>CAWGVP010000004.1:0-1112844 GCA_963826065.1 uncultured Gemmatimonadales bacterium
AGCGTCGCATATTCGTGGCTGCGCTCATTGGCATATTGCAGAGCGCGCCGGAGGCCTGCTCGAGACTGGTCGAAAACGAAGCCACCTAGATCCTACTCTTTCTCCATCGTGCATTGCAGCGGAAGATCGTGCTGCCGCGCGAAGCTTGTCACCTGCGCTACCTTAGTCTCAGCCACCTCGTAAGTGTAGACCCCACAGATGCCGACGCCCTTCTGATGCACATGCAGCATGATGCGAGTCGCCTCCTCCGGCGGCTTGTTGAAGAACCGCTCGAGGACGTACACGACGAAGTCCATTGGCGTGTAGTCGTCGTTCAGCAGCAGCACCTTGTAGAACTCGGCCGCTTGGTCTTCGCCCGCGTCTTGGTGATAATATGGGTGCCGGTGTCGTCGCCCCAGCAAGGATCGCCGTTCCGCGCCATCGTCAGCCTCTATGTGGCGTGTCGTTTGTCATCTGCCAAGGCGAGCGGCCGCTCGATGGCGACCCTTCTCGTTCCATTCTAGCGGCAACGCGCTCGGAACCGCAAATCGCCGCGCCATTCTCTTCCATAACATAGTGTGAGTTGCCGACAGGAAAACGGTAAAAAAAAAGGCCCGGAAACGAACCCGGGTCTTTCGAATGGGAAAGGGAGTTAGGCAGGAGCGCTAGACAACCTTCTTGTTGAAGGCAACCTCGACCGGCTTATACGCATCCTTGGCAAGGCCGACATACATCTCCCCGAGCTTGGACATCTCGGCGATGTAAGTGTCGTAGGCCTTCTTGGCATACTGGGACTGGATCTCCACGGCCTGCTCGATCGACTTGGCGCCGATCAGCTGCTCGAAAGCGCGAGTGGAATCCTCGAACGCCTTCTTGGAATAGTCGGTGACCTCTGCGGCGATGGCCTGGAAGCCTTTGTTCACTTCGCCGAACGAACGGACGGCCGCATCGAAGCCATCTTTGCCTACTTTTTGGAACTCTTCGAAACCTTTGAGCATGTGGCCCTCTTCCTCGAAAACCGGATTGCGCGATTGCTGCGAACGCGAGGGATATATATGCGTTGCACAAAAAACGTCAACCCAAATTTTTTGCACTGCACAATGGAAGTTTGGCATCGGACTTAACGCTTTGGCAAGAGACGAATTTTAGCCTTCTTCCTGCCATGTGAGACGGCGAATTTGTGGGCAGTTCGCATCTTGCGGCGAGCGAGGGCGCCGAAAATCGCGCCAGGGACGGGGTCGAAAACGGGGGAAGGCCTAGCGCCTTCGGCGGTCTGTGCACATCGCGGAGCGTCAGTGTCGGAGCCAAGCGCACGGCGTAAGCCGCGTGCTGCTCGTGCTCGCCCTAATTGCCGGCACCGTGCTCGCACCCGCGGGCGAGGCTCTGGCCGCCAAGAAGAAGCCCCGCGCGCCTTCGATTGCCGCCGCCATCGTCGTCGACATGAATTCGGGCACCATCCTGCATCAGCAGGCGGCCGACGCGCCCCGGCATCCGGCGTCGCTGACCAAGATGATGACGCTTTATGTCCTGTTCGGCTATCTGAAGGCCGGCAAGCTCACGCCGAGCTCCGAGCTGACGGTGACGGCATTTGCCGCGCGCCAGGCGCCAACCAAACTGGGCCTCAAGCCTGGGTCGACCATTAAGGTCAACGACGCGATAAAGGCCCTGGTGACCCAATCCGCCAACGACGCCGCCGCCACCATCGCCGAGAACCTCGCCGGCAGCGAGGAAGCCTTCGCCAAGCTGATGACCGAGACGGCCAGGCAAATCGGCATGCGCAACACGCTGTTCCGCAACGCCTCGGGCCTGCCCAATGACGAGCAGATAACCACCGCGCGCGACATGGCGATCCTCTCGGCGCATCTGATCCACGATTATCCGGACTATTACGCGGTGTTCCGGCACGCAAAGTTTCAGCTTCAACGGCCGCAAATACCGCAACCACAACAAGCTGCTGCTCAACTACAAGGGCACGGACGGCATCAAGACCGGCTATACGCGGGCGAGCGGCTACAATCTCGCGGCTTCCGTGCATCGCGGCAGCAAGCATCTGATCGCCGTGGTGATGGGCGGCAAGACCGGCAGTCAGCGCGATACCGCCATGCGCGCCTTGCTCGACAAGAACTTCGCCGCGGCCTCAAGCACCAAGCCTACAGCGGCACAATTGGTCGCCTCGCTGGTCGCGCCCCCGGCATTGCCGCCAGTGAAGAAGCCGACCTATGCGTCGGCCTCCGCGATGCCTGCCCCGGCGGCGCGGGTCCCTGCCGCGGCCACCTCCGAAGGCGACATTTCCGAGCCGGCCCTGCCGCTCAGAGCCAGCCTGACCTCGGGCGGCCCGTTGCCCAAGCCGTCATCCAAACGCGTCCAATATAGCGGCGCCTACCATGTGCAGGTCGGGGCTTACATGACCCAGGACGAGGCCGAAAACCGGCTCGGCATGGTGCAACAGCGCGCCATGGACCTGCTCGATGGCCACCTGCCCTTCACCGCCTCGTTCATCAAGGACGACAAGGAATGGTATCGCGCGCGCTTCGCCGGCTTCTCAAAGCCGGACGCGCAGGCCGCGTGCGCCGCGCTCAAGAAGATGTCGCTGGACTGCGCGGTGATGACCGCCGAGTAGCCGGCGCCGCATCGCGGACGCGGGCTCATTTTCCGCCGAGCAGGACTTCTTTCGCCTCGTTGATTCGCGCCGCGAGATAGGTCGAGCCGCCCTGGTCGGGGTGCATCTTCATCATCAGCCGCCGATGCGCCTGCCTGACGTCCTCCTCGCTCGCGCCAGAAGCGATACCGAGGACCGCATAGGCCTCATCGGCGCTCATGCGGTTGACCTGCCCACGGCCGCGCCGGGAGCCAGCCTGCTCGGCCGATGCCCGTGCATCGTCGCGCCAACCCGGCAGGCGCCAGTCCAGATAGGCTTCCATCAGCGCCGCTTCCGGCGCGCTTTCGCGATGCAGCTCGGCCAGCAGCTCCATCGCTTCGCGGTCGCTCAGCGTTGAGAGCGTGCGGCCGGTAAATCGCCCGAACAAGCACGTCCCGTCCATATGCCCGCTGTCATGATCGAGCTGCATCGCCAGTCTGTCGGTGCGGATATCGGATTTCTGCCCCGGCGACTTGCGCGAGGAGCCCAGCGGTCCGCCCACGCCAAGCCAGTTGCCGCGTCCCAGCAGCGAGAGCCCGAACACCGCAAGCGGAATGGCCAACGGCAGCGCGCCGCGCACCAGCAGGAAGCCTGCTACAGCGAGCGCCGCGACGCCGCCCGCCTTGCGCACGGCACCCGCGAGCTTGCGCGGATCGGCCAGAGTGACCTTGCGTCCGATCAACAGCAGCAGAACCAAGAGTGCGCAACCGGCAAGGAAATAAGCCATCGGGTAGCCGTCAGCCGAGCTGCTCGAGGAGGCGCAAGGCTTCGCCGCTGCTCGTCTCCTCGCTGAAATGCTTCAGCGCCTTGCGACCGCCCGCGGCATAGACGGCGACCGCGGTCAGCAACTCGCGAAGCTGCCTCGCCGAGCCGGTATCGAACGGCGCATAGGCGCCGCGCGAGAGCCTGGCGATCTCCCTGAAGGCGCGCTCGACCTTGGCGTCGCGTCCTTCCTGGAACACGAAGACCGGGGTGCCGATCATGCCGAGCTCGCCGGCAAGCGCGGCCAGCCGGTCGACATCCTCCTCCATGGCATCGCCGACATAGACCAGCGCGTTGACCTTGGCGGCGGCGCTCTCCCGCCGCGCATGGCTCAGCACCTTGCCGATCTGGGTGAAGCCGCCGGCGCAGAACACCTGGCGCATCAGCCGCGCCAGCGCGTCCGGATCGCCGACCCATTTCGACGCCTGGCACTCGTTGTAGCCGCGGAAATAGACCAGCTGCACATCGAGCCCGCCCACCGCCTTCACCGCCTTGAACATGTCGGCTTGCAGCTCGAGCGCGAGATCCCATGCCGGCTGCCGGCTCATGGTGGCATCCATGGCGAAGATCAGCCTGCCTTGGCCCGAGCCGTGCGGCGTGAGCGCCCGCACATCCTTGAGGAAGGCGTCGATCTCGCTTCGCGTCGACCGCTTCTCGGCGACGTCGCCCTTCTCGCTCTTCGCCGGAGTTTTCGGCTCGGCCATTCTCTGTCCACTCCCGGCAGCCAGGTGCCGCCGAAGCTATAGATGGACCCTTAACCGCCCTCGAACAATGGCGGATCAGGACTCGTCGCCGCCGGCGGCCAGCAGGCTGGCATTGCCTCCCGACGCGGTGAGATCGGTCGAGCGCACCCGCTCGAGCGCGAAGGCTTCGAGATAGCCGGGACCGCCCGCCTTGGGGCCGGTCCCCGACAGCCCCTCGCCGCCGAATGGCTGCACGCCGACCACCGCGCCGATCTGGTTGCGGTTCACATACATGTTGCCGACTTTGACCCGCTCGGCGACGAAATCCGCCGTCGCCTTGATGCGGCTGTGCAGGCCGAGGGTGAGGCCGTAGCCGGTGGCGTTGATCGCCTCGCAGACCTCGCCAAGCCGATCGCCGGAGAAGCGCACGACATGCAGGATCGGGCCGAACACTTCCCGGCTGAGCACGGAGATCGTGGGGATCGCGTAGATCGCCGGGGCGACATAGGTGCCATGCGCACAACCCGCGCCCAAGGGAAGATCCAGCAGTTCGCGCGCTTCTTTGCGCATGCGCGCTTTATGCGCTTCGAGCGCGGCGCGGGCCTCTTCGTCGATCACCGGCCCGACATCCGTGGCGTAATCGAACGGATCGCCGATCTTGAGCTCGCGCGCCGCCCCAAGCAGCATGTCGAGCGTGGCGTCGGCCACGTCCTCTTGCAGAAACAGCACGCGCAGCGCCGAGCAGCGCTGGCCGGTGCTGTCGAAGGCCGAAGCGAGCGCGTCGTCGACCACTTGCTCCGGCAGCGCCGAGGAATCGACGATCATGGCATTCAGTCCGCCGGTCTCGGCAATCAGTTTCACGATCGGCCCGTCGCGCGCGGCCAGAGCGCGGTTGATGGCGATGCCGGTATCGGTACCGCCGGTGAAGGCCACGCCGGCAACGCGCTTATCCTTGATCAGAGCCGCGCCGACGCTCTCGCCGCGCCCTGGCAGAAGGTGCAGGACATCCGGCGGGATGCCGGCCTGGTGCAACAGCCGCACGGCGCGAGCGGCGACCAGTGGGGTTTGTTCCGCCGGCTTCGCCACCACCGAATTGCCGGCGGCGAGCGCGCCGGCAATCTGCCCGGTGAAGATGGCGAGCGGGAAGTTCCAGGGCGAGATGCAGGCAAACACGCCCCGCCCATGCAGCGAGAGCGCGTTTTCCTCGCCGGTCGGACCTTTGAGGAGGCGCGGGGCCGCGAATTTGCGTCTGGCTTGCGCCGCCGCGTAACGCAGATGATCCACCGCCTCGCGCAGATCGGCTTGGGCATTGCCGAGCGTCTTGCCGGCCTCCCGCACCAAGAGCGCCATCAACGCGGGCCGGTCCGCCTCGAACAGTTCGGCGGCGCGATCGAGCAACGCCGCCCGCGCTTCGCCGCCGAGCCGGTCCCAATCGTCGGATGCCGCCCGCGCTGCGGCGAGCGCCTTGTCGATGGATTCTGGCCCTGCGCTTCGGCACACCCCAACGACGACGCGCCGGTCATGCGGCGAGGTGATCCAACCGACTTCGCCCCCCTCCTCTACTTCCTGGCCTGAGACGATCGGACTGGCCGATGCCGGATCGGCAAGGGCCCGCTCCATTCCCGCAAGCAGCGGCGCGCGCACCGTGTCTTGCCACAGCGGCAGGCCGAGACTGTTCTTGCGCTCCGGCAGGAACAGGTCGGGCGGGACCGGGATCAGCGGATTCGCCTTCTCCTGGAGGGAAGCGGCCTTCTCGACCGGATCGGCGACGATCGTTTCGATCGGCGCCTCGTCGTCGGCCAGCCGGTTGACGAATGAGGTGTTGGCTCCGTTCTCCAGCAGCCTGCGCACGAGATAGGCAAGCAGATCGCGATGGCCGCCGACAGGGGCATAGATGCGGCAGGGCTGGCCGAGGCTTTCCGGGTGCACCACCTCGCGGTGCAGCGCCTCGCCCATGCCGTAGAGCCGCTGAAATTCATAAGGGCGATCCCCGGCCAGCGTGGCGATGGCCGCGATGGTATGGGCGTTGTGGGTAGCGAATTGCGGATAGAAGCGGTCAGGGCGGTCGAGCAGCGCGCGCGCCGCGGCGAGATACGCGACATCGGTATTCGCCTTGCGCGTGAACACGGCATAGCCCGCGAAGCCAGCCTCTTGCGCCCATTTGATCTCGCTGTCCCAGTAGGCGCCCTTCACCAGCCGGACCGGAATGCGCCGGGCGGTGGCTTCCGCCACCGCGCCAAGCCAGTCGATCAACGGCAGCGCCCGCTTGCTATAGGCCTGTACGACAATCCCAAGCCCGTTCCATTCGGCAAGCTTGGGATCGGTAAACAACGGCTCCATCAGCGCCAGCGAAAGGTCGAGCCGCTCCGCCTCCTCCGCATCGATGGTGAGCGGCAGCCAGGCGTCGCGCATGGTCTGCGCCAGAGCCGACAGCCGCGGCGCCAGCTCGGCCTTGAGGCGCGACTCCTGCGAGGGCTGATAGCGCGGATGCAGCGCCGAGAGCTTCACCGAAAGCCCCGGCCGGCCGATCAGCTCGTCTTCGCTTCGTGTCCCCGGATGGCCGGCCCAGACCGCGATCGCCTCGGCCGCCTCCTCGTAGCGCTGAGCGTAACGCTCCGCGTCCGCCTCGGTGCGCGCCGCCTCGCCCAGCATGTCGAAGGAGAAGCGGTAGCCCTGCTCGGCTTCGCCCTCGGCGTTCACCAGCGCGTCCTCGATGCTCTCGCCGAGCACGAATTGATCGCCGAGGATGCGCATGGCCTGGCGCAACGCCTGACGGATCACCGGCTCGCCGCTTCTGGCGATCAGCCGCTGCACCATGCTTGCCGGGTCCGCTTGACGCTTCTCGCCCCAATCGAGGATGCGGCCCGTCAGCATCAGACCCCAGGTCGAGGCGTTGACCAGAAGCGAATTCGGAATGGCCGAGATGGCGCGACCAGTCGCCGAGACCGATGGTGCCCGCGATTAGTCTATCGGCGGTGGCCGCGTCGGGGATGCGCAGCAGCGCCTCGGCGAGGCAGAGCAGCAGTACCCCCTCCTCGCTCGACAGCCCATATTCGTGCAGGAAGGAATCGACCCCGCCGCTCTCCGCGCGCCCCTCGCGCGCCGCCTTGACCAGGCTCGAGGCCAGCGTCTCGATCGTGCGGCGATCCTCGGCGCTGAAGCGCGCCTTGGCGATCAGCGCCTCGACCAGCGGCCCTTCCTCGGCAAGCAGCGCCTCGCCGATCGCCGCGCGGCTTGGCAATTGGGCGCTCGGCCCTATATGGCGTTTCGCCTCGCCCATGCCATAAGCTTAACCCTTGGCCGTTAGGAGAAGAAGGATGCCGAGCGCCAGCCTTGTCCGCACAGTCCAGGACCTACGCAAGCACGTCGCCGCCTGGCGCAAGGCGGGCGAAACGGTTGCGCTGGTGCCGACCATGGGCGCCCTGCATGAAGGCCACCTCTCGCTCGTGGCGCTCGCCAAAAGCAAGGCCGACCGCGTGGTCGCGTCCATCTTCGTCAACCCGATCCAGTTCGGCCCGCGCGAGGATTTGGCGTCCTACCCGCGCGACGAGGCGGGCGACCTCGAGAAGCTCGGCGCGGCGGGCGTGGATCTGGTCTTCGCGCCGGACGCCGCGGAGATGTATCCGGAGAACTTCAAGACCCGCATCAGGATCGGCGATTTGGTCGAGGGGCTATGCGGCGCGGCGCGGCCCAACCATTTCGACGGCGTCGCCACCGTCGTCGCCAAACTGCTGATGCAATGCGGTCCCGACCTCGCCGTGTTCGGCGAAAAGGACTACCAGCAGCTCCTCGTCGTCAAGCAGCTCGTGCGCGACCTCAACATCCCGGTCGAGATCGTCGCCGCGCCGATCATGCGCGAAGCGGACGGGCTCGCGCTGTCCTCGCGCAACGTCTATCTGTCGCCCGAGCAGCGCAAGATCGCGCCCTTGCTGCATCAGACGATTGCCGCCGTCGCGGCGGACCTGGCGCAAGGCCGCGGCTGCGACGACGCCGTGGTGGCGGCGAGGTTCAAGCTGGATGCCGCGGGCTTTCGCGTCGATTATGTCGCGGTGCGCGATCCCGACACGCTCCAGCCGATGTTCGGGCCAATCAAGCGCGGGCGCGTGCTCGCCGCCGCTTATCTCGGCAAGACGCGGCTGATCGACAACGTGCCGGTGCCGCCTACCAATCGATGAGGCGCAGCTCGCGCAATTCCTCGCGCATGCCGCGCGGGATCGCGTCCTCGACGTCGGCGAAGCCCTTGGCATCGCGCGGCGCATCCGCCGCATCGAGATAGCGCCAGCCTTGGAAGGCGCGGCGGGGATGCGCGCGCGTGGCGACCAGCTCGCGATCCAGCACGATGCCGCAGCACGCCGTGCCGTCGTCCTTCGCGTCGCTCCTGAGATCGATGATGCGCTGCCGCACCAGCACAAAGCCCTTGATCACCCAATAGAGCGATCCGCCATCGAGAATCTCCGCGCGGCGCCGCGGCGTCTGCAAGGTGCGGTGGCACAGCTCCGGCGCCTTCTTCTCGCGCTTCAGCCGCCTCAGCCGGTCGTCCTGCCACTCCGCAAGCTCGTTGACCGTTTCCACGCCGACGCAAAGCTTGATCAGATGCACCGTCATTTTGCCGCTCAATGCGCCATGAACAAGGGAATTGCCGCCTCCTCAAGCACGGTCAGCGTCACGCCGCCGAGGATGAACTCGCGCCAGCGCGAATGATGGAAGGCGCCCATCACCATCATGTCGGCGCCAAGTTCCTTTGCCTTGGCGAGCAGCACCCGGCCCACATCGCCCTCGGCGATCTTGACCCGCATCGCTTCCGCCTTCACTCCGTGCCGCTTCAGATGCGCGATCATGTCGTCGATCAAGGGCGCGCGCTCGTCGGCGTCTTCGCTTGCGATCCCGGCCAGCAGCACGACGCGCGCGGCAGGCTTGAGGAAGGTCAACGCGTCGTTGATCGACCGCGCCGCCTCGGCACTGCCGTCCCAGGCCGCGACGATGGTTCCTTTCAGAGCGAGCTTCTCCGGCGCAGCCGGCACGATGATGACGGGGCGCCCCGAAGCGAACAGGCAGCGTTCGACCAGCGCATATTGGCCGATCAGCGGGTCGCCGTCGCGCGGCTGGCCGAGAATCGCAAGGTCGGAATGCCGCGCCGCATGGGCGAAATCGTGCGGGAACTCCTCGCTGATGCCTTGCATCAGCCGCGCCTCGACGCTCACGGCTTCGCCAACGGCGCAGGTCTTGAAGGCTTCCAGCGCGCTGGCGCTTTGCGTCTTCACGCTCTGCAAGACTTCGCTCATGTCGGCCAAGCCGGCATCGGCGCCGTAGAGCGGCAGCAGAGCGGTCGGCGCGAAGGCAATGCCGATCAGATGCGCGCCATGCTCCTTGGCAAGCGCCACCGCGAAGGCCACCCGCGCCTTGGTCGCCTCTGTCCCGTCAACATAGACGGCGATGTCGTTGAGCCCCATCGCTGCACTCACTCGCCACGATTCCCCGCGCCACCTTCGCCGATCACGCACAGTTGACGGCCGCGTGAATTGGGTCAAGTGCGCAAAGCACGAAGCTTTGAACAGGCGTGACGCAAGCCCCTCCGAGATCAGGGCTATAGCTCGCTTGGCGGCTCTCCGCCACGAACGACTAGAACTCATGCACAGGAGAGGAAAATGAAGCTCACTCAGAAGTCTGGTGCTAAAATCGCCATGACGGCCGCGGCCCTGGTCGTTTCCGGCGTGGCGCTGATCGGCTCCGCGTATGCCGTCGAAGGAATTCCGGGACGTTGCTTCGGCGTCAACGGCTGCGCCGGCAAGGGTGCCTGCAAGACCACCAAGAACGACTGCAAAGGCAAGAATGCCTGCAAGGGTCAAGGCTGGGTCGAGATGCTCCAGGAGGAGTGCAAGGGCCACGGCGGCCAGTTCCAGAACAGCTAAGCCAATTACGTAAATAAGGCCGGCCGCGGCGTTCGCGGCCGGCCATTTCAGCCATCGTCCGAGGAGCGTGTAGCCATGAGCAGCGGCAAGCCTGATTATCTCGGCTTCGGCTTAGGGCTGAGGCCGCAGCATTATCGCGAGATCCTCGATAGCTCTCCCAAGATCGATTGGTTCGAGATCATTTCCGAGAACTACCTGATCGAGGGCGGCCAGCCTTTGCACATGCTTGACCGGATTTGCGAGCGCTATCCCGTGGTGATGCATGGCGTGTCGCTATCGATCGCCTCGACTGCCCCACTCGACCTCGACTATCTCGGCGCGCTGAAGAAACTTGCTCAGCGCGTCAACCCTAAATGGATTTCCGACCATTTGTGCTGGACCGGCGTGCATGGCGTGAACCTGCACGACCTCCTGCCAGTCCCCTACACGCAAGAAGCCCTCGATCATGTGGTTGAACGCGTCGGCCAGGTACAAGACATCCTCGGCCACCGGCTGACACTGGAGAACGTGTCGAGCTACGTCACCTTCGGCCAGTCCGAGATGAGTGAATGGGAGTTCGTCAGCGAGGTGGCGAAGCGCGCCGATTGCTGGCTGCTGTTCGACGTCAACAACGTTTATGTCAGCGCCTTCAATCACGGCTTCTCAACCGACGAATTCCTGCACGGCGTGCCGCGCGACCGCGTGGTCCAGTTCCATGTTGCGGGCCACAGCCATGAGGAAAGCCACATCATCGACACGCACGATCATCCGGTCTGCCCCGAGGTGTGGGACTTCTATCGCGAGGCAGTCACCCATTTCGGCCCGGTGTCGACCATGATAGAGCGCGACGACAACATCCCCCCGCTTGCCGAGCTCGTGGATGAGCTCGACCACGCGCGCTCGATCGCGAGCGAGGTGTTCGGCGGAAAGCGGCTCGCGGCGGCGGAATGAAGAGCCTTAGAGAGCTCCAGGAGAGTTTCCAGCGCGGCATCCTGGCCGGCGACGACGCCATCCTCGCCGAAGTGAACGACAGCGCCAAGGAACGGCGCCAAGTGCTGTTCGGCGTCTATCGCAACGCCTATGTCGCGCGGCTCGCCGAGATTCTCGGCGACGACTACGAGCAGCTCCACGCCTATCTTGGCGACCGGGCTTTCGCGAAGTTGGTAAAGGCCTATATCGACGCCAATCCGTCGGACCAGCGCAGCGCGCGCTGGTTCGGCCGCCACCTGCCGGACTTCGTGCGCGAGAGCGGCACCTACGCCAAGCATGCCGAGCTGGCGGAGATCGCCGATCTGGAAAAGGCGCTGGCCGATGCCTTCGATGGGCCCGACGCCGCGCCGCTCACGATCGATGCGCTGGCTGGGCTGGCGCCCGAGGCCTGGCCGCCGCTCACATTCGTGCCGCATCCGACGGCGATCCGCCTGCGCTTCAGGACCAACGCCGCCGAAATCTGGGCAGCGCTGAAAGAGCAAGCCGCGCCGCCGAAGCCCATCCGGTTTCCAGAGCCGCACTCCATCATCGTGTGGCGGCAGGACTTCATGGCCCGCTTCAGGCCGATGCAAGCCGAGGAGGCCATGATGTGGAACGAGACCGCCAAGGGCGTGAGCTTCGGCGTGCTCTGCGAGATGGTGGCCACCTTCGCCGGCGCGGACGAGGCCGAGCTTCGCGCCGCCACCTACCTCAAGGGTTGGGTCGACATGGGGATGCTGGCGGGCTTTCGGACGCACTAGCCCCGGGTGCGGCAAGATCGCAGCCAGCAACCGCGACCGGCCGAGGCGCGGGGAACAGCGCATCGCTCCGTCCTCTTAGCCAATAAGCCAGAAGCCCGGCCCATTCGCGCGTGGCGGCATCGACGCGCCGCAGGCCTTCCGAGACCTTGTCGAAGGGCCGCGTCAGATCGGCGCGCCCGCGCGTGCGGTAATCCACCGGCCAAGGCTCGACGTCAAAGCCAGCCTGGCGGAACGCGCCGATTGCGCGCGGCATGTGGAACGCCGAGGTGATCAGCACCCAGCGCTTGCCGGGACCGACCTCGCCGGAGCGCGTGAACGATTCTTTCAGATAGACCGCGTTCTCGTAGGTGTCGCGCGACTTCGTCTCGAGGATCAGCCGGTCTTGCGGCACGCCGAGCGCGGTCAGCAAGGTCTGCGCGCCTTCCGCCTCGCTTCCCGACTGATAGAGAATGCCGGCATCGCCGCCCGAAAACGCGATCTTCGCCTCTGGGAAACGCCGGGCAAGCATCACGGCTTCGACCATCCGCTCGGACGCCTCGTTGAGCGCCGGCGCGCGCCGCGCTTCGCCGACCAGCCTGTCCTCGACGCCCCCGAGTATGATGAACCCGGTGGTCAGCGGCGGCACGTCGAGATCGGCGCGCGGGAAACGGTCCTCCAGCGGCAGGATCAGCGCATTGCCGAGCGGCGACAGGCCGGCGACCAGCAGCAGGACCGCGCCGATGGTGACGAAGCGGCGCCCCCATCGCGCCCAGCCCGTCCAGATCAGGATCGAGCCATAGCCGATCAGCAGCGCGATCAGCGTCGAGGGTTGCAGCAGGAACCACAGCCCTTTGGCGATATAGAAGAACATTCGAAGCCCCCCGCCCCTAGACTAACCACAAAGCGGCCAGTCCGAGAAAGGCGAAGAAGCCGACCACATCGGTGACCGTGGTAACGAATACCCCCGAGGCGATGGCCGGGTCGAGGTCGAGCTGATCGAGCCCCAGCGGGATGAGGATGCCGGCGAGCGCCGCGGCAACCAGATTGACGATCATGGCAACCCCGATCACCAGCCCAAGCTGGTCGCTGCCGAACCAGAAATAGGCGATCGCCCCCATGATGACCGCAAATAGCAGCCCGTTGACCAGACCGACCGCCGATTCGCGCAAAATGACGCGCACCGCATTGACTGGGCCGAGATCCTGCGTGGCCAGCGCGCGCACCGCGACCGTCATGGTCTGCGTTCCGGCATTGCCCCCCATCGAGGCGACGATCGGCATCAGCACCGCGAGCGCCACCATCTGCTCGATAGTCGCCTCGAACATGCTGATGACGACCGAGGCGAGGATCGCCGTCACCAGATTGGCCAGCAGCCAGGTAAAGCGGAGCCGCGTGGTCTGCCAGACCGAGTCGCTCATCGACTCGCCGGCCACGCCGCCCATCCGCAGGATGTCCTCCGACGCCTCCTCCTGCACCACCTCGACCACGTCGTCGGCGGTGATCACGCCGACCAGGCGCTTGTCCTCGTCCACCACCGGCGCCGAGGTCAGATTGTAGCGCTCGAACTGGCGCGCCACCTCCTCCTGGTCGGCCTCGGCCTGGATCGGATGGATGTCGCGGTCGGTGATGGATTCGACGCTTCCCGTCCGCTTGGAGCGCAGCAGGCGATTGAGCGCCACCGAGCCGATCAAATGATAGGCGGGATCGACGACGAAGACCTCGTAGAAGCGGTCGGGGAGGTCCTCGGCCTCGCTCATATAGTCGATGGTCTGCCCCACCGACCAGAACGGCGGCACGGCGATGAGATCGGTCTGCATGATGCGGCCGGCGGAGTCTTCCGGATATTCGAGGCTCCGCTCGAGCTGGGCCCGCTCGAAGGACGGCAGCTTGGCGAGGATGTCCGACTGCTCTTGCTTGTCGAGGTCCTCGATGACGTAGACGGCGTCGTCGGAATCGAGCTCCTGCAACGCCTCTGCCACCTGCTCGGTGGGCATGACCTCGAGTACCTGGTCGCGCACCCCCTCGTCGAGCTCGGGCAGCGCCGCGGCCTTGAAGTCCTCGCCGAGCATGGCGATGAGCACGCCGCGCTGCTCGGGACGCAGCAGCCCGATCAGGTCGGCAAGGTCGGCTTCATGCAGCGGCAGCGTCAGCTCGCGGACCTTGGCCGCGTCGCCTTCCTCGATCGAAGCGGCGACGGCATGCAAAAAGTCGGAGCGGATTCCGCCCTCTTCGTCGCGCAGTTCGACCTCGCCTGCGGCGTCCTGCATCGCCAGTCCGATCGTCGGGTTCTAGTGTTCCTTGGGACCCGAGTTCGTGCCCGGGCCTGACGCATTGAAGGCAAGGAAATTGGTGCGGTCGAGAGGAATCGAACCTCCACGGGCTAAGCCCACAGCGCCCTCAACGCTGCGCGTCTACCAATTCCGCCACGACCGCTAAGCGTGACCCGCGAAAAGTCCGAGAGACGTTCCGAAAGGCCATGCGTCAAAACGAGGAATTTCGAGGCTTCCATCCCCGATATGGCTATAGGCTGCCCCATCGGCAAGCGCCGACAGGGACCTGCTGCCTTAGCAAACCCTTCTTGAGGGTGCAAGGCTTGGCCTAGGATATCAGATCATGGCCATGCCCGCCGCCATTGCAACGACGCACGCCTCGTCGAAACCGGCCATCGAGTGGCTGGCGAGCTCCGAGCCCGTGCCCTACGCCGACGCCGTCGCGGCGATGGACGCCCGCGTGGCGGCAATCGCGCATGGCGCTGCGGCCGAATGCGTTTGGCTGCTCCAGCACCCTCCGCTCTACACCGCGGGCACCAGCGCCGATCCCGCCGAGCTGCTATCGCCGGACCGCTTTCCCGTCTTTAGGACCGGGCGCGGCGGGCGCTTCACCTATCACGGCCCGGGCCAGCGCATCGCCTATGTGATGCTCGATCTTACCGGCGCGGCCGCGACGTGCGGGCCTTCGTCCGCTCGCTGGAGGACTGGCTGATCGCGACGCTTGCGCGGCTCGGCGTCGAGGGCGAGCGTTGCCCCGGCCAGATCGGCATCTTCGTCGCAGGGCGCCAAGATCGCCAGCATCGGCGTGCGCGTGCGCCATTGGGTGAGCTCTGCATGGCGTCAGCCTGAACGTCGATCCGGATCTTGAGCATTTCTCCGGCATCGTCCCGTGCGGCCTCGCCGGCACGCCTGTCACCAGCCTCGCCGCGCTCGGCGCCGAGACCGAGATGGATAAAGTCGATCAGGCGCTCCGCGCGGCCTTCGATGAGGCGTTCGGCTAGCCGCGTCAGCGCCAACGATCCGTCGCGATGACTTTGAAACCCGAGGGCGGTGCGCCGCCCTCATCCGCAATGGTCACCGCGGTCACCTGCGCGTCCGGCGGACCATCGGCGCAGCGCTTGAGCATGTCCTCGACCACGTCGGCAGGGCCGGAGAACACCGCCTGCACGCTGCCGTCGCTCATATTCCGCACCCAGCCGTCGAGGCCAAGCGACCGCGCCGTGTCGTTGGTCCAGGCGCGGTAATAGACGCCCTGCACCCTGCCCTCGATCCTGACCGTGACGGTGCGGGTCTTGCCGTGGGGCTTTGACATCATGCGCAGCCTTCACCCAGAATTCGGCTGTCATGCCCGCGAAAGCGGGCATCCAGTAACCACCAATCTCGGTTTCCTGCTAAAGACTGTGATTACTGGATTGCCCGGTCAAGCCGGGCAATGACAAGAAGTGTGAACGGCGGCTATGCGAATTCGAGGATCACGGCGTCCACATTGAGGCTGTCGCCCGGCTTGGCCAGAATCTTCGACACCTTGGCGTCGCGCTCTGCCTTGAGCACGTTCTCCATCTTCATCGCCTCGACCACGCAGAGCGCGTCGCCCGCCGCGACCTCCTGCCCTTCGCTGACCGCCAGCGACACGACGAGCCCGGGCATCGGGCAGAGCAGGAATTTCGACATGTCGGCCTTCACCTTGACCGGCATCTTCGCCGCAAGCTCGGTCTCGCGCTCGGTGAACACCCGCGTCGGCGCCTCGACGCCCTGATAGGTCAGATTGAACCCGTTCAGGATCGGGCGCACCTGCACCGCGACCGGCGCGCCGTCGACCGTGCCTTCCCAGACGGGTTCGCCGAACCACCAGGACGAGCGAGCGTGATCGCCTTGGGCTTCGCCTTGCCGTCCGCGCCGAGCGTGACTGTGACCGGCCCGTCGAGCCCGCCCGCCACGCTGACCTTCACCCGCTCCTCGCCAAGCTCGACGATGCGCGTCTCGGCGAAGCGCACCGCCTCGCCATGCATTTGCTGGGTGATGGCGCGGCGCCGCGCATTGCTCAGATGGTCGATCGCCGCCGCGACCGCGACCAGCGTATCGCGCACCTCGCCGACCGGCTTGCGGCGGCTTGAAGCCTTCGGGAAACTCCTCGGCGATGAACTTGGTGGAGAGGCGTCCCTCCTTCCACCGCTCGTTCCGCATCAGCACGGCAAGGAAAGGAATGTTGTGGCGGAAGCCGTCGATGGCGAACGCATCGAGCGCGCTGCCCATCTCCTCGATGGCGCGCAGGCGTTTCGGCGCATGCGTGACCAGCTTGGCGATCATCGGGTCGTAATAGACGCTGATCTCGCCGCCCTCCTCCACGCCGGAGTCGAGCCGCGTGGTCACGCCGCCCCTCGGTGCCGAGCTTGGGCGGGCGATAACGCACCAGCCGCCCGGTCGAAGGCAGGAAGTTTCGCTGCGGGTCCTCGGCATAGATGCGCACCTCGACGGCCGAGCCCTTTAGCTTCACGTCCTTCTGCTTGAGGGCGAGCTTCTCGCCGGCGGCGACCTTCAGCATCTCCTCGACCAGGTCGAGCCCGGTGACCAGTTCCGTCACCGGATGCTCCACCTGAAGCCGCGTGTTCATCTCGAGGAAATAGAAATTGCGCTTCTTGTCGACGATGAACTCGACCGTGCCGGCCGAGTCGTAGCCGACCGCCTTGGCCAGCGCGACGGCTTGCGCGCCCATCGCCTCGCGCGTCTTGGCGTCGAGGAACGGGCTCGGCGCCTCCTCGACCACCTTCTGATTGCGCCGCTGGATCGAGCATTCGCGCTCGTCGAGATGGATGACGTTGCCGTGCTTGTCGCCGAGCACCTGGATCTCGATATGCCGCGGCTCCTCGATATATTTCTCGATGAACACCCGGTCGTCGCCGAAGCTCGACTTGGCCTCGGACTTCGACGAGTTGAAGCCTTCCTCGACCTCCTTGCGGCTATAGGCGATGCGCATGCCCTTGCCGCCGCCGCCGGCCGAGGCCTTGATCATCACCGGATAGCCGATCTCGATCGGCGATCTTCGCCGCTTCCTTGGCGTCGTTGATCACGCCGAGATGGCCGGGAACCGTCGAGACCTTGGCCTTGGCCGCGAGCTTCTTCGAACTCGATCTTGTCGCCCATCGCCTCGATGGCTTTGACATTGGGTCCGACAAAGGCGATGCCCGCCTCCGCGAGCGCCCGTGCGAAGGCGGCATTTTCGGAGAGAAAGCCGTAGCCTGGATGCACCGCGTCGGCGCCGGTCGCCTTGGCCGCGGCGACGATCTTGCCGATATCGAGATAGGACTGGGCGGCCTGCGCCGGGCCGATCGGCACCGCCTCGTCGGCCATATAGACATGCATGGCGTCGCGGTCGGCCTCGGAATAGACCGCCACGGTCTTGATGCCGAGCCTGCGCGCCGTCCTGATGACGCGGCAGGCGATTTCGCCGCGATTGGCGATCAGTAGCTTGGAGAACATGCGGTCCCGGCCCCTTGATGGCTCAAGGCTTTCTAGAGACTCCCTCAAGGCGAGTAAACTAGGTGCGGTGCAATAAGGGGGCTACTCGGCCGCGGTGGGCAGCTTTGGTCCCCGCCGCCTGCGGCGCCTCGGCCGGCGCTCCTCGGCTGGGCGCGAGGCGGCGGAAGCGGCGGAGCTGAAGGCATGCACCTCGGGCGACACTCGGCCTTCCCCCGCCAGCGGCTCCTCGGGCGCGGGGAACAGCATTCCCGCCTCGGCGGCGGAGTCGGCCTCGGCCACCGTCTCCGCGGCGACCGCCTCGTCCTTGGCGGCGGCGGAGGCATGGGCAAGAGCCGCCTCGGCCTCTGCCTTCGCCTTCTGGTGGTCCCTGGCGAGATAGGTATAGACGGCGGGCGTCACGAACAGCGTGAACATCGTGCCGATGGTCATGCCGGCCGCGATCACCAGCCCGATATCGAAGCGACTCGCCGCGCCCGCGCCCTTGGCGACGAGCAGCGGCACCATGGCCACCACCATCGCTGCCGTGGTCATCAGGATCGGCCGCAGCCTGATCGCGGCGGCATGCTCGATCGCCTCGCGGCGCGAATAGCCCTGCTCCTCCTGAAGCTTGTTGGCGAAGTCCACCATCAGGATGCCGTGCTTCGAGATCAGCCCGATCAGCGTGACCAGCCCGATCTGCGTGTAGATATTGATCGAGGCGAGCCCGGCATTGAGCGGTATCAGCGCGCCGAACATCGAGGTCGGCAACGCCACCAGAATGATGAGCGGATCGCGGAAGCTCTCATACTGCGCGGCGAGCACGAGGAAGATGATGATCAGCGCGAACACGAAGGTGTAGACCAGCGCATTGCCTTCCTGCACGAATTGCCGGCTCTCGCCCTGGAAGTCGTAGGTGAAGCCTTCGGGGAAGCTCTCCGCTGCCTTGTTCTTCAGGAACTCGATCGCTTCGCCGACGGTCCGCCCGGGGAACGGCACGGCCGACAGCGTTGCCGAATTGAGCTGCTGGAAATTGGTGAGCGAGTTCGGCTGCACCACCTTCTTCACCGAGGCGACGTTGGCGAGCGGCACCAGCGTGCCCGAGCTCGTGCGGATCTGGTAGCGCGTCAGCCAGTCCTCGTTCAGCCGGAACTCGCGCGGCACCTGCGGAATGACCTGGTAGCTCCGTCCATAGAGGTCGAACAAATTGACGTAATTGCCGCCGAGCAGCGTCGCCAGCGAGTTGCCGATATCGGCCATGGTGATGCCGAGCCGGTTGGCCTTGTCGTGGTCGATGCGGAATTCGAGCTGCGGCGTCTCGAAGCGCAGGTCGGAGTCGGAGAAGATGAACATGCCGCTCTCGCGCGCTGACTTCTCCACGTCGGCCAGCACGTCGGCCAGCTCGCGGAAATCGCGCGTCGTGGTGATGACGAACTGCACCGGGGGTCCGCCGATGGAGCCGGGCAGCGGCGGCGGCGAGAAGGACAGCGCGAGCGCCGGCGCGATGCCGGCGATCTTTGGCTGGAGCTCCTGCAGCACGGCCTCGTGGCTGCGCTGGCGCTCGCCCCACGGCTTCAGCAAGATGCCGACAAAGCCCTGATGCACGTCGCCCATGCCGTTGATGGCGAAGACGTGGTCCTTCTCCGGTACCGTGTTGAACACCTGTGTGAGCTGGTCCGTCGAGGCCTCGAGATAATCGAGATTGGCGTATTGCGGCGTCTTCACCAGGGTGAACAGGATGCCCTGGTCCTCCTGCGGCGCGAGCTCCTTCTGCGACGTCATATACATGAGGCCGGTCGCGGCGATCACGCCGGCGAGAACGAGCAAGGTCACCGGCCGGTAATTGAGGGTGCGGCCGAGGCGCCGCTGATAGCGCCGCTTCAGCCCCTCGAACAGCCGGTCGAGATTGCGCGGCAGCCAGCCGGCCTTGTCGTGCTTGTTCTCGGCCTTGAGCAGCTTGGAGCACATCATCGGCGATAGCGTCACGGCGATGACGCCCGACACGATCACGGCGCCGGCGAGCGTCAGTGCGAACTCGCGGAACAGCACGCCGGTCAGCCCCGACACGAAGGCGATCGGCGCGTACACCGCGGCCAGCGTGATGGTCATGGCGATGATCGGATAGAGGATTTCGCGCGCGCCGACGCAGCGCCGCATCGAACGGCCGCATGCCGTGCTCGATATGCCGGTGGATGTTCTCCACCACGACGATGGCGTCGTCCACCACGAGCCCGATGGCGAGCACCAGCGCCAGCAGCGTCATCAGATTGATCGAGTAGCCGAGCGCCGCGAGCAGCGCGAGCACGCCGATCAGCGACAGCGGGATGGTCACGATCGGGATGATGGTCGAGCGTGAGATTGCCCAAGAACAGGAAGATCACCACGATGACGATGATCGCCGCCTCGCCGAGCGTCTTCATCACCTCCCACAGCGAGGCGCGGATGAAATTGGTGGCGTCATAGGCGATGGCCGCTTCCAGCCCCGGCGGCAGCTCCTTCTGGATCTCCGGGAAGGCCTTGCGCACGTCGGTGATGACGGTCAGCGGGTTGGCGGTGGGCGTGGCGTAGACGCCGATGAACACGGCCTTGAGCCCGTCGAACGCCGACGAGGAATCCGCGTTTTGCGGGCCAAGCTCGATCTCGGCGACGTCGGCCGAGCCTGACCAGGGAATCGCCGCGGCCCATGACCACCAGCTTGCCGAACGATTCCGGCGTCTGAGCGAGGTCTTGGCGTCGATATTGGTCTGCACGAAATCGCCCTTCACCTGGCCTGGCGCCGAGGTGAAATTATTGGCGGCGAGCGCGTTGCGCACATCGAGCGGGGTCACGCCGAGCGAGGCCATGCGGTCCGGATCGAGCCAGATGCGCATGGCGAAGACCTGCCCGCCGAGCATCTGCGCGTTGGCGACGCCGTTGATGGTCTGCAGCCTGGGCTGCACCACGCGAGTGATGATAGTCGCTGATCTGCGAGGCGTTCATCACCTTGGAGTTGAAGGAGAGATACATCAGCGCGTAGCCCTCCCCGGTCTGCTTGGTGACGATCGAAATCGTTCGCCTCGCGCGGCAGGATGCCCTTCACCTGCGCGACCTTGGAAGCACGTCGGTCATCGCCCGGTCGGGATCGGCGTCGAGCTTCAGGTTGAGCGTGACGGTGCTGACATTCTGCGTCGACGAGGCGGTCAGCGTGTCGATGCCTTCGGCGCTCGCCACCGCCTGCTGGATCGGCACGGTGATGAAGCCCTGGATCAGATCCGCGTTCGCGCCCGGATAGGTCGTGACGACCGTGATGGTCGTGTTCGACAGCTCCGGATACTGCCGGATCGGCAGCTTGAAGCCCGGCCTGCGCCCCGACCAGCAGGATCAGCAGGCTCACCACGGTGGCGAGCACCGGCCGCTTGATGAAGATATCGGTGAAGCGCATGGCGCTACTGCTTCGGCAGCTCCGCCGGCGGCTTCAGCGCGCCCGAATTGTCGACCTTGATGGTGGCGCCGGGCTGCAATTTGAGCTGGCCGCTGGTGACCACCTGCTCGCCGTCCTTGACGCCTTCGAGAATGGCGACCCTGTCGCCCTCGGTCGGCCCGACGCGCACGAAGCGGCGCTCCGCGGTGAGCTTCGGCTCGGCCGGAACCGGCCCGTCGTCGTGGCATCGGCGGCGACGGCGGAGGCCACCGGCTCGCTTGACGCTGTGGCGGCGGCGCCGGCGCGGGCTCGGGCGTGCCTTCCTTCACCACCCAGACGCTGTCGCCATAGAGTCCATAGGTCACCGCCGTGCGCGGCAGCGTGACGAATTCCTTCGCGCCGCCCGCGAGCACGGCGACGTTGGCGAACATGCCGGGCAGCAGCTTGCGGTCGGGATTGGGCACCTTCGCCCGCACCATCAGCATGCGCGCCTCCTGCGCTGAGCTCGCGCGTCGAACGCCTCGACCTCGCCCTTGAAGGTCTGCCCCGGATAAGCGTCGGCGGTGAGCTCGATCGCGCTGCCGATCTTGAACTTGGCGACGCTTGCCTCGGGCACGGGGAAATCGACCCAGATCGGGTCGAGCGCTTGGAGCCAGACCAGCGCCTGTCCGGCCGAGACATATTGTCCCTTCTCCACATGGCGCAGGCCGAGCCTGCCGGCGAACGGCGCGGTGATGGTCTTCTGCGCGATGATCGCCTCGACATGCTGCACCGAGGCCGCCGCCGAATCGCGCTTGGCGATGGTCTGATCGAGGATCGCCTGCGACACGGCGCCCGTCTTGACCAGCTTCGACTTGGCGCTCGTAGTCGAGAATGGTCTGGTTGAGCGTCGCCTTGTTGTCGGCGAGGTCGGCTTCCTCGACGGAGGTGTCGAGCTTGACCAGCTTCTCGCCCTTCTCGACGTCCTTGCCGCTGTCGAAGAAATAGTCGGTGACCGTGCCGCCGAGCTGCGGCGCCACGTCGACGCCCTCGATGGCCACCAGCGTGCCGATGGCGCGCAGCCGGTCGATCCAGCTCTCCGTCTTGGCGGCCTCGGCGGTCACCGTCGCCGGCGGCGGCACCATCTTCGACACGAAGTCGGCGATCATCTTCGGCTTGAAGACGAGGTTGAAATAGCCCACCCCGCCCAGGAACAGGCCGACGATGAATTGCGGCAATGACAAAGCGCTTAATCATGTTGCTGTTGCTTGCAGCCCCCGTGCCAGGGCGCAATCCGGCAGACCCTAGCCATGGGAAAAGGCTAAATTGCGCCCCGATCTGGTGCTTGCGACAAGGGGATAGCAGCCTCTTTGCGCTTTGCAAACGGGTCGAATGCTACCTTCGGCCGCGAGCCTATGGTTAAGCTTCGCGGCCGAATTGGGACGCTTTGCCCCGTCGCAAGAGATAGCGAAAGAGAGCCGGCATTGGCCGAACGCATGCGAGTCTTTTGTCTGATCCTGGTCGTTTTGGCCCTCCTGGCTCCAAGCGCGGCCAGGCGCCGAGGCGGGAGCGTCACACCGGGGCGGCAGACCTTTCGGCATCGCGCTCGAAGGCTTCGCCTACCCTACCCGGTCCACATGTTGCCGATCGCGCATCGGGCGAGACCCTGCGCATGGCCTATATGGATGTGGCGCCCAAGGGCGAGCCGAATGGCCGCACCATGCTCCTGCTGCATGGGCGGAACTTCCCCTCAGTTTATTGGCAGAGCCTGATCGAGGAGCTCTCCGCTTCAGGCTATCGCGTCGTCGCGCCGGACCAGATCGGCTTCAACAAATCCTCGAAGCCCGCCTTCGACCTGCATTTCGATCAGCTCGCGCGCAACACCGCCGCGCTGCTCGATGACGCTCAAGATCGACAAGGTCGCCATCGTCGGCCACTCGATGGGCGGCATGCTGAGCGGTGCGTTTCGCCCGCATGTATCCGAAGCGCGTCGAGAAGCATCGTGCTCGACGCGCCGATCGGGCTCGAGGATTACCGCCTCTACGTGCCGCAAATCCCCGCCGAGCGGCTGATGGAGATCGAAGACAAGGTCACGCCGGAGAGCTACTCAACCAGCTCATCAAGGGCTATGCGCTGACGCTGTCGCCCGAAGCGCTCGCGCCTTACGTGGCGGCGCGCACTCGCATCAAGGGCAGCGCCGAATATCCGCGCTGGCTGAGGACCTTCGTCAATTCCGCCGAGATGATCTGGCGCGAGCCGGTGGCGCAGGAGATCCCGCTGCTCACGCAGACCGGTGCTATTCGTCATGGGCGGCAACGATCATCTGGCGCCCGGCCGCGATTTCGCGCCGGAAGAGCTGCGCGGCAAGATGGGACAGAATGTCGGAACTTGCGCAAGCGCTCGCCGCCAAGATGCCGCATGCCCGCGTGGAAGTGTTCGAAGGCATCGGCCATCTGCCGCATCTCGAAGCGCCCGAGCGCTTCAACGATCTCGTGCTGCGCTTTCTGGGCGAGGCCGGTAGCGCCGCGCGGCGGAGGCCAAGAACCTAGCAGCCCTTCTTCGCCTCGGCCTTCTTGATCGCGCTCACATTGTGGCGTTCGGCGGCATTGAGCGGCACGTCGTCCACGTCGTCATATTGACAGCCGGCATTGCCGAACGCCTTGATCGCTTTCGGGGTGTGGAAGCAATAGCCGTTTTCCTTGTAGATCCAGTTGCGCACTTCCCACAGCGGCTGACAGCCGAGCTGCATCAACTCGGAGTGCTTGAAATAGTCGTGATTGGTACAGCCGATCAGCTCATAGCAATTGGCCTGGCCGGCTGTGCCGCCGCCATTACAGCCGATGGCGCCGCCGATCAGTCCGGCCGATCGACAAGCAGAGCGGGGCAGAACGCATCTTTTTCTCCCTTTGAAATGTGCGTCGGGGCGCGACAATACTTGATTTTTCTACCCGCCGGAATGCCAGCCATGGCGGGTGGCGCGGAGCAAGAAGCGTGGTAGAACCCTGTCACGATAAAGAGAGGGATCGCTGATGACGCGTTATCGCACAAGGTTGCCTGCCGCCTTTGTCTTGATCCTCCTTGGTCTCAGCGCCGGCTCATCGGCAGCCTTTGCCCAGGCGGGAACCATCACCAAGGGCATGCAGAACAATTGCGCCAACGACTATAAAAAGTTCTGTGGCGACTATGGGTTGCAAACCTCCGCTTTGAACCTCTGCATGAAGAAGGCAGGCCCCGGACTGTCGCCGGCCTGCGTGCAGGCGCTGGTCCAGGCTGGAAAAGTCTCGCAAGCCGAGGTGGATAAGATCAAGGGGCAGATGAAGCGGTGACGGCAGGCCCGAGCTGCTGCACTCCCTCCGGACTGAACCCGCTCCCCTGCCTCCATCCGACCCAGGAATAAGGAACTCTCGATCATGAAAAGATTTCTCGGCTTGACTGTGTTCGTGGCCCTCGCGTTGACGGGCAACGCGACCTTCGCCGCCGACGAGTGCACCAAGATCACCGCGACCGGCCATCCGCAATATCCGGCGATCGCCTATAAGGACGGCGACAAGATCGTCGGCGCCGCGCCCGCGCTGGTCGAGGCCATCGCCAAGACGCTCAAGGTTCCGCTCGAGTCGAAATACATGGGAACCTGGGAGGAGGCCCAAGCGGCCGCGCGCGACGGCAAGGCCGACATGATTTTCGGCATCTACTTCAACGATGAGCGCGCCGCCTATCTCGATTACGTCAAACCCGCCTTCATGTTCGACGACGTGGCGATCTTCGTGGTCAAGGGCAAGGAATTTCCCTTCAAGGCTCCGGAAGACCTGATCGGCAAGAAGGGCGTCACCAACCAAGGCGAGAGCTACGGCACCGATTTCGATGCCTTCATCAAGGACAAGCTCGACGTCGCCCGCACCGCCGGTATCGACGCCGCCTTCAAGGATCTGTTGGACGGCAAGGCCGACTATCTGATCGCCGGCTATTATCCCGGTGTCGCCGAAGCGGCCAAGGCCGGATTGAAGGACAAGATCGTGCCCCTCGATCAAGCCGTGGTCACGGCGGAGATGTTCATCGCCTTCTCCAAGAAGTCGCCCTGCCGCTCGCTGGCGGAGGGCTTCGGCAAGGGCATCACCGAGTTGACCACCGACGGTCGCTTCGACGCCATGCTGGACGAAGCCATCAAGGGATGGGACGCCGCGCAAGCCAAGAAGTGAGGGAGGCGAGCGCTAGTCGCCCATCCCCATTGCCCGCGTAAAGTCGTTGTCGGCCCTGCTGCGGCGCGCGGCCGGCGTCGAGGCGTCGGCCTCGCCGGCCAGGGGCTTCTTCGGCTCGGGCGGCGGCGCGGGAAAACCCGTGGCATCGCCGAACAGCGCGACGGCGAGCTTGCGGTCCAGGCCGTAGACATCGGGGAAATATCCACCTTGCCGCTCTCGTCCACCACCGTGGTGAAATAGACCATATGCACCGGGATCTTCTTCTCCACCGAGACCGAGCTGTTGACCCCCTTGTCCCATAGCTCCTGGATGCGCGCGGCCGTCCAGCCTTTGTCCTCGGCGAGCAGGACCTCGGCGAATTTTTGCGGCTTCTCCATGCGCACGCATTCGTGCCCGATCAATCGCGAGGTCTGCTTGAAGTATTTTTTCCGCACCGGCAGCGTGTCGTGCATGTAGACGGTGTGGCGGTTGGGATAGAGGAACTTCACCTTGCCGAGATTGTTGTGCGGCCCCGCTCTCTGCGAGAAGGTGTAGGCGAGCGGGTTGACCCGTTTCCAATCGACCTTGGCCGCGTCGACCGGCGTTCCGTTATAGCTCACGAACAGCTTATGCGCGCGCAGGATCGAATAGTTCCTCTGCTGAAGGTGCGGCACGATATTCTCCTTCACCACCGTCTCGGGCGCGTTCCAATCGGGATTGAAGACGATGGTCTTCATGTCGGCGGTGAATACCGGCGTGGCATAGTTGATGGTGCCGACCAGCGTCTTGTCGGCATAGACGGTCTTCCCGTCCTTCACGACATAGAGCATGAAGGCGGGCGAGTTGTTCCACACATGGAGGCTGCCCAAATCCTCGGGCATCCAGCGCCAGCGCTCCATGTTGATGACGAGCCGCTTGCGGTCCTTGTCGCTGGCCGCGGGCTTGGCGTCTTCGCCCTCCGCACCCCCCTCCCCGCCGCGCGCTTGCAGCAGCGCCTGGCGCAGGCGCTGGAACTGCTCGTGCTTCGGGTGCAGCGATTGAAGATATTGATCCGGCGCCTCGGCGGCTTCGATCTCGGTCAAGACCAGCTTCGGGTCGCGCAAAGGCGGCGTCTGGTCGAACAGCTCGCTCACCTTTGACGGCACCAACCGTCCGCCGCGGGCGAAGCGCGCATATTTCAGAATGGCGAGATCGAGCTTGATCTCGGCCAGGGCCTGCGCCTCGGCGCTTTCGGGCAGTTCCGCCGCGGAAGGCAGCGCGAAGGCTTTGGCGTCGAGACCCCATTCGTCGGCCTTCTCGATCTCGAAGATGGCGGCCTGCCCCTTGGCCGAGAAGCCCATCTCCGTGCTCCATAGCGGACCGTCAACCCTTGCCGCGTAGAAGGCTTCGAGCGCGGCGAGGTCGTCCGCATCGGCGCCTTTGCGAATGGCAGGATCGGCGAGCTTGGAGCGGATCGCGGCGACCACCGGATCGGCGCGGCGCGCTTTGTTGCGCGAGCGGCGGCTGATCGTCCGAAGCGGGCGGCGCGGCCTCGGGGGCGGCCTGCGGCGCCGATGGTGCGGCCGACGGCGCCGCAGGAACGGCGGGCTGCTCCTGCACCTGGGGCGGAGGCGGCAGAGGCTTGATGGAGGGCTCGAGCGACGGCGGCGACAGTTGTCCTGAGAGCGAGGGGCCGCCCGGCTGCTGCGCCCGCGCCGGCGCAATGCCGGCAAGAGCCAAGGCTTGGGCCGCGGCCATCAGCGCCGCTGCTAGGGCAATGCCGCGCATCCCCGATTTCCCTCGTGAACCGCCCCGAAATTAGCCCGAGACGATGCCCTTCGGCCACCCCGATCTTCGACCGGGATCGGCGAGGAAAACGGCGGCGCGGCCGCCATTCAAGCTCAATTGGCCTGGGAGGCGGCGGCCGGCTCGATCTCGCGCAGCTTGCCCACCAGATCGTTGAACGACGCCTTGCAGAAGCGGTTCGCCTCGATTTTCGTTTGCGTGCCCATCATCTTGAAGGCGTCGTTCTTGTTGGCGGTCGCCTGCTTCAGCAAATGGGCTTTGTCGAGGGATGGGTCGCGATTGAGATAATAGGCCTCGATCTTGGCAATGGCGCCCTTGGCCGCTTCGGCGTCGGCCGGCGACAGATGCGACTTGCCGGAGCAATCCAGCACGATGGCGTAGTCGGTATAGTAGTTCTTCAGAAAGACCGACAGGTTCCCCGCCGCGGACGCGCCGAGCGGGAGCAATATTGCGAAGGCGGTAAGCAACAGGCGGGCAGCTGATCTCTGCATGTCGTGGTCCTGGATGGGCTGGAGACGCCGAGGCGGCGCGCGCGCAGATTACAAAAATCGCCAGCCTTCACAAGCGCTCTCACCGTCTTATCCCGCGTGTCGTCGCGTGCTGAGGCCAAAAGGTCACAGCCATGCCGGCCGGCAACGGCATGCGGAGCCTCCCTAGAGGCATTCGCTAGGTCAGCGCCGTCGGTGCCCGGCAAGCCGCCTGCTCCACTCGGGCAAAACCTTTGCCATGCCCATGAATTGCCGAGAAGACGAAAACCACTACATGACGATGTGACGTAATGGGAGGACTCATCGCAATGTATAGGTTCATCGTTCTTGTCGCTCTCGCTTTACTGTTCGGCACCATCTCCAGCACGGGCTATTCGGCCGAAGGTGCGCGGCAGAGTCAGATCTTAGATCCTGCGGTCCACAATCTGACGCGCCTGGAGCCGCTCCGCTTCGGCAGCGAGACCGACAACTCCTCGCTGGAGCCACGGGAATACCGGCTCAAAGTCGGCCAGGGTTATCGCTGGAAGATCCAGGCGACCCCCGGCGCGGAATATGCGTTCGTCGCACCGGCTTTCTTCCGCAATATCTGGATCCGCAAGGTCGAGGCCGGGGACGTGGAGATCAAGGCGGCAACGCTCGACGAGATCGAGTTCGAGAATCGTCGCGTTCGCGAACGCGAGAGACGCGGTCGCCGCTGCCACCGCAGGGCAGCAGGCTCTCAACGAGCACTCCGTCCTCCGCGTTCGGATGGGGATCCACACCGGTGAAGCGCTCGTCCGTGGATGAGGATTACGTCGGGCACGAGGTGCACCGCGCCAAGCGCGTGTCCGACGCAGGCCACGGCGAACAGGTGCTCGTGTCTCAGACGACCGCGGAGCTCGTCGCGGGCAAGACGCCGCTGAAGGATCTCGGCTCGTATTGGCTCAAGGACCTCGACGAACCGCAGCGGATCCACCAGGTAGGCAATGGAGAATTCCCGTCACTCAGGGCGGCGCAGGCGTTCCGGCACAACATCCCCACTCAAAGGACGACGTTCGTCGGCAGGCACGAAGAGTGTGCACTCGTCAAGAAGCACCTGTCGGATCGCCGGATCACGACGCTCACCGGAGTCGGTGGGTGCGGCAAGACGCGTCTCGCACATCAAGGTCGCCGAGGAGGTCTTGAACGACTTCCCGGGAGGCGCGTGGTTCGGGGACCTCTCGAGGGTGACGGATCCCGACGCGTTGATGGGCTCTGTCGCCGACGCCCTCGGACTTGTCGCCGGGATCGGCGTCCAGTGGACCTTCGCGCGGAGAGCAACCGGGTCCTGGCGAGCGACGCCTCACTCCTCGTGTTCGACAACTGCGAGCATCTCATCGATGCGTGCGCCGAGCTGGCGGACGAGTTGCTCGCGAGCTGCCCGCAGTTGCGCATCCTCGCCACGAGCAGGGAGGCGCTCGACGTCGAAGGAGAGCAGATCTACTCGATCCCTTCGCTCGACGTTCCGGCCGACGGTGATGAGACCTGGGGGTCTGTTTCGGTTGAGCTCTTCTGTGATCGCGCGGCATCCGTCCGTCCCGGCTTCGCTTTGACCGAACGAGAACGCTGCTGCAGTGGCCGAGATCTGCCGACGCCTCGACGGGGTTCCGTTGGCGATCGAGCTCGCTGCCGCGCAGACGTCGCACCTCTCGCCGGCGCAGATCGCAGAGCGGCTGAACGACAGGTTCGACCTCCTCACCGGAGGGCGCCGGCGTGTGCAGCGGCAGCAGACGCTCGGGGCGACGCTCGATTGGAGCCACGATCTCTTGTCGGACCCCGAACGGACGCTCCTCCGCCGCTTGTCGGTGTTCCCGGAACGTTCGCCTTAGACGCGGCCGAGGCGGTCGGGGGCGACGATGTCGGCGCCTCGACGATCTCGACGCTTCGTTCGCTCGTCGCGAAGTCGCTCGTCGACACGATCGAGGTGGACGGCGCTATCCGGTTCCGATTGCTCGAGACGGTTCGCCTCTACGCAGAAGAGAAGCTTCTCGGAGCAGGTGAATCCGAGTCTGCTCGCACCAGGCATGCCGGTCACTTCCGCGGGCTCGTCGATGGCGGTGTGGGCGCCATCTTCGAGTCCGGAGCGCTCACGAAGTTCCAGCTCGACGAGGCGCATAACCTCAGAGCGGCTATCGCGTGGTCGCATAAGACGAGACGAGCGGATGATCTTGCCGTCCTGGTCGTGGGATCGTTCCTGCTGTGGGCCGGCTCGTTGGACGAGGGTGTTCGCTGGACGGAAGCCGCGCTCGGCGCTCCGAGACGAGATCACCGATATCAACCACACCGGGTCGCTGCTGCTCGTCGCCGCATGGCTCGCGGGCTATCGAAACCGGGTGGGATCAGGTTGCGGCATACGTCAGCGACGGCGATCGCACTCGCCGGTCCCGACCCCACACCACCGGTCTGGGTGACGATCGCGCCCGCGACATCGGCCGCTCGTCAAAGCGTTGCTCGCTGCCGCGGGCGGACGAGCAGGCGAGGGTCGAGGTCGCCGCGAGCGTCGCGATGCTGAAGGACGCGATCGCGACGGCGCGCCCCGGTGATGGCGCATACCTTCTGCTTTCTCGTCGCTTGGACCTCACGCGTTGCTGGGCGAGCTCGAGCAGGCCATCGAGTTCAGTCAGCTCGCGAACACGTTCACCGCGGAGGGGGTGATCATCGAGAACAATCGCGCGACGTCCGATGCACTCCTTGCGGACCTCCTCCACGTCGCCGGCCGGTACGACGAGGCGCTCGAGGTCGCGGAGCGAGCCGATGCGCATCGTGATGTCTGGCGGAGGGCTGACCGGGAGCACCGACCTTGGCTGGGACATCGAGTACGGCCGCGGGAAGATCCTCGCGTTGGCGAGCGTCGGTCGCTTCACGGAAGCGAAACGCTTCGCCAAGGAACTCGTCGCGGGGGCCGAGCACACGACCGTCCCAGGCAGCACCCCGCCGCTCTGTTCGAACCTCGCGGCGATCGCGTACCGCCACGGCGATGTCGAGAGAGCAGCACGCCTCTTCGGATACGTGCTGCGGTCGGGCGAGGGCTCGGAACCTTCATCGCCGATCGTCCGGCTCTACGAGCCGAAGGTCCGAGAAGGCCCTCGGGGACGAGGAGTTCGAACGCCTCCTTGCGGATGGAGCCGCTATGGACCAGCCGGAGGCCATCGCGTACGGGATCGAGGGGATCGATCCATGAGCGCGCAGTCGAACACCGCGCGGCACGGCGAGCGGGCGGCCAAGCGAGAGCTACCGACGGGAACGGTCACGTTCCTGTTCACCGACGTCGGACGTTCGACGCAGACCGTCGCTGAGCTCTTCGCTGCTGCGGGATGCGGCACGGTCGGAGATGGTGATCGTGGCACGTGTCGGACCCGACTGGTCGACGCGAACGCTGAGATCGCGGCGGCACGGAAGGCTTGCGCGACGCCGCTGCGACCGGGTGTGGGTCTGGAGCGCAAGACTCAGTGTCGAAGACGCCTGCGAGGACGAGATGCGGGGCCCGCGGTCCTCGTGACCGTCCGCAGTCCGGATGGGACAGGCTGAACGCCGACCGAACTCAGAGTTTCTCCTTGGTCACGTTGGTTCAGATAGTGTCCTCGGAGGTCCACTCTCTCAGGGTGTCCTGCTTCGGGGACGGTTTCCAGAACGGATCACCTGAGCCTTTCCAGGTTTCAGCTGATCCTTTACACCGGATCCGGCTGAGGACTTTACACCCATCCCATCGTCGGATCAGGGGCGGGACAGGACGCTGTCATGGCCCTCTGCAGATCCCCGCCGATGACTGGCAGTTGGCGAAGACCATGCAGCGAGGGAAGGGCGCCGAAGTCGCTGGAGACTGCCGATCCGTGCACGGGCGGGACGGTTCGCGTTCACCAAGATCGAGGGCTCGACGCGCCTGCTGCAGCGTCTGGGTGACACCTACGTCGCGCTGCTGGACGACCACAATCGGATACTCCGCGCGGCGATCTCGGCCGATGGGGGCCACGAGGTTAAGGCCGATCGGCGACGCGATCTTCGCCGTCTTCGAGAACGCGGGCGACGCGATCCGGGCGATGGTGGCTGCGCAGCTCGCATTGCAGGCGCACGCCTGGCCGGAAGAAATGGAGTCCACTGCCGGGTACGGATCGGATTACACACCGGAGACGCCAACGAGCACCGGCGACGACTACATCGGACTCGCGGTTCACCAGGCGTGTCACATCAGCGACGCCGGCCACGGCGGACAGATCCTCTTGTCATCCCGGACCGCGGAGATGGCGACCCCCTCGTTGCCCCCGGACGTCACGTTGAACGACCTCGGCGTCCACCGACTGCGCGACATCGTGGAGCCGCAGACGATCCTCGAGGTCGTCCACCCCGACCTTCCGCGGGTGGAAGCGCCGCTGCGGACGCTCTCGGCGAGGCCGAACAACATCCCCGTCCAGCTCACGAGCTTCGTCGGTCGCGATCGCGAGACGCAGAACTCACAGTCTCCGGTTGCTCCACGGGGCACCTCTCATCAGCCTGGTCGGAGCAGGCGGCGTCGGAAAGACCCGTCTCGGTGTTGAGGTCGCGAGCCAGGTCCTCGGTGAGTATCCAGACGGCGTGTGGCTCGTCGAGCTCGCGCAGAACCCCGTCGGGCGTTCTCGTCGTCCAAGCCGTTGCCGATGCTCTCGAGATCCAGGGAGGAACAGGGCCGGCGACCTCGACATCACGCTCCGGTCCCGACTGCAAGGGTCCAAGGCGCTCCTCGTGCTCGACAACTGTGAGCACGTCATCAGGGAGCGGGTCGGTCCGTCGAGGGCTCGCGACGGATATGCGACGCGTGAAGGTCCTCGCGACGAGCAGGGAGCCGCTGTCGTCGACGGTGAGATCACCTGGAGGGTGCCGCCTCGCATCGCCGAAGGGCGACGCCGTCGCGAGCTCTGAGCGTGCGCTCGTCCGTCGATCGCGCCGTCGCTAACCAAGCTTGACTGACGCGGGACACTTGCGCCGCGCGATCGGTGAGAACTGCCTCGACCGATGGATCCCGCTCGCCCTCGAACTCGCCGCTGCACGCATCGCCATGAGCTCGTCATCGCGAAGTCGCCGCTCGCTGGACGATCGCTTCCGGCTGCTCACGGGCGGGAGTCGACGCGATCGGCGGCAACGCACACTCCAAGCCCGGTCGACTGGAGCTACGGCCTGCTCGAGGAGGACGCCCGCGTCCTGCGTTGTCAGTCGGCGCTTCGTCGGAGGTTCATCCTTGAGGGGCCGAGGCGGTCGGCACGACGGTCGGCCTCGCGGCCCACGACGTCTCGACGGCTCGAGCCGACCTCGGTGTCGACGTTCACTCGTCGTGGCGGAAGAAGCAACGGACGCCGATACCGATACCGGCTGCTCGAGACGATCCGTCAGTACGCGCTCGAGAAGCTCGAGGAGGGCGGCGGAGCCGCGGAGTTCCGAGCTCGGCATCGGCGCTGGCTCGGAGACCTCGCGGCGACGACGAGGGACGTCGACTTCATCGGTGCGACCATCCACGACGCGCTCGAAGCTCGAGACCCGGAACATCGGCGCGATCCTCTTCCGCCCTCGCCGACGACGGAGCGATCGAAGACGCGCTGCGGATCTGCGGCGACCTCGGCTACTTCTGGTTCTTGCTCACACCTGAGCGAAGGCGAATCGTGGATCGTCGCGATGCTCGACCATCCGGACGCGACCGACCCGGTGATGCGGGGCAATCTCCTTGTCTGGCGCGGCCTTCCGCGTTCGAGCGGCTGCGATTGGACGAGGCGATCCCCCCGCTCGAAGGAAGCTCTCGAGCTCGGCGAGACGCACGGTGACAACCTCCTCAAGGCCCTGGGGGATCACTTGGCTCGGAGCGACGATCAGCGGTGACCTCGAGCGCGCCCGTGCGGTGCTCGAGCGCCGCTTCGAGGTCGGCGAGGACATCGTGGCGGAGCCGGAACGTGCCGGATGGTTTTACCTACTCGGGCCGCTCTTCCAGATCCACGGCGACGCTGACGCGAGTCGTGCGATCCTCGAGCGGTCGATGGCGATCGCTCGTCGGATCCGCGCGTCCTACGTCCTCGGACGTGCACTTCCCCGTCGCCACGAGCCAAGCGCTCGAGTCTGGCGACGTCGCCGAAGCGAAGAAGCTCTACCAAGAGGCGCTCGACATGGCGCGTGAGACGAACGATCGGGTCGCGCTCGCACGTTCACTCGTCTTCCTCGCAGAACGTGCGCCGCTCGAGACTGGTGACTGGGCGGTGCCAAGGAACAGCTCCGCAAGGCCGAGACCGATCATCACGCTGCAGATCGGGTTCCCGGCGCTCACGGCCCGGCTGGAGATCGCGGAAGGCACGCTCGACGTGGCGCGCGGGCGTCTGCCGTCCGACGTGAGACATCTCGAAGCGGGACTCGATATCGCTCGCGATATCGGACGCGACCGCGCGATCGTCGATGCGGACGCCGCACTCGCCGCGCTTGACCTTCTCGAAGACGACGAGCGCTCAGCGGGAAAGCGACTAGCCGAAGCGGCAGAGCTGGCCCGGGGGCCTCAACGAGCCGGACCGTGCGGCCAAGATGCTCGAGTCGCTGGCGCGTGGCCTTACCGCTTCACGGGGGACGGAGCGGTGCGCGGCGGCACTCGGGGCTGCAGCGACCAGCCAGCGGTCGGCGCTCAACGCCGCCGTCTGAACACGACCGGTCCACCGGAGGACTGCGGGTCGCGACGTTCGACGCCCCTGGCCGGGCGGGGAGGTGCGCGAGAATCATCATCAGGGACCTTCACGGGATCGGCGGGGACGTCCGGGTTGGGTGCACACCGGAGAGATCGAACTGCGCTTGGACGATATGGGAGGCATCGCCGCGCACATCGGCGCCCGGGTGATGGATGCCGGACCGGGCGAGGTGTGGTGTTCGCGACCTCGTGGCGGGATCCTGGGTTCGAGTTCGACAAATCGATGCACTTCAGTCGGCCAGCGCGATTGAGGCGGAGCTCACAGGGTTAGCGCGAGTTCTCTTAGACGCACAAGAGCGCCCCTGACACGGTCGACCATTAGCTCGGCGCTGCGTTCTCCCTGGTCAGAGCGGTTCAGATAGCGTCCTCGGACGCCCCAATTTGACCCTTCGAGTCACTACTACGAACCAAGGACCCGTGCGTCGGGTTCAGGGAAGGTTTGGGACACCCATGATGCGGGTGCGGCGTCAGTCGCCCCAAACGGGCTCGGCCCCTGCGGGCAGCGGCACCTCGAACGCGTTGAGGACGTACGACACGAGCGCGTAGAACCCGCACAGTTCGACGAGTTCGACAATGCCCTGATCGCCGAGCAGGCGCTGCGCGTCGTCGTACGTCGCCGCGTCGATCCGCGATCCGGACGCCAGCTTCGATGCGACCGCATGGACGATCCGTTCGTCGTCCCTTTCGAAGTCCGGTGTGCGTCCTTCACGGATCGCGTCGATCACCGCGTCGGACACACCCTGCTCGCGCGCCATCGCCGCGTGCGTGAACCACGCGAACTCGGCGCGGTGATGCGCACCCGTCGTGATGATCGCGACCTCGATGAGCCGGAGGTCGATCGACACCTCGAAGCGCAGCGCGCGGGCGAGCGATATCAGCCGTAGGCCGATGGCGGGTGCGTTGACCCAGGCGATGTCCGGTCCGGCCAAGATGCCGTCAGCGCTGATGAAGCGCTCGTCGCGCTGCTGGGTGATGTGGTCGAACAGCTCGCGGCCGGGACCGTCGAGGGCGTCACGATCGGGTAGCGGGAGCCGGCTCAAGCGGCGATGAGTCGGGCGACGTGCTCGCGGTGGTCCGCACGCTGGAAATCGAGCATGCCCCGAAGAATGTCTGACTCATTGACCAGGACCCATGACACGAGTCCATCGTGTCATCCGCGCCTGTGATGCGTCGACTGACCCGGGGCCAGTGCCTGGATTCACACCAGGCGGCCTACCGGCTCTCTTCACAACGTCATACAGAGTTCTCTCAACGGCGCGAGAAGCTCCGAGGACGCATGAATTTCATTGCCGCTCTCACGTTCCTCCTGGTCAGAGCGGTTCAAATAGTGTCCTCGGAGGTCCACACCGTCCGGCGGCTCCTGCGCTCCAGACTCATTGGGTGCCGGACTTTCGAACACCGTTCCTGCTGCGACTCCTCAGTGATTCGACCTACCGGCCCGATTGCGGCGCTTGTCAAGAGGACGGCCGCGCGCGCCGTCGAGCGCTTGCGCTAAATCAGCGGGACTGACGCGCCAGCGAATCGGGAGGTGTTTGATGCCGGCGACGAAACCGGCGACGGCCCGCTCGGGGTCACCGGCGAGCTCGACGTGCTCGAGACGTGGGATCAGCTCGGCGAGCAAGGTCCGAATGGACATCCGGGCCAAGCCGGCACCGAGGCAGTAGTGCTGCCCCGCTCCGAAGCCTAAGTGAGGATTCGGGTCCCGATCGACACGGAAGGCGAACGCATCCTCGAATACGTCCTCGTCCCGATTTGCCGAAGGGTAGAACAGGACGAGCGAGTCCCCAGCGCGAATGTTGCGGCCACGCAATTCGCAGTCCTCGGCCGCGGTTCGGATGAAGTGAACCACCGGGCTGGTCCACCGGACGATCTCCTCGGCGGCCCTAGGCGCCAACGACGGATCGTTCCGGAGCTTGTCGAGTTCGTCGGGCTGCTCGATCAGCGCGTGCAAACCACCGGTGATCGCGTAGTGCGTCGTGTCGTGCCCGGCCGTCGCGATCATCGTGAAGTACGCAACCGTCTCCATGTCGCTCATGGGTTCGCCGTCGATGCGAGCGTTGGCGAGCACCGACGCGAGATCGTCTCTTCGGTTGCGCGCGCCGTTCGCTGATGACGTCTTGGAAGTAGGCAAGGGCCTGAGGCACAACCGCTAGGAGCGGTGTGTATTCGGGGTCCACGGCGCCGAAGACGGCCTTCGCCAGTTTGAGCACGATCTTCTGGTCGTCCCGCGCAACGCCGAGGATCTCGGACAGCAGCCAAAGCGGATGCCAAGTCGCGACCGTCGTCGCGAAGTCGAGCTCTTCGCTTGCTGCAGCACGGTCCACCACGAGTCTCGCGACCTCCGCCATCCGCGCCTCGAGGTTGCGGAGGACGGCTGGTCGGAAGAACGGATTGGCGAGGTCGCGGTAGGCGCGGTGCTCCGGCGGGTCCATGTTGACGAGCGTGCGGAGAGGTCCGCCACACCTTTCGAGTCGAGGAACGCACTCTGCGCAAATCTCTCGTAGGCGACGGGCGCAAGCGCTGTCCTCGGAGCACTCAGGAATTGCGCAGGGTTCAGCGAGATGTGCTTCACGTCGTCGTGCTTGGTTATTGCCCAGAACGGGCGGTACCCCGCCGGCGCGAATCGATGGACCGGGGACTCTGCCCGCAGTCGGGTCCATGCCTCATGGGGATAGCCACCGGTCGCGTACAACTCCGGCGTTATGAGATCGAGTTCATCGAACGAGCGGGTCGTCACGACCATGTTCGGCTCCTCTCGGAGGTTGCGCGTAGAGACGTATGATACTCTTGTTGTCCCATGAGTCTCAAAACGCCGGATCGCGTCGTCGGCTTCCTCGCGACGGCGCTGTTGAGTCCGTCGACTGAAGGCGACGCGACCGAGGACGCCATCCTCACCGCGACGGTGTCGTGCATCGGGCGATACGGCCTCGATCGCATGTCCATGGACGACGTTGCCGATGCGGCCGGCGTTGGCCGAGCGACGGTCTTCCGGCGTTTCGGGTCCAAGGAAGAGCTCCTGCGGCGCACGATCGCTCGCGAAGGCGCTTTGCTCCTCGAGGAACTCAAGAGGTCCGTGGCCGACATCGCAGATCCGGTGGAGCGCCTCGTCGAGGCGCTCGTCGCGGCGGCGCGCCTGCGCAGGGACAATCCCGTCGTCGCACGGCTCGTCTCGGACGGGTCGCTCGTCGGTCTGCTGCGCGATCCGCAGCTGAGCCGGCTCGTCCGCTCGACGGCCGAGCGCGAGCTCGCCTCGCTCGGACTCGACGTCGACCTCGAGGCGCTCGTGGAGGTAGGGATCCGCCTGTTCGCGAGCTTGTGGGTTGTTCCGGATCTCGGCCTGCCGACGGAGGACGACGAGACGATCCGCCGCTTGGTTCGAGTCGTGCTGGCGCCGGTGTCCGCATCAGGTAAGAGCGGTCGGCTTTCGCGAGCCCGAGATCGTAGGTGACATCCGGGTGACGATGGCGCGGTCGGCTCAATAGCGTCGCAGCGCGTTCTCTTAGTCACGGAGCGCCTCGGAACGTGGGCCGTAAACCGCGACGCCGCCAGGTTCCGGCTGCTCACGACGATTCAGAAAGTGTCCTCGGAGGTCCACAGGTCTCGCACCTTCGAGTCACTACGACAACCGATGTACGCCGAGCGCAACTTCACCGCGGCCGGACGCGGGTTGACCACCCGCCGGGGCGATCTTCTTGCCTCAGCCGCTTCGCCAAGGCACTGATAGCCTCGGTCGATGTCCACCGTTCGCCCCGAGGATCGCGTGGTTCACTAGCCCAAGGGCCGACCCATTTGGTTTCGCGTTCGCGCGCACCCCGCGCGTCGAACGGTCGACCTGATGCGAACGGAGATAACGGTGAATGAGAGCTTGCTCTACTCTTCACGCCACAACGTCTGGGCCTCGAAGCGGCTCCTCGATGCGTGCAGAACGCTGTCGGCGGAGCAACTGACCGCTCAGGCGGTTGCCGCGTACGGAAGCATCCTCGAGACGTTCAACCACCTCGTGACGTCGCGAGGCCGGCTTCCTAGTCGCTCGGCGGTCCACAGGCGACGTGGGTCGCGGAATACGAACGAGAGCTCGCGGAAGTCCCGGAGCCGTGGAAGGACGGACCGCTCGAGCCGAGCGCCGACGTCGATGAGCTCGCGCGCCGCATCGACGAGACCGAGCGACAGTGGGAAGCGTTCTTCGCGGCCGAAGAGTTCGATGCGGAACGCGTCTGCGTCTTGGACCTTGGGACGTACCAGTGTCCCGCGGGCATCGTCATGACTCAGGTGTTCCACCACGGAAGCGTCCACCGCGAGCAGATCTGCGCGATGCTCACCGGTCTCGGCATCGAGCCTCCCGACATCCAGCCATGGGGCTTCGCCGACGCGACCGGCATCAGCAGCGTCCTCGGGGGCCGAACGAGTTTCTAGCGCTCAGAAGCAGAGAAGGCCGCCCGGCGAACGACCGCGCCGGGCGGCCTTCTCGATGAGACGTCGGATGGAAACAAGAGGCCTTCGCGTGCAGCTGGTCGAGGGAGCCTCGAGTACCGCCCCGAAGCCAGCGACGACATCGCTTTCCGCGATCCCGACAGGTCAGATAATGTCCTCGGACGCCCACACAGATCCCTTGCTCGATACCGGCGGAGGATGCCATGCGTGAGATCGAGACCGACTACCTCGTGATCGGCGCCGGCGCGACCGGCATCGCGTTCGTCGACGCGCTCGTCCATCGCGCCGACGTCGACGTCGTGATGGTGGACCGGCGGAGCCGTCCGGGCGGTCACTGGCTCGACGCCTACCCCTTCGTCCGGCTGCATCAGCCCTCGGCGACCTACGGCGTCGACTCGCGCGAGCTCGGCAGCGGACGGATCGACACGTCCGGACCGAACGCCGGCTACTACGAGCTCGCAACGGGGGCCGAGGTCGTCGAGTACTTCGGGGCCGTGCTCGATGAAGGCTTGCTCCCTACTGGCCGTGTGCGTTTCCTCGCGGAGTCCGACTACGTCGGAACCGAGACCGGATGGTCACCGTGTCCGATCAACGACAACGGGCGAGACGACGACCATCAAGGTGCGCCGGAGCATCGTCGACGCGACATTCGTCGCCCCGTCGATCCCCTCTCGGCACACGCCGTCGTTCGAGATCGACGACGGCGTGCTGTTCGTGTCGCCGAACCGGCTGGCCGAACGGTCGGAGCCGAGCTCTCGCTACACGATCATCGGGTCCGGCAAGACCGCGATGGACACGTGCGGCTGGCTGATCGAGCAAGGCATCGCGCCGGACGCGATCCGATGGATCAAGCCGCGCGAACCGCTCATGCTCAACCGCGCGTTCACGCAACCGCGCGAGCTTGTCGCGTCCTACATGCAGCTCCAAGCGTCGATCGTGCGAGCCGCCGCGACGGCCGAGCAGCCGATGGATCTCGCGCTCCGCCTGCGCGTCCGACGGTGTGCTCGTCCAGATCCACATGGACGTCGAGCCGACGGCGTTCCGCGGTGGGACGATCAGCATGGGCGAGGTCGAGCGGATCCGGCAGGTGGACGAACGTCGTCCGCAGCGGATACGTGCGCCGGATCGGCACCGACCGCGTGATGCTTACGGGCGGTGAGATCGACGCGCGTCCGGACGAGGTGTTCGTGGACTGCACGGCACGCGGTGTCCCGTCGACGACGCCACGGCCGATCTTCGAACCCGATCGCATGACGCTGCAGTTCGTGACGCTCGGCAACGCGACGTACAGCGCTGCGACGATCGGCGTCGTCGAGGCGCTGGCCGGCGATGATGTCGACAAGAACGCGCTGTGCCCGCCGTCGGCCTTCGATGGCACGCTCCTCGGGTTCCCATCGGTCGGTGCTGCCGGTCATGCCGGGCACGGCCGCGCGGTCGGCGGTGCCGGAGATCAACGCATGGAACATGGGAACACGGATGAACCCAATCCGCGGAGCGGCCGACCGCATGGACGATCCGGTCATCGCGACCGCGTTCGAGACGATCGCTGAGTACGCGCCGAAGGCACTCGGCAACCTTGCCCGTCTCGCCGGAGCGGAGGCCAAGTAGTGTCCTCGGATGCCCACGGCGGCTTTGTCTGCCGAGTGGCCGGCGGCCTACGAGCTCTCGCTTAGCTGCGGTCGTTGGACGATGTATCGCAGGATCGGATTCCGCATCGCTATCCGGCTGTGGCGTGCGCCTCGGAAGATGCGCACGAAGACGCCAAATAGCGCGTAGCCGATCGCGACACCGATCGTGTTGAAGATGACGTCGTTCACGTCCGCGATCCGAAACGTTGTATTCGCCGCGAATCCGGTGATCAGCTGCACCAACTCGATGGTCAGGCTGAAGAGCAGGCCGGCGATTACGACTCGCTTGAATCGCAGATCGGCGATGAACGGCGCTCCAAAGCCGAACGGCACCATCATCAGGATGTTGAGCAGTGAGCTCTTGACGTCGTCCGACGTGAGCATGACGAGCGGGATGAGGTTGACGGTTCTTCCCGCCGGGATCCCGTTGAGCATGAGGCCTGGAACGAAATGCTGGAGCAGCAGCAATGTCTGAAATCGCAGCAGCGTGTAGTCCAGAACCTTGTAGATGTAGACGAAGAAGACGCTGAAGAACAGCAGATACACGAAACCGACCTTCTTCTTCCGCCGAAGAAGCACGACGATGCCGCACCAAGTCAGACCAAGGACCAAGATCGTTGCGATGTCGATCGTACGGGCGACTCTGTCGTAGTCCGCCCGCCTCTCCGTCGCGGTCGGCGAAGACGCGTCGCGTGTTTGACCCGCTTGCTCTGCTGGTTCCAGACCTCCATCGCAGACCACCACGGTGTCTGCGGTGAAGCTGCCGTCCGGATTTGGACCGCCGACGAGCGTCACCCTGTCACCCACCTTCACGTCGGACAGAGAAGCCGACCCGGATGAGGTCTCGAACGCTACCTGCGGCGCCAGATGGATGACCTGTTCGCGCGTGTTGTCATGTCGCTTGATCGTGAACTCGTGCGCTCCGACGGCGACAACCTGTCCGTTGCCACCGGTGCCGCCACAAGGGTCATCGACGGCCGTTGCGACACCCGCGTACCCACCGAACGCGCTCGCAGCAATACTGCGATGATCGCTCCACGGATCGAATTCACGTTCGCGCTCTCCTGGTCAGCGTTGAAGCTACAGGCGGACGACGTTGGCGGGCGTCAGGGCGTTGTCGCGAGTTCTCTTAGCAACGCCAGAGCGCAGCGACGAGTACCGTCGTGACGTATGCCAGGTGAAGCGGAACACTTCGGGATAGGAGCCCGGCCGCACCAGGTCCTGGACGACCGCTACGAGCTCGTCGAGCGCGTCGGCGCCGGCGGGATGGCGGAGGTGTGGTCCGCGCGTGACGCGCGACTTGGCCGGCAGGTCGCCGTCAAAGTGATCACCGGCGCCATGGACGAGTCCAAGCGGCGGAAGTTCGAACGCGAGGCGCGAGCTCTTGCGGCCGTGAGCCATCCCAACATCGTCCGCGTGTTCGACTACGGCGAGGCGACCGCAGCCGGCGGCAACGTTGTTCCGTACGTCGTGATGGAGCTGGTCGACGGTCCGGACCTGCAGCGCTACCTCACGGACCGCGGGCCGCTCGCCGTCGCCGAGGCGCAGGACGTCCTCGGACGTATCCTCGCCGCTGTCGAGGTTGCGCACGTGGCCGGCATCGTCCATGGCGACCTCAAGCCCGCAAACATCTTCATGGGATCGCACGGCCCCAAGGTCGGCGACTTCGGGGTCGCGCGGATCCTCGGCGAGGAGACCGGGTCAACGACGGTCGCGGCGACGCCGACGTTCGCTGCACCCGAGGTTCTGAAGGGTGAGCGTCCGACGACCGCGTCAGATGTGTACTCCGCTGGATGCCTCGCGTATCAGCTCCTCGCAGGACGTCCGCCGTACGAAGGAACGAACGCCTGGGAGGTGGCGTCCAAACACATCGAGGCTCCCGTCTCCGAAGATCGGCAAGGACGCGGGCAGACGTGCCGGCCGAGCTGGCCGCCGCGATCCAGCGCGCGATGAGCAAGGACGCGAGCGCAGGCACCCAGACGCGGCTCATTCGCGGCGGCCGTCGCACCGGTATCGCAGGGAGCGATCGCAAACACCGTTCGGTCACGTCCACGCCTCCGATCCCGGCGACGCAACGGAAGCGTTGACGATCCTCGTCCTGTCACCGCTCGCGCAGCACTCCTTGGGCCGCTCGCCGGAGCGTGGGAACGCGGGCCGACTTTCGTCCGTGGTCAAAACGGCCGCGGATCGCGCGTCCTGCGGCGCTCGCGGTGGTCGCGCTGTCCTTCTCGTCGCGATCCTGGTGATGCGCGACGGAGGTCCGCGCGTCGTTGCATGCCGAACGTGATCGGTGACCCCTACCGCGAAGCTGCCGCGCAGCTGCGCGAGGACGGCTTCACGGTCGAGGTCTCGATCCGTCTCGCCGACCAAGGTCGAGCGGGACGCGTGATCGAGACGATCCCTCGAGGCTCGGTCGAGGTGGAACCCGGCGCGAAGGTCCACCTCATCGTCGGCGCGGTCACGGCGACGCCGGAGCCGGTCGTCCAAGACGAAGGCGACGACGACGAGGAGGAGGACAACGGCGACGACGCGAGCAACGGAGCCGACGAGGCGCGCAAGAAGCTCGAAGAGCAGCAGAAGAAGTTGGAAGAGGAACAGAAGAAGCAAGAAGGGGAACAACGGAAGGCCGGCGACCAACGGGACTAACGCGCCCAACGTATGTCGTAGGCGGGTTGCGCGCGAACCGCTCAGACCGAGCGACGCATGACGATAAGGTCCGGCGTGAACGGCACTCAACCACTCCTCTGTCAAGGTGGCGGTGTGGCTGAGCAGCAGCTCGATGGCGGGATCGCGAACGCGGGCCAGGTCGTCCGCGTCGGTCCGCATGTTCTTCGCCCCTCGAGTCCGCACTCGGGTTCGATCCACGCCTTCCTGCGGGCGGTGAGGCACGCCGGATTCGAGGGCGCCTCGTCACCGGTCGGCATCGACGAGGACGGACGCGAGCGCCTCGTGTTCATCGACGGCGAGGTCCCCGTGGCGCCCTATCCGGACTGGAGCCAGTCCGACACCGCGCTGGCGTCCATCGCCAGGCTGCTGCGCGGGCTGCACGACGCCGCCCGCGGGTTCGACCCTCAGGGTCTCACCTGGGACGACGCTCTGGCTGACCCTGCGGGCGGGACGCTCGTGTGCCACAACGACGTGGAGCCTTCGAACGTCGTCTTCCGTGACGGCATCGCCGTTGCGCTGCTCGACTTCGAGTTCGCGGCCCCTGGCCGCCCCGTCTACGACCTCGCCCAGCTCGCCCGCCTCTGCGTACCGATCGACGACGACTTCGACCAGGCCCGGCTCGGCTGGCGGCCCGCCGACCGGCCGGCACGGCTACGACTCGTCGCCGACGCCTACGGACTGGACCGGGACGGTCGGGCGGAGCTGCTCACCGCCATGGACGATGCCATCGACCGCATCGAAGCAGCCGTCCGGCGCAGCGTCGACGCCGGTGACCCGAACGCCGTCGCGATGTGGAACCGGACCGGTGGCATGCGAGCGCTACGACCGCCGGCGCCGCTGGTGGACCGACCACCACGACGAGTTCGCCTCCGCCTGCGGCGGCGCGTGACGGGAAAGGCGTGATGACGACGAAGCCGCGGTTCGGCCCAGAGACAGACTTCAGTTGGCGCGGGTTGTGGGAGGCGATGGAGGCGGAGCGTGAAGCTCGCGGCCTGTCCACGAACGGCGATGCTGAAGGACATCGCGTGGTTTGCCTCCGGCGTACTGCATGCCATCCGGGACGGAAAGGGCACAACGTGCCAGCACGTCATGGGGCCGCTGCGCTGGCTCGACCGCAGCCCCGAGAGCTTCACGCCGGGCTGCGTCGACTCTCCGGCGACGAAGCTGCCGGACTTCGGTGCCCGCGCTATTCGTTGGAGCCTTCCGCTGTTGTACGAGGCAGCCGACACGGAGCGCGTCACGCGCGGGCTGAGCTGGCACGAGGCGGCCGACGCGCTCGCATGGCCGGTTGAGTCGCTTGAGGCTCGGTCGCCTCAAGTACGGGATCCCGATGGTCATGGCGATGCGGCTGACGCGGTGGACCGCACGTCCGGCCGCGTCGTTCCTCTACGCGGCGGAGCCCCACAAGACGTACACGCCGCCCCTCGCGAGACCAGCCATGAGTTGAGGATGTGAACGACTTCATAGAGCCCGACACCGGCCGGGGAAAGTTGCCGATTCAAGTTGAGTCGATCCCGATCGCGACGACCTCAAAGTCGTCGACCGCCGGGACCGTCACGGTCACGGTGTCGGCGGAGCGCTCCCAGGCGGTCCGATCGCCGGATCGCAGCAGTCGAACGCTGGTCACGGGGATCGCCGCGTCGACGTGCACCCTGACCTCCAGAGGTCCGACGCGCACGGTCTCTTCGAGCGGACCGCCGTAGAGGCGCGGGTTGGTGAGGTTCACCAGATGCACGGTGCGGCTCGCGTCCTGCTCCCACGCCTGCACGTCGAACGTGCCCGGGCCGTCGACCTCGACCACCGGTGGCCGCCCGGCCCGCGCGACGCGGAGCGCGTTCGCGAGCAGGCGGCCGGTGTCGCCGAGTTGGTGTTGCGCGTGCAGCGCGTCGAGGTCGGTGCCGAGGTACACGCACCGGCCGGAGCACGTGAGCACCGGCTCGTCGGAAGGCGGATCGACCACAACGGCCAGGTCGGCGAGGAACGGCAGGGGACGCTGGTACCGAGCCGTCCCTGAGGCGCCGATCAGCGCTTGCGGGGCTGCGAGCCAGTCGCCGCTCGGCAGGTAGTCGGTCTCGCCGAGGCCCTCGAGCAGCGCGCTCTGCGCAACATCCCGCACGTCGAGGTAACCGTTGGGCCGGGGCTGAGGAAGTCGCAGCGGCGCTCCGGCGTCCGATTGGGCGATCCCGAGCGCGATCACGCTCGGCGAGCTCTTTGACAATTACTTGCGTGAGGTCACCCCGACAAAGGGGGCGCAAAGCAAGCCCACGACCGCCGGGCAGCCGCGCATGGTACTCGAAATTCTGGGGTCGGCTCGCGCGTCGGCAGGATATGACCCACCGGGACGCGGCGCGGTTTGTTGCGAACGAGCGGCGCAGGGCGATCAGCGGCCGGGCAAGACGTCGGGCTGCCGCTCCGGGCGCAGGATGTCGACTACGACCTGGCCTTGGTTCCAGGCCGTCCTGCAACTGGGCCGTCGGAGCCGGCTGGCTCGATCGGAATCCGTTGAAGGGGTTAACGAGCCGGGAGGAGAACCCCCAGCGGCCGATCATGACCGCGCCGCAGTATGAGATCGCTTCAGTGAGCGGATCGGTTGCCCGCTCTTCGTCTGGCCCTCATCGTTACCATGAGACAGGACACCGGATCGGCGCCGTGCGGTTGCTGCGCTGGGCGGACATTGACCTTGAAGCGCACGGACGGTGCGTCTGGCGCGCGGAGAACGACAAGCGGACTACGAGCACGAGACGCCGCTGACGGCGCCGCCGCTGGACGCGCTCGGAGAAGCGCAGCGAAGCTCGAGCCGGTCATCAGCGAGTGGGTGTTCCCGCGCCGCGAACCGCCAAGCCGATTTCGCGGCATCTGGTCCGGGACTGGTGGCAGCGAGGGCAGGCGCTGGCCAAGTTGCCGCCAGAGCCGGGGCGTGGCTGGCATAGTCTCCGGCGGCAGTTTGCCACGGAAATGAAGCACGCCCCGCTCAAGGATCTCTGCGCGCTTGGGCGGCTGGAAGAGCCCCCAGACGGTCCTGACGTGCTACCAGCGGGCTGACTCGGCATCCATGCAGCAGGCCCTGGCCACCCGGACGCGGCTCGAAGCCTGAGCACCAACGGACACATAACGGACAACATGGCAGGTACGAGATCACAAAATGACGACCCCGCGAGCGCGAAACGCCAGCGGGGTAACGAGTTCTAGAAATGGGCCTGGGTAGAGTTGAACTACCGACCTCACGCTTATCAGGCGTGCGCTCTAACCACCTGAGCTACAGGCCCTTCGCCGGCGGGCCGGGAATATACACCCGGGGGTCCGAGGACCGGTAGCGCCGACGGACCCCACTATTCCTTCTCTTCGTCCGGGTCGATCTCCTCGAACTCCTCGAGGTCCTCGTCGTCGAAGTCGTCGTCCTCATCCAGCTCGTCCTCGTCGTCCAGGTCCTCGTCTTCGTCCTCGTCGTCGTCGAAGGTGAACCCGTCGTCCTCGAACTCCTCGTCGTCATCGAACTTCCGACGCAGCTCCGAGTCGAGGGCCTCGACCGACGTCTCCCAGGCCGACATGATGTCCTCCGCCAACAATGAGTGTGATCCCGGCATTGTCAGGACGCGTCCGCCACCCGGGCGGCCCGGGCGGCCTTCTTACGATCGTTTGCCGTGAGGACCCGCTTCCGCAGCCGGATCGTCTTGGGCGTGATCTCGATCAGCTCGTCTTCCTCGATGTACTCGAGGGCATACTCCAGGGTGATCTGCCGCGGTGGCTCCAGGATCACGTTCTCGTCCGAGGCAGTGGTCCGCATGTTCGTCAGCTTCTTCTCCTTGGTGACGTTGACGTCGAGGTCGCCCGGCCGGGAGTTCTCCCCCGCGATCATGCCCTCGTACACCAGGTCGCCCGGCGTCACGAACATCTGGGCCCGCTCCTGGAGGTTGCCGAGGGCGAACGCCACGACGCTCCCCTCGCGGTCGGCCACCAGGACGCCGCGCTTCCTGCCGGCCAGCGGCCCGGCCCAGGGCCCGTAGTCGAGGAAGCGGTGGTGCATGATGCCGGTGCCGCGAGTGTCGGTGAGGAACTCGGAGCGGTAGCCGAAGAGCCCGCGGGCGGGAATCCGGAAAGTGAGCCGGACCATCCCCTGGCCCGGGTTCCGCATCTCCGACATCTCGCTCCGGCGGGGGCCCAGCTTCTCCATCACCACGCCCATGTAGTCCTCGGGCACGTCCACCGTCAACTCCTCGTACGGTTCCAGTCGCTCGCCGTCGTCCCCGAGCTTGGTGATGACGCGGGGGCGGGAGACCTGGAACTCGTACCCTTCCCGGCGCATCGTCTCCATCAGGATGCCCAGATGGAGCTCGCCGCGTCCGGACACCGTGTGGGTGTCGGGGCTGTCGGTCTCCTCCACCCGGAGCGCGACGTTCCGCTCCAGCTCGCGGTACAACCGGTCCTTGAGCTGCCGGCTGGTGACGTACTTCCCCTCCCGCCCGGCGAAGGGGCCGTTGTTCACGATGACGTCCACCGAGATCGTCGGCTCCTCGACCGCGATGCCGGCCATCCGTTCCAGCCGGTCCACCGAGGTGAAGGTCCGGCCGATCTCGATGGTCTCGAACCCCGAGAGCGCCACGATGTCGCCCGCCCGCGCCTCCTGCACCTCCACCCGGTGGAGCCCGTCGAAGGTGTAGAGCCGGGTGACCCGGTTGCGCTCGAATCCCTCGGTCTCCGGCACCATCCCCGGCTCGCCCAGCGGGAGCAGCGCCACCTGGTCGCCCACCTTGACCCGGCCCCGCTCGATCCGGCCGATGGCGATCCGGCCCAGGAAGCTGGAGAAGTCCAGGGTGGAGACCAGCATCTGGAACGGGCCCTCGGGATCGCCCTTGGGCTCCGGCACGTAGTCGAGAATGGACTGGAAGAGCGGCCTGAGGTCGGTGCCGGGTTTCTCGAGCTCGGTCGTCGCGGTGCCGGCGCGGCTCGAGGTATAGAGGAACGGCGCGTCCAGCTGCTCGTGGGTGGCATCCAGATCGATGAAGAGGCCCAGCACCTCGTCGTGCACCCGGAGCGGCTCCGCGTCCGACCGGTCGATCTTGTTGATGGCGACGATGGGCCGGAGGCCCAGGGCCAGGGCCTTCCGGGTGACGAACCGGGTCTGCGGCATCGGGCCTTCCGCCGCGTCCACCAGGATGAGCACCCCGTCCACCATCCGCAGGATGCGCTCGACCTCGCCGCCGAAATCCGCGTGCCCCGGCGTGTCCACGATGTTGATCTTGGTGCCTTCCCAGTTCACCGCGGTGTTCTTGGCGAGAATGGTGATGCCCCGCTCCCGCTCCAGCGGGTTCGAATCCATGACCCGCTCTTCGACCTGCTGGTTGGCGCGGAACGCCCCCGCCTGCCGCAGCATCTGATCCACCAGGGTGGTCTTGCCGTGGTCGACGTGCGCGATGATGGCGAGATTGCGGATCAACGGCTTCTCGGGACTCCACTGGGGTTAAGAACGTGCGAGGCCCGGACCCCCGGGCCTCCGGCGCGCATATATAGACAACGCCGTCGGATGCCGCAAGAGACTGCGAAAGGGTGCGGTAGGGGCCCTGGTAAGGGTGCCTTGGGGGGCCTAGTGGCGGTGGCCGTGGTGGTGCCCGTGACCGGCTTGGACTCGCAGAGGAGCGACGGCGGCTTCCCGGGGGTCATCGCACCCTTCGCACCCGTGCTCGACCTCGAGCTGTATGGTGACGTGTCCGATGCCCATCAGTGACAGCTCGGACCGGATGCCGTCCAGCACCTCGGGGTGGGCCTCCAGATCGGGCACCACGGCGTGCCCGCTCATGGCCACCATGCCGCTGGTGACGGTCCAGACGTGCAGGTCGTGGACCGCGGCCACCCCCGGCACGGCCAGCATGCGCCGGTGCACCTCCGCCATGGAGACGTGCCGGGGCACCGACTCCAGCAGGATGTCGGTGCTCTCCCGGAGAAGCCGCGCCGCCCCGACCAGGATGAGGACGGACAGCAGGATGGAGACGATGGGGTCGGCGAGGGTCCAGCCGGTCAGGGCGATGATCCCCGCGGCGACCACCGCGCCCACCGAGCCCAGGGCGTCACCCAGGACGTGGAGGTAGGCGCCACGCACGTTGAGGCTTCCTTCCCGGGCCGAGTGGAGCACGGCGAGGCTGGCCAGGTTGACTACCAGCCCGGCGCAGGCGATGGCCAGGAAGATGCCGGTGCGGATCGGCTGGGGGTCCTGGATCCGCTGGATCGCCTCGACCACGACCCAGGCGGCGATGCCGAAGAGCGCGACACCGTTGACCAGGGCCGCCAGAATCTCCCACCGGAGGTACCCGTAGGTCTTGGTATCGTCCCGGGGACGCTGGGCGACCCACGCGGTGAGCAGGGAGAGGGTGAGGGCGCCGACATCGGTCAGCATGTGGCCGGCGTCGGCCAGCAGCGCGAGGGAGCCGGAGATCCAGCCGCCCAAGGCCTCGATCACCATGAAAACGGACGTCAGGGCGAGGACGGCCTTGAGGCGGGGCAGCGGGGCGGCGGGGCGGCGGGGCAGCTCGCTCATGCTGGAATCCTATCAGCTAATCGACTGCCCCGCCGCCCCGCCGCCCCGCTGCCCCGCTGCCTACGCGCATCCTGACCGCCTCCGCATGCCCATGCAGCCCTTCCGCCTCCGCCAGCGCGATGATCGCCGCCGCGTCGGCGGCGAGACGCGCCTCGGAGTAGCGGATGATGCTGCTCCGCTTCACGAAGTCGTACACCCCCAGCGGTGAGGCGTATCGCGCGGTGCCCCCGGTGGGCAGCACGTGGCTGGGACCGGCCATGTAGTCGCCGACCGGCTCGGGAGTGTAGTCGCCGAGAAAAATGGCTCCCGCGTGCCGGACGCCACCGGCGATCATCTCCGGCCTGTCCGCCAGAATCTCCAGATGCTCGGGTGCCCGGCGATTGACGACCTCGATGGCCTCCCGCATGGAGGGCACCACGATCACCAGCCCGTTCCGCTCCAGCGCGGCCCGGGCGATGGCGGCGCGCGGTGCGGCCGACAACGCCGCCTCCAGCGCCTCCGGAAGCGCGTCGGCGATCACGGGGTCGGTGGTGACGCACCAGCTGGTCGCGTCCTCGTCGTGCTCCGCCTGGGCGATCATGTCCGCCGCGATCCGCCCGGGCGACGCCGTGCCGTCGGCGACGATCAGCACTTCGGTCGGCCCGGCGATCATGTCGATGCCCACCTGGCCCACCACCTGCCGCTTCGCCTCCGCCACCCAGCGATTGCCTGGTCCGACGATCTTGTCCACCCGAGGCACGGTCGCGGTGCCGAAGGCGAGCGCCCCCACCGCCTGGGCGCCCCCGATGCGGAAGACGCGGGTCACCCCGGAGAGCGCGCACGCGGCCAGCACCAGGTCGGTCACCCCCTGGGGCGGGACCACCACCACGATCTCCCTGACGCCCGCCACCAGCGCCGGCATCGCGTTCATGACCACGGACGAGGGATAGGACGCCTTCCCGCCCGGCACGTAGAGGCCGACCCGGTCCAGCGGGGTCACCTTCATACCGACGACGCTGCCGTCCTCGGTCGCGAGATGGAATCCCTCCTCCCGCTGGTGCTGGTGATACTCGCGCACCCGGTCCACCGCACGGGCCAGCGCGGCGCGGACTCCCGGCGGTACCCGCTCCAGCGCCCCCTGCCAGCCGGCGGAGCCGAGCTCCCATTCCGAGGGCGCCAGATCCACTCCATCGAACCGGCGGGCATACTCCCGCACGGCCTCGTCGCCGCGACGCTGGACGTCCGCCAGCACGGCCGCCACGGTCTCCCGCGTGTCGGCGTCCACCCCGGCCCGCTGCGGCAGCAGCGGGTCCAGGGCCTCGAACGGCGGCACCGCGATTCGGCGAATCACCCGGCTATCTCGCGGTAAGACCGCATCGGCGTTACAGTTGAATCGTATGGAACCTGCGGAATCACCGTCGATTCTCCTCGGCCTCGGCGCGGTGGTGGTGCTGGTGTTGGCCAACGCCTTCTTCGTCGCGGCCGAATTCGCGCTGGTGGGAGCTCGAAAGACCCGCCTCGACGAGCTCGGCCGCGCGGACGGCAAAGCTAGGTTGGCCCGCCGTGCCGTACAATCGCTCGACCGCTACATCTCCGCCACACAGCTCGGCATTACGCTGGCCTCCCTGGGCCTCGGCTGGATCGGCGAGCCGGCGCTGGCCAGTCTGATCGATGGCATCTTCGGCTGGCTCCCGGATTCGGCGGCTGCCATCGCCACCCACACGGTCGCGTCCATCATCGCCTTCAGTATCATCACCGTGCTCCACATCATCCTGGGCGAGCTGGTCCCCAAGGCGCTGGCGCTGCTGTATCCCGAAGCGGTGGCCGGCTGGGTCGCCGCGCCGCTGATGGGGTTCGCCTGGATCATGGCCCTCCCGATCGCGCTGCTCAACGGGACGGCGAACCGCCTGCTCCGCGTCATGCGGATCAACCCGCCGGGAGAGACCGAGCGGCTCCACTCGCCGGAAGAGATCCGGATGCTGGTCGAGCAGAGCACCGAGGGCGGGAGCCTGCTTCGGCAGGACGCCCGGCTGCTCGAGGGCGTATTCGAGTTCAGCGAGAAGACCGCCCAGGAAGTGATGACGCCCCGGACCCAGGTGATCGCGCTGGAGGCCGACATGACGGTCGAGCGTGCTGCCGACGAGGTGGCCGCGGCCGGCCGCTCGCGCTACCCTGTCTTCACCGACTCGCTCGACGAGATCACCGGCGTGGTGCATGCCAAGGACATTCTGGCCGCGCTGCGCGCCCGGCCCGGCCGCACCGTGCGCGAGATCATGCGGCCGCCGCTCTTCGTGCCCGGCACCCGTGAGGTCGAGGACGTGCTGGCGGACATGAAACGGCTCAAGACCCACCTGGCGGTGGTGCTCGACGAGTACGGCGGCACCGCGGGGCTCGTCACCATGGAGGACCTGCTGGAGGAGATCGTGGGTCCGATCTACGACGAGTACGATCCTCAGGACAAGGCGCGGCCCGCGGGTGCTCCCCAGCTGGACGGGGCCATGCCGATCTCCGATTTCAACTCCGAATACGGAGAGCATCTCGACGATACCGACTACACCACCATCGGCGGCTATGTGTTCGGCCAGCTCGGGCGACTCCCCCGCCCCGGCGACCGCGCGCCCGCGGGCCGGCACACCCTCGAGGTCGTCGAGATGGAAGGTCGCCGGGTGAAGGCGCTCCGGCTGCACGCTCCCCCGCCCGCCACGGAACCCGAGTCCGAGTCCCCGGCCGCCGGCCGGGAGAGTCGCGCCTCCTGACGGAGTTGCTCCTCGTGGTTCCCAACACCCAGCGGCCGGAGCTGCGCGCCGCCCTCCTCGACCTCGGCTACCGGCTGGCCGGCGTGCGCACGCCGGAAGAGGCGGCCCGCATCATCGCCTCCGTCGCCCAGGACATGCTGGGCTGGGATGCGTACAGCCTCGACCTCTATTTCGCCGAGACCGGGACCCTGCAGGCGATCGTGAGCATGGACCGGGTGGGAAGCGGTGAGCCGGTGGACGTTCCCCACGTCTATCTGTCGGGTCCGCCCGGACCGATGACCCGGAAGGTTCTGGCTGAGGGCGGACAGCTCATCCTGCGGGAGGTGGCGGACACGGCGAGCGAGGGGCTGACACCGTTCGGAGCGCTGACCCGGCCGTCGGCGTCCCTCATGTTCGTGCCGGTGCGCCACGGGGAGCGCGTCACCGGAATCCTGTCGATCCAGAGCTACACGCCGCACGCCTACGACTCCAACGATCTGGCGGTGCTGCAGACGCTGGCCGATCACTGCGGCAGCGCCCTCGAGCGGCTCCGCATCGAGGAGGCGCTCCGGGAGAGCGAGGCGCAGCTCCAGCGGGCCGAGCGCGCGGCGCTGGTCATGACGGCCCACGTCGGCCTCGACGGGCGCTGGCGGAAGGTGCCTCCGAGGCTGGGCGAGCTGCTGGGCTACAGCGACGCGGAGCTGCTCGCGCTCAACCTCGCCGAGATCACCCACGCGGACGACCTCCCGGCAGAGCTGGCGGAGCGGCGCCGTCTGATCGAGGGCGAGAGCCGCAGCTACGACCTGCTGATGCGGCTGCTCCGCCGGGACGGCCGGGTGGTGTGGGTCACCGTCAGCAGCTCGCTGGTGCAGGACGCCACCGGCCGGCCGCTGTACCTGCTGGTGTACCTCCGGGACGTGAGCGAGCGGAAGCTGCTGGAGGAGCAGCTGCGGCAGGCCCAGAAGATGGAGGCCGTGGGCCAGCTCGCCGGCGGCGTGGCGCACGACTTCAACAACCTGTTGACCGCGATCATCGGAAACGCCGAGCTGCTGCTGAAGACGATCGGCCCGGAGGACCGGCGCCGGCTCGACGTGCTGGAGATCAACCGGGCGGCCCACCGCGCGGCCACGCTCACCCGGCAGCTCCTGGCCTACAGCCGAAAGCAGGTGCTCCAGCCCCGGATCGTGGACCTCAACACCGTGGTGACCGAGCTGACGACGATGCTGCGGCGGCTCATCGGCGAGCACGTCGAGCTCGAGCTGCGGCTCGAGCCGGGGCTCGGCCGGGTGCTGGCCGATCCGGGGCAGCTGGAGCAGGTGATCACCAATCTCGCGGTGAATGCCCGCGACGCGATGCCCTCGGGCGGCACCCTCACCATCCGGACCGCCAACGTAGACGCGGAGGACGTGCCGCCCTCGACCCCCGAGTCGAGCCCGCTGCTCGGTTCACTGGTGGAGCTCAGCGTGAGCGACGTCGGCGTCGGGATGGACGAGCGGACCCAGGCCCACCTGTTCGAGCCCTTCTTCACTACCAAGGAGCTCGGCCGGGGGACGGGCCTCGGTCTCGCCACGGTCTACGGCATCGTGCGTCAGAGCGGCGGCCACATTCGGGTCAACACCCGGCTCAATCAGGGAAGCACCTTCACCATCTATCTCCCCCGCGTCGCAGGCGCGCCGGACCTCGCGGACCTGGCGCCGCCGCTCGAGCCGCCACAGGGCTCGGGGACGATCTTCGTGGTGGAGGACGAGGACACGGTACGCCACCTCGCCTGCCGGGTGCTGCGTGCCAACGGATACCAGGTGATCGAAGCCGCCGACCCGGGCACGGCGCTCCGCCTCGCCCGCGAGCAGGCCCGACCGGCCGATCTCCTGCTGACCGACATCGTGATGCCCGGCATGAACGGGCCGGTGCTGGCCGAGCGACTGGTGGCCCGGTGGCCGGAGCTCAAGGTGCTCTACATGTCGGGCTACGCCGACGAGGCGATCGAGCGGCAGGGGTCGCTGCCGAGCGGCGGCGCGCTGCTGGAGAAGCCCTTCACCGCCCGCCAGCTCGCCGACCAGGTGCGCCAGGCACTCGCGAAAGCGGAGATCTAGATGCTCAACATCCCGGCCGCCACGCCTCCGGGAGCGCTCGACCTCACCGGAGACGCCGCCCGCCGCAGGCGCGCGCTCCAGCGCGGTGCGGTGCAGGTGCTGGAGAAGGGCGGATACGAGGAGCTGCTCCCGCCGACGTTCGAGTACGAGGACGTGTTTCTCCGGGCGGGTGGCGCCGGCGTGGCCGAACGGCTGCTGCGCTTCCCCGACCGCGACGGGCGGATTCTCGCGTTGCGCTACGACTTCACCGCCAGCATCGCGCGGATCGCGTCCACCACGTTCGCGGGTGCGAGACTGCCGCTCCGGCTCAGCTACTCCGGCAAGGTCTACCGGCAGGAGCCGGAGCGCGGCGGCCGGCCGCGGGAAACCCTCCAGGTCGGCGCCGAGCTGCTGGGTGACGGCTCGCTGGAGGCGGACGTGGAGATCGTCCGTCTCACGCTGGAGCTGGTCCGCTCCGCCGGACTGGAGGACTTTCAGGTCAATCTCGGCCATGTCGGCGTGCTCGCTCCGGGCCTCGCCGCGCTGGAGGAGCCGCTCCGGACGCAGGTCCGGCGCGAGATCGACCGGAAGGACCGCGCGGGACTCACTCGTTCCCTGGCGGGCCGGAGCGGGGATGCCGCGGCGCTGGCCCGCCTGCCATTCGTCATCGGTCGGAGGGACGCACTGGAGAGCACACTCCGCGACACGACTCCGGCGGCGGTGGCGGGCCTGCGGCATTTGGTGGCCCTGGACGACGCGCTGAGCCTGAGCGAGCGGGCCCACGTGGTCTACGATCTGGGAGAGGTGCGCGGGCTGGACTACTACACCGGCGTGCACTTCGAGGTGTACGTCTCCGGCGCGGGCCGGGCGGCCGGCGCCGGCGGACGCTACGATGAGCTGATGGGGCGGTTCGGACGTCCGATGCCGGCGGTCGGTCTGTCCCTCGACCTCGACGTCATCGCCGAAGTGCCGCTGTGAGCCGGCTCCGGGTGGCGCTCGCCAAGGGGAGACTGTATCAGCCGTCGGTCGAGCGTTTTCGAGCCGCCGGCGTGAATCCGGCGAACGACGCCGGGCGTCGCCTGCTCATCCCCTCCAGCGATCCGTCGATCGAGTTTCTCGTGGTCAAGCCGGCCGACGTGCCGGTCTACGTGGAGTCGGGCGCCGCCGATCTCGGAGTCACCGGCACCGACGTGCTGCGCGAGACCGGGGCCGACGTGCTCGAGCCGCTGGAGCTCGGATTCGGGTTCTGCCGGCTGGTCGTGGCCTCGCCCGAGGGCACCGACTATCCGCGGCTCGCGGGCGGCATCACCGCGAGGGTCGCGACCAAGTATCCCCGGCTGGCACAGGCCCATTTCGCCGGTGCGGGCATCCCGGTGGACATCATCCAGGTGAACGGCTCCGTCGAGGTCGCGCCCCTGCTCAACCTCTCGCACTGGATCGTGGATCTGGTGGACACGGGGAACACCCTGCGAGCGAACGGCCTGGTCGAGCGGGAGACGATCCTGGAGTGCGGGGCGGTGCTGGTGGCCAACCGGGCGAGCCAGAAGCTGAAGCTCGAGGCCTATCTCGGGCTCATGCAGCGACTGGGGGCATCGGAGACTTGAGCCTAGATCGCGACGGGCCGATGGTGCCTCAGGTCGAGGGCGAGGTAGACGATCGCCATCCCGCCCCGACTCTCCGCTAGAGAGTCCCCGCCCGGGATGCGGGAGGCGCGTTTCTCGCCGCCAGCGCGACCGCCATCGCCACCGCGGCCCGCATGCTCGACGGGTCCGCCCGGCCGGTCCCCGCAATATCGAACGCGGTGCCGTGATCGGGCGACGTCCGCGGAAACGGCAACCCGAGGGTGACGTTCACCGCCCTGCCGAACGCCGCGATCTTGATCGCCGTCATCCCCACGTCGTGATACGGCGCCAGCACAGCGTCGAACTCTCCCCGCATCGCTCGCACGAACACGGTATCGGCCGGCAGCGGCCCGGCGGCGCCGAGTGCCTCTGCGGCCGGGCGGAGCACCCGCTCCTCTTCGTCGCCAAACAACCCCGACTCGCCCGCGTGCGGGTTGACGGCGCAGAGCGCGAGGCGGGGCCGTTCGAGGGCCCACCACTCCTCGAGCGCGCGCTGGGTGATCCGCCCGATCCGGACCACCCTGTCCTGGGTGAGCAGCGCGGGCACATCCCGAAACGGCACGTGGGTGGTCACCAGGACGACGCGCAGCTCCTCGGCCGCGAGCATCATCGCGACGTCCACACCCCCGGCGAGCTCGGCGAGCCATTCGGTGTGACCTGGATAGGGGAAGCCGGCAAGGTGCAGAGCGTGCTTCTGCGCCGGGGCGGTCACAATCGCGTCCACCTCGCCGCCGAGCGCCAGCTTGACGGCGGTCTCGACACCGTGTCCCGCGAGCCTGCCCGCCTTGATGGTGCGGCCGCGATCCTCCGGCTTTTCTCCCGAGCCCTGGCCCCAGGCGCCGACCGGCACGCGCCGCGTCGCCGGAATGCCGGCGATCTGATCCTCGGCCCCGATCAAGGTGACCTCGGCATCGAGCGGCAGCTCAAGCACGCGGGCGGTGATCTCCGGCCCGATGCCGCGGGGGTCGCCGAGCGTGATAGCGATGCGGGGCAGCGAACCCGCTGCCCCGCCGCCCCGCTGCCCCGCCGTCCCGCTCTTCAGCTTCTGATCTCCACGTAGGTCGACTTCCGCAGCTGGTCGATATAGCGCCGTATGGCGAGCTCCTGTCCGAGCTGCTGGCGTATCCGCTCCTTCACGTCCTCGTAGCGAACCTCACCCTCGGGACGGCGGCCGATCACCTGGAGCACCACGAACTGGTCGCGGTCGCCGGCGCCTTTCAGGGTGAACACCGGCGCCACGGCGCCGGAATCCACTCCGGCGATCACCTTGGCGTAGGCCTCGGGCAGCTTGTCGGCCGGCACGTGCTCCGCCTCTCGCTCGCCCCCCGAAGGATCGTGGTGAATCCGCTGGAGCGAATCGAACGAAGCGCCGCGCAAGAGCAGGTCCCGGATCCGATCGGCCAGCGTTCGCGCGCTGTCCACGTTGGCCGAATCCAGCGCGGGGGTCAGGAGAATGTGGCGGGCCTGCACCTCGGCGGGCTGGGTGCGCTCGACCTGGATGATGTGATAGCCGAACGGCGACTCCACCGGATCCGAGATGACGCCGGGCTTGAGTGCGAACGCCACCCGCTCGAACTGGGGCACCATCACGCCCCGGCGGAACCAGTTGAGCGAGCCTCCCTGCTCGCGTGAGCCCGGGTCCTGGGAGAACCGCCGGGCAGCGGTCGCGAAGTCGGCGCCCCGACGCAGCTCCAGCACGATCGAGTCGGCCTGGGCCCGGGCCCGGGCCTTGGCCTGCGCGCTCGGCTTCGGCGTCACCACGATCTGCCGGAACGAGATCGTGGCCGGCCGACTGCCGAGACTCTGCTTCTGCTCGTCGAAGAAGTTGCGCATCTCCTGCTCGGTCGGCGCCACCGGCTTCAGCTTCCCTCCGCTCCGGAGCCCGTCGATCAGGCGGTTCTGCAGCGCCGCGCGGCGCTGCTGGTCGGTGAGCCAGCGGCGGTATTCCTCGGGCGTCTGGAACCCCGCCTTTTTCAGCTCGTTGCGGTAGTCCACTTCGGAAGTGAAGTTGCCGCGCACCTTCCGCACCTGCTGCTCCACGCCGTCGGCGATCTCCTGATCGGTGACCTTGATGGCGGTATCGCGGCTCGCCTGCTGCACCAGGAGCTCCTCGTCCACGATCGACGAGATGACCTGGCGGCGCACCGCCTCCAGCCGCTCGGGTTCCTTGGGCAGCGTGACGCCCTGGGCCTGGCGGCTGAACAGCTCCTCGTCCACCTGCGACGCGAGCACCGGCCGATTCCCTACGACCGCGACGACCCGGTCCACTACGATCACGGAGTCATCCCAGGGCACCGCGGCGGCTTCCGACGCGTCGGGCACGAGGGGCGTGCCGCCGGTCGTGTCCGTCACCGCGCTCGAGTCTGGAGTCGTAGCGGTCGTATCGTTCACCACGGCCGCCGTATCCGTCGCCGCCGCAGTGGTATCCCCTACCGTCGCGGCCGTGTCCCGCACCGTGATGGTGGTGTCCTGCGCCACGGTGGTGGTGTCCTGCGCCACGGCCACACCGGCCGACGCCAGGGCGCCGGCCAGCAGGCCAAGAACGGCAAGCAAAGCGCGTGGGCCGAGCTTCATCGTCGCTCCGTCTCGCCCCTACTGGGGCTGGTTGCCGCTATCCGGCGCCGCGTTCGGTGTCCCTCCCGGAACCGGCGCCGGTCCCGGTGCCGGCTGGATGACACCGGGCGGGATCGGGGAGCCGGGACCATCGGTCGAGTCCCGGGCGCCGGCCTTCTCCTTGACCAGCTCCAGCGCTCGGGAGAGACCGGCGTCGTCCACCCGGGACGGGAGGCGCCCTCGCAGCAGCGTGGCGAGCGCGGAGGGGAGCGGACGCAGGCGGCTCTTCCCGTCATTGAGGCGGTCGAAATACGCCTCCACCTTGGCCGCGGCGAGCGTCTCGCGCTGGGCCTGCGGGACACTCTCGTCGGTCAACTCCGGCGCGGTGAGACCCATGTCCGCCTTCACCGTGTCGAGTTGGGCGAGGAAGCGCGCGCTCAGCTCCTTCCACTCTTCCGGGGTGATCTCGATGCCGCCCGCATCGGCGTCACGCAGCAGCAGCGTGTTCTGCGCCAGGGCCTCGGCGAACTGCGTGAGCGCGCTGTCGTCGGCCGTGCGCAGCCGGGCGGAGTATTGCGGCGGGAGCGCGTTCACCCAGCGGAGGTAGTCACGGGTGGTGAGCGCGCCGCCGGTGAACCGGACCAGCGGCTTGTCGGTCTTCATGGCCTTGCCGGGATCTTGAATCGCGGAGCGCATGATGGCCGGGGCGTCGCCTTCGACGTCCATCTTGCTCGCGGTGGCGAGGCTGTCCATGTAAAGCGAATCGAGACGCATGCCGGCCTGGGCGACCAGGTGGCTGCCAAGCCGCTCGCGCACCTCTTCCAGTCCCGGCCGTCGAAGGATGTGGTAGCCGTACGGCGTCTCGACCACGCCGCTCGTCTGCCCCGGCTCCAGGATCCAGGCCGCGCTGTCGAACGACGCGACGAACCGCCCGCGCGGCCCCAGCGGCAGATACCCGCTGTCCGCCCGCGATCCCGGATCCTCGGAGAGTTGGGACGCCAGCCGGCCGAACGCCGCGCCTTTCCGGAGCCGGCCCAGGGTCGTTTCGGCCTGCTTGCGCTTGGCGGTGCGCAGGGTGTCGTCGGCGTTGGACCGGGCGGCGAACAGCATGTGCTGGAACAGCCGCTGATCGCTCGCCTTGTACAGACTGTCCACCGCGGTGGGAGGCAGGGCGGACCGCCGCGCCATCAAGGTGTCGTGCCAGCGGGTGCCCTTGATCTCCGCCACCTCGGGCCAGACCGCTTCGGCTACACTGGCGGAATCGACCGGCAGCTCGCCGCGAACCACGGCCTGGGCCAGGAGCGAGTAGTCGATCCACACGTTGGCCACGAGATCCGCGGCTTCCGCGGTGGGTCGCACCGACTTGGCCGAGCTCATGATCTCTGCCAGTCGCTCCGCGGTCAGCTCCCGGCCGGCGGCCTGGGCGGCCGTGCCGGCGTGGGCGGTGAACAGGTCCCGTGCCCGCTCGCAGCCGGCAAGGCTGCCGCACAGGACCAGCGCGGGGGCGACCACACGGACGAAAACCGAAAATCGACTCATGACCTCTCCAGTGACGTAAACTCGCTAGCCGGCGGCCTTCTGCAACGCCCGCACCAGTGCGGGCACGATCGGTTCACCGCCCAGGCGCATCAAGCGGAGCGAGAGCGGTACCGTGCGGCGCACCTCGGCCGCCAGCTGCACGTCGTCCAGTGCCGATGTGAGCCCGGTGAGCCTGGGCTGGGTGCCCGGGCGGAAGGTGAGCCGCGCCTCGTCTCCCCGAACCAGCACGTGCTGCAGGCCGAGCGACGCCCCCAGCACGCGTAGCCGCGCCATGTGAAGCAGCGTCTCGGCCTCGGCCGGGAGGGGGCCGAAGCGCTCCCGCAGTTCGTCTCGCAGCCCGTCAATTTCGCCGGGTGTCATCGCCCGCGCCAGTCGCCGGTACAGATCCAGCTTGATGTCGTCGTCCGGGACGTACCCGTCCGGCAGGTGGGCCGGGCGGTCGAGCACGACATCGGGCGGTGCAGGCTGCTCGGTGACACCCTGGCCCCGCAGGCTCCGGACGGTCTCCTCCAGCCACCGCATGTACAGGTCGAAGCCGACCGCGTGGGCATGCCCCGACTGCTCGGCCCCGAGCAGGTTCCCCGCGCCGCGCAGCTCCAGGTCCTTCAGGGCGATGCGATACCCGGCCCCGAGGTCGGTGTGGTGCTCCAGCACCCGCAACCGATCTTCGGCATCGGCGTCGATGGAATCGGGCACCAGGAGGTAGCAGTAAGCCCGCCGATGGCTCCGGCCCACTCGGCCGCGGAGCTGGTAGAGCTGGGCCAGGCCGAACCGGTGGGCATCGTGCACCACCATCGTGTTCGCATTGGGAACGTCGAGCCCGGACTCCACGATCATGGTGGAGACGAGGATGTCCACCTCACCGGACACGAATCCCCGCATCACGGTCTCCAGCTCCTCGGCCGGCATCTGGCCGTGCGCCACGCCGATCCTGGCGCGCGGCGCGAGCGCGCGCACCCGGGCGGCGATGGTCTCGATCGTCTCGATCCGGTTATGGACCAGGAACACCTGCCCGCCCCGGTCGATCTCCCGGGCGAATGCCTCTTCCAGCAGCCCGTCGTCCCACGGCTCCACGAAGGTGAGAATCGGCGAGCGGTCTCGCGGCGCGGTCTCGATCAGGGTGAGATCCCGGAGCCCGGCGAGCGAGAGATGCAGCGTCCGCGGAATCGGCGTGGCGGTGAGCGTCAGCACGTCCACCGCCAGCCGGAGGGCCTTGAGCCGCTCCTTGTGCTTCACCCCGAATCGGTGCTCCTCGTCCACCACCAGGAGGCCGAGATCCTTGAAGACGACGTCCTTCGAGAGCAGGCGGTGGGTGCCGATGACGATGTCGGTCGAGCCGTCCGCGAGGAGGGCCAGCGCCGCCTTCTGCTCCTTGGCGGTGCGAAACCGGGAGAGCACCTCGATCCTGACGGGAAAGTCGGCCAGCCGCTCGGTGAAGGTGCGGCCGTGCTGCTCCGCGAGGATCGTCGTCGGCACCAGCACCGCCACCTGCTTTCCCCCCTGCACCGCCTTGAATGCCGCCCGCACCGCGATCTCGGTCTTGCCGTAGCCGACGTCGCCCACCAGCAGCCGGTCCATGGGGAGCGGCCGCTCCATGTCGGTCTTGACCTCCTCGGTCGCCTTCCGCTGGTCGGGTGTATCCTCGTAGAGAAAACTGCTCTCCAGCTCACGCTGCCACTTCGCGTCCGGCGGAAACGGGTAGCCCGCGGAGACGGTGCGGCGGGCGTAGAGATCCAGCAGCTCCGCCGCCATCTGCTTGATGGCCTGGCGGGTCCGCTCGCGCACCTTCTGCCACGAGGTGCCGCCGAGTCGGTGGATCCGCGGCGGCGGCCGGTCGCCGTCCTCTCCCCCGGCCCGATAGCGCTCGAGCTGGTCCAGCCGGTAGAGGGGGACGTTGAGCCGGTCGCCGCCCTCGTACTCGACGATCGCCACCTCGAGGGTGGACTCGCCGACCATGATCGTCTGGATTCCACGATAGATCCCGATGCCGTGGTCGAGATGCACCACGTAGTCGCCCACCGTGAGCGCGCCGGTGGCGAGGGAGGGCGCCGCCTCGCGGTAGCGCCGGGCGCGGCGCAGCCGGCGGGCGCGGCGGAAGATCTCGTGGTCGGTCAGCACCCGGAGCGCCGGCATCACGAACCCGCCGTCCAGCGCGCCGATCGCGAGCGTCGCGCGGGTACCGCCCCGCCCCCCCTCGTCCAGCAGTTCGTCCAGCCGCTCGAGCTGCCCTTCGTTGTCGCAGAGGATCAGCGTGGGAGGCGAGCCGTTCAGCAGTCCGCGCAGCCGGTTCAGGTCCCGGTCCACCTTTTCGGGCGGGAAGAACCCGAACTGGAGATCGGCGGGGTCCTCCCGCAGCGTGAGCCGCGGAAAGCTCGCGATGCGCCGACGCCAGGCGTCCGGACTCTCCAGGATCGCTTCGCGCCGGGGCACGTCCTCGCCCAGCCGCCTGGCGACCTCGAGGTGATGCTCCGCCTCGCTCCAGGCGCGCTCCACCTCGTCTCGGTCGGCGCCGGCCGATTCCTGGAGCACGAAGGTATCCGAGGGCAGCAGCTCGAGCAGCGTCTTTCGGGACGGCAGGTCTCCGGATTCGGCCCTGTCCGTGAGCGACCTGGTGTTCACGGGCAGGACGGTCACTTCCTCCAGCTCGTGCAACGAGCGCTGGGTGGTGAGGTCGAACCCCCGGATGGAGGTGACGTCGTCGCCCCACCATTCCACCCGGGCCGGGACCGCCATGCCGAACCCGTAGAGATCGAGAATCCCGCCCCGCACACTGAACTCCGCCACCTCGGTGACCGTGGCGACTCGGCGGTACCCCATCGCCTCCAGCGTCGCGGCGACCTCGGCCGGCGGTCGGCGGTCGCGCGGCACCAGCCGAAGGCGCAGCCGCTCGAGTGCGGCAGGCACCAGGGTGCGCTCCGCCGTGGCGCGAGCGGTGGTGACGACGATCCGGAGCTGTCCCCGAAGCAGCGCCTCCAGCGTCTCGACCCGCTCGCCCGCGATTTCGTAGTGCGGCTCTTCCTCGCCCAGCGCCTCGCGCTGGGGATAGAGCGCGATGACGCCGTCGGTCAGCAGGCCGAGATCGGTCAGCCAGCGCTCGGCCTCTCCCGGCGTGGTGGCGACCACCAGCACCTGTCGCTGGGGATGCTCGTTCGCCAGCCAGGCCGCGAGCACGCTGCCGCTGGAGCCCGCGAGCCCCCCGAGCCGCAGCGTGTCGCCCCGCGCGGGGAGCCGGCGAGCCAGGTCGGTGGTCGCCGGCGTGCGACCGAACGCCTCGAGCACTGGCCGCAGCTTCACCGCTGACGCCTCCACACGCTCGCCAGTGCGAGCTCGGTGAGCCCCAGCAGCAGTGCCGCGAGGAGCAGGGGCCCGCGAAGGTCGCCCGTCGCGCCGGCGGAGAACGCCAGCTCGGCGCTCTCGGCCAGCGGCACCACCCGGGCGCCGGCCCACAGCTCACGGATCCGATCGTCGGGAGCGGGTGCCAGCAACGACTCCCGCATGTCGAGGTTGGAGCTGATCGCCCCCAGGGTGTCCGCACCCGCCACCAGGTAGTAGGCACCCACGTCGGACGGACGGAACATTCCGCCGCCTTCGACCCGCCATTCCTGCTCACCCTGCCGGACGCTGGTCGTGAGATCGGGCACCGGAAGGCCGTCGCCGGGCGCACCGCTCCCCAGACTCACCTCGCCCCGCGCGAGCCGGTTCAGCAACACGTCCATGAACGGCATGAACCCGGCGGCCAGCGGCAGCTCGGTCCACTCCGGCTCGAGCCGGCTCCCGAGCAGCACCACGTCACCGCTCCTCACCATCCACGGCTCGCCGGCCACGCTGGCGAGGACGCCGGTGCGCCCGCTGCCGGTGGACTGCAGCAGGTACCGCCGCGCCACCCGGACTCGACCCATGACCGGACCGCTGTCGGTCACGGCGGGATCGATCGAGAGCCGGGAGTAGCTCCACCCCACGCCCCGGGCCGCGAGCGCGCGGTTGAGCGCACCCAGCTCCGCGGGATCCGCGGGTGGCTGCACCACGGAGTTGCCGCGCCCCAGACGTCCGAAGGTCACCTCGTCGCCGCGGGCGATGCGCCGGTTGGCCGCCAGCACCTCGCAGGCGGCCGCCACGTAGCGGCTGGCCGAGTCCCATGCGACCCGGGCCACCGGTGCCACTCGGACCACGCCGATCCGGCGGTCGTCGGCGCGCAGCTCGTCGGGCGCCAGTTCGGCCGTGAGCGTCCACCAACCGCTCGGCACCCCGGGCAGGGCGAGCGTCGCGACCGAGCCCGCGTGGCCCAGCGCCTGCCGGGGTGGCCGCTCGCCGAGTCTCGCCGTGAGGGGCGCCGCGAGTCCGGAATCTCCGGCCAGGACGATGCTGACGCGGCCGCCGTCACCGGACCACGGCTGGGGGCCGGTCTGGATGTCGGCGATGCCGACGTTCGCCGGGGGCGGAGCGTCCGGCCGGCCGACCAGCAGTGGCGCCCCGGGCCGGGCGGGCGAGACGGCGCTGGCCTGGAGATCGGTGAGGAGGATGATTTCGCCCGGTCGGCCGTCGGTGGCGAGCACGTCTCGCGCGAGGCCGAGCGCGGCGCCCAGGTCGAGCCGGTGATTGGAGACGTCGAGCGCCTCGAGCTGGGTCGCGAGAGTTCCGGGGTCTCCCCGCTGGGGAATGCCGTCGGCGGTCAGGAGCCAGAGTGCGTCCTCCGGCGTGGCGCGGGCCACCACCCGGCGGGCGGCGTCCCGCAGCTGCGACACGCGCGGCGAGCCTCCGACTACCGCGCCGCTGCTGGGCGAATTGTCCACGATCAGCACCAGCGCGCTCGGCGCATGTCCGGGCACGCCGCGGAGCGGCAGCGTCGGCCCGGCCGCGGCAAGCACGAGGGCGATCACCAGCAGCGTCCGGACCACCAGCAGCAGCAGGTTCTGCAGCTTGAGTCGGCGCTGATGCTCGCGGGTGGTCGTGATGAGGTAGCGGACAGCGGGGAAGACGACGGTCGGCGGCTCGCGGCGGGCCAGCAGGTGGAGCAGCAAGGGAATCCCGGCTGCCGCCAACCCCAGCAGGGCCCAGGGATGGAGGAAGCCGATCATCCGCCGCGGGAGTCGGGGGCCAGGGCCTCGCGCAGCACCGTGCCGTACGGTGTGTCGGTGGTGACCCGGTGGTAGCGGATGCCATGCCGGCGGCAGGCGAGCCGCCATTCACCCACCACCTGACGGACGGTTTCCTGGTACGCGCCGGCCCAGTCGCGTGGGCGGAGGATCACGGCACTCTTGGTTTCCGGATCCTCGAACCGCGCCTCCGCTGGACCGCCGAGCGTGAGCTCGGCGGGATCCATGACGTGCAGGACCAGCACCTGGTGGCCCCGGTGGCGCAGGAACCGGAGGGCCTTCAGCGCGAGATCACGGTCCAGCAGCAGGTCGGAGACGAAGACCACGAGGCCTCGCCGGCGAAGCTGTCCCACGACGCGGCGGAGCGCCGGCTCGGCCGCCGTGCCCTGCCCCGCCTCGAGGGAGGCCAGGAGCCGCACCAGTTGGCGCCAATGGCTGAGACGTGCGCGCGGCGGCAGCACGGTGCGCACCTCGTCGTCGAACGCGATGAGGCCGGTCGCGTCGCGTTGGCGCAGCAGAATGAGGGTGAGGGCGGCGATGAGGCGCTGGGCGTAGGCCAGCTTCGGGAGAACCGTCTCGGGATCGCCGCTCCAGGCCATGGAGCGGCTGATGTCGCAGACCACCATGGCGCGGAGGTTGGTCTCTTCCTCGAACTGCTTCACGTACAGCCGGTCGTTGCGCCCCAGGATCTTCCAGTCCACGTAGCGGAGCTCATCGCCCGGCTGGTACATCCGGTGTTCGGCGAACTCGACCGAGAACCCGCGCCGTGGCGAGCGGTGCTGGCCCGTCAGGAAGCCCTCCACCACTCCCTCGGTCGTCACCTCGATCCCGCCGAGCCTGGAGACGTCGAGTGGGTCGAGGAGGTCGAGCCGGGCGCGGCTGGGGGCCCGCGCGGTGGGCGGTGCGGCTGCGGACCTGGTCATGAAGCGCGCAACGTATTGGGGTTCCTGGCGCCAGGCAACGTCGATCGACGCTCGGCGACTGTCCGGTGGTGGTGACGCGGCACGAGGTGAGCGCGGCGCGCCGGTTTCCTTCAACGCATTACCTTCACGTATCTTAACCCGCTCGCCGCTGGTGGCACGCCACCTGCTACCTGGCGCCGGATACGCTCGAAGTGTCCGGAGGGACCATGTTCGTCGTGCTGGGTTGGGTGCTGCTCGCCAGTCTCCCGCTCTCCAGCTTCCCCACAATCGATCGTGCCATCCACCCGCCAGCGCGCCGGCTAGCCGCCGCGACGCCGGGCCGGGTCGCCGTGTGGTCGGATCGGCAGGAGCCGTACCGCCGGGGCCAGGGGGCGCGAGTGTATCTGAGCGCCCAGCAGCCGGCCCACGTCGCGGTCTTCCGGGTGGACACGGACGGCAGGATCCGGGTGCTCTTTCCCCGGGAGCCCTGGGGCGACACCTACGTCAACCAGGCACGACAGTTCGAGGTGACCGGTGGCCGCGCGGGCCGCTCCTTCGTCGTGGATGACTACCCCGGAGTCGGTTATCTATTCGCCATCGCCTCCGCCCGCCCGTTCGATTTCAAGGACATCGCGCGGGGCGACCACTGGGACTATCGTCTGATCGAGGGCGGCCGCATTCAGGGTGACCCGTACGTCGCCCTCGCCGATCTGGCCGCGCGGGTTGCCCCGGGCGGGGACTACGACTACGACATCAGCCCCTATTACGTTGAGAAGCACTACGACTACCCTCGCTTCGTGTGCTACGATTGCCATGCGTTCGCCAAGTTCGACGAGTGGGATCCCTACCGTCAGGCCTGTGCCCGCTTCCGCGTCGTGATTTACGACGATCCCCGCTTCTACCCGTACCGCTCGGGTCGCGGCCGCAACATCGTCGTGGCCCGGCCGGTCCGGCCGGGCCCGCGCTTCGTGTTCCGCGATGCGGACCCGGGGACGGAATACGTGACCCGGGTTCGCGGAAGCGCTCCCACCGATCGGCGGGAAGGCCAGCCCGCGGCGCGCACCAGTCAGGACGTCGGCGGACGGGGCGCGGTTGCGGCCCCCTCGCGGTCGGCGCTGCGGGCGGCGCCCCGGATGGCGCCGCCGCTCAGGGCGGTTCCCTCCCGGCCGCTCGACGAGAGGAAGCCCGACGAGAGGCAGCCCGAAGAGAGGCGGCCCGAAACGCGTCGGAGGACCGATCCGGCTTCGCCCCAGGAGTCGCCGAAAGGATTGCGACCGGCCGACGACGCACGGCGGCCCGAATCGACGGCCAAGCCGCGTCCTGAACCCCGGCCACGCTCCGAGCCCCAGAGCACCGGGGAGCCGGAGCTCCGGCGGCGGAAGCCCTGACGTTGCGGATGCCTCTCCGCTCTTCCTTCCTGCTCCTCTTCTCGCTCCTGGTTGGCCAACAGCTCGACGCGCAGGCACCGGGACCACTGGACGGCGCGGCCGAGACGATCACCGCCCGGGATCTCCGCGCCAGGATCGAGATCCTCGCTCACGATTCGATGTTGGGCCGCGACACCCCGAGTCCCGGCCTGGAGCGCGCGGCGGCCTACGTCGTGTCCGAGTTCCGGCGGCTCGGTCTCCATCCGGCCGGAGAGCACGGCAGCTACGTGCAGCGGTTCGGAGTGTCCCGCTGGACGGTGGACACGGCCGCCTCGTCGCTGGAGCTGGCCGCGCACGGCCGGCGGGCCGGCGCGGCGTTCGGCAGCGCGGTGCGGGTGATCGGCGGGGACGTCTCGGGCCGGCCGATCGGCGGTGACGCGGTCCTCGTCGCCGGACCGCTGACGCGCGAGTTGACCCGGAGCCCCAGACTCCGGGGCCGGGTCGTGTTCCTGACACCCGATTTCGAGCAACCGCTGCCTTTCGGACTCGGCGACCGTGTCGACGAGATCGCCGCCGTGGCACGGGCGGTGATCCTGCTCTCCAATCGCGACTCCTCCACGTTCATCCGCCGCATCGACACCTCGTTGGAGCCGCGGCTCACCCCGGATTTCCGCGACGGGGAAGGCGGCGCACCGGTGGTGGAGGTCCGGGAGAGCGGATTCCGGGAGGTCGTGGCCGCGGCCGGGCTCGATCTGCCCCGTCTCCGCGCCATGGACACGGCGCTGGTGCGCGAGCTGCCCGATCTCCGGGTGGACCTCCGGATCGTGCGCCACTACCTCGAGCGGGCCGCGGTTCCGAACCTCGCCGCGGTACTGGAGGGACGCGACCACCGGCTGCGGCGAGAGTACGTGGTCGTCTCGGCGCATCTCGACCACGTCGGCGTTCGTCCGGGGAGGCCGGACAGCATCTTCAACGGAGCGGACGACAACGCCTCGGGTGTGGCGGCGCTGCTGGAGATGGCCGAGGCGTTCGGCCGGCGCGAGGCTCGGCCGGCGCGGTCCCTGCTCTTCCTGGTGCCGAGTGGCGAGGAGAAGGGACTCTGGGGCAGTGCCTACTACGTCGAGCACCCGACAGTGCCGTTGAGAGACATCGCGGCCGACCTCAACATGGACCTGATCGGGCGGAACTGGGGCGATTCGGTGATCGTCACCGGCCCCGAGATGTCCACCCTCGGCGTGACGCTGAGCCGGGTGAGCGCATCGCACCCGGAGCTGCGCATGGCGCCGCTGAGTGACCGGTGGCCGGAGGAGCGAATCTTCTACCGGTCGGACCACTACAACTTCGCGGTGAAAGGCGTCCCCGTGCTCTTCTTCACCAGCGGCACGCATGCCGACTACCATCAGCCCAGCGACGCGACCGACCGCATCGACACCGAGAAGGCCTCACGACTGGCCCGCCTGGTCTTTCACGTGGGCGCCGCGGTGGCCAACGCCCCCGAGCGTCCTCGCTGGACACCCGGAAGTCTCGAAAGGCTGGTAGAGGACCGATGATTCGCCTGTTCGCTTCTCTCGCTTCCGTCGCGCTGGCCGCCGGCACGCTGGCCGCGCAGGCCCCCCGGCCGGTGGGCCCCGCCGCCGACGCCGCGGCGACCATCACGTCTTCCGACGTCGCCAGGCGGGTGGGCATCATCGCGCACGACTCGATGCTCGGCCGTGACACGCCGAGTCGGGGCCTGGAGCTGACGGCGCGGTACGTCGCCGACGAGTTCCGCCGATTCGGGCTTCGGCCGGGCGGTGACGACGGCGGCTGGTTCCAGCGATATCCGATCACCCGTCGCCGGCTCGATCTCGGCGCATCACGCGTCGTGCTCCAGGCGGGGGGCGTGTCCGTCACCGCGCCGTTCGACCGCTCGGCCCGCGTCGTCGGCGGTGACGTTCCGCGGACCCCGGTGAGCGGTCCCGCCATCCTCGTCGGCGGCGCCGTCACCCCCGACGCGGTGGCCCGAATGCAGCTCAGGGACAAGGTCGTGCTTTACGTGCACGACTACTCCGGGGCCATCCCCTCGCACGCGACCCAGGTGGCCCGCGCCATCCGGCTGAGCAGGCCGAAGGCGATCGTGGCGATTTCCAATGCCGACTCCGCTGCGTTCGCGGCCCGGCTGCCACGGAGGGCTCCGGAGCGGTTTGGTCTCGACCTGGGGCTGGCATCGCCGCCTTCGGTCGAAGTGCACGAGACGGCCGTGGCGCCCGTGCTGCGCGCCGCTCGGGTGGATCTCGCGGAGGTGCGGCGATCCCCCGGGCCCATCGCCCGGGACATCCCGGCGATCACCGCGACGGTGAGCCTCGAGGAGACGGTCACCGACTCCGCCGGGGCGCCCAACACCATCGGCATCGTCGAGGGATCCGACCCGGTGCTGAAGAACGAGTACGTGGTCTTCTCGGCCCATATGGATCACGTCGGCATCACCCCGGGTGCGACCGACAGCATCAACAACGGGGCGGACGACAACGCCTCGGGCACCGCCGGCGTCATCGAGCTGGCCGAGGCGTTCAGCCGCCCCGGCGCAAGGCCCAGGCGGTCGGTGATGTTGATGACGGTGAGCGGAGAGGAGAAGGGGCTCTGGGGCAGTCAATATTTCAGCGAGCACCCCACAGTGCCGCTGGAGCAGATCGTGGCGGACATCAATCTTGACATGCTGGGCCGCAACTGGGCCGACACCATCGTGGCGATCGGCAAGGAGCACTCCGATCTCGGCGCCACCCTGGAGCGGGTGAACGCGGCGCATCCCGAGCTGCGCATGGTGGCGATCGACGACCGCTGGCCCGAGGAGCGGTTCTATTTCCGGTCCGACCATTACAACTTCGCCCGCAAGGGCATCCCCGTGCTCTTCTTCTTCAACGGCGTGCACGAGGACTACCACCGGGTCACCGACTCGCCGGACAAGATCAACAGCGAGAAGGAGTCGCGGATCCTGAAGCTGTTGTACTACCTGGGCCTGGAGATCGGAAACGCGCCTCAGCGGCCGGCCTGGGATCCCGAGAGCCGCCGGCTGATCGTGGAGTGAACATGGAATCGCTCCAGGATTTCAACGCCTTCCGCGCCCGGATGAACGACCTCATCCTGGGCGCGGGCAATCTCACCATCAACCGCTTCTTCGCGCTGGACCAGCGCGCCTACGAGCCGGGCGCACTCGGCGCCAAGACGAAGAGGAAGGCGTGACGCGAGAAGAGTTTCTGGAGATCTTCTCGGTCGGGCTGGTGGTCGGCGGCAGCATCGTGATCCCCCACCTGCGCCGGGCCATGGACCGCCTGGAGGAACTCGGCGCCGCCGGGAGCTAGGAGCTCACGGGCCCCGCCGGCGACCGCGTCGTCAGCACCACCCCGACGAGAATCAACACGGCCCCGACCGCCTGCAGCGGCTGGGGACGCTCGCCCAGGAAGGCGGCCGCCGTCGCGACCGCGATCAGCGGCGTGAGACACATGTAGATCACCGTCCGGCTCGGCCCCACCACCTTCACGCTGCGGTTCCAGATCAGATAGGCCACCAGCAGCGACAGGAAAGTGGCGTAGGTCAGCGCCGACCAGCCCTGCCAGCCCACCGCGCTCCAGTCCATGCTCAGCATTTCCGGGATGCCTGCCAGCACCAGGCCGGGCGCGCCGGCGACGGTGGTGACCATCGTGACCCGGAGCGGCGAGACTTCCGGCGGCAGGACCCGGAGTCCGAGCGTGTATCCCGCCCAGCAGATCAGCGCGCCGAGCGTCAGGAGATCGCCCGTCATCGTGGGCCCACCGAAGCCCGCGTCGCGGGCGGCGACGACCAGTACCACACCCATAGTCGCGATCAGGACGCCGCCGAGCACGCGGGGACGCAGCGGCTCGAAGCGCAGCACGACCGCCATCACGGCCACGATGGAGGGCATCGCCGCGAGAATCAGGGCGCTGTTGGACGCCGTGGTCCGGGCCAGGCCCGAGATGAATCCGAGCTGATAGAGGGTGTTCCCCACCACGCCGAGCACCACCAGCCGGGTGACCACCCAGCGGGGAAGCGACTCCGGTCCCTCGATCCGGCGCACCAGGGGGACCAGCAGCAGGCTCGCCAGCGCGAACCGGACGCCGGTGAAGGCCAGCGGCGGAAACCGCGCGAAGGCGCCTTTGGTGACGCTGAAATTGATGCCCCAGATGAGGGCGACGAGGAGCATGCCGAGATCGGCTGTGAAAGCGGGGCCGCGGGGCGGCGGGGCGGCGGGGCGGCGGACGGTCACGCGAGGAAGAGTACATGTCTCCCATAATTCCCGCAGTCGGACCCGCCGCCCCGCTGCCCCCGCTATCTTTTCCCCATGTCCCAGTCCCGAATCCGCAACTTCTGCATCGTGGCCCACATCGACCACGGCAAGTCGACCCTGGCGGACCGCCTCATCGAGGCGACCGGCGCCGTCGAGAAGCGCCAGATGCGCGACCAGCTGACCGACACCATGGACCTGGAGCGCGAGCGGGGGATCACCATCAAGCTCAACGCGGTCCGGATGAGCTACACGGCCCGGGACGGCAGCGAGTACGAGCTGAACCTGATCGACACGCCGGGGCACGTGGACTTCACCTACGAGGTGTCCCGCTCGCTGGCCGCCTGCGAGGGTGCCATTCTGGTGGTGGACGCGTCCCAGGGGGTGCAGGCGCAGACCCTCAGCAATCTCTTCCTCGCGATGGACGCCGGGCTCGAGATCATCCCGGTCCTCAACAAGATCGACCTCCCGGGGGCGGAGCCGGAGAAGCGGGCCCAGGAGATCATGGATCTCATCGGGGCCAAGCGGGAGGAGATCCTGGCGGTCTCCGCCAAGGAGGGGACCGGCGTTCCCGTGCTGCTGGAGGCGATCGTGGCGCGCGTGCCGCCGCCGCGAGGCAGGGAGGACGCTCCCCTCCGCGCGCTCATCTTCGACTCCTATTACGACCGGTATCGGGGCGCGATCCCCAGCATCCGGGTGGTGGACGGAGTGGTGCGCGAGGGGATGGAGATCGCCTTCGGCGCGCATCCCGACGATGTCTACCACGTGGACGAGGTGGGCTACCTCCAGCTGGGCCAGCGGCCGGGGCATCAGCTCGAGGCGGGCGAGGTGGGCTATCTGGTGGCGAGTCTGCGGGACGTACGCGACGCGCGGGTCGGCGACACCATCCTGGACGCCCACGACCGCGCGACCGAGCTGCTGCCGGGGTACCGGGAAGTGAAGTCGATGGTGTTCGCCGGCCTCTACCCCACCGACTCCGACCAGTACGAGGGCCTGCGCGATGCCCTCGAGAAGCTCCGGCTCAACGACGCCAGCCTTCAGTACGAGCCGGAGTCGTCCACCGCGCTCGGCTTCGGCTTTCGCTGCGGATTTCTCGGGCTGCTGCACATGGAGATCGTGCAGGAGCGGCTGGAGCGGGAGTTCAATCTCGACCTGATCAGCACCGTGCCGACGGTGGAGTACCACGTCTACGCCACCGACGGCGAGATGATCCTGCTGGAGAATCCGTCCAACCTGCCCGACCCCGCGTCGATCGCCCGCATCGAGGAGCCGTACGTGAAGGCCCGGATCATGGCGCCCGCCGACTACATCGGCGGCATCATGAAGCTGGGCCAGGAGCGCCGGGGTGTGTATCACGGCATGCACTACATCGACACCACCCGGGTCGAGTTTCACTTCGATTTCCCGCTGGGCGAGATCGTGCTCGACTTCTACGACAAACTGAAGTCATTGAGCCGGGGATACGCCTCACTCGACTACGAGATGGCGGGGTATCGCGAATCCGATCTGGTGAAGCTCGACATGCTCATCAACGGCGACCCGATCGACGCCTTCAGCGTCATCATCCACCGCGACAAGGCTCAGGAGTACGGCCGCAAGGTGGCGGAAAAGTTGAAGGAGCTGATCCCTCGTCAGCTCTACCAGGTGGCGATCCAGGCGGCGATCGGCAACAAGATCATCGCCCGAGAGACCATCTCCGCCTTCCGCAAGGACGTGCTGGCGAAGTGCTACGGCGGGGACATCACCCGGAAGCGCAAGCTCCTCGAGAAGCAGAAGGAGGGGAAAAAGCGCATGAAGCAGATCGGGGCGGTGGAGATCCCCCAGGAGGCGTTCCTGGCCGTGCTGCAGGTGGAATGAGGCGGGGCGGCAGGGCAGGGGAGCCGGGGGGCGGCGGGGCCCCGAGCGGGGGTGTCATCCCGAGCGGAGCGAGGGATCGGCCCGGGCATGCGAGTGAGTCGAGATTCCGCCGGTGCTCACGCTCATGAGCGGCCCGATCCCTCGCTCCGCTCGGGATGACTCCGCTACGCTCGTCATCCAGACCGCGTTCCTGGGCGACGTCGTTCTCACGACGCCGCTGCTCACCGCGCTGGCCGAGAAACACGGACCGGTCGACGTCGTGGTCACCCCCACGGCCGCTCCCCTGCTGGAGGGCCACTCCGCGGTGCGCGCCGTGGTCCGCTACGACAAGAAGGGACGGGACGCCGGGCTGGCCGGCGTTCGGCGGATGGGGGCAACGCTCCGGGACCGGCGGTATGCCAGGGCTTACCTGCCGCACCGCTCCTGGCGCTCGGCCGCCCTCGCCCTGCTGGCCCGGGTGCCGGAGCGCGTGGGCTTCGCGGACAGTCCGGCCGCTATTACATATACCACGCGCGTAACGCGCACTTCCACCGGCCACGAAGTCGAGCGGCTCCTGGCCCTGGCGGGTCGGCGGACTCGCGGGGTACCGCCGGTCTCGCTTGCGCTTCGCCCTGAAGACGAGGCGGCGGCGGATCGATGGCTGGCGCTGCACGGGATCCCACCGGGGTTCACGGCGATCGCTCCCGGCGCGACCTGGGGCACCAAGCGATGGCCCTACTACCCGGCCCTCGCGGCCGCGCTCGAGGGCCCGGTGGTGGTAATCGGCGGGAGCGACGACGCCGCGCTGGCCGCGCAGATCGCGGCCGCCGCGCCGGGCCGGGCCTGGAGTGCCGCCGGGGCGTTGAGTCTCCGCGAATCCGCGGCCCTGCTCGAGCGGGCCCGGGTGCTCGTGACCAACGATTCGGCGCCGCTGCATCTGGCCACCGCGGTGAGCACGCCGCTGGTCGCGCTGTTCGGGCCGACCGTGCCCGAGCAGGGATTCGGTCCCCGCGGCACTCGCAGTCTGGCGCTGGGTCACGCGGGCCTCGCGTGCCGCCCCTGCTCCGCCCACGGCCCACAGGTCTGCCCTCTGGGCCATCATCGCTGCATGCGTGAGCTCCCGGTCGAGACCGTAGCGGAGGCGACGGTCATGGTGGCGGGAGCGGAGGAACGTCGTGCGCTTCGTCCTCGGCATTGACATCGGCGGGACCAATCTGGTCGTGGGGTGCGTGGCCGAGGACGGCAGCGCACTGCACTCGCTCGCGAGCGAACCCACCCAGGCGGAGGCGGGCGCCAGCGACGTGGTGGACCGGCTGGTCGCCCTCGCCGACCGCTGCATCGCCGAGACCCGGCGGACCATTCCCGGCGCCGAGATCCTCGGGGTCGGCGTGGGCGCGCCGGGTCCGCTCGACACCAAGAGCGGCATCGTGCTGCTCACCCCCAACCTCGGCTGGGTGAACCTGCCGCTGCGCCAGATCATCCGCGACCGGATCGGCCTCCCCGCCGAGCTGGACAACGACGCCAACTGCGCGGTGCTGGGCGAGTGGTGGGTCGGTGCCGCGCGCGGCTCCCGCCATGCGATCGGCATCACCATCGGCACCGGGGTCGGCGGCGGGATCATCCTCGACGGGCGGCTGTATCATGGCGCGTCGGACATGGCCGGCGAGATAGGGCATACCACCATCGACACCGAAGGCCGCCGCTGCAAGTGCGGCAACTACGGCTGTCTGGAAGCGTACGCCTCGGGCCCCAACATCGCGCTGCGCGCGGTCGAGGGCATCGAGGCGGGCGCCGAGAGCCGCCTGGCGGCCTACGTGGGGGGCGACCTGGGGCGGATCACGGCGCAGACGGTCTACGAGGCGGCCAACGACGGAGACGAGCTGGCACTCGAGGTGGTCAACGACACCGCCAAATTCCTCGGCGCCGGAGTCGCCAACCTGCTGAATGTCTTCAATCCCGAGGTCGTGGTCGTCTGCGGGGGCGTGACGCTCGCGGGCGACCACCTGTTCGTCCCGCTGCGCCGGGAGACGGCGCGCCGCGCCTTCAAGCCCGCGGTCGCCGCCTGCCGCATCGTGCCCGGAGAGCTGGTGGGCACCGCGGGCGTCTACGGCGCGGCCAAGACGTTCCTGGATGCCTAAGGTCGGCATCCTAGGCTCCCTCGTCTGGGACCAGATCTACGGCCGCGATCCGCTCGCGGCGCCGGTGGAGGAGTGGGGCGGCGCCGCCTACGCGCTCGCGGGTCTCGATGCCAGCGTCGCGCCCGGGTGGGAGATCGTGCCGCTGATCAAGGTGGGACAGGATCTCGCCGCCAAGGCGCGCGAGTTCCTCGAGCGACTGGAGCACCTGACGCCGGGCGCGCGCTGTGTCGAGGTACCGGCACCGAACAACCGGGTGGTGCTGCACTATTACTCGACCGAGCGCCGCACCGAGCGGATGTCGGGCGGCGTGCCGGGGTGGACCTGGGGCGAGCTGGGACCGATGGTGCGGGATCTCGACGCGGTGTACCTCAATTTCATTTCCGGCTTCGAGCTGACGCTCGGCACGGCGCAGGCGCTCCGCCAGGGCTTCGACGGCCCGATCTACGTGGATCTCCACAGCCTGCTCCTGGGCATGCAGCACGACGGCGTGCGGGTGCCCCGGCCGCTGCAGGATGCCGCCTCGTGGCTCGGCTGCTTCGACGTGGTCCAGCTGAACGAGGACGAGATGCGCCAGCTCTCCCCTGACCCCCTGAGTCTCGCCGTGGATGCCATCGGCGCGGGCACCTCGCTGCTGATCGTGACCTTGGCGGCGAAGGGCGCGGCGTATGTGGCGGCGCCGGGGTTCGATGGGTGGGCGGACAGGCGGACAGGCGGACAGGCGGACGGATTTCTTGCGGCGAGGACGTCCGATGAGCTTACGACACCGTCCGCCCGTCCGCCTGTCCGCCTGTCCGCCCCTCTTCGTACCGCCCTCATCCCGGCGCCGTCCGTCGACGCCCTCGATCCCACCGGCTGCGGCGACGTGTTCGGTGCGGCGGCGGCAGCGCGGCTCTTCGCGGGTGACACCGTGGAGGAGGCGATCCGCCACGCCAACGCGATGGCGGCTCGGAACGCGGCGTTTCGCGGCGCCGGCGGGCTGTCCCGCCACCTCCGCGGCGAGCTGGTGACACCGTGACCCGGGTCATCGAGGTTCCGGCCCATTTCGACGACCGCAGCTTCGATCAGTTCGCCGCGGGCATCGGCCCGTGGCCGCCGGAGGAGAAGCTCCTGGTGGACGCGCGCGCCGCCCAGTGGGCCTCGCCCTACGGACTCATCGGCATGCTCACCGCGGGGCAGGCGATCGTGGAGGCCAAGGGCGATCGCCCGCTGCTCACGGTTCCGGTCAGCGACGAGGTCAAGCGGTACTGGGCGCGGATCGGCTTCTTCCGCCATGCGGCGGAGCTGTTCGAGCTGCACGGCCGCGTGCCCAAGGCGGCGGCGACGGGGCCGAGCGATGTGCTGCTCGACGTCACGCCGGTGAAGGCGATGGAGGACGTGCACCAGGTGGTCGAAAAGATCAGCGAGACCGCGGCGCGCATCCTCCACGGTGAGCTGGGGCTGGAACGGAACGCGACGATGCGATTCAGTATGGCGCTTTCGGAATCGTGCCAGAATATTGTGGAGCACGCGGGCACCAGCGGCTGGGTCGCGGTACAAGTGTATACATTCCGGCGTCGGCTGGGCCGGCGGGTGGCGGTGATCGCCGTCAGCGATGCGGGCATCGGGTTCCGCCGCTCGCTGGAGAGCACCCATGCCAAGCGCTTCGGCGATCGCTGGGGCGACGGCGCGGCACTGGAGGCCGCGCTGATCCAGGGTGTCAGCCGCTTTCGCGATCCGGGCCGCGGGCAGGGGCTCGCCGGCATCAAGGGGTTCCTGGATCGCTGGAAAGGCAAGATCTCGATCCGGAGCGGCACGGCCCGCCTCGCGATCGTCCCGGCCTGGGACGACGACCTGCCCCTGGCCGATCACCTCCCGTTCTTTCCCGGAGCCCAGGTGCAGATCACCATCCCCGCCCAGGAGGCCGAGGCCAGATGATCGAAACCATCAGGATCGGTCACCTGCTTCGGGAGACGGCGCTGTCGCCCTACCGCAACCTCGTCACCCGGCCCACCGGCGCCGCGGTCCGCACCCGGATCGAAGACACGCTCTCCCGTTCCGATTGCCTCACCGCCCTGCTGGATTTCTCCGACATCGAGCTGCTCGATTTCAGCTGCGCCGAGGAGATCGTCGCCAAGCTGCTGCTGGCGCAGGCGACGGGCCGGCCCCGGTTCGTCGTGCTCCGCGGACTCCGCGACGATCAGTACGAGGCGATCGAGCAGGTACTGGTCCACCACCGGCTCGCCGTGGCCGCGCTGGTGGAAGCGGAGCCGGTGCTGCTCGGCTGGGTGCCGCCCGACGCCCGGGCCGCGTTCGGATGCATCTGTCGGATGGGCCGTGCCTGCGCCCACGATCTTGCCGCCGAGCTGGATTGGCCGGAACCGAGGGCCAGCGCGGCACTGGAGGCCCTCACCCTGCACCGGCTGGTCCGCCCCGACGGCGATCTGCGATATCCCCTGCTCGTCGCATGAGTCCTCGCCGCTACGGTCTCTCCACGCTGGCGATTCACGGTCTTCCCCGCCGCCGCCCCGACTGGACGGCGGTTGCGCCGTCGGTGGTGCAGAGCAGCACCTTCACCAACCCGGTCGGCTCGGAAGACGAGGTCCTCTACGCCCGATACGGCAACACCCCGACCCAGGTGGCGCTGGCCAGGAAGTACGCCCTGCTCGAGGGCGCCGAGGAGGCGATTTTCCTCGGCAGCGGGATGGCCGCCACGGCGTTGGCCCATCTTGCGGTGCTGCGTGCCGGCGACCATCTCGTCAGCAGCAGCTGGATCTACGGCGGCACCCGCCGGCTGTTCGCCGAGGAGCTGACCCGGCTGGGCATGGAGGTCACCTTCGTCGATCCATCCCAGCCCCGGCTCTGGCGCCGCTCGGTGCGCAAGACCACGCGCGCCATCTTCGTGGAATCGCCCACCAATCCGGTCATGCGGGTGCTCGACCTCGCCCCGGTCGCCCAGGTGGCACGCGAGTTCGGCCTGGCCCTGCTGGTGGACGCCACCTTCGCCAGCCCGATCAATTTCCGGCCGCTGGAGCACGGCGCCGACGTGGTGATCACCAGCGCCACCAAGTATCTCAACGGCCACAGCGATCTCGTGGCGGGCGCGGTGGCCGGCTCCGCCTCCGTGATCGAGGAGGTGAACCGGCTGCTCCGGATCTGGGGTCCGGCCATCGACGCCCACACCGCATGGCTGGTGGACCGGGGCATGCGCACGCTCGCGGTCCGGATGGAGCGGCACAACGCCAACGGACTGGCCGTGGCCCGATGGGCGGAAAAGCACCCGGGGATCGTGCGAGTCCACTACCCGGGCCTTCCCTCCCACCCCGACCACGCTCACGCCCGGAAGGTCCTCGCCGGCTTCGGCGGCATGGTGGGGCTGGAGCTGAAGGGCGGAGTCCGCGCCGCCGAGCGGGCGCTCAAGCGGCTCAAGCTGGTCAGCCACGCGCCGAGCCTCGCGGGCGTCGAGAGTCTGGTGTCCGAGCCACGGCTCACCTCCCACCGCGACCTCGGGCCGGAGGGCCGGGCCGCGGCGGGCATCCCCGACGGGTTCCTCCGGCTGAGCTGCGGGCTGGAGGACGCCGAAGACATCATCGAGGACCTGAAGCAGGCGCTCGGCAAAGAGGGCTCGTGATCCGCTTTTCCCACGTCTACAAGTCGTATCCCAACGGCGCTCTCGCCCTCAAGGACATCTCCTTCAAGGTCGGCAAGGGCGAGTTCGTCTTCCTCACCGGCCATTCCGGCGCCGGCAAATCCACCATCATGAAGCTGCTCTTCGCCGAGCAGAAACCGACTGCCGGCGAGGTCCGGGTCTCGGGCTACAACGTCAACAGCCTGCGGGTGGACGAGGTGCCCAAGCTGCGACGCCGCCTCGGCATCGTGTTCCAGGACTTCCGGCTCCTGGAAGACCGCACCGCCTCGGAGAACATCGCCTTCGCGCTGGAGGTGATCGGCGCCCGGCGCGACACCATCGCCGCGCGGGTCACCCGGGTGCTCACCCAGGTGGGGCTGCTGGCCAAGGCGCGGGCGCACCCCCGGGAGCTCTCCGGCGGGGAGCAGCAGCGGATCGCGATCGCCCGGGCCCTGGTGAACGACCCGGCGATCCTCGTGGCCGACGAGCCCACCGGCAACCTCGACGAGCGAGCCACCCGCGGGGTCTTTCAGCTGCTCCGGGACATCAATACGGGCGGCACCGTCGTGGTCATGGCGACCCACGACCTCGATCTCGTGCGCCAGACCTCCTATCGCACCATCGAGCTGCGCGACGGCTCGGTGGTGTATGACAGCGCGGTGGACGAGGCCGAAGAGACGGAGGTGTCGTGAGGCTGCTGACCCGCGAGGCATTGCTCTCCTTCCGACGGGCCCCGCTGCTCTCGGCCCTGTCCATCACCACCATCGCCTTCTCGCTCTTCACCATCGGTCTCTTCGGCCTGGTGGCGATCAACCTTCGGCAGGCGCTGCGCGGCATCGAGGAGCGGGTGGAGATCGTCGCCTTCGTGCTGCGCGGCACGCCGGCGGAGACCATCACCCTCGCCACCCAGGACATCGCGGCGTTCCCCGAGGTCCAGGACGTGACCTTCGTCACCGAGCAGCAGGCGCTGGATCGTGCCGCGGCGGAACTGGTGGAGTTCCGCGACGCGTACCGCGACCTCAAGGCCAATCCGCTGCCGGCGTCCATCGAGGTGCGGATGAAGGAAGGCTTTCGATCCGCCGCCAGTGTCGGCGCAGTGGCGGAACGGATCCGCGGATTCGGTTTCGTGGACGACGTCCGCTACGGCCGGGACTGGGTGCAGCGGCTCGACCAGCTCCGCAACGTGACCGGGCTGGTGGGGCTGGTGATCGGCCTGGCCTTCGCCGGCGTGGCCGTGGTGATCATCGGCGTGACCATCCGGCTCACCATCCTTCAGCGGGCCCGCGAGATCTCCATCATGCGGCTGGTGGGCGCCACCAACTGGTTCATCCGGGGGCCCTTCCTGCTCGAGGGCGCCCTCAAGGGCCTGCTGGGCGGGTTCCTGTCCCTGGCGCTCTGCTACGCCGGCTACATCCTCTTCCGCGATACCACCGGCGGCCCCTTCGCGGGCCTGATCTTCTTCCGGCCCGAGCACATGGTGGTGATCATCGTCTTCGGTGTCCTCCTCGGCCTCGCGGGCAGCCTGGTGAGCGTGGGGAGGCATCTGAGGAATGTGTGAGACGGACGGGCGGCCGGGCGGGCGGGCGGACGGGCGGACGGCCGGATCGGTCGCGAGCGACGCGGGCACCCGTCGTGCATGGAGCCGTCCGTCCGCCCGCCCGTCCGCCCGTCCGCCCCTCCTCCTCTCGACGATCCTCCTCCTCTGCCTCCTCGCCACCACCGCCGCCGCGCAGGACACTCCTGAGCTCGAGCAGAGCCGGCGCCGCCTGCAGGAGATCCGCCGGGAGCGCGACCGGCTGGAGGCGCAGCAGCAGCGGCTCCAGGGTCAGGTCCACGACGTCAACGACGAGCTTCACAACCTCGAGCGGCAGCGGGAATCGACCCAGAAGATCGTGGACGAGATCGAGCGGCAGATCGGCGGCCTGTCCGGGCAGCTCGACCGCACCAGCGCGGAGCTGATCCTGGCCGAGGACAACCTGTCGGAGCGGCGGGCGGTGCTGGAGCGGCGGCTGGTGGACATCTACAAGCGCGGCCCGCTCTACACCTTCCAGGCGCTGCTCGCGGCCGAGTCGTTCGGCGATCTCCTGAGCCGCTACAAGTACCTCTACCTCACCAGCCGGCAGGACCGCGCGCTGGTCGGCGACGTCGAGAAGCTGCGCAACCGGGTGGTGGACCAGCGCGACGACCTGCTCGACGTCCGCAAGCAGCTCGACCGCACCCGGGAGGAGCGCGAGGCGGAGTACTCCAAGTACACCGAGCTGGCCCAGGCACGAGCCCGCCGGCTGAGCCAGCTGCGCCGCTCCGCGCGCAGCACGGAACGAAGGCTCGATTCGCTTCAGCGCGACGAGGCCCGGCTCAACAACGTGCTCGCCGCGCTGGAGCGCGAACGGCGGGACGAGGCCTCACGCGGCCTCCGCGGCGCGACGCCCCTCCCCGGCTCGATCACCACCGCCGACCTCGGGCCGGCTGGACTGGCCGGTCGAGGGCGCGGTCGTCTATCGGTTCGGGCGGGACACTCTCCCGAGCGGGGGCATCATCCGGTGGAACGGGATCGGGATCGCGGCGGGAGCGGGAACGCCGGTGAAGTCGGTGGAGGCGGGGAAGGTGCGCCTGGTGGGCCAATTCGGCACCTACGGCCTGACCGTGGTCCTGGAGCACGGCAACGGCTACTACTCGGTCTACTCCCATCTCCAGTCTGCCGCGGTGGAGCTGGCCTCCACCGTCACCCGCGGCCAGCTGATCGGCCGGGTCGGCGGCGAAAACTCCGACTACGGGCCCCACCTGCATTTCGAGATCCGAGGGGAGAACCAGGTGGCGCTGAATCCGACGGAGTGGCTTCGGAATCGCTGACCGACGGGCTCAGTCCGCCACGCCGACCCGCTCCCCCACTTGCGCCTTGCCTCGCGCCAGGGCCGCCTCCACCAGCGCGAACATGTCGTCGGCCTGGGTCACCGCGGGATGCGGGTAGGTGACGATGCCCGCGCTGAACGGCGGATCCGTCGCGGCCGCGGCGGCGGGATCGAGACCGAGCTGATCGCGCATCCGCGCGACCGAGCGGCGGGCGCCGTCGAGGCCGGTCTCCGGCAGGACGATGGCGAACTCACCGCCCCCGTACCGCGACACGAAGTCCGGCAGCCTGAGGTGCCGGCGCAGCCGGTCCGCGGTCTCGACCAGCACCGGCTCCCCCGGTTCCACTCCCCGGGAGCCCACGTCCATGAGAACCAGGCTGAAGCTGAGGGAATACCGGCGGGCCCGCTCGAACTCCTCCTGGAGCCGGTGGTCCAACGTCTCTTCGGTTGCCGGCGAGGACGACCGGAGACCGGCCGCCGAGACGGTGCCATTACCATTCCCGGTGCCGTCGTGCGCACGGCCGTTGCCGTTGATCGGCTCCAGCGCCCGGGCGGCCGCTTCCGCCAGACTCTCGGCGAACTGAACCTGTGCAGGGCTGAGCCCGGGATGGGCCTCCCGGCGCTGCATCACGAGGACGCCGAGCACCCGCCCGTCGGCCAGGGCGGGAAGCGCAGTGATGCTGCCGTCGAGCGCCGCGGTTACGCGACGCGACCGGATCGCCTCGACGACTTGAGGTTGTTCCGCGGGATCGTGAAGGCTTTCCGGCCCGACCTCGGCAACCACGCGAGCTTCGGCGCCGCGGGCCTCGACCGTGAGGAAGGAGCAGGAGATCAGATCGAACGCCCGGGCGAGCCGCCGCACCAGCGCGAGGACCACCTCGTCCGGACGGAGCGTCATCCGCCCCTCGGCCACCAGGCCTTCGAGCGCGCGGCGCACGGCGCCCTCCCGGACGGTGCCGCGGGGGTATTGGCGATCCCGGATCCTGGCGTGGAGGCGGGCGCACAGCTCCGGCAGATGAATGGGGGCCGCGAGAGCGTCGTCGGCGCCGAAGGTGAGCGCCGCGGCAGGTGCGTGGGGGTCGCTGGCGGCGATGAGCAGGACGACCGGCGGTGAGTCAGGGCGCGCGTGAGCCGCGGCGGCGCGGAGCTCCGCGTCGCTGGACCCGGCGAGAGTGATCAGCACCGCGTCGGGCGCGAGATCCCCGTGGGCCGACGGCGCCTCCGTGACCAGGAAACCGCCACGAGTCAGCTCACGCTCGAGCCCCGCCGGCCTGGCGGAGGCGTCACCCGCGAGCAGCACACGGCTGCCGTTCGTCACGCGACGGAGATTTTCGAATGCATCAGTCGAGAGACCTGCTCGGGGCCCACGTCTCGACCCAGGGCGGCGTGCAGAATGCGTGGGCACGCGGGAAGGCGATCGGTGCCACGGCGATCCAGGTGTTCACGAAGACCCCCAGCCAATGGCGCGAGCCTGCGCTCACGGAAGAGTCTCGGACGGCGTTCCGGCGGGAGTGCGACCGGAGCGAGATTGCAAGTATAGTGGCGCATGACTCCTACCTAATCAACCTCGCCTCCCCGGATCCAGCCCTCGCCGACCGCTCCGCGCAGTCCTTCATGGCCGAGCTCAGGCGCTGCGAGTCGCTGGGAATTCCCGCCGTCGTCTCCCATCCCGGCAATTTCATCGACCATCGCGAAGCGGGGCTGCTGCGCAACGCCGCGGCGTACACTCGCTGCCTCCAGGAGGTTCCCGGCGAAGTAACGGTCCTCCTCGAGACCACCGCCGGCACCGGCACCGCGCTGGGTGCCACCTTCGAAGAGTTGGCCGACCTGCGCGAGGCGATCGGCGAGAGCGTGCGACACCGAATCGCCTTCTGCGCCGACACCTGCCACCTCTACTCCGCCGGCTACGACCTGGTTCGAGACTACGACGCCGTCTGGCACCGCTGGGAAGCCACCATCGGACTGGCGAATCTGCGCTGCCTTCATCTCAACGACTCCAAGACGCCGTTCGGCTCCCGCCGCGACCGGCACGAGCTGGTGGGCGAGGGATCGATGGGCCCGGAGCCGTTCCGCCGGATCATGCGCGATCCGCGGCTCCGGTCCGTCATGAAAGTGATCGAGACACCCAAAGGCGACGACGAAGTGACGTTCGATCGTCGCATGTTGCGACGGCTGCGTGCCTATGCCCGCGCGGCGCGTTGACCCCCCTTCCGGGGCCGCCCATCTTCTACCGATGCTCAGACCACTCCTGATCCCGGCCCTGCTGCTCGCGGCCGGTGCCGGCGCGCTCCACGCCCAGACGGACTACTACGCCCGCGTGGGCGCGGTGGGCGCCGGCACCCTGGTGCGGGACGCCATCGGCGAAGAGATCCGAGTGCGCCAGTCCATCGCTCCGATGCTCGCCCTCGGCGCTTCGCTGCCGTTCTCTCCCGGCTACCGGGCCGGGATCGAAGCGACCCTCGTCTCCGGCGGCCTTGACGCCAAGCAGGACGGCGTCGGCGACACCGATCTCGGCACCCTGCGGACGGCGTCGCTGCTCCTGGGCCTGGACGGCCCGATCTCGTCCGCGCTCCGCTGGCGGGCCGGGGTCGGCGGATTGCTCTACTGGCCGTCGGAGGACACGGGGATCTTCCTGCAGGGCGGACCGATCCGCTTTCTCGCGGGCGCCGGCGTGGACTATCGCCGGCCGCTGCTGGAGAACTGGGATCTGATGGCGTCGGCCCGCTACGACTTTCACCGCTTCACGACCGAGGAGCTGGAGCGCCGGGGATTCACCCAGGCGCAAGGCGTGAGCCGTGTTTCGCTCTCGGTCGGTCTGGCCCGAGGGATTCGATGAGCGTTCCTTCACGGCGTCTGGTGCCGGGATTCGCGATGGTGGCCGCGCTCGCTTGTGGCGACATCGCCGCGCCGTCTCGAACCGATGTCTACGAGTGGCGACTGGAGGCTCCGTCAGTGCCCGGCCCCGGTCTCGACACGCTGAGCTTCCATTGGGGCAAGGACGACCTCCCCGTCCGCGTCTGGGTCGAGGACCTCGAGGGGCTTCCGGGCCACATGGCGGCCGCGATCGACGTGTGGGAGTCGGCCTTCCTCTATGGGGAGTTCCAGGCCTCCCTGGTGTCCGACTCGGCCGGCGCCGACGTGATCGTCCGCTCGGGCTCGCCACCCTCCGTGGTGGGGGCGAGGCGGCTGCACAGCTCGCTGGCACCGGAGTGCACCGGAGCGACCGACTTGGACGTGGATGTCGAGAGCCGACAGCTGAGGCTGCCGATCCGGGTATTCGTCGCCAGCTCGCTGCCGGGAGATCCCGGCATCGAGCGGTGCCTCGGCCTGACCAGCGTGCACGAGTTGGGGCATGCGCTGGGGATTTTCGCCCACTCCGACCGACCGGACGACATCATGTTCGCCGATCCGGGGGTCGAGCGGCCCAGCGCCCGGGACCAGAGAACCGCCGAGGCGGCCTACCATACCCCCCCTACCCTTGAAGCAGTGCGGTTCGAGCCCCTCGAATAGCCTCCCGCGCCACGCGGTAAATTGCACCTCTATGGGGAGATAAGGTGACCGAACCGATCCCGGTTGCACCGGGGGGTCGCCATGCCGATCTTTCCCCCTCCCCTGGAGGCGGCCGGACGGCCGCCAGGCCCCTTCAACCGCGCCGGTCGGCGCATGGCATGGAGTGTATGACCGAGACGAGCGCAGTCCCGCGTGAGAGCCTCACGCTGGTGGAGCACGGGTTGTTTCCGATCCGGATTCACGCCAACCTGACTCCCGCGGCGCTGATCGAGCACGCTGTGGCCCGGGGCGAAGGGATGTTGACGGACCGCGGAGCGTTCTGCGCCGTCACCTCGCCGCATACCGGCCGCTCCGCCAAGGACAAGTTCGTCATCGAAGAGCCGGGCGGGGCCGACCGGATCTGGTGGGAGAAGAACCCCCGCCTCGAGCCCGCCGCGTTCGAGCGGCTGCACGAGGACGTGCGCGGCCATCTCGACGCCCGCGAGGTGTTCGTTCAGGATCTCTTCGGCGGCGCCGACCCGGCGCACCGGGTCTCCGTCCGGTTCGTCACCCCCAATGCGTGGCACGCGCTGTTCGTGCGCAACATGTTCATCCGGGCCATGCCCGCGGAGCTGGCCCAGTTCCGCCCCGGCTTCACCGTGCTGCACGCCCCCGATTTCCAGGCCGATCCCACCCGCCACGGCACCCGCAGCGGCACCTTCGTCGTCATCCACTTCGGCAAGAAGCTGGTGCTGATCGGGGGAACGCGCTACGCGGGCGAGATGAAGAAATCCATCTTCACCGCGCTGAACTACATGCTGCCGGCCCGCGGCGTGATGCCGATGCACTGCTCCGCCAACGTGGGGCCCGATGGCGACACGGCCGTGTTCTTCGGTCTCTCCGGCACCGGCAAGACCACGCTCTCCGCCGACCCCACCCGCCAGCTCATCGGCGACGACGAGCACGGGTGGAGCGACCGGGGCGTGTTCAATTTCGAAGGCGGATGTTACGCCAAGGTGATCCGCCTCCGGCCCGACACCGAGCCCGAGATCTACGCCGCCACCCAGATGTTCGGCACCGTGCTCGAGAACGTGGTGCTCGACCCGACCGACCGAACTCCGGACTTCGACGCCGACCGCATCACCGAGAACACCCGCGCCTGCTATCCCATTCACTACATCCCGAATCACCTTCCGAGCGGCGCCGGCTCCCACCCGAGGAACATCGTGTTCCTCACGGCGGATGCCTATGGCGTGATGCCGCCGATCGCCCGGCTCACGGCCGAGCAGGCGATGTACCACTTCCTGTCGGGATACACCGCCAAGGTGGCGGGGACGGAACGGGGCGTCACCGAGCCCTCCGCCACGTTCTCCGCGTGCTTCGGCGCGCCGTTCCTGCCGCTCCACCCCGGCGTCTACGCCAAGATGCTCGGCGAGCGGATCGCCCGGCACGGGGTGAAGGTGTGGATGGTGAACACCGGCTGGACCGGCGGCCCCTACGGTCTCGGCTCGCGGATGAAGCTCGCCCATACCAGGACCATGGTCCGCGCCGCACTCTCGGGAGCGCTCGACCATGGCCGGTTCGTCCGTGACCCGGTCTTCGGCATCGAGGTGCCCGCCGAGGTGCCCGGTGTTCCGACCGAAGTGCTCACGCCGCGCGACACGTGGGCCGACCCGGCGGCGTATGACGCCCAGGCCCGCAAGCTGGCCACCATGTTCCGGGAGAACTTCGAGCAGTACCGGCCGCAGGTACCGGAGGCCGTAGCGGCGGCGGGGCCGACGGTGTGAGCGGGGCGGCGGGGCGGCGGGGCATTCCCGCCGAAATCGAGATCATCCGCGACCCGCTGTGGGACAACATCCGGCTCGACCGGCCGGCGCTGCTCGCGCTCGACACCCCGACGGTCCAGCGGCTCCGGTACGTGCGCCAGGTCGGGCACGCGTTCCTGGTCTACCCCGGCGCCACCCACACCCGCTTCGAGCACGCGCTCGGCGCCTATCACCTGACCAAGCGGGCGCTGGCGGCGCTCGAGGAGCGCGGCGAGCTCGACCCCGCGGGCGACGAGGACCGGCTCGCGGTCCGCATGGCGGCGCTGCTTCACGACGTGGGCCACTATCCCTTCTCCCACGCCCTGGAAGAGGCCGGTTTCCCGTCGCACGAGAAGCTCGGCATCGCCAAGCTGTCCCGCGGTGAGCTGGGCGACCGCTTGGTGGAGATCGGCGGTCCGGGCTTCGCGGCGACGGTGGGAAGCCTCATCGGCGGGACCAGCGGCAGTCCGCTCCAGGGCCTCATCTCGGGCTCGCTCGATCTGGACAAGATCGATTACCTGAGCCGGGACGCCCGCATGTGCGGGGTGCCCTACGGCACCGTGGACGTGGACCGGCTGCTGTCGTCACTGACCCTGGTCGAGACCGTGCCGGGCCGGTACGAGGTCGGCGTACAGGAGAAGGGCGTCAGCGCACTGGAGTCGCTGCTCTTTTCCAAGTATCAGATGTACCGCAACGTCTACTGGCACCATGCGGTGCGATCCGCCACCTGTATGTTCAAGCGGGCCGTGCGGGGTGCGGTGGGACGGGGCGACGTCACGGTGGAGGTCATCGCGGACGCGACCGACGACGGGTTGATGGAGCAGCTCATCAGCCGCGATCCCGACGGGCTCGCCGCGGCGATCCGGGCTCGGCGGCTGTACAAGCGCGCGCTCGACCTTCCGGCCAGCGACGTTCCCGCAGGGGTGCAGCCCTGGGTGGCCGACGATCCGGCGCTGCTCGAGCGGGTGGAGGACGCCGTCGCCGCCCGGGTCGGCCTGGGCCACGGCGAGCTGTTGCTGGACTTTCCGGCGCGCTCCTCGATGCTGGGCGTGGATCTTCCGCTCCGCACCCGGAGCGGCGCCATCGAGCGTCTCACCGACGCCGGTCGGGCCGGCCAGCTCGGCCTGCCGCGGGTGGCGGACGAGCTGTATCTCAGCGCGCGCCGACTCCGGGTATTCGTGGCCCGGGGGCCCGAGCGGTCGCTCGACGGATTGCTGGATCTGTTGACCTGGCCGGCGGAGGAAGTCGCCCGCCGGCTCGCGGAAGAGGTCTCACTGGTTTAAGGGGATGAATCGATGATTTCACGGCGCACGTTCGTGGGACAGGCGGCCGGGCTCGGCCTGTCACTCGCCGGTGGGAAGTCGCTCTGGGCTCTTTCGAAGCCCGGCGGCGCTACCACCATGACCATCTACATGAGCCCCACCTGCGGCTGCTGCGCCAAATGGGTGGACCATGTGAAGGCGGCAGGCTTCCAGACCGTCGTGCACGAGGACGAGGACATGGAGAGCGTCAAGGACAACCTGGGCGTGCCCCGCGACCTGCGGTCCTGCCACACGGCGCAGGTGGACAAGTATCTCATCGAAGGCCATGTCCCGGCGGAGGACATCACCAACTTCCTGGCGAAACGGCCCAAGGCCGTGGGCCTGGCCGCGCCGGGAATGCCGGCCAGCTCCCCGGGGATGGCGGTGCCGGGGCAGCCGCACGAGCCGTACGAGGTGCTGATCTTCCAGCGGGATGGGAAGTCGGAGATCTTCGCGAAGCGGTAGGGGGCATCCCCAGCGGCGTGTCATCCCGAGCAGCGTGTCATCCCGCTGGATGACCCCCTCCGCTCGGAATGACACCCCGGTTGTGCCCTGCGCCCTATCGCCGGTGCCCCCGTCTTCGTATGCTCCGGCAGAGGTGAGCCGAACGGCGATATCAGGAGGAGCACATGGCGACACGTACGGAGACCCAACCGAAGGGCAAGGACGCTACCCGTCAGCTTCTGGACGGCTTGAACGAAGACCTGCGCGGAGAGTTCCAGGCCGTCATCATGTACCGGCTCTTCGCCAGCATGGTCCAGGGACCGTGGCGTCAGGACCTGCGGGCCTTCTTCTCGAATGAGATTCCCGAGGAGCTGGGTCACGCCCAGATCCTGGCCGACAAGATCTCTGCGCTGGGCGGGACGCCGGCAACCGAGCCGGCGCCGGTGAAAATCGTCAGGGAGGCGAAGGCGATGCTCGAGACCGCGCTCGCCGCCGAGATCGAGACGATCGAGCGCTACGTCCGACGCCGTGAGCAGGTCGAAGCCGCCGGGGAGCACGGTTTCGCGGTCGTCCTCGACGACATGATCTCGGACGAGACCAATCACCGCGACGAGATTCGGCAGATTCTGGCCCGCTGGCCGTAATCCCGCACCGGGCTCGGGAGACTCGCTCATGGGTGCGCAGGCCGGATCGGAAGCGGTCCGGATGGTCACTTGGCACCCGGACCTCCGGTCCGACTTCGAGCGCCTGAATCGGGAGTGGATCGAGGGATACTTCGCGGTGGAGGAGGAGGACCGGCGGGTATTCGCCGACCCGGAGGGCGAGATCGTCGCGCCGGGCGGCCAGGTGTTCTTCCTGCTCGATGAGGGCGGGGTCCGGGGCACCTGCGCCGTCATCCGGCACGACGCCGAGACCCTTGAGCTGGCCAAGATGGCCGTCGATCCGGCTGCGCGTGGACGGGGCTACGGGGACCGGCTGATGGAGACCGCGATCGCCTTTGCCCGCGACGCCGGTGCGCGGCGGCTGATGCTGCTGTCCAATACCCGGCTGGCGCCCGCCCTGACTCTCTACCGCAAGCACGGCTTCCGCGACGTGCCCCTCGACCCCGCCAACGGCTACTCCCGGGCCGATATCCAGCTCGAGCTGCCACTCGTGCCCTAGCCGGCCCCGCCGGCCGCCGCCGTGGCCGCCGGCTGCTCTCCCGTGGTGCTCTCCACCGACTCGATCCGGATCACGATCGCCGTGATGTTGTCGAGCCCGCCCCGCCGGTTGGCCTCGGTGATCATCCGGTCCACCCAGTGCTGGGGTCCGCCGTCCGAGTTGAGGATCCGGATCAGGTGCTCGTCCTCCAGCATGCCGGTGAGTCCGTCGGAGGCGATCAGCAGGATGTCGCCCTGCTCCAGCGAGCCGAAGTAGATGTCGGGCAGCACGTCTCCGCTGGCACCGACGCAGCGGGTGATCACATTGCTGTAGGGGTGCACCCGGGCCTGGTCGGGTGTCAGAAGCCCGGCATCCACCTGCTCCTGCACGTAGGAGTGGTCCTTGGTGAGCTGCAGCAGCTGGCCGCCGCGGAGCAGATACGCCCGGCTGTCGCCCACCTGGCCGATCAGATACCGTCGGGGCATGAGGACCAGCACCGTAGCCGTCGTCCCCATGCCCCGCTTGTCGTGCTCCGAGAGCGTCCGCTCGAAGATCGCGTCATTGGCCGCCCGGATCGCCGTCCGCATCCGGTCGCTCGCCTCGGCGTCGGAGAGCCCTCGCAGCGAGCCGATCTCGTGCGACGTGATCCGCACCGCCATCTCGCTCGCCACCTCACCGGCCGCGTGCCCCCCCATGCCGTCGGCCACGATGAACACCCCGCGCTCGGCCAGCATCAGGTAATTGTCTTCATTGCCCGAGCGGACGATGCCCACATCGGTTCGGGCGGCACAGGTGAAGTGCACGAGTCCCCGTCAGCTCGAGGTCAGGAGGACGACGGCGATGACGATGGCGACGATCACGATGATCAAGATCGGCCACATCGGCGGGCCACTCGGCTTGGGCGCGGCGGCGCGGATCGGCCGCCGCGTGGCCGGACGGGCCGGCGGCGGAGGTGCGTCCTCGGCCCAGGGCGGTCCCGGCTCCGCGGCCGCCGCCGGACGCGGCGCCCGCGGCCCCGGCGGATGAGGCTCGTCATGCGGCTCGAAGAGCGCCGCCACGTCGCCGAACCGAAGGGTGCAGCCCGGCGTCAGGGCCGTCTCGCCGGTGACGGGCTCTCCCTCGACGAACGTCCCGTTCGTGGAGCCCAGGTCGGTCAGCACCCAGACGTCGTCCCGCCGCTGCAGCTTGGCGTGGGTGGTGCTGACGCTGGGATCGGCGATCACGATATCGTTGTAGTCCGCCCGGCCGACGTTGACCACCGGCAGGGTGATCGGAAGCCGCCGGCCGCGCAGGTCGCCGCTGCGGACCAGCAGCGAGGCGATGGGCAGGGCGGGGACCGATGTGGGAGTCGGGATGGGATCGCGGGAGATCGAGACGGGCAGGCCGTGCATCGTATCGGACAGGCGCGCGGTCGCACCCGTGGGCGTGTGGAGCGGCCCCTCGGAAGGCACCGGCCGGGGTCCCATCGGGGGGGCCGGGGGGGCCGCATCGGCGTAGAACCGGAACTCATCGGTCCCGATCCGGATCACGTCCGCCCGGGCGAGCAGGTGGCTCTTCCCCACCCGCCTGCCGTTCACGAAGGTGCCGTTCACGCTGACGTCCACCAGGACGTAGCCGTCGGCACCCACCTGAATCTCCGCATGCCTGCGCGAGACGTCGCCCGAGGTGACCACGACGTCCGAGGCGGCATCCCGCCCGAACACCAGCGGCTCGGTCTCGATGGAATACTCCCGCCCGTCGGTGAGACAGACGACCCGGCCGCCCGTGGCACCCGGAGGCGGCTTCACGGGCTGGGCCGAGGGGAGATCGGCGAACGCTCCGGAATCGAACAGTTGGGTATTGCCCGCGCGCTGCGGGTCCACTGCGAGGATCTCGTGACCAAAGATCTGGATCTTGTCGCCATGCAGTACCGGCGTGGGGTCGGTACCCAGACGCACGCCGTTGATGGACACCTCGGCGTCGGCGCCGGCGGTCCGTATCGCTGCCGCGCCCCCCGCAGTGCCCTGTACGACGGCGTGATGCGGCCGCACGCCCTCACCCTCGAGGACGATGGTACACCACGGCGCCGAGCCTATGACCGTATCTCCGGTGGCGACTGGGATCCGTCGGCCACCGACCTCGAGTTGCATCATGGATCGGATTCCGAAGGCTGAACCGGTTGCCAAACGTATCCCGGGCCCCGGGGGCAGGCAAGCAAACTCGTCTCAGGCAATTTTGCGCACCTCCTGACCGCTGAGCTGCAGCTGGTAGAGCCGCTCGTAGAGGCCGCCGGCGGCCAGCAGCTCCCGGTGGCTGCCCCGTTCACGGATCTCCCCGTGGTGCATCACCAGGATCTCGTCGGCGTGGAGGATGGTGCTCAGCCGGTGAGCCACGACCAGGCTGGTGCGACCGGCCATGAGCTCCGCGATGGCGCGCTGGATCTGCGCCTCGGCCTCGGCGTCCACCGAGCTGGTGGCCTCATCCAGCACCAGGATCCGGGGGTCGAGCGCCAGTGCCCGCGCGAAGCTCAGCAGCTGCCGCTCACCCACGCTCAGGCTGCGCCCCCGCTCCCCCAGCCGATGCTCGTAGCCGGACGGCAATCGGGTGATGAACCGGTCCGCCCCCACCCGCTCGGCCGCTTCCCGGACCGCCTCGCGCGAGATCGGCGCGCCGAGGGCCAGGTTGTGCAGGATATCGCCGGTGAAAAGGAAGAGATCCTGCTGCACGAACCCGATCGCGGAGCGGAGATCGGCGGTGGCCAGATCGCGGATGTCGATCCCGTCCACCGTGATCCGCCCCCGCTCGGGATCGTAGAACCGGAGCAGGAGATTGACGATGGTGGTCTTCCCGGCGCCCGTATGACCCACCAGCGCCACCGTCCGCCCGGGGGACGCGGTGAACGAGATGTCCTTCAGCACCCAGGGGCCGTCGGGGGTGTAGCGGAACCACACCCCCTCGAACCGAACCTCGCCTCGTACCGGCCGCGGCAGCAGGGCCGGGCTGGCCGGCTCCCGGACGGACACCGGCTCGTCCAGCAGGGCGAAGACCCGCTCGGACGAGGCCATGGCGCTCTGAAGCAGATTGAATTTCTCCGAGAGGTCCTGCAGCGGTTGGAAGAAGCGCCGGGTGTACTGGATGAAGGCGGCGAGCACGCCCACCGTCAGGGTCTCGTCGAGGACCCGGAGCCCGCCGTACCAGAGAAGCAGCGCCATCGCCACCGCGGTCAGCACCTCGACCACCGGGAAAAAGATGGCGTAGACGGTGATGGACCGGAGATGCGCACCGAGGTGCTCCCGATTGAGCTGGGCGAACCTTCGCGCGGAGTCCTCCTCCCGCCCGAAGATCTGCACCACCCGCATCCCCGAGAGCCGTTCCTGGAGGTAGGCGTTGAGCCGCGCCAGCCGGTAGCGGATATCCCGGAACGCCTCCCGCACCCGGCGCCGGAAGATCGCGGCGGTGAGCCAGACCAGCGGGATCACGGCGAACGTCACCAGCGCCAGCTTGACGTCGATCACCAGCATCATCCCCATGATGGCGAGGAGGGTGAACACGTCGCCGAAGATGGTGACCACGCCCGAGGAGAACAGCTCGTTCAGGGTCTCGACGTCGGACGTGACCCGCGTCATCAGCCTGCCCACCGGGTTCCGGTCGAAGTAGGTGACGCTGAGCCGCTGCAGATGGCCGAAGATCTCCATCCTGAGGTCGTACATCACCCGCTGGCCGACGAACGCGGTGAGCACCGCCCCGCCGTACTCCACCAGCAGCTCGAGCAGCAGCGAGGCGAGATACAACCCGGCGAGCAGGCCGAGCAGCCCGAGGTCCATCCGCGGAATGGCGACGTCGAGCGCGTGCTCGGTCAATCTCGGGCCGATGAGCGCGAGCGCCGACTGCACCAGCAGCAACAGCACCGCGCCGGCCGCGAGCCAGCGATACGGTCGCAGGTAGCGCAGCAGCCGTCTCAGCAGCGTGGCGTCGTACCGGGTGGCGGGAACGTCCTGGTCGTCCATCATCGAAGTCTAGCCGCCGGCAGGCTCGGCGATCGCGCCCTGGTCGATCGACTTGAGGCCCTGTCGGAGCCAGCCCGAGAAGACGAAGAAGCCGAAGGCGAGCGTGAAGTACGTCAGCGTGAGGCGCCAGATCAGGATGTAGATCGGCGTGAGCTCCCGCGGCACGTACGACGACATCACCGCGGCGGAAAGGACCTCCCCGATCCCGGACGCGCCCGGCGTGGGCGTGAAGTAGAGCAGGAACATCACCAGAGTCTGAACCAGCAGGATGTCCACGAAGTTCGCCGAGATGCCGATGGCGCGAAGCGCGACATATCCTGCGAGGAGCTTGTTGGCGTGGGAGACGGCCGAGAGGATCGTGGACCAGAAGATGGCGAGCCACCCGCGGACGCTGTTGAAGGCCACGACACTCGCGTGCGCCTCGTCGATCCCCTCCCGGAGTCGCTCCAGCCGCTGCGCCACCCGGCTGCTCCGGCGCCCGATCGCCTCCGCCACCCGGTGAATCAGGTCGCGCACCAGCCTCGGCGCGAAGATCACGAACCCCATCAGGACGCCGATGCCCAGCACGATCGTGAGGCTGCCGCGGAAGAGGTCGTACAGCGAGAGTCCGAGCACGTCCCCCCGCTGCCCCAGACCCTTCCCGGCTCCGAACGCCAGCGCCAGCGGACCCGCGATGGCGAAGAAGAGGATGGTGGAGACGAAGCTGATGAACGTGGACGTGACCGCCACCGGCAGGGGGACGCCGTACCGCCGGAGCGTGTACATGGTCATCGGGCCGGCGGCCGAGTTGAACGGTGTCAGGAAGCCGGCCCAGGCCCCCATCCCGCCGGCGAGGATACACCCCTTGAGCGAGGGCCGCGGAAAGACATGCCGGGCGCAGATCCAGAGCCGAAGCCCCCCGCCGATCCAGTCGAGCGACGCCAGCGCCGCGCCCACCAGCACCCACTCGAAATGCACCCGGGCGAGGCCCCGGAGAAACGCGGGCAAGTCGTTGCCGTACAAGAGCGTGATCCCGAAGCCGGCGAGGGAGGCCAGGACCGAGATCTCGAAGCCGCGCAGGAGAAATTTTGGGGTGAGGAGTCGGGCCATGGGAGACGATAAGATAGTCGGACGGCGAGGCGGCGGGACAGCGGGCGGCGGGGGCCTGTCGTCCCGAAACTATCCCGAACCCACCCTCCCGACTATTTTTCGGACGTGGCCGACTCCGTCATCCGCATCGTCAACGCACGCCAGAACAACCTGCAGGGCGTCACCGTAGACCTGCCGCACCGCGCGCTCACCGTGGTCACCGGCCCCTCCGGCTCCGGGAAGAGCACGCTCGCCTTCGACACGCTGTACGCCGAGGGCCAACGCCGGTACATCGAATCGCTCTCCACCTACGCCAAGCAGTTCCTCGACCGGATGCCCAAGCCGCTGGTGGACCGTCTCGAGGGCATCGCACCGTCGGTGGCCATCGAGCAGCGGAATCCGGTGGTCTCCAGCCGCTCCACCGTCGGGACCGCCACCGAGGTGTACGACCACCTGCGGCTCCTCTGGGCCCGGATCGGACGAAGCTTCTGCCGCGCCTGCGGCGCGCCGGTCCGGGTGGATACGCCGCAGTCCGCCGCCGACGACATCGTCGCCGCCGGACTCGGCCGGGTGCAGATCGCGTTTCCGCTCCCGCCGGTGGCGAAGCTGACCCACGCCGCGGTGGTGGAGAACCTGCGCGCGCTCGGCTTCGTGCGAGTGATGGCCGACGGGACGGCGTGCCATCTCGATGAGCTTCCCCCCCGACTCGATCTCACGCGCTCCCGCGAGCTGCTGGTCGTGGTGGACCGCCTCGGCGGCTCGGCGGAGGCGCTCGGACGGATCTCCGAGGCGGTGGCCGTGGCGTTTCAGGAGGGGGAGGGCGTGGCGCTCGCCCTGCACGACGCCGGCCGGCTGCGCTTCACACGTACGCCCTCGTGCAGCGCCTGCGACACCCCGGCCGCCACCATCACCCCCGCCCTGTTCTCCTTCAACAACCCTCGCGGCGCCTGCGCCGCCTGCAACGGCTTCGGTGCCGTGCTGGAGTACGACGAGTCGCTCGTCGTGCCCGATCCCGAGCGCAGCCTGGCGGGTGGTGCCATCGATCCGTGGACCAAGCCCCGCTACGAGTCGCGCCGGAAGTTGCTGGTCGAGCAGGCCCGGAGTCTCGGCGCCGATCCGAAGGCGCCGTGGCACAGGCTCAAGGCCACCCATCGCCGGGAGCTGCTCTACGGCCGCAAGGGACGATACGTCGGGATCTTCCCGTTCCTGAAGGATCTCGAGGAGAAGCGGTACAAGCAGTACATCCGGGTCTTCCTGCGGCAATATCAGCTGGCCAAGACCTGCGGCGAATGCGACGGCGCGCGACTCAACCCCGACGCGCTCGCGGTCCAGATCGCCGGCGACGACATCGCGAGCGTCGCGGCCCGTCCGGTGGACGGCATTCATCAGTGGCTGCGCGGGCTCCAGCTCACGCCGTTCGAGCGCGAGGTGGCGCACCTGATCGTCGAGCAGCTCGACGACCGGCTGAGCTTCCTGCGCGACGTGGGGCTGGGCTATCTGTCGCTGGACCGGCAGACCCGCACACTGTCCGGCGGCGAGGCGCAGCGGATTTCGTTGTCCAACGCCCTCGGCTCCCGGCTGGTGGACACGCTCTACGTGCTCGACGAGCCCTCGGTCGGCCTGCACCCGCGCGACACCGACCGTCTCCTCGCCCTGCTCCGGCGGCTGCGGGACGGAGGGAACACGGTGGTCGTCGTGGAGCACGATCTCGCCGCGATCCAGCAGGCCGATTTCATGCTGGAGCTGGGCCCCGGCGCGGGCGACCGCGGGGGCCGCGTGGTACACGCCGGCCCCGTGGCTGCGGCGTCACAGACCCTCACCGGTCAATACCTCACCGGCCAGAAGCGGATCGCGGTACCCAGCGCGCGCCGGCCCGCGGGGCCCCTCTGGCTCAAGGTCCGGGGCGCGGAACTGCACAACCTGCGCGGTGTGGACGTCGACTTCCCGCTCGGCGCGCTCACCGCGGTCACCGGCGTCTCGGGGTCCGGCAAGAGCACGCTCCTCTACGACGTGGTCTACCGGAACCTGGAGGGCAAGCTCCACGGCGGCCACTCGGCCAAATCGCACCTGGGGGAGGCGGTCGGGCGGGTCGCCTCGATCACGGGCTGGGAATTTCTCCAGGACGTGCTGCTGATCGACCAATCACCGATCGGCCGCTCGCCGCGCTCCAATCCGATCACCTACATCAAGGCATTCGACGAGATCCGGGAGCTCTTCGCCACCCAGCCGCTGTCGCGGCAGCGGCGGTACTCCGCCAGTACGTTCTCGTTCAACATGCCGGGCGGCCGCTGCGAAGAGTGTGAAGGTGCGGGCCACGTGCAGGTGGAGATGGTCTTCCTGGCCGACGTTTTCGTCCCCTGTGAGGCCTGCGGCGGCAGCCGCTACCGCCGCGAAGTGCTCGACGTCCGGATCCAGGGGCACTCCATACGCGACGTGCTGCAGTGGACCGTGGAAGAGGCGATGGGCCGATTCCGCCACCAGCCCCGTCTCGGCACGGCGCTGTGGCACCTGCAGCAGGTCGGCCTCGGCTACCTGCGCCTCGGCCAGCCGGCCACGACGCTGTCGGGAGGCGAGGCCCAGCGGCTCAAGATCGCCCGGGAGCTGATCCAGGCGGGCAAGAAGGAAGGGCGGAAGCTCTACATTCTCGACGAGCCGACCACCGGCCTGCATCTGGACGACGTGCGGGTGCTGATCCAGGTGCTCGATCGGCTGGTGGACGCGGGGCACACGGTCGTCGTCATCGAGCACCACCTCGACGTCATCAAGCGGGCGGATTGGATCGTGGATCTGGGACCCGAGGCGGGCGATGCGGGGGGCCGACTCGTGGCCCAGGGGGTACCCGAGGATGTCGCGGAGTGCGCGGGATCCCATACCGGCCGCTACCTCAAACCAATGCTGCACTCGCCGGCGCACGCGCTCGCGGGGTAGGGGGATCGTGTCATCGTCCCACCGTGTCATCGTGAGCGAGTTGGTGTCATCCTGAGCGTAGCGAAGGAGCCGAAGCGGCGCCATGGCTCCTTCGCTTCGCTCAGGATGACACATGCCTGCACTCGCACCAGGGAGCCGGATCACACCCCCCGCGCCGCCCCCCGAACGATCTCCCATGCCTCCACCACGTGCCGCCGCTCCGTCTCCCTCTGCCCGATCACCAGCCGGATCACGTATCGCCCCCCCAGCCGGGTGTGCGTGAGAAACACCCGGCGCGACGCGTTGACCACCGCCAGCAGTCGCTCGTTGAGCGCGTCGAGCTCCTTCTCCGATCTCCCGGCCGGCCGGTAGCGGAAGCACACCAGTCCGAACGGCGCCGGCGCCACCCGCTCGAAGTCGGGCGACGCGTCCACCCATTCGGCGAGCTCCGCCGCGAGCGCGACATGACGGCGTATCATCGCGCGCAGGCCCTCGACGCCGTAGCTCCGGATCACGAACCAGAGCTTCAGCGCCCGGAACCGCCGGCCGAGCTGGATGCCCCAGTCGCGGTAATTCACCACTTCGGCGTCGTGCGCGGTGCGGAGATACTCCGGTGTGAGCGCGAAGGTGGCCAGCAGCGCCTCGCGGTCGCGCACGTAGTACGCGGTGCAGTCGAAGTTGGTCAAGAGCCACTTGTGGGGATTGAGGACGATGCTGTCGGCAGCTTCCATGCCCGCGAAATACCCCCGCAGCTCGGGCACGATCGCGGCCGGACCGGCATAGGCGGCATCCACATGGAGCCAGACGCCGCGCCGCCGGCAGACGGCTGCGATGGCGGGAACCGGATCCACCGCGGTCGACGAGGTCGTGCCGATGGTCGCAACGACGCACGCCGGACGCAGTCCCGCGGCCACGTCCTGCTCGATCGACTGTTCCAGCGCGGAGGGGTCCAGCGCGAACGCGGCGTCGGTCGGAACCCGCCGCAGACGATCCAGTCCATAGCCCGCGAGCTTGACGCCCTTGTCCACCGACGAGTGCGCATCGGTGGACGCGTACACGGTGAGACCGGGCGCCGCATCCATGCCGCCGCTACCGCTCACGCCACCCGTCGCACGCTCGCGCGCGGAGAGCAGCGCGACCAGCGTCGCGGTGGACGCCGAGTCCTGGATGACGCCGGTGAACTCTTCAGGGAGGCCGATCATCTGCCGGAGCCAGTCCATGGCGGCCTGCTCCAGCTCGGTCGCCGCGGGCGACGTCACCCACGACATGCACTGCGCGCCCATCGTCGCCGTCAGCATCTCGCCGAGGATCGAGGGCGGACTGTTGTTGCCCGGGAAGTAGGCGAACCATCCGGGGTGGTTCCAGTGCGTCATGCCGGGTACGATCAGCTCCCGGAAGTCCTGAAACAGCCTGGCGAACGGCTCGCCTTCGGAGGGAGGCGACTCGGGCAGTCGGCGGCGAATGTCGCCGGGGGCGCCCGAGGAAGTGATGGGCAGATCGCCGACACCGGCCAGGTAGTCGGCCATCCAGTCGACCAGCTCGTGGGCGTGGCGCCGGAATTCCTCAGGGGTCATGAGCCAAACCTAAGCGGGTTATCTTTGGAGGCATGACCGCCCGACCGCTCGCCATGTCGGGGCTGGACTACGATCCGGCCCTGGCATGCCGGCACCTCGCGGAATCCGATCCCCCTCTTGGCGAGCTGATCGCGCGCGTGGGGACCTTCGGTCTCCGACCCCAGCCGACCCAGAGTCTCTTCGCCGCCATCGCGCGCGCCATCGTCTACCAGCAGCTCTCCGGTACCGCCGCCGCCACGATCCTCGGCCGGGTGAAGGCGATCTACGCGCCGAAGCGCTTCCCCACCCCGCGCGACATCCTGGCCACCCCACCCGAGCGGCTCCGCGCGGCCGGCCTCTCGACCGCGAAGACCGCCGCGCTGCGCGACCTGGCGGAGCGATGCCTGGACCGCACGGTGCCGGCGCTCTCCCGGGTCCGCCTGATGGACGACGAAGCGATCATCGAGCGTCTCATCCAGGTCCGCGGCGTCGGCCGGTGGACCGCGGAAATGCTGCTCATGTTCCGGCTCGGCCGGGCCGACGTGCTGCCGGTCGGTGATCTCGGCATTCGAAAGGGCTTCGCGCTCACCTTCGGCAGCCGTACGCTGCCCGCCGCGGTGACCATCACCCGGCGCGCCGAGCGCTGGCGTCCCTACCGTTCGGCCGCGTGCTGGTATCTCTGGCGCGCGTGCGACATCTGACGCGGAGGCAATCGTGACGAGCGAGGTGACCCAGCGGATGGCGGGCCCCGAGCCCAGCCTGCAGACGGTGGAGATGCTGTGCGACCGGCTGGCCGAGTTGGGGCTGGCCGTGGGGCCGGACACGGCGCGGGCCCTGCTGCGTGAGGTGCTCGCCGCGGAGGCGCCGCGGGTGGACGCGAGGCTGCGCGACGCGCTCGACACGACGCTCCAGACCATTCGTATCGCGGCGCAGTCCGCCATGGGGCTTCTGGCCACGACCGCCACGGAGGGCCGTTCGAAGGAACCGGCGCCGGCCGAGCAGCTCCACGTGTCGCGGCGGCCGCCGCCGCAGCAGGCCGCCGCACCGCCCCGCAGGGTAGCGCCGCCGCCGCCCGAGCCGAAGAAGCCCGAGCCCCGGCAGTCGGGGCCGCGGCGGCCGCGGGTCGAGCTGGAGGACGAGGAGCGGCGGCCGGTGTTCCGGCGCCCGGGACGCCGCTAGTGCTGCTGCATCGGGTGTGGGACCCCAAGCTCGCCCAGGCCGGCTATCTCCTGGGCTGTATCGAGGCGGGGGAGGCACTGGTCATCGACGCCACCCGCGACGTGGACCAGTATCTCGCCCTCGCCGCCTCGCTCCGTCTCCGCATCGCCCACGTCACCGAAACCCACATCCACGCCGACTTCGCCTCGGGCAGCCGGGAGCTCGCCGCCCGCGCGGGCGCGAAGCTCTACCTCTCCGACGAGGGGGGCGACGAGTGGCGCTACGCCTTCGCGGCAGCGGATGGCGCCACGCTGCTGCACGACGGCGGCCGGTTCACCGTCGGCCGGATCTCGATCGACGTGCTGCATACTCCGGGACACACCCCCGAGCACCTCACCTTTCTGGTGACCGATGGCGCCGCGGCCACCGAGCCGATCGCCGCGGTGACGGGTGACTTCGTGTTCGTGGGCGACGTCGGCCGGCCCGATCTGCTGGAGCGCGCGGCGGGCGTCGGCGGCACCATGGAGGCGGGAGCGCGGACCCTGTTCCGGAGCATTCGGCGCTTCAAGGCCCAGCCGGACTATCTCCAGATCTGGCCGGGTCACGGTGCGGGGTCCGCCTGCGGCAAGGGAATGAGCGCGATCCCGCACAGCACGGTGGGCTACGAGCGGCGATTCAACTGGGCGTTCTGCGTGGCGGACGAGGAAGAATTCGTACGGCTGGTGCTCGCGGGGCAGCCGGATCCACCGAAGTACTTCGGGATGATGAAGCGGATCAACAAGCAGGGTCCCCGCGTCCTGGGAGGGCTGCCGAAGCCGATCCCCGCGGAGCCGCAGATGGTGGTGGACCTGCTCGACCGCGGCGAGCCGGTAATCGACACCCGCACCGCGACGGAGTACGCCAGCGGGCACATTCCCGGCACCATCAACATCCCGTTCAACAACGCGTTCACCACCTGGGCCGGCTGGATGGTGCCCTACGACCGCGACGTCTACCTCCTTTCGGCGAAGGCCGATGGGCGCCAGGCGGAGCTGGCGCTCCGCGATCTCGCAATGATCGGACTGGACCGCGTGGCCGGCTGCTTCGGCGCCGAAGCGCTGGGCGCGTGGACGCACACCGGACGGCCGCTCGCGACGATCGGCCGCATCACCGCGCGCGACCTGACGAAGCAGATGGACGCGGGCGCGGCCGTCGTGGACGTGCGCAGCCGGTCCGAGTGGGAGGCGGGGCACATCCCAGGTGTACTCAACATCCCGGCGGGCGAGATCGGTGATCGGATCGGCGAGCTGCCCGAGGCGCGCCCGCTGGTGGTCCACTGCCAGGGGGGCACCCGGTCGGCGATCGCCGCGAGTGTGCTGGACGCCAAGGGCGTAAGTGGTGTGCTGGATCTGCCAGGTGGGTTCGCGGAATGGGAAGGCGCGGGACTGCCGGTGGTCCGCGGAGAGGAGAGCCTGGCGAGCCTGGTGCTCGAGCCGCTCGACCGCGCGGCGCAGCGGTCGCGCTGAGCGGCATCGAGCCAGGGATGGAAGAAGGGACCGCGGCTGATGCCGCGGTCCCTTTCTGCGGGAAACTCCCGAGGAGGGACTCGAACCCCCGACCCGGTGATTAACAGTCCTGCGCCAAACCTAACCGGGCGCGTCCGGTGATGTCCAGCAACGACTTAGCGCAGGCCACGCACCACCATCGACGGCCGCCGACGGCTACCGGAAGTGCATTAGACGTGCATTGCGCCTCTCCGCCATCGCCCTATCCCCTCCTTGAGCGGTAGAGAAGCGAGCTATTCGGGCTCGGCGCGTAAACGCGGGGCCTTTACCCGGCGATGCAGGCGAGGGCGAGCTCCAGGACTCTTCTGGACCAGAGTTCGGTACCCCTAGGGCGGCGGTTCCGGTCAAGTTGTCCGGAAACGGTCACTTACCGAGCATCGGTGCCCGCTTCCCTGGCCGAAAATGCCCGGGTTCGCCTGGAGAAACTGTACGGTAGCAGTCAGGCTCAAGGCAGTGGGCGGTGTCGTGGCCCGCCTATCCACGCTGCCCTGCCCCGAGTGCGGCTTAAGCAGTGGAGGACACGCCCCTCTGACTTCCGCTGGCGCTGGCGCTTGGGCGGGCTGCGTCGACCCGGTAGCGGAGCCAGAGCACGTCCTCCTCCCGCCGCTCGACGACCTCGAGCACGAGCCGGTAGGGCGCGGCATCGTTGCCCTCCTGGTCGAATACCGCGGGCATGGCCATGCGGCTGTCCGCTATGGGGGCGATGAGCAGGCTCACCTCGTCGACGAGCCCTGCCGCGAGCATGGCGCCATTGATCCGGCCGCCGCCCTCGAGCATCAAAGTCTGCACGCCGAAGCGCTGGCCGATCTTTCCTAGCGCTAGGGCCAGGTCGAGGTCTCGTGCGCCGACCAGGAGGTACGACACACCCCGCTCGCGCAAGAAGGCGAGGTAGTCGTCCGAGACACGCTCTGAGAGGATCGCCACGACGTGGTCGCCGTCGATGTCGTTCGTCTGCCAGGCCAGCCGGCCACTTGGGTCGAGGGCGAAGGCGAAGGAGGCATGGTTGCCCGGAGCGATGAAGTCTCCGCGCGGCGTGCCGCCCATATGCTCCCGCGCAACCTCCGCCTCGGGACGCACGGCGCCCGCGAACGGCTCCATGGTCACGCGGCCGCAGAGCCACCCGTCGGCGTCAAAGCTCGTGTGCACCCTCTCGTACTCACGTCCGGCGGCAGCCGCCACCCGATCCGGCCAGCCATCGACCGCGATCCGCCCATCGATCGAGGTCGTCATGTGGCAAATCACGCGCGGGCGGCGCGCGACTGAGTCCGATGCCGCGCCCGTCACCGGGCCACCTCGGCACGGTGCGCCGCAGCCGCGTGGCGCGGCACCACCCACACCGTGGCGGCCCGCGCCCGTGCGCTGATCATCGAACTGAGATAGGGGCTCCCGGCGTACTTCGTCCGGTACGCCGCGTCGATGCAGTCGTTGATGGGACCCATCACGGGCTCGAAGGCGACTTCCTTCGTCAGGCCCGCACCGGTGATCCGCCCGGCCCTCGATTTCCGGGCGGCTTGGTACCAGCGGGAGCTCGTCCCGTTGTACGCGCGGACGTACAGAGCTTCATCCACCACGACCGACCAGATCCAGGTCGGTGTGCCGTAGGTCTTTCCGTCCTCGCGGAACGGGGCAATACGCAGGTCGTCGGTCTCGGCGATCCGCTGTAACTCGTCCTTCGGCCACGTGGTCATCTCATTCACTCTCCAGGAGTTCAATCTTCGTCCAAATTGGACCGGGCTGGCATCGGACAGGGCACGCGCCGAACTTCGTCGCCGAATGGACGGCAGAGCCCCCAAACAGCTTGTGGCCCGCGACCGACGAGACATTGATCATGTGCGCCGACTTCTGCTCCTTCATGTGAGGGAGCGCCGCGGCGATGCCGTAGAGCACGCCCTTGAGGTTGACGTCGATCATTCAATCCCACTCGTCTACCTTCAGCCGTTGGAGCGGCGAGAGCGGCAGCGCCTAGCCGGCGCCTTCTCTCGAGGCCGGTCCGTGCCAGGGCTTCAGTCCTTCGAGAACACCACCCGGATGCCACCCTTACCGAGGGCGTGAGCCAGACCGGCAGGGTCATCCACGCGCCCGAGGCGGGTATAGGAGTAAGCCGAGGTGAACGTCTCATAGAACACCACGAGGGTGCTCGTGCCGTACAGCATGAGATCGCCGGTATGGATCGTTCCCGGCCGGCTCACGTTCGCGGGCAGCGCTTGCGGAAGCTGGGCATGCTTCTCGCTGCCGTTCAGCTCTTCCATGTCCAGCGTCAGCGGAAGTTGCGCTGCAAACGCCCGGGCGGCTGCGTTGTCGGTCAAGCTGAGGGCGAACCGATGTTCGCCGACCGTCATCCACATGCGTGATTCCTCCGGTCTCGCTGTTGGTGGTGCGGCATCCTTGGCATGCGCTGGCGAACCGGACGTCGCAGCCTGACCGGCACCGCATCCGCCTAGCACGAGCAGGCCGAGCAGCAATCCCGCCGTGGTCATGATGTTCTCCTTCGTGTCCGCGTGGTTCGAACGTCCCGTGCCATTTGCGGCCGCATCGCGTCGTGTACTGCGGGCCTGGCGAGTGCCTCTCCGCGGCCTCACGGGGAATCAAGCGGAATCGAGAGCCTGCATCTATCGGGCGGGAGTGCACGCCCTGGTAAGCCATGCTTCACGATCGGTGTCGCTCGCTGAGGCCAGGGAACGTGCTCATGGCCGTTTGGCCGCCGGATGATGGAGGACCAGATATCGCGCGCGGTGGCCGTGGCCTGGCGCTCCTCACGCCGACCCACGTCTGCGACGATCGGCGAGACGCAGAGCGCAGCTGCGGCCACAGCGAAGGTGCCTCGATATCCGGTCGCGGATGCCATCGCCCGTCAATCTTGACCAATCTGCGCCATCTGCCTCGCATCCATGCGGCCACCATAGATCTCGATGCGGGAGAAGGCCGTCTCGATCTCGCGAAGGTCCGCCGGCGTGAGTTGGACGTTGACCGCGCCTATATTCTCGCGCAGGTGATCCACGTTGCTCGTGCCAGGGATCGGAACAATCCACGGCTTCTGCGCCAGCAGCCATGCAAGCGCGATTTGGGCAGGCGTTGCGCCCTTCCTGGCGCCGAAGGTCGTCAGAATCTCGATGATCGGCTGGTTGTTCCTCATGACCATGGGGGAGAATCGTGGGAACGTTGCTCGCAGATCGGTCTTCGGGTCAAACGTGGACTGTGCGTTCACGTCCAGTGTCCCAGGCAGGAAGCCTTGTCCCAACGGCCCCCACGGAACGAAACCGATGCCAAGCTCTTCACATGTTTGCAGGACGCCGTTGTGCTCCACGCTCCGTTCGATGAGCGAGTATTCGGTCTGGATCGCGGCGACCGGCTGAACCGCGTGCGCGCGGCGGATGGTCTTCGCGCTCGGCTCGGAGAGGCCGAAGTGCAGGACCTTTCCGGCCTTGATCAGGTCCCTGACCGTGCCAGCCACCTCTTCAATCGGCACGGTTAGATCGACCCGGTGCTGGTAATAAAGGTCGATGCGGTCGGTCTTGAGACGCTTAAGGGATTCTTCGACGACCCTCCGGATGCGCTCCGGTCGGCTGTCCAATCCGTTCGTGCCGTCGATCTTGAAGCCGAACTTGGTGGCGATGACAACCTTGTCGCGGACCGGCGCGAGGGCCTCGCCGACCATTTCCTCGTTGACGTAGGGACCGTAGACCTCCGCGGTGTCGAAGAACGTGACGCCCCGCTCATGTGCGTCGCGGATCACACGGATTCCCCGGGCCCGGTCCACGCCCGGACCGTAGTGGCCGCCACTGAGGCCCATGTTACCGAAGCCGAGATCCGAGACCTCCAGACGGCCAAGATTGCGGGTTTTCATTGTGGATGTCTTTCTAATGTCGTTTTGCGGTGGTTGAGCGGCTCCCGGCCCTGCCCACCATGGAGCGTTGAGCGGCAGAGCGGCCCCGACGGCGGCGGCCCCAGCCATCCTCAAGAATTGGCGTCGGCCAGGCGTCACATCGGATTGCTGTTTACCGATCTCCCGGCCATTGAGGCAGTTGCTGCTCATCTTTGTTGCTCCTTACTTGGAATCGCACGTATGTCGTTGAACTGCACGTAGCCGTTCCTGTCAATCCAGGGCGAGTCGACTGTCGGCGACCATGAGGCCGCCGCCGGCTTTGGACGTCAGCGGGAAGCACCTTGCTGAGCCACGTCGTCCGACTCGTCTTCGCGTCCGTATGCGACTTCCACGGCCATCTCAGCGCGCGGCGGAGCCGACGACCGTCTGCGCCCGCTCGGCAAGGTGCTGCGTGAAGAACGACGTGAGCTTGTCGAAGGGGATGAGGTCCACCCGGTCATACAAGTCGACGTGGCCGGCACCTCGCACGAGGACGAGTTCCTTCGGCTCGGCCGCCCGCCGGTACGCGTCCTCGCTGAACTCGCGCGAGTGGGCGACGTCGCCCGTGATGAACAGCATCGGACGCGGGGAGATCGTCTCGATGTCGTTGAACGGGTAGAAGTTCATGAACTTGACGTTGCTGGTCAGCGTCGGGTGCGTCGTCAGCCGCGGCGACTGGCCGGGCGGCGTATACTCGCCCCGGCGCGTGCGGTAGAAGTCGTAGAACTCGCGCTGAATGGGGTCCGTGTCCGCTCTCAGCGCGTGGACGGTCCCGCCGGTGTATTCCACCTCGCCGCCGGTGGCCTCCACGACGCGCTGCGCGACCGCCGCCGCGATGACCTGCTTCCGCTGCTCCACCGACTGTGACTGCCTGAGCCCGTTGCGGTTGGCGGCCCCCATGTCATACATGCTGACGGTCGCGATGGCCTTCATGCGCGGGTCGATCTTGGCAGCACTGACGACAAAGCTCCCGCTGCCGCAGATCCCGAGGGCGCCGATTCGCTCAGGGTCGACGAACGGCTGGGTACCGAGGAAATCAACCGCGGCACTGAAGTCCTCGGCATAGATGTCGGGGGCGACAGCGTTGCGGGGCTGGCCCTCGCTTTCGCCCCAGAACGAGAGGTCCAGGGACATGGTCACGAAGCCCCGTTCCGCCATCTTGGTGGCGTACAGGTTGGAGCTCTGCTCCTTCACCGCACCCATGGGATGGCCGACGATAATCGCGGGGTGCTGCGTGGCCCGGTTCAAGTTCTTGGGGATGAACAGGTTCCCCGCGACCTTCATCTGGTACTGGTTCATGAAGGTGACCTTCTGCACGGTCACCTGGTCGCTGACGTAGAAGTTGTTCGCGCCGTTGGACATGTCCTGAGCCCTCGCCAACTGGGACGTCGACGATCGACAGCATGCCGAACGCGAGTGCCCCCAGGGCGACCGGCTTCGGCAAGTTGCGCCAGCCGGCCTTCGTGACGGGCGCCGGCTCGTGGCTATGCCGCGTGTGGTGGTGATTGGTGTGGTATGCCATGGGCCCTCCTCGTGTGGACAGTCGTCGCTTCGATCTGTCAGCCAAGCTACCGATGGGGTGCCCGTCGATCTACTTGACAACGCTGCAAGGGCTTGTAAGCGTTACTTCACAATGATCGACGACCTGGATGGAATGACCGTGTTCGTCGCCGTAGCCGAGGCCATGGGATTCCGCGCGGCGGGGGACCGACTCGGAGTGACGGCGTCGGCCGTGAGCCAGGCGATCCGCCGGCTTGAGGCGCGGGTTGGCGTGGTGCTGGTGCAGCGCACCACGAGAAGCGTGCACCTCACCGAGGCGGGGGAGCGCCTCTACGCTGCGGCGCGACCGGCGCTCGACGAGCTTCGGACTGCCGTCGCCGCCGTCGGGGAGCTGGCGGACAACCCGCGCGGCACCCTCCGGCTCCTCGTGGCGACCGCCGCCGAGACGTTCCTCACGGGTGCTGTGCTCGAGGGCTTCCTCGCCGCTTATCCAGAGGTGCGGCTCGATCTGGACGTGAGCAACGAAGTTGTGGACATCGTGGCGCGCGGCTACGACGCGGGGGTCCAGCTGGGTGAGGTCATCGACCAGGACATGAGCGCGGTCGCGGTCTCGGAGGAGCTGCGGTTGGCCGTCGTGGGCTCGCCCGACTACTTCGCGCGCCACCCCGTTCCGGTGCACCCGCGGGATCTGGCCCAGCACGTCTGCCTCAACTGGCGCGCGGTGCCCGGGGCGCCGCCCTATCGGTGGGAGTTCACGGATCCTGCGGACGGTCGGGAGTTCACGCTGGCCATCAACGCGCGAGTGACGTCGACCGAGTCGCCCCTCAATCAGCGTCTTGCGCGGGCGGGCCTCGGGCTCGCCATCGTCTTCGCCAGCGAGGTACGCGACCAGGTTGCGCGCGGCGAGCTCGTTTCAGTGCTCGATGAGTTCTGCCCACCATTTGCCGGGTGCTATCTCTACTACCCCGCGCGCCGGCGCGCGTCACCACCGCTTCGGGCATTGCTCGACTACCTGCAACGTCACCCGTGGCGGCCCACCGCCTTGTAGGACAATCAGCTAACGGCGTGGGTTACCGGCGGCGGGCTAGGCCGCCACACTCCGGGGCGCTTCCGTATTATCGTCGGTGCTCGGACAGAAAAACCACGGGGCCGCTCTGCGCGAGGAGTGACGTCGAGGAGATCGACGCAGCGCGCAGGGCTTACCCGCCGCTAAGCGGTACAGGCTCAGGGTGTCTGATGAGTAAGCCATCCCCGCCGAAGTGCATTCCGAAATGCAGTGGTACGAAGGAAGGAAAGAAAAGCAGCGCGCTGCCGGGGACCGCAACGCGCTGCGATGCTAGTGCTTGGAGTGAACTCCCGAGGAGGGACTCGAACCCCCGACCCGGTGATTAACAGTCACCTGCTCTACCAACTGAGCTACTCGGGAAAGCGTAGCAAGTGTAACGACTTACACCGCCGTCCTCAAGGCCCGTTCCGGAGAACTGTGTGGAAGACCCGGCCCCGCGCGGCGGGCCTAAACTAGCGCACTGCCCAGCCAGGTCAACGGGCCGGAGTGGTTGATCGCCGCACCCGATGGGCTACTCTTTTGTTCCCATGGAAGTGGCTGTCATCCAGCGTCGGACTCTCCGACTCCTCTTCGCCACGCAGATCATCAGCGGCATCGGCGTCGCGATCGGCGCGTCGGTCGGCGCGCTGCTCGCCGCCGATATCGCGGGCATCGGTCTGTCGGGAGTCGCACAGAGCGCCATGGTGATCGGCTCCGCGCTGTTCGCGGTGCCGGCCACGACGATCGTGCGGCGCCACGGCCGCCGGCCGAGTCTCGCGGCCGGTTACCTCGTCGCGGCGGTGGGGGCGCTCATCGTCGTCGCGTCGGCCATGCGAGACTCGATTCCGCTCCTGTTCGCCGGCTTCTTTCTCTTCGGCGGCGCGTCCGCGGCGGGCCTCCAGGCCCGCTATGCCGCCGTCGATCTCGCCCCCGCGGCGCTTCGGGGCCGCCATCTCTCCTTGATCGTGTGGGCCACGACCCTGGGTGCGGTAGTCGGCCCCAGCCTCGCGGCGTCCGCCGGCGCGGCCCTCGACGAGCACGGTGTGCCCACGATGGCCGGACCGTTCTTCTTCTCGGCGCTGCTGTTCGGACTCGCGACGCTGCTTCTCATGCTGTTCCTGAGACCCGACCCCGCGGTGGTCGCGCGGACGGCGGCCGAAGGTCCGAACACGTCGATACCGGACGCCGGCCGCACCGGCATGGGCACGGCGCTCCGCGCCGTCGTGTCGAATCCCTCGGCCAGCCTGGGCGTGAGCGCCATGGCCACCGGCCACCTGGTGATGATCGCCGTCATGGCGATGACGCCGGTGCATATCCGCGGCGCCGGCCACGACGCGACGCACACGCTGCGCATCGTCGGGGTGGTCCTCAGCTTTCACATCGCGGGGATGTTCGCCTTCTCGCCGATCGTCGGCTGGCTCACGGACCGATTCGGACGGCGCGCAGTCATCGTCGCGGGCGTCGTGCTGCTGCTGGCGGCGTGCGCACTGGCGGGAACCGCGGGCTACCACTCGACCCGTCTCGCCGCCGGTCTGATGACCCTCGGCCTCGGCTGGTCGGCCACCATGGTCGCGGGGTCCACTCTGCTCAGCGAATCGGTGCAGGTCGAGCTGCGAGCCTCCGCGCAGGGGCTGTCGGACCTCGCGATGGGACTCGCGGGCGCATCGGCCGGCGCGATCTCCGGCGTAATCGTGCAGGCCTGGGGGTACCCGGCGCTGACCTTGCTCGCCGCCATCGCGGCGACTCCGCTGATGCTGCTGCTGGCGCGCTCCGTCAACCGGCTGGTCGCCGGCGCTGGGGGTCCCCCGACACGAGAAGGCGCCATCGGCTAGCCGATGGAGTTGCGGACCGTGCGACCATAGCAACTCAACGAAGGAAACGCGTGCAACCAGCTGCACTTGCCTCGAAATGATAGCGATTGCTCACCTGACAGCATGACCCCGTCTCCCGCCTACTCTGCAGTATAAAGTGACCCCACGAACTGTGCCTAACTCATTGTTGAAGAATATGTTACAATAAATCGGCTGGCTTTTCCGCCTCCCCTTCTTACCTTGTCAGGATGCCATTGCCGGCCCTGATCGGGCACCAGGAACCGAGACACCGTTTGGCCCAAGCGGTGCGAGGTGGGAGTCTGCCCCAGGTGCTGCTGTTCACGGGTCCGACAGGGATCGGCAAGCAGCGATTGGCGCTCTGGCTGGCGCAGTTGATTTTCTGCGAGCGCGGCGGGGACGAGCCGTGTGGCTCCTGCCGCGCCTGCCATCTGGTGGCCGGCCTGTCCCACGCCGACCTGCACTGGTTCGTCCCCATCGCCCGGCCCAAGGCCGGCGATCCGGACAAGCAGGTGGACGAAGCGGCGGAGGCGCTGGCCGCCGTGATGGAGGAGCGGCGCAAGCGCCCGCTCTATACCCCGGCCGACGGCATGGCCAGCCATCCGATCGCCAGTGTCCGGCTGCTCCAGCGGCGCGCGGCGTTGCGGCCGGTGGAAGGCGAGCGGCGGGTGTTCATCATCGGCGAAGCGGACCGGCTGGTTCCTCAGGAGTCGAGCCCGGAGGCGGCCAACGCCACGCTCAAGCTGCTGGAGGAGCCGCCGCCCGGAGCGGTGTTCGTCTTGACGACGATCGATGCCCGGCGGGTGTTGCCGACCATTCGGTCCCGGTCGGCACCCATTCGGTTGCACCGGCTGGCGGACGACGAGGTGCGCCGCTTCCTGAGCGAGCAGACCGAGCCGCGATGGAGCTCGGAGAAGATCGAGGCGAGAGTCGAGGTGGCCGATGGCTCGATCGGGACGGCCTTGAGCGAGGGCGAGGAGGCCGGCAAGGCCTATCGCGCCGCGGAACAGCTGCTGGCAGCTGTCGTGGAAGGCCGCGGGCCGGCGCTGGAGCGTGCGCTGAGCCAGGCCACCTACTCGGCGCGCGGCGAGTTCTCCGCCATGCTCGACGCCCTGGCGGACACGCTGGGCGAGGCGGCTCGTGGTACCATGGGGCACCCGGTGCGCCGGAACGTGCCGCCGACGCTCCTGAGGTACCGAAGCCCCGGCCCGCTCCTCGAGGCCATGGAAAAGGTGGTCGAGGCACGCGAGGCGGCGTCGGGCAACGTGAATCCACAGGTTCTCCTCGCCGTACTGGGCGAGGAGCTGGCGGAGGTGCTGTGAAGCTGAGCCACCTCGACGCGGAAGGCCGCGCTCGGATGGTGGACGTGGGCGACAAGGCGGTCAGCGACCGCCGCGCCGTCGCCCGAGGCGTCGTGCGGATGTCCCGGGAGGCCTACGACCTGGTGGCAGCCGAAGGCGTCCCCAAAGGCGACGTCCTCGCCGTGGCGGAAGTGGCGGGCGTGATGGGTGCCAAGCGGACCGGGGAGCTGATCCCCCTGTGCCATCCGCTGGGCCTCGAACACGTGCAAGTCGAAGCACGGCTTGACCCTGCGCTGCCGGGGGTGGAGGTGACGGCGGCCGCCCGGGTGATCGGGCGCACAGGAGTGGAGATGGAGGCGCTCACAGCGGTCACGGTGGCGTGCCTGACAGTGTACGACATGGTCAAAGCAGTCGACAAGGCGATGGTCATCGAAGATGTCAGGTTGGTGAGCAAGACCAAACGGCCTTCTCACAACTCATAGACCGGAGGTTGCCCGTAATGAGACCGACCGACGAGTACGGCGAGCGACGCGTCGGCCCCCTGGAGCGGCTCCTCACTCGAGGTGCGCTGCTCCTGGTGACCGTTGCCGTCATCGGCGCCCTGGCCGGCTGGACCAAACGGGTAGGTGCGGCGGACTATGTGGTGCCCCCCGACACGCGTCTCGTCGTGCGCGAGATGGGGAGCCTCGAGCAGCAGCTTCAGGCCGCGCGGGGCGAGCTCCAGCTGGTCAAACTCCAGCTCGAGCGCACCAACGCCATCATGGCCAACTCGATCAAGTACCAGATCCCGGCGGATCTGGCCGGTGACATCTACGACATCGCGCTGAGCGAGGGCATCGACCCGGCACTCGGATTCCAGCTGGTGAAGGTCGAGAGCGGTTTCAAGGCGAATGCCCGCTCCTCCATGGCGGCTTTCGGGTACACCCAGCTCCAGGTGCCCACCGCGCGGTTCTACGAGCCGGGCATCACAGCGGCCCAGCTGTACGATCGGGAGACCAATCTCCGAATCGGGTTCCGTTTCCTCCGGGACCTGTTGGAGCACTTCGACCACGACATGCAGGTGGCGCTGGTGGCCTACAACCGCGGCCCCGGCAAGGTGGCCGGCATCCTGGCGAAGGGCGGCGATCCCGCGAACGGGTACGCCGAGGCGGTGATGGAAGGGTACGAGCCGCTGGAAGGCTCGGCGGCGGCGCAGTAGGAAAGAGAAAGCGAAAGAGAAAGCGAAAGTGTCACCCTGAGCGAAGCGAAGGGGGCCATGTCAGCATGCCCCTCGCCGCTCAGGGTGACGGCGTATGATCAGCGTGATGCCGTCTCCCGATCAGCCTACCACCATCCTCACCCCGGAATCTTCAGCGACTCTCCTGCCCGCAGCGTCGAACGCTCCGAGAACCCGTTCGCGCGGCGCAGCGCGCTGACCGACACACCGTACCGCTTGGCCAGCCCGGAGAGCGTGTCGCCCCACCGCACGATGTGGGTCCGCGAGCTGGACGCCTTGGTTCCCGGAGCCGATACCCGGAGCCGCTGCCCCGCCCTGATCCGCCCCTGGGGGTCGAGCTTGTTCCACAGGCGCAGGTCCCGCTGGCTCACGCCGTACTCGTCGGCGAGCTCCGAGAGCGTCTCACCTCGCTTCACCCGGTGGTAGCCGCTGGAGTTGGTGCCCGCGGCCGGAACCGGGTCGGACATCCGGCGCGCCATGGACGTGGAGATGGCGCCGCCGGTGGGGACGATGAGCCGCTGACCGACCCGGAGCCGGCGAGGGTTCACCTTGGGGTTGGCGTCGGCGAGGAGCCGGTCGCTCACCCGGTATTTCCGCGCGATCCCGCCCATCGTCTCGCCCCGCACCACGAAGTGCTCCACGAAGGTGACCCGCTTGTCGGCCGGCAGCTCCGCGTATGCCGCGACCGTCGTGGGCCCGCGTCCGGCCGGCAAGCGAACCACCGAGGCTTTCGCCGGCGGCGTCGCCAGCCGGAGGAAATGGGGATTGAGCTCCCGGATCGCCGCGACGGTGGTGTCGGCCAGCCGGGCGATCACGTCCAGGCCGGTCATGGTGGGGACCACGATCGAGTCGTAGACCAATGGCTCCGCGGGCGTCACGGCGAAGCCGTACCGCACCGGCTCCTTGGCGATCACCGCCGCGGCGATCAGCTTCGGCACGTAGTCCTTGGTCTCGCGGCGCAGCAGGCGGGTGTCGTAGAGCCGGAAGAAGGCGGCGTCGGACGCCAGCCCGGACTCGTCGTCGCGGAGCCGGCGCAGCCCCCGCGAGACGCGGCCGGATCCCGCGTTGTAGGCGGCGGCCGCGAGGTAGAGCGAGCCGAATCGGGTGTTGAGATCGCGCAGGTGCCGCACGGCGGCGTCGGTGGCCTTGAAGGGATCGCGGCGCTCGTCCACCCAGGAATCCACCCGCAGGTCGTAGTACTTCGCGGTCCCCTTCATGAACTGCCACATGCCGACCGCCTTGGCGCGGCTGGTGGCGGTGTTGGAGAAACCGCTCTCGATCAGCGCGAGATACACCAGGTCGCCGGGCATCCCCTCCTGCGCCAGGCGGGCACGGATCATCGGCTCGTACCGCTGCATCCGGTTGAGCCAGATCTGCATCCGCTCGCGGCCGGGTCCGAGGAAGAAGTCGAGATACCACTGCACCCGGTGATGGCTGTTGTAGGTCTCGACGTCGATGTCCCAGGTGACCGCATTCGCCAGCGTCTTCGTCTCGTTGCCATCGACCGCGATGTCGGCCTTCGCCGCCTCGTCGTCGCTCGGCGCGGCGTCGGCGAGCGCCTCGAGCACGGCCTCGTCGGCCGCGGAGTCGGCGGCCTGCCGGCTCTCGGCCGCGAGCTCGACGGCGGGGATCAACGAGTCGAAGTCGGGGGCGGGAGGATGCGCGAAACTATCCTCCGTCTCGGTCCCGTCGGCCTGCGCGTATTCCGTCGGTGAGCGCGGCTCCGGCGCGGCGCTCTGGGGGGGCGTCTGGTGGCCGCCGCAGGCGAGGACGAAGGCGAGCGGGACGACAATGGATAAACGACCCATGGGCACTCCGCTTCGGGGTTCGTTCGGGGTGCATTCCGCCGAGCGGAAGGCGTTCTGAGGCAGTGGGGGCGGCGAAGGCGCCGGCTAACGCATGAAGAGTCGGTTTCCCAGGATCCGGTTGGTCGCATTGAGCACGGCCAGTGCCGCGGCCCGGGCCGGGTCCAGCTCGGTGAGCACCGACCCGACGACCCGCTGGTCGGAGCCCTCCCCATTGGTCGAGAGCGACACGATGACGACGGTGGCATCGAAGGCCCGGACCGCCTTGACGCCCAGGAGCTCGAAGACCAACCCGTCGGGGACCGCCTGTGCCAGGGCGTGCACACACGCCTGGGCCGCACAGCGCAATTCGCCGGCCTGCGAGGCCAGTCCCTCGCTCTCGCCGGTGAACGCCTCCGAATCCCTCCACGTGAGACCCACCTTCGCGCGGCACCGGCCGTTGGGCAGGCGGTCCAGCACGAACTCGGCGAAACGCAAGCGCTCGCTGAGGGGGTTCGGTGCCGACATGGCCTTCCTTGAAAGGGCGGGTTCAGTGGATGACGACAGAAGTGCAGCGGGCAAGGCCTATGCCACCCCCCGATCCCGGCGCCTCAGTCCAGGTGCTGGGAGAGAAAGGCGGTGAGCGCGTCGTTGGAGAGCTGCTCGGCCTGGGCGAAGAGCGCGGCTTTCGAGGCTGAAGAGAGCGGGTAGGTCGCCCAGAACGACTGGCGCTCGGTGCTCGTGCACCTGAACGAGAACACCAGATTCCATAGCGCCGAGTTCGCGCGGCGCTCCGCGGCGACCGTCACGTTCCAGCGACGGTCGCCATGTTCGACCACTCTCCAAGCCATCGACGACTCCACGAAGTCGAACGGAAGGTCGGCCAATATGGACCGCGGCCGGGAATCAGGTCAAGAGCCGTTCGGCTCTCGCGTGCTCCACCGTCTCCACCGCGCGCAGTGCTGTCAGCTCGCGGCACACCACGCCGACGTGCGTCAAACGCGCGCGGGTCTCTGCCAGCAGATGTCCGGTGCCCCACGGCATCGCCGTAAAGATGTCCGGTATCGGCGGCGTACCACCGACGAGGTAGAATCCTCCGTCGAGCGTCGGTCCGATCGCGAACTCGCCGCGGCGCACGACGTCCGCGGCCTCGCGAAGGATCCCGGAGTGGAGACCGGGACAATCATCCACGATCGCGAGCCAGGGCCGCCGCGGATCGGCGGCGCGTGCCGCGGCCGCCAGGCGCGCGCCGCGATCGCCGGACGCCTGCGGACGAAACTCGCAGTGCTCGCCCAGCCAGTGCCTCATCTCCGGGCCGGCGTCGCCCGGCGCGAACCACACCGTGACGTCGAGCGCGGCGCCTCGCGCCGCGTCGAGCGTGCGCGCCGCCATGATGCGATAGAGTCTGAGCGCGTGGCGCTCCCCGACTTCGGCGGCGAGCCGGGGCTTTACCGCTCCGAGACGAGGTGCGTGGAGGAAAACGGCGAGTGCGGGTGCCGGTCCTGGCTGTGCTCCGCTGCTCTCGTGAGCGGGACCCAGGGGCCGGGGAAGGCTGGGGTTGGCTGGGCTTGGCCAGCCTTCCCCGGCCCCTGGGTCCCGCTCACCGTAGCTCCCCGACTCCGAGGGCAGCGACTGGACCACGCCCGGTGTGACTGGGGCTGGGTGCGAGTGGAGCGGACGCGCCCGGGAGGCTGGGGTTGGCGGGGCTTGGCCAGCCTCCCGGGCGCGTCCGCTCCACTCGCACGGGACAGCGGAGTCCATCGGGTCGAGCGTCGGAACGACGGCCGACCGCGGCGTGCTCAGCTCCGGACCAGCGCCTGGAAGCGGGAGCGAAGATCGCGGGTGACCGGCCCCGGCTTTCCACCGCCGATGGTGCGCCCGTCCACCTGCCGGATCGCGATGAGCTCGCTCGCGGTGCCGGTGAAGAACGCCTCGTCGGCGGTGTAGACGTCGTACCGGTTGAGCGTGGTCTCCTGCATGTCGTAGCCGGCCGCGCGGGCCAGCTCGATGACCGTATCCCGCGTCACGCCCTTGAGGATACCGGCGTACGGGGCCGGCGTCCGGACGGCGCCGTGCTTCACCACGAACAGGTTCTGGCCCGACCCCTCGGCGACGTGGCCCTCGCTGTCGAGCATCAGGACCTCGTCCGCCCCCGAGTGAATGCCCTCCACCTTGGCCATGATGTGCGCCAGATAGTTGAGCGACTTCACCCGCGGCGAGAGCGACTCCCGGTGCGGGATCGGCGTGCCCGCGGTGACCACCTTGAGCCCGGTCTCGTACACCTCTTCGGGAAACAGCCGGATGGTGTCTACGATGATGATGACCGACGGCTTGGGGCACTTCCGCGGATCGAGGCCGAGGTCGCCGACGCCGCGGGTGATGATGTGGCGGATGTACGCTTCCGCGATGCCCGACCGGCGCACCGCTTCTTCGGTGACCGCGGCCATCTCGTCCTTCGGCATCGGGATGGTGAGCCAGATGGCCTTGGCGGAGTCGTAGAGCCGGTCCAGATGCTCCGCGAGCTTGAAGATCTTGCCGCCGTAGACGCGGATTCCCTCGAATACGCCGTCGCCGTACAGCAGGCCGTGATCGTACACCGAGACCGTGGCAGTCTCCCGGTCATGCCACTTGCCGTCGAGCCAGACTGTGGGCACGCCCACTCCGGTTGTCGTCGAGGGCTTGGAAGGCTTCATTGTCGTCGACATCGTGGCAATGTACTCCCGGGGTCTGGGATGGCCAAGGCGGGCGTGCATTCACTCCGCGCCGCCTCTGGCTTGGCGGCGTCGACGGGGCGAGTATTTGGCATGCGACCAAATCGCTGGAGCGAGCCGCAGCTCGACCGCCGCGCATACCCGCGTGCCGAATATCGCCGCACGGCGCCTGCACTTCTGGAGCTCGAAGGCTATCGCTGCGCGGTGCGAGATGTGGCACCGGGCGGCCTCCGGGTCGAGCCGGCCCCGGCCGGCCGCGCCTGGGAGCCCGGCCAGCAGGTGAGCGGTCTGCTCCGCCTTCGGGCCAGCGGCCTGTTCCAGATCGTCGGTACCATCGCCCGGATCGACCGGGCGGGGCTGGCCGTGATCCCCAACGGCGACGCATGGCCGGACCCCGACGCGATCGATCTCGAGCGCTCGTCGCTGGTTCGCTGGCATCACGAGCGTCGCGCCGCGCCCCGGCTGCCGCTGCCCGCTGTCGGCGGCGCGTCCGGCGGGCACACGCCGCTTCGCGACGTCAGCGCTACGGGCCTGCGTTACGCGCTCGCGCCCTCGGAGCGCGCCCCGGCCACGGGCAGCCACGTAGCCGGCGAGCTTCGACTCGACGCCGACACCGTGATCCCGGTGCGGGGCCAGGTGATCCGGCACGTGGGCCGGGAGATCGCGGTGGCACTCGACCCGCCGGGGCTGACGCCCGACATCCTCGCCCTGCTGCGACGCCGGTACTTCCCCGAGGGCGAATTGTCATCCTGAGGCACTCATCGACCCCAGCAACTCCGCGATCTCCTCCAGCGCAAGGACGATCGTGGCGCCCCCCCGCCGCACCGCCGCCCGCGGCATCCCGTAGACCACGCAGCTCGCCTCGCTCTCCGCGATGGTGACGCCCCCGCCCGCCCTGATCGTCGCCATCCCATCGGCCCCGTCCTCGCCCATGCCGGTCAGCAGGATGCCCAGCACCTGCCCGGGCCTGGAGCGCGCAGCCGAGCGCATGGTGACGTCCACGCTCGGGATGTGGCGTCCATCGCTGGGCTCCGGCGAGAGCACGACGGCCAGCCCCGGCGACAGCCGCAGGTGCTGGCCGCCGGGCGCGATCACTGCATGCCCGGGTACCAGCCGCTGACCATCGACCGCTTCGCCGACCCGGACGCGGCTCAGCGAGTCGAGTCGTCTGGCGAATGCCGCGGTGAATCCGGGCGGCATGTGCTGCACCACCACCACCGGAATGGGAAACCGCGCCGGCAGCCGCTGGAGAATCCGCTGGACTGCCGCCGGGCCGCCGGTCGAGGCGCCGATCACGCACACGTCGCAGGCACGAACCTGGTCGAGCATGCCCGGCAGCGCGGAGACCTCGTGCGGCCTCGCGCCGTTGGCCTGCCGAGACTCGGCCGGCTGGAGCGCCCGCATCCGGTCCACCACCTCCCGCCGCATGAACTCGAGGTCCATCACATTGAAGGTGGCCTTGTCGATGAAGTCCACCGCGCCCGCCGCCAGTGCGGTCACGGTGGCCGCGGCGCCCTCGCTGGTGTGTGCCGAGAGCATCAGGACTCGAAGGGATGGCTTCCAGCGCAGGAGCGCGGGGAGAACCTGGAGCCCGTCCATGCCCGGCATCGCCACGTCCAGGGTGACGAAGTCCGGATCGGCCGCGGGGATCTTCGCCAGCGCCTCGGGGCCGGATTCCGCCTCGCCCACGACGCGAAACCCGGGCTCGGTGGCCAGCACCCGCGTGAGTGCCCGCCGGACGAAGGCCGAGTCGTCGACGATGAAGATGCGGATCATCGCCCCGGCGGCTTTCGGTAGACGATCGAGCCGCCCACGACCACGGGGGTGAACTCGGTCGCCCGATCGAACAGTGACTCGGAGTGCCCGAGGAAGAGGTACCCGCCTGGCGCCAGCGAGCGGGCGAAGAGACCGATCAGGCTCTCGAACGCCGCGTCGCCGAAGTAGATGAGCAGGTTGCGGCAGAGGATGACGTCGTACCGCCCGCGCTCGAAGGCGAACCCCGGAGCCAGGAGATTGGACTGGTAGAACCGCACCCCGGTGCGGTAGCGCTCCTTGAGGCGGAACTTCGCATCCTCGACCGTGAAGTACCGTTGCCGGGACTCGCGGTCGCAGACCCGCAGGGAGGTCTCGTCGTACAGCCCCTGCCGCGCCCGGGCGATCCGCTCGGGGTTGAGGTCGCAGGCATCGATCTCCCAGGGCGGCCGGCCGGCCGGCGGCAGCCCGGCGTTGTGCAGGGCGATCGCCAGCGAGTAGGGCTCCTCGCCCGAGGAGCACCCCGCCGAGAGCAGCCGTAGCGGGCCGGGCGTCGCGCCACGCTCGGGGAGAACGTGATCGATCAGGATCTCGAACTGGCGCGTCTCGCGGAAAAAGTAGGTCTCGTTGTTGGTGACGAGAGCCGGAAGCTGGTCGAACTCGACGTCGCGCTGGGGGTGAAAGCGGAGATACTCGTAGTAGGCGCGCGGGGATTCCAGTCGCAGCTCCCGCAGCCGGGGCTTGAGCCGCGACGCGAGGATCTCACGCCGCACGCCGTCGAACGCGAGACCGAACCGCTCCTGGATCAGGTCGCCCAGGAGCTTGAGATCGGCCGATTCGAACTCGATCACGCTGCGCTGGAAACGTGGGGAGGAGGCTCCAGAGCCGCCCGGGCGGTCGCCGCGACCACCGATTCCACGTCGCGCACCAGGGTGAGCAGCATGGCGCGCGCCTCCGCGGTGGCGAGCCGGCCCAACCCGCGGGCGGCGGAATTCCTGATGTCCCAGTCGGCCTCGCCCGCGAGAGCCAGCAGCACCGACTGGTGCTCGGAGCACGCCACCTCCGAGAGGCCCTGCGCCGCGGCGCGCCGCATGTCGAGATCGGGATCCTCCAGGCGGGCGAGCAGAAAGTCCGAGAGCCAGGAGGGGGCGATCCGGAGCAGCGACCACACGATCTGGAACCGCTCGTGGGGACCGCAGTCCGGATAGAGATCCCGGAGCCGGGTGGCGGCGGACTGGGCCCGGCAATGCCCCAGCGCCCGGATCACGTAGAAGCGCAGGGAGTCGGCCGTGCCCAGCAGCGCCACTAGGGTCGCGACCGACCGGTCGCCGCCCCGGCGCACCAGCAGGTCTAGCGCCTCGGTCTGAATGGGCTGGTGCTGGTCGGCCAGCGCGCGGAGGAGGACCGCCTCTGGCCTGGGGCCCTCGAGGCGGGCTGCTGCGCGCAGCGCGGCCAGCCGGATCGCGGCCCCGGGCGCCCGGGTGAGGTGAAGGACGCGATCCTCGAGCGCCGGCACCGGCGTGCGTCCCAGTACGGTCAGCGCTTCGACAATCACGGGCTCGGGCGTTCCGGGCTGGAGGCAGGACTCGAGCTCTCCCAGAGCCTCGGGCGAGAGCCTGGCCAGCCCCTGGGCCGCAGCCGCCTGCTCGGGCGGGTCGCCCCGGCGCAGCCGCTCCAGCAGCAGCGGGGCGACGGCGTCGAGACCGATCCGCCCGAGCGCGAGGCAGGCCGAGGTGCGCACCGCCAGGTCGGGATCGTCGAGCTGCGTCACGATGCGCGACAGGTCCGCCGGCCGAAACGAGCCCGCGCGGAGCGCACCGCACCGCACGTCGGGGTCGGCGTGCTCGAGCAAAGATTGGAGGTGCGGGGAGAGGCGCTCGGGGAAACGGGCCAGCAGACCCTCGATCCAGGGGGCGCCGGGGTCGCGCGCCAGCCGTGCTAGCAGGGCCGGCTGAAGCTCGGCGATGCCGCCGGCGGCCGCCAGCGTCGCCGCGGCGCGCAGCAGGCTCTCCGACTCTCCCGGGTCCTCCGCGTGGACCGTCGCGGTGAGGAGCTGCGCCAGGTACGCCACCAGGTTGCCGCCATCCACCGCGACGTCCCGATTCAGCCGGCTCACCACCGGAGCGGGATCGGGGTGCAGATCGATCACCACCGCGACGGCGAGCAGGAGCGGGTCGCGGAGCGCGCGCTCGCGGACCGTGAGCAGCAGGGGGAGCAGCGGCTCCAGCGACTCGGGCGCGGCGATCCGCCGGAGCGCCTGCACGGCGGGCTCCGCCAGCACCGAGTCGGGAACGAAAGCGAGCAGCGGCCCGACCGCGGCGGGATGGCCGATCTCGCCCAGCGCCGCGATGGCGGCGAGCTGGAGCCAGAGGTCGCGCTGGAGCAGCCCGCAGAGCGCCGGCACCGCCTCGCCCACCCGCAGCTTCCCCGCGGCCTCGATGGCGGCCTGGGCGACGTTCGGGTCGGGATGTTCGAGCAGGGCAAGGATGGCCAGGCCCGCACCGGCGTCGCCGATGCGCGAAATGCTCTGGAGCGCGAACAGCGCGAGCTCGGCGTCACCGCGCTGCAACATCGCGATCAGGTGCGGTACCGCGTACGGCCCCTGCCGCTCGAGCGCGCTGAGCCCGGCGTTCCGCCGCACGGCGTTGCTGCCGTCGGCCACCAGCTCGCCCAGCACGGCGGGCTCGACGTACCGCGCGGCGAGGCGGATCGCCCGCTCGCGGACGCTCGGCGCCGCGTCTTCCAGCGCGGCGAGGATGTGCCGCTCGCCGTCGGGACCCGGGGCCGCCGTCTCCAGAGCGGCGAGCCGGTGTGCGGGCGCGGAGAGCACGGTGTTCATACCTGGAGCAGCGCGACGCGCTGCCGGAGGGCGTCCGACTCGCCCGCCAGGCTCTTCGCCGCGCCGTTCATCTGCTCGACGGCCACGAGATTCTGCCGCGACACCACGGCGATCGCCTCGACCGCCTTCACCACCATCTCGCCCCCGTGCTTCTGCTCGATCACGGCTTCCGACATCTGGTGGGTGAGCTGGTTCATCTTCTGGGCGGCCGCGCTGATCTCCTGGGCACCGGCGGCGTTCTCCGAGATCGAGCCCGCGATCTGCCGTGCGAGGGCCGACATCTTGCCCACGGTGGCGAGGACCTCCCGGGCGTCCGCGGCCTGCTCGTCGGCCGCCGTCGCGGCCTCCGCCACGAGGCTCGAGGTCTTGCCGATGGACTCGACGATCCCCGCGAGCACGTGCTCGATCAGGGTCACGGCCCGCTTGGTGTCCCGCTGCACCGTCTCGATCACGGTGCCGATCTCCTGGGTGGCCGTCACCGAGCGCTCCGCCAGCCGCCGGACCTCGTCGGCCACGACCGCGAAGCCCTTGCCCGCGTCGCCCGCGCGCGCCGCCTCGATCGCCGCGTTGAGCGCCAGGAGGTTGGTCTGGTCGGCGATGCCCTCGATCACCTTCACGATCTTGCCGATCTCGTCCGACCGCTGGCCGATGGACGAGATCGACTCCTGGAGCCGCTCGCCGTTGTCCCGGGTGTCGGCCACCGACTGCTGGCTCACCTGGTCCACCTGATGGATGCGGGTGGCGATGGCGCCGACGTTCTCGATCATGGTGCCGAGCGTGCCGGTGGCCTCCTCCACGGCGCCGATGAGCACCTCGCCGTTCTCGGCCGTCTGGGTCAGCGTCGCGCTCATCTCCTGGATCGAGGCGGAGGTCTCGTCGACATTGGCGGCCAGCGCCTCGGCGCTCCGGGCCAGGTGCTGCATCTGGGAGGCGATCTCCACCATGGTGGACGAGGTCTCCTCGGTGGAGCTCGACTGCATCTCGGCGCCCCTGGCCATCTGGGTCGAGGAGGCCGAGATCTCCTCGGCGGAGGTGGCGACGGCCCGGGACGAGACCGCGATCTGGGTGGCGATCTCCCGGAGGTTCTTCACCATCTGCCGCATCGAGTGCTCCAGCCAGCCGATCTCGTCGCGCGACTTGCTGCGGATGTCGGTGGTCAGATCGCCCTTGGAGACCTGCTCGGCCAGGATGCCGAGCGTGGTGAGCGGATCGGCGATGAGGCGGGCGAGACCGAGCGCCAGCAGCACACCGCCGCCGATGGTCACGGCCAGCAGGGCCAGGATGGTCAGCCTGGAATCCTGGAAGATCTCCGCGGCGGCCACGGTGTCGTTGCCGGCACTGTTGAGACGGTCGAGCGCCCGGAGCGCCTGCCATCCCAGGACGCTCGTGAGCACCAGCACGCCCGCGAATCCCGTCAGGATCTTCCGCCGGATCGTCCAGTCCCGGACCGTCTGTTGCCAGTCGTTGGCCATCGTCACTCCGTCATGTTGTCGTCGTTGCGCCAGCTGTCATCCCGAGCGGAGCGAGGGATCGTCACCCGGTCCCTCGCTCCGCTCGGGGACGCCCCTCACGCGTTCAGCAGCAGCACCTTGTCCAGATCGAGCAGCATGATCAGCCGGGAATCCCAGCGCGCCACGCCGGTCAGAAAATCGGTCTCCGCCGTGACGACCTCCTCCGGGGGAGGCGCCACGCTCTCCGCCGGCACCTTGGTCACTTGCGACACCCGATCCACCAGCAGGCCCAGCACCCGGCCGCGCACCTCGACCACCACGATCCGTGACGCCGGGCCGATCAGCGCCTCGGCGAGCCCGAGCCGGGTGCGGATCTCCACCACCGCGAGAATGCGCCCGCGGAGGTTGGTCACGCCCCGGACGTGGGCGGGCACCTGAGGGACCCGGGTGATGCCGTTGACCCGGATCACCTCGCGCACCTGGGTGACGGGGATCCCGAACTCCTCGCGGTCGAGCGCGAAGGTCAGGAGGTGCAGCATCGGCGCAGGAGCGCTCGCATCCGGGGATGCCGCCGGCAGCGCGTCCGCAAAGCCCAGCAGAGGCTCGACCGTCGGACGATGGTCAGTTGGCATGGCCGGCTCCGTCGAGAATCCGCACCACGTCCAGGATGCAGGCCACCCGCCCATCGCCCAGAATGGTGGTGCCGGAGACCACGGCGGGGCGGCCCAGTGCGGGATCGAGGCCCTTCACGACGATGTCCTGGTGCCCGATGAGCCGATCCACCAGCAGCCCGCGCCGCTTGGCGCCCGCGGTCATCACGACGTAGAAGGGGCGCGGCGCCCGGGACGGCTCCTGGGTCCCGAGAACGGCGCCGGCATCGGCCACGTGAATCAGGTCGCCTCGCCATTGTGTGACCCCCTGGTTGTTGATCTGGCGGATCGCCTCCGGCTCGGCCCGCACCGTCTCGGCCACGTGGGACAGCGGCACCGCATAGCGCTCGCGGTCCACCTCCACGATGAGCGACCGGATGATCGCGAGCGTGAGCGGGAGGCTCAGCGTGAACGCGGTTCCCTTCCCCGCCACGCTCTCCACGTCGATGGTGCCTCCGAGGGCGTGGATGGCGTTGGCGGCGACGTCGAGGCCCATGCCCCGGCCCGAGAGCGTCGTGACACGCTCGGCGGTGGAAAGCCCGGCGACGAAGACCAGGCTGTGCAGCTGCGCGGTGTCTGCGGTGCGGATGTCCATGCCCAGGGCTTCGGCCCGTGCCCGGATCGCGGCCTCGTCGAGACCCCGGCCGTCGTCGCTCACCCGAATCGCGACCCGCCCGGAGACCGAGGCCGCGTGGATGCGGAGGTGCCCTTCGGCGGGCTTCCCGGCCTTCAGCCGATCCTCCGGGCGCTCGAGCCCGTGGGCCACGGCGTTGCTCAGCAGGTGCATGAGGGGTTCGCCCAGGCGGTCGAGCACCGCCTTGTCGAGCGAGGTCTCGCCACCGGTCACCTCCAGCCGCACCTTCTTCCCTTCGGCGTGGGCGACGTCACGCACCATTCTCGGAAACCGGCCGAGCACGGTGGAGACCGGCAGCAACCGGGTCTCCATCAGGGTGGACTCCAGGCGGGTGAGCGTCTTCTGGAGCGCCAGCACCACCTGGTCGAGCTCTCCCATCTCCTCGCAGGCGCCGAATCGGCGGAACAGGCGCCGGTAGACGTCCGCGAGTGCCGAATGCTGGATCAGGCCCTCGCCGAGCACCTCGAGCATCGCGTCCAGCCGGCGGAAGTCGACCCGGACTACGTTGCTCGCGGCGTCGCCGATCCGCGCCCGATCCCGTCGGTCGGCCTGCCGGCGGTCGCCCGGTCCGGACGCCTCCGGCGCGTCTCCCAGGAAGCGCCGCACTCGCTGGACGAACTCCGCGGCCGCGGTGCCCTCGCTCTCCGCCGAGGCGCTGCCGACCAGCTCCACCAGCAGGCCGCCACCCGCGACGAGCAGCTCCGCGGCTTCCTGGCCTCGAGCCGCCGGTGCCCGTCCGAGAAAGCCGCAGGCGTCCTCCAGCGCGTGCGCCACGTCCCGCATGGGCGCGAGGCCCATCATCGCCGAGTTGCCCTTGATGGTGTGCAGCCGGCCCTTCACCGAGGCGAGCAGGTCGTCGCCGGGCTCGCCGGCGCGCCAGCGGCGCTCCAGCTCGACGAAGGCGTCGCCCACCTGCTCGGCGAGCGGCAGGCACTCGACGACGTAGTCCTGGAGCAGATCCCCGAAGGGGTTCTCCTCGAGCTTCACGCGGCTCCCCGGTTCCGCCGTTGCTCCCGCGCCCGGCGGACGAGCTGCTGGATATCGGAGGGCTGGAAGGGCTTTCTCAGGTAGTCCCAGGCGCCGACCGCGCGACCGCGGGCCTCGTCCTCCTCGCTGCTCTCGGTGGTGACGAGCGCGACCGGGATATTCGGATGGAGCCGCTCCTGTTGCCGGCGGGCCAGCAGCTCGAGGCCGTTCATCTCGGGCATATTGAGGTCGAGCAGCACGAGCGTGAGGTCGGGGTTGGCCGCCAGCATGCCGTAGCCTTCCCGCCCATTGAGCGCGTAGTGCACCGTGCTCCCCGCCAGGTCGCCCTGGGAGAAGATCAGCCGGTACATCTGATGGAGCAGCTTGGAGTCGTCGATGACGAGAAAGGACTCGGGCATAGGCTCCTACCCCGGAGGTGGCTCGATGACCTGCTGGACGACGTTTCGGAGCGCCTGCGGTGACCAGGGCTTCTTCACCACCGCCGCCACACCGAGCAGGCGCGCCTGAGCCAACAGCTCGGAGTCGTCGGCTTCCGCCGTCGTCAGGACGACCGGCGTCAGACGGTGGACCGGCTGCCTCCGGAGCGCGCGGAGAAACTCCACACCGTCCATATCGGGCATCCTGAGGTCCAGCAGCACGGCGTCGAACGGCTCACCCGAACCGGCCAGCAGCTCCATCGCGGAGCGGCCGTTCTCGGCCGGCTGGAGATCGTTGGTCTGATTCGGAAAGGCGAGGCCGAACATCTTCCTGAGGAGCGGCGAATCCTCGACCACCAGCAGCCTCATCCATCGCCCTCCGCGCTGGTGCGATACCATCGTGAGACGGGAACGCGCGTCCCTGGTGCAAGAGGTAGACCGACCCTTGCACTGCGCCGCAACTCTACACGCGTGAACGAGTTCGGTGACGTGTCGCCGGAGCGCTCGCCATCCGCCGACGGGTCTTGCTCCAGAGTTGGAGGGAACTGCAAGGCCGTGATGCGTATACTCCAGCGTCCATGAGCGAGCCCCTGCCCGACTCTGCCACCGCGACCGGCGCGCGCCGGCGCATCGGCGCCGTCGCCGCGCCGGCGGTCTTCATCGCTCTGCTCTTCCTTCCCATGCCCGGCCTCTCGCCGGAGGCGCACCGCCTGGCGGGTGTGCTGGCGGCGGTGGTCGTGCTCTGGGTGACCGAGGCGCTGCCGCTCCCGGTGACCGCGCTGCTCGGCGCCGCCGCGTCGGTGACACTGGGGGTTGCCCCGGCGAGGGAGGTCTTCGCGCCTTTCGCCGACCCGTTGATGTTCCTCTTCATCGGCGCGTTCATGCTGGCCCGCGCCATCTTCCTCCATGGGCTCGACCGGCGGGTCGCCTACGCGGTGCTGTCGCTCCCGTGGGTCGGGGCGCGGCCCGGCAGGATCCTGGTGGCGTTCGGGGCGGCCACCGCCTTCATCTCCGGCTGGATCTCCAACACGGCCACCACGGCGATGATGTTCGGGATCGGCCTGTCGATCCTCGCGGCGCTGCGCGCGCCCGGCACCGCCACCCCGATCGATCCGCGCTATGCCACCGGGCTCATGCTGATGACCTCGTTCGCCGCCTCGATCGGCGGTCTGGCGACGCCGGTCGGCACGCCGCCCAACTTGATCGGCCTCGGCTTCATCCGGTCGCAGCTCGGCGTGGAGATCCCCTTCTTTCGCTGGATGCTGATCGGCGTCCCCGCCGTGCTGCTGCTGTTCGGCTTCCTCAGCGTGTATCTCAACATCGTGGCGCCCTCGGGGACCCGCGAAGTGGCGGCGGGGGCGGAGCTGATCCGTCGCGAGCGCGCGGCGCTCGGCCCGTGGACCCGGGGGCAGCGCTCGGTGGCGATCGCCTTCGGCGTGACCGTGGCGCTGTGGGTGATCCCCGGGATCGTGGCGATCGTGACGGGGGAACAGAGCGCGGCCTACCGGGAGCTCGGTCGGCGGGTGCCGGAAGGCGTTGCCGCGCTGGTGGGGGCCGCTCTGCTCTTCGTGTTGCCCGGACAGGGCGGCCCGGCCATCACCTGGAAGGAGGCGGTGCGCATCGATTGGGGTGTGGTGCTGCTCTACGGCGGCGGGTTCGCGCTCGGGGTGCTCTCCTTCCAGACCGGCCTCGCGGAGGCGATGGGCCGAGGGCTCACAGGGCTGCTGCCCATTCACGGCAGCTTCGGCCTCCTGGTGGCGTCGGTGGTAATCGCCACGGTCCTATCGGAGACCACCTCGAATACCGCCTCGGCCAACATGGTAGTCCCGGTGATCATCTCCATCGCGCACGCCTCGGGCCTCGATCCCCTGGAGCCCGCGCTCGGCGCCACACTCGCCTCGAGCCTCGGCTTCATGCTGCCGGTCTCGACGCCGTGCAATGCCATCGTCTACGGATCGGGCTTCATCCCGCTGGGTCGGATGATCCGGTGGGGGCTGATGTTGGACCTGGTCGGGATGGTGGTCATCGTCGGCGTCGTGCGGGGTCTCTCCCACCTGGTTCGCTAGCGGCCACGGCGACTCGCAAGGTTGACAACGACCGGGGCCCCGTCCTCTTTCCCGGGTCGTTTTCGCGGACTCGACCCACTGGAGCGCTCGTGAGCCTCGATCCACTCCTCACCATTGCCTCATTCGGGATCGGCATCGTCGTCGGGTTGACGGGCATGGGGGGCGGAGCGCTGATGACGCCGGTCCTGGTGCTCTTCTTTCAGGTGCCGCCGTTGACCGCCGTCTCCTCCGACCTCGTCGCCAGCGCGGTGATGAAGCCGGTGGGATCGTTCGTCCACCTGCGCCGGGGGACGGTCCACCTCGGGCTGGTGAAATGGCTCTGCATCGGCTCGATCCCGGGCGCGTTCAGCGGGGTGCTCATCGCCCGGGCGCTGGGCAAGGGGCAGGAGGTCCAGGACGTCATCCGGATCGCGCTCGGGGTGGCCCTGCTGTTGGCGGCGATCGGACTGACCGTGCGGGCCTACCTCCGGCTGCTGGAGCACGCGCGGCGCCGCGACGGGAGGGCGCCACCGCTGCCGCAGGGTCGCCCCACGGTGGACCTGCGCGTGGTTCCGACCATCGCGCTGGGGCTGGTCGGCGGGGTGGTGGTCGGCATGACGTCGGTCGGCTCCGGGTCACTCATCATCATCGCGCTGATGGCCCTCTACCCGACGCTCAAGGCGAGCGAGCTGGTGGGAACCGACCTGGTCCAGGCGGTGCCGCTGGTCGCCTCCGCGGCCATCGGGCACCTCCTGTTCGGGGACTTTCACCTCGACCTCACCACCTCGCTGCTGCTCGGCTGCATTCCCGGCGTGTGGGTCGGGGCGCACCTCTCATCCCGGGCCCCCGGCGGCCTGGTTCGGCGGGCCCTGGCGTTCGTGCTGCTGGCGTCGGCGCTCAAGCTCTTCAACATCTCCAACGTCCACACCGGCATCATCCTGGTCCTGGTCCTCCTCATCGCGCCAGTGCTCTGGATGCTGGTCCGCCGGCGGCACGGCTTCCCGGCGCTGGCGCCGAGGGCACCGAAGTCCAGGGATCCGGCTTAACCCTCGACTGTCGCCCTCGGGGGAGTCCCCGAGGCGCGGCCGTGAAATGCTCGAGCGTGCTGGCTCACCACGAGCACGCTCCCCGTCAGAAACGCACCCGCCCCGATCCTGACGGCTTCGGCCGAAGCACCCGCCGTTCCTCCCACGAGCAGCCCGAGACCGATCGCCAACAAGCCGAGCGCAACCCAGGCGGTGCCGCGGTGCACCAGCTCAGCGGCAGTGCGGGTCCGCGAGCCGGCCGCCCCGTAGAAGTGCAGCCAGATGAGGAAGGTCAACAGGCGGTACCAGATGCCCGTGATGAAGACGACGAGCCAGCCGAGCAGGGTCAGCTCCGCGTAGACGATCCACCCCCGCGCGGACATGCCGGGCAGCACCAGCTGCCCCACTCCCGCCCCCAGCGCCAAGACGAGGCAGCCGAAACCCAGCGCGACATGGCCGAAGGCGGGCTCGAGCCTGCGCACCAGCCGACGGCGGAAATAGCCGGCGACCGTGATGATGAAGAGCGCGGCAGCCCCGACGCCGAGCGCCGCGCCCAGCCACAGGCCGATCGGGAGTCCGAAGACCAGGCCAACGGCGAGCAGGACCAGGCCGGTCACCGCGACGGGACCGATGGACCGCATCTGCCACTCGGGGGCGGCACCGGCGACCAGGAACATGGGAAGCATCCGCCCACCCACCCCCACCGCCGTCAGGCCGGCGAACCCGAAGGCCGCGAGGTGAAAATGGGCGGCGATCGTGCCAAGGCGATCGGTCGTCCACCAGCCCAGCGACTCACCGATCCGCGCGCCGGCCAGGAACAGGGCGAGCCCCAGCATCGAGTGCGCGGCTGAGACATAGGCGGCGACACGACGGCCCTGGGTCATGCGCCGGCGGTGCGGGAGCAGATTCCACGACACGCAGCCGATGGCGAAGAAGACCGCCAACCAGCCCGCGGCCTGGAGCCACGGCTCCCAGAACCAGAGCCCGGACACGACCAGACACACGCCGGCGTGGAGCAGCCATGCACCGGCAACCCCGACCCGGACGCTGCGTGCGGCCGCGCCGAGGGACATCGGGTAGAACTGGTAGAGGGCGCCGAAGATCGATGCGACGATGACGCCGAGGGTGTAGAGGTGGGTGACGGCGAGCACCCTGGGCGCGAGAAAGCGCGCCGCCGCCAGATCCGGTGCGATCGCGACGAGGCCCACACCTCCCAGCAGGAGCCAGACGAGCGCGCCGATGAAATGGGTACCGGGAAGGGGGAAGGGCGGAGCGCTCATGGATGTGGCGACCTCGATAGTTGTTGTTGCTCTCGCGCGGCGTTTTTCTCGTGAGGGCGAGCTTGGTCTGTTATAATCGGCGGTCTTCAAAGGTCCATATCTTGCAGTCATGCTAATTGAAGAACCCGTCTGGTGCGCCTGCCTAACAGATCAGGAGTCGCTGTGCCGATCGAGCCCTTGCCGCCCGCCGTGATTCTTGTCGTGGACGACGAGGATGCCGTCAACCGGCTGGTGAGCCGCTATCTCGTCCATCTCGGCTATCGCGTGCTCGAGGCGGGCTCGGGCGAGGAGGCCCTGGAGATCGTCCGGCGGCGCAGACCTGTCGTCGATCTCGTATTGAGCGACGTCGTGATGCCGGGGATGGACGGGCTGGCACTGGCTTCCAGACTGCTGGCCACGTGTCCGGGCCCCAGCGTCATCCTCATGACGGGGCAGCTCCCGGCGGACATCGAGCACATGCACGTCAACGCTCAGATCGTGCCGGTGGTCCAGAAGCCCCTCAACCTCGACGACCTCCAGTACCTCCTCCGGGTAACCCTCGAGGGATTCCCCGATACCGGCGTCTATCCGGTTCACGCCGCGGGGAAACCGGCAATTTTTTCCTAGTCAGCCACATTCGGGGCATGCGCGGCGGCCGCACCCTTCCCAGGATGCGGCCGATTTGTGCGCGCGCCCGCGCCACGATGCAGGCACGGGCTGAGACGGACCAGTCAGCTCCAGCACACTGAGAAGCAGGGGACGCCGAGGTCACGGTCACCCGGGATCTTAGGCGAGACCATGCAGCGGCTGTGACCCCCTGCTCAAGGAGCCCCCGTGAAGCCTCGCGCCACACTTACACTTGTGAGCTTCCTACTCGGCGCAAGCCTTCCCTTGCACGCCCAGGAGGAAGTGCTCAGACCCGGTGCACGCGTCCGCGTCTGGCCGGCGTGTGCCGCATCCTCGGGCTCCGTGCCAAAGGGCTGCGCTCCCGTGGTGGGCCGATTGTCGATGATCAGCGCGACCGAGGTCCGCGTTGTGTCGGATGGAGGGTCCGAGGAGACGCTCCCGCTCGATCCGGCCACCCGCCTTCAGGTGCGTGTCGGTTCCCGGCACCACACCCTGCTCGGGCTGGGCGTCGGTACGGCCGTCGGCTTCGGCGTGGGAATGGCCTTGGCAGGGAGAGCCGGCTGCGATCGCGGCATCTTCGGCAGTGGTGGCCGCGAACGCGAGGACGATTTGTGCGGCGCCTATGGGGTCGTGGCCATTCCGCTGGGTGCGGTTCTGGGGGCGGTTGTAGGCCGGCTCATTCGCTCGGACCGGTGGGAGGCGGTCACCACGAGCATGGTGGGGTCAGGCGCCATCCCGAGCCCAACCCGCGTCGGGCTCGGCGTCAGAATCGCCTTCTGAACGCACCCTCACTGTGACCCAAGTTGGCCTCATCTCGTTTCGCTCCGAGGCATGTGGGGTATCAATCCCCGGTCCGGCAGGGTAAGTTTGTCTGGTCCCTCCTTCTCGCCTGCCAAGACCGGCTGCCTCCGCCGGACTATAGGATTCCTCAGTGTCCGCGCCACGAACTCCACCGTCGAACGACGGACGGCGCATCGTTATTTGCGACTACAACCAGCTGCTCCAATCGGTTACCGGGTTGCTCCGCATGAGCGGCTACGCCGTGTTCCAGGCCTACGACGGGCGGGCGGCACAGGAACTGTGCCTGCAACTGCCCCACATCGAGCTATTGGTGCTCAATACGTTTGGGACTGGCATTGATCTCGGGGACCTCATTCGAGGGGTGCGGCAGCATCATCCCGACCTGCCGGTGCTGCACATCGGGAACTCGGTGCCGGACTCCGTGCCGCCTGACGTGCCGACTCTGCCCGAGGATTTTACGAGTGTCGGGCTGCTGGATGCGGTTGCGACGCTCATGGACCGTACCGCGAACGTACCGTAGCAAGCCCTTCCTTAGGACGGCCACTGCGAAATGAGGGCGGTGGGACTCGAACCCACGACCTAGGGATTAAAAGTCCCTTGCTCTACCAACTGAGCTACGCCCCCGCGGTGCAGGAAACATCTTCTCCACGAATAGCTTAGACAAGCCCGCCGCGACGCCGCCGCCGCAGCTTCGACCCCGCCGGGGGCAAAAATGGTGGCACTTCTCTTCGGATTCATGCCGGTTTGATCTCCCGCCGGGCCGCCTCCACTCGCGCCGACGCTTCCGAATCACTCGCCCCCGCCAGGTGCCACGCGATCGCTGCCGCGTCCTGATCAAGATAGGCCTCCGGGGTGTGCTTCATATAGCGCATCGTCATGATCGGCGTGGCATGGCCGAGAAGCCTCTGCAGCACGGCGAAGGTGTGCCGCGCATCGTGTGGCGTTGCGCCGGCGACCTTCGCTGCGGTGCAGACAGCGCGCCAGGCTCGGCGCACGTGGCCGTAATTCTGGTAGCCGCCGGGGAAGACCAAGTCCACAGGACCGGGCGCCACACGCGCCAGATGGCCAGCCAGGGCGCGCTCGAGCGCGGGAGCGATTGGGAGATCTCGGACTGCCTCACGTGTCTTACGCGACGCTCTGCCTCGTGAATCAGGATCCGGCGTGCGTGGAGCAGGATATCGGCGCCGCGGAGGCCTTGGACCTCGCCGAGCCGCGCTCCAGTTGTAGAACAGCGTTGCGAATAGCGGCCACCAGTCCGCCACACACGCGGCCTCGAAGCGGGCGAGTTCTTCGCTTGAGAGCCAGCGTTCCCTGCCCCGACTTTCACGCTCGCGCTGCAGCTTGGGCCGCTCCACAGCGAGGCGTTCAACATCGCGGGCCCAGGTGAGAAAGGCACCCAGGGCGGCGAGGTCGCGGTTGAGCGTGGCCCCCGAGATGGGGACGTCTGGCCGCGCGAGTCGCTTGCGTCCGCCTACGGCGCGCACACGAGTGCGTCGATATTCGGAAATGAACCCTTGCGTGAGATCGGTCAGCGTGGCGTCCCGACCTCGAGGAAGAACCGCGAAGAACCCGGCCCAGGAGTAGGCGTACCTCGCTGCGCATCTTCGATCTTCGAGCTCGCGGCTTCATTCACTTCCGCGACAATCACGTGAGCCGCGCCGAGTCGGGCGACTACCTGGTGATCGGACCGTGCCGACTCTCCACGGATGGCCAGGCCGCTTTGGTGCGCGACCGGCGCCTTGGTACACGATCGCCGCGAACCTACGATCGGCCTTGGCGACATGATTAGGCTCCGAACCGCGCTCATGGCCGACTCCCTCCCCAAAGCATCACACCCGATCTGATTCAGTCGGTCCGCGGAGGGGCTCATGGTAACCCCTGAGGGGCGGCTGTTTTACCGGCGTGTGCGCCGCCTCACAGCCGGTGTCCTCCAGCGCGACCTACGCTCCTAGCGTCGACCAGCGCACCGTGACCGGAAAGAGGCTGCCAGCATGTCGGGACGACGCCCGGGGACGTACCTGACGACCCGCCCTTCCGGTGTGAGCGGTGTCATCATCGTGGGATGCATCCCCGCGTGACCGTTCGGCCCGGGATCCTCGAGCCCCGGTGGAGGGATGGACGCTTCCGAGACCATGCCACCGTCACCTGCAGCAACGACCACACGTGGTGGTCCATCCATCCCGAGGCGCTCCGGCGGGCGCGGGCGGGCAACATCCTCGGCCTCCGCTCGTCCGGCCGGGATCTTACGTCGCCGACGCCGGGGTAGCCCCATGTGGTTCCGTGCACGCGAAGTCCTCCTGAAGCCCGAATACCGCGACTGGTATCCCTGGATCATCCCTGGCGTCGGGTACCGCGCCTCCTGGTTGGTGTCGATCGTCCGGCGGCAGCGTCGCGACGCCGAGCCGCATTGGGAGCTCGAACCCCGGGAGCACCCCCCTAACTCGCGAAAGGTCGATGCGGCTAGACTAGCGGAGCTACCCAGGCCAGCGTTGACGATCGGTTGAGGCCATGCAGCTCATCTGGCTTGGAAACACCCCCGGTCTACCGAGGGAGTGGACGCTGGCCGCCGGGCTACCGTATGCCCATGACCGTGGTAATCAGGCCGTTGTGGACTTCCCACACGAAGATCTGGGTGTCGGTCTTGCCTCCGGGCAGGTCCGTCGCCGTTTCCTTCCACACGACGAAGTTCCCGTGCACCATGCGGTCATCCGTAGTGGCATGTACCTGGGGAGCAGTGGCAAATAGTCGCCCAAAGCGTTCTCGTAGGGCGGCATGACCTTCGAATACCAAAGAGTCGGGATAACGATAGAAGCGCACGTCCGGAGCGTGCAGCCCCACGAAGGCGTCAATATCGTGACTGTTGTACGCATCAGCCTGCATCTGGACGATGCGTTCGGCCACCGAGGACCGTTCTTCTCTCACCGGGGCGACGGCAGCTGTGGTATCCTGCTCGGCAGTGCTTCGCTCCGAGGCGGTTGCACGATCCTGAGACTGGCTGCAGCTGAGGGTGAATGCGGCAACGGCAGCCGCGGCAAGAAAAGCACGCATTGAGCCTCCGAGTCCGGCGCTTGGCGAGTTGTGGAAGCGAGCACGCGGGGTGCAGGCAAAACTTACCTGTCGGTACAATCGCCTGCCCCAGTGGCCTCAACCGATCGTCAACGCGGGGCCCGGTACGGCCGGAGCTCGGCTGGAAACATCCCCCGGGATCCTCGCCGACTGGATCCGAGTGCTCGAATCCGGAAGGCGATGAACCCCAAGCCGCTTCCGGGCCGCCTCAGGCTCGACAATGACGGTAAGCCGCTGCATGTTCCGGTTTCCTGGCTCCAATTCCAGGAGCACTCGCCGAAAGGCATCGGATTTCGGTGCGCGCTTTCGCCGACATGGTAAGGCAGGTTCCCCCCGGGAGATTGCCCATGCCCATGGACTACACGATCGACCCTGAGGCCAGCGGGGTGCGGCTGAGGTGCTGGGGAATACTCACCAACGAGGAGATGCTGGACTGCGTCCAGCGAATGCATTCTGACCCTGCTCGTCAACCTGGGACGCCCTCCCTCGTTGACTGCCGTGAGATCCAGGAGATGCGGGTGACTCCGGAGGGGATGCACGCGGCCGTCTGCCTCGAGCAGGTCCTCGCGGATCCTGCCCAGGAGCCGTGGTCCATTGCCGTCATCGCGCCCCAGGACGACGTGTTCTGGATGGGCCGCCTCTATGAAGTCCTGCGCGCCGGATCACCGTCGACAGTGCGGATATTCAGGAATGCTGTGGACGCCGAAGCATGGCTGGAACGGCAGACAGTAGGCTCACCGGCTGGTGCGAGTCAACCAGTGCTCGAGTGTCACGGTGGGCCGTGGGATGGCCGACGTATTGTGTCTCGAGGACCGGTATTCCCGGTGACCTCAACCGATACCGAGGGGCAAGTGCAGCCGCTCCGACATGCTTTGGGCCATTACGAACGCCGGGCCGAGGGCTACCATTGGCGGCCGATGGGGCCTTCCGTCTAGTCGTCGGCTCCGCGCCGGGGTCTTGGTGCTCGAGCGAAACGAGGAGGCGATGAATCCCGAGCCCCTGCCGGGTTATGTCTGGCTGGACTCGAAGCCGCGGCGGCTGCACATCTGGGCCGAGCACCTGGAGTTCCGGGACGATCCCCCGTGAAGGGCAGAGACCAATACCGTAACCGATCGTCAACCGAGCCGCCAGTCGCCGCGCTGCAATGCCAGCAAACTCGCCGCCACTGAAGCCACCTTCGCCCACTGGCACTTCTGCGACCTCGAGCCGGGTCATCAAGGGAGGCATCGCTGCATGAGCTGTCAGGTGGAGTTCGACGGTGCTTGACAGGCCCGGTACCGCACCCTAAATCAGACCGACCATCCCACGACAAAGGCACACCCGGGGAAACCCGGGGCCGCAACGCCACGGGTCCTCGCTCTCCTCCGGAGAGTCGCGCTAGAGTCGCCGACGCCCCGAAGGACCCCACGACCGCCGAGCCGCCGAAGGGCCAGCACCCGTCGTCCGCTTTGTTCCCCTCGGACGCCTTCGCTTACGCATCCCTACGGCTCGGAGGCCCTATGCGTCGTTCCCTCCTTTTCAGCACCGCCGCGCTAGTATCGCGTCCCGCGAGTTCTTTGCAGAACTCCATTGCGGCATGGTGTAGACGGAACCCGAACCCTTCCGGGCGGGGGGGCACCGCCGGCGTGAACGCCGGCAGAACCCTGGAGATCGCCAGGCTGCGCCTCGTTTCGCACCTCGCCCTCGCCGCCGCGTTCGCGCTGGCCGGCTGCGCCGACCCCGCTGCACCGCACACCGCGTCATCTGAGGCCCTCGGCGGTCCCACCCTGGCGCAGTCGGCGGCCGACAGGGTGAGGTTTGACGTCACGTTCACGATTCCCGGCGGCACTTGCGGACTGACCACGACCGTCACGGGAACCGGCGTGCTCCAGATCGTGACTCGGGTGTCCGAGACCCGAGCGGGCGGGTTGCGCATCGCCGTCAGCGAGAGCGCGCACGGCACGGCCACCGGCGCGGACGGGTCGCAGTACCGGTTCAACTACGCGGCCAACGCTAAGGTGATCGACGTCGACGACCCCACCACGTTGCCGATCGTGCTCGACCTCGTCGATCACTTCAACCTGCTCGGGCAGGGACAGACGCCGGACGTCAAGGTGTTCCTCAAGGGCCTGTTCCTGTTCGACGGCACCCTGCCCCTCACCCCGATCGGCGACCCGGTCATCCGAGGCGGCGTCGCCTGCGACCCCCTCTGAGGCGGATGGTCGGCCGCCGCGGCGCTGACTCCCACTGCACCCGCGGCCCAGCCGACGCTCGTCTCACGCCCCGGCGCGTCGATCGACGGTCGCGCCCTGGGGCACACCATCACCCGGAGGCGCCGATGCGCGCGAACGCGTGGACGGTGCTCGCAGTCACGACGGTGCTCCCGATGCTCGTCGGGTGTACCGACCACGTCGGGCCCGAGCCCATCACCGCCGGCCCGGCGGCGTCCATCGCGACGCCGGAGGGCCTGGACGCCGCCCTGCGGGGCTACCTCGCCCGGCACGGCTTCACCGGTCGCGTCGGCGCGATGCTCGGGGCGCGCCTCGGCCGCCCCGTCGACCGGCGGCTGGCCGACGTCGGCCGGCTCCTCTGGTTCGACCCCGTCACCGGGCTCAACGACGACAACTCCTGCGCCGGCTGCCACTCGCCGACCAACGGCTTCGGCGACACGCAGTCGATCGCCATCGGGATCGAGAACAATCTGATCGTCGGCCCCGGTCGCCGGGGGCCGCGCAACCAGCGCCGCACGCCGATGGCGATCAACACGGCGTTCTTTCCGACGCTGATGTGGAACTCGCGCTTCCGCGCCCTCTCCGGCGACCCGTTCGACAACAGCGCCGGCTGGCAGTTCCCGCCCCCCGAGGGGCGGACGCTCTCGTACCTGCCGCACCTGCTCACGGCGCAGGCCTTCATCCCCCCCACCGAGCGCGTCGAGGTGGCGGGGTTCCACTTCCCGGGTGACAACAACGCCATCCGCGCCGAGGTGCTGCGGCGCCTGAACGCAACCCCGAGCTATCGCCGACTGTTCGGCAAGGTGTTCGCCGCGGTCCGCGCCGGCGCGCCGATCACGTTCGACCACTTCGGGCGCGCGATCGCCGAGTTCGAGTTCACCCTCGTGTACGCCGACGCGCCGATCGATCGCTATGCCCGCGGCGAGCGCCACGCACTCAGCGAGGGACAGAAGCGCGGCGCGGTGCTCTTCTTCGGGCGCGCCGGGTGCGTGTCCTGCCACCAGGTCGCGGGCGCGTCCAACGAGATGTTCAGCGACTTCCGCGAGCACGTGATCGGCGTGCCGCAGGTCGCCCCGTCCTTCGGCAACGTCGCTTTCGACGGCCCCGGGGCCAACGAGGACTTCGGCCTGGAGCAAGTCACCGGGCGCGCCCGCGACCGCTACATGTTCCGCACGTCCCCCCTGCGGAACGTGGCGCTCCAGCCGACGTTCATGCACAACGGCGCCTTCGTGCGTCTCGAGGATGCCATCCGTCACCACCTCGACGTGGAGGCGTCCACGCGCACCTACTCCCCCCGCGACCTCGCTCCCGATCTGCGCGGACCGACCGGCCCGATCGACCCGGTGCTCGCGCGCCTGGACCGCCGCCTCCGCACGCCGATCCACCTGACGGCCGCCGAGTTCGCTGACCTCGTCGACTTCGTGCGCGACGGCCTGCTCGACCCCGCGGCCGGGCCGGTACGCCTGCGGCGGCTCGTCCCCGAGCGGCTCCCCAGCGGCCGGGCACCGCTCCGGTTCGAGTTTCCCTGACGGTCTCGGCCGAGCGGTCGCACTCGCGCCGAGCGTGCACCATCGGCTGTCGATCCAGGCGGAGCGACGCCAGCCGCCAACCACAGGCGACGGAGATCCGTGGGCGAGCAGCCTGAAGTGCGGGAGGTGCGGCCTCGGCTGGAGTTCGCCCCGTTATTTCCGGGACTTGAGCCCGGTGTTTGGCAAGACGCGGCGGCCTTTGCCGAACAAATGCTCACCGAACGTGCTGCGCCCAGCCCGGGCTATATGTGCAGCGAGCGAGTGCTGGTCGACGCTCACGCATTATGACAATCCTTATGACAAACCCGGATGGCGAACACGAGCGCCGGTCAGCGTGTCTACCCTTCGCCGCTGGGAGAATCATTGCTGGCTGACGGTGGTTGGCGACCAAGCCTGCGCTCCGGAGCAAGAGGTCGCGCGTTCGAGTGGCGCCGCGCAACTGGTGGCACTTTTGGTGGCAGCTTCAGAGGGCAAGCGCGGACTATCGCGGAAGGAGCCGGACAGGCGGAGGTCGTTAATCAGAGGGAACGGGACGGAGCCGGACTAACGGGGACAGAGCCGGATAGGCGAGCGGCCCCTTAAAAGTCCCTTGCTCTACCAACTGAGCTACGCCCCCGCTACCCGAAAAACTCCCTGCCGCCGAAAGCTATAGTATTGCCGGTTCAGCCGATACTGCGCGGCGTGACAGGCGTCACGGACGAAGGGAGGCCTCCACCGCTACGCATGCGTGGCTTGCCTCACTCGGACCAAGGCTGGGACTTGGAACACTTCGACGGCAGCTCCGAACTTCCAGGCACCCATACCGTCCTCGTCGTAGATGACGCCGGAGTGGTCCGGAGACTCTCCTTCCGCATCCTGTCCGAGGCGGGATACCGGGTTTTCGAGGCCGCCGGTGCCGCCGAGGCTCTCGAAGTGATCGGCATGCTCCACGGACACGTGGACCTGGTCCTGGTGGACGTGGTCATGCCCCAGGTCAGCGGCGTCGACCTGGTGCGGATGATCCGGGAGCGGTGGGGCCAGCCCGCCATCCTGTTCATGTCCGCCTATCCGGCAGAGGTCCTGGCCCGGGAAGGGCTGAAGGATCTTCGGGTCCAGTTCCTGGCCAAGCCGTTCAGCCGCGACGAGCTCCTGAGCGCGGTCGTGCGTGCGTTCGAGCGGGCGCGGCTCGATGCCGAGCGCGGGACTGCCGTGCCGCGACAGGGACTCTAGCTGGCTGCCTCCCGGGCCCACGCCCGCACCCACCCCCGCTCATCCACCAACAAACGCTCGATGGCGGCCCTGGCCGACTCGTCGCCCCGCGCGGCGAGCGCGGCGAGCGCGGTGGCCGGCAGCGGTTGCTCTCCGGCAATCGCTTCCAGCTCCGCGACCAGCCCGGAATCGGGCCGCTGGACCGCCGCCGCGATCGCGGCGTTCTGAATCGACTCCTGATATGACCGGATACGGAGACCGGCCGCGACCGCGTCGCGCGAGGAGTCGGGCGCGAGGCGTACCATCGCCGTAAGTGCGGCCGCGCGCACCTGATCGCTGGAATCCGCGTCCCACGCCTGCCGCACCAGACCGACGACACCTTCGCCGCCGACCCGGCCGAGCGACTCGACGGCGGCCTTCCGCACCCGCGACGAGGTGTCCCGGAGCGCCGCCTCCAATGCGGGTCGTGCCCGGTCCGAGGGGAAGCGGCCGAGCGCCGACGCGGCCTCCGCGCGGGTGAGATCGTAGTCGGCCGCCCCGACGGCGTGGGCCAGCGCGGCGTCGGCGAGGGTGTCCCCGGTGCGGGATGCGAGCTGCCTGACGGCCCAACTCCGGTGCCACAGGTTGGGATGCCGGTGCAGCAGATTGGCGAGCCATGGCGTGGGCTGATGGAAGGCGAGTGTCTTCAGCACGGCGTTCTCGTCGTCGAACGCCACCAGGGTCGGAGCCTCGCGGACCCCTTCGATGCGCACCACCTGCTCCCGCCGATCGATCACCGCCTGCGCCACGATGTCGCCCCCCGCGGTACCGACTCGGATGGCGAGCGGCGCTTGGAAGACGAGCGGCGTGCTGTATCGGGCGCTTGCGGTATCGGCCGGCGGGGAGTCCGTCTGGGTCTGGCGCACCGTGAGGGTCAGGGCCGCGCCGGCCGAGTCGTAGGCGGCGTTGACCTCGAACTCCGGATGGCCCGCCTGGTAGATCCACTGGGACCAGAACCAGGGAAGGCTCTCACCGGTGGCGGCGACCACGGCCTGGCGAAGATCGTCGCTGGTCGCGGTCCCGTACGCGTGGTCGGTCAGGTAGCGCCGAATGGCGGCCCAGAAGCGTTCCGGGCCCAGGTGCTGCTTCAGCATCTCCAGGACCAGGGCGCCCTTTGCGTACACCACGCTGGAGTTGTACGCCGCGAGTGGCGTCCGGCGGCGGGCGTCGCGCGCGAGATACTGCCGGTATTCCTCCAGGTAGAAGTCCTCCTCCGCGTGGCGCCCCTGCTTCGCGCCCCAGTACTGGCCCGGCATGAACTGCGACATGCCCTCGTGCAGCCAGTAATTGGCCCAGTTCTCCGCCGTCACCAGGTTGCCGAACCACTGGTGCGCCAGCTCGTGGGGGATGAGCGTGCGGTGATACCAGGGCCGGTCGCGGTAGTCGCGCGGAGCGGGCAGCCAGTCGATCAGCGTCGTCGCGCCGACGTTCTCCATCCCGCCGATGAAATCGGCGACGGTCACCTGGGCGTACTTGTTCCAGGGGTACCGGACTCCGGTGAGCCGGCTGAAGGTCTCCAGCATGTCGGGTGTGGCACCGAACAGCCGGCGTGCCCGCACGCTGTCCTCGGCGTAGACGTAGTACGTCAGCGGCACGTCGCGCCACCGGTCGCGCAGTTTCACCAGCGGGGCCGCCACGAGGGAGATGAGATAGGTGGAAGCCGGCTTCTCCTGCGACCAGTGGGTGGTTCGGAGACCGCCCGCCACCCGTCGTTCGGAGACGAGGCGGCCGTTGGAGACCACCGTGAGCCGAGCGGGCACGGTGGCGATTACCTCCCAGGTCGCCTTGTCGTTGGGAGCCCCGTAAGTCGGGATCCAGCGCGGATTGCCGTCGGTGCCGCCGCCGCTGTACACCTGCTGCGGACGGTGGGCGCGGCCGGGCTCCTCCTTGAAGAAGTAGAGCCCGCGCCCCTGCACGATGCGCGCGTGGTAGTCCACCGTGAATCGCACCGTGTCCCCGAAGGCCGAGGGCCGCGCGAGTCGCACCACGAGCGAGTCACCCGGCCGGTCGTAGCTGAGCGTTCGCCCTTTCTGCGTCACGGCCCGCACCTCGAGCCTTCGCTCCATGTCGAGGATGACCGCGTCGAGACCCGGGCGGCGGGAGACGAGCGTCGTGGTCACCCGGCCGTCGAACGAGGTCGAGTCCCAGTCGAAACGTCCGACCTCGATGCGCTGGTGGACCAGGTCGTAATCATGCGAGGGGGTGAAGGCGCCGTTGACGACCCGCTCCAGGTTGGTCTGCGCGACCACTTTCGCGAGGCTCACGTGAGCGAGGGCGAGCGTCAAGAGAATCAGGCGCACGACGGGGTCCCTGCCGGCAGTGGAGAAGAGCAAGAGATCAGTCGAACAACGCGAGCTGAGCGAGCGGGGCGAAGGTGATCCGGTGATGGCGGGTGGGCCCGTGGAGCCGGAGGCCGACCTGGTGCTCCTCCGTCCCGTACCCGACGTTGGTGGCCCAGCCGTATCCCGGGTAGCGCGGCGCGAGGCGGTGCATCAGCAGATCGCGGACGGTCTTCGCGAGGATGGCGGCGGCCGCGATGGACTGGCAGCGGGCGTCGCCGTCCACCAGCGCCTGGTGCTCGAACCCGATCTCGGGCAGCGGCAGGCCGTCGATCAGTATCCGGTGCGGAGATGCGGCGGACGCGAGCGGCCCGCGGGACACCAGCCGGGCGATCGCCCGGCGCATGGCGAGCGCGGTGGCGACCCGGATGTTGAGCCGGTCGATCTCCCGCGACGACGCGGCACCGATGGCGTAGCACAGCGCGCGCTGGCGGATCTTCCGGGCCAGCTTCAGCCGAACCCGCGCCGGGAGCATCTTGCTGTCTCTGAGCCCTCGCACGGCACTGCACCGGACCGGAAAGACGACGGCCGCGGCAACCACTGGACCAGCCAGTGGGCCGCGGCCCGCTTCATCCACACCGACGAGCAGCAGCTCCTCGGCCCAGGCCTCCCGCTCCCGCTTCAGCGAGGGGCGTACCGCCATCGGCTCAGCCCTCGCGCTTCTCCCGGATCCTCGCCGCCTTGCCACTCAACGCGCGCAGATAGTAGAGCTTGGCGCGGCGGACCCGGCCGCGCCGGACCAGCTCGACCGACGCGATCGTGGGACTGTGCAGCGGGAAGAGCCGCTCGACCCCGACGCCCGCGGAGATCTTCCGCACCGTGAAGGTCTCGCTGATCCCGCCGCCCCGGCGGGCGATCACCAGACCCTCGAAGGCCTGAAGCCTCTCCTTGTCACCTTCGCGAACGCGGACCATGACGCGGACGGTATCTCCCGGGTCGAATGCAGGAATGTCCGTGCGCAAGCCCTCACGGGCCACCTCTGCCAACCGTTCCATGGTAGAACCTCCGCGCCGATGTGCGCTTTGAACTTGGTGTACTGCACCGCCGATTGCCACTGCGCTCAGGGTTTTTCCTCACCCCCGTACCGCTCCCACAGCTCCGGCCGCCGCTCCCGTGTGAACCGCTCGGCCTCCGCCTGCCTCCACGCCGCGATCCGGGCGTGGTCGCCGGAGAGCAGCACGTCGGGCACCGCGAGCCCGCGATACTCCGGCGGGCGGGTGTAGCTCGGCGGGCTCAACAACCCTTCGTAGTGCGAGTCCGAGCTGGCCGATTCGTGGTCGCTCATCGCGCCGGGGAGCAGCCGGACCACCGCATCGAGCACGCAGAGCGCGGCGGCCTCTCCTCCCGAGAGCACGAAGTCACCGATCGACAGCTCCTCGGTGGCGAGCCCTTCCGCGACCCGCTGATCCACGTCCTTGTAGTGGCCGCAGAGCAGCGTGAGCCGCTCGCCCACCGAGAACCGGACCGCATCGTCGTGCCCGAACCGACGCCCCCGGGCCGAGAGCAGGACCACGGGACCCACCGGCTTCAGACTCTCGACCGCCTCGAAGAACGGCTCGGGCTTGAGCACCATCCCCGCGCCGCCGCCGTAGGCGTAGTCGTCCACCGTCTGGTGGCGGTCGTGGGTGAAATCCCGAAGCTGGACCAGATTGTACCGCACCAGCCCCGCCGCCGCCGCTCTGCCCGGGATGCTCGCGCCGATGAACGGCGCGATGACTTCCGGGAACAGGGTGACCACGTCGATCGTCAGCATGTCCCACCAGTGTCATCCTGAGCGAAGCGAAGGAGCCGAAGCTGACATGGCCTCCTTCGCTGCGCTCAGGATGACACTCGTCACTCGATCAGCCCCTCCGGCGGCGTCACCACCAGCCTCCGCCCGTCCCGGTCCACGCTCCGCACGAACTCCTTCTTGTACGGCAGCAGGAACTCCCGCTTGGGCCCCTGCACCTCGATCATCAGCCCCGCGGGCATCTCGTATACCGCGCTGACCAGGCCGAGCGGTGTCTCGTCCGGCAGCCGCACCGAGAACCCGGCCAGCTCGTGGAGGTACACCTCGTCGCCGGCCGGCGGCTTCAGCTGCTCCGCGGGAACCGCGAGGAAGAGCCCTCGCCACGGCTCCAGCGCTTCCCGGCCGTCCGCCCCCGCGAACTTCACCAGCCACTCCCGGTGGTACGAGCGGCTCCGCTCGATGGTGAGCGGGCCCGCCACTTCCTCGCCGTCCAGCCCCACCAGCCACACCGCCCGGCCGGGCGCGAACACCGTGTCGGGATCGTCGGTGAGCGGGAACAGGGTGGAATCGCCTTTCAGACCATGCGGCTTCCGCAGCCTGCCCACCACCATGTGGCGGGCAGCGGACATCAGGCCGGGGTCGGCTTGAAGACCCCGGCCTGCTTGAGGAGCGACTGCACCGTGTCCGAGGGGGTGGCGCCGCGCGCGATCCAGTTGCGCGCCTTGTCGGCGTCGACCTGGATCTTGTCCGCGGCCGACTGGCCCTTGGGATTGTAGGTGCCGATCACCTCGATGAAGCGTCCGTCGCGGGGCGACTCCTGGTCGGCCACCACGATGCGATAGAGCGGCAGGTTCTTCCGTCCGACGCGACGCAGGCGAATCCGTGTTGCCATGGGCGTTCCTGTGAGTGCGAGTTAACCGGGGAAAGGGCCGCGGCCGAACGGGAGCTTGAGCCCGCCCACGCCCCCGGTCTTCCCTACCGTCTTCATCAGCTTCTGCATCTGCTTGAACTGCGCCAGCAGGGTGTTCACTTCCTGAACCGTGCGCCCCGAGCCCTTGGCGATCCGAAGCCGGCGCTGCCCGTTGATGAGGTCGGGGTTGGCGCGCTCCTTCGGCGTCATCGAGAGCACGATGGCCTCGACCTGCTTCATCTTCTTGTCGTCCACCTTGGCCGCCTGGAGCATGGCCGGGTTCATGCCCGGCAGCAGGCCCAGGACATTCTTCAGCGGACCCATCTTCTGCATCTGCCGCATGGCGCCGAGGAAGTCCTCGAGATCGAGGCCCTTCTTCGAAGTGACCTTCTTCGCGAGCCGCTCGGCTTCCTTCTCGTCGACCGCGCCCTGGGCCTTCTCGACCAGGGAGAGGATGTCGCCCTGCTGGAGGATCCGGCCCGCCAGGCGGTCGGGATGGAACGGCTCCAGCGCGTCGAGCTTTTCACCCACGCCGATGTACTTGATCGGCGCGTGGGTGACCCCGAAGATCGAGAGCGCCGCCCCGCCCCGCGCGTCGCCGTCCATCTTGGTCAGGATCACGCCCGTAATGCCGAGGGCGTCGTGGAAGCCCGTGGCGATGCGGACCGCGTCCTGGCCGGTCATGCCGTCGGCAACCAGCAGGATCTCGTGCGGCGAGACGGCGGCCTTGAGCTTCTTGAGCTCGCCCATCATCTCGTCGTCGATCTGGAGCCGGCCCGCCGTGTCCACCAGAACCGTGCGGGCTCGCGCCCGGCCGGCCGCGGCGATGCCGTCGCGCACGATCTTCACCACGTCCTTCGTGGCGGTGTCCCCGTGGACCCCGACGTCGATCTGCTTGCCGAGCGTCTGGAGCTGCTCGATGGCGGCCGGCCGGTAAACGTCGGCGGCCACCAGGAACGGCGCCTTCTGCTCCGCCTTGAGCCGGCGGGCCAGCTTGCCCGCGGTGGTCGTCTTGCCCGAGCCCTGGAGACCGACGAGCAGGATCACCGTCGGCGGCACGGTGGCGTGGGCGATGGGCGCCTGCTTCTCGCCCAGCATGACCACCAGCTCGTCGTAGACGATCTTGACCAGCTGGTGCCCCGGCCGCACATCGGCGAGCGCATTGGCGCCGATCGCCTTGGCCTGCACCCGCTCGAGGAAGTCGCGCGTCAGATCGAAGCTCACATCGGCTTCGAGCAGGATGCGCCGGATCTCCCGGAGCCCCTCCCTGACGGCGTCTTCCGTAAGAACGCCCCGCCCCGTGAGGGTCCGGAGCGTGGCGGTCAGTTTGCTGGACAGCTCATCGAACATAAGCCTTCAAGAATAGCAGGCTTACGAGGTCCAGGCAAGCGTGCCTACCCCGTCTGCACCGATGTGTCCTCCACCCGGTCAGTGGCGGCGTCCGGACGCTCACCGAGGAATTCCACCCACAGCTTCTTGAGCGGGCGGTAGTGCTTGGCGGCCTCGACCAGGTCGAGGAAGCATCCGAGGGTGCGGTCGAAACGCTCCTGCAACACCGGATTGGCGATCCGTCCGGCCGGGTCGAACGCCTCGTGGGCCTGGGCCAGGGAGAACATGTCGGGATAGACCCGGGCGCCGAGGTGCTCCAGTGGGATCCGCAGCGACCACAGTCCCCGGTTGCCGCCGGCCATCGAAGGCGAGGCCGAGAGGAGCAACCCCTGCTTGCCGTTGAACGGTTGCGGCCGGATCCGGGACACCCAGTCGATGGTGTTCTTGAGGCAACCCGGCATGGAGGCGTTGTATTCCGGCGACGCGATGATGAACGCGTCGGCGGCCACCAGGCGCTCATGGAGCCGCCGCGCGCCGGGGGGAATGCCCTGCTCCCGCTCGACGTCCCCGTCGTAGGAGACGCAGTCGAAGTCCGCCATGGGGGCGCGGTCGGCCGCGGCGCCTTGCTCTCCGACGACGGCAGCCGCGAGGGTCGCCAGGCGCGCGTTCAGCGAGTCGCGTCGCAGGGACGCGGCGAACACCAGCACCTGTATCCGGCGCCGGTCGCGTGGTGGAGTCATGAGGTTCGGTCCTCTGCGGGGAACGGGGGGACTGCGACACTCCGGTGCACGTTACCGCCTGAACATCGAGTGGCAATGGTGAGGCTCGCCACCCCCTCCTAAGTTCCCCCCATGACGACTCCCGACCACCGCGCCGTGCCGATCCCGCAAGTGGCCGACGCGGAGGCCAAGCAGCTCCAGCTGAGCCGGATGAAGCGGAGGGCGACGGGCCTTCTCGTCGTCATGAGCGCCGTGTTTCTGGTCGCGCTGGTGCTGGAGCCCCGCTACCCCGGGCTCGGCTACGTCCGGGCGACCGCGGAGGCGGCGATGGTGGGGGGCCTGGCCGACTGGTTCGCCATCACCGCCCTCTTCAAGCACCCGCTCAACATCCCGATCCCTCACACCGCCATCATTCCCACCCGGAAAGACCGGATCGGGCGCACCCTCGGCAACTTCGTTCAGCACAACTTCCTCTCGCCCGAGGTGCTGGGCCCCAAGTTGCTGGCGATCCAGCCCAGCCGGCGGGTGGCCGAGTGGCTCCGCCGGCCCGAGAACGCCCGCTCGCTCGCCCGCCACTCGGCCGCCGCGCTCCGGAGCGCCACCGAGGTGGTGAAGGACGAGGACGTCCATGCCCTGCTCGAGCGCAGCGTGATCGAGCCGCTCCGGCAACGGTCCATCGCACCGGTGCTGGCGAAGGGGTTGGTGCTGCTGACCGCCGACGACCGTCACCAGCAGCTGCTCGATCGGGTGATCAACGGCCTGGCCGGCTTGATCATGGAGAACGAGGAGCTGATCCGGCGCCGCATCCACGCGGAGAGCCCGTGGTGGGTGCCCGGCTTCGTGGACGAGCGGCTGCACGCCAAGGTCGTCGCCGGGATCCAGCACACGCTGTTGGAGGTTTCGACCGACCCGTCGCACCCGATGCGGCGGCAGTTCGACGAGCTCCTCACCGACTGGATCGTCCGCCTCCAGGAATCGCCGGAAGCGATCGCCCGCGCCGACGCGGTGAAGCAGCAGCTCTTCGACCACCCGACCAGCCGGCAGCTCAGCGCCTCGCTCTGGCAGGAGGTCAAGCGGGTGCTCGACCGGCAGGCGGAGCCGGAGGAGGACGAGACGTCGGGCGCCCTCGACCGCGGGCTCATCGCTCTCGCGGACGGCGCACTCGAAGACGAAGCCCTGCTGGCCAAGCTCGACGGATGGATCGTGGAGGCCGCGCTTCGGGTGGTGGAGCAGCACCGGCACGAGGTCGGACGGCTCATCGAGCACACGGTGAGCAACTGGGATCCGCACGAGACGTCCAAGCGGCTGGAGCTCGCGGTCGGCCGGGACCTCCAGTTCGTCCGGATCAACGGGACGTTGGTCGGCGGTCTCGTCGGGCTCCTGCTCTACGCGGCGTCCCGCTACGCGGGCTACGGCGGCCATTGATGGATCGCGAGCTGGTGATTCAGGCGCTCGTCACCATCGGTGTCGGCGCCATCTCCGGCGGCATCACCAACGCCGTCGCCATCTGGATGCTCTTTCATCCCTATGAATCGCGGGGCCTGGGCCCGTTCCGGATCCAGGGCGCCATCCCCAAGAACAAGGCGAGGCTCGCGCGCACCATCGGCCGAACCGTGGGCGAGCGCCTGCTGCCGCCGGAGGACCTCGCCACCCGGCTGAGCGCGCCGGCGGTGCGGGCGGCCTTCGACCAGGCGGTTGCGCAATTCCTCGACGACATCCTGGAGCGCGAGCGCGGACCGCTGCGCGAGCAGCTCGACCCCGAGCTCACCGTCGCCCTCGACCAGGCGATCGCCGGACTCGCGCCCCGAGTCGCTGACGGGATCGCGAGCTACGCCCGGTCACCGGAGTTCGAGTCCCTGGTGGTCCGCTGGGTCGGACGGATCACCGCGGAGGTGGGAGACCGGCCGCTCGCCGAGACGCTCACCGGCGGCCGGCGCGACGCACTCAAGGGCAACGTTCAGGTCTGGGTCGAGCGGCTCGCGGAAGGCGACGACCTGGAGCGCACGCTGCGCTCCTTCGTGGACCGGCAGATGGAGACGATGTCGCGCGACGACCGGCCGCTGCTGGACCGGCTCCCGCCGGGTGTGGTCGGCGCGCTCGAGCACGCCATCACCGACTACCTCCCGATCGCGCTGGAGCGGCTGAGCGCGCTGCTCGGCGATCCCGAGGCGCGCGGCCTGGTGGAGGGCGCGCTTCGCAGCGCCTTCGACCATTCGGTTCGCGACCTGCTGCTGCACGAGCGGATCCTGGCCCGGATCATGGTGACGGACCGGACCATCGAGCGGCTGGTGGACGGCTTCGAGCGCGAGGGGTTCGACCGGTTCGCCGAGTCGCTGGCGGAGCCGGAGATGAAGACCCAGGTCACCCGGGCGGTGAACGACGCGGTGGTCAACTTCCTCCGGCTTCCGCTGGGCGAGCGCCTGCGGCGGTTCACGCCGGACCGGAAGCAGGCGCTCGCGGACAACATCGCCGACTGGCTGCTGCGCGTCGCGCGCGACCCCGCGACCCGCGACTCGATCGCCCGCGCGGTGGACCGGCTGCTCGAGGCCGTGGAGCGGCGCACCTGGGGTGACGTACTCGGCGTCGTCCCGCCCCAGCGACTGGCCCACTTCGCGGCGGACGCCCTGGCCGCGGAGCAGGGCCGGGGCTGGGTGCGCGAAGGCGTGAGCCAGGTGGCGACCGCCCTCCTCGCCCGGCCCATCGGCCGGCCTTCCGCGTGGCTCGGCGCCGAGACCACGGGAGCGCTTCGTGGCGCGCTGTCCGATGCCGCGTGGGTCTGGCTTCAGGAACAAATACCGAGAGCCGTCGAGCAGATCCGGGTGCCCGAGATGGTGGAGCAGAAGGTGCTCGGCTTCTCGACCCAGCGGATGGAGGAGATCGTCCGCAACGTCACCCAGCGCGAGCTGGACCTGATCGTGCGGCTCGGCTATGTGCTCGGCGGGCTGGTGGGGGTGGCGGCGTTCGGGGTGAGCTTATTCCTAGGCAGATAGCGGAGCCGGCAGCGACGGGGACGTGGGGGAACCGGCGGAGGGCGCGTTAGGACGCGCAGGCGAGGAGACCGGGCGCGGTTTGCCCGGGCTCCGACCCGAAGCGTCCGGAAGCGCCCTCCGCCGGTTCCCCCACGTCCCCGTCGCTCACGGTGGCGACGACACCTCCGGTATCCGCTCCCACCGCCCCCACCTCTCCGGCGCCAGGACGAACCGCGTCCCCGGCCGCTCGCCCACCGTGATCGCTTCGAGCGCCGCCCGATACCCCGGCCGCGAGCGCGCCCGGAGCCCGGCTGCACTCCGCAGGAAGCGGTCGCGCGACCGTTGGTCGTCCCACACCACATACCAGACCAGGGCCTCCCCCTCCGGCGTGGAGTAAAGCCGGAACCGGTCGCCGCCCCAGCCGATCGGCACCACCGTCTGGACCTCGTCCGACCCGGCGAGCGTCGCGAGGATCACCCGGATCTCGTTCTCGCCGAGCACGTCCTCGTACATCACGCCGGAGTCGGCCGCGAAGGCCAGCTCCACCGGAACGTCACCCCGGGCGTAGCGGGTGGGGTGCAGGACCTGCTCCGTCGAGACCGGCATCAGCGGCCCATAGGGCAGAGAGTCGCGGCGCTCGGTCTCCCACCAGTGCATGAACTCCGCGCCCTGCAGGTAGGGGAAGATCAGCGACTCACGCAGCACCAGCGGCGCGCGGCGGAACACCGGCATGGACGACTGCTGCTGCCGGACCTGCTCGCGGTACAGCTCCCAGAACTGCGGGTTCTGCGCGACGCCCTGCCCCGGGGCCAGCACCTCGAGCGAGGCCAGCGTCGCCTGGCCCTCGAGAATCGCCTGGGCCGCCGCGAGCCGGTCGTTGTTCTCCCGGGCGTCGAGGATGGAGTCGAGCGGCAGGTGCTGGCCCTGCAACGCGTGGATCAGCTCGTGGGCCAGCACCAGCCGGAGCTGGGTGCGGTCGGCGCCCTCCACGCCGAAGAGCGTGGCGGAGTCGGGATCGTAGAACCCCGCCACCTGTTCGGTGTAGAGATCGAGCAGCAGCGGCCGCAACTGCAGCGTATCCGGCAGCAGACCGAACAGCCGGTATGCGGTCTCCAGGCCCCGCAGGCGCTCGGGCGGCAGCTCCTCGTCGAGCTTGGCGATCAGATACTCCCGTACCTGCTCCCGGCTTCGCATCGCCGAGCGGGGTGGCTCGGTAAAGCGGAGCCCCGTGGCCTGCTCGACCGGGGCGCGCAGACTGTCCACCAGTCGCGCGAGCGCGACGTCTCCGTGGGTCTGGGGCGGGGCGGACTTCTCTCCCCGGCACGCCGCGACCATGGTGGCCAGGACCATCAGCCACAGGCGCCGCGTCATACCCCGAGCCCGATCGCGACGTCCGCGACGATCTCTCGCACTCGCTCGAACCCTCCGCTGTAGGCGAGAATGACGGCCGCGATACTGAGCCCGATGCCAAAGGGCAGGTATCCCTGCTCGCTCAGCTCCTCGACGGTCTCCGGCGATGCCTCCACCCTCCGACGCAAGGCCCAGGCGAAGGCGCCGCCCCCGAGCGCGAGGCCGGCGACGATGCCGATCCAGTGCGCGGTGCCGATGGCGACGCCGAGCGCGGCGCCGAGCAGTCCCCATACCTGGGTGAGCGGCCCACCGGGCACCCGTCTCGGCAGGAGGAAGGAGAGATAGTAGGCCGCACCGGCTCCCACCACCGCGTACCAGGCCCCGCGCATGATCCCGCCGATCACGCCCATGCTCGCCGCCACGACCATGAGGCCGAGCAGCACTCCCCCACCCGCCAGCAGAATCATCAGCTTGCCCCAGCGGAGGCCCGGCGGTGGCTCACCGGCCTCCGCCGGCCCCGCCGAGGCCGCCGAGGGGCGCCGTCGCAGCGCCAGCACGAGATGCATCGCCAGGCCGATGAACGCACCGAGGGCGATGACCGGCCAGACCGCCTCCCAGCCGAAGAACGCCCCGATCATCCCCATCAGCGCGCAGTCGCCGCCCCCCATCGCCTCCTGTCCGATGGCCAGTTCCGTCACTTCCCCCACTAGGAGCACCAGACCGGCCCCGAAGAGCGCACCCTGGATGGCGACGAGCACGCCGGCCGGCTCGGGCCAGGCGGCAAAGGCCAGGGCGATCGCCGTGCCCCCCAGCGAGAGCTCGTGGGGGATGATGAACGCCCGGGCATCGCTCACGGCGATCCCCAGCAGCAACGTGCTCGCCACCGCCAGCTCGACCGCCGCGAGGCTCGGCCCGAGCAGGGCCCCCGACGCGCCCCAGAGCACCGCGGTAGTGGCCTCGATCGCCGGATACATCGGCGAGATCCGGGTGCCGCAGCCTGCGCATTTGCCACGCAGGATGAACCAGGAGACGATGGGAATGTTCTCGTGCCACCGGATGCCGCGGCCGCAGATCGGACAGCGAGAGGGCGGATGCATCACCGACTGTTTCGGCTCCGCGCCCCACCGCACGATGCAGACGTTGAGGAAGCTGCCCAGTGCCGCCCCGATCAGCGCGAAGTATCCGACGATGACGACCGCCGGCAGGTCCATCTCACTCCACACGAGCGACCTCACGAAGCAGAATGGCCGCGGCGACGGCCACGTTGAGCGACTCGGCCCCGGCCGCCAGCCGAATGGCGACGCGGCGAACCGCGGCGGCCTCGAGCGCAGGACTGACCCCGGCGCCCTCGTTGCCCAGCACCAGGCCCACGATACCGCCGTGTCCGCGCGCCTCTCCCGGCTCGATGGCGTCGCCGTCGGCGGCGGTCACCCAGGTCTCGACGCCACGCGAGCGGGCCCACGATAGGTAGGTCTCCGCGTCGCTCGGCACGGCCGGCAGCCGGAAGAGCGCGCCCATGCTGCCGCGCAGCACCTTGGGATTGGTGAGCTCCGCCGTGCCCTTGAGGGCCACGACGCCCGCGGCGCCCAGCCCCAGCGCCGAGCGGAGCATGGTTCCGACGTTGCCGGGGTCCTGTACCCCGTCCAGCACCAGCACCGGCGCACCCGGCGCGGCCCTGATGTCGTCCAGTGTCCAGCGTCGCGGCTCGACCACCGCGACGATGCCCTGAGGGTGCTCGGTGTCCGCCAGCTTCTCCAGCTCCTCGTCGCTCACCGGCTCGACCAGCACACCGCGCCGCTCCAGCGCGCTCTTGAGCGCCTTTCCCCTCGTGGTAGCTTCCAGCGCGGGGCCGATCGCCGCGCCGCGCAGCGGAAGCCCCGCCCCGAGTACCTCTTCCACCAGCCGCACGCCTTCGGCTAGGGCGAGGCCGCGCCGCTCGCGTCCCCGCCGCCGGTGCAGGTCGCGGATCATCGTCCTCAGAGGGCTCGTCATGGACATACCCATCCGATGAAGATCGCGCTCACCATCGCCGGATCCGACTCCGGCGGCGGCGCCGGCATCCAGGCCGACCTCAAGACCTTCCAGCAGTTCGGCGTCTTCGGGACCTCGGTCATCGTGGCGCTCACGGCACAGAATACCCGCGGCGTGCGGGCGGTGGAGGCGGTCTCCGAGGCGATGGTCGCGGCGCAGCTCGCCGCCCTGGCCGAGGACCTGCCGCCGGCCGCCCTCAAGACGGGCATGCTGGCGGACGCGTCCCTCGCCCGGCTGGTCGGGAAGGCGATCCGGGAACATGGCTGGTCGCCGCTGGTGGTGGATCCGGTGATGGTGTCCACGTCGGGCGACCGGCTGCTCGCGCCGGAAGCGGAGGACGTCGTGCGCGAGAGTCTACTCCCGCTCGCCGCGCTGGTGACACCCAACCTGGACGAGGCCGCGATCCTCACCGGCCGCGCGGTGCACGACGAGGCCTCGATGGAGCGGGCGGGTGAGACTCTCCTCCACTTCGGCGCCGGAGCCGCCCTGGTGAAGGGAGGGCATCTCGCCGGCGACGAGATCACCGACATCCTGGTGACGCCCGGCGGCGCTCGCGCCTTCCGGCGGAGGCGCATCGAGACCACCTCGACCCATGGTACCGGCTGTACCCTGTCCGCGGCGATCGTCGCCGGGCTCGCGCTCGGCCGCGAGCTGGAGACCGCTGTAGCGGATGCCCTCGACTACGTGCACCGCGCCATCGCCGCCGCTCCCTCGCTCGGTGGCGGGCACGGGCCGCTGAATCATACCGTGCCCCCGCGAGTGTCATCCTGAGCAGAGCGAAGGAGCCGGACCCCAGTCATGCCTCCTTCGCTCCCCTCAGGATGACAGAGCCCCCTGCAGTGCGCCGACTACCCCTTCCACCAGACGCTCCAGATCTCCCGCGACCCTCGCCGCTACCTCCATCACCTCCGCGTGGGACAGGCGCTCTCCGGTGATGCCGGCGGCGGGATTGGTGATCGTCGAGAATGCGAGACAGCGAAGCCCCCGCGCCCGGGCGGTGATCACCTCCACGGCGGTGGACATCCCCACCGCATCGGCGCCGAGGCGCTCGACCATTCGCACCTCGGCCGGCGTCTCGTAGGTCGGCCCCAGCAGCTGCAGGTAGACGCCTTCTTCCAACGCGATTCTGCGCTCCCGCGCGACCTCGCGCGCCAGCGACCGCAAGCCGGCGTCATACGGCTCCGACATGTCCGGGAACCGCTCCTCGCCCGGCAGGACCGGGCCGGTAAGCGGATTCCTGAAGGTGAGGTTCACGTGGTCCGAAATCATCATCAGCGCGCCGCGGGAGAAGGTGCGCCTGACGCCGCCGGCCGCGTTGGTGAGGATGAGGGTCCGCACGCCCAGGGTGGCCATGGCTCGCACCGGCAGCGCCACGGTCTCGGCCGGGTGGCCCTCATAGAGATGGAAGCGCCCGCTCTGCACCAGCAGGGGCCTGCCGCCCAACGTGCCTGCGACCAGCTCGCCATGGTGTCCCACGACGGTGGTCTGGGGAAACCCTGCGATCTCGGCGTACGGGATCCGGCGAGCCCGCTCGAGTCTCCCGGCGAGCGGTCCCAACCCGCTGCCGAGGACGATTGCGATATCGGGCACTTCGCCCAGACGGTCGCGGATGGACCGCGCGGCCGCCTCGACCCGGGCCGCTGACGCCCGCGGCGGGATCGCTCACAGGAGCAGGCCCGCGATGGTTGCGGAGAGGAAGTTGGCCAGCGTGCCGGCGATCATGGCGCGAAACCCGAGCCGCGCCAGGTCGTGTTTCCGTTCCGGGGCGAGCGCGCCGATGCCGCCGAGCTGAATCCCGACCGAGCTGAAGTTGGCGAACCCCGCCAGCGCGAACGAGGCGATGGTGAAGGAGCGCGGGTCGAGCGTGTCCTTCATGGGACCGAGCTCGGCGAAGGCGATGAATTCGTTCAGCACCATCCGGGTGCCGAGCAGGCTGCCGATGGTCCCGCTGTCGTGCCAGGGAACCCCCATGACGAACGCCACCGGCCGGAAGATCCATCCGAGCACCGTCTGGAGGTTGGCCGGGAACCAGGGCAGCCAGCCATGCAGGGCTCCGAAGCCGCCGTTCACCAGCGCCACCAGCGCGATGAAGGACACCAGCATGGCGATCACGTTGAGCATCAGGTGCAGGCCTTCGCTCGTTCCCCGCGCCGCGGCGTCCACCACGTTCACGTCGGTCTTGGGAATGGCGAGGCGGACATTGCCGTACGTCTCCGGGGTGTCGGTTTCAGGCTCGAAGAGCTTCGCCATCAGGATGGTGCCCGGGGCCGTCATGATGACCGCGGTGAGCAGGTGCCGGGCCTCGATCCCGAACGCGATGTACGCCGCCATGATCGAGCCGGAGATGTGAGCCATCCCCGAGGTCATGACCGTCATCAGCTCGGACCGGGTCATCCGCGGCAGGAAGGGCCGGATGGTCAGCGGCGCCTCGGTCTGGCCCATGAAGATGGAGGCGGCGACGTTGAGACTCTCGGCGCCGCTGGCTCCCATGATCCGGCTCATCACCAGGGCGAAGGCCCTCACGATGACCTGCATCACGCCCAGGTAGTACATGATCGCGAAGAGCGCCGAGACGAAGATGATGGCCGGAAGGATCTGAAAGGCGAAGATGACGCCCAGACTCGAGTTCGGTTTCCCCAGCTCGCCGAACACGAAGGTGGAACCCTGGTAGGAGTAATTCAGCAGAGTCGTCACCAGCTCGCCCAGCCGGCGAAAGAGCGCCTGCCCCGCCGGTACCCGCAGCACGAAGATCGCGAATCCGATCTGCAGCGCGAGACCCCATCCGATCACCGGCCACCTGATCCGCCGCCGGTCCCGGGAGAAAGCCACCCCGATGCCGATGATCGCCGCCAGTCCCAGCAGTCCGATCAGCCGTTCCCCCAGGCTCGTGGTGGTGGCGGCCGGCGGCGCAGGCGGCACCACGGTGGGCGTGGTGTCGGCTGGAGCAACGGCGGCTTGCTGGGCCACCACCGCACCCACGCCGCGCCCGGTCAGCCCCGGCAGCAGCCACGCTCCCGCGATCGCGAGGCCGCAGAGGGCCAGCGCGAGCAGCACGCGCGTCGCGCTCACGTGATGGCCTTCAGCTCGGAGGAGACGCGCTCCATCAGGGCCCTGCGCTCCGGCCAGGGAAGGAACGCGCCGGCGAAGGCATCGAGAATCATCTGGTCGATCTCCTCACGGGTGAACCCGAGCGCGGTGTGGGCCAGCCAGTATTCGTCGCTGAGCGTGACGCCGCACATCAGCCAGCCGTCGGTGCAGAGCGTCACGGCGACGCCTTCGTCGAAGTACCTGCGTACCGGATGGGAGGACGCGTCCGGCACCGCGTGGGTCTGGACGTTGCTGGTGAGGTTGATCTCGAGCAGGATCCGACGGTCGCGCACATAGCGCAGCAGCACCGGGTCCTCGTGGAGCCTGGTGCCGTGCCCGATGCGATCCGCATGGCAGTGATCCACGGCGTCCGCGATGGAGGCGGCACCGGCCGCCTCGCCCGCGTGCACGGTGATACCGAGGCGTCCCTCGGCGGCCACGTCGAACGCGGCCCGGTGGGCGATGGCGGGCCGGCCCGCCTCGCCCCCGGCCAGGTCGAAGGCCACTACCCCGCGGTCGCGGTAGGCCACCGAGAGCCGGGCGATCTCGAGCGACACGGCGGGGTCGTAGTGCCGCAACGAGCAGTTGATCACGCGCGCCACGACACCGAATTCCCTCTCCCCCCGAGCGAGCCCCGCAAGCTCGGCCTCCAGCGCGCGCTCCATGGACAGACCGCGGCGGCGGCTGAGCCACGGGCAGTAGCGCACCTCGAGATAGCGAATATTGTCCCGCGCGGCGTCCTCGACCATCTCGTAGGAGACTCGCTCGATCGCCTCCGCGCTCTGCACCAACGGAATGGTGTACTCGAACCGCTTGAGATAGTCCTCGAGGTTGGCGGCGTCGTCCACCCGCATGAAACGGCGGAGCGCCTCGGGCTCGTGGGCCGGCAGGTCGAATCCGGTGCCCCGGGCCAGCTCGATCATGGTCTCGGGCCGGAGCGCCGCGTCCAGATGAGTATGAAGCTCTGCCTTGGGAAGCCGGCCGATCAGCTCACGCGTCAGCATCGGGCTCCCGGGTGTCGCGGCGGGCACTCACCACCACCCGGAGAATGGCGCCCTCCGCGAGCGCGGTCCCGGGACCGACCTCGATGCCGCGGGCATCGGTGGCGAAGGCCGCACCCGCGGCGAGCTTCCGCTCCAGCTCCGCATCGAGCGCCAGGACCGCGGCGCGCACGTCGGCACCCTTCTCTATATCCAGGGGAACGGCGTTCACGAAGACGCGCATCGCGTGACTCAGCGTCGGGTGGACTGGAACGCGGTCGTGGCCTCGGCCTCGACCGGCTGGGGGAGGCGCCGAAGGTAGGCGGCCACCGCCTCCACGTCCAGAAGCCCCACCCGCTCCACCGGCACACCCGGCGGCATCGGGAGGCCGCCGGCGCCGGCGGCCGTGCTGTCGTCGGTCGCGAGGGTATAGCTCTCCCTGGGCTTGAGCTTCCTGCCGTTGTCCAGGGTCACCTCCTTGACTCGCCGGCCCGCGGGAGCTCGCGGATCATAGCGAACGCGCCCGCCGGCAAGATGGAGCCCGGGCCCATCGGGTGTCTCCAGCGACCGCTCGAGCAGAGCCTGGATCTGCGCACCGGTCAGGGTGAGGCGAACCAGGTCGGAACCGGCGGGCTCCACTTGCCGCAGCGCCGCCAGGGTCACGGGGCCGGCCGCCAGATCCCCACGGATGGAGGCGTTTCGGACCAGGCCAAGATCCGATCGCGCCAGGTTCCGCCTCGCCTCCGCGATGACACCCCCGAGCGAATGCTGATGGCCGTCGCGGCTGAGCGGCCGCTTGAGCTGGGCCTGCGGGCGGCGCTCGGCGCTGTCGCTCCGGCGGGCGAAGGTATCCAGCACCGCGGCGAGACCCGCCTCGGGAGCCGCTTGGTCTACGGGTACCGCCGCCAGCCGGGCGCGGATCTCCAGCCCGCCGGCGGGCGTCTTCACCAGGTCGCCCACCGCGATGGCTCCGGGACCCGCAGGGCTCACCACGGCAACGCCGCCGATACGGGTTTCGACCGCATGCGCCCCGTCCCCACCGAGCACCAGGTCTACTCCGCTTCCTCGGAGCTCCTCCGCGAGCCGGACCAGCTCGCCTTCGCAGCGGAGCTCGCGGCAGGCTCCATCGGCGTGCGCGACCAGTACCGTGAGCGACGGGTTGCGGCGGCGAACGTCCGCGAGGGCGTCGTGCAGCCCCAGCTCGCCGCCGCCGAAGCGAAGGCCGCGCGTCCGTTCGGCGGACTGCCGGTCCTTGGTTTCGGGCGTCACGTAGCCGATCAGCGCCACCCGGATTCCCGCGGTGTCGATCAATCGGTACGGCACCACCCAGGACGGACGCTTGCCCGTCGCGCTGTCGAACACGTTGGCGGCGAGCCATGGGAACGGGGAGACGGCCAGCCGGCCCCGAAGCGAATCCAGCGAGCGGTCGAAGTCCCGCTCGGCGAGCGCGGCGGCCGCATACCGCATCCGGCCCAGGACCGAAAGGGCCGCACGCCCGGTTGCCGCACCGCCCCCGTCGAGCCGGAGCGTGGGGCAGCCGCAGTCTGCGCCGAGGCTGTCCATGGCGCGGCTCATCGGACCGGCGGATGCTCGCAGGGCGCGATGCATGCCGGCGGTGCCCATGATCCGCAGCACGACGGTATCGCGCGCCGACGGGGGGAGCGGCTGGGGAGCGATGTCGTAGATCTCCCGCACCGCGACCGCCGAGACTTCGGGCACGATGCGCCACTCGGATGCGGGAATGGCAGCAGGGGTCACCGGCCCCCGCCGGACCTCCGCCTCGAGCAGATCCCGGATCCGCAGGCCGGTCTCACGGACCACCGGCGCGCCCGCGATCATCCGATACCCCCCCGCGCCCGTATGGCGGTGGCTGTTGACCGCCATGGTGAAGCTCTGCGAGTCCCGTACCGGTTGTCGCAGCACCGACAGGTTCCGGATCCGCCTGCCCACCGGTTGCCGGAGGTCGATCTCGTAGCTGGCGCCGCGGACGACGTCGAAGTCGTACCCCGCCATCGAATCGTTGATGGCGACGCGACCCGCGGCGTCGATCCGGAAATACTGCGCGCTCCGCTCCAGATACGCGCGCAGCTGCGCGCCGCTGACGCGGACCAGCCGCAGGGTGTTCTCGAACGGATAGAGACGAAAGAGGTCCCTGCGCCGGATGGTGTCGCCCCGGAACCCGGCGCCGAGATCGAACACCGGACCCGCCGCGAGCTGCGCGCCCGCCTGGCGCCGCTGGATCTCGAGCATCCAGTCCAGGAGCGGCGACGGCCCGGCCCGCGCCGCGCTCGCCGGCATCGGCGCCAGGGCCATGCCGATCGGCGCATCCATCCACGCTCGCACCGCCTCGTGACTTTGCGCGAGCCGCTGCTCGACCACTGCGGAGGCGCTCGCGTCCCTGGTGGAGATCAGCTCGGACCGGACTCGCTCCACACCCCAGCGTCCATCCGGTCGGCGCACCAGGTCCACGTGCACGACCGCCACGCTCGCGGCGTAGGGCCGGGGCTGAACGAAATGGACGCCGCCGATCGTGGAGTCCCGGACCTCCCGGTGCGAGTGACCGACGATCACCACGTCGGGTCGCGCGGGGAGCGTCGCGAAGGCCGTCGCCGCGTGCTCGCTGCCCACACCCGTGGTGTCGTAGGTGGAACCGCCGCCGAGGCCGCTGTGCGACAGCGCGACCACCAGGTCGGACGATCGCCGCATCGCCTCGAAGGTGCGCCCGGCCGCCGCCTCGATTCGGGCGACCCGAATCCTCCCCTGGAGCTGCTCGCGATCCCACACATTCGCCCCCGGCGTGGTGAACCCGGTGACCCCCACTCGCACCGGTCCGCGGCGCAGCACCCGGAACGGGCTCACCAGCAACGTGTCGCCCGGAAGGACATGGAGGTTGGCGCTGACATATGGGAACGCCGCGTCGGCCAGGGCGTGCTCCAGCTCCGGGACCCCCCAGTCGAAGTCGTGGTTGCCCGGCGTCGCCGCATCGTACCCCGTGAGGTTCATGGCCTCCACGATGGGGTTGGGTCCCCGGCGGCCGCTGCGGGCGTGATACGCGGCGAAGGCATTGCCCTGGAGCAGGTCTCCGGCGTCGAGCACCACGACCTGCCCCGGGTGACGCCGACGGAGGGAGTCCACCAGAGTCGCCACGCGAGTGAGCCCGCCCTGGAACGGCGCATCCGCTAGGTAGTCCCACGCCGTAGCGCGGCCGTGCACGTCGGTCGTGGCGACGAGCACGACGTGGGCACTGTCTGGAGCTTGAACGGCGGCGAGTGATGCTGCGAAGAGAAGCGAGAGCATCGGGAAGGAATATAGTCTACCCCTCCGAGCAGGGCGGCCCCGATTCGCCGCCGGTGCATGCGATGACGATGAGGAGAGTCGGAATCCCCACTACGAGCCCCAACGTCTTCCAGAAGCCGGCCGAGGGGTTGCCGAACCGCACGGAGTCGACGGCGACCCGCGGGAGGGCGACGCGGCAGCGGTCACACTCCGGGTCTTCGAGGAACGGCACGCCTGACACGGAATCGGCGGTGACGTCCACGGCGTGCCATCGCTCCGACCGGCCGTCATGCCAGACCTGAGCCTGTTGCCGCCGCGGGAACGGGCCCAGCCCCAGATCGGTGGTGCGACGCCAACCCGCGCCGCAAGCGTTGAGGAGTATGAGCAGGCTGAGTGGAACGAGCCGAGTCACGGAGCCTCCGAGAAGCGGATCGACGATACCCGCATTCTCGTGTCGGCACGTGACTCGGCCGTGACCTGATGGGTCAGTACCAGCTAGTGCCCTACGGTGACCACCTTGGCCACGGAGGGAACCCCCTGAGCGTTCAGCAGGAAAAGGAGGTATGGGCCGGGGGGCGCCAGATTGCCGTCCGCCGGGCCGGCTGCCTGGACCGCCGTCGGTCCCGCCGCCGAGAACGTCAGCGGGAAGATGAGCTGGCTCTGGTTGAAGGCGTGGGTGACCGACGAAAGCCGGATCAGGTTGCCGCGGGTGACCGAGCCCGCGTCGGGCGTCTCGACCGTGAACGAGGAGCCATAGGAGATCGACGACGGCGCCGAGCCGATGACCGGTCGTGCCGCCGGGGTGCCGTCGGGGTTGAACAGATAGGGCGGGCTGAACACCTGGGCCGTGAGCTGGCTGTTCTCAAACGAGACCCCCCCGCCCTCCCCGCTGCCGCTGGAGAGCACCCGCCCGTCCGGCAGCAGCATGGCCGCCGAGTGGTAGGTCCGCCCGACGACCTCCCGCGCCATCGTCGTCCACGACTCCGTCGCCGGGTTCCACAGCTCCGCCTCGTGCACGGCCTGCGCGACGTCGTTGAATCCCGGTCCGCTGGTGCCGTTGGTGACCAGGATCCGCCCGTCGGCCAGGATCGTGGCGTTCATCTGGCGCCGGGCGAACCGCATGCCGGGGACGCTCCGCCACGCCGGCGCGGCCTCGTTGAGATCGATCACTTCAGCCGAACTGGTCGGCGGGTCCCCGCCGCCGGCGTAGAGGATCTTGCCCGGCGCGTACATGACGGCCGAGCCGAGCCGGCGGTCGGCCACCACGCGGTCGTCGACGGTGGTCCACGCACCGTTGCCATCCGTGCTCAGATATCGGGTGGTGGCCTGAAAGCCCGCCAGGAACACCTTGCCGTTCGGCGCGACGAACATCGCGGGGTAGTACGGATTCGGAATCGAGAGGCCGGCATTGGTGAGCCGCCGCCAGGTGCTCCCGTTCCCGATCTCGGGGATGGTGACGACCGTGTTGTTCTCGTCGGAGCCGGAGATGGCCAGGATCTCGCCGTTCGGCAGGACCGTGGTGGTGGGGTAGTAGCGGCCCTGGGCCATCGACCCGGTGGCACTCCAGTTATCCGTGAGGGGATCGAAGATCACCGCCCTGGGATCGCCGTGGGTCCCGGTGATGGTTCCCCCGGTGATCAACAGCCGGCCATCGGGGAGGAACGTGTGGCCGCTGCAGAAGATCCGGTACGTCTTGCCCCGAGCGGCGAAGCCGGCGCCGGGGTTGGCGGGATCCCACAGCTGCGCGTCGCCACGGTCACCCCAGAAGAGCACCTTGCCCGTGGGCAGCAGGTGGAGGTGGATCCCCACGGCCGGAGTCTGGAACGTGGGGGCCCACTCGCCCCGGGTCGCCCGGGAGCCGTTGGGGAGCGAGAAGACCGCGTTGATGACCCGGGCCTGGATCGCGGTGTACTGGCACGTGCCGGTGCCGCTGCACGGCGGACCCCAGGTGAAGGTGTGGCCCTCGGCCGGAGTGGCCGTGAACACCAGGGCGGTGTTGGCAGGGTACTTGGCGGAGCAGCCGGTGGCGGCCGGGGTGCCATTGGTGATGAGGCAGTTGATGGCAGGCGTGAGACCGGACTGGCTCCTGACCCTCCCGCTCCCGGTCCCGACACCGCCGGAAATGGTGACCTTGAACGGCCCCTTCAGAAATCGCGCGTTCACCGTCCGGCTGGTCGTCAGGACGATGGTGCACGGAGCGGTACCCGTGCAGGTCTGGAACCAGCCCTTGAACGAATGCCCGCTCTTCGGCGTCGCCGTCAGGGTGACGGTCACGCCGCGGGTGAACGCCTTCTTGCACCCCGTAGCCGCGGCCTTCCCCTGGGTCACGGTGCAATTGATGCCGGCGGGGCTCGATGTGACCGTGCCGTCACCCGTTCCGCTGCCGGTGACGGTCACGGTCTTGGTCACGACCGTGGCGGTGACGTCCGCCTCGGTCATCCTGGAGGTATCCTGGCAGGCGTGCAGGAAGGCCAACGAGAGACCGGCGGTGATCAGGGGAAGGACGCCAGGCAGGGAGGGGCGCCATTGCATAGAACAACTCGACTCTCTCCGGTCTACGGCGACCGGCGCTCAACGCTGCAATACACAACCGGGGCAGTGCGTGACCCACACTACCGCCGCGTTGTCAAGCCGATCTCAAGTCGCCGTCTTCGGTGAGGATACCATCTGAAGATACCACGAGTTACGCCGGCCGCGAGGCTCCTTCGAAGAAGTCCACCGCACCGGTCTCCAGGGAGTATTCCGCGCCGACGATGCGGAGGCCCTCTTCCCGGATCAGCTGCTCGAGGACCTCGGAGCCGTGCCGCAGATGGTTCACCGACGTTCGGATGTTGGCGCGCACGGCCTGCTTCACCAGGGCGTCGGGATCGTGCCGGAGCTCGGTGGCGAGCAGACCCTCGACCGACGGGCGCACCCGGTCCACGATGGAGCGCAGGTTGCGCGACTGATTCTCGGTCGGCATGCGCAGCTCCTCCACCGTAGCGAGGATCGCGCCGCACTGCGAATGGCCCAGCACTACTACCAGCCGAGTCTGGTAGCGCGCGGCGGCGAACTCGACGCTCCCGATCTGGGAGGGGGCCACGATGTTGCCGGCGACCCGGATCACGAACAGATCTCCAAGACCCTGATCGAACACGATCTCGGCCGGCACCCGCGAATCGGAACAGCCCAGGATGATCGCGAAAGGCTGCTGTCCCGCCGTGAGCTCGGCTCGGCGGGCGTGCGGCGGCAGCGCGTCGGACCCACTCGAGCCCGAGACGAACCGGAGATTCCCCTCGCGCAACCGCTGGAGTGCTTCACCGGCTGAAACCATGACGTCCCGGGGTAGAAGAATGCTTCGCGAACCGCGTCGTACGCTAGCACCGTGAGCGGTCCATACCAACCGCCTCGATGCTTGTACATTCTCTTGGCCATATATATGTTTCCGCGCATATGAGCGCCCTTTCGGTCGCCGACATCCTCGTCACCGCGGCGGAGCCCACCCGGCTTCGGATCCTGAACTGCCTCGCCGCGGCGCCGCTCTTCGTTTCCGACCTGCAGGAGCTGCTGGACCTCCCGCAGCCCACCGTGTCACGCCACCTCCAGGTGCTTCGCCGGGCCGAGCTGGTCCGCGATACCCCGATCGCGCAGTTCGTGCTCTATCGGCTTCGGCGCGACGCGGGGGTTCCCGGCCGGCTGTTGTCGGCCATTCTCGATGCGGTGATTCAGGACGACGCCGGCCTGCGCGCCGAGCGGGACCGGGCCGCGCAGCGGAGCCGGTCGCACACCCATGCCCGGGTCCAGGAGCCACCGGCCCTCCGGGCCTTGACCCGCGCCAAGAGACCGACATGACCCATCGCATTCTCGTGGTGGACGACGAGCCCGACATCACCGCCCTGGTCGCGTATCACCTGGCCAAGGCAGGCTTCCGCGTCTCGACCGCCGCCAACGGATCCGACGCCCTCAAGGCGGCGCGGGAGGAAAAGCCCGACATCGTCATCCTCGACCTGATGCTGCCCGGCATCTCCGGCTACGACATCCTGGCCGAGCTGCGCAAGCGGGAGGAGACCCGGGACGTCGGCGTCATCCTGCTGACCGCGCGTCGGGAAGAGACCGACCGGATCCGGGGCCTCTCGCTCGGCGCCGACGACTACCTCACCAAGCCGTTCTCTCCCCAGGAGCTCTCGCTCCGGGTGCGGGGCCTGCTCCGCCGGCTCGGTTCGCCGCCGGTCACCGCGGGCTCGACGCTCGCGGCCGGACCGATCTCGATCGACCGCTCGGCACACCGGGCGACGGTGGCGGGAGAGGAGTTGAGCCTCACCGCGACCGAGTACAAGCTGCTGCTGACCCTGGTGGAGCGCCGGGGCCGGGTGCAGACCCGTCCGCAGCTGCTCGAGACGGTGTGGGAGGCCCAGCCCGACATCCAGACCCGCACGGTGGACATGCACGTTCAGCGGCTCCGCACCAAGCTCGGCGACGCGGGCAAGATGATCGAGACGGTCCGCGGGTTCGGCTACCGGTTCAAGGGCACCGAGCGCGGGGCCCGCGCCAGGTGAGATTCGCCACCCGCCTCGTCGCGGGAACGCTGCTGGTCCTCATCCTGGCCATGGCCGTCCTGCTCCTGGCCGCCGAGCGCTCGCTCCGCCGTGACCTGGTGGGCGACATCGAGCGCTCGCTGGAGGCCGAGGCGGGGCTGATCCGCGAGGCGCTGTCCGCCGATTCCGCGGAATGGGGGGCCGGCGTTCGCCGCCTCGCGGAGCAGAACGGCCGGCGGATCACCATCGTGGACGCCACCGGCCGGGTGCGCGCCGACAGCGATTTTCCCCCCGGGCCGCTCCCCGCCATCGAGAGTCATCTCGGACGGCCGGAGATCCGTGCCGCACTGGAAGGCCGGACCGGAGTCGCCACCCGCCAGAGCGAGACGGTCGGCCGCACGCTGCTGTACGTCGCCGTGCCGGGGGGCCCCGGCGCGATCCGGGTCGCGGCCAGCCTGAGCCAGGTGGACGAGATCGTCCACCGGGCCCAAGGCGCCGTCGCCGGGGCGGCCCTCCTCGCCCTGCTGGTGGGCGCGGTGCTCGCGCTCATCGCCGGGCGCTCGATCGCGCGGCCGCTGACGGGCATCACCACCGCCGCCCGGGCGATCGCCGCCGGCTCGCCGCCCCGGTTCCCCCGCTCGGGTATCCCCGACATCGACGCCTTGGTGCAGGCGCTCCGCCAGATGCATCGCCAGCTCGCCGACCGCTTCGAGGAGCTGCGGCGGGAACAGGCGGAGACCGCGGCGCTGGTGGAGTCCATGGTCGAGGGCGTCATCGCCGCGGACGAGCGCGGTCGCACCGTCACCGCCAATCCGGCTGCGCGCCGCCTCCTGGGCTACGACCAGCTGGACCCCCTCCCGGATATCGCCGAGCTGTTCCGGGCCAAGGCGGCGCGTGAGGTGGTCAACGCGGTCCTCGCGGGCGACCCGGTCCAGGACCGTGAGGTCGAGCTCGACGGCCGTTCGGTGCTGCTCAACGCCCGACCGCTGCCGGCGGGCGGCGCGGTGCTGGTCATGCACGACCTGACCGAGCTCCGCCGGCTGGAGGCGATCCGCCGCGATTTCGTCGCCAACGTCTCCCACGAGCTCAAGACGCCGCTGACCTCGATCTCCGGCTACGCGGAGACGCTGCTGTCGGTGCCACCCGAGCCGGAGATGGCCCGGAGTTTCCTCCAGACGATCCTGGCCAACGCGCGCCGGATGCAGCGGCTGGTGGACGACCTGCTCGACCTGTCGCGCATCGAGGCGGGCCGCTGGCAGCCGACTCGCGCGACGGTAGATGTCGCCTCCGCGGCAGGCGAGGCATGGAATGAGCTCGCCGCCCGGCCCGGCACCCGCAAGATCGAGTTCAGTGTCGAGGTGGCGCCGGGGGCGGAGAGGCTCTGCGCGGACGCGGACGCGCTGGACCACGTCCTCACCAACCTGATGGAGAATTCACTGCGACACACGCCGGGGGGTGGGCACATCACCTGCCTCGCGCGCCGGGAGGGGAACGGGACGGCGGTCGCGATCCGGGATGACGGCGCCGGCATCACCCGGGAGCACCTCCCGAGGATCTTCGAGCGGTTCTACCGCGCCGACGCCTCGCGGTCGAGAGAGGAGGGCGGCACCGGGCTGGGGCTCGCCATCGTGAAGCACCTGGTCGAGGCCCACGGCGGGCGGGTGACCGCGGAGAGCGAGCGCGGACGCGGCACGACCGTCACCTGCTGGTTTCCCGACGCCTGATACCGTCAGCAATTGACCGCCGCCGAGGAGTCGAGCCGGGGCGATCGATGCGCCGTCACCACCTCTCGATAGCTCCGGTCCAGGCGCTCGATCTCCTTGTCCCAGCCGAGTTGTTCGACCGAATGCCGGGCCCCACGCGCCAGGCGGCGGCTGAGGCCCCACTCGGTCGCGATGCGGACCATGGCGAGTGCCATCCCCTGAATGTCTCCTTCGCGGCACGCGATACCGTTCCGGCCGTCGCGCAGGTGGTCGCGGACACCCCCGGCCGGCACCGCGATGACCGGCAGCCCGCTGGCCATCGCCTCCAGCACGACCAACCCCAGCGTCTCGGTGACCGAGGCGAATACGAAGGCATCGCAGTTGGCGTAGAGATCGGGCAGCCGGCTGCGCCGGTCGAGCAGGCCCAGAAAGGTTACGCCGGGAGTCGCGGCGCCACGGAGCTCCGCTTCGCGGGGGCCGGTTCCCGCCACGACCAGATGGATTACTCCCCTCGGCAACATCTCGGACGCCAGCCGGTACGCGTCGATCACGTGATCGATCCGCTTCTCCGAAGCCAGGCGGCCCACGTGGAGGAAAGTGTACCGGCTGCCCATACCCAGCGCGGCGCGGATTGCGTCGGACCTCCGTCCGGGATGGAAAATCTCGATGTCCACGCCGCGGCCCCAGACCTCCACATCGGTCAGGCCGAGACCAAGCAGGTCCTCGCGAGCCGCGCTCGACGGCGTATACACCCGGCGGCTCGACCGGTGAAAGCGGGCGATGTACCGGCTCACGACGCCCCTGAGCCAACCCGCGCCGTAGGCCTCGGTGTAGCGGGCGAAATCGGTGTGATAGGACGACACCATTGGCACCCCTGCCCGCTCGGCGGCCGCCTTGCCGGCGCGCCCGATGCCGAACTCGGTCTCGCAGTGCACCAAGTCGGGCCGAAAGTGGTCGATCAGCCGCGTCAAATCGGAAGCCCTCGGCCGGGAGAGCCGAATCTCGGGGTACAGCGGCATCGGGAGGCTGGGGAAGCTGTACACCTCTCCGCTCTCGGCTCCGGCTGCATACTCTCTGCTCCATGCCGCATGGGCCTCGGCCGGATACTTCGGCGCGGCGACGGCGCACTCCCAGCCGGCCCGTGCCAGACCGTCCACCGTTACGGCGGTCACGACCGACACACCGTTCATCTGTGGCGGGTAAGTATCGGTGCAATAGAGGACGCGCATGCCAGATCCCAAGGCTCCGGAGCCGGCAAGTTGCCCGGGTCGCGTCACATTGGGGTGAAGACTGTGTCTCGAACCACGAGGAGAGACTCCGGACTCGATTGTTACTGCGACGTGGCGGAGTGAAGGCCGCACCGTGGTAGTGGGGAGCGACCTTCACGGTGAATGACCGCACCGTTGCTGGTAAGGCTCGGCGCCCACGACCGGGCGTTGATGCTGCGCTGCGCCATTTCGCCGGCCGCGCCGCGGGCGGCGCGTCTCGGGTGGGCTTTCGTCACCCAGCTGGGCAATACCGGCGTGTCGCTGTCCGCCGCGGCGTTGCCCTGGCTGAGATGTTGCGAGGCACGCCGGGCCGCGGAGCTCGCCATCCTGACGCTGGTGGTCTCCCACCTGGTGGTGCAGCTGGTCAAGCGAACCGTTGGACGGGGCCGCCCTTCAACCGTGTGCGACCTGAGTGCCGCCGTCCGCGAGCCCGACCGCTTCTCCTTCCCTTCCGGTCACGCCACGGCGAGCCTGGCGCTTGCCCTCCCCTACGCGGTCGTCTTCCCGAGTTGGGGTGGGCTGCTCCTGCCGCTGGCACTGCTCGTGGGCTTTCCCGGGTACGCCTGGGCGTGCATTACCCGAGCGACGTAGTGGTCGGCCAGCTCATCGCGCTCTGTACCGCCGTCGGCGTCTTCTCGGTCCTCTGAGGGGCCTCCGTCAATCGAGCCGGTTAGCATAGCTCAGAAACTTGAAGCGACCGTCCCGCTCGAGAATCCTGCTGAAGAAGCGCGCCGCGACCGTATCGCCGGCCGTGGAGCGCCAGCGCACGACGCAGGGTCCGTACACCCGGTTCTTGCCCTCCTGCCGATGCCCGGTGCCGCAGTGGTGGTCCAGCACCTCCGTCCTCGTCCCGCCGTACCGCTGGAGCAGGTTGCGTACTCCCTGGTTGCTGCGCTCGAACAGCATGAACCACATGAGCCCCGGCTCGAGGTCGTAGGGCGGTAGTCCCTCCGATGCGGTGGGGTAGTACAAGTAGGCGAATTCCGACCGGCTCACCGCCAGCCGGGCGATCGCCGCGGTGTCCTCGGCGGCCAACGCACGCATGAATGCCGAAACCAGTGAGTCCCGGTTTTCGGAGCCACCGGCGAGCGAGTCCACCTGGGGCAGGCCGGTCCGGAAGCGTCGCAGCGCTTCCTCTCGCGGCAGCACGCTGTCCACCACTGCGACGGCCGGCGGCTCGGCGCGGACATCCCGACTCTCGCAGGCCGTGACGCCCACGAGCAGGGCCAACCCCAGCAACACCGCCACTCGCATCTCTGCCATCCCTCCTGGAGACGGGCAGCGGGCAGGCAGAGCCGAGTCTCGGCCCCGCCTGCCCGTGACCGCTCTCGCGCTACTCGGTGGCGTACCTGGTCCAGCCTTCCCACCACTTGGCGCCGGCGGGGTCCGCCGCGCCGAAGTACGTGGTGTTCGTCAGGGTGCCCCCGAAGTAGTCATCAGTGTAGTCCTCGGGAATCACCACCGTGCCAGCGCCGTCGGCGGCCGCCGAGCCACCGGGCGGCGTCCAGTCGAGCGACGCCGGCGTGAGGCTGGTGAAGAGCGAGGCCGCCGTGCCGGCGTCCTCCACGTGATTCGAAATGGTGAAGGCGTCAGGGACGCCGAAGTTGTCGCCGCCGTCCTCGTCGTAGTTGGCCCCGTTCTCGGCCAGCAGGATGTTGGACAGGTTGAGCGAGTCGGCGGTCATCAGAGCGTCGGTCTCGGGGTCCCGCACCGACAGCCCTTGGCTCTGGAACCGCGCCACGATGCCGTTGGTGAGGTACCCGCCGGCGCCGCGCCGCAGCACCATGCCGACGTCGCCCGAGCTGGTGGGCGTGGTGGCCGTTCCCGGGCCCACCAGGGTGAAGTTGGCGAAGACCGGAACCGAGAACGGCTCGCTGGCGAACCCGAGATCGCAGCCCGTGCCGTTGCAGCCGTCGGCCTCGATGCCCTGCGGGTCGGTGGACAGCACGCCGGCTCCCGGCGCCGGATCGAGCCGCGCCGACTGGAACGCGATGAGGAACTGGTTCCGGCCGCGGAAGCCTTCGGAATAGTCGAAGTGGTCGTCGCCGGACTCGTAGGACACCAGATACCGGCCGTCCACCGCGCCGCCCCACCACTCGAACGAGTCGTCGAGGCCGGCGAGGGATTCGATGTATTCCAGCGTGGTGCCCGAGCCTACCGCGTAGAGCGAAAGGCTGTTCAGCTCCTGGCCCGCGCCGTTGGAGACGTCGAACCCGGCGAACTCGATCCGGACGTACCGTAGGGTGCCGCTGTTGTCGGTGTTGTCGGTTCCGCCGGAGTAGGTCTCTGTCTCACCCTGCGGCCCCTCGGTCAGGACGGTGCCGCTGCGGTTGATGACCCCGTTCCCGACGATGAGCAGGCCGCCCCAGTCACCGGGCGCGCGCGACCCCTCGGGGTTGCCCGAAGTGAAGACGATCGGCGCGGCGGCGGTACCCTCGGCTTCGATCCTGGCACCGCGCAGAATCCACAGCGAGCTCCCGGCCGTCTCCGGGTCGCCCACGATGGTGGTGCCCGCCTCGATGGTCAGGGTTGCGCCGCTGGTGACCTTCACGAAACCCTGAAGCACGTAGAGCGAGTCGGCGAAGAGCGTACGGTCGGCGGTGATGTCGCCGGTCAGCGTGTCGATCGCCTCACCCTCCGTGCTCACCGGCACCGCCGAGCTGAAGGTGCCGGTGCCTTCGTCGTTCACCGCGGCCACCCGGTAGCTGTAGGCTGTGGTGGCAGTGATGTCGGTGTCGGTGTAGCTGGTCTCGGTCGTCTCATCGCCCAGCTGGGCGAACGTGCTCGGCGGAGTCCCTTCGGCCCGCTCCAGGACGTAGCCGGTGGCGCCGGTCACCGCGTTCCAGGTGACCTCGATGCCGGTGCCGTCGTCGGAGGCGACGGCCGCGAGACCGGTCGGAGCCGGAGGCGTCGCTAGAGGATTGGTGGTGTCGTCGTCATCGCAGGCGGCGAGGCTCACGGTCAGAAGCACCGCCGCGGCGGTGACTCGGAGCGTGCGCACGGGGAACGGCATCAGGTCCTCACGGTCAGAAGGGTGCGAAAGGGGTGCCAGAGGTCGCGATGGTAAACAACACTCGCGCTTCTCGGGGCCAGCACGGACAGGTCACGATCTCGTCACCCGCGTCATCAGCGCTGCCAGGAGGCGCCCAGCGCGAGTACTCGGCCGGCCTTGTAGCGGCTGCGGAGCACTCCGCCCTGCTCGATCTCGTGGGGCGAATCGAGCAGGTTCTTGGCATCGAGCTTGAGCGCCATGCTGCCGAAGACCGGGAACTGCACGGAGAAGTCCAGCACGTGGCGGGCCTGCTCGTACGCATCGGGGAACGGTACCGCGCCGGCCTCCACGATCCGCGGGCCGACCACGTTGTAGAGGGCGGTGGCGCTGAAGCCGCCGCCTTTTCCGTAGGTCAGCCCGCCGTTCACGACATACTCGGCCTGGCCGACCATCGGGCGGTCGCTGCTGGTGAGCGAGCTGATGTCCGTATTGCCGGGTGTGATCCGGCTCCGCATCAGCGTCGTGTTCGCGAAGACGGTGAGCGGAGCCAGGACCGGTGACAGCGCCGCGAGGCTCTTCCGAACCTCGAGCTCCACGCCGTAGTTGTCGGCCTTCTCGGCGTTGACGAAGCTGTTCGCCAGGGCGCCGGTCTGGTTGACGAAGACCCGTTCGACGGGATCCTCGAAGCGCTTGGCGAACAGCCCGATGCTGAGCACCTCGCCGGCGCCCGGATACCACTCCCAGCGGGCGTCGTAGTTCTGGATCAGCGCCCGGCGCAGGTTCGGGTTGCCGAAGGTGATCAGCCCACCGATCGGCTCGAAGGAGCTGACGCTGGCGATCTCGCGGTACTCCGGCCGGGACAGCGTCTGGCTGGCCGAGAGGCGGAGCATCTGGTTCTCGGCCAGCTCGTAGTTGAGCGCCAGCGAGGGCAGCAGATCGGTGTTGTCACGGCTGGTGGACGAGACCAGGCCGAGCGGGCTGAGGCTGTTCAGGTCCAGCGTCCAGTGCTCCACCCGCGCGCCGCCGATCAGGCGCAGCCGCCTGGCGAGCTGGAGCTCCACCTGGCCGTAGCCTGCCACCAGTCGGTCGCGGGCGTCGTATCGGCCCCCGTTGGCGTTCACGAACAGCGCCAGGCGGGAATCCTGGGCATAGGGTCCGGCGAAGATCTGTTCCGGGAGAGCCTGCCGGTCCACCGGCGAGAGTCCGCGGTTGGTGATGTCGAACGCCCGGCTGTCCACGTCGCGATCCACCGATCGGTAGGCGGCGCCCACCTTCACCACCGCCGGGTTGGCGGACGATCCGAGGAAGAGACGGTAGTTCCCCTGTCCCTCGTAGCCGCTCTCGTTCAGGTCGCTGAAGGTGCGGGTCGCCGAGCGAGGCGAGCCCAGCCAGCTCACCGGCGCCGATGTTCCGGTGATCGGGTCGATCTCGGTGATGTACGCGATGTCCGACCGGTCGGGCTCGTAGCGGTCCACCCGGGAGGTACTGAGGGACCAGTCGACCAGGTGATCGTCGCCGACCAGGTGTTCACCGGTGAGCTGGTGCGAGCGCACTGCGCGCTGCACGAAAGTCAGCCGGGTGACGTCGAGATCGAGATCGAACTCCTCGTTCTCTCCCGCCATCCGGGTCGCCTCGTTGTCCGCGCTTCGGCTGTAGATGTTGTTGAGCTGGATCTTGGTCTTGCTGCCGAGGCGGGTGCTCAGGTTGAGAATGCCGCCCCACAGCACGCTGTTCCGGGAGCTCGAGCCCAGGGTCTGGTTCAGCGGCACGAACCCCGCGCCCTGGCGCATGATGAGCGACCGGGTCTCGTCCGCACGCACTTCCTGGCCGTAGGAATAGGTGAACGACCCGATGTAGCCGATCGGCTGCCGGAAGATTGGATCCTCGCCGCCGACCGTGAGGCCGAACCCCCCGTTGGCGGAACCGTCGTCCACCCGCCCGGACCAGGCGTTCCGGAACGATCCGATGATGCCGTTGATCTGCGACTGGTCCAGCCCGCGCAGGTCGCCTGCGGCCGCCGCGGCCGCGGGGATCCGACGCTCCGAGCCCGCGAATCCCAGCCACTCCCCGCCGACCGAGGGCGCGCGCACCAGGTTCCTGCCTGTGGCCGCGGTGTTGAGCCCGGCCGAGGCCGAGAAGGTGACCACCCGCCGCTCGGGGAACTCCCGGGTCTTCAGGTTGACGGAGGCGCCGCTGAAGTCGCCTGGCTGGTCGGGCGTGAAGGTCTTCGAGGTGGTGATCCCCTCCAGCAGGGAGGAGGGGAACAGGTCCAGGGGCACTACCTTGCGCTCCGGCTCCGGGCTTGGAATCCGGGACCCGTTGAGCGCGGCGGTCGTGTAGCGCTCGCCCAGGCCACGCACGAAGACGTACCGGCCATCCTGCACCGTCACGCCGCTCACCCGCTGTACCGCCTGGCCGGCATCGCCGTCGGGGCTCTTCCCGATCTGCTCTGCCGTGATCGCGTTGACGATGTTGCCCGCGTTGCGCTGCTCTTCCAGCGCACGGTTCACGGTGCCGCGCTCCGACTCGGCGCTCACCGAGATCTCGGCGAGCTGCACCACCTCCGCCGACAGGGCGATGTCCTGCGCCGCCGCCCCGCCGTCCGGCACCATAATGCCTGTCACCACCTTGGGACCGAATCCGATCATCCGCGCCCGCAGCGACACCGTGCCCGCTGCTACTCGCTCCAGCACGTACCGGCCGTCCAGCGCCGTCACCGCAGTGCGGTCGGTGCCCACCACCTCGACCGTGGCGCCGGCCACCGGCGCGCCCTGCTGCCCTTCGACCACTCGGCCGACGATCCTGCCGGTGCCTTGCGCCGTCAGGCTCGTCGCGGATGCCGCGCCGAGGGAGAGTACCAAGCCGATCCGAACCAGGTGTCGAGTCATCATCATGAGATGGGTGTGGAGTTGCATGTGACGATCGCCGGCCACCATGGCCGAGCAGCCACGAAGGTCATGGGGGTCCGTGTCGGTGGGGGCACGAGCGTGCAACGGAACGGTCACGAGTGGGGGTGGCCTGACCCGGCACGGCCGGTTTACCTGGCTGTTACAAGCCGAGGTGTTTTTCGTGACGCGCCCCAGGCTTCTTACCGGCCGGCGGACCCTGCGGGTTCACCCTGACACCGAAAGGGCACGAATGCGTGCGATGGCTCGCGGTCTCCTGACCGCCACTCTGCTGACCGGCGCGTTCGCGGGGAGCTCCGCGGCCCAGACCAGCTATCCCAGCGTCAAGGTCACCGGTCGCCTTCAGGAGCAGTTCTACTACTTCGACAACGACATTTTCTCCGCCCAGGTCGGTCCGCAGAGCAACATCTTCACCCGCCGGGCCCGGATCGAGGCGCGCGGTGAGATCTCGGAAAACGTGTCGATCTACATCCAGCCGTCGTTCGAGGGAGGCCGGAATCTTTCCGGCGTCAACACCACGTGCACCGCATCGGAAGTCCCCCCGGGCGGTGGAACGCCGACCATCACCTGCCGGACCACCGGCCGGAGCGGCTTCCGGCTCCGGGACGCATACATCGACGTGCGGTTCAGCAAGGCGGAGAGCAAGTCGGCGCTGTACCTTCGCGCCGGGCAGGAGAAGCGACCCTACAGCCGCTACGAGCTGACCTCGTCCACCAACCTCCCCTCGATCGAGCGGGGGGCCGGCGGCGGCCTGCTCCCCCGGGCCTCGAACGACCTCTTCGGGTCGGCCGGCTTCCTGTCACATGACGTGGGGGCCAGCGTCCGGCTGGAGCACCAGTTGGACGACGCGCGCCTGGTCACGGTCAAGCTGGGGGCCTACAACGGGCAGGGTGAGAGCCTCAACGACGTGAACGACCGGAAGAGCTTCGGCGCACGCGCCACCGCGGCGGTGACCCCGAGGATCGACCTGGGGGCGTCGTGGTTCGTGCACGACGGGATCGTGACCGTGGACGGCGTGCCGGACTCGAGCTTCACCAACGACGCCTGGGGCATCGACGCCCAGTACGGCAAACCTGGCGACGAAGGACTCTATGCCCTCGTCGAGTACCTCCAGGGCGAGGACGCTTCGGCAGCGACCCTCACCATGCGTGGCATGCAGGGCGTGGCTGCGTACAACGTCCGGATGACCGCCCCGAACGCCTGGCTCTACGCGGTGGAGCCGTTCGCCCGGGTGGACGTGGCCGACCCCGACACCGACGCCGACGACAACGGGGCCACCACCATCACCGCCGGCGTGGGCCTGTACCTGTCGGCCAAGGCGTGGCTCAGGATCGCATACGAGCACCAGAGCTTCCAGGCCGACGACGCGGAGAGCATCGGCGGCATCCGAAGCATGCTGGCCGTGAGCTTCTAGGTCGCGCAGGCGGCCGAGTCATCATCCATCCACCGAGGACCTGAGAATCATGCGGACTTCCCGATCTCTGTTCGCCCGCTCCCTGCCCTGGATCGCCGTGGGAGCCCTCGCCTCGGCCTGCGGGGGCGGCGACCGGCCCGCGGCCTCCGCCGATTCATCGGCGGGCGGCGCCCGCGGCGCGACTCCGGGCGGCACCGGCGCCACCCTGACCGGCGCCGGCGCCACCTTCCCCAATCCGATCTATACCAAGTGGTTCGATACGTATGCCAAGGCGACGGGCGTGCGGATCAATTACCAGTCGATCGGCTCCGGCGGCGGGATCCGCCAGTTCACCGAGGGGACGGTGGACTTCGGGGCGACCGACGGGCCGATGAACGACGAGCAGATCCAGGCCGTCCAGAGCAACGTGGTCCACATTCCGACGGTCATCGGCGCGGTGGTGCTGACCTACAATCTTCCCGGCGCCGGGGCCGCCAAGCTGAGGCTGGACGCGCCGACCATCGCGGACATCTTCCTCGGCCGCCTGACGAAATGGAACGACCAGCGGATCGCGTCGCTGAACCCGGGCGTAAAGCTGCCCGAGCAGGACATCATCGTGGTGCACCGCTCGGACGGGTCGGGCACCACCTATGTGTTCGTCGACTACCTGAGCAAGGTCTCTCCGACCTGGAAAGAGAAGGTCGGCACGGCGACCTCGGTGAACTGGCCGGTAGGGCTCGGCGGAAAAGGCAATGAAGGCGTGACCCAGCAGGTCAAGCAGACCGAGGGGGCGATCGGTTACGTCGAGTTGATTTACGCGATGTCGAACGACCTGCCCTACGCGATCGTGAAGAACGCGGCGGGCAACTTCGTCGAGCCCAACCTGCAGACCTCCACCGCGGCCGCGGCGGGCGTGAACCTGCCACCGGATACCGACTTCAGGGTTTCGATCACCAACTCGACCGGGCCCAACGCCTACCCGATCACTTCCTTCACCTGGCTGCTGATCCGCAAGGAGGGTCAGGACCCGGCGAAGTCCAGGACGATCTGGGACTTCGTCCGCTGGATGTCGGAGCCGGAGGCCCAGCGCCTCGCGGCCGATCTCCACTACGCGCCGCTGCCGATGCCGGTCATCGAGCTGGTGCAGAAGCGGATTCCGCAAGGGTGACGGCCTGGTGTCATGCTGAGCGAAGCGGAGGAGGCATAGGTCGGGTCATGGCCCCTTCGCTACGCTCAGGGTGACACATGGTTCTCCCGTACTCCGCCCGCCCCGTGACCTGTCCGTTACAAGTCTGTGACCGTTCGCACGGCTGTCTCCGGTAACATCCCCCGCATGACAACTGGCCTCGCGAGTGAGCCGAGCTCTCCGCCACGACACGCGGAATCCACGTCCCTGGAGCTCGCGAACTACGGGGATCGCGTCTTCCGCTGGGTCCTGACCATCGGCGCACTCGCCATCCCGGTGCTGCTGGCCTTCCTGGTCTTCGAGCTCTGGGTCGGTTCCCGCCTCGCCATCGAGAAGTTCGGCCTCGGCTTCGTCACCACCAGCACCTGGGATCCGGTCGCCGAGGATTTCGGGGCGTTTCCCCTGATCTTCGGCACCCTGGTCTCCTCGCTGGTCGCGCTGGTCATTGCGGTGCCGCTGTCGCTCGGCGTGGCCATCTACCTGAGCGAGTTCGCCCCGAAGTCGGTCCGGCAGCCGGTGGCGTTCCTGATCGGCCTCCTCGCCGCCATACCCAGTGTGGTCTACGGACTCTGGGGTATCTTCGTCCTGATCCCGATCCTCCGTACCAGCGTCTTCCCTTTCCTCCGCGACGTACTGGGATTCCTGCCCCTCTTCGATGGGCCCATCTACGGCCCCTCGATGCTCTCGGCCGGGATCATTCTCGCCATCATGGTGATGCCGTACGTCATGTCGGTTTCGCGGGAAGTGCTCCTGGCGGTGCCGGACACCCAGCGGGAAGCCGCGCTCGCGCTCGGCGCGACGCGGTGGGAGGCGGTCATGACCGCCATCCTGCCCTACGCCCGGTCCGGCATCGTGGGCGCGGTCATCCTGGGGCTGGGCCGCGCGCTGGGAGAGACCATGGCGGTGACGATGCTGATCGGAAACCGGCACGAGATCGCCGCCTCGCTCTTCGCCCCGGGCTACACCATGGCGGCGGCGATCGCCAACGAGTTCACCGAAGCGGTGGGCGATATGCACCTCTCCGCCCTGGCCTACGTCGCGTTTCTGCTCTTCGTGGTGACGGTGCTGGTGAACGCGGGCGCGCGGCTCCTCATCTGGCGGGTGGCGCGCGGCTCGGGCGTCGGGAGCAAGGCGCTGTGAGCCGAAGGCCATGCGCAGCATGAACCGCCGCGTGCTTCGTCGCCTGGTGAGCAACGCCATGGTCGGTCTCATGATTCTCGCCGTGGTGGTGGCCCTGTTGCCGCTCTTCTTCATCCTCCTCGACCTGGTGGTGAAAGGGGCCGGCAGCCTCTCGATCGACTTCTTCACCCGGATGCCCGCCCCCGCCGGCGAGAGCGGCGGCGGCGTCGCGCATGCGATCGTGGGAACGCTCATCATCGTGGGCACCGCGAGCCTGATCGGGCTCCCCATCGGCATCGCGGCCGGCATCTACTGCGCGGAGTATCCCGGGAGCCGGCTCACCTGGATCACCCGGTTCGTGGCCGACGTGATGAACGGGACGCCGTCCATCGTCGTCGGCGTCTTCGCCTGGGCCTGGATCGTCGCCACGCAGAAGCACTTCTCCGCACTCGCGGGGAGCGCGGCGCTGGCGATGCTGATGATCCCGATGGTGATGAGGACTACCGAGGAGATGATCAAGCTGGTGCCCAACTCGCTGAGGGAAGCGGCCCTGGCCCTGGGCTACCCGCGGTGGCGCACCAGTCTCTCGATCGTCATGCGGACCACGCTGCCCGGCATCGTGACCGGCAGCCTCCTGGCTGTCGCCCGCATCGCCGGCGAGACGGCGCCGCTCCTCTTCACCGCGCTCGGCAGCCAGTACATGAGCCTGGACCTGGACCAGCCGATGGCGGCACTGCCCCTGACGGTGTTCACCTACGCCACCGGTCCATACGAGGAATGGCACCAGTTCGCCTGGGCCGCCGCCCTGGTTCTGATCCTGGTGGTCTTCGTGCTCAGCCTGGGCGCGCGGCTCGCCATCGGCCGGAGGTTCACGCTCAATGGCTGACGCCGCCCTGCGCGCCGCCCCCGCACCGCCGGTCACTCCGGCGCCCGCCGCGGTGCGGGTCGAGACCGACAAGCTGACGGCGATGTACGGCAAGTTCACCGCCGTGAAGAGCGTCTCGCTCGGTTTCCGGGCCAACCGGATACACGCCCTGATCGGGCCGTCGGGCTGCGGCAAGTCCACCTTCCTCAGGACCTTGAACCGGATGCACGAGCTGGTCGAGGGCGGGTGGATCACCGGCCGCGTCCTGCTGGACGGGGAGGACATCTACGCCCGGCGGGTCAACGCCATGCAGCTCCGGCGGCGGATCGGGATGGTGTTCCAGCGCCCCACCCCGTTCCCCACGATGTCCATCTACGACAACGTGGCGGCCGGCCTCCGGGTGCACGGGCGCCTGCCGCGGGCGGAGCTGGACGACATCGTGGAGCGCTCCCTCCGGCAGGCGGCGCTGTGGGACGAGGTGAAGGACCGGCTCCGCACCAGCGCGATGGCGCTATCGGGCGGGCAGCAGCAGCGGCTCTGCATCGCCCGGACGGTGGCGCCCTCGCCCGACGTCATTCTGCTCGACGAGCCGACGGCATCGCTCGACCCCCAGGGCACCCAGCGGATCGAGGAGCTGCTCTTCGAGCTCAAGAAGGCGTTCACCATCATCATCGTGACCCACAACATGCAGCAGGCGGCGCGGGTGTCGGACACTACGACGTTCTTCTATCTCGGCACCATGGTCGAGACCGGGACCACCCGGCAGATCTTCACCGCCCCGCGAAACGAGCAGACCGAAGCCTACATCACGGGGAGATTCGGATGACCACCACCATGAAGCCGAAGACCTCGTTCGTCACTGCGCCGAGAGCCACCCTGGCACCCCGGCCCCCCTCCGCGCAGCCGGGCGAGCGGGGCGCGCCGGCGGTAGACGTGCGCGGCTTCAGCTTCGCCTACGGCGAGCGTCGGGTGCTCGAGAACCTGGAGTTCTCGATCGAGCGGAAGGCGGTGACCGCCATCATCGGGCCGTCCGGGTGCGGCAAGTCCACCTTCCTGCGCTCGATCAACCGGCTGAACGACCTCATCGCCGGCACGCGGCACCAGGGCGACATCCTGGTCGAGGGCCGATCGGTCTACGCCAACGGCACCGACCTGGTCGCGCTCCGGCAGCGCGTCGGCATGGTCTTCCAGCGCCCCAACCCGTTCCCCAAGTCGGTGTTCGACAACGTGGCGTACGGACCGGCGCTCAACCGGCTGGTGGCCCGGCGCGATCTGCCGGACCTGGTGGAGCGCTGCCTCCGGCAGGCGGCGCTGTGGGACGAGGTGAAGGACCGGCTGGAGGAGCCCGCGACCGGCCTCTCCGGCGGCCAGCAGCAGCGCCTCTGCATCGCGCGCGCCCTCGGCAACCAGCCGGAGGTGCTGCTGATGGACGAGCCGTGCTCCGCGCTCGATCCGATCGCGACCCAGCGGGTCGAGGAGCTGATCTTCGAGCTGAAGCGGGACTACACCATCGTGATCGTGACGCATAACATGCAGCAGGCCGCCCGGGTCTCGGACTTCACCGGGTTCTTCGACCGGGGGCACCTGGTCGAGTTCGACGACACCGAGCGGATCTTCACCAGCCCGGCGCACGAGCGCACCGAGGCCTACATCACCGGGAGGTTCGGATGAGCCTCGACGTCCACCGTCACTTCCACGACGAGCTGAGCCACGTCAAGGTGCGGCTGCTCACCATGTCGGGCGAAGCGGAGGCGGCGCTGAGCCTGGCGGTGGAGGCCTTGCTCGAGCGCGACAGCGAGAAGGCGCGCCGGGTGATCGCCGGCGATCGGGTCATCGACAGCATGGAGGTCGAGATCGAGGAGCAGTGCATCAATCTCCTCGCCCTCCAGCAGCCGATGGCGCGGGATCTCCGCATGCTCACCTCCGCGCTCAAGATCGCCAACGACCTCGAGCGGGTCGGCGACCACGCGGTCAACATCGCCCAGTCGGCGGAACGGCTGAACCAGACCCGGCCGATCGCGCCCGAGCCCGAGATCATCGAGATGGCGCGGCTCGCGCGCGACATGCTGTCGGACGCCCTCGAGGCGTTCATCCGCGGTGACGCGGCGGGAGGCCGGGAGGTCTGCCTCCGGGACGACAAGGTTGACCAGCTTCACGGATCGGTGTTCCGTATTCTGCTCACGCACATGATGGAAGACCCGCACATGATCGGCGCGGGCATGGAGCTCTTCCTGGTGAGCCGGAACCTGGAGCGGGTGGCCGATCTCGCCACCAACATCGGCGAGGACGTCGTTTTCCTGGTGGAGGGCAAATCGATCAAGCACCACGCCGAGGACCGGGGCGAGGCCAAGGTCACGGCATGACCGAGGGCGCCAACGGCGCCGAGCGGGAGAGACTGGCGGCCATCGACGTCGGCTCCAACTCGGTCCGCCTGCTGGTCGCCGAGTACGATCCCGCCTCAGGACTCACCGTCATCGACGAGCTGAAGGACCAGCCGCGCCTCGCGGCCGGCCTCGCCAACACCGGCTGCCTCAACGAGGCGGCCATGGACCGGGCCATCCAGACCCTGGGCCGGATGCGCGAGGTGTGCCAGCGACGGAACGTCCGGCGGATCGCCGCGGTCGCCACCGCCGCGGTGCGCGAGGCGGAGAACGGGCCGTGGTTCGTGCGCCGGGTCCGGCAGGAGCTCGACATCCCCCTCCGCATCATCGACGCCGAAACCGAGGCCGCGCTGTCCTACCGCTCGGTCGCCCATCACTTCCCCCTCGCCGGTGAGCGGGCCCTGGTCGCCGACATCGGCGGCGGGAGCCTCGAGCTGATCGGCGCGGTGGACGGCCTGGTCGAGGAGACCCTGTCCCTCCCCCTCGGCGCGGTGCGCCTCACCGAGCTCCACCTGACCGGCGACCGGACCATTCAGCGCGAGCTGGCGAGGCTCCGGAAGTACATCCGCAGACAACTCAAGCGCGCCATCTCGAGCCGGGAATGGGCCGCGGCCGCCGTCATCGGCTCCGGCGGCACGTTTACCACCCTGGCCCGCGTGACCCGGGCGCGGCGCGGCCAGTCCCCTGGCGATACGGTCCACGGCGTCTACGGTCGAGACCGCCGAAGTGGAGCGCCTGCTGGACTGGCTCGCCAGCCGGACGCCGGAGCAGCGCCAGCAGGTCCCCGGCCTCAATCCGGCGCGCGCCGACATCATTCTCGCGGGGCTCGCCGTCACGGCGGAGCTGCTCGACTGGGTGCGGACCCGGAGCATCACGGTGAGCGCGTTCGGTCTGCGCGAGGGGCTGCTGCTGGAGATGTCCGGGGTGGAGGAGCCGGTGGTGCGCGATCCGCTCCGCCTCTTTCGCGAGTTCGCCGAGCGCTGCCAGTCCGACCGCCGCCACGTGGAGCACGTCCGCCTGCTCGCCCTTCAGCTCTTCGACCAGCTGGGCGAGACGCTGGGGTGCGGACCCGAGGAGCAGCTCCTGCTGGAGGCCGCGGGCCTGCTGCACGACGTGGGACAGCTGGTGAGCTATCCCAAGCACCACAAGCACAGCTACAGCCTCATCACCCACGCCGAGCGGCTGGGACTCGCCCCTCGCGACCGCGAGCTGGTTGCGCTGGTGAGCCGGTACCACCGGCGGACCGGCCCGCGGAAGAAGCACCCCGAGTTTGCCGCGCTGACCCCGGCCGATCAGGAAGTGGTCCGGCGGTTGAGCGCGATCCTGCGGGTGGCGGATGGATTGGACCGGGGACACTCCGCGGCGGTGGAGACGGTGACCGCGAAGCTCGGTGCCGACGCCCTGGTGCTGACGGTCGCGCCGGAGAGCGCGCAGACCGATCTGGGGCTCGAGTGCTGGGGCGCATCACGGAAGGCCGACGTGATGGCCAAGCTGCTTCAGAGAGACGTCGTCGTCAGCCTCGCGAATCGTCAATAGCCGGGCACCGGCGACGAGGAGCCGCCGTCCCTGGCGGCAGCGGAGCCGAGCGCCATCAGCTCCCGAAGCGGCTGCGCGGAGGCCCCCAGCACGCTGCCCATCACCGCCGCACTCGAGGTCCCGATCCGGTTGGCGCCGGCGGCGAGCATCCGCAGCGCCGCCTCCGCGGTACGCACGCCGCCGGACGCCTTCACGCCCAGCTCGGACCCGACCGACCGCCGGAGCAGCGAGATCGCGCCTTCGGTGGCGCCGCCAGCCGGATGGAACCCGGTCGAGGACTTCACGAACGCCGCGCCCGCCGCGCGGGCCACGAGGCAGCCGGCCGCCATCTCCACCGGCTCGAGCGCACCCGTCTCCAGGATCACGGAGACCGAGACCTCGTCGCCGACGGCATCCACCACCCGGCCGATATCGTCCTCGACGTAGCGCCATTCCCCCGATTTGGCCTGACCGATCGCCATCACCATGCCGAGCTCGCTGGCGCCGGCGCCGGCGGCCAGCCTCGCCTCCGCGGCCTTCGCTTTCGTGGTGGCGGCTCCGAGGGGAAAGCCGACGACGGTCACCACGGTGACCCCCGAGCGGGCCAGGCGGGATACGCAGTCCTCCACCCACCCACCGTTCACACAGACGGATTTCAGCCCGTAGCGCACGGCCTCGTCGCACAGCGTGAGGATGGCGTCCCGTCCGGTCTCGGGACGGAGCAGGGTGTGGTCGATGAGGTGGCCGATGCCCGGCGCGTCGCCGGCATCGACCAGCCACTCGGGCAGCCCATCGGCCGCCTGGTGCGGCGCCGTGCGCCAGGCCTCGACGACGGCACGGGCCTCATCGATGATCTGCCCGCCGCCGTGTCGGATCACCCTGCGGCGGCGGCGCCAGCCGTTGTCAGGCATACCAGGCCCTCGGTGCCTCAGGACCGCTCACGGTAGCCGAAGCCGTGCATGGTGCCCGCCATCGCCCGGTGCTTGGCGACCAGCTCGTTGTCCTTGAACACCAGAATCAGGATGGCACCGGCGATGAATCCGCCGGCATGTGCCCAGAACGCCACCCCGCCCTTCTCGTCTCCGATGGTGGGGAGACCACCGAGGAGCTGGATGAAAAACCAGTAGCCGAGCATGAGGAACGCCGGCACCGCGACGCGGGTGATGAAGAAGCCGAGCACCACGAGCATGTGCACGCGCACTCGTGGGTACAGCACGACATAAGCGCCCATGACACCACTGATGGCGCCGGATGCACCGACCATCGGGATCGCGCTGTTCGGATTCACGAAGGTCTGAGCCGCGGCCGCGGCGACGCCGGAGAGCAGGTAAAAAACCAGATAGCGCACGTGGCCCATCGAGTCCTCGACATTGTTTCCGAAGAGCCAGAGGAACCACATGTTGCCGATGAGGTGAAACCATCCGCCATGGAGGAACATCGAGGTGACCGGGGTCAGCCACTCGCGATCCGCGTCCATCACGCACGCGGTGGTCTCGCTCATCGGAATGGCCATGCCCGGCGGGACCCGCCCGAGATACTCCCCCGGGATGAGGCCCAGCTCGCAGACCGACTTGGAGAGGTACGGCTCGGCCCCCATCCCCTGTACCAACACCCAGGCCGCCACATTCAGACCGATGAGCAGGACCGTAACGACCGGGGTTGCGAGAGTGGGGTTGTCGTCGCGATACGGGAACATGGAGGAAAGGTAAAGGAAGCGGGGCGGCAGGACAGCGGGGCGGCGGGGGCCGTGGGACGCTTCGTGTCAGAGCAAGCAACCCAATGGTGTGCTGTTACGGCCCCGCTGCCCCGCCGCCCGGCTTGCCCTGCCTATAGTGCCCTTCGCCCCTGCACCAACTGCATCACCGCGAGAATGACCGCCACGATCAACAGCACGTGAATGAACCCGCCCAGCGTGTACGACGAGACCACTCCCAGCAGCCAGAGGACCAGGAGGATCACGAAGATCGTCCACAGCATGTTTCGCCTCCTTGCATTCGGTGTCCGACGCGACCGACGGGCACCCGTGGAAGACCTGCGAGCCGACAGTACGTTCCGGTCCACGGGGCTGCCACCACCTTAGCGGGAACCGGCGAAATCGGTCGTGAGACGGGTCACGCGGCGGCGGGGGTTCGAGAGGGCGGCAAATCGCTGCCAATATGGCAGCAAATGGGGGTATGGGAATTGCCCACACGGAGGCCTGAGACCTTTCTGTGCGTCAGAAAGGCAACCGACAATGCTTACTCGAATGGACTGGAGTCGACATGGCGTCGAAAATCATCGGCATCGACCTGGGGACGACCAACTCGGTCGTCTCGGTCATGGAGGGGGGCGACCCGGTCGTCATCCCCAACGCCGAGGGCGGCCGCACCACCCCCTCGGTCGTGGCATTCACCAAGGATGGTGAGCGCCTGGTCGGCCAGGTCGCCAAGCGTCAGGCCGTGACCAACCCCAAGCAGACCATCTTCTCGATCAAGCGGTTCATGGGACGGCGGATGAACGAGGTGACCGAGGAGATCAAGAAGGTTCCTTATAAGGTCGTAGACGGGCCCAACGGCCTCGTGGCCGTCGAGATCGCCGGCAAGCGCTACACCCCGCCCGAGATCTCCGCGATGATCCTGCAGAAGATGAAGCAGACCGCGGAGGACTACCTGGGCCAGACGGTGGAGCGGGCGGTCATCACCGTGCCGGCCTACTTCAACGATGCCCAGCGCCAGGCCACCAAGGATGCCGGCAAGATCGCCGGCCTCGAGGTGCTGCGCATCATCAACGAGCCCACCGCGGCCGCGCTGGCCTACGGGCTCGACAAGAAGAAGGAAGAGAAGGTCGCGGTCTTCGACCTGGGCGGCGGCACCTACGACATCTCGGTGCTGGAGCTCGCCGACGGCGTGTTCGAGGTCAAGAGCACCAATGGGGACACCCACCTGGGCGGCGACGACTTCGACCAGCGGCTGATCGACTGGCTGGTGGCGGAGTTCAAGAAGGACCAGGGCATCGACCTCTCCAAGGATCCCATGGCGCTCCAGCGCCTCAAGGAGGCCGCGGAGAAGGCCAAGATGGAGCTCTCCACCACCACGCAGACCGACATCAATCTGCCGTTCATCACGGCGGACCAGTCCGGTCCCAAGCACCTGAACCTGAGCCTCACCCGGGCCAAGTTCGAGCAGCTGGTGGACGACCTGATCCAGCGGACCATCCCGCCGATGCAGCAGGCCCTGAAGGACGCGGGACTGGATCCGAAGGCGGTGGACGAGGTGATCCTGGTCGGCGGCTCGACCCGTATCCCCAAGATCCAGCAGATCGTCAAGGACTTCTTCGGCAAGGAGCCCAACCGCTCGGTCAACCCGGACGAGGTCGTCGCGATCGGCGCGGCCATCCAGGGCGGCGTGCTCGGCGGCGAGGTGAAGGACGTCCTCCTGCTCGACGTGACCCCGCTCTCGCTCGGCATCGAGACGCTGGGCGGTGTCACCACGGTGCTCATTCCGCGGAACACCACGATCCCGACCAAGAAGTCGGAGACGTTCTCGACCGCGGAGGACAACCAGACGACGGTGGAGATCCACGTCCTCCAGGGCGAGCGCCAGATGGCGGCGGACAACCGCACCATCGGCAAGTTCCAGCTCACCGGGATTCCGCCGGCTCCGCGCGGCATGCCGCAGGTGGAGGTCGCCTTCGACATCGACGCCAACGGCATCCTCCACGTCAGCGCCAAGGACAAGGCGACGGGCAAGGAGCAGAAGATCCGGATCGAGGCGTCCAGCGGACTGAGCGACACCGACATCGACAAGATGGTGAAGGCCGCGGAGGCCCACGCCAGCGAAGACAAGCAGCGGCGTGAGGCGATCGAGCAGCGCAACCAGCTCGACAGCCTGGTCTACCGGGTCGAGAAGGACAGCAAGGAGTGGGTGGAACGGCTGCCGGCCGACGCCAAGAGTCGCCTGGATTCGGCGCTCGAGGCCGGAAAGCAGGCGCTCAGAACCGGGGAGGCCGACGGCATCCGGACGGCGCTGGATGAGCTGAACAACGCCTACTCCGCGGCCGGAGCGTCACTCTATCAGGCCGGCCAGGCGCAGGACCAGGGCGCCGGAGCCGGAGCAGGCGCCGGACAGCCCGGAGCGGACGGTGGTCCGTCCGAGCCGGCCGCCGATCAGGAGGACGTGGTCGAGGCCGACTACGAGATCGTGGACGAGAACAAGAAGTAAGGGGTGCCGTAGCTGTCACGTGTCACCCTGAACGAAGTGAAGGGGGCCATGCCGGGCATGGTCCCCTTCGCTGCGCTCAGGGTGACACGTGACGCGCAACATCGATACAGTGACAGTGTCGTCCTACTCCCCATAGGGCACCCAGATGTTCTTGACCTGGGTCGCCTGCTCCAGGAATTCCTCCCCCGCACCGTCCCGCGAATCGGCCCAGTCGCGGTCGTGGCCGTGGCTCACCCAGGTTCGCTTCATGTTGCCCCCGGACAGCCGCTCCACCTCGGCCGAGCCTTCGGCGCTCCCGAAGTACCACATCCCGTCCACGTCGTCGTGCGCCGCGAGCACCGGAGTCAGCTCGTCCCGCAGACCGGTCACGATGTTCACCACCCCGCCGGGCAGGTCGGAGGTGTCGAGCACCTGATAGAAGTCGATCGCCGACAGGGGGGCGGTGGTGGAGGGAATCGCCACGACCGTGTTCCCCATGGCGATGGCCGGTAACACCGTGGCGACCAGCCCGAGCAGCGGCCACGCCTCGGGGCAGACCACGCCGAGCACGCCGATCGGCTCCGGCATCGCGAGGGTGATGTTGCGGTAGGGCGTGTGATGCACCAGGCCGTCGTACTTGTCGGCCCACGCCGCCCAGGTATAGACCCGCTCCACCGCCAGCGCCACCTCGCCCGACTCCAGGCGGCGTCCGAGTTCCTCCGCGCGGGCGGCCATGTTCTCGGCGATGTAATACAGCACCTGCGCCCGCTGGTGACCGGTGACATGGGCCCACCCCGAAGCCTTGTGCGCGGCCTCGACGGCGTTGCGAAGATCCTTCCGGTTCCCGTGCCCAACCTCCCCGATCCGGTTCCCCGCGGCGTCGAGTACCGGCAGGCTGTATCCGGAGTCCGGCCTCGCCTGCTTGCCGCCGATGTAGAGCTTGGGAGTACGGTCGATCAGCGGACGGGCGGACGGGCGGACGGGCGGACGGGCGGACAGAGACGTCGCAGCGCGCGCCACCTTCGACCGGGGCTTACGTCCGCCCGTCCGCCCGTCCGCCCGTCCGCCCTGACCCGCCCACTTCACATACTCCCTCAGCCCCTCCCGTCCCCCTTCCCGCCCGAAGCCGCTCTCGCGATAGCCGCCGAACCCGCTGGCCGCGTCGAAGACGTTGGTGCAGTTGATCCAGACCGTGCCGGCCTTGAGCTGCGGGGCGACGTCGAGCGCGAGATTGATGTTCTCGGTCCACAGGCTGGCCGCGAGGCCGTAGCGGGTGTTGTTGGCCAGCTCGACCGACTCGGCCGGGGTCCGGAAGGTCATCATCACGACGACGGGTCCGAAGATCTCCACCTGCGCGATGGTGGCCGCGGGGGAGACCTCGGTGAAGAGCGTCGGGGGGAAGAACCAGCCGTCGCGGGGGCAGCTCCAGGAGGGCTGCCACAAGGTGGCGCCTTCCTCCTGTCCCCGCCGGACCAGCGTCTCGATCCGCTCGAGCTGCACCGGCGCGATGATCGCGCCCATGTCCACCGCCTTGTCCAACGGGTCGCCGACCCGAAGGGTCTCCATCCTCGCCTTGAGCTTCGCGACCAGCCGATCCGCCACGCCCTCCTGCACCAGGATCCGCGACCCTGCGCAGCACACCTGACCCTGGTTGAACCAGATCGCGTCCACCACGCCCTCGACCACGCTGTCGAGATCGGCGTCGGGGAAGACGAGGAAGGGCGACTTCCCGCCCAGCTCCAGCGACAGCTTCTTGCCGCTCCCCGCCGTGGCGGTGCGGATGATCCGTCCGACGTCGGTCGAGCCGGTGAAGGCGATCTTGTCCACGTCGGGATGCGCCACCATGGCCTCGCCGGTCCGCCCGTCGCCGGTGATGATGTTCACCACGCCGCCCGGCAGCCCGGCCTCGTCGCACAGCTCGGCGAACCGGAGCGCGGTCAGCGAAGTGAACTCCGCCGGCTTGAGCACCACGGTGTTTCCCATCGCCAGCGCCGGCGCGATTTTCCAGGCCAGCATCAGGAGTGGGAAGTTCCAGGGGATGATCTGCGCGATGACGCCGAGGGGGACACGGTCGGGCAGCTCCTGCTCCATGAGCTGGGCCCAGCCGGCGTGGTGATAGAAGTGGCGCGCCACCAGCGGCACGTCGATGTCCCGTGACTCCCGGATCGGCTTCCCGTTGTCGAGCGATTCCAGCACCGCGAAGAACCGGCTGTGCTTCTGGATCTGGCGGGCGATGGCGTAGAGATGCCGGGCTCGGGCGTGTCCGCCGATGCCCCACCATCCGGGCTGCGCGGCGCGGGCGGCACGGACCGCGCGGTCCACGTCGGCGGCGCCGGCCTGGGTGAGCCGGGCGAGCGGCTTGCCGTTGGCGGGATTCAGGGTCTCGAAGCTCTCGTCCCCACCGCCCGTCCACTCGCCGCCGATGAACAGGCCGAACCGCCGGCCGTGCCGATCCAGCCACGCATGGGCCGGGGCCACCGCCTCGGGAGCGGGGCCGTAGCTCATCGTCGTGAAGATCTCGGGGATGGATGCCATGGTGCCTCGGGGGCTCAGGGCGTGGTGAACAGACTACGCGCTGTGGGTGGGTCGGCCGGGCGCGTCATCCCGAGCGGAGCGAGGGATCGGCTCGGGCATGCGAGTGAGTTGCGATGCCCCGGTGCTCACTCGCATGAGCGAGCCGGTCCCTCGCTCCGCTCGGGATGACACGCTCACGAGGCCGGATGCCGGTACGCGGCCGAGTACCGGCCGGTGACGAAGTGCTCCAGCTGGCGCTCGATATCGGTGAGCAGAGCGCTCGCTCCGAAGCGGAACAGGTCGGGCCTGAGCCAGCGGTCGCCGAGCTCGTCCTTCACCAGCGCCAGCCAGTCGAGCGCGTCTCTCGCCGCCCGGATGCCGCCCGCCGGCTTGAGACCGACCAGATGCCCCGTGCGCTCGCGGTACTCCCGGATGGCCCGCGCCATGACCAGCCCGACCGGGAGCGTGGCGTTGACGCTCTCCTTGCCGGTCGAGGTCTTGATGAAGTCGGCCCCGGCCATCATGCAGACCAGGCTGGCGCGCGCGACGTTGCGTAGCGTGCCCAGCTCCCCGGTGCCGAGGATGGTCTTGATGTGCGCGTCTCCACAGGCCTCGCGCATGGTGCGCACCTCGTCGTACAACGCCTGCCAGTTCTCGGTCAGGACGTGGGCCCGGGTGATCACGATGTCGATCTCTTCGGCGCCGGCCGCGACCGAGGCACGGATCTCTCCCAGGCGCTGTTCGAAGGGGGACAGCCCCGCCGGAAAGCCGGTGGAGACCGCCGCGACCGGGATCCCCGAGCCCTCCAGGGCCTCGACGGCGGTTTCCACGAAGGCGTGGTAGACGCACACCGCCGCGACCCGGATCGGCAGCTGCTCCGCTCCCATGGCCTCGAGCAGGTCGCCGCGCACCGGCCGGCGCGCCTTGGCGCACAGACGGCGCACTCGGCCCGGGGTATCGTCGCTGGAGAGGGTGGTGAGGTCCATCAGGGTGACGGCGCGGAGCAGCCAGGCGGCCTGCCATTCCTTCTTCACCGTCCGCCTGGTGCGCAGGGTGGCCGCCCGCCGCTCCACCGCGCTGCGGTTTACCCGGGTGTCCTCGACCCAGTCGAGCGCGAGGGCCGTGCCCGGGTTCCGGGGGGTCACCGGCACGTCCAGGGGGCCGGCAGGGGATGGGGCCACCACGCCCGGCTTCCGGGGCTCAGCCATAGGGTTGGAACATACCAGTCCGGGCGAGGATGACGCCATGAGGCCTCCCGGGCCGGGAGAAACAACCCGGGAGCTATGGTTGTACTATTATGGCAGCGCACCATGGGACTTTCCAACGTCTTGCCGAAGGACCGCTCGATGTCCGCTCGATCATTGAACTGGCTCAAATTCGGGGGGTTGGTGGCCCTGGCGTTCGCGCTGGGACTTCTGTTCGCCGGCCTGCTCGATCTGCCGAACCGGTCATCCGCGCAGGAGCAGGGGCGCGGCGCCGCCGCCATCGCCAAGGTGCCGACGCCCTCCATTCCGGCCGCCCGGCCGCTCCAGGACTTGAGCGAGTCCTTCGCCGCCGTGGCCGAGCACGTCAAGCCGAGCGTGGTCTACATCCGCTCCCGGCGCACCGAGCAGACCGCCCAGCAGCGGGTACCGCCCGGGATGGAGCGCTTCTTCCCCCGGTTCCGGCAGCAGCCCGAGATCGAGCAGGGCAGCGGCTCGGGCTTCGTCGTGTCCGCGGACGGCTACATCCTCACCAACACTCACGTTGTCGAGGGCGCCGAGCAGGTGACGGTCCGGTTGCTGGACCGCCGGGAGTTCACCGCCAAGGTGGTCGGCACCGACCGGAACACCGACGTCGCGGTGCTCAAGATCGACGCCACCAAGCTTCCCCCGATGGCGCTGGGCAACAGCGACGATGCCCGGGTGGGCGAATGGGTGTTGGCGATCGGCAATCCGCTGGGGGAGGGGCTCACCTTCACGGTCACCTCCGGCATCGTGAGTGCCAAGGGCCGCGCGCTCGATGGACTTCCCCGGGCGGGACAGGGCAGCATCCAGGACTTCATCCAGACCGACGCCGCGATCAATCCCGGCAACTCCGGCGGTCCGCTGGTGAGCGTCCGGGGAGAGGTCATCGGCATCAATTCCGCCATCGCCAGCGAGACCGGGTTCTACTCCGGCTACGGGTTCGCCATCCCGATCAACCTGGCCCGGACGGTGATGAACCAGCTCATCGAGTCGGGCAAGGTGCACCGGGCCGCGCTCGGCGTCTCCATCGCCGATGTGTCGCTGGCCGATGCGGAGTACGTCGGGCTTCCGGCCATCCGCGGCGTCGTGGTGAAGGACATCCCCAGCGAGGACTCCCCGGCGCGGGCCGCGGGCATCGAAGCGGGGGACATCATCATCGCGGTGGACGGCAAGCCGGTCGAGTACGTCGGCCAGCTCCAGCAGGTGATCGGCTTCCGGAAGCCCGGCGAGGTGGTCAAGGTCGAGGTCGCCCGGAAGGGCGGAGCGCGGAGGACCTTCGACGTCAAGCTCCAGGCGCTCAACGACACCCGGCAGGTCGCCGCGGGAGAGGGTACCCGCCCGCCCGGCGAGGACAGCGTCGTCGGCACCGCGATGAGCCGGCTCGGTGTCAGTGTCGAGCCGGTTGGACCGGACGCCGCGGCCGAGCTGAAGCTGCCCGCCAACACCGGCGGACTCATCGTGACCGACGTGACCCCGGGCGGCCCCGCCTGGGAGGTATTGTTCGATGATCCCCAGCGGGGCGGACCCGATATCATCCTCTCGGTCGAGGGCAAGGCGGTCCGCACCGAGGCGGACCTCCGGAAGGCCCTGTCGGCCGAAAAGCCCGGCAGCATCGTCACCCTCCGCATCTACAACCCCCGCGCCGAGAGCCGCCGAGTCGAGCGGATCAGACTCGCCGACGGGCGATAATCGCTCCCAAGTCACAAGGGGCCGCGACGCGGCCCCTTGTGGTAGGACGCTCCGGTCGCTATCAGCTATCGACGAGGCACACCGAACGACGGCCGGCCATGGCTCCCACCCAGGAGTTTCCCCGATGACCACCTCGCCAGAGACCGCATGGATGAACCACCCGGCCATCCGGGCCCTCGTGGACCAGGCCGGCGCGCTCGCGCTCGAGGAGCGGATCACCCTGGTAAAGGGGCTCATTCCGGCCATCGCCGACGCGTTGTCGGAGGAGGAGTACGAGCAGTTCGTGACCTTCATCCGTCTCAAGGGCGAGCGGTACCACGAGGCCAAGACCCACCCCGGCGAGGGGCGGGCGGAACGGCACACCCCGGGCGAGCGGGAGCTGGAGGGCCGCTGAAGGGTTCAGCCCCGGAGTCGGGTCGTATAGCATTTGGGCATTGGAAGGAGGTTCTCGTGGACGAGGAGCGGTTCAACATCTCCCTTCGCCGGTTGCTCAAGCAGTTCGGCGTCACGGCGCAGAGGGACGTGGAAAAGGCGGTGCAGACTGCGCTCGCATCGGGCGCGCTCACCGGCCGGGAGGCCCTCCAGGCCCGCATCAGCCTCACGGTCGAGGGACTCCCTATCGATACGGTGGTCGAAGGGCGGATCGAGCTTGCGTAGGGGCTGGGCCCTGTGCGGTGCGATCGCTCTCGTCCTCTCCGGCGCCTGCGGCGGCTCGGACGCCGGAGGCGCCCCTGCCGAGGCCGCCGCCGGGCCTACGGTCGCTGATCGGCTGGCCCGGTACACTTCGGTCCGGCTCAGCGCCGACCTCTCGGCGCTGAGCGAGCGGGAGCGGCAGATGATCCCGCTCCTCATCCGGGCCGCGCAGGAGATGGACAGCATCTACTGGCAGCAGATGTATCCCAGCCGTGACTCGCTGCTCGCCACCCTCCGCGACTCCGCCGGCCGCGCCTTCGTCCTCCTCAATTACGGACCCTGGGACCGGCTCGACGGCAACCAGCCGTTCGTGCCCGGCGTCGGCCCGCGACCCGCCGGGTCGGCGTTCTATCCCGCCGACGTGACCAAGGAGGAATTCGAGACTGCCGCCAAGACGGCGCCCGACGGCGGCGCGTCCCTCCGCAGCCTCTACACGATGGTCCGCCGGGAATCGACCGGCGGACTCACCGCGGTGCCGTATCACGAGGCGTTCGCCGTGGCATCGCGACGCGCGGCCGGCCACCTGCGCGAGGCCGCGGCACTGGCCGACGACAAAGGGCTCGAGCGGTATCTCGAGCTGCGCGCCCGCGCGCTCGAGACCGACGACTACCAGCCCAGCGACCTCGCCTGGATGGACATGAAGACCAACGGCGTGGACATCGTCATCGGGCCGATCGAGACCTACGACGACGGGTTATTCGGGTACAAGGCGGCACATGAAGGGTTCGTGCTGGTCAAGGACCGCGAGTGGAGCGCGCGTCTGGGCCGTTATGCCAGGTTGCTCCCCGGCCTTCAGAGGGACCTCCCCGTCGCGGAGGCCTACAAACGGGAGAAGCCGGGCACCGATTCGGACCTCAACGCCTACGACGCGGTGTACTACACCGGCCAGGCCAACGCCGGCTCCAAGACGATCGCCATCAATCTTCCCAACGACGAGCAGGTCCAGCTCCGCAAGGGCACCCGCCGCCTCCAGATCAAGAACGCGATGCGCGCGAAGTTCGATCGGATTCTGGTGCCGATCGCGGACCAGCTGATCGTGGAAGAGCAGCGTCCGCACATCCAGTTCGACGCCTTCTTCGCCAACGTCATGTTCCACGAGGTGGCCCACGGGCTCGGCGTCAAGAACACCATCGCCGGCGGCGGGACCGTGCGTGACGCGTTGAAGGAGCAGGCGGGAGCGCTGGAGGAGGGCAAGGCCGACATCCTCGGCCTCTTCATGATCACCCGGCTCCAGGAACAGGGCGAGCTGGGCGATGTGAACGTCGACGACAACTATGTGACGTTCCTGGCAGGCATCTTTCGGTCGATCCGGTTCGGCGCCGCCAACGCGCACGGGCGGGCCAACGCCGCCGAGCTGTCGTTCCTCGAGGAGCGCGGCGCGTTCACCCGCGATTCGGCCAGCGGTCGCTACCGGGTGAATTTCCAGAAGATGCGGGCGGCGGTGGATTCGATGGCCGGGGTGATCCTCCGGTATCAGGGCGACGGCAACTACCAGGGCGTCCGCGACTTCATGGCGGCCCGGACGAAGATCCCGGCGCCCCTGCAGGGCGATCTGGACCGGTTGGCGACCGAGGGAATCCCGGTGGATATCGTGTTCGAGCAGGGCGTGGACGTCATGACGGCGGCCCGTTAGTGGCACGCCCGAAGGTGGTGGACATCGAGCCGGTCGGACGGCGTGGCGGGTGCCGGCGACTGGTGGTGCCATTCCTTTTCCTGATCGCGGGTGCGGTGGTGGTCTGGTACTTCTTTCTCCGCCCCCAGAAGCCCCCCACCCAGCCGGTCGAGGCGGCCGATGTCCGCTCCTCGATCCTCCAGGAGAACGATTCGCTCCGGGTCGCCGTGGAGTGGCGCCTGCTCATGCCGCGGGGTCGGGAGGTGGCGGAATCGGCACGCGTCGAGGTCGGGGTGAACGACGGCGCGATGGCGCAGGTCTCCACCGTTCCGGCCGACCTTCGGGCCGACACACTGTGGGTCCCGGCTCCGGCGGTGGGAGAGACCGCGAGCGGCTACTCCTGTGTCACACCCATGACGCGTGGCCGGCTCACCCGCGAGGTCTGTACGCCCTGGCAGTTCGTCCGCCCCGGCGCCGGACGAACCCAGGCCGACTCGTCGCCCGTGGCAGGCGGGGAGGCCAGGAAGTCCCAGACGTCGCGGACCGCGGTCGGCGTGAGCAGAATCGAGCTGCAGCCGTCCGGCATTCAGGTTGACCTCGACGTGAACGGCCGGTGTGCCGCATGGCAGCGCCGGAACCCCGGCAAGTCGGTGTGGGTGACCGTCAACCAGCAGGCCGTCGCGGAGTGTACCGGGCCGAACGGCAAACCGACCGTGGCGCAGTTCTGCGCCTTCGCCGTCCTGAATGACGGCAGACGGGTGATGACGCGCAGCTCCGAGAAGGTGGAGTACTGCGGCGAGCTGTTCCGCCGATGGAGAGAGGAGCGCACAGCATGAGCCCCGACCCTGTTTTTCCTTCGTAATCCAATCCATCGCACATAGCCGAGTCAGGATCCTGCCGTTGCCTTAAGTGGCCCTTGAGGTACCTTAGGGCATCTTAGGGGGCGATATGGAGCTGCTCAGCACGGAAGAGGCAGCCGGATACCTCCGGCTGCACGCGAAACGCGTCCAGGCGCTGGCCCGGGCGGGCAAGCTTCCCGGCCGCCGGGTCGGACGCAAATGGCTCTTCGACCGTCGAGACCTGGAGGCGCTGCTCGCCCGAAACCGCGCACCGCTCGAGCTCGCCGGCGGTCTCGACCTGAGTGCCAGAAACCAGCTCAAAGGCACGGTCGTGGCCCTCACGATCGAAGGGGTGATGGCGGAGGTCCGGGTCCGGATCGGCGATCAGGAGCTCGTCTCCGTCATCACCAGCGGCTCGGCGAGGCGCCTGCGGCTGGCGGCGGGAGACGAGGTCGTCGCCGTCATCAAGTCCACCGAGATCATGATCGGCAAGGATCCGGGCTCGTGATCCCGCTCTCGCTGCTGCTGGCACTGGCCGCCGTCTCGCCGCCGGTCCTCACCGTCTTCGCCGCCGCGTCCCTCACCGATGCCTTCGAGGAGCTCGGCGGGCTCTATCGGCGCAGGCACCAAGGGAGCGACGTGCGGTTCAACTTCGCCGGCTCGCAGCAGCTCGCCGCCCAGCTCGAGCACGGCGCCGATGCCGACGTCTTCGCCTCCGCGGACCAGCGGTGGATGGCCCATGTCCGACGTCTGGAGCTCGCGCGTGAGCGGCCGGTCGTCTTTGCGCGTAACCGCCTGGTGGTGGTGCTGCCGCGGTCGAATCCGGGGCGGATCGAGCGGCTCCAGGACCTGGCCCGCGCCGGCGTGAAGCTGGTGCTCGCGGCGGAGTCCGTCCCGGCGGGCCGGTACAGCCGCGAGATGCTGGGACGGCTCACCGGCCGTCCGGACTTCGCTCCCGGCTACGACCGGCGCGCGCTCGCCAATGTGGTGTCCGAGGAGGAGAACGTGAAGGGCGTCGTGGCCAAGGTGCAGCTGGGAGAGGCCGACGCGGGTGTGGTCTATGCATCCGACGTCACCGGCGAGATCGGCGGCCGGGTCCGGGTGCTCGACATCCCGGAGGAGGCCAACGTCATCGCGAGCTATCCCATCGTGGCGCTGGCGGCGTCGAGCCGCCCGGAGGCGGCCCGCGCCTTTATCGAGCTGGTGCGCGGACCCGAGGGCCAGGCCATCCTCGCGAAGCACGGGCTGCTGCCGCCCGCCGCGCCCTGATGAGCCTGCCTTTCCGGCTTCTCCTCGGCTGTGCCGTCGCCGGGCTCGTTCTCCTGCTGGGACTCCCGCTCGCGTCGGTCGTGGTCCGGGTGCCGCCGGCCGAGCTGCTGTCGCGCATGTCCGATCCGGCGTTGCTGGAGGCGCTGCGTCTCAGTCTCGTCTCCAGCGCGGCCGCCACCGCTCTGGTGGTGGCGCTCGGGCTTCCGGTCGCCTACCTGCTGGCCACTCGGGCGTTCCCCGGCAAGCGGCTGATGGAAGTGCTGATCGACCTGCCGATGGTGCTTCCGCCGACGGTCGCGGGGCTCGCGCTGCTGCTCGCGTTCGGCCGGAACGGTCTCGCCGGCCGCTCGCTCGCGCTGGTCGGCGTGTCCCTCCCGTTCACCACGCTCGCGGTGGTGCTCGCCCAGGCGTTCATCGCGGCACCCTTCTTCATCTCCGCCGCGCGGGCGGGATTGAGCGAAGTGGACCCGCGCTACCTCGACGCCGCCGCGACTCTCCGTGCCTCCCCCGCGCGCACGCTGGTCCGCGTGATGCTGCCGCTCGCCCTGCCCTCGATGCTCGCCGGCGCCGCGATGTCGTGGGCGCGGGCCCTGGGCGAGTTCGGAGCGACCATCACCTTTGCCGGCAACCTTCCGGGCGTGACGCAGACGATGCCGCTGGCCGTCTACGTCGCGCTGCAGCGGGACGTGGACGCGGCGGTGGCGATGTCGGTCGTGCTGCTCGCGCTCGCGGTCGGCGTCCTCCTGTCCGTTCGCGTGGCGCCCTCCTGGCTCGGCTGGCTCGATCGTGCTCACCCTCGACGTCGTTAGCCGCCGGGGCGGGTTCGAGCTTCAGGCCGGATTCGCGGCGGAGCGCGGGCTCACCACCGTGATCGTGGGCGAGAGCGGCGCGGGCAAGACCACCCTGCTCCGCCTCGCCGCGGGGCTGGACCAGCCCGAGCGCGGGCGGATCGCGCTCGACGACACGGTCTATGCCGATCCCGCCGGCGGCATCCGGGTGCCCGCGTGGCAGCGCGACGTCGGATACGTGCCCCAGGACTACGCGCTGTTCCCCCACCTCACGGTCGAGCAGAACGTCGCCTTCGGCCTCCGTGGGCGGGGGGCCGGCCATGGCACGATCGCGCCCCGCGTGGCGGAGGCACTGCGGCGGGCCGGCCTGGCCGGGCTGGCCGGCCGGAAGCCCGCCATGCTCTCCGGCGGGCAGCAGCAGCGCGCGGCCCTGGCGCGCGCCCTGGTCCTGGAGCCGGCGCTGCTCCTCCTGGACGAGCCGCTCGCCGCGCTCGACCTCCAGACCAGGCGGGTCATCCGCGGCGAGCTGCGCGATCTGCTCCGCACCCTCCGCTGCGTCACACTGTACGTCACCCACAGCCCTCTGGAGGCGCTCCTGTTCGGCGACCGCATCGTGGTGATCGAGAGCGGCCGGGTGACCCAGACCGGCACCCGCGAGGAGCTGTTGCGCTACCCCCGGTCCCGCTACGTCGCCGAGCTGATGGGGACCAACCTGTTCGCGGGCCGCGCGGGCGCGGGAACCGGCACCGCAGTGGTCCGCACCGGTGAGGGCGAGGTGGAGGTGTCGGAGCCGGGCGCGCCCGGGGAGGTGTACGTCACGGTGGATCCACGCCAGATCACGCTCCATCCCCATCCGCCGGAAGGGAGCGCGCAGAACGTCTTCACCGGTCCGATCCTCGAGCTCGCGCCCGAGCCCCCCTCGGGCGAGCGCATCCGCGTGGTGCTGGGCACTCGCCCGCCACTGGTGGCGGAGGTGACCCGCGAGGCGGTGGCGGGACTCTCCCTGCGCGAGGGGATGACGGTGCACGCCAGCTTCAAGGCCACCGGCACCCGCACGTACCGGTGAGGCGTTAGGAATTGCGTTGCCTATCGTGCCGGGGTGCGGTACGTTGTCGCGGATACTTCACGGAAGGGCACGATGGGTGAGGCGGTCGCGCTGCTCGCCGGCGGCGACGCGGAGCTGTACCGGATCATCGGCCGGACGCTCGCGATCTCGGCCGTGGCGACGGTGCTCGCGATGCTGGTCGGCGTCCCGTTGGGCTACGGGCTGGCGCGGGGCCGCTTTCCCGGGCGCACGCTGCTGCTCGGCGCGGTGAACACCGGGATGGGGATGCCGCCGGTGGTGGTGGGTCTCGTGGTCTGGCTGCTGCTCACCCGCAGTGGGCCGCTGGGCCGGTGGGAATTGATCTACACCCCGGAAGCGATGGTCCTCGCGCAGTTCGTCATCGCCACCCCGCTGGTGGTGGGCTTCACCGCCGCCTCCATCCAGTCACTGCCGGTGCAGTTGCCGGATCTGCTGACCAGCCTCGGTGCCGGGCCTCTTCGCAAGCTCTGGATTCTCAGCCGGGAGGCGAGACTGGGGCTGCTCGCGGCGGTCATGGCGGGCTTCGGCGCCATCGTATCCGAGGTCGGCGCGTCCATGACCGTGGGCGGCAATCTGCGCGACAGCACCCGGGTGCTCACCACCGCCATCGTCACCGAAACCAGCCGGGGCAATCTGCCCGTCGCCCTGGCGCTCGGCGGCCTGCTCCTCGCACTCGCCTTCTCCGTCAACCTTCTGCTCACTCTGGTCCAGCAGCGCCGGAACGGCTGATGGACGTCGCGGTCGAAGGGCTGCTCTTCAGCCGAGCCGGACGTACCGTGCTCGACGTCCCGAGCCTTGGGTTCGCGGGGGGAAGCACCACGGCAGTGTTCGGTCCCAACGGCTCCGGCAAGACGACCCTGCTCCGGCTCATCGGCGGGCTGGAGCGCCCCGCCGCCGGAGCGATCCGCATCGGACGCGCCGCAGTGTCGCGCGATTCCGAGTCGCGGCGGCATGTGGGGTTCGCCTTTCAGGAGGCGGTCTTCATCGGCGGCACGGTGCGGCGCAACCTCGACCTCGCGCTCGAATTGCGGGATGTGCCGCCGGACGAGCGGCCGGCCCGCATCGCGGAGGCGGCGCGGGAATGCGGCATCGAGGCCGTGCTCGATCGCTCCGCCCGGCAGCTGTCGAGCGGCGAGGCCCAGCGCGCCAACCTCGCGCGTGCCCTGGCGCTCCGCGCGCCGGTGACCCTGCTCGACGAACCGCTCACCGGCATCGACCGGGTCGCGCGAACCCAGCTGCTCGATGAACTGCCCCGCATGCTCGCCACCTTCGCCGCGACGACCATCCTGGTGACCCACGATCGGGAGGAGGCGTTCCGGCTGGCGGATCATCTGGTCGTGCTGGCGGACGGACGGGTGCGCGCCGCGGGGCCGAAGTCGGTGGTCTACGCCCGTCCGCCGGACCGGATCACGGCCGAGCTGCTGGGGTACACCGTGGTCGAGATCGACGGGCGGACGCTGGGGGTGCCGGCGGGCGCGTGGACGTTGGGCAACGGGGATGCGTCGCTGGATCTGCTGGTGGAACGGGTGGTGGACATGGGGAACCATCTGCACGCGGTCGGCATGGCGGCCGGCGTGCGGGTGGATGTGCGCCTCCGGCCTGCCGACCCGGTGCCCGCGGCAGGGGACCGGGTGCGCATCGCCCCACGAACCTGTGTACCGGTGGGGTGAGCGGTATCTTTCGGCAAGGCGAACGTGGCGGAACTGGCAGACGCGCAGGACTTAGGATCCTGTCCCGCAAGGGGTCCGGGTTCGACTCCCGGCGTTCGCATGCAACGACTTAGGGCCTCTCCATGGAGAGGCCCTTTTTTTCATATGTCCCTTTCCGATGTCCCTTGGCTCACAATCCACTGCCGACACTTCCCAGGCTTTGCAGAGCTCCTCCGGGCGCTACTGGCTAGAAGTCAGCCGGACGGGCTCACGGAGGGGCGCGCTAGTCGCATCCCATCACTCTCACCTGCAGACCACCTCGACCCTCTCGCGCTCCACGGTCACCGTCTCATTCGCGTTGATCGTCAGATGGAACCGGATGCGGACGCGCAGATTCGGCGCCTGACCCGGACCGATCAAGGTGGCGTTCTGCACGAACGTAACAGTTCCCGGAGCCTCTTCGCTGCTGTCGTCTCCATTGAGACTGAAATTCTCGAAGGGGCCATGAAGGCTCCAGACGATGCCGCTCGTCAGCCCGGTAAACGTAGTTCCAACGTCCAATACCTTGGTCCGGACGTGAACGTTCCCTCTGGCGTCTCTTCTGGTAAAGAGCACCACCCGGTTGATGAATTCGATGAGCACTTCCTCGCCCAAGCACTCCTCGAACTGCGTGAACGATCCCTCATCTCGAAACACGAAGGTCTGTTCCAGCGGGTCCTGCCCGCGGGCCAGCTTCAGGTTGAATACTAGGTTTCCGCCCGGGGAGTCCCCGAACGATCCTACCATGAAGAAGTAGGTCTCTCCGGCGACCGCGTCGAAGGTCACGCTGGACTGTATTTCCCGACCCAGCAGTACGTCGTCGTTGCAGCCGATCACGGTCAGGTCGCCTCGCGTGCCGGTGAACACCGCGATGCCGGTGTCGTAGTCACTGCCGGACGTGTTGGCGTTGATCCTGATGTCCTCAGACGGGGTGAACTGGTACCACACTGTATGCCCGCCGATGAAGCAGACGGCCGGATCTTCGGGATCCGCCGGATCGTCGGCGGCAGTTGTCGCGTCGCTGGTGTTCACGTTGTGGGTGAAGGGAAGCGAGGTGATCTCGACGGCGTCGTCGAAGTCGTCGTTCGCCGCTATGACCGCGGCTGTGGCGTCAGTGGGGGCTGCACCCGCGGGAGGTTTGTCGAGCGGGCCGGTGGAAAGCTCTTGGGAACACGCCGTCATCCACAGGGTCGTGGCGCCGGCGAGCAGCGCCACGGCGATCGCCCTGAGCGAAGGATTCATCATGTGCCTCTTCTCTGACTGGATCGGGGAAATGCGCCATGCGAGGACGAGCCTACCGGTCGGCAGCTCGGCGGTCGTGGGGTCCTTCGTGGCGTTAGGCGGTAATCCCGTGTAGCGTCGCGGAGGAGGCGAGGACCCGTGGCTTTGCGGCCCCGGCTTTCGCCGGGTGTGCCTTTGTCGAGGGAAGCGTCTACAGCTTACGCTTCGGTACAAGAGACGTCAATGGAGGCGGAAGAGCTATTGTCTGCGCAGTTTCGGCTCCGGGGGACGGTTCGACTTCAAGCGCCTCGGGTACTGACTGAACCTACTTCACCAGTTTCGCGACCAACCCAAAAGCCACCTGGCGCTCCGGGTGGCTTTTGGGTTGGTGGGGGCGGCTTCTGACATCGTGTCACTTCTCGTGCTACAGGATGCTACAGGATTTCACGGTTTACACGGACGGCAACAGGAGATAGCAACGCTTTACACGAAAATGCACGGAGCCAAACTTGCCTTAGGATCCTGTCCCGCAAGGGGTCCGGGTTCGACTCCCGGCGTTCGCATCCTTAGGAAAAATCAGCCGCTCAACCAATCGCCTCGGCGGCGTATATCAATACCGCCAAGGACGATGTCTCTTTGGATGTCTCTTGGTTTCATAGTGACATGGGACGAGGGCACAAGGGGGCCTGCTGCGGTAGCTAAAGCGACTGACCTAGGCACCCTCAACACGGCAGAGGCAGTAGACGAACGCCTGGACGGCACCGGCTGGGGTGTGGTGGTCCTCTCGGACGCTGTCGAGCAGGCGGAAGCTGTCGCCGAACTCCGCGTGCATCCCCTCGGGGCTGTAGCGGGCCACGTCGAGCCCGCTGCACTTCGGCGGGCCCTCAGGGCTGAAGCTCGCCACTACCACATGACCGCCGGGGCGGACGGCGTGTCTGGTCTGGGCCACGTAGCGGGCCCGGTCCCGGCGGTCGGTTAGGAAGTGAAAGACGGCGCGGTCATGCCACACGGTGAAGGCCGCTTCTGGTAGCTCCACGTCGAGGGCATTGCCAGCGATCCAGTCGATTCGGGCGGCGCGATCCCCAAGCCGCTGTTGGGCGATGGTCAGCGCGGAGGGAGCGAGGTCGACCACCGTAAGATTGCGGTAGCCTGCATCCAAGAGCCCGTCCACCAGCGTCGAGGCTCCGCCGCCCACGTCTATGATCGGCGCGGCGAGGCTGGGAGCCACACGGCGGATGAGGTCGAGCGAGAGGCGGGGCTCGGGCTGGTACCAACTAACCTGCGTTGGATCTTTCGTGCGGTAGATGCGTTCCCAGTGGTCCTGGCTCATGGCCGAAAGCTGCTAGGCCACTCTGCGATTCTCAATGCCGCCACGCCGGACTATATGCCCGGCGAGCCAAAGTGACATCCGCCAAGTGTCACTTCTGGACTCACATCATGACACAGGACGGCACGGTTCACGCGGGCGGCAACACGAGAAGGTCCAAGGGCACAGTCCAAGGGCACAGAGCGGTTAGGCGCACCCTGGACCCGCCGGCCGGCGGGCTGCACATTCTGTTCTTCCTCGCCGGACCGGCCCGACTCTCCACCCAGGGGGCTGAATCCGACACCCTAGCACCGGCCGTCGTTGCACCCCTCCTTGCGGAGATCGACCATGCTCAGCGCACTTCGGGCCGTCCTGCTCTTCGCCCTGCTTCTTACCGTCCCCCCGGTCGGAGCGCAGACCCGGCCCTCGTTCCAAGCGGGTGTCCATGGCGGCTTCGACTTCACCGAGGGCGAAGTGGACAACGAGCGCATCGGCGTCCAGGCTTCGGTCCCCGTTGGGTGGCTGCTGACGCTGGATCCGGTCTTCAGCTACCTGTACAACTTCCCCGGCGATCCGACCGATACGTTCGAGGGATCGGCGTGGCAGGGATACCTGACGCTGCGGGTCCATCCCTGGTCGTTCCTCGCTCTGGGGTACGGCATGACTGTAGTTCACGCCAGCCTGAGCAGCGCCGAGTTCGACTTCTCGGATTCCGAGACCGATGCAACGGACGTGGGAGTGGTCGGTCTGTCCCTGCCCAAGGGCAAGGTTCGGCCGTTCGCCGAGGTGTACCTGGTCGACCTGCTCGAGCGAAGGTCTGCGGTGGGCGGGCACCTGCTGTTCGGTGTAAATCTTAGCTTGCGTTAGACCAGTGCCCAAGAAGATTCACCGTCGGAGGGATGCCGACCCCAAGGAAGGGTTGCGGAAGTACGGCAAGGCGACCTTCGCCGATGCCGTGAATAACAAGTATCCCATTGACACGCCCGGACGCATCAAAGCGGCCTGGGCCTACATCCACCAGCCGGTCAACGCGGGCAAATACTCGAACGCGGAAGTACGGACCATCAAAAGCCGGATCCGCCGTGCGGCGAAGGCCCGCAAGGTGGCACTGCCCAATCCGGACGAGTTTTTGGAGCTCATGGATCGGGTGAGGAAGGAGCGGAGGTAGGTACCTCACCTCGCGTCACCAGAGGCGCGGAAAGGACGAATGCAACCGGCGTCCGCGCCTTCACCACCACATCCCTCGCTGCCGTCTCCGACGCCACGACGGCGCCGCCGGCCGCGCCGACCACGCCGCCGATCACGGCACCCTTGGTATTCCCTCCTATCACCCGGCCCGCCACAGCGCCTCCTGCGGCGCCCACGGCGACCTTGGCCGCCTCGTCGCCGGTTACGCCCCGCCCGCGGAGCTCATGCGATATCGGCTGAATCTCGGCCTCCAGCTTCCGTGGCTGTCCATCGATGGTGATCGAATCGACGCGTACCTCGAGCACGCCAGGGCGATTTCCCCTGCCCGGCTTTACCTGGGTGACCGTAAACTGTACCGGCGAGCCTGCCGCGATGAGGGTGAGGCCGTCGGGCCCGGTCACGTTCTGCATGACCCGGCCGGTCACCACCTTGCCGGATACGTCATGCCGCGAGTGAATCGAGTCTTCGAGGGCCGCGTGAATCACCGTGCCGGTCTCGAGGGTACCGGTGGCGTCGGCGCTCCGAGTGTTCGTCGCAACCGTATCGGCGGCCCAGGTGGAATCCGGCTCGGGGTCCGGTACGCTGGCCGTGTCGCCAGCCTGGACCGCGGTGTCGGCCGGCGATGCGCCCGCGGTGTCCGACGCCGGTGTTCCGGTGGGGTACGGCGCATAGGCGCCGATATCGGTTTCCTCACTGGACTCCGAGCTCGGCTCCGGAGCAGGCGGTGGCTCCGGACCAGGCGCCGGCTCGGACGCGGGTACAGGCTCAGAAACGGGTGCCGGGTCGGGCTCAACGGAGGGCTGGGAGGAGGTGACCGAGTCGGGAGCGGGCTTGGCCGTGCCGACCGCTTCGGGAGTAGATGAAGTCTCTGGATCCGGTACCTTCGCGGTCCTTGGTTTGGCCTTTCGGGGAGGCGGCTGAGTATCGGGCGCCGGCGCGGCCGAATCGGCCATGGGAAGGGTTTCCTCCGCACGCGCGATATCCAACGGCCGGTCGCGGGCGTCGTTCATGGCGATATCCCGGTCGCGGATATCGCTGCAGCCTGTGATCGCGGCAAGACCCGCTATCGCGACGGTGAGCTTGATCATCGTTCCTCCCAATGGCGTCACTCGACGCGATCACAGTTACCCCTCCGGACCCCGGCGTCGGTGTGATAGGTCACTGGGCGCACTCCCGCCTGCCGAGGGGGTCCGAGTCGGCGACCTGGGCATGAGCGGGTCAGGCTTTCGCGAATTCCAGCAATTCCTTCGCGACCCGGTCGCGCTCGGTCACCAGGAGGCCGTGGGTCGCGCCCGGGTACTCGACGAGCCGGGCGTTCCCGATCGCACCGGCCGCCTGACGAGCGAGTGCGATAGGCACCGCCACATCGGCTGTTCCGTGCAGGAGCAGCGTCGGAACCGAGATCGCCGCGACGTCACGGCGCAGGTCCGTGTTCGCGAAGGTGTCGACACACGCGAGCGTGCTTCGGAGGCTCGCTTGCATCGCGACCTGAAGCGACCAGTCGAGTGTCTCCTGTGAGAGCGGGTTCGTGGCCGCGCCGACACCGTAGATGACGTCCCGGAGTGCGGCCACCATGAACTTGGGGCGATCCTGCCTGATCGCATCCTTCATCCCATCGAACACGGTCACGTCAACGCCGGCCGGATTGTCGGGAGTTTTGCAGAGGAAAGGCACGGCGGCGCCCACGAGGACGAGCTTCCGCACTCGCTTGCCGCCGTGCCGCGTGAGATAGCGTACGACCTCGGCGCCTCCCATGGAGAAGCCGACGAGCGTCACATCCTGCAGGTCACGCTGATCGATGATCCGTGCGAGATCGTCGGCGAGCGTGTCGTAGTCGTAACCGTCCGCCGGCTGTGGTGAACGCCCGAACCCTCGTCGGTCGTACGCGATGGTGCGATACCCCGCATCCACCATTGTCGAGGCGTGGAAGTCCCACGAGTCCGCGCTCAAGGGCCACCCGTGCGCGAACACGATCGGCCGGCCCGCCCCCCAATCCTTCACGTAGAGGTCGATGGGGTTGCCGCCGGGCGCCGTCGCAGGCGCGGATTGCGTAAGGGCGGGTGCCGACGCGGGCAGAGCCAACCCGCCCGTGGCGGCCGCGGAAGTCTTGAGCAGCGTGCGTCGAGTCGTCATGAGTCCGTCTCCGGGATGAAGTGTGGCGAAGGAACCGGAGCGTACGATGCGGATGACGTCGACGTCCTTCAATTACGTCTGAGGGAAGTAACGCGCGCAGTGTGCCACGATCAGGTCGCGCTCGCACGCAAGGCGCGCGTTGCGCGATCGGTGGCGGCATCCACTGGGAAGAAGCACTCGATGCGAATCTCCTGCACCGTGACGTCCTGTGGGGTGCCGAGCGTCGTGACGGCGGAGAAGAAATCGAAGCGATGGCCGTCTTTCTCGAAGCCCACCGGAACCACCGGCACGAGTGGTGTCGCCACGTCCGGATGTCGCCACGACCCCGGGACACCGGGGTGACGGAGCAGTTCCGCGAGCAGCGCCTTCGTGCGTTCGTCGGGCACGCCGCCCACGGACTCTCGATGCACGCGTTGAATGAGCGAGTGCGCGACGGCCTCCCAGTTGGTCACGAACGGGCGCACGGCGTTCGGATCGAACATCATCCGGAGCACGTTCGGGGACTCCGCCTTCTCGCGTGCACCCAGGAGGAAACTGAAGAACCTGGCGGCCGCGTCGTTGGTGCGAAGGACATCCCACGACCGGTTCATCACCACCGCAGGGAACGGTTCTTGTTGGTTGAGAATCGCATCGAGCGCGTTGCGCACCGCGGCGAGCGCGGGGGCGTCCATCGATGACTCCGTGTACACGGGGGCGAATCCGGCGGCGAGGAGCAGCGTGTTGCGTTCACGAAGCGGGACGTCCAGCACCGTCGCGAGCCGAAGCACCATGTCTCGACTCGGGTTAGCGCGTCCGGTTTCGACGAACGACAGGTGGCGCGAGGAGATTTCGGCCTGCAACGAAAGCGCGAGCTGGCTCAGGTTTCGCGTCCTTCTCCACGACTGCAGGAGCGTGCCGATCGGTGGTCCACGGTCGGCGCCACCGGGAGACGAAAGCAGGGTCGCGGTCATCCTCCAGAGTACCCCCGAGGGCGGAGCGGATTCAATTACCTCCAGGGTAAGGTCCGGTACGGGCCTTGGTTACTCCTGCCACGCCTGCGAGGTAGACGCGCTCTGGCTCAACGATCCGGGAGCGCACCTGGGCCGCAGGACCCCATAAGACAGGCTTCATGGCCTCTTCACCATGCTTTCGGGGCCTTGAGAAGAGATTCCACTGTACGTCGGGGCACCGTGCCCGGACGTGCTGGTGCAGCCGATCGCAATGCCTGCTCCTGGAGGTTCCAATGCGTGTCCGTCACCTATGGCGTGGCGTGCTGGCGCTCAGCGCCCTGGGGTTCCTCGCCTGCGGCGACGACACCGCCACGGGGCCCACCCGGCAGATGGAACCCGCCCCGAACGCGCCCGCCCCGGCGGTTGCAAGCAATACCTGGATCACCCGCGCGAATATGTGGAGCACCGAGCGGTTCGACTTCGCCACCGCGGTCGTGACGAACGCATCGGGCCAGTCGATCCTCTATGCCATCGGCGGTCGTACCGCTACGGGAGCGCCCCTCGGCAAGGTGATGGCTTACAACGTGTCCACCAACACCTGGACGACGAAAGCGTCGCTGCCGTGGCCCCTCTACGGCACCAACGGGGCGGGCGTGCTCGACGGCAAGATCTACATATCCGGCGGATGCTTCCAATCAAGCTGCACCTACAGTGGTTACAGCAGCGGGTTGTTAATGTACGATCCCGCGACCAATGCCTGGACCGGAAAGAGCCGCATGCCTGATATGGGTGCGTGGGGCGCGACCGGCGTCATCAGCGGTAAGCTCTACGTGCTCAGCGGGTGCTATGAGGCCCCTGAAAGCACCAACTGGTTCGATGACTGTGACGACGAGCCGGCCAACTTCTTCGTCTACAACCGGGTGAAAGACCGGTGGTCCACGCTCCCCAGCCCCACCGGCACGCACCACTACGCCGTCGGCGGGGTCATCCAGGGAAAGTTCTATGTGACGGGCTATGAGGGAAGGCTTGAGGCCTATGATCCGGCCACCAATCGGTGGACCACCAAGGCACCTCAGCCGAATCCTAGCGTGGCCCGCGCTGCTGGTGCCTCACTCGACGGGAAACTGTTGGTGGTGGGTGGCCAGCGCCCGTGGGTCTCCTCTCCAGCGCTGAGCAGGACGATTGCCTACGACCCGATCACCAACACTTGGAAGTTCAAGGCGCAGCTGCCCACGGGTCGCTTCGGCATCACCGCGAGCCGCGTCTTCCTCAACGGTCAGCCGCGGATGGCGGTGGTTGGGGGTAGCCGCCCCGGCAACAACCTGCAGTACATCCCCTAGCCGCGCCGATCGCCGTGGACGCCACCGGAGCATGCCGTACCGGTGGCGTTCTCACCGCAGCGGCTCTGAAGCCGTAAGCATCCCGGTTGGGATGATGGCTCTTCGGCTCACCGCTTGGTCTTCTTCCTCTTTTTGGCTTTGAGCCCCGCAGCTCTGGCCACTGCATCTACCGCGCCCGTCACTGCCTTGACGGCCTTTCCGCTGACCGTCTTGGCCGTCGCGCCGAGCCCGGATGAGCCACGGCGCTTCGAAGTCCGCTTCTTCGAGTTGGAACTGCGTTTCGCGCTCGCGGACTTGGAGCGCTTCCTCCCTGAGGACCTCGACCCCTTAGAAGCTGCACCGCCTGCCTTCTTGGCTCTTCGCGCGGGCATATCCCCTCCTCAAGGTGCGTGTGAACTTGACGAGATCGCCGATCCGGCTGGGAAACTCACGTCGTGTCGTTCTGCCGAATTTCCCTTTGGTCTTGACTTCTCGGAACCTCACCTGGTCCCTTGGTCTCCCGACTCTCCTCGGTTACGCCGGTCGCCTTCATCACGGGTGGGAGCACTGCGGTCACGGCGCCTTTGAGGGCGCCCGCCGCTGCCGCCGCCATCACAGCGCCGGCCATTTCCTTCACGCTCTTGACGACTCCAGGACTGCGCCGTCTCACCGTCTTCTTGAGGCTGGTGAACTGGGTGCGTTGGGTGCTCTCAGCGGTTGATTTCTTGCGCGTCGATTTACGCGCCGGCTTGCGCGCCGAACGTTTCTTGCCCGTTGCGCGTGACGCCTTCGATTTCCCGCGGGTCTTCTTGGTGGGCATGGCCTTCGTCCTCCTCCGGTCGATGACTTTCGGATTTTTTGAGCGCCCAATCCCGGTGCCTCAGGGCGATCCCATCTGTTAAGCGTGCCACGCTAGCTCCCAGCCCGGTTGGGCTGCCGTGACCGACGCCACACTCACGCTTCGCGTCGTTGAGAATCACGCCGCCCAGGGTTATTTTTCGCATCATGATTTCGACCATGCACGCCTCGCGCATCTCCAATCCCCGCCTCGGACGGCACGCCATTCAGCGCGGCCGGGTGTCCGCGGCGGCGCGCCTGCTCCCCACCGGCCTGCACCGCACCCGGGTGTCCCAAATGCGCGGTGACCGGGTGTGCGCGCCTGACGCCATCGCCGGCCGCCACCCGTCCCCGATCGTGGAGCGCACCATGGCCGTGAGGCTGCCCGTCTCTCCGGGCTGAGCCGACACCGTCCCTGGGCGGGGCACCATCGCCCCACCGCGCTCCTTCGCGCGGTGGGGCGATGTCGTTCCCCCCGCCCATCTCTGGTACAGGAGGAGAGTCATGCGCATCGAACGCACGAGAGACAGCAATCAGGGAGTGGAGGCCAGGCTGTACGACGGGGAACACCAGATCGGCTATATCCGCGAGGGCACCGTGGGGTTCCATGGCTTCGACACCAGCTCGGCCGCGGCGGAGGCCGCTCACGTCGCGCACCGGGCACTGAGCGAACGCCGGTCGAAGGCCACCTGGGTCTCGGACACGCCGGAGGACTTCCTGGTGTGGGATCACCCGGAGGGGCCGTACGTGATCGCGCGAAGCGGTCTGTTGGCGCGGCTCACCGCGCCCGGTCCGGACAGCGAAGGCGGCTGGGGTTTCACGGTAAGCCTCCGGCCCGAGGAGACCGCGAACGTCTTCGCCATGTCTCGCGCGCGCACCATGTGGCGGGCGCTGCGCTGGACCGGCCAGACGCGCCGCATGCGGCAGTTCCACGACGATCCGGTGGTGTCGGGCGACTTGTCGGTCGCCCACCTCGCACCGGCATGAACGTTCAACGACGAGGAGGAGACGTGTCCACCCCGACCGCATACCACGAGAGACAGCGTCCGCCGCCGCTGGCACCCGACCAGCTCGCGAAAATTCGCCGCGAGCTGGAGCAGGAGCTGTATCGGATCATCCCCGAGACGCGCGGCAGGAACGACGTCGGATTCCGTGCCGAGCTGGCGCAGACGCTGAGCCCGCGGCCCCGCGGCCTCGCGCTCCAGATCATCGACGCGCTGCGCCGGATGGAGGCAGGGACCTTCGGGCTCTGCGCCGGTTGCGACGGCAGCATCTCGTACGAGCGGCTCTCGGCCATCCCCGAGACCACCGTCTGCGCCGAATGCAGCTGGAGCCGGGAGCGCTCCTTTCACCAGCGAAAGGAGACCGCGTGATCCACCGGATTCTCGTCGCCGTCGACTTCACCCAGTCCTCGCTGGCGGCGGCCAGGTGGGCGGCGACGCACTTCGGCCATGGCGCCGAACTGGAGCTGGTGCACGTCGCGGAACACCCGGAAGTCCCCCACGCCAGCCGCGCCCTGTCGGGCCTCGCCGAGACGCTCCGCGCCCGGAGGATTTCGGTGCGGGTGCTCGAGGGACCACGCGTGCCCGCACTGGCGGAGCGGGCGGTCGCCGGCCGGGCCGAGCTGGTGGTCCTGGGCTGTGGCACGACCGGTTCCGGGGGCGCCACGCTGGAAGGTCTCGCCCGGCTCCTGGCCCTCCCGGTCCTCGTGGTACCCCCCTCGGCCACGGCGCCGAGCGGGACAGGCGACGCGGTCGAGGCGCTGATGGAACCGACCTGGGAAACAGTAGCGGACCGATTGAAAGGAGCGACACTGTGATCCTGCAACCCGGCCGTACCGGCGTGCCTCCGCCGCCGGACACGCAGATGGTCGTGCCGGCACCCCGACAGGAATTGGTGTGGGGCGAGCGCGTGCGGACCAGCCTCACGGGCCCCCTGCTGATCGCCGCGGAGCGGGGCGGGCAGCTCGAAGGCCCCGTACGGCTGGCCGAGCTGCTCGCCCGGCGGCATCGGGTGAACGCGCATGTCCTCGCGGTCGTGGGTCCGATGCCGACACTCACCTCGCGGCTGGTGTCCTCCGCGACGGGGCTTCCGGGCCAGGACCTGGACCAGTGCCGCCGCCGGACCGCGCGCGGCCGGGTTCGGGCCCAGGTGAACGAGCTGGTGGGACTATCAGGCTCCTTCAGCACCGGCGCGGAGCTGGGCGAGATGGTGCCCACCGTGTCTGCGGTGGCCAGAGGGCGTGACGCGTCCTACGTGCTGACCGACATCGCGCCGCCCAGGGATCCGCGGCGGATCTCCACTGCGGCTGCCGCGCTGCGACTCGCTGAGGATGCCGGCACGCCGGTGCTGGCGGTGCCCCCGACGACCGACGATCTGCCTCGGTCGGCCCTCGTCTGCACCGACTTCACCGACGCGAGCACCCGGGCCGCGCTCGCTGCCGCTCCACTGATGGCTGCCCGCGGAGAGCTCACCCTGGTGCACGTCGCCCGGCCCGTGGGGCTCTCGGCGGACAGCGACTGGGTGTCTTCGTGGACCGAATGGGCGACCGCCCGGCTGCGGGAACTCGCCGAACGGCTAGGGGCAGCCGATGGCTTGCGCGTGTATCTCCTGCTGCTCCGGGGCGACGCGGAGAGCGTGATCACGCGCAGCGTCGCGAATTTCGATCTGGTGGCGCTGGGAGCCCCCGATCCCGCACGACCCCGTCTCGGACTGGGCGGGGGCGTGTCGGCCGCCGTGCTCCGGCATGCTCCCGGCACCGTCCTGATCGCGCCCGATCCGGCGGCGGGTTGAAGTCATCCTGCTCGCCCCCGCTGCGGCGAGGATTTTGCAGGTCGAGTCAGCATGCTCGGGGCATCCCATGACCGCTGCCGCCTCTTCAACGCGCTGAGCGTCGACCGGCTCGATCGCGGTGCATTGATGGCCGCGATCGAGCTGCTCGAGCGCGAGCCATTGGCGTCGGCCGGAGAATTTCCCGGCGATCTGCTGCGGCGGCTGATCGACCTGCCGCCCCGAGTCTGGGTCGCGCAAGCCGATCTCTACCAGCGGTACCGCGAGGTAGTCCGCGCCGCGGCCGCCGCGCGGCGCGGGTTGCCGGCGGCGGCGCGGGGCACGTTCTGGCAGGCCTTGCCCAATCAACTCGCCGAAGAGTGATCGCCGGCCTTCGCGCTGGCGATCTTCCGCTCCAGTTCCTCCGCCATCTGCATGTGCGCCTGAAACGCCGGCGCGACCTTCTTCACCAGGGCTGCGACCTCGTCATTCTGGATGGCCGGCAGCAACGTGCTGTTGATCGCGTCGATCACCGCCTTGTGAAACGCCGCCTCGTGCTGCAGGAACGCGCGGTCGAACTCGGCGCCCTTCAGCGCCCGCAGTCTGGCCATCGCCGCGGCGTGGTCCTTGGCGCCCTGGTCGGGCTTCGGTGGCGTCGGGGTGACGCCGAGCTTGGCGGCCAGATCCCGTCCCTGCTGGCGAACCATCTTGTGGTCGCGGGCCAGCATGGCCCCGAAGTCCCGCACCTCCTTGGTGGAGCCGCGGGCTTCGGCCAGCGCTCCGGTTTCGATGTCCGCTGTGTTGGCCGCATCGAAGATCGCGACGATGGTGGGGTCGTCCAGTGCCTTTTCCTGGCTGGCTGCCGGGGCGGGCGCCAGGATGAGTAGTGGGGCGACGGCGAGAGCGGCCAGGTGGGACCTGCGCATGGAATCCTCCTGATATGGACTGGGAGCAGCGGTGACGGCGGACCCTGCCGCCATTGTGTGTAACATGCCCAATCTTCTCTAATTTGTCAAGATATTATTTGATTTATTTGACAACTGCCGGGGTCAGGCGCCAACTTGCGTGGTGTCACCTACATGGGGAGATCCGGTGCCGGCTGAGCTAACCCAGCGCTTCTGGGACACCACCCGTGGGCGGGTTCTGAGGCTTCTCAGGTCCGGGCCCCGCACCGTAGAGGAGCTGGCGGGCGAGCTGGGCCTCACGGACAACGCCATTCGAGCCCATCTGGCGACCCTGGAGCGGGACGGCCTCATCGCCCAGCAGGGGGTTCGCCGCGGGCCCGGAGCGGGCAAGCCCGCCCTGATCTACGGGCTCGCGCCCGGCGTGGCGGTGCGGCTCTCCCGGGCCTATGCGCCGGTGCTGGGCGCGCTGCTGGAGGAGCTGTCGAACGACCTTCCTCCCGAGCGGATCGAGACATTGATGCTCGCCGCAGGCCGGCGGCTGGGGGCCACCGTTCCGCGCGGCGCCGGCTCCCTGGAGAAGCGTGCGGCGGAAGCCGTCGCCCTGCTGCACGAACTGGGGAGCGATGCCACCCTGGTGGCCGACGGCGCCGGCTTTCGATTGCAGGGCTCGGGATGCCCGCTCTCCGCCGCGGTGTCCCGGCGGCCGGAGACCTGTCGCGCGTTGCAGGGGTTTCTGAGCGAAGTCATGGGCGTGCCGGTGGGGCAGTGCTGCCAGCAGGGGCCGAATCCTCGCTGCTGCTTCACGGTTCCGTCGGCGGCCTGACCCGTCGGATCGTTTCGATCACCGCCACGGCTCGCGCTGCCCGGCATCGGTACCTCGGCGAGGCGTGGGAGAAGACGCTCGCAAACCGGTCTCCTTCCGCATTTGTACCCCCGACTGGCTTCGGCTAGATTCCTCGCAAATGAGCCAGATCACCGTTGAGAAGACCGCCGAGGATTCCGCCTCCAAGTCGCTCCGGGTCACCGTGCCGGTGGATCGAGTGCGCGAAGCGGAGGCGAAGGCCGTGAAGTATTACGCCAAGCGCGCCCGGCTTCCCGGATTTCGCCCGGGCAAGGCGCCCGAAGCCGTCGTGCGCAAGCGCTTCAACGACGCCATTCGCCAGACGGTGTTGGAGGAGGTACTGCGCGAGGGCTGGGAGACCGCCAAGACCAGCGAGTCGCTGAAGCCGATCGCGGATCCCTCGGTGCGTAACCTCAAGTTCGAAGACGGCAGTCCCATCGAGTTCGACCTGCTGATCGAGGTCCGGCCCGAGATCACACTCGACCGGCTGAGCGGATTCAAGGTCGAGCGCACGGTGGCCGCGGTCAGCGACGCCGCGGTGGACGAGCGGGTGGCCTCGCTGCAGGAAACCAAGGCCGCCTGGATTCCGGTCTCCGGCGAGAAGCCGTCGCCCGGCCAGATGGTGCGGGTGGAGGTCGCTCCGATCGAGGACGGGACCGCGGGTGCGGCACAGCCCTACGACCTGGTGCTGGGGCAGAACCAGGCCATTCCGGAGCTGGAGGAGCGGATCATGGGCCTGCTCCCCGGTGAGACCACGGAGACCGAAGTTCGCTTTCCCGAGGACCACCCCGACGAGAGCCGACGTGGCCAGAGCCGCCGGGTGCGGGTCACGCTGCACGAGGTCAAGCGCCAGGAGCTGCCGCCGCTCGACGACGCCTTCGCCCGGGAGATGGGCGACTTCGAGGGCATCGACGCGTTCCGTGCCGCCGTGCGGCGCGATCTCGAGCGTGAGGCGGAGCGCGAGGCCGACGCCCAGGTTCGCCAGGCGCTGCTGGGTCAGGTGATCGAGGCGAACGGAGTCCAGGCACCCGAGTCCCTGGTGCACCGCCTGATGCACGGCTACGCGGAGATCTACCGGATCCCGCCGGAGCAGCTCCCGACCTTCGAGCAGCAGTTCCACCAGATCGCGGAGACCCAGGTCAAGCGGGATCTGGTGCTCGACGCCGTGGTCGAGCGGCAGGGTCTCCGCGCCACCGAGGCGGAGATCGACGCGCGCATCGCGGCGATGGCGGAGGCCCGGGGCGTCTCCGCCGGCGAGCTCTACGGCTCGCTCCAGAAAGCCAATCGCCTGGCCGAGCTCGAGCGCGGGATCACCGAGGAAAAGGCGTTCGAGTACCTGCTTCAGCACTCCACAGTCGAAAAGGTGACTTCTTGACGATGGCCACGATCTATCCGCCGTATATCATCGAGCGCTCCAGCAGGGGCGAGCGGACCTACGACATCTTCTCGCGGCTCCTGATGGACCGGATCGTGTTCCTCGGCGCCGGCATCAACGACGACGTCTCCAACATCATCATCGCCCAGCTGCTCTTTCTCGAGGCCGACAACCCCGACAAGGACATCTACCTCTACATCAACTCCCCCGGTGGAGTGGTGTCGTCCGGCATGGCGATCTACGACACCATGCAGCACCTGCGCGCGCCGGTGAACACCATCTGCATGGGGATGGCGGCGTCCATGGGCTCGTTCCTGCTGGCCGCGGGCACCAAGGGCAAGCGGAGCGCGCTGCCCCACTCCCGGATCATGATCCATCAGCCGTCGGGCGGCGCCCAGGGCACCGCGGCGGACATCGAGATCCAGGCGCGGGAGATCCTCTACCTGCGCTCCAAGATGAACGCCCTCTACGCGCTCCACACCGGCCAGCCGATCGAGACCATCGAGCGGGACATGGACCGGGACCGCTTCATGAGCGCCGAGGAGGCCAAGACCTATGGCCTGATCGACAGCGTGTTTACCCCGCGCAAGGACCTGGTGCCGCACACGGACGGCAAGAAGGAGACTTGACGCCCCCGGTGCCGGGATTCACCTTTCCGGCACCCCTCATCCATCTCCCAGGCGACCCGGCTTCATGTCCAACGACAAGCACCTCCGCTGCTCCTTCTGCGGCAAATCGAAGGACTCCGTCCGGAAGTTCATCTCCGGGCCGTCGGTCTACATCTGCAACGAGTGCATCACGCTCTGCAATGAGATCCTGGCGGAGGACGAAGAGCGCGAGGTTGCCGACAGCATTACCCAGGTCCCCACGCCGGGCGAGATCAAGGATGTGCTGGACCAGTACGTGATCGGCCAGGAACGCGCCAAGCGCACCCTGGCCGTCGCCGTCTACAATCACTACAAGCGTATCAACGCCTCGAACGGCCGGGATACCGACGTCGAGCTCGACAAGTCGAACATCCTGCTCCTCGGCCCGACCGGCGTCGGCAAGACCCTGCTGGCGCAGACCCTCGCCCGGATCCTGGACGTTCCCTTCACCATCGCCGATGCCACCACGCTCACCGAGGCGGGCTACGTCGGCGAGGACGTGGAGAACATCCTGGTGCGGCTGCTGCAGGCCGGCGAGTTCAACGTGGCGGAGTGCGAGCGCGGCATCGTCTACATCGACGAGATCGACAAGATCGCCCGCAAGTCGGAAAACCCCAGCATCACCCGGGACGTGTCCGGCGAGGGCGTGCAGCAGGCGCTGCTCAAGATCCTCGAGGGCACCATCGCCTCGGTCCCGCCCCAGGGGGGCCGCAAGCATCCGCAGCAGGAATACATCCAGATCAACACCAAGGACATCCTGTTCGTCTGCGGCGGGGCGTTCGACGGGCTGGAAAAGATCATCGAGGCGCGTACCGGCCGGCAGCAGATCGGCTTCGCCGACGAGGAGCGCAAGCGCTCCCCGGAGCTCAGCAAGAAGAACCCCTACGCCGAAGTCGAGCCCGACGACCTCCTGCGGTTCGGGCTGATCCCCGAGCTGGTGGGCCGGCTCCCGGTCGTGGTGTCGCTCGAGGCGCTCGACGAAGACGCCCTGATGCGCATCCTGATCGAGCCCAAGAACGCCCTCACCAAGCAGTACAAGAAGCTCTTCGAGCTGGAAGACGTGGGACTCACCTTCGATCCCGAGTCGCTCCGCGCGGTGGCGCAGAAGGCGCTCAAGCGCGGGACGGGGGCCCGCGGGCTCCGGTCCATCCTCGAGACCATGATGACCGACATCATGTTCGACCTGCCCCATCGAGAGGACGTCCGGGAGATCGTGATCACCAAGGAAGCCATCACCGAAGGGGTCGCTCCGCTGGTCGTGACGGAGCGCGCGCGAACGAAACGGGAGGCGTGAGCGAGGCGGGGCGGCGGGGCAGCGGGGCGGCGGGGCAGCAGAGGGGTGCTGCCCCGCTCGTGTCTCCGCTGCAGGAGCTGCCGGTGGAGTTCGTGGGTTCGTTTCCCGACCCGCTGGTGCGGCTCGACCCCGAGCTGCCGGAGGTCGCCTTCATCGGCCGGTCCAATGTCGGGAAGTCGAGCCTGTTCAACGCGCTGGTGGGGAGGCCGGGCCTGGCCCGGGTCAGCGGGACGCCGGGTAAGACCACGTTGCTCAATGCCTTCCGGCTTCCCGGATTCTACCTGGTGGACCTGCCGGGTTACGGATTTGCCCGGGCGGGAAAGGCCGACCGGGCCGGGTACCGGAGCCTGGTCACGCGATACCTCGGCGAGCGACCAACCCTTGCCGGCGTGGTCTGGCTGCTCGACGTGCGGCGGGACCCCTCCAGGGACGATTTCGACATCCAGGACCTGCTGATCGGGAGCGGCCGGCCGGTGCTCGCCGCTCTCACCAAGGCGGACAAGCTGACCCGCACCGAGGGGCTCGCCCGCACCCGGGGGCTCGCCACGGCACTGGGGTTGCACCAGGACCAGATCCAGCTCACCAGCAGCAAGTCGCGCCACGGCATCGCGGAGCTGGGGCAGAGCATACTGGCCACCATCGGAGGAGTACGATGAGGACGATCGCGGCGCTGGGTTGCGCCTGGACCCTCCTGGCGGCGGTGCCGGCACTGGCGCAGGACCACGAGTACAGCCCCGATCAGCTGCCACCGCCCGGCTACGGCTCGCTCCGTCAGAACGATGTGTCGCTTCGAGTGCGGAGCGACGAGCTGGAGGTCCGCCTGGTGCCCCTCGACGAGCGGGTGACCCGGCTGCTCGCGAAGGATGCCTACCAGTCGCTTCAGGGCCTGGTGTATTCCCGCCGCGCCACCATCGACTCCCTGGCAAGGCTCGCCGGGATCAGCTCGCCCGGCCTTGCCCTGGTGAGCTTCTTCGCCGGGCGTGAGGGAGCGCGCTACGACCCGACCACGCTCAACGTGGGGATAAGGAACCGGGTGCTCCGCCCTCGCGGGATCGTGCCGTTCACCCCTCGGTTCACGTCCCAACAGCTCAACCTCCGGGAGCAGGTGAGCGCGATCTACATCTTCGAGGAGCTCCTGCCGGTGAATGACGACTTCAACTTCGGCTACCAGGGCCAGCTCTCGGAGAACTGGGAGGGCAAACAGCCCCTGCTCGACCGCGAGCGGGCGCGGGTGTCCGCGCGGTCCCGGCTGACCCGGCCCGACAGCGGGGCCGCCGCGCAGCGCTGACCCGCCTAGATTTCGTCGTCCCGCGGCCCGTCGTGCCGCGGCCATCTCCCGGAGTTCCATATGCCGCATCTGCCGCTCCGCGCGGTCACGTTGCCCGACGCGACGAACCGGGTCTACGATGCCTGGCTCGCCGAGATCGAAGGCCGGCTGGCCGAGCCCGGCGCCGACTGGTCCCGGCTGACGCGCGACGTGCTCTACCAGCTCTACTACCCGGGTCTGGGCGATTACGACGAGCGGCTGGCCGATCCCCGGACGGCCGCCCCGGCGCGCGTCGCCCTGCTCTCGCTCGACCCCCGGAACATCACCCTGGAGCCCGAGTACTACGCCGACGTGGACCAGGCGCGCTTCGCCCGGGTGAAGCCGCTGCTCTGGCTGTGGTACAGCTTTGACCGATCCCCGCTCGGCGGACAGAACGTCCACCTCGGCGTCCGGTTTCGTCGCCTGCTGGCCGCCCACCTGTTCGGCCGCTGCGGAAAGAACTTCAAGTGTTTTCAGTTCACCGAGTTCTCCTACGGCTACAACCTCGAGGTCGGCGACGACGTGGTGGTCCACCGGCACGTGCTGCTGGACGACCGCGGCGGCATCGTCCTGGGCAACCGGGTGAGCATCTCGGACTACGCCAACATCTACAGCCACACCCACAGCATCGTGGACCAGCGGGACGTGACCAACGCGCCCACGATCCTCGAGGATGACGTGCGCATCACCTACCATGCGTCGGTGCTGGCGGGCGTGCGGGTGGGGCGCAACGGGATGGTGGGCGCGGTGGCCGTCGCCACCAAGGACGTGCGGCCCTACCACGTCAACGTCGGCATCCCGGCCAAGTCCATTCGGGTGAAGCCCAACGCGCCGCCGGAGGCCTACATCACCGAGCGCGTGGCGCGGCACGACACCAAGGAGCACTAGCCCTGGCCCGGTCTCGAGAGCGCTGGTACCTCTCGCCTTCCGCCATCGCCGCCTGGGCGCTCCTAGCGAGCGCCTTCGCCGCCTCGTCGCTGGGCGGCATTCCGAGCGTGCTCACGCTGGTGGCCGGGCTCGCGGGGGCGCTGATCGTGCTGCTCACCGCCTGGCGCCGCGAGTGGGAGGTTCCGCTCCACGCGGTAGCGGTCAGTCTTCTCGGCGTGATCGTGTGGCTGGTCAACGACCGGATCTGGTGGCTCGCGGTCCTGGCCGTGGTCACCATCTCGGCGAGTTTCTGGGTCGCGATCGCGAGGGGGCGACGCAAGGTGCGCGAGGCCGAGGCCAAGACCGACGCCCTGGCCAGCCAGCTCGACCGCCGGATCAGCGAGCTGTTCTCGCTGCAGGAGCTGAGCTACGTCCTCTCGGAGTCGATCCAGCTCGACCGCATCGTGGACCAGGTCGCGCGCTACGCCGGCCGCTTCCTGCAGACCGACGGCGCGATCGTCGTGCTGGCCGACGACGAGCGCGGCCAGCGCCTCCGGGTCGTGGCGGCCACCGGCACACTGGAGGCACTCCAGGGGCAGCGGGCGGAGGAGAGCGACACCGGCCTGGTCCGCTTCGCGATCAGCCGCGAGCGGATCGAGGTGGCGCAGGGCGTGGGGACCCCGACCGTGAACCTGATCGCGTCGATGACGGTGCGGTCCGCGGCGGTGGCCCCGCTCCGCTCCCAGGGCGTCACCATGGGCGCCCTCGCCGTCGCGGACCGCCAGGGCGGCCCATTCACCACCGAGGACCTCTGGCTGCTCTCGACCGTCGCGACCAACGCCTCGGTGGTGCTCGCCAACAGCCGGCTCTACGAGATCGTGCGACAGAGCAAGGAGGAATGGGAGACCGCCTTCAACGCGCTCACCGAAGGCATCGCGGTGGTGGGCCCGAGCGGCGCCGTCCTGCGGGCCAACCGGGCCCTCGCGGCGCTCACCGAACTGAGCGAGAGCGAGTTGGTCGGGCGGGGCTTCTGCGAGACGCTGTTCGGCAGCTCGGAGGCGGTGGAGGACCTGATCAGCGCCGCCTACCGCGGCCAGCGGGCCGCGCCGCTGGTGCTGCGGCTGGAGCGGACCCAGCGGGTCCTGCGCCTCACCGCGGCACCGTTCGCCGAGCAGCCGGGACGGCCGGCCGCGGCGGGCACCGGCTCGGTCGTCGTCCTGGTGGAGGACGTCACCGAACAGCGGATTCTCGAGGCACAGCTCATCCAGAACGACAAGATGGCGTCCATCGGCCAGCTGGTCTCCGGCGTGGCCCACGAGCTGAACAACCCGCTCACTTCGATCGCGGGCCTCGCCGAGCTGCTGCTGGAGCGGACGCCGCACCCCGAGCTGCCGCACGAGCACCTGCGGGTCATCCACGAGCAGGCGGAGCGGGCCGGCCGGATCGTGCGCAATCTGCTGACATTCGCCCGGAAGGGCGTGGCGGAAAAGACGGCCGTGGACCTCAACGACGTGGCGGCCCGCACCTCGCTGCTCATCGTCTACGAGCTCCAGCTGCACGGCATCGAGCTGGAGTCCGCGCTGAGCCCGGAGCCCGTCGTGGTCCTCGGCGACCGTTACGAGCTCCAGCAGGTGCTGCTCAACCTGGTGAACAACGCGGTGCACGCGGTCAGCCAGCTGGAGGCAGGGTGTCCCCGCCGGATCCGGCTGGAGACGGCCCGCCAGGGCGGCACCGCCGTGCTCAGGGTGCTCGACTCCGGCCCGGGCGTGCCGCCACACCTCGTCTCCTATCTCTTCACCCCGTTCTTCACCACGAAGTCGCCGGGGGAAGGTACCGGCCTCGGCCTGTCACTGAGTTACGGTCTGGTCAAGGCCCACGGCGGGATATTGGCGTACGAGGTCTCGCCCGAAGGAGGCGCGGAGTTCCGGATCAGCCTGCCGGCTCATCACGGGCCGCCGGACGAGGCCCCGCTCGAGCGTCGATCCGCCTCGCGGCCCACCGGCCATCGCATCCTGGTTGTGGACGACGATCCGGCCGTGCACCGGCTGGTGAGCGCGCTGTTCACGCCGCAGGGGCATGTGGTGGAAGCGGTGCGGTCGGGGAGTCAGGCGTTGTTGATGATGAAGGAGCGGGACTTCGATCTCATCGTGGCGGACGCGATGGCCACGGTGGGCCCGTCGGAGCTGTTCGTCCAGACGCTCGCGGCCCACCGCCCGGAAGCGTGCGGCCGTCTGGTGCTCGGCGTGTCGGGCAACGGCGATGTGCCCGAGACGGCCGCGGAGGGCGTGCGCCGTACCCGAAAGCCGTTCAGCCTGCGGGACCTCAACGCCCTCGCCCAGGAGGTCTTCGCTAGTACCCTGCGGCGCTCGCCGGCCGCCACGGAAGGACGCTGACCCTGCCCTTCACGCGCGCGGACGCCGCCGCCGCGTCGGCCGTGGCCCAGTAGTTCCCCCCTGCCGTCAGGTCCGGCGCCTCGATCAGCCAGCCGCTCGCCCGCAGAAAGACGTTGCCGGTCACCTCGGTCCCGTACCCCGCGTTGTCCACCACCAGGCCGTCCACCAGTCCGTCGAAGATGTTGCCCCGCACGCGGCTGCCGACGGTGCCCTGGAGCACGATGCCCTGCTCCGCTCCCCCGATCACGTTGTCGTCGATCCGATGCCCCCGGCTCGCGGGCGCGTCCCGGACCGGCGCGGCGATCCTGATACCGGTCCGGCCCCCGAGCAGCACGTTGGCCTCCAGCGTGTTGTCGCTGCCGTGCTCCAGCACGATCGACGCGATGCGCGCGCCGATCACGGTGTTCGCCCGCACCACGCTGGCGTTTACCTGGTCCAGGCGGAACCCGTAGGCCGAGCTGTCGCCACGGTTCTCCAGGTATGTGATGTTCCAGGTGTGGCCGGCGGCGAACGCCGTGCCGCTGCCCGAGGCGTCGTTGCGGTACACCAGATTGCCGATGGACGGCCGGGTGAGCGGCGCCCGGCCGCCGATCCGGATGCCGGTGGCGGACGCGGTGAGGTTGTTCTCCGCAACGGTGTTCGAGTCGCTTCCCTGGCGAAGCAGGATCGCCGCCGCGCCACAGTCCACGCCGGGAGGAGCGCAGCGGGTCGTGTGGTGCACCTGATTTCTGACCAGGACGTTGCGGGACGAGCCCCAGAGGCTGATGCCCCATCCAGAGTTTCCGGTCACCTGGTTGTCGGCCAGGTAGGTCTCCCGCGCGTCGACGAGACCGATGCCGTTCTGAGCCGACGCCGCGGTGACGCCGGTGACGCTCGCGCCGACGGTCCGGACCAGCACCAGGCCGGACCCCGCGCCGGTGAAGGCCGCGAGCCTCAGAGGGTCGAGCCGGTCGGTGGTGTCGGGCTGAGCCTCGGTGGAACGAAGCGCTTCACTCCGGCTTCCCGAGAGGTCGGCGCCCGTGATCCGGTGTCCCCGTCCGCCCTCGATGCGAAGTCCGACCCGATAGCCCCGGATCGTGCCTCCGAGAATCGAGACCCCGTCCACGTCCTTGCTCGTCACCCCGATGCCGACGAGGCGCGCCGGCACCGAGTCCCCGCTCTCCAGCACCACTCCGGTGAGATCGATGCGTGTCCCCGACGCCGCGGCGACGATCACGCCTCGCTCGGCGGGATCGGCGATCCGATACCGCCCGGGACAGATCCGGACCTCGCCCTGCACCTGGGTGCCGGCACGCGAGGGTCGAAGGCACGGCGCGGCCGCGCCCTCGGCGGGTCCGGTAAGTGCCAGTAGGAGCATCAACGAAGAGAGCAGCATCATGGCCGAACCGGATACCCTCGCTCGCGAAGGAACGCTCGGGCCTCCGGCAGCGAGGAGCCCCGAAAATGGAAGATCGTGGCGGCCAGGACGCCGTGAGCACCGGCTTCGAGCGCCTCGGCCAGGTGCCCCAGATTGCCGGCCCCGCCCGAGGCGATGATCGGGATGCCGACAGCGGCGGCCGCGGCGCGAACCAGGTCGAGATCGTAGCCGGACCCGGTCCCATCCCGATCCATGGAGGTCAGCAGGATCTCGCCGGCGCCGAGTGTCTCCAGCTCGCGCATCCAGCTCACGGCCTCTCTGGGTGTCGGCTCCCGGCCGCCGTTCACCACCACGGTCAGGCGGCCAGCGACCCGCCGCACATCCACCGCCGCGACGACGCACTGGCTGCCGAAGCTTTCCGCCAGCCGTGAGACGAGGGAGGGATCGCGCACCGCCGCGGTGTTCACCGAGACCTTGTCGGCTCCCGCCCGGAGCGCCGCGCCCGCGTCAGCCACCGAGCGGATGCCTCCGCCCACGGTAAACGGAATGAAGATGGAGTCGGCCACCCGCGCCACCATCTCGAGCGTAGTGCGCCGCTCGTCCGGGCTGGCCGAGATGTCCAGGAACACCAGCTCGTCGGCTCCCTCCGCATCGTAGCGGGTCGCCTGCTCCACCGGATCGCCCGCGTCGCGCAGTGACTCGAAGTGGACTCCCTTCACCACCCGGCCTCCGGCGACGTCGAGGCAGGGAATGATCCGCCGGGCTAGCATACCCTGAGCACGTCCTCGACCGCTCCGGCGTCACCGCGCCCGAGAAGCTGGACGGCGTCCTCCAGCGCCCGACGCTCGCGAGGCCAGGCAAAGCGCTCGCCCGCCGAGGGCGGCGACAGCCACTCGTGGTTGTCGTGCTCGGGGCCGAGTCGCACGGTGGTGTCCCGGCCCACGAGCGCGACGAACACCGGCACCAGCGCGACCTCGTCCGAGCGGTGCTGATAGAAGGTCTCCACCCGGCTCAGGTTGTAGAGCCGCTCGGCACGCAGTCCGGTTTCCTCCTCCAGCTCGCGCTGGGCCGCGTCGGCCGGCCTCTCGCCGTCCTCGATGTGCCCGTGCACCGTCTCCCAGGAGCCCGGACAACGACCCCCCGGGGCGCGCCGCAGCACGAGGCACTCGAGACCGCTTCCGCCGGGGCGAAGTACGTACACGTCCACCAGCGACACCCGGATCGAGGTCACGGGCTCCACCGCGCGAACGCGTCCAGCAACTCGATGCCTGCGCGCTGCGATTTCTCGGGGTGAAACTGGGCCCCGATCACGGTCTCCCGGCCGACCAAAGTGGGGAACACGGCGTCGTACTCCCCGGTGCCGAGCACGGCGTCGGCCGGCAGCTCGCTCGGATGGTAGCTGTGCACGTGGTAAAAGAATCGAGCCTCGCCCGCGAACAGCGGGCCCAGCATCGCGTGGCGCCTGCCCGCCTCCGTCAGGTCGACCCGCGCCCATCCCACATGTGGCACGTGCAGTGTGGTGACGAAGCGGCGCACGCGCCCCGGCAGGATGCCGATCCCGCGTGCGTCGGCCGCCTCCTCGCTGGTTTCGAAGAGGAGTTGGAGACCCAGGCAGATGCCCATGACCGGCCGGCCGGCACGGGCGACTTCGCGCACCGCGTCGCCAAGGCCGGTTGCGGCCAGGGTCCGCGAGCCCTGGCCGAAGTTGCCGACGCCGGGCACGAGCACCCGGCCGGCGGTGCGCACCGCATCGGGATCGGTGGTCAGTGTGGCCTGATGCCCCCCCGCCTCGAGCGCTCGTACCACGCTCTTCAGGTTGTTCACCCCGTAGTCGACCACCGCGATCACAGCGTTCCCTTCGTGGACGGCACGCCCGCGACCCGCGGATCGAGCGAGGTGGCGGCGTCCAGCGCGCGCGCAAACGCCTTGAACGCCGCCTCCACGATGTGGTGGGGGTTGTCGCCCCGAATCAGGTCGATGTGCGCCGTGAGTCCGGCGTTGAGCACCACCGCGCGAAAGAACTCCGGCGTCAGGAAGACGTCGTAGTCGCCCAGCATCTGCCACTTGGGGATGTCGATCTCATAGTGCAGGTACGGACGGCCGGAGACATCCACCACGGCGCGTACCAGCGCATCGTCGAGCGGCACCATGGCGTCGCCGTAGCGCCGGATGCCCGCCCGGTCGCCCAGCGCTCGGGCGATGGCCGTGCCGATCGCGATGCCGGTGTCCTCGACCGTGTGATGCCCGTCCACGTGGAGGTCGCCCTGGCCCTCGACCTTCAGGTCGAGCAGGCCGTGCCGCGCCAGCGCCTCCAGCATGTGGTCGAAGAAGCCGATGCCGGTCTTCACGTCCGCCGTTCCCTTGCCGTCCAGATTCACTCGGACGAGGAGATCGGTCTCCTTGGTCGTGCGCCTGATCTCGCCCACTCGCGCGGTCACGGGGCCTCCGATTCAGGAGCCAGGATCTGTTCCAGCGCGGCGAGCACTGCGTCCATGTCGCCCTCGGTGCCGATCGAGATCCGGAGGCACTGGGTCAGCTCGCCGCTGTTGGACACGTCGCGGACCAGGATCCCGTGGTCCTCGTACAGCCGCTGGAAGACCTCGCCGGCCGGGCGTGCACGGCAGCGGATCAGCACGAAGTTGGCCGCTGTCGGGATGACCTCCAGGCCCGGGAGCCGTGCCAGCCGGGGGAGGAACCGGTCCCGGGTCTCCACGATTTCCCGGGTTCGTGCGGCGAAGACATCGGCGTGGTCTAGCGCGACGTCGGCCGCGGCCAGAGTCACCAGGTTCACGTTGTAGGGGAGCTTGCCCTTGGCCAGCTCGCGCGCGACGTCGGGATGCGCCAACGTTAGACCGAAGCGAAGCCCCGCCATGCCCATCGCCTTGGAGAAGGTGCGCAGCACTACGAGGCGGGACGTCCGGCGCAGCAGCGGGATGGCCGTCGGCCCGCCGAAGTCCTGGTAGGCCTCGTCGCAGACCACCAGGGCGCCGGTCTCGTCGAGGATTTGCTCGACCGCGCCAACCGGCAGCGCCGAGCCGGTGGGATTGTTCGGCGAGTTGAGCACCACGACCTTCGCTCGCTCGCGGATCGCCGCCGCCACGATCCGGCTCACGTCGTACTCGAACGCGGGGCCGAGCGGCACCGGCACGTAGCGCCCGCCGAGCACGCCGGTGAGGAGGCGGTAGAGCGAAAACGTCGGCGACGGCGCCACGACGGCGTCGCCCTCGGCGAGCACGACCGAAAGCGTGGCCTGGATCAGCTCGTTGGAGCCGTTTCCGACCACCACGCCCTCGGGGACCCACTCGTAGCGGGCGGCGAGCCGCTCCACCAGGTGAGACGGCACGAACTCGGGGTAGCGCTGCCACGGCGCCGCCGCCGCTCGCTCGAGCACGGCACGCTTCAGATCGGGCGGCAGGTCGTGCGGGCACTCGTTCTGGTTGAGCTTTCGCCGCGCCGGCGGGGCCCGCAGCGCATAGGCTGCCTGGGACCGGACACCGGGCTTCACCGCCGCGAGCCCCTCGGCGCCGTCGGGGAGCGCGCCCCCCGGGCCGGTGGATTCGAGAGCGATCGGTCGGACGGGGGTGGGGGGAGTGGCGGGTGTCGGCTGCCGGCTCAAGCGCGGTGGCGGCCCAGAACCGCCTCGAGCCGTGCTGAGAGGGCGCGAGCCCGGAACGGCTTGGTGATGAAGTCGTCGGCGCCCAGCTCGAAGACCCGGACCTCGTTGTCTTCGTCGCCCTTGGCGGTGAGGACCATGACGGGGATGGCGCGGGTGGCCGCGCGGGAGCGGAGCTGGGTCAGCACGCTGTAGCCGTCGAGACCCGGCAGGTTGAGATCCAGGATGATGACGTCGGGCGCGAACCGGTCCACCTGATCGAGCGCCTGGACGCCGTCGCGCGCCTCGGCGATGGTGTAGCCCTCGCGCTCGAGCAGGTCCTTCATGACCCGGCGCAGCTGGTCTTCGTCTTCCACCAGGAGCACACAGGTGCCCGCGCCGCGCCCTCCGCGACCGGTCGTCTCGCTGCCGGGAAGGTCGTCCACCAGTTCGAGCGCCTCGGCGAAATCCAACGCCGGCGCCGGCGTGGCAGGTGGCGGGACGGGCGGTGGCGGTGCGGCCGGGGGCGCGGCAGCCTTGAAGCGACCGGATGGGCGCTCGCGCGCCGGACGGGGACCCTCCTCCTGGGGCACGTCGGTGACCCGGAGCAGCTCGTCGATGGTGGAATCCCCCGCCAGGACGTGCCGGAGACCGCTGTCGAAGAGCGAGCGCATCCCGTTGGCCCTGGCCGCCTCCGCGATGAGGTCGGCGGTGGCCCCCTGCCCGACGCGCCGCTCCAGATCGGAGTTCATGGTCAGCACCTCGAGGATGCCGAACCGCCCCCGGTAGCCGGTCATGGCGCAGTCGGGACATCCCACGGCTTTGCGAAGCCTGGTGCCCGGTGGAACGAAGCGCGCCACCCGCTCGGGCACGGGGTCCTCGCTCGGCTGGACGCAGAGTTCGCAGAGCCGGCGCATGAGTCGCTGGGCCACCACGCCGCGCAGCGCGGAGGCGATCTTGTACGGCTCCATCCCCATGTCCACAAGGCGCGTGACCGCGTTGGGCGCGTCATTGGTGTGGAGCGTGGAAAGAACCAGGTGGCCGGTCAGTGACGCCTGGAGCGCGATCTGCGCAGTCTCCTGGTCGCGGATCTCGCCGACGAGCACGACGTCGGGATCCTGCCGGAGGATCGACCGCAGGGCGGAGGCGAAGGTGAGCCCGGCTTTGTCGTGCACCTGGACCTGGACGATGTTCTGCCCCAGCCGGTACTCGACCGGGTCTTCGACCGTCACGATGTTGACGCCCTCGTTCTGCACCAGCCGGAGCGCGGAGTAGAGGGTGGTGGTCTTGCCGGAGCCGGTGGGCCCGGTGACCAGGAGGATCCCCTCCTTGTTGGTGAGCAGGCGCTTGATCGCCTCCTGCTCATCCGGGTGCATGCCGAGCGACTCCAGATTGAGCACCGTGGTGCGCTGGCTCAGGATCCGGATGACCACCTTCTCGCCCAGCGACGCGGGAAGGGTGGACACCCGGAGATCCACCGCCTCGCCGTTGACCGAGACGCGGGCCCGTCCATCCTGGGGGCGGAGCCGGTCCGCGATGTCGAGGCCCGACATGATCTTGATGCGTGAGATGAGGGGAAGCCCCGCGTTGCGGGGAATCTTCATCACCTGGCGCAGCACGCCGTCGATGCGGTAGCGCACCACGACGCCGCCCTCGATCGGCTCGACGTGGATGTCGCTGGCCCTGCTCACCACGCCGTCGGCCAGCATCATGTCCACCAGCCGGATGATCGGGCGCTGGCTGGCCTCTTCGGCGCTGGCGGCCGAGTAATCGTCGTCTTCCTCGGTGAGCTCCTTCACCTCCATGTCGTCGCCGATGCCGGCCAGCAGCCGCGACACGATTTCCTCGCCGCCGCGATAGAGCTCGTCGATCCTGGTCCTGAGCCTGGCGGGTGAGGCGAGGAGCATCCTGACCTCGCGGCCGGTGGCGAACGCCAGCATTTTTTCGGCGTCGATGTCGAACGGGTTGGCGGTGGCGACCTCGAGGTAGGAGTCGGTCTGTCCTACGGGAAGCACGTTGAAACGGCGCGCGAGCTGTTCGGGGACCGCCTGGGTCAGGCTCGGGTCCACGCGCGACATGTCGGCCACCGGAAACCGGAAGCGGACGGCGAGCGCGGCCAGAACCTGGTCGTCGCCGACCAGCTTCCGCTGCACCACCGTCTCCCACAGCGACACCGGCGCGTCCGAGGGCTCCTGGCGGAGCTCCGCCAGCGCGTCAGCCGGCAGCAACGGCTCGACGCTGGGGACCAGCCATTCGTCAAAGAACTTCATGGGCGTCCCGGGTTTGATGCGGAGGGTGGAAATGTAGCCCGGGCCACCGCTTGGACGCTATCACAATACTCCCCACCAGTCCCGATTCACGTCGACGGCGAACCCGACCTTGCCGTCCCTCAAGCCGACGCCGACCTCCAACCGGAGGAGACGCATCAGCCACTCCACGGCGAGGCCCGCAACCGGCCTCACGCCATCCGTACCCTCCCAGGGCAGCCCGGACAGCGGCCGGTCCGTCCATCCGGCGGACACGAACGGCGCGAGGGTGAGGCGCCGTCCGGTGCTGGCGAACGAGCCCAGAGCGATGGCCGGAAACGGCGCCTCGAACCGCCACTCCACGTGCGCCAGGGCTGCGGTCCTTCCGCCGTAGCGTCGAAACGGCTCGCCCAGCAGCGTCCCCCGGCCCCCCAGCACGAAGCTTCGGTATCCCGGGAGGTGTTCGGTGCCCGCACCCAGGTACGTCCTGGCGAGGAGCTGACCGGGCCCGGCCGGCCGCAGCCAGCGCCCCTCCAGGACTGCCCGCAGATACTCGCCCTCACCCTCGCCGCCCTCCAGAGCGAGGCGGCCCTGGAGATCATGCCGCACGGCGACCCCCCCGCTCGCCCGCTCCAGGGCGACCCGGGCAATGCGAAAGGTCCCCGCCCCCAGGGGTGGATTGGCACGGTAGCGACCATTGGCGGGAGATGACTCCACGCCGACCGACCGGCTCTCCTCCACCGCCAACTCGAGCGCCAGGGAAGTCCGGCCGCTCAGCCGGTGCTGAAGGCCCGCCGTGACGCCGTTCAGCAGGACGTAGTCACCGTAGTCGTCGCCCGCCTCCTGCGCCAGCAGGGAGTTGAGCGCGGGCGAGATCACCGGAAGGTCGGAAAGATCGCGCACTCCGCGCTCGGCGCCGAGAGAGACCTGGGTACCTCCCGATCCGGCCAGGACGGTCAGTCCACCGGTGATTCGCCGATCCGAGGTTCCGTAGCCGATCCGCGGACGCACCTGGATCCGGCTTCCACGCATCCCCAGGACCCCTCCGAAGCCGAGCGCCAGGCCCTGAACCCGGTTGACGTGCGCGATGTCGCTCAGGGATCCGGTGGCCAGACGGCTCGACGGCAGACCCCCGAGCGCCCGGGCGCCGGCGATCCGCTCCACTTCCACCCGCAATGCGTCCATGTCCTGCCGGTTCACCGGGGCGGCCACGTCGGCGATCGCCTCCGACAGCGGCGTGCCCCAGGTGGAATCGTCGGGCCGGGGGCGTCGGAGCCCGCCGATGGCCGGCCCCTCCAGAACTCCGGCGGGAATGCCGACGTTGAGGTCGTAGTCCGAAATCTCCCACCGACCGCGGATGATGCCGCGCGCCGGAAAGTCGAGGAAGCTCACGCGGCGGCGGATCTCGATCTCCTGCCGGAACGGGAGCCACCAGCGGCTCTCGAAGCGCCCGTTCTCCAGCACGATGGTGATGTCCTCGAGCTGGCGGTCGAGGTACGCGGCGGGCGTGAAGCTGAAGCGGAAGCGCACCAGCTCCGCCGTCTCGCCATCGAGGTAGAGCGTACCCACGACGAGCGGAAGCGAGAACGAGCGCGGCCGCACCTGTACCTCGCGCACCGTGACCTCGCCGCCGGCCGCCTGGATGGTCAGCGAGTCGCCCAGGGCGTACTGGTATGCCGCAGGGCCGGCGCGAGACAGCGGGTGGATCGCGTCCCGCACCTCGTCGCCCTCACCGATCCGGATGACGTCGCCGAAATTGTTGGTGACGATGCCGAGGTGGTCCCGGTGGTACTCGATGTCGGTGGGCAGGAACGCCCCGTCGCGCCACCCGCTCACTACCTGCTTGCTGTGATCGGGGGCCTGCCAATACACTTCCACGTCCAGCTCGTCGGCCTTGATCAGGCGGGGCGGCTCGGTCAGCCCTTCACCGACCTGCGCCAGGAAGAAGACGAACCCGTGGGCGCGGGTGCGATAGCTCTGGAGCGCGGAGTCGGCCTCGACCGCGGCGCGCCGCTCTACCGCCTGGCGGACCAGCGCCAGCGCGTCGGGCGAGTCCCAGGCCTGCGCGTCCAGGGGAGACACGCCCGCGGCGAGCAGGAGACCGATCGTCCAGCAGGGGCACCGCACACCTCTCACCGTTCACCTCTCACCGCCAAGGGGTCGATGGCCGGAATATTCCGGGGGCTCTGGAGACGAGCAAGCTGGCTCTGTCTCGCGGCAGCCGCCTGTGGAGGCACGCGCGCAACCAGCGAGCGCGAGACGGCGGCCCCCACCGGGATCCGCGTCTTCCCCCTGTCCGAGGCCATCGTCCTGGAGACGTCCGGCCCGCCGCCTCCCGATACCACCGTGACCTTCGTCGCGGGACAACGTCGCGTCATCGTCCTGCGGCACGGTCCCCCGGAGTACATCGTCTTCGCCGAGCTGACCTTTCCGCCCTCGGCATTCGCCGAGCACGGACGCGAAGTGCGGGTGGAGGTGCGCCCCCGGCCTGGTGTCTACGGGCTCGAGGTGATCACCAGCCTTCCGATCCGCGACAGCGCCGCGGTCTCCTTCAAGTATGCCCGATACTTCGCGGCGCCCGGCAGGGCCCGGGCGGTCTACGGCTCCGACGTCGCCTACGAGCGGGCCCTCGGCGTCGGCCGGCTGAGGCCGGACGGCATGCTCGCGCTGTTCCCATCGATCCGGCCGTTTCCCGACGTGCTCCAGGCGCCGCTCCCCGCCGCCGGGACGTATCTCGTGGCCGCCCCGCAGTGACGGCGCGTTTCGAGCGATTCGCGGAGCGGGCACGGCTCGGCGAAGGCATCGTGCCGGTGACCCGCGAGGTCGTGCTCGATGGGGACACGCCGGTCACCGCCTTCACCAAGCTGCACCGCGGCCGCTGGGGATTTCTGCTCGAGTCGCTCGAGGGCGGCGAGCGCTGGGCCCGCTACACCTTTCTCGCCACCGAGCCGCGCGAAGTGTTCCGCTATCGCGGCCGGGAGTGCGCCCGCTGGGCGCCGGGAGAGGAGTGGAGGGTGGTCGAGACCGACACGACCCCGCTGGAGCATCTCGGCAGGACGATGCGCCGGCACCCGCCGGTCGTGGTGCCCGGCCTGCCCCGGTTCACCGGTGGCGCGGTGGGATTCTGGGGTTACGACGTCGTCCGAACCATCGAGTCGCTGTCGGACTCGCCGCCCGACGACCGCGACCTGCCCGACGCCATCGTGATGGTGGCGGACACCCTGCTGGTGCTGGACAACCTGTTCAACCGCGCCACCGTGATCGCCAGCGTCGAGGTGTCGGACGGGACGAGCGTCACCGACCTTCGAGGCCTCTACGACGAAGCCGAGCGCAGGATCGACCGCTGGCTCGACCGGCTCGCCGAGCCGGGAACGATCCGTCCGCTCGCGGTCGAGTCGGCCCCGCCGCTGCCGGAGACGGTGTCACCCTACGCCGACGCGCGATTCCAGGATCATGTGCGGAGGATCAAGGAGTATATCGCGGCGGGCGACACGTTCCAGACGGTGTTGAGTCGCCGGCTCGACCTGCCGGCGCCCGATCCCTTCCTGAGTTACCGCTATCTCCGGGCCCTCAACCCGGCGCCGTACCTCTATTACTTGCACTGCGACGACATCCACGTCATCGGGAGCTCACCGGAGATCCTGGTCCGGGTCGAGGATGGCGAGGTGACGGTGCGGCCGATCGCCGGCACCCGTCCCCGAGGCGCCGACGCCGCGCGCGACGCCGCGCTCGCCGAAGAGCTCGCCGCCGATCCCAAGGAGCGCGCCGAGCATCTCATGCTGGTGGACCTCGGCCGAAACGACGTGGGGCGGGTGGCGGAGTTCGGGTCGGTGAGGCTCACCGCGTTCATGACCATCGAGCGCTACTCTCACGTGATGCACCTCGTGAGCGAGGTACGCGGCCGGCTCCGGCCCGAGCTCGACGCGGTGGCCGCGCTGGCGGCCTGCTTCCCTGCCGGCACCGTCTCCGGCGCCCCCAAGGTGCGCGCGATGCAGATCATCGACGAGCTGGAGCCGGTGCGCCGCGGCCCCTACGCCGGGGCGGTCGGCTATGTAGGCTGGGGCGCCCGGACGCTCGACACGGCGATCGCGATCCGCACCTGCGTGATCCGCGGGGACCGCGCCTGGGTCCAGGCCGGCGCCGGCATCGTCGCGGACTCCGATCCGGCAGCCGAGTGGCGAGAGACGGAGGCGAAGGCGCGGGCGGTGCTGCTCGCGCTGGCGCTGGCTGCGGGGAAGCCGAGAGAGAACGGTGACGTGTCACCCTGAGCGCAGCGAGGGGACCATGCTCGAGATGGCCCCCTTCGCTGTGCTCAGGGTGACAATAGCCCCACCACAGGGTGCCCTGCAGCGCTGCCCCGCCGCCCCGCTATTTTCCCCCCATGCCCGCCTTCCGTCTCGTCAGCTCGTCCGGCGACCAGAGCTTCGAGCTTCCGCCGGGACGCAGTGTGGTCGTGGGCCGGGGGGTCGGGTCCGACATCGCGATCTACGATCCCACCATCTCCCGGCGCCATGCGGAGCTGACCGCACGGGGCGATGGGGTCGATGTACGAGACTTGGGCAGCTCCAACGGCACCTGCATCAACGGAAGCCGGGTGACGGCCGGCCGGCTCTTACCCGACGACACGATCACCTTCGGCAAGGTGACCTACAGGGTTAAGGAGATCGTGCCGCCCGGCGCGGAGCCGCTCCCGCTCCCGGAGCTCGTCCGCCCCAGCGGCAAGATCGTCCGCAAGCTCATGGTGAGCGGCGGCGGCACCGCGGGCATCACCAGTCGCGACGGGCCGCTGAGCCGCGGCCAGCTTCGGGTCGCCGCTGCGAACGCGGAGGAGCGCCAGGCCAAGAAGCTCTCCCTGCTGTTGGAGGTCGCCCAGAAGCTCACCTCGGAGCTCGAGCTCGACCGCCTGCTCCGCACGGTCGTGGACATGACGTTCCAGGTCATGGAAGTCGACCGCGTCACCATCCTGCTGCGCAACGAAGCCACCGGCGAGATGGTGCCGACCCTCTCCAAGAGCCGGCTGGGCGATACCCAGGTCCAGCAGGTGCCCCGATCCATCGTGGACAAGGTGGTCGAGGAACGAGTGGCGGTGGTCTCCCACAACGCGCCGGCCGACGAGCGCTTCAAGGGACGCTCCATCGTGGCCCAGAGTGTCCGAAGCGCCATGTGCTCGCCCCTGCTCGACGCCCGGGACCAGATTCTCGGCCTCCTGTACGTGGACAACCTGAGCGCGCCGGGCAGCTTCAGCGACGAGGACCTCCAGTTTCTCGTCGCCTTCAGCGGACTGGCCGCCCTCGGCATCAAGAACAGCCGCTTCGCGGAGCAGAGCCGCCGCGAGGCGCTGGTGCGGTCGAACTTCGAGCGCTACTTCGCTCCCAACGTCGCCGCGGAGATCGCGCAGCAGGACGGAGCCATCCGCCTGGGTGGCGAGCGCAGGCCGGTCACCGTGCTGTTCAGCGACATCCGCGGTTTCACCACCATGGCCGAGTCCATGGGCCCGGACGCCGTCGCCCATCTCCTGAGCGAGTACTTCAGCGAGATGGTGGAGGTGATCTTCGAGCATGGCGGCACCCTGGACAAGTTCATCGGCGACGCCGTGATGGCGCTGTGGGGGGCACCGATCTCCCACGACGACGACCCCGACCGCGCGCTCCAGGCGGCGATCGCCATGCAGCAGGCCATCGACGACCTCAACCGCCAGTGGGCCACCGCGGGCCGGCCCGAGATCGGGGTGGGGATCGGCATCGGTCACGGCGAGGTGTTCGCTGGGAACATCGGGAGCCACCGCCGCCTGGAGTACACCGTCCTGGGCGACGCGGTCAACGTCGCGGCGCGGCTCTGCGCGGAGGCCGGGCCCGGCGAGATCTTGGTGAGCGAAGCGCTGCTGCGCGTCGTTCGGGAGCCGGTGGACTACGAGTTTCTGCCGGAGCTGGGCCTCAAGGGGAAGTCGCAGGTGGTGCAGGTGTACCGGGTGCGGGGCAGTGGGGCAGCGGGGCAGCGGGGCGGCTAGCCGGAGGAAACGGACGCGTTCGCCCCGCCGAACTCGTATTTCTCGCCCGCCTGCTCCATGAGGCGCAGCACCAGTCGGACCGGCAATCCCATCACGCTGAAGAAGTCCCCCTCGATGCGCTCGACCAACGCCGCGCCATAGCCCTGAATACCGTACGCGCCCGCCTTGTCCATCGGCTCGCCGGTGGCGACGTAGGCCCGGAGATAGTCCTCGCCCATCCGGCGGAAGCCGACGTTGGTGACGTCCGTCGCCTGGTGCACCTGCCCGCCGGCGACCAGCGCCACCGAGGTCATCACCTGGTGCGTCCTGCCTTGCAGCTTGAGCAGCATCCGCAGGGCGTCGGCCTCGTCCACCGGTTTTTCCAGTATCTCGTCCCGCACGATGACCGTGGTGTCCGCGCCGAGCACCAGCCGGCCGGGCACGCTGAGCGCCTTCTCCCGCGCCAATCGCTCGACGTAGTCGAGCGCGGTCTCCGCCGGCCGGTGGATCTCCGGCACATTGGACGGGACGACCCTGAGCGGAATGCCGAGCATCTCGAGGAGCTGACGCCGCCGGGGAGAGCCGGAGGCGAGAGTGAGGGGCTCACGGCTCATGCACTTCGCTCCAGGATCAGGGTCACGGGACCGTCGTTGTGGATCTCGACCTGCATGTCGGCACCGAACTCCCCGGTGGCCACCTCGAGCCCCCGGGAGCGCAGGGCGGCCACGAAGCGCTCGTAGAGTGGAATCGCCGTCTCGGGCCGCGCGGCATCCAGGAACGAGGGGCGGCGGCCCTTCGCCGCGTCGCCGTAGAGTGTGAACTGCGAAACCACCAGGACCGCGCCGCCCACTTCCTCCAGCCCCAGATTCATCTTCCCCTCCGGGTCGGAGAACAGCCGCAGCCCCGCGACCTTCTCGGCCATCCAGTCCGCGGTCGGGTCGGCGTCGCCGTGGGTGAAGCCCACGAGCAGGCAGAGCCCCCGCCCGATGGCACCGGCGGTCCGGCCATCGATCGTGACCGACGCGCGAGAGACACGCTGGAGCACGACGCGCATGGTGGGCTTACAATTCTTTCCGTGTCCTACAGGGTTGGCATGACGACATGGTGAAGATAAGCCGCATTCCGGCCGCCCCGCTTCGCCCCGAGCCTGGCTCGTGGCCCTACGGCCGGCTCACCGCCGCGTGGCTGGGCCACGCGACCGTGCTGCTCAATTTCTTCGGCACCTGGATCCTCACCGACCCGGTGCTGGAACCCAGAGTGGGGATCGGGCGCGGCCACGCGAAGCTCGGGCCCCGCCGCCTGGTGAGGCCCGCCCTCCGCACCCGCGAGCTGCCACCGCTCGATCTGGTCCTGCTCTCCCATGCGCATATGGACCACACCGATCTCGGCACCCTGTCCTCCATTCGCCACGAGGTGCCGGTGGTGGTGCAGCAGGGCAACCGCGATCTCGTGCGCCGCTTCCGCCGGGTGGAGGAGCTGTCCTGGGGCGACCGGACCGAGATCGGCGGCGTCACGGTGGAATCGGTCGAGGTCCGCCATTGGGGCGCCCGGATGGTCACCGATCGCCACCGGGGATACGGCGGCTATCTCCTGACCAAGGGTGATCGCACCGTGCTCTTCGCCGGCGACACGGCGTACACCGACGTCCTCCACGAGATCGGCACGCGGGTGAAGGTGGATCTCGCCATTCTCCCCATCGGCGCGTACGATCCGTGGATCGCCAATCACGCGTCGCCCGAGCAGGCCTGGGAGATGTTTCGCGGCATCGGCGCCGAGTACGTGATGCCGGTGCACCATTCGACGTTCCGGCTGAGCCGCGAGCCGGTGGAGGAGCCGATGCAGCGGCTCCTTGCGGCGGCGAATGGCGAGAGCTGGCGGGTCGTCGCCCGGGAGATCGGCGCAACCTGGACGCTATAGCGCCCCGCGCTCCCAGGGACCGGTGATGGCCAGGGTCCGGCCCGCCTCGGTCCCGGCGTCCAGGGTCGAGCCCATGATGTTGACGAAGAGCACCCGGCCGTCGGGACTGAAGCAGGCGCCGGCGAACTCGGATTGGTTCAGAATGTTCCTGCCGAGATCGAAGATCGCGCCTTCGGGCGTGAGCCCCCGCAGAAACTGCTCGCCCTCGCCGTCTTCGCAGATCACGATCCCGCCGCGGGGACTGACGGTGATGTTGTCCGGGTAGTCGAGCACCTCCCGCGAGGGGCTCTCGAACACCAGGGACAACTCTCCCCGGTCCGCGGCGGTCGGCCGGTAGCGCCAGACCTGCCCCACCTCGGCGTCGCCTCCGTTCGTCGCGTGGAAGTAGATGCTCTCGTCACCGTACCAGCACCCCTCCAGCCGGGCGAACCGCGCGGCACCTCGGGCAAAGCCCTGGTCGAAGATGGCGGTCGGATTGTTGCCCCCTTCACGGGGGTCCGGATCGGGGATCTCCACCCACCGCACCGGGAGCGGCGCGCCGATCTTCTGCCCCGTGCCGGTGTCGTAGTTGGGCCGGCCTTCGATGGCGAGCATCTGGAGCCGCCCCCCCTTGGCGAGTCGCTTACCGGCCGCCGGGATGAACCGGTAGAAGCCCGCGGTCGGCGTGCGATCCTCGGTCTCGTACACGACACCGGTCGCCCGATCCACCGCGACCGCCTCGTGCACGAACCGGCCCATCGCCTTGAGCGGCACCGGCTGGACCGGACCTTCGGCCGACACCGGGACCTCGAAGATGTACCCGTGCTCCTGGTCCCACCCGTCTATCCGGCCCGCCACGCTCTCCTCGCAGCTGAGCCAGCTCCCCCATGGTGTCGGCCCGCCGGCGCAGTTGACGATGGTGCCGTTCAGGCTGACGAAATCCCGCACCAGCTCGGCGGTCCCATCCTTGCCGATCCGGACCTCGAGCGAGGTGGTGCCGCCGCCGCCCTTCCGGTCGTAGGCCCGGGACGGGTCGCCCTTCACCTTCGCGGTGTCGGATCCGTCGCGGTTCTCGTGGTTGCGGATGAGCCGGACGTGCCCGTTCGGCAGGCCGAAGGCCGCCATGCCGTCGAAGGCGCAGGGGGTCGCGCTGCCATCGGACATCGGCTTGCCGGTGAAACTGAGGACCTTGTAGCTGAACCCGTTGGGGAGGGCCAGCTCGGGTCCTGCGGGGCGCAAGGCGCCGTAGCCTCCCTGGCCCATGCCCGCCCGGAGCGCCATGGCGCCGATACCCTCGGAACGAATGCCGCGCGAGCAGGCGACGAGCCCGCCGAGCGAGGGGGCGATGAGGAAGCTTCCGGCCAGGCCGGCGGAGCGGCGCAGGAAATCGCGGCGGGTTTGGTGGGTCATTCCGGTCGTCGGCGTAAGACGAGAGACAGAGTTCTGTAGAGTCGCGCGCTCCGGCGGATTCTACAAGGGCGACACGCCGCCGGGGGGCAGAAAAGAAAGTGCCAAGCACGGTGCGGAGAGGCGGCGTTATCATTTCGCCGGCTACACCTCCGTCACCGCCTTGGCGGATCCTCGCTCTACATCGCTTCTCGACCCGTGGATGCTGCGACGCTGCTGAACGAAAGCGAAGCCAAGTGCGGTGCGGCGAGGCGGCGTTATCGTTTCGCCGGCTACTCGACCGTCACCGACTTGGCAAGATTGCGCGGCTGGTCCACGTTGCACCCGCGGGCCACCGCCACGTAGTACGAGAGCAGCTGCAGCGGAATGCTCGTCAGCATCGGCGTCAGCAGATCGAGCGTCACCGGGATGGTGAAGGTCGCATCGGCCAGGCGCTCGATCTCGCTGTCGCCGGCGTTGATGAGCGCGATCACCTTGCCGCCCCGCGCCTTCACCTCTTCGATGTTGGACACGATCTTCGAGTGCACCGCGTCCTTCGGCGCGATGAACACCACCGGCATGTTCTCGTCGATCAGCGCGATCGGTCCGTGCTTCATCTCCGCCGCGGGATACCCCTCGGCATGGATGTAGGAGATCTCCTTCAGCTTGAGCGCGCCCTCCAGGGCCACCGGGAAGTTCACACCGCGCCCGAGATAGAGCGCATTGGTCGTGGTGCGAAGGAACTTCTCGGCCAGCTGCTCGAGCTCGGAGGCGCGCCCGAGAATCTCGGCGATCTGGTCCGGGAGCGCTCGGAGCCCCTGGATGAACTCGCGGCCCTGCAGGATGCTCAGGTTCCGCAGCCGGGCGACGCGGAGGGTCACCAGGGCGAGCGCGGCCACCTGGCTGGTGAACGCCTTGGTGCTCGCCACCCCCACCTCGGGCCCGGCGTGCAGGTAGATGCCGCCGTCCACCTCGCGCGCGATGGTGGAACCGACCACGTTCACCAGGCCGATGGTCCGGGCACCCCGGCGCTTGGCCTCGCGAATCGCGGCGAGGGTATCGGCCGTCTCCCCCGACTGGGAGATGCCGATCACCAGGGTGCGATGATCCACCACGGGGTTGCGGTAGCGGAACTCCGAGGCGTACTCCACCTCGACCGGGATCCGGGCCATCTCCTCCAGCATGTACTCGCCGATGAGAGCGGAATGCCACGACGTGCCGCACGCGGTGATGATGATGCGCTCGGTGTGCTTGAGCTGGTCGTCGCTCAGATTCAGACCGCTGACCCGCGCCGTGCCCTCCTCCTCCAGGAGGTGGCCCCGCAGCGTGTTGCAGAGACTCTCGGGCTGCTCGAAGATCTCCTTCAGCATGAAGTGGGCGTATCCGTTCCGCTCCACCATCGCCAGGTCCCATTCGATCTGGTTGACCGGCTTGCTGATCCGGGTGGTCTCCAGGTTCCGCACCCGGTAGCCCTCGCGGGTGAGCACCACCATCTCACCGTCGTCGAGGTAGACCACCGACCGAGTGTACTGAAGGAGCGGCGACGCATCGGAGGCGACGAACCACTCGTTCTCGCCCACCCCGACCAGCAGCGGAGAGCCTTTCCGGGCGGCAACCAGCACCCCCGGCTCGTCGGCGGAGATGAACGCCAGGCCGTACGCGCCGTCAACCTCGCGGAGCGCGGCGGCGACCGCCTCCTCGAGATTGCCGTCGTAGTACTCGCCCACCAGGTGCGCCAGCACCTCGGTGTCGGTCTCCGACTTGAAGGTGTGTCCCCGGCGCTCCAGCGTCTTCCGGATGGCGGCGGAATTCTCGATGATGCCGTTGTGGATGACCGCGATACGCCCCGACTGGTCGGTGTGCGGATGGGCGTTGGGCGTGGTGGGGGCGCCGTGGGTGGCCCAGCGGGTGTGGCCGATGCCGAGCGTGCCCGACGGCATGCCGGCCTCCAGCTCTCCCTCCAGAATGCTGAGCTTGCCCGCGGCCTTGGCGATCTCGAGCCCGCGGCCGTTGACCACCGCGATGCCCGCGGAGTCGTACCCCCGGTACTCCATGCGCCGCAGCCCCTCGAGCAGGAGATCGGCTGCCTGGCGTGGTCCGATGTAGCCTACGATGCCGCACATCGCGCCATGATCCTCACTGCAAGAGTTCTCGAGCCGCGGCCACCAACGCCTCCGCTTCCGATGAAGTCGGGGCCTCGGCGATCAGCCGGACGATGGGTTCGGTGCCGGAGGGCCGGACATGCAGCCAGCGGTCGGCCCACGCGAGCCGCAAGCCATCCCGGTCATCGGCGGTGGCATCGGCGAAGCGCCGTCGCAACCGGTCGTACAAAGGTGTGAGCTCGGAGCCCCGGGGGCCCTTGGCCTTCACGATGGTGTAGCGGGGGGAGGCCTCGACCAGCCCAGCGACCGTTACCCCAGACATGGCAACGAGATGCAAGATCAAGGCCACCCCCAGTGGTGCGTCGCGGCCGATGTGGAGTGCGGGGTACATGACCCCCCCGTTCCCCTCCCCGCCGATCACCGCCTTCTGGTCTCTTATCGCTCGGGCGACATTGGCTTCGCCGACCGGAGCCCGGACCACTCTGGCCCCCACACGCCGCGCCGCATCCTCAACCACCAGGCTGGTGGAAAGGTTCACGACGACGGTCGGGGATTCCGCCGCATTGGTGCGTCCATCCAACACAGCGCGGACCGCGAACGCCAGCGTGTAGTCCTCGCCGATCGCCCTGCCGGTCTCGTCCACCACCGCGAGCCGGTCCACGTCGGGATCCACCGCCAGCCCCAGGTCCGCGCCGCTCTCCCGCACCAGCCGGCCCAGCTCGCCGAGGTTCTCGGGCACCGGCTCGGGGGCGCGAGGGAACCTTCCGTCCGGCTCCAGGTTGATCCCGCTGACCCGGCAGCCCAGCCGCTCCAGCAGCGGCACGATCGCGACCGCGCCGGCGCCCCGCACGCAGTCGAGGGCCACGTGAAAGCGCCGTCGCTGGACGGTGGGCACGTCGATCACCGGCAGACGGAGGACCGCGTCGAGATGCCGCGCCACGGCCGCCGGATCCTCACGCAGCTCGCCGATGCCGTCCCAGCCGGCCCGCGGCGGGCCCTGGTCGGCCAGCGCGCGCACCCGCTCGCCCGAGGCGGCATCGAGGAAGATGCCGTCCGGTCCCACGAACTTGAGCGCGTTCCACTCGATCGGGTTGTGGCTCGCGGTCAGGATGAGACCGGCCCCCGCGTGATGGTGCTCGACCGCCATCTGCACGGTGGGCGTCGGCACCATGCCGAGGTCCAGCACGTCCACGCCGACCGACATGAGACCCGAGGCGGCCGCATGAGCGAACATGGGGCCGCTGGTTCTGGAGTCGCGGCCGAGCACCACGCAGGGCCTCGTGACTCCGGCGGCGTCGCCGGACCGGACCCACGCCCCCAGCGCGGCGGCGTGTCGTGCCACCAGCTCCGGGGTCAGGTCGGTGCCGACGTGGCCCCGCATTCCCGAGACGCTGATCATGAGAGTGTCGGACATGGGCCTTGGCGGGTTCAGCGGTCGAGCGGAAGCACGGTGAGATCGCGGAATGCCGCCGCGAAGGCGGCCACCACGTCGGGATCGAAATGCGACCCGGCGCAGCGACGCAGCTCCTGGATGGCTTCGACCGGCGTGCGGGACGCGCGGTAGGCGCGATTGGTGGTCATCGCGTCGAACGCGTCCACCACCGATACGATGCGGGCCTCGCGGGGGATCGCGTCGCCGCGCAGAGCATCGGGGAAGCCGGCCCCGTCCATGCGCTCGTGGTGGGACCGCACGATGCGGAGCGCGATGGCGGATTCGTTCAGGAAGGGCGCGAGGATCTTCTCGCCCAGCACCGTGTGCTCCTTGATGTGCTCGAACTCCTCGGGACTCAGCGGTCCGGGCTTGTTCAGGATCGCCTCGCGGGTGCCGATCTTGCCGACGTCATGCAGCTCGGCGCCGAGGCGGATGTGCTCCAGCAGTTCCCCGACGTACCCCAGCTGGACGGCGGTCTTGGCGGCGTAGCGGCTCACCCTGGACGAGTGGCCGCTGGTGTAGGCGTCCTTCGCTTCCAGCGCGTGCACCAGGGTCTGCACGCCGTTGATCAGCGATTCCTTGTTCCGCCGGTCCAGCTCCCGCACCCGGGTTTCCAGGTTCTTCTGGTAGAACCGGTTCTGCAGCACCAGCTGGCGCTTCTCCAGCGCCTTGTCCACCCGGGCCCGGACCTCCTCCATCATCACCGGCTTCGCGATGTAGTCGAGGGCGCCCATCTTGAGGCACTCGACGGCCGTGGCCACGTCGGCCACGCCGGTGAGCATGATGATGGCCATGTCGGGAAAGCGCTGCAGCGCCTCACGCAGGAAGGTGACCCCGTCCATCTCCGCCATGTGGACGTCCGAGATGCACAGCGGGATCTCGCCTTCACGATGGAGAATCGCGAGGGCTTCCACTCCGGAGGCGGCCTCGATGGTGGCGAGGCCGTGGCCCTCGATCACGCGTGCCATGGCATGACGGACCGCGACATCGTCGTCGACCACGAGACAACGGGCGGTCGTTCCCGCCGATCCGCGTTGATTCACGCCCCGAAGGTAATCGTGACCGGGGTGGCCCTTCAACCGATCGCACAGCCTTGCCGCCCACCGTGACGGGCCGTTACGCTTCTCCACTTCCCACTCGAGCCGGCCTCCGATGACCAGGATCCTCCCCCACGACGACGAGCACGGATTCGCCACCCGGTCGGTGCACGCCGGGCAGATCGTCGAGCCGCTCGCCGGTGCGGTGATGACCCCGATCTACCAGACCTCCACCTACGTGCAGGAGGGGCTCGGGCGGCATCGGGGATACGAGTACGCCAGGACGCAGAACCCCACCCGCGAGGCGCTGGAGCGCAACGTCGCCAGTCTCGAAGGCGGCCGGCACGGTCTCGCCTTCGGCTCGGGACTCGCCGCGCTCGACGCCGTGCTCAAGCTGCTCAAGTCGGGCGACCACGTGGTCTGCGGCGACAACGTCTACGGCGGCAGCCAGCGGCTGATGGAGCGGATCTACGTCGGGCTCGGCCTCCAGTTCTCCTTCGTGGACATGCGGGAGCTGAAGAACGTGGAGCGGGCGCTGACGCCGGCGACCCGGATGGTCTACTGCGAGACGCCCACCAATCCGATGATGAACCTGGTGGATCTCGCGGCGGTGGGCGACCTCACTCAGGCCCACGGCTACCTCTTCGTGGTGGACAACACCTTCGCGACGCCGTTCTTCCAGCGGCCGCTCCAGTACGGCGCGGACCTCGTGCTCCATTCGACCACCAAGTACCTCAACGGGCACAGCGACATGGTGGGCGGACTGCTGGTGATGTCCCGCGACGATCTGGCCGAGCGGCTGAGCTTCATTCAGAACGCCGCGGGCGGCGTGCCCGGGCCGATGGACTGCTGGCTCGCACTGCGCGGGATCAAGACCTTGCCGCTCCGCATGCGGCAGCACGACACCAACGGCCGGCGCCTCGCGGAGTGGCTCGCCGCGCGGAGCGACGTCCCCAAGGTCTACTACCCGGGACTGCCCACGCACCCCCAGCACGAGCTCGCTTGCCGCCAGATGTCCGGCTTCGGCGGCATGATCTCGATCGACCTGGGGGACCCCGGCCGAGCGCGCCGAGTGGTCGAGGCGACCAGGATCTTCGCCCTCGCGGAATCGCTCGGCGGGGTGGAGAGCCTGATCGGCCATCCCGCGACGATGACGCACGCCGCAGTCCCCGTGGCGATGCGCCAGGCGATGGGACTGACCGACAGCCTGGTCCGGCTGAGCTGTGGGGTGGAGGACGCGGAGGATCTGATCGGGGACCTGGACCGGGCTCTGGGCGCGTAGCGGCCTAGCGCTGGACCCCGAGCGCGTGGAGTCATCCCGAGCGGAGCGAGGGATCGGTCCGGGCATGCGAGTGAGCCAGGAGGCTCCGGTGCTCACTCTCATGAGCGGGCCGATGCCTCGCTCCGCTCGGGATGACAGTCCAGCCACCGTCCCACACTGAAACATGCGGGCAGCGTTCCCGTAAGTGCAGCATCCCGAACCTCGAGCGACCGATGAGCACCTCCGTTCCCGCGACCCGTCCCCGCCGCACCTTTCCCGAGATCTCCGCCGTCTCCTGGGAGCATCCCGCCGACCGGGCCGCGCTCCAGGCCCTCCGCGCGGTGCCCGGAGTGGACGAGGTGATCCGGAAGGTGCTGGCCCTCCTGGGCGGCGAGCGCGGCGTCCGGCTGCTGTTCCAGGGCAACGCCATCCGGATCGGGCCTACCCAGTTCCCCCGGCTGTGGCATCTCCATACCGAAGTGACCACGACCTTCGACTGGTCCGACGTGCCCGAGCTCTACGTCTCCCAGACCCCGTTCTTCAACGCGGGCGCGTACGGCATCGATAAGCCGTTCATCGTGATCCACTCGGCCGCGGTGGAGCTGCTGGACGACGACGAGCTGCGGGTGCTCCTCGCCCACGAGCTGGGGCACGTGCTGAGCGGCCACGCCCTCTACCGGACCATCGCGGCGATCCTGGCGCTGATCAGTCTCGGTGCGCTGCCGGTGCTCGCCAGCCTCGCGGTGCTGCCGGTGCGGCTCGCGTTCCTCGAGTGGTCCCGGAAGTCCGAGTTGTCCGCCGACCGGGCGGGGCTGCTGGGCGCACAGGATATCGTCGTTGCCCAGCGGCTGGACATGAAGATGGCCGGCGGCGGCCGCGGCGACGGGTTCGCGGGCCAACTGAACGTGGACGCCTTCATGCAGCAGGCCCACGAGTACGCCTCCGCGGGCGAAGGCCTCGACGTCGTGTACAAGGTGCTGAGCACCCTCGCGCTCACCCATCCGATGCACACGGTTCGGGCGGCCGAGCTGCAGCGGTGGGTCGGCTCCGGCGAGTACGATCGGATCCTCCGCGGCGAGTACGTGCGGCGCGGAACCGAGACGACCGATCGTCCCGTGCGCGACGACTTCGCTGCCGCCGGCAGCTACTACGCGGGCGAGGCCCGGGAGATGGCTACCCAGGTTGCCGACGCCGCACGCCGGGCGGCGGAGCGCGCTCGCGACGCCTTCAGGAACGCGCAAAAGCCGTGAGGCTGCTGGTGGTCGGATCGGGGGGCCGCGAGCATGCCCTCTGCTGGACCCTCCGGCGGGAAAACCCCGAGGCCGACATCTACTGCGCGCCGGGCAATCCCGGCACCGCGGAGATCGCGACGAACCTTCCGATCTCCACCGACGACCTCGACCGGCTGGCTGATGCCGCTGACATGCACGGCATCGATCTCACCGTCATCGGGCCCGAGGTGCCGCTCGCGCGGGGACTCGCCGACCGCCTGCGTGCCGAGGGGCGGGCGGTCTTCGGACCGAGCGCGGCCGCCGCGCAGCTCGAGGCGTCGAAGGCCTTCGCCAAGGAGGTCATGGAAGCGGCGGGGATCCCCACGGCATCCAGCCGGACCTTCCAGGAGCTGGGGCCGGCTCTCGAATACATCGCTCGTCATCCGGAGCCGCTGGTGGTCAAGGCCTCCGGCCTCGCGGCCGGCAAGGGGGCGATCGTCTGCCCCACCCGGGCGGAAGCCGCCGATGCGCTCCGCGCGATGCTCGGCGACGGGGCATTCGGCGACGCCGGCCGAACCGTGGTGGTCGAATCCTTTCTGCGCGGTGAGGAAGTCTCCGTTCTCGCGATCACGGACGGCACGGACATCGAGCTGCTCCCTGTCTCCCAGGACCACAAGCGACTGCTGGAGGGCGACGCCGGCCCCAACACCGGCGGTATGGGAGCCTACAGCCCGGTATCGGTGGCTACGCCCGAGCTGATCGACCGCGCCCGGCGCGAGGTTTTCCGCCCGGCACTCGCCGAGATGCATCGGCGCGGCACCCCGTTCAGCGGCGTGCTCTACGCCGGTCTCATGGTGGACGACGAGGGAACGCCGTGGGTGGTGGAGTTCAACTGCCGGCTGGGCGATCCGGAGACGCAGGTGGTGCTGCCGCTGGTCGCCGGCGGCTTCACCAGTTCCCTGTGGGCGGTGGCGCACGGCGAGCCACCTGCCCCACTCGAGCTTCTGCCTGGCGCGACCTCAGTCACGACTGTGCTCGCCTCGCGCGGGTACCCCGACTCCCCGGAGAAGGGTGCGGCGATCACGATCCCGGATCGCCTCCCCGACGGAGTCACGGTCTTCCACGCGGGCACCGTCCGGGATGCCGGCGGCGTGCTGCGCGCCAACGGAGGGCGAGTTCTCAACGTGACTGCGGTGGCCGACAACTTCGCGGAAGCGCAGCGACTGAGCCGGGAGGCCGCCGAAGCGATCCGGTACGAGGGCAAGGTCTACCGGCGGGATATCGGCTGGCGGGAGGCCGCACGGGTGGGGGCGGGGCGCCACTAGTAGCGGGGTGGTGTGTACCGAGGCCCAGCCAGCCTCCCCGGGCCCCTCGGTTCGCTCACAGAAGCATCGGAGCTCCCGCGTCGGCTGCTTACATTCCGGGTGCAATGCCCGAACTCCCCGAAGTCGAAACCATTGTCCGCGACATCCGCCCCGCCCTGCTCGGCCGCCGCCTCGACCGCGTCGCTTTGAGTCACGACGACGTCCTGCGCGGCGTCACCCGACGCCGCCTGGTGCGCGGCCTCGCCGGCGCGACGGTGAGCGACGTGTTCCGCCGCGCCAAGCACGCCGTGCTCGACCTCGGCGAGCGCCGGCTGGTGGTACAGCCGGGCATGACGGGGTCGCTGGTCGTCCACCGGCGGCCGCTGGAGAGGGACGAGCGGGCGTACGCCGTCCTCCGGGCCACGCTCGATGACGGACGCGAGCTGGTGTATCGCGACGTCCGGCGGCTGGGCACACTGCTGCTGCTCGACGCGCGGGGTTGGGCACGCTACGACGCCGCCATCGGGCCCGAGCCCCTGGAGCCCGGCTTCACACCCGAGCGGCTGGGCGCCGCGCTGGGCCGATCCCGCCAGGCGGTCAAGAAGGTGATCATGGACCAGAAGCACCTCGCCGGAGTGGGAAACATCTACGCCAACGAGGCGCTCTTCGCGGCCGGCATCGATCCGTCCAAGGCCGCGGCCCAGCTCACCCCCGACGATCACCGACGGCTTCACGCCGAAATCCGCCGTATCCTGCTCGCGGCGATCGCCTCGGACGGGACCACCGTGCGCGACTACCGCACCGGTACCGGCGAGGAAGGCAGCTTTCAGCTCGAGTTGCTGGTCTATGGACGCGAGGGCGAGCCCTGCCGCCGCTGTGGAACCAGGCTCGCGGGAACCCACTCGATCGACGGGCGCACCACCGTGTTCTGCTACCGCTGTCAATCGTGAGTCGCCGCCTCCTCCGCCGGCCCGCGCCGACGCCGGCCACCGACCTCCATCGGCTCCGGCAGCGGATCCGGGAGCGGACCGAGAACCGCCCCGCGGTCTACCGCATGCTCGACATGGAAGGCCGCATCATCTACGTCGGCAAGGCCAAGCGGCTCCGGACCAGGCTGCTCTCCTACTTCCGCGCCGCGTATCCCGACGACAAGGCGGCCCGGATCCTCTACGCCGCGAGCGACATCACCTGGGATTACACCCCCAGCGAATTCTCCGCCTATCTCGGTGAGCTGCGGCAGATCAAGCGGTACCGGCCCCACTTCAACTATCGTGGTAACCTGACGCGGCGGGCGGTGTTCATCAAAGTCTCCCGCGGACCCGCGCCGCGGGTGTCCGCCGGTGAGACCGTCGGCCGCGAGGACGCGCGGTGTTACGGCCCCTTCCGCTCGCTCGCCCGAACCGGCGAGGCGGTGCGGACGCTGAACGACCTGCTCGGCCTGCGCGACTGCGCCGCGACGATGCCGATCGTCTTCAGCGGGCAAGGCGATCTCTTCGAGTCCACCAGGCAGGCGGCGTGCATGCGCCACGAGTTCGGCTTCTGCAGCGGACCGTGCGCCGGGTTCGTGACTCAGCGGGAGTATCGGGCGAGACTGGAGACCGCGATCGCCTTTCTGGAGGGCCGCACCATCCAACCGATCGACCGGGTGGTGAGCGCGATGCAGGAAGCCGCGTCGGCCGACCGGTTCGAGGTCGCGGTGCGGTGGCGGGAGAAGTTCGAGCACCTCGAGTGGCTGCTGGCGGCGACCAGCCGGGCGCGCACCGCGGTGGACCTGCTCACGTTCGTCTACCGCGATCCCGGCACCTACGGCGACGACCGCGTGTATCTCGTCCGGCGGGGCGTGGTGCGGGCGACGTTCGCGGACCCGACGACCCCGATCGAGCAGGCGGCGTTCGGCGCGGTGGTGGCGGCCGAGCTGACCAAGTCCGAGCCGGCCACAGGTCCGCTGCCGCTGGAGTCGGTGGACGAGATTCTACTGCTGATGGCGTGGTTCCGGGCCCATCCCGATGCTCTTCGCCATACCACGCCGTTGGCCGAGTGGGTGCCGGTGGCGTCAGCCTGAGCGCAGCGAAGCGGAGATGTCCTCATCAGGGGACGGACTCGACGAAGCCACCCAGCCGACAGATTCTGCTAACCCGTTCTGCTGCATTCCGTTGCCTCACTGCAGCCCGTGGCACCCCCCGTGCCCTGCCATCCCTAGGTCCGTCGGCGCAATGCGCGTCGATCAACCTGGAACGGAGGCGCACCATGCTTCGACTGCTCTCTGCCGGCCTCGTCGCCGGCCTCCTCTTCGCCGCACCGCTGCAGGCTCAGGGCGGTCGGCCCGGAAGTCTCAGCATTACCCCATACGCGGGCTACATGAAGTTCGGGAATCTGGTGGATGGGCCGTTCGGCACCAGCGTGCGCGGCGCGGCGGGGCCTGTGTACGGCGCCGAAGCGACTCTGGGGATCACCCGCGGCCTCGCCCTGGTAGGAAACGTGGCCTACGCCAGCTCGGATCTCGAGGTGGGCATGCCGGTGATCGGCGGTCTCTCCTTCGGCAAGAGCTCCGCGCTCCTCTACGACGCCGCCCTCCGACTCGGCATGCCGCTCGGCACCGGCGGGATCAAGCCCTTCGTGCAGGCCGGCGCCGGGGCGATGCGGCAGGAGATTGAAGTGGCGCCTGTCGCGACCAAGGCCACCAACTTCGCGTACAACCTGGGCGCGGGCCTCGAAGTGCCGCTTGGACCGCGGCTCGGGCTACAACTGATGGCGAAGGACTACATCGGAAAGTTCGACGCGAAGGAAGCGACCGCGATCGACCTGAACCCGGAGACCACGCACAACTGGACCCTCAGCGCCGGGGTGCGCCTCGGCTTGTAGTAGTCATCGAACCCATGCTCGGAGTGACGCGGCGGGCGGGTGGGGGGAGTGCCGAGGGGAGCGTTCGGTAGCGACCCGGAGGCGCTCCCCCACCCGCCCGCCGCGTCACTCACGGCACGCCCCCCGCCGTCCCCCAGAAATCCGGTACCCGTTCCATCTGCGCAGGCTGCCGCCCAGCCCCTGATGCTGGCCACGTGAACCATCCGCCCGGGCTATCGTCGTACACCCGAAACGCGATCCGCGGTCGTCGCCCCGACTCCCCGTCGAGCCACACGCCGTCCAGCCGGAGCACCAGCGACCATCCGGCCCGCTCGCTCTGCCCGCTTACCGTCCACCCGCCACCCTCGCGCGACGGCCCCAGCCGCCAGTCGGGGTCACCCCTCGGCGCCTCCCAGCGCCCGGCGCGACCGCGATAGACGACGCTGCTGTCGAGGTCCCGCCGGAAATACCATTGAAAGTCATCGTGGCCGGGCACCGGCCCGGCGTTCCCCGAGACGTCGAGGCTGATCACCAGGTCGTCGCCCCAGTAGTAGGTGGAGTCCGGGATCCGGGCGACCACGAAGGCGGAATCAGGTGTTCGCAGCAGCCAGACGGAGGCGAAGCCCTGTCCCGTTTCTATCCGGACCGACGGAGCGCCGAGGGCCACGCTGGAGAGCGGAAACACCGGGGGGGATCCCACCGACCGCACCGGGGCCGTGACGTCCGGCGTCTGCTGGAGCGCGATGGCGAGCAGCAGCAAAGCCGCGGTCATGCGTCGTCGCTCATGCGTCGTCGAACGGGGCGAGCGGGACCAGCCGGCCGCGCGGCGGAATCCCCGGCTCCAGCTCGAGAATCCCCACCGATGGGGGAAGGTTGAACCGCCGGGGGCCGGCCCCACCCGGGTTCATCACGGTCACCACGGTGTCCACCAGGGTGAGGATCGGCCGGTGGGTGTGCCCGAACACGATGATCTCCGCCGACGGGAAGGCTGCCTGGACCGAATCGGGCGTGGGGCTCCCGAACTGGTCGCCGTGGGTCACCACGATCTCGAAGCCGTCGAGCTCGAGCGTGGCGACCTGGGGGAGTCGCGAGCGAAGGTCCCAGTCATCGGTGTTGCCGTAGACGGCCGTCACCGGAGCGACCGCCTCCAGCTCCGCCAGGATCTCCGGCGGCCCCACGTCGCCGCCGTGAAGGATGTGGTCCACGTCCCGGAATACCTCGAAGACTTCGGGCCGGAGCAGACCGTGAGTATCGGAGATCACGCCGAGGCGCATGCCGCCGTCACCCGTCCGCCTCTCCGGTCCAGCGCCGCGCGATCTCGATGTCGAGGCCGAACTGGTCGACCACCCGCTGCACGATGAAATCCACCAGCTCCGCGACCCGCGTGGGCCGGTGATAGAAGCCGGGCGCCGCGGGGATCACCACCGCGCCCGCCTCGGTGACGCCGACCAGGTTGCGGAGGTGCACCAGGGAGAGCGGCGTTTCGCGCGGCACCAGGATCAGCTTGCGTCTTTCCTTGAGCGTCACGTCGGCCGCGCGCTCGACCAGTGAGCGTGATGTACCCGCCGCGATCGCCGCGACGGTGCCCATGGAACAGGGGCAGATCACCATCCCGCTCGTCCGCTGGGAGCCGGAAGCGGGGAGCGCGCCACGGTCGCCGTCGGGAAACGTCATGACCGTGGACCAGTCTCCGCCGGTCGCGGCCTGGAGCGCCTCCATCGACCCGATACCGCACTCCGCCTGGAGCAGCCGCATGCCGTGGCTCGACGCGATGAGCCAGACCGGGATACGGTTGCGCGCCAGGACCTCGAGCAGGCGGACACCGTAGGGCGCCCCCGATGCGCCGGTGAGCGCGAGCACGACCGGGTGGCGCGCCGCCACGCCGCTCACCCCGCCAGCCGATCGGCCAGCGCGAACAGAAACACGGTGACGCTCATGATGCCGTTCATGGTGAAGAACGCGGCGTCCAGCCGCGAGAGATCGCCTGCGCGGACGAGGCTGTGCTCGTACAGCAGAATACCCGCCGCCACCACCAGCCCGGCGTAGTACCAGGGCCCGAAGCCCATCCCGTAGCCGAACAGGACGAGCGCGGGGATGGTCACGCCATGCAGCAGCTTGGCGAGAAGAACCGCGCGCGCCTCGCCGAGGCGGACGACCGCGCTCCGCAGCCCCTGGTCGCGGTCGAACCCCTCGTCGGGCAGGGCGTAGAAGATGTCGAAGCCGGCCACCCAGGTCGCCACCGCGACCGCGACGGCAAACAGCGGCCACGCCGGCTCGCTCCACCGGCCGGTCACGGCCAGGTAGCCGCCGACCGGGGCGATCGCCAGGCTCGTGCCGAGCCAGAGGTGCGGCCACCAGGTGAATCGCTTGGCGAGGCTGTAGGTCATGATCCAGGCGAGCGCGATCGGGCTCAGCATCAGACACAGGCGGTTGAGGGAGCCGGCGGCCAGGATGAAGATGACCGCCGCGATCAGCACCGAGACCCACGCCTGGGAAAGGCTGATGGCGCCCCGGGGCAGCTCCCGCCGCATGGTCCGCGGGTTGCGGGCGTCGTAGGTGCGGTCTGCGATCCGGTTGAATCCCATCGCGGCCCACCGCGCGGCGGAGAACGCGACGACGACCAATGCCAGGGTCCGGAGCGTCACCGCCGAGGCCGGCGCCGCCGCCAGCACGCCGAGCAGGGCGAACGGCAGGGCGAACACCGTGTGTGGCAGTTTGACGAAGTTGACGTAGCGGACGAGCAGCGACTCGCCGGCGAAGGTCTGGCCCTCACTCATGGCTTCAGCGACAGCCCGAGACGGGGCCACATCTCGTCCACCCGCCGCTTCGTCTCCGGGTCCATCTCGATGCGCTCGGGCCATTCCCGGTCGAAGCCCTCCTCCTTCCACTTCCGGGTGCCGTCGATCCCCATCTTGCTGCCGTAGGTAAAGCCGCGGCTCGAATGGTCGAGCACGTCGACCGGTCCCATGGTGAAGCGGACGTCGCGCTCCGGATCGATGTTGTTGAGCGCGATCCACCAGGCCTCGTCGGGGTCGCGGACGTTGACCTCCTTGTCCACCACCACCAGCACCTTGGCCAGCGACATGAGCCCCTGTCCCCAGAGCGCGTTCATCACCTTGTAGGCCTGCCCGGGATACTGCTTGTCGATGGAGACGAACACCAGGTTGTGAAAGATCCCCGGCGCGGGCATGTGATAGTCCACGATCTCCGGGACCGTGAGCCGGAGCAGCGGCAGGAAGATCCGCTCGGTGGCGTGGCCGAGATAGAAGTCCTCCATCGGCGGCCGGCCCACGAGGGTGGCGGGGTAGATCGGATTCCGCCGGGCGGTCACCGCCGTCACGTGCACCATGGGGTAGTAGTCCGCCAGGGAGTAGAACCCGGTATGGTCCCCGAAGGGCCCTTCCATGACCAGCGGCTCCGCGGGGTCGATGTATCCCTCGAGCACCAGCTCCGCCTCGGCCGGCACCTCGAGGTCGCAGGTCACCGCGCGGGTGAGATCCACCGGCTCACGCCGGAGAAATCCGGCGAAGAGGAACTCGTCGATGGTGGGCGGCAGCGGCGCGGAGCCGGAATAGATGCTCGCCGGATCGCCGCCGAGCGCGATGACCACGGGCATTTGCTCGCCCGCGGCCGCCATCTCGCGCCAGTGAGCCGCGCCGACCTTGTGCCGCTGCCAGTGCATCGCGAGCGTGTTCCGGCCCAGGACCTGGATCCGGTACATCCCGACGTTCCGGATCCCCCGCGCCGGATCGCGGGTGATGACCATGGGCAGCGTGATGTAGCGGCCCCCATCGCCCGGCCAGGTGGTGAGGAACGGGATCTCGTCGAGGTTCACCGCGTCGTTTCGGAGCACCACCTCCTGGCAAGGCGCCCGCCCGCCGCGGACCTTCGGCGGGAACTTGCCGACCTCCGCCAGCTTCGGCAGCATCGCGAGCTTCCCGAAAAGCCCTTCGGGCACCTTCATCTCCAGCAGCTCCGAGATCCGGCGGCCGATCGTCTCGAGATCGTCCACGCCGAGGGCCAGGCACATCCGGCGCATGGAGCCGAAGAGATTGATGGCCACCGGGTGGGGGCTCCGGCGGCCGTCCTCGAGCAGAACGTGCTCGAACAACAGCGCCGGCCCCCCACCCGGACTCTTCATGCACCGGTCGGCGATCTCGGCGACCTCCAGTCGGGCCTGCACCGGATGGGAGACGCGCGCCAATTCGCCGGCCTGTTCGATGGCGTTGAGGAACTCGCGGAGGTTATCGAGAGCCACGCATGTCATCCCGAGCGGAGCGAGGGATCGGCCCGCTCATGAGCGTGAGCCCGGATGCCCGATCGCATGAGCGAGCCGATCCCTCGCTCCGCTCGGGATGACAGGATGCCTGATGGCCGAACGCCATGGCGGACCTCATGCCCTCGTGCCCACGTGCAGCGCCGTGACCCCGCCGAGGAACAGCTCGTAGCGCACGTCGGTGAACCCGTGGCTCTCCATGCGCCGGACCAGCTCCTGGGGACCGGGAAACGCCTGCGTGGACTCTGGAAGCCAGGTATAGGCGGTCGTATGTTTCGAGATCATGCGGCCGACCCAGGGCAACACCCGGCGGAAGTACACCTGAAAAACTCGCCGGAGTCGAGGGTTCGGAGGCAGCGTCATCTCCAGGATCACCAGGCGGGCGCCCGGCTCCAGCACCCGGGCCGCCTCCCGCAAGCCGGCGTCCAGGTCCATCAGGTTGCGTACGCCCCATCCGACCATCGCCCCGTCGAAGGTTCGGTCGGGAAACGGCAGAGCCAGGGCATCGGCGTTCACCGGCGCGAGCCTGGCCGACTTGGCCTGGCCCAGCCGCAGCATCCGCAGCACGAAATCGGCGCCCACGATTCGCCCGCGAAACCCGGCTTGACGCGCGAGCGTGGCCCCGAAGTCGAGCGTGCCGGCACAGAGATCCAAGTACATTCCCTCCGGAGCCCGCTCCCACCCCAATCGCCGTACCGCGTATCGCCGCCACCTCTGGTCCAACCGGAGGCTGATGATGCGGTTGAGTCGGTCGTAGGTGGGCGCGATGGCGGTGAACATCTCGCGGACGTAAGTCCGCTTCTCGAGCCCGCCCGAAACGGGTAACTTACGATCCGAGGCTAACATAGGCGCACAATGTAGTCCCGCCGCAGGAGCCTTGGCAAGCCGGACGCGCGATGCCTGAAGAGCCGGAATGGACCCGGCTCACCGATCAGGAGGTCGTGCTGCTCGCCCGGAGCGGGCGGGAGGCGGCGTATCGCGAGCTGGTCCGGCGGTACGAGCGGCCCGTGTTCGCTCTGCTGTACCGGATGGTGCGCGACCGCGAGCTAGCGGAGGACCTGGCGCAGGAGACATTCATCAAGGCACTCAACGCCATCGAGTCGTACCGCCCGGAGTTCAAGTTTTCTTCCTGGATCTTCAAGATCGCCAACAACGCGGCCATCGATCACCTGCGCCGCCGGGAGCTGGACACGCTGTCGCTCGACGGCTCGCCCCACGCCGAGACGCCGGAGGCGATGCAGGCCACCGCGCTCCAGATCGGGGCCCGCCAGGAGTCCCCACTCGACGCGGTGGAGGCCCGGGAGCTGGGCGGGGCGATCGAAGCCGCGATCGGCAGGCTGCGGCCCGAATACCGCTCGTGCATCCTCCTGCGTCACGTGGAGGGGCGGGCGTACGAAGAGATCGCCGAAATACTGAATCTCCCGCTGGGTACGGTGAAGACGTACATCCACCGCGCCCGCAACGAGCTGCGCCTCTCCTTGGCGCATCTGAAGCAGTGAAACCTTCGCCATACCCTCACCGTAGGAGGGTCCACTTATGACCCAGGAACCCGGCCCCCACCTCTCGCCGGACGACGTCGAGAGCTGGCTGAGCGGCACCCTCGACGCCGAACGTGCCCGACATCTCGACCTGTGCTCGGACTGTTTCGATCGCGCGCAGGTGGAACGGGAAATCGTCGAGCAGCTTTCCGCCTTGCCGCCGCTGCTGCCCTCCGCCGGATTCACCGAACGGGTCATGGCTTCGGTCACCGTCCGTCCCCGCCGGTTCGCCACCCGCCGCTCGCTCGCCATCGCGGCGAGTCTCGCGCTGGCCGTGGTCGGCTCCATGGCCGCCAGCATCGCGTGGACGCTCGCCAACCAGGATGTGCTCGCCTCGGTCGGCAACTGGGTGCTGTCGCAGGGCACCCAGGCCGGCTGGCTCGCGCTCCGCGGCCTGGCGTCCAATTTCCTGGAACAGCCGTGGTATGAGAGCGCGCGGACCCTGGCCGGCACCCCGGGCCGCCTGGCCGCCGCCGTAGGCGTGGCGACACTCGCCTACCTGGGCGGCGTTTTCGCGCTGCGCCGCCTGCTGGCTCTGCCGACCCAGCAGGTGGCCCATGTCGGGTAGCGGGGCGGCGGGGCGGCGGGGCAGCAGGGGGGACGGTACGTCGCGATGCCGTTCCTGATTGCCGGTCTGCTTCTCCTGTTCGCCAGCTCGCCCGCCGTGGCGGATGGGTACCCGCGCTCGGTGCCGACCGGGTCCGCGGCGGTCGAGCTGGTCCGGAACTTCTGGGATCTCGTCGCCAGCCAGCAGGGCACCAACCAGGACCGTCCCCCGTCGCAGGCCATTCCGCCGGCGGCCGAAGGCACCCCCACGGTCGACTTGAGCGACCTCTCCAATCCCGTCGAGATCGAGAACCGCCTGAAGACCGCCCTCGCGCCGAAGGACGGCGCCATGCGGGTCACCGTGCCGAGCGGCACCGCGCGGCGGGGCAGCTTCATCGTCGGCTCGGCCGAGGCGCTGGAGGGCGATCTGCTCGTGGTCCAGGGCGATGCCGACGTCTACGGCCGCTTGAACGGCAACCTGGTGACGGTCGAAGGCGACGTCATCGTGCATCCGGGTGCCCTGGTATCGGGCGACATCCTGGCTCTCGGCGGCGAAGTGCGCGACATGGGCGGCGAGATCGGCGGGGAGAGCCGCGCGCTCCGCTCGAGCACCGTCTTCGCGCCCGCCGCCGCCGCGATCGCGGAGGCCGAGGTCAGTGCGTTGACGGTCGTCGGCCGGCGGCTCGCGGGCGTGCTGGGCGTGTTCCTCACCCTCGCGGCGCTCGGCTTCGGTCTGGTGATGTTCGGCCGGCCGAACCTGGAAGTGGTGTCCGACACGGTCTCGCATTCCTTCGGCCGGGCGTTCGTGACCGGCCTGCTGGGTCAGATCCTGGTGATCCCCACCTTCGGGATGCTGATCGTAGGGCTCATCCTCAGCGTGGCCGGCATTCTGCTCTTGCCCTTCGCCGTCGCAGTGTATGGGCTGCTGGTGGTGGTGGCGGCGCTGGGAGGGTTCCTCGCGGTCGCGCACGCCATGGGAGAGACCTACGTCCGCCGCCGGATGGCGATGGGCGTGGTGATCGGCTCGCCCAACAGCTATCGCTATCTGGTGGTCGGTCTCGGCGCGCTCGCGGTGCTGTGGCTCGCCTGGTCGATGTTCGGATGGGTGCCGGTGGCAGGTACGCTCATCGGTGTTGCCGCCTTCCTCGTCACCTGGCTCCTCGCGACCGCGGGTTTCGGGGCCGCGCTGCTCAGCCGCGCCGGCATCCGGGAGAATTTCGCCGGCCGGCTCATCCCGCCGGAAGCGCTGACCGACGAGTACCTCTGGGCCACCCCACAGTTCGGGGTGCCGGCGGGGCGGCGAATCGGCGGCCGGACACCCACGCGAGGGCTCTGATGCGCGGCGTCGCCATGGCCATCCTCGCCCTCGCGCTCGGGGCGGGGAGCGCGGCGGCCCAGAGCATGCGGGCGTTCAGCACCTTCCGGCAGCTCCACGGCGAGACCCGGCTGCAGGCCGACCTGCACTACCTCGCCGGCGGCCTCCGGGTCGCGCCGGGGCGGGCGAACGAGCTCTACCGGATGGATGCCTCCTACGACGAGGAGCGCTACCGCCCCACCAGTGATTTCAACGCGGCTACCGGCGCTGTCGAGCTGGGACTCGAGCGCGCGGGGCACGGCGGGCTCCGAGTGCTCTCGAAGCGTCAGCTGCGCCAGGACGCCAACGTCGCGTTCTCACCCGTCGTGGACCTCGACCTCGGCGTCACCCTCGGCGCCGTGAATGCCGACCTGGAGCTCGGCGGCCTGAGCCTGTCGGCGCTCACCATGCAGGCGGGTGCCAGCCAGGCGGTGGTTCGCTTCTCCCAGCCGAATCGCTCACGCTGCCGCTCGGCCACGATCACGACCGGCGCCGCAGAGCTCACGATGCTGGGCCTGGGCAACAGCCGCTGCGACCGGATCGACTTCGAGGGCGGCATGGGAAAGGTGACACTCGACTTCGGCGGGACCTGGACCTCCAGCTCGCGCGCGGAGATCAAGATGGCCGTCGGCGAGTTGACGCTCCGCCTCCCCCGCCGCGCAGGCGTGCGGCTGACCCTCGACCGGTTCCTCGCGAGCTTCGACCCGGCGGGACTGGTCCGGAGCGGGAACGGGTTCCAGTCCCCGGGATACGATCGCGCGGAGCGGAAGCTCGACATCGAGCTGACGACCGCGGTCGGAGGCGTGAGGATCGAATGGGCGGATGAGAGGGGCGCAGTCGACGCTCTCCCGTGAACGTGGTAGGTTGGTAGCATGTCCCCCCTCGAGACCCTGGGCTTCGCCCTAGGCACCTCGTTCGCCTCCGGGCTCAATCTCTACGCCACCGTCGCGGCCGCCGGGTTGTTCCAGCGGCTCGGCGTCGTCACCCTCCCCGAGCCGCTTCAGGTCCTCGCCAATCCCGTGGTGCTCGGCATCGCGCTGACGCTGTTTCTGGTCGAGTTCATCGCCGACAAGATCCCCTACGTGGACAGCGCCTGGGACGCGATCCACACGTTCATCCGCCCGCCCGCGGCGGCGCTGCTGTCCTATAGCGCGTTCGCGGGCGAGGGAGTGCCGGAGGAGTGGAAGCTCTCGGCGGCACTGCTGGCGGGCGGGGTGGCCTTGACGTCGCACGGCGCAAAGGCGAGCACGCGGGCCGCGGCGAACGCGAGCCCCGAGCCGGTGAGCAACTGGACGCTGAGTCTGCTGGAGGATGGCTTCGCGGTGTTTCTCGCGTGGATGGCGGCGGAGCATCCGCTGCTCACCGCCGCGGTGGTGGTGGTGCTGGTGGTCCTGGCGGTATTCCTGATCTGGAAGCTGTTCAGCTTTCTGCAGCAGGCCATGGCACGGCTCAAGCGAGGTCCTAGCCCAGCCGGGCCCTGACTCTTCCTCCCACACCCATCCCCAGCCGGCGGCTGGCCGAGCCGTCGCGCACGGCGATCTCGACCTGCCCACCAGATCCTACGTAGGCCACCAATCCGCCGGTCGGCACGTCCCCGAAGGTGCGGCGCAGCGGCCCGACCTCGAGACCCTCGACCTCAACGCGGGCGTACGAGGGCACCAGCGCCGGGGTGAGATTGGTGACCAGCGTGCCGAAGCGGTCCACGTACACCACCTGGCCCACGACCGCCTTTCCTTCGTAGTGCGGCTCGGTGTAGGCCAGCCGGACCGGCATTCGCGCGAAGGGCTCACCCAGCCTGGCGAGCGGTGTCCCGGTCGCCAGCGACGCGGCGGCCGGCGCGAAGAGGTCGCGGCCGTGAAAGGTGGCCGAGGCACCGTCCGGCGTCGGCAGGAGGACGATCTGCACCTCGGCATCGCGGAGCACGAAGGAGAACAGGCCGTTGTCCGGCCCGACGAAATAGTGACCGTGAGCGGCCAGCGCGAGCGCCGAGCGGTCGGTGCCGACCCCAGGATCCACCACCGCGAGATGGATCGTCCCCTGGGGAAACCGATGCCAGACCCGACCCAGCAGATAGGCGGCGGCGCGAACGTCGCCCGGGGCGACCGAGTGGGTGACGTCCACCAACCTGGCATTGGGCGACGCGCCCAGCAGGCATCCCTTCACCTCGGCGACGTAGGAGTCGGCCGTCCCGAAATCGGTCAGCAGGGTGATCATGCTCACGCCGGGACTTCCCTGATCGCCGGCTGTCGGATAGTCTCCGACGTGAAACCGCGCTCGCCACCGCGACGCGAGAAACCATGGTTTGCAGGGAGGTTCCGTTGAGTGAGCGTCCGGAGCAACACGGCGTCTTCTACCCTCGGGGATATGTGATCGTCAGCTTCAAGTCCGAGGCGGACGCGCAGAAGGTGCGAAAGCTGCTGCTGGACGGCGGCTACGACGAGCAGGACGTGCACGTGATGGACACGGCGCGCGTCCTGGAAGGCACCACCGATGACCTCAAGAACCTGAGCCCGCTCATCAAGGCCCTGGGCGACGAGGGTGAGCTCATCCGCGGCCACCAGGCGGCGGCGGCGTCCGGTGCGACGTTCCTCCTGGCCTATGCCCCGTCCGATCTGGAAACCCAGCGGCTCATGAACGTGGCACGCCGTGTGGGCTACCTGAAGGCCCACAAGTACGATCGCTTCACCATGACGAGGCTGTAGCCGGCGGCTGGTCAGCCGCGGAGGATGGGCAGGGCCGCCGAGCGGCCGGCGGTCTTGCGTTGGAGCTGCTCGGCGATGCGGTGGAGCTCGGCCGCGGCGGCGCTCTCGGGCTCCGCGACCAGAATCGGCCGCCCCTGATCGGCCAGCTCCGCCAGGCGGGGCTGGAGCGGAATGCTGCCCAGCAGCGGCACCCCCAGCTCATCGGCCAGCCGCCGTCCACCACCGGAAGAGAACAGCTCGAGCCGGCGGCCGGTCTCCGGATCCACGAACCCGCTCATGTTCTCCACGATGCCGAGCACCGGTACGCCTACCCGCTCGAACATCCGGGCTCCCCGGAGCGCATCTCCCACGGCCATCTCCTGTGGCGTGGTGACGATCAGTGCCCCGGAGACATGAGTGGCCTGGACCAGCGACAGTTGTGCGTCGCCGGTCCCGGGAGGCAGATCCACCAGGAAGTAGTCCAGGGGCCCCCAATCCACGTCCCGCAGAAACTGGGTGACGATCTTCATGATGATCGGGCCGCGCCAGATCGCCGGGGCGTCCCGTTCCACCAGAAAGCCCAGCGACATCAGCCGCACGCCGTGGGCCTCGAGTGGCTGAATCTTTCCGCCCACGACCGGCGGCCGCTCCGAGACGCCGAACATCCGGGGGATGTTGGGCCCGTACACGTCGGCGTCCATCAGCCCCACCCGGCGCCCCGCGCCGGCGAGAGCCACGGCGAGGTTGGCCGAGACGGTGGACTTCCCCACTCCGCCCTTGCCGGAGGAGACGGCGATGATCCGGCCGAGGTTGGGCATCTCGGGCGCCGGGGGTGGCTGCGGTGGAACGTTCTCGGCTCCCGCCGGCGGGCCGTGCGTCACCTTGGCGGGTCCGGTGGGATTGGTGACGGCGATCTTGACCGCGTCCCTGCGGACGCCCTCGACCTCCTGCACCGCTGTCCGCGCCTGGCGCACGAGCGTGGCCGGATCCTCCGGCGCCAGCAGGAACGTGAAGCTGACCCCGCCGTCCGGCGTCACCGCGAGGTCGCGGATCATGCCGCTCGACAGCAGATCGTTTTCGAGTCGGGGGTTTTGAATACGGGCAAGAGCGGCGGCGACCCGGCCCTCGAGGGACTCCGCCATCAGACTGCCTCCACGTGCCTGACCTCGGGCACCATCTCGCGGAGCCGCGCCTCGATGCCCTGGCGCAGGGTCACCGTAGAGGCGGCGCAACCGTGACAGGTACCCCCCAGCCGGAGCAGCAGGACCCCCTCGCCCTCATCGAAGTCCACCACCTCGACATGGCCGCGGTGGGACGCGATGTACGGCCGCAGGGTATCCAGCGTCCGCTCGATGCGGTCAATCGTGTCCATGGAACACCGGAAAGTGAATTCCTACAACCATAGTCGGCAATATAGGACCACCCGGGGAAGATTCAACTCCGCAACGTCGCGGGGCGACCGTTGCCGGCGAGGTAGTCGCGCGCCGCGGCGAGGACGGTGGATTGCACCTCCGCCAGCGAGCCGGTGAGGGCCAGACCGGCCGCCTTGGTGTGCCCGCCTCCGCCGAACTGCTTGGCGAACGCGGCCACGTCCACCGGCCCGATGGACCGGAGTGAGACCTTGACCCGGCCCTGGCTGACTTCGCGAAAGAGGAGTGCCATCCGCACCCCCTCGATCGAGCGGGGGAATTCCACCACGCCGTCCAGATCGTCGGAGGACACGCCGAGCCGCTCGATGGCGCCTGGCGGCACCGTGACCCAGGCCAGTCCGTGCTCGGGCTCGACCACCAAGGTCTGAAGGGCTTCGGCGAAGAGTCGGGGCCGGCCTTCGGGCGCGCGGGCGTACACCTCGAGGTAGATCTCCTCGGGATCCACCCCGGTCTCCAGCAGCTCGGCCGCGACCCGAAGCGTGCGGGGCCGGGTGTTGCTGAAGCGAAAGCCGCCGGTATCGGTGAGAATGGCGACGTAGAGTCCTCGCGCCGCGGCCTGGTCGACCGGCCAGTCGTTCGCTACCGCCAGCTCGAAGACCAGCTCACCGGTGGCCGCGGCGCTCGGGTCGAGATACCGCGGCCCCTCGGGGAGCGCGCCGCTGCCGACATGGTGGTCGATACAGCCGACCGGCACTCCGCGGGTGCGCACCGTCTCGCCCAGCATGCCCAGCCGGCCGAGGTCGGCGATGTCGAGCACGACGATGCGGTCGGCGCGCCGCAGCTCCTTCACCGCCTCGGCGGTCCGATCCACGCCGGGAAGGTCCTCGAACAGGAAGTCGAATCGGGGCGGCGTCGGGGTGGGATTGGTGATCACGACCTCGACGCCTCGAGCGCGCAGCAGATGCGCCAGGCCGGCTTCGCTGCCGAGTCCGTCTCCATCCGGGTTGACATGGGTGGTGAGGCAGACGCGCTGCCCGGGATGAAACGTGGCGGCGAATGCCCGGGCCGCCTCGAGCCGGTCGGGGGAGAGGGTGAAGGGCATCTGCGGAAAATGGGTGGGAGCGAGGGGGGATGGTAGGGCAGTTGATGCGTCACCCCGAGCGGAGGATTGTCACGCTTGAGCGTAGTGAAGGGGGCCATGTGCGCACATGGCCCCCTTCGCTACGCTCAGGGTGACAACCCTTACCGCGCCGCGGCCTGCACCTTCGAATGCCGCTTCCCGTACAGGAAGTAGATCGCGAGGCCCAGCGCCATCCACACGATCAGCCGGGCCCAGGTGTCCACCGGCAGCCCGAGCATCAGGTAGAGGCAGGCCGCGATCCCGGCCAGCGGCACGAACGGCACCAGCGGCGTCCTAAACGGCCTGGGGCGGTCGGGGTCGGTGTAGCGCAGCACCAGCACGCCGGCGCAGACGATGGCGAAGGCCAGGAGCGTGCCGATGGAGACCAGCTCGCCCAGCAGCCCGATCGGCAGCAGACCTGCGAAGACCATGGCGAAGCCACCGGTGACCGCGCTGGCGAGCCATGGCGTCCGGAACTTCGGGTGGACCGCGCTGAAAATCGGCGGCAGCAACCCGTCCTTCGACATGGTATAGAAGATTCGCGGCTGGCCCAGGAGCATGACCAGGATGACGGAGGACAGGCCGGCGATCGCGCCGATCTTGATGATGGGCCGGAGCCATGCCAGCTGCGGTCCCGCGGCGTTGATGCCGACCGCGATGGGATCGGGAACGTTGAGCTGGGAGTAGTGGACGATACCGGTGAGGACGAGGGCGACCGCGATGTAGAGCACCGTACAGATCGCCAGGGAGCCCATGATGCCGATCGGCATGTCCTTCTGCGGATTTCGCGTCTCCTGCGCGGCCGTGGAGACCGCGTCGAATCCGATGTAGGCGAAGAAGATGACGCCGGCGCCGCGGACGATTCCGTCCCAGCCGTACTTCCCGGGGCCTTCCTGCGGCGGCACGAACGGGGTCCAGTTGTCGGCGTTGATGTAGCCGATCCCGAAGGCGATGAACAGCAGCACCACCGTGACCTTGATGGCCACCGCGATGTTGTTGAACGTGGCGGACTCGCTGATGCCGATGATCAGCAGGACGGTGATCAGACCCACGATGAACATTGCCGGCACGTTCAGCACGTGGCCGGTGGCGGACCACCCCTCGGTGAAGAGGCGCCAGACGTTGAGCCCCGCGTCGGGCGGGGTGGTATGTATGTACGGCGCGGAGGTATAGGCCTCCGGAATCACGATGCCCAAGTCTTTCAGGAACGAGACCATGTAGCCCGACCAGCCCACCGCCACGGTGGACGCGGCGAAGAGGTATTCCAGGATCAGATCCCACCCGATGATCCAGGCGATGAGCTCCCCCAGCGTCGCATAGCCGTAGGTGTAGGCCGAGCCGGCGATGGGGATCATGGCGGCGAATTCCGCGTAGCACAGTCCGGCGAAGGCGCAGGCGGTACCGGCGAGGATGAAGGAGTACACGATCCCCGGGCCGGCGTAGCTGGCGGCCGCCTGTCCCGTCAACACGAAGATCCCCGCGCCGATGACGGCGCCGATGCCCAGGAGGACCAGGTTGACGGGCCCGAGCACGCGCTTGAGGCTGTGGTCCGAGGCGACCTCGGCCTGGAGCGCGGACACATCCTTGCGACGGAAGAGGCTCATGAGACGCTCGACGATGGGGTGGGTGTAGTGCTACAAGAAGCGGTAAACCGCGGTCACGCGCTGTAGTTCGGTGCTTCCCGCGTGATGGTGACGTCGTGCGGGTGCGACTCGCGGAGGCCGGCCGTAGTGATCTGCACCATCTCGACGTCGCACTGGAGCTGCGGGATGGAGGACACACCGCAATAGCCCATGCCGCTGCGGAGCCCGCCCACCATCTGGAAGATCACGTCGGCGACCGGCCCCTTGTACGGCACCCGTCCCTCGATCCCCTCGGGCACCAGCTTCGAGGGGGCCATCTCGCCTTCCTGGAAGTAGCGATCGGCGGACCCGTCCTGCATGGCGGAGAGGCTGCCCATGCCGCGGATCATCTTGTAGCGTCTGCCCTCGGCGAGTACCGATTCGCCGGGACTCTCCTCGGTGCCCGCGAGCATCGAGCCCATCATCACGGAGGACGCGCCCGAGGCCAGCGCCTTCACCACGTCGCCCGAGTACTTGATGCCGCCGTCGGCGATGATCGGCACGTCTTCCGCACCCCGCACCGCGTCCATGACCGCCGTGACCTGCGGTACTCCGACGCCGGTGACCACGCGCGTGGTGCATATGCTGCCCGGGCCGATCCCGACCTTCACGGCGTCCACGCCGCGCCGGACCATCTCCCGGGCACCCGTCTCAGTGGCTACGTTGCCGGCGACCAACTGGATCTCGGGAAACGCCTCCCGCAGCTGGGCGACGGTGCTCAGCACGCCCTCGCTGTGGCCGTGCGCGGAATCCACCACGATCACGTCCACGCCGGCATCCACCAGTCCCCGCGCCCGCGTGGTGGCGTCCGATCCGCCCCCGACCGCCGCCGCGACCCGCAGCCGGCCGTGCTGGTCCTTGTTGGCGTTGGGGTGCTCGCGGCGCTTGAAGATGTCCTTGACGGTAATGAGGCCCTTCAGGATTCCCTGCGCGTCCACCACCGGCAACTTCTCGATCCGGTGCTGGGCCAGGATCCGCTCCGCGTCGTCCAGACTGGTGCCCACCGGCGCGGTGATCAGCTTGTCCTTGGTCATCGCCTCCCGGATCGGCTGATCGAGATTGCGCTCGAACTGGAGGTCGCGGTTGGTGATGATGCCGATCAGGCGGCCCTGCCCGTCCACGATAGGGACGCCCGAGATCTTGAACCGGCGCATCAGGACGTACGCCTCCCGGAGCGGCCGGTCGGGCCCGAGCGTGATCGGATTGAGGATCATGCCGCTCTCGCTCCGCTTGACCCGGTCCACCTCGGCGGCTTGGCGCTCGGGCGCCATGTTCTTGTGGAGCACACCGATTCCGCCCGCACGCGCCATCGCGATGGCCATGTCGGCCTCGGTGACGGTGTCCATGGCGGCGGAGACGAGCGGAATATTGAGCGAGATGGTGCGGGTGAAGCGGGTGACGGTCGAGACCTCGCGCGGGTGGACGGCCGAGTAGCGCGGCACGAGGAGAACGTCGTCGAAGGTAAGCCCGGGCTTGGGTCGAAGGACGGTCATGCGCTCGACCGCGGTCTTGAGGGGACGGTCGGCAGGCCGAAGGGGAAGGGACCCATCTCGAAGTGTAGGACCCGGTTCCGGGGAAATCAAGCGGGCCCGCACGGCTAAGACGGGCCTTCCATAGGGCGTCAGCTTCCGGTATCGGCGCCGGGCTTGGACTCGGGCGGCGCCGGCACCGGCGCCGGCTGCGACGCGTTTTCGGCCGCCTTCACCGCTTCATCCACCACCGCCTGGCCCGCGGCGGCGAGCCCCTTCATCACCTTGGCGGCGCCGTCCACCAGGCCCATGGTCCCGCTGATCGCCTGGATGGGGAGCTTGCCGGCTCGCATGGTGTCCTCCACCGTCTCGGTGATCTTCGCGAAGATCCCGCCCGGCCGCGACCGCTCCGCGTACTTGCTCTCGAGAAATTCGATATAGTCGAGCACCTGGTAGCCGCGCTCGTCGCTCAAGTTGTCGAGCAGCCGGCCGATCCGCTGCTTCAGCAGATCGTTCATGGCGTCACTTCCCTTCTCCGACCGGGCCCGGCGTGGAGACCAGCTCGGCCACCGGGGTGGCCAGATAGCGGGTCCGTGCCGCCTTGAGGGTGACCCGCATGACCATCTCGTGCAGCGGCGGCAGCGCCCGGAACTCGGCGATGCGGGAGGGAGGAATGGTGACGTAGACGAAACCCGGCTCGGGCAAGGGACCACGCGTGAGCAGATACGGCTGATCGGGGCGCATCTCCGGCCGAAGCTCGTCCGCCAGCTGGACCGCGATCACCTGGAGTCTCCAGTCGAGCGTCTGTCCCACGAACTTCTCGGGCGCGGCCCGGATTTCCGCCGCCGTGATCCCCGCGAGCACACCGGATTCCGCCGGCTTGAGGTCGGCCTCCCGGACCCAACCCTCCACCTGGACCCGGACCCATTCACCGGACCGGCCGACGACCCGGGCCGGGGTGCCTGCGGGCAGCGTCGAGGTGGCGGCGCTGTCCGGCATCCGGCTCAGCCCGGTCTCGCGCAGCGTTTCCACTCCTTCGATCGAGGCCGGGGGTTCCGCGGGGCGACCCGGGGCTGCGCCGGTGTCGGCCGCCGCCTTTGCCGGTTTCGGAGGCGCCTTCCCCTGTGGCGCCCTCCCCTGCGGCGCCTTCCCCTGGGGTACAGCCTCGCGCGGCACCCACCCGTCCCGCCGCACCCGGAACCATTTCCCCTTTTCGCCGACCCGCTCCAGCAAGGTGCCTTCCCGGGCGCGCCCGACGATCGGCCCGTTGGGAGCCCGGCGCAGGTTCTCGCCCTCCTCCGAGCTCACGACGAGGTCGAAGCCGTCGCGCTTGGTCGGGGAGGTGGACGGCCGGTAGATCCAGCCTTCCACGGTGACCTCCCGCCAGTCACCATCGGCCTCGCCGGCCTCGACGGCGGCACCGGCGGGGAGGGAAACCAGGGGGGTACCGTCGGGATCACGGTGCAAATCCGCAGGGGCCTCCAGCCGCCGTTCCTCCTGGGCGGCGAGGGGTCCGACGAGCAGCAAGCAGGCCGTCACGCAGGCTGGTAGCCAGCGTTGGCCCGGACTAGATTGCGGCGCGTAACTCACAGTCCGCCATTGTAGAAGACGCGGAGAGCCATGTCAAACGGAAGTCCCCGGAACCGGGTTGTCCTGGTGGTTCTGGACGGCTGGGGATACCGGCGCGAGCGCGAGGGAAACGCCATCGAGCTGGCCTCCACCCCGATCTGGCACCGGCTCTGGGGAGGCTTTCCGCGCACCCTGCTCGACGCCAGCGGCCTGGCCGTCGGACTCCCCGAGGGCCAGATGGGGAACAGCGAGGTCGGACATCTCAACATCGGCGCCGGCCGGGTGGTCCCCCAGGATCTTGTCCGCATCTCCCAAAGCATCCAGTCAGGTGAATTCTATCAGCTTTCCCCGCTGGTAGAGCTGTGCGCCGGGCTGCGGCAGTCCGGCGGGACCCTCCACCTGGTCGGATTGCTAGGTCCCGGCGGAGTGCACGCCCTCGACCGACACCTGCTGGCCTGCGTGGAGCTGGGGGTTCGCCACCGGGTGCCCGCCATCGCCATCCACGGGTTTCTGGACGGCAGGGACTCCGCCCCGACACTCGGGGCGGAGGTCGTGCGGACGCTGCTCCTGGATATGCGCCGGATCGCCGGCTCCCGGGTGGAGCTGGCCACGCTCATCGGCCGGTACTACGGGATGGACCGGGACCGGCGGTGGGACCGGACCCAGCTGGCCTACGACGCGATGGTCCACGGGGTTGGGACGCCGGTGGAGCATCCGGTGCTCGCGGTCCAGGCCGCCTACCAGCGGGGGGAGACGGACGAGTTCATCCGGCCGCTGGTGCATCACCGGAACGGGAGGCCGGTCTCCACCATGCAGGAAGGGGACGGCGTCCTGTTCTTCAACTACCGCAGCGACCGGATGCGGCAGATCGTGAGCGCGCTGGTGCTCGAGAACTTCGACGAGTTCGACCTGGGCATCAGGCCTCGGCTCGCCGCCGCCACGATGACCCAGTACGACCAGACCTTCCCCATCCCGCCGGCGTTTCCGCCGTTCAGCCTGGCCAGGATCCTGGCCGAGGTTTTGGCGGAGGGCCGACGCACGCAGTTCCGCACCGCGGAGACCGAGAAGTACCCTCACGTGACCTACTTCTTCAACGGTGGGTACGAGCCGCCCTATCCCGGCGAGGAGCGCCGCCTGGTCCCTTCCCAGCGGGTGGCGACCTACGATCTCGCTCCCGAGATGAGCGCACCGGGGATCACGGATGTCCTCTGCCGCACCATCGAGTCGGGCGACCACGACTTTCTGCTCTGTAACTACGCCAACGCCGACATGGTCGGGCATACCGGCGTCCTGCCGGCCGTCATCAAGGCCGTGGAGACGGTGGACGGCTGCCTTGGCCGGGTGCTGGCGAGTGCGGAGAAATCGGGTTGCAGCGTCCTCGTCACCGCCGATCACGGCAACAGCGAGATGATGATCGATCCGACGACCGGCGGGGTGCATACCGCCCATACCACCAACCCCGTCCCCTTCGTGGCCGTGGCCGCCGAAACGGCGCGCCTCCGGTCCGGTGGCTCGCTCCGCGACGTGGCGCCCACGGTGCTGCGGCTGCTGGGCATCGAGCCACCCACGGAGATGACGGGGCGTGACCTGAGGGAGTGCTGAGATGACGTGGATGGGTACGCGGGGGAGCCTCCCAGGGGCGGCGCTGCTGCTGCTGGTCGCCTTGTCACCGGGATCCGCGGTGGCCCAGGTGGGGCATCCTCCGGGCCGCTCGCCCTATCGCGAGATCCCCAAGGGACATACCGTCACCGGGTTCGGCGCGCTGTTCGGCGGAACCGGAGGGCGCTTCGGGATCGCGCCGCACGACGGCACGCTGTTCGGCATCCGCTACGACATCCGGACCGGCAGCACGATCCAGTTCGGCCTCGGCCTCGCCCGGGGGACGATGGAGCGGCTGATCGTGGACCCGTTCGTCGTGCTGGATGACCGGGTCAGCGGCCCGGTGGACCAGACGGTCTCGTTCGCCGAGGTCGACCTGCAATTCAACGTCACCGGCGGGAAGACCTGGCATCGGTTGGCACCGTTCGTCGGCGTCGGTGCAGGAATCACCTTCCCCAGTGGAACTGCCGCGGACACCAGCGGGTTCGAGTTGGGCCATAAGATCTATTTCGCCCCACACGCCGGCTTCCGGTTCTTCCTGACCGACCGGCTGCACCTGCGCACCGACGCCCGGGTCCTATTCTGGAAGCTCAGCTATCCCGCCAGCTTCACCCGCGTGCCGCCGGACGAGCCCGAGGCGCCGCCGGTCATCACGGACGGCAATACGAGCGAATGGACGACCTCTTCCTGGCTCCAGGCGGGACTGGGGTTCTCCTTCTCCCCCTAGCGGATGTCCCTGACTCTGACCCGAACCGTCGGGTTCCGCGCCACGCACCGACTCTATCGCCCCGACTGGACCGAGGAGCGGAACCGCGAGGCGTTCGGCGCGCTGAGCGCGGCGCCCGGCCACGATCACGACTACATCTGTGCGGTCACGGTCTCCGGGCCGCTCGACAGCCGGATGGGCATGGTGATCGACCTTGGGGAGCTGGACCGTATTCTTCAGGATGAGGTCGTGTCCCGGCTGGACGGGAAGCATCTGAACGAGGACGTGCCGGAGCTGGCGTACGGCCAGATGCTGCCGACTTGCGAGGCCGTCGCGCTGGACGTCTTTCGTCGCGTCGCGCCCCGCCTTCCCCCGGGCGTGTCCCTGGAGCGGGTGCGAATCATGGAGGACCCCACGCTGTATGCCGACTGCACCGGACTCGGCTGAGCCGGTCCGCCCCGCCAAGCGCGGGGGCCGGATGTCGGAGCTGGCGTCGGTCGAGGAGACCGCCGTCTGGCTGGAGGTGAACGGCCGTCCGCTGGTCACCTGGATGTGCACACCGGAGCTGCTGGAGGAGCTGGCGGTCGGGTGGCTGCATGGCGAGGGGTACATCGACCATGTAGACGAGGTGCAGCTGCGGCCCTGTGCCACCGATCTCGGGTTCTGGGCCCGGGTCGCCGAGGAACGCGTGGCGGCGGTACAGGCGGAAGGGCGCCGACCTGTGTTGGCCTCGGGCTGCGGGGCCGTCTCCACGTTTCTAGCGGAACCAAGTACGGTCGAAGGAAGGCCGTTGCGCGGGATCCCGCCCGGCCCGGAGCGGCTGCGTGGTCTGTTCAAGGCGTTGTTCGCCCGGGGAGAGCGGTACAAGGATACGGGCGGCATCCACGCCGCGGCGCTGGTCGAGGTGGGCGATCCGCCGCCGCCCCCCGGCGAGAGCCTGGTGGCCCACGCCGAGGACATCGGCCGCCACAATGCGGTGGACAAGTCCATCGGCGGCGCCTTGCTGGCCGGGCGGAAGGTCGCCGGACTCGGACTGCTGGTCACCGGCCGGATATCAGCGGAGCTCGCCTTCAAAGCCGCCCGGGCCGGCCTGAGCTGGGTGGCCACCCCTTCGGTTCCCTCCACCCTTGCGGTGGAGATCGCGCGTCGAAGTGGCATGACGCTGGTGGGTCGGGCCGTGAGCGCTGCCCCACACCTGCACGGGGCGGGCGGCACGGATCACGAGTGAACGGAGGACTCAGTTGACGCGCATCCGACATCTCGCCATCGTCGCTGCCGCCCTCGTCGTCTCCACCGGCCCGCTGGAAGCCCAGCGCACCGGCGACCGGGCCCGCCTCATCTTCACCATCTCCGGCGCGTACGTGCAGGGAAAGGGTCTCTGGACGATACGCGACCAGCCGGTGCTGGATGGCCCGAGCCGGATCGACCATCTGGGGATCAGTCGCAGCATCATGCCCACGCTCGGCGCGGGTCTCTCGGGAACCTACTTCGCCGGCGAGCACATCGGCCTCACGGCCGACGCGTTCCTGCTCGGACTGGGCTACGAGGACAACTGTGCCACGGTGGCGGGCGTGCAGAGCGCGCAGACCGCGGAAGTCTGCCAGGACATCGACGACAACGAGCGCCGCGCGGCCGCGGTGACCTTGTCGGGGGGTGCGGTCTTCCGCTTCTTCAGCCGGGAGGCGATCTCGCCCTTTGCGCGGGTCAGCGCCGGACTGCTGTTCTCCAATCAGAGCTCGGTCCTGACGCAGGGCTTCAGCAACGAGGGCGTTCAGCTCACGATCTACGAGGACGAAAAGGACACCCGGGTCGGACCCGCGCTCGCGATCGGCGTCGGCGCCAGCATGCCGCTGGGCCGGGCGTACCATCTGCGCTGGGAGGTGCGTGACAACATCGTCGGCATCGAGCGGGTCACCGGCGCGGCGGCCGACGCGCGCACGGAGCCGCCTCACGAGCGGACGTTCAAGCATCTCTTCAGCCTGCTGATCGGGATCGACATCGTGCTCGAGCGGCAGCGAGGGAGGCGCTACTGACGGTCCGGGGAGCCATTCTCGCCGGGGGAGGCGCCACGCGATTCGGCGGCAAGCCGAAGGGTCTCGAGCAGGTGGGTGGCGAGCGGATCCTGGACCGGCTGGTGCGGGTGATGACGGCGGCGCTCGATCGGCCGCCGTTGCTCGTGGCGAACGCCCCGGAAGCCGGGGACTGGCGGCCCGACCTCCGCGTGGTGCCGGACGTGCGGCCCGGGCTCGGCTCCCTGGGCGGGATCTACACCGCGGTGGTCGAGGCGCCGGCCCCGGTGGTGTGCGTCGCCTGGGACATGCCGTTCGTCAGCGAGGCGCTGCTGCGCCGACTCGCCGATGGGCTCCTGACGCACGACGCCTGTCTGCCGGAAAGCGGCGGGCGGCGGGGGGTCGAGCCGCTCTGCGCCGCGTACGGTCCGGCCTGCCTCGAGGCCATCGCCGGCAGCCTCGACCAGGGAGACCTCCGCGCCATCGCCTTCCATGAGCGCATCAGGGTCGGTATCCTCCCCCTGTCCGAGATCGGGCGGTTGGGCGATCCGGAGCTGCTGTTCTTCAATGTGAACACCGCGGACGACCTCGCGCTCACGGACGGGATGTGGCGGCGACTCGACTCATCTCCATCATCGGGCGGAAGAACGCCGGAAAGACCACGCTGACCGTCGCGCTGGCGAGCGAGCTGGCGCGCCGGGGCCATCGGGTCATGACCATGAAGCACGCCGATCATCCGGCGCAGGTGGACCAACCCGGCGTGGACAGCTGGCGGCACTTCCACGAGGGTCGCGCGGAGCGGGTGCTGCTGGTGAGTCCCGAGATGCGCGTTCTCTTCCATCGCGCCCCCGACGAGTACGACCCGGTCGGGCTGGCTCGGGAGCACCTCGCCGGCGCCGACATCGTCCTCATCGAAGGGTTCAAGCGGGCGCCGATTCCCAAGATCGAGGTCTACCGGCGCGCCGTTGCCTCCCAGCCGATCTACGACCCGGCCGCGCCCGGCGCGGAGGAGTGGGTCGCCATCGTCACCGACGACTTCGCCTTCGACACCGACCGGCGGGTTCTTCGCTTCAACGACACCATGTGGCTCCAGCTCCTGGCGAATCTCGCGTGGGAGCATGCGCGAGTCATCGAGACGTGACCGGGCCGCTCGCCGCGGCCGATGCGGCCCGCCGCATCCTCGATGAGGTGCGACGGCAGCCCGCCCTCCGCATGCCGCTCGACGATGCCCTCGATGCCGTCCTCGCCGAAGACGTAACCAGCCCCCTCGACATCCCCGCCTGGACCAACTCCGCCATGGACGGCTACGCCGCCCGGGGCGAGGACGTGCGGGGCGCGTCGGAGGAACGCCCGGTCCGCCTCGCAGTGGTGGAGCATCTGCCCGCCGGACACTTTCCCACCCGCTCGATCGGCAAGGGGGAGTGCGCCCGCATCTTCACCGGCGCGCCGTTGCCCGAGGGAGCCGACACCGTGATCCGGCAGGAGGACACGGATCAGGGGGCGGAGGTGGTCACCATCGTGCGCGACCGCGACGTCGGCGTGAACATCCGGCTGGCGGGGGAGGACATCCGGAAGGGGCAGACCGTGCTGAGGGAGGGGAGCGAGCTCGGTCCCGCCGAGCTCGGCGTCCTCGCGTCGCTCGCGGTGGCCCATCCGCTGGTGTTCCGCCAGCCCCGGGTGGCGATTCTCGGGAGCGGCGACGAGATCGTGGACGTGGACCAGCGCGAGGAGATCCTGAGCGGGCGGAAGACGGCGAGCAGCAATACCCATACGCTCATGGCGATGGTGCGGCGTGCGGGGGCGGAGCCGGTCAATCTCGGGATCGCGCGGGATACCCCGGCGAGCCTGCGGGAGCATCTCGCCCGGGCGCTCGACGCGGACCTGCTCGTCACCACCGCCGGCATCAGTGTCGGCGAGCACGACTATCTCCGGTCCGTCCTCGACGAGCTGGGCGCCGAGCAGCGGTTCTGGAAGCTCAGAATGCGGCCCGGCGCGCCGGTCGGGTTCGGACTGCTCCAGGGCGTGCCGTGGATCGGTCTGCCCGGCAACCCGGTCAGCACGATGGTCACGTTCGAGCTGTTCGTCCGGCCGGCCATCCGGAAGATGGCCGGCCACGCCCTGCCGTTCCGGCGCACCATCCCGGTACGGGTGGCGGAGCCCGTCCGGCTCAAGCCCCGGCTCCAGCACTTCCTGCGTGCGGTCGTCTCCGAAGGCCCGGATGGTCCCGAGGTCCGGCTGACGGGCCCCCAGGGCTCCGGCATCCTCACTTCGATGATCGCGGCCAACGCCCTCCTCATCATACCGGAGGGTCAGTTCGAGACGCCTGCCGGGTCCACGGCTCGCGCACTCCGGCTGGACGACCCCGTCCATACCGCCGAGCCGGGCTTCTAGCCTTCCGGCACCAGGGCGCTTATCTTCAAGCGCAAGAAGGGGAGTAGCTTATCCGCCGGGTGGCGGACCTCCAAATCGTCAGGACTGTCCGCCAAGCGCGGGCACGGTTCGGAGGGGGAGCGGGGCGAGCCTTCGCCACGAGATCCAGAGCGAGACCTTCGTCCAACGCGCATGTCGCGGCACGGACGGGGTCTCGCTTTTTTGTCACCCTCCGAGCGACTGCGCGTATGCGCAAGAGGAGCGTATGAACAACGTCAAGACGTTCGTCCTGATGGGTGCGCTGGTCGGCCTGTTCGGCCTGGCCGGGCAGCTGCTCGGCGGCTCCCAGGGGTTGGTATTCGCCCTGCTCGTCGGCGGGCTGTTCAACTTCGTGATGTACTTCTTCTCCGACCGCCTGGTGCTCCGGATGTACGGCGCCCACGTGGTCACCGAGGCCCAGGCCCCGGAGCTGTACCGGATGGTGGATCGCCTGCGGCAGCGGGCCGGGCTGCCCATGCCGGTCCTGGCGGTGGCGCCGCACGAGCAGCCCAACGCCTTCGCCACCGGGCGCAGCCCGCAGAAGGCGGTCGTGGCGGTCACCACCGGCATTCTCAAGCACATGCCGTCGGAGGAGCTGGAGGGCGTGATCGCGCACGAGCTGGCGCACATCAAGAACCGCGACATGCTCATCGCCACGGTGGCGGCGGGCATCGCCGGCGCGCTGAGCAACCTGCCGTACCTGTTCCTCTTCGGCGGGGGGAGCGATGACGAGGGCGGCCATCCGTTCGCCCAGATCGCCCTGCTCCTGCTGGCCCCGCTCGGAGCGATGCTGATCCAGATGGCGGTGTCCCGCCAGCGCGAGTTCGAGGCCGACCGGGTCGGCGCCGAGATCCTGGGCCGCCCGCTGCCGCTGGCCCACGCGCTGGTACGGCTGGACGCGATGGCGCGGCAAATCCCGATGCAGGTGGCTCCGGCGGCTGCGCCGCTGGCCCAGGTGAACCCGCTCGCCGCGCATGGGGGCGGGATCGCCAAGCTGTTCAGCACCCACCCGCCGACGGCGGAGCGGGTCGCGCGGCTCGAAGCGATGGCCGCGGGGCGGTAGTTGTTCGGCGACCATGGCGCGGCGGTCTGGCTCGGATTCACCGGGCTGGTGGCCGCCCTCCTCATCCTCGACCTCGGGGTCCTGAACCGCCGGTCGCACGTGTTGTCCTTCAAGGAGGCGATGAGCTGGAGTCTCGGGCTCATCGCCTTCGCGCATCTGTTCGGGCTCTTCATCCTGTGGCGGGAAGGCACCGGGCCCGCCCTGGAGTACTACACCGGATATCTGATCGAGCTGTCCCTCAGCGTCGACAATCTCTTCGTCTTCATCCTGATCTTCTCCTACTTCGGCGTGCCGGCGGAGGCGCAGCCGAAGGTGCTCAAGTGGGGAATTCTCGGCGCCATCGTGATGCGGTTGATCATGATCGCGCTGGGGGCGCTGCTGCTCGACCGATTCGAATGGATCATCTACGTGTTCGGCGGGATCCTGATCATCACGGGGATCCGGATGATGTTCCAGGACGAGGGCATGATCGACCTGGAGACGAACCCTGTGGTGCGGCTCGCGCGCCGGATCCTTCCGGTCAGCAACTACTACGACGGCACCAACTTCTTTACCCGCCAGCGGAGCGGGGCGATGCTCGCCACCCCGCTCCTGCTGGTGCTGCTGATCGTGGAATGGTCGGATCTGGTGTTCGCCATCGACAGCATTCCCGCGATCTTTGCCATCACCCGCGATCCCTTCCTGGTCTACAGCTCCAATATCTTCGCCATTCTCGGGCTGCGGGCGCTGTTCTTCGTGCTCGCGGGGATGATGGACAAGTTCGCCTATCTCAAGCCCGGTGTCGCCATCATCCTGATCTTCGTGGGTGTCAAGATGACCTTGAGCCACTGGGTCCATGTGCCGACGCTGGCATCGCTCGCGGTCATCGTGGTCACACTCGCGGGGGCGGTGCTGCTGTCGCTGCGGCGGAGCGCCCGGGAGTCGCGGCAAGCGGCGTAGCTTTTTCATTGTCATCCTGAGCGAAGCGAAGGAGGCCATGCCGGGCTTCGGCTCCTTCGCTTCGCTCAGGATGACAATGACAATGAAAGGTTGCCAGCATCCCCGGCCGCGCCGATCTTCTCTCGCCTATGGCCCGACCATCACTGCTCGACCGACTCGGCCTGGGGCGCCCCGAGCTCCGCGCCTGGGCCATGTACGACTGGGCGGCCTCCGCGGTGCAGACGACGATCATGGTCGCCGTCTTTCCGATCTATTTCGTGAAGGTCGCGGGCGCCGGCATCGCCGAGAGCGGCGCCACCCAGCGCCTGGCGACGATCAATACCATCGCCCTGGTGATCATCGCCCTGGTCTCGCCGGTCCTCGGCGCCATCTCCGACTACCGGGCCGCCAAGAAGCGATTCACCGCCGGGTTCATGATCCTGGGGATCGCGGCGTGCTGCGGGCTCTTCCTGGTCCGCACCGGCGACCTCGACCTCGCCTCGTGGCTCTTCATCCTCATCATGGTGGGCGTCGCGGGGAGCTACGTCTTCTACGAGGCCCTCCTCCCCCACCTGGCGCGGCCCGGCGAGATCGACCGGATCTCGACCGCGGGCTACGCGATCGGCTACGTCGGCGGGGGCATTTTGCTCGCGCTGAACCTCGCATGGATCCAGATGCCGGGCCTCTTCGGCCTGCCCTCCGGGCCCGGGCTGAGCGAGAGCGATGCGACCCTGCCGGCGCGGCTCGCGTTCCTGTCGGTCGCCGTCTGGTGGGCGGTGTTCTCCATTCCGCTGTTCCGCCGGGTGCCCGAGCCGCCGGCCCGGATCGAGCCGGATGAGCGCAGCGGCGAGAATCCCGTGCGCGCCGCGTTCGGCCGCCTGGGCGAGACCTTCCGGGAGCTCCGCAGCTACCGGCAGGCGTTTCTGATGCTGCTGGCGTTCCTGATCTACAACGACGGCATCCAGACCATCATCAAGATGGCCACTGCCTACGGCACGGAGATCGGCATCGGACAGAGCGCCCTCATCGGGGCGATCCTCGTGGTGCAGTTCGTCGGCATCCCCTGCACCTTCCTGTTCGGCAGCGTCGCCGCGCGTCTCGGCGCCAAGCGTTCGCTGTTCGTCGGCCTGTTGGCGTACACCGTGATCAGCATCCTCGGCTATTACATGACGAGCGCGACGCACTTCTACATCCTGGCCGGCCTGGTGGGGATGGTACAGGGCGGCACCCAGGCACTGAGTCGGAGCCTCTTCGCCAGCATGATCCCGCAGCACAAGTCCGGGGAGTTCTTCGGGTTCTTCAGCATCTTCGAGAAGTTCGCCGGGATCTTCGGGCCGCTGATCTTCGCCGGCACGATCGCGATGACGGGGTCCAGCCGGAACGCGATTCTGTCGGTGATCGGGTTCTTCGCGGTGGGCGCGGCACTGCTCGCCCTGGTGGACGTGGACGAGGGCCAGCGGGTGGCCAGAGAGGTCGAGCGGGAAGTCGCCGCGTAGCGTTCCCCTTGCCCGGCCCCCGGTCTCGCTTCTACGTTAGATCCATGACTCCCTGCATGACTGCCATGCTCAAGCGCCGCGCACGCGGCGGGCGCCGACCGGCCTAGGGACGTCACACCCATCCTTCGACTGGAAGCCCCGCCGTGCCAAGCGCAGGCGGGGCGTTTGCATTCATGGACGTACTCGAGCTGACTCGCGCCCTCGTGGCGCTGGAGACTCCGACCGGGTCGGAGCAGCCCGCCATCGATCTGCTCGAGGGCGTGCTCCGGCGCGCGGGATACCGCACGACCCGGCAAGGCGTCTCCCCCGGCCGCGACAATCTGTACGCGTACCGGGAAGCGCCCGAGCTGGTCTTCTCCACCCATGTTGACACGGTGCCGCCGCACCTGCCGCTGGCGGAGGACGAGCGCGTCATCCGGGGCCGGGGAAGCTGCGACGCCAAGGGTCTCGCGGCGGCGATGGTCGCCGCGGCGGAGCGGCTGGCCGGCGCCGGCGAGCGGCGGATCGGGCTGCTGTTCGTGGTGGGCGAGGAGAACGGCTCCGACGGCGCCAAGGCGGCGGCGGACTTCGGGCCGCGCGGCCTTTTCCTCATCAATGGCGAGCCCACGGAGAACCGTCTGTCGGTGGGACAGAAGGGCACGCTGCGGGTGGATCTGACGGCCGCCGGGCGGGCGGCGCATTCCGCCTATCCCGAGGACGGGGCGAGCGCCATCGCGGCGCTCCTCGACACCATCGAGCGGATCCGGCAACTGCCCCTGCCGCACGACCCGCTGCTCGGGAGCTCCACGCTCAACCTCGGACTCATTTCAGGCGGCGTGGCCCCCAACGTCATCCCGCCGCATGCGGCGGCGCAGCTCCTGGTCCGTACCGTCGAGCCCACGGAGCGGCTCAAGGCCGCCATCAGGGAACGGCTCGCGCCCGGCGTGAGCGTGGCGTTTCCGGTCGAGCTGCCGTTTCACAAGGCCGGCGGCGCGCCGCCCGGATGGGAGACCACGGTCGTGAGCTACGCGAGCGACCTGCCCTTCCTCGCGCCCTGGGGCGAAGGGTATCAGCTGGGTCCCGGCACGATCCGCGTGGCCCACACCGCGGACGAGCACATCCTGAAGGCCGACCTGCTCCGCGGCGTGGAGCTCTACGTCCGCCTGGCCACCGACCTCCTCGCACGCGAGGCGCAATGACCGCGAAGATTCCCGTCTGCGTTCTGGGGGCGACCGGCACGGTCGGCCAGAAGTTCGTCCGCCTGCTCGCCGATCATCCGTGGTTCGAGATCGCGGCGGTGGCCGCGTCGTCGGCCAGCGCCGGGCGGCGCTACGGCGACGTGGTCCGCTGGCGGGAGCAGGTGGAGCTCCCACCGGCGATCGCCGGGCTCACGGTTCAGGAATGCGCGCCGCCGCTGCCCGGGGGCGTCGCGTTCTCCGCCCTCGACGCCGAAGTGGCCGGTCCGATCGAGCAGGCCTTCGCCCGCGCCGGAGCGTTCGTCGTCAGCAACACGCGCACCCACCGGATGGAGCCGGACGTCCCCCTGCTCATTCCCGAGGCCAACGCCGAGCACCTGGTGCTCATCGACCGGCAGCGGACCGAGCGAGGATGGAGCGGAGCCATTCTCGCCAATCCCAACTGCTCCACCGCGGCGCTGGCGCTCGCCCTCGCGCCGCTGCACCAGGCGTTCGGGGTCGAGAAGCTCTTCGTCTCGACGATGCAGGCGGTGTCCGGCGCGGGCTATCCCGGCATCCCCTCCCTCGATGCGATCGGCAACGTCATCCCACACATCGGCGGCGAGGAGGAGAAGATCGAACGGGAGAGCCGGAAGATTCTCGGCCGGCTCGGGCCCGCCGGCGTGGAGCCGGCGACCTTCGCGGTGAGCGCACACACCAACCGGGTTCCGGTGGTGGACGGACACCTGGAGACGATATCGGTCGGGCTCGGCCGCCGGGTGACGCCCGAAGAGGCGACCGCCGTGCTGCGGGACTTTCGGGGCTCACCCTGCGTGGCAGGGCTGCCGTCGTCTCCCAACCCCCCGGTCGAGGTGGACCTCCGCGCCGACCGGCCCCAACCTCGACTCGATCTCGAGCGCGGCCGCGGCATGGCGGTGACGGTCGGCCGGGTGCGCCCGTGCCCGGTGCTGGACCTCCGCATGGTGGTCCTGGGGCACAACACGATCCGCGGTGCGGCGGGACAGGCGGTGCAGATCGCCGAGCTCCTGGTGTCGGACGGCCGGCTCGGCCCGCGGCCGTGATCGTCTGTAAGTTCGGCGGGACCTCGGTCGCGGATGCCGCCGCGATCCGGCGGCTGGTCGCGATCGTGGAGGGTCGCGCGGCCGAGCGGCCGCTGGTAGTCGTCTCGGCGCTCGCGGGCGTCACCGATGGACTGCTCCGGCTCGCGGCGGCGGCTCACGCGGGGGACGCGCAGGCGCTCGACGACGCCATCGACGCGCTGGCCCGGCGGCACGAGGCGGTCGCGGGCGAGCTGCCCGGCGCGCATTCGACCGGGGACTCGATACGGCAGGACACGAAGTCCCTCCGCTCGTCCCTGACGAGCGCGTTCGGCCGGCGCCTCCGGCCGGCGGAGATCGATGAGCTTGCCGGGTACGGCGAGCTGTGGAGTTCGCGACTGGTGGCGGGCGCGCTGAGCGGTGCGGGAATCCCCGCCGCGTGGGCCGACATCCGGTCGATCATGGTGACCGACGACCGGTTCGGCCGCGCGACGCCTTACGTCCAGGTGGTCAACACCCGCGCGCGCGACTGCCTCCGCCCGCTGCTCGACGCCGAGCTGGTGCCGGTGACCCAGGGGTTCATCGGAGCCACGCCCGACGGCGTGCCGACGACACTGGGCCGCGGCGGCTCGGATTTCACCGCCGCGCTCCTGGGCGCCGCGCTGGGCGCGGCCCGAGTGGAGATCTGGACCGACGTGGACGGGCTCATGACCGCCGATCCGCGCATCGTTCCATCGGCCCGGACGCTCTCCGCGGCGAGCTACGAGGAGGCGGCCGAGCTGGCCACCTTCGGGGCCACGGTGCTCCACCCGGCCACCGCGATGCCGCTGGTGCGCGCGGGCATCCCCATCGTGGTGCTCAACTCGACCCGTCCGGAGTTGCCGGGTACCACCATCGAGCCGTCCGCGGAGCTGGAGCGGATGGGCGATTCGCCGATCCGGTCCATCTCCTGGAAGCGAGGCATCACCGTCGTCAACGTCCGGGCCCCGCGCATGCTGGGCGCGTACGGCTTTCTCCGGGCGATGTTCGAGGTGTTCGAGCGGCACGAGGTGGTGGTGGACGTCCTCGCGAGCGGCGAGGTGAGTGTGTCGCTCACGGTCGAGGACCGATCCAGGATCGAGGCCGTGGTTCGGGAGCTGTCGGAGCTGGGGGAGGTCTGGACCGACGACGCGCGCGCGATCGTGTCCGTGGTCGGGATCGGGCTTCGGAGGACGCCGGGGCTCGCGTCCAGGATCTTCGGCGCGGTGCAGCCGGCCAACGTCGAGGTGATCTCTCAGGGGGCGTCGGCGATCAACATGACGTTCGTGGTCCGCGAGGAGGATGGGCCCGACGTGGTGCGGCGGCTGCATGCGGAGTTCTTCGGAGCGGGGGACTGAGAGGGCGTCGTCATCCCGAGCGTAGCGAGGGATGACAAGCACGGCCACACGGAGAATTCCGATGCGACTGGCGATCGTGGGCAACGGCAGGATGGGCCGGGCGGTGGCGGAGCTCGCCGCCGAGCGGGGACACGTCGTGCACGCGATCTTCGGCCGCGAGGAAAACGCCGGGGGCGTTGGGCTGACCCGCTCGCGGCTCGAGGGGGTGGACGCCGCGATCGAATTCACCCGCCCCGACGCCGTGGTCCGTAACCTCGAGCGCCTGATCGAGGCCGGCGTTCCCACGGTCACCGGGACCACCGGATGGGCCGACGACCTGGCTCGGATCACCAGCCTGGTGGCCGCCCGACGCGGCGCGCTGCTCCACTCGTCGAACTTCTCGGTCGGCGTGCAGCTCTTCCTTCGCGCCGCGCGCGACCTCGCCGAGCGCTTCGCGGGGCGACCGGAGTTCGCCGCGTTCATCCTGGAGGAGCACCACGCCGCCAAGGTGGACGCCCCGTCGGGAACCGCGGCAGCGATGCAGAGACGCCTGCGGGAGGCGGACCCCGGGCGGGAGTTCCCCATCACGTCCATCCGGGCCGGAGCCATCCCGGGCACCCACGTGCTGACCTACGACGGACCGCACGACACCGTCAGGCTGAGCCACGTGGCCCGCAGCCGGCGAGGCTTTGCCGCGGGTGCGATCGCCGCGGCGGAGTGGCTGCCCGGCCGCACCGGGGTGTACGACTTCGAAGCGATGCTCTTTGGAGGAATCGGATGACGCGCCTTCAGGGATGCGGGACCGCGCTGGTCACTCCATTCACCGATCGGGGAGATGTGGACTACCCCGCGCTCCGGTCCCTGGTGGAGTGGCAGGTCGCCGAGAAGATCGATTTTCTGGTTCCCTGCGGCTCCACTGGCGAGGCCCAGACCCTGGACGACGCCGAGCGGGAGCGGGTGGTGGCAGCGGTGGTGGAGGCCGCCGGCGGCCGTGTGCCCGTGATGGCCGGAGCGAGCAGCAACGACACCGCACGGGCCACCGCGGAAGCACGCCGAATGTGCCGCCTGGGCGTCGATTTCATTCTCAGCGCCACACCGTACTACAACAAGCCGACCCAGGGCGGCCTCTTCCGTCACTTCAACGCGGTGGCCGACGCGTCCACCAAACCGATCTGCCTCTACAACGTGCCCGGGCGCACCGCGGTGAACCTCCAGCCGGCCACCGCCCTTCAGCTCGCCGAGCATCCCAACGTCATGGGCATCAAGGAAGCGAGCGGCGACCTCGCGCAGGTGATGCAGATCCTGCGCGGCCGTCCGGCACGGCTTCACGGTGCTCTCGGGCGACGACTGGCTCACTCTGGCCATCGTGGCGGCCGGCGGCGATGGCCTGGTTTCGGTTACATCCAACGAGATGCCGGGACCGATGCGAACGCTGGTGCACCTGATGCTGTCGGGTGAGGTGGAGAAGGCCAGGGATTGGCACTACCGCCTGCTCCCATTGATGGACGCCAACTTCCTGGAGACCAATCCCGCGCCGGTGAAGGCGGCGCTCGCCCTCACCGGCCGGATCCGCAACATCCTGCGGCTGCCGCTGGTGCCGGTCACCGAGAAGACCCGCATCACGCTGGCGGCCACGTTACGGGATCTCGGGGTGGAGTTCTAGTGGCAACGAGGACGGAGCTGCGAGCGGACCTGGAGCGCTTCGCCGACGGGGTCCCGGCCGGCGAGGAGCCCGCGGCGCTCGAGGCATTCCGGGCACTGAAGACCGAGCTGAACGCGGGCCGGGTCCGCGCGGCGGAGCGGGAGCCCGACGGAAGGTGGCGCGCCAATGCATGGGTGAAGGCGGGGATCCTCCTCGGCTTCCGGCTCGGGCGTGTGGGGCCTGCGGCGACCGGCGGCCCCTTCCCCTTCTACGACAAGGACACGTATCCGCTCCGCGCGCTCGGCCCGGAGGATGGCGTGCGGCTGGTGCCCGGCGGATCGGCGATCCGTGACGGTTGCTACGTCGCCCGCGGCGTGGTCTGCATGCCGCCGATGTACGTCAACGTCGGTGCCTATGTGGACGAAGAGACGATGATCGACAGCCACGCGCTGGTCGGATCGTGCGCGCAGATCGGAAAGCGCGTCCACCTCTCCGCCGCGGCGCAGATCGGTGGCGTGCTGGAGCCGGCCGGTGCGCTGCCGGTGATCATCGAGGACGAAGTGCTGGTGGGCGGAAACTGCGGGGTGTACGAGGGCACGGTGGTGCGAACCCGCGCGGTCCTGGCGCCCGGCACCGTGCTCACCGGGGGGACGGTCGTATTCGACCTGGTGCACGATCGGACGTATCGTCGGGAGGGCGACCGCCCGCTGGAGATTCCATCGGGCGCGGTGGTGGTGCCGGGAACGAGACCGGTGAAGCACGGGCCGGGTCGGGCCGCGGGGATATCTCTCTATGCCCCCGTGATCATCAAGTACCGGGACGAGAAGACCGACACGGCGGTTCGGCTGGAAGACCTGTTGCGCTGAGCGGAGCGATGCCCACCCATACCCACTATCTCTGGTTCGAGACCAGGAAGCGTCAGGAGATCCTCGACATCACCGACCAGGTCGCCGAGCAGGTGCGGGTGAGCGGCGTGCGCGAGGGCATGGTGCTGGTGTCCGCCATGCACATCAGCGCCTCGGTCTTCGTGAACGATCACGAGTCGGGGCTCTGGCACGACATCCTCGAGTGGCTCGAGGGCACTATCGCGCCGTGGGATCCGGAGCGCTACCGCCACAACGAGACCGGCGAGGACAACGCGGCCGCCCACCTCCGGAGTCTTACCGTGGGCCACGAGGTGATCGTGCCGATCACCGACGGCAAGCTCGACTTCGGGCCCTGGCAGCGGGTGTTCTACGGAGAGTGGGACGGTCAGCGACGCAAGCGGGTGATCATCAAGGTCATGGGTGAGCGCTGAGCACCAGGGTACGACTCACGCCGCTGCCCGCGACCGTGGCCGCCAGCTCGGGCTTCCGGGACTTGGGACCAAGGGTCCAGCGCACCACCGTGCGACCGTCGGCATCGCTGAGTCCTCGCGCCGGCGCCACGCTGCCGCTGGACGGCTTGAAGATGATGGTCTGTCCGGCCAGTGGGTTGCCGTGGGCGTCGGTCACCTGCACGACCAGCGGCCTGGGAAGCGGTCGCCCGGATCTTGCCGTCTCCGGGGGGGCCACGAACGCAAGCTTCACCGGCTTCCCTGGCCGGGCGAGCGCGGTAGCCTCGGTCTCCGCGGTGTCGCCGGCGAGCCTGATCCCCATTCGCTGAAGGCCCGCTGCACGGCCGAGCGTCCACAGCACCTTCGCCTGGCCGGCCGAATCCGTGACGATGCTGCTGTCCGCCAGTTTGCCCGCCGCGGGCTCGAGTCGCACGGCGGCGCCCGGCACGGGGTTGCCGTGACGGTCCACGCTGCGGAGCACCAGCGGCAGCTTGAGCGCCGCGCCCACGGAACCGAGCTGACGGTCGCCGGACTTCACGACCACTGACGCCGGGGACCCGGCACCGGCTGTGGCGCTGACGGTAAATGGCGGCATCGTCCGCGGGTTGCCCACCTGGACCCGGGCGCGCTGGCGTCCGGCTTTCGGACCGAGCGTCCAGGTCGCCCGCGCCTCGCCGAGCGAATCGGTGCGCGAGGCGGGCGCGGTCACCGCCCCGCCGTCGACCGCACGCCAGCTCACCGGCACATCCGCCAGCCCCATCCCCAGCGAATCGACCACCCTGATGCCGACCGGCAGCGTGTCGCCGACCTGTCCGCCGGAGACCGGAGCGACGAGCTCGACCTTCGCGTTCGCGGGGACCGGATCCGCCTCGGCGCCGAGCGCCGGCGCGACGGCCACGCCATCCACCGAGATCGTGAGCTGCTGGCGACCCGGCACATCTCCCAGCCGCCAGATCGTCTGCACCATGCCACGCGCGTCCGAAGTGTCGGTCGCCGGGTCGGGTGACGCGCCTGCGGAGGGCGAGTGGAACACGGCGGCGACTCCCGGCATCGGACGGCCGGTCCGGGAGACGATCTGCGCGCTGACCGGCACCGGCAGCGCCTTCCCGGTCGGCGCCCGCTGCCCTTCCCCACCGAGCACGGTGATCGAGCCGGGCACCGGTATCACTTCGGCGGGCACCACACGCTGCAGCTGCCCGGCCATGCCCGTCAGCAGGGTCCGCCCGGGACTCACGCCGACGAGGTCGGCGCCCTCGATCGTCGCGACCGCGGGGTCGGGGGCCGACCAGGTCACCTCGGCGCCGACGATGGGATTACCGCGGGCATCGACCACATGGGCGACCACGGGAACGCGCTCGCTCTCCGGCACCCTGACGAGGCTGTCGGCGACTTCCAGCGCCGAGGGGACCTGGCGCACCACGATCCGGGACCGCGTCTCGAGCAGGCCGACCCGCACCACGATCGCCGTGGTGCCAGGGCCCTGCGCCGTCACGGTTCCGGCCTGGCTCACCACGGCAATCGAAGGGTCGCCGCTGGTCCACGCGGGCACGACACCCATCATCGCGGTGCCGCTGGAGTCGATGACCACGGCGGCCAACTGTATGGTATCCCCCAATGATTCCGCGGTATCGATCGTGGGGGTGAGGGTGACGCTGTGCGCGCGGAGCGCGGGGGAGGGCACGCCCGGCACCGGGATGCCCGCCGCGCTCGTGTAACTCAGGATCGAGGCGAGTGCCGCGCCGCCGGAAAGCGACGCTGCCACCATCCTGGCGGCCCCGGCTCCCCAACGCGGCTTGTCCGGCTTGGCTACCGCATGCGATCGCAGAGCGGCACTCCTTCCTCGCCTGCCATGTCCCGGTCCCCATCGGTGCGCGGGGCCTCGACGCCTTCGATGCGGCCGACGAAGATCACGCAGCTTCGGCCCGGCTGCTCCTGATGATAGGCCCGGCCCTGCCACCCGGTGCTACCCGCCATCACGATCTCGAGCCGCACACCCGGTATCACGGGCAGGCGGAGCTGGTCCACCGACGTCGCATAGGAGCGCCGCATCGCATGGTGCTTCGCCTGGGCCGCCGCGGCCGACCGGAGGGCGCTCTTGAGCTGCGCCGCGTGGCTCGGCCGCGCGGTCACGGTCTTCGAAGCCACGGCCTGCGCTGCGGCCGGGGCGCTCGATCCGAGCAGCGCGAGCGCGGCGAGCAGGGCACCGGTGCGAATCCGGGAAGCCGACATCATGACCTCCAGGCGATGGTTGGCACGGACCAGCGTCACCCTGGCGAGAGGTGGAGAAATGGTGGGTTCAGTGTGGGGAAAATCGAGGCGACACACAATCCGCAGGAAGCGAACACCGTCGCGCTTTTCGACGCGCATTACATGTCACTCGGCACGCGCTACTGCCACGGGCTGCAGCCGAGGACTACATCGATCGGTATTTGGGCCCGCTTCCGCCTTCCCGGGGAGTCCAGCGTGGCCCGAGTACGTCGGTCGCCTTGCAGTCGATGCAGTTCGGCGCATTGACCCGAAGCTCGTCACCGACCCGCTCGTACACGCCGGCCGGGCACACGTGGGTGTAGAACTCGGCCACCTCGGCGGTCACGTCCGGCCCCACCAGGAGATGGGAGGGAATGGTGTCCCGCGTCGCGTTCCCGGACTTGTAGACGGCGTCCAGCTTGCCGAACGTGAGCTTGCCGTCGGGCGTGAACGGCTCGCGCTCCGTGACGCGCCGCGGAGCGGCCGCATCCTCGGGCATGTCGATGCGGCCGCCGAAGAGCCGGCCGCCACTGATCGTCATGAGCCCGGCCTTGAGTCCGCCGACGTAGAGCCCATCCTTGAACGCGAGCCGCATGTTTCGGGTGCGATACATGTCGGCCACGATGTAGCTCTCGTCCACCATCCGGTCGTAGGTCGCCAGGCTGGCCCGGGACGTGTCGCCGGACTTGAGCGCCGCGAACGCGGCCCGGGCTGCAAAGACCCCCGACTGGACCGCGTAGTGGATGCCCTTGAGCGATGGAACGTCTACGAACCCGACCGCGTCCCCCACCAGAAGGACGCCGTCGCCGCTCCGGCGCTCGGGAAGCGCGTGGTAGCCGCCTTCGGGAATCGTCTTGGCCCCCCACTCCACCAACTCACCACCTTCGAGGTAGGGGCGGAACAGCGGATGCAGCTTCATCCTCTGGAGCAGCTCGTGCACGTCGAGGCCGGCGTCGTGATAGTCCAGCCCGACCACGATGCCGATGGCGATCTGGCTCGGCCCCAGCGGATACATGAAGCTCCCGCCGAACGCATCCTCGGGGAGCGGCCACCCCAGGGTGTGCACCACCGACTCGAGCGGCTTCTTCGTCTCCCACACCTCCTTCACGCCGAGAGCGAAGATCTGCGGGTTGGCGGAGCCGACCCGCTGCCACTCGCGCCAGCCCTGGGTGAGGAGTCCCCGGGTGCCCTCGGCGATCACCGTCACCTTCGCGGTGAGGTCCGTCGGCTCGGCGAAGTCGCCCGTCGGCTGCCGGTCGCGATCCAGCCCCGAGGGGGTGGTGCGGACTCCACGCACCGCGTCGCCCTCCACCAGCAGCGCATCCACCGGAAAGCCGGCGAACAGGTTGACGCCGGCCTGCTCCGCGCGCTCGCCGAGCCAGCGGACGATCTCGCACAGGGAGGCGGTGTAGAACCCGGCATTGTGCATGGTGGGCGGTGTGGGGAGACGCTGCGCGCGGCCTTCGGTCAGGAAATACACCGCCTCGCCCGCCACCGGCTGGCGGAAGGGAAAGTCGCTGGGGTTGAGATCGGGGAAGAGCTCGCGGAAGGCGCGGGGATTCACCACCGCCCCCGAGAGACTGTGCTCTCCCAGCGCGCCCGCCTTCTCCAGCACGGCGATGTTGAGCTCCGCCGGTCCGCCGCCGGATTCCTGGGCCTGGCGGGCGAGGCGCGTCAGCTCGATCGCGCAGGCGAGCCCCGCGGGCCCCGCGCCCACGATCACCACGTCCATCTCGATCGCCTCGGCGCCCGGCGGGTCGTGCCGGATCACCCGGTCGAGGGGAATCGGGGGCTGGTGGCGAACGGGAAGGATGGTGGACACGGCAGGGGGCTCCTGGCTGGAGAGGCGGATGGCAGGGCGGCGGAAATATAACTCGGCATTTCCGGTGGCCGGGCGGGCGGTAAGTTGGTCGGATGGATCTTGCTAAAGCGATACGGGATCCGTGGGTGTGGGGGCAGATCGCGCTGATCGCCTCGGTATGCCTCGTTGCGCCCTTCCTGCCGCGCCATGTGAGCCTTGGCGACCTGAATCCGGTGATCAACCGGGTCGACCCCGAGCCGATCCGGTGGCTGGGCGCGCCGCTGATCGCCGCGGGTCTCGTGATCGCCCTGTGGGGAGTGCGCTCACTCGGGCGCGGCCTCACGCCGGGTACCGAGCCGCTGCCGGACGCGCCGCTGGTCACGTCAGGCGCGTACGCACACTCGCGGCACCCGATCTACGCCGGCATCGTCCTCGGACTGACCGGATACGCGCTGGCGTGGAGCAACTGGACGTTGGCGCTGGTCGTGGGAATCGTGGCGCTCGGGTACTTCGGGGCGAAGGCCAAGGTGGAGGAGCGCTGGCTGGTCGAGCGGCATCCGATGTATGCCGCGTACATGCGGCGGGTCCCCCGGAGGGTGCTCTAGGGCGACCAGCGCACCCTTCCCTCACCTCCCCCGGTCCCCTACGCTTCCGAACTCATGTCTCCCCCACCTCCGATCCCCGGCTTCCGACCGGTTCCCTTCACCGGCGTCATTTTCGTCATGGCCGAGGCCGCCAAGCTCGGCTACCGCTACGGTCACCCGGCATGGTGCAACCTGGGCCAGGGACAACCCGAGACCGGTGCGCTCCCCGGCGCCCCGCCGCGGGTGCACCGGGTCGAGATCGGTGTGGACGATCAGGACTACGCCCCCGTACCGGGAATCTGGGAGCTGCGACGGGCGGTGGCCGAGCTGTACAACCGGCTCTACCGACGAGGCAAGGGCTCGCAGTACACCGAGCGGAACGTCTGCATCTGCGGCGGGGGCCGCTCGTCGCTCACCCGTGCGGTGGCCGCGCTCGGGCAGGTGAACCTCGGGCACTTCCTGCCCGACTATACCGCGTACGAAGAGCTGCTCGACATCTTCAAGCTCTTCACCTCGATCCCGATTCTGCTCGACGGCCGCGAGGGCTATCACTTCAGCCCCGACCACCTGCGGGAGGAGATCACCGGCCGGGGACTCTCCGCCGTGCTGCTCTCCAATCCCTGCAATCCGACCGGGCGGGTGATCGCGGACGAGGAGCTCGAGGGCTGGGTCGCCGTCGCGCGGGAGCTGAGCTGCTCGCTCCTGATCGACGAGTTCTACTCCCACTACATCTGGCGCGAGACCGCCGATGGCGACGGCCTCGTGTCGGCGGCCCGGTACGTCGAGGACGTGGACACCGACCCCGTCGTCCTCTTCGACGGGCTCACCAAGAACTGGCGCTACCCGGGATGGCGCTGCAGCTGGATCGTGGGCCCGCGTCAGGTGATCGAGGCCGTCTCCAGCAGCGGGTCCTTTCTCGACGGCGGCGGCAGCAAGCCGCTCCAGCGCTCCGCCGTCCCGTTGCTCGCACCCGACGTGGTCGAAGCGGAGACCGAGGCGATACGCGACGCGTTCCTGCGGAAGCGGACCATCCTGTCCGACGGGTTGCGCCGTGCGGGGGTGCGGTTCGACCTGGAGCCGGAGGGGACGTTCTACTGCTGGGGCGACATCTCCGGGCTGCCGCCCTCGCTGAACGACGGGATGTCGTTCTTTCGGGCGGCGCTGGAGAAACAGGTGATCTGCGTGCCGGGCGAGTTCTTCGACGTGAATCCGGGAAAGCGGCGGAGCGGCCGCCCCTCGCGCTTCCGGCAATACGTGCGGTTCTCCTTCGGGCCGGAGGAGGCGATGGTGGCCGAAGGGGCGCGTCGGATCGAGGATCTGGTGCGCTCGGCCCGGGACTAGGCTACTGCCCGCCCTTGGCCTTCCGGATCTCCTCGGTCAGCCGGGGGACGACCTCGAACAGATCGCCCACGATGCCGTAGTCGGCGATCTTGAAGATCGGCGCGTCCTTGTCCTTGTTGATCGCGACGATGGTCTTGGCGGTCCGCATGCCGGCGAGGTGCTGAATGGCTCCGGAGATGCCGAGTGCCACATAGAGGTCGGGGCTCACCAGGCGACCGGTCTGCCCGATCTGGTCGGTGGCCGGACGCCAGCCGTCGTCGGTGACGGCGCGGGTGGCGCCGACCGCCGCGTTCCCGAAGGCCGCCGCAAGCTCCTCGACCAGCTTGAAGTTCTCCGCCGCCCGGAGTCCCCGCCCGCCGCTCACGATCACCGGTGCCTCGCCGAGATCGAGCTTCGCGCCGCTCTCCTGCGACGTCTCCGTCACCGTCACCCGGGCGGAGGCGGGATCCATCGCGGGTTCGGCACGCTCCACCCGAGCCGCTCTGGGTTGCTCGACCGCGCTCACGGCGCCGGGCCGCAGGGAGAGCAACGCCGGCGTGCCGACCAGGCGCAGCGTCACGATCACCTTGCCGGTGTAGCCGGGGTGGCGGGCGATCACGGCATCGTCCCGCAGCTCGAAGTCGATGACGTCCGAGGCGAGGCTCAGTCCGAGCCGGGCCGCGACGCGCGGTGCCAGGTCGCGACCCTGCGCCGAGGCGGCGAAGAACGCCGCCCGGTAGCCGCCCGCCTGAAGCCGCGCCCCGGCAGTGGCGGCGACGACCTCGGGATTGTAGTGCTCGAGCCGCGGGTGCTCGACTACAGTGACGACGTCGGCTCCGAATCGCCCCAGCTCCTCCGCCCGTGCGGCGATACCGGGCGCGCCGACGAGCAACGCGTGCACCTCCCCGCCGCCGGAGGCGTCGGCCGCCTGGCGCGCCGCGGTCACCGCCTCGAACGCCACCTTCCGCGGGGCGCCGTCCCGGGATTCCGCGAATGCGAAGGTCGTTGCCATCAGAGCACCTTCGCTTCGGTGCGGAGCAGCCGCACCAGCTCGGGAACCGCGTCGGGACCCTCACCGATGATCCTGCCTCCGCTCCGTTCCGGCGGCAGCGCCATGGACTCGACGGTGAGACTCACCTGGCCGAGCTGAGCCGGTCGCGAGTCCAGAGGCTTCTTCTTGGCGGCCATGATGCCCTTGAGCGTGGCCAGTCGCGGCCGGGCGATGCCCTCGTCGATGGTGAGGACGGCGGGGAGGGAGAACTGGACCGTCTCGGTGGCGCCCTCGAGATCGCGGCGCGCCGTTCCGCGCCCGCTCGCGACATCGAGGTGGGAGATGGCGGTGACGCAGGGCAGGTCGAGCAGGTGCGCGGTCATCGGCCCGACGGTACCGCTGGCGGTGTCGGTGGCCATCCGGCCGAACAGAACCAGATCGTACCCGCCTTCCTTCAGCTCGGCGGCGAGCGCCGTCGCAACCGCGAACCCATCGAACGGTACTTCGTCGGCCTTGAGATGGACCGCGCGGGCGGCGCCCATGGCCAGGGCCTTGCGGAGCGTCTCCTGCACCCCGTCGGGGCCGAGGCAAACGGCGACGACCTCGCCCGATCCCGCCTTTTCCACCAGCTGGAGCCCGACCTCGAGGGCGTACCCGTCGAAGTCTCCCATCTCATACTTGAGCCCCGCCTGATCCAGCGACTTGCGATCCGCCGCGATGGAGAACCGCAACTCCATCTCCGGCACCCGCTTCAAGCAGACTGCGATCTTCAACGCACGCTCCCGGCCTCGGTCCTGGTCTGGTCCTCGAACTGGCGGCAAAGCTAGTCGAGGACTTCCGAGGTCGCCAGCGAGGAATCAGTCCGAATCGACACCCCCGGCCGTGCGTGACCCACCGAGGGAAGTCCGCAAGATGAGACGGAACATCCGCTCCGACCCGGGCGACAGAAACCGCTCGATCGTGGGCCCCGCCGGATTGCCCTGGTTGACGTTGAACGCACCGAAGATGGCGTAGCGGTTCTGGAAGAGGTTGGTGACGACCCCGCTGACCTCCCAGCGGTCGAACTCCACGCCGACCCGCGCGTCGGCCACGATGTAGTCGTCCAGCTGGTCGGTGACGTTCGCCTCGTCGCCCCGGAGATACTGCGTACCGGTGTAGCGGGCGTCTGTCCCCGCGTAGAAGTACCGCCCGATCCGGACCGTCGCGCCCCCCTTGATCACGTGGTCGGGCACCAGGGGCAGACGGTTGCCGGCGGTGACCTCGTTACTGGTGGGGAACGGATTGATGATCGGCTCCTCGCCCTCCTCCTCCAGCGATCTGATGCTGAAGATCTCGGCCTCGCTCTGGAAGGTGGCCCGGGTGAAGGCGTAGTTGAGGTAGACCGAATGGCCGGCCGGGAACCGATACGCCGCGCCCACCTCCGCGCCGACCCGGCGGGTCTTGTCGAGGTTGATGAAGAAGCCGTCGATGGTGCCGCCCTCAGGCTCCTCCTCGCCGAACGGCGTGAGGAAGATGTCGTTGCTCACGTTCATGTGATAGACCGAACCGTCGAATGCGAGATTGCCGGTGGCATACCGGAAGCCCGCCTCGATCGTGGTCGCCTTCACCGGGTCGAGCGGCGGATCGTCCCCGAGGGCGAACGGCAGCGGGCAGGGCGACTCGGGATCGGCGCAGGCGTTCTCGATCACCGCGGGCGAGCGGAAGCTCTTGCCCCAGGAGGCGAACACCGCGGCGCCTGGTGCCACTTCGACGCTCACGCCGAGCCGCGGGTTGAACTGCTTGTAGACGCCGACCGTATCGGCGGTCGGATCGAGCAGGTTCTCGAAGGGAATCCGGACGTAGTCATACCGCGCGCCGGCGGAGAAGGTGGCCGGGCCGCTGGTGAGGTCGGCCATCAGAAACGGCGCCAGATCCCAGAGCGGGCTCCGCACCTGGGTGGTGAGCGCGCGATCTCCGCCAAACTTGATCGAATCGGCGAAGATGTCGATGTTGACCCGGCTGATGCTTCCGTCCACGCCGCCCCGGAGATTCAGAACGAGGTTGTCGCTCAGCAGCCGGACCCAGCGGTAGTCGCCGGTGAAGCCGAAGGTGGAGTTGTAAGAGATCCCGAACACGTCGGGATCATCCGGCTGGTTGGCGTTGAACCGCTCCGCGCGGTGCCTGCGGAAATACACGGTGCCGGACAGCTTGCCCGTACCCACCTGCCGGTATCCCTGGACCGCGCCCTGAAACTGCCAGAGGTCCTCGTAGTCGTTCGCGCTCAGGTTCGAGTCGGGGCTGGTCCCGAAGATGGTCTCGGGAAGCGAGCCCGCGGTCATCACGTAGGAATTGGCGTACAGGCCCTGGAACCGTATGCCGCTGGTCTCGCCCAGCTTGCCCCCGCTGACGAAGCCGCTGTATTCCTCGGCGCCGGTGACCTTCCGCCAGCCGTCCTCCCGGTTGTAGTTGCCGCCCACGTACCAGTCCATTCCGCCGTCGGTCAGGCCCGCGACGTTGGCCTCGGCGCGCGCCGCCCCGAAGCTCCCGCCCGACAGCTCGAGGTTGGCACGCGCCGGACCGGTGCCACGCGCGGTCACCAGGTTGATCGCGCCGCCGAGCGCGTTCCGCCCCAGGAGCGAGCCGTTGCCGGACAACACCTCGATGCGCTGGATGTGGTCCATCGGCAGCAGATCGAAGTTGATCTGGGAGGCTTCGGGCTCGTTCATGCGGATCCCGTCGAGGAAGACCGCCACCCCCTGCGGCAGGCCGACCACGGGCGAGGAATAGAACCCTCGCGACGAGATGTTGAGCTTGTAGGGACTGCCGAGATCGTCATAGGTCGAGAAACCGGCCACCTGCCGCACCGCGTCGGAGAGCACCCGGGGCTCGTAGGCATCCACGTCCTCGGCCCCCAGCGTCGTGACGCGGGCCGGCACACCCGAGCCGACCGTCGGGCCGGCGTCGGGATGGATGCTGCCGACCACCTCGATGGGAGGCAGCTCGAACGCGGTGGTGTCCGCCGCCGTCGTGTCACGCACCTGCGCTTGGGCCGCCGAAGCGGCGAACAGTCCGGCGATCGCGAACAGACGCGTCCGGTTCATCAACCAACTCCTGTCAGGGGGTCTGGCGTGAGAGCGAGCTATCTGAGCGGAAATCCGGCCGAGCCTGCGGGACGATCGTCGTCTGCCGTTCGTTCGTAGATCGCCGCCATGACGACGCGGTCGGGCGGCACACCCAGGATGAGCAGACCGTCGTCGGCCGGTCCGCCCCCGTCGAAATCCAGGCAGCAATGCTCGATGGTGACGAGCCCGGCGGCGGAAGCCTCCTGCATGGACGGTGTGCCGCCACGCTCGAGGCGCACGAGGTCGCCGGCGGTGAAGCTCGCCGAACCGTCGAGATCTTCGTAGACCCGGAGCTGATGAACCTTGGCGTCGCGCTCGGCGAAGACCACGACCCCGTCGTCCGTCTCCCCTCCGCCGTCGAGGTCGTAACAGCAGCGGTCCACCACGACGGTGCCCGAGCCCCGGAGTGCCAGCGCGGCTCCCGCGGCGGCCACCAGGACGGCCGCGAGAGCCGCAAGCGCCGGACGGCGGCGCCGGGGCGGAACGGCGCCCTTCGACCGTTCACGGCGCAACCGGCCGAGCACCTCCGGGCCGAGCGAAGTGCGGGGCTGAAACCGGACGCCGCGGAGATCACGGTCGATTTCCGCCAGCTCGGGAGGGATATCGCGGTCGTCGCTCACCGAACCATCGCTCCCCGCAGCCGCCCCAGCGCCCGCCACAGACGGGTCCGGACACTGCCCTCGCTGACCCCGAGAAGCTGCGCCACCTCGGCGGTGTCGAGCCCGCTGCCGTATCGAAGCCCGATGAGCTCGCGGTCCGCTTCGGTGAGGGTGGCCACGGCATCCAGCAACCGACCCACCTCCTCCTCCCGGAGCATCCGCTCCTCCGGGGACGGGGCCTCGTACACCAGGTCGTGCATCGTCCCCAGGGTCACGTACTGTCTCAACCTCGCCCGTCGGCGCCAGTCGGTCAGCACGTTCCGGGCGACCGTCAGAATCCACGCCTTCGGCGTGCCCTTGAGGGGGTCGAACCGGTCGACGGCGCGGACCACCTTGAGGAAGGTCTCGGCGGTCAGGTCTTCGGCCACGTCCGCGAGGGGCACGTGGAACCGGAAGTAGTTGTAGACCGCCACACCGTGGGCCTGGTACCACTCGCGGCACAGCGCCTCGCCCTCGGCGGAGGGCGGGGCGCTCGGTGCGGCCGGGCTATGGGGAGTGTGGGACACGGATAGCGACGTCACGCCTTTCATTACGCACGGCCGACGCGGGCGTCACAGCGGGGCGGCTGGCCCCCGGCGGGATAGGGAGTAGGCTACTGTCTTCCTACGTCGAGCGAGGGCCGCGACTCATTGGCTTCGAGCCATTCGACAATCTTGTCGCGAACGTCGCCCGCACCTTCGGCGTCCTCCGCGCCGAAGCTGGTGACCGGGGCGCCATCGCGGGTCACCTGCCAGACCGGACCCGGCTCGGGCTCGGCCTCACGCCCCTCCTTCCGCACCGCCTCGTATTGCTTGCCCTGCCACGACACCGTCACCCGGCCTGTCATGCGTCCCCCTGGTTGTTGGCCCCCAAGGGTGCCTGCGAACCGCCGCACCGGGCGGTGAGCCACCTCACTAGAACGCGGGCAGTCCGGTGATCGCCTGACCCACGATCAGCGAGTGCATGTCGTGGGTGCCCTCGTAGGTGTACACCGACTCCAGATTGGCCATGTGGCGCATGGAGTGGTATTCGGCCAGGATGCCGTTGGCGCCCAGCAGCCGCCGAGCCTCGCGGGCGGCCTCGCAGGCCATGTCCACGTTGTTCCGCTTGCAGAGGGAGACCTGATCGGGTGTCATCGTCCCCGCGTCCTTGAGCCGCCCCAGCTGAAGGGTCATGAACTGCGCCTTCACGATCTCGGTGAGCATGTCCACCAGACGCACCTGCTGGATCTGGGTCTGGGCGATGGGACGATCGAACATCACCCGGCTCTGGGCATACCTCAGCGCCTCGTCGTAGCAGGCCATCGCCGCGCCGATGGCGCCCCAGGCGATCCCGTAGCGCGCCTGGGTCAGGCACATGAGCGGGCTCTTGAGGCCGCCCGACTTTGGAAGCAGCGCATCCTTCGGCAAGTGCACGTCCTGCAGGTGGATCTCGCTCGTATCGCTGGCGCGGAGGGAGAGCTTGCCCTTCTGATCCTTGCCGGTGTAGCCCTTGGTGTCGGTGGGCACGATGAAACCGCGGATGGACTTGGCGTCCTTGATGTCGCCGGTCTTGGCCCAGATGATGGAGACGGTGGCTTGGGAGCCATTCGTGATCCACATCTTGGTGCCGTTCAGCACCCACCCGTCCTTGGTCTCGCGCGCGGTGGTGATCATGCCGCCGGGATTGGAGCCGAAATCAGGCTCGGTGAGCCCGAAGCAGCCGATTTCCTGCCCCGAGGCCAGCAGGGGCAGCCACTTCTTCTTCTGCTCATCCGAGCCGAACGCGTAGATCGGGTACATCACCAGCCCGCCCTGCACCGAGGCGAAGGATCGGATCCCCGAATCCCCCCGCTCGAGCTCCTGCATGATCAGGCCGTAGGCGACGTTGTTGAGCCCGGCGCACCCGTATTCTTCCGGCAGATTCGCGCCGAAGAGTCCCAGCTCGGCCATCCCGGGGATCAGCTGCTTGGGGAACTTGCCTTCGATGTAGGCCTGCCCGATGACCGGAATAAGGTTCTCGTCGACCCAGGTCCGGACGGTATCCCGAACGGCTCGTTCCTCCTCCGAGAGAAGGCTGTCGAGGTTCAGGAAATCCACCCCGGTGAACTGGGCGGCGGCGGCGGCGGTGGCCATGGAGTCCTCTACTTTGGCAGGTGTAATGGGCAGCGGGATAAGATAGTCCGCCCTCTTGCGCATCGCACGGGGGCAGGTGGTACTTTTATGGCCGACCTGCCCCTCGCTATATCCTCAAGTCGTTATGCCTGCTCGACTCCGCCCAATGCGGGCTGCTCATTCTGTCGAGCACCAGTTTCGGGGGTGCCGCTGTTCACAGTAGGTGAGCGAATACTCACTAGCGAACCTCGCGCAGGAGGACGGTACGCCGCTCGGGACCCGGTGGGCGACTTACGGTGCGACCCCGGCCGCTGCCGCGAGGATGCCGTGAGAATCCTGCTCCTGGCACCGCAGCCGTTCTTCCAGGCGCGGGGGACACCCATCGCCGTGCGTACGGTCCTGGAGTTCCTCGGCGCGCGAGGCCACATCGTCGACGTCCTCACCTATCCCGAGGGGAGCGACGTCGAGATCCCCAACTGCCGCATCCATCGGACTCCCCGCATCCCCGGCGTGCGCAACGTTCGGCCCGGGTTCTCCGTCAAGAAGGTCCTCTACGACATCCTCATGCTCGTGAGTTGCGCGCGGATGATGCGCCGCACCCGGTACGACCTGGTGCACGCCGTGGAGGAATCGGCCTTCATCGCCGCGGCGATGAAGGCGCTCACCGGCGTTCCCTACGTGTACGATATGGACTCCTCGCTGGCGGAGCAGATGGTCGAACGGTTCCCCCGCCTGGCATGGGCATCCCCGCTCATGCGCCGGTTCGAGGCCGTCGCCGTGCGCCGCAGCGCGGGCGTGATCACCGTCTGCGCGGCCCTGGAAAGCGTCGCCCAGCAGCATGCGCCACACACCCCGGTGGGGCGGGTGGAGGACACCACGCTCCTCCCGGCCGAACCCCTTAGCCAACGGCGCCCATCTGCCGGCCGAGACCTCCGGGGCGCCGGTCGCGATGTACGTGGGGAATCTGGAGCACTATCAGGGTATCGACCTGCTGCTCGAGGGGTTTCGGCACACGCTCGAGCAGATGCAGGAGGCGCGGCTGGTCATCGTCGGTGGCCGTGATGACGACATCGCCCGCTATGGTGAGCGTGCCGCGGCCCTGGGCATCCGCCAAGCCGTGTACTTCCTCGGACCGAGGCCGGTGTCGGCGCTGGCAGGGCTCCTGCGGGAGGCGGACGTGCTGGTCTCTCCCCGACTGAAGGGGCTCAACACCCCGATGAAGATCTACTCCTACCTCGACTCCGGTACCGCCGTCCTGGCCACGCGCCTTCGCACGCACACCCAGGTTCTGGATGACCGGACCGCCTATCTGGTGGAGCCCGAGCCGATGGCGCTCGGGACCGGACTCGCCACACTCCTCAAGGACGACTCGCTGCGGGAGCGCCTGGCCGCCAGCGCCAAGGAGCACGTGCAGCGCGAGTTCACACCCGAGGCGGCCAGGCGGAAGCTCGAGTCGTTCTACGCCATGGTCGAGACGACCGCGGTGGGAGCGGGGTCGCGCGGGTGAGGAAGCTCCTGCTCTCGCCGACCATTCGAAGTGCGGCAGTGTACGGAGCGGCGGGCGCCGGGTTCGCAGTGGCGAACCTCATCCTCGCGCGGGTACTTCCCCCGGCCGAGTACGCGCTGGTGACGCTGGTGATTGCGCTGGTGAACGTCGGGTACGCGCTCGCTCCCGCGGGCATCGACGGCATGGTCAATCGCCGGTCGCTGGAGGCGGGGCCGCAGCTCCTCCGTCAGGTCGTCTGGGCCACGACGACGACCGCCCTGCTGTTCGCGCTCATCGGCCGGCTGGCTTACGGGACCACGGCGGCGCTCACCGCCATGATCTTCGTGTCCACCGCAGCCGGCGGCGTCCTCATGGTGGCGGCCGCCAAATTCCAGAGCGAGCAGCGCTTCGGCATCTCGCTCGCCCTGTTCCAGAGCCCCAACATCGTCCTCCTCCTCGCCGCCCTCGTGACGGTGGCCACCGGGGCACGCCAGGCCTGGCCGGCGATCCTGGTCATGACACTGGGATGGTTTCCCGGCGCTATCGTGGGATGGTCCATCCTCTTCCGCGAGCGTCACACCAAGCCGCACCGCACGGCGGACTTCCCCTGGCACGAGGCGCTCTCGCTCGCGGGCATGCAGGCCACGGGCCTCCTGCTGATCCAGCTCGAGCGGCTGGTGCTCCCGCACGTGCTTCCACTGCGGGATCTGGCGACGTACGGGGTGCTCGCGGCCATCGCGGGATCGCTCTTCCGGGTGCTCCAGATGGGAGTCGGGTACACCATGTTTCCCCGGCTCCGGGCCGCCACCGACGTGCGGCGCCGGCGCGTGCTGGTGATGAAAGAGGCCCGTCTGGTGGGGGTTGTGGTTCTCCTCGGCTCCATGGCGATCTGGATCGTCACCCCGCTGATCGAGCGCTGGTTTCTCGCCGGCAAGTATCATCTCGCCGGCTCCCTCGTCCTCGCCGCCCTGGTGAGCGGGATCGCGAAAGTGGCCAACGCGTTCGCCCGGGCCGCCGCCGCCGCGCTGGCGTCGACCCGCGAGCTGGCCGTCGTCAACCTGGTGGGATGGGCCTCTGTCGTGATCGCGGTCCTGGCCGCGACGATCGGCGCGCGCTGGGGATTGGCGGGAGTCATCTACGGTGTGACCCTGGGCTGGGTGATGCGCTCGGCCGCCGCGGCGTGGGTAGCGGCGCGCCACTTGCGTCTTCCAGCGACCGAGCAGCCCGCAGAACCAGCCACCGCACGATGAACAGCCAGGAGTGACCTTGGGAGCACTGTACGGAATCCTCGGTGGAGCCACGGCGGACGAAATCTCGGCGATGAGCGGCCGCCTGACCCATCGCGGTCCCGCATCCGCGGAATGGTCTCCCACGCCGAACCTGCGGCTCGGCGTGCGCGGCTCGCCGGGGGCGGTGAGCGCCCAGCGCGAGGGGCTGCTCGCCTTCGATGGAGCGATCGACAACCGCGATGCGCTGGCGCGCCGGCTGGGGCATCGCGGCGAGCGGGGAGACCCCACCGGCGACGGCCCCCTCGCCGCCGAGCTCTGGACCACGCTCGGCGAGGACGGCCTGGCGCTGATCGCCGGCCAGTTCGCGCTGGCGCTGTGGGATGCCGCAGGCCGGCGGCTCGTGCTGGCGCGCGACCGGGTCGGCTACGCGCCGCTCTACTTCGCACTGGCGGGAGAGCGTTTTCTCTTCGCGAGTGAATACAAGGCCCTGCTGGCGCTGGACGTGGTGCCCGCACGGCCGAACCGGGCCGCGCTCCAGACCATTCAGAACACCAAGTGGGTCCGCCCCGGCGTCAGCTGCATCGAGGGCGTTCACCCCGTAGCTCCTGGGGCGTGGATCGAGGTAATGGAAGGTCGAGCAGCGAGCAGGCGGTACTGGGACATTCCCGTGCGCGCCGCCGAGCTGGACGAGGCGGGCCATGCCACCAGGCTGCGGGAAAGCTTCCTCGACACGCTCCGCCAGCAGACGGCGCCCTACGATCGCATCGGGATCTCGCTGAGCGGCGGCCTGGATTCCGCGGTTGTGGCCGCCGGCGTGCGCGCGGTTGCCGGCTCGCGGGAGGTGCACACCTTCTCCGCCGGCTATGGCGACGGCGACAAGGAGCTGGTGAACGCCGAGACCGTCGCCCGCGAGCTGGGCACGATCCACCATCCCGTCGTGCTCGACCCCGAGGACCTGCCGGGCCTGCTGCCGTGGATCGTGTGGCACATGGAGGAGCCGATCGGGCGGGAGGATATCGCGTACCTCTTCGTCGCGGCGCGCGAGGCTTCCCAGTACGTGGACCTGATCGTCACCGGGTTCGGCTTCGACGGGCTGTTCGCCGGCCTTCCACGCCATCGGCTGGTGGATCTCAGCGTCAAGTATCCCATCCTGCGGAAGCCGTTGGAGGAGTTCTTCGATTACACCTTCCGTAGCGTGGAGCCCACCACGCTCGGCGGTCAGGCCCTCAAGAAGGTGTATTTCAGAGGCAAGGAATTCCCGGCGCCCCAGGTCATCGGGACACCGCCGCTGGCGCCTTATACCGGCTTTCCCCGAGGCGGCGATCAACCGCTCACCAATTTCCTGAAGCGCGGGTTCCTGGTGCTGCCTTATCAGCACCCCGTGGAGCGGCTCTACGCGGGCGTCGGAATGCGGATGAACGCCCAGCACACCAATCCGGATTTCCTGGCGGCGGCCTTCTCCATCCCGGACGGGCTCAAGATCCACGGACGCAACCAGAAGTACATCCTGCGGCGGGCGTGCGAAGGGCTGTTGTCGCCGTCCATCCTGGCCACCGGCAAGAGCTTCAACCGTCTCAAGCACGACACCCGCATGGCCGAGCTGCTCGACCGGATGGCGGACGACCTGCTCTCGCCCACCGCCATCGACCGACGGGGACTCTTCGATGCGGGGTACGTAGCGAAGCTGCGGCAGCGCGCACCGGGCACGCCCTACAGCCAGGAGCGAGCCTATCGCCTCTGGACGCTGCTGCTCACCGAGTTCTGGGCCCGGCGCTTTCTGGACGAGAGGGGCGCGGCTCCGGCGCACGCGCTTCCACCCGTGCGCCACATGACAAAAGGCCGCGCTCCGTCCTGAGCGCGGCCTGGTCAGCCGTGGGGTCGCTTCCGTTTCAAGCCGGTGACACCTCGGGCAACTTTCCCGCTTCTTCCCTGAGATACCCCTGCTCCCGGTACCAGCGGCCGGTGCGACGGAGCCCCTCGTCCAGCTCGATTCGGGGGGCGTAGCCCAACTCGCGCTTGGCCCGGCTGATGTCGAACGCCCGATTCTGCCGGTACCAGTCCACTCGCCGGGGGAAAATCGGCGGCGTGATGCCGAACGGCTTGCAGATCTTCTCGCAGATGTGCCCGGCCACCACGACCGGCATGACGGGATAGTGGGGAATGTGCAGGTCCACGTCGAGCGCACGACCCACGCTCTTCACGATCTCCTCGATCGGGTAATAGTGCTCATCCGCGATGAGGTACTCGCGTCCGTTGCCCACGCCCGGCTCGAGACACAGCATGAAGGCATCGACCAGATTGTCGATGTAGAGCGGGTGGTAGAGGGTCTGCCCGTTGCCGAACATCGGGAACGTGCCGCGCGCGACACGCTTGAAGATCATGAAGAAACGCTCGGGGTCGCCGGGGCCGTAGATCGCGGCCGGGCGCAGGATGACGGTCTCCATGCGGCCGGTGCCGAGCTCCTTCACGATCGGCTCGGCCTCGTACTTGGTGCGCTGATAGTAGTCGGCCGGCTGAATGGGGGCATCTTCGTTGGCCGGCGGATTGTCCACGTTGCCGTGCACGCCGCAGGTACTGCAGTACACGAACTTCCACACCTTGGCCTCGAGCGCCGCCTCCAGCACGTTCCGGGTGCCCATCACGTTCACTTCGTCGTAGAAGGTGTTGGGCACGTTGAGCTCACGGAACGCCGCCGCGAGATGGAACACGAATTCCACGCCACGCATGCTCTGATCCACGACCGCGCGGTCCGTCACCGACCCCAGCACGACCTCGGCACCCATCGCCCGGAGCGCGTCGCACTGCAGCCCGTCCTTGTAGTCCAGCGCCACGACCTCGTGGCCCGCCGTTCTGAGGCGCCTGACCAGTGCCGTGCCCGTGAATCCGGTGCCGCCCGTGACGAGAACCCGCATGTGCACTCCTTGGTAGTTGCCCGACAACGGCCCACCCCAGGCTCGTGTCCTGGACCCGCCCGCGGCGGCGCCGCTGCCCTGATCTAATGTGCGGAGTAACCGAATTCTCGACAGCCCTACAAGATCCATGCCCTCGACCCGGCTCCGGTACGCCTTGTCGTATCAGACTTTGCCTACCCCGGCACTGTGACCACCGGATGCAAGGTGTCGCGGGCATGCGTCAAACCTGACTATCCCGCGCGTCGCGCCGAAGACCCGATGCCGACTCCTCCCGTATGCCAGCTCCCATAGAAGCCTGCGTGCGCCACCGCTCGGGGAGGCCACCGCGAGACTCAGGACGGACATCTCCGAGACCATCCATGAGGCCGCCACCAGAGTTGGCTCCATACCCTCGAGAGCCGCCCAGCCCGATCGCCCTCGACCGTGCATGGTGAGCGACAGTCCGTGGGCGTCGGGAGCCGCGGAGAATGCCTTGAAGACGGCCTCCTTGCAAGCCAGCACGGTTACGAGGGCCTCTCGCAGCGACGGTTGCGCGGCGCACCAGGCCCGCTCGCCCGGCCGAAGCCACCGATCCGCGGCCCGCAGGATCGCCGCCTCGTTCAGGTGCCCGAAGGTGGCCCGCTCGGCGAGATCGATTCCGACCCCCGGCCGAAAGGCGGAGCTCCCCACCCTGACGGCCTACGCGACCGAGCCGAGCCGCCGGCCAAGTGTGTCGATGATGGCGGTGTAGGACGTGAGCTGGCGGATCTCCTGGTTGGAGAACACCACGCCGAACTCACTCTCGAGCTGGGAGATCAGCATCAGATGATTGAGCGAGGTCCACGCCGCGGAAGAGCTGGACGAAAGCTCGGGGCCCACGCTGGCCTCGGGCACGTCGAGTACCTGCGCCAACAGCCGGCGGACCTGCGCCGCGACGTGAGCCTGGTTACTCACCGCGCTGCCCTCCTCGCTCATCGGTGGCCGCTCCCGTGGAGCTCAGGGCCGTGGCCGAGATCCATTCCGGCCACTCCGGACCCGCCACGTCGAGCGACCGGACCCACCGGCCTCCGGCCTCCGCGGTGAATCCGTGGTTGGCCAGGAACGTAGCGGCGACCTGATTCCGGCCGGAGTCGATGAATTCGGCCGAGAGGACCGACGCCCCCGCGGCGCGCGCATCTTCGGCGAGACGTGACAGCAGCGCGGTTTCCACCGACTTGCCGATCACGCGGCAGCTCATCAGGAACGATTCCAGGTGCCGGCCGTCGCCCTGCCGCTCGAGGATTGCGACCCCGGTCAAGCCGAAATCGCCGAACCGGTCGGCAACCCGCATGGTGTAGACCCGCCAGGTACCGCTCTCCACCTGGCGGCGGAGGGTGTGCTCGTCATGGCGCCGGGTGGTCAGATTGAACTGGTTGGTTTTGGCCATCAACTGCACCACCCGCGCCATACTGTCGTCGTCCATCGCCGCGATGTCCACCTTGAGCCCGAGCCCGCGGAGGAAGTCTTCGATGGACCCGACCGTGCCGCGGTACGCTTCCCGGGAGCGGGATTCCTGATACTGGCGGGTGCGCTGCGAGTCCTCCGCGGTCTGCTGGAGCAGAACCAGCGAGGGAATCGAGCCGACCCAGGTGGCGTACATGGAGGGATCGGCCGGCAGGTCGGGGACGCGCAGCTCGGGGATCTGATCCCGCACCCAGGCCCGCTCGTGCGGGCTGTCGTCGAGCAGGAGCATGTGGTCCAGGCCGATGTCGAGCTCCCGAGCGAGCGACCTGATGTTGGTGGCTTTGTCCTCCCAGTTGATCCGGTGCGCCGCCAGCTGGGCCTCGCGGATCAGCATGCTCGGGTGGCTGCGAATGGCCGCCAGCGCCTCGTCCTGGTTGTTCTTGCTGCAGATCGCCAGCAGGATCCCCTGCCGCTGAAGGTCCAGCAGCTCCCGCTGGAAGTCCACGAATTCGCTACCCGGCCACTGCGGCCCGAGCGCGATCCCGGCCGGGCCGTCCTCACCCAGGACCCCTCCCCACAGCGTGTTGTCCAGGTCGAGGACGATGCACTTGGTCGCCTTGCCCAGCGCAGCGAGGGCAAACCCGACGTAGCGCTCCGCGACGGCGGCCATCAGGGTGTCCGACCAGGTCACGTGCCCCCGGTAGTGGGTGCGCCAGTTGAATGCATGCGTCCGCCCGACCTGTGCCACGACATCGGCCAGCGGAAACAGGAAGGTGTGATCCCGCAGCGCCAGCCGCAGCCGGAGATGCTTGTTGGCATGAGCCACGGTATGCGCGAAGGTGCCCTTGCTGCGGAAGGCGTTGACGCCCTCGGTACTCCGGCGCGGCAGGACGAAGTCGTTCATCACGACGATGCCCGAGCCGGCGCGATCGAACACGTCCAGGCCGGCGAACAACGGCGTCAGCAGGCCCCCCACCACGGGCTCGCTCGTGAGCGGCGGCGACTCGGCCCATCGCTGGTTCCACAGTACGTCGCCGTCGATGGCGAGAAAAGTGACGTGCGGACGAAAGCGGTACAGCCCGGAGCCCGCGTCCAGCATCTCCGTCAGATACTGCCCGTACGGGGCGACGTACGTCTCGAGCCACAGGCCGGCCCGTGCCGCCTCGACACGCAACACCGGAACGAACGGCTCGAGCGTGAAGGACCCAAGCAGCGCGACCCTCGCCCGCAGACTCTCCGGCACGCTCTCTGGGCTGATCCGGTCCAGCTGGCGTGCTGCCGCCTGGTAGGCGGACCAGGGCTGCCCGGGGAGTAGGTCCGCCGCGATGCGCTGCAGGGTGGCGCTGTCGACCCGCTGCTCGAGACTCATGATCCTATCGTCGGGTGAAGATGACCTTGGCGGGGTTGCCCATCACGATACTGTTGGCCGGAACCGCGCCGCTCACGACCGAGCCCGCGGAGACGATCACGTTGTCGCCCAACTCGGCGCCGGCCAACACCACGGAATTCGCGCCGATCCACACCCGGTGGCCGATGCGGATGCTCTTGCTGACTGTGCCCTGCTCCTGGAGCGGCACATCCAGCTGGTCGTAGACGTACGTGCCGGTCATGATCGCGCAGTTCGGGCCGATGAGCACATCGTCACCCATCGTGAGGCCGGCCCGACCGGCGCCGATGAAGCATCCGGCGGCGACCTGGACCCGCCGCCCCATGACGAAGGGCCCGCTGATCTTCACCTTGGTGAAGGCCGCGATGTAGCAGCCGCTGCCCCACGCGGTGGTCGAAGCGAGGTCCACCTCCGCCTTGCCGCTGACGACGGCCCGGTGCTTCCAAAAGTAATAGAGGCGCACGACCACCATCGGGGTGAGCGCCCGACGGATCAGCTTCCCTACCTTCCCCATTCGGAACTCCTGCACCGCTCGGGATTCGCACGTGATGGTCGCGGACGCCGGGTGCAAGTTCCCGGCCAGTCACGAGAGAATTGCAAGATACCCAGGTGTTTCCCTTAAACCTGGCGCGGTGCCACGTACATCGCCGCCGCGAATCCATGACGGGCGGTCCCCGGGGGTTGACTGGCGGCATCCTGGCCACCGGCGGCAGGGATGCAACGGGCCCGAGGCTCCGGTGTTGCTCCGACCCCACCAGAATACCTTCAAGCCCGCTCCCGGCAGCAGCATAGGGGTTTTCCCCAGGCGGCGCCGTTCTTGCAAAACGGCCGGTTCTCGAGAGCCCCCGACCACGCGATTCAGACACCCTCGTCGAGGACGACACCCCGAGGATGACAGGTTCACGTACGTCCCTAACTGCCGGTCGCCTCTATTTCCGGACCGGGCTGTTGCTCGTCCTGGGACTTTGGGCCTGCGGTGGCGAGACGGGCCCGGGCTCCGACGGCGGCCCGCCGGCCGAGCTGGAGATCGTGAGCGGGGACGGCCAGACCGGGACAGTCGGCCTCGCGCTGGGCGAGGCGATCGTCGCGCAGGTCACCGATGACGACGGCCAGGGGGTCGCTGGTGTGGTCGTGACGTTTACCGCGCCACCCGACGGCGGCAGGTTCGCTCCAGCCACGGCGCGCACCGACGACGAAGGCGAAGTCCGGGCGGTCTGGACCCTCGGCCCGCGCTCCGGTGAGCTGAGCGGGTCGATCGCGGTCGACGGCGTGGGGCCGGTAGCCGTCTCCGCGACCTCGATGGCCGGAGAACCCGTGCGGCTCGCCTTCGAGGCCGCACCGGAGGCTGCGGTAGCCGGGATGGTCATCAATCCCCCGGTCGTGGTGATGGTCCAGGACGAGTTCGGCAATCTGGTGTCGAGCGCGTCCACGGAGGTCCGGCTCGAAATCAACAAGGGAACCCTCGCCGGCTCCGCGTTGGGCCAGGCGGTGGACGGCATGGCGACCTTTCCCGATCTGCACATCGATCAGGCCGGGAGTGATTACATGCTGACCGCTCGGACTGACGGTCTGACCTCGTCGGAGAGCGCCGCCTTTCCGGTCGCGACGGGCGCGGCGGCGGAGCTCCTGCTCGTGGCGGGCGACGACCAACAGACCGCGGCCGGCGGCGCCGTCGCGGTCGCGCCCACAGTCGAGGTCAGGGACGCGAACCGTAATCCCGTCGCCGGTGTGACCGTGACCTTCGCGGTCGCGGGAGGCGCGGGCTCGGTAACCCCCGGTTCCGTCATCACAGGGACCGACGGCCGCGCGGCACCGGCCGTCTGGACCCTGGGTACCGGCGTAGGAGAGAACATTCTTCGAGCCGCGACGACCGCGCTGCCGGCGGTCTCGGTGGAGTTCGTTGCCACTGGGATCCCGGGTCCGGTAGACCCCTCGCGCTCCATCGTCTCCGCATCGCCGACGACCGTCCTCACGGGCGGCACCAGCACCATCAGCGTCACCGCCAAGGACGCCTTCGACAACCCGATCCCGGGGCTGGCCGTCGAGCTGGGGGCCACAGGCTCGGGGAACACTCTCACGCAGCCGTCGCCCACCGACGGGAACGGGACGACGAGCGGAACTCTGCGTTCGACCGTGGCCGAAGCCAAGACGGTTTCGGTGGAGATCGACGGCGTCACGCTGAGCGGCAACGCCGAGATCTCGGTGAGTTTCGGCGCGGGGATGCTGCTCGACCGGACCTACTGTAATCTCGGCGCCGAGAACAAGATGGACGTCTACGTGCCGAGTGCCGCAATGCCCCGGCCCCTGCCCGTGGCGATGCACGTGCACGGCGGCGGGTGGATCAGTGGGCAGAAATCCAGCGGCCTGAGGTTCACCCAGCTCAAGGACGAGCTGCTGGCCCGGGGATACCTGGTGGTGAGTGTCGACTATCGCCTGGGTCCCACCGACAAGTACCCCGCCCAGATCCAGGACGTCAAATGCGCCGTCCGACACCTGCGGGCGCGCGCGGCCCTGTACGGCCTCGACCCCGACCGCATCGGCGCCTGGGGCGGGAGCGCGGGCGGGCAGCTGGTCTCGCTGCTGGGAACCGCGGACGCCGGCGTCGGCTTCGACGACGTCGGCAGCTTTCAGGGAGAGTCGAGCGTGGTGCAGGCCGTGGTCGCCATCTCGGCCATCACCGACTTCACCGCGCCGGCGGAGCTGCTGGACGAATACCACCGGGCGTTCGAGACCTGGCCCGACCCCACGTCGCCCGAGATGATTCAGGCCAGCCCGGTCACCCACGTCTCCGCGGACGACGCGCCGTTCTTCCTCGTTGTCGGGGACGAGGATGCGCTGGTGATGCCCGAGCAATCGGTCCGCATGAACCAGCTGCTACAAACGGCCGGTGTTTCCTCGTCGCTGCTGCGGGTGATGCACGCGGATCACGACCTTCAACCCACCGGCCCGACGCCCACCGATCCGAGCAGCGCGGTCATCAACTCGCGAATGGTGGAGTTCTTCGACCAGCACCTGCGATAGACGACGTCCCCGGCCCCATCGCCCGCTTCGCCACCGGGAGCACTCCCACTTCCCGCGCTTTCCGCCGGAAGCTCGCGCCGTGATCAACGGTCAAGCCGGTCTCCGCCTGCCACTGATGAACCATCTCGTGCAGCAGGGTGTGCTCCACCTCGGCCCACGGGTGGCGGGCGATATGTCGCCGGCTGATCGCGATCTCCAGCGGGATTCCGGTCCTGATGTCCACGCTCAGCTCCCCCAACCGTGTCCGCATCCGTCCCGAGAGCCTGATCGGCAGGCTGCCGAGCGTGCCGCCGAAATGCTCGAGGTTGAATCGCTCCCGCGCCAGCTCGAGGCGGTGGACCAGCATCAGGTCGCCGGGTCGGGCACGCTCGCGCCGGAACTGCGGCGGGGGCACGGGCGCATGCTGATCGGCGGGAAAGCCGAGCAGCTCGCGCTCCGCCAGGCGGCGCGCGGCGCGCGGCAGCCGGGGATCGAGAAATCGGACGATCGCGCGGAGGATGGAATCGGGCGCGGCGGCGTAGCCGCGATGCAGGCGCAGCACCCGGCCCCTCCCGAGGCTCACCATGACCGTTCGATTGGTGTGGGTGACGACCCGGGCGACACCGTGGAGGCCCAGCAGGCTCAGGCGGGAGCGCAGCCGGTCGGTGGGGTCATCGGGAAGCGGGTGGGTCACAGTCCCTGATCTCCGCCGGCCACCGACACGGCGACGGTGGATCGGCCCGCCCTGGCGAAGGAGAATGTGTCCGATCCCATGAAGCGCCGTCCCGCCGGCTCCCACCGGAAGTGCTCGATGTGCACCGCCTGCGGATCGATCCGGACGAGGTTGAACACCGAGGGCCGCCCGCCGCGTGAGCGGTGACTGTGGGTGCCGGACGTGCTCACCGCGAGCGTGCCGTCGATCTGCCCGGCGCCCTCCTGATGGTCGTGCCCACAGAGCACCACGTCGGCACCGACGGCGAGCAGGCGCCGGTAGGCCGACCGCCAGTTGGCGAGCCCCATCCGCCGGGAGGTGCCCCCCGGCAGCACGTTGTGGTGGAAGACGAGCACCCGGGCCGCCCCATCGGGCGCGGCCCGGAAGATCCCAGCCACCCGGTCTGTCTCGGCCCTGGGGAGATGGCCCTTCACCGCGATGTCGCGAAGATTCCAGGTCAGGGAGCCGAGCGCGACGCCGTAGCTGCTGAGTGCGCCCGCGATGATCGCCCCGGGCACTTCGAGCACCGGGGTCAGCTCCCTGAAATAGCGCGAATACTTGGAGTACTTCGGCCCATTGCCCAGCAAGTTGAACGGGCTCCTCCACCACTCGATGTCGTGGTTGCCCGGGACCACGAGTAGCGGCAGGTGGGCGCGCAATCGGTTGAAGAACGCGTGCGCCGCCTGGAACTCCCCGTGGCGCGCCCGTTGGCTCAGATCGCCCGACACCACGGCCGCGGCCGCGCCGAGAGTGGGCAGGAACTCTTCCAGCGCCTCGATCTGCGCGAGGTCGGCATGGCCTCCGAAGTGGAGGTCGGAGACGTGGGCCAGCAGGACCTCGCCGCCGCTCATCTCACCATACGATTCGGACACGATACGTGAGCTGCGCCTCACCCCGGGCGGGTACGCGCACCCGGAAACGGGTGCGGGTGGAAGACAACTTTTCCGCCGGCACGGAGCTCGACAGGACCGCCCACTCGCCGGCCCGCTCTTCCATTACGTCCACCGTGGCCACGCTGTCGGTGGCGTTCCTCACCGTGACGCGGTAGTCGGCGGTGGCGAGCGTGCGCACCCCATGGGCCTTGGTGCTGTCGCGCCGGGTGACGTAGCCGGTCTGGACTCGCCGGGCGGTCAGGTCGAAGGCCGTGCCGGCGTCGAGCCGAAGATCCCGCCCGGCCGGCGTGTGATCCAATGCGGCCTCCCCTACCAGCTGAGGGCGGCCGGCACTGTCGGGCTGATAGATGCGGGCGACGCCTCCGGGCAGCGGCCGATCGCCGAACTCGCTCTTGTGCGGGCGCTTGATGGTGTAGCTGACCTCGACCGGCGCCTCCTCTTCCTCGCCCTGCTGGGGCAGGAATCCCCAGTAGGGGATCTGGCCGCGCACCACGTAGTTCCGCTCGGCCGGCACCACCACCGGCTCGAAAAGCGCGATCGATGTGGTGAGGCCAGGGCGCAGCGTGCTCTTACCCGGAAGCGAATAGAGGTGGAATTCGCCCACCCGCTGCTCCGTCGCCGCATCGTCCGCAAAGGCCATCGCGGCCTCGGACCGGCGCTCGAGCGGCCGCGGTGGTTGGGGCTGCTTGTCCGCCCGGCCGACCGAGCCGGCCAAGAGCTGGATCTCGGCGTTGTCCGCGCGCAGACCCTGGGACTCGACGACCGCCAGCCCCGCGACCCGGGCGTTGCGCCCACCGAGCGTCACCTGATAGCTGGCTTGCCAGCTGGCGCCGCCGGTGAAGAAGCCCAGCCGGAGCCGGTCGTGGCCCCGGGTGCTCCGCAGGTCCAGTGTCGTGGCCGGATCGGCGACGACGACATCGGCGGGATACAGTGCCGCGCCCGGCGGCTGGAAGGTGACGCGCCCGTCCGGGAGCTGGAGTCGCACGGGATCCACGCCGAGCACCATGGCGCTCAGCGTGTCCTTCGATTCCGGGAGCCGGAATACCACACGCCGTCCGACGGAACGGCGCAGCACGCTCGCCTCGTCGGTCGCACCGTCGTAGCTGAGCCGGGCGATCGCCACGCCGGAATCGAGCGGAAAGAGCGAGGCCGGGTCGAGCTGCCCCAGCTCGACCGTGTGAGTGGACGCCCCCTTCGGTACCGCCACCGGAAGCTCGCGCCGCACCAGGACCCGGCCGTCATTGTAGATGGTGACGCTGGTCTGGGCGTGAAGCGGGGCAGCGGGGCCGCGGGGCAGCGGGGCGGCAAGAGCCCCCACCAAGAGGATCGCTTTCCCCAGGACTCCGCACCACTGCCCGGCGGCCCCGCGGCCCCGCGGCCCCGCTGTCTCGCTGCCTGTCATTTCATTATCTCCATGGCCACGCGGCTCGAGATCCGCCGCACGATGATGTAGGTCGCCAGGACGGCGACCGCCCCGTAGATCCGAGCCATCGGATCGGGCGGCATGCGAAAGGCGACGTACAGTCCCATCAGTAGCGTCGCGGCGAGGGAGATGCGATTGGCGAGCCGGGTTGCACGTTTGGAGCGCTCGGCGAGGCATTGGGGGCAGAGATCGCCCCAGGCGAGCCCGATCACCCGGCGCTCGCAGCGGGCGCAGGGGACCTCAGGCAGCCCGCCGCGCGACAGCATCGCCGAACTCCCCGGTGGACGCCGTGCCGCCGAGGTCGCGGGTCCGGATCCCATCCTGGACGATCGTGTCCACCACGGCGCGGCGCACCCGGTCGGCGCGGTCGAGCTCGCCGAGGTGATCCAGCATCATCGCCGCGGCCAGGATCTGGGCCGAGGGATTGGCCAGACCCTGTCCCGCGATGTCGGGCGCGCTGCCGTGGACCGCCTCGAAGATGGCGGCCTTGGTGCCGATGTTGGCTCCCGGCGCCAGTCCGAGCCCGCCGACCAGTCCCGACACCTCGTCGCTCAGGATGTCGCCGAACATGTTGGTCGTCACCATCACGTCGAACTGCTCGGGCCGGAGCACCAGCTGCATCGCCGTGTTGTCCACGATCATGTCGTTCGATTCCACCCGTCCGGCATACTCGCCCGCGACCAGGCGGCCGACCTCCAGAAAGAGCCCGCTGACCATCTTCAGGATGTTCGCCTTGTGGACGATGGTGACCTTCCGGCGGCCGTGCTTGAGGGCGTACTCGAAGGCGTAGCGGACGATGCGCTCGCAGCCGGCGCGGGTCACGATCGCCATGGATTCGGCCACCGCGCGCGGATCGTCCCCGATCTGCACGAAGTGCTCGACGCCGATGTACAGCCCCTCGAGGTTCTCCCGCACCAGCACGATGTCCACGTTGTCGAACCGCCCGCCGGGCACGATGGTCTTGGCGGGCCGGATGTTGGCAAAGAGCTCGAACTCCCTGCGGAGGCCGACGTTGACGGAGCGGAAACCGGTGCCGACCGGCGTCGTGAGGGGGCCCTTGAGGGCCACGGCGTTCTTGCGGATGCTCTCGACGGTAGCGTCGGGGAGGGGAGTACCTGTGGCGTCGACTGCGGCCACGCCGGCCAACTCCTCGTCCCAGTTGAACCGCAGCCCGGTCGCCTCGAGGACTCTCACCGTCTGGGCGGTGATCTCCGGGCCGATCCCGTCCCCTGGGATGAGGGTGACGTCGTAGGTCATGGCCCGCCGGTGTCGAGGGGCAGCACCGCCGCGAGCGCCGCATCCAGCGCTTCCCGCGGGTTGGCGCCGCTGCCGATCGCGATGGATCGCCAGAGCACCTTGCCGGAGCGGGTATCGGCCGCCGCGAGCGACAGGTCGGCCCGGATCCGACCGTCGGCCTGGCGGCCGAAGCCGAGCGAGGCGGGCACCATCGCGACCCGTCCACCGACCACCGCCATCAGGTTCCGGAGCGACGAGCGCAGCGGATCCGGGATGTCGCGCAGCTTGGGCGAGCGGAGCGCGGCCTGCCCCATCTGATCGGGGTCTCCCACGATGCCGGGCGAGCGCCGGGCCACTTTGCGCAGCTCGGCAGGGAGCACCCACTGCACTTCCGGCGCACGGCCGACGAACGCCTCGCCGATGAGCGAGTCGGCCCACTGGAGAGCGGTGCGGCGATCGCGATAGGGCGCGTAGACCGTGTCGGACTGGAGTGCCGGATCCGGCGCGATGAGGGTGATCGGCATGAGTGCGATGCTCTGCCCGACCAGCGCCTCGGTCGGCACCGGCAGCACCGGCGGTGCGGGCGAGGGTGCCGGCGGGGGCTGATTCGTCGGCGGCTGCTGGGCCCCGGCCGCGCAGCTGAACGAGAGCACCGCGATGAAGATGGTGGGGATCGGATTCACGGCGGGAAACTAAACGGTCGGGGGAGAGGGTAGAAGTCTACTCCAGCGAGAGGCCCCCATCCACCACGATGGTCTGCCCGGTGATGTGCCGCGCCGATTCGGAGCAGAGGAAGGAAACGACGTGCGCCACGTCTTCGGGGTCCGCGACCCGGCCGAGCACCGAGCTCTTCTGCGCCCGCTCGACCACCTCGGAGGGAAGCATCGCCATCCGCTCGGTGCGGATGAAGCCGGGTGCGACGGCGTTCACGTTGACGTTCGCGGGGCCCAGCTCGACCGCCGCGGCGCGGGTGAGGCCGAGCAGCGCGGCCTTGCTAGCGGCGTAGTTGGCGACGCCGAAGCCGGGCCGCTTGGCCTGGTGGGCGCTGACGTTCACGATCTTGCCGAAATGCTGCTGCCGAAAGATCGGGGCCACCGAGCGGATGCAGTTGAAGGCGCCGGTCACGTTGGTGTCGAGCACCTCGCGCCACGCCTGCTCGCTGAGCCGCCAGAGCGCGCCGTCGTTCGCGATGCCCGCATTGTTGACCAGAAAGTGGACGCCGCCGAGTCGCTGCTTCGCCTCGGTGACGAACTGCTCGACCTCGTCCCGGTCACGCACGTCGCAGCGCGCGGCATAGACCGCGACCCCCATCGCCGCGAGCGCCGTCTCGGTCAGGAGGGCCTGCTCGACCACGTCCCGGCCGGGCAGATTGACGAAACAGAAGGCCACGTTGCAGCCCAGCTTCCCGAATTCCATCACCACCGCCCGCCCCAGGCCGGTAGCCCCGCCGGTCACCACCGCCACCTTGCCTTTCCACCCCTTCCGCACCGGCTGCGGCTCGGGCTCCTCGAGCACGGCGCCGCTCGCGTCGGGGGCCTCGTACTCCCACGACGGCCGATGACCGAAACCAAAGGATGGCAATGGCATGGAGTCCGAAGGTACGGCGCGCTCTGGGGGGAGGCAAGACAGCCGGGCGGCCCCGCTGCCCCGCTGCCCCGGCGTCCGATATCTTAGGACATGCACTCCATCGCCTGGGCCGTCGTCGGCCTCGCCGGTGCGGCCGCCTGGGGAATCCTGGCCCTGCACCGGGGCGAGACGATCAACGCCGCGTGGCTGGTGATAGCCGCCGTCGGCACCTACCTCATTGCCTTCCGCTTCTACAGCCGCTTCCTGGCCGACCGGGTCTTCGGCCTGAACGATCGCCGGGCCACGCCGGCGGAGCGGCTCGCCAACGGCCGCGACTACGTGCCCACCTCGCGCTGGGTGCTCTTCGGCCATCACTTCGCCGCGATCGCCGGCGCCGGCCCCCTGGTCGGACCCGTGCTCGCGGCTCAGTTCGGCTACCTGCCGGGCACGATCTGGATCGTGTTCGGTGTGGTGCTCGGCGGCGCGGTACAGGATTTCATCATCCTGTTCGCATCCATGCGCCGCGACGGCAAGTCGCTGGGTCAGATGGCCAAGGAAGAGACGGGACCGGTGACCGGCACGCTCGCCATGGTCGCGGTGCTCGCCATCATGGTGATCCTGCTGGCGGTGCTCGCGCTGGTGGTGGTGAATGCGCTGCGGGACAGCCCGTGGGGTGTCTTCACCATCCTCTGCACCATCCCCATCGCCATCCTGATGGGCTATTGGATGAAGGTGTGGCGCCCCGGCCGCACGCTCGAGGCGTCCGCAGTCGGCGTGGCGCTGCTGCTCCTCGCCCTGGTGGGAGGCCGCTACGTCGCCGAGTCCCCGGTGCTGGCGCCGATCTTCACGCACTCGGCGCTCACCATCGCCTACGGGATGATCGCCTACGGCTTCATCGCCAGCGTTCTTCCGGTGTGGATGCTCCTCTGCCCCCGCGACTATCTCTCCACCTTCATGAAGATCGGCACCATCCTGCTCCTCGCCGTGGGGATCCTGGTGGTGCTGCCACCGCTCCGCATGCCGGCGATGACGCAGTTCGTGGATGGGACCGGTCCGGTCTTCGCCGGCAAGCTCTTTCCCTTCGCCTTCATCACCATCGCCTGCGGGGCGATCAGCGGGTTCCACGCCCTGGTCGCGTCGGGCACCACGCCGAAGATGCTCGTCCGGGAGAGTGACGCCCGGTACATCGGCTATGGCGGGATGCTGATGGAATCGTTCGTCGCGGTGATGGCGATGTGCGCCGCGGCGGTGCTCGATCCGGGGGTGTACTTCGCGATCAACGTGCCGCTGACCACGCTCGGCGGTAGCGTCGAGGCCGCGGCGGAGACCATCCGCGGCTGGGGGTTCCAGGTCACGCCGGAACAGATGACGGGTCTGGCGGCCGCGGTCGGGGAGAGCACGCTGCTCGCCCGGACCGGGGGCGCGCCCTCGCTCGCGGTCGGCATGGCGCAGATCTTCAGCGGCGCCTTCGGCCAGGGACTGATGGCGCTCTGGTACCACTTCGCCATCATGTTCGAGGCGCTCTTCATCCTCACCACGGTGGATACCGGCACGCGGGTCGGCCGGTTCATGCTCCAGGAGCTCGCCGGCCACATCTGGGAGCCACTCGGCCGGACTTCCTGGTACCCGAGCATCATCGCCGCGTCCGCTCTGGTCGTTGCCGGCTGGGGCTACTTTCTGGTGCAGGGCGTGCTGGACCCGTTGGGGGGGATCAACTCGCTCTGGCCCCTCTTCGGAATCAGCAATCAGCTGCTCGCGTCGGTCGCCCTCTGCGTCGGTACGACCATCCTCGTCAAGAGCGGCAAGGCACGATACGCCTGGATCACCCTGCTCCCGCTCGCATGGGTGCTGGTCGTGACGCTCACCGCCGGATGGCAGAAGGTCTTCGCGGCGGATCCCCGCCTCGGCTTCCTGGCGCACGCGGCGCTCACCGCGCAGCAGGTGGCCGACGGCGTGATGGATCCCTCGCGCGGGGCCCGGCTCATCTTCAACGACCGGCTCGACGCGGTAGTCGCGATCTCCTTCATGATGGTGACCGTGCTGGTGGTCCTGGCCTCGGCACGGGAGTGGGTGCTGGTGCTGACACGGCGCAAGCCGGCGCGGCTGCAGGAGAGCCCGTTCGTGGAGACGGCGTATGTGGGGTAGCGGCGGAAAACCAGCCGGAACGCGGAACCCACTGTCCGGGCTGCTGTCGGCCGTTCGTCGGATCGCCGGGATGCCCGACTACGACGCGCACGTCGCGCACCTGCGCCGGTGCCATCCGGAGCGTGCGGTGCCGGGCGAGCGGGAGTTCTTCGAGGAATACCTGCGGGCGCGCTATGGGGACGGGCCGACGCGGTGCTGCTGAAGGTGGGTGTGCAAACCGTAATGGGAGTGAGCCGCGATGCCCGGATGCTCACACGCATGAGCCGGCCGATCCCTCGCTCCGCTCGGGATGACGATCCCCAACTCGAAACGCTCTACTTCCCATCCAGCTCCGCGATCCATTCCGTCAGCCACTTCCCCGTCCGCGAGATCACCGCCGAGCTGTCGTTCGCCAGGAAGTCGTACCCGCCGCGGCCGAGCTCGGGCGCGGCGTAAACGCCGCGATCGCGGGCCGTCGCGCGGGCCTCCAACAGCGCGGCGAGGCTCGACCGGGTCCCGATCCAGAGCAACGCGTCGGAGGCGCGCGACGCGTAGCGTGGCGGAATACCGAAGCTGTCGGGGGCGGCGTAGACCCGCCTGAGCAAGGGGACGGCCGAAGTATCCGACGAGAACGATAAGAGCGTGAGATACCGGACCTTCAGCTCGGTGTCGTCGGCGTCCAGGAATCGGGCCTGAATCGAGTCCGAAGCGGGCCGGCCCAGGCGGCCCAACACCCACGCATCTCCGACGCCGTATTGCCGGGTCGGGATCAGTGTCAGAATCTCCTTCAACACCGTCGCATCTCCCCGGACTCCGCGCGCCCGCTCCAGCTCGACCGCCCGGAGCGGCGCCAGCAGATCCGCGGGATCCTGCCCGGGCGGACCCTCGACCTCCCCGGCACCGATCGCGCCGCTCAGCCTGGCCGCGCTGTCGGCGTAGGCGCGATCGCGCAGCGCGGCCAGCCTCGTCAGCGCGAGGGGCGCGTCGTTCCATGCCGCGTCACCCGCGAGCGCGGCGCGCATCCGGCGCCAGAGCACGGCGGCCCGCTTCTCCCGAAGCACCGCGCACACCGAGTCGGCCGCGGGGCTGCCCCGGCGGAGCCCCTCGTGGATCTCGGAGTAGGTGGCTCGCCCCGGCGAGCTCACCCGTATCAGCACCTGCCCATCGGCGGGCGTGGCCCCCAGTGCGAGCAGGGCGGCGACGATCAGGACTCTGCTCGACACCTCACTCCTCCGACCGCGCGGGCACGAAGACCTCCAGGGCGCGCGGGACCACCCGAAAGTGCCCCGGGGTCTCGGTGCCCAGTTCCCCGTCGAGATCGATCGGCGCGTGCTCGCGGGTGCGGACTACGAAGGACCTGCCCCGCATGGCCTCCACTTCCTCCCGCTTCGAGTGCGTGCCCAGCTTCAGCGAGGGTGCGAGCTTCACCAGCTCCCACCAGTGTCGAACCTCGAGCGAATAGAGATCGAGTCGCGCGTCGTCGATGGTCGCGTCCTCGGCGACCGCGAGCGCCGCGCCGTAGTAGCGGCCGTTGCCGACCACGATCTGTACCGTGCGGCTCTCCCTGACGCCGGCCTCCGATTCGATCGTGGCGTGGATCGGGCGCGCTCGCCGGATGACGCGCGCGGCGGCAAGGGCGTACGCCACCGGCCCCCACCTCCGCTTGGCCCTGCTGGAGAGCTCCTCGGTGATCTGCACGCTCAGCCCGATGCTCGCCGTGGTGCAGAAATATCGGTCGTTCACCCAGCCGAGATCGATCCGCCGGCTGGTTGCCCCGGCGCTCGCCGCGCATGCGGCGTCGAGGTCGGATGGAATGCCCAACGTGCGGGCGAGGTTGTTCGCGGTGCCCAGCGGGATGATGCCGAGAGGCAGGCTCCGGGCCACCAGAACCTGCACCGCGGCATTGAGCGTGCCGTCGCCGCCGCCCACGATAACCCGATCGACCCGTCCCATATGCCGGCCGATCAGCTCGGCGAACCGCGCCGGCTCCTCAGTGGGCTCGACCACGAGATCGAGGCCCCGGTCGCGCAGCAGCCCGGCGACCCGGTCCACCGTGCTCTCGCCGTCGCGGGCACGCGGATTCAGCAGCAACAAAGCTCGAGGAGACACCGACGAAAGCTAGCCCCGCGTCCCGGGCCGGGTGACGAGCAGCCAGGCGCAGACGGCCACCAGCATGCCCGCGGCCGAGCCCCAGAGCGCGGCAGGTCCACCCGCGCGCTGGTACAGGGCGCCGAAGGCGAGCCCGCTCGGCAGGGCGGCGAGGCCCGCGAGCGCATGGTAAATGCCGAAACCCCTGCCGGTTCGGACCGGCGCGAGTCGGGCCACGAGCGCTCGCTCGGCGGACTCCGTCAGCCCCGCGACCGGTCCCAGCATGAGGAAGACGGCCACCGCTCCGGCCGGTGTGAGCCGGGTGCCGAACGCGAGCGCGACGGCCGCGAAGAGCAGACCCCCCGCGCCGACGGTCGCACGGGGACCCAGTCGGTCCGAGATCCATCCGCCGGGGTACGAGCCGGCGCTGCGCACCACGTGCAGCGCGGCCCAGACGAGCGGGACGCCGGCGACCCCCACCCCCAGGTCCTGGAGCCGGAGCAGAAACAGGGCCTCGGGCAGCCGGAAAAACGCGATGGCCGCCAGCGCCAGGAGCGGCCCCCAGAACACCCGTCCGGCGGCATCGATGGAAACCGCGGCACGCCCCGACACCCCTCGTACCGACCCCGGCACCCCGCGTAGCAGGAAGGCGAGGACCAGGAACGCCAGCATCCCCGGAAGTGCGCTCCACCCGATCACTTCGCGAACCCCAAGGCCCCGCGCCAGGAGGAACCATGCGGCGATCGATCCGAGTACCGCTCCCAGATGGTCGGCGGCCCGGTGAAAGCCGAACGAGCGGCCCCGCAGCTCGGGCGGGGTGGCGTCCGCGATCAGCGCGTCCCGGGCCGGGGTGCGGAGGCCTTTCCCGACCCGGTCGATGATCCGGAACCCGATCACCTGCCAAGCGGAACCCGCGACCGAGATCAGCGGCCGTACCAGCACCGCGGTGGCGTACCCTCCGAGGATGAGGGGCGCCCGCCAGCGGGGTCGATCCGACAGCCGTCCGCTCACCACCTTGAGCGCGGCCGAGGTCAGTTCGGCCGCGCCGTCCAGCAGGCCAAGCGCCAGTGCCCCCCCGCCGAGGGGCCCGGTGACGAAGGCGGGCAGGATGGGATACACCATCTCGCTCGCGAAATCGTTGAAGAGCGAGACGAGAGAAAGACCCTTGACCGTGGGGGGGACGGCGGGCGACGGCACCGCCCAAACCTAGCATGTATGTTTGTCGCCATGGCCGCCGAGCTCCCCCGCTTCCACGAGTCCAATCTCTGGGCCACGCCGATACGGGACTTCGGACTCACCATCGAAGGGACGCCGCTCCAGCCGATCATCCAGGAGTTCGAGGAGGAGCTGCGGTCGGTGGGGCTCACCCGGGTCCGTCCCCGCTTCTACCTCTCCACCGAGTGGGGGGTGCCGTTCGAGTCGGTGGCGATCGCGATCCCCTTCTACCTCGCGCGCCCCGACCTCACGGCCCTGCACGTCGAGCGGACCGGTCTGGTGGAGGGGTTCGACCGGGCGGACATCCTGCGGTACCTCCGGCACGAGATGGGGCACGTGATCAACTACGCCTACCGCCTGTACGACCAGGAGGAGTGGGTGAAGCAGTTCGGCTCGATCACCCAGCCCTACGCCGAGGAATACCGGCCGGAGCCGTTCAGCCGACGCTACGTCCGGCACCTGCCCGGCTGGTACGCGCAGAAGCACCCCGACGAGGACTGGTCGGAGACGTTCGCCGTGTGGATGACTCGGGGGCTCGACTGGCGGAAGGAGTACAGCGGGTGGCCGGTGGCCGCGGCGAAGCTCTCCTACTGCGACCGGGTCCTGGCCGTGCTCCGGGAGCGCGACCCGGTGGTGACCCACGTCGATCTCGACGAGGACGTCGCCGACATCGAGTACTCGCTGGGCCATTACTACAGAGATGACTCCATCGGGCTGGGCGAGGTGCCGCCAGGCCTCGACGGCGCCATCCGCGCCATCTTCGAGGATCTGGGCGGCGTCGCAGCGGCCACGCCGGACGAGCTCCTGGCCCCCGCGGGCGCACTGATCCGCCGGCTGGAGCCCGACCTGCTCGCCAACGTGTTCCGGTGGACGGGCCACTTCCCCGAGCGCACGCGGGTGCTGATCCGCTACCTGGCGGAGCGGGCGGAGCATCTGCGGCAGGGGTACGTGCCGGGACGTGAGGCGGCGGCGATCGTGGCGGTGACGACGCTGGTGACGGGACTGGCGATGAACCACGTGCAGCGGGGAAGCTACCTGCCCTAGTTCTTCTTCTTGTGCCGTGCCAGCGCCAGATCGACGATCCGCTCGATCAGGCGCTTGTAGTCCAGACCCCCCGCCCCCGCCGCCATCGCGAACTCGCTGTCCTTGTCCAGATAGCAACTCGCGTTCACCTCGAGGACGTAGATGTCGCCGGTGTCGGTGAGGCGCAGGTCCACCCGGCCGTAATCGCGCACCCGAAGGGCGCGATACGCGTCCACCGCGACCTTCTGGAGCCGGGCGCGCAGCTCGTCGGGCAGCTGGGCCAGCACCGAGCGGGTGCCCTTGTACTCCTTGCTCCGCTCGTCCCACTTGGCCTTGCTGTCCATCACCTTGGGCACCCCCTCGGGGAACCCGGTGAAGTCGATCTCGACCGGCGGCAGCGCCTTGGGCTGCGAGTTGCCGATCACACCGACGTAGAATTCCCGCCCGTCGATGAATTCCTCCGCCAGCGCGGAATCGTCCAGCTCCTTCCGGATCGCGCTCACCCGCTCCATCAGCGCCACCGCGTCGTGCACCAGCGACTTCCCCCCGATGCCGAGCGAGGCGTCGGAGCGGAGCGGCTTGACGAAGAGCGGCATCCTGAGATTGCCGCCGGTCTCGAACGCGGTGTCGCGCGCGAACACGGCGAAGCGGGGATACAGGATGTCCTCGAAGGCGAGCAACTTCTTGGTGAGCCCCTTGTCCTGGCTGAGATAGAGCTCACCCGGCCCGCTCCCGGTGTGCGGCAGGCCGAGCAGCTCCAGCAGGCCGGTGACGGGGATGTCGCCGAAGACGTTGTCGCCGAACATCTCCATCAGGTTGAAGACGAGGTCCGGCTTGCGGCGGGCGAGGCCCGCGATCAGCCGCTTGACGTCGCCATGCACGCCGAGAATCGAGACCCGGTGACCCAGCTTCCGCAGCGTCCGTGCCACCTGGGGCACGACCGGGTCGTAGTCCTTGGAGTTCTCGTCTTCGCTGTCGAGGTACGTCAGGACGGTGATCTTCATGGGCCCTTTCAGATCGGCCGGCTCATTCCTCCTCCAGCTCCATGCCCCACCGGGCCAGTGCCACCGGGATGCCGCCGTACGCCAGCAGCTCGTCGTGGAAGCGCTTGGGCTGGAACGACGCGCCGGCGCGCTCGCGGTAGGCGTCGCGCAGCTTGAGCAGCTCGCGGCGACCCACCGCGTAGCACAGCTGGTAGGTAGGCCACGCGCAGTAGCGGCGGACCTCGGCCTCGGCGCTCGAGCGCTCGATCGGCAGATGGTCCACCATGTAGTCCACCGCCTCGGCGGGGCTCATGCCGCGGGTGTGCAGCCCGACGTCGAGCACGATCCTGATCGCGCGCCAGAGCAGGTTGACCAGCTGGAAGAGGCGGGCCTCGTCGTCGGCGTAGTAGCCGGACTCGTCCATGAGCTGCTCGCAGTAGAGCGCCCATCCCTCGACCATGACCGGCGTCCAGACGTGGCGCCGGACCTCGGAGCCGAGACCCTGCGCGGTGACCAGCTGCAGGTGGTGGCCGGGGTACGCCTCGTGCGCCACCATGGCCGGAATCGCGTGCCGGCAGTGCCCCCGGAGCTGCCGCGCCAGCGCCTCGGGAGGAAGTGACGGGTCGGGCGGCGTCACGTAGAACCGGCCGGTCTGGTGCGACAGGAAGATCGGCGGCGGCTCGTAGGCCGCGAACGGCACCAGCGCCAGCATGAACGGCGGCGTCGGCACCACGTCCACCGGATCGCGCGGGATGCTGACCAGATCCCGCGCCTCGACGAAGGCATGGGCCCGCTTCAGCTCCGCCTTGTACACGTCGATCAGCGTGCCCGGCTCCGGCGCGTCGCCGCGCAGCTCCTCCACGATGTCCCGCCACGGCCGACCGCCCAGGCGCCGGGCCAGCTCGCCCAGCGCGGCCTCGCTCTCCTCCTGGAGGTGCAAACCGTAGCGCCAGAGCTCCGGCGCGCCAGAGACCAGGGCGTGCTCGTGATGCAGCCGCCGGCTGAACTGATCCTCGCCCACCGCAAAGGCGTGAGGATCCGCCGCGGGCTCGATCTCCTCTCGCAACGCGACACCGAACCGCTTGAGCGCCTCCAGCGCCTCGCCGGCGGCCTGCTGAAGCTGGGGCTGCATCTCCGGCGCCTCCGCCCCCAATTCGCCGGTGACCTGCACTACCAGCTCTCCGCCGCCGCCGAGCATGCCGAGGGCGGTGTCCACGAAGACCGAGGGCGGCTCGTCCAGCGTGTCGCGGGCCGCGTCGAGGAAGCCGGGAATCGCCTTGAGCCGCTCGAGCGCGGCCGGCGCGCGCCCCCCGGCCGAGCCGTTCCGGCGCGAGACGATGGCGTACAGGCCCTGGAACGCGTGCGCCAGCCAGTACCCCGGATTCCGGATGTGGGGGCGCTCGTGCTCCAGACGGAATATCGCGCTCCGGATCTCACCGAGCAGCGCGGTGCGGTCGATCTCGGACTGCACGTCGTCCGGCTCGAGCTCCTCGATCGCGCCCGTGACCGAGCGCAGCCCGGCCAGATGCGCCTGCACGGTCTCGGCATCGAACCGGCCGAGACGCGCATCCTGCGACACGAGGCCGGCCGAGCTCGCGGCCGAAGGGTCGAAGTGATACTTCAGATCCAGATAGGACCGGCAGAGATCGTCAACCGACGCCATGGGTCCTCGGGGAGGGTGGATCAGCCCTTCGCGGTCACCTCTGAATGATCGCCCAGTGTCATGCTGCCACGGAAGCCCTCGACGACCACCTGGTTGCCCAGGACGGCGCCGTCGAGCGTCGTGCGGCCGAGCACGGCGTCGCGGCCGACGATCGCGTTGCGCACCGTGGAGTCGCTGATTCGGGTTCCCTGCTCCAGCGACACGTTGGGGCCGATCTCGCTACGCTCGATGACGACGCCGTCCTCGATGTACACCGGATCGTGGATCGTCACGCCGGGGAAGTCCACCCGGCGCGCGGCGCCGTTCCGGAGCAGGGTCTCGTTGGTCTCCAGCAGCGTGGCGAGCGCGCCGCAGTCGTACCATCCGCCCACTTCGGCGGTGAGGATGCGCTTGCCGTGGTCGATCATCCACTGGAAGGCGTCGGTCAGGAAGAATTCGCCCTTGTTCTTCGGACGGGCGAGCACGTGATCGATGCCCTGCCACAGGCTGTCCACCGCCTTGATGTAGTAGAGGCCGATGTTGGCGAGCCTGGAGATCGGCGTGTCGGGCTTCTCGACGATCTTCGTCATGTAGCCCTGGGCGTCCGTGACGACCACGCCGAAGCGCTGGTAATCCTCCACTTCCTTCGCCCAGATGATTCCGTCGGCGTCGGTTCGGTTGATGAGGGTGAGATCCGCCTCGAACACCGTGTCCACGAATATGATGAGCACCGGTTCGTGGACGAAGGGCCGGGCCAGGTTCACCGCGCCCGCGGTGCCGTCCTGCACTTTCTGCTCGATGAAGCGCGAGGGGATCTTGTAACGCGCGCGGGCGTACGCCTCCACCTGCTCCTTGAGATGGCCGGTGACGAAGATCAGCTCGCTCACGTCCAGGCCGTCGAGCCGGTCCATCACCCAGTCCATCACCGGACGCCCGGCCACCTTGAGCAGCGGCTTGGGCACCAGGTGGGTGTGAGGACGCAGCCGGGTTCCCTTGCCGGCCAGGGGTATGATCACTTGCATGTCAGCCTCGGCCGTAGCGGTCCTGGAGTCGCACCAGATCGTCCAGCTCGGGCGTGGACGCTTCGAGCACGTCGCTGTCGGCGACGGCCTCGATCTGGTGAATGAGCTTGGGGGGAATGTGCGCCGTCTCGCCGGCCTTGAACCGCCGCTCCTCGAGCACGGATCCGGGCTGGGTGCGAAGGATGAGCTCGCCGCGCAGCACGTGCATGGTCTCGTCTTTCAGATTGTGGTATTGAAGACTCAGCACGTGGCCGGCGCGCACGTGGAGGATCTTGCCGACGTAGCGATCGGTGCGCGCCCAGATCAACTCGTGGCCCCAGGGTTTGTCCACTCGATAGGGAACTTCCGGCACTCGACCTCCGCGGGTCTGACGGTGCGGTAATATAGGTGGGAGGATGCTGCGATCAGAGCGTCGGCGCGGGACAACTTCGGGGAGGACTGAAGATGGAGAACGAGACGACAGGCACGGTCGCGATCATGGCGGCGATCATCTACGCGATTCGCATGGGCGGGCAGGGGCCCAATCAGAAGTCGTTCGACAAGATTGCTCAGGAGGCGTGGGACCTGCACAAGGCGGTCGCGGGTGGGGCCGAGCCCCGGGGGAAGGCCGGGTTCTAGTGTAGAAGCCCCCGGCCTTTTTGCAGCCCGCTAGTGACGTGCCCCAGCAGGCGCTACGCGGGCGTCCATCATCATCACCGGACGACGTGCCAGCGTCCAGCCGAGCAGGATGAATCCGATCCCGCCGATCAGCAGGAACAGCCAGTCATAGAGGGGGACATGGGCGGGGAGGTCGCGGACATGGTGCAGGCCGAGGATATGGTGGTCCAGGATCCCCTCGACCAGGTTGAACAGGCCCCACCCGAGGATCAGGAGCCCGGTGAACGCCTTGCGGTCGGGCAGCGACTCGCCCTTCCGGGCATCGGCCAACAGCCAATAGACTCCGACGAGCGTCACAAGCCAGACCGCCGCATGAAAGAATCCGTCCCAGGTCATGTTGCGCTGCATGGCCTCCATGGTGGTGGGACGCACGATGGCGGAGCCCATGTTGTGCCAATGGACGATCTGGTGGAGGAGAATCCCGTCCACAAACCCGCCCAAGCCCACCCCGAGGACGAGGCCCGCCCGCTTCGATACTGGTAACCGTGATGCGTCCATGCCGCGCCTCACTGGGAGAAAAGCCCTTCCGAACGGTGGATAGTGATACGCTCGGTACCAGTCCGCCGTAATGACTCTCACCTTTCCGGGGCCTTGGTCGGCATATCCACCGCCTGCGCCTGCTTATAGTCAGGACTAAGGCTTGACGCACACGGAGGCCAACTCCATTCGGAATGGTGTTACATTCTGGGGGGAGTTTTTTCCTACCCAAACACCCCATTCAGGTTCAAGCCATGAACTCAGATCGCAAAACCCAAAGGATGGGCGTCGCTGGAGGATTGGGATTTGGCATCGCTTTAGGCGCCGGTTTGGGCGCCGCTTTCGGTGCCGCGTTCGACAACATCGGGGTCGGCGTCGCTATCGGTGTCGGAATCGGGGTCGGAATCGGTCTCGTAATCGGTGGCGTCGTCGACTCTGTACGTTCGCCCTGGAACCGGTAGTTGGACGCGCCTAAGCTTCCCCCGCCGGGGAATTTCTAGGACTCAATCTGTACCATTGGCGTGGTACAGCTGGGTGAGGGTAGGTGAGGTAGGGTGAAGGCCCGGGGCCATCTGCCGCCCCGGCCTTTCTTATTTCGTTTTCGGTGGCTTGGGCCAGCCGCCCTTGGGCGGTGGCTTATGAGGAGCTTCCCGACGTGGCCCTCCCAGGGCGTCGGCAAGGCTAGCTTTTCCGGCTTTACCTACGGAAGTAAGGAACGGGCCTTTAGAACCCTCCGACGACTCGCAGGTTGTGCGTCAAGTAGGCTCCCACGCGTATAGTCAGGAGTAGGTACTTGACGCACAGGGGCCGGAGCCGAGCTATCTATCTGCCTGGATTGTGGTATCTTAAGGCAGCCTTCCTGTAGCGTCCTGCCAATGCCGGCCGTCTTCGCCGGACCTAAGGTCCCACATGTCGTCCCCACCAGCCACCCCCCATGGGGGAGCACGCGTCATTGTCTGCGACTACAACTCCTTGCTCCAGTCGGTCACTGGCCTCTTGCGGATGAGTGGCTACCATGTGCTCCAGGCCTACGACGGGCAGGCGGCACAGGAGCTCTGTGTCTACATGCCCAAGATTGACTTGCTGGTGCTCAACACCGAGGGAACCGGCATGGATACGCCTGAGCTGGTGTCATTGGTCCGCAAGATCCACCCAGGCCTGCCGGTGCTGCACATCGGCAAGGCTCCCATCCCGGGTATGCCGGACGATGTGTTGGACCTGCCCGACTCGTTTGGTGCCGAACAGCTCCTCACGGCGGTGCGGACGCTGGTGCCGGCCTAGCGACACGATGCGGGCGGCGGTAAGCAAGAGGCCGGGGCTACCTGCCGCCCCGGCCTTTCTTGTTCGGTGGCTTGGGCCAGCCGCTCTTGGGCGGTGGCTTCTTGAGGGCCTTCCCGATGGTTCCCCTCCCGGGGCCCCGCGCGATCAGAAATGCCGCTCTTGCGTATTGACCTACGCTGACCGCCTTCGGATGGACACGAAGGCCAAGTGCGAAGGCCTGCTCAAGGCCATGAAAACAACCCGTGCCGGGGAGCTGGTCGAGGGCGTCACGCACTACACGTTTTAGCCATTCGGGTGAGAGCAACGCCTGACTACAGGTAGCCGACTGCTGCTGCTGGGCGGTCTAGACTTACTGCTGCTGGGCGTACGAAGGGCCCCCGTCGTAACCCGCGATAGCACTACCCGGTACTATTTCCTCCCCTGTGCGTCAGTACTTACTCCTGCGTATAGTCGCCCTGGAACACCCAGTATTGACGACTCGTAGGTAGATCGTAGATTTGGCCTACGAACTGGAAAGGATGGGACGATTGGCCTCCACGCCCCCCCTCGACCACATATCCCGGCGCATCCTCCAGCAGCTCGCGGCCGATGGCCGAGCCAGCTACCAGGGCATCGCCGACGAGATTGGCCTCTCCAGGCCGGCCGTGATGGAGCGAGTGAAGCGGCTGGAGGAGGCCGGGTTCATCCGTGGCTACCACGCCCATCTCGATCGGACCAAGGCCGGCTTCCCGGTCACCGCGTTCGTCGCCATCCGCTATCCGGTCACCGACAACGCCGGTGACGAGCCGCAGATCCGGGCCCTCGCGGCCAATCCCAACGTGCTCGAGTGCCATCACGTGGCGGGAGACGACTGCTACGTGCTGAAGGTCGCTGCGCCTTCCATCGAGAGTCTCGAAGGCGTCCTCCGGGAGATCAAGCAACCCGGCCGTCCCGTCAGCACCCGCACGACCATCGTGCTGTCCACGCTCTTCGAGAAGCCGAGCATCGTCCCGGTGGAGGCGGACTGATGGCGGGGCTTCGCGGCAGGGCGCTCTTCGCCTACCTCCTGGTCTGTACCGTCTGGGGTTCGACCTACCTCGCGATCCGTATCGGGGTGATGCATTTGCCCCCGATGCTCTTCGCCGGGATCCGGTTCGTCATCGCGGGCCTCCTCCTCGCCGGCATCGTGCTCGCCACCGGAGACCGGCTGCCGCGCACCCTCCGGGACTGGAAGGTGCTCGCCGTGACGGGGCTCTTCCTCCTGCTCGGCGGCAACGCGGTAGTGGTGTGGGCGGAGCAGCACGTCGAGTCCGGGGCGGCCAGCGTCTTCGTCGCGGCGGTGCCGCTCTGGGCCGCCTTCTTCGACGCGCTGTGGCCGGGCGGCACCACGATCTTCACCTGGCGGGTCGGGGTCGGCCTGGCTCTCGGGTTCCTCGGCAGCGCGCTGCTCGCGGGCGTCACGCCGGGCGAGCTGATGAACGCCGACCTCGCGGGCCCTGTCGCGCTCACCCTGGCAAGCGCCTCCTGGGCTCTCGGCACGGTGTACTCCAAGCGGAATCCCACCGACACCTCGCCCTACGCCGCGTCGGCGGTGCAGATGCTGGCGGGCGGTCTGGTCATCACCCTGCTCGGGCTTATCCTCGGCGAGGCCGGGCAGTGGCACTGGTCGTCGGCCGGCCTCGGCGCGCTGGCGTATCTCGTCGTCTTCGGCTCCATCGTCGGGTTCACCGCCTACGCCTACGCGCTGCGCCACGCATCCGCCACCATCGTGGGCACCTACGCCTATGTGAACCCGGTGGTGGCGGTGCTGCTCGGCTGGTCGATCCTTCACGAGGCGATCACCGCGCGCACCATCGGGGCGATGGTGCTGATCCTGGGGGCGGTATTGATGATCCAGCTCGCTCCGGGGGCGCACGGGAAGGCCGCCCCCCGGACGGAGACCCCGAGCGGCGAGCACCAGCGACAGAGGGCTCGAGCGTGACGGCGCCGGTGGCGGAGATCCCGCGCTTCGACCGCTCCGACGACGTGGTGCGATTGGTGGAACGGTTCGAGGACGGCACGCTGCCGAAGGCGGAGTGGACCCACCAGGCGCACCTCGCGGTGGCGCTCTGGTACGCCTCGCGCCTGCCGTTCGACGCGGCCCTGGCGGTCGTGCGTGAGGGCATCCAAAAGGTCAACGCTTCGCACGGCGTCGTGACGACCCCGGCTGGCGGCTATCACGAGACGATCACCCGCTTCTACATGCGGGTCGTCTGCCACCATGTCGCGGAGCTGGAATCGGAGGCGGGTCACGACTGGGCGGCCCGGGTGAATCGCCTGCTGGAGTGCTACGGCGCGAGGGATTTGCCGCTGCGGCACTATACGAAAGACCTGCTGATGTCGGCCGAGGCGAGATTCGGCTGGGTCGAGCCGGACCTGCTCCCTCTGGCCTGAGGGAGCGGTCAGCCCGAGAGGAGCTGCCGCCGAAGCTTGGTGGCGCGCCGCCGTACCGAGCCGTCGTGGATCCGCTCGCCGATGCGCACCACGCTGCCGCCCACGATCTCCGGATCGACATGAAAGGTGGCCAGCACTTCCTTGCCGAGCTGCCGGCTGAGCGCGGCCTGGATGTCCTTCTGAAGCGCCTCGTTCGCCGGCCGTGCGAGGGTGACACCGGCGCGCACCCGATTGTGCTTGATGTCGAGCAGCGCCTCGTATTCCGTCGCGATCTCACGCAGCAGCCGCTGCCGGCCCCGCTTCACCAACGCCTGCAGAAACAGCACGAATTCCCGGGGCGCGCCCTTCAGGGCTGAGCCGAGGAGTCGCACCTTCTCGGACTTGGGCACCCGGGGCGACATCAGCACCGCCTGCACCTCCGGCGTGGTCTCCACCGCGCCCGCCACCGCGTCCACGAGCTCCGCGTAGCGATCCGAGTTCCCGCTCTGCTCCCCCAGGTCGAAGAGCGCTTCCGCGTAGTTGCGGGCGACGGTGCCGACTCTCATTGCCGCTCGTCCAGCGTAGCGAGGTAGTCGAGCACGATCTTGCGGTCGGTGTCACCGTCCATGCGCTTCTCGATGAGCTTGGTGGCGGCGGCGAGCGAGATGTCCACCGCCTCGCGGCGCAGCTCCGCCACGGCGCGGTCCCGCTCGGCCCCGATCTCGCGGCGGGCGCGGGCCAGCAGCTCCTCCTGCTCCTGCCGCGTCTTCTCGATCGCGAGGGCGCGGTCCTTCTCCGCCACGCTCCGGGCCTCGACGATGATGCCGTGGGCCTGGCTCTTGGCGTCCCCGATGAGCTTCTGATGCTCCGCCAGCAAGGCCGCCGCCTGCTCGCGATCGCGGGCGGCCTCCGCGAGCTGGCGCTCCAGCGCCTGCTCCCGCGCCTCCACCGCACCCAGAATCGCCGGCCAGGCGAACCGCTTCAGGACCCCCAGCAGCAGCAGGAAGATGACGATGGTCCAGAACATGAGGCCGCCCTCGACCGTGAGGGGGCCCGACGCGTGCTCCTGGGCCGCGGCGGCGTGTTCCTGAATGGCGAGCGTGAGATCGAGCATCGGCTTCTCCGCGAAAGACTGTCGGCTGTCGGGCGGCGGCCGCCGGATGGACCCGGCGACCGCCCGCCGACGACCGTCCTCAGAACGTGATCTTGCCCTGGATCAGGAACGCGATGACCGCGACGAACAGCGCCACGCCTTCGATCAGCGCCGCCGAGATGATCATGGCGGTCTGGATGCGGGCGGTGTTCTCCGGCTGGCGCGCCATTCCCTCGGTGGCCGAGCCGCCGATGCGGCCGATGCCGATCCCGGCGCCGAGCACCGCGAGGCCGGCGGCGAGACCGGCGCCGATGAGACCGTAACCCTTGTCCGGCCCGACCGCCGCGGCGGCCTGAAGCAGGGCGAGCATGTACAGCATGTCGTACTCCTGGAATGTCGGGAGAACCGATTCACGTGGCGCCCGCCGCGTTGATGCCGCCTCTCCCGGAGCGACTCGGCCGCGGTGACCCGCCATCGCTCGCCGCCGCGAGGCGGGGAGCAGCGGGCATCGTCCGCCGGACGGCGGACTACTGCACGACGCCGCGCGGGCGCGCGGGGCGTCGCGGCAATACCTAGTGTTCCGCCCTCATCAGCCCGATGAACACGCTGGTCAGCAGCGTGAACACGAAGGCCTGCAGGAAGGCGACGAACAGCTCCAGCAGCATCACGCCGGTCGCCAGAATCGCGGCCGTCACCCCGACCAGATAGCTCTGGAAGAGGAACGTCAGCCCGATCAGGGCCAGCACCAGCACATGCCCGGCGGTCATGTTCGCGAAGAGCCGCACGGCCAGCGCGAACGGCTTGGACAGCTTCCCGATGATCTCCACCGGCGTCATGATCACCAGCATGATCGGCTTGAGCGGGCCGGGCAGGCCGGGCGGCAGATAGAAGATCGTGTTCAGATAGCCCTTCAGTCCCAGCGTCCGCATGCCCGCCACTTCGATGGTGACGAACGCCATCAGGGCCAGCGCCGCCGTGACGGAGATGTTGCCGGTCGCGGTGGCGCCCCAGGGCAGCAGCCCCAGGATGTTCATCACCAGAATGAAGAAGAAGAGCGTCAGAAGGTACGGCGCGTAGCCCTCGCCGTGGTGCCCCACGTTCGGCAGCACGACCTCCTGGCGAATGTAGAGGGCCAGGGCCTCCATGGACCCGGCAAAGCCTTTGGCCGGCCGGCCCTCCCGCTGCGAGCGGGCCACGGACCGAGCGCTCAAGAGGAAGGTGAGCGCCACGAGGGTGGCGGCGGCCAGCATGAAGACGAGGTGCTTGGTGGGCGAGAGGTCGATCGCGAGGCCGCCGACGTGGATCGGCTCCCACTGGGGCAGGTGCACCACACCGAAGGGGGTCTCGATCTCGTGCGCGTTCCCGATGTGGTGCTCGATGTCGATCTGATTGCCGGTGGCCTCGTGCTGCGTCGCAGGCGCCACGGCGTCCTGAGCCGCGTCGGCGGTGCCGCCGTGCTCCTGGGCCGCTGATCCGCTCGCGCCGACGGTCGCCAGGAACAGTGCGGCAGCCAGGGTCACCGATCGTCCGAATCGCGTCATCGCTCGTCTTCCCGCGAGTGTTCCCGCATCGCCACGACGCCCTCGACCAGCAGGAGCGCCACCAGGATCGACACCATCGTCGCCAGCATCGGGGCAGCCAGTCCCTCCGACGCCGGCATCAGGGCGAAGGCCGCCACCGCCACGACGGAGAAGCGGACCAGCATACCCAATCCCCATACCAGGAGGAACCTTTCGGTCCCGACGGCCCGTAGGGTCCACCAACCGAGGGGCGCCTGGAGCAGCAGCCCGGTCGCCAGCCCCCAGAGAATACCGGGCCGCGAGCCACTGGGAGACATGGCCGCCACGAGAAGTCCGGCGGCGCCCACCGCCGCCACGCCGGCTACGTAGCGGCCGGCCCGCGTCACCGGTCACCGCCATCCTTCTTGTTGAGCGTCCGGATCAGCGAGTACATGGTGCCGCCGAAGCCCAGGAACGCCGCCAGGATGGTGACGATTCCGCCGGTGCCCAGCCTCCGGTCGAGCCACTGGCCGGCCAGAACGAACACCACCATGCTCACGGCCAACTGGATGCCCAGGCCGGCGTAACGCATGGGCCCGGGAGACTTTCGGCCGCCCGGATCTGGGGTGGTCACGGGGCAAACCTACCGGCTTGTGAAAAATTTCGCAAGCAGCCGGGGCGGGCGGGGGCTCGGAGCTGACGGTGCGGTGTCATCCCGAGCGGAGCGAGGGATCGGCCTGCTCATGAGCGTGAGATGCGATGCCCCGCTGCTCCCTCGCATGCCCGGTCCGATCCCTCGCTCCGCTCGGGACGACCCGCCCGCCCGCTGCGCTGTCTGGCATCTCCACACCGACCCGGGTAATCTCAACCATGACCGCCACCCATAGCGTCCCCCAGGACGACGTTCAGCAGCTCGAGCGCCTCGTCGGTGCCGTGAAGCGGCTTCGCGCCCAGGTGGCGCAGCGGATCGTTGGCCAGGAGGACGTGGTGGACGGCATCCTCACCGCCGTGCTCGCCGGCGGCCACGCGCTCCTGATCGGGGTCCCGGGTCTCGCCAAGACCCTGATGGTCCAGACCGTGGCGGAGGCGCTGGAGCTCAGCTTCAACCGGGTCCAGTTCACTCCCGACCTCATGCCGAGCGACATCACCGGCACCGAGATCATCGAGGAGGACCTCACCACGGGCCGCCGGGCCTTCCGCTTCGTCCACGGGCCGATCTTCGCCAACGTGGTGCTGGCCGACGAGATCAACCGGACGCCTCCCAAGACCCAGGCCGCGCTGCTCCAGGCCATGCAGGAGCATCAGGTTACGGCCGGCGGGACCACCTACCGGCTGCCGGACCCCTTCTTCGTGCTGGCGACCCAGAATCCGATCGAGCAGGAGGGGACCTACCCGCTTCCCGAGGCGCAGCTCGACCGGTTCATGCTGGAGCTCAGGGTGGGGTACCCCAGCCGGGCCGAGGAAGAGGCAATCGTCGAGCAGACCACCGGCTCGGTGCGCCCGGCGCTCCACGCGGTGCTCGATGCCCCGAGCGTGCTGGCGATGCAGTCCCTCGTCCGCCGCGTACCGGTCTCCCGCGGCCTGATCCGATCGGCGGTGACTCTGGCGCGGATGACGCGCCCGGGCGACACGGACGCGCCGTCCTTCATCAGGGAGTACGTCGACTGGGGCGCCGGCCCCCGCGCCTCCCAGTATCTGGTGCTCGGCGCCAAGGCGAGGGCGGCAATGGCCGGACGGCCCATGGCCGACCTGGACGACGTGCGCAGCGTGGCCCCTTCGGTGTTGCGGCATCGGGTGGTGACCAACTTCGCCGCGGAGGCGGCCGACCGCAGTGGCGAAGATCTGGTCCGGGAGCTGATCGCCACCAAGGGCTGGCTGGGCGGCTGAGGCATTCCGCCGCGTAAAGGAGCAGCGCCCCGTCGGCCATGCGGCCGACGGGGCGCTTTCGTGTGCGGTACCGATCGTTCAGGCGAGCGGGTCGAGCAGATCCTCGAAGAAATCGAATCCGTTGACGAAGATGTTGATCAGGCCGCCGAGCACCTCCAGCTCCTGTTGCGTCAGCGCGTTCCCGTCAGCGCCGGTGATGACCGGCGACTCTCCCGCGGTCATCGTGACGGTGGCGAAGAGCTCACCGTTCACCTCGACCTCGAAGCTCCCCGCGGTAGGAGTCTGGTTTCCCGTGATCGTCACGGTCCCGTGCGGCCCGCGGGCCTCGAGTGTAGAGGTCACCGTGCCCTCGGCCACCTCGCCCTCGAAGTCGATCCGGAAGCCGTTCCGGGTCGGCACGATCAGAGTGTAGTCCAGGGTTACGGCTATGGTTTCGTCGTCCAGGCTGATTTGGTTGTCGAGATCGAAGTTGACCCGGTCGTCACCGTTGGTCACGAAGCCCGAGACCGAGATCGTCGCGGCGCTCGAGCCGGCGTTGGCGCCGACCGAGTAGTCCAGGTAGGTCACGCCGGCCGAGACCAGCTCGACCCGCACCGCCATCGAGGTGGCGGTCTCGCTGGCCGTGATGTCCGCGTAGCCGACCTCGACCAGGGGCTCGACCGGCACGCCGGTGATCCCGTTGACCGCGTAGACGATGAATCGCACACCGTCGTCAGGCGCGCCGGTCAGCTCCGAGGCCTCGTAGGCATCGGTCTCGGTGTTGTAGACGAAGGTGACGCCGAGGTGCTCCTCGAGGATCGCCGCGCTGCCGGCCACCGGCCGCATCCCGCCGGTCGGACGGACGTAGGCGCTCGCGACCGTGGCCGCATAGCGACGGGCACCGGACCGGTCCCGCGTCACCAGGGCCTTGCTCGGCGCGGCCCGCACTGCCGCGGCCGCGGGCGACTCGCCCAGCACCGAGCCGATCGCGCCGGCCGCGGAGCTGAAGCCGGACATCGCCGGCGAATCGAACGACGCCTCCATGGCGTTGAGGTCCGAAGAGGTCCCCGCCGGATCGAAGGGTGCGTTCGGCGCGGTGGAGTCTCCGCCGCAGCCAACCATCAGCGCCGCGAGGGTCAGGACCGCAAGGGAGTGCTTTGCGTAATGCAGGACGCGCATGGGGGTCGCCTCCAGACGGCGGGTGCGGAAGACTGATCCGAAGTCGAACTCGGATACGGGCTTGGGTACGCGAGTGCGAGGTCTTGCAGTGGCTGCACCTGCCCGGGAAAAGGCCGGACGCCCGCCGAGGGGCAACGCCCGTGCCGCCGACCATCCTGAATGCCCCGGGAACTGGCGGGGCACGCCGGTCAGGTAGTAACCTGCGACGCCACCATGCCTGTCAGCGAACCGGCCGCAACGGCGGTCATTCTCACGATCTGCGGCGTCCTCCTCGCCGTCAGCGTGCTCTCCAGCCGCGCCTCGCAGCGGATCGGGGTGCCGATCGCGCTGTTCTTCCTCGTCGTCGGGATCCTGGCGGGATCGGAAGGGATCGGTGGCATTCCCTTCGACGACTTCCGGATGGCATTCCGGATGGGGAGCCTCGCGCTGGCGCTCATCCTCTTCGACGGCGGTCTGAACACATCGGTCGAAGTGATCCGCCGGGTATGGGCGCCGGCCGGGGTGCTGGCTTCGGTGGGCGTGGTACTCATCGCGGGGCTGGTGGCCGGTGTCGCGTGGCTCGCCGGACTTCCCTGGCCGGCCGCGATGGTACTCGGGGCAATCGTGTCGTCCACCGACGCCGCCGCGACGTTCGCGGTGCTCCGGGCGAGCGGGCTCCAGCTCAAGCGGCGGGTCGCCGGCATTCTCGAGGTGGAATCGGGCGCCAACGACCCGGCGGCGGTCATCCTCACCACGACGCTCACGGCCAACCTCATCGCTCCCGAAGCGATCGGGCTGGCCGGAGTGGCGCTGGGCATCGTGACCCAGCTCGTGATCGGGGCGGCGATCGGCCTCGGCGCGGGGTACGCGGGTCGGGCGCTGATCGGCCGGCTGCACCTCGTGACCGGGGGGCTCTATCCCGCGCTCATGCTGGGCATCGGCCTGCTCTCCTTCGGCGTGGCGACGCTGGCGCAGGGCAGCGGATTCCTGGCCGTGTATCTCACCGGCATCGTGCTGGGCAACGGCCCTCTGCCCTATCGCGCCGGCCTGCTCCGGATCTTCGACGCGCTCGGCTGGCTCTCGCAGATCGGGATGTTCCTGTTGCTGGGGCTCCTGGTATTCCCCTCCCGCCTCGGCGAGATGGCCTGGATCGGTCTCGGTGTCGCCCTGCTGCTGGCCTTCCTCATTCGCCCGCTGGTCGTCGCCCTCTGCCTGACGCCGTTTCGCCTGCCGCGCAGGGAGGTGACCTTCATCAGCTGGGTCGGACTCCGTGGCGCCGTCCCCATCGTGCTCGCCACCTACCCGGTTCTGGTCGGTGCGCCGGGGGCCGACCGGATCTTCCATCTCGTGTTCTTCATCGTGGTGGTCGGCGCGATCCTCCCCGGCGCGACGGTCGCGTGGGCCACGCGGCGACTCGGCCTGGAGTCGTCTCGGCCGCCCACGTCACCCGCGGTCCTGGCGATCGAGTCGCGGGTCCCGCTGAAGGGGGAGCTGCTCTCCTTCTATATCGACGACGCCCTGGTGGTGTGCGGGGTCAGGCTGGACGAGCTGGAGTTTCCGGAGGGAGCGTCCGTGGCGCTCACCGTGAGGGGGAACCAGTTGGTGCCGCCGAAAGGCTCGACGACACTTGCAGCCGGGCGACCACGTCTACGTGGTGGCTCAGCCCGAGGACCTCCCGTTCATCCAGCTCATGTTCGGGCGCCCGGAGGAAGAGTGACCGCCGCATGCCGACGCTGACCCGCTGGTTCGTCAAGTCGGGGCTGCTCTGCCTGCTGGCCGGGTTCCTCCTGGCCGTGCTGATGCAGTGGCCCGCCACCCGGGAGTGGCCGTGGCTCCGAGCCGCCTGGCCGACGTATCTCCACCTGCTGGTCGTCGGGTGGCTCACCCAGCTCATCTTCGGGGTCGCGTTCTGGCTCTTTCCGAAGTACTCGACCGAGCACCCTCGCGGCAGCGAGCGGCTGGGGTGGACCAGCTTCGCGCTGCTCAATATCGGATTGCTGCTTCGGATCGCGGGGGAGCCGCGCGCCCTTCTGGGCGACGATGCCGGCACACTCCTCACGGCCTCCGCCCTGGCGCAGCTGCTCGCCGGGTGGGCCTTCGTCGCCAACACCTGGCCGCGCATCCGGGAGCGTTGAGTGCCCCGACTGTCCGTGTGGATGATCCGCGCCGCGCTGGTCCACCTCGCCACCGGGTTCGCGATCGGCGCGCTGCTCCTGACTCACCGGGGCGCCCCGCTCCATCACGCCGTGCCGCTGCTTCGCCCGGCGCATGCGGAGCTGCTCTTACTCGGGTGGACCATGCAGCTGGCGATGGGGGTGGCGTTCTGGATTCTGCCGCGGTTCCGGACCGGGCCCGAACGGGGCGATGAGCGGCCGGCGCTGCTCGCCTTTCTGCTGCTCAACCTCGGCGTGATCGCCGCGGCGGCCGGTGGGATCTCCGGACTCGACCCGCTGTCGCTGGGCGGTCGCGCCGCGGAAGGGTCTGGCCGCGGCGGCGTTCGCCGCCCATGCATGGCCCGGGTGAAGCCGTTCCGCTGAGGAGCCGTGTCGCGCGTTGTCAGGGCCGATCTATTCGTCCGCGACGAACTCGATGTCGGGATCGTCGCCGCAATCCCTCCACACGATTCGTACCGAGCCGGGCGTCTCGCCGAAGGTGCCGGAGACGCTGAGCTCGCCGTCGTCGAAGCGCTGACCGTTGGCGCCGCAGCCCGCGTCGTAGTGGAGCGGCGTCACCGTGGTGATCGTGAGCTCGAACGTCTCCGACGGGGGCCGGCTCCATCCCACCGTCCCCGCGACGGTCACCGACCCGCTCGGCAGCGGCTGATTGATCTGGAGCGTGGCCTCGGGATCGAACCCAACAGTCCAGAGGAGTTCGGCGGACGCGTCGGACAGGCCGTTGAAGCTGCGGAGGACCTGAATCTCGGTGCTCAGCTCGAGCCCGGCCGGGCTGCCGGTGAGGCTGAGGAGCCCGTTGCGGGTGACCGAGTAGTTCCTGTCGGAATCCTCCGCGCTCAGGCTGAACCGCAGCCCGGTCAGGGCGATGTCGGCGCCGAAGCCCGCGGTCTCGGGCGCAGGGTCCACGATCCGGAGCTGGCCCACGACGTCGAGACTGAAGCCGCGCACTTCGGCATAGCGGCACGGCGGCGCCGTGAGAGTGTAGCTCGCGTCGTCGGGCACGCCGTCGCCGTCGGTGTCGGCGGGCGAGGACGGGGCGACGCAGGGGTCGTCCGCCGCCCCGGTGCCGAGCGGCTGGAGCATGCGGGCGGGGAAGAAGGCGTCGAGCGAGGCCTCGACGTTGTCCCGCACGGTGAGGCCGACAGCCGTCGCGGCATTGTCGGGGAGTGGATCGTCGTCGGGATCTGTGGAATCGCCGCAGGCGGCCAAGGTGGCCACGAGGATGCCGGCGGCGAGGATATGACTGCAAGGGCGGCGCATGGGCCGGGTCTCCGAATCGAGTCGTTCAGGAGCATACTCGGGAGAGGGTCGGCCCTACAAGCACCGCGACGCGAAAGGAGCCCCTTGGGTCAGAGGTAGGACAACCACCAGGCCCGGCTCCGGGCCTTGAGCGTGGCGTACCGCCGGCAGAGCGGATAGAGAGCGGCGACGACGCCGATCCAGATCGCGTAGACCACCGGCAGTCCGAAGCCATAGCCTTCGGGCAGCTGGAGGAAGACCGTACGAATCTCCGAGCCCGGAAAGCCTTGAGCCACGCCGGCGGCGACCGCCAGTGCGTGGACCAGGTAGAGATGCGCCACGTAGAAGAGGAACGGGACCCGCCCGAACGTGATGAAGACGTCGGCCACGGGGCCCCTCGCCCGCCGGAACAGCGCGAGGGCCATCAGCGCCGGCCCCAGGGTCATCAGCAGGAACAGCAGCGAAGGCGGATACTTCGTCAGGTTGAGAAACGACATCGTGAGCAGCTCGGCGCTGCCGTCCTGGAGCCGGTGACTGGGATCACCATAGACGTCCATGACGCGGAGCACCACGAAGCCCACCACCATCAGCGCGCCGGTCAAGGCCAGGCGCCGCGGCATGCGCTCGTCCTGCGAGAACACCGCCGGTCCGGCGACGTAGCCCAGGGCCATCACCCCGACCCACGGAATCAGGGGGTACAGCAGGAACACCGGCACGACTCCCAGCGGGCCGGGCACGTGGAGCACATGCCAGAGCGGCGCGAGCGCGCCGAACGCGGCGGGAGGGATGCCGTCGAGCAGGTTGTGTCCCAGCACGAGGGTCAGGCCGAACGCCGCGATCGCCGGGCGCGGGAGGTAGATCAGCCCGGCCAGCACTATCATCGAGGCGCCGATCACCCAGATCACCTGCGCCGCGGCGCCCATGGTCCAGCGGGTGGAGAAGTACCAGGCGAGGCTGATGACGGTCAGCTCGATGAGGATCAGCCAGGCGCCGCGGCTCAGCAGGAAGCGCGCGAGCTCGCCGCGGGTGCGGCGGGTGCCCGCGATCCACGCGCTCGCGCCGGCGAGGAAGACGAACACCGGCGCGCAGTAGTGGGTGATCCAGCGGGTCGCGAACAGGGCCGCGTCGGTCCGGGACAGGTCGGTGGGATCGAACCGGATTTCGGTGAAGTAGGCGCGGACGTGATCCAGCACCATGATGACCATGACCAGCCCGCGGAGGAGATCCACGTGGTCCAGGCGGCGGCGAGGAGCGGTGGCGGCGTGCTGCTCCGGTGGGGCGGGCGGGCGAGCCTTCGAGGCCGGGTACGCGCCTGAGGGGGTCTCGGGTTGAAGCACCGTGCTCATGTGGTTCCCTCGGCGGGGGGGTGCAAGGCCGGGCATCGAGCGTCTACCCCAGATGCGCAAGGAGCCGGTCAAAGCGGACATGAGGGCGGCCGGCGGGCCAACAATTTCCGCAACGGGCCAGATGTTGCGTTCCGATCGGGCAGAAGTGTCGTAGTTCTGGACGACCACCAACATCGGAACGCTTGACCTGAGGCCGTCTGCACCCTACCGTGGCAGGCTTCTTCCAGTAGTGAAATACCGTCCCGGGACCGGAGCTTTTCCTGCCTTGCCACGCAGAATGGTAGACCCCTCGGCCGAGGAGGGCGGCACCCCCTGGCTGGGGTGGGTGGACACGACCGCGCTGCTGGGTCAGGCGCGGGCGTACGAGCTGGCGGGCGCGCTGCGCCACGCCGACGCGGCGTACAACGCGCTGATCGTGGCCGCCACCCGCCAGCGGGATCACGCCGCCCTGGCCTCGGCGTTCCGGCACCGGGCAGTGCTCGCCCACCAGACGGGCGACACCGTGCGCGCGCGGAGCGCGCTTCAGCAGAGCTATGCGATGGCGGCCATGATCGGCGACCGGGGCCTTACCGCGGAGACGCTGAATACGCTCGGCGGCATCGAGCTGGAGACCCGCAACCTGGCCGCCGCGGAGAGTGCCCTGCTGGAGGCGGAGGTCCTGGCGAGCGAGGAGCCGGCGATTCTGGCGCGGGTGGAGCAGAACCTCGGCATCGTCGCCAACATCCGGGGCCAGCACGACATCGCCGAGGCGCATTACCGCCGCTCGCTCGCCGCGTACGAGGCACTGCCCGATCCCCACGGCAGCGCCATCTCCCACCACAACCTGGGCATGCTGGCCGCCGACCGGGGCGACCTTGGGCAGGCGGTGGCGCACTTCGATGCCGCCGAGCAGCTGGCGGACGCGAGCCAGGACGCCCACCTGGTGGCGTTATCGCTGCTGAACCGCGCGGAGATCCTGCTGGCCCTGGGGCGTGCCGCAGAGGCCCGGCGGGACGTGGCGTCGGCGGAGCGGGGGTTCCAGGCCCTGGGCGCGCATTTCGATGCGGCCGACGTGTACCGGGTGCTGGCGCTGTGTGACCGGGCAGAGGGCCTGCCGGGGCAGGCCGAGGCCCGGCTGCTCCAGGCCAGGGAGCTGGCGAAGATGACGGGGGCGCGGCTGACCGAGGCGGAGGCTGCGCGGGACCTGGGTCGGCTGTATGCGGAGTTGGGGCGGGGACAGGAGGCGCACGCGGTGCTGCGCGAGGCGGTGCAGGTGTTCGAAAGTCTTGGGGCGACTGGGGATGCGAAGGCGACGGCGAAGGAGATGCGGGCAGTGGTGGTGGCGGCGGGGGCGGTATGAGTAGGAGGAGCAGCTTGCGGTCAGCGGGCTCATTACAGATCATCAACAGAAAAACACCGCCTAATCGATCTCAGTTTGACGGCGCCTTGAAGTCACCCCATACTCTACAACTCGTCCCCAACTTGAGGCCTCCATGGAGGCGCGACGGTATCTCCGTTGCCTAGGTCAGCCAGCCTTGTTCTCGCCGTCCGGTGACCCCATCCGATTCCGCACCAAGAAGCACCTTGCACTCCTGGTCTATCTGGCTGTTGAAGATCGGCAAGTGCACCGCCGGGACCGATTGGCAGAGCTCTTCTGGCCAAACGTGCCTAGCGCGGAGGGTCGGCATTCCCTTGCCACAGCTTTGTCAATTCTAAGACCGAGGTTGGGCGCGGATTGTATTGAAGCAGGTCGGGACTATGTCTTGCTGGGTCGTGCGAGCCTTGCCCTGGACCTCGATAGGCTCATCAGTGGAGACATCCTTGGAACCGAGACTGAACCGGCCTTAGAAATGGCAGGCTTCTTGGACGGATTTGAGATTCCAGATTCTGGGGAGTTCGGGCTTTGGAAGGATCGTCAGCAAGCGAGGTTGCTACCAACAATCATGAGTGCCTTTGGGTTACTCATAGAGAGTTCTCGGCGCCACGGTGACACTCGGCAAATCGAGCACCTGGCCAATCGAATGCTGACTCTGGACGAACTCTGCGAGGAGGCAGTGCGTGCAAAGATGGAAGTGCTGGCCCTCTCGGGCGATCGTCTTTCGGCACTAAAGTTGTACGAAGGATGGCGCACCAAGCTAGAGGAGGAACTCTCAGCGAGACCTTCAGATCACTTGGCGGCGATGGCCGTGCAGCTTCGGAGGAGGGGCTGGGAGGGGACGCCAGTAAACGATATTCCGACGCCACCGATGGATCAGCGTCGCGGCCGGGCATTCATTGGGCGCGCACTGGAGTACCATGCTCTCTATGAGGCCTGGGAAAATGTGCGTAACCATCGTCGGTGTCATGTCATGGTGCTAGGGGATTCCGGGGTTGGTAAGACAACGCTGGTCGAGCGCTTTACGGGGGCAGCCAGCCTGGAAGGCGCCATCGTTAGTCGGGTCCAGTGTTACGACCTGGAAAGAGAAATCCCATACGCTGCAGTGGCTGGCCTCGTCGTAGGCCTTCTGGACAGGCCTGAGGTGCTAGGAACCTCCCCTTCAGCTCTAGCGGAACTCTCTCGAATTGCCCCCCAGGTGCGCCACCGATTCAGCTCGATACCCCAGCCAAAGGACACTCAAGGTGACACTGCTCGCCTAGAGCTTACCGAGTCCTTTCACCAGCTACTAGAGGCGCTAGCAGAGGATACGCCCGTTATTCTGGTTGTCGACGACGTGCATCTAGCCGACGATGCAAGCATGGCAGTGCTGCATCTCCTTGTAAGACGTGCCCTAGACCAGCGAGCCATGTTGGTCATGATTGCCCGGCCGGGAGAACTCTCCTCACGCAGCCAGAGTCGGCGCCTAAGAGATATTGGCAGCGGACTGAATATTCGGGAACTAGAACTTCAGCCACTCAGCGATCTCGAGAGTTCAGAGCTACTCACGTGCCTCACGAATGATTTAGGGCTCGCACCGCCCCTGTCAGTACGCAAAGCCCTTTTGGACGCCGCTGCAGGGTATCCGTTGGTCCTAGAGCTCCTCCTTCAAGATTGGCAGGCGAATGGTGGTCAGTCGCTAGGTCTGGCCGTTGACGCGATGACCGAAGAGCTCGGCACAAGAAAAGGGCACTCGATAGCATATCACCAATTCCTGACGCGCATAGCCCGAACCGTAGATCCAGCGACACGGGGGGTTATTCACCTCGCATCTATCCTCGGCCCCCGATTGAACGATCTCAGCATGTATTCCTTAGCTAATTTGAGCTTAGGGCAGACTATGGCTGGGCTGGCCCAACTAACTGAGCTGAGGGTTCTCCGAGACGATAGCCGGGGTCTTGAATTTGTTAACGAACTCGTTCGGGCCCAGGCGTATGCGTCGGTGCCTTCGTCGGTACGGAAAGCACTGCATGGAGCCATCGCCGACAGACTGTTGGCGAGCGAAGGTTCGCTCGCACGCAGCTCTGGCTTAGAGATCGCATGGCACTGTGTCAGGGCGGGTCGACAGGAACAGGCTACTCCCCATTTAATAGAAGGGGCTCGACAAGCGATGCGCCATGGCGCTTCCCATGTCGCGGAACGGGCCCTGGAAAGTGCGTTGCCAACTATCTACCCGGACAGCGATTCGGAAGTGCTTCTACTCCTGGCAGAGGCTCTGCAAGAGCAGGGACGGTGGCGTGAGTCACTAGATCGTCTCTCATCATTGCCTAGTAAAGGGCAGGGGGAGGCGCACTGGCGAGCGGTGGTGCTTTCAGCCTTGGCGAAAGTCAATTTGGGAGCCTCTTTGGCCGAGGAGACACGATCCCAGATTCCGGTACTGACGACAATTGTACGCGAAAGTTCCGATGGCCGTGCACAAGTGACAGCCGCACGCGTGTTAGCGCACTTCGCGTCAGTTGATCGCGACGATACGGCTGCCAAAGCCCTTCTCTTAGTTATCAATGCAATTTCGACAGATGACCTGGACGAGGACGCTCAGGGCCAGTTAGCCCTTACGCGGGCCATGCTCCTATGGCTCGCCGGGGATACCCCTGGAAGCTACCGAGAGGTTGAGGAGACTGTTCGCAATCTCCACAGGAAGGGAACTGAGAACATTGTGGCGGTGCAGCTGGTGACTGGTCTTGGCACTCTTCGTATGCATCAAGGTGAGTATCAAGATGCACTGCCACACTACATTAGGGCCGCCGAGATGGCTGCGCGCCTGGGTAACGATACACAAATCGCCGCAGTTCTTGGCAACCTAGCAATCTGCCACGGCCGCCTTGGAGACTATCGGGAACAGCTTAAGGTGAGCCTGAGTGCGCCGCGGCCCTGGGGGGCCGACTTTGGAGGCTTTGTAGAGGTTCAGCTCACGTACTGTGAATCACTTGCCTTCATTATGCTTGGACGTCACGCTGAGGCGTTCCAATCTCTAGAACGACTGGACCGAAGACTCCAAGGCGCATTTCCGCTTTGGATGATTCAGGCATGGTTGTTGTGGAAGGCGGACCTACTTTCGTGCGCTGGCAGGATGGCGGAAGCACAAGTCGCCGGATCAAGAGCAATCCATGACTTTGACTTCCAATTGCAATCGCCAGCCTTCGCCGGTCCCTTTGCGAGATGGCTTGCGTTCCTTGGTCGGTCAGGAAAGGAAAGGGACAAAGCATGGGAGAGCCTGCAAGTGCTGCAGTCGCGGTCGGGAAGCTACGACGCTCTTGATGAAGTTGAGGTGATGTGCGCCGCGCTGTCTTTAAGGCCAACTGACGTTCAAGCGCAAAATCTCTCAGCTTCCATCTCAGAGCGTCTAACGTTGTTGCCTGTGGAAGTCACAAATCACTTGCGGCGACTCGGTTCTCTGGCCTAAGCCCCCCGCGGCTTCCACAAATAACCACTCGGCCAACTCACGCGGCGCGAACGCATTGGAGTTTCCCTTTGCTGTAGTTCCGCTGCTGCACCCGCAATCAATCGTCGTACAGCTACGGAGGAGACCGTTACCTCGACAAGGTTTGGGTCGAACTGGGTGCCTTTACACTTCTGCAACTCCGCAATCACGATCTCAAGAGGGAGACGCTTTCGGTAAGGACGATCCGTGGTCATTGCGTCAATCGTATCGGAAATAAGGATGATACGTGACCCAAGTGGAATGTTCTTACCAGCCAACCCGGTCGGATACCCCTCACCGTCCCAACGCTCGTGATGATGTCGGACTGAGTCCTGGATGAAGCCTCGAAACTTGGAGATTATACCGACCAACTCCGCACTCTTTGTAGAGTGCGTTTGCATTAGAGCGGTTTCTTCTTCCGTGAGGCGACCTTCTTTCCGCAGAAGCGGAGCAAACTCCTCATGGATCTTACCGACGTCGTGAAGTAGCGCCGCAGTTTGAATTTGGTCGATGTCAGCCGAAGAGAGCCCCAGCTCAACAGCGATCGCGCGCGACAACTGACTCACTCTCAACGAGTGACCAGACGTATATGGGTCACGTGCCTCGATGGCTTTGACCATGACCGCCAACAGCTCGCGTCCGCTTTCCTGGAGGCTATGATACATGCCATAAACGTGACGCACCACCACAATAGGCGCGATCACCGCGAGCAACCCGAGAGGTCCAAACGCAGTCAGTTCTTGAGACTTTATGAAGCACCAGGCGCCCATGATGGCGACGATGCTTGCGCCCAAATCGTAGACAAGGACCCCCCGCGTGTTGAGGGTCCAGACCTCACGAAAAGACTGGCCTGTACTCAGCGATACTACGGTGCTGACGGCAACGGAGTTGATCGCGAAGTACAATGCGGCAAACACGAAGAAAAGAACGAAGTCGGACCGCAGAGCTTCTGCCGATGCCACCGCAAACGGCTGAAGGTAGGCTGGTGGGATAACGCCACCAAGCAATTGGTAGACAAGCAAGCTTGCCGATACCGAAAGAGCCAACTGCGATACGTTGAACACCACCTTGATTGGTGGCAGCCCTCGCAAAACCTGGCTGGTGCAGAGCGAAACGGCTGCGATCGTGGCGCCCCAGAATCCTCCAAAGAGGATGCCAGCTGCAATGTGCATCACGAAAGAGATCGAGCCCTTGCCACCGGCTCGAAGTTGCATCGCCAACTGTTCAAGAAAAAACGTTATGAGCAGGAAGGATCCCAGATCCCAATAGCCTGGGAATGGCAACCGGAAATGCCAGGAGACTGTCATGGCTAGGGCAGCCAAGACAACAGTTAGCCCAACGAACGCATGCAAGCGAATCCTGCTGGGCATTGGGTGTAGTGGGGTCAGGGTCCCCGGTCTCAATACTTACTACGCCCAGGTCTGCGTTTCCGACTTACTGAACAGACCTGCAACGAAGTAAGCAACCGTCGCGAGCCAGCTGATCTTCAACATGAGCGTCACCCCCGTAAGAGAAAGCATTAACTCGGGAAGTGGCGAGCCTCGCTATGGCCGCCAGACGCTCCGCTCAATCAGTTGTCCGCTAGTCTCCGCTGTGCTCGTCCTGCCTACTGCTGTACCGCAGAGACCGGGATCCCCTAACCTTGTGTCCTTTCCGTAGTAAGTGGGCCTGCCGGCTACCCCACCAACTGCCCCTGACCGCCTCCTATAGATCCAGTGGACGCAGTGCGCCCGGTTTCGTCACCAGTACTATCGGTCGGGGCTCGCCGGCACATGAGCCCCTCCCCCAACACCTGCCTAGCCCGGTCGCCGGGCCTCGGTCCAGCGGTTGGTGGCGTCCAGCACGGCGAACACCGCCGCCCGCTCCGCGCTCTCCCGGATCTCCGCCGAGCCGGTCAGCAGCGAGGTCTCCCTGCCCCCCAGCCCCTGCACCGCCACGAAGGCGAATTCCCGGTCGAACGCGTCCACGATCTTCGCGCCCTCGAGCGCGATGGAGAAATCCGTCAGCAGCCGGTCGATCACCGTCACCGACGCCTTGGCCGCACCCTCCACCCGGCTCCGCGGCGTGTCCGACGCCTCCTCCTCCGCGGTCTCGGTCTGCCCCCGGTACGAGAGCGTGACCGTGATGGCGATCCGGTGCGGCCGCTTGCCCGGCGCCACCGTCATGGTCTCGAACAGGAGCGCCCGCTGGAGCGTGCGGTCGCGCACCGTGTCCCGCTCCAGCAACTCGATCGGCCGCACCTCGGCCGTCTGGGCGATGCTGATCTTGCGGTGATCCACCTTGAGCCCGAGCTGCGCCAGCAGCGCCGACTCGATGTTGCGCACCAATTGCTTCGGCTGCAGCCCCGCCTGCGCCAGGATGTGGACCTCGCTCACCTCGCCCAACGGCGTGGTCACCACCCGGGCCGATAGAATCCCCTCGAGACTGGTGAGCAGATTCTCCGCCCGCCGAACACCCCAGGGATCCGGAATGGCCTCGACGGAGCCGCTCGCCCGCGGCTGACCCGGCTGCGGCGGCTGGCTCACGTTCACTGACCCACTTGGTCTTGGACTGAATCCCGTCACGGCCCTACCCCTCTTCCCGGTCTATTAGTCCGTGGGCGAAGGGGGTCGCCCTTGGTGTCATGCTACCGCATGTCATGCTACCGCGTTCCGCCCCGCCGCTTTCGCGCGGTACAGCGCGCGATCGGCCGAGACCAGCAGATCCACTTCCGCCGGCTCCTTCGGATCGAACTCCGCCAACCCGATGCTCACCGTGATGAGCCCCGGCGGATAGCCGAGCCGGCGTCCGGTGCCCTCGATCCCCGCGCGCAGCGCCTCGGCCACTCGCGCCCCGCCCTGGAGATCGGTGCGGGTGAGAATCACCACGAATTCGTCGCCGCCGTACCGGGCCGCCACGTCGGAGGCACGGACCGCGTTCCGGATCTCACCCGCCACCGCGCGGAGAATGTCGTTCCCCGCTTCATGCCCGTACTGGTCGTTCACTTCCTTGAAGCGGTCCAGGTCGAGAAACAGGACCGCGAAGCCTTCGTTGCTGCGCTTGCAGCGCTCCACTTCGAACGCCAGCTGGTCCCGCAGCACCCGGTAGGTGCTGAGCCCCGTCATGGTGTCCACCGCCGCCGCCCGCTGCGCCTCGTCCGCCCGGCGCTCCTGGTACGGCGTGCACTGCCGCATGCTGGCCCGGCCCAACGCCGCCGCCTCCGCGAACCGCTGGCAGGTGTCGAACCCGCAGGCCCGGCAGTCCCACGGCCGGCCGTTGGGCCCCTTGCCGATCATCTCCAGCACCGCGGCCACCGCCTCGGCATCCGGCTTGAGCCGCCGCGCCTTGATCGCGAACGTGGCCCCCACGCTCGCCACCACCGCGGCGTCCACCACCGGGAAGCGGCTCCGCGGCGGCTCCGTGCTCGCCACCAGCTCCCGCCGCCAGTACAGCTCCTCGTGGGGCCCCGAGAGCGGATGGTCCAGTGCACCCTCCGTCGACAGGATGTCCACGAAGCCGAGGTCCATCCGGTCGACCGCGACCGCCCGGGACAGCGCCCGGAGCGCGTCGAGGCCCCGGATCTTTCGGAACCGCCGGCTGGAGTACCTCGATTCGTCCAGCAACGCGAGCGGGAGCCCACCCGCCGTGCTCAGATGCCGCCGGCGCTCCTCGGGAACCCGCTCGAAAAAGGTCGGCTGGGCCGGGAGCGATACCCCCCGAATCCGGAAGATCTGCTCCAGGTCGCCGAAGGTGATCGCGGCGTCCAGGTCCTCGGTTTCGACCGGTGGACAGATCCCCGCGTAGGCGATCCTCAGTCCCGACCGGTAGAGCGCTCGCAGATATCGCGCCTCCGCAACCGCGGGCAGCGTCACCGGCGCCAGATACGGGACCAACTCAGGATACTGAGTCCTCACAGTCTCCACCACGACCGGATCGGTGGAGCGGATGAGGGTGCCCCACGGCTCCTCTTCCCATAGCTTAAGATATTCTGCAGCAACGAGTTCGTCGCCGATGACGCCCCGGGTGACGGCCCGGAATCCGGCGGCGTAACACGCGTTGATCAGCTGTTCGGGCGTCGCCGGGTAGAAGTGGGCGACCGACTCCGGGCTCAGGATCAGGACCCCGTCACCCTGCGACGCAATGGCGAGAGCCTTGCCGATCTCGCCATTTACCTTGACCGCGCCATGCGGGCACGCCGGCAGACACTGGCCGCAGCGGATGCAGGCCTCGTCGACCACCTGCAGCAGCAGCGGCTCGTCGCCCGCCACCGCAATAGCGTCGGTAGGGCACACGCGCACGCATGCCAAGCAGGCGACACAGAGCTCGGCGTCGATCGCGAAATTCAAGGGTACCCTGGCCGGGGGGAGTCAGGTAAGACCCCCGCAATTTGACGGCCAGCCACCGGACTGTCAATAGCTCGGAGGGTGCAAAACAATGAGACAGTAGCACTTAGCCGATGGGACAATATGGACCTTAGACAGCTAAGCTATTCCAGCCGATAGGCTTTGATCTTCCGGTACAGAGTCCGCTCCCCTATCCCCAGCACCTCGGCCGCCTTACGCCGGTTCCCCCGGTACTCCTGGAGGGCGGCCTCGATGGCCGCCTTCTCCACCTCAGCCATCGTCATGCCCGGCCGGTAGACCACAGCCTGGGCCGCGCCATTGTCGCTTTCTGGCAACACATCGGCCACGGTCGCATGGTCCGACAGCTCGATGACTTGCACCCGCTGGGGCTGATCGTCCAGCCGGCGCCGAAGCTCCTCGACCTGGAGCTTGAGCTCGATGAGGCTCCGCAGAATGAATTCGAACTCCTGCCCCCCGGCTCCGCCGCCCGCCTGCGCCAGCCGGACCGGCAGCAGCGAGCCCGGGCCCTCCAGGATGTCGGCCGGAATGTCGCTCGCCCGGATCTCCGCGCCCGGCGCGAGCACCACCATGCTCTCGATCAGGTTCCGGAGCTGGCGCACGTTGCCCGGCCAGGGGGCGCTCACCAGCCGCTGCATCGCCTCGGGAGTGATACCGCGGAAGGTGCGGTCGTGCGCCTTCCCGAACTCCCGGATGAAGCGGCGGACCAGGAGCGGAATGTCCTCCCGCCGCTCCCGGAGCGGCGCCAGGTAGATGTTGAGGACGTTGAGCCGGTAGTAGAGATCGTCGCGGAACTCCCCCAGGGCCACCGCGTCCCGCAGCGCGCGGTTGGTCGCCGCGATGACCCGCACGCTCACCTTGATCGGCTGGCTGCCGCCCACCCGGAAGAACGTGCGGCTCTCCAGCACCCGGAGCAGCTTCACCTGGGTCGCGAGCGGGATCTCCCCGATCTCGTCCAGGAAGATGGTGCCGGTGTCGGCCAGCTCGAACCGGCCGAGCCGGCGCTCCGCCGCGCCGGTGAACGCGCCCTTCTCGTGCCCGAACAGCTCCGACTCCAGCAGCGTGTCCGGCAGCGCGGCGCAGTTGACCGCGATGAACGGCTTGCCCCGGCGGGGCGAGAGATCGTGGAGCGCCTTCGCCACCAGCTCCTTGCCGGTCCCGCTCTCGCCCTGCACCAGGACGGTGCTGGAGACCGGCGCCATCTGCTCGATCTTGACCAGCACCTCCTGGATCGCCGGGCTCTCCCCGATGATCCCGGTCCGCTCCTGGAACCGGCGGCGCTCGATCAGCCGCCGCGCGGTCTCGACGATCTCGTCCGGCCGCGCCGGCTTCATCATCGTCTCGGTCACACCCAGCCGCCCGACCCGCTCGGCGCGCTCCGAGTCGGTCGGCTCCAGCAACGCGAGGGTCGAGATCTCCGCGTCGCGGGCGAGCGCCGCGAGCTGGACGGCATGGGGATCGTGCACCGCGCCGGTCAGCACGACGAGATCGGGATTCTCCCGGCGAACGGCACCCCGCGCGTCATCGAGCGAGGAGAGCATCGCCGTGGAGAAGCCGGACCCCTCCAGCGCCGCGTTCAGCGGCACCGCGGTCTCGAGATCGTCCATGGTGACCAGGATCTGCGAAGGCATGGGGGGAAAGAAAACCGTGGGAACGGGGAAAGGTGAAGGGTGCTACATTGTTGCCGTGGCCCTCGATCTCCGGGAGCAGCTGCAAGACTCGCTCGGCGAGGCCTACCGGATCGAGCGTGAGCTCGGCGGTGGCGGGATGTCTCGCGTCTTCCTCGCACTGGAGACCTCGCTCCAGCGCCGGGTCGTCGTCAAGGTGCTGCTGCCCGAGCTCGCCGCCGGCGTGAGCGTGGAGCGGTTCCGCCGGGAGATCCACCTCGCCGCCCAGCTCCAGCACCCCCACATCGTCCCCCTGCTCTCCGCCGGCGAGTCGGTGGGACTGCCGTACTTCACCATGCCGTACGTGGACGGCGAGTCGCTCCGCGCCCGGCTGCTCCGGGAGCGCGAGCTGCCCGTGCCGCACGCCGCGCGGGTGCTCCGCGATGTGGCGGCCGCCCTGGCGTATGCCCATGCGCAGGGCGTGGTGCACCGCGACATCAAGCCGGACAATGTGCTGCTCTCCCATGGCGTCGCCGTCGTCACCGACTTCGGGGTGGCCAAGGCGCTGACGGTCTCCACCGGCCCGGACGCGGCGGCCCACCACCCCGGCCTCACCTCCCTGGGCATCACGCTGGGCACCCCTGCGTACATGGCGCCGGAACAGGGGGCCGCGGATCCGGGGATGGACCACCGGGTGGACATCTACGCCTTCGGCGCCATGGCGTACGAGATGCTCGCGGGTGAGCCGCCGTTCACCGGCCCGTCGCCGCAGGCGATCCTCGGCGCTCACATCGCCGGAATTCCCAAGGCGATCGGCACTCGCCGGCCCGGCACCCCGCCCCTGCTCGGCCACCTGATCATGAAGTGCCTGGAGAAGCGTCCGGCCGACCGGCCACAGAGCGCGGACGAGATCATCGGCACTCTGGACATGCTCTCCACGCCGAGCGGCACGGTGCCGGTGACGACGATGCGGTCCGCGGTGCGTGGCGCGCGGTGGCATCCCTTCCTCGCCGGCGTGCGCCGTTACGGCCCGGCGGTGGCGGCCGCGGCGCTGGTGGGTATCGCGGCGCTGCTCGTGTGGCCACGCCGCGCGACGACTCCAGAGACCGCGCCGGACCAGGCGGTCGTAGCTCCTGCCCGACCGCCGGAGACCCCGCCCTCGCCGGCCTCCGTCGCCGAACCGGCGCCGAGTCGGCCCGCGGCCGAGACCACGGCGGCGGCCCCAGCGGAAGCTCCGGCCCCGCGCCCGCAGGTGGAGCCTCCGGTTCGGGCGCCGGCCCCGCCGCCGGCTCGGCGATCGGAGGCGGTCACGCCTCGGCCATCCACGGGCGATTCAGCCGTGCTGGCCCGGCTCCAGCAGGAGGCCGCCGCCGCCCGGACGCGCGCCGTGGCGGCGGCAGCCGATGACTCCATCATCGCGCGGGGCGATTCCGCCGTGACGCGAGCCGAGTCGCTCGCCCGAGTCGGGCGCAGCGCCGAGGCGGCCGCGGCGCTGTCCTCCTCGACGGCGCTCTGGTCCGCCGCGGCCGCCCGTCCCCCCGTGGCCAAGCCGCGCCCTCCGCTGCCGAGCGAGCCCGCCGCCCCCCCGCGAGACTCGGTCGTCGCGCCGGCCGCCGATCCGACACGGGAGATCCAGGCCTTGTTCGCGGAGTACGGGGCGGCCATCGAGGCGCGAAGCCTGGAGGCGATCCGGAGAACCTATCCGGGAATGCTGCCCTCGCAGGCGCGGGAGTGGGAGGAGTTCTTCCGGAGCGTGACCGACATCGACGTGGAACTCGCCGTGGGCGACCTGAAGGTCTCGGGGAACGCGGCGGAGGCGCGTCTGGAGGGCGTCTACGTCTTCAGGAATCCGAGCACCCACCGCACGCAACACGAGCCGGTCGGGTTCCAGGCGACGCTGCGGCGGGAAGGGACTCGCTGGCGGATCGCGTCGCTGCGGTGACGCGGATTCAGAAGGTGTACTCGGCTCCCACCGTCCACAGCACGTCCGGACGCATTCCGCCGCGGTTCAGGGGGAACGCCCCGTTGGCCACGAAGGTGACCGCCCGCGGTATGGTGAGCTTGAGGCCGAGCGAGGCGTTGATGATGTCGTCCCGACGCTCGGGGATGGAGGAGGTGCGGATCGTACGGCGAAACGGCTCCTCCAGCACGGCGTCCTTCGGGACCGGTATCTCGCTGGTGCCGATCGGAAACTCGGAGATCAGATCCGCCGCCAGGGTGGCCCACGGGCTGAGGAGCTGATCGAACCCCGCCGTGAGCAGAAAGACGTCCGGATCCAGCTCCCGGCCGCGGTACTGATACCCGATGTTGGCGTGGGGCGAGAAGTCGCCGAGCCGGGCCGAGAGGATGCCGAGCCCGCGCAGGGCCACCGCGCCGGACCCCCGGAGGTCCTCCTCGCTGCCGGTGGGAAAGCGCCCCTCCGCCAGGATGGCCAGCGAAACCGGCGAGGCCTCCCGCAGATTCACCTTCACCCGCGCCGACACGTCCCCCAGACCCGACGAGGAGCCCTCCACGAAGCGGCTCGCGCTGAGCACCGGATCGTCCTCGGTGCCGGAGAAGAAATGCGGGGGAGGGCCCTCCACGCCGAAGGGAATGATGGTGGCGGTGCTGGTGCCCCGCAGCGACGTCTTCACTACCGGCAGGACCACGCCCAGGTCGATCCGGTCGTTCACGCCGTAGGTGAGCGCGAACGCCGTCACGTCCACGTTCACGTCGAGGCCGAGGGTGAAATCGATCACCTCGTTCTCGAAATCCGGGATGCCGTAGATCGAGCAGTCGCCGCCGAATATCGCGTCGCAGTTGGGGAAGTCGACGTTGGCATGGGTGAAGGCGAGGCGCACCGCGTCGAGCGGCACGCCTCGCAGCGTCTCGTAGTGCAGGCCGGTGCGGGACAGGCTCATGAACAGCCGGCCCGAGCCCAGCGTCTGGGCCCGCTCGGCGTAGATCGGCCCGGCGGAGATCGAGGTGCGCACCGGCGTGGCACCCTCGAAGCGGAAGGTCTCGCCGCCGCTCGAGGCGCTCACCGGCACGTTGGCGACGTTGCTGCCGATGGAGTTGGTGAGGAACGAGATGATCGTGGCGTTCCCTCCGACGGCGGCGGGAACGAAGTGGTCGCCATGCACCTGGATCTGGGGATTGTCGGCCGCAGCGGAACCGCCGAGGAAGAGCACCTCGTCCCCTTCGCCGAAGATGAAGAGATCGGTGATCCGATCCCCCAACGCCTGCGCGCGAAGTGGCGAGCTGGTCAAGGCGAGAACAAGGCAGCAGTGCCAGAGCCGCATGAGTACCCAAGCTACCTTCCGCGCGGCCGGACGCAACGTCCGGCCGCCCGGGATCAGTCGTGACCGGTGTGCTCTCCCCGCACCAGGTCCACCGCGTGCTCGGCCAGTCCGTCGAGCACCGCGAGCCCGTCCTTCACGCCGCCGGGGCTGCCGGGCAGGTTCACGATGAGGACGGCGCCGCGCACCCCGGCGAGGCCGCGAGAGAGTGCCGCGCGCGGAAAGCGCGGATAGACGCTCATGCGGAGGGCTTCCGCAATGCCGGGAGCCTCACGGTCGAGGACCGCCCGGGTCGCTTCGGGTGTGACGTCGCGCGGCGTGAGTCCGGTACCGCCGGTGGTGAGCACCAGATCCGCCTTCCCGCCGTCGGCCCAGCCGGCCAGGGTCGCCGCGATGCGGCCGGTCTCGTCGGGGACCAGGGCCCGTTCGGTCACCGCGTAGCCCTTGCGCTCGGCCCAACCCGCGATGGCGTCGCCCGAGGTGTCGGCCCGCTCGCCGCGGCTGCCCGCGTCGGAGATGGTGAGGATGGCGATGCGAAGAGGCATTCCAGCCCGCGGGGTCACTTCCTCGCCGTTCCCTTGGTATAGAACGGCCGCTTCACCACCTCGGCCGGGATCCGCTCACCGCGACAGTCGACTTCGAACCTGGTCCCCACCTTCGCGGCCTCGGCCGGGAGGTAAGTGGTGCCGATCGCCTGACCCAGGGAGGGGCTCATCGTCCCGCTGCGCACGATATCCACGTCCCGGCCGGCATGGAACACCGGGTACCCATGGCGGGGAAAGCCGCGGCCGTCGAGGCGGAAACCGACCAGCTTCCGGGTGACCCCGCGCTCCTTCTGCTGCCGCAGGGCCTTGTCACCCATGAACGGCGAGCCCTTGTCGAGCTTGACGATCCAGCCAAGCCCGGCCTCGAGTGGCGTGATGGTCTCGTCGATGTCGCTCCCGTAGAGGGCGTAGCCCATCTCCAGCCGGAGCGAGTCGCGGGCGCCGAGACCGATCGGCTTGGCGCCGGCGGCGGTGATGGCATTCCAGAGCGCGACGGTGTCGCGCTCGCGGCAGTACAGCTCGAAGCCGTCCTCGCCGGTGTAGCCGGTACGGGAGATGAAGCACTGCGCACCGGCCACCTTCCCGACGTCGAAATGGTAGTAGGCGATGTCGTCGAGCCTGGTGTCGGTGAGCGGCTGGAGCAGCGCCTGGGCCGAGGGTCCTTGCACCGCCAACAGTCCCACGTCCCCGGAAATGTCCTTGAGACGGACATTGGCCCCGCCCTTCTGCTTCACGATGTGCTCCCAGGCCTTCGCCGCATTCGACGCATTCACCACGATCATCAGCTTGTCGTCGAACCGGTAGACGGTGCAGTCGTCCACGAAGGTCCCTTCGGGCGTGAGGATCGCGGAATACTGCACGCCGCCGGGCTCGAGCGCCGCCACGTCGTTGCAGGTGACCCGGTTGACGAACGCGTTCCGGTCGGGACCGCTGATCTCGAACTCGCCCATGTGGGAGACGTCGAAGATGCCGGCCATGGTGCGCACCGCGTGGTGTTCGGCCAGGATCCCGCCGGCGTACTGCACCGGCATCTCCCAGCCGGCGAAGGGCACCAGCTTGGCGCCGAGCGCCTTGTGGGTGTCGTAGAGGGCGGTGCGGTGGAGCGTGGGGGTGCTGGTCATTGCGTTTTCCGAAGCCTTAGCGAGTGTCGTCGTGTCATCCTGAGCGAAGCGAAGGAGCCGGAGCGGCGCCATGGCTCCTTCGCTTCGCTCAGGATGACACCGACGGTTATGTGCCCATCAACCGAGCCATCAGCGCCTTCTGAACGTGCAGGCGGTTCTCGGCCTGGTTCCAAACCCTGGATCTCGGGCCTTCGATCACCCCTTCCGAGACCTCCTCGCCCCGGTGCGCCGGGAGGCAGTGGAGGAAGATCGCGTCGGGATCGGCGCTGTCCATCAGCGCCTCGTCCACGATGTAGCCCTGGAAGGCACGGACCCGCTGCTCCTGTTCCTGCTCCTGGCCCATCGAGGCCCAGACGTCGGTGTTGATGACGTGCGCCCCGCGCGCGGCTTCGCGCGGATCGGCCGTGAGGGTGACCTTGGTGAGCTTCCGGTTGCGCTCCAGGACCGCCGGGTTCGGCGCGTAGCCTTCGGGACAGGCCAGCCGCAGCTCGAAGCCGAGTACCCCCGCGGCGTTGAGCCAGCTGTTGGCCATGTTGTTCCCGTCACCGATCCACGCCACGACCTTCCCCTCCCAGCCGCCGACACTCTCCCTGATAGTCAGGAGGTCGGCCAGGACCTGGCAGGGGTGCAGCAGGTCGGTGAGGCCGTTGATCACCGGGATCGATCCGAAGCGGGCCAGCTCCTCGACGTCGGCATGGTCGTAGGTGCGGATCATGATCCCGTCGAGGTAGCGGGACAGCACCCGCGCGGTATCGCGGATCGGCTCGCCCCGACCGAGCTGGATGTCGCGGGAGGACAGGAAGAGCGCGTGGCCGCCCAGCTGATACGCGCCGACCTCGAAGGACACCCGGGTCCGTGTGCTGCTCTTGGCGAAGATCATCCCCAGCGTCTTTCCGGCGAGCGGCTTCTCGGCGTAGTCGCCACGCTTCATCCGGGCGGCCAGGTCGAACAAGGCGAGCAGCTCGGGACGCGTGAAGTCGGGGATGGCGAGGAAGTGGCGCGGGGGGCTCATGGCGTGCCTATTGTAGTCGCCACCCGGGGGCTATGGAAGTCCGACACGGCGGCGGATCCGATTGAAGCGCCGGTCTCCGCGAAGCCGATCCAGACGGGGGTCGCGCTCGAGGTACACCAGCGCTCCCGCGCGGTCCGCGACGGCTTCCTCCAGCCAGGCGAACGCCCGTCGCGTGTCCCCCAACGCCTCGGCGATTCCGCTGAGCAGGTGAGGCGAGACGTAGCGCTGCGCCGAGAGGGAATCGAGCCTCGCGAGCACGGCGCGCGCGTCCTCGGCGCGGCCGTCCAGGGCGTGGGACCGACCCAGCGAAGCGAGCGCGTCGAGATCGTCCGGATCGCGGTCGAGCGCGGCCCGATAGTGCGACTCGGCCAGCTCGTAGTCTCCCTGCACCTCTGCCAGAAGCCCCAGGAGACCGCGGGTGCTCGCGAGCGACGAATCCGCCCGCTGCGCGGCATCCAGACTCTCCCTGGCCTCCGCGTAGCGCCGGGCGTACAGGTGGAGCAGGCCCAGGTGCGCGATGGCCACGGCATCGAGCGGGCTGAGCTCCACCGCCCGGCGCCCATGCGCCATCGCCTCGTCGCTGCGTCCGAGCGCAGCCAGGAGACGCGAGTACCAACGGTGCACCGCAGAGCGGTTGGGATTGATCAGCAACGCGCGCTGGAAGGCGGAGTCGGCGGCGCTCCAGTCCCAGTCGTAGAGGAACCGGACCTGCCCGACCGTGGCGTGCGCGACGGCCAGCGCGCTGTCGAGCGCCAGCGCACGCTCGGCGGCCTCGCGGGCGGCCGGCATCGCATCCGCGGGCCGCGCGCCTTCCGCGATGGCCCGCTCGGCCTGTGCCGAGGCGAGCCAGGCCCAGGCGGGCGCGAAGGTCGAGTCGAGCTGCAGCGCCTCCCGGAAGAGGCCCACGGCGCGCGCCGGATCGGACGCCCCCGCTCGTCCCAGGGCATGCCGTCCGCGCAGGTACATGGCGTACGCCTCGGGGTTCGCCGTGGGCGCGGGCGAAGCCGGCACGGCGCCGGCGCCGGGAGTCCGGAGCGCCGCGACCACGGCCTGCACGATCTCGTGCTGCACCGCGAAGACGTCGGTTGCCGGCCGCTCGTAGGTCTCGGACCAGAGATCGAAGCCCTCGCTGACGCTCACCAGGTGCACCGTGATCCGGAGTCGGTCGTTGTCCTGCCGCACGCTCCCGTCGAGCACGGTACCGACGTCGAGCCGGCGCCCGATTTCACGGGGGGCCTCGTTTCGCCCCTTCAAGGAAAACGCCGACGACGACGCCGCAACCCGGAGCCCGGGCACCCGACCGAGTGCGGCGGTGAGCTCCTCGGTCATCCCGTCGCTGAAGAACTCGTTGGCGGTGTCGGGACTGGCATTGACCAGCGGAAGCACCGCGATCGAGCTGGGTCGCGGCTCGGGTGCGCGGACGGCCGGCGCCGCCGCGGGCGCCGTGTAGCGGAGCCACAGGGTGACCCCGAGGAGCCCCATGACGGCGACGGAGAAGAAGCCCCAGCGCGGCGAGAGCCGGCGCCGAAGCGCAACGCGCTCGCCGGTAGTGAGGCCGCGAGGGCCCCTCGCCTCGATTTCGGCGGTGTCCAGCCCGGACTGTGGTGTGGTACCTGGGTCGGTGAGATCGGGCACGCGTAACTATAGGCCGGCGGACGGCGGACTGGCCAGCCGAACCGCCGACCATGCCCCCCCGGCCGTCGAGCGCGACCGTGATGGAGGAGAGCCGGCAGCGGGCGTGTGCTGCCGCACGGCGTCAGTGGACGCGGGATCGCAGCTTTGGTGGGTCGGGGGATGATCGCCGCGGGAGACGTGCACGAGCCGGAGGGCGTCGATGAAGGAAGATCTGCCGAGTCTGCAGTCGGCCCTTGGTGGCCGCTATCGCCTCTCCAGGGAGCTCGGGCACGGGGGCATGGCAACGGTCTACCTGGCCGAGGACAGCGACACCGGATACCTGGTCGCCGTCAAGGTGCTCCGGCGGGAGCTCACGGCGATCCTGGGAGCCACCCGGTTCCAGCGCGAGATCGAGATCCTCACCCGGCTTCGGCACCCTCGCATCGTGCCGGTGCTGGATTCCAGCGACGCGGGAGGGCGCCTCTACTACGTCATGCCGTACATCTCGGGGCAGAGCCTTCGCGACAAGCTGGTCCGCGAAGGTTCCCTCCCGCTGACCGAGGTCATGAGGATCGCGAGTGACATCGCAACCGCGGTCGACTATGCCCATGAGAACGGCGTCCTGCACCGGGACATCAAGCCGGCAAATGTGCTGCTGGAGGGCGGAAGGGCGCTGATGTGCGACTTCGGGGTGGCTCGCGCCATCGAGGTGGCCGGCAGCGAGTCCTTTTCCTCCGGTGGGCTCGTGGTGGGGACCCCGGCGTACATGAGCCCCGGAGCAAGCCACCGGCGGCGAGGTGGACCAGCGCTCCGACGTGTACGCCTTCGGGTGCGTGCTGTACGAAATGTTGGCCGGTGAGCCGCCATTCACCGGTCCCACGGCACAGGCGATCGTCGCCCGGCAACTCAGCGGGTCGCCACCCCCGCTGGCAACGGTGCGGCCCGACCTGCCGGCCGACATACAATCGGCCCTGTTTCGAGCACTGGAGGTGGATCCGGCGAACCGGCCAGGGAGCGCGGGCCTCCTCGTGTCCCTCCTATCCGGCAGCGGCTGAGCTACAGGATGTACCTTCGCAGATCGTCGTCGTTCACGATCCTCGCCAGCCGCTCCCGCACGCCGTCGGCGTCGAACCGGATGGTCTTCTCCGGAAGCTCCGGAAGCTCGAACAGCACATCCTCCATCAGCGCGGCCATCACCGTGTGGAGCCGGCGGGCGCCGATGTTCTCCATCCGGTCGTTCGCCATGAACGCCACCCGCGCCACCTCGGCGATCCCCTCCGCCGTGAACTCCAGCGTGGCCCCCTCCGCCGCGACCAGCGCCTGGTACTGGCGGGTCAGCGCGTTCTCCGGCTCGGTCATGATGCGGACGAAATCCTGCTCGGTCAGCGGCTGGAGCTCCACCCGGATGGGGAAGCGGCCCTGGAGCTCCGGAATCAGATCCGACGGCTTGGAGACGTTGAACGCTCCCGCCGCGATGAAGAGGATGTGGTCGCTCCGCACGTACCCGTAGCGGGTCTGGATGGTGGACCCCTCGACGATCGGCAGCAGATCGCGCTGCACGCCTTCACGCGAGACGTCCGGCCCCCCGGCGTGACCGCGCTCACCCGCGATCTTGTCGATCTCGTCGATGAAGATGATGCCGTGGTTCTCGACCCGATCGAGCGCCTCGTTCACCACGTCGTCCATGTCCACCAGCTTCTTGAGCTCTTCGTCCACCAGCACCCGCCGGGCCTCGGGCACCTTCACCGTGCGCCGCTTCTTCCGCCGCGGCAGCATGTCCTGGAGCATCTCGGTGAAGTTGATGTCGGTGCCCTCCATGCCCTGGGGCGGCTGGATCAGCTCCATCATCGGAAAGCTCTGGGGGGTGACCTCGATCTCCACTTCCCGATCGTCGAGCGTACCGTCGATCAGCATCTGGCGCAGCTTTTCCCGGGAGCGGCTTCGCCGCTCGTCCTCCACCGCCGCCGCTTTCTCTTCCCTCGCCTGCCCGCCGGAGCCTACGACGAACACCTGTCCGCCATCGGCCGCCCCGCTGCCCCGCGGCCCCGCGGCCCCGCCGGCCGGAGGCGGCGGGGGGAGCAGAAGATCCAGGAGCCGCTCGTCCGCCCGCTGTTCCGCCTGGGGATAGACCTCGTCTTCCCGCTCGGTCCGGACCATGTTGATCGCCGCATCCACCAGATCGCGCACCATCGACTCGGCGTCACGGCCCACGTAGCCGACTTCGGTGAACTTCGACGCCTCCACCTTGATGAACGGCGCCCCGGCCAGGCGGGCGAGCCGGCGGGCCACCTCGGTCTTCCCGACGCCGGTGGGCCCGATCATGATGATGTTGTACGGCGTGATCTCGTCCCGGATGTCGTCCGGGGCCTGGGCGCGGCGCCAGCGGTTCCGCACCGCGATCGCGACCGCCTTCTTGGCGGCATCCTGGCCCACGATGTAGCGGTCCAGCTCGGAGACGATCTGGCGCGGGGGCATTTCCTCCAGCCAGGGCGGAGGCGTCGCGGCGGTCTGGTCGGCCGGAGGGATGGCGATATCGGTCATGAGGACTGTGGCAGCTCGAGAATGCTGATCTGTCGGTTGGTGAAGACGCAGATGTCGGCGGCGATCTCCAGCGACCGCTGCACGATGGCGCGGGCGCTCTCCCCCGTAACCGGCAGCAGCGCGCGGGCGGCGGCCAGGGCGAAGTTGCCCCCCGACCCGATGGCGACGATCCCGTCGTCCGGTTCGATCAGCTCGCCCGAGCCGCTGAGGAGAAAGCTGTGCTCCACGTCGGCCACCACGAGCAGCGCCTCGAGCCGCCGGAGGATGCGGTCGCTCCGCCAGTCCTTGGCCAGCTCGACCGCGGCTCGCGGCAGGTTGCCGGGATAGCGGTCCAGCTTCTCCTCGAACTTCTCGTAGAGGGTGAGCGCGTCGGCCACCGAGCCCGCGAAGCCGGCCAGCACCTTGCCGCCCTTGAGCGTGCGGACCTTGGTCGAGTTCGACTTGACGACGGTGTCGCCGATGCTCACCTGGCCATCGCCGCCGAGCGCGACGCGGCCGTCCTTGCGGACGGCGAGGATGGTAGTGCCGTGGAACTGCGTCACGTGGCTCCTTCGTTCATGTCATCACGCCCGCGGGTGCGCCTGCTGATACACCTTCTTCAGCCGCTCGACGCTCGTATGCGTGTACACCTGCGTCGTGCTGAGCGACGCGTGGCCCAGCAGCTCCTGCACCGCGCGGAGATCCGCGCCGGCATCCAGCATGTGGGTCGCGAACGTGTGGCGCAGCGAATGGACCCGCAGACCGTCGCCGCCCACCGCGTCGAACATGGCGTGAACCGCCCGTTGCACCGCCCGAGGTGACAGGCGGCGACCCCGGCGGGTCACGAACACCGCCCGGCGGTCGCCGCCGACCCGCGACACCAGCTCTTCCCGGAGGTTAAGATAGCGCCGCAGCACCAGCACGGCCCGCGAGCCGACCGGCACCAGCCGTTCCTTCCGCCCCTTGCCCCGCACCTTGGCCTGATCCGACAGCAGGTCGAGGTCCTCGAGGTTCATCCCGCTCAGCTCGGACAGCCGGATCCCGGTGGAGTAGAACAGCTCGAGCATCGCGAGGTCGCGGGTGGGACCGAACTCATCACCCGCCGCACGGGCCTCGGCCCACTGGAACAGACGCTCGGTGTGCCCGCGGTCGAGATAGGTCGGGAGCCGCTTGTCGATCTTGGGGACCTTCGCCGCTCGGGCCGCGGCATTCGGCACGCCATGGTGCAGGTGGAGGTAGCGGTAGAAGCTCCGCACCGCCGATAGCGATCGCGCGGCCGTCCGCTTGGAGAGCCCCCGCCGCTGCAGCTCGCCGAGGAATCCTCGCATCCCGAGCCGGTCCACCGATGCCCACTTCCAACGTCCCCCGTAGTGCCGGTCGCAGAACTCGGTGAACGCCTCCAGATCCCGGCGGTAGGCCTTCACGGTGTGCGGGGACTGGTCCCGCTCCTTCTCCAGGTGGGTCAGGAAGGCGGTGACTTCAGGCGGGGCAGCGGGGCGGCGGGGCCGCGGGGCAGCGCTCACAAGCCTGCCATCCATGAAGCGAACTCGGCCTGCGCTCTCTCGACCAGGAGCGCCTTCTTCTGGTCTTTGGATATCCGCACTTTGGTCGTCTGTCCCCCCGCCCCGCTGCCCCGCTGCCCCGCTGCCAACGGCTCCACCAGCCCGAAGTTCGCGTTCATCGGCTGAAAGTGCTTCGGCTCCGCGTCCCGGAGGTAGCGGTAGAGCGCCCCGAGCATCGTGGTCGCGGGCGGCACGCTGGGGGGTAGACCGCGGAGCCGTCGCGCGAGATTGATGCCCGCCATGAGCCCCGTGCCCAGCGACTCGGTGTACCCCTCGACACCCGTGAGCTGACCCGCGAAGAAGAGCCGGTCGTCGTCGCGAGCGGTGAGCGCCGGGCCCAGCGCACCCGGGCTGTTGAGATAGGCGTTCCGGTGGATGCTGCCATAGCGAAGAAACTCCGCCTCGGCGAGCCCCGGCAACATCCGGAATACCCGCAGCTGCTCCGGAATGCGAAGCCGGGTCTGGAATCCCACCATGTTCCACATCTGCCCCGCCCGGTCCTCGCGACGGAGCTGGAGCACCGCGTAGGGTTCTCGGCCGGTCCGGGGGTCCGGGAGGCCCACTGGCTTCATGGGTCCGAACCGCAGGGTCTCCCGCCCCCGCCGGGCCATTTCCTCCACCGGAAGGCAGCCCTCGAAGTAGGGCACCTGGTCGAAGTCGTGACCCTGGTGCTGGTCGGCGGCGGTGAGGGCGTCGAGGAAGGCCTCGTACTCGGTCCGATCGAGCGGGGCGTTGAGGTAGTCATCCCCGTCGCCCTTGCCATAGCGCGACAAGGCGTACAGTCGCCCGTGGTCCAGCGAGTCGTCCGCGAGCACCGGCGCGATCGCGTCGTAGAACGCGAGCGAAGCCACGCCCAGGCGCGCCGCGATGGTCTGCGCGAGACGGTCCGAGGTGAGCGGCCCGGTAGCCACCACTCCCGGCGTCGGCAGCTCGGTGACCTCCTCGCGCACGATCGTGATGTTGGGATGGGCGCTCACCCGGTCATGAACGGCACGGGAGAAGATGTCGCGGTCCACCGCGAGCGCCGTGCCCCCCGGCACCCGCGCCTGATCGGCGCAGGGCAGCAGCAGGCTGCCGAGCGCGCGCAACTCGGCCTTGAGCAGGCCGTGAGCGTTGGAGAGATCCACCGACTTGAAGGAGTTGCTGCAGACCAGCTCGGCGAGACGGTCGGTATGGTGCGCGGGCGTCGGGACGATGGGGCGCATCTCGTACAGCTTGACCCGGACGCCGCGTTCGGCGAGCGCCCAGGCCGCCTCCGAGCCGGCGAGCCCGCCGCCGACGACGGTGGCGATCACGCCAGTGCCACCTCCTCGGGCTCGGCGAGGACGATCTTGTGCTTGCACTTGAGGCAGGTGCGGGTCTCCCCTTCGGCCTTGCTCACCTTCTTCTCCATCCCGACCCAGCCGCATTCGGGGCAGGTCTCCACCACCGGACGGTTCCAGGTGGAGAAATCGCAGGCCGGGTAGCGGACACAGCCCCAGAACGACTTGCCGCGCTTGGTGCGCCGCTCGGCGATGTCGCCCTCGAGGCACTTGGGGCACTTGAGGCCCATGGAAATCGCCCGGGTGCCCTTGCAGGCGGGGTACGTGGTGCAGGCGAGGAACTCGCCGAACCGTCCGGTCTTGATCACCATGGCCGAGCCGCAGAGGTGGCACTTCTCGTCGGTGGGCCGATCCGGCGCGCGTGCCTTGCGCAGCGACTTCACGTAGTCGCAGGTGTCCTTGTACTTCACGCAGGCGAGGTACGGTCCGAAGCGGCCGGTCTTGAGCTCGATCGGGGAGCCGCACTTGGGGCAGCGCTCCTTGGCCAGCTCCGCGATGTCGAGACCATGCGCGTCGGCCACCAGAGCCGTCATGTCCACCGCGTCGAGCGCCTTGATGAACGGCCCGTAGAAGTCCTCCAGCACCCGCTGCCAGCCCAGCTCGCCCTCCTCGATCCGGTCGAGCTCGTTCTCCATCCCGGAGGTGAACTCGACGTTGAAGATCTCGGGGAACTTGGCCACCATGATCTTCTCCACCAGCTCGCCGAGCTCGGTGGGGAAGAACCGCCGCTGCTCCACCTTGACGTACTCCCGGGCGGAGAGGGTGGAGATGATGGCGCTGTAGGTGGACGGCCGGCCGATGCCGAGCCGCTCCAGCTCCTTCACCAGGCTGGCCTCGGAGAACCGGGGCGGCGGCTCGGTGAAGTGCTGCGACGGCGTGATCTCCTGGACCTCCGCCCGGTCGCCCTGCACCAGCGGTGGAATCGGCGGCAGATCTTCCACCTGGCGCCCTTCCTCCTTTTCCCGCCCCTCGGTGTAGAGGACGTGGAACCCGTCGAAGATCATGACCGACCCGGTGGCCCGGAACAGGTAGCGGCCGAGGTCGAATTCCACCACGGTCATGTCGTATTGCGCCGGGGTCATCTGGGAGGCGACGAAGCGCTGCCAGATGAGCTGATAGAGCCGGAACTGATCGGGCTCGAGGTAGCTCTGCACCTGCTCGGGGTGGCGGCGCACGTCGGTCGGCCGGATGGCCTCGTGGGCGCCCTGGACCCGGGCGTTCTTCTTGTCGCTGTAGCTGTTGGCCTGGGCGGGAAGGTAGGGCGCGCCGTACCGCTCGCCGATGAAGTCGCGCGCCGAGGCGATCGCCGTGTCCGCCACCCGCACCGAGTCGGTACGCATGTAGGTCACCAGGCCGACCGGGCCTTCCTCGCCGACGTCGATGCCCTCGTAGAGGTCCTGCGCCGCACGCATGGTCCGTCGGGACGAGAAGCCGAGCTTCTTGGCCGCCTCCTGCTGGAGCGTGCTCGTGGTGAACGGCGCGGCGGGCCGCTTGTTGCGCCGGCGCTGCTCGACCTTGGTGACCACGAACGGCAGCGGGCGCACTGCGTCCACCACCGCCCGCGCATCCGCTTCGGTGTGGAGCTGCGGCTTGTGCCCGTCCACCTTGACCAGCGACGCCTCGAAGGACTGTCCCTTGCCCTCGCACAGCGCCTCGATGGTCCAGTATTCCTGCGGCTTGAAGGCCCGGATCTCGCGCTCGCGCTCGACGATGAGCCGGAGCGCCACGGTCTGGACCCGGCCGGCGGAGAGGCCGGTCTTGATGGTCCGCCAGAGAATCGGACTGGCCTTGTAGCCCACCAGCCGGTCGAGGATCCGGCGGGCCTGCTGCGCGTCCACCTTGCGCTCGTCGATCCTGGTCGGCGCCTTCATGGCGGCGAGCACGGCGTCCCTGGTGATCTCCTCGAACATCACCCGGTGGACCGGGGCCTGGGAATTGATCTGGTCGGCGACGTGCCACGCGATGGCCTCGCCCTCCCGATCCGGGTCGGTGGCGAGGTAGATGGTCGAGGCGGTCTTGGCGGCCTTCTTCAGCTCCGAGAGGGTCTTGGTCTTTCCTTTAATGGTGACGTACTTGGGCTCGAACCCCCGCTCCACGTCCACGCCGAGCTCCCGGGTGGGGAGGTCGCGGAGGTGGCCGATGGTCGCCTTCACGTCGTAGCCCGCGCCCAGGTACTTGCCGATGGTCTTGGCCTTGGTGGGCGACTCCACGATCACGAGCGCTCCCCGCCCCCGTCCCGCCGCCGCGCCGTTTCCGCGGCTCCGGGCAGCCTTGGCCCGGGGCTTCGGAGCCTCGGCGCGACTCGGGGCCGCCTTGGCCTTGGCCTTGGGCTTTGCCTCCTGGGAGGGCTTCTTCACTGCGCGTTTCGGGCGAGTAGCCATGATCTGGAGTGTAATCTCCGGGTTCACCGTGTGGTCAATTTCGGGAACAGCAAAAAAGGGGTGACGGCTGGCGGGCGCAAGGCGACAAAATGCAAGTCATTGTGATAATCGCCTTAGAAGAACGGCCGGTGGACATCGTGTCATCCCTCACCACCCGCCGTGGGTTCTCGCCAGCTCCACCACGGCCGCCACCACCTCCTCCGGCCCACGTTCGGCCGCCACCTCAAAATCCGCGAGCTTGTAGAACGGTTCCCGGGCGTCGAGCAGCTGCCTCATCTTTTCCAGCGGATCCCCGCCTGCCAGCAGCGGGCGGACATGCTCGTGCTCGGTCCGCTTGGAGGCGGTGGCGGGCGGGCACCGGAGATAGATGAGGAGAGCGAAATCCCGAGCCTCGTGCATGTGACCCGGCTGGGCCGCCCAGCCGCCGCCGGGCACGATGACCGCCGGCTCCTCGGCCGCCGCCGCGGCGAGCACCGCCTTGTGCTCCATCTCCCGAAATCGCGGCTCGCCGACCATTCCGAAGATCTGCTCCACCGGCATCCCCATCTCCCGCACCAGCAGCGAGTCGATGTCGAACAGGGGAGCCCCGAGAGCTTCGGCGACCTGCTGGCCCACCGTGCTCTTCCCGCTCCCGGGCAATCCGACGATCACCACATGGCGCCGCATCAGTCCGCTCCTGCCTCGCGCCGGCTCTCGGTCCACCGGCTGCCCAGCGACGCCACGTAGGCCTGGTAGTTCCGGCGCATCTCGCCGAGCGAGTCGCCACCGAACTTCTCCAGCATCGCGTCCGCCAGCGCGAGGGAAACCATCGCCTCGGCGATCACGCCGAGCGCGGGGACCGCCGTCACGTCGGACCGCTCGCTTTGGGCGTTGGCCGGCGCGCCCGAGGCGAGGTCCACCGTCGGCAGCGGCGACATCAGGGTCGAGATCGGCTTCATCGCCACCCGGACTACCACCGGCTCGCCGGTGGTGATCCCGCCCTCGAGCCCCCCGGCATTGTTGCTCGTCCGCCGGAAGCCGCCCCGCCGGTCCCCCGGCACCGGGGGCCCCACTGCCTCGCTGCCCCGCTGCCCCGCTGCCCCGCCGATCGCATCGTGCACTTGGGAGCCCGGCCGGCGCGCGGCTTCGAAGCCCAGCCCGATCTCGACCCCCTTTACCGCCGGGATGGACATCAGCAGTCCGGCCAGGCGGCCGTCGAGCTTGCGATCCCAGCTGACGTGGCTGCCGAGTCCCACGACGACGCCGCGCGCGAGGACCTCCACTTCGCCCCCCAGCGTGTCGCCCGCCTTCTTGGCCTCGTCGATCCGGCGCACGATCTCGGGCTCGACCGACCGGTCGAGCACCCGCACCTCGGACTGGTCGGCGGTGTCGTTGAGCGGGACCGGAATTTCCTCCGGCCGGGACGCCACGACGCCGCCCAGGGTGACGACGTGGCTTCCGACCTCGACGCCGAACTCGTCGAGCAGCCTCCGGGCGAGGGCCCCGGCCGCGACCCGCGCGGCGGTCTCGCGCGCGCTGGCCCGCTCCAGGATGTCACGGGCGTCGAGCCGGTCGTATTTGAGGACGCCGGCCAGGTCGGCGTGGCCGGGCCGGGGGCGAGAGACCCGGCGGCGGCGGAGCTCGCCCACGGGCTCGCCGTCCGCGGCCTCGTGGGCCATCACGTCTTGCCAGTTGGCCCAATCGCGGTTGGCGATGAGCATCGCCACCGGCGAGCCGAGCGTCTCACCGGCGCGGACGCCGGAGAGCCATTCGATGTGGTCGCGCTCGATCTTCATGCGGGCGCCCCGCCCGTACCCCTGCATCCGACGGGCGAGGTCGCGGTCGACCGCGTCGGCCGCGACCGGCAGTCCGGCCGGGAGACCTTCGACGATGGTGACGAAGGCCTTTCCGTGGGACTCCCCGGCCGTGGAGAAGCGGAGGTGCATGGCTCGGCTCCCTGTCGCGGGGTAGGACGAACGACGGAACGGCGGAAGGATAACCGTTCCGCCGTTCCGTCGTTCATGTCCCCGGTGTCCGGGGCCGGACTGCACCCCGGTTTACTGCTCAGACACTCCGTCGTCGGTGATGCGCGGCGTCACCAGGATGATCAGGTCGCGCCGGCTCTCCTCGTCCTTCGAGAAGCTGAACAGCTTGCCCACGATCGGCAACCCCGAGAGCAGCGGAATGCCGTTGCGGGTCTTGGACACCTCGGTGACCGTGAGGCCGCCGATGACCGCCGTCTCGCCATCGTTCACCAGCAGCTGGTTGTCGGCCTTCTGCTTCGCGAACACGAAGCCGAGGTCGGCCTCCGGCAGGAGCTGGATCGCGGACCGCTCCGTGTGGAGCTGCATCAGGATCTGCCGGTTGTTGGTGACGTGCGGGGTGACCGTGAGACGGATACCGGTCTCCTTGAACTGCACGTTGGCGCGAGCCGTACCGCTCGCACCGCTGCTGGACGCGTCGATGACGCGCACCGGCGTTTCCTGACCGACGAGGATGTCGGCCTGGCGGTTGTCGAGCGTGGAGATGACCGGCTCGGCCTGGATGTCGGCGAGCTGGGAGGTCTCCAGCGCGCTGAGGAACGTGGTCAGCGAGAAGCCGCCGATGCTGGTCGAGTAGATCAGATCGAGGGCCGACCCGGTGATCGTGGCGTCCGCGTTACCCACGGCGGCCACGCTGTTGCCACCCAGGTTGATCACGTTGACGTTCCGGTCGAACGGGGCGCCATCCTCCGGATTGCGGCGCTGCACCAGCTTGTTGAAGAACTGGTTCCGGTCGCCCAGGTCGTACTTGATGCCCAGCTGCTCGATGTCGGTCCGGTCCACGAAGATGATCTTGGCCTGGATCGAGAGCTGCGGGGTCCGCACGTCGAGCCCGCGCACGAAATCGGTGACGTTCGCCACCCGGCTGCGGGTGTCGGTGATGATCAGGCTGTTGGAGCCGGTATCGGCCACCACGCGGCCGCGGCCCTTGGTCAGGATGCTCTCGACCGTCTTCTCCAGCGACCCGGCGTGCGCGTAGTTGATCCGGACGATGCTGGTCTCGAGCGGCTCGAGCGAGTCGAGCGCGGAGAGTACGCCCGGGGAATCCACCCGGATGATCCCGCCCGACATCTCCTGGGCGGAGAGACCCTGGCTCGCCAGGATGGCCTGGAACGCCATCGGCCACGGCTGATTCTTCACCTCGGCGGTGACTTCACCCTTGACGTCCTTGCCGAGGATGATGGTGCGTCCGCTGAAGGCGGCGAAACCGGCGACCACGTCGGCGATGCTGGCGCGATCCCAAGTGACGGTGATGCGGGGCTCCTCGCGGCCGACCGCCACCGCGCGGGCGCGGGACAGCGTCGAGACCTCGGGCCGCTTGGTCGCCACCGGCTCGACCGCGGCCGGGGCCTCCTCGGCGACCAGTTGCTGGTGCGCCACGGTCGAGGTCCAGGCCTGGAATTCCTGCTCGGCGCCGAAGGCGATCCGGATCGACTCGCCCTTGCGGGTGACCTCATACGCCTTGGGGGCGTCGAGATCGATGACGATCCGGACCACGTCGGGGCGGAACTGGGAGTAGCGCAGGTTGAGCACGCCGCCCCGCTTCACCCCGTCGTACACCGCCGGAGCGGCGTCGCTCAGCCTGGCGCCGACGACGTCGAGCACCAGCCGGTCGGGAGAGGCGAGGACGAAGTCGCGCACGTCCACCGCGCCGCGCACGGCGATCACCACTTCCGCCTTGCCGGCGGCGGGCGCCAGGCTGACCGCCGTGACCTCCCCGCCGCCGGGGCCTTCGCCCCGAGTCGGGGTCGCCGCCGCGAGACTCGCTCCGAACAGCAGCGAGAGTGCAGTGGCGCTTAGGATCTTGCGATACAATCCGGTCATGGCGTCTCGACCTCCTGCTTCCGCAGCGAGAGAGTTTCCTGGCGTTCGAACCCGAAATCGCGGACAGTGAACACGGCGTCGCGCGGCCTGATCTGCACCAGTCTCGCGCGTCCCAGCTGGTCACCGACCCGCATCTTGTGACGCTTGGCGGTGGCCTTCTCCCGCAGCACGACGACACTGTTGTCGCTGCTGCGCAGATCCTGATATACCCCGACCAGATCCAGGTCGGCGATCTCCGGCCCGGTGGCGGAGCCGTTGATCAGCGAGGCGAACGGATCCCTGGACCCGCCCGCGTACGCGAACGTCTCGCGCATCACCTCGATCTCGCGAGACTTCTGGATCGAATCGGCCAGCGCGGCTTCGGCCACGGTGACCGTGTCGGTGCCCGGCGTGGTAGCGGCCAGCGTGCTGGCGCCCTGCCGGATACTGTCGTTGTGCGCTCGCAGCGCGGCCAACTGTGCGTCGGCGGCCTGCGCTTCCGCCTCGTCCCCGGCCGGCGAGCAGCCGGCCAGGGCGGCGAGCAGGGCGAACCCGAGCAGAGCGTTACGAGCCACTGGCCTGTCCCTCCGGTGTAGTGGACTTGACGAACGTGCGGACCTGAAACTTGGCCTCCAGCAGCGCGCCGGTGGTATCGCCCAGTGCCTTGGCCGCGGTCATGTTCGCCTGGTCGAGCGTCAGGTCGTAGGGCACGATGATCCGCTGGAGACTGGCGACGTCGGCGAGGAACTGGCCGATCTGGTCGTAGCGTCCGATGACCGACATGTTGTACTTGTACGTATCGAACGGGGCCGGCCCCGGCTCCACCGGCAGCGGCACCACCTGCGACAGCGTGACCCCGCGAATCCTGCCTCGGCTCGAGATGTCGTCGAGCAGATTGGGCACCTCGTTCCGCTCGGGCACCAGCCGCCGCAACAGCGACAGGCTTCCGCGATACGTCTCCAGCCGCTTGCGCAGGTCTTCCACCGTGCCGCGCGCGAGCTCGCGCTTGGCGCTGTCGGTGGCGGCCTCGAGCTGGCCGATGGTGTCCCGCACCGCGGCCACGCGCTCTTCCCGCGCGACCAGCCCGCTCATGCCGAGCGCGTCGATCACGGTACCGGTGTAGGCGATGTACCCCGTGAGGCCGGCCAGCATCATCGCCAGCAACGGGGTGGCTTTCTGCGAAGACATGGCCATGGCGCCTACCTCACCGATTCGCTGAGGGGAACCGTGCGCACGTACGCGGAGTCGGCCTGGCCGTACGTGGCGCGGATGGTGAACGCGGTCACCGGACGCTCCTTCTCGACCACCGTCTGGGCCGAGACCGGCGTGACGTCGGTGATCCAGGGCGAAGCCTCGAGCTGGCGGAGGAACCGGGTGTAGGCCTGGATGTCCACCGTGCGGCCGTTGACGTTGAACACCGTCGGCGGACTCACGAACGGCTCGTCCGCGGTCGAGTCGGTCTTGGCGCCGGCGGGCGGCGTGGTGCTCGGCGCCGCGGCGGGCGCGGCGAACCCCATGTCCACCAGCCAGGTGTAGGCCGGCAGCGCCTTGGTCACTTCGTCGAGGAGGTGGGGCCACACGTAGCGGTCGCCGTCCACCGTCCGGATGACGCCGATCTGGGCGACCAGGGAGTCGCGAATCGTCTCCTGATGCCGCTTCTCGGCGAGGAATGCCTTGAACCGCTTGTGCTCGGCACGGGTGGCCTCGAGCTGGGGCTCCAGCGCGTTCAGCTCACGGGTGGTGCCGACCACCACGAAGCCGAGCCAGCCCATCACGCCTACCCAGCTGACGATCGACGCGATCAGCAGCGGGTCCTTCACTTTGCCGCCCAGCCCGCGGATGCTCTCCGCGACGCCCTGGAAGGGCGACCGCGCTCGCTTGCGCTTGAGGTCGGGACGAAGATTGACGGTGATCATCGGGAGTCGGGTCCGTTGGTCAGGGTCACGCCGCGCTGCGAAGCGCGAGGCCGATCGGGAGCATCAACAAGGGCGCCACTTCGTCCACCGACAGATCGTCGAACACGCCGTCGGCCACCTGGAGCTTCTCGATCGGGTTGGCCAGCTGCACCGGGATCCGGAGCCGGTCGGACAGCACCTTGTTGAGATGCGGAATGCGGGCGCCGCCCCCGGTGGTGAAAATCCGGGAGATGCCGCCGGCCGACCGGCTGGCCGACTGGAGAAACGCCGCCGCGCGCTCGATGCCGACGGCGAGCTCTTCGCCCCGGCCCTCGAGCAGGGGGTCGAGGGCGTCGCTCGACGCGATACCACGGAGCAGGCGGTCGGCCTCGTCCACCGAGAGCCCGCGCTCCCGCTGGAGATCTTCCTTGAACCGGCGGGTGCCGATCGGGATGTCACGGGTCAGCACCGGGATCCCGTCGTCCAGGATGTTGATGTTGGTGGTCTCGTGCCCGATGTTGACCAGCCCGACCACGCCCACCATCGCCTCGGGGTAGTTGACCTCGAAGGCGTTGTGGAGCGCGAAGGCATCCACGTCGATCACGCTGAGGTCGAGCCCGACGTCGGAGAGGAGGGCGACCTTGTGCTCCACCAGCTCGCGCTTCGCGGCGACCAGGAGCACGGTCATCTGGAGGCCTTCGCCCTCGGGATCGAGGATCTGGAAGTCGAGCTCGACGTTGTCCATGTCGAAGGGCACGTGCTGCTCCGCCTCCCAGCGGATCACCTCACGCGCTTCGGCCTCCTTCATCCGGTCCATGGTGATCTTCTTGATGATCACATCGCGGCCGCCCACGGCGACGACGACCTTCTTCGCCTTGATGCCCGCGGACGCCATGAGCTGCTTGATGGCCTCGGCGACGATCGCCGGGTCCATGACCTCGCCCTCGACGATGGCGTCGTTCATCACCGAGGTGAACGCCACCTTGGTCAGGACCGGCCCGCCCGACGCATGAGAGATGGCGACGAGCTTGATGAGCCCGCTCCCGATGTCCAGACCGACCGTGGTCGCGTTGCGCCCGAAGAGTCCCATACGTATCCGCTTTCTTGAGGTCACGAAGCCGAGGCGTGGGTATAGTTCGGCGGGGAAGAGGGCAACCGATGTGCCACACAAATTGCAGCCCGCTAAGTAGATGGACCGCGCGACGTTAGTTCCCGGCAGGTGGGGCCGCTGCAACCCTTGTAGCGCCCGTCATCTTCTCTTTCGCAAGCCGTCTCTCGGGATGCACTACTTCCCGCCCTTTCGCCGGGGTGCAATCGGTGTCACTGCACCCAGGCGCGGTTGCGGAGCGGCCATACCGGCGGCGCCCCCGGGACAACGCTGTCGGCCACGCGGACGAGCAACCCGACCTCCCGCCGAGCCAGCGCGCCGCCGGCCGCATCGGAGCGCACCCCGGCGACCCGGACCAGGAACAGCTCCCCGTTGAGCCGGATGACCGTCGGCGAGTACGTGGCGCGACCGGGGAGCGGAATCGTGGACAACACCGCGCTGTCGCCGGGGGCGAGCAGACCGAGCCCGAGCCCGTCCCATTCGCCCACCACGGCCACGGCACCGGCCTCGGCGGCCCCCGCGGCCTGAGCCGCATAGAGCGTGTTCCGGCCCACCCGCTGCTCGAGGAGTGCCGTGGCGAATCCGGCGGCTACGATCGCGCCGATCACCACCAGCGCAAGCAGCGTCAGAGGGAGCGCGATTCCCCGCGTCGGCGCGTTCATCGACGAAGCCCATTGCGAGGTGCCACCCAAGTGGTCAGCGCCAGGCTGTCTACCAGCGGGCGGCGAAGATCGCGGCCGTAAATGGGGTGCTCGGTGACACCGACGAGTGCGATCTCGACGGCCCGGACCGCCGCGGGGTCCGAGGTGGGACGATCGGCGACGTCGCGATAGACCAGCGTGAGGCCGCGCACGCCGGCCGAGCTGTCGGCTAGCGGCCCTGCCACCGGGGTGATGACTTCGCCCGTGCTGACCGACCGCATGCCGAACCAGGACTGGCCACCCGACCGGTAGTACCGCATCTGCATCACTTCGGCCAGCCGGACCGGCGCCCCCGGCGTGACCAGGGCCAGCGCCGCCGGATCGAGCGCGGCAGGGATGGCAACCCGAAGGGCGATTCCCACCGCGCCGCCCGGGCAGCTCCCCGCGCCGGCCGACACGACGCCGAGGTGGATCCAGGCATCGTCGGAGCCGGTGGAGGGATTTCCCTCCGCGAACACCAGGAGCGAATCGGTGGCCCGCGGTGCGCGAGGCGACTCCCAGGACGACGCCGCGACCACGATTTCCGGGAGCGGACCGCCGGCTGCCAGGCACACGCGCCCAGCGCCCCGCGGCGCGAGATAGGTGACCGCCCCAGGCTCGACGGCGAGGAGATCGCTCCGGATACCGGCCGGCGAGCCGATCGCGACCGAGGCTTCGGGAGTGACCTCGTCGTAGCCGAGGGCGCCCAGCTCGCCGGACAGCACCAGCGCCGCCGCGCGGACGTTCTCGCTCAGAGCCATCCGTTCGGCCTGCGCGCGGGCCACACGCTGGGAGTGGAACAGCATCCGGTGCACCAGGCCACCGACCATCAGCCCCAGCACCAGGGCGACCGCCAGCTCGACCAGCGTGAACCCCCGGCGTGCGCTCATGGCGGCCCGCAGAGTACGCCGCTGACGATGGTGTCGCTGGACCCGGCACGCCCGGAGCGTACCACGACCATGACCCGCCGCACGGGTCCCACCCCGTCGACGATCTGCCAGGTCTCCGCGATGCCCGGACCGACCGCGCTGCCGCTCCGCCAGTCGACGCCGGTGCAGGCGGGTACGGTGGAAAACGCGATCTGTCGCAGCCGCTCGATCCGCGCGGCAGCGACCTGTCCGGCGCGAGTGGAGTGACGTCCGTTTGCCAGCATGCGGTTCGTCAGCGCGGCCGATCCGACCAGTGCCAGCACCCCGACCGACAGCATCGATACCGCGACCACCGCCTCGGCGATGGTGAAGGCACTCCTGTCCACGACGCGCACTGTCCCGTCCTCCCGTGAGGGGTGACGGGACAGCTTACGACGGCGGAGAGGCCGCCGCGGTACCTAAACGCTTCGAGCGGCGGCGTCGCTCCGCAGTGCGCTTACTGGTACAGCTGCACCCAGCTCCGCTCGGCCAGCGCGCCCGGCGTTGCCGTATTGTCGAGCGCACGCTTGACGGCGCAGGACGAAAAGTTCACCAGCGCGCCACCGGCCAGCTTGGAGAGGTCGTCCAGCGCGACGTTGCCCGCGATGACGCCGCCGAAGAATTTGGCGCCCTGGCCGCTGTTGCCGGTCGTCGAGAGCGTGCCGGACACGAACACCGGGCCGTAGAACACCATCCCGCCCGTCGCGGTGAGGTCGCCCTCGACGAGCAGGATGCCCTGGCCGCGGCCTCCCTGGAGCTTCAGGTTCCCGTAGTGGTAAATGATCGGGAAGTAGTTGAAGCACGGGTCGGTCTTGACGGTCGGCTCGCCCCAGTTGGTCTCGACTGCGGAGTTACATCGCTGGGGATTGCCGATGTATGCCGGACCGGTCGCCGCAGGGTTGTCGCTGACCAACGTCAGGGTCGCCAGCGCCTTGAGCTTGTCGAAGTCCTTCTTCATGTCGGTCGGATTGAGCGAGGCGTCCTTGACGCTGTCGGGCACGCCCGAGAACTCCCCGTTCCCCTTCTTGGTGAGCGTGCCGTCGTTGTACCGCACGCCGGTCACGTCCTCCAGCGGAGGACAATCCACCCCGGTGGACCACGCCGAGGGCACGGCATCGTGGCCATCGACTTCCGCGCCGCCGGAGATCGTGACGTCGCCCAGCGCGGTGAGGCCGGCGTTGACCTCGATGTCGGCCTGCACCAGGCGGATCAACTGGCCAAGCGCACGCGAGGAGAGCTGCGCGCCGCTCGCACTGCTCCGAGTGCCCAGGGACCGCACCAGGAACAGGTTGTTGGTCAGCCAGCTGACGCTTCGGGTGGCCGCGAGGCCGTCGGCCCCGTAGCCTACCGTGAGCGCCGGGAGATCCATGGTACCATTGGTACCGACAGTACCGGCCTTCAGGGCCAGCAGAGAGGCCGCGGTCTGGCCCCCGATCGCCTCGTTCAGGCCCGCCTCGGCCGCCTCGGCGGCCTGGGCCGCGTAGAGAGTATTCCTACCGGTCTGCTGCTCCAGTCGGCCGGCGAAGAAGGTACCCGCCACGAGCGCGCCGATCACCACCAGGGCGAACACCGCCACCGCCAGCGCGATGCCGCGTTCGTCGGACAGCCGCCGAGCTCGCATGCCAGTCTCCTTGTGGTTTGATCCACTCATGGCCGGATCGAATTGCGCAACAACACCTGAGTCGCCAGCGTCTCTTCCGGATGGCCCATCGGGCCGGCCCCGCCGGCCCGCACCGCATCCTCGGTCAAGCCCTGCACCGTGATGCCGATGCTGCTGATGGCCGTCAGGTCCGCGGTCACGGCTCCGGCGCTGTTGAAGTACACCAGCTGGAGGCCGTCGTCGGTCAACGGGCCCAGCACCGGCTGGAGATTCACCCCCGGCTTGACCGGGCTGGCCCCCAGCCACCACTGGCCGTCGGCCGAATAGAGCTCGAGCCTCATCCTTTCGAAGACCCGGACCGGGGTGTTGAGCGGAACCACGGGCATCGCTCCCGCACCGGTCAACACGTAGCCATCCGAGGCTCCACAGGCACCGGCCGTGTTGGTCGCGCCGGTAAGAATCACCTGGCTCCACGTGTCGTCGTCGTCTTCGTCCGTGTCAGGGCCATCCACGAAGACGTACAAATCGTCCCGGCTCGCATCCGGGTCGCGGAGGCCCGACCAGCTCGTCACTGACACGATCAACTGGTTGCCCGCGGGTGCCTGACAGACGAAGCCGAGTCCCCGCATGGCCCTGTAGGTGATCCCGTCGGAGGCGGCAGCGAGGACGTCGTTCCGGTCCGCGCCCCCACCCAGCCACGTGTTCAGCTCGCGGAGTTCGTTGGGCACGACCAGCGAGCCGGAACGCACGTTGGACTGAAGGTTCACCTGCTCGGCCTGCGCCAGGGAAAGCCGCTGGTTGGTGTTGAGCAGCTGGTAAATGGCACCGGTCACGACGCCCATGATGACCAGGGCGATCAGGACCTCGATGAGGGTGAAGCCGCGGCGCTGGGGCATGGGAGTCAGCACTCGATGTAGGTGGTGAGCACCTCGGTGTGCGTGCCTCGCGGGGTGGCGTAGGACGCGCTGACCCTGACGTCGCGCCCGGTGCCGCTGGCGCTGACCGCCACGGTCCAGGAAAGAGTGACGTGATCGGTGGGCTGGGGACCGCCGTTGACCAGCCCGGTGCATCGCGGCGTGGTCGAATAGGCGATGCGGCGCAAGTTCTCCGCCTGCTGCGTGGCCAGCTGGGCCGCGCGAGTGTCGATCTTGCCGCGGCCGATCATCCGGGTGACCATGGCGGACGATCCGGCCATGGCGATGACGCCGACGCTGAGGACGGTGACGGCGACCAGCACCTCGACGAGGGTGAACCCCGAGCGCGTGTGCTTCACTTGGTGACCCTCCCCAGGCCGTCGATGATGATCGTGGAGCTGTGACCGTCTCGCGAAACCACGATGGAGGTGCTGCCGCCGAGGTCGGTGCCGAACCCGCGCGGGTCGAACTGGATCGAGTCCAACCCGGGCGTGACCGCGACCTTGTACTGGCCTGCGAGGTCCTGAATCGCCCCTACTGTGTCCGCGCCTGCCGCCCCGTCCGTTCGCGGGCGCGCCAGCACGTGGGCGGTGTTGCCCTCGAACTTGATCCAGGTGCGCCGGTTGCCCTGAACCGCCGCGGCGCGGGCGGTCGCCACCAGGTTGACCATGGTGGTGCGCGCGCTCCGGAGATCAGTCCGGCTCATGGCCGAGCTGATCTTGGGAAACCCGATCAATACGATCAGACCCAGGAGGACGACGACGATAAGCGTCTCCACCAGGGTGAAGCCGTTGCGAGATGGCACTGCTCCCCCTCTCAGTGAACCGGCAGCCGCCGCATCTTATAGAAGAGCGTCCTGAGACTGATGCCGAGCAGCGACGCGGCCTGCCGGCGGTTGCCGCCGGAGGCCTCAAGCGCGCGCAGGATGGCCTGGCGCTCGACCGCCTCGACCTGGGACTTGAGGTCGAGGCCGGTGAGCTGCCCGCCGTTTGGCGCGCTGTGCCCGTTCCCGTTGCCGTTCCTGCCGACCACCGCGAAGTCCTTCACGTCGAGACGGCCGTCGCCGGCCAGCGCGGCCGCGCGGTCCACCTCGTTGCGGAGCTCGCGGACATTGCCCGGCCAGGCGTAGTGGCTGAGGGCCGCGAGTGCGCTCGGCGTGACACTCACCGGGTGCCCCAGGCGGTGCGCCGCCTGCCCGGCGAAGTGCGCGAGCAACGCGGGGACGTCCTCCGGGCGCTCGCGGAGCGGCGGCAGGTGGATCCGCACGGCGTTGAGGCGCTGGAAGAGATCGGAGCGGAACTCGCCGCTGGTGACCGCCTGCTCCAACGCCTTCGACGAGGCCGCGACCAGGCGGACGTCCACCGTCCGGGCGTCGCGACCGCCGGTGCGGCTGACCTTGCCGTCCTCCAGCACCCGCACCAGCCTGGCCTGCAGCTCGTCGGGGAGCGCGCCGATCTCGTCCAGGAAGAGGGTGCCCTCGTGGGCCACCTCGACGAGCCCGGCGTGATCGGCGGTGGCGCCGGGCAGCGCGCCCGCCAGGTGCCCGAAGAGCTCGGACTCGAGCAGCTGCGGGGGAATCGCGGCGCAGTTGATGGAGACGAAGCTGCCCTCGCTCCGCGGGCTCAGCCGGTGGATGGCGCGGGCGACGACCTCCTTGCCGGTCCCCGGCTCGCCGGTGAGCAGGACCGGGGTGCCGTGCCGGGCGACCCGGCTGGCCATGTCCATCAGGTCGCGCATGACCCGGCTCTCGAAGACGACCAGGTCGCCGACGCTGCCGGCGCCCACCGTGGAGCGCAGGGTATCGACCTCGCGGCGCAGCTTCTCCCGCTCCTCCGCCTTCCGGATCGCGAAGGTCAGCTCATCCGCCCGGATCGGCTTCTGCACCCAATCGTAGGCCCCTTCCCGCAGTGCGGCGATCGCGCCTTCCTCGCCACCCGGCGGGCTCAGCATGATCAGCAGCGCGGAACCCCGCTCCGCGCGGTAGCGCCGGAGGAAGGTGACTCCGTCCATCCGGGGCAGCCGGACGTTGCACAGGATGAGGTCGAACGAGCCGGAGGTGGCGCTGTGCAGCGCCCGCTCGGGATCGGCCTCGATCGAGACCTGGTGGCCGGCCGCCTCGAGCACCTGCCCCAGGGATCGGCGGATCTCGGCGTCGTCGTCAACTATCAGCAATTGCATCGGTCGCACCCACCAAAGACAGGGGGACTCCACTGCCGCGCTTCACATGGAAAAACGCGCTCTGCGGCGCAACGTTCGGCACGGATCGGCGCCTCGACGCCGCGAGACTCTTCGCCGGCCGCCGGTTCCGGGGCTCGCGCACGGGTCTGCGCGGCTGATCAACGCAAAGGGCGGACCGAACCGTCGCCTCAGGTGCAGGCGCGTGCAGCATCGCTCGTGACCGACGGGTCGCCTGGGCGCCCCGAATCAGGAGCACTCGATTACGCCTTCCATCGTGGCCGGTGCCAGCAGAGGAGCCGTCCCGTAGAAGATTGCGCACGTCTGTGGCGTGAAGCCCGGCGCCGTCGCGCGGGCCGACCAGCCGGCCGCGGTCGACGTCACCAACACGACGGTCACACCGCCTGTCGGCTGGTAGTTGAAGGCCGGATCGGGAATGACCCCGGCGTAGTAGGTCAGATTCTGAACCCAGAAGGCTTCCTGGATCGATGCCAGATTACGGAGGTCCGAGCGCATCGCCGAAACCACCGCCTTCCCCTTGGTGTTGCTGAACTTGGGGATAGCGATCGCGGCCAGGATGCCGATGATCACCACCACGATCAGCAGCTCTATGAGGGTGAATCCTCTCCTGCTCGCGCGCATTGCTCACCTCCGCCAGCGGATCGACTGCCTGAAGTAGACCGAAACCCTTGCTCCTCGGGTACAGCGCATGCTCATCCGTTCCTGCTCGCTGCTGACAGAAGCAAATGGGCGGCGGTCGCCCGCCGCCCATCGCAGTCAGCCTTGCTTACAACCCGCGCCTTAGTAGCAGAGCGGGGCGCCCTCGGCAGTCATCGGCGCAACCACCGGCCCAACGAACACGCCGCAGACGTCGCTCGCGACGCTGGTCACGGCCGGGTTGGTAGCGGTCGCCGACCACGCGGCGGCGCTGGTGTACGCCACGGTGATCGTGTTGTTCGCCGACGGGCTGAACGCCAGCCGGCCAGCACCCGCGAGACCGTTGGCCTGGGCGTACACGGTACCGTCGCCCACGTAGACGCCACCGGCGTAGTCCTGGTTGTCCGAGAAGAACGCTTCCTGCGCGGTGACCAGGTTCCGCAGGTCCGACTTCATCGAGGCGACGACGGCCTTCTCCTTCGTGTTGGCGAACTTCGGAATCGCGATCGCGGCCAGGATGCCGATGATGACGACCACGATCAACAGCTCGATCAGGGTAAAGCCCTTGCGGTTCTTCATACTTCCTCCGAGAGAGTGAGCGGCGACGTGGCCGAGTCTACAGCACTGGAACTGGGGTCGGGCTGCCGAGCCGTAGGGCAACAGCAGTGCCAGTTTGGCCGAGGAAAGGCTACACCCTTAGAGGGCAAGCGATTACGGTGCTGGTGAGAGACCTTGCGCGCGGGTCGTCAGCCGGCGGTGAACAGGATTTTGCAAGAGTCATCCCGAGACGGTGAAGCGCCGCAAGGAGTAGCACTTCCTCGGTGGGGCCGAAGTTTACGGTGGGGAGAGGTGGTGAGCCGGATCGGATTCGGGCAGGTGGGTTCGCGAAATCACAACGGCGGTCTTGCCCGCAACCGGGCCACGATCGGCGAATGTCGGCGCACAGCGAGCACCACTAGAGGTATCCAGCAGCCCGCTATCGCGGCCAGGACGATGACCGGCAGCGAGTGTTCGCGGCCAGCGGACGGCGACCCATACCTACACCTTCGCCTCCACCTGCTCCTCATACCGGCTCAGCTTCCGGTACAACGTCGACGGATCGATCCCCAGCACCTCGGCGGCGCGGGTCTTGTTGCCGCCCTCGGCCTGGAGCACCCACATGATGTAGGCCCGCTCGATCACCTCCAGCGTCGGGTTGCGGTACGACCGCTCCGCCACCAGCGGCTCCTTGCGCCGCTTGGTGATCCGCTCCGGCAGCGCCCCGGCCTCGATGAGGTTCCCCCGGCTCAGGACCACCGCGTGCTCCAGCGCGTTCTCCAGCTCCCGCACGTTCCCCGGCCACTCGTAGACCATCACCGCGTCGAGCGCGTCGGACGAGAGTGCCTTGGGCTCGGTGCCGGCCTCCTGCGCCATCGCCTGGAGGAACGCCTCCAGCAGAAGCAGCAGGTCGTCCCGGCGGTCGCGCAGCGGCGGCAGATTGAGCGCGATCACGTTGAGGCGGTAGAAGAGGTCGGAGCGGAAGTTGCCCCGGCGGATCTCCTCCTCGAGCTCCCGGTTGGTCGCGGCGATGATGCGCACGTCCACCGGAATCGCCTCGGTGGCACCGACCGGGATCGCCTCGCGCTCCTGGAGTACGCGGAGCAGCTTCACCTGGAGCGAGGCGGGCATCTCGCCCACCTCGTCGAGAAAGAAGCTGCCGCCCCGGGCCGCGGCGAACAGTCCCTGCTTGTCCCGTACCGCCCCGGTGAACGACCCCTTCACGTGGCCGAACAGCTCGCTCTCCAGCAGGTTCTCCGGCAGCGCACCGCAGTTGATGGACATGAAGGGCCCGTCGGCCCGGGTCGAGAGGTTGTGGATGTAGCGGGCGACGACCTCCTTGCCGGTGCCGCTCTCCCCCTGGATCAGCACGGTGGACTCGGTCGGCGCCACGTGCTCCGCCAGCTTGAGCAGCTCCATGAAGCGCTTGGACTTCCCGATCGGCCGGGTGACCGCGGTCTTGTCCCGCCGCCGGATCTCCTGCTTGAGCTGTTTGTTCTCCACCCGCACCGCGCGGAACTCGCAGGCGCGGCGGAGAATGGCCACCAGCTCGTCGTTGGAGAACGGCTTCTGGATATAGTAGAAGGCGCCGGAGTTCACCGCGCTGATGGCACTCTGGAGCGAGGCCTGGGCGGTCATCAGGATGACCGGCGTCATCGGATCCTGTTCCCGCGCCGCGTTCAGGATGTCGAGGCCGGAAACCTGGGGCATCCGCACGTCGGAGAGAATCAGGTCGTGGGCGCCGGACCGGATCTGCTCCAGCCCAGCCTTTCCGCCCTGCGCCGTGGTGACCTCGAACCCTTCGTTCCGGAGCAGGATCCTGAGGGTGTCCAGGATGCCCGACTCGTCGTCGACCACCAGGACCGAAGGCTTCTGACTCATGCGGCGTCCTCCGCCAGCATTCTGGCGGGCAAGAAGATGGTGAAGATGGTGCCGGCCCCGGGGCCGGATTCTACCAGGACCAGGCCCCGGTGCGCTTCGACCGCGCGCTGGACGATGGCGAGACCCAGCCCGCTGCCTCCAGGGCGTCCGGAGACGAAGGGCTCGAACAGGCGTTGCCGGATCTCCTCGGGGATGCCCGGCCCCGTATCCCGCACCTGAAGCCGGATCGCATGCTCCAGGTTGGTGCCGTGGGGGATCTCGGTGGCCGAGACGGCGGCGACGCTCACCGTGATTCGGATCGGCCCCCGCGCGGCCTGGACCGCGTTCAGCACCAGGTTGGCGATGATCCGGTGCAGCAGATCCTCGTCGCCCTCCATCGTGGTGCGGCGGCCTTCCACCGTGATCTCCGCGTCGGGCCGGCAGTCAGGATGCGCCCGGATCAGCCGGACCACCGCCGTGACGACCGAATGGAGATCGAGCGGCAGAAACTGGGTCGCCCGGACCCGGGCGAAGTCCAGAAACTCGCTCAGCAGCCGGCTCAGACGGTCACTCTCCCGGACGATGAGCCCGGCGAGAAATCGCTCGTCCTCGTCGGCGTGGCGGGACCGGGCGAGCTGCTCGACCGAGCTGCGGATCGAGGCCAGCGGGTTCCGGATCTCGTGCGCCAGTGACGCGCTGAGCGCCGCCACCGCCTCCAGGCGCTCGGCCCGGGCCTGGAGCTCCTGCACCTCTTTGAGGTCCGAGATGTCGGTGAAGATGGCGGTGACCGACGGGGCCTCCTGCGCTTCCTGCCGGAATGTGGTCGTACTGAGGCCGATGGGGAAAGTCCGCCCCCCCTGGTGGGCGACCATTCCCTCGCCTCGGCTGATCTTCCGCCCGTTCCGGATCCCCGCCACCACGGCGGCCCAGAGCTCCGACGAGCGCACCTTGAGCTGGTCGAGCACCGGCAGGGCGATGAGCGACTCGCCCTCCAGGTCCAGCAGCCGCTCCGCCGTGGGGTTGATGAATGCCAGCCGGCCGAGCCCGTCCACCGTGAGTACGCCCGAGCGGATGTTCCGCAGGATGTCGTCGGCCTCGAGCCGGACGCGCTGGAGCTCGGTGGCGAGCGTCTCCTGCTCCATCCCCGCCTCGCGGAGCCGGTGGCCCAGCACCGCGACGATCGCGAACACCAGGTTGAACACCACCATCTGGGCCCAGAAGGCGAAGTCGGGCGCGTCGGCCCGGGTCCACAGGGTGTCGCCGAGAAAGAGCGCCGACGCGAGCACCGCCGTGAGGGCCCCGGTGGCCGGGGGCATCAGCAGCGCGTAGGCCGCCACCACCAGCACGTAGAGCGCGGGGAACGCCGACTGGGGCTGCCCCGCGAAATGCACCACAGTCGTCACCACACCCAGGTCCACCAGGGCCTGGATCAGCAGGAAGGTCTTCCCCGGTCGCCGGCGGCGCAGGTGGACGATGAAGACGCCGTAGGCGGTGAACGTCAGGGCGATCACCACCGCGATGCTGACCAGGAACGACTCCTGGGGCCGCTCGGTCCACACCAGGCCGGCGCCCATCAGGATGCCCATCGCGAGCACCATCCGGCCGATGAACAGCCAGGACAAGAGCGTGCGCTGGTCGGGAAGCGAGCTTCGGCCGGCTCGCTGGTCGGGTGGCATCGTGCCTCGGACGCTCAGGCTGGACTGGGGGAGTCCGGAGAAGATAGAAAGGGGGACCCTGCATTACAATCGTGGCCGAGGACCTCGACCCACTCTCCCAAACTGCGACCACCCTTGCACTCCGACCCCTAACTCGGCAAGCCACAAGGGCTCCTAAGGTGCAAGGAGATGCACTCGGGGCTGGATAGACGGAGTTGAGGCCCCGAGCGGCGAGTCAACCGGCCGGGCGACTTGAAGGCCCGTGGCTTGCATGGCACCAAGCGGAAACCGGCTCTCGTCGGTTTTCCCCCCGACAACCTTCGTTGGCGCTACGTCACCGCTTCCCTCGCTTCGAGTCCGCCATGACCTACACGTTCAAGCTCGCGCGCCGGATCGCTCGCCTTCGAGCGCCCCTGCTGGCCATCACCCTCCTCGTCGCCCTGGCCGGATGCGACTCCGACCAGCCCTTCAGCCCCGAAACTTCCGAGTCCGGCCCCATGGCCTCGGCCTCCTTCGCCGGCGGGATTCCCATCGGGATCTCCGCGATGCCGGTGACCCAGTACGGCGCCCGCTACAACGGTGCGCTGCTGCTGCTCCCGCCCAAGTCGCTGCTGAGCAATCTGGCGGAGATCAAGAGCCGGGGAGGCAAGGTCATCCTCAAGTTCATGGGCCACCCGAGGAACTACGGCGAGGGAACCGGGTTCGACTTCGCGGACTGGAAACACCAGATCGATCAGTACAGGGGTATCGACTTCTCCGCCTACGTCAAGGACGGCACGATCGTCGGGCACTACATGATCGACGAGCCGAACGACCCCGCGAACTGGGGCGGCAAGCCGATCCCGCCGTCGATGCTCGAGGAGATGGGCAAGTACAGCAAGTCGCTCTGGCCCGACCTGCCGACCATCGTGCGGGTGGAGCCGTCCTACCTGAACTTCAATCACCGGTACGTCGACGCGGCCTGGGCGGCCTACCTGTACCGTCGCGGCCCGGTGGACGAGTACCTCCGGCGGCAGGTCGCCGACGCGCAAGCGCGCGGGCTCGCCCTCGTCGTCGGACTCAATATCCTCGACGGCGGCGTGCAGAAGCTGACGCCGATGACGCCGGCCCAGGTGGAATCCTGGGGCTCTGCCATGCTGAACAGCACCTATCCCTGCGCCTTCTCCAGCTGGCGCTGGGACGCGGACGCCCTGGACGGCGCCATGGGAGGCGCGATGGATGCCTTGCGGAAGCTGGCCCAGAACCGGAGCGTGCGCACCTGCCGGGCGACCGCCGGCGGCGGAACCCCGACGCCTCCGCCTCCGACCGATCCGACCGAGCCGCCTCCGCCGCCGCCGACTTCCACGGACGGAGTGCCGTTCGGGCCCTGGGGGGTGCCGACGTCGGAGCTGGCGTCGTACAGCGGAGCGGTCCGCAATGCCTCGCCGGAGAACGTGATCGAGACGCTTCGGGCGGCGCGACAGGCCGGCTCGCGGATCATGCTCCGCCTCACGGGCGACGTCGCCAACCGCGACGGCACGTTCAGCCTCACCAAGTGGAAGGCGGCAGTCGACCGGTATGCCCGGGTGGATGTGTCTTCCTTTATCAGCGACGGGACGTTCGCGGGCCACATGCTGGCACAGAATCCCCAGAATACCCGCGCGTGGGGCGGCAAGGCGATCTCACACGCCACGCTGGACGAGATGGCCCGCTACAGCCGCCAGCGCTGGCCGTCGGTCCCGACGCTGGCCCATGCGCCGGCCACCTGGTTGGCCGGCTACGCCGCCGGATGGAAGTATCTGGACGCGGCCTCGGTGACGTACTCCGGCTCCTCGGGGGACGCGGCCACATGGGTCGGCAAGCAGGCCAGCGCCGCCGGCGGAGCCCGGCTGGGACTGCTGGTCGGGATGAACGTGCTCAACGGGGGCACCAGCCAGAGCCGTCTGGACGGCACCGCGGATGGCAAGTACGCGATGAGTGCCACCCAGCTTCAGACCTGGGGATCGGCCCTGGTCAAGGAATCGCGGGTGTGCGGGCTGGTCCTGTCCCGCTATGACGAAGGCTACTTCGGCCGGTCGGACGTGAAATCCGCGGTCGCGGCGCTGAGGGATAAGGCGAGTGCGCGGGCGGCGACATCGTGCCGGAAGCGATGATGGTCCGGGTGAAGTGAGATGGAGCTCGCGGGCGGGTGCCGGGATGGGGCCCGCCCGCGGTGCTTCAGCCTGCGGCCTGCAGCACATTTTCCCGCCGCCGATATCATTACATCCATATGGATTGGTTCGTCTATCTTGCGCGATGTGCCGACGGTACGCTCTACACCGGGATCACCACCGATCCCGCCAGGCGCGAACGCACCCACAACGCCGGCCGCGGCGCGGCATACACCCGGTCCCGATTGCCGGTGAGCCTGGTGCACCTCGAGCCGGCGGGGGAACGGAGCGCCGCGCTGCGCCGCGAGCTGGCGATCAAGCGGCTCACCCGGATGGAAAAGGAGGCGATGGTGGCGGGTCACGCCCCCGCGGCGAGGTTCAAGAGCTTCCGACCCCGGGCGCTCGGTTTCCTGCGCCGGTTGAAGCGGAACAACCGCCGGGAGTGGTTCGAGCGGAATAGGGCCGGGTACGAGACGGAGGTCCGGGACCCGATGCGGGCGCTGGTGGAGGAGATGGACGTCCGGCTGGCACGGCTCGCGCCCGAGATCACCGGCGATCCACGGCATTCGATCTTCCGCATCCACCGGGACATCCGGTTCTCCAGCGACAAATCCCCGTACAAGACGAACGCGGCCTGCCAGTTCTACCACCAGGACGCGGGCAGGGGCGCGGGGCAGGATGCCCAAGGTGCCGGTGCCGGGCTCTATTTCCAGCTCGAGCCGGGCGAGTGCTTCGTGGCGGGCGGCATGTGGATGCCGGCGCGGCCGGCGCTGGAGCGGATCCGCGAGGCTATCGCCGACGACCCGGAGGCGCTGGAGCAACTGCTCAGGGCTCCGGCTTTTCGCCGCCGGTTCCGCCGGCTCGACACCGAGGACATGCTCAAGCGGATGCCGCGGGGCTACGGCGAGGGCCACCCCGCGGCGCGATGGCTGCGCTACCGCTCGTTCACGGCGACCAGGATGCTGACCGAGCGGGAGGTGCTGAGCCCGCGGCTCCCCGCGATCCTGGCGCGGGACTTCGAGACGCTGGTGCCGCTGGTGCGGTGGCTCAACGCCGCGATCGGGTATCGGGCGTGGGAGCGGCGGTACTGAGTCATCCCGACATGCAACCTGAAATGCATTCCCTCCGCCTGCTCGTCCTCCACCTGCTGCTCCCGCTGATCGCGGGCGGCGCGCCGTCCGGAGCCGCCTGGCATGACGCGGCCTACCGCGCCGGCGCCATGCAGACGGTCTACCGCGCGGGCGTGCCCCATACCGACAGGCACGGGCATCTTCGCCGGCGCTATGGCTCCGACTCGTTTTTCCCTCGCTGTCTGTATCACGCCGTCGAGGGGTCGCTGCGGGCCATCAAGGACGCCGGGTTCAACTGCGTCCACACCTACGAGCAGATCGGCATTCACGACATCATGCCCGAGCTGCGGTCGGCCGACCTCCAGCTGCTCAAGCACTGGCCGACCGACGCGGAGGTCAGAGCCTTCGCGTACGATCCGCACATTCTCGGGTGGTATCTGGACGAGGAGCCCACGCACCGCGCGTTCCTCGAGATGGCGCAGACCGGCAGGAGCGGGCTGGTGCAGGAGCGCTACGAGGCCTATCTGGCGAGGCGCGCGGCGATCAAGGCGATGGACCCCCATCACCCCGTCCTGCCGCTCGAGAGCGGATGGATTCCACCCGGGCATCAGGATTGGTGGGAGCGATGGAACATGTCGGGCGACGTCGTCGCCTACGACCACTACCTGCTGGAGCGGGAGACGCCCGATATCGAGGCGCTGGCCGAGAGGGTCTCGCTGGCCGTGCGGATCAATCAGGAACGGAAGCCGGTCTGGCTGACGGTCCAGGCCTACGCCGGCAACCGGATCGTCCTACCGACCCCGGAGGAGCTCCGGGGCATGGTGTTCACCTCGATCATCCACGGCGCGACGGGCATCATCCTTTTCGCCTACGACAGCCGGATCACTCGCATCTGGGACGTGGTAGGCATCTCACCCGATCCGGTCCAGGACTACGACGGTCGTGGCGCCGCCACGCCGGTGCAGCGGAGCCAGAGCCGGACGCTGTGGCACGGTGCGGCCGCACTCAATGCGGAGCTCGACCGCCTGGCGCCGCGGATCCTGTCGCCGACAGCCGATGTGCCCTACACCGTGCACTATACGGGCGCCGGCAAGACTTCGAGGTCGATCAGAACGCTGCTGAAGTCACATGGTGCCGGTCACACGCTCTTCGCCTCCAACATCGAGCGGGCGCCCTATGCGGCACGCTTCCAGTTCTCGAGGCGGCTCGCGTCCGTGACGCGACTCGAGCCCGATGGCTCGACGACCGCGCTCACTCCTGACGGCACGGTGTTTCGCGATTCGATCGGCCCGTTCGGCGCAGGCGTGTACGAGCTCCGGTTCCGCTGACCTCGTCGGGGGAGCCCATCCCATGAGAGCAGTGTCATCCCGAGGGACAGCGGCATCCCGAGCGAAGCGAGGGATCGGCGAGTACCTACGCCGTGGCCCGCCCCCGCCGGTCCACTCCCGCATACGCCGGCTGCGGGAAATGCCGCCGCTCGGCCCCGGCATAGCCGTGCGACATGCCGGCCCGAAAACCCGTCCCCGGCGCCGCCGCCGGCATCGCGCTGAGGGAGCTGGGCGCGTCGAGGTGCGCGCCCGGATCCACGCCGACGCCGAGCCGAGCCACCAGCTCGCCGCCGAGCCAGGCGGTGACGACCGACAGCCCGGCGCCGAGCAGTCCGGCGACGACGGCTTCGGTCGGGGGTGAGGCCGGCTGGCCGCTTCGGAGATACCAGCTCAGCGCGAACAGGGTCACTACAAGGACGTTGCCCACCCCGTGGATAAGCCCGATCCGCTTGGCCCGGGTGCCGCGGGGAATGGCGAGCCAATCCAACGTTCCCGGCACCGCCGCCGCCAGGCCGGTGACCACCCCGGCGCCGATCATGAAGTAGGCGGCCTGGGTCCAGAGCGCATTGTCGGTGACGAGGAAGATCACGTCGAAGACCACCGCGGTCGCCAACAGACCGAGCGGAAAAACGACGAGCATCTGGTGAACGGGGTGGCCGGCGAGTTTGACGCGGCTTTCCATGTGGAGCCTCCGCCCGAGGTCGAGGGTGGCTCGAACATGGTGTCGGGGGGACGGGCGGGCTGTGATGCAGGTTCCGAAAGGGGGGCAGCGGGGCGGCGGGGCAGCGGGACGGGTCGCACAGCGCGTCATCCCGAGCGGAGCGAGGGATCGGGTCGCTCATGAGAGTGAGCATCGAAGGCATCTCGACTCACTCGCATGACCGGAACGATCCCTCGCTCCGCTCGGGATGACGCGCGCTATGGCGCTCCTACCCCGCCCGCCCGCGATGACCTACGACCGCTCCGGCCACTCGTACAGCGACCGGTACAGCTCCTGATTGCGGTAGATCACCCGCACGTACCCCCGCGTCTCCACGAACGGAATCCGCTCGGCGAACACCTCGGGATCGTCCACACCGGTCCGCTGAGCCCAGCGCTCCACCCGGCTGGCACCCGCGTTGTACGCCGCCAGCACGTGGCTCGGCTCGGTGTAGCGGACGGCCAGCTCCTGGAGATGGAACGAGCCGAGCTGAAGACTCACGTCCGGCTGGTACAGGAGCACCGGGTCCCAGACCGGATAGCCCAGCGAGCCGGCGAGCTTGCCGCCCAGGTCGGGCATCACCTGCATCAAACCGCGGGCCCCCGCCGGCGAGGTGGCCGCCGGGTTGAACATCGATTCCTGGCGGATGAGCGCGGCCACGAAGCTGGGGTCGAGCCGCTGCTCCTCCGCCTCCGCCAGGAGCGCATCCTGATGGACCACCGGATACACGAGGCGATAGGTGCGGGCATCGGCGGGTGCTCCCTTGGCCAGGGCTCTTCGGGCGAGGCGGATCCCCTGCGACGCGAGTCCCTGCGAGCGCAACGCGTTGCCGACCGCCAGTATCCGTTCGGTGCTCTCCTCGGCCGCCCCGGCGAGACGATCGTACTCCCAGCGCGACTCGGCGGTCATGCCGAGCCGCGCCAGCAGCGAGGCCCGCGCGACGGCCGAGTCGGCGTCGGGTACCGCCATGAAGGTGTCCACCGCCTGCGCAGGCGCCCACACCGGCAGACCAAGCCGGCGGGCGGCAAGGCTGGCGTAGTAGGACGTCGGGTCGCCCTCGGTGGACTTCCTCCAGCGGGCGTGCGCCTTGACGCTGTCCCCCGCGATCGCCCAGGCCCGGCCGGCCCAGTACACCGATGCGGGAGCCTCGTCGCTCCGGGGATACCGGCGGGCGAGCTCATCGAACTCGCGGCCCGCCATCGCCGCGTCGCCGGTGAGGAGCTCGACCATCGCGGCCCGGAAGCGGGCGGCAGCCGCGAACCGGCTGGTGGGATAGCGCAGCGCGGACCGCCGATAGTAGGTCCTCGCCAGGCGGTCGGCCTTGTCGTCCGAGGCGAGATCGCCGAGGAGGAAGAGCGCCGAGGACGCGGCGGTGGTGTCGCGGGGATACCGAACCGGGATCTCCACCAGCTCCGCCCGGCCCTGGACCACCTGCCCATCGCGCACCAGCGATCGGGCGCGCAGGTAGGCGGCAGATGCCGCCATCCAGACAGGCGAGCGCACCAGCTTGAACTGGGCCGCAGCGTCCGCGTTGCGCCCGATCCCAGCCAGCGCGGACGCGTAGCCGTAGCGCTCGGTCTGTCCGCCGAGGCCGGCGGAGAGCGCCTTGGGATATCCGGCCACCGCGCGGGCGGCGAGCCCGGCCTCGTCGGCGGCGCGTGCCACGAGCAGCTCCTCCTCCACCGTCAGCGGCGCGAACACGCTGTCGAGCAGGCCGATCGCGCCCCGGACCTCGGCGGCCGCGCCGCCCGCGGTCACCAGCTCCAGCAAGTCACGCCGCACCGCTGCTCGGGGAGCGCTGTCGGCGGACATCCGGAGCCGCAGCCGGAGGGCGCCGAGCCGCGAGCCCATCGCGCGATAGTGCCGGGACGCGCCGTCCAGGTCGCCGGTGCGCTCGTGGGCCACGGCTTCGGTCCACTTGATCCGCTCCCGCGGCAGGGGCATGACGATCCGGTCGAAGATCCCCGCCCTCGCGGCGCTGTCGCCGGTCGCGGCGGCCGCCCGGAGGAGAATCCAGTCGGACACCAGGGGCAGGACCGCGGCGGCGCGCTTGTAGGTCGCGGCGGCACTGTCTCGGGCGTCCACCCGGTCGAGCGCCGATGCGAGCAGGAAAAGCCGCTCGCCCTCGGACTCGGGATCCCACCCGCGGGGCGCCGCCAGGGCGTGGGCCAGCGCCGCGGAATCCGCTCCCCGCTCCAGCGCCGAGCGCGCAAGCAGGATTCGCCCGCGACCCTCGAACAGGGAATCGAGCCAGGCCTCCCCCTCCAGCAGCCGGCCGACCTCCGGCCAACCGCCCCACCGGCTCGCTGCCGTCGCCGCCAGGATCACCGCCGAGGGCGTCCGGAGGGACGAATCCCGAACCACCGGCGCGATCAGCAGGCTCGCCTGCCACGGACGGCCGCGCCCCAGCGCGCCGCGGGCCGACTCCAACAGCGTGTCGGCACCGGTCGCCGGGGCGGAGAGGACGGCCGAGTCCGGGGGTTCCGGAAGGAACTGGACCGGGGCGAGGGCAAGCGCGATGAGCAGCGGGAGCTGAATCAGTGGCATCAGGTTCGATTGGTTGTGGGTGGAGTGAGCCGGATGCAACTGCAAATGTCGCGCCGAGGCCGGGTTGCGACGGTCGGGGCCGCAACGCCCGCATCGGCTCGTCCCGGGTGTCTAATTCTGCGCCAGCTCTTGCACTCTGGCGTGTACTATTAGGGAATGAGCGACCAGGAAGACGGACGGATTCGGCTGGACAAGTGGCTGTGGGCGGCGCGCTTCTTCAAGACGCGCGCGCTCGCGGCGGAGGCCGTGGAGGGCGGTAAGGTAGACGTGAACGGCGACCGGCCCAAGCGCGCGCGGCCGATCCAAATCGGAGACGAGATCCGGATCCGGCTGGGGCCGTACGAGCACACGGTGGCGGTGCGGGCACTGTCGGGCCGACGAGGCCCGGCGTCCGAGGCGGCGGGGTTGTATCAGGAGACGGAGGCGAGCCGGACGCGGCGGGAGGAGCTGTCGATCCAGTTGAAGTCGCTGCACGCGGCGTTCGGACCGGACAAGGGGCGGCCGAGCAAGAAGGACCGGCGGGATATTCAGCGGCTGAAGGGTCGGCGGTGAGGGGACGTGTGTGTCATCCTGAGCGAAGCGAAGGAGGCGAAGCACGAGCATGGCCTCCTTCGCTGCGCTCAGGATGACGATCTTCGCTCCGGATGGCACATCGACTACGACATGTTCCCGACCATCGCCTCCCCGAACTCCGAGGTCTTGAGCAGCGTCGCCCCGGGCATCAGCCGCTCGAAGTCGTAGGTGACGCGCTTCTGGCCGATGGTGCGCTCGAGTGACCGGATGATCAGATCGGCGGCTTCGTTCCAGCCGAGGTAGCGGAACATCATCTCGCCGGACAGAATGACCGACCCGGGATTCACCTTGTCCTGCCCGGCATACTTCGGGGCGGTGCCGTGGGTCGCCTCGAAGACCGCGTGGCCCGTGCAGTAGTTGATGTTGGCGCCCGGTGCGATGCCGATGCCGCCCACCTGGGCGGCGAGCGCGTCGGAGATGTAGTCGCCGTTCAGGTTCAGGGTGGCGATGACCGAGTACTCCTTCGGCCGGGTGAGGATCTGCTGGAGGAAGGCGTCCGCGATCACGTCCTTGACGACGGCGCCTCCGGGGAGCCGGCACCACGGGCCCCCGTCGATCTCGACCGCCCCGAACTCCTCCACCGCGAGCTGGTAGCCCCAGTCACGGAAGCCGCCCTCGGTGAACTTCATGATGTTGCCCTTGTGGACCAGCGTCACGCTCGGCTGCTTCTGGACGATGGCATACTCGATTGCGGCGCGAATCAGCCGCTTGGAGCCCTCCTCCGACACCGGCTTGATGCCGATGGCGCTGCTGGCCGGGAACCGGATCGACTGCACGCCCATCTGCCCCTGGAGGAACTCGATGACCCGCCGCGCCTCGTCGGTTCTTGCCTTGTACTCGATGCCGGCATAGATGTCCTCCGTGTTCTCGCGGAAGATCACCATGTTCACGTCCTGCGGCGCCTTCACCGGTGAGGGCACCCCCTCGAACCACCGCACCGGCCTCACGCAGGCGTACAGGTCGAGCTTCTGCCGGAGCGCCACGTTGAGCGACCGGAACCCGCCGCCCACCGGCGTCGTGAGGGGCCCCTTGATGGCCACGAGGTTGCGGTCGATGGCCGCCAGGGTCTCGTCCGGCAGCCATGAGTTGAGCCGGTCCTTCGCCTTCTCGCCGGCCAGCACCTCGAGCCAGGCGATGCGCCGGCCGGCTCCGTACGCCCGTTCCACGGCGGCGTCGAACACCCGGCGGGAGGCCCGCCAGATGTCGGGGCCGGTGCCGTCACCCTCGATGAAGGGGATGACCGGCCTGGCGGGCACCTGGAGCCGGCCGTCCTTCATGGTGATCGGCTCACCGTCGGTGGGAGCGTCGGGAGCACGGGGGGTGGGTGCGGTGGCGGGCATGGCTGGATTCCTTCCGGGCATATGTGTCATCCTGAGCGAAGCGAAGGAGCCATGAGCCGGGCCATGCCTCCTTCGCTTCGCTCAGGATGACACTGACACGATTTCGCTCAGGCGACACGACGGCCACATCATGCGATCCAAACAGGAGTCGCCGCTCAATTTGACCGGGTCACCCGGCGTCGGCAACCGAGCCGACCGCGCGGCGACCGCCATCCACCTCGCCTACGAGCGCTGGACCCACGGCTTCGAGGAGATCACCCGACGCGCCCGCGACCGGTTCGAGCGGCGGGACTGGCGCGGCGCGCAGTCGGACGCGACCACTCGGCTCGCCCTTTACCGAATCCATCTCGACGGCGCGGTCGCCGACGCGCGCGACATCCTGGAGGACGCGGTTCTGGAGCGCACCCGCTGGGCCGCGGTGAAGGCCCGTCACTTCGAAGGCCTCGCGGGCCGGGCCGACGCCGAGGTGGCGCAGACTTTCTTCAACTCGGTGACCCGCCGGATCTTCAGCACGGTAGGGGCGGATCCCGCGATCGAGTACCTCGATCCCTCCACCCCGGCCGCCGCCGCGGTGGACCCGGGGCTCATCCACCGGTTTGTCTGCCCGGAGGTGGACGCCACCGTCGTTCGCGACATCCTCGAGGCATATCCCTGGTCGGTTCCGTACGCTCAGCTGGCACGCGACGCGGCACAGGTCGCCGCCCTGGTGCGGGACCGGCTCGCCGAGCGGCCCGACTCGGGGCCGGTGACTATCGACATGCTCCGGCCTGTCTTCTACCGGAACAAGGGCGCCTATCTCGTGGGACGCGTCCTCCGCGGCGACCTCATGCTGCCCCTGGTGGTCCCGCTGATCCACGCGGAGCGCGGCATCGTGGTGGATGCGGTGCTGATGAGCGAGGACGAGGCCAGCGTCGTGTTCGGATTCAGCTGGTCGTACTTCCGCGTGGAGGCCACCCGGCCGCGCGCCATGGTGGAGTTCCTCGGGTCGATCATGCCGCTCAAGCGGATGGACGAGCTCTACACCGCGATCGGCTTCAACAAGCACGGCAAGACCGAGCTGTACCGCAGCCTGATGCAGGACCTCGAGCGGCCGGACACGCGGTTCGCCTTCGCGGAGGGCGACGAGGGCATGGTGATGGCGGTGTTCACGCTGCCGTCGTTCAGCACCGTCTTCAAGATCATCAAGGACAGCTTCGGCGCGCCCAAGAACACCACCCGCCAGGCGGTGATGGACAAGTATCATTTCGTGTTCGTGCGCGACCGCGTGGGGCGGCTCGCCGACGCCCAGGAGTTCGAGCACCTGGAGTTCCCCCGCCGCTGCTTCCCCGACGACCTCCTGGAGTATCTGCTCGCGGTTGCCGGGACGACCGTGCGGGTCGAGGACGATCGGGTGGTCATCCGGCAGCTCTACACCGAGCGACGGGTCACGCCCCTCAATTTGTTCCTTCGCGAGGCCGGCGAGGGGGCCGCGTGCGAGGCGGTGCTCGACTACGGCAACGCCATCAAGGACCTGGCCGCCGCCGATATCTTCACCGGGGACATGCTGCTCAAGAATTTCGGGGTGACGCGGCACGGGCGGGTGATCTGCTACGACTACGACGAGCTCTGCCTGCTCTCGGAGTGCCGCTTCCGACGGCTGCCCCAGCCCGCCTCGATCGAGGAGGAGTTCGCCGCCGAGCCCTGGTTTCACGTGGGTGAGATGGACGTGTTTCCGGAGGAGTTCCGAGCCTTCCTGGTTCCCCCCGGGCCGGTGCGCGAGGCGTTCCTCGCCGCGCACGGGGATCTGCTGAGCGTGGAGTTCTGGCAGGGGGTGCAGCGGCGGGTCGCCGCGGGCGAGGTGTTCGACGTGTTTCCCTACCGCCGCTCCGCTCGGCTCAGGCGCGACCCCGACCGCTGATCCGCCGGAGAAACCGCTCGGCCAGCTGCTCCAGCCGCTCGTTGCCGCTCTCGCGCGCCTCCGCCAGGATCTGCTCGACCTCCTGCCGCAGGGACGGATCCCCGAAGTAGTAGCCGGTGGCCGCTTCCGCGCCGGGTGTGTCACCCTGGTCGGCGCCGCGAAGCAGCGCCCGGGCTGCCGCGAGGGGAAAGGCCGCGTCGTCCCGCGGCGGGAGAGGGTACCGCTCGGGTGCGGCGCCGGCGTCTTCGTTGACGAACGCGCGTGACATGAGGGGGAGTATAGCGGAGCGCCGGCGTGGGATGAGGAGGGAGCAGGTAAGGATGGGCCCCTTCGCTGCGCTCAGGGTGACAGGTATCGAGAATGTCACCCTGAGCGCAGCGAAGGGGCCCATCTCACCTATATCGCCAGCCCGCTCTGCAGCGTGAGCTGCACCCGCGAACCGGCCGGCACCACGACGTCGCGGTCCTGGGTCTCCACCGCGCGCTGGGCACCGACCGCGCCGCCAAGCACGCCGCCGATCACCGCGCCCTTGGTGTTGCCACCGATCACCCGGCCGACGATCGCGCCCGCGGCCGCACCCGCCCCGACCTTGGCGACGTCGCCCGCGTTGGTCTTGCGGTCCCTGAGCTCGCGGTCGAGCGCCTCGGCGGAGGCGGTGATCGGATAGCTGCGACCGGCGATCGCGACCTCGGTCGGCGTGAGCGTGAGCTTGCCGGTGTGGTCGCCCTTGTTCTCCGATTCGCGGATCTCGGCGATCGTCATCGTGACCTTGGCGCCCGCCGGGATGATGACTCGTCCGCGCGAGTCGGTCACGTTGTTGCTGACCGTGGTGGTCACGATCTCGCCCTGCTTGTTGCTCCGGGAATTGATCTCCTGATCCACCGCGGTCGCGATGACGGTCCCGGAGGGCAGCACCTTCGGGGCGGGAGCCGGCGCCGGGGCCGGCACGGGCCTGGGCTTGGGCTTGGCGGCCGCCGGCCTGGCCGGCGCTGCCGGGCGGTCGTCGAGGACGGCGGAGGAGTCCGCCGGAATGCGTTGCAGATCGCGGGTCAGGCTGTCAGCCGCCATCTTGTCCGGGCTCTCCCCGACACATGCCGCCAACAGCGTCACCGCAAAGAGCGACAGTCGCTTAGCCGCCATACCGCCTCCGAAGCAGGGAAAAGTCGTTCGATGGGAAGGGGAATCGGCGGCCGGAGGGGGCAAGAGCGGGGCCAGTATCGGGCTGGTGAGATCGCTTGCACTCGAGTCGCGAGATGCGGCGGATGGCGCCAGCGGGGGCGGCTCAGGGGCGCAGCGCGGCGATCGCCTCCGCGGCGAGGGCGGCCATTTCCCGCTTCGCTGCCCCGCCGTCGTTGGTGGTGTTGAAGACGAGAACGATCCCGTTTCCCGACGCAGGATCGACGTAAAGGTAGGAGCGATAGCCGGCCTGGTCGCCGGTGTGGCCGATGATCCGGCGCCCATCGGACTCCAGCGAGAAGAACCCCAGCCCGACGGCCGCGAACTCCGGAAGCACCGCACCGGTCTCCACCGCCGGGGTCCACATCTCCCGCAGGGTGCCGCGCCGGAGAACGCCCTCGTGTCGCGCGAGGGTGGTGGGATCGGCGGGAAATCCGGTGAGAAATCCTATGTATCGCTCCAGGTCGTCCACCGGCGCGTTCCATCCGCTATTGGGGATCGTGATGCCGGGATCGAAATCGGCGCCCACGTCGGTGACGCTATCGGCCGTTACCCGGTAGCCGTGGGAGCGGTCGGCGCTCAGGTGATACGGCGTCTCACCGACGTAGCTCCGGTCCATGCCCAGCGGCGTCCACAGGTTTTTCTGGATGTACACCGCCCAGGGATCACCAGTGATCTTCTCGATCACCCGGGCGAGATAGATGTACCCGGGGTTGGAGTAGCCGTAGCGCGAGCCGGGTCGGAAGTGGAGCCGCTGGTACGGCATCATCGCCACCAGCTGGCCCCACGCCGTCGGCTCGAACGGCTCCCATGCCTCCCCTGACGACCAGGGCCAGGTCGGGTTCTGGAGGCCGGAGGAGTGCGAGAGGAGCATGCGGATGGTGATGCTGTCGGTGGTGCCCTCGGGATCGTGGATCTCCCGCAGCTCGGGCACCCAGCGCGTCACCCGATCATCGAGGGTGAGCAGGCCCCGGTCGCGGAGCTGGAGGATGGCGACGGCCGTCAGCGTCTTGGTGACCGATGCCCAGTGGTAGATCGTTCGGTCGTTCACCTTGCGCGCGCCGGTCCGGTCGGCGAGTCCGTAGTGGTGCCGCGCCGCGATCGCGCCCCTCCGCACCAGCACCGCACTGCCGCCGACGACACCCGCCGCCCGGGCGAACGTCTCGAAGCGGCGGGTCACGTCGGTCCAGCGCTGGGCCGCACCCCGCTGGGACACGGCGCGCTGCGCCTCCGCAGGCGCGGACGCCGCGGCAAGGAGCAGTGCAATGTGGAGGGTGGTGCGAAGGGTGGGTCGCATCACGGACGGATGCGGCTCCCGGCCCTGGGGCCGGGAGCGAGCCCGGTCAGCGGGAGTAGTACTCGACGACGAGTGAGATCTCGCAGATCACCGGAATCTGCTCGCGCTCGGGTATCTCGTTCACCCTGACGCTGCGCTTGTCCTTGTCGAGCGACAGATGCGCCGCGGGACGGGCGTTCTCCAGCGGGCCGAGGAAGGCGGCGAGATCCCGGCTCTTCTCGATCAGCGCCACCACGTCGCCCGGCTGAAGCCGGCGCGAAGGGATCGTGGTGCGCCTGCCGTTCACCGTGAAATGGCCGTGCGAGACCGCCTGCCGCGCCGCGAAGATGGTGCGCACGAAACCGGCACGCAGCACCACCGCGTCCAGCCGCATCTCGAGCAGCTGCAGCAGGGCGACGCCGGTGTGGCCTTCCTTCCGGGTGGCTTCGGCGAAGGTGTTCTGCAGCTGCCGCTCGCTCACGTTGTACTGCGCGCGGAGCCGCTGCTTCTCGACCAGCTGCTTCTTGTACTCGCTCACCTTGCGCCGGGGGGTCGCACCGTGCTGGCCGGGCGGCTCCGGGCGGCGCTCCATGACGCGAGTCGCCTTGGGAGTGAGGGGAATCCCGAGCTGTCGGGCGATCCTGACTTTGGGTCCACGCAGGTTCACGGCTGGTCCTGTCGAGCGATGGTCGAAACCGCAATTGACGTCAGTTGACGGACGAAACGAAAAAAGAGACAGACCCCAAATATCCATCCGGAACGGGCTTGGGTCAAGTGCGACCGGAAGCGGCGGGTGACATCTGTCACGACCCCCGGGGGCCCAGGATCGTACGCTTCGACACGGACCCCCGGACCAGAAAGGTCACCATGACGCCCGCCACCGTCTACACCGTCTATTCCGCCGCCGCGCTGGCCATCGCCGGCCTGGCCTGCGGCGACTCCGACAAGGCCCCGGTACCGGAGGCCGCGGTGGGTACCGCGGCCGATACGGTCACCTTCCCCGACGGATTCCGGGGAACAGTCTTCGCCGACTCCCTCGGCCTCGCCCGTCACATCGCCGTCCGGCCCAACGGCGACCTCTACGTCAACACGCATCGCTCGCCGTACGACAGTACCCGGCCGGTCCCGAAGGGCGGGTTCGTGGTGGCCCTGCGGGATACCAACGGTGACGGCAGGGCGGACCGGATCGAGCGCTTCGGCGGCGACGGGGGCGACGGGGGAACCGGCATCGCGATCTTCAAGGACCATCTGTACGTCGAGGCCGGCCCGGCCATCCTCCGCTACCGGCTCCGCTCCAGCGAGCTGGCACCCGGGTCCGCCCCGGACACGATCGTCGGCGGCCTCCCGAAGGGCGGGAATCATGCCGAGCATCCCTTCGCCATCGATTCAGCCGGCAATCTCCTCGTGAACAGCGGGTCGGCGACGAACGCCTGTCAGGAGAAGGATCGGCAGGCGGGCTCGCCGGGGCTCCAGCCCTGCCAGGAACTGGAGACGAGAGCCGGGATCTGGCGGTTCAGCGCCACGCGCACCGGACAGCGATTCGAGCCCGGGACCCGCCACGCCACCGGCATCCGGAACGCGATGGGATTGGCCGTCAACCCGGCCGACGGGGCGCTCTACGCCACCCAGCATGGCCGCGACCAGCTCGCCGAGAACTGGCCCAGGCTCTTCGACTGGAAGGAGAGCGCGGAACTGCCCGCGGAGGAGCTGCTGCTGATCGTGAGAGAGGGCGACTACGGCTGGCCATTCTGCTACTACGACCCCCGCGTGGACAAGCGGGTCCTCGCCCCGGAGTACGGCGGCGACGGCGAGAAGGTCGGAGCGTGCGCCGAGAAGTTGGGGCCGGTGGCGGCCTACCCCGCGCACTGGGCCCCCAATGCCATCGCCTTCTATGCCGGTGACCTGTTCCCGGCGCGCTACCGCGGCGGTGCCTTCATCGCCTTCCACGGCTCCTGGAACCGGGCACCCGAGCCTCAGGCCGGGTACAACGTGGTGTTCCAGCCGTTCGCCGACGGGAAACCGACCGGCGACTACGAGGTCTTCGCGGACGGCTTTGCCGGGCCACGGAAAGAGCCCGGCACCGCGAGGCATCGCCCGGCAGGCGTCGCGGTAGGCCCGGATGGTGCCTTGTACATCAGCGACGATGTCGGGGGCCGCGTGTGGCGGGTGGTGCATGGGTCGGGGGGAAGGTAGAGCAGAGAGAAGGATCGTCGCTCGTGCGTCATCCCGAGCGGAGCGAGGGATCGGCTCGGGCATGCGAGTGAGTAGCGAAGCCCCTTGCCTCACTCCCATGAGCGAGCCGATCCCTCGCTCTGCTCGGGATGACGCGCGGACTCACGGGGCGGGGGCCTAACTGTATATCAAACCGTGTATTATCTGCCATATCTTCACGTCCGGCACTCCGTTAAAAGAGAAGTGGCGATAAAGTGTGCCTCATTTCGTGCACTTTCTGCACATTTTCCATGACACCTAGCATTGCGCATCCCGGGGCTCGGCGGTACAATCTCAAAGGGGCGCAACCGGGCGTCCCAGAACCCTCCATTCCCAGGATCTCCCCAGGTGATGACCAGACCCTCCCTCCTCCTCGCGCTCCAGGACGCCGCGCCCGCCATCGTGCCGGCCGACACCGCCTGGATGCTGGTGGCCACCGCGCTGGTGCTGCTGATGACCCCGGCGCTCGCATTCTTCTACGGCGGTCTGGTCCGGTCGAAGAACTCGCTCAATACCATGATGATGAGCTTCACCGCCCTGGGGGCGGTGGGGATCGTGTGGGCCCTCGGCGCCTACAGTCTCGCGTTCGCCGAGGGGAACGCCCTCATCGGCGGCACGGCGAACCTGCTGCTCAACGGCATCGGCCTCGAGGCGCAGGGCACCATCCCGCAGCTGCTGTTCCTGATCTACCAGGGCACTTTCGCCATCATCACGGCGGCGCTCATCTCCGGCGCCGTGGTGGAGCGGATGCGCTTCGGCCCCTACCTGGCGTTCATCGTGCTGTGGACTTTGCTGGTCTATGCCCCGATGGCGCATTGGGTCTGGGGCGGCGGTTGGCTCATGACTCGCGGCGTGCTGGACTTCGCCGGCGGCACCGTGGTGCACATCAACGCCGGCGTGTCGGCCATGGTGGCGGCACTGGTCCTCGGCGTTCGGAAGGACTACGGCCGTCAGGCGATCCTGCCCCACAACGTCCCCTTCGTGCTGCTCGGCGCGGGACTGCTCTGGTTCGGCTGGTTCGGCTTCAACGGTGGCAGCGCGCTCGCGGCCAACGAGCTGGCGGCACTCGCCTTCAGCAACACGGCGCTGGCTCCGATGGCCACCCTGGTGGTGTGGGTCCTGCTCGACTACTACCGCACCGGCCGCGCCACCGCGGTCGGCGGGGCCACGGCGATCGTGGTCGGCCTCGTCGCCATCACGCCGGCGGCCGGCTTCGTCAGCCCGAGCTCGGCGCTGCTGCTCGGCGGCATCGCGGCCGTGCCCAGCTACCTGATCATCGTCGCCCGCTCGCGCACCAGGCTCGACGACTCGCTCGACGTCTTCGCCGGCCATGGCGTGGGCGGCATCACCGGCGCGCTGCTGACCGGCGTGTTCGCCGAGAAGGCGTGGAACCCGGCGGGGGTGGACGGACTGCTGGCCGGCAACGCCTCCCAGCTCCTCACGCAGGCCCTCGGCGTCGGCAGCGCCGTGCTGTACTCGGGCGTCGCGACCTTCGTGCTGCTCAAGGTCCTCGGCTTCGTCGTGGCCCTCCGGGCGGCGCCCAAGTCCGAAGGCATGGGCATGGACGTGACCCAGCATGGCGAGGAGGCCTATACCACCGGGGAAGGCTCCATCCTCGTGATACCCGAGGTGAGCCCGGCCGGGATGCCGGCTCCCGTCCTCAACCCGCAGGCCGTGGCGCGCTGACGCCGGGAGACCCACATGAAGCTCATCGTAGCCATCATCCGGCCCGACCGCCTCAACGAAGTGCTCGAGGCACTGTATCGGGCCGAGGTGACCGGCCTGACCGTCTCACGTGTCCTCGGGCATGGGGGCGAGACCGACCGGGTCGAGACCTACCGCGGCACCACGGTCAAGATGGAATTGCAGGAGAAGGTGCGCCTGGAGATCGGGGTGTCCGACCCGTTCGTGAAAGTCACCGTTCGGGCCATCGTGGGCGCGGCCCACACCGGCGAGGTCGGGGATGGGAAGGTGTTCGTGCTCGATGTCGAGCAGGTCCACCGGATCCGCACGGGAGAGCGGGACGAGCGGGCCGTGACGCCGGCGGCAGTCGAAGTGTAGATCGCCGTCATCCCGGGCGGAGCGAGGGATCGATCGCCGACCCTCGCTCCTCTTGGGGACGACGCCACGATCTTGACAGGTTGTGCGTTAGTTCGTACGATATATCGTACATCATGTCGTACGGAACAGTCGTACGAAATAACGGAGGCTGGTTCATGTGCAAAGACGATTGGGGCTTCGGCCACGGGTTCGCATTTCGAGGCTTCCCGTTCGGGCCCGGCCGCCAGGGGCCCTGGAGTGGGGCGCGCGGGGGGCGCCGCAGAACCCAGATGTTCGAGTCCGGCGAGATGAAGTTCGTGATCCTCAGGCTGCTGAAGGAAAAGCCGCGGCACGGCTACGAGGTCATCAAGGCCCTCGAGGAGAAGCTGGCGGGCTACTACACGCCTTCGGCCGGCACCGTCTACCCGACGCTTCAGTTGCTGGAGGACGAGGGCTACGTCCGGGTGGTGGAGACCGAAGGGAAGAAGGTCTACCACGTCACACCCGAGGGCGAGCGCTACCTCGAGGAACATCGCGATCTGCTCGACGAGATCATCGACCGGGTGCGGGAGACGGTCAGGGACTTCGCGGGCGGGGGGATCGGCGAGGTGCAGGGCGCCTTCGCCAAGCTCGCAGCGACGACCTTCAAGCGCGCCTGGCGCCGCGGTCCCGACGATCCCGCGCTCAAGCGGGTGGCGGAGATCCTGAAGAAGGCGGCCGACGACGTCGAACAGGCGTGGCAGACCGGCGCGGTCTGACCCGCGCGAGGAGGAGTGACGACGATGTGGGGCTTTGCATGGATGTTCTGGCTGGTGCCGTTCCTGCTGTTCCTCATGGTGACGCGGCATCGGCGACGGGAGCGGTGGGCAATGGCGGAGTACGGCCGGCCGCCCCGGCTGGAGCGGGAATTGGATGAGCAGCGGTCCTACGTGGAGACGCTCGAGCGGCGGGTAGCCGAGCTGGAGGAACGGCTGGACTTCACGGAGCGGCTGCTTCAGGGTCGGCCCGATCGCGAGGGCTGACCGGTCGGCGGGAGAAACAGATCGCCCCACCCTTCGAGCCGGGTGGGGCGATGTCGTTTTCAGGTGTCCCCCGGTCCTGAGGGCTCGACTGCTTAGGCGAGATGGGTCGGTGGCGACGGGTATGCCCCCGCGTGCGGCTTCGCAGCCGGAACGACCCGGTATCTTCCAGCGCGACAATGGGATCTGCCTTGGAACTCGGGGCGGACCGGTCCCGTACTACCGGTGTCGTTTGACCCGCTCATGCTCCCGGAGACACTCGATGATACGCATGCAGGTCGTGGCTCTGCTCGCCTTAGCGCTCCCGTCGCCGGCATCCGCTCAGGCGGATGCCTGGTGGGGTCACCTCACCGCGCTCGCGGACGATTCCATGCGAGGGCGCCAGACCGGCAGCCCCGAGCACCGAAAGGCCGCGGAGTACGTGGCCGCCGCCTTTCAGCGGGCCGGGCTGGAGCCGGCAAGCAGCGACGGCTGGTTCCAGCCGGTGCGGTTCAAGGTGCGCCGCACCGCCGAGCCGCGCTCCAGCGTGGCCTTGGTCCGGCGCGGGAAGGTGGAGGCACTGACCTTCGGCAAGGACGCGACGATCAACCTCCGCTCGTCGAACCCGGGCAAGGTAGACGCCCCGCTCGTCTTCATCGGCTACGGGGTCCGGTCGCCGGAGCATGGGCACGACGACCTGGCCGGCCTCGACCTCGAGGGGAAGGTGGTGGTGGTCCTCGCGGGGGCCGCGCCTGCCGGCATTCCCGGACCCGCCCTCGCGGCGGGGCGGGCGGCGGCGGCGGAGGCGCTCGACAGTAGTGGACTGGTCGGGGTGGTCACGGTGGCCTCCCCGCACGCCGACATTCCCTGGGACCGCTACGCCCCGTCGCGGCTCCATCCCCAGATGCGGCTGGCCTCGGACACCTCGCACGATACGGGGGGGCCTACGGTGAGCGTGGTCCTGAACCCGGCGATCGGCGAGCGGCTGTTCGCGGGATCACCCCGGAGCTATGCGGCGATCCAGGCGCTCGCCGACAGCGGCGCGCCACTCCCTCGCTTCGAACTTCCGGTGCGGCTTCGGGCCACCGTGGCCGTGGACGAGAGCGAGGCCGTGTCGGACAACGTCGTCGGGCTGCTGCGGGGCCGGGATTCCCTGCTCCGGAACGAATACGTGGCGCTGACCGCCCACCTCGATCACCTGGGCGTGGGCCAGCCGGTGGCGGGCGACAGCATCTTCAACGGGGCGATGGACAACGCCTCGGGTATCGCGACACTCATCGAGACCGCCGTCGCGCTCGGCGGACGGAAGCCTCGCCCGAGACGCTCCGTCCTGTTCGTGGCCGTGACCGGAGAGGAGAAAGGCCTGCTCGGCTCGGACTTCTTCGCCGAACACCCCATCATGCCCGCGGCCGGGGAGCTGGTGGCCGACCTCAATAGCGACATGTTCCTGCCGATCAATCCGCTCCGTCAACTGCTGGTCAACGGTCTGGAGGAGTCCGACCTGGCCGACGACGTCCGCCGCGCGGCGGCGCGTGCCGGGATCGAGGTGATCACCGATCCGGAGCCGGAGCGCAACGCGTTCGTTCGGAGCGACCAGTTCAGCTTCATCCGACGGGGGATTCCGGCGCTCTCGCTGAAGGTCGGCTTCGCGCTCGGCTCGCCGGAGCACGAGCGGGTCCTCCGCTGGCGGCAGGAGCGCTATCACGGCGTCGAAGATGAGACCACCCAGCCGGTGGACCGGAGGGCTGCGGAGGTCTTCAACCGGCTGTATCCCGAGATCGTCACCGAGGTGGCCAACCGGTCCAGCCGGCCGGCGTGGTACCCCACCAGCGCGTTCCGGCCGGAGGCGACCGGAACCCGGTAGCCCAAGGGCGCCCCCCCCTGGGCGCCCTTGCTTGGGCGGTACGGTCGTGCGGCTGCGACAGTACCCCGTGGTGAAGGCCGTGTTCGAGAGCGGGCTGCACCGGGTGAAGGCCATGCCCGAGGAGCTTGCCCGCGAGATGTACCAGGTCGGGAACCGCCCGGGGTACTACCAGGCGTTCGTGTCGCTGGTCCATCATTGGCCGACGTGGGAAGCCGTTCGGGAGCGGTATGGCGACATCGATCGTCCGGTCCTGCTACTCTACGGTGACCACGGCTGGTCCCGGCCGGACGAGCGGGCCGAGACGGCGCGACGCATCGCGGGCGCGGAGGTGCGGACCGTGGCAAATGCGGGCCACTTCCTCTCGTTCGACGCGCCCGAGGAGACGATCGAGCGGGTGGTCGAGTTCGTCGATACCGTGTGAGGTTCCGATGGCCACCGTTCCGTCCGGTTCATGACGCCTGATGCCGTAGTAGTGGGGGCCGGTCCCAACGGGCTCGCCGCCGCGATCACGCTGGCCCGGTCGGGGGTCAAGACGGTGCTCCGCGAGGCGGCCGCGGAAGTCGGTGGCGGGCTTCGGTCCGCCCAGCTCACCCTGCCCGGCTTCACCCACGACGTCTGCTCCGCGGTTCTTCCGCTGGCCCTCACTTCCCCGTTCTTTCGCAGCTTGCCGCTGGCGGATTTCGGCCTCGAGTGGATCCAATCGCCGGTCGCGCTGGCTCACCCGTTCGACGACGGCTCCGCGGCCCTGCTCGAGCGCTCGGTCGATGCCACGGCGGAAGGCCTGGGGACCGGCGGGGACGACTGGCGGCGGCTGTTCGCGCCCTTCGTGCGGGCGTGGGACGAGTTGTCGCCCGACGTGCTGGCCTCCCCTCTCCGCCCGCCCAGGCATCCGATACTCATGGCGCGGTTCGGACTGAAGGCGCTCCGCACCGCCACCGGGTTGGCGGGCACGCTAGGGGGCGACCATGCTCGCGCGTTGTTCGGAGGCAACGCCGCCCACTCGTTCCTGCCGCTCGAGACGGTGGGAACGGCGGCGTTCGGGCTGCTCCTGTCCGCCGCGGCCCACGCGGTCGGCTGGCCGATCGCGCGAGGCGGGTCGCGGCGGGTCGCGGAGGCGCTGGCGACGTACTTCCGCTCGCTCGGGGGGGAGATCGTCACGGGCGCGCCGGTGGCGCACCTCGACGAGCTGCGGCCGGCGCGGCTGATCCTGCTGGACCTCTCGCCGCGGCAGGTCGTCCAGATGGCCGGCGACCGGCTCCCCGACCGTTATGTCCGCAGGCTGGAGCGCTACCGATACGGCGCGGCGGCCTTCAAGGTGGACTGGGCACTGGACGGGCCGGTACCGTGGACCGCGCCCGATTGCGCCCGTGCCGCGACCGTCCACCTCTGCGGCACGCTGGAAGAAATCGCCGCCTCGGAAGCGGCGCCGACCCGGGGCGCGGTGCACGATCGTCCGTTCGTCCTCTTCGTGCAGCCGACCTTGTTCGACGATTCGCGGGCCCCCGCGGGGAAGCACACGGCATGGGCCTATTGCCACGTTCCCAACGGCTATACCGGCGACGCCTACGGCGCCATCGAGGGACAGGTGGAGCGCTTCGCGCCCGGCTTCCGCGACCGGATTCTCGCGCGCAGCGTCCTGACGCCGGCCGATCTCCAGCGCCGGAATGCGAACCTCATCGGGGGTGACATCAACGGCGGGATGATGGACCTGCGCCAAATCTTCGCGCGGCCGACTCTGGGCCCGACACCCTACCGGACGCCGCTCCGCGGGGTCTATCTCTGCTCCGCCTCCACGCCGCCGGGCGGTGCGGTCCACGGGATGTGCGGATATCACGCCGCCCGGACCGCCCTGGCCGACTTCCTCAGGTAGCACGCCACCGGCGGGGCCCTGTCCGGATTCGACCGACTTCCGCGCTTCTCCGGATGAACCCGAACCGGAGAAAGCCCTGGTGCGTCACCTGATCCTGATTGCTTGCCTGCTGGCCGTCACGTCCTGCTCCCGGCCCGCCGGAGCCAGCTCGGCCGATGCCTTCTGTGCCCTGGGCGACACCGCACTCGTCCGCGACGTGCTGTACTTCGGGCGCAACACCCCGGGGGGACGGAGCTCAGCGACAGCGCCTGGCAGGAGTACGTGGACCAGGTGGTGACGCCGAGATTTCCGGCGGGACTCACGATCTGGGAGGCGGCGGGCCAGTGGCGTGGGGCGAACGGGAAGGTCGAGCGCGAGAAGTCGAAGGTGCTCACGCTCTTGCACCCGGGCGACTCGGGGTCCGATCGCCGCGTAGCCGAGGCGGTCGGTGAGTACAAGCGGCGGTTCGCCCAGGAGGCGGTGCTGCGCGAGCGGGTGATGACCTGCTCGAGGCTCTGAGCGGCCTACACGACGATCAGCTCTTTCTGATAGTCGGCCGGCGTGACGTCGAGACCGTCGGCGCGGGCGTGCCCGTTCACTTCGCTCCTGAGCCCGAGCTCGCCCGGGAAGTAGAGACCCGGCTCCACCGAGAACCCGACGCCGGGCAGGATGCGACGGGTATCGAAGCTCTCGGTGTCGTCCAGCGTGGGACCGTAGCCGTGCAGGCCGACCCGGTCGATCGAATGTCCGGTGCGGCACACGATGTGGTCCCCATACCCCGCCGCCTCGATCACCCCGAATGCCGCGCGATCAGCCTCAGCCCCGGCCACCGGCTCGCCCGCCTCGAGGCGGCTGCGCAGGAGGTCGAGCGCGGCGTCGCGCGCGCCGCGCACGACGTTCCACAGCTCCGAAATGCGCGGCGACGGCGCCCCGATCGCGGCCATCCAGGTCTGGTCCGCGTAGATGCCTCCGGGCTCCTTGGCCCACAGGTCGAACAGCAGCAGCCCGCCCGGGACGATCGGGGATGATCCTTCGGCGGGCGCTTCGTAGTGGGGACGCGCGGCGTGCTCGCCGTACGAGACGCTCGGCGCGGACTCGGTGATGAGGCCGGCTCGATCGAAGGCCTCGAGCACCCAGCGGGTCACCTCGTACTCGTCCACCGGGTTTCCCGCGGCCGCCCGCTCGCCGATGCGCCTCAGTGTGGCGCGCGCCACTTCGGACAGCGTGCCGGCCGCCCGAAGGTGACTGGCCAGATCCGCCGGGGTCCACACCGAGCAGTAACGGGAGACGAGCTCCGCCGACGAGACCGGCCTGGCCCCGGCGGAACGCACCAGCTCGAGCGTGCCGGCGGGCACGTAGTCGCCATAGGGCACGTCGCCGCCCGGGGAGTATTCCATGGCGACGGTGCGGCCGCCGACCAGCGCAGCGAGCTGCCGCGCGAGCTCCTCCCGCCGGACCCACACGATCCGCCGCCAGACCGAGGGCCACTCCCGCCACAGCTCGGCGTCCACCGCGTGGACCAGGGCGATGGGCTTGCCGTCGCGGGGGAGGTACAGGTAGGCGCGGCGGGAGCCCACCACCTCGGGGCCGACGACCGCTTCCATGATGGGATTGATGCCACGGAAATCGAAGATCAGCCAGCCATCCACTGGATCGGCCAACGCGGCGAGCGCCGCATGGAGCGCGGGAAGAGCGTCGGGTCGCAGCATGGCTGGAGTCTACATGGATCGAGGACAACTCGCTCGGTCCGTGAAGTGCCGCTCATCCACGCTTTCGACTGATTTCATCACGACACGGCTACCTTGCGGAGCTATGCTGACCACCACTCCGCGCGAAGAGCGGCTTCGGCCGGCGCTGCCGGGCCTGCTGCTCGCCGTCACTACCCTGCTGTTCGGCTTCGGCCTCGGCATCGTCTTCGGCCTCAACGAGGACGTCATCAAGTCCCGGCTGGCCGCCTCCGCTGCCGCGGTGCATCAGCCGGTGTATCACGGGGACGCCGCGGCGGCGAAGCCGGTGCTCGAGAAGTCCTGGGCCTACATGCAGCGCGCGCACCTGCACGCGAGCGCCCTCGGCACCAGCGCCATCGCCCTGATCCTGGTGCTCGTGCTGCTCGGCACCAGTGCCACCCTCACCCGGATCATCGGCATCGGGCTCGGTGCGGGGAGTCTGGGCTACTCCGTGTTCTGGCTCTGGGCCGGATTTCGCGCCCCCGGACTCGGGAGCACCAGGGCGGCGAAGGAGTCACTCAGCTGGCTGGCGATGCCATCCTCGGGCGCGGTGGTCCTCGGCACCGCGGCGGTCGCGGTACTCTGCCTCGTCGCGCTCGTGCGACGCTCGCCGGCATCCTCACCTCGCTGATTTCGAAGCGTCGCGAGTTTCCGGGGCCGCGCAACTTACCGCGCCAGGCTGCCGACCAGCGCTCCGAGGGAGGCGCCGGCGCCGGTGCCGATCACCAGCAGCCTGACGCGCGAATCACTGCAGCGGTTGTCTACCGCTTCGCACACGACATCGTACAGCGCCCACCCTGCCACGAACCCGACGCCCGCGCCGACCAGGAGACCAGTGACGGTGTAGTCCTTCCGTTTCCGGATCAGCGTGTCCGGCAGCGGAGCCAGGCGCCGGGCGGCCGGCTCGAACCGCGTCGGACGGAGCGCAACGAGCCTCGGCATCGCGGAGACTTCCGCGGGGGCCGCGCTTTGGGCGGGGAGGGCCATCGGTGCAAGAAGTGCCAGGCCGCCGACCAGGAGCGGGGTGAAGATACGGTATCGAGACATGACATCCTCGGTGGTGGGAGCGACCCTACGAAACGACGGGAGCGTCCCTCCGCCGTGACCTGGCACGGGTGCGCCTCCTAAGAGGTTGCCCTCCCCCCCTCGCCACCCTAGCGTATGCGGACACCCTCGAGTCACTGGGCCAGGAAGATCCCCTATGTCACATGCTCCAATGATCGCGATCGTGCTGGTTCTCACCCTGCTGGGCTGTCGGTCTCCAACGCCGGAGAAGCAGGCCGGCGGCCCTGCCGACCAGCAGCCCCGCAGCACCGCGACGACGAGTCCCCAGGAAGAGCCCGACAGCGTTCCACCGGCCGACGTCTCTCACGGCGAGGCGAAGATCGGCGGGCCCGGCGCCGAGCCTTCGCCGGTACTCGCCCGGCTGGCTCCGGCGGAGCGGACGAAGCTTCACCGGATCCGGCTGGAGATGACGCATACCACCGTCACCATCGCTCCCGGCGTGCGCTACGCGGCGTGGACCTTCGGCAACGTGGTCCCGGGCCCGACCCTGCACGTGCGTCAGGGAGACACCGTCGCGTTCACCCTCGTCAATCGGGCGAACATCCCCCACAGCATGGATTTCCACGCGGCGGAGATCGCGCCGAGCAAGTATTACGTGAACGTGATGCCGAGCGACTCGCTGCAGTACAAGTTCGTGGCGCGGGTGCCGGGGGCGTTCATGTATCACTGCGGCACCGCGCCCACCGCGATGCACATCGCCAACGGCATGTACGGCGCGCTGGTGGTGGACCCGGCGAAGCCACGGCCCCCGGCGAAGGAGTTCCTGCTGGTGCAGAGCGAGTTCTATCTCGGTGGCGCGAGCGGACCGGATGGCGCCCGCACGCTCGACTGGCACAAGCTGCTGGGCCTGGCGCCGGACCACGTCGTGTTCAACGGGCGTGCCAACCAGTATGCCACCCACCCCATCGACGTCCAGCCGGATGAGCTGCTGCGCATCCATCTCGTCAACGCCGGCCCCAACCGCATCAGCTCGTTCCACGTGGTCGGCGGCATCTTCGAGCGGGTGTTCGAGGGCAGCTCCCAGGCCAACCCGCTGACCGGCGTGCAGACGGTTGACGTGCCGGTCGGAGGCGGCACCATCTTCGAGATACGGCTCAAGGAGCCGGGGGACTACCCCTTCGTAACCCACGCCTTCGCCGACCCCACCAAGGGCGCGGTCGGAGTGCTGCGGGCCCTGGCGCGGGGCGAGAAGCCGGGCGAGCGAGGCGCCCCCATGGGGCATTGACGCATGACCCTGCTCTCGGCTGCGGTCCTACTTTTCTTCGTGATGGACCCGTTGGGCAACGTACCCCTCTTCCTGTCGGCACTTCGGCAGGTGGACCCGGCGCGGTACCGTATCGTGATCGTGCGCGAGCTGCTCATCGCCCTCGCGATCCTGATCGTGTTCCTCTTCGTCGGCCGCTACCTGCTGGATCTGTTGAAGGTGTCGCCGGCCGCGCTCACGACCGGCGGCGGGATCATTTTGCTCCTGATCGCGATCCGGATGATCTTTCCTACCAGCGAGCGCTCGCTGCGCGAGGAGGTCCAGGGGGAGCCGTTCGTCGTGCCCCTGGCGGTCCCTTACACCGCCGGCCCCTCGATGCTGGCGACCGAGCTGCTGTTCATGAGCCGGGAGCCGGAACGGTGGCCGGTCTGGCTCGGGGCCGTCATCCTCGCGTGGTTCGCCTCGGCGGTCATCCTCTATTTCGCGGGAGACCTCCGACGCCTGCTCGGTGAGCGCGGGCTCACCGCGGTGGAGCGATTGATGGGAATGCTGCTGGTGATCGTGGCGGTGGAGATGCTCATGACGGGCGCCGCGGACTATCTGCGGCAGTGAACGGCTAGCTCAGGAGACCGGAAGCATGTGCAGGAACATCAAGACACTGGCCAATTTCGAGCCGCCGGCCACGGGGGACGAGATCCGTGCGTCGGCCCTTCAGTTCGTCCGCAAGCTGAGCGGATCGACACACCCTTCCCAGGCCAACGAGGCGGCGTTTCATCGCGCGGTCGACGAGGTGACGGAGGCGGCGCGACGCCTGATCGCCTCGCTGGAGACCAAGGCCGCGCCCCGGAACCGTGAGGAGGAGGCCAGGAAGGCCAAGGAGCGCAGCCGCCGGCGATTCGGGCCAGTGAAGGCCTAGCGGCGGGCGCGCCGAGACACGGCCGTCGGGTCATGCGTCCATTCCGGTCCACCGCCGGCTGGTGGCTCGCCGCCGCCCTTGCCGGCTGTTCGTCCGAGAGACCCTCCCCGGCGGCTTCCCTGCAGATGAGATCCGACTTACCTGATTCCGGCGCCACGCAGAGCGAGTGGCGGATGCTGTTCGACGGCTCATCCCTGGACGCCTGGCGCGGGTTCAGGGCCTCGAGCCCGCCGCCCGGCTGGCAGGTGGTGGACGGCGCGCTCGCGCGAGTCGGTCGCGCCGGCGACCTGATCACGCGCGACGTGTTCGGCGACTTCGAGCTGGAGCTGGAATGGCAGGTGGCGGAGGGCGGCAACAGCGGGATCATGTACCGCGTCACCGAGCACACCGAAGCGACATACCAGAGCGGGCCCGAGATGCAGGTGCTGGACGACGAGCGGCACGCGGACGGCCGGTCGCGCCTGACGGCCGCGGGCTCTGTCTATGGGCTCTACGCCGCCCCTGCCGGCGTGGTCAAGCCGGCCGGCGAATGGAATGCGGTGCGCATCGTCGCCCGCGGCCGTCACGTCGAGCACTGGCTCAACCGCGTCAAGGTGGTGGAGTGCGAGCTCGGAAGCCCCGACTGGGAGGCCAGGGTGGCGGCATCCAAGTTCAAGGACTGGCCCGAGTATGGGCGGGCGGCATCGGGCCACATCGCGCTCCAGGACCACGGCGACCGCGTGGCCTATCGCGACATCAGGATTCGTTTGCTCCGCTGACCCAGGTCATCGCCGCCTCGCGCTCGCTGGTGCCGAAGACCTTGAGCTCGACATGCGGGACCAGCGGGCCCGCGATCCCGGACAGTACGCGGACCTACCGCTTGTCCGAGATGACGGCCTCCCGCGGACACCGCTTCAGGTCCCCGAGGAGACTCAGGCTGAAGGCCGGCAACAGAAGGGCCCTGCGGACCACGATCGGTCCGCAGGGCCCCCTGCATGTCGGCCAGACTTTTTACTGCACCGCGTTCATCATATCGAAGATCGGCAGGTACATCGCGATCACCATGCCGCCGACGATCACGCCGAGGATCACGATCATCGCCGGCTCCATGAGCGAGAGCAGCGCGCTCACCGCGACGTCCACCTCTTCGTCGTAGAAATCCGCGATCTTGGTCAGCATCTCGTCCAGGCCGCCGGTCTGCTCGCCGACCGCGATCATGCTGATCACCATGGGCGGGAAGACCTTCGACTTCTCCAGCGGCGCCGCGATCGTCTCACCGCCCGCGATCGACTGGCGCGACTGCATCACTGCGTCGTGGATCACGCGGTTGCCCGCGGTCTTGGCCGTGATCTCGAGCCCGTCGAGGATCGACACGCCGGAGCTGACCAGGGTGCCCAGGGTCCGGGTGAAGCGCGACACGGCCGTCTTCCGGAGCAGGTCGCCCAGCACCGGCGCCGCCAGCAGCATGCCGTCGATCTGCTTTCGCCCGTTGGGCGTGTTGTAGTACCCGCGGAAGGCGAAGACCATCCCGCCGATGGCGAGCAGCCCCACCCACCAGTAGCCCAGCAACAGGTTCGACATCCCGATCACGACACGGGTGGGCAGCGGCAGCTCCATCCCGGCGGAGGAGAACATGCTCTCGAAGGTCGGGATCACGAAAATGAGCAGGATCGCGATGGCGGCCGCGGCCACGGTGATGATGACGCCCGGGTAGACCATGGCGCCCTTCACCTTGCGGACCAGCGCGTCGTTCTTCTCGAGGAACGTGGCCAGACGGAGCAGAATGGTATCGAGAATACCGCCGGCCTCGCCCGCGGCGACCATGTTCACATAGAGATCGGTGAACGCCTTGGGATGCTTGGAGAACGCGTCCGCCAGGGTATGGCCCGACTCGACGTCGTACACCACCGCCCTGCTGACTTCCCGGAGCGACTTGTTCTCGGTCTGCGACGCCAGGATGTTCAGCGACTGCACCAGCGGCAGGCCCGCGTTGATCATCGTCGCGAACTGCCGGGTGAAGATGACGATGTCCCGCATCTTGATGCGCTGGGCGCCGAAGCTGATGTTGATCTGCTTGGGCTGCTCGCGGACACTCACCAGAATCAGGCGGTTCTTGCGCAGGTACGCGCTGACCTCGTCCTTACTGGCCACGTCGAGCTGGCCCTTCTGGATCTGGCCGCTCGGCGCCCGGGCGGTGTATTCGAACATCGGCATGTCGGCGATCTCCACTGAGAGTCATTGTGTCACCCTGAGCGAAGCGAAGGGGGCATGACCCTGCTCACGCCTCCTTCGCTTAGCTCAGGACGACACCTGGTGCGCCCGCTCTACCGTCTCATCACTCCGCCGGCCTTGGTCTTCTCCCCGGCCCCGTTGGTCGCGAACTCCTGCTCCTCCATCGGCGTCACCCCGATCATGCGGAGGAATTCCTTGGGATCGTGCGACACCCGCTCGCACTCCTCCTGAGCCACTTCGCGATTGGTGTAGAGCTGGAAGAGCGCGTCGTTCATCGTCTGCATGCCGTGCTTCTTGCCGGACTGCATCGCGGAGTAGATCTGGTGGATCTTGTCGTCGCGGATGAGCGCCCGGATGGCCGGTGTGGCGACCATGATCTCGCAGGCCATGACCCGGCCACGGCCGCGCGCCTTGGGCAGCAGGGTCTGGGTGATCACACCCTCGAGCACGAAGGCGAGCTGGGCCCGCACCTGCGACTGCTGGTTCGACGGGAACACGTCGATGATCCGGTTGATCGACTCGGCGGCCGAGTTGGTGTGCAGGGTGGCGAGGGCCAGGTGGCCGGTCTCCGCGATCGTCAGGGCCGACGCGATCGTCTCCAGATCCCGCATCTCGCCCACCAGAATCACGTCCGGATCCTCTCGCAGCGCGTACTTGAGGGCGCTGGCGAAGCTCTTGGTATCGGTGCCGATCTCGCGCTGGTTGACGATGCACGACTGGTGGCGGTGGATGAACTCGATCGGGTCTTCGACCGTGATGATGTGGCCCTTCCGCTCCTTGTTGATCTTGTCGATGATCGCGGCGAGGGTGGTGCTCTTGCCCGAGCCGGTCGGCCCGGTGACCAGGATCAGGCCCCGGGGCCGCTCGGCCAGCTTGGCCATGATCGGAGGCAGCCCCAACTCCTGAAAGGTCCGCACGTTGAAAGGAATCATGCGGATTGCCATGGACACGCAGCCCCGCTGCTTGAACACGTTGCCGCGGAAGCGGGCCAAGTTCTGAATTCCGAAGGAGAAGTCCAGCTCGTCCTCGGTCTCGAACCGCTTCTTCTGGTTCTCGGTCAGGACCGAGTAGGCCAGATGCAGGGTGTCCTTGGGGGTCAGGATCTCGGTGACCGAGCTGTCGGCGATGTCGCCATCGACACGCAACTTAGGCCGCTCGCCCGTGGTGATGTGGAGGTCCGACGCCTCCTTCTGGATCATCTCCTCGAGCAGCGCACGCAGATTGAAGCTCATCCGGCTGTCTCCTTGACGACTTCTTCGAGGGTGGTGAGACCGCGCTCGATCTTTTTCATGCCGTCCATGCGCAAGGTGAGCATGCCATCGGCGACCGCCTGGTCCTGAATCTCCGCGACCGAGGCGCCCCGAAGGATCAGCCGGCGCAACTCCGGGCTCAGGGCCATGACCTCATAGAGGCCCGCCCGGCCCTTGTAGCCGGTGCCGCTGCAAGTCTCGCAACCCGAGCCCTTCATGAACTGCAGGGCCCGCAGTTCGTCAAGATTTGTGCCCAGGGACTGCAATTCCACGTCGCTGTACTTGTGCGGACCTTTGCAGTCCGTGCAGATGCGCCGCACCAACCGCTGAGCTACGACGAGGTTGACCGCGCTGGCCACGTTGAACGCCTCGATGCCCATGTCGATCATACGGGTGATCGTGCTGGGCGCGTCATTGGTGTGCAGGGTGGAAAGCACCAGGTGGCCGGTGAGCGCCGCCTTGATCGCGATGCCGCCGGTTTCGAGGTCCCGGATCTCGCCGATCATGATGATGTTCGGGTCCTGCCGCAGGAACGCCTTCAGCGCCGCCGCGAAGGTGAGCCCGATCTCGGTCCGTACCAGCACCTGGTTGATACCCATCAGGTTGTACTCGACCGGGTCTTCCGCCGTCATGATGTTGACTTCGGTGGTGTTTACCCGGGAGAGCGCGGAGTACAGCGTGGTCGTCTTGCCCGAGCCCGTGGGCCCGGTGACCAGCACCATGCCGTACGGGTTCAGGATGGCCCTCATCAGATCCTTCTCGGCCTTGGGCTCGAACCCGAACTTGGTGAGGTCGAGCGTCAGGTTGCCCTTGTCGAGAATTCGGAGCACGATCTTCTCGCCGAACAGCACCGGCAGGGTGGAGACGCGGAAGTCGATGACCCGGTTGCCCATCTTGAGCTTGAGCCGGCCGTCCTGGGGCACGCGCCGCTCGGCGATGTTGAGCTGAGACAGAATCTTGATGCGGGAGGTGAGCGCGGCCTTCATCTTGAGCGGCGGACGCATGATCTCGAGCAGCGCGCCGTCCACCCGATACCGCACCCGGATCTCGTGCTCGAACGGCTCGATGTGAATGTCGCTGGCGCCCCGCTTGACCGCGTCGATCAGGAGGCCGTTGATCAGCTTGACCACCGGCGCGTCCTCGATCTGCGCCTGGGTGACCGTTTCTTCTTCCTGCTCCTCGACGACTTCGACGTCTTCCCCGGTGGCCTCCATGTCCTTCAGGATGCTCTGCAGTTCCTGCTGATCGTTGGAGTAGTGCTTTTCGATCAGGGAGCGCAGCGTATACTCGCCGGCGAGCACCGGAAAGAGATCGAACCGGGTGATGAACTTGAGGTCTTCCAGCAGGCCGAGATCGGTGGGATCGGCCATGGCGACGGTGAGCGTGCGGCCCTCGCGCTTGAGCGGGAGGACGACGCCCTTCGTCGCCATGTCGGCAGGTACCAGCTTCAGGATCCGGGGATCGACCTCGAAGCGCGAGAGATCCACGGCCGGCATCCGGTACTGCCGGGCCAGGACCTTGGTGATCTCCAGCTCGGGTACCATGCCCAGCTTCACCAGGACGAAGCCCAGGCGGCTCTTGCTGGCCCTCTGTTCGGCAATGGCCGCGGTGAGTTGCTCGCGCTTGAGGAGGCCCTCGCGCAGAAGCACTTCACCGAGCCGATCGCCGCTGCTTCCGGTAGCTGCGGTCGCCATGGTCTCGTGGTTGTGGAAGAAATCTCGAGCCAACTGGGGCCAGTATCGGAAGCCTGGTCGCGGCACTGAAGCGTCGGACATCAGTGCACTACCACCAGGTCGCGCAGCCGGGCGATGGCTGAAGGCCCCAACCCGGGTACGCGGGACAGCGCTTCGACCGAGCTGAACGGCCCCCGCGCCTGCCGCTCATGCAAGATCGCCGCCGCCCGCGCCGGGCCGATTCCCGGAAGGCCGTCGAGCTCGGAAGCTGACGCTGTGTTGAGGTTTACGACGCGGGGCGGTGGGGCCGCAGGGCAGCGGGGCAGGCAGGAGTCGGCCCCGCTGGTCAGGCGACTCGCTTGCAGATCGGGCGAAAGCGGTGCCAGCGATGGGCTTGGCTCTCCTGCCCCGCCGCCCCGCGGCCCCGCCGCCCCGCTGAACTCCACATGCGGCCCGATCGCGGCAAGCAATACGGGCCCGATGCCGGGCACCCGGTCGAGCTCGGTCAATCCGCCGAACGGCCCGCCCTTCTCGCGATCGGCCACGATGGTCTTGGCAAGTGCCAGTCCCACGCGGGGAAGCCGTGCCAGCTCGGTGGCCGTAGCGCGGTCGGGGTCCAGCTTCTCGCCGGGGGCGAGCGGGCGGGCAAGGGCGAGTACGCTGTCGCGGTGGGCGAGGGGCGACTTGGGCGGCAGCGCCGCGAGCAGCTCGATCTGACCGGGCGCCTGACCGGGACGGGTGGCCCACCAACGCACGCCCTGGCCGACGAGCCCGAGGCCCAGCAGGAGCAGCAGCGCTCGACGCTCGGTGGCGGACATGGGAGGACGGTAAGGCGAACCGGCGCGCGGACCGGCAGCGGGAATGCGCGGATGGGACCGAATTGCCGGAGACTCGACGGCATTCGCCCCTTGGAACCTTGAACGCGGATCCGATTGCACGTCCGAATCCGGCGAGGCGGAGGTCCGCCGCCGACTAGATTTGCGCCATGCTCCAGGCCGACATCTGCCAGCGCGCAGTGCATGCCCGTGATGCGCGGTTCGACGGCATCTTCTTCGTCGGGATCACGACGACCAGGGTGTATTGCCGGCCGGTCTGCCCGGCGCGAGTCTCCTACCCCGAGCGCCGTCGCTTCTTCGACTCCGCCGCCTCCGCGGAGCGAGCGGGCTACCGCCCCTGTCTCCGCTGCCGGCCCGAGCTGGCCCCGGGCCGGGCGCTGATGGACGCGGTGCCCCGGCTGGCGCGTCTCGCGGCCCAGCGGATCGGCGCGGGTGCTCTCAACGGCCATACGGTGGCGGAGCTGGCCGCGGAGCTCGGTGTCAGCGAGCGCCATCTGAGGCGCGCGTTGGAGCGCGAGCTTGGCGTGTCGCCGGCGGAGCTGGCCCAGACTCACCGTCTGCTGCTGGCCAAGCGTCTTCTCGCCGAGACGTCGCTCCCGGTAACGCGCATCGCATTCGCCAGCGGATTTCAGAGCCTCAGGCGGTTCAACTCCGTGTTCCGCGAGCGATACCGGCTGAGTCCCACCGCGCTTCGCCGTGTCGCCCCCTCGGCGGCGCCGGCCCCCGGCCCGACCGGCGACTTCGTCACCCTGACGCTCGCCTACCGGAGGCCGTTCGACTGGGAGCTGCTCAGCACCCTGCTGGCGCGGGGCGCGATGGCGGGCGTGGTCGTGGTGGAAGGCGGACGCTACGGACGCACGGTCAAGCTCGAGGGCCGGAGCGGCGTGGTGCTGGCGGAGAACGCCGCCGCCAGGTCGCACCTCAACGTCGCGGTCTCGCTCTCGCTCCTTCCGGTCCTGATGCCGCTGCTCGCGCGCCTCCGCCGCCTGTTCGATCTCGATGCCGAGCCCGCCGTGGTAGATGCCCACCTCGAACAACACGGGCTGGCATCACTGGTGAAGCGCCGGCCGGGCCTCCGGATCCCGGGCGCGCTCGACGGGTTCGAGGTCGCGTTGCGGTCACTGATCCTGGGCCTGGACCAACCGGTCGAAGCCGCCCGCGACCTCCTGGTCCGGGTGGCCTGTACGTTGGGCGAGGCGATCCAGACCGGCATCCCGGCCCTCTGCCGACTCGCGCCCAGTCCGGAGCGGGTGGCCGCGGCCGGCCCCGAAATGTTGGAATCGGTCGGCGTGCCTCGACGTACCGCGCAGGCGATCGCCGGGGTCGCGCGGGCGCTCGCCGGCGGCGCGATCACGCTGGAGCCGGGCCGCGACGTCGCCGCGACCCATCGGGCGCTGATGGAGCTGGAGGGGGTGGGAGAGCGGCTGGCGACGTTGATCGTGATGCGGGCGCTCTACTGGCCGGATGCATTCCCCGCGTCCGACCCGGCCCTGCAGCGCGCCGCCGGCACTTCGAGCCGGCGGGCGCTCCGGGCGCGTGCGGAGCCTTGGCGGCCGTGGCGGGCGTACGCCGCGCAGCATCTCTGGCTGCTGGACGAGGAGCAGCGCCGCGCGTAAGCACCCCGGATGGGTTCGACCGGTTACTCGCCTTCCCTTCGCACCAGCGCCACGGCCACGTCGCCCACGATCTGCAGACTCTCCTTGCTCACCTTGTCGATGGTGTCGTACGGCGTGTGCCACGCCGGGTAGTCGAAATCCACCACGTCGATGGCACGAATACCCGCCTTCTGCAGCTCGAGGTGATCGTCGATGAGCACGTGCTTGGGTGTGTCCACGAAGATCTTGCCGTAGCCGAGGTCCCGGGCCACATCCCATACCAGGTTGACGACCTCGGGCGCGCCCGTCACCGAGTTCCCCTCCTGATAGATCTGAAGGTCCTTGTCGGCCACGAGGTCGTAGAGCACCGCGTAGAGCGGCTTGGCCCCGGGCGGCTGGTGCGCCGCGTAATACCGGGACCCGATCAGGACGTCGGTCGGTGTGTCGGTGAAGTCGGCATAGTCCTCACCGTCGGTGAACAGCAGGTCCACCCCGAGAGCGGGATCGGGCGGCGCACGGTTCAGCACGTCGGCCACCCCGAGCAACAGTGCCACACCGGATGCCCCGTCGTTGGCGCCCATCACGGCCGCGGACGAGTCGGGCGACTGCGGCCCGTCGGCGGTAGGCCGGGTGTCCCAGTGGGCCAGGAAGAGAATTCGCTTCTCCGCACCGGGGTTGAACCGCGCGATGACGTTCTGCAGCGGCAGCGAGTCGCCGGTGGTCGTGACGTGGGTCCACCGTTGGGTGATGACCGAGTCCGCCTTCTGCCGCACGGTACTGTCGAGCCACTCCGCCATCCGGGCGTGCCCCTCGGTGCCGGGCGTCCGATGGCCGAACTCCAGTTGCCGCTCGATGTATCCGAAGGCCGTCGCCCCGTCGAACTCCCGGGGCGGCGGCTCGTCGCGGCAGGCGGTGAGCGCGATGAGCAACGGGAGCGCGATCCCACGGAGTCTCGGTGTCAACGATAGTCCCCGGCGAAGAGCGATAGCTGGAAGGAAACGAGGAGAAAGATCTGCGAGGTGCGGCCACCGAGATGGCGTACGTCGTTGACCGAATAGCCGAACTGCAGGCCGCCGGTCAAGATCTGCATGAGGTCGGTGTCGAGGCCGCTCCGGATCTCGCGCCGGCGCACGTCGGAGATGAGCGAACAAACAGGGTCCTGGCTGGTGAGCAGGCAGGTCTGCGAGCTGGAGGAAAAGACGGTGAGCGACGAGCGAACCAGCTTGCGGGTCCGGCTGATATAGGTCGGCAGGCGGAACGCGTAGCTGAACGAGCCGGTGATGTCGTCCTGGTCCAAGACCGTGGCGTTGCCATTGTTCTCGGTGCGCTGGCTGCGGCTCGCCAGCGCGGCGGACACATTCATACCGTTCCGGAATCCAAGCTGGAGGTCGGGCGTGAGCGCGGACGACAGCGTGGCGCTCGTCGCCCCCGAGCCGGTCTGGCTCAGCTGCTGGGAGGTGCCCTCCCGCCGGCGCACCGAAAAGCTCGCGCTCAGATTCACGAACGGACCCGAGGTGAAGAAGCGGTTCCACCGCACCGAGGCGGTCGGCCACTCGCGCTGCCGAATGATCGTCTCCGCGAACCCGTCGCCGACCCGGCGGAACTGCTCGGTTCGAGTGAGCGAATAGGAGAGCATCGTCGAGAACCCGAGCGGAAGGTCGGCGCCCGATGCCAGCGTCGCGGTCCGGGTCTCCGTCGCGTTCACCGCGGCGGTGCCCTCCTGGAAGAGGAAGCTCTCGCGGCCCCCGAGTCCCAGCTGATACTTCAGACCTGGATCGAAGGCGGCCAGGTTGTAGGTGGACGACCGGGTCAGCACGGAGCTGAGGTCGAGTGGCCGGATCCGTCCCAGTGCCTGGCCCACGCCGCTGTCCCCGAAGAACTGCCTGACGGCGCGGCCGAGATCGAGCGACAGCCCCAGTTCCCGGGTCCGACGGTTGTTCAGCGTCTGCGGCAGAATGAACGCGCCACTGTCCTCGAACTCGCGCACCGGCGAGCGGGTGTTCAGGGTTCGTGAAAGGACGAAGCTGCTCGCCGTCGTGAAGCGAGGTCGCAGCCACGAACTGAGCGCGGGCGTCAGCGCGAGCGCCGTAGTGAGATTTCGATCCCGCTCGACGCCCACCGGGACGCCGAGGAAGAACTTGCGCTCCGCATAGGCCAGGCGGCCGAGCGAATTGGAGTCGGGGTAAACCCGGAGATCGCGGGTGCTGGTGAGGTCCGTGTTCAGGGACAGCATGCCGAGCGGTTGCCAGGTGAGGCCGGCCGCGTTCTGCCAGAGGTGAGTGAGCGAGAGCGTCGGCCGGACGAGGGAATCCGCCCCCCGCGAGATCGGCGCGCCGAAGGAGAAATACTCGGCCTCGCTGCGGTTGAGCCCGCTGCTCAGCCGAAGGTTGGACGGCACGAGGCTGAGCTTAGGGTTGCGGAGGCCCTTTCCTCCCTCACTCTCCCGGAGCCAGCGCGGCATGCCCCCGAGTAGTCCACCGAGCGGCAGGTCGATCCCTCGACGCTGCATCTGGAGGTTGTAGCTCGCCGCGAGGGAGTGCGCGTCGGAGCGAGCACTGCTGAACTCCGTGCCGACCCGGCCCCGGACCAGCGTGGCTCTGAGTGAGAGCGGATCCGCCAGGGCACGGGTGAAGAAGTCCTCCCCCTTCCGGCTCCGGCGGACGCTGAGACTGTAGTTCTGGGTGCTCGAGGTAGGCTTCCGCACGCCGGCCAGGGCATCGGCGGGCACATCGGTCCCGGTCAACAGTTCGGGACTCACTGCCGCGCGGTTGTAGGCGACGTTGAGCGGTATCGACAGTCCGAGCGAACTGGGCAGGAACCGGTCGAGCTGCCAGCCGGTGCTGAGCAGGAGCGTTCCGGTGCCCCGATAGCTCGGATCCTGGTTGATCTGCCGAAACTGTCCGTTCTGCTGTACGTAAGAGAGCGAGACGTTTCCTACGTCGCTCGCCACCAGGCGCGCGTCCACCGAGGTTGCCATGCCCAGCTCCGCCACCGGATTGCCGAGCCTTATGTCGTCCACCCACAGCTCGGCCTCGGCGAGCGTCAGCGTGGAGGCGGCGCGGTAGATGCCGGCGGAGATGTCCTGAATCGCTGCGAGGTTCGGCGGACTGACGCCGGGATCCGCAGTGTAGACCAGATAGGAACCGTCGCACGCCACGTACACCTCGGGGTCGGTTACCCCGCACGCGGGATCCACCACCGGCGGTCCGGTGAGCCGCTCGGTCTCGATCCGGGCCCGGAGCCGCCGCCACACCTCGAGATCCACCACGAACTCCGGCTCCCAGGTCGAAGACCGGGCCGGCGCCCGGTACATGTAGAAGTTCCGGTCGTCGCTGCCCACCTTGATGAAGGCTTGAAGGTCTCCCTGCTCCCAGCCGTCGCCGCGCCCCCGCATCCAAACCCGGAGCTGCCGGTACCCGAGCGCGTTCTGCGATGCGATCGGGAACCGGAGGTACGCCTCGGCCCGGTCACCGATCTCCAGCCCGCGGGCGATCAGCCGGAGCGACTTCTCATTGATTTGGGTTCCCAAGGACTGTTGGTCGCCGTCCCGCCGCTGCACCGACTCGCCCACGCCCGGCGGCGACTCGTAACCGAGATCCAGCCGGTTCTCTGTGGACACTATGGAGGCGATGATATCCCCGGTAGGCTTCGCGATGGCCCCGGCGATCCCCGCGATGGGCCGCTCGGCGCGGCGGGTCCAGGAGGAGCCCACCAGTCGCATGCGCGCGAAGGCGAATTGCCCCACTACGTCCGCCTCGCCGGCGTCGGGCGGCGCGGCGACGGTGACCCGCAGATGCTGGACAAGACGCAGATTGGGATTGCCGAGCGTGTCGTCAGGTGCGCGGATCGGAATCCGATACAATTGCCAGCCCGACACCCGGCCCTGCTCGTCGGTGACCTGGACGCCGTTCCGCACGAAGTACTTGTCGCCCGGCCGGAGCTGGACGACGTAGCGGAAGACGTCCTCCGTTGCCCCGCGCGCGTTCAGCACGTTGTCGTTGTCGAGATCTTCGGTGTCGAGCACACCGTTGCCGTTGGTGCACCGGCCACTCAGGTCGCCCCAGGGGAAAACCGGCACCGATGCGGACAGAATGCGCTGGCAGAGCGGCAGGTCGCCGATGACCGCACCGCCATCTCCCGCCAGGACCGGCGGGCGGTCGCCCAGGATGCCGACGTCGTCGGTCTCGGCGTTAAAGATGTCGATCGAGCTGCGCTCGGTGTCGAGCGTCCCGAGCCCGATGAGCTGGCGGCCGGTGAAGACACTGTCGCCGCTGGCCACCGAGAGACTCTCGGGGGCGATCGCGATCGCATCCTCGTCCACCTTGCCGAGGTCGAAGACCAAAACCACGCCGGCGGCCTCCGCACTCCGCGTCGCTGGATGGAGGACCCAGAACTCCAGGAACTCGTCGCGGGTGAGGTCCACGCCGGTGGTGCTCAGCGGCGTGACCATGGACCGCCAGCGCGGCCGCGAGGGGCGCGGGGGGAGCGTCCACCGTGAGTCGTTGTTGCGCTGCACTATGCCGCCGGCGGTGTCGGCGTGCAGCGTCAGGAACATCGCGGTCTCCAGACGCTCGCTGCGTCCCGCGATCCGGATCAAGGTGTCGATGTTCTCGGGCCGTATCTCCAGCGCCTGATTGGTTCCCGGAACCCGCACCAGGTTCTGCCAGGTGAGCGCGACGGCATCGTCGGTCTCGAAGCCCGCGGCAAAGCCGAACTGGGCCACCGCCGACCCGTCCCGAGGCCCGCTGCTGAACTCCCACGCCGTCTCGGCGAGCGAGATCGGCACGCCGGCTTCCGCCTCGAACTCCTCGATGTACGCCTGACCGGAGCGGTTGGCGTCCGGCTTGGTGACCGCGAATTCCGCGTTGATCGCCAGGGTGGACGGCGCCGTCGCGGGCCGGGACGTGATACCACTCAGCAGGCGACTCAGCCCCTGGGAGCGGAACCGGAGCTCCGTGTTGACCCCGGTCACCAGGTTGGCGGTGGCCTCGAAGCCGAGCGGCGGTCGGTTGAATGCGCTCGACTCCCGCTGGTACATGCCGATGAAGTTGACGGCCCCGACGTCGCCCAGACTGTATCGAGTCGACAGACCGAAGATCTGGGTCGGTGCGACGGCGAAGATGCCCTGCTCCTCGAAGCGCACCGACACCTGTGCCACGCCGCCGCCGAATAGCGACTCGGGGTTGAGGAAAGTGACCTGCCCCAGCTCGTAGGCGATGGTATAGTCCACGTCGCGCTCGAGCCGCCGACCTCCCACCGAGATCTGCTCGCTGCCCTCACGGATCTGGAGCGCGCCGAGACTGAGGGTGGATCGGTCGCCCCGGCCGGTGGAGTTGTACTGCAGCCGCAGCTGGAACTTGGCCGCCGGACCCTGGTTGAGGAGAAAGAGGGGCTTCAGGTACAGCGAGTCGTTGCGCTCCGCCACGGTGAGCCGCGCGGAATCGGCGAACGGCCGGAGGTGCGGATAGATGATGTACGACTCGTTGACGATGGGAACCGCCTGGGGCTCCTCCGCGCGGGGAAACAGCCGGTTGTCGCGGTCGAATATGTTCGGATCCGTCGGGATCGCGAGCCGAAGCGCGGCGAGGTACGTGGTGCCGCCTGCCAGCGGCCGCTCCGACTGGTTCACCGATAGCGCCACCCGGAGCGACGACGCGTCCAGGTCCGTGCCGGCCACCCGGTAGATTTGCCGCATCTCGTGATTGAACGTCACCATCGTGGGGTCCTGCTTCGGCTCCACGATGAGACGCAGGCTGTCGTTGGCCTCGGGCCGATCCTGAGCCGGAAAGCTTCCCACCGGCGTGCCGTCCTCGGCCACGTAGCTGACGGCGAGAAAGTCGTTCTGGTCCAGCTTCGTTCCCAGCGCCAGCCACAGACCCGACCTGTCCATGTGGTAGTCGGTGCCCTGGATCAGCAGCTCCCAGCGAACCGGGCCGAAGGTCTGAGCGCCGTCGGCGCTACGCGCGATCGCCCGAATTCCCCCGAGATTACTCTGCGAGGTGTTCTGGTTCAGCGCAGCGCGGTAGCGGTAGACCCGCACCTGGTCGGGCCGCTGGCTCGACTGCACCTGGGCCGGGTCGAGGTTCAGGATGTCCAGGTCGGGATAGCCGGGCACGCCGGACGGATCGATCACCCAGAAGAAGCGGCCGGTCTCGAAGTCCAGATCGCGAACCTGCTTGTCCTGCGGCTGGCTGGTGGTCTGGCCCACGGTGTACGTCCGCTCGGCCACCTGGCTCCCCTTCTGGGTGGCAGCCAACGCCTGGAGCTGGACCCGGCCCACCTCGAAGCTGGCGTTTACGCCGAAGTTGTTGCTGGGGATGGCGGCGGTGATGAAGCGGGAGGGCGGCGGCTGAAACTGCACGGTCCCGATCTCGACCCGGCGGACGATCTCGTCATCCAGCCCCTCGTAGTACACCTGTACGTCGTTGTTGGCGGCGAAGTCCCGCTCGGAATCGTAGTCGATGTTGAGGTGGACCCGCCGGCCGAGGATGCCGGTAGACCGCAGATTGACCTGATTGTCCAGCCGGGGCGCCTTGAACCCGCCGGTACAGCCGGAATTGGGATCGAGCAGCAGCGCGGGACTGCAGCGCTCGTTGCGCAGACGGTCGGTGCGAACCTCGAGGCGGACCTGGCCGTCCATGGCGACGTCGGCGTACTCGCGCCCGAGGCCGAACATCCCCCGCCGCGGGGCCGCGGCTGCATCCTCGGCGGGCGCCGTCCCGTAGATGTTGAGCAGGCGGTGGCTCAGGGCGCGCGAGGCACGCACCGAGTCGCGTACGGTGGCCAAGGTGCTGTCCCAACGCTGCTCCTGGCCCGCGGGGCCGAGCCGGGGCGCACCCAACCAGGGCGCACGCAGCGCGGACGGCTCGGACAACCTGAACGGCTCCACGGGCACCCGCACCCGAAGGCCAAACTCGGTCGTGTCCGCGGCGGTTTCCGGGGTCTGGCCCGCCAGAGGAGACACCGCCAACAGGCAGAGCCAGATTAGCGAGGGTAGGGCGCGCTGCACTCGTCTGGAGCTGAGGGAGACAGCTTGAGAATGGTGTACAAGGCCAATATAATAGAGCTAACAACTCCTTACAAATCTACAAGTTAAGCCACGTGAAGCTGCTCAGTCGCTATCTCCTCCGCCAGTTGGCGGCGCCCTTCATCTTCGCGCTCGCGGCGCTCACCAGCCTCATGCTCTTGAGCCAGATCGCGAAAAAGTTCGGGTCGCTGGTTGGCAAGGGCCTCCCCTGGACGGTCATCGGGGAGGTCTTTGCGCTGAGCGTGCCGTTCATCGTGGCGATGACCCTGCCGATGGCGGTGCTCCTGGCGGTCCTCTACGCCTTCAGCCATCTGGCCGCCGACAACGAGCTCACGGCCATGCGCGCCAGCGGGATCAGCGTCTACCAGACCCTGGTTCCGGTCCTGGCGTGGGGCGTGTTCATGTCGGCCTTCAACTTCGCCTTCGTGGACCAGGTTCTGCCCCGGAGCAATGCCAGGCTCCGGAATCTGCTCATCGACATCGGCCGGAAGAAACCGACCTTCGAGCTCCAGGAACAGGTGATCAACGAAGTCCCGCCTTCGCAGTACTTCCTCCGCGCCAACCGGATCGACGCGGCCACCGGCCGGTTGCGCGAGGTCACCATCTACGACGTGGGCGGCGACGCGAGTCGCCGCATCATTTACGCCGACAGCGGTCTGATGGCCTACGCGGAGGGTCAGACCGATTTGAGCCTCCGACTCTACGATGGCAGCATCCACCAGTACCGCCCAGTGGACCCCTCGGGCTTCCAGCTGACCTATTTCAAGGTCAACGATATCCGAGTCAAGAACGTCTTCGACGAGCTCGAGAGAAACACCGCCGAAGCGGTCCGGGGCGACCGGGAGATGAGCACCTGCGAGATGCTCGACGTTATTCGCGACGCGGACCGGGAGCAGACCGAGGCGCAGCGGAGCCGGCGCGACCTCCTGGTCGGCGACCTCCGGATCCTCCTGGCGCTGCCGCCGCTCGCGGAGCGAGATACCGTGTCCCCGCCCGGCCGCCGGCCGGCCTATTGCGGCTGGATGCAGGCGGTCCAGCGGCTCGTTCTTCCGAGGACGGTGCAGGCCCAGGGTACCACACAGTCCGCCAAGCAGTCGCCCGCCCCGCGGGCCAAGGTCCGTCCGACACCCCCCAAGCCGCAGTCCACGGCCCAGGGCCGGCCTCCGTTGTCGCGCCCACGCTCTGGAGGACTCCGGGAACCGTCGCTTTCCAACTGGTCGCTCACGGCTACGGCGATGGACCAGGGCACCGACGCGGGACGCCGGGCCGCCCGGTACGCGGTGGAAGTCCATAAGAAATGGGCCATCAGCATGGCCTGCATGTCGTTCGTGATCATCGGCATCGTCATGGCCCTCCGGTTTCCCAGGGGCGGGATCGGGCTGGTGATCGGAGGAGGACTGCTGATCTTCTCCATCCATTACGTGGGGCTCACCGCGGGGGAGAGCCTGGCGGACCGGGGGCACGTGTCCCCCTGGGCCGCCATGTGGGCCCCGAACATCATTCTGACCATCGTGGGCATCGTGGGTCTCGTCCGGGTGAGCCGGGAGTCCGGCTCGACGCGGGGTGGCGACTTCCAGGAGGTGCTGGACGCCATCCGGCACCTCTGGCGCAGGCTGCGGCAGCGCTGGGCGGCGGGGAGAGAGGCTGCGTGAAGGCCCTCAGCACGCTCGACCGCTACGTGCTGGGCAGCTGGGTGCGGATCTTCGTCTTGACCGCGCTGGGTTTTCCCATCGTGTCCATCCTCATCAACCTCACGGACACCCTGAACCGGCTGCTGGACCGGGGTCTCACCATGCGGGAGATCGCATGGAGCTACGTGTACTCCATCCCGGAGAACATGTTCCTGGTGATGCCCGCCGCAGTGCTCTTCGCCACGGTGTTCACCGTGGGAGCGATGGGCCGGTACTCCGAACTGACTGCCGCCAAGGCCGGCGGGCAGAGCTTTCATAGACTGATGGTGCCGGTCTTCGCCGCTGCGGCCGTCGCCTCAGTGCTCGCGTTCCTGGTGGGCGAGCTCGCTCCCGGTGCGACGGCGAAGCAGCTCGAGCTTCAGAAAGCCAAGGCGGCCCGACCGACCCGGGCGCGCTACAATTTCGTCTACCGGGGCGACGTCGGCTGGGTCTACACCATTCGCTCCCTCGACGTGGCCAACCGGCAATTGAAGCAGGTGATGTTCGAGCGGCAGGGCACCGGGGCCGACTACCCCGACCTGGTCATCACGGCCGACAGCGCAAGCTGGGACGACTCCCTTCGCGGCTGGCGGATCCGCGAGGGCGCCAGCCGGGTGATCGTCGGGCCCGGTAAACAGGCCATGTTTACCTTCAACAGCATGCGGCTCCGGGCGCTGACCCAGTCGCCCGCCGATCTGCTCGCGGAGGCCAAGGCGCCGGACGAGATGCGCTACGCCGAGCTGGGGCGGTACGTGGAGGCGCTCCGGCGCTCCGGGAACGACGCCAACAAGCTGATCGTCGAGCGGGGGCTGAAGGTCGCGATTCCCGTTACCTGCTTCATCATCGCACTGTTCGGCGCACCCCTCGCGGTGACCACACCCCGGGCAGGCGCCGCCGTCGGGATCGCCATCAGCCTGGGCACCACCGTGATCTTTCTGCTGCTGACCCAGATCATGAAGGCGGTGGGCGCGGGAGGCGTGGTGGATCCCTATCTGGCGGCGTGGATCCCGAACATCGTGTTCGCGGCGGCGGGGGTGTTGCTGTTGGCACGGGTGAGGACGTAGCCCGCATGAGCGAAGGAGGCCATGCTCGGGTTTCGGCTCCTTCGCTCCGCTCAGGATGACACCGCTCAGTGGATCGCTTCATTCCCGCCGCTGCCCCGCTACCCCTATATTTCCTTCATGACCCCCCCTCGCCCCGTCATCATCGGTACGGGCATTGCAGGACTCTGGACCGCATGGAGACTCGCGTCGGAGGGACGAAAGGCGGTGGTCCTCACCAAGGAGACCCTCGCCGACAGCGCCAGCGCCTGGGCGCAGGGTGGCATCGCCGTCGCCCTCGGACCCGGTGACAGCCCCAGCCAGCACGCCGCCGACACCATGGCCGCCAGCGACGGCCTGGCCGACCCCGAAGCCGTAAGAATCCTCACAAGCGAAGGCCCTGGAAGAATTTACGAGCTCCTGGCCCTGGGTGCCCGGTTCGACCGGGGTCCCGACGGGCGGCTCCGTTTCGGGCTGGAGGCCGCCCACACCCGCCCACGGATCATTCACGCCGGCGGTGATCGGACCGGCGCCGCACTGATCAACTGCCTCGCGGAGGTGGTGCGGTCCCACCCCCTCATCGAGCTGATGGAACACACCGAGGCGACGGCCATCCTGGTTTCGGACGGCCGGGCGGCCGGGGTGGCGGTCCTGGGCGCCGACGATGTGGGCCGGGTCGTTCCGACTTCCTCCGTCGTCCTCGCCACCGGAGGAGTCGGGCAGCTGTACGCCATCACCACCAATCCCCGGGTCGCAACCGCCGACGGCTGGGCGCTCGCCCACCGCGCGGGCGTGCAGCTCCGCGATATCGAGTTCCTGCAATTCCATCCCACGGCACTCAAGCTTCCCGGCATCAATCCCGCCCCCCTGATCTCCGAAGCCGTTCGCGGCGCGGGCGCGGTACTGGTCGACCGCGACGGACAGCGCTTCGCGCTCGATGCGGACCCCCGGGGCGAGCTGGCGCCTAGGGACGTGCTGGCCCGAGTGGTCGCGGTGGCCGACGCCGCCGGCGGAGCCTGGCTCGACGCGCGCGAGATCGAGGATTTCGAGACCCGGTTCCCCGGCATCACGGCGATCCTTGCCGCACACGGTCTCGATGCCTCCCGCGACCTGCTGCCGGTGGCTCCGGCGCTTCACTACGCCATGGGCGGCGTCCGCACCGATCTCGAGGGACGCTCGACGCTGCCGGGGCTCTGGGCGGTGGGGGAGGTAGCGTCCACCGGAGTGCACGGCGCGAATCGGCTCGCCTCGAACTCACTGCTCGAGGGCCTCGTCTTCGCCGACCGGGCGGGCCACGCACTGGCCGACGAGACCGGTCGCGCAGGGGCACCAGCGGCGATACCCGACGTTCCGCTGCAACAGGAGACCGGTGCGGACCCCGGCTGCGAGGAGGTTCGCCGGACGATGCGTGAGCTGATGACCACATGCGTCGGCGTCCAGCGCACCGAGGCCTCGCTGCTCCATGCCGAACAGGAGCTGGCTCGCCTGACCCGTGAGACCCCGCCGGCCGCGTGGCGAACCCACAACCAGCTGCTGGTCGCCCGGCTCATCACCGAGGCCGCGCGACGCCGGCGCGAAAGCCGGGGCGGCCACCGGCGGCTCGACTACCCGCCGGCGGGTTTGCGCCGGGAGACCGCATGAGCCTCCGGCCGCCGCTGGACACCGACCTTCCGCCCCCGCGCCGGATCGAGCTTCCGGTCATCGAGCCCACAACCGAGACGCCGGCGCAGATCGCCGCGATCCAACGCGAGATCCGAAGCCTGGCGCGTAAGCGCGACGCGGTGGTGCTGGCCCACAACTATCAGCGGCCCGAGGTCCAGGACGTCGCAGACTACGTCGGCGATTCGCTGGGCCTGTCCCGCCAGGCGGCGAAGACTCCTGCCGGCGTGATCATCTTCGCCGGCGTGCACTTCATGGCGGAGACGGCCGCGATCCTTTCGCCCGACAAGCGAGTGCTGCTCCCGGACCTGCGGGCCGGCTGCTCGCTGGCGGCCACCATCACCGCCGAGGACGTCCGGCAGTGGAAGGCCCAGTTCCCCGGCTACATCGCGGTCGGCTACGTCAACACCACGGCCGAGGTGAAGGCGGAGCTCGATTACTGCTGCACCAGCGGCAACGTGCTGGACGTGATCGACGCGATTCCGGTGGACAAGGGCATTCTCTTCCTTCCTGATTTCTTTCTCGGCGCCCACGCGCGGCGGATGCGGCCCGACCGGAGGATCGAGGTGTGGATGGGCGAGTGCCACGTGCATCGCGGCATCCGGGCGGAGACGCTGAACGCGGCCCGGCTGGAGCATCCCCACGCCGACGTCCTGGTGCACCCCGAGTGCGGATGCGCCGGCCAGCTGATCTACGAGATGGGGCAGGGCGACGTGGATCCGAAGGGGCTGCACATCACCTCGACCGAGGGAATGATCCGGGCGGCCACCGAAGGCTCGGCCCCCGAGTTTATCGTCGCGACTGAGACCGGGATCATGCACCGGATGCGGCAGATGGCGCCGACGAAGCAATTCATCGCCGCCGACCCCGAGGCGGTGTGCGCCTACATGAAGGCGATCACCATTACCGGTGTGCGCGATTCGCTGCGCCACGACCAGTACCACGTGACGGTCCCGCCCGAGATCGCGGCCCGCGCACGGGGGGCCATCGACCGGATGGTCGCGCTGGGCCGGTGACGGGAGACGCGGAGCGCATCGCGGCCACGGCCCTCGCGGAGGACGGGGACACCGACGTCACGACCGGGCTCACCGTCCCCGGCGGTGTGGCGGCCGAGGGCAGGATCGAGTATCGGACCGGCGGGGTGGTGGCGGGCGGCGCGTACGCCGACGCGGTGGCCCGGGCCTGCGACTGCCGGATCGAATGGCGGGCACCCGACGGCCGGGTGGTCACGCCGAGAACGACGATCGGTCTGGTGCACGGCGCCTTGACACGCATCCTCCGGGCGGAGCGGCCCATGTTGAATCTGCTCCAGCGCGCCTGTGGCATCGCTTCCGCTACACTGGCCTATGTTCAGGCCGTCTCCGGCACCCATTGCAAGATCCTCCACACCCGAAAGACCGCTCCGGGACTTCGCTCGCTCGACGTTGCCGCCGTCCTGGCCGGAGGAGGCGCTCGCCACCGGCTGGATCTCGGGCACGAGGTCATGGTCAAGGACAACCACTGGCAGGCACTCCGGCTGGCGGGAAACGACCTGACCTCCGCCCTGGACGAAGCACGCACGAGGGGCATCACGTCACTTCAGGTCGAGGTCGAGTCGGTGGATCAGCTGGAGCAGGCTTGTGCGGCCGGCGCGACGCGATTGTTGGTGGACAATCAGCGGCCCGGCACGGTACGCGAGTGGGCGGAGCGGGCACGTGAGCTCCGGCCGGGCATCGAGATCGAAGCGACGGGAGGGATTACGCTGGCGAACGTCCGGGCGTACGCGGAGGCCGGAGCGGACTTCATCTCGATCGGCGCGCTGACGCACAGCGTGATCGCCGCGGATCTGGGGATCGAGGTGGTGGTCGGCCTGCGTCATCCCGAGCGAAGCGAGGGATCCGGCCGCGTATGAGAGTGACCGGAGGCATCTCGACTCCCTCGCATGCCCGAGCCGATCCCTCGCTTCGCTCGGGATGACCGTCGCACCAAGTCCTCACGACTGTGCTGCCGTTTCGCCCTCCCCACCCCTCCCCGCGAACGCCCGCCACACGAAGTACACCGGCACCCCGACCAGAATGATCCCGAATGTGATCCCGGTGTTGAGCGGATCGGTCACCAATGCGTTGACCACCATTCCCAGCGACGCGAGCAGGAAGAGCGCCGGCACCACGGGATAACCCCAGGTCCGGTATGGCCGCTCCATCTCCGGCCGGGTTCGGCGGAGCACGAACACCGCGGCGACCGCCAGCGCATAGAAGGGCCAGATGCCGAGGATGAACTTGTCGGCCAGTTGCTGGAAGTCGTTGAGCAGTACGTAGATGACGCCGAGCGCGGTGGCCAGCCAGATGGCGGTGGAAGGGCTCTGGTACCGGGGTGACACCCGAGCGATGGCCCGGAAGAAGAGTCCCCGGTCCGCCATGGCGAAGAAGATCCTGGGTCCGGTCATCATGGAGCCCGTGAGGGCGCCGAGACAGGAGACCATCACCACGCCGGAGATCACTGCCCCGCCCGCGCTGCCGAAGATCGTGATCCGCTCGGCCGCGGTCGCGGCGATCAGCGGTGCCGTCGCCATCTCGGCGAGCGGCACCAGATAGATGTAGGCGAAGTTGAGCAGCAGGTAGACCACCACGATGGCCGACGTGCCCAGGATCAGCGCGAGGGGAAGGGTCCGGCCGGGATCCTTCACCTCGCCGCCCATGAACGAGAGGTCGGCCCAACCGTCGTAGGTCCACATGATGGAGATGAGGGCGGTGGCCAGCAGCGAGAGCTGCACCCCACCCGCCATCAGAGGTGAGAAGTGCTCCATGCTCCCCTGCCCCGCCGTGAAGCCGAGCAGCGCCAGCCCCGCGAGCGACCCGAACTTGAGCGCCGTGATGAGGTTCATGAAGCGCGCGGCGTTCTTCACCCCGACGTAGTTGAGGAACCCCATCACCACGATGGCGACGGCGGCCACGTAACGCACTTGCGAAGGCGTGAACGACAGGAAGTACCCCAGATACTCGGCGAAAATGGTGGCGATGGCGCCCAGAGCCGAGGCGCGGATCACCGTCAGCTCCGACCAGCCGAACAGGAAGGCCGGCAGCGGGCCGAACCCCTCGAGCAGATAGGCGAAGACCCCACCCGATCGGGGCAGGGCCGCCGCCAGCTCGGCGATCGTCAGGGCCCCGAAGAGCGCGATGACGCCGCCCAGGACCCAGGCCAGGATGACGGGGCCGGGCTCCTGGAGACGCTCCGCGACGCTCGCCGGAACCCGAAAGATGCCGCTTCCGATGGTCGATCCGACGAGAACCGCGATGGCGCTCCAGAGTCCGAGATGCCGGGGGAGACGCTCACCCCATGCATCGGCGGGCGGATGTGAGGGCATCGCTAAATGTAGCCTTGACAAGGGCCTGCCGCACGTCGTTCTTTCTCCGGCTTACCGGGCCTGAATCTGCGGGGGCGGCGTTCCTTTGAATCAATCGACTGAGCGGGACCGGACCGGACTGCTCCGGCGTCTGGCCTGGGCCGGCAGTGGGTTCGCCCTCGGCCTCATCGTTCTCGGCGGGATCGTCCGGATCACTGGATCCGGCATGGGCTGTGGAGATCACTGGCCCCGGTGCAACGGGGAATGGTTCCCACCGCTCGATCTGCCCACCCTCATCGAAAGCAGTCACCGCTGGGCCGCCGCGGTGGTGAGCCTGCTCGTCCTCGGCGTCGCGGCCGTGGCGCTCAAGCGTCACCGCACCGAGCCGGCGCTGCGCAACCCGGCGGTGCTCGCGGCCGTGCTCCTGGTGGTGCAGGTGCTGCTCGGCGCCGTGACAGTCAAGCTGGACCTGCCGCCGTCCGTGGTCATCACCCATTTCGCCAACGCGATGCTGCTGCTCGCGGCCCTGCTCGTGGTCGCCCTGCGGGCATCCGCCCCGTCAGGGCCGCTCCCCACCTCCGACAGACATCCCTCCCACGCCCTGGTCCTCGCGACCGCAGGCCTCGGGTTCGTGGTGATCCTGTTCGGCGCCCAGGTGGCGAATTTCGACGCCGGTCTCCTCTGTCTCGGATTTCCACTCTGCAACGGCAGCGCCCTGCCGCCGGAGGGCCGGCTGGCGGGTCTCCACTGGGCCCACCGGATGCTGGCGTTCGGCTTTCTCGGCCTCGTCGGACTGCTGGCGGCACGCGTGAGGCGGGATCCGGGACCGCAGGCGGCATCGCTTCGGCGCTGGGCCTTCATCGTTCTGCTGGGCACGCTCGCGCAGGTCGCCGTGGCTGCCGCCATGATCCTGCATCTGCTCCCGACCGGCCTGCGGGCGCTGCATCTGCTGGTCGGCACGGCGATCTGGGCGGCGCTCGTCATCCTGGCCTTCCGTTCGGCGCGCACCCCGGTGGCGGGCCGGCGCACCGAGGCGGCATCGGAGGGTGCGGCATTCGCGGGAGACGGCGGCCGTCGGCCCTCCCGGCTGGCCGACATGGTCACGCTCACCAAGCCTCGGATCATCTCCCTGCTGCTGGTCACCACCGTCGCCCCGATGTTCATCACGCCCGCGGGCCTGCCATCGCCGATGCTGGTCCTCTGGGTCGTACTGGGTGGATACCTGATGGCGGGCGGCGCCAACGCGATCAACATGTGGTTCGACCGGGACATCGACACCCGGATGACGCGGACCAGACTGCGTCCGATTCCATCGGGCAGGGTCTCTCCCGCGTTCGGGCTGGCCTTCGGCATCGGCCTCGCGGCGGTCGCCTTTGCCGTGTTCTGGTACCTGGTGAATCCGCTGAGCGCCTGGCTCGCCCTGGGCGGGCTGCTGTTCTACGTCTTCGTGTATACCATCTGGCTCAAGCGATCGAGCCCGCAGAACATCGTGATCGGCGGGGCCGCGGGTGCGTTTCCTCCACTGGTCGGATGGGCCGCGATGACGGGTGGGCTGGACCTCGCGGCGGTGTATCTGTTCGCGATCATCTTCTACTGGACCCCGCCGCACTTCTGGGCGCTCGCCCTCATCAAGCAGGCCGACTACGCTCGCGCGGGCGTGCCGATGCTGCCGGTGGTCCGGGGCGAGGCGCGGACCAAGTACGAGATGCTGGTCTATACCCTGATCCTGCTCCCGCTCACCATTCTGCCCTCGTTCTTCGGGGCGCTGGGTCCGTTCTACGGCGTGGCTGCGGCCCTGCTCGGCGCCAGGCTCCTGTGGTACTGTATCCGGCTGATGCGGGAGCGTGCGGTGACGCCGGTGGCCTGGGGCATGTACCGCTACTCCCTGCTGTACCTGGCTCTGCTCTTCGTCGCCATGGGCGTGGACCGCGCCCTCCCGTTCAGCCGGCCGACGGCGCCCCGGGTCATCATTCTCGACCAGTCGTCACGCGAGGTCGGCGTTGCACCGGGCGGGCATCTCGACCACTAGCATGACGGCTTCCATTACCGAGACAGCGAAGCGCCGCCTGCCGCCACCCGGCCGCCTGATGCGCCTCTGGCCCCGGGTCAAGCCGTACCGCGGCAAGCTGGTGATCGCCACGTTCGCGCTGGTGGCGAGCGGGCTCCTGGCGCTCGCCTTTCCGATGGCCGTCCGCTACCTCCTGGACGCCGCCTTCGTGAACCGCGACCGGGAATTGCTCGATCGGATCGCGATCGGCCTGGTGCTGCTGTTCACCGTGCAGGCCGGCCTCAACTACGTCCAGGCCTATCTGCTCAGCGCGGTGGGCGAACAGTCGGTGGCGGGCCTCCGCAGGGAGCTGTTCGCCCGGCTGCTGGAGATGCCCCCGGGCTTCTTCGCCGAGCGGCGTACCGGCGAGCTGACCAGCCGGCTCACCGCGGACGTGGGACTGCTCCAGGGGGTCCTCAGTCACCAGGTCTCGGAGTTCTCCCGCCAGATCCTTTCGCTGGTCGGCGGCGTCATCCTGCTCACTTGGCTCCAGCCGCGCCTCACGCTGACGGCGCTCGCCGTGTCGCCGCTTGTGGTAGGGTCCGCCATCTTCTTCGGCCGTCGGCTTCGCACCATGACCACCGGGGTCCAGGATCGCCTGGCGGAAGCGACGGGCGTGGCGGAGGAGGCATTCTCCCAGATCCGAACGGTGCAGAGCTTCGTTCAGGAGCCGACCGAGCGGGCCCGCTACGGCGAGCGGGTGGCGGCGAGCGTCCAGACGGCGCTGCAGCGGGCCCGGGTGCGCGGTGTCTTCTTCGGGATGCTGACCCTGTCCACCTTCGCCGGGATCACCTTCGTGCTCTGGCAGGGCGGGCTTCTCGTGCTGGAGGGACAGCTCACCGCCGGATCGCTGGTCTCGTTCCTTCTCTATACCATCACGATCGCGGCCTCCATCGGGGCGCTGGCCTCCAGCTTCAGCGCCTACCAGGAAGCGGTCGGCGCGTCGGAGCGGGTGTTCGAGATCCTGGAGATGGACCCGGCGATCGCCGACCCGCCGTCTCCGGCCCGGCTGGCGACGCCGGTCGCCGGGCGGGTCGCGTTCGAGGGCGTGTTCTTCCGCTATCACGATGATCCCTCTCAGCCATGGACCCTCGAAGGCGTCGACCTGGAGGTGGCGCCGGGGGAGATCGTGGCGCTCGTGGGGCCGTCGGGCGGCGGCAAGACGACGCTGGTCTCGCTCCTGCCTCGCTTCTGGGACGTCCATGGCGGCCACGTGCGGCTTGACGGCCACGACGTGCGCTCGCTTCGGCTCGCCGACCTCAGAGGCGCGATCGGCGTGGTCCCGCAGGAGCCGGCACTGTTCAGCGGCACCCTCCGCGAGAACATCGCCTACGCCCGCCCCGGTGCGATGGACGCCGAGATCGAGGAGGCGGCGCGGGCGGCGCACGCGCACGAGTTCGTCGAGCGGTTGGCGCTGGGCTACGACACTCTGGTCGGCGAGCGGGGAGTCAAGCTCTCCGGCGGGCAGCGCCAGCGGGTGGCGATCGCGCGAGCGATCCTCAAGGATCCGGCGGTGCTGGTCTTGGACGAGGCTACGAGCAACCTCGACACCGAGAGCGAGCGCCTGATCGAGGACGCGCTGAGCCGGCTGCTGGTGGGACGGACCACGCTGATCATCGCTCACCGGTTGAGCACAGTGCGCCGAGCGGACCGGCTGGTGGTGCTCGACCGGGGGCGGATCGTGGAGGAGGGGACGCACACGGAACTGCTGGCGCGGAGCGGAATCTACGCCAGGCTGTATCAACGGCAGTTCAGGAATGACCCCACCGAGCTGAGCGCTGGGTCGATGATCGGGAATTTATAGCCGCTTCAGGTTTCTAACTTGACCGGTGGCAACAGAGGCCCCCGTCAGTGACGGGGGCCTCTGTTGGCAGGACAGCGGGTCGCGGTTGACCTGGACTACTTCCGCACCTTGTTGCGGGCAGCAGGCCGTTGGAGCCGCAGCTCTGGTAGGGGCAGGGGATCGTGCTGGACGACGATCGAGAGTTCAGCCCCGGCCGCATCCGCGCCAAAGTCGTCGGCAACGATGAAGTAAGTGCCAGGCGCCAGAGTGAAAGATCCGGCCTCCGGGTGGGCACCCGTCGCAGCCTGAAAGTCGCAGCTAGCGGTGATCGCACCAGGATCGGGGCAGAGGAACATATCGATGTCGGAACCGATGTCCCAGTCCATAGTGACGGTGTACACCCCTTCCTCGGTAATGGTCAGCTTGTAAAAGTGGTCGACTGCGGCCACGAAGTCCGGTCCATCGAAGAATCCGGCGATCGCTCCCTCTGCCGGGACTGGTAGTGACGGAGCGGTGGCCGGGTCATCCGTTCCAGGGGCCGCCGAAAGCGGGGCGACGGTGATTTCCGCCACGGTCGGCAAACTCAACTCGGCCGCCGGAAGGAAGTCGATAGCGACCCCGCCCAGCTGAGCGGGACCGGTTCCGCCTGGAGCGGGGAGGAATGTGAGGCTCGTCCCGTCATTCGCGAGAATGAGCGCGGAATCCCCCCCGATGACGACGGACGCGGTCGGCAGAAACGTATAGCCTTCTGCGGTGACTGTAACGGGTTCGTTCAGCGCCGGCGTCGCGTTGCTGAACACGGCCGATGCTACCGCCGTGGGCAGAACCACGACGGGGATGTCGATGGACAGTCCACCGGCACTTAAGCTGAATGAACTCGGCAGGGGTGCATCACCCGCGGTGATGATGAATTGCGCCTCCGACTCCAGCGGAACACCCACGGTCGTCCCCTGGAAGTCCGGGTTCCGCTCGACCGTGATACCCGACCCGGTAGCGGTGAGCTCGAAATCCCCGGGCAGGGGGTCCCCTTGATCGTCTTCGAGCCTGACAACGACCGCCTCATCAGCCCCCTGATTGAGGAATACCGACGAAGGAGACGCGGTAATCCGGGCTGGATCCCCCCGGAAATCGCCCGTCGGGTCGCTGGAGCACGACGCGAGGGCGATTGAGGCAGCGAATACCACCGAACCACAAAGCAAGCGCTTCATAATGAACACCTCATGGCGGAGAGCTGTGAAGGTCCAACCCGTCTAGAACCGTTGCAAGCTACCGGCGTCTTCGGAGCGAACCACGCTGAACAGGTCTACGCCGAGGAAGGTGCCGGCGTCGGCCAGACCCCGGCGGCCGATTACGCTGCCCCAGGCCGGGATGTCGTTCTCCGAGACGTCGTTGGAATAAATCAACTGGTATGCCCCGAAGCCGGTGCGGTCGGCGAATATGTAGTACCGCGCCTTGCCCCGGGTGTACTTCCACACCTGAAACGCCGCGCCGTAGGCCTCCTTGGGTCGCTCGAGCACCTCGTCCGGCGTGCCGTTCTTGGCGTACACTCGGCCTCGATCGGTGCGCCAGCCGTCCGCCGCACGCTTACCGGGCTCCTTGTAGTTCGCGTCGGCGTAGGCGATGGCCTGATAGAACTGCTCCCGCCGCTCGTTGCGCGGGGTGCCGGGCGTAGGATCGCGGCGCTTCCAGAACTCGGTCAGGAACCGGCGCTTGACCGCGAGACTCATGTCCTTCTCCCAGGTGGACAACTCGCGCCCTTCGGCGATATAGCCGAGAGGTTGCTTGGCCTCGTCGAGCTGCTCCCCTCCCATCGCGGCGAAGTAGCCCTCGTCGGTAATCCTGGCCGCGTCCCGTGCCGCGGAGTCGCGAACCAGGGTTTCCGTCAGACCGGCCATTGTGAGCACGGCCGACCGCTCGATGGTCTCCCCGCCGAGCTGGAGCCGCGAGGTCATGGTATAGTCGCCGGGAGGCAGTCCGGTCAGGTCGAGCTGACCCTTCAACATGCTCCCACCGGGCGCGACCGTCACGTCGAGCGATGGGGTCTCCACGATCGCCTTGCCCGCCGAATCGCGGATCGCGACGCCCATCTTGCCGGCCTGCTCGGTCGGCGCGTACGCCTCGATCAGGTAGTACACGTGTGACCGGAGCGGGGTCAACACCACACGCGCGGCTGCGGTCACCAGGTTATTCCCGGCACGGAACTCGCCGGGCTTGGGGACGGTGTCGTTGGCGGCCGCCACCCGGATGGCGGGTGACGCCAGCAGGTCGGATGCCTTCGCCGTCTTGCTCAACGCCTCCACGTTCACCGTCTGGGTGGTCTGGCGCCCGCTGGCCGAATCGCCGACGGCTACCTCGAGCCGGTACGTACCCGGCGCGACCGTGAAATCCACGATCTCCACCGCGTAGGCGTCTTCGGGCGCACGGGTGGTGGTCACCTTCGTCTGCCAGGACTGCTTATAGAGCGTCAGACCGCTGGCATCCGCCACGCGAATGGAGACGGTGTACGCGTTGCCCTCGCTGGTCTGCCGCACCAGCGAATAGGGGATCTGAACGATACCCTTGACCCGGGTGAGGTCCTGGTCCGCGCGGTAAAACCGCACCGCCCGAAGCACGAGCCCGGGATCGGCCTGCATCGCCGCCGCGGCGACCGGAAGCCCGGCCAGCGCGACGGCGGCTGTCATGTTCCACAATCGACGCATGTCGTTCCTTACTTGCGGAGAGGGCCGGTTAGCCGGCCTCCTCCGAATGCCCAGCTACCAGCCGAGATTGACGGTGAAGAAGTTGGTGCCTCCGAGCACGCCCATGTAGCGCCAGGCATAGTCGAAGCCGAGCAGGAATCCGTCGGACGCGTAGTTGAGACCGCCGCCGAAGGAGAGACCCTGAAGATTCTCCTCGTCCTTGAGCGCCGTGTCGTCCGGATTCAGCGGCGACAGGTTGTTGGCGGCGGCATAGCTGTAGCTGCCGCGCACCGCGAATCCGAAGTTGGACCCGCCCAGCCGCTCCGACATCCACTCGCCGCCGGCGGAAAAACCGGCGCTGTTGTTGTTGGGCTGATTGAAGTCCGAGATGACGGTGAGCCGGCTGTTCTCGCCCGCGATCACGTCGTAGGCGATGCCCACCCGGAAGGTGGTCGGCAGCGGGAAGTCCTTGGTCCGGAACTCACCCGGCTGCGGGTTCTGTGGCACCGGATCTTCGCCGGGGATGGAGTCCCGCGGCGCGTCGATCTCGAGCGCGTTGCCGCTGTACGACAGGTTGGTCCCGAGATTGGCCACGGTGAAGGCGAACCGGATCGGGTGCCCGCTGAGTTGGGCGTGGAAGTTGGTGCCGAAGTCCACCGCGAACGCGTTGCCCGACGCCTGGCCGAGGTTGTCGAACACGCCCTTGGCGGTGACGCCGGCCGCGAAGCGGTCCGAGAAGTTCTGCGCGAACGTGAGGCCCGCGACCGTCTGGCTCACCGAGTACACCGATCCGGTGCCGTCGGGCTGCTCGGGGGTATACACCGGCTGGTCCTTGAATCCGAAGGTGCCGACCTGGAGGCCGACCGCCCGGGTGCCGCCCGAGAAGGGGAAGGCGATGCCGCCCCAACTGTAACGGGTCTCCGCGACGTAGTCGTAGGTGCTGATCGTCGCGCCGGGCCGGGCCATCAGGGCGATACCGGCCGGATTGTAGTACAGGGCGCTGGCATCCATCGCCAGGGCCGCGAAGGCGCCACCGAGCGCGGTACCGCGCGCGCCGGCGCCGAACAGCAGGAACTCGGCCGAGGTGGTGCCGTACGGGGTATTGTCCTCCCCCTGGGCCGCCGCGAGCGAGGGAAGGCCGCCAACCAGCGTCGCGACCACTGCCAGGCTCGGAACCAATGGAAATCGCATGTTCATCCTTCTCCTGGTTGTGGGGGAGCGGGCGCCGTGCCCGCTCCCCCCCGTGGGCGACTACTGCGCGAAGTTCACGACCGTGAACCGGCCGACGCGACGGGCGTCACCGGCCTCGATGTGATAGAAGTACACTCCGCTCGCGACGACCTGATCATTTCGATTCCGCACGTTCCAATCCAAGCTGCCGCCGAACGTCGTGGAATTGTGCTCCAGTAGCGATACCAGCACGCCACTCGACGAGTAGATGCGGACGATCGCCCTGGCCGGCAGGTTCACGAACTTGATGACCTTGGCGTCCGTGGTCTGCTCGAACGCGCTGGTCACGTAATAGGGGTCGGGAACCGTATGCACCCGCTGGAGGTCGTTCGACGTCGCCGCGACCACCTGATTCGCCGCCGTGAAGCCCAAGCGAAGGGTGGCGCCGACCGCAGAGAACGGCCGGTCAGCCGGAGTGAAGCTGTAGGAACCCTCGGCACCGGCCGCGCCGTTGCCTCCGTTTACGACCCCGACGTAGCTCCGCATCGTCCAGACCGTGCCGGGTGTGGGCAAAGCGCCGCCCGGGGCCAGCTCGAACAGGAAGATGTGGCCGGCCAGGTACATCCCGAATCCAGGATTCGGTCGCGGCGCAGCGCACGCGCCCTCGGCGCCGCAGATTTCGACCGGACCGGGCACGGCGGTAGTGGAAAGGGCCGTGCTGCCGCCGCCCGCCGCGCACCCGAAGAGGTCGTCCGGCGCGCGTGAGGCGTCGTTGAGCGGGAACACGCAGCCGAAGCTGGCGATACTCGCAGTGCCACCAGCGGCGGCGGCGTTGAGGATGCCCCAGGTGCCGCCCATGCTATCGGCGAACGGCACCGCCACGTGGTGGGTGACATCAACCACCGAGTCGATGACGCCGCCCGTCCCCCAGTACACGTCGAAGTCCGCGGCCCGGACCGCACCGGAGAGCACGGCCTCGATGACGCGGTAGCTGCCGCTGTACTGATTGTACGCCTGCGCGTTCTGGATAGTGAGCACGCCAGGCAGCTCGCCGGCGTTGTTATTGTCCTCCGCGCCACCGGTTCCCGCCACGTTTCCGGCGTTGGGGTCGGCCTTGGTCTCGTTGTCGCCCGAGAACCACCGCGGGCCGTTATAGGTGCATCCGTCGCCGAAGAACCCTTCGATGTGGCAGCCACGTCCGAAGGCGTTCACCCTCTGATAAACCGGGAGGCCCTGGCTGACTTGGCCACTCTGCACGTATCCGGGGGGAATGCCGAACCGTGCGGAAAGAGCCGCATCGGCGGTGGCTGCCGGGAACGGTCCGCTCGCGGCAGTGACCGTGGAGTCTCCACCCGCCGAGGTTGGTGCGCCTTGCACCAACTGGACGGCCGTCGTATCGAGCGCGCCGGTGCTCGACCTGGTCTCATAAGTGTAGGTGACCGGGATGCCATTCCGCGCATCACCCAGGCCGACGCCGAGCAGCGTGGCATCGACCGTGCCTTCACCCGCGAAGATCGTCTGCGCGAACTGCCCGATGAATGAGACCCCGGCCGCATCGGCCGGAGGGAAGGGCCCGCTGAACCGCCCCGACACAGGGTCGATAGTGGGTAACGGAGCATCCTGGCTAAGCTCGGTGCCGTCCTCCCCAACGATGCTAGGCTCGAACGTCGCCGTGGTGGCGAAATTGGAAGCCGACGCCACTGGGATCACGGCCTTCGTAACTCTGGCCGACTCGATACTCGATGGGCCCGACTGGAGCGAGTTGATGTCGAAGGCGGTCACCGAGTAGAAGTAGCGCAGGTTGTTGCGCGCGGTGTTGTCCAGGTAGAGGAACGGCACCCCGGTGTCCCGCAGGGTGCATTCCCCGGCGGTCCCGCGGGCGATGCATTCGGCCCCGGCGCCGGTGAGCGCCGTGTCAGCGTCGGTCAAAATGACGTTGCCGGTGGCCAGCGTGAGGCGGTTGCCGCGGATGACCTGCGTAATCTGCCCGACGAGCGGTACGTCGATGCTGACCGTCGGCGCCACGCCGGCAACCAGTGAGTCGAAATCGACTGGGCATCCGAACGTCGTGTCGACCTCGATCGGGTCGGAGTCCGGGACCGTATCGATACTGATGGTGTTGACACCGAGCTCGGGCGCGCAACCTTCGGTCGGATTGACCTGCCCAGTGAAGTCGGTGAGCACCGTGCCGCTGTAGTCGAACTGCGCCAGAAGGGTGAGCGAGTTCGGGCTGTCCACCCGTCCGCGATAAACCCGGTAGCCCTCCACGTCGAACTCGCGATAGTTCGGATCATACAGCGGGTTCTGCACCGGATCCCCGCCGCCCTCGGGCACGATGGTTGGCGTACTGCCGACCTGGAAGTACGGGTCGCCGGCCGTCTCCGTGGGGCTGGCAGTCCAGAGCACCGTCACCTGGTTGTTGCCGGGGACGAGGAAGAAGTTAGGAGATTCAGGCGCGCCCGCCGTGAGGAACCGGTTGTCGAAGACCAGCTGGGCGACCTTGGCCTTATCGAGCAGGGAGCCGGGGACGGTGTTGACCTCGTCCTGCTGGACGATGCCGTCGTCATTGGCGTCCTCGAAGCCCGCGAAGCCGGCGACGGAGTCGACCTGGTTGGCGCCGTTGTTGGCGAGTGCCGTGGCATCGCTGAGAATCCGCGGATCGCCCGGCGGCACGTCGCAGGTGCCCGGCCCCTGGCAGGCGCCCACTGCAACCGGGGCTGCGAAGATGTAAGCCACGACGACGGACCCGAACTGGCCCGGCGTGAGGTTCAGCGGACCGGAGGCCTGGAAGAACCGCATGTCGTCCGGCGCGACGTTGTTGATGAAGCAGATGCGAGTCTCCTGGGGGTCGCCGGTGTTACAGGCGGCGTCCCCAGCAGCGGTGCTGATGTTGTTCGAGAGATACCGGTAGAGCTGGGTGGCGTTCTGCGCGTCGTCGAATGCGCCGCTGTTGATCGTGTTGCTGAACAGGGTGAGCCCGACTTCCGCTCCCTCGACGACCGGGCTCTTCAGATACTTGACGCCGACAAACCCGGAGCCGGGGAAGAACGGCGGCGCGAAGATGGTGGGGTCGAAGGTCCACCCCGCTGCCGGGCTGAAGGTGTTCTCGTAGGTGTAGCCCAGCGAGAACGGGATGTTCACCGAGGCGTAGTTCGAACCCGCCTCGGCTACGTCCATGTCGGCGCCGAAGGCGGCGAACATGTTGGTGATGGTATAGCCGCCGTCCGGGATCGAGATGCCGAACCGGCCCTCGTTGAGCTGCTGGAACCGCTGGCCGGCGGTGGCGACGATCTCGCGCATGCCCGGGCGAATCGCCGCGTAGGCCGCGGGATCGCTCGCGGTGACATTGTAGAAGGTGTAGATGAAATAGAGGATGTCTTCATTGCCGGCAGGGAAGTTGTAGCCCATGCCGCGCTGCTCGACCAGGATACCGAGGGGGTGCTCCCGGCCCGCGGCGAATGCCGGGTTGCCTTCCCATGAGACGAACCAGACGTCGCCCTGGGAGGCCGAGACCCGGTTGCGCAGCACCGGGAAGAACAGCTCCTGGTTGGCGTCGCCCGACGGGACCAGCGCGGCCTGCGGCCAGGCGGCGACGTCCTCCGGATTGGTGGAGTTGTAGATCGGCTGGACTTCCTCGCCGTGGTCGTCGCCACGGGGACTGAACAGCTGGGCGGATGTGGTGTCGCCGACCCATTCGGGATTGGCGTCGTCACCGATGATGCCGGCGACCTGCATGCCCGAATTGAACACGTACTGGTCTGCGGTCCCCTTGGGCCAGAAGCCGCCGCCGATGGTGGACGAGTTCGTGGAGTCGACGCAGACCTGACCGTTCGACTGCAAGCCGCAGTAGATCCGGTTGATCGTGAGCGCACCACCCGCCCTGGCGAAGAGCCGGAAGCCCTTCTTCACGCCGGGCTTCGGCTTGGCCTCGGCGGTCCCTGGGACCAGCGCGCCCAGCATCAGCGCCGCCAGTCCGAGTACCAGAACGCTTCTCATACGCGAAAAGCAGTGCATCGCAGCCTCGTGGGAAGGAGTACGGGGCCGCCGGCCGGCCCCGGGACTTCGGGACCGACCGGCCGCCATGCAACTTGAGGTTAGAAGTTCAACTCGAAACCGAGCCGCATCCGGCGCGGCTCGCCGGTGAAGTTGTGCGTTCCGCGGATCGTGTTGTAGAGCGCATCCGAGGCCGCGTTCTGCTCGGCCACCGTGTACTGGTGGTCGCCGTTGCCGAAGCGCTCCTCGGCCCGGATCAGGTACACGCAGTTCGGAGCCGCAGGCAGGCCGTCCTGTGTTACCCAAGTGCGGCAGCCCTGCCGCGGATCGTCGATCCCGCCGAAGCTGAGGTCGATCGTGCCGTCGCCACTGATGGGCACGCCCGAGCGGGCGGCCTCGTCGCGGTTGTCCTCGATGTTGCCGGCGCGCTCGGCCGCGCGCTCATCGTTGTTGACGATGTCGTCGGTCTGGGTAAAAACCTGAATGATGTTGCGGAAGTTCAGCACGTTCCTCGCGTCGAGGTAGGCAGTGATGTCCAGCCCACCGATCCCGAAGCCTTTGGTGAGCTTCAGGTTGAGCTGGCGGAACGCGGGCAGCCGCGAGCCGTTGAGCCCCTCCGGGAAGTCGCGGTCGCAGTTGTCGCCCGACAGGACATCCTGGTCGGTATTGCCCGGGTTGCAGCGGGTGTACGGCGTGCCGCTGGCATACCGGAAGGTGGCGAACAGGCCGACGTTCTCCAGGATGTTGCCCACCGCGCTTCCCTCCTGCCAGTCGTTCGGGAAGTTGAGCGCGGCGGCTGCGGCCAGCGTGTGCGGCCGGCTGAAGTCGGTCGGGAGGATCGCCTGCGGCGGGGGCTGGTTGCCGCCCGACAGGTTGTTGAGCACCCGGGAGCCGAAGTCGATGTAGGTCTCCGGATCCGAGCCGGTGTTCTTGGCATCCTGGAAGGTGTAGGCCAGGGTGCCGTTGAACAGGCTGCCGAAGCGACGGTCGAGGCGGACGTCGATGCCTCGCGTGTTGCCGAAGTCGGCGTTGGTGATCATCCGGACGTCGGCGTTGGAGCCCGAGGTCACGTCGAGCATGGATACCAGACGGCCCGCGGCGTTGGACAGGTTGTCCTTGTTGTACGCGGCGAGGTCGAGCACCATGTCGTCGCTGAAGGCGTGCCGGATGCCGAACTCGAAGGTGATGGTCTTGCCGAAATCGAGGTCGGAGCCGAACACGGTGTTGGTGTTGCTCAGGTTGATGTCGGTGTTGATGCTGTTGAACACCAGCGCGAAGTCGGGCACCTGGACCTGGTGGGCGTAGCTGAGCCGGAAGTTGGTCCGCTCCGTCACCGGGAACGACACTTGCACGTGCGGGCTGATGTAGTCGTGGCTCTCGTCCTGCTTCCACAGGGTCTCGTCGCTGAAGAATGCGTCCGGCCCTTCCTCCACGAACACCGGGTGGGTGCTGATGGCGGGGAAGGACGCCGGCCGGAAGGCCTTGCTGTGGAACCAGTCGTATCGCAGGCCGCCGACCAGGACGACGTCGCCCAGATCGAGGCGGTCTTCGACGAAGGCGTTCCAGCGGACCGGCTTCTCCTTGTAAGCCTCGGCGAAGATCTGGTCGTCCAGGAAGTGCGAGTACGCGCTGATGTTGTAGCGGGTGAACTCGCCGCCCAGCTTGACCCGGTTGAAGCGGTCGACCTGCCAGTCGAGGTTGGCCTTACCGATATACCGCTCTTCCTTGTACATGTTGAGGCGGGTGTTGGTCAGACCCGCGATCCCGCTCTCGAAAAACTGGAGGTCGCCACCATCCGAGCCGCGGTTGTAGAGGCCGTAGGCGTTGTTCCGGAAGGCGTCCACCGCCGCGTACTGCGGCCGGTTCTCCAGATCGAGCGGCGAGCGGCGGCTGCCGGCGGTGTTGAGCCGGAAGTTCTGGATCAGCGCGTCGTCGATCGGGAAGTTGCCGAAGTCGAACAGGTGATCGATCGAGCCGATCATGAACCCGCCGAACGGATCGCGGGTGTCGAGCTCGCTCTCCCGCGTCATCGGCCCCGACACGGTGTTGTCCTGCTGGTACGAGAGGTAGGTCTCGAGCGCCAGTGCCCGCTCGGCCGACTTGCTGAGGTTCTGGGTCCAGTTGAGCGTCGCGTTGCGGCTCCAGTTCCGGAACGCCAGCAGGCCGTCGGGATTGTACAGGTTGCCGTAGGTCAGGACCTGCCCGATCAGCGCACGGTTCTGGACGAAGGTGCGGCCCTGGAACTGGCTGGCCAGACCGGTCAGCGAGATCCGGGAACCGGTGCCGTAGGTGTAGTTCAGCTTGCTTTGGAGGTTGTAGGTGGTCCGCGCCGAGTACGGGGTGCGGATGCCCTGGCAGTCCAGGCCGAAGTTGTTGGCGATGTCCTCGTTGGCGCTGCCGGCGAAGTCGTCGCAGTCACCCCGATACGCCGCGTGGTTGAAGATCGGCACCATGGTGGTGTCGGCCGTAGGGTCGTTTAGCGCCGACGGCACCGCGACCACGGTGTCGATGCCGGCCTGCACAAACATCGGCGAGTTTTCCGCGTCGAAGCCCGTCACCACCGACCGCTGGCCCTCGAGCGCGCCGGAGACGAAGAACGACAGGTTCTGCCATAGCGGGCCGCCGAAGCTGCCCTGGAAGCGGTTGAAGCCGTAGCCGCCATTGACGCCGAACGGCTCGTCGGTCTCGTACCCGAAGTTGCCGGTGTACTCTGCGCCGCCAGCCCGGGTCTGCACCGCCACGATGCCGGACTGCGCGTTGCCGAACTCGGCCGACGACGACCCGGTGGTGACCGACGCCTCTTCCAGCGCGTTGGTGCCGACCGCGATCTCGGTGCCCGCCGAGGTGGCGAACCCGAAGCCGCGGAAGCCCGGCGACACCGGCACGCCGTCCACGTAGGTCGCCGCTTCGTCGGTGCGGCCGCCGCGGATGGAGAGGGTGTTGTTCGTGGGGCTGGCCACCACGCCCGGCATGAGCGCCAGGACGCTGTTCAGCCGGTCCACCGGGAGGTTGTCGGTGAACACGCCGTCGATCCGCTGCTTCGAGGTGACCTCGTCGCGCGGCACCAGCGGCTGAGTCTGGGTGACGACGGTGATCTCCTGGATCTCGACCGGCGTCTGCTCCAGCTGGATGTCCACCGTGCCGGTCTGGCCGCCCAGCACCCGGACGCCGTCCACCTGGGTCGACTTGTACCCGATGAAGGCGGCGCGGACCGAGTAGCCGCCGGCGGGAACGTTGTTGATGAAGTAGTAGCCTTGCGGGTTGGTCTGAGAGTTGAATGCGGTTCCGACGATGAAGACTTGGGCGTTGACGATCGGTGCGCCTGCCTGATCTCGCACCCGACCTTCAATCTTACCCGTCCCCTGTGCGAGGAGCGGGACCGCTCCTACGCTCAGCGTGACTGCCGCGAGCGCGAACCACCGCGCAGCGCGGCCAAAGAAGGCGCTGACATGGCTTACCTTCATGTGTTCGTCCTCCAGAGGCGTGAACCTACGGTACTGCCGAAATGAACGGGGAACTCGCGCGGTAGCACGCGCGCGTCCCCAGGGCTTAGTGCCCTGCTGCGGAATTGACCTGCTGTGGGATGTTCATGTGCATCGATGGAGACGAGAGATGCCCGATGCGAAACGTGCGACCGCGGCCCGGTCGGCTGCCTAATATGGAGTCCGCAAAAACGAGTGTCAAGCAAACGTCGCCACTCGCGACGAGTCGCTTTCCTTCACGTAACTCTCTGAAACTCTGACGGTTGCCCGTTGAAACGCGGCGCGGCTCAACGGCAACCGGATTGTCGTCGGGAAGGTGCGGGAAAAAAGTCGTCGCGATGTTAATCGGGGGAAGGCCGGTGAGTCAATAGCCCCCGACGCCAGTCCCCACGTTTCCCCGCGAAACCATTACCGGCTCACTCGTAGATCTCCGCCGCGGCGCTCCGCCAGACGCAGGCGTCACCGCCCTGCGAGCGACACCGCTCGTGCAGCATCGCCCCCTCGAACCCGGTGAGCCGCCGCAGCAGTTCGCCGTAGGCCGCGCCGTAGAAGGAGCAGGCCGAGCCGTCGGCCAGCGCCGTGACCGAGAGGGAGTCAGGCATCCGGACCTCGAGTCCCTCCCCGGCCGCGGTCAGCTCGCCTCCGAAGACCCGGCGGGCCAAATGTCCCGCCGAGCGCTGGGCCATCCGCCGCGCAATGCCGCCCCCCGAGACCCGCGAGATCGTCCAGGCCGGGCGCGCGTGCGCCCGGGCGGCATAGCGCGCCGCCCGGCGGCCGGCGTCCGCGAAGACCAGTGGCGCATCGGCCCGGCGGCCCACCAGCCGGAGGACCGAGATGGCCTCGTCCGCATCCACCCCGCCGTCGCGATCGGCGGTCTGCTTGTAGCGCTGGATCTGCGCCGCGACGGTCGGACTCAGCCCCAGCCGGCGCACGACGATCTCCTCCGCCAGCTCGTCCAGCCCGTCCTCGACCGGGGTGTCGAGATTGCGGATCGCCTCGAGCAGGCTGAGCGGAATGAGCGCGGGAACGGCGGCTGAGGTCGGCACGGGTGGTCGGCGGGAACTTAGTGAGGGCGTAAACTGCTAACCAGTGGTCCTTGCGCCGGGATGGGGGTGCCGGAACATTCCCACATGGCCGAGCCCTCCGCCGCTTCCGTGCGCTCGTTCGACGACGAGGCGCTACCCCACCTCGACGCGCTGTATCGGGTGGCGCTGCGCCTCACGGGGGACCCGGCGCAGGCCGAGGATCTGGTACAGGACACCATGCTCAAGGCCTACCGGTCCTGGCGGCAGTATCGCCCCGGTACCAACGCCAAGGGCTGGCTCCTCACCATCCTCCGGAACACCTTCATCAACTCCTACCGGCGGCGCAAGCTGGAGCCGGTGGCGATGGACCTGGAGGCGATCGAGCCCCACGCCCTCTACCGCGCGGTGGAGTCGGCCGACCCCGAAGGCAGCTTCTTCGGCAAGCTGGTGGACGAGAAGGTGCTCGAGGCGGTGGATGCGCTCCCGCCGGAGTTCCGCGAGGTGCTGGTCCTGAGCGACATGGAAGGATTGCCGTATGCCGAAATCGCCGAGACGCTCCAGGTGCCGGTCGGGACGGTGAAATCCCGCCTGTTCCGCGCCCGGCGCCTGTTACAGGCCCAGCTCTACGCCTATGCCGTCGAGATGGGCTACATCAAGCCGAGGGGAACCACGGATGGGTGAGCCGATAGACTGCGGCGAGGCGGAGGCGCGCCTCCAGGACTATCTGAAGCGCGAGCTGACGCCGGAGCTCGCGGCGGAAGTCCGGGACCACCTGATCCGCTGCCGCGGCTGCTTCGGCCACGCCAAGTTCGAGGAGAATCTGCTCCAGCTGCTCGAGGCGCGGGCGCGGCGGGAGACCTGCCCCGGCGCCCTGCGCGATCGGATCCGCGCCCTGCTGCGCGCAGAGGCGGAACCGAGCTGAGTCCGGTCCCGCTCCCGGTCGCCATGGCCGCCGCGGCCGGCGTGGCGCTGGTGGCGTACCGGGCGGCCACACTCACCAGGTCGGGCGCGGCGGCGGCATGGCTGGTCGGCACGGCGGTGCTGGTCGGCACCGGTTGGCAAGGCGGCGGGATTCTCGCCGCCTTCTTCGTCTCCAGCAATCTCGTGTCGCGCGGGGCACCGCGGCCGCCGGGGGTGGACCCCAAGGGCGAGCGGCGGGACCACCGGCAGGTGCTCGCCAACGGCGGCGTCGCGGCCGCCGCCGCGCTGCTCGGCCTGCGGGAGCTGCCGCTCGGGCTCTGGCTCCTCACCTCGTCGCTCGCCGCCGCCGCCGCGGATACGTGGGGTACGGCCCTCGGGGCGAGGAGCGCGGCGACGCCCCGCCTGATTCTCGGCGGCACCCCGGTGCCGCCGGGCACCAGCGGGGGAGTCACCGTCCTCGGGTCCGCCGGCGCGGCGGCCGGCGCCCTGCTCGTGTCGGGCGTGGGGGCCCTCGCCGCCGGGATCCCCGCGCTGTTTCCGATCGCCGCGCTGATAGGTTTCGGCGGCATGGCGCTCGATTCGGTGCTGGGAGCGGCGGCGCAGGGAAGATTCCGCTGCGTCCGCTGCGAGGAGCGGAGCGAATGGCGGGTGCATCGGTGCGGGATGCCGACCACCCATGAGGGAGGTCTCGCATGGCTGGACAACGACGGGGTGAATCTCACCGCCAGCGCGGCCGCAGCCCTTGCCGCCGGGGCGGTGTGGGCCTGGCTCTGTCCCTGATCCTGGCGCTGGTGCTCGCGTGCGGTGACGGCGGCCCGACCGGCACCGATCGTCCCGGCGGGAACGACGGCACTTCGGGGAGCCCGAGCCCCGCCCAGCAGCTGGCCGGGACCTGGCGCACCACGGTGGTCGTCGAGGTGCCCGGCGACCTCCAGACCTGGACCACCACCTGGCGCTTCGAGCCCGACGGCGACTGCCACCAGACCCGGGAGTCCGAGTCGCTGGCCGAAGGCTTTCCCAGGATCACCGAGCATCCCTGCACCTTCGTCGCCGACGGGCTCCAAGTCACGGTCGCCTTCGTCCGCGGAGGTACCCTGGTGCTGGCGTATTCCTTCGCCGGCTTCTCTCCCGACCGTCTCGTCCTCGATGGGTTCGAGTACCAGCGCATCGCCTGAGCTGGTCCGGGCCGACGTGCTGGTGGTCGGCGGCGGTCCGGCGGGCAGCGCGACGGCGCTGCTGCTCGCGGCCGCCGGCGGGTCGGTGGTGCTGGTGGACCGCGCGGCGTTTCCCCGAGACAAGGCCTGCTCCGAGTACATGAGCCCCGAGGCGGTGCGGATTCTCGACCGCCTCGGCGTGGTCGGCGCCCTCGAGGCGGCCGGTGCGGTGCCGCTGGCCGGTACCTCGGTCACCGCGGCACGAGGCGCCCGGCTGCACGGCCGTTTCGCGCTGGCCGGCCATCGACCGTTCCGCCCCACCGGCCTGTCCGTCTCCCGCCGCATCCTCGACCACCAGCTCATCGCCGCGGCTCGCGCCGCGGGTGCCGTCGTGCTGGAGCGCACGGCGGTCGAGAGGCTGCGGCTCGACGGCGCCGGGGTCGCCGGTGTGGCCGTCCGGACCGCCGATGGCCTCCGCGCCACGATCGCGGCGCGACTCACCGTCGGCGCGGACGGCCTCCGATCCGTGGTCGGCCGGCAGCTCGGACGGCGCCGGCAGGGCGGCCTGCGCCGGGTCGCCTTCGTCGCCCACGTGGAGGGAGTCGCCGGGATGGGAGACTCCGCCGAGATGTACGTCGGACGGCGAGGGTATCTGGGCCTGAACCCGATCGGCGGTGGCCGTACCAACGTGGCGCTGGTAGTGCCGGCTCGGCGCGCCCTCGAGGCCCGCGGCCGCCGGCACGAGTTCTTCCTGGAGTCGCTGGCCGACTTCCCGGGCGTGAGCCGGCGGGTCGGCGGCGGTGTCATGGTCCGCGACGTGCTCGCCACCGGTCCCTTCGCGGCCTGGTCCGGACGGGTCGTCGCGGATGGCGCCGCCCTGGTGGGGGACGCGGCCGACTTCTTCGATCCGTTCACCGGCGAGGGGATCTACAGCGCGCTCCGTGGCGCCGAGCTGCTGGCCGACGTGGCCGGCCCCGCGCTGTCACGGCCCGGCCGGGTGACCGCCGCGGCGCTCGCGCCCTACCGCGCCGCGCGGCGCCGCGCCTTCGGCGGCAAGTGGGCGGTCGAGCGGATGATCGGATACGGGATGCACTTCCCCGGGCTGTTCGACCGCGCCGTCGCGCGGCTGGGGCGCCGCGGACTGGCCCACACGCTGATCGGCGTCACCGCCGATTTCGTCCCCGCGAGCGCGGTGCTCAATCCGCTCTTCCTCGCCAGGATGCTGCTCTGACCGCCACCGATCTCGATCCCGCCCAGTTTCGCGAGCTCATGGGGCGCTTCGCCACCGGGGTGACCGTGCTCACCGTCAACGGTCCGGGCGACCGGCCGCAGGGTATGACGGCCAGCAGCCTCGCCTCGGTGTCGCTGGTGCCGCCGCTGGTGTCGGTATGCGTGGACCACGAGGCCGAGCTGCACGACGCGATCCTCGCCGCGCCGGTCTTCGTGGTGAACATCCTGGAGAGCGGGCAGGAGGTGCTGTCTCGCCGCTTCGCCGATCGGCACGAGGACCGCTTCGAGGGCGTGGGCTACCACCGCAGTCCCGCCGGCGAGGTGCTCCTCGACGGCGCGCTGGCTCACCTCGAGTGCGTTCGGTTCGCCAGCTATTCGGCCGGCGACCATACCATCATCATCGGCCGGGTGGTCGGCGGCTCCACCGGCGAGGGCCGGCCGCTGCTCTACTACCGCGGCGGGTACGCCACGCTCGAATGACCGGCGGACGCCTGGAGGTCAGCCCGGTGGGCGTCGAGCTGCTCGACGATCCCCACGCCGATCCGGCGACCGTGATCCGGTCGCTGAGTAACGTGGCGCGCGCCAACCGCTGGTTTGGCGGGGCGGCCGCGGTGCATCACGGACTGGCTCGGGTGCTCCGCGGCGTGCCGGCCGGCCGCCCTCTGACGCTGCTCGACCTGGGCACCGGTGCGGGCGACCTGCCGCGAGCGGCGGCGCGATGGGCCCGCCGCCGGGGCTACACCTTGCGTCCGATCGGACTGGAGCTGAGCCGGACCGCCGCGGAGATGGCGCGTCGCTCGGGCATTCCCTGCGCCGTCGCCTGCGCCGGCGCGCCGCCGATTCGCGAGAAGTCGGTGGACCTGGTCCTCGCGAGCCAGCTGGCACATCACTTCACCGACGACTCGACCCTGCGCCTGCTCCGGACCTGCGATGGGCTCGCGCGGGTCGGGGTGGTGGTGGCGGACCTCAGGCGGTCGCCCATGGCGCCGCTCGCCTTCTGGGTCGGGGCGCGCGCCTTGCGCTTCGACGCCACCACCGTGGCCGACGGCATCACCTCCCTCCGCCGGGGCTTCACCGCGGCGGAGCTTCGCGCGCTGCTTCGGGCGGCGGGCGTCCGGGCCCGGGTGTCCTGCCGTCCCGGATACCGGCTGGTGGCGTCCTGGCGGACCGGCTCGGCACCGGCGGGACAGCGGCACGAGGTGGTCCGGTGAGAACGCTGGATCGGACCTTCATGCACGCACCGGTCGAGCGGGCGTTCGAGGCCGCCGCCGACGTCGAGCGTTGGCCGGCCCTGCTGCGGCACTACCGCTGGGTGCGCGTGCTCGAGCGGCGGGCGGAGGGCGCGCTGGTGGAGATGGCCGCGTGGCGGCCGTTCGGCCCGATCGGGTATCCCACCTGGTGGGTCTCGGAGATGCGGGTGGACCGCGCCGCGCCCGCGGTGCACTACCGGCACGTCCGCGGCATCACCAGCGGCATGGACGTGGTGTGGAGCTTCGCGCCGGCGGGTGAGGGCACCGACGTCAGCATCGTGCACCAGTGGTCCGGCCCCCGCTGGCCGCTTATCGGCGCCGCGGCCGCGAGCCTGGTGATCGGTCCGGTCTTCATTCACGGCATCGCGTCGCGCACGCTCGCCGGCATCAAGGCCCACGTGGAGCACGACTGATGCGCCGCGTCGTGATCACCGGCCTCGGTGCGGTCACGCCGATCGGCCTCGGCGTCGAGGGGCTGTGGGACGGGCTTCGCCGCCGTACGTCCGCCATTCGCGCCATCACCCGGTTCGACCCCTCGGTGTTCAAGTCCCGGATCGCCGGCGAGGTGGACGATTTCCACGCGACCGACCACATCGAAGAGCGCCGGGCGCGCCGGCTCGACCGCTACTCACAGTTCAGCATCGCCGCGACACGGATGGCGCTGGCGGATGCCACGCTCGACCTGCATCGGGAGGATCTCGATCGGGTCGGCGCGATGATGGGCACCGCGCTCGGCGGCGTGGCGCACGGGGAGCGGCAGTACCACAACTTCCTGACCCAGGGCCCCCGCGCAGTGGATCCCTCGCTGGCGCTCACGGTGTTCGCCGGGGCGGCGAGCTGCAACATCGCGATCGAGTTCGGCTGCACCGGACCGAACGCCACCAACGGGATGAGCTGCGCCTCCGGCGCCATCGCGATCGGCGAGGCGTTTCGCGCCATCGCCCACGACCAGGCCGACGTGATGATCGCCGGTGGTGCGGAGGCGCCGCTCGCTCCCCTCTGCTTCGGGGCCTTCGCGATCATTCGCGCCATGTCCACCCGCAACGACGATCCCGCCCGCGCCAGCCGCCCGTTCGACGTCGGCCGGGACGGCTTCGTGATGGCCGAAGGGTCCGCGGTGCTGATCCTGGAGGAGCGATCGCGGGCGCTGGCCCGCGGCGCGCCGGTCTATGCGGAAATCTGCGGCTATGGGCTCACCAACGATGCGTACCACATGACGGCCCCGCGTCCCGACGGGAGCCAGGCCGCCCGCTGCATCCGCAACGCCCTGAAGGAGGCCCGGGTGGCACCGCAGGAGGTCGGCTACATCAACGCGCACGGATCGTCCACCCCGCTCAACGATCCGACCGAGACCTCGTCCATCAAGCAGGTCTTCGCCGACCACGCCTACCGGCTCGCGCTCAGCGGAACCAAGGGCTACTACGGCCACGCGCTCGGCGCGAGCGGTGCGATCGAGGCGGCCATCTGCGCGCTCGCCAGCCGGCGCGGCTGGATCCCGCCCACGGTCAATCTCGAGACCCCCGATCCGGCCTGCGACCTGGGCTACATAACCGGTGAGGGCCGGACGCTCGCGCCCGACTACCTGGTGAGCAACTCCTTCGGGTTCGGGGGAATCAACGCCGCGCTGGTGTTTCGCCGGGTGGATGCCTAGATTCGCGGCCGGTCCGCAACCATAGAGGAGAGCATCGATGCCATCGCTGTTTCACCGCTCGATCGCGGAGGCCTTCGGCACGTTCGGCCTGGTCTTTTTCGGCACCGCCGTCGTGGCCGCCCAATCGATGCCGGGAGGAGGGTCCGGCGTGGTCGGGATCGCCCTGGCGCACGGACTGGTGCTCGCCTTGCTGGTGACGGCCGTGCTGAGCATTTCGGGCGGGCATCTCAACCCCGCCGTGACGCTTGGACTGGTAGTGGCCCGGCGCACCAATCTCTCCACGGCGGCGGCGTACATCGCGGCACAGCTCGTCGGCGCCGTGCTGGGGGCCATGCTGCTCAAGGTCGTCTTCCCGATCGGCATGGTGCGCGGCATGTCGCTCGGCACACCGACAATCGCGAGCTCGATCCAGTTCCATCAGGCCATCATCATGGAAGCGGTCATGGCGTTTCTGCTGGTGTCGGCGGTGTTCGGCACGGTGTGCAACCCCGCCGCACCGCGGCACGGCGGGCTCTGGGTTGGCCTGGCGCTGACGGTGGACATTCTGGTAGGCGGACCGCTCACCGGCGCGGCCGTCAACCCTGCGCGCGCCTTCGGACCGGCGCTGGTGGCCGGGCAGTGGGTGGCGCACGCGGCGTACTGGGTGGGGCCGATCCTGGGTGGCGCGGCGGCGGCACTGCTGTGGGAGTACCTGCTGCTGCCGGCGGTGCGGAAGGAGTAGCGCGTCCTCGCTGGACATCCGGATTGTCACCCTGAGCGTAGCGAAGGGGACCATGCGCGGTCATGGTCCCCTTCGCTGCGCTCAGGGTGACAATCATTGCTCAGCAGTGCCGGTTGTTACCGCTCTACGCTCCCGCAGCGCCCGCTGCGCCCGCCGCCACAACCCCACCGCGTAGCCCACCACGATCACCGCGGTGACGACGTACGCCGCCACCATGTAGCCTCCGTTGTCAGGCGGCATCGAACCCGCTCTCCCGTTCTTCCTCCAGCAGCGCGAGCCCGTAGCGGATGGTGACCAGGCCCGCATAGAGCACCACGAACACCAACGCCGACACCAGCAGAGTGCGCAGCATCTCGGGGGGCAGCGACGGAGCGCTCGGCTTGAGCACCACGGGCTGGGGATGCAGAGTGCGGAAGAGGTACACGCTGAGGTGGATGAACGGGACCAGGAGCAGGCCGAGCACGCCGACCACGGCGCTGAAGCGGGCCCGCTCGGAGGGGTCGTGCAGCGCCGCGCGCAGCGCCAGGTAGCCGACGAACAGGAAGAACAGGAACAGGGTCAGCGTCAGACGCGCGTCCCAGGTCCACCACGTGCCCCAGATCGGCTTGGCCCAGATGGGGCCGGTGGTGAGCATGACCACGCCGAACGCCACGCCCACCTCAGCCGACGACGCGGCGAAACGGTCCAGCCGCCGGTCGTTGAGCCAGAGATAGAGCCCGCCGCATACACCCACCAGCGAGAAGGCCAGCAGCGCGCTCCACGCTGCCGGCACGTGGAGATAGAAGATCTTCTGCGCCAGCCCCTGCCGGGCCTCGACCGGGGTGTAGGCCAGGGCGAGCACGTATACCCCGGCAAGCGCGAGCAGCGCGACTACGGTCACCCCCGTGCCCCGGCGCACCAGCGCGCGGGCCGAATCGGCGGGCGTCATTCGTCCATCACCGCGGCGAAGGCGAGGGTGCAGAGCGTGACGAACACGATGTCATAGAGGGCGAGTAACCTAAGCCATCCCAGCATCTCGCTCAACGGCCGGCCGTCGAGCAGGCGGGCGGTCACCTGCACCGCGCCGATGAGCGGCGGGACCATGAACGGCAGCAGCAGCACCGGCAGCATCAGCTCGGCGAAGCGCGTCCGCACCGCCATGGCGCTGAAGATGGTCCCCACCGCCACGAACCCCGTCGTGGCGAGTGCAGTCACGCCCACGATGCCCGGGAGGGCACGCCCGAGATCCACGTTGAAGAAGAGCACGAAGAGCGGCAGGGTCACCGCCTCGACGGTACCGACGAAGGCGAGATTGGCGAGCAGCTTGCCGAGGAACAGTGCCCCGCGGGGCACCGGCGCCAGCAGCAGGCCGTCCAGCGCGCCGTTCTCCCGCTCGATGGTGAACGCCCGGTTGAGCGCCACCATCGCGGCCAGGGCGAACGTCACCCACAACACGCTCGGCGCCAGGTCCACGGCCGCGAGCGCGGTGGGATCGCGGGCGAAGTTGAAGATCACCAGGACCAGGGCCGCGAAGACCACCGCGGACAGCAGCGCCGTGCGGCTCCTCAGCTCCGCCCGGATGTCCTTGGCAGCGATCGCCAGGGCGAGCCGGATGGACTCAGGCACCGACCAGGCCATGATAGCGGGGCAGAAACGAGTCGAGGTCGCCCTCGCGCCGCTCGTCGCAGACCCATTGGCCGTCCGCCAGCACCGCCAGCCTGGTCGCGAGCCGCCACACCTCGCCCAGACGGTGAGTCACCACCACGATCCCGAGCCCCGAGGCGAGACGCTCCGCCAGCTCGGCGCGGAGCCGCTCGGCGGCGGCCGCGTCGAGCGCGGTGAACGGCTCGTCCAGCAGCAGGAGGCGCGGCTGGTGGAGGAGTGCCCGGGCGATCGCGGCCCGCTGGGCGAGCCCACGGCTCAGGCGGCGCGGCGACTCGTCCGCCCGGGCGGCGAGGCCCGCAGCGTCGAGTGCCGCGCGGGCCACATGGGCCGGCATCGGAATTCCGTAGAGCCGGGCGGCGAAGGCGAAATTCTGTGCCAGGGTGAGATCGTCGTAAAGCAGGGACTGGTGGGAGACGAAGCCGATCGCGCGCCGCCCCGCTTGGCCGTCACCCCGCACCGCTCGGCCGAGGACCCGCACCTCCCCCGCATCGGGCCGCATCAAGCCCGCGAGCAGTCTGAGCAGCGTGGTCTTGCCGGCGCCGTTGGGTCCGGCCACGACCACCGCTTCACCGGGATGCACGGTGAGGTCCACGCCACGCAGTACTCGCAGTCCGCCGAACGACCTCCGGAGCCCGCGCGCTTCGAGTAGCGCCGGGCCCGCCGGGGCATCAGACGACGGCATCGATGCGGGCGCCGAGCTCGTCGAGTCGGAAGGGTTTGACGATGTATCCCGAGTGCGGGAGGTCGAGCACCTTGAGCTGGGGCTCGATGCTGAGGTAGGCCGTCGTGATGATGACCGGCAGATCCGGATAGGTCAGCCGGATGCGGCGAAGGAGCTCGATGCCGTCGGTGTCGGGCAAACGCATGTCGAGCACCGCGACGTCGGGGCGATGCTCATCCAGCCGCTCCATCGCCTCCGCACCGTTGGTCGCGAACGCCAGGTCGTACCTCGGCCGGAACGCCCGATCGTAGCTGAGCCGCAGCGCCGGCTCGTCCTCGACGATGAGAACCCGCCGCCGGCGCGTCGCCTGGGTCATGCCTCGCACCCCGCGAACCGGTGCCGGTAGGCACCATAGTTAAAGAGAGGGACGCCAGGCGGGTACACTAATGGATCGCGGCGGACGCGTCCATAGCGAGTACCCCGGCACGGAGCACTCGCTCAGTCATCCCCCAGCTCGATTTGGAAGAGATCGTAGAGCTTGGTGAGGACGAGGAGGAAGCGGATCTCCTCGTTCGGATTGCGCAGCACCACAGTGTGGCGGTGCTCGGCGGCGGCTCGCTGAACCAGCATGAGCACGCCCAGTCCGGCAGAATCCACTTGACGGGTGCGGCCGAGGTCGATGATCAGCCGCCCGTTTCCTTCGGGCATCTCCTCCAGCAGCCGGATCGCCGCCTTGCGGACCTCGACTCGAGACTCCAGGCCGAGCGTAACGGGCGCGGAGAAACCGCGTGCCACCTCCTGCGGGGACCTCATCCATCCTCCTTCGGCACCGAGCTATCTCACCATCGTCGGGTGAGACCTCTAGTTTTGCGGCCCCGGATCACTCCGGGTGTGCTCTTATCGGGCGGATCGACGCCTCGCCGGACGGTAGTGTCGCGGCTGTGCCCAGGGAAAGGCGAGTCCGATGCCAGGGGTGGTAAGCGGAACAACCACGTGCACTTACGGTCGTCCATCACCCCGCGAGTGCGACCGGTTGCGGTGCACTCCGCGAGAGTGTACCGCAAAGGACGAAGTCGGGCTAGAACTGAATCTGCGCGCCCAGCTCCACCACCCGATTCGCCGGGAGGCCGAAGAACGCAGTGGCCGAGCGGGCATTCCGCGTCATCAGGATGAAGAGCCGCTTGCGCCACAGCGACATTCGGCCGATCGAGTCGGGAACCGGAACGGTCGGCGGTGTGGTGCGGCCGGCAATGAGCGTCTCGCGGCCGAGGAAATAGCTGGTCTCGAGCGGCTTGATCGTCAGCGGCCGGCGGTCGCAGCCGGCCTCACCCAGCTGTGCCAGCACGCTCGGGATGTCCGGCGACTCCATGAAGCCGTAGTGGACGACGACCTTGAAGAAGCCTTGGCCCAGCTCCTTGCACTCCACCCGGTCCTCCCGGTCCACCGCGGGGATCTCCTCGGTCACCACCGACATGAGCATGACCTTCTCGTGCAGCACCTTGTTGTGCTTGAGGTGGTGCAGCAGCACGGGAGGCGCGCCCCCGATGTTCGAGGTGAGGAAGACCGCGGTGCCCGGCACCCGGGGCGGCTGCCGACGGGCCACGTCGGCGAGGAAGAGGCCCATCTCCAGCGTATTCTCCCGAACGATCGCCTGGAGCCGGGCACGCCCCCGGTTCCAGGTGGTCATCAAGGTGTACACCCCGATGCCGACCACGATCGGGAACCAGCCTCCTTCCTCGATCTTGATGACATTGGCGCTGAAGAAGGCCACGTCCACCACCAGCAGTGCCGCGGTCAGCGCGCGGGCCCGCCACAGCGGCCAGCCCCACCGGTCGCAGGTGATGGTATGGAGCAGCAGCGTGGTGGTGAGCATGGTGCCGGTGACCGCCACGCCGTATGCCGCCGCGAGGTTGCTGGAGTCCTGGAATCCCACCACCAGCGTGATGCAGCCCAGCCAGAGGGCCCAGTTCACCTCCGGGATATAGATCTGCCCAATCTGGGTGCTGGAGGTGTGGATGACCGTGACCCGCGGGATGTAGCCGAGCTGCACCGCCTGGCGGGTGAGGGAGAAGGCGCCGGAGATCAGCGCCTGCGACGCCACGATGGCCGCGGCGGTGGCGACGCCCACCATCGGGTAGAGCGCCCACGACGGGGCGAGCGAAAAGAACGGGTTGATCCGCGCCGCAGGGTCCACCAGCAGCAGCGCCGACTGGCCGAAGTAGTTGATCAGGAGACACGGGAGCACCACCACGAACCACGTCAGCTTGATCGGCCGCCGTCCGAAATGGCCCATGTCGGCGAACAGCGCCTCGGCGCCCGTCACCACCAGCACGACCGACCCCAGGATGAGGAAGCCTGCCATGCCGTCGCGGATGAAGAAGTCCACGGCATACCAGGGACTCACCGCCTTCAGTACCTCGGGCGCCATCAGGATGCCGCGGATGCCCAGCACCGCGATCGAGGTGAACCAGACGGTCATGACCGGCCCGAACAGCCGGCCGATACGGTCCGTGCCGTGCTTTTGGAGCGCGAAAAGTGCCGTGAGCACCACGGCCGCGATGGGCCAGATCCAGTGGCTCACCCCCGGCGCCGCCAGGGTGACCCCGTCGATCGCGCTCAGGACCGAAATCGCCGGAGTGATCACGCCGTCGCCGTAGAGCAGCGCGGCGCCGAAGAGCCCGACCGCGATCAGGAGCCGGCGCCCGCCTTCGGGGCGGCTGAGCGGCCGCACCTGTGCCAGAAGCGCGAAGCTGCCTCCCTCACCGCGGTTGTCGGCCCGGAGAACGATCGTGATATACTTGAAGGAGACGATGAAGTTGATCGACCAGAAGATCAGCGAGAGGACGCCAATGACGTTGTCCGGCGTGGGCTCGATGCTATGAGAGCCGGTGAAACACTCCTTGATGGCGTAGAGGGGGCTGGTTCCGATGTCGCCGTAGACCACCCCGAGGGCGGTGAAGGCGAGCGCGGCCAGTGCTTTCCCCCTGGCCGGCGGGCTCGAATCGGAGGAGGACACTCAGCCGTTCCCGCGCTCCGCCGTGTGCTCCTCTGCGTTCACGGGGTGGAAGGCGCCAGGGAATCCACCAGCCGCCGGATCGCGTCGGAATCGATCCGCCCCTGATACAGGCGACCGCCGACCAGGAGGGTGGGTGTGGAGGAGACGCCGGCCCGGACACCCTCCTCGACGCTGGCCTGAATCCGGCCCGCGTATTTCCCCGACTGCATGCACTCGTCGTACCGCCCCAGATCCAGACCGATCGCTCGGGCGTAGTCCCGGAAGTGATCGTCGGCGTCGCCGGCCGACCACTCGCCCTGGCCCTCGTAGATACGGTCGTGCATCTCCCAGTACTTGCCCTGCTCGTCCCCGCAGGCCGCAGCATGAGCCGCCAGCCGCGCGAACTGGTGCTGCTGGAGCGGGAAATCGCGATAGCGCCACCGCAGCTTGCCCGTCCGGACCAGGCGCTCCTCGATGGTCGGCATCTGCAGGGTCGCGAAGGTCTGGCAGAAAGGGCATTGGTAATCGGCGTACTCGGTGATCTCCACCGGTGCGCTCTCGGCGCCCTTCACGTAACCTTGGAACCCAGCCGTGTCGGCCGGCTGGATGGTGACGTTGGCGGGAATGCTGGTGACCCTTGGGCGTGACATCAGGAAGCCGAGGACGCCGAGCCCCAGCACGGCGAGGCCGACGAGGATGGCGTAAAAGCGCTTCATTCCGGTGGGCGTCGCCGCCATGGCTCGTCTTCCTCCGAATCGTCGTGACCGAACGGTTCCTGCCGTTGGGCATCTTCCACGATGCGGCGGCTGTCTGCCACCTCGGGAGTGTCGTAGGTGCTGCGGACCTCGTAGTGGAACAGCTCGGTCCGGGCGTCGCCCATCAGGCGCAGGAGCTCCGGCGCCCCACCCAGCAGCTGGCCCGCCCGGTCGAGGTCCTCGATCCGTCTGGCGAGCGCTCTGAGCAGAGCCGCCAGCCGGTCCGCCCGAGCATCGTCGTACACTTCGTCATGGTCAGCCATGCTGGGGAGAATGATAATAGATGGGCAGGTGTGGGAGGCGTCACGGCCTTGGCTCCGGCAAGGCACGAAATTGGCATCTCTCCTGCTGATCCGACCCCTGAATCGGCCGGACCCGGACCTTTGCACCAAAAGGTGCAATCGGTTTATATTGAGTGTGACCCCAACCACCGAACCCACGGCAAATCGTGCCGTGAGAAGGAAGGTAGATGAAGACGAAGAGCCCCAAGCGTGACTCCGAAGCGGTCTCCTTTTCCCAGGCCCGCGACGAGATGTTCAGTCACATCCTCCGCTGCGGTGTCATCGACGCCCTGCCGGAGCATCAGAAGGACTGGTTCGACGACACGATGCTGTACCTGGCGGATCGGTATGAGGACCTGAGCAAGGAAGAGTTGGACCAGCTTCGCGTGCTGGGCGAGCGGTTCAGCCAGCCGGTGCAGCGGAAGACGGAAGCCACGGTGACGGGCGCCGCCTGAGCCCCCCCTGGTGTCAGGACGCAGCGCCCCGGGGAGGCCAGCCCTGGGGCGCTTTCTCATGGGGCCAGCCGCCACCAGGCGGCACGCCAGCGCCACCGATACCCCAGCGAGAGCCGGGCTCCGCCACCCACACCAGCCTCGGCGAACCAGCCGGATTTCCCTCCGGGCCGGCTTTCCATCCCGACCGCCAGCACCAGATAACCCCGGTCGGTCGGCCCTCCTACGACCGCGAGCCCGCCGGCCAGATACGCCCCGGGACCGGCTCTCCTGTTCGGTGCGAGGAGGAAATGCCCCAGCAGCTCTCCTCGCCATGCCACTGCGCCGTCCGACCCACCGATGCCGAGCATGGCAGCCACCCGCCCCCGTGCCGACGGTCGCCACGCCGCGTAGAGACCCCCCACTGCGAGCGCGGGATCCGACAGCGTACCGGTCGTTTGAATCCCGAGTTCCTTGACTTGCTGGGCGCCGGCCGGCGAGGCGGCGGTCAGGGCCGCCACCGCGCTAAGCCAGCGTAAGGCCATAGCTGATCTGGATATCGGGCGCGAGTGAGGCGACCACCGAGCAGTACTTCTCCAACGATAGGTCGATCGCCCGGCGGGCCCGGGCCTCATCCAGGCCGTCCCCCGCGAGATGGTACTCGAATCGCAGCGACACGTAGCGTCTCGGCTCCTGCTCCCGGCGGACGCCGCTGACCTCGATCCTGAATTCCTTCAACCCCACCCGCATCTTCTCCAGGATCACCACCACGTCGGATCCGCTGCACCCCGCTGCGGCGAGCAGCAGCGTCAGCATCGGGCCGGGTCCCTCGGCGTTGTCGCCGTCGATGACCACCTCGGGTCCCTCCCGCTCCCCGCCGCGAAAGACCAGCCCGTGCTCCCACGCCATGGTGGCCCGCTTGGTTTCCGCCGTCATCCGTCGGTTTCTCCTACCCGCCGCTCCGCGGCCGGTGCCACTCGGTAATAGTCCCAGATCGCATAGACCGCGATCGCCGTCGTCGCCCAGGCCATCGGCTGGAGCAGGGAGGATCCGGTGAGAAACGCCACCAATGTCAGCATCTGCGCGACGGTCACCGCCTTGCCGCCTGCCCGCGCGGGAATCGCGCGCGGGCGATGGGAGAACACCGTCGCCAGGAAGGCGACCGTGGCCACGATGTCGCGCAGCAGCACGCCCACGATCTCCAGCGGCGCCAGCCGGCCCGACACCGCCACCACCCCGAACGCCGAGGCCATGAAGAGCTTGTCCGCCACCGGGTCGATGACGCTCCCGAGCGCCGAGGCGCCGAACCGGCGTGCGAGCGGCCCGTCGAGCAGGTCGGTCACCGCCGCGACCCCCAGAATCGCCAGCCGTCCCTGGTTCGACACCAGCGGGAACGCAACCGCCAGGGGTATCCGCACGACGCTCAGCAGATCCGCCGTGGTCCACCGGAGCCGGCCTTGATCCCCCTTCTGGCGAGGACTAGTTTCGGACACCTTGCTCCTTTCGCTGGCAGGAGGCCGGGACCTGCGGCGCCTGGCGTACAAGATACTCGTCGCCAAGTGAGTGAGGCGAGGTTTTCCGGGTGCCCTCCACCTTCAATCAATCCACCCTCGAGCTCACCGATCTCGTCTCGGCGCGTCTGGCCGACGTGGACGGCTTGTCCTCCGTGGTGGTCGCTGCGGCGGGCGCCGTCGGACTGACCGCGCTCGGTCCGCCTGTCGTTCGCGAGGGGGCCCGGGGCATTTCGGTAGGCATGCTCTGCCAGAATGGGCACGTGGTGCTCCACGCGCTGCCACAGGAAGGGATCTGTCTGGTGGATGTCGTCGCGCGGGAACCGGCCGACGCGTCCCGCGGGGCCGAGGTGATCGCCCGGAGGTTCGGCGCCTCGGCCTGACTAGCCGGAGAGCGCGGCCACCGGGGTCCGACCGGCGCCGGTCCCCCGCACCACTCCTTCGGCCTTGCGCGCGGGATCGAGCGAGGCCGCCACCCGCAGCACGTCGTCGGCCTCCACCGCGCGGAACGGCGCGGCAGGATCGGCCAGCTCATCGAGACCGTTGCCGGCCACCCACGCCTCCAGAATCTCTCCGGCCACCGCGCCACTGTTCTGCCGGCTGACCTCCGCCTGGCCCGCGAGGTAGTTCACCGCCTGGCGCAGCTCGGCATCGCCCACTCGCTCCCGGGTGAAGCGCTCCAGCTCCACCAGCATCTCCTCGCGCGCCTCCTCCTCCCGCTCGGGCGACGTGGCGATGTAGGTGAGGAGGGCCCCGCCTCGCGCCTTCTGCCACGCGGTCGCCACGACCGTATAGGCCAGTGACCGCCGGTCCCGCAGCGCTTCGAACAGCCGCCCCCCGAGGCCACTGGCGACCGCCCCCCAGACCTGCGCGGCCGCGCGGTCGGGATGCCTGCGAGACGGACCGGGAAAGGCCATCGCCAGCGCGGCCTGCGCCTTGTCGCGCGACACCACGCGCACCGGTGGCTCCGCGCCCGACCCCGCTACCCAGTCGATCGGCTCGGAGGGCTCCGAGGGCGCCAGCGCGGGCCGGGCACCGAAGACACCGGCGAGCTCGTCGGACGCGCGCGCGGGATCCACGTCGCCCACCGCGATCACGACCGGGCGCTCGTCGCGCATCGCGCCGGCGTGCCAGGCGCGCAGGTCTTCCGGTGCGATGCTCGGCAGGGTCTCCGGAAGCCCGCCCACCGGGAGACCATATCCCCGGCCGCCGAACGCGGCGGCGAAGGCGAGCTGAAACGGAAAGCGGAACATGTCGTCCGCCACCCGCTCGGCTTCGGCGATCATGAGGCCGCGCTCCGCCGTGACGTCGGCATCGTCGAGCCGGGGATGGGAGTAGACCGCGTCGAGCAGCGCCGCCGCCTCGGCCAGATTTTCCGAGAGCACCGATGCCCCGAAGCCGAGCCAGTCGGAAGCCGAGCTGGTGCCGAGCGTGCCGCCGAGCCGCTCGAAAGCGAAGGCGAGCGTGGCGGCATCCATCTCGCCGGCTCCGCGCACCGCGGCGCGGACCAGGAGCGACCCCAGGCCCGCCTGGGCCGGCGGGTCGAATTGCCGTCGGGGGACGTAGATCCCCAGTGTGACCAGTGGCACGCCGACCTTGCGATACACCAGCACGTCGGCACCGGGCAGCCGGTTGACCCAGACGCCGTGTTCCCGAGTCGGGCTCGAGCGCACCGCCGGCCGTCGGCGTGCAGCCGGAGCGCCGCGGTCCGACCCGGGACGCAGCTCGGTGACCGCGAAGGCACGGGCCAGGACATCCGCGGTCAGATCGCGGCCGCCGCTCGCGGGCAGGTAGACGACGCCCGCCACCGCCTCGGGACTCAGGTGCCGGGCCGCCGCCTCCCGCACCTCGCTCGGTCCGATCTCGCCGAGCCGCGCGTATTCCCGGTCGAGCAGCCCCACATCCTCCAGCGCCTCGGCCGCGGCGAGCGCGCTGGCCCGGCCCTCCATGGACTCGAGCCTTCGGGCCCACCGGGCTCGCACCAGGGTCCTCGCCCGCTCCAGCTCTTCCGCTCCCGGCCCCACGAGGGTTAACCGTGCCACACCCTCCGCGACGCCGCCGAGCGCGGCGTCGAGCCGCTCCGGCCGGAGCTCCGCGCTCACGCTGAAGACGCCCAGCTCCTTCGGGGCGTAATTGTGAGCGGCCACCCAGGTGACGATGCCCGGCTCGCGCAACGCGCGATAGAGCCAGCTTCCCCGGCCCGAGCCGAGTACGGCCGCGCCGAGATCGAGCGCGGTGGCGTCGGGATGCAGCGGCGGTACGGCGCGCCATCCGAGGACCAGCTCGGCCTGGGTCACATCGCCACGAAGCGTGCGGGCGCGAACCTCGCGGTGCTCGGGCTCGGCGGGCGACCGATCCACCGCCCCCGGTGCGGCTGGCCAGTCGCCGTAGGCCGTGCGTGCCAGCCGGAGGGCCTCATCGGGATCCACCGCACCGACGATCGAGACGATGGTGCGCTCGGGTACGTAGCGGGAGCGGTAGTAGGCCTGGAGATCGTCGCGGGTGAGCCGTGCCAGCTGGTCCTCGTGCCCGATCCGCCACCGGCGGATCCGGTGCCGATCGAACATCACCTCGTGCAGGGTCTCGTGGGCCACGGCGGCGGGCGTGTCGAGCTTTCGCTTGGCCTCCTGAATGATGACCTGGAGCTCCCGGGCCAGCTCCTCGCCGTCGAGCACCGCGTTGCGCAGGGCGTCGGACTGGATGTCGAGCGCGGAGGCGAAGTTCGACGCGGGGAGAACGGTGAAGTAGGTGGTGTGGTCGTAGCTGGTACTGGCGTTGAGATATCCGCCCGCGCTCTTGGTCTCCCGCGCGATCGCTCCCACCCCGCGGCGCGGGGTTCCCTTGAAGAACATGTGCTCGAGGACGTGGGAGATGCCGGTCCAGCGGTCGGGCTCATCGAAGAAGCCCGCTTCGACATGGGTGACCACCGCGACGACGGGCGCGGAGTGGTCGGCCTGAACCAGGAGGGTGAGGCCGTTGTCGAGGACTTCCTTCCTGACGCCGGCGGTCCAGTAGGAAGTCATTACGCCTGTTATTGAAGAATTCGCAGCACGCCTGCCTCGGCGCTGCCGCGAATGAACGCCTCCGCATCCGTGGTCGGGATGACGACACCGGTCTCGGCGTGGCCGCGCCGGGCCAGGCTGGTCATGAAATCGCTGAGCGTGCCGTGGGCCCACTCGCGATCGGCGGCCTTCATCTGCAGCAGGATCTCCTCCCAGTTACCCCGGATGGTCTGACCCGACAGGGTCACCACCAGGTGCGATTCGCCCTGCCCCGGCTTCTTCTGCATGACGTGCAGCTCGCTCAGGAGCGTCCCGAACAGCTCGAGCTGGTGGGGGTCGCGAATCCCGCCGTCGGCTTGAGATGCCTCGACCTCCGCCAGGAGCATCTCGGTCGAGTCGGGGTCGCCCGCCACCTCGCCCAGCCTGGTGAGCCACGGCTTCAGCTCGGGGTCTTCGTCGGGCAGCCGGTAGACCGACTTCTTGAGCTCGATGTGGCGCCAGATGCCGAGCTCGTCGAAGTGGTCCTCCGGCTGGGTGCGCTCGAGGTGGTGCAGCGACGCCTCGGTTTCGCCCCGGTCGTAAAGCAGATTGGCGAGGTAGATCCGCGCCTCGGCGAAGCCCGGCTCCAGCTCCAGCGCGCGACGAAGCCAGTAGAGCGAGCCCGCATCGTTGCCCAACCGGTGCGCCGCGTACCCCAGGCAGGCCGCCGCGTCGGGCGACTCGGGGTGCGCGCCCGCCGCGAGATCGAAGAAGCGATGCGCCGGCGCGATCAGCCCCTCGCGAAACAGCGCGCGGCCGACCTGGAGCATCAGCTCGTGATCGTCCTGAAAGCCCAACTGGAGGATGCGCTCGAAACAGCGCATCGCCCCCTCCCGGTCGCCCAGCTTGAGCAGGGTCTCGCCGAGTCCGGCCAGCCCGTCCTCGTGATCCGGGTCGAGCCCCAGGGCGTTGTCGAAGCTCCGCCGCGACCAGGCGTATTCTTCCCGGGCGAGATGGGCGTAAGCCTTTCCGATATGGAGTTCGACGGCGTGCGGGTAGAGCGCGATCCCTTCCTTCAGGACGGTCAGTGCTTCATCGTAGCGGCCTTCGTTGTAGAGTTGATGGGCTTGTTCGTCGAATTCGTCGGAGCTCAGAAATGCTTCCGACATCGGCGCGCCTCCCCGGGCAGGTTGGTGTAACCTAGGAATTTCCGCGTAGCGAGGCAATGCCCTTTCATCGAGCAGCGTCAAGGCGAATGAACCGGTATGTTTGAGCCGTGACATTCCAGCGCAAACTCCTGCTCGGTTTCTCACTCATGGTGCTCCCCGCCCTGCTCGTGGGAGCCGAAGCGATTCGGAGCAACCGCCTGGAGCGGCGGGCTCTCGATGCCCTCGGCGAGAGCATGGCCCGGACCCGCACCTATGCGGAGCTGGAGACGGCCATGTTCGACCAGGGGGAGAGCGTCTGGCGGGCATTGAGCGGGCTCGACTCGGGCGCTCGCCGTGAGTTCGAGCTCTCGGCCGAAGTGGTCCGTTACTGGGAGGATCGCTGGCGCGCGGAGCTGGGACCCGGCGAATCGCAGCTGGCGGACGGCGTGTCCCTGATCCAGCGGGAGATCCGTCTCGTGGCGGACAGCGTGTTCCGGCTGGCGGATGCCGGGCGGCGGGCGGAGGCGTTCGCGCTCGCGCAGCGGGAGTTGAAGGGGCGGCTCCAGCCCGCGCTGACCCAGATGAACCGCGAGGTGTATCGCCGGGCGCGCGAGTCCAGCGTGCGGGGCGCGTACACCAGACTGGAAGAGATCCTGGCCGGCGAGGGACGCACCCTGCTGGTGATCATCGTGCTGTCGGTGGCGTTGGGCCTGCTTGCGTCGTGGCTCATCTCCCGCGGGCTGGCGCGCCCGATCCGGGAGCTGACCGGAGCGATGGCGGTGGTGGGCTCCGGCCGGCTCGACCATCCGGTCATCGCCACCTCCCGGGACGAGATCGGGGACCTGGCCCGGGCCTTCGCCGGGATGACCGACAGCCTCCGCCAGAACGTGGACCAGCTGGAGCAGACCCAGGCGCAGCTGGTGCAGTCGGAGAAGCTCGCCTCCATCGGCGAGATGGCGGCCGCGGTCGCGCACGGGCTCCGAAATCCGCTCGCGAGCCTCCGTGCCGCCGCCCAGCTCGTGCGCCGGCACCCCGACGCGCCGTCGGCGAGCGAGCACCTCGACGCCATCGTGGAGGAAGTGGATCGCCTCGACCGGCGGATCAGCCACCTGCTCAGCTTCAGCCGGCCCGCGCCCTACCACCCGATGGCGGAGCGAGTCGAGCGGCTGGTCGAGAACCTGCTGCCCGCCGTCGCCGAGCCGATCCGGGAGCGAGGGATCGACCTGCGGCTCGAGCTGCCCCGCGACCTGCCCGCCGTGCGGGTCGACCCGATGCAGCTGGAGCAGGTGCTGCTCGAGCTGGTCTCCAACGCCCTCGATGCGATGCCCGAGGGGGGCCGCCTCCGCATCGCCGCGGAGTCGCGGAACGGAGGAGCTCCCGGTGGCGAGGTGGTGATCGAGATCGCCGACACCGGACCCGGCATTCCGGCGCAGGTACTGCCGTCGGTGTGCGAGCCCTTCTTCACCACCCGCCAGGAGGGCACCGGGCTCGGGCTGGCCATCGCCAAGCGCTACGTGGAGCAGAACGGAGGTCGACTGGAGATCGAGAGCTCGCCGGGCTCGGGCACCAGGGCGCGGGTTCGGCTCCTTGCGGAGGCGGACGCGTGAGCGGGACCGTCCTCATCGTGGACGACGAGCGGACCCTGGCCCGCGCGGTGAAGGCATTCCTCCTCGAGTCCGGCTACGAGGCCGAGGTCGCGCCCGACGCGGAGCAGGCGATGGGGCTCCTGGAGTCGCTCCGCCCCGATGTGGTCTTCTCCGACGTGCGGCTGCCGGGCATGACGGGGATCGAGCTGCTGCGGCGTATCCGGGAGTTCGACGCCTCGATCCCCGTGATCATCATGACCGCCTACGGCACCATCGAGGGCGCGGTCGAGGCGGTGAAGCTCGGCGCCTTCGACTATCTCAAGAAACCGGTGGACCTGGAGGAGCTGAAGCTTCTGGCCGACCGGGCCCGCGAGCATTCTCAGTTGCGCCAGGAGCTGTCCTACTACCGGCGGCAGGCGGCGCGGGATGTGCCCTTCGCCGGCGTGGTCGGCAGCAGTACGGCCATGCGCGCCGTGCTGGAGCAGGCCCGCCAGATCGCCGCCCTGGACGAGACCCCCCCGGTGCTCATCATCGGGGAGACCGGGACCGGCAAGGGACTCGTGGCGCGAACCATCCATGCCGGGAGCGGGCGGTCCGCCAAGCCCTTCATCGAAGTGAACTGCACCGCCCTGCCGGCCACCCTGATGGAGGCCGAGTTGTTCGGCCACGAGCGCGGCGCCTTCACCGACGCGAAGGAGTCGCGCATGGGGCTCTTCGAGGCGGCGGAGGGCGGGTTTCTTTTCCTGGACGAAGTGGGCGACATCGAGCTCTCGCTCCAGGGCAAGCTGCTCAAGGCGGTGGAGGAGCGGACCGTGCGCCGGGTGGGCGGAATCCGCGACCGGAAGATCGACGTCCGCATCCTGGCCGCCAGCAACCGCGACCTGGAGCGTGAGTCCCAGCGCGAGCGATTCCGCAGGGATCTCTATTTCCGGCTCGCCGTCATCCTGCTCCGGCTGCCGCCGCTGCGCGAGCGCGGCCAGGACGTGCTCGTGCTCGCCGACCATTTCCTTCGGCAGTTCCGGGCCAAGTACGGAAAGTCGATCGAGCGGATCGACCCCCGGTCTCACGAGCTGCTGCTCCAGTATCCCTGGCCCGGGAACGTGCGCGAGCTGAGTCACGTGATCGAGCGTGCCGTGCTGTGGAGCCGGGGACCGGACCTCGATATCGAGCATCTGGCTCTGGAGGTGCCGGACGGCGCTCCCGCCCCGGCTCCCGCCGAGGAAACGGGCGCACGACCGGCGGCATCGCGTCCGGCGGGGATGGACCTGGAGCAGTGGGAGCGGTCGCTCATCGAGCAGGCGCTCCGGGAATCGGACGGCAATCAGACCCGGGCGGCGCAGCGGCTGGGGATCTCGCGGGACACGCTGCGGTACCGGCTCAAGAAGTACGGGATCCAGGGGTAGGGAGTCATCCCGAGCGAAGCGAGGGATCGGCTCGCTTGCGAGTGAGTCGAGGTGGCTGGCTCCATGCCTCACTCGCATGAGCCGGCCGATCCCTCGCTCCGCTCGGGATGACCCCCAGTTGGGCGATATCACCCACTCCCGGCGTCATCTCACCCACCACTCGCCATTCCACCCAATCACCTCGGCCGCACGCAAGAACCTTAACTAACGGACCTGCAAGAGCTTAAGATAGCTCCCACGTCTGGCTCCCGGGCGGCACACTCTCTGCACTAACGAGGGCGTCGTCGGGCCGAACGGTCCGATCACCGTTTCTTTTATTCTGGAGGGTGCGTATGACGTGGACCAAGCCCGAGGCCGAGGTCGTGGCCGTCACGATGGAAGTCACCGCCTACGTCGCGACGCTTTAAAGGCGCACTGCCATTGGTGAGGGGCTCGCGAAAGCGGGCCCCTTACTTTTTCCAGGTGCAGGTCATCCTTCTCGGGACCGCCGCGGGCGGTGGATTTCCTCAGTGGAACTGCTGGTGCCCCACCTGCCGCGTCGCGCGCCGCGACCCGGCGCGGGCCCGGCACCGGAGCCAGTCCTCGGCCGCGGTGAGCGCCGACGGGCAGCGGTGGTTTCTGCTCAACGCCTCCCCGGACGTGCATGCCCAGCTCGGCAGACTGCCATCGGCCGAGCCCGAGGGCATGCGCCACGTTCCGGTGGAGGGCGTCGTTCTCACGGACGGCGAGCTGGACCACACGATCGGCCTGCTGCTCCTTCGCGAGGGACGCCACCTCCAGGTCTGGGCGACCGATGCGGTGCGCCGGATCGTCGAGCACGACAGCCGGATCGTGCCCGTGACCCGGGCATTCGCGGAGGTGCGACTGGAGACCCTGCCGGTCGCCGACGCGGTGCCGCTCCTCTACCGTGACGGCTGCCCCAGCGGTCTGACGGTCTCGAGCTTCGCGGTGCCGGCCGGGCCGCCGAGGTTCGCGGAAGATGACCGTCCGGGACACACCGTCGGCCTTCTGGTTCGCGACGAGTCCACCGGCGGCGTCTGCGCCTTCGTGCCAGGCTGCGGGGGTCTCGACTCGACCCTGCTCGACCTGCTGGGCGGGGCGGAACTGGTCCTATTCGACGGGACCTTCTGGACCGACGATGAGCTGATCGCCCTGGGCATCGGGGACCGCACCGCGCGGGAGATGGATCACCTTCCGGTCTCCGGGCCTGACGGGAGTCTCGAGCGGCTGGCCTCGCTGCCCGGACGCCGGCGGGTCTACACCCACATCAACAACACCAACCCCATGCTGATCGAGGACTCGCCCCAGCGCCGCCAGGTGGAACAGCGCGGTGTCGCGGTCGGCGCCGACGGCATGCGATTCACACTCTGACGACCGGCTACCTTGCGCTCATGACCGCGACCCTCGCCTCCTCCCAGCTTTCCGCCCCGCCCCGTCCGCCGATCCCGGCGCTCGAGCGCCCCCTCTCGCCGGATGAGCTGGAGAGCGCGCTGCGCTCGTTCAGCGGCTCCTACTACGTAGAGCACCCGTTCCATCGGCTGATGTACGCGGGCCGGTTGTCGCAGCGCCAGTTCCAGGGCTGGGTGGCCAACCGGCTCGCCTATCAGCGGGTGGTGCCGCGGAAAGACGCCGCCATCCTGTCCAACTGCCCCGACCCGGACGTCCGGCGGGAGTGGATCCAGCGCATCATCGACCACGACGGAACGGAGCCCGGTACCGGCGGCATCGAGTTGTGGATCAGGCTGGGCGTGGCGCTGGGGGTGCCGCGGGAGGAGATGGAGGACGAGCGGCACGTGCTGCCCGCGGCCCGGCTGATCTGCGAGTCGTATGTCCATTTCTGCCGGACCAGGCCGTGGGTGGAGGCGGTCGCCTCATCGCTCACCGAGCTGTTCGCGCCCAGGATCCACCAGCAGCGTATCGAGGCGTTCCCCAAGCACTACCCGTGGATCCCGCCGGAAGCGCTGGACTACTTCAAGAGCCGGCTGGTCCAGGCCCCGCGGGACGTGCGTCACGGCCTCTCGATCGTGCAGCGCCACTGCACCACGGTGGACACCCAGCGCGGGGCGTTCCAGGCGCTGGCGTTCAAGCTGGAGATGTTGTGGGCGCTGATCGACACGATTCACAATGCGTACAGTGAGTAGCGGGGCATGAACACCGAATCCGTCCCCGCCCTGTGGCGCCTGGCGCGCCTCGACTTCGACGCGGTGCGCAACCGCCCCGTGCTGCTCTACCCCGAGGGCGCCGTACTCCTGAACGACACCGGCAAGGCGATCCTCGAGCTGGTGGACGGGCGCCGCACCGTGGGCCAGATCGCGGAAATCCTCGGGGAGCGCTATCAGGCCGACGTCACCGCCGACGTCTCGGAGTACCTGTCGCACCTGGAGAAAAGAGAGCTGATCCGTGACGGCTGACCGACCGACCACCCTGCTGGCGGAGCTGACCCATCGCTGCCCGCTGCACTGCCCCTATTGCTCCAACCCGCTCGAGATGATCCGCGCGGAGGGCGAGCTGGCCACCGACGACTGGAAGCGGGTCTTCACCCAGGCGCGGGCGCTCGGCGTCCTCCAGCTCGGTCTCTCCGGCGGGGAGCCGATGATACGGAAGGATCTCGAGGAGCTGGCGACCCATGCCCGCGGTCTCGGCCTCTACACCACGCTCGTCACTTCGGGGCTCGGCCTCACGCGGGCGCGGGCCGAGCGGCTGCGCGACGCCGGCCTGGAGCACATCCAGGTCTCGATCCAGGACGCCGACCCCGAGGTGGCCGAGCGCATCGCCGGCGTCAGCTCGGTGAAGCAGAAGCGGGCCGCGGTGGCCCTGGTGAAGGAGCTGGGGTTCGCCCTCTCGATCAACGTGGTGCTGCACCGCGCCAACCTCGACCGCATCGGCGCGATCATCGATCTCGCCGCGGAGCTGGGGGCCGACCGGATCGAGCTGGCCAACACCCAGTACTACGGCTGGGCCCTGGAGAACCGCGCATCCCTGATGCCCACCCGGGAGCAGGTGGCACGGGCGCAGGCCACCGCTGAAGAGGCCACACGACGCTACAAGGGACGGATGCAGATCCTCTTCGTGCTGCCCGACTACTTCGAGCAGTACCCCAAGCCGTGCTACGGCGGGTGGGGGAAGCTTTACATCGTCGTGGCCCCCGACGGGAAGGCCCTTCCCTGCCACGGGGCCACCCAGATCACCACGTTGTCCTTCGACAACGTGCGCGAGCGCTCCCTCGAGTGGATCTGGCAGGAGTCTCCCGCCTTTCGGGCGTTCCGGGGCGACGAATGGATGCGCGAGCCGTGCCGAAGCTGCCCCAGGAAGACGGTGGATTTCGGCGGGTGCCGGTGCCAGGCGTTCGCGCTGACCGGGGCCGCGGAGAACACCGATCCGGTCTGCGTCCTGTCGCCCGACCGCGGGATGATCGACGCCGCGGTCGCGGAGCCGTCCGACTCGCTGGAGTACCGCTACCGCGTGATCGCCGAGCCGCAGCGGGCGTGAGCCTCGCCATCGAGACCGAGCGGCTCGGGCGCGACTACGGGGAGGTGCGCGCGCTCGACGGGCTCGATCTCGAGGTGGCCCGCGGCGCTCTGGTCGGCCTCCTCGGCCCGAACGGCGCCGGGAAAACGACGGCCATGCTGCTGCTGGCGACGCTCCTCTCGCCCAGCCGCGGCACCGCCAGAGTCTTCGGCCACGACATCGCGAGGGAGCGCGCGGCGGTCCGCCGTCGGCTGGGCCTCCTCTTCCAGGAAACCAGTGTGGACGGGCTCCTCACCCCCGAGGAGAACCTGCTCTTCGCCGCGCGGCTCGCCGGACTCGGCGGCCGGCTCGCCCGCGCCGCGGTGGCCGACACGATCGAGCGGGTCGGCCTGGGGCCGCGCTCCCGGCGGCCGGCCCGGGAGCTGTCCGGCGGCTGGCGCCGGCTCCTCGACATCGCCCGGGCGACCCTGCACCAGCCGGACCTCCTCATCCTCGACGAGCCGACCGTCGGCCTCGACCCCGAGCACCGCGACACCGTCTGGGCGTTGCTGGACGCGCAGCGCCGCGCTCACGGCACCACCGTGCTCTTCTCCACCCACTACCTGGTCGAGGCGGAGCCGTCCGACCGGGTCGTGCTGCTGGCCCAGGGCCGCGTCGTGGCCGACGCGACGCCCGGCGCGCTGCGCGCCGCGCTCGGCGACGAGATCGCGGAGATCGAGGGCCCGGGCGCCGAGCGTCTGACGCGGGCGCTGCGCGGACTCGGGTCCACACGGGTCGTCCTCCGCACCGGGCGGGGCTTCCGGGTCGGCATCACCGCCGAGCGGCAGGCCGTGGTGGAGCTGGCGGGAGGCGCACCGGGCATCGAGCGCTTCGCGCTGCGCCCCACCTCGCTGGAAGACGTCTATTTCGCGAAGACTCAGGATGCCGTGCAGACGGAGGCCGGATGAGCGCGTGGAGCCCGGTTCACGGCATCGTCGCGCGGGATCTGCTGCGCTCGACCCGGCAGACCAGCCGCCTCCTGGGCGGAATCGCGCGGCCGTTCATGTGGCTCGTGCTGGTGGGCGCCGGCTTCGGCGCGATCACCCGGCTGGAGAGCGGGCTGTCCTATCCGGCCTTCGTGTTCCCCGGCATCGTGACGATGGCGGCCCTGTTCGGAGGTACGCTGACCGCGATCTCCACCGTGTACGACCGCGAGTTCGGGATGCTCCGTCTCATGCTCGCGAGCCCCGCGGGGATCGCCGCGGTCCTCGCGGGGCGGGCCATCGCCGCGACGCTGGTCGGCATGCTCCAGGGCGGCATCGTGCTGGCCTTCGCGCCGGTGGTGCTCGATCTGGAGCCGTGGCGCTGGCTCGCCGCGGTCGCGGGGCTCGCCGCGGTCACGGCGATGAGCGCCACGCTCGGCCTGCTCGTCGCGGCCCGGCTGCGCTCGGTGGAGAACTTCGCCGGGATCATCAACGTCGTGCTCTTCCCGCTGCTGTTCCTGAGCGGTGCGCTCTACCCCACCGGGGGCCTCCCGCCCCTGCTCCGCACCCTCGCGCGCGCGAATCCCGTCACCTACGCGGTCGACCTGCTGCGGCACGCGCTCGGCCAACCGGCCGAGCGCGTCGCCACCCTCGACCTGGCGGTAGTGATCGGCACCGCCGTGGCCGCATTCGCGGTCGCGGCGGTGCTCTTCGATCCCGAGCAGCGCTTCATCGGCCGGGCCCGTGAGAGTGCTACTCCGGCTGCGGCTCCCCGTAGATGAAGTCGTCCGTGATCACCAGATCCCGGGTGCCTCCGTCGGTCACGTCATCGGTCGCGGCCGCGAGTGCCGCCTCGCCGGAGACCACCTCCACCCGGGCGACCAGCGGCCGGTCGTACACCACGCCGACGAACGAGTGGCCCGCCGCATCGGTGCGCACCGGTGCGACGTATTCGCCCAGGTTGGTGCCATCCGCCGCGAAGAGCGTGATGGACGCCGTGCCATCCCGATCGATGTCGGAGAACACGATGCCGAAGCCGTTCACCAGCCCGGGCGTGTCGGTGCCCGGCACCCGGAACGTCACCGTCATCCGCTGGCTTCCGACCGACATGAAGGTCTTGACCTTGCTGAAGCTCTCGAACTCGTCGGCGTAGTCCTGGTTCAGATCCGAGAAGTCGTTGTCGCTCACCCGGAACCCGGTGCCGTCGGTGGTAGTGATGAGACCCGACTGCACGGTCACGTTGAAGAAGTCGATCGGGAAGTCGTCGGTGTTGGTCCGCTCCGCGGGCACTGCGTCCCACCGGATCTCGCGGCGACCACCCGGCTGCGGCCCCGCCCCGCCCCCGTTGGCCGGATCGCCCATCGCCGCGGTGAAATCGGCGAGAGCGGCGGTGAGATCGCCGCTCGCCTCGATCACCTCCAGCGGCTCGTTGTCCGGCACCCTCGGAGCCGTCGAATCCGAATCACAAGCCGTCAGCGCGACGGAAAGACTCACGAGCGCCGTGATACTGCTCCCGTACCGCATTGAAACCCTCCTGATCGTGGTTCACCGTGACCCGCACCCGTTTTGAGATGCGCGCCTGAGGGGCGGTGCAGGACATGAAGGAGGAACGGTGAACTACTTGCAGGCTCGCTGCGATGGCAGGCGGGTGAGCTCGACGCGTTGCACCACCCGGGATCGGACGCGCTGCCGGATCCGTCCGCCGGACGGAATGGTGGCGTCGACGGTGATGTCCCGGGTCCGCCGAACCAGACCCGCGACCGGCGACCAGTAGATGTCGCCCCGTTCGACCGTGGTCTGTCGGAGCGGAACCGGCACCGTGTCGCCGTGCGGCATCGCCTGACTCGCCTCTGCCCGCGCGTCCAGGCGGTAATGCAGCATGGAACGGCCGGCGACCACGGTGTCCGGAAGTCGCGTCAGCAGGACGCCGGCATCTCGCCACGATTCGCCGATTCCGAGGGCGGCGGGCGGCAACGGAGGCAGCAGGTCTCGGGCGGCCCCGGCAAGGTCGGCGACTTCTGCGACCTCGTCGGGAATGAAGGGCTGGACCAGTTCCGTGTAAGCACCTGTCGGCCGCAGCAACCCCCGAAAGCGTCCGCCGATCAGCCCATCCGTATCGGCCGAGACCTCGCTCCCCGAGCCCCGGCGGCGCAGCGACAGCGAGTCGTACCACGCCTCGAGGCTGACGCCACCGCTGCTGTCGCGGGCGCGGAAACTCCAGACGCCGTCCCGCTCGGTGGTGGCCTTCACCGCTCCGCGGGCGGTCTCCGTCTCGGTGTCGCTACGGGATGTCTCGGCGAAGCGGGCGCAGTGGAGCTGGACGCCGGTGTAGGCCGGGGGGGATGGAGCGGTTTCCTGTGCGTGAAGCGAGCGTTGACTCAGCACCACGCAGGTCAGCGCTGTCATCCTGAGCGCAGCGAAGGAGCCATGCCTCAGTGTATGGCTCCTGCGCTGCGCTCAGGATGACACGACAATCTCAAAGCGCCCTCACGCCTCACCCATGAACGGATACCGATAGTCCTTCGGAGGCGCGAACGTCTCCTTGATGGCCCGGGGCGACACCCAGCGCAGCAGGTTCAGCACCGAGCCCGCCTTGTCGTTGGTCCCGCTGGCGCGGCCACCGCCGAACGGCTGCTGACCCACTACCGCGCCGGTCGGCTTGTCGTTGACATAGTAGTTGCCCGCCGCGTAGCGCAGGGTGCGGTCGGCCTCCGCGATGGCGGCGCGGTCTCGTGCGAAGACGGCACCGGTGAGCGCGTACGGTCCGGTCCGATCCACCAGCGCCAGAGTCTCCGACCACTTGGCGGCCGGGTACACATGCACCGTGAGCACCGGGCCGAAGATCTCCTCGCACATCGTCTGGTACATCGGGTCGTCCACCTGAAGCAGGGTCGGCTCCACGAACCAGCCGATCGAATCGTCGGTGCCGCCGCCGGCGACGACCTTCACGCCGGGAGCCTGCTTCGCCCGCTCCAAGTGCCCGTGAATGCGGTCGAAGGCCCGCTTGTCGATCACCGCCCCCATGAAGTTGCGGAAGTCGGCGACGTCACCCATGCGGATGTCGGCGATCATGGCGGCCGCCCGGTCGCGCACCTCGGGCCAGATCGTATCCGGAATGTAGGCCCGGGATGCGGCGCTGCACTTCTGGCCCTGATACTCGTACGCCCCCCGCACCATGCCGACCGCGAGCGCCTCGACGTCGGCGCTGGCGTGCGCCACGATGAAATCCTTGCCGCCTGTCTCCCCGACGATCCTGGGGTATCCGGCATACTTCGGCAGATTCTCCCCGATGGTGCGCCAGAGGCTCTGGAAGACCGCGGTGGATCCGGTGAAGTGAATCCCCGCGAGGTGGCGGTCCGCCAGCAAGGCCTTGCTAACCTCGATCGAGTCGCCGGGAAGAAAGTTGATGACGCCCGGCGGAAGTCCCGCCTCCTGAAGCAGTCGGAAGAAGTGCCAGTTGCTCAGCGTCGCGGTAGCCGAGGGCTTCCAGACCACCGCGTTGCCCATCAACGCGGGCGCGGTCGGCAGGTTGCCGCCGATCGCCGTGAAGTTGAACGGCGTGATGGCGTAGACGAAGCCCTCCAGGGGCCGGTGATCGAGACGGTTCCACATCCCCGGCGCGGATTCCGGCTGTTCCTGGTAGATCCGTTCGGCGAAGTGCACGTTGAAGCGGAGGAAGTCGATCAGCTCGCAGGCGCTGTCGATCTCGGCCTGGAAGGCGGTCTTGCTCTGGCCCAGCATGGTGGCCGCGTTGATCAGTTGCCGGTGGACCGTGGCGAGCAGGTCGGCGGCCCTGAGGAACACCGCGGCGCGGTCCTCGAACCGCCAGTGGCCCCAGTCGCGCTGCGCCTCGGTGGCCGCCTGGGTCGCCCGCTCGATGGTGGCGGCGTCCGCCTGGTGCACCCGGGCCAGGACCCGCTGGTGGCAGTGCGGCGAGACGACGTCGTGGGTCACCCCCGACCGGATCTCCCGACCGGCGATCACGGCCGGAACCTCGATCTGCTGTGCCCCGACGGCGCCGAGGGCCGCCTTGAGCGCCGCCCGTTCCGGCGTGCCCGGCGCGTAGCTCAACACCGGCTCGTTGCGGGGGTGGGGAATGTTGGGAATACCGCTCATGAGAAGCCCCGGTGAGGAAAAGGCGTAAGCTAACCCGTCGCCCCCGGACACGCCCGGCATTACTTTCGGGCGTAACATCCGACTTTCACCTCGAGGCTCTCCGATGATTCGCGGCTGTCTCGGCCTGTTGCTGCTGCTGGCCCTCTCCTCATGTCGGACCTACGACTACTACGGGCGCATCACCGACGGCGGCGGGCTGACCCCGGGCGATCAGCTGGCCAGATACGGACGGGAGCAGGCCCAGGCCGTCGCCATCGCCCGACACTTCGCCGAGGCCGATGCGAACGCCGCGGTGACCTTCGCGCGAACTCAGCCCGACGTAGTCAATGCCGCAGCGGATCCGCTGAGCCACCGGATCACCATCGATTTCAAGAGCGGATGGCGCCTCGGAGTGGTCCCGCTGGCCGACTGACGGCTCTCGATCGGAGGCGCCGGATCCCGTGACCGAGTACCGCCAGGTGACGACCACGCTGCCCGATCGCGAGGCGGCCCACCGGATCGGCTCCCGGCTGGTGGAGGAACGGCTCGCCGCGTGCGCCCAGGTGTTGGGGCCGGTGTCGAGCGTCTATCGGTGGCAGGGAGAGATCGAGACCGCGGCCGAGTGGTACTGCCATCTGAAGACCACGGCCGCCCGGATGCCGGCCATGGTGTCACGCATTCGAGAGCTGCACCCCTATGAGACCCCCGAGATCATCGCGTTACCGGTGGCCGAGGGTGATCCCGCCTATCTCAAGTGGATCGAGGAGTCCGTCCTCCCATGACCAGTCGCGCGCGGCTCGTGACGGTGATCGTGATCGTGGCCTTCATCGCCTTCGTGGTCTACTCGACCCTCGAGGTGCAGCGCGTGGAGTGCACCGTCACCGTGAACTTTCAGGGCCAGCAGCGCACTGCCACCGCCTCCGGCGCCAGCGAGGAATCGGCTGGGGAGCAAGCCCAGACCGCGGCCTGCGGGCCCTTGGTGCAGGGCATGGACGAGAGTATCGCCTGTTCGCGACGGCCCCCGACGTCCCGTCAGTGCCGCCCGCTCTGAGCGGGGGATGACGGCGCCGGGCCACTCGCACCGGCGCCCACCGCCGCCAGCTTCTCCAGTTCCGGCATCTGCGCCACCCCGACGTGGCGCCGGCTCTCCCGGCCGTGCTCGAAGACGATCAGCGTGGGAATGCCCCGGATCCCGAGGCGCGACGGTGTCCTCGGACTAGCGTCGGTGTCCAGTTTGAGTACCAGCACCTGGCCCGCCTGCTGCCGGGCGAACTCGTCGAGCACCGGCGCCATCATCTTGCACGGCCCGCACCAGTCGGCATGGAAATCCACCAGCACGGGGACGCTCGACGCGTTGACTACCTTGTCGAAGTCGGCATCGGTCACCGGGAGGGGCCGATCCAGCCGGATCGGGCGTCCACAGCTGCCGCACTTCGGCCCGGCGGAAAGCCGCGCCAGATCCACGCGGTTGGCCGTCTGGCAGAACAGACATGTCACGATCGCCGGCCGGCTCTGATGCTGCGGGTTCGTCATCGTCTCACCTCCTGGCGTACCAGACTAGCCGGTGGCACCCTGTAACATAAGGAGGCCCGGGGGCACCACGGCGTGAGGTGACTCGCTTCACAGAGGAACTCGTCCGCTGGCACCAGTGTTGCGTACTGGTAGATGTCGTCTACCTATCTGGCAGGAACCATGGGCGAACTCACCATCCGGGAAATGGAACAGGACGGCGATTTTGCGGCCTGGTACTCCGAGCTCATCGAGCAGGAGGAGGACGCGGCCGGTCGCAGCGGCGGGCCGGAACAGCGTTATCTCATGCTCAGCAACGAGATCGGCGACTGGATCGGGGGCCTGCGCTACTGGCTGCGCGGCGGGGTAGCCCACCTGGTGGATGTTGTGGTCCTGCCGCAGGAGCGGCACCGCGGCCACGCCCACCGGCTGCTGGCCGCGTTTGAGGAGCGCGCGGTGGACGGGGGTGCCCATCTGGCGGAATTCTGGACCGACGACGAGCGATCCGAAGGACTTCTGGCTGCCCTGGGCTGGAATCCGGTGTTCCGGAGAGACAACTACATCGGCCAGCACACCTGGTCACTGATGGAAAAGCGGCTCTCGGCTTCGAACTGAGGGCGTCCCGCCTCGTTGGCATTAACCGGACCAGCCGCACTATCTTTGGGGGCTGGTCCGGTCTGCATTTCGTGGGCTAACCGCCGTCCAGGAACACTCATGGGTACCATTACCGACCCCGCGCGCGAGCTGGAATCCAAAGTCGAAGTGCTGCGAGACCTGGAAGGCAGGGTCGGGGAGCTCATGGAGCTTCACGAACGGAAGCGGGAGCTGTGGTTCCCGTCCGACCTGCTCGACCCCGCCCCGGATACCGATCCCGACGAATTCCAGGCCCAGCTCCGCAACCAGGCGAAGGGCATTCCCGATCACGCCAGGGCCGCCCTCGCGCTCAATATCCTCACGGAGGAGGGGCTGCCGCATTTCCACCGGCTCCTCGCGGTGTACCTCGGTGACGAGAGCTACTGGCGTCTCTGGAACAACTTGTGGACTGCGGAGGAAGACCGGCACGGCCAGGTACTCCACGACTACGCCCGCGACACCCGGCTGTTCGACCAGCGCAAGATCGAGGAGATGCAGTTTGAGTATCTCCGGCGGGGCTTCCACCCCGAGTGGGACCGCGACCCCTACCGCGTCTTCGCCTATACCACCGTCCAGGAGCGGGCGACGCAGTTCTCCCACGCCGAGACCGGCAAGATCGTGGGCGAATACGAGCCCCGCCTTGGCGAAGTGCTGGCGCACGTGGCCAAGGACGAGGCCCGGCACTATGCGTTCTATCGGACGGTCTTCGAGGAGATCCTCAAGCGGGATCCCGACCAGGCGCTCCATTCGGCGTCCTTCATCCTCCCCGCGATCGACATGCCCGGCATCACCATCCCGGGCTTCAAGGACCTCGCCGACGTGATCCGTCGCTCCGGCATCTACGGACCCCGGGACTACCTCCGCATCGTCCAGGAGCAGATCCGCTACTGGAAGATCGAGAGCATCGAGGGGCTGGGCGAGCTGGGCCGGAAGGCGCAGGAGAAGATCATGGAGATTCCGAGCCGTCTGCGGCGCATCGCGGAGCTGATGGAGACCAGGACCCGGGCCAAGACCTTCAGCTTCGAGGTCGTGTTCAACCGCGAATTCGCGATGGAATGACACTCCGCCACTGGCCGGTCCTGGCGCTCGTCTGGCTGGCCGCGGCGTGCGGCAACGACGGTGGCAAGAGCACCGCGGCGCAGGCACCGAAGTCCCACCTTCCCCCCGACCGGCAGGACGCGGAGACGCTCGGCCGGGAGGTGCTGGAGCTGGTGGACCGGGCCATGGACTACCGGGGCTCGCATCGGGGACGACCCGCGTCATCCCTCCGCCAGCTGGGCATCGACAGTCTCACGCCCACCACCGCGCGCCACGTCCTGAACGTCAATCGGGAACCCGTGGTCACCGTGAAGTTTCGCAAGACGGATGGCCGCCAGATCACCTCCTGCCGGGGCGACAGCCACATTCTGGAGGAGGCCGCCATCAACGCGGGCCGCTTCACACTCATGTGCACTTCGAGCTCGGGCGCGCAACGACCCATCCAGGTCGGCGGGCCGGGCGAGTAGTCCCGCATTCCCGGTCGGTCCATGCTCCACTCCACTCTCGACATCCTGGCGCGCGGCGTCGTCGTCGCCGCCCTGCTCTACGCTTCGATCGTCGCGCTCACCCACTGGGCGGTGCGGCGTCGCAAGATCGGCCCGTTCGGTCCATGGCCGAGGTTCGTGCGTCGGGTGAGCGACCCGGTCCTGCTGCCCCTGGAGCGCCGGGTGATCCGCTTCGGCGGAAGCCCGCAGGACGCCCCGTTGTGGCTGCTCGGCATCGTGATCCTCGGCGGACTCCTGCTGTTGAGCCTCATGAACTGGCTGCTCGGGATGGCGGGCACGGTCACCGCGCTGACCACCGCGAGCCCGCGGGACTGGCTCAGAATCCTGGTGGGATGGGCCTTCTCCCTGGTGATGGCCTCGATCTTCATCCGGGTCATCGTCTCCTGGTTCGGCGTGTCGGAATACCGCCCCTGGATGCGCCCGCTGGTGTTCATGACCGACTGGATCATCCGCCCCATCCGCCGGATCCTCCCGCCTGCCGGCATGATCGACTTCAGCCCGATGGTGGCCTGGTTGGTGCTGTGGGTCGCCCGTGGCGTGGTGCTCGGGATCCTGTGAGGTCGTCTGCCCCGATCTCGTCGACCGCGACAGGGGTCCGCCTCCGGGTGCGCGTCCAGCCCCGCGCTTCACGGGAGGAGGTCGTAGGGATCGCGGGAGACGCCATCCGGATCCGACTGCCCGCGCCCCCGGTGGACGGTGCGGCGAACGAGGCGCTGGTTCGCTTTCTGGCCCTCCGGCTCGAGGTGCCCCGGTCGGCCGTGGAGTTGGTCTCCGGGCTGACCGGCCGGGCCAAGCTGGTGGACGTGGCGGGGCGCTCGGCCGAGGAGGCGGCCCGCCGGCTGGGGCTCTGATCCACTTGTCGCCGGTGGCAATCCCGTTAGGTTGAGGCAGGACGACAATCGAATCCGTGGCGATTTGCGCTGCTTGCGGCCACGTTAAACAATCCGCTAAAACGCTTGCCCCGTGGCGTTTAGCCTCGGGGAATTTTCGTAGGAGGATCCAGTGCCAACCGCCTCGCCACCCGCTCATTCCAAAGTCTCGTCCGGCCGGACCCGCGCGGAGCGGCTCGCCCTGCTGGAGCCGCTGCTGGCGCGCCGCATCCTGCTGCTCGACGGGGCGATGGGGACGATGATCCAGACCTATCGCCTGGAGGAGCGGGACTACCGAGGCGAGCGGTTCGCGGGGTGGAGCCGCGAGCTCAAGGGCAACAGCGATCTTCTGTCCATCACCCAGCCCCAGGTGATCCGCGCGATCCACGCCGCCTACCTCGAGGCGGGCGCGGACATCATCGAGACCAACTCGTTCACCAGCACGGCGAGCTCGCAGGCCGACTACGGGCTCGAGGATCTGGTGTACGAGCTGAACCACGCGGCGGCCGCCGTGGCCCGGGCGGCGGCGGACGAGTTCGAGGCCAGGGACGCCGAGAGCCCGCGCTATGTGGCGGGGGTGCTGGGGCCCACCAACCGCACCGCGTCCCTCTCGCCCGACGTCAACGATCCCGGGTTCCGGAACATCGGGTTTGACGACCTGGTCGCGACCTACTCGGAGGCGGCGCGCGGCCTGCTCGATGGCGGGGCCGATCTCATCCTCATCGAGACCATCTTCGACACGCTCAATGCCAAGGCGGCCATCTTCGCGGTGGAGTCGGTGTTCGACGCGGCCGGGACCCGGGTCCCGGTGATGATCTCCGGCACGATCACCGACGCGTCGGGCCGCACGCTGTCGGGTCAGACGACCGAGGCGTTCTGGCACTCGGTGGCCCATGCCGCCCCGCTCAGCATCGGTCTCAACTGCGCGCTCGGGCCCGCGGCGCTCCGGCCCTACGTCCAGGAGTTGTCGCGGGTCGCGCCCGTACTGGTGAGCACGCATCCGAACGCCGGACTCCCCAACGAGTTCGGGCAGTACGACGAGACGCCGGAGTCGATGGCCACGGTGCTGCGCGAGTTCGCCGAGCACGGCCTGGTCAATCTGGTCGGCGGCTGCTGCGGCACCACGCCGGCCCACATCCGCGCCTTCGCGGAGGCGATACGCGGCCTGCCGCCGCGCCGGCGTCCCGTCGTGGAGCCGCACCTGCGGCTGAGCGGCCTGGAGCCGATCACGATCCGCCGCGAGAGCAACTTCGTCAACGTGGGCGAGCGAACCAACGTCACCGGCTCGCGGAAGTTCGCGAAGCTGGTACTCGCCGGCCAATACGATCAGGGGCTCGAGATCGCGCGCCAGCAGGTGGAGAGCGGCGCGCAGATGCTGGACGTGAACATGGACGAGGGGATGCTCGACTCGGCCCTCGCGATGAAGACCTTCCTTCAGCTGATGGCCTCCGAGCCCGACATCAGCCGGGTGCCCGTGGTCATCGACTCCTCCAAGTGGTCGGTGATCGAGACCGGGCTCAAGTGCGTCCAGGGCAAGAGCGTGGTCAACTCGATCAGTCTGAAGGAGGGCGAGGCGGAGTTCGTCCGCCAGGCGACGCTGGTCCGGCGCTACGGTGCGGCGGTGATCGTGATGGCCTTCGACGAGCAGGGGCAGGCGGACACCGCCGAGCGGAAGGTGGAGATCTGCCGCCGGGCCTACCGGATCCTCACCGAGCGCGTGGGCTTCCCGCCCGAAGACATCATCTTCGACCCCAACATCTTCGCGATCGCCACCGGGATCGAGGAGCACGCCGGCTACGCCCTCGCGTACATCGAGGCCACCCGCCGGATCAAGGCGGAGCTGCCCCACGCGCTGGTCAGCGGCGGGGTGAGCAACGTCTCCTTCTCGTTCCGGGGCAACGACCCGGTACGCGAGGCGATCCACGCGGTGTTCCTGTACCACGCCATCGAGGCCGGGATGGACATGGGCATCGTGAACGCCGGCGCGCTGCCGATCTACGCCGACATCCCGCCCGACCTGCTCGAGCGGGTGGAGGACGTGGTCCTGAACCGGCGGCCCGAGGCTACCGAGCGGCTGCTAGAGGTGGCGGACTCGGTGAGAGGGCAGGCCGCCGCCCGCACCACCGACCTCTCCTGGCGGGAAAAACCGGTCGCCGACCGGCTGGCGCATGCGCTGGTGGAGGGGATCGCGGACTACGTCGTCGAAGACACCGAGGAAGCCAGGCTCCAGGCGGCGCGCCCGATCGAAGTGATCGAAGGGCCGCTGATGGACGGGATGAGCATCGTGGGCGACCTGTTCGGGGCCGGAAAGATGTTCCTGCCCCAGGTGGTGAAGAGCGCACGGGTGATGAAGCGCGCCGTGGCCCACCTGATCCCCTACATCGAGGCCGAGCGCGACGAGTCGGCCGGCACCAGCTCGAACGGCAAGGTGCTCCTGGCAACCGTGAAAGGCGACGTGCACGACATCGGGAAGAACATCGTGGGCGTGGTGCTCCAGTGTAACAACTACGAGGTCATCGATCTCGGCGTGATGGTTCCCTCGGCGCGGATTCTGGAGACCGCCCGGCGCGAAGGCGTGGACCTGATCGGGCTCAGCGGACTCATCACGCCCTCGCTGGAGGAGATGAGCTACGTGGCGAGCGAGATGGAGCGGGAGGGATTCGAGCTGCCGCTCCTGATCGGCGGGGCCACGACCTCGCGGGCCCACACCGCGGTGAAGATCGAGCCGAACTATCACGGGACCACGGTGCACGTGCTCGATGCGTCGCGCGCCGTAGGCGTGGCGTCCAGTCTGTTGAGCGACGGGCAGCGCGGAGGGTTCGCTGCGGGCATCCGCACCGAGTATCAGAAGATCCGCGAGGAGCGCGCGGGCCGGGGTCCGAGCGAGCGCCTCGTGCCCCTCGCCGACGCGCGGGCGAACCGCCTGGCGATCGACTGGGCCGCCGCCGCACCGCCGGCGCCCTGCGCCCCCGGCATTCAGGTCCTGGAGGACTACCCCCTCGCCGAACTGGTGGAGCGCATCGACTGGACGCCGTTCTTCCAGACCTGGGAGCTGGCGGGCCATTATCCGGCGATTCTGGAAGACCCGGTCGTCGGATCCGCGGCGCGAAACCTGTTCGAGGATGCCCGGGGCCTGCTCGACCGTATCGTCCGCCAGCGCCTGTTGAAGGCGCGGGGCGTCTTCGGCCTCTTTCCCGCGGCGGCGGTGGGCGACGATATCGAGCTGTACCGCGACCGGGACCGGACCCGGCCGCTCGCCACGATTCATACCCTGCGGCAGCAGATGGCCAAGCCCCCGGGCCGGCCCAACCTGGCGCTCGCCGACTACGTCGCCCCCCGCGACAGCGGGGTCACCGACCACGTCGGCGCCTTCGCGGTCACGACCGGAGTCGGGCTCGACGCGCTGGTCGCGGAATTCGCGTCCCGGCACGACGACTACAACGCCATCCTGGCCAAGGCGCTGGCCGACCGGTTGGCGGAGGCGTTCGCCGAGCGGCTGCACGAGCGGGTCCGGCAGGAGTTCTGGGGCTACGCCCGAACCGAGTCCCTGGACAACACCGAGCTGATCAAGGAGAAATATCAGGGCATCCGCCCGGCGCCCGGGTATCCCGCCTGCCCCGATCACACCGAGAAGCGCACTCTCTTCGAGCTGCTCGACGCCGAGCGGAACACCGGCATCGCCCTGACCGAGAGCTTCGCGATGACACCGACGGCGGCGGTCAGCGGCTGGTATTTCTGGCACCCCGAGGCACGCTATTTCGGCGTGGGCAAGATCGGGCGCGACCAGGTGGAGGATTACGCGCGCCGGAAAGGCATGACGGTGGCCGACGCGGAGCGCTGGCTCTCACCCAACCTCGGGTACGAGCGGAAATGAGAACGCTGCGCGAGCTGCTCGAGGACAGCGGCGTCCACGTCCTCGATGGGGCCATGGGCACCATGCTCTATAGCCGGGGCGTGTTCGTGAACGTGTGCTACGACGAGTTGACCCTCAAGCAGCCGGGGCTGGTGCAGGAGGTGCACGAGACCTACGTGCGCGCGGGCGCGGAGATCCTGGAGACCAACACCTTCGGCGCGAACCCGGTGAAGCTCTCGGGCTACGGGCTGGACGACCGCACCGAGGAGATCAACCGCGCGGCCGCCGAGCTGGCGCATCGCGCGGCGCGCGGGCGCGCCCTCGTGGTCGGCGCGGTCGGTCCGCTCGGCATCCGCATCGAGCCATGGGGTCCGACGGCGAGGACCGAGGCCGTCGCCCATTTCAGCCGCCAGACCAGCGGCCTGGCCGAGGGTGGGGTGGACGGGTTCATCCTGGAGACCTTCAGCGACCTCGAGGAGATCCATGCGGCGCTGGAGGCCGCGCGGGCGGCGGCACCGGACCTGCCGGTCATCGCGCAGATGACGGTGGGCGAGGATGGGACCACGTCGTACGGCACGCCGGTCGAGACGATCGCCGCGCGGCTGATCGAGTGGGGAGCGGATGTGGTCGGCCTCAATTGCTCGGTCGGTCCGGCGCCGATGCTCGAGGCCATCGAGCGGATGGCCGACGTCTCGAGCCTTCCGCTGTCGGCTCAGCCCAACGCCGGCCTGCCGCGCGCGGTGGGCGACCGGCGGATCTATCTCGCGAGTCCGGACTACATGGCCCAGTACGCCCGCCGGCTCACCGCGGCCGGCGCGCGCTTCATCGGCGGCTGCTGCGGGACCACGCCCGAGCACATCCGCCGGATCAGGGAGTGCGTCGCCGACGCGCGTCCCCGGCGGGTCGCCGTGGGCGTGCCGGCTGTCCCGCAAGCCGAGGCGGCCGGCGCGCGGGAGGTTCCCCTCGCGGCGCGCTCGGAGTGGGCCCGGAAGCTCTCCGACGGGTTGTTCGTACGGAGCGTGGAGATCGTCCCCCCTCGCGGCTGGGACCCGGCCGGCATGCTGGCCCAATGCCGAGCGCTTCGTGAGGCGGGGGTGGATGCGGTCAACCTGGTGGACGGATCCCGCGCGCAGAGCCGCATGGGGGTCGTGCCCGCGGCACTCCTGGTGGAGCGCGAGGTCGGCCTGGAGACGGTGTTCCACTACACCTGCCGCGACCGCAACATGCTCGGCATGCTGAGCGATCTGCTGGGAGCGGCCGCCGGCGGCCTCCGGAACGTGTTGATCGTGACCGGCGATCCGCCGACCGCCGGACCCTACCCCGACGCCACCGCGGTCTTCGATATCGACAGCATCGGGCTCACCAACGTGGTGCGCCGGCTGAACCAGGGACTCGATCCCGGCGGCACCTCGATCGGTGAGCCGACTCGGTACGTGATCGGCGTGGCGGCCAACCAGGGCGCGATCGATCGGGAGCGCGAGCTCGAGCGGTTCCACTGGAAGGTCGAAGCGGGGGCGGAGTTCGCGGTCACCCAGCCGGTGTTCGACCCGGCGGAGCTGGCGGGCTTCCTGGAGCGGATCGCGCCGTGGCGCATTCCGGTGATCGCCGGAATCTGGCCGCTCACATCACTGCGGAATGCGGAATTCCTGGCCAACGAGGTGCCGGGCGCGCAGGTGCCCGAAGACGTCCTGGAGCGGATGCGGGAGGCGGAGGCGCGCGGGCCCGAGGCCGCGCATGCCGAGGGGATACGGATCGCTCAAGAAGTTCTGGACGCGGTGCGCGGGATGGTCCAGGGCGTTCAGGTGAGTACGCCGGGCGGCCGAGTCGAGGTGGCCCTGGAGGCGCTGGGGCAGCCGGACGACGCGGCCGCCACGGAGCTCAGTCCGCTGCCCTAGACCAGCTCCAGAATTTTCCGGTACCTCGCATCCGGCCGGTCGAACCCCAGGTTGCTCACGTACACCTTGTCCACGCCGACCTCCCGCAACGCCCTGATGCTCCGAGCGCAGATCTCCTCGGGAGACAGACCCTCCGCAAAATCGCGCGTGATCCCTTCGGCCGGAACCGGGAAAAAATTGCCGAGCTGCTCCAGGGTTCGTGGATTGGCGCTCCGATACAGGAACACTCCGAATACTCCCGGGTACGGCACGCCGCGCCGACGCGCCTCGGCCAGGAATCGCTCCACCGGGCCGAGCGAATGGTGCGAGACGATCTGGGTGAGGTAGAACTCCGCCTCCAGCTCCGGGCTCAGCAGGAAGTCCACCTGCTGCACCGGATCACGGAGCGGATTGACCCACCCACCCATGTCGAGCGACGGCACCCGCTGGCGCAGCCACCGGCGAAGCTGATAGGCGTGCGGAAAGCAGCGGGGCAGACCGCCGGTCGCGTCGCCCCCCACCACCGTGAGGGCCTCGAACCCGTGGGACGCGGCCCGCGCGGCGTACAACTGGATGTACTCCAGCGAGTGCTTCGCGGTCAGGAACGGAACGATCCGGGCCGGGGCCAGCTCGCCCGCCAGATTGGCGGTGAGGTGGGCGAGATTCTCCTCCTCTGCCTGGCCGATCGCGTTGTCGGTGAGGAAGATCAGGGTGTCCTGGCGGGCGAGTCGCCGGATCGAGTGGTACATGTCGATCCAGGCCTCCACGCTTGCGTCGTAGGACATCCCGCTGCGCGGCGGACGAAGCTCGACCGCGATCAGCGGCCGAGCCTCACCGAGGCGGCGGACGACGGAGCTCTGGCCGGGGGTCGAGGCGGTGGGCATCGGAGTGGCGAAACGTAATAGGGACGAAGTCCGGGGGACTCGCGGCGCGGCAGGCCGCGCCCCTATCTTGGGTTCGACCCCACCTGCCCACCCGACCCCGAGTCATCCCATGACCGACACCGTGTCCGCGACACCCCCCGCGCTGACGAGCCTTGCCGAGGAAGAGGTCATGTTCCGCGACGCGGTGCGGGAGTTCGCCGAATCCGAGGTCCGGCCGCTGGTACAGGTCATGGACGAAGCCGCCCGGTTCGAGCCGTCGCTGATCCCCCGGTTCTTCGAGCTGGGGCTGATGGGGATCGAGGTGCCGGAGCGCCTCGGCGGCGCCGGCGGGTCCATCTTCATGGCGGTGCTCGCCATCGAGGAGCTGGCCCGGGTGGACGCCTCGGCCGCGATTTACGTGGACGTCCACAACACCCTGGTGAACAACGCGCTGCTCCGTTGGGCCAACTCCGAGCAGCACGAACGCTATTTCCCCCGGCTCACCGCCGATCTGCTCGGGGCGTTCGCTCTCTCCGAGCCGGGGAGCGGCAGCGACGCGTTCGCACTCGCCACCAGGGCGGAGCGCAAGGGCGACCACTGGGAGCTGACGGGGCGGAAGTTCTGGATCACGAACGGCGCCGAGGCCGGGCTCTTCATCGTGTTCGCCAATACCGATTTCGAGAAGGGCTACAAAGGGATCACCGGATTCATCGTGGAGCGGGAGTTTCCGGGGTTCTCGGTGGGCAAGAAGGAGGACAAGCTCGGCATCCGCGCCTCCAGCACCACCGAGCTCATCCTGGAGCAGTGCGTCGTCCCCGATGCGAATGTGCTCGGCCCCGTCGGCCAGGGCTACAAGATCGCGATCGAGACCTTGAATGAGGGGCGGATCGGCATCGGGGCGCAGATGATAGGCGTAGGCCGTGGCGCGCTAGAAGCGGCCACGGCCTACGTGAAGGAACGCCAGCAGTTCGGCAAGGCGATCGCCGAGTTCCAGGGCGTCCAGTTCCAGCTGGCCCAGATGGCCACCGACCTGGAGGCGGCCCGTCTGATGGTCTACAACGCCGCCCGGCTCAAGGACGCCGGCTTACCCTTCCAGCAGCAGGCTGCCATGGCCAAGCTGTTCAGCTCCCAAGTGGCCGACCGCACCACATCGAACTGCCTCGAGCTGTTCGGCGGCTACGGGTATTCCAAGGAATACCCCGCCGAGAAGTACTATCGGGACGCCAAGATCGGCACCATCTACGAGGGCACCAGCAACATGCAGCTTCAGACCATCGCGAAGGGCATGCTTCGCTAGCGCCTCACCGCCGTCACTGCTGTCCGGTCGAATCCCAGCCGGTCTGAGCGGTCGTATCGCTCATCCCCGACATCCCCGACGTGTCCATTCCCGTCGTGCCGGTCGTGTCGCTCCAACCCGCTCCGCTGGTGGTATCCGGGGCCGCGACACCGGTGGTGTCCGGATGCTCGAGCCCGCCGTACCCCGCGGTGTCTTCCGGTACCCCGGTTCCCTGCTCCTGCAGGAAGGTGTCGGAGGCCGTAGGTTGGCTGTCGGCCGGATTCTGGGTCGTGTCCTGCTCCATCCCACGATAGCCCGGTGGATTCTGGGTGGTGTCCTGCGGAGCCGCCCCCTGATCCTCGGGCTTGGCCATGCCGCCGGCACAGGCCAGCGAGCCGACAAGCATGGCTGCTGCGGCCAGACTGATGGTTGAGCGTGCGGTCATGAATCCCTCCCCTAGGGTGGTGTCACGAGTGTAGGACATCCCGCTGTGCCTGAGCGGTGACTTGTCTCACCCGAATCCACTGCGAGGCGGGCGTAGTACTTGCTATAGGGGTCGGGGACCCGGACCGGGCAGGTGCGGCTGGGAGCAGCGGATCCGGGCCCAGCGATATAACCCACTACCGGATCTGCTCTTAAGCTTGACATCGAGTCCCGGCCGGAGAGATTCATGCGGGGTTTTTTCGTGGCCGCCCCGCCATAGCGGCCGTAACACCCCACATTTTCGCACGCTGCCAAGAATCGCATTCATGGGATTGCACTTGCCGCCATTGTCGTTCAGTCGCTCCGCTTCGGCCCTGGCCCTGGCTTTCGGGTTATTCGGGCCGGGCCCCGTGGCCGCCCAGGGCTCTCCCGCTCTCAGCTCAGCGGGCGCGCTCGGCGCGAGCGTCCTCGCGGGCCGGCTGGATGCGTGGTACGAGTCCACGTCACGCCGAACGGCCGGCAAATGGGGCATCGCGGTCGCGGATGAAAAGGGCCGGCTGCTCTGGGGCATCAATGCCGCCGAGCCGATGGTCCCCGCCTCGACCGTCAAGCTGTTCACCACTGGGTTCGCTCGGAGCGTCCTGGGAGGAACCGCCAGGCGGTCCACCCGGGTGATCGGGACCGGCGGACTGGACGCGGAGTCCGGTGCCTGGATGGGGACCTGGGCGCTGGAGCTCAACGGCGATCCCACCCTCGAGCGGGCGCAGGGCTCCGGCCCCACCTTGTACGACCTGGCTCTCCAGCTGGCGAGCAGCGGCATCAGGAAGCTGAGGGGGCCGCTCGAGGTGCAGAGCGCCAACGGCCCGGCGACCGCGACCTATCCCGCGGCCTGGTCGAGCCGCCACCGCGGCCGCCTCTTCGCTCCCCCGGTCGGCCCTCTCACCCTGCACGAGAACATCGTCTGGATCACCGTGCGTCCGGGAGCCAAGGTCGGCCACCGCGCACGACTGATCGAGACCGCCCCCGAGGGTATCACTTCGCTGGTGACCGTCACGGCCACGACCAAGTCGGGCCGCCGGTCGCGTCTCCGCCTGAGCCGGCGGAAGGACGGGGGCTGGATCGTGGGCGGCACGATCGGGGTCCGGGCGTCGTCGCGCCGGCTGACCGCTGTGGCGTCCGATCCGAAAGTGGTGCTCAACGCCGTCTGGGGCTCGGCCCTCGCGCGCGCGGGGATCTCCTGGAACCGGACGCCCTCTGCCAGCGAGCCGGGGGGGGAGCCACAGATCCTGGCGGAGGTCGCCTCCGCGCCGCTGGACTCGCTCGCGAGCGAGATCAATCGCCGGAGCCTCAATCTCGGCGCCGAGCTGCTCCTGCAATGGGCGGGCGGGCGCGAAAAGGCGACCGAGAGGCTGACCCAACATGTGCTCGACGTGATCGGACCCAGCGACGGCCTGTATCTGGCGGACGGTAGCGGCCTCTCCTACGACGACCGGGTCGCGCCCTCGGCGTTCATCTCCTACCTCGCCAAGTTTCCGGCGACGGCCGCCGGGCTGAACTTCCCGCAGCTGCTGCCCGCCAACGGGACCGGTACCCTTCGCCGGCTCAACACCGGCTTCCCTGGCGAGGGTGTGGTCCGCGCCAAGACCGGCACCCTGGGCCAGGTCTCGACCGTGGTCGGATACCTCGGCACCCAGAACGGCGTGCTGCTGGTCTCCCTGATGTACAGTGGGCCCCGCCCCTGGGCGGCACGCCAGGCGCAGTGGCAGCTCTTCCGCGAGCTCGGTGCCGATGGGGTGGTGATTCCGACCGACAGCACCCCCGCGCCGCCGGTCCAGCTCGGTGGTGACGACGACGGCCGCCCGGCATGGCTCGGCGACAGTCTCACGGTCGCGGACAGCGCGGGGACCCACTAGCCGCGGCGAAGGAGGGAAGTCAAAAGGCCGCGGGTGGACGCCCGCGGCCTTTTCTCTTACGATTGCAGCAGCGATTGCCTACGACCCTGCTACGCCTTACGCGCACTGGCGGCCACGAGCACGACGCCACTCACCAGCGCGATGCCGGCGAGCAGCGGCGGGATCGGGACCGATTCCTTGTTCTCTGCGGTCGCCTCGATCGGGCCCACATCGAGCACTTTCTCCTTCCTGGTGAAGGAGAATCCGCCCAAGGCGAACCCGATCACGCCGACGATGATCAGGATGATCCCGACGATCGTGCCCGGCTTCATACCGGGCGCCGACCCTGGATCACGCGAATGAGGACGATCGCGAGCGCCACGATCAGCAGGATGTGGATGAACCCGCCCATCGTGTAGGACGACACCATTCCCAGCAGCCACAGCACCAGCAGGATCACGAAGATCGTCCAGAGCATACGGCCTCCCAGGGGTTGAGTGGCCCGACGGGTGTCGGGCCGCCCGATATGCTAGCAGGAAGCGGAGTTGCACGCCGTGATGATCCTCACCCGCGCAGCGGGACCCCGATCTCGTTGCAACCGGTGACGCCGCCTGTGGCGTGTCTTCCGGCCCGCCGTGGGCGGGCGTAGTATCCTGACAACCTCCACCCATCCGGAGCGCATGGCCACCGCAATCAAGCCCGACACCCCGGGGTTCAAGCCGTTTGTTCCGCCGAGCCAGTCGCCCGCCGAGCTGACCCTCCGCGCCGTGGCGCTCGGGGCGATCCTGGGCATCGTCTTCGCGGCGTCGAGCGTGTATCTGGCTCTCAAGATCGGGCTGACGGTGTCGGCCTCGATTCCCATCGCCGTGCTTGCCGTGGCCTTCTTCCGGACGCTGGGCAAGTCCACCATCCTCGAGAACAACATGGTGCAGACGACCGGCTCCGCGGGCGAATCGATCGCCGCGGGCATCGTCTTCACCCTTCCCGCCATCCTGCTCCTGGGCTACGACCTGACGGTCGGGAAGGTGGCGATCGTCGCCGTGGTCGGCGGCGTGCTCGGCGTGCTGCTCATGATTCCCCTCCGCCGAGCGCTCATCGTGAAGGAGCACGGCCGGCTCACCTACCCCGAAGGCACCGCGTGCGCCGAGGTTCTGGTCGCCGGGGAGCGGGGCGGTCTCCAGGCACGGCGGCTGTTCCAGGCGTTCGGCATCGCCTTCGTCTACAAGTTCCTGATGGCGGGCCTGCGCGGGTGGAAGGAGTATCCCGGCTGGACCTCGCGCTCGTACCAGGGCGCCTCCATCTCGGCGGAGGTGTCTCCTGAGCTGATGGGCGTGGGCTACATCATCGGGCCGCGCATCGCGGGGTATCTGTTCGCCGGCGGCTTCCTCGCCTACATGGTCCTCATCCCCGCGATCAAGCTGTTCGGCTCCGGCCTCACTCAGCCGATCTTCGCCGAGCCCAAGCTGATCGGGGAGATGAGCCCCGGCGAGGTGCGGGCGTACTTCGTGTTCTATATCGGGGCGGGCGCGGTCGCGACCGCGGGCATCATCGCCTTGGTGCGCTCCCTGCCGACCATCATCACCGCCTTCCGCTCGGGGTTCGAGGACCTCCGGGGCAGCGTGGGCGCGACGGCGTCCCGGCTCCGGACCGACGTCGACCTTCCCATCTGGATCACGCCGGTCGGGGCCGTGGTGCTCGCGCTGGTACTGACCATGCTGCCGCAGCTGGCCGTGAACCTGCTGGGCGCGGTGCTGATCGTGATCTTCGGCTTCTTCTTCGTGGTGGTGTCCTCGCGGATCACGGGGGAGATCGGCGTCAGCGCCAATCCCGTCTCCGGGATGACGATCGCCGCCCTCATCGGCACGGCGACGATCTTCCTGCTCATCGGGTGGACGGGCGTGGATCATCGAGTGGGGGCGATCACCATCGCCGGCGTCATCGCCGTGGCCGCCGCCAATGCGGGCGCCACCAGCCAGGACCTCAAGACCGGCTTCCTGGTCGGCGCCACCCCGCGCCGCCAGCAGATCGGCATCCTCGTCGGCGCGGTGACGTCGGCGCTCGCCATCGGCTGGACCCTCGCCCTCCTCAACAACACCTACACCACGATCGTCCCCGAGCGGCACCCCGGCGTCACCATGAGCGCGGGAGCGCCGGGCGTGGGAGACCGCTCGGTGACGACGCTAGGCGAGACGCTGCGACACGACGGACGGGAGTGGGAGGTCGTGCGGGTGAACCTCCCCACCGAGGGGGTTCAGCCCGGCAAGTATCTGATCGATCCGGGCACCAAGGAGGTGGCCTATCTGGTGGACCCTGGGATCGGCGGACGGATTCGCGAGATCGACGGCCGTCCCATCACCAAGCTCGATTCGCCCAAGGCTACGATCATGGCCCTGGTGACCGACGGCATTCTCACCCGGAAGCTCCCATGGGGACTGGTGCTGATCGGCGTCTGCCTCACCATCGCGATCGAGCTGATGGGCCTCCAGTCCCTGCCGATCGCGGTGGGGGTGTATCTGCCGATCTCGACCTCCGCCTCGATGTTCGCCGGCGGGATCATCCGCTGGCTGGTGGAGCGCCGGCGAGCGGGCGGCGGCGACTCCATCGCCGAAGTCGAGTCCGGACCCGGGGTGCTGTTCTCCAGTGGTCTGATCGCGGGGGGTGCGATCGCGGGCATCACCATCGCCGGCATCGCCGCGGCCCTGGTGAGCCGGGCGGATGCCGCCGGGGTCCCGGCCGCCGAATATCTGGCGCACGTCGCCGGGATTCAGGAGCGGCTCGGCCCGATCGCCCAGAGCGACGTGATCTCGCTCGCGGTGTTCGCCGGTCTCGGCTACCTGCTGTACCGCGTCGCGAGCCGCTAGCCGATGGCGGCCGGCGCCCCGGTTTCGCCGGCGATCAACGCCCGCATCATCCACGCCGCTCTGGTGCTGGGCGTGGTGATGTTCTGGCTCGTGGCCTGGTTCCTGGGACAGTCCTCGGCGATGCCGGTCTACGCGCTGCCCGATCGCCGGGTGCTGTACGTCGCCCTCGTCCTGGTGAGCGCGGTGCTCTTCGGGGCCGCGATGTTCAGGGCGAGCCGGCTCGGCCGCGTGACCCCCGGCACCTCGCAGGACGAGTGGTGGCGCGCCAACCTCGGCAAGGCGATCGTGGTCTGGGCTCTGGTCGAGGCCCCCGCATTGCTGGGACTGGTGGCGTATACCTTCACCCACGATTTCCGCGTGCTGATCGCCACGCTGACGGGTCTTCTGTTCTTCGGAGCCTACCGGCCGAGCCGTTTGATCGACCGCTGAACCGCCGCAAGAGACCATGACGCCAGAATCCCTCGTGTTCCTCAAGTCCCTGCTCGACACGCCGGGCCCCTCCTCCTTCGAAGCGGCGCCGGCGCGCGTCTGGCGCAAGGAGGCGGAGTCCCTGGCGGACGAAGTGCACGCCGACGTGGGCGGGAACTCCCGCGCGACACTCAATCCCGGCGGCCGACCTCGGGTGATGCTCGCCGGGCACATCGACGAGATCGGGGTGATGGTCACCCACATCGACGACGACGGCTACCTCAGCTTCGATACCATCGGGGGCTGGGACCATCAGGTCTTCGTGGGGCAGCGGGTGCGCCTGCTCGGCCGGGAGGGTCCGGTGACCGGCGTGGTCGGCAAGAAGGCGATCCACATCATGGACAAGGACGACCGGGAGAAGGTCTCCAAGGTCGAGGACCTGTGGATCGACGTCGGCGCGGCGAACCGGGCGGAAGCCGAGGGCCGGCTCCGGATCGGGGATCCCGGTGTCCTCGCTGCCGGGGTACTGGAGTTTCCCAACGGGCGCCTCGTCAGCCGGAGTATCGACAATCGGATCGGCGCGTTCGTGGTACTGGAGGCGCTTCGGCTGCTCGCCGGCACGCGGCCGGCGGCGTCGGTGAGCGCGGTCGCGACCACGCGGGAGGAGATCGCGGCGACGGGCGGCGGCGCCCGAAGCTCCGCGGTGGCGCTCGAGCCGGACGTCGCGATCGTGGTGGACGTCACGCACGCGACCGACTATCCCGGCGTGGACAAGCGCCGGCACGGCGACTACCGCCTCGGCGGCGGGCCGGTGCTGTCCCGGGGGGCTTCGGTGAGCGAGCTCGTCTTCGAGCTGCTCGCGGCCGCGGCCGAGGCCGAGGGGATCCCCTACTCCATCGAGGCCGCCTCCCGCGACACCCACACCGACGCCGAGGCCATCTTCAACGCCCACCGGGGCGTGGCCACGGCCCTGGTCTCGGTGCCCAACCGTTACATGCACAGTCCCAACGAGATGGTGGCGTTGGAGGACCTCGACCGCACCGCCCGCCTGCTCGCGGCCTTCGTCCGCCGGCTGACGTCGGGCACCGACTTCGTGCCTCGCTGAACGGATATTCTTCAGGTATGACCGGAACACGACTTCCCGCTGCGTTGCTGGGTGTGATCCTGACCCTGCTTCCGTCCCGGACCCACGCCCAGTTCGGCACCCAGCAGCACTCGCCGGAGACTCCTGCCCCTCCGCCGATCACCGCCCTCGACGACATCCGGTATCTGAGCGACGACCGGTTGGCGGGTCGGATGACCGGCTCGGGCGGCGCGGACTCCGCGGCGGCCTACCTGGCCCGGCGATTCGAACAGGTGGGGCTCCAGCCGGCCGCCGGCGGCTGGTACCAGTCGTTCACCGTGGCGAAGGAAGCGCCGGTCGCGCAGTCGGCACGGGTCGGCGGCCTGGTGGGCAAGAACGTCATCGGGCTGCTCCCGGGACTCGATCCCAGCCTCCGGAACGAGACCGTCATCGTCGGCGCGCACTACGATCATCTCGGGCTGGGCGGGTTCGGCAGCCTCGATCCGGACAGCACCGGCAAGGTCCACAACGGCGCGGACGACAACGCCTCGGGCGCGGCGATGCTGATCCACCTGGCCGCCCGGCTGGCGCAGTCGCCGCCCGCGCGCACGGTGCTCTTCATCGCCTTCAGCGGCGAGGAGCTGGGCCTGCTCGGCTCCGCGCACTACGTCAGGCAGCCGGTGTACCCGCTCAGCAGCACCATGGCCATGATCAACCTCGACATGGTGGGGCGGCTCCGGAACGGCCGGCTCATCGTCTATGGCGCGCGCACGGCCAAGGAGTTCCCCGCGCTGCTCGATTCGCTCAACTGGCACGCCGGGTTCGATCTCAAGGCCCAGGGCGACGGCTACGGCCCGAGCGACCAGTCGTCTTTCTATTCCGCCGGGCGGCCCGTGCTCCACGTGTTCACCGACCTGCACGACGACTATCACCGGACCACCGACGATTGGCAGAAGATCGACGTGGAAGGATTCCGCCGCGTCGCCAACTTCACGATGGGACTGGTGACCGCCCTGGCCAACCGTCCCGCCAAGCTCACGCCGGTGGACGTGGAGCCGCCCGCGCACAGTACCGCCACCGCCATGCCGGCCTACGGAACCTATCTCGGCACCATTCCCGACATGACGGACAACCCCGGCGGCGTGCGGCTCCTCGGCGTCCGGGCCGGCAGCCCCGCCGAGCAGGCCGGGCTTCGCGGGGACGACATCATCACCCGCATCGGCGACCTCGAGATTCCCGATCTGCAGGCCATGACCAACGCCCTCAGGAGCCACGAGCCGGGAGACACGGTGAGCATCGTGATCCGGCGCGGCAGCCAGGTCACCACTGTCCGGGCCACGCTCGGCACCAGGGGAGGGTAGCGATGGCGGTCGTGAACGCGGACAAGGTGATCGCGTCGCTCCGCGGTGCGTTCGCCCGGGACGTGGGGCGAGCGGAGCTGCTTCGGACGGCCGCGGAGAAGATCCGGGCGTCGGGGCCACCGTACACATCGGTCTATCTCTACATGCTGCACGGGGAGGAGCTGGTACTCGAGGCGTTCGCCGGGCGGGAGACCGACCACACCCGGATACCCGTCGGCAAGGGTGTCTGCGGCACCGCGGTCGCGACGGGACAGGACCAGAACGTGCCCGACGTGCGGGCGGTGCAGAACTACCTGGCGTGCAACACCTGGACGCGCTCCGAGCTGGTGGTGCTGATCCGCCGCGGTGAGCGGATCCTGGGGCAGATCGACGTGGACAGCGACGAGCCCGATCCGTTCACGGCGGAGGAGGAGGCCGAGGTGAGGAAGGTGGCGGATGCGATCGCGGTGCTGTTGTGATCGGAATTTCGGGCGGAGTAGCGTCATCCCGAGCGGAGCGAGGGATCGGCCCGCTCATGAGAGTGAGAAGTGGGGGCATCTCGACTCACTCGCATGTCCGGGCCGATCCCTCGCTCCGCTCGGGATGACGCGATGACGCACGTCCGCGGCGTGGACCTCTTCGTTCGCCGCGTCGGCAGCGGCCCGCCCGTGGTGGTGCTCCATGGCGGGCCGGGCGCCGATCACGAGTACCTGCGCCCCGGCTTCGACGCCCTGGCCCAGGGCCGCGAGCTGATCTACTACGACCAGCGCGGCGGAGGGCGCTCCCCCGTGCCCCGCGATGTGCCGGTCGGATGGGCCGAGCACGTGGCCGATCTCGATGCCCTGCGAGCCGAGTGGGGCCTGGCTCGCCTGACCATCGCGGGATACTCCTGGGGCGGCCTCCTCGCGCTGCTTTACGCGCTGGAGCACACGGAGCGCGTCGAGCGGCTGGCTCTGGTCTCTCCGGCCCCTGCATGGCGCAGGGCCCGGGAGCGGTTCGAGGCGCGCTTCACCGATCGCAACCTCGATCCGACGTTCCAGGAGGCCCGCCGGGCGCTTCGCGAGAGCGGCCTCCGCGAGCGCGAGCCCGAAGCGTTCCAGCAGCGGATCTTCGAGCTTTCGGTCGCTCCCTACTTCCATGACCCCGGGCGAGCCCGCGAACTCACGCCGTTCCGGGTGGTGGGTCGAACCCAGCAGGAGGTCTGGGCGAGTCTCGGCGACTTCGACCTGCGGGAGCGCCTTCCCTCGCTCCGGGGCATCGCCTCGCTCGTGCTCCACGGCGAGTCCGATCCCATCCCGCTGGAGGCGGCGCAGACGACGGCCCAGCTGATCGGCGCGGAATTCCACCCGGTCCCCCGCTGTGGCCACGTCCCCTATGTGGAAGCGCACGAAGAGTTTGCTCGTGTCGTAGGAGGTTTTCTGAAGGCCTGATCCTCCCGGCAGGCATTACCTTTCCCCCATGCCGCGCCCCACCCCATTCGAACTCGTCTTCACTCGGGCCGCAGAATCGAGCTTCCCACGGATCGCCGCCAGCCTGGCGGCGGCGGGCCACGATCCGGCGGACCGCGACGCGTTCCTGATGGACCGCGAAGTGATCACCCTGCTCCGCGACCTTCGGCCCGAGGAGGGCCTGGGCGAGGCGATGGATCAGATGGTCGCACTGGTCCACCACGCCTACCTCGCATGGGCCGCGGGCAACGTCACCATACCGATCGACCGCGAGGCGGCGGAAGAGTTGCTGGACCAGCCGCCGTCCGATGCCCCGGAGTCGACGGACGTCGGCGCGTACTATGCGCAGCTCCCCGAGCGGATGGTCTGGGCCAGCGTCATCGAGGACGAGAGTCCCGAGCCACTCGACGGGATCTTCGTGTCCCGCGCGCCGGGCGGTGACCTGCGGGTACTGGGCATCTTCGGAATGCGACCCGAGCGGGGCGGATTCAGCGCGGTGGAGTCCTCGGGCCCCCGGCTCGCCGGATTGGCCCGGGAGGACGGCTCGCCGCTCTTCGATCCGACGCTGTCCGGCGGCGCCCCCGCCGGACTCCGCTCCATCATCGGTGAGGCGGAGCTGCTGGAGCTGGGCTGGCGCACCCAGGGTCTCGCCGCCGGTGTGGACAGCGGAGGCGCGCGATGGAAACCCTGAAGGACTTCGTGGACAAGAAGGCCGTGGCGGACGTGCTGGAGCAGATCGCCGCGTTCCTCGAGCTGCGAGGCGAGAACCCGTTCCGCATTCGCGCCTTCCGGACCGCCGCCCGGGCCATCGGCGGCTTTCCCGGCGACCTGCGGCAGGGGCTGGAAGACGGATCGCTCGCCGCAGCCAAGGGCGTTGGTCCCGCCACTCTCCAGATCGCGGCGGAGCTGATCAACACCGGCAGGGCCGGCCTCCTGGAGGAGCTGAGGGAACAGATCCCTCCCGGCCTGGTCGAGATGCTGGCGATCTCCGGACTCGGCGTCGCCAAGATCCGCCAGATCCACGACGTGCTGGGCATCGATTCTCTGCCGGACCTCGAGGCCGCCGCCCTGGACGGCCGCCTCGCCAAGCTTCCCCGGTTCGGGCAAAAGACGTCGGAGAACATCCTCAAGAGCATCGCGTTTCTCCGACAGGCGAGCACCTACCGTCTCTCCCATCACGCGGCCGAGGAAGCCGAGGGTCTCCGCCTGGCCCTGTCGCGGCTGCCGGGGGTCACCACGGCGTTCGTCGCCGGTGACGTCCGGCGCCGGGTCGAGGTCGTCCGCGACCTGATCCTGGTGCTGGTGGCGGAGGTGTCGCCGGCGGAGCTGTTCAAGCGGTTGAGCCAGTTCCCCGGCGTGCACGAGTTCGCCGGTCAAGACGAGCGCCGGCTCACTCTGCGCTTCGCCGGAGGCGCCAGCGCGCAGATCGTGGTGACCACTCCGGTCAACGTGGGCGCGGTGCTGGTGCAAGCCACGGGCAGCGAGGGACACCTGGCGGAGCTGGCGGCGCACGCCTCGGCCCGCGGCTACTCCCTCACCGGGGCGGCGCTCTGGCGCGGCAGCGAGTTCGTCGCCACACCCGACGAAGCCACGCTGTACGGCGCGCTCGGCCTGTCGTTCGTGCCGCCGGAGCTCCGCGAGGGCACCGGCGAGGTGGCCGCGGCCCGGACCGGCCAGCTCCCCCGACTGCTGGAGCTGGGCGACCTGCGCGGCTTCCTCCACTGCCACACGAACTACTCCGACGGCTCCAACACCGTGGAGGAGCTGGCGCTCGCCTGTCGCGCCACGGGATACCAGTACGTCGGGATCACCGACCACAGCCAGGCCGCCGCGTACGCCGGCGGGCTCACGGGCGACGACCTGCTCCGCCAGGCGGACGAGGTCGACGAGGTCAACAGTCGCCTGGAGGGCATCCGGGTGCTCAAGGGCGTGGAGGCCGACATCCTGGCCGACGGGCGGGTGGACTTCGAGGAGCAGGTACTCGCGCGGCTCGACTTCGTCATCGCGTCCATCCACAGCCGGTTCAACATGAGCCCGCCGGAGATGACCGTTCGGATGCTGGCGGCAATGGACAACCCATACCTCACCATCATCGGCCACCCCACCGGCCGCCTGCTGCTGTCCCGGGATCCCTACGGCGTGGACCTCGACGCCATCATCGAGAAGGCCGCGGCCACCGGCGTCGCGCTCGAGATCAACGCCGACCCCCACCGCCTCGATCTCGACTGGCGCGTGCTGCCGCGCGTGAAAGCGGGGGGAGCCATGATCTCGATCGGCGCCGACGCCCACAGTCTCGCGGGCATCGGGAACGCGGAATACGGGGTCGGCATGGCCCGAAAGGGCTGGCTCGGCCCTGACGATCTGCTCAATGCGCGGTCGGCCGACGACTTCGTCGCGTGGGCCCGGCGCCGTCGGTGAGGATCCAGCGGCGACGCGCGGTCCGGCCCTCCGGACGTGACTCGAAGGCGGCCAGAGCGCAGCGGGCGGAGACCATTCTGAGCCGCTTGAAGGCTGAATACCCGGACGCGCGCTGCGCGCTCGACCATGGGAGCGCCTACCAGCTGCTCGTCGCCACGATCCTCTCCGCCCAGTGCACCGATGCACGGGTCAACCTGGTGACGCCGGCCTTCTTCGCCCGCTACCCGAGCCCGGAGGTGCTGGCGACAGCCGATCAGTTGGAGGTAGAAGAGATCATCCGGTCCACCGGCTTCTTCCGCAACAAGGCGCGAAGCCTGGTCGGTATGGCGCAGGCGCTGGTGGCAGATCACGGGGGCGAGGTGCCGCGCACGATGGACGAGCTGCGGGTCCTGCCCGGCGTCGGACGCAAGACCGCCAACGTGGTGCTGGGGAACGCGTACGGGATCAACGAGGGCGTGACGGTGGATACCCACGTGATGCGGCTGTCACGGCTGCTCGGGCTCACGCGACACGATGATCCCGTGAAGATCGAGCAGGACCTGATGCCGCTTTTCCCCCGGGATGACTGGGCGCTGCTTTCCCATCTCCTGATCTTTCACGGGCGCCGGATCTGCGTCGCCCGTCGGCCGCGCTGCCCCGACTGCGTACTGGCCGACCTTTGTCCCTCCGCCGCGCTCTGACACGGACGGCGCCTTCCGTGTTGGCGGGGCTGGCGCTCGCCGTGAGTCTCGGCGTGGCCGCGACCCTGTCGCCGCTGCTCGGCACCCAGGCGCCGTGGGAGGTGCGGCGGGCCGATCACGCGCGTCCGGGCGGCAAGTTCGAGCACCCGCAGCTCAGGGAGAGCTCCGGCGTGGCCGCGAGCCGGCGTCAGCCCGGTATCCTCTGGACGCTGAACGACTCGGGGAACGACGCCGCCATCTTCGCGACCGATACCCTGGGGCGCGATCACGGCGCGTTCGCGGTTGCCGGGGCCGAGAACTGGGACTGGGAAGCCATTGCGATCGGGCCCTGCGGGCCCCGCGACTGCCTCTACATCGCAGACACGGGAGACAACGGAAGGACGCGGCCGAGCGTGCGGATCTACCGGGTGGCCGAACCATCCGTGGCGGCCACGCGCTCGCGGTCACCTCGCGCCGAGGTGCTTGAAGTCCGCTACCCCAACGGGCCGCGGGACGTCGAGGCGGCGTTCGTGGGGACCGACGGCGCGGTGTATCTGATCGCCAAGGGCCGCGGCCGCTCGCCCCGCGCCTACCGGATCCCGGCCGAGGCCTGGGAGAGCGACCGGAGGGTCGTCGCTGAGGATGCCGGCAGGTTGCCCATCTCCACCGGCGGCCTGGGCAATCAGGTGACCGACGCGGCGCTCTCCCCCTCGGGCGACCTGGTGGCCGTTCGCACCTATCTCGCCATTTATCTTTTCACCCTGACCCGGCAGGGCACGCTCGTTCCGCTCGGCATCGCCTGCGACGCCGCGGGTCTCCAGCTCCAGGGCGAAGGAATCTCCTGGCTGGATGATCGCGTACTGGTGCTGACCAGCGAGGGTGGGTTCGGATCCCCCGGCACCATCGTCCTCCTTGAATGCGGCGACGCCCGCCGCGACCACTGAACCACCGGACCGGTCCAACCCGGTCCGGCACAGGAACCCGCATGCGCCATACTCTTCCGTTGCTCGCTGCGCTCCTCCTGGCTCCGGTCGCCACGCTACGTGCCCAGACGCCCGCCGCCCCCGGCGCCCGCGTGGCCGCGGCGCTCAGCGCCGACGTGCTGCGCGGCCATCTCGAGTTCCTGGCGGACGATGCCCTGGAAGGTCGCGCGCCGGGAACCCGCGGGGGTCTCCTCGCCCAGCAGTACATCGCGGCCCAGTTCCGGCGATTGGGACTCGAGCCGGCCGGAGACAGCGGCAGCTACTACCAGCGCGTCCCCATCATCTCGCTGACACCCACGCCCACGCTTACGGTTGCCGCACCCACGGCCGGTCCGCTTACGTGGAAAGACGACTACGTCCTCTGGTCCATGCGCAACGACTCATCGGTCAGGGTGCGCGGCGAGGCGGTATTCGTCGGGTACGGGATCGTCGCGCCGGAGGCGGGCTGGAACGACTACGCGGGGCTCGACGCCAAGGGGAAGATCGTGGTGGCCCTGGTCAACGACCCGGGGCTCCGAGATTCCACGCTCTTCCGGGGGAAGATCCTCACCTACTACGGGCGCTGGACCTACAAGATCGAAGAGGCCCGCCGGCAGGGCGCCGCCGGTCTCCTGCTGATTCATACCACCGAAAGCGCCACATACCCCTGGACCACGGTGCTTTCCGGCTGGACGGGACCGCAGGTGAGGCTGGAGACTCCACCGGACTCGCTCGTCGTGGCGGGATGGCTCCAGGAGGAGACCGCGCGGCGGCTCTTCAAGGCGGGATCACAGGATCTCACGGGGCTGATGGCGGCGGCGGCCCGCAAGGGCTTCAAGCCGGTACCCCTTGGTGTGGAGCTCGAAGCGTCCGTCCAGAGCGCGATCCTTAGGACCGAGACGGCCAACGTGCTGGGCCGCCTACCGGGACGCGGCCCCCTCGCCAGCGAGGTCGTGCTGATCGGCGGCCACTACGATCACCTCGGCATCGGCGCGGCTGTGGATGGGGACTCGATCTACAACGGCGCGGAGGATAACGCGTCGGGAACGGCGGGGGTCCTGGCGGCGGCGGAGGCTTTCGTGCGAAGCGGGGTGAGGACCGGCCGCTCGCTGATGTTCGCCGGATTCGCGGCCGAAGAATCGGGGCTGATCGGTTCGCAGGCGTTCGCGGACCACCCGCCGGTCCCCCTCCGCGACCTCGCGGCGATCCTCAACCTGGATGTCATGAACCTCTACGGCCGCACCTCCGACATCTCCGCCCTCGGCCTGGAGCATTCCAGCCTGGGGAAGACGTTCACCGCCGCAGCCGCCGCGGAGGGTCTGAAAGTGACGACGAACGAGGATGGCCTGATCCGGGGCGTGTATTTCCGGTCGGATCACTTTCCGCTGGCGCGCGCCGGCGTGCCGGGCACGTCGGTGGAGGCCGGCTTGCACTTCGTCGGCAAGCCGGCAGGGTACGGGAAAGCGCAGAAGGACAAGTATGTGGCGGAGCGCTACCACCAGGCGAGCGACGAGCTCCTGCCGTGGTTCACCTACGACGGTGCCCTTCAGCAGCTTCGCGTCACCGTCAGGACAGCGGTGTCAGTAGCCGATTCCCGCGCCCAACCCCAGTGGCACTCCACTTCGGAGTTCCGGGAGGCAGGCGAGGCACGACGGAGGGCTTCGGGGCCGTAGACCGTTGAGCAGGGCGGCGGTAGCCCTACCGCCGCCTCCCACGCCCCCCTATCTTTGCCGCCGTTTCCGCACCCACTCCCGGAGCGCCTCTGGAACTGCCGAACCAGCACCGGATTCCGCTCACCTGGCTTCTGGAGAACGCCGGGGCCTCGATTCGGTACCGTACCCTGACTGAGCTGGCTCCGGCAGGATATGCGACGCCGGAGGCGCGCGAGGCCGCCCAGCTGGAGGTATCCGAATCCAAGACGGCGCTCGCCGTGGTCAAGAAACAGAAGGACACCGGGACCTGGGGCGGGAACCTTCTCGGGCTCGCCGTCTCGGCGGCGCAGGGGATCAAGGACGTCGGCACCATCCCCAACTACCGTCGCCTGCTGCAGTTAGCGTGGCCCCGGGCGGGGCGGCCATTCAAGCTGGCCGACCGAGTGCTGTACCGACTGCTCTCCAGGGACGAGGACCCCGCGCTCCTCTTCGAGTTCCAGAAGCTGGTGAAGAGCGACCCTGACGCCACTATCTGGGCCCGGGAAAACATCCGGGAAGCGGCCTCCGCCGCGCTGGCCGAGGCCGGTTTCGCGGAGGACCCCCGGCTTCGGGGCGCCGGCCACAAGATCGCCAGCTCGATTTCCCAGTTCCTCCGGAGTCCTGTCGCCGAGAAGCCGTTCGTGAAATCGGGGAAGGTGCTCGCGCTGCACCCGGAGGCCCATCCGCCGAGCTGGTACTCGGTGGCGATGATCGCTGCCATGCCGAACCTGCGCCGGGAGCGGGCCGGCTTCACCGAGCGGCTGGGCCACTACCTGGCCCAGCCGGCGCCGAAGAAGGCGTTCGTCATCCAGGTGGGCAAGCGCTCGATCAGGCCCCAGCACCTTCTGCTCGGCGACCCGATCGAGGCGGACACCAAGGGCTATCCGAAGGATCTCCCGCTCGCGCTGCACTATATCGAGCTCCTCGCCACCATGGGCGCGCTGGAATGGGCCCCCGTGGCGACGAAAGTGCTCGCCCGCCTGCTCAAGGATTGCGACGAGATCGGTGTATGGCGGCCCAAGAACCTGCGGTCCCAGCCTAAGGCCCTGAACAAGATCACCTACCATTACTACCCCCTCCATCTCGACGCCAAGACGACGGAAGGTCGAGAGGTAGACATCACCTTCCGGCTCGCCCTCATCGCCAAACTTCTCGGCTGGCCGTTGGATTACGTCTGAAGATCTTGTGACCCTGGGCGTAGTATGACATACTACAACCTGTGCCCGCCGTCGATCTCACGCATTTCGGGTTCACCCCGACCGAAGGTCTCGTCTACCAAGTCCTCCTGACGGGAGGCCCTGGGACCGGTTACGCCATCGCCCGGGCGGCGGGACTCGCCCGAGCCAACGCGTACAGTGCTCTCGAGGGCCTGGTCTCCAAGGGCGCCGCGCGTGTGGACGCCGGCCGGCCCCGGCGCTACCGCCCCGAGGCGCCGGCCGCCCTGATCGCGCGGATCTCCAACGACCACGGGCAGGCGCTCGAGCGCTTGAGCCGCGAGCTGGACGCGGTCTCGGTTCCCCAGACCGAGACCCTGGTGGAGCTGCTCTCCACCCGGTCGCTGCTTCAGCTCGCCACCCACGACATCGCGCGCGCGACGGAGTCGGTCGGGCTGCTCGCGCCCCCCGACGCCTATCCGCTCCTGGCGCCGGCGCTTCGCCGCCCATACTCCGCCGGGTTGCCGCTCACGCTCGCGGCGACCGGCCCGGTGGAGCTGGGCTTCATGGCGGTGGAGGTGGTGACGACCGAGGGGCGCCGCTGGCCGGGCATGCCGATCATCCTGGTGGTGGACGACCGCAGCGCCATCCTCGCCGCCCGCAACGGCAACGAGGTGCGCGGCCACTGGAGTACCGGCGCCACCTTCGTCACAGGCGCGCGTCTCGCACTCGAGCGGTTCAGGATGGCATGAGCGAAGCCCACGACGAAGCCTATCGCGAGCTCCAGCGGGAGTATCTGGACGAGCTGCCGCGGATCTTCGCGGCAATCCGTGCCGACATCGAGTCCTACCGACAGGGGCAGGCGGTGCTGCCTGGGCTCCAGACCGGCTTCCACCGGCTGGCTGGATCGGGCGGCTCCTATGGCTTCCCCGAGATCAGCGAGATCGCCCGCAACGCCGAGCGGTTCGTAGCCTCAGGGCCACCCGTAGAGCAAGCGGACAAGCTGGACGACGCGGTGAGGCGGCTGGAAGCGGTGCTGACGGTCGCGCGCGCCCAATTCGCGGCCGGGCGCGAGGCCGCGGACATCGGCCTGCGCGCGGTGGTCCTGTTGCCGCCCGGCCCGGACCGCGATCGGGTGACCGAGTCGCTGGTCGGGCTCGGGTACCACGTGGACCTGCGCACCCGGAAAGACGACCCGCTCACCGTCACCGGCAGGAAGCGTCCCGACCTCCTGGTGATCGGCACCGGACCCGGCGAGGGCGACCCCTCCGCGGTCGCCTCGACCTGGACCAGCCGACGCTCCACTCGGCCGAGAGCCGTGGTGTTGATCGAGAGCCTTCGCGCGGTGGATCGGCTGCGCGCGGTGGCTGCCGGCGTCGACGCGGTCTTCCAGGCGGACCGGATGATCGAGGATCTGCCTCGCTACGCCCACACCCTGGCCCGGAGTGGCGCTCCGCCATCCACCGTGCTGCTGCTGGACGAGGACGCCGATCGCGCCACGCGGGTCGGCGCCGTTCTCGAGGAGGCCAACATCCGCGTGGTGCGGAGTGCGCTGGCCAAGATCGTCCAGGAGCTGCTGGACCGCGAAGTTCCCGACCTGCTCCTGGTGTCGCCCAAGCTGGCCGATGCGGACGGATTCTCAGTCGTGCGGATGGTGCGCCAGGATCCCCGGTTCCACCTGCTGCCCGCGATCATGGTGGGCGCCGCGGACACGGGCCACCAGGTGGAGGCGCTTCGGGCCGGGGCCGACGACTTCGTCCCCGACACCGCGACGGCCGCGCTGCTGCTTCAGACCGTCATCACCCGCGCGGAGCGGGGCCGGCGGCTGCGGGAAATGTTCCACCGGGACGAATTGACCGGCCTGCTCAATCACGGTGCCCTGATGGCGGAGCTGGAGTACGCGGTCGAGTTCGACCGCAGGCACGGCGGGCAGCTGGCCTTCGTGGTGTTCGACCTGGATCGGTTCGGCGAGGTGCACGAGCGCTTCGGCCAGATCGTCGGCGACCAGATCCTGCTGCACGTAGCGAACGTCTTCCGGTCCAGTGTCCGCGCGAGCGACGTCATCGGCCGGTACGGCGGAGAGGAATTCGGGATGATCCTGCGCGGGGCCGGCACGATCGGCGCCGCCGTGCTGGCCGCCAAGCTGCGGCGCGTCCTCGGCGAGCAGGCGGCGACTACGGCGGAGGGCGTCATCATCCCGCTCAACGTGAGCGTCGGGTGGGCATCACATCCCGCCGACGGCACCTCGGCGGGCGAGCTGGCGCATGCCGCCTTGCGGGCGCTGCGGAAGGAGAAGTCGGAGAAGCGGTGAGCCAAGCGGTGGAGAAACGAGTGTCACCCTGAGCGCAGCGAAGGGGGCCATATCGAGCATGGCCCCCTTCACTCCGTTCAGGTGACATTCCTGCGGCGAGCCGCTAGTGCGTGAACCCCGACGACAGCGGTATCACGTCCCGCGGGTTTTTCTCGTCACCGAACAACAACCTGCCCTCGCGGAAGCTGGCCCCTCGCAGGGTGAGTGCGAGCACCTCGCCGAGCTCCTGGACCAGATAGATCTCGACCTTGTCGCGCACCTCCTGGGGGAGGTCCTCGAGATCCGGCTCGTTGTCCTTCGGCAGAATGATCCGGTCAATACCGGCCCTCACCGCGCCGAGCACCTTCTCCTTCACGCCACCGATGGGCAGCACCCGGCCGCGCAGCGTGATCTCGCCCGTCATGGAGATGTCGTGCCGGACGGGTCGGCCGGACAGGGTCGAGACCACCGCCGAGGCCATGGTGACACCTGCGGACGGACCGTCCTTGGGGATCGCCCCGGCCGGGACGTGGATGTGGATGTCCCGGTCGAACATCTCGTCGGCGATCTGAAGTCCCGCCGCGTGGGAGCGGGCGTAAGTCCAGGCCGCCCGGGCCGACTCCTTCATGACGTCGCCCAGCTGCCCGGTGAGAACCAGCTCGCCCTTGCCCCGCATCGTGGAGGCCTCGACGAACATGATGTCGCCGCCGGTCGGCGTGTAATACATGCCGGTGGCCACTCCGATCTCGTCCTGGCGGGCGGCCTTCTCCGGGTGCACCTTGGGCCGGCCCAGCAGATCGTCCACCATCTCGCGATCGACGGTGACCTGCTGCACCTCCTTGGCCGCGATCTTCCGGGCCACCTTCCGCGCCAGCCGGCCGATCTCCCGCTCCAGCTGCCGCACGCCGGACTCCCGCGTGTAGCTGGTGATCACCTCGGACAGCGCCTCGTCGGTGACGGTGAGCTGCTCCGGCGATACGCCGTTCTCGGTGAACTGGCGCGGGATGAGATACTTCCGGGCGATCTCGCGCTTCTCCCGCTCGGTGTAGCCCGCGAAGTCCACCACCTCCATCCGGTCCAGCAACGGGCCCGGGATGTTCTGGATGAAGTTCGCCGTGGCGATGAACAGGACCTCGCTCAGGTCGAACGGCACGCCGAGGTAGTGGTCCACGAAGGTGTCGTTCTGCGCCGGATCGAGCACCTCGAGCAGCGCGCTCGCCGGATCGCCCTGGAACGACACACCGAGCTTGTCCACTTCGTCCAGCAGAAAGACCGGATTCCGGGTGCCGGCCTGCTTCATCCCCTGGATGATGCGGCCCGGCATGGCGCCGACGTAGGTCCGGCGGTGTCCCCGGATGTCCGCCTCGTCACGCGCACCGCCGAGCGAGATGCGGACGTACTTTCGCCCCATCGCGCGGGCGATGGACTTGGCCACCGACGTCTTGCCGACGCCGGGAGGGCCGACGAACAGCAGGATCGGGCCCCGGGCGCGATCGTCGTCATTGCCCGGGATCGGCGCGTTCGGCGGCGGCACGGTGGCCGTGGCCGTCGGCGTATCGGCGGATCCGTCGGGCTCGATCGGCTGTGTGGCCGCGCCGTCGCCGTCGGTCTCCGCCCGCTCGGCCGCCTCGTTCAGCGACCGCAGCTGACGCACCGCGAGGAATTCGAGCACCCGGTCCTTCACATCGCCCAGGGCGTAGTGATCCTCGTCGAGGATACGCTGCGCCTCGGCCAGATCCAGGTGTTCCGCGCTGCGCGTATTCCAAGGCAGCTCCACGACGTTCTCGAGGAAGGTCCGAATGACCTGGGACTCCATGGATTCCCGGCCGATGCGGGAGAGCCGGTTGAGCTCCCGATCCACTTCCTTGCGCACTTCGGCGGGCAGCTGGAGCGCCTCGATCTTTTCCTTCAGGTCCCGCAGATCGTCGCGCTCGTCGTCCTCGCCCAGCTCGCGCTGAATGGTCTTGAGCTGCTCTCGGAGGAACATCTCCCGCTGCCGCTCGCCCAGCTCCTCCTGGACCTGGGACTTGATGTCCTCCTGGGCATCCAACACGCCGATCTGCCGCTGGACGTGCACCAGCACCCGGCGGAGCCGCTCTTCGACGCTGAGGGTCTCGAGCAGCATCTGCCGCTCCGGCGGCGTGATGTCGATGTACCCGGCGACGAGGTCGGCGAACTTGCCGGGCTCGTTGACACCGGCCAGGACCTGCTGGACCACTTCGTCCGGCAGTCCCGACTTCTGACCCAGCTCCGCGGCGCGGGTACGCGCTTCACGGTGCAGGGCGACGAAGGCGGGGTCCTCGGCGTTGATGGCCGCCATTTCCTCGGCCTCGCGCACGATGGCCTGGAGGAAGCCGTCCTTGTCGGTGTAGTGAATGGCGATGCCGCGCCGCTCGCCATGGAGCAGCAGCTGCATGCCGGACAGACCGCGCTGAAGCTGGCCGATCCGGGCGATGGTCCCGATGGTGTACAGCACCTCGGGGGTCACGCTCTCGACGTTCTGCCGCTGGGAGACCGCGAACACCAGCCGCTCGGGTTGGCTCAGGGCCGACTCGATGGCACGAAGTGTCGCCGGCCGCCCGGCTCCGATCGGCGCGGTGACGCCGGGGAACAGCACGACCTCTCGCAACGGCAGTACGGGCAATGTCAGACGTTCGGACATCTATGGACTACTCCTTCCGACCCCATTCAAAAAGGGGAAAATGACAGGCCCAGAACACGATCGTGAGTGCAGGTGCAGCGACCATGCCATGATCCTGCCAATCTCAGTGATGCTGCATAACAACTTACGGCCCTGGCGGGTTTCTGGCTCGTCCGGGCCGCCGGGTATTTCCGGGCAGAGTGGCAGGGGCGGGTCGATTAGGCAGGCGGGGTGACGTGGGTGTCATCCCGGGGGGCGTCATCCCGAGCGAAGCGAGGGATCGGCCCGACATGCGAGTGAGTGAGGATGCCTCCGATGCTCACTCTCAAGCAAGCCGATCCCTCGCTTCGCTCGGGATGACACCCACCCCTAACCCCCACCCAGGGTGGCGGCTGGCCCAACGCGAGTACAGATTGCCTGCCATGTCCGGCTGCTCCTTCGCGGGCCACTTCGCCGATCGCAAACCCGCCCCTTCCGTCTCGGGGCTTTCCCGCTCGTGACTACCCCCACCGACCAGCCGCTTCCCGCCCGGCTCGCCGCGGCGCTCGGTGATGCCTATACCATAGAGGGAGAAGTCGGCCGGGGCGGCATGGGTGTGGTCTACCGCGCCCGGGACGAACGGCTCCAGCGCCGCGTGGCGATCAAGGTGCTGCCGCCGGAGCTGGCTTTCCAGAAGGACATCCGCGAGCGGTTCACCCGTGAGGCCCAGACCGCCGCCAAGCTGAGCCATCCTCACATCGTCCCGATCCACACCGTCGGCGAAGGGCAGGGCCTGGTCTACTTCGTCATGGGCTATGTGGACGGCGAATCGGTGGCGGGCCGGATACGGCGACGGGGCAAGCTCCCGATCGAAGAGACCCGGCGGATCATGGCGGAATCGGCCGACGCGCTCAGCGCCGCCCACGGGTTCTCCATCATCCATCGCGACATCAAGCCCGACAACATCCTGCTGGAAGGATCCCGGGGCCGGGTCATGATCACCGACTTCGGCATCGCCAAGGCGCTCTCCGCCAGCTCGGGCGCGACGCTCACCGGGGCCGGCGTGGCCATCGGGACGCCGGCGTTCATGAGCCCGGAGCAGGCGGCGGGCGAGCGGGAGATCGACGGCCGCTCCGACCTCTACAGTCTCGGCATCGTCACCTATCAGATGCTCACCGGCGAGCTGCCCTTCAACGCGCCGACGGTCGCCGGGATCCTGATGAAGCAGATCACCGAGGCGGCTCCCGACGTGCGCACGCGGCGGCAGGACGTGCCGGAGGACCTCGCCCTCGCGGTGAGCCGCTGCCTGGAGAAGGATCCCGAGAACCGGTGGCCCACCGCCGACGCCCTCCGCCGGGCGCTGGAGAACCGCGCCGTGGTCGGCTATCAACCGACCGGGCTCGGCTGGCGCGCCGGGCGCGGCGCCCGGGCCGGCGTGCGCGAGCCCACCGCCGGCGCGAGTCAGCGTGGGGCACCGCCCGCCGGGCCATCGCGCAAGGACCGGCCGCGGGGGCTGGTCGAGCGCGGCGCGAGTGAGCGCGATCGCGGAATCGCCGGGCTCGACCGCAACGCGCGTGGCCTCGCGCGGGGCGAATCACGCCGGCCCCGCCGGCACGGGCAAGGCAACGAGCCGCCGGTTCCGGACACCGGTGAGCCGCGGATCGTGCAGCAGGTGCGGGGGCAATTCGCGAGCTGGGCCGCGGTCTCGCTCGGCTGCTTCGGCATCAACGTCGCCACCGGCCTGGACACGCCGTGGTTCCTGTTCCCCACCTTCGGCATGGGCCTCGGCATGATGCGGAACTATGCCCGGCTCTGGCAGTCGGGCTACAGCTGGCGCGACGTGCTGACCCGCCCGCCGGCGCCCGACGCGGTGGAGACGATGATGGTGAAGGGCGCCAAGCTCCCGCGCAGGCTGCCGCAGCCGACTGCCGACGAGTTCGGGGCCCACCTGCCGCAGATCCTCCAGGTGCAGGGCGACCGGTTCGCCATCAGCAAGCTGATGGAGCGGCTGCCCCCCTCCGAGCGGAAGATGCTCCCCGAGGTCCAGCAGACGGTGGACTCGCTGTACGAACGGGCCATCGACCTCGCGCGGACGCTGCACGCGATGGACTCCAACCTCGATACCGAGGGCCTCCGGGGCATCGACGACCGCATCGCCGCGATGGCGAACGAGCCCGACGACCCCGAGCGCGCGCGCCGGCTGAACCTCCTCCAGCGCCAGCGGCAGACCATTCTGGATCTCCAGGGCCGGCGGTCGCAGGTGGCGAGCCACCTCGAATCGTGCGTGCTCGCGATGCAGAACGTCCGCTTCGATCTGCTGCGGCTTCGCTCCGCCGGCGTCGCGGCGGTGCTCGGCGATCTCACCCAGGCCACCCAGCAGGCGAAGGCGCTCTCCCGCGACGTGGACAACGCCATCGCCGCGGCGGGAGAGATCCGCGAAGCGATGAAGTAGGCGGTGCGGGCCATGCTCGCTATGGTCCCCTTCGCTGTGCTCAGGGTGACATTCGGTCTCGTCATCCTCACCGTTCTCCCCACGGCAGCTCCAGCCCTCCAGCAGAGCCCCGGCCCCCGTGCTGTCGTCCAGAGCGCCGAGAGCGCCGTGCAGGGCGACAGCGTCGCCGCGGTGAAGGCCCGCTGGACCGCCGCCCTCCAGCGCGACTCCTCCGACCGCGCCGCCGCCCTCGGCCTCGGCACGCTGGCCCGGCTCACCTACGACTTCGCCGCGGGCGAGCGGCTCTTCTCCGGCATCATCGATCGCGCCGGTCCCACGTTCGATCCATGGGCCGTGCAGGCGAAGCTGGGGCTCTCCCGGGTGGCCAGCGCCACCGGGAGCACGCTGCGCGCGGACTCCCTGCTCAACCTCGCCTTGCTCGAGGCGCGGCAGATCGGCGACCGGGGCGGCGAGCTCGATGCGCTGATCGGGCTGAGCGGCACCCGGGCCTCGAGCGGCCCGGCCGGGCCGGCACTGGCGACGCTCGACTCGATCCGCCGGATCCTGCCGCCGGGCGACAGCTGGGAGCGGGGGGAGTATCTCTGCCGCTACGGGCTCTTCAGCGGGGTCGGCGGCGACACCGGGGTGACGAGGCCGATCGGGGAGGGCGTCCGGATGGCCGAGCGGCTCGGCGACCGGGAGCTCGCGGGCCACTGCCTCGAGGCGCTCGCTCTCATCCACAGCCTGCACGGCCGACCCGACTCGGTCTTCCCCATCATGGCCCGCGCGGAGTCGTTGCTGCGCGCGACCCGCGCGCACGGCTCGCTCGCCCGACTGTACTCCCGCCGCAGCGACGAGCTTCAGGCCCGGGGACGTCTCGGTGAGGCGAAGGTCGCGCTGGGGCAGGTGCTGGCGGAGGCGACGCTCTCCCGCAATCGCAATCGCACCGCCAACGCGTACGGCGGCCTCGGGATGCTGGCGCTCCGGGTGGGCGACCTCCCGACCGCGGCCGACTGGTTCGAGCGCGCCGCGGCGCTCTACGACTCCCTGGGCGATGGCGAAGGCGGCATGATCTCGCGGCAGAACCGCGCCGAGGTGCTGGCGGCCTCGGGTGAGCTCGATGCCGCGCGGGAAGCGTTCGCCGCCACGCTCGAGGAGGCCGAGCGACTCGACTTCCTCGAGGATGCGGTGATCGCCCACCAGCAGCTGGCGCGCGTGGCGATGCGCCGGGGCGAGTGGGACGAGGCGGGGCGGCAGCTCGCCGCGGCGGACCGGAAGGCTCGCGCCCACGGGCAGGACCGCATGACCGACAACCTGGTCTACGATCGTGCCGTGCTGGCATTGGGCAGCGGCAAGCTCGCGGAGGCCGAACGCCTCCTCAGCGGATTCCTGGCGGGCGTCGCGCCCGAGGACCGGCTGGTGCGGCACGCCGCGCGCGTTCGCCTGGCCGAGGTCGCCGCGCGTCGAGGCGACCTCGCGCGGGCGGAAGGCGAGATCACGGCGGCCAGCCGTGAGCTGGAGGAGTGGCGCGCGTCCCTGGGTGACGACGAGCTGCGCGGCTACGCCTTCGCGGCCACGGTGCTGGGCGAATACGACCCCCAGGCGCCGACCGCCCGCGTGCTCGCGGCGCTCGCCGACGGCGGCCGGGTGGATGAGGCCTTCGCGCTCGCGGAGCAGCGGCGGGCGCGTCTCCTCGCCGACCGGCTCAATCAGGCCGACGCACTCCGCGAAGGGGCGCAGCTCGCGTCCGCCACGGCGCATCGCGTGCGGCCGCTCAGCGCCGTGGAGATCTCCGAGGCGTTGCCCGACAGCGCGACCGCGGTCATCGAGTACGTCGCCGGAAGCGAGGGCGCTCCGACCACGCTGTTCGTCCTCAGCCGCGCCGGTCTCCAGGCGCAGGTGCTGCCGGGCCCGGACACGCTCGCTCCCATCATCCGCCGGCTCGTGGCGCTGCTCGAGACCGGCGGCAGCCCCGACGCGCTGGCGAGGATGCTGGGGGCGACGCTGCTCCAGCCGGCCGCGGACCTCCTGCCCCCCGGCGTGACCCGGCTGGTCATCATCCCCGACGGGCATCTCCACCGGGTGCCGTTCGACGCGCTCCGGCTCGCCGACGGCAGCGCCGCGGTCGAGCGCTGGGCCATCGGCCTGTCACCTTCCGCGAGCCTCGCGGCCGCGCTCTGGCGCAAGCGCGGTGGGTCGGGGTCGCCGCCGGACCGGAGCAGAATCCTCGCGCTCGGCGATCCCGCGTTCGCGCTCGAGGTGGCGTCGGCGACTACGCGGGAGGCCGAGGTGTTCCGGTCGGCTTTCGAGGCGCAGGGCGGGCTGCCGCGCCTCGCCGGAAGCGGTGAGGAGGCTCGCGCGGTGGCACGTTACGCGCGCGGCGGCTCCGAGGTTCGGCTGCGCAACGAGGCGAGCGAGGAGTGGGTCAAGCATGCGCCGCTCGATCGGTACAGCGTGATCCACCTGGCGACCCACGCGCTGGTGGACGAGAGCTCGCTGGCGCGGACCGCGCTCGCACTCGCCCCCGGCGTGCGCGAGGACGGCTTCCTCTCCCCCGCGGACCTCGCCGATCTCACGCTCGACGCGGACATGGTTGTACTGTCGGCCTGCCGCACCGCCGGCGGCGTGACGGTGGCGGGCGAGGGGGTCCAGGGGCTCAGCACGCCGCTGCTTGAGGCCGGCGCACGTTCGGTGGTCGCGACGCAGTGGCGGGTCGGGGACCGGAGCACGGTGCGGCTGGTGGCGGATCTCTACGATGGGTTGGCCCGCGGCGAAACCGTCGCGGACGCGCTCCGCTCGGCGAAGCTCGCCGCGCTCCGGCGCGGCGCTCCCGCTGGAGAGTGGGCCGGGTTCACGGTGGTGGGAGACCCGCTCGCGCGAGTGGCTCTGGTGCGGCCGTCGGGACTGCCGCGAGACATGTGGATCAGGGTCGGGGTCGTGACCCTGCTATTGGGTGCCGCCGTCTACTGGGCGGTCAGACGGAGGGACCGGAGGGCCGAGCGCACCGCGGCGCCCGCCGCGGTGGCGCCTACCCACCAGGTGTAGTCGCCGGGTGGGAGATCGGCGGCACTCTGGAGCATGATCGCCGTGTCGGCGGTCTGCGCTTCCAATGCCACCTCGCCCTCGCTCGTCAGTACCTCGAGCCGATAGCGTCCGGCGCCGGAAATGGGATGCCAGACGAACAGTATCGGTGAGCCGGTAGCGGCCTCGGGTGGCGGCGCGAGCAGCGTCACCCGGCCATCCTCGCCGGAGCGCACCACCTCGCTCTCCGGCACCGCCGGCAGCATGAGGCGGCCGAGGACGACCGCGAGCAGTACCGAGGCGGCCAGCGCGGCCGGCATGATCCAGCGCCGCCGGGCCGGCGCCGCCGCCGCGCCGGCCTCCGCTCCGGCCAGCTCGATGCTTCGCAGCAGGTCGAACTCGGGGCGGCAATCGGCGCAGCTCATGACGTGGTCCAGCGTCGCCAGCCGCGAGTCCTCGCTGCCCTCGCGGCGGACCAGCGCCAGGATCGCGTCGGGATCGGGACACGCGGCGGTGCGCCCCGCTCTCCCGCCGCGCGAGGTCATGACGTCGCGATAGATCCTGCGGAGCCGCTCTTCGTTCATCAATTGGTTTCCGCCGCCGTCTCCCATCCTATCCCCTCCGCGGTCAACCGTTCCCTCAGGTCCGCGAGTCCCCGGTAGAGCAGGTTGCGGGTCTTGGCCTCGGTCCATCCCATCAGGTTCGCAATCTCCTCGCGCGGGTACCCGGCGAGATGCATCCGCACCGGTGCGCGCCTGGAGGCGGGAATCTCATCGATCGCCCGGGCCACCCGGTCGGCCAGCTCCGAGCCCTCGAGCTCGGCGTGGGGATCGGACTTCGGTGCGGTCAGCACCGCGACGGACCCTTCGTCCTCGACGGCGTCGTGGCGGTCGGCCTGGCGGGCTCGCCGGCGGCGCAGAATGTCGAGCGCCGCCGACGACGCGGTGCGATATACGTAGGACGTATTGGTCTCGCCGACCTGCTCACTGGTCCCACGGGCCCGCCAGAGCCGGATCCGGACCTCCTGCATCACCTCGTCCAATCCGCTCTCGTCCAGGCGGTACCGGCGGCCCACCTGCCTGACCATGCCACCGAACCGCGCGACCGCCGCCTCGAGGGCAAGTGAAAGGTGTTGCTCGGCTTCGGGCAGGGTCATGCCACGAATGTAGGGCGACTAGGACGCCACCTCCAGCCGGGCGGCGGCCAGCAGCTCTTCGATGGATCCGAACCCGCGCGGGCCGTCCACCTCCACGTGGGGCCAGTCCCACGACCTGTCCGGCCTCCCGATCAGGTGGAACCGCCCGCCCTCGTAACCGGTGACCCATCGGCGGAAGGCGATCCACCGCGCCCGGGTGCGCCTGTTTCGCAGGTTGCCGTCGCCGACGATCAGGTCCACCGCGCGGCCCGAGGAGTGCTTTGAAGTGGCGGTGAAGGTGAGACCGCCTCCCGACGCCATCAGGTAGGCCTGGCGTTCGGCGGTGCGATGGGTCTCCACCACCCGCACCCGGTGGCCGGCCCGGCGCGCGGCGGCGAGCATCCGCTCGAACGCGGGCCGGGCCTCGGGGTCGAGGGACGCGAGGGCGGTGTCGGCCACGCGGGCGGCCACCGGGAAATCGTCGGGCCGAGTCGTCGCCAGGCGTCGCTCGAGCGCCTCCCAGGTCTCGCCGGGGCGCCGCACGGACGGCGCGCCGACGCGGTAGGTGCGCACCAGGCGGCCGGCGCCCGGGTCGCGCTCGGTATCGTAATTGAGGTACGCCTGGGCCGATGTGTCCGAGAGGTAGAGCCGGTTGGGATCTTCGATTCCGAACCGCTCCCGCAGCAGCCTGCGCTCCTCCGGCGAGAAGTAGCGCCGGATGTAGCGGGGAACGCCGGCGGGGTCGCGGCCGGCGTAGCTCCAGGCCGGATAGACGGGCATGGTGGCGGCGCGAAAGGCGGCCTCTGTGGCCATCGCGAGTGAGGTGGTCAGGCCTCCGGTCGTCTGCGCCGCGCCGAGCAGTGGGCCGGCGGCCGCGAAGAGGAGCGCGAGCCGGAGACGGGGTGCCAGGACACGGAACGGGGACGGCTGCGGGGGCATCGATGCCTCGTCGTCGGTGAAGGTTCACGCGTACGACGCGGCATGGGCTTACGGGTTCTCACTGGGTCGTGGCTGATCTCCGGTGCTCCGGTGAGTGGAACGAGGGGCCCGGGGAGGCTGGCCAAGCCCCGCCAACCCCAGCCTCCCCGGGCCCCTCGTTCCACTCACCCCGGCATCGTGACTGCACGATCGAAGTCCGCTGAACGGAAGCGCCGCTGTCAACTGGCAATTCTTGCGGCTTGACAGCCCGCGTACCGATCCCTACCAATGAAGTGCATTCCTGATGAGAGGAGGGTCAGCGGCATTCGCCGAGGCCAGGGTACCCCCGAAGCGAGCGCCCGCGTATGAACCGACACCTTCAACCCGGCTGCATCACATCGAGTTGATCCCGACACCGGAAGCGGATCGCAGCACGAAGGACACCTTCCGGACATCAGCGGCACGTTCGCCGTGAGCCGATCAGGCGCCGGGGGCCCACAAGCATGAGGCCCCCGGTTTCGTTCGTGTGACCGCTGCGCTACGTTTCGCGCCGCCAGCACCCTGTCCCCTTCATCCGGAGTCGGTTCGAGATGCCCGATCTGAGCAGTCGGCTACGCGCCCACGCCGCTCGTCTTGCCGTCGTCGCCCTGCCGTTCGCCGCCGCGCCGGCGGCGGGCCAGTCACAGGCCGACGCCGATCTCAAGGCGATCAGCGCCTACACGCTCACGATGCCCAGGTACAAGCAGTATCTCGACGCGTCGGTCAACGTGGCCACCGCGGCCTCCAAGGACCCCAGCCTCCCGCCCAAGTTCGAGAACTTCGGCAACAAGTCGCTGTCGGAGCAGGTCAAGCTGATGGACGGACTGCCCCAGATCCGGAGCGCGATCACCGCAACCGGGCTCACCACCCGGGACTATGTCCTGACCCAGGGCGCGCTCCTGCAGGCCGGCATGGCGTACGCGATGACGAAGGGCACTGGGATGTCGGTGGACAGTGTGGTCAGGTCGTCAGGCGTCAGCCGCGGGAACATCGAGTTCTACCAGAAGAACGAGGCCGAGATCGGGCGGCTGGCGAAGGAGGCGGAGGCCCGGGCGCCGAAGCTGCCGGATGCCGACGATGAGGATGACGGCGGCGGCGATGACGACGGGCACGACGACTCGGGGAACGACACTGAGGGAGACGACTAGGGGCACGGCGGTGTCATCCTGAGCGCAGCGAAGGAGGACACCCTATCACTGCCTTCAGATGACTCTAGAACGCCGCGACCTCCGCGATCGCGCGCCGCAGGTCGGCCGTCTGAGGCAGAATCACGTCCTCCAGCTCCGGCGCGTACGCCACGAACGTGTCGGTGGACGCCACCCGCATCACCGGCGCGTCGAGCCAGGCGAACAGGTCCTGCCCGATCCGCGCCGCGATCTCCGACCCGTAGCCCCACGACAGCGAATCCTCGTAGGCCACCACCACCCGATTGGTCTTCTTCACCGACTCGCCGATCGTCTCCCAGTCCACCGGCGAGAGCGAGCGTAGATCGATCACCTCGGTGCTGATGCCGAGCTGCTCCTCCGCCTCCTTGGCGGCCCAGAGCGAGCGCTGAACCAGCGCGCCATAGGTGACGACGGTGAGATCGGTGCCGGGCCGGACCACCTTCGCCTTTCCCAGCGGGATCATGAAGTTGGGCCCGGGGTTCGGCGCCTTGTTGTAGGTCTGGCGGTAGAGATGCTTGTGCTCGAGGAACATGACCGGATCGTCACAGCGGATGGCGGTGCGGAGCAGGCCGTTCGCGTCGAGGGCCGTGGCCGGGCAGACCACCCGGAAGCCGGGCACCCCGGTGAACACCGCCGCGCCGGTCTGGCTGTGGTAGACCGAGCCGCCCTTGAGATACCCGCCGTACGTCACCCGCACTACGACCGGGGCCGAGAACGCGTTGTTCGAGCGCCAGCGCATCAGGGCCAGCTCGTTCCGGAGCTGCATGTACGCGGGCCAGATGTAATCGAAGAACTGGATCTCGACCACCGGCTTGAGGCCGCGGGTGGCGAGGCCGATCGCGCGGCCGATGATGTTGGCCTCCGCGAGCGGTGAGTTGTACACCCGCGCGCTCCCGAACGCCCGCTGGAGTCCCCACGTCACCTTGAACACACCACCCTTCCCCTTCACCTCCTCGAGACTCTCCTCCCGGCTGCAGTCCGCCACGTCCTCGCCGAAGACCACGATCTTCGGATCGCGGGTCATCTCGTCGCGGAGGCAAATGTTCAGCAGGTCCACCATGGTGGTGGGATCGCCCGCGAAGCGCGGATCGTCCTCGGTGTCGAACTGCTCCGAGGTGGGGTCCACGTCCGGCGAGTAGACGTAGCTGTACACCGAGTCGAGGGGCGGCTGCGGCGACGCGAGCGCCACCTCCGCCGCGACCTGGACCTCCTCCTCAACCTGGCGGACGATCAGGTCCAGCTCCGCCTGGGTCGCGACGCCCTGCTCCAGCAGATGCTTCGGGAAGCGGACGATCGGATCCCGCGCCGCGTCGGACTGCCGCTCGGCCGGGGTGCGGTACTGCACCTCGTCGTCGGAGAGCGAGTGGCTGTACGGCCGGATGACGTGGGCGTGCACCAGCGCCGGCCCCTTCCGGGCCCGGGCGTAGTCCACCGCCTTCACCATGGTGTCGAACGAGGCGAGCACGTCGCAGCCGTCCACTTCCTGGATGAACAGGCCGGGCATGCCGGTCAGGAGCTTCGAGATGGAGCCGCCGGGCGTGTTCACTTCGACCGGGACGGAGATGGCGTAGCCGTTGTCCTCGACCAGGAAGACGACCGGGAGCTTGAGGTTGCAGGCGGTGCTCAGCGCCTCCCAGAACTCGCCCTCGCTGGTGGTGCCTTCCCCGGTCGTGCAGAGGACGACCTCGTCGCCCTTGATGAGGTCGTCCCGCCCCTCGATCCCCTCGATCTGGCTGTACCGGAGCCACGCCTCCGCGCACCCGACGGCCTGGAGGAACTGGGTGCCGGTGGGGCTCGACGCGCTGACGATGTTGAGCTCCTTGTGGCCCCAGTGGGACGGCATCTGGCGGCCGCCGGAGTTGGGGTCGTCGGCCGCGCCGACGGCGGAGAGGAGCTGCTCGGTCGCCGTCATGCCCAGGCCGAGGCAGAGGGCGCGGTCGCGGTAGTAGGTGTAGAACCAGTCGTAGGACGGGCGGAGGACCTTGGCGGCGGCGGCGAGGACGCCCTCGTGGCCGGCGCCGGAGATCTGGAAGAAAATCTTGTTCTGCCGCTTGAGCTGGATCTCCTTGTCGTCGATCCGGCGGGCGAGCAGCATCGTCTTGTATATGTCGAGCAGGTCGCCCTTTTCGAGCTTGGCGGAGGCTCGGGGGCGGCTGGTTCTGGTGGCCATGTCGATCCGGGTTCGGGGCTGGTCGGCCTGGTCGTCGTCGGTCGTAAGATAGCGGTGGGGGGCGGGTTGGGGGACCTTTTCCGGCACTCGTGCCCCTAGCACCCATGCCAGGAAAGGTCCCCGCACGGCTTTCGAAGATCCTTCAGCTTCCCTTCACAACGCGCTTTCCATCTTGGGAGCCCCGTCAAGGGAGGTCGCACAATGTCGAGGATCCTGATCGCCTATGGGACATCGGAGGGACAGACCGCACGGATCGCCGAGCGCATCGCCGCCGTGATCCGGGAGCACGGGCACGACGCCGTTGCGCTGGACCTGAAGCGCGCCACGCCCGACCCGGCGGAGTACGACGTGGTGATCGTGGGCGCGTCGGTGCACCGGGGTCGGCATCAGACCCAGGTCGGGGAGTACGTTCGAGAGACTCGCGATGCGCTCGAGAGGCTGCCAACCGCGTTCTTCTCGGTGAGCCTGGCGATCTGCGAGCCGACGGTGGCGGGGCGCAAGGAGGCGGAGGGGTACACAGAGGAGTTCTTCCGGCTCACGCGGTGGCATCCGGGGAACGTCGCCCACTTCGCCGGTGCGTTGCTGTACACCAGGTATGGGGTTTTCACCCGCTGGATCATGAGGCGGATCGCACGCGGCAAGGGGAGCCCCGACCTCGACACCTCGCGCGACTACGAGTACACCGACTGGGACGGCGTGACGCGGTTCGCCGAGGAGTTCCTGGAGCGGGCCGTCGGGCGGTCGCTGATCGAAGCCTGAGGGTTAGTCGGGCGGCCGGCGCACCACGACCATGTATCTGCCGGCGCCGCCGCCCTTCTCCACGTCCACCACCTCGAAGCCCGCCTGGCCGAGCTCCCGGACCACCGTTTCGGGAGTCACGCCGTGCTGGTCGCCGGTGTCGCGGTTGGCGGGATCGGTGCTCTCCGCACTGTCGGGGTTGAAATCGATGATGGCGAGGAGACCGCCTGGCTTCAGGGCCTCCCGCAGGCTGACGTTCATCGATTCGGGGTCGTCGATGTGGTGGTAGACCCGGCGCAGCACGAGAGCGTCGCAGCAGCGGTCCGGCAGGTTGGTCCGCGTCGCGTGCGCCTCGAGAACCGAGACGTTCTTCAGGCCTGCCGAGTCCGTCGCCTCGCGGATGTCCCTGAGCTGGTCCTCGTCCAGCTCGGTGGCGTAGACCCTCCCCGAGGGTCCAACCTGGCGTGCCAGGGCGACCGTGAGCTGTCCGCCGCCGGCGCCGATGTCCCCCACGGTCGCGCCGTCGTGGAGCTTCAGCGCGGCGACCAGGCGAGCGGCATCGGAAGCGAAGTCGTCCTGGGCCCTTGCGTGGCCGGGGGATGCCGGCAGCATGGCCAGGCCGGCCAGGAGAAGTGCCAGGTGCCTCCACCAGTTCATTTTCGTCTACCTTGCGGAGGAATGATCCGGGATCGCGGATTGAGGCCTCATTGCTGCTTCCCACCAATACGGCCGTGAAATGACCTTTGTGCCAGAGCCCAAAACGGTGACTCTGGTCACGGTTCTCGGATCGCAATCCCCCCACATTCGCCGTGACTCGATAACCATTGCGCCGGGGCCGCGAAGAGCGCGGTCCGGGCTTCATCTCATAGCAGAGGTCATCATCATGGGTTTGCTCTCCAAGCCGATCAAGAACCTGGACGACCTGTTCGTCCACACCCTTCAGGACGTCTACTACGCCGAGCAGAAGATCACGAAGGCCCTTCCCAAGATGATTTCGAAGGTCTCGGACACGCAGCTTCAGGAAGCGTTCAAGAGCCACCTGGAGGAGACCAAGGGCCACATCAAGCGGCTGGAGCAGGTGTTCAAGATGCACAATGCGGAAGCGAAGGCGGTCACCTGCCCCGCCATCGATGGGATCATCGCGGAAGCCGAGGAGATCATGAGCGACTCGAAGGACTCCGAAGTACTGGACGCCGCGGCCCTCGCGGCGGCTCAGGCGGTGGAGCACTACGAGATCGCACGGTATGGGACGCTGATCGCCTGGGCGCGGCAGCTGGGGCGGTCCGACTGCGCCGGCGTGCTCGAGCCGACGCTCGCCGAGGAGAAGGCGGCGGACAAGAAGCTGACGGCGATCGCCGACGCCAGGGTCAATCGCGTCGCGGTCTGAGTGCGCTCAGCGGCGTGAAGAGGCGGTCGGGCGAGGTGCCCGGCCGCCTCTGTCGTCTCCCCGACTCAGGCGGTCATCACCACCGGCGCATGGTCGCTGGTGCCCACCTCAACCTGCACCACGCAGCTCCGGGCCCGGGCGAACACTCCGGGTGACGCCAGCAGGTAGTCCAGCCGCCAGCCGATGTTGCGTGCGCGGAGGCTGCGCCAGGGCGCCCACCAGGTGAAGAGGCCGGGGTTGTCCGGGTCCATCGCCCGGCCCACATCGGTGAGCCCCGTTCCCAGCAGCGCCTCGAACATGGCACGCTCCTCCGGCCGCTGGCCGACGGCCATCGGCTTCCGCTCCCTGGGGTGCACGTCCATTTCGGTGCGTGCGACGTTCAGGTCGCCGCAGATCAGCAGCTCGCGGCCGGCCGACCGTAGCTCGCGCGCCCACTCGATCAGCCGGGTGAGGAAAGTGATCTTGGCGGGATAGTCCTTGCCGCCGTTGGGGACGTAGATCGAGGCGATCACCAGCTCGCCCAGCTCGGCCGTCACCACCCGGGATTCCAGGTCGAACGACGGATGGCGATAGACCGGTGGATCGGGAAACGTCTCCTTGCGCAGCTGGAGGGAGACCCCGGAGTAGCCCTTGCAGCAGTGCCAGAAGGCGTGATAGTCCTCCCGCTGGACGACTTCGGGAACCTGGGCCAGCTCCGCCTTCAGCTCCTGAAGGCACACCACGTCCGGACGCTCGCGCTCCAGCCACTCCTGGGCCTGCGTGGCGCGGGCCCTGATCCCGTTCACATTCCAGGTGGCGACTTTCATGGCGCACATGATATGAAGATCACCCGGACACGCCTGCATTGTCAGCGCCTGACCGCCGGCCGCCTGGCCCGTCCCGAGGACGTCGTCGGCTGGCTCGGCGCGGTGCAGGCGCAGGAATACCCGTTCGCCAAATGGGGGCTCGCGCTGAGGATGCGACGCGCGAGCGACGCGTCGGTCGAGCGGGCGTACGCGTCCGGGGCCATTCTCCGCACCCACGTGATGCGTCCGACCTGGCATTTCGTGACGCCGGCCGACATCCGCTGGATGCTCGAGCTGACGGCACCCCGGGTGCGGGCGGCGGTGGCCTCCTACGACCGCAAGCTCGGCATCGACGCGGCCGTCATCACCCGCGCGAATCGGGCGATCGCGGCGGCGCTCGCCGGCGGGGCGCAGCTCACCCGGACCGAGCTGAAGGCCGCGCTGGCCGGTGTGGGTGTCCCGGTGGGAGCTACGCAGCACTTCGCGCACGTGATTCTTCACGCCGAGCTGGACGCGGTGGTCTGCAGCGGGGCGCGACGCGGCACGCAGCTGACCTACGCGCTGTTCGACGATCGCGTCCCCGCCACGCCGGCAATGTCGCGCGATGCGGCGCTGGCCGAGCTGGCGCGGCGGTATTTCACCAGCCATGGGCCGGCGCAGGTGTCGGACTTCGCGTGGTGGTCGGGGCTGACGGCGGGGGACGCTCGCGCCGCGTTGGAGATGTCGCGGCACCACCTGGTCGAGGAAATGGTGGACGGCAGGCGCTACTGGCTCGCGCCAACGACGCGAATACCGCCGCGTTTGCCTCGGTCGGCGTTCCTGCTGCCTCCCTACGACGAATACCTGATCGCCTTCAAGGACCGCAGCGCGGCGCTCGATCCGGGGCTCTGGGAGCCGATCGCGGGGCGCGATCCGTTCGCCGCGCCCGTGGTGCTCGATGGCCGGGTCGTGGGCGGGTGGAAGCGCACGACGGACAAGGACACCGTCTCGATCGCGCTCGACCTGCCCGGGCGGCTGAGCCGGGCCGATGGACGGCTGGTGGAGGAGGCCGCGCGCCGGTACGGCGACTTCCTGGGTCTCGAGGTGGCGATCAGCCGGGCGGCCACAACCAGGCCGCGCCGCGCACCCCGCTCGAGTCGCCGTGGGCGTTGAGCAGGACTTTCGTCAGGACCGTGTCGGAGAAGACGTAGCGGGGCAGCAATGCGGCAACGGCCGCCGGCAAGTCCGGCAGGTTGGACATCCCGCCGCCGAGGACGATCGCATCGGGGTCGAGCAGGTTGATGACCGCGGCGAGGCCGCGCGCCAGCCGGTCTTCGTAGCGCCGCAGCGCCATGAGGGCCAGGGAGTCACCGGTCGCGGCGGCGCGCACGATGTCCGGGCTCGACCGCCGGGTTCCGCCGAGTCGCGCGTGGTCGAGCTCGAAGCCGGGGCCGGAGAGGAACGTCTCGATGCAGCCGGTCTTTCCACAGTAGCAAGGGGGCGCGGCGGCACGCTCCTCGTCGGTCATCCAGGGGAGCTGGTTGTGGCCCCATTCGCCGGCCACCTGGTTGGGCCCCTCGTGGATGCGCTGCCGGATCGCGATGCCTCCGCCGACGCCGGTGCCGAGGATCACGCCGAACACCGTCTCGAAGCCGCGGCCGGCGCCGTCGATGGCCTCGGAGAGCGCGAAACAGTTGGCGTCGTTGGCGACGCGGATCTGGCGGGCGAGGCGGGCCTCGAGGTCGTCCTGGAGCGGGCGGCCGATGAGCCAGGTGGAGTTGGCGTTCTTGACGAGGCCGGTGGCGTGGGTGACGACACCAGGAATGCCGACCCCGACGGTCCCGGTGCGACCGACCTCGGACTCGAGCTCGGCCACGAGACCGGCGATGGCGTCCAGGGTGGCGGCGTAATCGGGCGGGGTCGGGATGCGGCGGCGGGAGGCGACGACGGTGGCGGAGGCCAGGGCGATGGCTTCGGTCTTGGTGCCGCCGAGGTCGATACCGATCTGCATTACCTCTGCGGCGCCTGGTCCGGATGCCTGGCCCAGTAGAGCACGTCCTGATGCCGGTGCTGGGCCGCCGCGAGATAGTATCCCAACCTGCCGAGTTTCCCGCCGCTCAGGGCCAGCAATGCCCGCCGGACCTGCTCGACGTCGTGACCGCCGTACTGCGAGAGCATCAGGTGGGCCTGGTCGCGCTCGGCCGGGGCGAAGCGCTCGGCGAGCTCGCGTTCGAGGCTGGCTGAGAGTGTGGTGGTCATGGGTGCCCGGATCCGGTCGAGGGTCATCTAAACGTAGCGCCCTTCGCCCCCGCCGCCGCTCGGTAGTCGCGACTGTCGGCGGCGGTGGCGCACGTTGGCTTCGTTCGAGCGAAGGGAAGTGGACCGTTCCTCAGGGAATGAAGTTCACTCCGCTGAACTTCACCGTGTCGAGCTCTCGCATCCCGACGTCATAGTACGGTTGGGGGCCGTGCGAGGAGGCGGCTCATCTTGAGCTCCAGGGTGACAATGGCAGCCGAGTCCTCGGAAGCCGTCTGCGCAGACAACGGCTGAACGCAGGCCAGCCAGGTGATGGCCAAGACGCTTTTCTGCATTGGTTCCTCCGCGACCTCCAAGAGGTTATCGCTGGGCGCTGCACATTCCTTTTACCGCCGCCTTGCAGTACCTTGTGCCGCCCGCCACTCCCGGCGGGCAGTCCCGAACCTGGAGGTCCGTATGGCAAGACGCCGCGAACTCCTCGACGAACTCCACTGCTTTTGAGCGCACCAGCAAGCGGCGGAAGGGCTACCCTTCCGAAACTCGCGTCAAGCGCGGCTACCGCCTGGTGCACGGCAACAAGGAGCTGATGGAGAAGCTCGGTCGTAATGATCTGTGCCCCTGCGGGTCCGGGCGCCGGTTTCAAGCGCTGCTGCCTCGGCCACGGTAGTTACGACGGAGTCCACCGGGACTACTACTTTTAGGGAGTGATCGGTCAAAGGAGAGCGAACCCGAAGAATGGGTTCGCTCTTTCCCGTTTGAGCCGCCGCCCGGCTGCATGCAGCGGGTCAGCGGCGACCTTCACCAGTGCTCATCCTCTGATGCCCAATCGTGGAGAATGTCTGCCCTCCGGCGCAGCATCGGTGCGAGTCCTGCTCGGTCTTGAGGTGCCCCGACGTGGATCGTCGGATGCTCGTTGCCCTCGCTGAGGTACCCCGCGACGACCCGCCATCGCTCCGCGAACGCGGCTGCCGCGGCCCGCGGCGTGGGAGCTACATCGCTCGGGAGGAAATCGGTTGGGAGGTCGCCAGTGATCACCCAATACACGGGCTCGCCGCTGCGGCCCCCGAGCGCGCGCCAAAACGCGACGACCGGGGCAACGAACCAAGCCGGCTCAGGCTCGATGGACCCGAATAGCACCTGCTGGCCGCGCAGGTACTGCTCGGCGATGGCTCGTTGCTCGGCGAACCAGACTGCCTCGACCTTCGGATCCTCCCAATCAGGCTCGGCCACTCGATGACCCGTTGTTGCGGCCCAACGACCTGCTCAGGTTAGGCCGACGCCGGCGCGGAGGACCGGCGGGAGGGCACCTGCCACACCCACCTCCATACAGGCCCATCTTCCAGGTCCTGAACGTCGCCATCCCAGCGGAAGCCGAGTTTTTCGAGGACCCTCGCCGAGGCGTTCCGCTCGGGCAGTGTATGGGCCCGCACCCTCTCTACGCCGGTACTCGCTCCCGCGCGATCGCACAAGGCTCCGGCCATAGCGGTGGCATACCCCTGCCCCTCGTGCGTCGGGAAGGTGAAGTAGGCCACTTCCACCTCTCCACGCATATCGGGCGGCCCTTTGAAGGCACAGGTCCCCACGACGACCCTAGTCAGTGGATCCACCGCCAGATACCCACCCCAGGGGGCGGTAATCCCACCCTGTTGGACAAAATTGCGTGTCTGGCGTGCGACAGCTTGGACGAGGTCGGCATGTGGCGTGAGCACAAGCCCTTGGGTGGCGGCATACCGCTCCGGCGCTTCGCTCAACTCGGCAAGTTCCGGTTGATCGAGCATCCGCAGTTCGATAGCACGCATAATTTTCTCCGTGGAATCGGCCTCGCGCTACCGAGTTCGGCGTGCCGCGCTCAGCAGGTCGCGCGCGATGTCGTGGCTGTCCGGCCCTACGTTGGATCCATTAGTGAGCACGATGATCGTGATGTCGCGGTATGGTTCGAACAGGATCGTCGCCTGGATGCCCCAGGACCCGCCGTTCCAGTCGAAGTAGCTGTCCGGCTTGCACCGTGACTGCGCGAAGGCGCTGTCTTGGTCAGCGAGCCCGAGGTGCCCTTTGGCGAGACCAAGAAGCTCACAAGTGTCGCGCTCAGTCCGTCGAGCGCGATTGAATCCCAAGTTTAGGGGTTACCCATCAGGGTCAAGCATTCATCACAATCCTTCTGCTGCGGCCTGACGACATGCGCATCAGCTGCGGGCCATCATGCCGGCGCCCGCACAAACTTACGCGTCCTTAGCGGCACTCACGGAGGGCGCCGCCCGCGCGGAGGCCGGCGCTACTCCGGCCTGTCGGCTGCATGCGCGGGTTAGGCCGCACCGACGCAGAGGCTCGCATGTCACGGCCCCCTTGACGCACTCGCAGGCTGTGTGGTGCTGTTCCAGATCTCGCGGGCGAAAAGCCAGCGCCCATCTGGCTCATGGTGCCAGACCTGCACGTAGCTGCCCCGGTCGGTGATGGCCGGTCCGCCTCCGACCGGTGCCAACACCCACTCGAAGGTAGCGAGCTCAGTGGCCCATTCACCGCCGACGAGGACCTCGCGATCCGTGATCGTCAGCTGCGAGGTACGCAGCTGCGTAAGAAACTGGTCATACCAGACCCGGACTGCCGCTTTGCCCTTCAGACCGGGTTCGTTGGGCGGCATCAGGACTACATCATCAGTCAGCAGCACCATGAAGGAATCCGCGTCATTGGCCCGCAGTGCGGTGAGAAGTTTGTCCGCTGCGCTATCGACTCCACCTCGAAGGCTCGTGGCGTCCATCTCGGCCCCGCGATTGCCGTTGCATGCAACACTGGCGAGGATGCCTAGGAGACAGGCGGCCCCGATGGCTGTGGACACTGGGAACCTCCAAACGTGATGCAGCGGACTTGGAAGGTGCGGCCTAACGACATGCGCATCAGCTGCGGGCTTCACGTCGGCCCGCGCACAAACCTACGTTCCACAGCGCGCTCCGGGCGCTGTGGCCGAGCGGAGGGTCGCGCCGGTTCCGGCCCGTTGGCTGCATGCGCGGGTTAGGCCGCGCCCCGCGCCTCTGCCGCACCACGTCAGCATCGTACGTCGTGACCTCGAGGTGGTGGCCGAACGGATCGGTGAAGTACACCGACCATGCTCCCGCCGTGATCCACGACCCGAGCGCCACCAGCACCGTCTGTGAGCCCAGAGCTCAGCTCAGGCGAGCGGCGAACCCGAGCCACTCCGCGCCATGGAGTCGGAACGCGACCCGGTGAAAGCCAGCTGTAGGACGGCTCCCTTGCAGGCTCGCCGGCAAAGAGGGCGAGTTCGGCTGCGCCTGCCGTCGGGCGAAATCATGAGCGGGCCCTGTGGATGAACCGCCCACTGCTCGGTGCCCGCGATGGGCGACACCCGAACACTCGTTGCATACCACTCGGCCGCCTGGGTCCGATCAGGCACGAATAGCTCAACGTGATCTAGGGTGAAGCTGAACGCCCGTTCCACGCTCATGTGTATGCCCGATCTGCTCGGCGTCGGCCTAACGGAATGCAAATCAGCTGCAGGCCCTCAAGCTGGCGCCCGCACAAACCTACGTTCCGCAGCGTCCTCACGGGACGCTGCGCCCGAGCGGAGCGCGGGACAGTTCCGGCCTGTCGGCTGCATTTGCGTGTTAGGCCGCACCCCCACTCGGTAGCCCGCCACGACTTCCCGAACAGCCCCGCCGCGGCGGCCATGAAGGGCTGCTGGACGGCTGGGACATGCCGGGGAGCTGGAATCTTCGTGGCCGCCGCGAGAGCCGCTAGCTTCCTGAGGAGCCCGAGCAGCGATGGTTACCACGGTCACCGGCGCTCCGTCGCGCGACCCCTTCCAATGGAAATCCAGCAGTCTCGGGTGTCGGCCTAACTAGTATTAGACTGCGTACCCCTTCCAGCCCTTCTCAATACAACACGCCCCCAATCCAACCATATCTCGACACTGCCATTGCTGCAGGCAGAACGATCGTCTAACTCAAGACGCAGCCTCACGTTTCTCGACCAGGCTCAGTTGGTGCCAAAACGACGCTGCGTTCAGTGCAGTCTAAGGCTTCCTCGTGCTGATTTCGCCGTAATGCATCGCTGAGCGGTCGACCAGACCTACCCGGCGGCGGCATCCGAGCGAGCCGAGCTCACTCCCACCCCCCCGTCTTCACCTCCGCCAGCACCCCCTCCAGATCGTTGAACGTGACTTTCTTCGGCTCCGCCGGCACCGGCGGCAGCTCGATCTCCGTCAGCGGCCCCTTCACCTTCACCCGGAACCGCGCCACCCGATCCTTCCCCAGATCGAGCGTCACCGGCACGTACATCTGAAAGCTCTCCGGCACGTCCTCCTGCCGAACCCGGAGCCGGACCTTGTACTGCCCGTCGCCGGCGGGCTCGGTGCGGTGCGCCACGCGGTAGGTCGGGATCTGCGCGCCGTAGACGAACTGATCGAAGAACCAGCCCATGTCCGTCCCGATGTACCGCTCGACCACCCGGCGGAAGTCCTCGGTGCTGGCCCGGCGGCCCTGATGCTCGGCGTAGAAGTCCTGCATGATGGCCTTGAAGCGGTCCTCGTTCATCGTCTTCATGTCGAGCGCCAGGATCCGGAGCATGTGGACCACCCAGGCGCCCTTCTGGTAGATCACCGTGTGGTAGTCGTTGACGTCGTCGTCCTTGCTCCGGGTGACACGGTAGCCCAGCGAGATCGGGCCCGGCTCCGCACGGCGAAGCATGACGCTCGCCTTGTAGCGTCGCAGCAGATCGAAGTACTGCTTGTTGCTGCCGCGCACGGTCTGGAGGTACCAGAGGCCGGAGAACTCGGAGAAGCCCTCGCTCAGCCACTGGTCGTGGTAGCTGGCGAAGTCCACCCCGATGCCCCACCACTGGTGGGCCACCTCATGAGCGCGGAAGACCTCGTCCTCGCCCTGGTCGCTGGTATTCTGGAAGGTGACCCAGGAGAGATGCACCATCCCGGGGAACGCCTCGCCGTGGAAGGCGGGAATCTCCGTGGCGAAGAACCGGCGCACCGGGGGCGGGCCGTAGACTTCCTGGAAGAACTTGAGGCTCTTGGAGATGTCGGCGCCGACGCGCTCGCGCATGTTCCGCTGCTGACCGAAGCCGGAGAGCTTCTTGTGCGCCTCCTCCGAAAGCATCACGGTCACCGGCAACGCGTCCTTCTCCATGACCTCGTGGGCCTCGAACAGCCCGAGGTTGAACGACGCGTTCCGGATCGGGCCCGGCGTCACCCAGCGGGTGCGCACCGTGCGACCCGAGGCGCTGGAGTCCACCCGCTCGCCCACGCTCGCCAGGAGGTACTTGGCGCCGGTGGTGAAGCTGAGGTCGAACTTCGCCAGACTCCGGCCCTCCAGCGAGCGCGGGTACCAGGCGGCGGAGGACTTGATCAGGAAGAAGTCCACGATCCGGTCGATCAGGTCGCCGTGATAGTAGAGGCGGAGGTTGCGCACGTCGCCCGGCTGGATCTGGCGGTCGAGCTGCACCCAGAGGAGCCCGCTCTCCTTGCCGCGCGCCACGGTGGCCTCGTCGCCGCCGACCCAGCGGGCGGAATCCACCTTCAGCTTCTCGAACAGCTCGAAGACCACCCAGGGACCGACGGCGGTGTCGGAGACGATCTCCAGCGTGGCCGCGGCCTTGAAGCCGAGCTCGCCGGTGGCGGTCGGGAGCAGCTCCGATTCGATCACGTAGCTCCGGACGTCGGCCTGCCGGAGACGCTCGCGGCGAACGCCCGTGCCGGGGCTCGTGCCCCGGACCGGGAACTGGGTGATCACCTCCGAGCGTCGGTCCCAGCTACGGCGTACCGTCTTGCCCTGAAGCCGCACCCCCTCGAGCTCGTAGGGATTGAGCATGAACATCAGCGGGCCGCCGCCCGATCGCTTGATGTGCGCGTAGAACAGCGGGCTGCGCTCGTTGTTCAGGAAGGCGCTCATCAGATCGGGCTCGAAGGTCCGCTGGTCCTCTTCCGCCAGGAACTTGAGGCTCTCCTTCACCGCGCCGCGGAGGTCGCCGGGGACCGGACCCGGGCCGAACCTCGCCGCGCCTTCCAGTTCGGGTACGGTGCCGTCGGCGAAGAACAGCACCAGCTCGGTGAACGGCGATTCCAGCGAATCGGCCTTCTCGAACCGCCTGAGGCGATCCTTCTCGATCGCGGTCGGCGGCACGAAGGAGAAGGTGCCCTTCCCCCGGAACACCGCCCCGACTGTGCGGCCATTCACCGGCGAGAGCAAGTACACGCTCCCGCTCTGGAGCGTGAACCGCGCGGCGTCGCGCTGGAGCGTGAGATTCGAGACGGTGGCCACCCGGTCGGGGGCCGGGCTCATCTGGAGGAGGGCGTCGAACAGCTCGTCGTACGAGCCGGCAAGAGATGCCGGGGCCGGGGCGGCGCCGCCGGCGCTGGCGAGCTGGGCGGAGGCTGATGTCGGGCTGGCGGGCAGGACGAGCAGGTGGAACGCGACGATCGGCGTACCGATCCATCCGCGAATCGACAACGCGCCTCCGAATGATGGGATTGGTCTGGGGGTGCGCCGAAGATGGGGAAGTGGTACGCGGGGGGCAAGTCACTAGCAATGGACGGGTGACCGGAATCGATACACCGGCCGGGCGCGGTCACCCCGAGCGGAGCGAGAGGGACTCGGGTCCGCTCCGGTCGGGGTGAGGTCGGTGCCTAGCGAAACGCCTTGCCCGCCATTCGCATGATGTCGTCCAGCGGATTGCCGTCGCCATCCATGTCGAGCATCGAGGCGAGCCCGCCCCCGGTTCCTGGTGCGGCGCTGCCGGCCGTCGCGGCCTGTCCGCCGAGCAGCCCCCCGAGAATGCTGCCCAACCCGCCGCCTGACGGCGCGGCCCCGGCGGCGGCCCCGGCACTCCGCTGCTTGGCCATGTAGCCCGCGACGAGCATCGCCAGCATCGGCAGCATCTTCTTCAGGACACTGGCGTCGAGACCCGTCTGGGAAGCCGCGTTCTGCGCGACCGTGCGGCTCACGTCCTTCGACCCGAAGATCTGGCCGAGCACGTCGTTGCCGCGGCTCACATCGGTGGGCTTCGACGCGACCACGTCATCGAGCAGACCGCCGCCGCCGAGTTGGCTGAGGAGGCCGCCGAGTCCCTCGAGTCCCGCGGGGTTGGCCTGCGCCTGCTTCTTGAATCCGCCCAGGATCGCGGGGGCTAGCGCCGCCGCGCCGGATGCCGCCTGGGCTTCGCTGATACCCAGCTCTCGAGCGATCGACTGAAGGCCGCCCGCCTGGCCGAGGATGTCGGTAATCTGCATATGGCTGCTCCTTGAGAGGGGTTCCGACGCTTCACGGTCTTGCGCTGAATAGTATCTTCATTTCGTGATGGGGTCGGGCGGCGCGAGGGCACGACGTCCGGCATGACCTTTCCAGCATGCCTTATGGAGGGCACCAACATGCCCGAGCAGAACAGAGAGCTTCAGTCCGCGGTCGCCAGCGCGCAACAGGTGGAAGTGGCGGTCCTCGCGGCCGGCTGCTTCTGGGGCGTCGAGGACATCCTGCGCGGCGTGCCCGGGGTGATCGATACCGACGTCGGCTACACCGGCGGCTGGCTGGAGAACCCGACGTACCACGACACCCACGACAGCAAGTCGGGTCACGCCGAGGCGATCCGGGTGACGTTCGATCCGTCGGTGCTCAGCTACGAAGAGCTGCTCGAGCAGTGGTTCTTCAAGCTGCACGACCCGACCACCCTCAACCGCCAGGGCAACGACGTCGGGACCCAGTACCGCTCGGCGATCTTCCCCCAGACGGCCGAGCAGAAGAGCGCGGCGGAGCGGGTGAAGGCGCGGGTCGAGGCGTCCGGCAAGTGGAAGCGGCCGATCACGACGAGCATCGAGCCCGCCTCCACCTGGTACAGCGCGGAGGCCTATCACCAGGACTACCTGCGCAAGAACCCCGGTGGATACACCTGCCACTTCATGCGCGACTAGGGCTTCGAGAACACGATCCGCCCGCCGACGATCGTGGCCTTCACCGCCGCCTGATCGAGCTCTTCGGGCAGGACGCGGGTGAGGTCACGATCGAGCAGCACCAGATCGGCGAGATACCCCGGCGCGATCCGTCCCCTCCGGTTCTCGGCGAACACCCCGTACGCATTTCCTGCCGTGTAGGCCCTTAGCGCCTCCTCCACCGTGATCTTCTCCTCCGGCACCCAGCCGCGGGGATTCTTGCCGTCGAGCGTCCGGCGGGTGACCGCGGCATAGATGCCCAGCAGCGGCTCGATCGGGGCCACGGTCCAGTCGGAGCCGAAGGCGAGCACCGCGTCGTCGTCCAGCAGCGACCGGAAAGCGTAGGTCGTCTTGATCCGCTCGGGCCCGATGCGCTTCTCGGCCCAACGTCCGTCGTCGATGGCATGGTACGGCTGCATCGAGGCGACCACCCCAAGGTCGGCGAAGCGCCCGATGTCCTCCCGGCGGAGGTGCTGGGCATGCTCCACCCGGAAGCGGCGGTCGCGGGTCCCGTGCGCCCGCGACACGCTGTCGAAGATCTGGAGCAGCAGTCCGTTGGCCCGCTCGCCGATGGCGTGGACCACGACCTGGAGCCCGGCCGAATCCGCGGCGCCGATCCAGGCCCGCATGGAGTCCTCGGGCGTGGTGAGGAGGCCCGAGGTCGTAGGGTCGTCCTCGTACGGCCGGTAGAAGAACGCGGTGGTCGAGCCGAGCGACCCGTCCATGTACCCCTTCACTCCGCCGATCCACACCCAGTCGTCCCCACGGCCGAGACGCTCGACGCTGTCGGCGACCTGCTTCCAGGACTCGATGGGGAAGTAGAGCGCGGCCCGGGCCGTGAGGGTCCCGGCCCGCTTGGCCCTGAGGTACGCGCTCAGCTCGGCGAGCGGGGCACTCACGTGGGCGAAGGCGGTGACGCCGTGCGAGGCGGCGTGCTCCAGCGCCCGCCGGAGCGCGGCGTCACGCTGCTCGTCGGTGGGCTCGGGGATCACCGCCTGGACCGGCCCCATCGCCTCGTCCTTGAGGACGCCGGTGGGCTCGCCGGTCTTCGGATCGCGGACGATGACGCCGCCGGGGATGTCCTTGGTCGCCTTGGTCACGCCGGCCAGGCGGAGGGCGGCGCTGTTGGCGAGCGCCATGTGTCCGTCGAGGCGGTAGAGCAGCACCGGATTGTCGGGGGTGACGGAGTCGATCCAGTCCCTCCGCGGAAGCGGCGTGCCGGGCCAGCGCTCGTGGTCCCAGTCGCCTCCGGTGACCCACTCGCCCGGCTTCCGCTCGGAGACGAACGCCGCGACCCGCTCGATGAACTCGGCCTTGGCATTGGCCGGCCTGAGGTCCACGCTGGCGAGCTGGAATCCGCCGTCCAGAAAGTGCAGATGGCCGTCCATGAATCCCGGCGTCACCATGGCCTGGCCGTTGGCCAGGAATTTCGTCTCCGGGCCCGCCAGGGCGGCGATCTCCGCGCTGTCTCCCACCGCGGAGATCGTATCACCCGTGATGGCGACGGCGCCGGCCCACGGGTCGGCGGCGACGCCGGTCCAGACCCGGCCGTACACCACCAGGTCGGCCGGGCCGGCCGACGGCCCGGCGCGGCAGGCGAGCAGGCCGGCCAACGGGAGAAGCGCGAGCCGGCGGAGCGCGACGAAGAACGTCATCGGATATCTCAGCGGAGTTTGGTGAGCCGGCGGAGCGCCTCGAGCTTCTCCAGCGCGCTGCCCCCGGACGCGGAGGCGGCGGGCGCGACGGAGAAGAGGTCGCGGATGTCGAGCAGGATCTCCAGCATGAGCTGGTCGCGCATATAGGCGCTCTCGAGATCGATCATCCGGCCTTCGTCGCCGAACTGCTTGGCGCGGTCGTACGACTCGCGGTAGATGGTCTCGAGGTTGGCCAGGATGCGGTCCCGTGGGCGGATGTCGGTCATGGACTTACCTTACGGGCCATGACACTCGAGGGCAAGACGATCCTGTTCTTCGCCGGTCCGCTCTACGAAGACCTGGAGCTGTGGTATCCCAAGATCCGGCTCGAGGAGGAGGGCGCCCGCACCCTGGTCGCGGGCACCGGCGAGAAGAACTACCAGGGCAAGCGCGGCTACCCGCTGACGGTGGACGCCAACGTGGACGACCTCGCCGCCGCGAATTTCGACGGGCTGGTGATTCCCGGCGGATACGCGCCCGACATCATGCGGCGCTCCAAGAAGCTGCTCCAGCTCACCCGCGAGATCTACGAGGCCGGCAAGCCGGTGGCGTTTATCTGTCACGCCGGGTGGGTCCCGATCTCCGCCGGGATCGTTCGCGGCAAACGGGGCACCAGCGTCGGCGCGATCAAGGACGACCTGGTGAACGCCGGCATGCTGTGGGAGGACAGCCCGGTGGTGGTGGACGGGAATCTCATCTCCTCGCGGACGCCGGCCGACCTGCCGGACTTCATGCGGGCGCTCATCAAGAGCCTCCAGTCCCGGTGAGCCTTTCCGAGTCGCAGCGGCGGGTCCACGAGTGGATCAGCCGGTTCGAGGAAGGGTACTTCCACCCGCTCACCAATCTCGCCCGGCTCACCGAGGAGGTGGGCGAGCTGGCGCGGGAGATCAATCACCGGTTCGGACAGAAGACCAAGAAGAAGGGGGAAGCGGAAGGGGACCTGGCGATGGAGATGGCGGACATTCTGTTCGTGCTCATCTGCATCGCGAATCGGGAGGGGATCGATCTGCAGGAGGCCTTCGATCGGATGATGGAGAAGGTGGAGCACCGAGATAAGGATCGCTGGACCCTGAAGCGAGAGGTGTCATCCTGAGCGAAGCGAAGGAGCCGAAGCGCCGCTATGGCTCCTTCGCTTCGCTCAGGATGACATTCACTATTCCCATTCCTCCGGCTGCCCCTCCAGCTCCGCCAGCAGCGCCAGGTAGCTCCCATGCCGGTCCGGCGCAATTGCGCCGCCGGTGACGGCTTCGAGCACCTTGCACCCCGGCTCGGTCACGTGGCGGCAGTCGGAAAAGCGACAGTCGCCGAGGAAAGGGCGGAACTCGGGGAAGCAGTCGGGCAGCTCTCTGGGATCGATCCCCCACATGGCCACTTCGCTGAACCCCGGTGTGTCCACCAGGTAGCCGCCGGCGTGGAGTGGGATCATCACCGAGGACACCGTGGTGTTCGTCCCCCGGCGGATGCGTCGGCTGACCTCACCCGTCCGGAGCCTGAGGCCGGGCTGAATGGCATTCAGCAGGCTCGACTTCCCGGCTCCGGACGGTCCGGTCACCACCGACGCCCGTCCCGCCATCGCCGCCCGCAGCGTGTCCATCCCCTCGCCGGTCTTCACGCTGGTGGGATACACCGGATAGCCGGCCTTCCGAATGCGCTCGGCGATCGCCGTACCCGGGTCGAGGTCCGCCTTGTTGAGCACCACGGCCGCGGCGATGCTGTCCGCTTCGGCGAGCACCAGAAGGCGGTCGATGAGCTGGGGAATGGGATCGGGCGAGCGGGTGGCGGTCACGACGAAGACCTGGTCGACGTTGGCGGCGATGGGACGGACCCCGCGTCCTTCAGGAACCCGGCGTTCCAGCACGGTGCGCCGCGGCTCGATGCCGATGATGCCGTGCAGCTCGCCGCCCGGCTCGGGCTCCAGGCTGACGACGTCGCCCACCACCACCTTCGAGGTGCCCAGCTTGACCTTGCCGCGGAGCACCGCCCGCACCTCCGCCCCCTCCGTAACCACTCGGTACGCCGACCCGTCCCGCTCCAGCACGGTGCCGAGGATCGGCGTCACCACTCCGCCGGCGCGCGGGCGATGGCCTCGTCGAGCGCGGTCTTGACGTCGTAGAGCGAGAGCGCGCCGAGCCGTTCGGTCGTTTCCTCCGGGGTCCGGCCCCAGGCCAGCGGCTCGGTCTCGACGTGGCCGACGGGACGGTCGCCGGCGGGGGACCAGCACACGAAGAGCAGCGACCCGCCGTAGAGCCCGCGCACGTCGAGCTCTTCGTCGATGTAGATGGCGACCGAATACGCCCGGCCGTCGCTGCCGCCGAAGGCGGCGGCGCGGTCGTGCTTCTTCATGTACCCGCCGAGGGTGAACTCGCTCATCGACCCGGTAAGGACTCCCGCACCACGTTGCCCAGCAGGAACGCGATATTGGCGGGACGCTCCGCCAGCCGCCGCATGAGGTAAGGATACCACTGCGTCCCGAAGGGGATATAGACCCGCAGGTTGTGCCCCGCGCGCCGGAGACGGACCTGGAGATCCCGGCGCACCCCGTAGAGCATCTGGAACTCGAAGCGCTCGTTGCCGATCCGCTCGCGCCCGACGAACTCACGTGCCTGGGCGATGATCGCCTCGTCGTGGGTGGCGAGTCCGGGGTAGTTGCCGGCCGCGAGGAGGCGCTGCATGAGCTTGACGTAGTTGCGGTCCACGTCAGCCTTGTCGGGGAACGCGACCGACGGCGGCTCGAGGTAGGCGCCCTTGCAGAGCCGCACCCGGGCCCGCATGGCGATCAGGTTCTCGATGTCGGACTCGGAGCGCCGGAGCATTGACTGGATCACCACGCCGCAGTGGGCGCCATAGGCGTCGAACAGCCGTTGGGAGAAGAAGTCGAGGGTCCGCTGGGTGTAGTCCGACCCCTCCATGTCCAGCCGGACGAATCCGCCGAGGGCCTTGGCCTTGTCCAGGATGCGGCCCATGCTCTCGTAGCAGAGCCGCTCGTCGATGTCGAGCCCCATCTGGGTCAGCTTGACCGAGACGTTGACCTCGACCCCGCTCGCCGACATCCGGTCGAGCATGTCGAGGTAGAGATCGCGCGCCTTGATCGCCTCTGCCTCGTCGCTGACGCTTTCGCCCAGGAAGTCGAGCGAGGGCGCGATCTGCCGCTGCGCGAGCTCCTTCGCGGCCTGGACTCCACTCTCGACGGTCTCACCGGCCACGAACCGGGAGGCGAACCTGCGCGCCATGCCGTTGCGGCGGACGAAATTGAAGATGCCCTGACGCTCGGAGAGCCAGAGCAGGCCCTGACGCATGATCACGTTCGCGCCCTCGATGGGTGGAAAAGGCTTCCGAAGGTAGCGGGAGGGCGGACCGGAGTGTAGGGCGGTGGGGGGTGAATGAAAGTTTATGCACGACAAGAAGTAAGGGCGGCAGCGGAACTCTGAACCGTGAGGCTCTTCTGTCATCCTGAGCGAAGCGAAGGAGCCGCGTCGCTATGCCTCCTTCGCCTCGCTCAGGATGACAAGTCACTGGCTCCCAGTATGTTGTGATACCACTCACCACTCCCGGTTTCGGCCTACCGTATCATCCGGGCGATGCCCACCCGACGCCGCCGTACAGGGAGTTCCCCCGCCCCGGAGCCGAGCGAGTCGGCCCGGGCCGCCGGGCTTCGGTACGTGAGCGACACCATGCCGGGCATCTCGCGCAAGCGGGCGGGGACCGGCTTCACCTACGTCGACCCGGACGGCAAGCGGATCACCGACAAGCGCGAGATCGCCCGGATCCGCTCGCTGGCCATCCCGCCCGCCTATACCGACGTGTGGATCTGTCCCCATGCCACCGGCCACATCCAGGCGACCGGCCGCGACGCCCGCGGCCGCAAGCAGTACCGGTACCACCCGCGATGGCGGGAGGTCAGGGACGTCACCAAGTTCGAGCGGATGCTGGAGCTCAGCCGGGTGCTCCCGGCGATCCGGGAGCGGGTGTCGAAGGACATGGCGAAGCCCGGACTCTCCCGCGAGAAGGTGATCGCGACGGTGGTGAGCCTGCTGGAGTGCACGGGGATACGGGTCGGCAACGACGAATACGCTCGGGCGAACCGGTCGTTCGGGCTCACCACGCTGCGGGACCACCACGTGGAGATCTCGGGCTCGAAGCTCCGGTTCCAGTTCCGGGGCAAGAGCGGGAAGGTGCACGACGTGGTGCTGACCGACCGCCGGCTGGCGCGGATCGTCGCACGCTGCCAGGCGATGCCGGGGGAGACGCTGTTCCAGTACCAGGACGAGAACGGCGAGCGGCAGACGGTGGACTCGGCCGACGTCAACGCCTACCTCCGGGAGATCGCCGGGCAGGACTTCACCGCGAAGGACTTCCGGACCTGGTCGGGGACGCTGCTCGCCGTGGCCGCGCTCCGGGAGCTGGGGCCCGCGGACTCCGCAGCGGGAGGCGAAGTCGGTCGTGCTCCGGGCCATCGACAGGGTGGCGGAGCAGCTCAACAACACCCGGGCGGTGTGCCGTAAGTACTACGTCCACCCGGCGGTCTTCGAGGCTTACCTCGCGGGCACGATGCTGGCGGCGCTGGGCAACGGAAACGCGAAGGCCGCCGCGGAGGCGGCGACCGGCCTGTCGGATGAGGAGCGGGCGGTGGTGCGGCTCCTCAGCCGGCAGATGAAGTCGGCGACTCAGTAACCGCTATCGCCGTTATCCGGTGCGGGGGCGGCGACCGTAATCGTTCCGCTCATGCCCACGCCGTGGATGGTGCAGAGGTAGTCGTACTCCCCGGCCTCGGCGAAGGTGCGCTCGAAGGTCCCGGAGCCCTGGTTCCCCGATGCTCACGTCGTCCTCGAACGTCACATTGTGCAGCACGCCGTTCGATGCCCACACCCAGACCACCGTGGCCCCGGTCTCCACCTGGAGAGCGGCAGGATCGAATCGGTTGTTTACCACCGTCACGTCACCCTCGGGACCGTCACCCGGCCCCTGAACCCCATCGCCGCCATCACCCGAACAGGCCGTCGCCGCGAGCAGCGCGGCCAGGATAATCGAACCTCTCACAGACATGACCCCCCCAAATGGTGCAGATTGGAATGCCGTCGGACGTCTCATTAATAGACCGGGCAGGACGCGCGGGTCTTGGACCCCACGGTCGGTTTTGTATCGGTGTAGTCTTCTACCTGGACAGCGGCTCTTCACCCCTGGGGTGCAGGCATGGTTCGCAGGCGAAACACGACGTCCGGCCCAACCAAGCTACGTACGGTCCGGGCCGCTGGATTTACCCTCACCGAGGGTATCCATGCGGGCGGCAGCGCCCTGCCGTGGCACCACCACGAGGGCCCCACGCTCTGCTTCGTGCTTCGGGGGGCCTTCACCGAGACGTCCGGCGGCGAGCGGCTCACCTGCACTCCGGACACGCTGAAGGTGATGCCCGCCGGCGAAGGGCACTGCGACGAGTTCGACCACGGCGACGCGCGCGGACTCCTGGTGGAGACCGACGCGGAGCGGGCCCGCGCGATCCGCTCCCACGCCACCGCCCTCGACGAGCGGGTCGCCTTCCACGGCGGGCTGCCGGCCGCGATCGCGAGGCGGGTGTACCAGGAGTTCAGGCAGGCGGACGACGCCGCGCCGCTGGCGGTGGAGGGGCTCCTGCTGGAGCTGCTGGCGGCCGTGTCGCGGCGCCGGGCCGAGGGTCTCCCGAACGGCATCGCCCCGTGGCTGGGGGAGACCCGGGACCGGCTCCACGCGGATCTGACCGCCCGGCCTTCCCTCGCGGACCTGGCGGCAGCCGTGGGCGTGCACCCGGTGACGCTGGCGCGAGCGTTCCGCCGGACCTTCGGTTGCACGGTGGGGGAGTACCTGCGCCGGCTCCGGATCGAGCGGGCGGCGGAAGAGCTCGTGGCCGGCAGCCAGCCCCTGGCCGAGATCGCGCTGGCGGCGGGGTTCGCGGACCAGAGTCACTTCTCGAACGTCTTCCGGCGGCGGACGGGGATGTCGCCGTCGGCGTACCGGCGGGAGGCGCGGAGCCGGTAGGCGAGCCTCCGTACTCAGTGAGCGAACCGAGGGGCCCAGGGAGGCTGGCCAAGCCCCGCCAACCCCAGCCTCCCTGGGCCCCTCGGTTCGCTCACCCTGCATTGTCGCTTGACGACACGCCGCCTCACGCCAGCCGCATTCGCTCCAGCAACCGGCCGAACCGCGGATCGCCCCGCAGCGGATCGAGCAGCGGCTCGACCTTGAGATAGGCCAGCCACCCGCGGCGATCCTCCACCGCTCGATCCAGCCATTCGAACGCCCGGTCCGCCTCCCGCAGGCCGGCGTGCAGCATCGCGAACGCCACCGGTGACACGTAGTGCTCCCGGGATTGGGCGTACATCCCATCCAGAATGCCGCGCGCCTCGGTGAGACGGCCCTTGGCGGCCGCCACCAGCCCCAGGCCCGCGGTCGCCAGCACCGGGCTCTCCGAGCTCGCCACCGACTCCCGGAACGCCGCGGCCGCCTCGTCGTGCAAGCCGAGCTGGAGGTACGCCAGCCCGAGCAGCCGGTGGTTCTCTTCCGCGGTCGGGTTCATCGCCAGCGCGCGCCGGAGCTGCTCCAGCGCCTCACGCGGCTGGCGGGCGTAGTAGTGCAGCCATCCCATGCTCCGCCGAATCGACACCGAGGCCGGATCGAGCTCCGTAGCGATGCGCCCCTCGGAGAGGGCGGCCTCGGTCCGGCCCATCGCCGTCAGGAACCAGGAGTGCCACTGGCGGGCGACCGAGTAGGCGGGGTTGAGCTCGATCGCACGGCGGAACTCCGCCGCCGCCGCGAGCCAGTCCCAGTCGTAGATGAACAGCACCCAGGCGAGCGAGGTGTGCGCCTCCGCCAGGGTGTCGTCCAGCTCCAGCGCGCGGCGGGCGAGCGACCGGGCGCGCTCCATTCCCTCCCGCACCGGCGCGCCCCGGTAGTCCACCTGGAGGGCGTAGGAGTCGGCCAGTCCCGTGTAGGCGAGCGCGTAGCCGGCATCCTCCTCGATGGCCCGCTCGAAGTACTTGATCCCTTCGGCGATCGCCGACTGGGTACGGCGGTTCCACCAGTACCGGCCCTTCAGGTACAGATGATAGGCGGTGAGGTTGGCCGTGTAGCGGACCGGTGGGGCGTCGCCCAGATCGCGGAGCAGGGTGGAGCGCAGGGTGGTCACGATGGTGCGAGCGATCTCGTCCTGGATCTCGAACACGTCCTCCAGCTCCCGGTCATAGCGCTCGGACCAGAGCGTGCGGCCTTCCGCCATGCCGGAGAGCTGGGCCGTGATGCGAAGCCGGTTGCCGGCCCGGCGCACGGTGCCCTCGAGAATCGCGGAGACGCCGAGCCTGGCGCCGAGATTCCGCACGTCCTCCCGCAGCCCCTTGAGGGCGAACACCGAGGTGCGGGAGGCGACGTTGAGTCCCTCGACCTTCCCCAGGGCGTGGATCAGCTCGTCGGTGATGCCGTCGCTCAGGTACTCGTTCTCGGCGTCTCCGCTGGCATTCACGAACGGCAGCACCGCGATAGTGCGCGCCTCCCGCGCGGTGCCGGGTGCGGCGGCGGGGATGATCTCCGGCACCGGCGCGACCAGCGCGTCGGCGAACTCCTGCATGCCGGGATAGCGGTCGCCCGGCTCCTTGGCGAGCGCGCGGGCCAGGGCCCGCTCGATGGCGGCCGGCACGTTGGGGCGCCGGGTGCCGATCGGCGCCGGGGCCTCGATCGCGTGGCGGGCCATGGTGGCGCGAGCCCCGGTGCCGGCGAACGGCGGATCGCCGGCGAGCATCTCGTAGAGCACGCAGGCCAGGCTGTACTGGTCGCACCGGCCGTCGAGGTCCCGCTCCGCGGTCGCCTGCTCGGGACTCATGTAGGCCGGCGTGCCCACCGCGAATCCGTGGTCCGTGACGTACACGTTGTCGCCGGCCGCGGCGGAGACCGCGGTCGCGACGCCGAAGTCGGCGACCACCGGCTCCCCTTCCTGGAGCAGGATGTTCTCCGGCTTGATGTCCCGGTGGACGATGCCGTGGCGGTGGGCGTAGGCCAGGGCGGTCGCCACCGCGCGGGTGATCCGGAGGGCGACGTCCACCGGCAGCGGGCCCTCGCGGGACAGCCGATTCCGGAGACTCTCGCACCCGGCGTAGGGCATCACGAAGTAGAGGAGTCGCGGCCCGCCGGGGCGGTCGGGCTCGATCTCACCCGAGTCGTGCAGGGGAAGGATCTGCGGATGGGCGAGGCGCGCGGCGATCCGGATCTCCCGGAGGAATCGCTGCGGCTCGTAACTGCTGCCCGGCGCCGGCCGGAACAGCTTGATGGCCACTTTCCTGCCGTGCTTCAGGTCCTCGGCCAGGTAGACCGTGGACGCGCCGCCGCGGCCGATCTCCTCCTCGATGCGGTACCGGTCGGCGAGGAGATCGCCCGGCAGGGCCTGGAGCTGGGGCTGGGTGGTCACCCGGGAAAGGTATACGTCCCTCCCGGTCAAGGCAGAGTCGAGACGAACCTCCCGATGGCCCCGAAGTAGGCGGCGGAATCCACCTCGAAGGCGTCGCCGTGTCCGCCGCGGAGGGCGACGAATCGCTTCGGCTCCGCGGCCGCCTCGAACAGGCGGCGGCCGTGCCCGTAGGGGATCACCTCGTCGTCCCGCGCGTGCAGGAAGAGCTTCGGCAGGGTGAGGCGGCCGACCCGCTCGATGGAGGGATATCGGCTCGCCGCCACCCAGCGGACCGGCGCGTAGGGAAACATCTCCTGGGCCCGCTCGACCACCGACGTGAGCGCGCCGTCGAGCACCAGGCCCGCCGCCGGCACCCGGCTCACCAGCTCGACCGCCACGGCGGATCCGAGCGAGTGCCCGAAGACCACGATCCGTTCCGGCGGCACGGCCAGCGAATCGCGCAGGTAGCGGTAGGCGGCGTCGGCGTCGCGGTACAGGCCCGCCTCGCTCGGCACCCCCTCGCTCTCGCCGTAGCCCCGATAGTCGAAGGCGAAGAGGCTCAGCCCCAGCGCCCGGAGACCGGCGTAGTGATACGGCCGGCCGACGTCCGAGATGTTGCCCGCATTGCCGTGGCAGATGAGCAGCCAGTACCCCGGGCCGCTGTCCGCCGGCATGGCCCAGCTCACCAGGCGGACGCCGTCAGCGGCCGCGAGCTCCACCCGGCGGACGCCCAGATCGAGCTCGGGCGGCGGGTCGAGGAGCCTGCGGCCGCCGCCGGGGACGTACAGCATGCGGGACTCGTTGAAGCGGAGCACGGCCAGGAAGATGAGATAGCAGACGACGACGACGGCGAGGAGCCGAAGGAAGCCGGTCATGCGGCGTAGTAGCGCCCACCTTGGCGGGCCATCTCCGCCAGCGCCGGAGCGGGCCGGAAGCGCTCGCCGTACTGATCCTCCAGCTCATGCAGCGTCGAGACGACGCGCGATGCGCCGAGGTCGTCGATGGCGCGCAGGGGGCCGCCGCGGAAGGCGGGGAAGCCGATGCCGTAGATGGCGCCGATGTCGCCGTCGCGCGCGCTCCGGATGACGTCCTCGGCGCACGCGCCGGCGGCTTCGTTGAGCATGGAGTACACCAGCCGGCGCTCGATCAGCTCGGCGCTGGTGTCCTGCACCGGGCGGGTGCCGAGCAGGCCGTACACCGTGGGGTCGGCGCCCTTCTTGTGCCCGCCGCGGTAGCGGTAGAAGCCGCGGCCGTTCTTCCGACCCAGGCGACCCGCGGCGAGCATCCGGTCGAGGGTGTTGCCGCCCTTCATTCTGTCCCCGAACGCCGCGTGCATCGTCTCCGCCGCCTTGTGCGCCACGTCGAGGCCGATCTCGTCGAGCAGCGCGATGGGCCCGACCGGGAAGCCCCAGGCCGTCGCGGTGCGGTCGATCAGCTCGATCGGCAGGCCCTCCGCCACCATGAGCCCGGCCTCGTTGAGATAGGGCGACAGGATCCGGTTGACCCAGAACCCCGGCTTGTCGCCCACCACGATCACCGTCTTGCCCATGCGGCGGCCGAAGCGCACCGCGGTCACGATCGCCTCCGGTGCGGTGGCGTCGGTCGGGATCACTTCCAGCAGCGGCATCTTCTCGACCGGCGAGAAGAAGTGCATCCCCAGCACCCGCTCGGGCCGCCGCGCGCCTGCGGCGATCTGCTGGATCGGGATGGTGGAGGTGTTGCTGGCGAAGATGGTGTCGGGCCGGGTCGCTTCCTCGACCTCCGCCAGCACCTTGCGCTTGAGCGCCAGCTCCTCGAAGACCGCCTCGATCACCAGGTCGGCGCGGCCGAAGCCGGCGTAGGTATCGCCGCCGGAGAGCAGCGCGCTCAGCCGCTCGTGCTGGGACTTCGTGATCCGGCGGCGGCGGAGCCGGTCGGCCAGGATGGCGTTCGCCGCGCCGAGCCCCTTCCCCACCCTGGTGAGGTCCGCGTCCTTGAGCCGGGTGTCCACCTCGACGTTGACCACCGCCGTACCCGCGATCCCCGCGCCCATGAATCCCGCGCCGACGACGCCGAGCCGCCGGATCTGGCGCGGCGTGGCGGAGCCGGCCGCGATCCCGTCGTCCTTCTTGAGCGCGGTGGTGGCGAAGAAGATCTGCACCAGCTTGCGGGAGACCTCGCCCACCGCGAGGTGGCCGAAGGCGTGGTGCTCTTCGGCGAGCCCCGCGGTGATGCCGTGCTCCATGCCGACCCGCACCGCCTCCAGGGCCGCCAGCGGCGCGGGGTAGTGGCCGCCGGTCCGCTTCAGGACCTGCGCCTTGGCTCCGCGATACACCAGCCGCCGGCCGGCCGGCGTGCGGTCGAGGAAGAAGCCGGGGAGTCCGCCGCGTCCGTTGCGGCGGGGCATTCCGTCGCGCACGAACCGGTGCGCTGCCGCCAGCGCGGTGCGCAGCAGGATGCTGCGCGGCACTACCTCGTCCACCAGCCCGAGGCGGAGCGCCTTGGCCGCGCGCTCGCTCTTGCCGGTGAGGATCATGTCCAGCGCGGCGCGCAGGCCGATGAGACGGGGAAGACGCTGGCATCCGCCCGCGCCGGGCAGCAGCCCGAGCTGGACCTCGGGGAGACCGAGCTGGGTCTTGGCGTGATCGGTCGCCACCCGGTAGTGGCACGCAAGGGCCAGCTCGAGGCCGCCGCCGAGGCAGGCGCCGTGGATCGCGGCGACGACCGGCTTGGGGAGTGCCTCGACCCGGTTCACCATCTCCTGCCCTTCGAAGCTGAGCCGCTCGGCCTCGGCCTGGGTGGTGAGGGCGGTGAACTCCTCGATGTCGGCCCCGGCGATGAAGCTGTCGGACTTGCCGGAGATGAGCACGACCCCGCGGATCTCCGCGTCGTCGCGGAGCCGGATGAGGAGCGCCTCGAACTCGACCTTCACGGCGGAGTTGAGCTTGTTGACGGGCTCGCCCGGGAGGTCGAAGGTGACGACGGCGATGGAGTCGCGGAGCTCGGTGGCAAAGGCGGACATGGCGGGCGCTATCGCTCCAGTACCATCGCGTACCCCATGCCGCCCTGCGCGCAGATGGAGACCAGGCCGAACTGGACGTCGCGCCGGCGCATCTCGTTGGCGAGCGTGGTCACCAGCCGCGCCCCGGTGGCGGCGAACGGATGACCGATCGCGATGGAGCCGCCCATCACGTTGGTCCGGTCCCAGTCCACCTCCCCGACCGGACCGCCGAGCCCGAGTCGGTCGGCCCAGGCCTGCGAACCCCACGCCTGGACGTTGGAGAGCACCTGGGCGGCGAACGCCTCGTGGATCTCGAACAGGCCCACGTCCCGCCAGGCGATCCCGGCGCGCTCCAGCGCCTTGGGCACGGCGTAGACCGGGCCCATCAGCAGCTGCCACCCCGGGTCCACGGCCGCGACCGCGTAGCTCTTGAGAAACGCGAGCGGACGGTAGCCGAGCGCCTCGGCCTTCTCCTCGGCCATCAGCAGCACCGCGGAGGCGCCGTCGGTCAGCGGCGAGGAGTTGCCGGCGGTGACCGAGCCGTACCGGCGGTCGAACACGGGGGGCAGCGCCGCCAGCGCCTCGAGCGAGGTGTCCGCCCGGATGCCGTTGTCGCTGGCGACCGGCTGATCCATCGCGGCGCCGCCGAACCAGGCCGCGATCTCGGCCGTGAGCCGGCCGTCGGCGGTGGCGGCGGCGGCCCGCTGGTGGCTCCGGAGCGCGACCTCGTCCTGCGCCTCCCGGCTGATCCCGTTCTCCTTCGCCATCTTCTCCGCCGACTGGCCCATGCTCTCGCCGGTGGAGGGCTCGGCGATCGCGGGCGTTACCGGCACCAGGTCGCGCGGGCGCGCGCGGCTCAGGGCGGCGACCCTGCTGGTGACGCTCTTGGCCCGGCCGGCGCTCATCAGGATCCGGCTGAACCGGCGGGAGTGCAGGATCGGGATGTCGGAGAGCGACTCGACGCCGCCGGCGAGGATGGTGTCGGCATGCCCGAGCGCGATCTGGTCGGCCGCGTTGGCGATGGCCTGCGCGGACGAAGCGCACGCCCGGTTGAGCGTGTAGGCCGGCACGCTGGGGAGGAGCTGCGGGAGGAGACTGACCTCGCGGCCGACGTTTGGCGCGAGCACCGACGGGACCACCTGGCTGAAGATCACTTCGTCCACTTCCCGGCCGTCGATCTCGCTGCGGAAGAGCAGCTCGCGCGCCGCATGCCGGGCCATCGCCACCGCGGTGACGTCCCGGAGCGCGGTTCCGCTCTTGGCGAACGGCGTCCGCACGCCAGCGACGATGGCGACCCGTCGGCCGGGCCGGGAGTCTTGCATGTTGCTCCGGGTGAGAGGGGGACTTACTTCTTTACGGCCAGGACGCTCGCTACCGCCCGCCATCGTTCCGCGTCGACCGCCTCGAGGACCTCTCGGCCGTGCACCACCTCGAGGGGCGCGACCAGCCGGGCCAGCTCGCCGGGATGGAGCAGGTGATCGTCCGAGGTAGGGCCCCAGCCGAGCTCGCGCTGGATGCTCAGGAACGTCTCCATCATCAGGAAGCCGCCAGGCTCGACCAGCTCGATCATCTGGGGCATCCTGGCCCGGTCAAGATAATTGAACGTGAGAACCGCATCAAAACCGCCGAGCTGCGGCCACGGCTCCTCGAGGTCGGCGGCCGTCCACTCGATGGACAGCCCCTGGGCCTCCGCCCGCTCGCGACCCGCGGCGAGGCGGGCCTCGTCCTTGTCGATCGCCGTGACCCGCGCCCCCCGCGCCGCGGCGGCGAGCGCGTGCCGGCCCTCGCCGCAGGCGAGATCGAGCACCCGCGTACCGGGGCCGACACGATGACCGTGCCACAGAAACCAGGTGCTGGGCCGAGTGGTCCGCGAGACGGGGGGCAGGGTCACGGGAGACTGTCCTCACAGCGAGCGACACTCGATCGGCTGGCGGCGGAGCCGGCCGACATCCTGGTGATCGGTGGCGGCATCACCGGCGCCGGCGTGGCCCGCGACGCCGCGATGCGGGGACTCCGGGTGGTGCTGGTGGACCAGAACGACCTCGGCTCCGGCACCAGCTCGCGGTCCAGCCGCCTGGTCCACGGCGGCCTGCGCTACCTCGAAACCGGCGACATGCGCCTGGTGCTGGAGGCCAACCGGGAGCGGCGCATCCTGCTCCGCATCGCCCCGCATCTGGTATGGCCTCTGGCCTTCGTGTTCCCGCTGCATCGGGGAGACCGGCTCTCACTCTGGCGGCTGAACGCCGGCATGTGGCTGTACGATCTCCTCGCCTTGTTCCGCAATGTGCGGATGCACCGCATGCTGGGCAAGCGCGCCGTGCTGGAGGCGGAGCCGATGCTGCGGGAGCGCGGGCTCCGGGGCGGCGCCCGATTCTACGACGCGCAGTGCGACGACGCGAGGCTGGTGCTCGCCACGGCGCGCTCGGCGATGCACCACGGCGCGCTGGTCGCGAACTACACCGCTGTGCGCTCGCTGGAGCGGACGGCGGGCCGCGTCGTCGGGGCCCAGCTGGAGGACAGGCTCACCGACGCCCGGGCGACCATCCGCGCCGGCGTGGTGGTGAACGCCACCGGGCCCTGGGCCGACGGAATCCGACTCATGGAGGACGCCGGCGTCCCCCGGATGCTCCAGCCCACCAAAGGGGTCCACATCATGGTGGACCGGAGCCGGCTGGACCACCGGGACGGCATCATCTTCCTCAGCCCGATCGACGGGCGCGTGCTCTTCATCCTGCCGTGGCGCGACCTCTCCTACATCGGCACGACCGACACCGACACCACCGAGTCGCCGGACCGGCTCGAGGTCACGGACGAGGAGATGGTGTACCTGCTCCGCTCGGTGAACGCCCTCTTTCCCAACGCCCGGCTCGGACTGGAGGACATCCGCGGGGCGTGGGCCGGCCTCCGTCCACTGCTCACCGACAGTACCGCGAAGGCGGAGAGCGGACGCTCGCGGGAGCACGCCATCGTGCAGGGCTCGGGCGGCATGATCACCGTCGTGGGCGGGAAGCTCACCACCTACCGCGCGATGGCCAAGGAGGTGGTGGACCGGGCGGTGCGAGAGCTGCGCCTCCGCGAAGGCCGGCCGCGCGCGGTCGAGACCGGTACCGACGAGGAAGCGTTGCCTGGCGGAGAGACCGACGACTTCGCCGAGTTCCGCGCCCGGGGGCTCGAGCTGGGCGTGGTCCCGGAGAGCGTCGAGCATCTGGTGCGGCAGTACGGCACCGAGGCGGCGGGGATCTACAACGTCGGCGCGGTGGATCGCCGGCTGCTGCGCCGGCTGATCCCGCCGCACCCGGCGATCGAGGCGGAGGTGCTGCATGCGGTGCGGCGGGAGTTGGCGCAGACGGTGGAGGACGTGATGGTGCGGCGGATCCACCTGTACTTCGAGCACGCCGAGCGGGGGATTCCCGCCGCCATCAGGGTGGCCGAGCTGATGGGGCGGGAGCGGGGATGGGACGAGGCGCGCGTCGCGGCGGAGGCGGCCCGCTACGTCGAGTTCGCGCGCCGTTAGGGCTCTACGGTCACCGTGCCCGACATGCCGATGCCGCCGGCCTGGCCATGGTTGGCGCAGTAATAGTTGTAGGTCCCCGGCGTAGTGAAGGTGAAGCTGTACTCCTCCGGCCCGTCCGCGAACCCGCCGCTTCCGGTCGGCTCCTCTCCATCCCCCTCGACATTGTGGTCCAGAGAGCCTACGGGCCAGCGCCACAGGACGGTTTGGCCGGCCTGGATGGTCACATCAGCCGGGTCGAAGCGATTTCCGCCGCTCGGCCCGAGGACCTCAATCGTCGCCGACGGGGGCGGCGGGGGCGGCGGAGGTGGCGGCGGTGGGGTGTCGTCCTCGGCGGTGGCGGTGAAGGTCACGGGCGAGCCGTCCGCATCGGCGACGGTCGCGGTCGCCGTCTGGTCGCCGACTTCGGGTCCCAGGGTCCAGATCGCCGTGGCGATGCCGTCCGCGTCGGTATCCGAGGCGGCGGGCGCCAGTGAGCCGCCATCGGGCGTGGCCCAGGTGACCCCCACCCCCTCCTGCGGCTCGGCGCTGCGGGTGATGACCACCCGCAGCTCGCTCGGGAGCGCCTCGCCGACCGGGCCGGTCTGGGCGTTGCCGCTCGCGGCGGTGGTGCGCGCCACCACCAGCGGATCATCGTCGGGCGGGGGGTCGTTCCCGCCGTTGCCGCCACCACATGCCACCGCCGTCGCAGCCAGGGTCACGCCGGTGAGCAGAGCTCCGCTTGCCATCCAGCTACGCATGGGTCCCCCCGGATTGCGGCGTTTCACCGTTCGACAATAGATAGGCGCGCCCCGGGGCGCCCGTCTTGAACGGGGCGGTCGGTTTTGTACGGCTGAAGCGGCCTGGGCGCAGGCGAATGTCATCCTGAGCGAAGCGAAGGAACCGAAACCCCGGCTGCAGGGGTTGTGACAGGCCGCTATCTTACAGGTGCTGTTTGGCGGGCTCCGGCGGACCGGAGTCCGCCATCCTGCGCGCCCCACTTTGCCAACGGTGAGCTTCGTGGATCCCAATGTGTTCGAGACGGCCAACGCGGGTTTTGCCCAGGCCATGTACGAGGAGTTCCTCCGCGATCCCGCGGCGGTAGGACCGGAGTGGCGTCGGCTGTTCGAGAGCGGAATCGTGGGGGAAGGGCCGAGCGGGAACGGGGCGGACGGACGGACGGGCGGACGGGCGGACAGCTCCGGTACAGCGGCGGCTGCCGTGGTCGAAAGCGACCGGTCTGCCGGTCCGCGGGCCCGTCCGTCCGCCCCCGATCGGCCGCTCCCGCCGGGATCCCACCCCATCAAGGGTCCCGCGGCCCGTCTCGTCGCCAACATGGAGCAGAGCCTCACGGTTCCCACCGCCACCACCTTCCGCGTGGTGCCCGTGGGCGTGCTGGAGGAGCGGCGCCGGGCGATCAACGCCGCGCTCCAGGCCGCCGGCCGGCGGGACAAGATCTCCTTCACCCACCTTATCGCCTTCGCGCTGGTCCAGGCCACCAAGCAGCATCCCGTCATGGGCCACACGCTCGCCACCCACGAGGGGACACCCTACCGGGTGCAGCCCGAGGGGATCGCGCTCGGGCTGGCGGTGGACGTGCAGCGAAAGGACGGGAGCCGGGGGCTCGTCGTCCCGGTCATCAAGCGGGCCGAGACGATGGACTTCGCGGCCTTCCACGCGGCCTACGAGGCGCTGGTCGAGAAGGCCCGCACCAATCGGCTGATGCCGGACGACTTCGCCGGCGCCACCATGTCGCTTACCAACCCCGGCGGCCTCGGCACGGTGGCCTCGGTGCCGCGGCTGATGGCGGGCCAGGGGAGCATCATCGCGGTCGGCGCGATCGGCTACCCGGCCGAATTCTCCGGGGTGGCGGAGGAGCGGCTCCGCGAGTTCGGGATCAGCAAGGTCATGACCATCAGCAGCACCTACGACCATCGCGTCATCCAGGGCGCGGAGTCGGGGGCGTTCCTCGGCACCGTGGAGCACCTGCTCCAGGGCGACGAGGGCTTCTACGAGCTGATCGAAGAGAGCCTGCAGCTCTCCGCCGTAACCTACCAGCTGGTGAAGGCCGCACCGCCGGCCAAGCGGGACGAGACGGCGGGCCCGGTCGCACCGGAGATGCTCTACCACGTCGCCGCCGCCATGGCGCTCGTCAAGGCGTTCCGGATGCACGGCCACCTCGCGGCCCGGCTGGACCCGCTCGGCACGCCCCCGATCGGCGACCCCGCGCTCGACCCCGGCCCGCTGGGACTCGCGCCCGAGGTCATGGCCGCGATCCCCTCGAAGGTGCTGCGGATCGCGGTGCCTGGCCGGACGCTGGCCGAGTCGCTCCCCTACCTCCAGGCCACGTACTGCGGAACCATGGCCTACGAGATCGAGCACATCGCCACCCACGAGGAGCGGGTCTGGCTCCGGGAGAAGATCGAGTCGGGCGCCTACCGCAAGCCGCTGTCCGCCGAGGAGCAGCGTGCCCTGCTGCACCGTCTCACCGAGGTCGAGGCGCTGGAGAAGTTCCTCCACAAGGCGTACCTGGGGCAGAAGCGCTTCTCGATCGAGGGCGTGGACATGCTGGTGCCGATGCTGGACCTGACGATCGAGCGGGCGGCGGAGGGCGGCGCGCGCGACGTGGTCATCGGCATGGCGCACCGCGGGCGGCTCAACGTGCTGGCGCACACGATCGGGCGGCCCTACGAGACGATCTTCGCCGAGTTCGAGGGAGGCCGGCAGGTCGAGGGCGGACACCTCACCCCGGAGGGCGGCACCGGCGACGTCAAGTACCACCACGGCGCCGAAGGCGCGTATGTCACCGCCAAGGGCACGGCGATCACGGTCTCCCTCTCGCCCAACCCCAGTCACCTGGAGTTCGTCTCGCCGGTGGTGGACGGCCGCGCGCGGGCCAAGCAGACCCAGCGCCGGGGCCGGGACGCGCACCACGATCCCAGCGCGGCGCTGCCGGTGGCCATCCACGGCGACGCGGCGTTCGCGGCCCAGGGCGTGGTGGCCGAGACGCTGAATCTCGGCTCGCTGAAAGGGTACCGCACCGGGGGCACGCTCCACATCATCACCAACAACCAGGTCGGCTTCACCACCGACATGGAGGACGCGCGCTCCACCCGCTACGCCTCCGACCTCGCCAAGGGCTTCGACATCCCGATCATCCATGTCAATGCCGACGACCCCGAGGCGGCGCTCGCCGCCACGCGGTTGTCCATGGCATACCGCGAGCGGTTCAACCAGGACGTGGTGATCGACCTGGTCGGCTACCGGCGTCACGGCCACAACGAGGGCGACGAGCCGGCGTACACCCAGCCGGTCATGTACGAGCGCATCCGCGCCCTGCCCACGGTGCGCGAGCGCTACGCCAGGACCCTCATCGAGGCCGGTGTCATCACCGAGGACGAGAGCCGGCAGGAGGCGGAGCGGGCATACCAGCGGCTGGTGGACATCCAGCAGGCGTTCAAGTCCAGCACCGGTCGCACGGTCACCAAGGAGCGCGAGGTCCGGCTGGGCGGCGCGGGTCAGGAGGTGGAGACGTCGCTGGCGCCGGAGTTCATCACCTCGCTCAACGAGCAGCTGCTCACCTGGCCGGAGGGCTTCACGGTCCATCCCAAGCTTCGCAAGCAGCTCGAGCGGCGCCGCACCGCGCTGAGCGACGGGGGGATCGACTGGGCCCACGCCGAGACGCTCGCACTCGCCTCGCTGCTCACGGAGGGGGTGCCGGTCCGGCTCACCGGGCAGGACACCGAGCGGGGTACGTTCAGCCAGCGGCACCTCGTGCTGCACGACGCGGAGACCGGCCGGGCATGGGCGCCGATCCAGAAGCTCCCCGGCGCCCTCGCGCCGATGGAGCTGCACAACAGCCCGCTCTCGGAGCTGGCCACGTTGGGGTTCGAGTACGGCTACAGCGCCGCCGCGCCCGAGGTGCTGGTGCTCTGGGAGGCGCAGTTCGGCGACTTCATCAACGGCGCCCAGGTCATCGTGGACCAGTTCCTCGCCGCGGGACTCTCCAAGTGGGGGCTCACCACCCGTCTGACCCTCCTCCTGCCGCATGGCTACGAGGGCCAGGGGCCCGAGCATTCGAGTGCGCGGCTGGAACGGTTCCTCCAGCTCGCCGCGGAGGGCAACATCCGGGTGGCCAACCCCACGACGCCGGCGCAGTACTTCCACCTGCTGCGCCGCCAGGCGCGCCGCACCCGCCAGCGGCCGCTGGTGATCATGACCCCCAAGAGCCTGCTGCGGCTCCCCCAGGCCAACTCGAAGCTGGACGAGCTGGCCGGCGGGAGCTGGCGTCCGGTGATCGACGATCCGGCCGTCGCGGGCCGGGCGGACAAGATCTCCCGGCTGGTGCTCTGCAGCGGCAAGATCTATTACGACCTGCTCGGCGAAGCGGACAAGATGGAGGGCGGCCGCCCCGCCATCGTCCGGCTGGAGCAGCTCTATTCCTTCCCGTGGGCCGAAATGCGGGTGGTCCTGGCGGAGTATCCCAAGCTCGGGGAGCTGGTCTGGGTCCAGGAGGAGCCGCGGAACATGGGCGCCTGGACCTACGTCGAGCCGAAGCTGCGGGAGCTGGCGCCGCCGGGGGTGGAGGTGTCCTACGTCGGGCGCCCGGAGCGGGCCAGCCCGGCTGAGGGATACCCGGCGGCGCACGCGGCCGAACAGGGCCGGATCATTCGGGAGGCGCTCGAGTCTGCCGGGGGCCGGTCACGGTCCGAGCCGGTACCACTCCCAACCGTCGCGGCGGCCGGCGAGGCCAAGGGCTGAACGTGCAAGAGGGCGGCTCGCTGGCCGCCCTCTTTCATCTGCTCCGTCGCCGTTACTCTTTCTCGAGAATCGGCCGTTCCGATGCCTGTCGGGCAAGTTCCCGAAGCGGCTCCGACAAGTGCTCTCCGTAGTGCAGGAGAAACACCCCGCGGGCCCGGCGCTGCATGAGGAACGCGACCAAAGGCGTATCTGCCTTGGCCGCGTTGCAGTCCCTGCAAGCGAGAACCAGGTTGTCCGCCCGATCGTACGCGGTCTGTCCGCGGCGGGGACGAACATGGTCCAGAGTAATGGTCTCTGGCGTGGTCTCGGTGCCGCAATAGGCGCACACTGCGCCATGCTGGGCCAGGAGCCAATCGCGGTGCGACTGCATGGAGCGACCGGGGGAACGGCGGAAACTGGGGACGGAGACTGCGGAATGCCTGCGTGATCTGCGTGCCACAAATGTCCAGGTTGAGGGTGAAGTGAGTGGACTCGGTAACCGTGCCCACTGTGGGATACTCGGAATTCTAGCAAGATTGGCGCCAAAATGACAGTCAGGACTGGACTTCGGCCCATTATGGGCGTCGCGGCGGCGATGGCCGCCGGTTGCTCGGGGGGCTCTCCCGCGCTCGACTCGGCGTCCCGGGGGGCCATCGAGGCCACGGTGGACCGCTACGTGGCCGCCAGTAACGAGGGCGATGCGGAGGCCTTGACGGACCTGTACGCCGACGATGCCGTCCTGCTCCCCCCGGACCATGAGCCGATCCACGGCCGCGAGGCCATCGGGGAATTCTGGCGCGACGGCACCGACACCGGGCTGCAAGTGAGCACGCTGCGTCTGGAGGTGGACGGCGACGTGGCGTATCTCGTTGGCCGATATCACCTTCCACCCACTGACCAGGAGGACGCCGACTCGGGCCAGTACGTGCTGTGCCTGAAGCGACAACGGGACGGCGCGTGGAAGCTCACGGCGGACATCTGGAACGGCAGCGGCGGCACCGACGAGCGAGGCGTCCACGGCGATTCGCCCGGGACGGCGGTCAGTTGATGCCGCGGGCCCCTAGGGCGCGGCCGACTTCTTCTCGACCGGCGGGGCCTCGATGCGGTACCGGGACTCGAGCATGAGGCCCCAGGTCGGGTTGTAGGGATGGACTTCCGCAGTGGGCCGGTCCTGCCGGAAGATGGGCCGGCCCTCATTGGCCCAGCGGAACAGCCCCCCCTCGACGTTGAAAACTTCGGTATATCCCTGCCGCGCAAGGAAATCAGCCACCCTCGCGCCCCGGTACCCCACCGACGAATAGACCACCATCGTGGTGTCCTTCGAGAACCCGCGCAGCGGCCTGAGGCTCGGCTTGTAGGGGTCGATCTGCAGGGCGCCCTCCAGGTGGCTGACCGCGAATTCGTCCTCGGTTCGGGCATCGAGCACCACCGGCGCCAGGTCGGGATCGGTGCGCCACCGGACCAGGTCGGCACCCCCTACCCACCGGACGGTCGGAAACTTGTGTTCGATGATCCGGCGAACCCCATCGAAGGCGAGGGGCCGTCCGGCGAAGAACGCGACGCCCGCGCCCACCAGCAGAGGGATCACGAGGAGAAACAGCACCACGCGCAGCCAGCGGCGACGGCGGAATCCACCGCGGCGCCACCGTCCCGTGGGCTCTTCCTCCTCCTGATAGTCGTAGTCGTCCGGCTCGTGATTTCGTCTCAACCGCGGTCCTCCCGTGGCGAGTCATCTTCAAGGTAATCAGGCGACGTTTCGGCTGGCGCGGCGGCCCCCACCTTGGCAACATACGCTGGTCCGCGGAGGTCGCCCTTCCCTGGCAGGAGAGTACCCATGCGTCGCTTGCTCCCGCTCAACCCGGATGCCGCGCTGCTCATCCTTCGCGTCGTCCTGGGCGTGATCATGATCTATCACGGCTGGCCCAAGGTCACCGGCCTGGGCGGTGTCATCGAGGGATTCACCCAGATGGGGGTTCCGCTGCCGCCGCTGGCCGCCGTCTTCTCCACGGTCGCCGAGTTCGGCGGCGGGCTGCTGCTCCTGATCGGGGCGTTCACCGACATCGCCGGGCTTCTCATCGCCATCGACATGCTCGGCGCCATCGTGGTGGTGCATGCGAAGAACGGGTTCGCGGTGGAAAAGGGCGGCGTCGAGTGGCCGCTCGCGCTGCTGGCGATGGCCCTCGCGATCGCGCTGGCGGGGCCGGGGAGGTATGCCGTCGGGCGGGGCGTCGTGGCAGCCGGGCAGCGGGGCGGCTCATTCTGATCGGGGGCGGGTGACTCTGAACGAGCGTGCTGATGAAGCAGCGGGTGTCATCGACGTGCAATCCTCCGGCCCGCCGCCCCGCTGCCCCGCTGCCCCGCTGTCGGTTACTTTTCGCCGTCCGTTCCCGCCCCCGGGTCGAGTGCTCGAAAGGAGCCTGGTCTGACCGCAGAGAGTATCCGAACCCGGTCCTCACGTTCCGATGGCGTTTCCCTCCGCGATCCCGAGACAGCCGACGCCGAGCTCGCCTGGCGCAGCATCAACGCGATCCGCGCGCTCTCCATGGACGCGGTCGAAGCGGCGCAATCCGGCCATCCGGGGACCCCGATGGCACTGGCCCCCGCCGCGTACATCCTGTGGACCCGCTTCCTGCGGCACAATCCCGCGAATCCCGAATGGCTCGACCGCGACCGCTTCGTCCTCTCCTGCGGCCACGCGTCCATGCTGCTCTACTCGCTGCTCCACCTGAGTGGATACGATCTGCCGCTGGAGGAGATCAAGGCGTTCCGCCAGTGGGGATCGCGTACCCCGGGGCATCCGGAGCGCGGCCACACCCCCGGCGTGGAGACCACCACGGGCCCGCTCGGCCAGGGCGTGGCCAACGCGGCCGGCATGGCGATCGCCGAGCGGTTTCTGGCGGAGCACTTCAACCGCCCGGGACACCGACTGGTGGACCACCGCGTGTGGGCGTTCGCCAGCGACGGCGACCTCATGGAAGGGGTCGCCAGCGAGGCCGCGTCTCTCGCGGGCCATCTCCGGCTCGGCAAGCTGACGCTGATCTACGACGACAACCACATCACCATCGACGGCGACACGGCGCTCAGCTTTTCGGAAGACGTGCAGCGCCGATTCGAGGCCTACGGCTGGCACGTGGTCCGGGTGGGTGACGGCAACGACCTGTCCGGCATCGGCGCCGCCTTCGAGGCGGCCCGAGCCGAGTCGGGCCGGCCGACCCTGGTCATCCTGCGGACCTACATCGCCGATCCGGCGCCGACCAAGCGCAACTCCCCCGATGCCCACGGCGCGCCGCTCGGGGCCGACGAGGTACGCCGGACCAAGGAGATCATGGACTGGCCGACGGAGCCGCCGTTCTTCGTGCCGGAGGACGCCCTCGCCCACTGGCGGACGGCGGTGGACCGCGGTCAGGCGTGGGAGAAGGAGTGGCGGGAGCGGTCCAGCGCCTACGCCGCCGATCATCCCGATCTCGCGGCGGAGTTCCAGCGCTGGATGTCGGGCGAGCTTCCCGAGGGATGGGACAGCGGGCTTCCGACACTGACATCGGGCGGCGGGCCGCTCGCCACCCGGCAGGCATCCGGTCTCGCGCTCCAGGCCATCGCCGCCGCGGTACCCAACCTGGTCGGCGGCTCAGCCGATCTGGGCGGCAGCACCGGAACGACGCTGAAGCAGGGCGGCAGCTTCGGGCCGATGTCGTCGGGCCGGCAGTTCCATTGGGGCGTGCGGGAGCACGGGATGGCGGCGATCCTCAATGGGATCGCGGCGCACGGCGGCCTCCGGGGCTTCGGCAGCACCTTCCTGGTGTTCTCCGACTACATGAAGCCGGCGATCCGCCTCGCGGCGATCATGCGGCTTCCGGTGGTGTACATCGGCACCCACGACTCGATCGGGGTGGGCGAGGACGGGCCGACCCACCAGCCGGTCGAGCACCTGGCCATGCTGCGGGCCATTCCCAACCTCGTGGTGCTCCGGCCGGCCGACGCCGCCGAGACGGTGGAGGCGTGGCGGGTGGCGATGACCCGGCGCGACGGCCCGACCGTCCTGGTGCTCTCCCGCCAGAAGCTGCCGGTGCTGGAGCGGCCGCCGCTGGGTGCGGCGGAGGGGGTGAGCCGCGGGGCCTACACCCTGCTCGACGCGCCGGGCGGCGTGCCCCAGGCCATCCTGATCGCCACCGGCTCCGAGCTGCACGTCGCGCTGGCCGCCGCGCGCGTGCTCCAGGGCGACCGGGTGCGGGTGCGGGTCGTCTCCATGCCGTCGTGGGAGCTGTTCGCGGCCCAGCCCGAGGCCTATCGCCACGAAGTGCTGCCGCCCACCGTCCGAGCGCGTCTGGCCATCGAGGCCGCCTCGCCCTTCGGCTGGCGTCGCTGGACCACCGACGAGGGCGCCGTGCTCGCCATGGAAGGGTTCGGCGCGTCCGCCCCCGGCGAGCGGCTGTTCCAGGAGTTCAAGTTCACGCCCGAACGGGCGGCGGAGATGGTGCGCCAACTGCTGGCGCGTCGCCACGCACCGACGGGGAACGAGGGATCATGAATCCATTGGTGCGACTCGGGGAGCTGGGACAGAGCCCCTGGTACGACTACATCACCCGCGACCTCGTCGCCTCGGGCGAGCTGGCCCGATTGATCCGCGAGGACGGCCTACGGGGCATGACCTCGAACCCCACGATCTTCGAGAAGGCGGTCGCGGGCAGCAACTCCTACGACCCGGACATCCGCCGGCTCGGCGGTGCGGGCAAATCCCCAGCGGAGATTTTCGAGTCCCTCGCCGTCGCCGACGTGCGCGCCGCATGCGACGCGTTCGCCGACCTGCACCGGCGCAGCGGGGGACTCGACGGCCAGGTCTCGCTGGAGGTCTCGCCCGCGCTGGCCAACGACACCGACGCGACGATCCACGAGGCGCAGCGGCTCTGGGCCGCGGTGGATCGCCCGAATGCGATGATCAAGATCCCCGGCACCGAGGCCGGCCTCCCGGCGATCACCCGGTGCATCGCCGACGGCATCAGCGTCAACGTGACCCTGCTCTTCTCGGTCGAGCGCTACGCCGCGGTGATCGAGGCGTGGCTCTCCGGCATGGAGCAGCGGCTCGACCGCGGCCTGCCGCTCGAGCCGGTGGCGTCGGTGGCGAGCTTCTTCGTCAGCCGGGTGGATGGAAAGGTCGATCCGCTGCTGGACCGGGCCGGCGCCAGCGAGCCCTCACCGCTGAGGGGACGGATCGCGATCGCGAACGCCGGCGCCGCGTATCGGCTCTTCGAGTGGTCGCTCGGCACCCCGCGCTGGGAGCGGTTGTCCAGGAGCGGGGCCCTGCCGCAGCGTCCGCTGTGGGCCTCGACCAGCACCAAGGACCCGCGCTACCCCGACACGTACTACGTCGAAGCGCTGGTGGCGCCTCGCACGGTCAACACCCTGCCGCCCGAGACCTTCGCGGCCTATCGCGATCACGGCAGCCCCGCGGTCCGGATCCGCGAAGCCATCGCCAAGGCCCCGGATCAGCTCAGGATGCTCGCCACGGCCGGGATCGACCTCGCCGCGATCACCCGCGAGCTGGAAGCGGACGGCGTGGCCAAGTTCGCCGCGTCGTACCAGTCGCTCCTCGCGGGGATCGAGGCCAAGGCGGGTGAGCTGGTCGGGCGCTGAGTGAAAGCCATGTGGCGCCTGCTCCGCCGGCTGTCCCTGACCCACTGGATCTTCGTGGGCATGTTCGTCGGCATCCTGGTCGGCTGGGCCGACAATGTCATGCCGGACCGGGACTTCACGCCCTACCTAAAGCCGCTCTCCACGATCTTCCTCAGGATGATCAAGTCCATCGTCGCCCCGCTCATCTTCGGGACGCTGGTGGTGGGCATCGCGGGACACGGCGACGACCTGAAGCGGATCGGGCGGCTCGCGATCAAGTCGCTGGCCTACTTCTGGGTCATGACCTTCGTCGCCCTGGTGATCGGCCTCATGGCCGGCAACCTGGTGCGCCCGGGCGACGGCGTCACCCTGCCGCCGCCCGATCCCGGCGCGCCGGCGGGCCCGGGCGCGATGACATTCGGAAGCTTCCTGGAGCACGTCGTCCCCGCCAGCTTCTTCGAGGCCGCGGCGAAGAACGAGGTGCTCCAAGTGGTCTTCTGGAGCGTGCTCTTCGCCATCGCGCTCACCCGGGTGACCGGCCGGCCCAAGGAGGCGATGCTCGGCTTTGCCGAGGGCGTGGCGGAGGTCATGTTCAAGTTCGTCGCCATCATCATGCGCTACGCGCCGATCGGCATCGGCGCCGCGATGGCGGTGACAGTCGGCCACAGCGGGATCGACGTGGTGGTGAACCTGGGGAAGCTGGTGCTCACGCTGTACGGCGCGCTGGTGGTCTTCGTCCTGGTGGCGCTGGTGCCGGCGGCCCTGATCGCCCGGATTCCGATCAGGGCCTTCGCCCGGCAGGTGAAGGACCCGGCGGTCATCGCCTTCACCACGACCAGCTCCGACGCCGCGCTGCCGATCGCGATGCAGCGGATGATCGAGTTCGGCGTCCCCCGCCGCATCGTCGCCTTCGTCATTCCCACCGGCTACTCATTCAACCTCGATGGCTCGACGCTCTACCTCGGCGTCGCGTCGCTGTTCGTGGCGCAGGCGGCCGGTATTCACCTGAGCGTGGGCCAGCAGCTGCTGATGATGCTGACCCTCCTGGTCACCAGTAAGGGCGTGGCGGGCGTGCCGCGCGCCTCACTGGTGGTGCTGGCCGGCACCCTGTCGAGCTTCGGGCTGCCGCTCGAGGGCGTGGCCGTCATCCTCGGCGTCGACGAGCTGATGGACATGGCCCGCACCAGCGTAAACGTCGTCGGCAACTGCCTCGCGGCCGCCGTGGTGGGGCGCTGGGAAGGAGAGCTCGGCGCCATCGGCGTCACCCCCGCCCCCGTCCCGTCGCATGCGGGCGCGGCGGAACCCGCGCGGCACATCGGCATCGGATCATGACACCGGCAACGTCACTGTGGACGGCGGCGCTCGCCGCCGTCTGCCTGCTTCCCGCGCCGGCGGCCGCGCAGCGGCAGTCACCCGGGGCACCGGCGCGCTCCGCGCCGGTCGCCAACCTGCGCTACGAGGTGACCTTCGACTCGGCCTCCGCGGCCCGGCGCACGCTGCGGGTGGCCGTGAGCTTCGACGTCGGCGGGCCGGGCCCGGTCCTGCTGTCGTTCCCCAGCTGGACGCCCGGCTCCTACGAGATCGCCAACTTCGCGCGCTTCGTCGGCGGGTTCACCGCGGCCGCCGGCGACAAGCCGCTCGACTGGGACAAGCTCGACTACGACACCTGGCGGGTCGATCCGGCCGGCGCCCGGACGGTCACCGTGCGCTTCGACTACCGGGCGGAGACGCTCGACAACGCGGCGGCGTGGAGCCGGCCGGATTTCGCCTTCTTCAACGGCACCAACATCCTCCCCTATCCCGAGGGTCGGGGGTTCGACTTCGGCGCGACGGTCGTGGTGAAGACCCAGCCCGGCTGGCTGGTCGCGACCGGGATGCAGCCCGCCGGGGCCGCAGGATCGTATCGAGAGGCGACCTACCACGACCTGGTGGACAAGCCGTTCTTCGTCGGACGGATCGACCTCGACAGCATGCAGGTGGACGGCAAGTGGCACCGGCTCGCCACCTACCCGGCCGGCGCGATGACGGGCCCCGGCCGCGCGCTGCTGTGGGACCAGATCGCCACGACGGTGCCGCGGATGGCCGCGGTGTTTCAGGAGACACCGTGGACGACCTACACCACCATGCTGGTGTTCACCCCGCAGCAGGGCGGCGGGAGCGCGCTGGAGCATTCCAACTCCCACGTCGGCATCTACAACCCGGGATTCATCGGCACCCCGCTGCTCGCGTCCATCACCGACCACGAGATCTTCCACGCCTGGAACGTGAAGCGGCTGCGCCCCGCCGATCTCTGGCCCTACGATTACGACGAGCCGCAGGAGACGCCGTGGCTCTGGGTGAGCGAAGGCATCACCGACTATTACGCGGATCTGGCGCTGGTGCGGGGAGGGGTGATCGACTCGACCGGATTTCTGTCACTGACCGGGGAGAAGATGGCGCAGGTCGCCGATGCGCCCGCCACCGCGCTGGAGGACGCCTCGCTCTCGACCTGGATCGCGCCGGTGGACGGGACCCAGTACCAGTACTACCCCAAGGGCTCGCTCGCGGGCCTGATGCTCGACGTGCTGATCCGGGACGCCAGCGATAACCGCAGGTCGCTGGACGACGTCATGCGGGAGCTCTACCGCACGGCGTACAAGAAGGGGCGCGGCTTCACCGCCGGGGACTGGTGGCCGGCTGTGAGCCGGGCCGCCGGCGGCCGCTCCTTCACCGACTTCAACGCGAAATACATCGACGGACGCGAGCCGTTCCCGTGGAGCGACATCCTGGCGCGCGCGGGCATGCGCCTGGCGTCCGACACATTGCGCGAGCCGAGGATCGGCGTGGCCACCGTGGAGGACTCCTCGGGAGCCATCGTCGTGCAGGAGGTCCAGTCCGGCGGTGCGGCGCAGGAGGCGGGCGTGCAGCCCGGTGACCAACTCCTCGCGTTGGGCGACGTGGAGATCTTGGACCCGGATTTCGGCACGGCGTTCCGCGCTCGATTCGGGAAGAACGAGGGGGACAGCTTGGCGATCCGGGTGCGGCGCGGCGCCGACACGCTGACCCTCCACGGCCTGGTGCGGCTCGACGACAGGATCGAAACCCACCTCGAGGCCGATCCCAAGGCGAGCGCGAAGGCGGTGCGGGTGAGGAACGGAATTCTTACGGGGGCGGTGGGGAGATAATAGAGAGTCACCGGCTCTGCTCGATACAGGGCGATAGGCGAGCCTCCATGCTCCAGTGAGCGAACCGAGGGGCCCAGGGAGGCTGGCCAAGCCCCGCCAACCCCAGCCCCCCTGGGCCCCTCGGTTCGCTCACCCGGCATTGTCGCTTGACGGCCCTGTATTCAACAGAGCCGGTGTCCGAACAACCCCGGCAGCTCCCCCGGCGCCAGCTCCCGCGGTTCGTCGATCACCCCCGTCAGCCACGCCGCACGTCCCAGCACCGTACCCGGCGTGGCCCCCGCCCGCCGCAGCTCCCCGATACCGGTATCCCCGCTCGACTTGCTGAGCTTGGCCCCGTCCGGCTTCCGGATCAGCGGATGGTGGAGAAATACCGGAGGGCGCTCCCGGCCAAGCAAGCGGCCCAGCCGGAGCTGACGACCGGTGGAAGAGAGGAGATCCTCGCCGCGGATCACCAGGTCCACGCCCTGTCGCTCGTCGTCCACCACCACTGCGAACTGATAGGTCCAGTTGCCGTTTCGATCGCGGAGGAGCAGGTCGCCACATTGCTCGGACGGGGCCTGGGTCATCGCTCCGAGGGTCGCATCGTCGAAGCTCTCGATCCCCGGCTCGAGGAGGACGCGGACGCCGCGGCCTGCGGCGGGCTCGAGCCACCGATCGCGGCAGCGGCCAGGGTACCTGGTCTCCTCGTTGAACGCCTCGCCCATCTCGGTCGCGATCTCCTTCCGTGAGCAGTCGCAACCGTAGACCCGCGCGACGCGCGACAGCCGCTCGAGCGCCGCCGCGTAGTCGCCCTCGCAATCGCTCTGACGGTATGGCGACGCGCCGCCGCGGAGCTCCGAGAGGACGCCGGGTTCGGGCACCAGACCCAGCCACTCCAGGTCGTCCAGGATGGCACGCTCGTATTCCGGACGACAGCGCCCGCGGTCGTGGTCCTCCAGGCGGAGCAGCACCCGGCCACGAAGCGCGCCGGCGATACCCCAGACATAGACCGCGTTGGCCACATGGCCGAGGTGCAGGAAGCCGGTCGGACTGGGAGCGAATCGAGTGGTCGGGCAGGAAGGGAGCCGTCGGCGCAGTGCGGTCAGGTCCAGGGCCATGCCGGAAGATCGCCCGGTGCGGCGGTCTTGCGCGACGTCGGGGCGACGGATACCCCTACATCAGGCGTCTTCCGCGCGGGAGAGCACGCCGGTCCACGACGCGTCGCGGGGCCTCCCACCCCGAAACTCGAAGTGCTCATCCAGCAGAATCCGATGGACGAACTCCCAGGTTCCCTTGGCACGCAGCCGATGACGCAGCACCTGAGGCACCAGCTCCGCTGCCACGTGCCAGATTCCCGGCTGCACGCTGAGATAGAGATCCGCCCACTCGGGCCGTAGCCGGGCTTCCCGAACCGTCATTGCCACCGTCCTGAAAAGATTCCTCCAATGACGTTCGGGCGGAGCGGGCGGGCAGGCTAGGATGCAGGTCACAGGAGAGTCGGTGTCATGTCCATCGCAACCGTCACGATCAGCAGCCTGGCGGATCTGATCGCCAAGGTCACGCCTCCCAGTCCGGATCCGGCGACCGGCCGGCATCGGGACAGCGGCGTCTACCGGGGCGCGGCCAATGCGTCCTGGCCTTTGCTCACCAGCCTCGACACCCTCGGCGGTGTGGGCCCTCCCCACGGCAAGGCGGAACTTGAAGAGCACATCCTCCGAAACTTCATCCGCTACTCCCGGCCGTTTTTCGGCGCGTCGCCAGTCAACGACTGGGAGGTCCTGATCGCCGCGCAACATCACGGTTGCCCCACCCGGCTCCTCGACTGGACGTACTCCCCCATGGTCGCGGCGCACTTCGCGACGGTGGAAGGCATGCCGGGCGTGGACCGGGCGGTATGGCGGCTTGACTGGAAGGCGGTCCACCGCTTCTTCCGGTTGCCGGAACGGGCGCTCTTGATTCAGGATCTGGAGGGGGTGTTCGGACAGGACCGCCCGTTCACGCCCTGGGCCCTGTTCGAGCCCAGGACGCAAGAGCGGCAGTACGCCTGCATGATCGAGCCGCCCTCACTCGACGCGCGCATCGCCACACAGGCGGCGACGTTCACCCTCTGCTCCGAGAAACACCGGTCTTTCGACGCGTTCCTCGATGCGATCGGACTCAGCTCGGCCCTGACCCGGCTCGTGATACCGAGCGCGGACGTCGGCCGCCTGCGCGACCAGCTCGACCTGGTGAGCGTGGACGAGCGGCGGCTCTTTCCGGACCTCGACGGCCTGGCGGCCTACCTCCGGCGGTACTACTCCTGAGCGGCGGGCCCGGAGCCTCGACCGGCCAGCCGGGCTGCGGCCTGCTGCTCCACGTTGCCGACCCGGGACAGGAGGTATTCGAAGTCGCCCCGCGGCGCGGCGATCCAGCCGAGGTTCACGAAGTCTTCGGCCACCCAGGAAGCGGTGGTGGCGCGGTCGGAGATCTCCACCTCCCAGCGGGATCCGTCGTCCAGCACCAGATACCGCCCATCTTCTTCTACAGCAGTGATATACAGACCGATCGGCCGGGGCACCTGGCCACACCGGGTATCGGACTCGCAGGTCGCGACCGAGATCGCGGACTGGGCCTTTAGTGGGGTGGCCAGCGGAAGGGAAAAGCCGAGGGCGACAAGGGGTAAGTAGCGGGCGAACACGGGATGCCTCCTGGGTCGGGGACCTCAGGATACAATACACCCGAAATTGCGACTCCGCCTCCTAGCTCGCGGGCCGCGGCTTGTGCCCCAGCCAGGCCTCCCGGAGTGCCCGCTGCCGGGGGGTGGGTGCCGAGTCGATCTCGAACCGCTCCGGGGTTCCGTCGGCCGCTTCCACCAGCCGGATGCCGAGCTTCGCGTAGTACTCCGCGATCGGCAGTGGCTCGGACTCCATGACGTACCGGTCGAAGAAATCCCGGATCTCCGGATACGTCATGGCCACCACCGTGTCCACCAGGGTGGCTTCGGGAAAGGCGCGCCGTTTCCCGTACTTGCGGGTGAGATCGGCGATCAGGTCCTGGAGACCACGGCTGCCGCCGGACAGCTCCAGCAACCGGATATCCAGCAGGCCCGCCGTCAGCGCGCCGCGCATGTAGATGTTGCCGTACTGCTTCTGCCCCGAGTCGCTGTAAGAGGTGAGTGCCAGCTCCCGCAGACTGTAGGCCGAATCGTAGTTGCTTCGGTCGATCCGCATCTTCTGGATGACCTTCTCCAGGTATGCGTCCGGGCTCTTGATCCCGCCCCGCAACTGCATCGCATGGGCCGCCCACTCGGTGGTCCCCTCGTAGAGCCAGAGGTGCTGCGACGGCACCGGCGTCACGAAGTTGAAATGCTCGATGATCTCGCTGTGGATGTTGAGCGGGGTCACGATGTGAAAGAACTCGTGCGCCGCGATGTCCGTGACGAATCGGCCGACCGAGTCGGAGAACTCTCCCTCGCGAAGGGCGTACTCGGAGCTGAGTGAGTGCTCCCAGGCCCCCGAGGGCCGTGTGTCGCTTTTGGGCCGTTCCTCGAAATGGTAGAGGAACGTGTAGCGGTCCACCGGCAGCTTGCCGAGGAATCTCCCCGCGGCCTGGAGCATGCCGTCCATGGCGCCCAGGAGCTGTGACGCCGCGATCCTGTCTGTCTTCGAGTAGACGAAGATCTCCACCGGCACCCCGGTGACTCGGGTGCGGGCCTCGGTCAGCCGCCCGAGCAGGATCGGGGAATCCACCAGGTGGTCGAAGTCCTCCGCCAGGTACGCTCCGCCGGCGTCCCGCTGGAGTGCCGTACCGACCTTCCAGCTCGCCGGATATCTGACCCGCAGCCGGACCGGCCGCGCCTGCATGCCGGTGGGATAGCCGATGACCGCGTGCGGATTGATCAGCACGTGGTCCTGCTCCATCGAGGTGCCGCACATGAGATAGATGTCGTGCTCGTCCACCGGGGTGTCCCAGGTCTCGGCGATGGTGTAGCGGATGGTCCGGACCCGGGGCGCGTCGCCGAGCCTCCACTGGTTGACCGACACCCGCTTCACCGGCACCGGCCTGCCCGCCGCGTCGAACGCCTCGAAGCTTCGCACGTACCGGCCGACGTTCATGACCTGATAGGTGCCCGGGGCGGTCGCGGCGAACTGATAGATCGCGTTCGCCGGGGTCAGCCCGCTGACCCACGCGGTGACCCGGAACAGATCGCGCGACCGGTCGGTGACGTCGATGGCGTAACCGAGGGGCGTGCGCTGGGCGACGACGCGTCCGGTGAGGCCGATGAGGAGAGCGAAGACAGCGTAGAGCAGGCGTGCCTGCATGGGATATCTCGTCGAAGGATCAGCGGTCGTGCCGCCGCGGCGGCCGTGTCAGAGTGACGAGGCCGCCGGGAGGGAGGTTTCATTGGGTGGGTGCTCCGCGGCGCCTACCCGGCGGGAAGCCGTCCCTTCAGCTGCTCCGGCCGGAACGGCCCCGGCTCGGCGATGAGCGCGCGTGCGGCATCCACCTGGTTCCAGGTGTTCCACAGGAGCACGCCGCGCACGCGACCGTCCTTGAGGTAGTAGACCACGCCCTCGCGGAACTTTTCCTTCCAGTCGGCCACGGTTTCCAGCCGGGCGTCCAGATCGCCGACTGCCTCGTAGCCGAGGTCGAAGAGGTCGGAGTAGAAGAACGGGAGGTGGTCGTAGTCGAGTTCGGCGCCCGCCATGTTGCGGCCGGCGATGGTCCCCATGGTGTTGGCGTTGTCCTCGTGCTCCACCCGGATCCGCTTGCCCAGCGCGGGGTTGTGAAAGTTGGCCACGTCGCCGGCGGCATAGACGTCAGGCCGGCTGGTGCGAAGTCGCCGGTCCACCTCGATTCCGTCGCCCACTTTGAGTCCGGCGTCCCGGGCCAGACCGACATCGGGCTCGATGCCGAGTCCGGCCACCACCGAATCCACAGCGATGGGATCCTTCCCGGCGTGCACCCGGAACCGTCCATCGCGCGACTCGATCCGCCCCGCCTCCTCGCCGAGGCGTACCGTCACACCCTTGTCGCGGTAGTAGCCCACCAGCCAGTGGGAGAGATCGGCCGGATAGACCTTGGCGCCGATGCCCTGGTCCCGCACGATCATGGTGACCTCGCGATCCTGCATCCGCAGCGCGGCCGCGATCTCGGACCCGATGAATCCCGCACCGATCACCGCGAAGCTGGAGCCTCGGTCCGACAGATCCCGCACCTTCCGATAGTCCTCGAGAGTCCGAAAGTAGACCACACCGTCGGGCGCGTCGGGGAGCCGCCGGGGCCGGCCGCCGGTGGCGAGCAGCAGGGTGCGGTATTCGTGATCGGCTCCACGATCGTCGGTTGCGCGCTGGGCCGCGGGGTCGAGCGATACGATGCGGCGGCCGAGCATCAGCTCGGCACCGGTCTCTTCGGTATTGCGCTCGATGCTGTCGGGTGAGTCGCCCTTCCACAGTCCCTTGGTGAGCGGCGGGCGGTTGTACGGTGCGTAGCGGTCGGACCCCACGATGCCGATGCTGCCCCTGGTATCCTGCTCCCGGATGCCGTGGGCGGCCGCGTCGGCCGTCATCCCTCCGCCGACGATCAGATAATCGTATCGAGTCATGCGTCCTCCTCCCGGGTCATGGCACTCCGGGCATCGTAGCCCTGCGCCTCCCTCTACGCCACCCGTGTCGGCGTGGTGGCGGGTGGCGGCCGGCGCCCCTGCGCCTCCCGCAGTGCGTCGCGCAGCGCCCGCTCCAGCGAGCCCTCGTCGTACGCTCCCACGTATCGCCGGTCGTTGATGAAGAACGTCGGCGTGCCCGCCACGCCCGCGGCCTCCGCTCCCGCCACGTCACGGGAGACGCGGTCGCCGAAGCGGGCGCCACTGAGGTCGGCCTCGAACGCGCCGACATCCAGACCCAGCTCCGCGGCATAGCGGAGCAGGTCGCCGAGCTGCAGCCGATCCTGCCGCTCATACATCAGGTCGTGCATCTCCCAGAACTTGCCCTGGGCCCCGGCCGCCTCCGCCGCCTCGGCGGCGAGCGCGGCATTGGGATGGACATCGGGCAGCGGGAAGTGGCGGCTGACGAACCGGAGATCGTCACCGAATCGCTCCAGGAGCCGGGGGATGACGAGCGATGCGCTCCGGCAGTAGGGACACTCGTAGTCGCCGTACTGGACCAGAGTGACGCCGGCATGCGCCGATCCACGGATATGATCGCGCGCGGGATCCACCGGCACGTCCAGATCGGCCAGCGGGAGCGCCACCCGGCTCTGCGCGCGCCGCATCCATTCCGTCGGCAGCAGTGTCAGCGCACGGAGCAGGCCGCTGCCGAGCAGCGCGGCGATGATCGAGGCACCGAGGATGCCGAGCTTCGCGTCCTCGAGCATGGCGCCGCTATAGCTGAGCTCTGCGATGAGCAGAGAGACGGTGAACCCGATGCCGCCGACCGATGCCGTAGCGATGAGCGAGGGCCAGGGCACTGCGAGCGCCAGTCCGCCGAAGGGGCGGCGGGTGGCCAGCCAGGCGCCGGCGGTGATCCCGATCGGCTTGCCGAGCACCAGGCCGACCACGACGCCGATGGCGAGCGGTGAAGTGGATGCCCGCTCCAGCGCGGCGGCGCTCAGCTCGATCCCCGCATTGGCGAGCGCGAAGAGCGGCACGACGACGAAGCTGGTCCACGGGTGCAGCGCGTGCTGGAGGCGCTCGTTGGGTGACAGCGACCGGGTGATGCGCCGGGCCGCCGCGGCGGCGAGCGCGGCGCTGGGCTGCTCACGGAATGCCCGAGCCAGGCCGGAGGCGCTCTGAAGGTCGGCGCGACGCGGGGCGTAGGCGCTGGTGGAGAGCCCCACGGCCACCCCGGCCACCGTGGGGTGCACTCCGCCCGCCAGCGTGGCGGCCCACGCCATGACGCCGAGCAGCCAGTAGGGGAACGAGCTCTCCACGCCGCTCCGACGGAGCGCGGCCATCGCGACCAGCGCGGCCGCGGCCGCGAGCAGCCATCCGACGGACACGGACGAGCTGTACACCAGCGCGATGATGGTGATGGCACCGACGTCGTCCACGACCACGAGCGTCAGCAGGAAGATCCGGAGTCTGAGAGGACAGCGGCGGCCGGCCAACGCCAGAACACCGAGCGCGAAGGCGGTATCGGTGGCCATTACCATGGCCCATCCCCGAGCCGCCTCGCCGTCAGGGTTGAAGGCCAGGAAGAGCAGCGCGGGAACGACCATCCCGCCCAACCCCGCGATGATCGGGAGTGCCGCCCGGCGCCGCTCCCGCAACTCGCCGCGGTCGAACTCCCGCCGAACTTCGAGGCCGATGACGAGGAAGAACAGGGTCATCAGCCCGTCGTTCACCCAGTGCCCGAGGTCGAGGGCCAGGTGAAGGCTGCCGAGGGAGATCGACAGATCAGTGGACCACAGGCGGTGGTAGCTCTCGGCCCATGGGCTGTTGGCCCAGACCAGTGCGGTCACCGTCGCGGTCAGCAGAACGACGGCGCTGCCGGCCTCGGTCTCCAGAAACTCTCGGAAGGAGGCCAGCCGCGGCGCCGCGAGCGTCCGGCTGCGGAACGAACCGGATTCCTCGGAGATGCTCGTCATGAGTTGGCGAGAGCCGTGCGGCTCGGCAGCCTCCCTGAAACGGGAACGGCCCGCCGGGAGGGGGCCGTAAATGATTGCGGCTGAAGAGGCGCCGCCCAGATTCGAACTGGGGGTGGAGGTTTTGCAGACCTCTGCCTTACCACTTGGCTACGGCGCCGGAGAACGCCAAAAATAGCCCCTCAGCGAGGAGGCCCAGCAAGCCGCATCCGGCACTCGATTCTGCCCTTGCCCATGGGCCTGAACGGGAGCAACTTCGCGGTGGCAACCTACTCGAAGGCGGAGACATGGAAAACACCATTCGTGAGGCCAGACTTCGGCCTCAGTACGCAGCCCTCTATCCCGCCCTCGAGCCGGGCACCTGGCAGCCCGCCACCGCCATCGGACGCCAGCTCCTGCTCTGGCACCTGACCGCGCCCGCATTGCCCGATGGCGAGCGTCTGATGAGCGAGGAGCACTTCGAGTTCAGAGGCGGCACCCGGCGCGACAAGTCCGAGGCCGGCGCGCGGACGCGGACGGCGGATCTTCGGCAGGCCTGATCTTTCTCGCTTGTCACCCTGAGCGAAGCGAAGGGGGCCATATCGAGCATGGCCCCCTTCACTGCGTTCTAGGTGACAACGAGGTGACAACGACGAGCCCTACCGCGCCATCGTGAGCTGCTCCGGCGCCGGCTGCGAATTGAGGTAGGCGTTGGGGTCGTGCACCATCGCACCTTCCGGTAAATGCTGGTACAGCGTCCCCAGGTCCTGCCGAATCCGCTCCTGGTAGAACATCGGGATCTCGTCCGTCTCCCGCTCGAAGAACGCCCGCAGCTCGCGGTCGGTGTCCAGCCGCCGGCGCATCTCGGTCTGATACTTGATCCGGCCGAATCCCTCGGTGGAGACCGCGCGCACCACGTTCATCCACTTGGGGATCATCGTCTGGGTCGCCCCGATTCGCCGGCCGATCGCCTTCCACGAGAACGAGTACCGCGTCACGTCCACCAGGTGGTCGTAGAACTCCGGCCAGTTGTAGTTCTTGGGCCGGACGTTCATCGCATGGTTGTTGTTGAGGAAATGGAACGGGAAGGGAAGCACCCGGCCGGCGCGCTGGTATTCCAGATTGAGCGGGGCGGCCCGTCCGAAGGCGGAGAGCAGCGAATACGCCGGAAACGCGCCCGGCGACAGGTCGATGAACTTCTTGGTGAGCTCGAACGGCTCCGGCCCCATGTCGCCGTCGAGGCCCATCACGAAGTTGGTCTGGATGTAGGGGATGTAGCGGAGGATCATGTTGACGTGTTCGGACACCTGCTTGACCTTGTCCATCCCGGTGCGCCGGGTCTTGGACTTGTTGCCCAGGTCGTACCACGATTCGATCCCCGGCAAAATCGCCTGGAAGTTGTTGGCCCGGAGTCGCTTCAGGTGCGGCTCCGAGAGCAGCGACAGACTGCTCTCCGCGATGTGCCGCATGCTGCCCCGAGGCACCGCCTGCTCCACCGCCTCCATGTAATCGTCGAACCGCACGCCGAAGTTCGGGTCGTGCCATCCCACGATCGGGTTCTTCATCTTGGTGAGGAGGAAGGCCAGGTCGGCTCGAAGCTGCGGGAAGCTCAGCGGCTGGTAGTCCACCGTCGAGTCGATGCAGAAGCTGCAGGTGTAGGGACACCCGAGGCTCCCGATCATCGGGACGATCTTGATGGTCGGCGCCTTCGCCAGCGTGGGCTCGACGAACTTCCAGCGCTCCTGCAGCGTCGGCAGCTCGGTTGGCTGACGCGCGGCCATCACGTGGACGCCCATGGGCCGGTGCGGGCCGACATCACGCAGGACGTCGGCCACCACCTCGCGGTCGGTGAACCCGAGTACGTAGTCGAAGTACTTCCTCGCGTCCTCGGGATAGCAGCGCGCATGCGGTCCACCGAGGACGGTGACCGCGCCCCGTTTCCGGAACAGACTGCTCAGCGCGTAGGCGAGCTGGGCCGACTGAGTGAATGCCCCGATGAAGAGCACGTCGAGGTCCGCCGGCAGCTCCTGGAGCAGATCCTCCAGACCGGTGTAGCAGACCAGCTTGACCTCGTGCCCTTCCTGTTCGCACCACACGCTGATCACCTGGGGCATGATACTGGCCAGGTTCGCGTGCATCAGACGGGCATATAGCGAGCGGTTGGGGGCTTTCGTAACCAGGTCCAGCACACCTATCCGGAGTCGGCGCATCCAGATCCTCTTGGGGGGACTCGCCAACTCGGCGGAAGCGCCGGGAACGGCTGTCGTATGGGAAGGATCCCGGGGGCCTACCAGCGCCCGGAGAGCATCGGCCGATTCGATTCGCTGCAACTCGGCCGCCAGGGAGAGAGCTTGAAGAATGCCCGCCCCGACCCGCCTTGGCAAGGCGGACCCGAATCAAACCCGCAGGTGCCCGTGCTCGGCCGCCCGGTCGCCGAGCGCGACGGCGAGTACCCAGATCACTCCGACAGCGAAGCCGCCGATGATATCGGTCGGATAGTGGACGCCCAGGTAAACCCGGGAAATCGAGATCAAGAAGATTAGGACGAGCGCGACCAGCCAGATCAGGACCTGGCCGGTTCGACTCTCGAGACGGTGCGCCATCAACACGGCGATGCCACCGAAGAAGCAGGTGGCGAACAGCGCATGCCCGCTGGGGAAGGAGTAGGAGTCCGGCGCGGGATAGTAGTCGTAGAATGCCTGCGGTCGGACCCTGGCGAAGAGGGTCTTGAGACCGTTGTTGAGCACTATGGCGCCTCCGAGGGTGGCCGCCACGAGCCCGGCGCCCCGGCGCCATCCATGGAGCAGAAACGCCACCGCGGCGGCGAGACCGAGCGGTCCGAGGACGATCGGGGCGCCGTAGACGCTGGCCCCCCACATCAGGCCGGTGAGGCTGGGCGTCTCGAACGATCGTACCCAGGCGCGGAGCGACAGATCAATCGCGGTGGGCTCGCCGGAACGCACCTGATAGCCGAGCCACACAAACCCGCCCAGCGCCACGGCCGCCGCCAGCAGGCCGAGGCCCAGGGCCGCCGTGATGAACGGGCCGCTTCCCGGCTCGACCGTGGGTGACTCGGGGGGATGTGCGCCGGCCGACATCGCGGCTACAATGTGACCATGAGTCGATTCCTTCGCTCCGCCGCGGGCCGCCGCGGCATCACCGTACTGGCCCTGGCCCTGCTCATTCTGGCCGTCATCGTGGCCGTGGTGGTGCTGATCCGCTACCTGCCGGCCTAGTCAGAGGGCGCGTTTCCCGACCGGGGAGAACACGAAGCCCTTTCCCACGATCACGACCCACCCGCCCTCCTGCGCGTCGTTTCCGAACCGCCGGGCCAGGTCGAATCGCAGCGCCTCCGTGTCCGACGCGCGGCTCGCGCCGACCCGGAGCCCGATCCCCGCATCCCAACCGAGCCGGCGGGGAGTGCCTGCGTACCACGCCCCGCCGTGGTCCACGAACCCCGCGAGGCCGAGGCCCATCAGTCCGAGGAAGTCCTCCGCCACCGTCACCCGGTACTCGGCGGTGGCGAAGACGGTGCGGTCGCCGGTGAAGGCGTGGCTGCGAAACGCGCGCGGACCGGTGCCAAGGCCCAGGTCGAACTCCGCGCCGGGCAGCGGATTCTCCAACCAGCCCACCTCCGCGTGCAGCACGGCGACGTGGCCATCGACCGGCTTGGTCACGCCGGTGGCGGCGAGCTGGACCACGCCGGAGTCGAGGCCCGCGGACGTGTACATGCCGCTCGCGAGCCCCTCCAGAAAGCCGAACCCTCCGGGGATCTTCGCCCCGACCCGCGCCGAGACCAGCGGGGCGATGCCGTTACGGTCATAGCCGAAGGGCTTGGTCGCGAGATTGACGCCGGCCCGCACCGTCATGCCGAGGTCTACGTCCTCCTCGCGCGCGAAGCCGGACACACCCTCGGTCACCAGAAAGTGCGCCCGATTCCAGGTGAGATACGGACCGAATGCGCCGGTGACCGACCGCGGAAACGGAATCCCCGCCCCTTCCGGCAGGAAGTCGTCACGCCGAATTTGGGCCTGGACCCCCAGGCGGAGGAATCCCTCCGATGATTTCCTGAGCGCCCACGCAGCAGACCCGCGTACCAGGGTGTAGTGCCTGGACAGCGTGTCCCGTGCATCCTCGCTGCCGTCGAAGAATCGGAGCACCCGCTCGTCGCGGTCCTCGGCCTCGAAGCGAAAGCCGTTCGAGGAATTGAGAGCAAAGAACGGCTGCTCCAGCACCAGGAGGTTGAGCCGGCCGTCCGATCGGTTCTCGTACGCCAGCGCCAGTCCCACCCGGCCCGCGAAGAGTCGCGGCCGGCGGAATCCCAGGGCGATCGTGGAGCGATCGGGTGTCTTGCGATAGCGGACCGAGGCGGAGGAGGCGGTCCCCAGCAGGTTGTCTTCCACCATGCCGATGGTGAATTCGACCTCGCCGCCGGCGCTGCGAAAGCGCCAGTCGGCGCGAGTGCTCCACCCGTCCTTGGTCACCACGCTCATCACCACGCCCGAGTCGGTCTGCACCGAGTCGATCTGTACCCGGCGGAAGACGCCGAGCCCCCGGAGATTGCGCTCCGATTCGGCGACCCGGGCGGAGTCGTAGGGCTGGCCGACGCCGAACAGCAGCTCCCGGCGCACCGTCGGGGCCCGGGTCTCGATGTGCAGCGCGTTCGCCACGCGGGCGAGCCAGCTCTTCTCGTGGGGGTCGAAGACATCGTGCCGCTCCAGTCGGATGGCGCGGATCACCGTCGGATCCGACGGCGGCGCAGAACCGGAGTCCGTGCCGCGTTGGGCGGAAAGTGCGGTGGGGAGACAGCAGCACACGAGGAGCGGCAGGACCAGCCGGACCGGCAACTTCACTCCAATCGGAGAGAGCGGCGAAAGATAACCCGCCATCTCCGGCTCAGGACCCCGTCAGCGCGGCCACGCTCGCCAGCACTCGGTTCGGCGTGATGCCCGAGTCGCGCAGCGCCTCTTCCCGGAACTTCCCGGTCCGCACCAGCCACCCCTCCAGTCCGGCCCGCTGCGCGCCTTGCACGTCGGACCAGAGATCGTCGCCCACCATCGCGACCGCTGCCGTCGCCGGCAACCCCATGCTGGCGAGCGCCGCCGCGAAGAAGGCCGGGCTCGGTTTCCCGGCCACCGACGCGCCCGAGCCCGTGGCGTACTCCAGCGCCGCCGCGAAGGGGCCGACATCGAGCACCAGCCGGTCGTCCTTCCGCCAGTAGCGGTCGCGGGAGAGGGCGATGATCCCGGCCCCGGCCATCACGTACTCGAAGGCTTCCTGGAGCATCGCGTGCGTCCAGCGCTCGCCCAGGTCGCCCAGAATCACGGCCTCGGGCATCACGCCTCGCCGGCCCGAGGTACCACCCACCAGTTCCAGTCCGGCGAGGTCCTCCAGCGCGGGATCGGGCAGGAACGGCGATACCACGCTCATCCCCGACTCCCGGGCCAGCGCGGCTCCCGCGAGGGTGGCGGTGAAGACCTCCTCCGGCCCGACCTCGAAACCGTACCCCCGCATCCGCTCCACCAGCATTGTCCGCGACCGGCTGGTGGTGTTCGTCACCAGGCGAAAGGGCACGCCCTGCCGCCGAAGACGCTTCAGAGTCTCCGGGGCGCCGGGCACCGCCGCGTCACCCGAATACAGGGTGCCGTCGAGGTCCAGCAGGTATGCGACCGTTCGGATGGGCTCGGGCATCAGGCTTATATTGCTCCTCTTCTTCTCCACCGAACGATACCGATGCCCGCTGCCACCCTGCTCGCCCACGCGGTCCTGATTGCCCAACTGTCGGCACCCTATCCCTTTGCGGTGGGTGAGACCCTCCAGTACGAAGCCTCGCTGGGCTACTTCCCCGTGGGCACCGCCTCCGCCACCGTGGCCCGTACGACCCGGGAACGGGGCACGGATGCATTGGTGTTCACGGCGGTCGGCGAGGGGGGGCCCCCGGGGTTTCGGGCCCGCTACGAGATGACCTCGTGGGTGCAGTCGGCCCGGCTGGCCTCCCTCCGGTTCCACCGGAGGCTGACGCAGGGCAGCAAGGTCGAGGAGGAGCGCTACCAGATCGTGCCCGATTCCGGTCGCTACCGCCAGGAGGGCGTTGCGCAGGACTGGGCGACGCCGCGCGACCCGCTCGACGAGCTGGCCTACCTCTACTATCTCCGCACGATTCCGCTCGAGGTGGGAAAGAGCTTCACGATGTCGCGCTACTTCAAGACCGGCTACAACCCGGTCCATGTGCGGGTCACCGGCCGGGAGCCGGTGGCGCTGTTCGACGGCCGCACCGTGCCTTGCTTCACCGTGGAGCTGACCAGCCGGGGGGCCACCATGGGAGTGAGCCTCACCGATGACGCCAGGCGGCTACCGGTGGCGCTGAGCCTTCCCTTGCCGTACGGGACGGTGACGCTGGCGCTGACCGCGGCGGGGCAGCGGCCTTAATATCTCCCCAGGTAGCTCTCGATCTCCCACCGGCTCACCTGCCGGTTGTACTCCATCACCTCGTTCCGCTTCGCCTCCAGAAACCGCTGGGTCAGGTGCTCGCCCAGCGCCGCCTTCACCACCGCGTCCTTCTCGAACATCTCCAGCGCTTCGTGCAGGTCGCGCGGCAGCTCGTCGATGCGATACTTGCGCCGGTCGCGAAAGCTCATGGTGAAGATGTTCCGGCTCACCGGCTCCCGGGCCTGAAGCTTCCGCTCGATGCCGTCGAGGCCCGCGGCGAGCTGCACCGTGAGGGCCAGATAGGGATTGCAGGCCGGGTCCGGCATCCGCAGCTCGCAGCGCGTGCCCAGGCCGCGGCGCTCGGGAATCCGTACCAGCGGCGAGCGGTTGCGCATCGACCACGCCACGTTCACCGGCGCCTCGTACCCCGGCACCAGCCGCTTGTAGCTGTTGATCAGCGGATTGGTCACCGCGCAGAACCCACGCGCGTGCTGCAGCAGCCCCTCGATGTAGCTCAGCGCGACCTTGGAGAGTCCGTGCGGCCCCTTGGGATCGTGGAAGGCGTTCTCCTTCCCCCGGAACAGCGACTGATGGGTATGCATTCCGCTGCCGTTGACGCCCTCGATCGGCTTGGGCATGAACGACGCCACGAAGCCGAACCGGTTGGCCACGTTCCGGACCACGAACTTGAAGGTCGTCAGGTTGTCGGCCGTGGTCAGCGCATCGGCGTAGCGCAGGTCGATCTCGTGCTGGCCGTCGGCCACCTCGTGGTGCGCGGCCTCGACCTCGAAGCCCATCTCCACCAGCTGCTCGACGATCACCCGCCGGATTTCTTCGCCCTTGTCCAGCGGCCCGAGGTCGAAGTAGGCGCCGGCGTCGTGGGTCACCGTGGAGGGGCTGCCGTCGGCCGCCTTCTCGAAGAGAAAGAACTCCGCCTCGCAGCCCGCCATCATCGCGAACCCCAGCTTCTTCGCCCGCTCGACCTGACGCTTCAGCGTGGTGCGGGGGCAGCCGGCGAACGGCTCTTCGTCCGGGGTGTAGATGTCGCACAGCAGCCGGGCCACCCGGCCGCCCTCGTCGTCGTACGGCAGGATGCGGAAGGTGTCGAGGTCGGGCTTGAGCAGCATGTCCGACTCCTCGATCCGCACGAAGCCTTCGATGGAGGAGCCGTCGAACATGATCTCGCCCCCCAGCGCCTTCTCGAACTGGCTCCGCGGCACCTCGACGTTCTTGTTGATGCCGAGGATGTCGGTGAACTGGAGGCGAAGGAAGTCCACGCCGAAGCGTCGGGCGAGGGCCAGCACGTCGGCCGTTCCCGCCCCGCGCAGGTCGGTGGGAAATCCTTCCAGACTCGGCCGGTCGCCGTTGCCGGACGGCCGGGGCTTGGCAGGCGCCATGGGATCGTGCCCCGCGATGAGAGAGGGTGAGCCGGCGACCGGCTCGTCGGACAAGGGTAAACGGTAACCGTGCCGGCGGAAGGGATGCTACCGGAAGCGGGGCAGCGGGGCAGCGGGGCAGCAACGCCGCCCCGCTTTCCTCCCGCATTCACCCGGTGTACGCTTCCTCCCCAATGACCGCCCCCCCTGACGCCGGCGTGTGCCCGGCCTGCGGCGCCGCGGCCTCGGGAAAGTTCTGTAGCGCCTGCGGCGCCAGCCTCGCGCCGAGAAGTTGCGTTCGCTGCCGGGCATCCCTCGGGGCCCAGGCCAGATTCTGCCACCGCTGCGGCCATCCCGCCGGCGGGGGCGGGCGGGCGCCGGGCTCCGAGCGCACCGCCTGGATCTTCGCCGGAACGATGTGCCTCCTGCTGGTCGCCGCGATCGTGTACAGCGTGGTCACCGAGTCGCCCGAGCCCCAGGTGCCCGACATGGCCAACGTGGGCGCGGCCGCGGGCGATACGACACGACCCAACGGCCCCGCGCCGGACATCAGCCAGCTGAGCCCTCGGGAGCGTTTCGACCGCCTGTACAACCGCATCATGCAGGCGGCCGAAGCCGGGGACACCGCGCAGGTCGAGCGCTTCAGCCCCATGGCGCTGGGGGCCTACGCCCAGCTCGACACCTTCGATGCCGACGCCCGCTATCACGCGGGGGTCATCCGGCTCCAGTCGGGCGACATCCCGGGCGCGCACGCCCTCGCCGACACGATTCTCGACCAATCCCCCGACAATCTCCTGGGCTACCTGCTCCGTGGCACGGCGGCCGTTCTGGCCGACGATCCCGGCGCCCGCGATCAGGCGGAGCGGGAGTTTCTCCGCCGGTTCGACCGGGAGATGGCCAAGGGCCGGCCGGAGTATCGGGACCATGCCCCGGTGATCGAGGAGTTCAGGAAAGCCGCGGGCCCCACCACACCGCGCTGATCTTGCCGACAAGGACCCCCATGCCCCGCACCATCCGGGTCGCCCACAGCCCCGACTCCGACGACGCGTTCATGTTCTACGCCCTCGCCGCCGACAAGCTCGACACCGGCGACCTGCGCTACGTCCACGAGCTGTCCGACATCGAGTCGCTGAACCAGCGGGCCCGCCGGGCGGAGCTGGAGGTGACCGCGGTGTCGATCCACGCGTACGCCTACATCTGGCGCCGGTACGCCCTGCTCGGCTCCGGTTCCTCCATGGGCGACGGCTACGGCCCGCGGCTCGTCGCCACGCGCGCACGGCCCACCGACCCGCGCGCGGAGCTGCGGGGGATGCGTGTCGCGGTGCCGGGACTGCTCACGACCGCGTACCTCGCGCTCAAGCTCTATCAGCCGGACTTCGTGCCGGTCGTCGTGCCCTTCGACCGGATCGAAGACTCGGTGCATCGCGGCGAGGTGGACGTAGGCCTGCTCATTCACGAGGGCCAGCTCACCTACGCCGACACCGGGCTGCACCTCTGGGCCGATCTCGGCGCCTGGTGGCTCGAGGACACCGGCCTGCCCCTCCCCCTGGGCGGCAACGCGGTGCGCCGGGACCTGGGGGACACCGTCATCGGGCAGATTGCGCGCGATCTGCGAGCAAGCATCGTATACGCCCTGGAGCACCGGGAACCGGCGCTGGCACACGCCAAGCAGTTCAATCGCGGGATCGGGGACGAACGCACCGACACCTTCGTGGGGATGTACGTGAACCGCTGGACGGTGGACTACGGCAGCCGGGGACGGCAAGCGGTGCAGAAATTGCTGGATCGGGGCCACGAAGCGGGCGTCGTTCCCGAGCGCGTGGTGGTCGATTTCGTGGACTCCACCGCCGATTGACCCCACTCAGTCCCGTTCCTAGCTTCTCAGGACCCCTGGAGTAACTCCTCACTCGCCGAGCATGCGGGCCCGGGTCGCGTTCTGTCGCCCTGGGCCGGCCTGGCGAAGGAGCCTGCCCGGTTGAACTCTGCGCCAGTCACCCTGCTGATCGTGGACGACGAGGAGGCGATCCGCAGTTCGATGCGGAAGTACCTCGTGCTCCAGGGCTACGAAGTCGCCACGGCGGCCACGGGTGAGGAGGCGCTCGAGGTACTCGGCCGCCAGAAGATCACCGGCATGCTGCTGGACGTGAATCTCCCGGGCATCAACGGCGTCGAGTTGGTGCCCCGGGTCCTCGAGCTCGAGCCCAGCATGGCCATCCTCATGCTGACGGCGGTGAACGACGCGACCAGCGCCGCGCTGTGCATGCAGCGCGGCGCCCTCGACTACCTCATCAAGCCTATCGATCTTGGCCATCTCGGCCGCGCCATCCAGAACGCGCTTCAGAAGCGGCACACCATCCTGGAAGGCCAGCAGATCAATCAGTGGCTCAAGGAGGAGGTGGCGCAGCGCGTGGCGGAGAAACGGCTGGAGCAGGCCAATCAGGAGCGGATTTCGATCGCCACACTGGAAGCGCTGGTGAACGCGCTCGAGGCCAAGGACCCCTACCTTCGCGGGCACTCCGCCCGGGTGGCCGATCTTTCCGCCAGTCTCGCGGCGCAGCTGGAGTGCGGCGACGAGCTCATCGAGGCGATCCGAACCGGCGGCCGGCTGCACGACATCGGCAAGATCGGGATCCGCGAAGAGATCCTCAACAAGCAGGGCCCGCTCACCGACGGGGAGTACGAGCACGTGAAGCAGCACGTGCTGGTCGGCTCCCAGATCCTCGCGCCGCTGGTGCACCTGAAGGAGGTCATCACCTTCGTCCGGAGCCACCACGAGCGTTGGGACGGGTTCGGCTATCCCGACCGCCTGGCGGGCGAGGACATCCCGCTCGGCGCCCGGGTGATCGGGACCGTGGAGATCTACGACGCCCTCACCACCTCCCGTCCCTACCAGGAGAAGATGGCGCCGGAGATCGCCGTGGAGCGCATGCGCGACCTCGTGGGTACCGTGCTCGACCCCCAGGTGCACCGCGCGCTGGAGGCGGTGGTGAGCCAGCGGCAGGCGCTGGTCTTCCTGGACGACGGCACCGGCTGATCCATGACCGAGCAGCCGTGACGGACCCGGGCGCCTCCCGCAAGGTCCTGCTGGTGGACGACGACCCGATGATGGTCCGGCTGGTCAGGAAGCTGCTCGCCGACAACGGGTTCTCCATCGTGCACGCGATCTCCGGGCGGGACGCGCTCGCCTCGCTGGAGGGGGTGGACGTGGTGCTGCTGGATCACCAGCTCCCCGACACCACCGGGCTCGAGGTGCTCGACGCCATCCGGAGCCGGCCCCATCCTCCCGCGGTCATCCTGATCACGGCGCATGGCAACGAGTCGCTGGCGGCCACGGCGCTCCGCCGCGGCGCCGACGACTACCTGGCCAAGGACGTGTCCCTCGGTGAGCTGCTGCCCCAGGTCCTGGAGCGGGTCCGCCGCACCCGCGAGCTCCGCAAGGCGCTGGTCGCCGCGGAGCGCGACCTGGTCCGCGCCGAGCGGCTGGCCGCGATCGGCGAGATGACGGTCACCCTGCACCACGAGATCAACAATCCGCTCATGGCGGCTTTCGCCAACGTCGAGCTGCTGCTGGCCGATCCCGCGATGGCCGCCGCCGCGCGCACCGAGACCCTCGCGGGTGTCCGCGACTCCCTGCACCGGATCCATGGCATCATGCGCCGCATCGGCGATCTCCGGGATGTCAGGACCAAGAGCTACGCCACCGGGGCCCGGATGGTGGACCTGGACGAGGGGGGACCGGCTTCGGCGGTTCGGCGGGGACAGGCGCTCGTGCTGGTGGCCGACGAGGACCTGGCGCGGATCGTGTCGCTCCTGCTGAAGCACGCCGGGTTCGAGGTCGTGCGGGCCGACGATCGGGAGGACTTGAACCGGCGCGCGGCGGCGGGAGCGACGAGACTGGTGGTGGTGCAGGGAGTGACCGACGCGACCGGCGCGCACTCGCTGGGCGGGTTCGTCCCGCCGGCCGACCGGAGCTACCGCGTGGTGGCGCTGGTCTCGGACGACGGCGCGGCGGCGGACTCCGGCGCCGACCACGTCGTGGAGCTTCCGTTCGACCCCGGCACCTTCACCACCGAGATCATCGAGCTCACCGGGAGACCCTGACCTCCGGGGTCACTTCCCGCAGGGCACCTTTCCCATCCGCCACTCCGACGAGCGGGTGCCGCCCGGCCCCGGCCCCTCGATCCGCGCCGCCAGGGAATCCGACCCCAGCTTTCGATAGCCGATCACCTGGGGAAAGTCGTGCCGGGGATTGCTCCAGACCACCGCGCCGCGCTCGAGGCGACTGAGGTTGAAATCGGCCGGCACCTGCCCGGCGGGCCGCGGCGTCAGCACCAGGTCCGAATCCCCCACGGCGGCGATGGTGGTGAACTCGTAGCTGATCACGCGGCCCGCCTTGGTGTAGCGCGAGACGCCGAACATCAGGTTGGCGGAGGGTGGAGTGTAGTACTCATCGATCACGGCCCCGCCATCGGAGCCACCGCGCCAGCATCCCGCCATGAAGTCCAGGTCCGCCAGCGAGGGACGCCCTGGTGCCGCGGCCGGCGGAGGAAGTGCCGGGCCGGCAATAAGGGATGCGAGCATGGCCGGCAGAATGGTACGCATGAGGCCTCTCCGGAAGGTCAGGCACCCAGATTATCGGTTCGGCCGGCGGGGGTCTTGGAAAAATTCGCCGTGGGCGCCAACGAGCTCTCCTCCCCCGCATCCGCGATGAAATTCCGCGCGATCTCCCGCGCTTCACGCAGATAGCTCCCCGGCCCGATTCCCGCGAACTGCCGGAAGTCCCGCGTGAGGTGCGCCTGGTCGTAGTAGCCCGTCCGCACCGCCACCGCCGCTACCGAGCGCCGGGCAGGGCACTCGAGCGATCGAAGGGCCCGCTGAAATCTTCCCAGCCTGATGAGCGACTTGGGGCCGAACCCCAGTTGCTCACGGAACACCCGGCTCAGCTGCCGGTGGCTCATCCCGACCGCGCTCGCGATCGCCACGGGACGGGGAGAACCGTCGGCCAGCGCAAGGTCTACCGCCGCACTGACCCTCCGGTCCACGACGGGGCGTCCGGCCGCGCCGGCCAGATGCCGGCACAGCACCGAGAGTCGCCCGGCGGAGTCGGGGAGGGCCGCCAGCTGCTCTGCCAGTGTCGGCTCCAGGGGGAGCGGAAGATCGCTCGCCGGGCAGGCCAGACCGAGCAGCTCTCCACCCGCCACCCGAAGCCAGGCCGAGAGCGCCTCGGGCCGGAATCGCACGCCCACCAGATCCACCGCACCGGTCGGTCTGATCTCCATGGCCCGCCGGGTCGGGCCTACCACCAGGGCGCGTGGCTGCCGGCGGACCCCTCCGCTGTCGCGGCTCTCGAACGCGTCGGCGAGGTTGAAGATCAGCTCGGCCCGGCCGTCGGGCATCGCACGTTGAAAGGCAGCCGGGTGCGCTGCGGGGGCGCCGCGGAGCAGCCAGATCCGGTGCACCAGATCGCGTAGCTCCGGCGGTGGGGTGCTCTCCTCGTAGCGCATGACCTATCCCGCCGCCGCCTGCTGTTTGGCCTGCTGGTAGCCCATGCCTTGAAGCCGGATGATCCGCTGTCGGATCGGCGGGTGGGAGGCCATCACGTCGGCCAGGAAGCCTTCCCGGGAGGAGAGGAGCCCGGGCGACGGATCCACGATGCAGAGGTGGGCCGCGCCGCGGGTGATCGACCGGGTCGCCGCGGACGCGGCCGACAGCTTCTCCAGTGCCGTCGCCAGGGCCATGGGGTTGCGGGTGAACTGGACGCCGGTGGCGTCGGCGAGGAACTCCCGCTTCCGGCTCACCGACATCGCCAGAAGCCGGGCGACCACCGGGGCCAGGATCAGGCTGATGAGCCAGAGCACCAGCACGACCAGCCCCAGCGGGTTCCCCCCTCCTTTCCCGCCACCTCCGCCCCGCCCGCCGAGCCGGTAGCCTCCGCGACTGCCGGTCCGAAGCATGCGGCCCATGCCGTCGGACATCAGCGCGAGCGCGCCCACCATGCCGGCCAGCAGGGTCATCAGGCGCACGTCGAGGTTGCGCACGTGTGCCATCTCGTGGGCGACGACGCCCTGGAGCTCGTCACGGCTGAGGGTCGCCAGCAATCCCTCGGTCACCGCGATGCTCGCGGAGCCGGCGTCCCTCCCGGTGGCGAAGGCGTTGGGATCGTCGTCGGGCACCACCCACACCCTCGGCTTCGGCAGTCCCGAGGCGATGGCCATCTCCTCCACCACGTTGACCAGCTGCTTCTGCTCCGGGGTGGCGGGCTCGACGATCTCCCAGGCGCCCGTGGCCCACAGCACCCGCTCCGGCCCGTGACGCCAGGCATACCAGCAGATGCCGGCGGCCGCGGCGGTGGCGAACAGCCCCATGAAGGGGAAGACATGGTGGTAAGCCTCGGGGGAGGCATCGGCGGTCAGCAGCGCGAAAGCCAGATCGCCGCCGAATCCCACCCAGGCGAAGAAGATGATGAACCCGACGACCAGCCAGTTCGAGCGGCGGCGGTTGGCCTCCTGCTGCGCGAAGAGGTTGGCGTCGTCGCCGCTCACGGCGCAGGTTTGTTCAGCGAGAGATCCACCTTCGGTACCGCCCGCTCGGCCGCGTCCTCGAGCTCCCACAGCTCCGCGGGCGACGCCTTGGCGAGACCGGCGACGAGGAGCGTCGGGAAGGTGGCCTGCTTGGTGTTGTACTGGGTGGCGACGTCATTGTAAAGCTGCCGGGCGAAGCCGACCTTGTTCTCGGTGCTGGTCAGCTCCTCCTGGAGCTGGAGCACGTTCTGGTTGGCCTTGAGCTCGGGATACGCCTCGGTCAGCGCGAAGAGGCGGCCGAGTGCCTGGGTGAGCTCGCCTTCCGCCTTCGCGGTGTCCTTCACGCCGGTGGCGCTCACCGCCTTGTTCCGCGCGGCGATCACCGCCTCGAGGGTGCCGCGCTCGAAATCCATCGCGCCCTTCACCGTGTTCACCAGGTTGGGAATCAGGTCGTGGCGGCGCTTGAGCTGCACGTCGATCTGCTTCCAGGCGTTGAGCACCTGATTCTTGAGGGCGATGAGGCCGTTGTACGCGCCGACCACCCAGAGGACGAGAACGGCGAGGACGACCAGGAAGACGATCGTGGACATGGAGTCGCCTTTGTGCGAGTGGGATCAGGAGCCGACGAGGCCCGCTAGTGCCTGGCGGAGGGTGGCCGTGATGGTCTCGACGTCGCCGTTGAGCCGGAGGACCGGGTGCTGCTCGTCGATCAGCAGCTCGATGCCGGGGGCCACCGCGATCCGGCGGCAGAGCGATCCCTCCGGGGTGGCGCCTTCCACCGGCGTGAGCCAGCCGAGCAGGGCGCGGCCGACCCGGCCCCGCCCGGTGCCGGGCGCCTGGAGCAGCGCGAGTCGGTCGGGACGCGGCACCGTCGGGCCCAGGGCGGCCGCCACCCTCCGCTCGATCACGTCGCCGGTCAGCCCGTCGAACTCCTTGGCCATCGCCTCGAGCGTCGCGCCCTCCATCTGGCGGAGCTTGATGGCGAGGACCTGGAGCAGATGCCGGTAGGAATACACCGCCGCCGTGCCCCGACCGTCCGGCGGGCTCACCAGTCCGCGGGTCACGTAAAAGCGGATGGTCCGCTCGCTGGGCCGCGCGCGGGCGGCCGCGTTCACGGGGACGACCCCCGAGGCATCGAGCAGGCCGGCGGCGAGGGCGGCGAGGTCGCGCAGCCCCCACGGCGCGAGGCCGCGGTATTCCCGCAATGTGGTGAGGGCATCGGTTGGAGTGGCGGCGGTGAGCCCGGCAGTCATCCGCCGTTTCGCTTGCGCTGGGGCTGCGGCGTGGACGCGGTCAATATGGTGTGGACGGCCGAGCCCAGCGCGTCGAGCGTGAACGGCTTCACCAGCAGGGGGCACCGGCGCAGCTCGTCGGGCCAGTCGGCCCGAAGGGCCCAGGGGTCGCCGGACATGAGGAGGATCCGGCCGGTCAGCCTGGGCCAGCGCCGCACCAGGGCGATGGCGAGGGTGTCGCCCGACATCTGGGGCAGGTGAATGTCGAGCATGACCATGTCGTAGTCGGCGGCGTCCAGCATCTCGTAGACCAGGTGCGGGTCGCCGACCGACACGACTTCGTAGTCGAGGTTGCGGAGGGCGCGCTCCAGCGTCCGCCGCAGACCCGGCTCGTCGTCTACCACCAGGATCCGGGGACTCATGCCGTGGCCTGCGCCAGGGGCGTGAAGTACCGGTGGGTGACGGCCTCCAGCGCCTCCTCGGTGCTCAACGAGACCCGGAGCTCGCCGGCGGTCTGTCCGAACACCGCCCTCAGATGCATTTGGAGCGTCTTGGTCTTACTGTATCCCAGCTTGAGGGCCACGTCCTCCACGGTATAACCAGGGTCGAGCAACAACCGGTGGGCGTAGAGCAGTCGGGTGAGCACCATGACGACCCGGGGAGAGGGGAGACCCACCTTGGTGAACCACCGCTCGCAGGTGCGCCGGGTGAGCTGGGCTCGATCGGCCAGGGCCGTCACCGTGGGGCCGTCACCCGGGGCATGGAGCATCGCCTCCAGCGCGACCTGGAGCTCGTCAGGGAGGTCGCGGAGGGTCGGGGCAAGGGCCTGCATGACCTGTTGGGAGGCGCTCTGCTCCAGCTCGCTCAGCAGGGCGGACCGGAGAGCCCCAGGCGCATCCTCGAACCGGTAGACCACTACCCGGCGGATCCCGGCCCGGCCCAACTGGAGCAGGACGCCGGCGTTGGCCGGGGTGAGATCGGTATAGACGAGGAGCGGCAGGGAGGGGAAAAACAGCCGCAGGCGCTCGATTCCGTGGGGCCGGGGTTCCCCACCCCCCAGGTGTGGATCGACCACCGCCATGTCGACCGGCTTGGCACGGATGGTCTCCACGGCTTCGGGCCAGTTACTCGCCGAGACCCACTGGAAGCGGTCAGCGTCGAGAGTCCGGAGTCGGAAAACACGTTCGGGTGGGACGGCAGCGAGGAGCAAATGTCGCAAAACGGTCCCTAATTGTCGCAAAAGGGCCCTAAAACCGGGGCATCCCAGTGCTCAAATTGGCGGTATCCCCTGACGAGACCCGTCCTTTGAGAGGATTTCCCATGTCCCGGCGCTCTTCCAGCTTGATCGCGGTCGCCTGCCTGACCCTTGCCGCCCTGTCGACCGCCTGCGGGCAGTCCGTCACGGGGCCGTCCGAGGTTCCGGCTGCGGCTCTCGAGACGCAGGGGTCGAACAATTTTACGGAAACCCAAGGGTCCAACAACTTCGTCGAGACCCAGGGCTCGAACAACCTCGAGACTCAGGGCTCCAACAACTAGTTGGCGGCCAGCGCGTATTCGCGCAGCCCCAGAGCCACTTCCTCCACCGCCGGCGAGCTGGTGAGGGTCGCCGGCGTGGCGGGAACGGCCTCTTGCGCGGCATGCTGCTCGTTCGCCTCCATCGCCGCGACTTCCCGCTCAAACTTGAAGTACCATGCGTTCAACCGGTGCTCTTCCGCCAGGCGGAGACCGGCCTGGAGGAACTCCAGGGCCCGCTTGCGGCGGCCAAACCGCGCCAGCCCCACCCCCGCCTTGTAGTGGTAGTCCGCCATCATGCTGGGCGGCATCCGATCGCGCACCGCTTCAGCTTCGCCCCGCCGGCGCTCGAACGCCAGGCGATTGCCCACCTTCGACTCCAGCTCCATGAGCTCGAGCAGGGCGTTGGTGCGCACCAGCAGGCTGGTATTAGAGTCGGCCACGATCTCGAAAGCCAGCCGGGCGCTCTCGTACGCCTGCAGGTTCAGCAGACCCACGCCGAGGTCGCCCAGGATCCGCATCCGCTGGAGCGAGTCCTCGCTGAGCGTGAAGGCGCGATAGTTGGCCACGACCACCTGGTCGTGGGCGCCCTGCAGCGAGTGCACCGCCCCGAGGTCGGCGTATGCCATCGCCTGAATCTCGGTGAGTCCGAGCTGTCCGGCCTCTTCGACGACTTTACAGGTGTTCGAAAGGGCGAGCGGCAGATTACCCTGGCCCCGCATCACACCCGAGCGGCCCAGGCGCGACCGGAGCACCGTGACCATGTCGCCGTTGGCCATCGCGGCATCTTCGGCCCGCTCATAGCAGGTGTTGGCCGCCGACCAGCGGGCCAGCAACCGGTTCAGCCGCCCCGCGAACAGCGCGATAGCCGCGTATTCGGCCGCCGGCACCTCGGCGCCGTGCGCCCGGCCGGCAAGACCAAGGATGTCCAGCGCCTCGTCGAGCCGGGCCTCGTGCTCGAGGAAGTAGGCGTACGCGGTGAGACACAGCCGGAGCGCGGGCGTGGGTGTAGGCTCGCCCGGCACCGACTCGGCGATGCCCCGCAGGTGCGCGGCTTCCGGAGCCTCGGGCGGGAGCTCGGCGAGGTGCCGGCGGACTGCCGCAACTTGCCAGGAAAATCCCTCCTGGGCCTCGACGCCTTCGAGGCCGGACAGGAGCCGGTCCACCAGGCGTGCAACGACGTAGGCTCCCAGCGCGAGACGCGCCGGATGCTCACGGTCGTGCTCGCGCTCGATCCGGGCCCGCTCCAGGAAGGGAGCGTGGGCCAGGACATCCGCTGACGACCCGAATTCATCGAACAACTGCTGGGGCGTGAACAGAGAGAGATCCTTCCGCCGTTATTGGTCCGGAACAACGCTAGTATCGCCGCCGGAACGCCGAAGGGCAAGGGTGCGCGAAAATGCACCGTATTGCAGCGCCGAGGTCCCAGCCTTGACGCCCGTACTGCTAATCTGGGGCCATGAAATACGGGTTCACTCTTCTCGAAGTCGCGCTAGCGCTGGCAGTAGCCGGCCTGCTGCTAGGAATCGCACTCCCGTCGTTCAGTGCCTTAAAACAGGGGGTCAGAGTGGAGTCGGCAGCCCAAAGCATCGCTGCCGCCCACCGGCGCGCCCGAACCACTGCAATTGTTCACGGTCGGCCGGCAATTCTTTCCGTGGCGGCACAGACCCTCCGAATCACCCTTGTTGGTGCGGAGCGCCCACACTGGATGGCACCTGGGCCCTCGGAGGAGGGCGTCACGCTCGCCTCGCCGGCCCGGGACCTGACCTTTTCGCCACTCGGCATCACCACCGGCTTGTCGAATGCCAGCTTCCACTTGACTCTCGGATCCGCGGCGCGCACGGTCGTGGTCTCGCGGCTGGGGCGTGTGAGGATCACACGCCCGCCATGATCGCCCGCTACTCGGCGGCCATCAGCTTTGGTCCAGGCCGTACTTCCGGACCTTGTGCAGCAGGGTCGAGCGCGAAATGCCCAGGAGCTGCGCGGCGCGGCGCCGGTTTCCCTCGGTGTAGCGGAGCATCAGCGCGATGTGACGCCGCTCGGCGGCGTCCAGCGAATCGGGCTCGATAGCGCGGGCAGGTGCCAGCGCCTCGCGCAACCGGCCCACCTCTAGCTCGGGCCACCCCAGATCCAGCACCAAGGCGTCGAACCCCGCGGCGCCGATCGCGTCCGCCGCGGCCGGGCCGTCGGGCACGCTGACGGGCTGGTGTCCCGCGCCGCGCAGCGCGCTCAACAGCGCCTCACGGCGGTCCTCGGCTCGCGCCAGGATGAGCAGGTGCAGCGGGGGCATTCGAAAAAGGTAATCGATGGCCGATCTCAAGCGCTCCGAGCCAGGTGCTCATCTCCGTGGCCCGATGCTCGTAGTGGAGTTGGATCATCGTTCCTATGGCGACGGCAAGGACTGCGTGGTGCTCACCCTGGCCAACGCCACCGGCAGAATCCCATCCGCCCCGTTCTGGGGTGAGCGCCGCGCGTTGGTGGCCGGGCTGAGCCCCGGTTCCCCAGTCGAGGCGCAAGGGGAAATCCGGCTCTTCCGCGGCCGCAAGCAGCTCGAGGTGCTCGCCATCCGGCCGCTGTCCCCCGATGCGGTGGACTGGCGCGGGTTGCTTCCCTCGGTCGAAGACGTCGCTCCATACTGGAGGCTCCTCGACCGTTGGCGCGGGGCCATCCGCGCGCCTCGCCTGCGGAGCGTCATCGCCCTCTTCTACGACGATCCTGACTTCCGTCACCGATATGGAACCTGCCCGGCCAGCACCACGGGGCATCATGCGGAGCTGGGCGGACTCCTGCGGCACACCTGCGATGTAGTCTCGATCGGCCGGAGTATCGCGGCCACCTGCGGCGCCGACCGTGATCTGGTCACCGCCGGCGCCCTGCTCCACGACATCGGCAAACTCGACGCCTACGCCTGGGAAACCGGCTTCGCTGTCACCGAGCCGGGCGCCCTTCTGGGCCACGTCGCGCTCGGCATGCTCATGCTCGAGCGACGCACCGCCGCCCTCGGCCCGCCGCTGGCCCGGGAGTCGTGGATTCTCCAGCACCTCATCGCAAGCCACCACGGACGGCCGGAGTTCGGCGCTCCCGTCGGCCCGATGACCCTGGAGGCAGAAGTGCTGCACCTGGCGGACAACGCCAGCGCCAAGGCCGCCAGCATGGCCGACGCGCTCGGAGACGACGACAATTTTCACGGAGACGAGCCGCTCAGCGTTCGCGGCATCTGGCAGCTGGACCGTCGGAAGGCGTATCGCGGCAGAAGTGATTGGGGTGTCGAGACCGGCGGTTCCCGAAAATGAGAACGGCCGCCTAGTCGTGGCTAGACGGCCGTCCCACGATTGGACTAACCAAGGTCGAGGCATTGCTGCCGTCGTTCTTCTCCCACCTGCCACCGGTTGGCTGATTCGCCGCTCGGGAGGGCGAGGTGAGGCCTTGGCATCCATCCCCAGGCCGGATGGCCATCCCACCTGGTTCATCCATTCGAGCGCTGCGAGTCGGATCGGGTCGCGGACCGACCTTTCGCACTGCACCCCGAGGCGCAAGATCGGAGTGGATGAAGCACGCGACTGGCTTCACCTTGTCCAAGCCGGGGTGATCACCAGGATCAACGAGTGCCTGAGCCCTTGATTGCGTCGGCCCTCTCCCCTGATATCCCGCCTGAACCCGCTTGCAGGCCGCCACTGTGACTCGGGGTCTCAGCACGTTTCCAGACAAGCGCGTGGAGCCTAAGATACGGACCGCGTGCAGCGGCGCAAGTGCCTGATTTTATTCGGGTTACAACATTCGAGTGGACTGAATTTGTGGATTACTAACCCCCGCCAACCCATCGCCATACCGCTTCCGTCCACAGGTTTGTGGAGATGTGTATCCACACATTCAGGTGGAAAGGTCTCAGGACTCGAGTCCGACCTCGATGTAGCGGTGTGTGGCCTCGGTATCGAGCGCGGAGAAGAGGCAGCCGGCGGAGCTGGCAGCGAACCAGCCGGCGACGAGCGGCCGGGGTCCGTCGAGTTCCTGAATGATCGGGCCGAGCCAGCGGCGCAGGTGGCGCAACTCCGGTGCGCGCCTGCCCAGCAGGGCGAGCAGCGCGCCCGCGCCCGCGGTGGCGCGGAGGAAGTGGGCCAGGGCGTGTGCCCGCTGGGTGAACTCGACCGCCTTCACCCCGGGCTCGTCGAACAGAATCGCGCCCTCGAACACGTCCATGGGCGGCGCGTCGAGCCTGGGGCCCAGGTACACGAACCGCCGGCCCTCCTGGCCCTTGCGCTCAATGACCGCGGCCGCGGTTTCGCTGGTGAGGCGGGCGGCATGCAGCTGGTCGTCGTCGAGGAGAATGCCGACCGCACCGGTCCACTCCAGCGCCGCCAAAGCGGTCTCGACCGGGCAGCCCAGCGCATCGTCGAACGCCAGCAGTCTCGGCGCCTCACCGGCGCGAAGCACGAAGTGAGACAGGCCTTCTGCCCGGTCGGTGAAGGTGCGGACCACGAGGGTCTGGGGGGAGGTCATGGGGGGAAATATACGTGCGCCAGCGGGCTCACGTATATTTCCCTCACTCCCACCCCGGGACCCCCCTATGCAGGTGGAGTGGACGTCCTACAGCTCGCCGATCGGCATGTTGACGGTAGTGGAATGCGAGGCCGGACCCCTGGCCGTCGAGTTCCCCCACCGCGCCATGACGATCAAGTGGGCGGTACGGCTCAGGGCGGCGGTTCCCGAGCTGCACATCGCGCAGGGCGAGTGCCGGATTACCACAAAGTGGCTGGACGAATACTTCACCGGATCCTCCCGTCCGTTCCCCTACCCCGAGTATCTCAAGCGCTGGTTCGACCTTTCCCCCGCCCAGGTCGCGGTCTTCAAGACCCTGCGGAGGATTCCGCTCGGTGAAACCCGCTCCTATGACGACGTCGCGCGGGCGACCGGGTTGCACCCGCGCCAGATCGGTTGGCTGGTCTCGGCCAACCACCTGGCGATCCTCATTCCCTGTCATCGAGTCGTGGGGAAGGACGGTAGCCTGGTGGGCTACGGCGGAGGGCTGGCCAGGAAGCGCTGGCTCCTGGACCACGAGCTCCGGGCCGCGGGCGTGGTGCTCCGATAGGGCAGGTTATTGACATTTCCCTGATGGAGCAACACCTTAGGCCATGCATAGCGCGGTCTCACCTTTGCATTCTTGACTCATCCTTGGCCGGTCGGACCCCCAGAGTCCGAGCGGCTTTTTTCATGGGGCTTCTTCACCCGGCCACGAGGGCCGGGGGTTTCCCCGGAGCCTGCGGGCTCCCCTGTCAAGAGGTTGCAACAATGGCGAAGGGCACGGTCAAGTGGTTTAACGATGCAAAGGGGTTCGGTTTTATCGCGCAGGACGGTGGCAAGGACGTCTTCGTACATCACACCGCCATCATTGCCGAAGGCTTCCGCTCGCTGTCCGAGGGCGACAATGTGGAGTTCGAGGTCGTCGAGGGGCCCAAGGGGCTCCAAGCCTCCAACGTCCGCAAAGTCTGACCACCCTGGCGCTCCGCGCCTTTCCCGATCCGACGCAGAGCCAAACACACCAGGCCCCCGCCGCTCAGGCGGGGGCTCTCGGTATCCGCCCGTCCGAGGCCTCCGCCGCATGACGCCAGCGCTCCGGACCGCCACGCTCCTGCTGGCGCTCGTCCTCGCCGCACCCGCCTCGCCGGCTCGGGCCATGACCACCGCCATCGCCCAGGACACCTCCGCGCTGCGATTCCACCGGTACCGCGCGGGGGCGCGACTCGACGAGCTGGATCGGGTGATCCGGGGCCACGGCGGCCGCCTGCGCTGCGACCGCGCCAAGCGCGATCGCCGGGTCATGGAGTGCAGAGGCACGGTGAGCGACTCGGCGCTGGGTGTCCCGGTCGAGGTCTGGGTGTCGGCGATCGACAGCGTTTCCGGCGTGCTCACCCTCTCCGCCGAGCTCGACGCCGAGACGCTGGATCGCTGGCGGCGCCGGATCGAGGCGAGCTACGGACGCGTCACCGTCAGGTCCCAGGGGAGCCAGAGGATGATGCAGTGGGTGCGCCGGGGCAGGATGCTGCGACTCACCTGGCGGACCGAGCGAGGGAAGCGCACCGCATCGGTGAGCCTGGTGGACGGGCGAGTGCTCGACGGGTGGGGAGCGAATCGGCCCGCCTCACCGTAGCCGGATCAGAAAGCTTCCCTCGGTGTCCTCGAGGATGTAGTCCCGCACCTCCGTCCCCTGGTCCCGCATGGTTCGAAGCATGGTCCGCACCCGGGTCCGGATCGGCGCACCGCCCCCGGCACGACCGCGCCCCGTCACCAGTCGCACCACGCCGCCCGGGCGCGCCTTACGCTGGGCGCGCAGGAACCGCTCCGCATTGACCACCGCGTCGAGCACGGTCAGGCCGTGGAGGTCGAGTTCCGCCTCTGCCCGCCGGTCGGTCCAATCCAGCATTTCGAGTCTCCCCCCCGAGTAGTACGCAACTTGCACTCCCAGCCTGACCGACGCCCCATTGGCTTCGCCAAATAGCTCGCATTCAATACGTTAGGCTTCGGAGCCCCGCTTGGTCGCAACCCTACGTCTCAGGCTTATTGCGCCCCGCCTCGCCGCACTGGGGCTCGCGGCCGTCCTCTCGTCGTGCGCCGCGGCCGATGGCGGACCGATTCGGATCGGGGTCGCCGGGTCATTCAGCGATCCGATCGGGCTTCCGATGAAGCTCGCCGCCGAGCTGGCAGCCGAGGAAATCAATGCAACCGGCGGGATCAACGGCCGGCGGCTGGAGCTCGTGACGCGGGACGACTATGCCGACCCCGACTCGGCCGTCTTCGTCGCGGGCGATCTCTATGAGACCGACGTCTCGGCGATCGTGGGCCACCTCTTCTCCAGCACGACGCTCGCCGCGGCGCCGGTCTACAACGGCGGCGACGATCCGATCGCCGCGATCTCGCCTTCCTCCTCGTCCCCCGAAGTCACCGCCGCCGGCGACCACACGTTCCGGGTGTGCCCCAGCGACCTGGCTCACGGCGCGGCGCTGGCGCGCTGGGTCCGCGAGCGCCTGGGCCTGGAGCGCGGAGCCGTGCTCTACCTGAATGACCAGTACGGGCGCGGCATCCGCCAGACCTTCGTTCAGCAGTTCACCGGCCTGGGCGGCACCCTGCGGTCCATCGACCCCTACATCGGCGACAAGCCGGACGTCGGGCCGTACCTCGATCGCCTGGCGCGCGACAAGTCCATCCAGTTCCTCGTCGTCGCCGGCAACCGCGGCGAAGCCGAGGAGATCCTTCGGCAGGCGCGCCGTCGCGGCTTGATGGTGCCGGTGTTGGGGGGCGACGGGCTCGAGGGGATCGAAGGAGCCGGTGCACTCGCCGAAGGCGTGTACCTCACATCCTCCTACTTCCCGACGCTGGCCACCCCGGCCAACCGCAAGTTCATCGAGGCCTATCGCCGGAAGTTCCCCGACGCGGGCATGCCCAACCAGCCCGCGGCCGCAACGTATGACGCGGTGCATCTGTTGCGCGCCGTCATCGCCGCGGCGGGGACCGATCGCCAGGCGGTGCGACGTGCGCTGGCCGCGGTCGGCTCGGAGACGCCCGCCTTCGAGGGCGTCACCGGCGTGGTGGCATTCGACGCTGCCGGCGATGTGCCGGACCAGAACGTCTACATCGGTATGGTGCGGGCCGGCGCGGTCGAAGTGGCCAACCGCACGGCCGACATCGCGCAGGGCAATCGTCCATGATGCAGAGCCTCCGAAGCCGGGTCGTCGGGGGGATGGCCCTGCTCATCGGCCTGGTCTTCGTCATCGCGCTCCTTGGTGTGAACTCGATCCGGGCGTTGGATCAGTCGGTCGAGCGGGAGTTGACCCTCCTGATGGAAAGCACCGACCTGGGCAGCGGCCTCATCTCCTCGGTGGCCACCGAGGTGCGGTCCGCCGAGCAGTACCTGGTGCGGCCGGACCAGAAGTTCCGCGCCCAGGTGCTGGAGCAGGGTGACTCGGCCTATGCGTTCCAGCGGCGCTATCGCGGACTCGCCTCGCTCACCACCGCCGATCGGTACATCGTCAACCAGGTGGCGGACAACCAGGCCAAGATCGAAGTGGCGTATGCGATGGCGCACGCCCTGACCGATCTCGGCCGGCCGGACGAGGCCCGACGTTATGCCGAGCTGGCCCGCTCGCCTTCCGATACGCTGCTGCGCGATGTCCGGGCGCTTTCCCTGGCCCAGACCTCACGCTCGATGGGGCGGGCCGCCGATCTCGGACGCCAGGCGGACCAGCGGCGGCAGATGCTCTGGCTCCTGTTCTTCATCTCGCTCGTCATCGGCGGCTCGATCGTGTTTTGGACCGTGCGGATGGTGGACCGCCCGCTGAACCAACTGGTCGGCGCCGTCGAGCGATTCGGGGGCGGCGACCTGCGGCCGGTCCGGCTGGGCGGGATGCCCACCGAGCTCGAGCGACTCTCCCGGGCGATGGACGACATGGGCGGCCGGCTGCGCTCTGTGGTCGTGGCGGTGGTGGGTGAGGCCAGTCACATCGGCAACAGCGCCAGCGACTTCTCCGCCATGAGCGAGGAGCTGGCGGCGAGCAGCGGCGAGATCTCCACCGCGATGGTCAAGATCGCCGCCAGCGCCGAGCAGCAGGTGAAGGGGATGGAGAAGGCGGACTCGCTGCTGCACAGCCTGCGGCAGATCGCGGAGGCGAATGCGCAGGCGGCGGCGCGGGTGGGCGAGCTCGGCGGCCGGATTCAGGCGCTCGCGGCCCGCCACCAGGCCGACGTGGCGGCCGCGGGCCAGACCCTCCTCGACGTGAAAGAGGTGGTTCGCACCTCGGCCGGCCAGGTCAAGGAACTGACCCGACTGTCGGAGCCGATCACCGACTTCATCGACCTGATCAAGCAGATCTCGTCCCAGACCAACCTGCTCGCGCTCAACGCGGCCATCGAGGCGGCCCGAGCCGGGGAGCACGGCCGGGGCTTCGCGGTGGTGGCGGAAGAGGTCCGGCGGCTGGCGGATTCCAGCGCCACCGCCGCTGAAGATGTGGCGAAGACGGTTCAGTTCATCCGCAACCAAGTGCGCGAGGTGTCGCACACCATGGAGACCGGCTCCGCCAAGGTCCAGGGTATCGAGACCGTCGCCGCGGCCGCGGCGAGCGCGCTGGAGCAGATCTCGAGCGCCGTCGGCGAGGTGCACGGGGCAGCGGCGGAGGTGGAGCGGGAGGCGGTGGCGAACCGAAGAATCGTGGAGGAGCTGGGCGTCCGGACCCAGGAGGTGAGTCAAGCTGCCAGCGAGCATGCCTCCGCCAGCGAGCAGGTCACCGCCGCCGCGGAAGAGCAGAGCGCCAGCACCGAAGAGATGGCCTCCTCGGCGGGCGATCTGCTCCAGGGCGCCACGCGGCTGACGGCGCTGATGCAGGAGTTCAAGACCTAGAGCTTACCGCTCCGGAAAGCTTACCGCTTCTTTGCCTTCGCCGCCTTCTTCAGCTTCACTTTCTTGACAGCTTTCACGGCCTTGACCGTCCTGACCGGCTTGGTCTTGGCGCGCGCCTTGGCGCGCTGGGCCTTCTCCCGGTCGGCGGCGCGATCGAGCCGCTTCTGCTGTGCCGCGTGGATCTCCGCCAGCAGTCGGTCGCCTTCGTCCTGACCCATCAGACTGCGACGCGTTGCGTAGCGAACCAGCTCCTCCGCATCGGCCACGTTGAAATCGGAGAGGCGCGCGGCGGCGCGAATGACGCTGCTCAAGGCGTCCGCGACCGGGCTGCGTAGCACGTTGGCGATCCCCGGAAGGGTCTCCAGCAACGTCGCGATCTGTGAACCGCCAAGTTCCGATGCCACAATGGCCTCCTTACCTTCGAGTCACCCTGCGATACCCTGCCGCTTCGTCAGCCGGAATTCTCGCACGGTCGGGAGCGAGGCGCTAGTAGTATGAGGTACTACTCCCAAGGCCGCCCGAAAAGCAAGGGCCGGAGCGTCAACTCCGGCCCTGGGAATCCCCAATCTCGAGCCGCCCTATTTGACGGTCACCTGTCCCCGCATGTCATAGGCCCGGTGGGGCAGGCAGAAGAAGCGGTAGGTGCCTGCCGCGAGCTCCGGCACTACCACCCGATACTCGACATCCTTGGTGAGCAGCGGGCTGCTGAGATCGCCGGCGCGCCGGGGCAAGGCCGCGTTCAGTTTCTGGCGCGCATCGGCCGACAGGTCCCTGCCCTCGAACACCACGCTGTGCGGCGCCCCGCTGACCGCCTTGAAGAGCAGGATGTCTCCCCGTCCGGCGCTCACCGACGATGGCTCGAATCGGAACTCGCCCTTGCCCGCCTCGACCATGCGGATCTCGTGCACCTCCTGGGCGGCGGCGCCCGCCGCGCCCAGCGTGAGCGCTCCCGCGACCAGTGCCAACGTCCGAAAATATGCCTGCATGCGATCCGCCCCCTTGTGAACGGACGGGCGCGCCGCTGTGGCGCGCCCGGTGCGACTCCGATTAAATTTCCAGGAATAATGGGGTCAGCCAGTTTCGTGCCACCAGACTCCATTGGAAGGGCAGGCCGTGGGACGCAGGGGCATCAAGGAATACCGTGCGCCGGAAGCGCTCATACTGATCGCCGCCGACAGGGACCAGAAGCCGTTGGTATGTCCCTCCTGCGGCGCCGCGTCGGTGGAGCGAATCCCTGAACGGTCCTCCCAGGAAGATGCCCAGGGCGGCAAGGTCACCCTCCACTGTACCGCCTGCAGTCGCACCGCCGCCTACATCCCCCGCACGCTCAACCGCTCGTCGTTGCCCGAGGCGCCCCGTCCTTCGGGACACGCCTGATCCACCTCACTCCGGCGCGCTGAAGATCCGGCCCCATCGCACTGCGGTGAGGAACGGCAGCGACCGCCAGCTGGTCGCGTCGTAGCTGAAGTACACCACCAGCGGCCGCCCGCGCACGTTGGTCCTCGGCAGGAAGCCCCAGTACCGCCCGTCGTAGGAGCTGTCGCGGTTGTCGCCCATCATGAAGAACGAGTCGGCTGGGACGATGATGGGTCCCCAGTCCTGAAGATCGGGCTGGTAGTTGGCGGTGTCGTCCGAGGCCAGATGGGTGATCTGCCACTCGCGCATCTTTGCCCGCTGGATCGGATCCTCGGTGCGGTCGGGGTCAGTGTGGACCGCGTAGGGCTCCTCCACCCGGTCGCCGTTGAGGAACAGCACCCCGTGCTCCATGGCGAGGGTGTCGCCGGGCATGCCGATCAGCCGCTTGACGACCTTCAGCCCTTCCTCCTCCACCGAGTCGAAGACCAGGATATCGTTGCGCACCGGCTCCCGCACGGCGGGCAGCCGCGCCTTGATGATCGGCACTTCGGCGCCGTACAGCGCCTTGTTGACGAACAGGAAGTCGCCGATGAGCAGGGTGTTCTCCATGCTGCCCGACGGGATCCGGAATGCCTCGACCAGGAAGGTCCTGAGGAAGAACCAGACCACCAGCGCGACGACGATGGATTTGGTCCACTCCCAGAGCCAGGCGAGGAAGGAGCGCGTATGTGGGGTCCGTGGTGCGGTCATGCCGGTATCCATTGGTCTCGGGACTGGAGAAATATAGTCCGCTGCCGGGGGCTTATATGGCCTCCCGGAGCGCCGCAAGAACCTGCACGGGATGGGCCCCGGCATCGCTGATTCGGGCCCAGTGGCGGCGCACCTTCCCGTCCGGGCCGACCCAGACGGTCGAGCGAATCACGCCGGTGACCTTCTTGCCGTACATCGTCTTCTCGCCGTAGGCCTGGTAGGCCTCCATGACCTCGTGGTCGGGGTCGGAGAGGAGCTGGAACGGCAGGCCGTACTTCTCGGCGAAGCGGGCGTGCGAAGCCGACGCGTCGGGAGATACTCCGATGACGATCGCCCCGAGTGCCTGGAGGTCGTCCCACGCGTCGCGAAACCCGCAAGCTTCCTTAGTGCAGCCCGGCGTGTCGTCCCGCGGATAGAAGTAGAGAATGACGTGCTTCCCCGCCAGATCGGCGAGGGAGACGGTCCGGCCCTCGGGGCCGGACAGCGTGAAGTCCGGTGCAGCGTCACCGGCCTGGAGCATGGGACCTCCTGTCAGTCGTCCGCCGCGGCGGCGACGGCCCGCCGCGAGCGCAGAATAGGGTAGGGTCGCCCCGGCGCTAGCTCTGCATCGAGCAGATTCCAGGTCACGACACCGTCCTCCGAGGCCGGCTCCAGCAGGTACGCCGCGAGCACGCCGAGCGATTGGCCGGTGCGCACCACATACCAGTCGGCCGAGACATGTTCCGCCGCTCCTCGGGCCCAATCACCCTCCAGCAGGATCGTCCGGTGGCCCTCGAACGGCTCTCCGCGCAGGACCCGGTCCACCATGAACCGCTCGACCGGGCCCGCCTCGCGCTCGCCCAGTCGCTCCACGGCGATTCCGTGGCGCCGCAACAGCTCGACCACCCCGGACAGACGAGCCGGAATCAGATACGCCTCGGGCACGGCTTCCCGGCGCGCCGCGACGAACCGATCGTAGACCGGCATCTCGATGGTGCGATAGACGCCGCTTCGCCGCCGGCGGGCGTATCCTCCGTCGCCCTCGCCCGCGGGCTCGGTGATCTCGGCTACCACGTCGCTGCGAGTCGGCGGGCCGAGCTTCGAGCGCACGGCGACCGAGTCGGGTCTCGGAGGGGCCGTGGCCGTGAGGGCCAGAATCGTGTCGTGCTCCCCCGCCACCACGCTCAGCACCTCCCGGGTGAAGTCATAGGTGGATGCCACCCGGGTTCGGAAGTCGTCGTTGCTGTAGGCCTCGCTGAGCACCGCCATCCGGCCCCGCAGCCCGATCCAGTTGGTGCCGAACCGCGGGCGGGCGTCGTAGGTCTCCCAGCCCTGTACCAGCGAGTCGGGGTGCTGGTTCCGGAAGTTGCCGTAGGGGAAGGTCGCCCGGCCATGGCGCGCCTTCATGCGGCGGCTCACGGCGGGGAGCATCCGGTCGCGCACGAAGTCGTTGGCGGCGGTCGCGTTGGGATTGAGCCCGGGCGAGTAGGTCAGGTCGTATCCGTGGTAGCTGCCGTTGGTGGTGTGCAGGTCCACGAAGACGTGCGGGTTCCATCTGCGCAGCAGGTCAGCGGCACCTCGCGTCTCGGGCGCCTCCATTTTCACGTAGTCGCGGTTGAGGTCCAGGCCCTGACCATTGGCCCGGCGTCCGACCAACGCGGGCCCGTTCTGCCCCGGCCGGTTGCTGTCACCGCGCGCGACGGCCTCATTGCCGTCCACGTTGTAGATCGGCACCACCAGGAGCACGAGGCTGTCGAGCAAGGGCGCGAGCGGCCCGAGGGTGAGATCGCGCAGCAGCATCTGCGCGGCCTCCTTACCCTCCACTTCGCCGGCGTGGATGTTGGCCTGGACGTACACCACCGGCTTGCGGGTCGCCGCCGCCTCGGCAGGGCCGTGCACCAGGGGGCGCGACGCAACCACGTACGGCACCGCCCGCCCCTCCGAGCTGAGGGCGAGGGTGTCGAGCCGGATCGGCGCGCCGAGGCGGCGGAGCGCGTCGAGAAAGCCGACGACGTCGGCGTAGCTGGAGGTTTGGCGATACTGCGTGGCTTCGGCCCGCGTGCTCTGCGCGCCGAGAGACGCGGCCGGCAGCATCAGAGCGGCCGCCAGGCCGGTCCGGTGCCACGCCGGCGCGATGCTACCGGGCGGCGGAGTCAACCGCCTTCGGGGCTTCCGCCTTCGCGGAGTCGGGCCGACTCGCGGTCGTGTCCGGAGAACTCGCGGTGCCGGCGGGAGCGGCGGGCGTGCCCCCCGCGCCTTCCCGGCCGCTGGTGGGTGTTCGGTCCACCACGGTCGGAGCGGCCGGCGCGCCCTCAGCGAGGCGCTCCTGCCCGCCGACGACGACCTGCTCCCCCGCCTCGACGCCGGAGCGCACCTCGACGAAGCCCGGCGTGCGCACGCCGAGCTCCACCTGGCGACGGGTCGCCTTTCCGTCGTTCACCACCCACACGAAGTTGGAGCCCTGAAGCGGCAACACCGCGTCTTCGGCGATGACCACGGCGTCGGGACGGACGTCGGTGGCGAGGCGGGCCTCGATGAACATGCCCGCCTGCAACTCCCGACGGGGGTTCGGCACCTGGGCCTTGACCGTGATCGTGCGCCCCGGCAGCTGCACCACCGGATCCACGAAGTCCACCCGGCCCGCGAACTCGCGGCCGGGGAGCGCCGCCACCCGGAAGGTGACCCGCTGCCCGACCTCGAGCTGGTCGGCGTAGCGCTCGGGCACCTGGAAGACCGCCCGCTGGGGTGACACGGTCTGGAGCACCGTCAGCGGGTCGCTGGTGGTGACGTAGTCGCCCAGGCTCACGCGGCGCTGGCCGGCGACGCCGGTGAACGGCGCGCGGACCGTGGTGCGGTCGAGCCGGACCTTGAGCAGCTGGTACTGGGCCTCGGTGCTCCGCGAGGCCGCCTCCGCGCGCTCCAGCTCGGACTGGCTCGAGGCCTTCTGGTCGAGGAGCTCGCGGGTGCGGGTGAGCGACTGCCGGGCGAGATCGCGCTCCGCCTCGGCCCGGGCCACCTCCGCCTTCAGCTCTGCGTCGTCCACCTTGAAGAGCGCCTGGCCGCGGGAGACCAGCGCGCCTTCGCGCACCAGGATCTGGGCGATGCGGCCCTTCGATGTCGGGGCGCAGCTCGACCGACTGCATCGCCTCGATCTGGCCGGTGGCCAGGATGGCATCCACCACGGTGTCGGCCCGCGCGACCACGACCTCGACCGGCATCGCGGGCGGCCCGCCGCCCTCGCCTCCCCCGGCGGCACCTCCGCTGGGAGCGCCGTCGGCGTTGTTGCAGGCGGCGAGTCCGAGCGCCACGACGGCGAATATGCGTGTCACGGTGCGTCCTTGTTCGAGAAGAGTCTGCGGCCAAGCATCGCCTCGAGCTGCGCCAGCGCCAGCCGGGTCTCGTACCTCGCCTCGACCAGATCGGCTTCGGCCTCGGCCAGGCTGACCTGGGCGTCGAGCAGATCGAGGATCGTGCTGGCGCCCGCGCGGTAGCGCATCTCCTGCATCCGATAGTTCTCGCGGCCCACCTGGACCCCGACGGCCGCGAGCCGCACGGCGGCCCGGCTGGTCTGATAGGTGTCGTACGCGGCGGTGACGTCCCGCCGCACCACACGCTCCAGGTCCTCGCGGATGGTGCGCGCCACGTCGCGCGTCGACGCGTGCCCGGCTCACCTCGATCTCCCGGAGCCCGTTGTTCCAGATCGGGAACGACAGGCTGAAGGTCACCGAGGTGACGTTGGCCGCCCCGGGGAAGATCTCGGTGTCGTACCGCTGGTGCAGCGCGCCGATTCCCAGGCTCGGCAGGTAGTCGCTCTTCTGCGACTTGAGCGCCGCGTCGGCGGCGCGCTCGTCGGCCCGGGCGGCCCGGTACTGGGGTCCCTGCTCCAGCGCCATGCTCAGGGCCTGGGGCAACTCGATCGGCAGATCGGGAGCCGGCATGGTGTCGAGCGGCGCCGCGTCCACCGGCCCGGCCCCGCCCACCCGCCGGCCCAGCTCGAGCTGGGCGGTGCGGAGGGCGTTTCGCTGGCGCAGCGCCTCGACCTCGGCCCGGGTCAGCTCCAGCACGAGCTGGAGCGAGTCGGTCTGCACCGCGGCGCCCGAGGCTACCCGGGCCCGGGCGATGGCGAGCCCCTCGCGTGCGCGGCGTCACCCGCTCCCCGGCCACCCGGGTGAGCTCCTGGTTCACCAGGACGTCGTAGTAGCTCGATTCGGTCTCCAGCGCCGCCTGGAACCGCTGCTCCAGCTCGCCGGCCTCCGCGCTCGCCACCTCCGCGCGGGTCCGTCCCAGCTCGGAGAACTTCCGCAGGCTGAACACCTCGTAGTCCGCGCGGGCCGACCCCACCACCAGCGTGCTGGTGGGGTTGGCCGGATCGGACGGATTGAAGAACTCGGTTGAGTACTTGGTCTCGTCGAGACCCACCGACACCGACGGCACGAAGAAGGCGAGCATGGCCGCCCGCCGCCCCCACTCGGCGTTGTCGATGTCGCCCAGCGCCTGGACGTAGTCCGGGTCGAGCCGGGCGGAGCGGCGGATCGCCTCGGCCAGCGTGATCGGGGCAAGGTGTCGGCCGCCGGCGGGACCGAATCCGCGGCCGGCACGGACGACCTGGAGCGCGAGCAGCAGGGCGGCGATCACTCGGCCTCCGCCGGCGCGAGGGAGCCGTGGCGCACCGGCTCCGACGGCGCATCCGCGCCATGCAGGCCGTCGAAGATCACGTACACCGCGGGCACCACGTAGAGCGTGAGCAAGGTGGAGAACAGCACCCCGCCGACGATCGCGTACCCCAGCGGCCGCCGGCTCAGCGACCCGGCGCCGAGCCCGAGCGCGATCGGCAGGGCGCCCATCACGGTGGAGACCGAGGTCATGAGGATCGGCCGCAGACGGATCCGGCCCGCCTCGAGCGCCGCTTCGAGCGTGGTCATGCCCCGCTCCTTCAGCTGGTTGATGTACTCCACCAGCAGGATCGAGTTCTTGGTGACCAGGCCGATCAGCAGGATCATGCCGATCTGGCTGTAGACGTTGAGCGTCGAGCCGGCGAGAGCCAGGGTGAACAGCGCCCCGGTGACCGCCAGCGGCACGGCCAGGAGCACGGTGAACGGATGCACCAGCGACTCGAACTGGCTCGCCAGCACCATGAACACCACGACCAGCGCCAGCACGAAGGCGAAGTAGAGCGAGCGAGCCGCTCTCCTCCAGCTCGCGGGACTCGCCCGGCGAGCGCGGTGCTGCTGCCCTTGGGCAGGACCTCGGCCGCGATGCGGTTGAGCGAGTCGAGCGCCGCGCCGAGGGTGAAGCCGGGGGCCAGGCTGGCGGTGAGGGTGGCGGAGCGCACCCGGTTGAAGTGGGCGAGCTCGCGGGGCCCGACGCCCTCCTGCACCGTGGCCAGCGCCTCGAGCTTCACCAGCTCGCCGCCCCGGCCGCGGAGGTAGAGCCCGGTCATGTCGCTCGGCGTCGCCCGGGCGCGGGGGTCGAGCTGCACGATGACGTCGTACTGCTTGTTGGCCCGGGTGAAGGTGCTCACCTCGCGGCCGCCGAGCAGCACCTGGAGCGTGGTGGCGACGTCGCCCACCGGAACGCCGAGATCCTCCGCCCGGTCCCGGTCGAAGCTGACGGTGAGCTGCGGCTTGTTGACCCGAAGGTCGCTGTCCACGTTGAGCAGGCCCGGCACCTGCGCGCGCGCGGGCCAGCAGCGTGTCGTTGGCCTGCGCCAGGGTGGCGAAGTCGGGATGCTGGATGACGAAGTTCACCGGATTGCCCCAGCCGAACGCCGGCGGATTGGTGGCGAAGGCGAACACCCCGGGAATCCCGAAGTACTGCGCCTGTATGTCGCCGATGATCTCTTCGGCCGACCGCTCCCGCTCCGACCAGTCCTTCAGGTTGGTGAAGATGATGCCGCGGCTCACCCCGTCGCCGATGTTCACCACGCTGAAGTAGCTCTCGATCTCCGGCGTCTTCGACCTGGATCGCCTCCGCCCGGCGCTGGTACTCGTCGGTGTAGGCCAGCGACGAGCCCTCCGGCGCGATGATGAAGGAGAAGAACCAGCCGCGATCCTCGGGCGGCACGAACTCCCGCTCCAGCGAGCGGAAGACGAACACCGCCGCCACGGTGAGCACCAGGGCGCCGGCCACGACGATCCCGCGGTGCCGCAGCGCGAGGGCCAGCGTCCGTGCGTAGCCCGAGGCCAGGCGGTTGAAGCCCCCCTCGAGCGCGCGGTAGAGCCGGCCGTGCCGCTGCGGCACCCGCAGGATCTTGGCGCAGAGCATCGGCGTCAGCGTCAGCGCGACGAAGCCCGAGATGATGACCGAGCCCGCCACCGCGATGCCGAACTCGTTGAACAGCCGGCCGGTGGAACCCTTGAGGAAGGCGAGCGGCGTGAACACCGCCACCAGCGAGATGGTGGTGGCGATGACCGCGAAGGCGATCTCCCGGGTGCCGTTGATCGCCGCCGTCTGCGGGTCCTCGCCCAGCTCTTCCTGGTGCCGGTAGGCGTTCTCCAGCACGATGATCGCGTCGTCCACCACGATGCCGATGGCGAGCGTCAGGGCGAGCAGGGTGAAGTTGTTGATCGAGAACCCGAGGAAGTACATGATCGCGAAGGTCGCCACGATGGACGTCGGGATCGCGAGTCCGGGGATGATCGTCGCCCGGAGGTTGCGGAGGAAGACGAAGATGATGATCACCACCAGGATCGCCGCGATGATCAGCGTCTCCTCGGCCTCGCGGATGGAGCTCTTCACGAACATGGACTGGTCGAACGCCGGCGTGAGCGTCGACGCCCGGGCGGCAGCGACGCCTGGATCTTCGGCAGCTCCTCGTGGATCGGCGTCCGAGCCACGGAGATGATGTTCGCCTTCGACTGCCGGATCACGCCGATCGCGACGGCCGGGGTTCCCTTGAACCGGAGCGCGCTCCGCTCGTCCTCGGGCGCGAGCTCGACCCGGCCGAGGTCCTTGAGCTTGATGAGCACGCCGCCCTCGTTGCTCACCACCAGGTTGCCGAATTCCTCCGGGGTCTTGAGCTCGCCCAGCGAGCGCACCGTGAACTCCCGGCGCTCGGACTCGATGCGCCCGGCGGGCACCTCCACGTTGCGGCTCCGGATCGCCTGCTCGACGTCCTGCACCGTGAGACCGCGCGCCGCCAGCTCGGAGGCCGAGAGCCAGACCCGCATGGAGAAGCGGCGCTCGCCGAAGATCTGCGCCTGCCCGACGCCGGGCAGGGTCTGCAGCCGGCTCTTCACCAGCCGGTCGCCGATGTCGGAGAGCTGGAGCAGGTCGTAGTTCTCGCCCGAGAGCGCGAGCCAGAAGAACGGCTGGGCGTCGGCGTCCTGCTTGGCGACGACCGGCTCCTCGACGTCCTCCGGCAGGCGGCCGCGGATGCGGGCCACCTTGTCGCGGGTGTCCTGGGCGGAGGCCTCGACGTCCCGGTCGAGATTGAACTCGAGGGTGATGTTGCTGAACCCTTCGGCGCTGGAGCTGGTGAGGGTGCGGAGCCCTTCGACCGTGCTCAGCTCCTCCTCGAGGATGTCGGTGACCGCCGACTCGACGACCTGGGGATTGGCCCCGGGCAGCGCGGTGCTCACCGAGACGATCGGCGGATCCACGTCGGGAAACTCGCGCACCGCGAGCTGGGTGTATCCGATGACGCCGAACAGCACCAGCGCCAGGCTCAGCATGCTGGCGAGCACGGGCCGCCGGATGGACAGGTCCGAAAGCTTCATGGCTCGGTACCTAGTAGTAGTAGATTCATACTTCGAGACCATCCGGGACCGACGTACCCTGAAGCCACGTCGCCCTACGAAACGCCCAGGGTGGAGATTCACGCCGGTGATTACATTGACTCACCTTTCACCGGCGCAGCCCCAAATGGCCGTCAAACTCACGTCGCGGCAGCAGGCCCAGCTCGCGCTATCTCCAGACGCTGCCACCCAAGTTCCAGCGCATCCACTCCGTCATCGAGGAGATGTCGGCGCTGCGCGCCGACGAGGCGGTCGTGCGCGGGCTCGCGCGGCTGCTCGACGAGATCAAGGGCAACTGCGTCGGCCCTCAGCATGCACCGGCCTCGCGGACACGGCCGGCCTCATGGCCACGATGACCCGTCGGGGCGGGGGCTTGCAGATGAAGGTGCGAGGACTGCGGGAGCTGCTGGGAAGTCTCAAGATCAACTACGAGGCCGCCACTGCGCTCGGCGACCACGCCGGAGGCGCCCGAGGCCGAGCGGGAAGTGAGGGGCCTACCGGGCCGACGTGCGGCCTCGCCGGCGAGGCGACGCGGTCGATGATCGGGCCGCACATCAGCACGATCATCGCGTTGACCACCACCGCCGATGAGCGCGGACACGAAGGTGAGGGCTCCCAGGATCAGGCTCGCGCCGATGGTGGCAAGCAGCACTCCGATCCAGTACGTCATCGAGCGTCCCTCCGGAAGTCCGGAAACGGTGGAGGCTTAGGTTAGCCTGACCGGGACGCGTCCCGCAACTCCGACGATTCACCCGCGCACCGAGGAATAGCCCATGCGACCGTTGCCATCCACCGCCGTGCTCACCGCTGTGTCCACCGCGCTCGCGGCCGCGCTGCTGTTCGCGTCCGCGCCGCTCGCCGCCCAGGAACACGCCGACCCGGATCAGGCGGCGGCCGGTGGTGGAAGCTGTTCCCGCAGGATGGACCGTCCGCGCCGACAAGGGCGACGCCAAGGGCGCGAAGATCGCGACCATGGGCAAGGGTCTCCACGTCACCACCGGTCCGGCCATCATCCTCTATCGGTCCGACACCGAGGGAAGCGGCCCCTTCCACACGCTCGCAACGTTCACCCAGACCAAGCCCTCGAAGCACGCCGAAGGGTACGGGCTCTTCGTCGGCGGGCAGGACCTCGACGGCGCGGGCCAGAAGTACGTCTACTTCCTGGTTCGGCAGGATGGCAGCTATCTGATCAAGCGGCGGAACGGAGAGAAGGCCACCGACATCTCGAAGGGGTGGACCCCGCATGCGTCAGTCAAGAAGCCGGAAGGCAACGCCGCGGTCACCAACCTGCTCGAGGTGGACAACAAGCGCGACCCGAGCACGATCGGTTTCCTGGTGAACGGGCAGGAGGTCTATCGCACCGACGCCAAGAGCATGGCGCTGGACGGCGTCGTCGGCCTCCGAGTGAACCACAACCTCGACGTGCACATCGAGGGTTTCGACGTACATCGCTAGCGCGAGGGCGGCGCCAGGAGCCGCAGCAGCTCGACTTCCACGTGCGGGGTGGAGGGGATCGGGGTCAGGTCGTGGGCCAGGGCTCGCGCCACCGCCTGAAGCTCGTGCGGTTCGGCGCCGGCCGCGACCCGGAGCCGATCCACCTGCCGGGCGATCATCCGGGCCCTGAGACCCACCCCTCCCGCGCTGCCGGTCAGCTCGCTGGCGGCCTCGACCTCGACCGCCGCTGCGGACACGGCGTAGGCGGCGGCCGAGAGCGCGAGATCCTGGGCCGCATCATTGCCCGGATCTACGCGCAACAATGCCACCAGATCGCCGAAACGCTTGATGAAAACGGAGTTGAGATCCAGCTCTGATCTCGGTTGAGAAGTCCCTTGGCAAAGTGCCACGTGGGCCTCAACTCCGCAACTTCGTTGCCTCGTGCCCGAATCACCCGCGCGAGAGACGAATTCCCACCCTTGCAGCCACGCTGGCCGCGCATTGTCTGGCGTCCTGCTTGACGCTGGGGCGTCGCACCCTACATTGCTGACATGCGCCCCGATACCCGTCGAAACCGCAATCCCTTCTCTACCGACCACGCCTTCACGTAGGGGTTTCGGGCCGTCGCACCTGTGACGCTCTGGTTGTATCCGACCCGCCTCGACGTTCGAGGCGGGTTTTTTGTTTTCCCCATCCTGAAGGGAGAGACCATGTTGCGAGCGAAGTTGCCGGCCGCCGCCGTGCTGGTCGTGGCGGCGTCGGCTTCCGCCCGAACCGCCTGGGCACAGGCGACCGTAGGTGCCGATCTCGGTCTGTTCAGCGGCTACGTCTGGCGCGGCATCAGCGTCACCAACCGCCCTGTCGGCCAGCCGAACCTCTATGTGGCGTTTCCCGCCGGAAACACCTCGGTGACCGTTGGAGGCTGGGCCAACGTGGATCTCGGCCGGTACGACGACACCGACGACTTCAGTCAGAGCGGAGGGGTGTCGGGCTTGAACCTGTCCGAGTTCGATCCCTGGGCCGAGGTGAGCGTCCCCGTGGGCAAGGCGACCGTCACAGGCGGCGTGGTGGGCTACGTCTTTCCCAACGACTTCGGCGCCACCGACGACCTCAACACCTGGGAGATCTACGGCAAGGTGGGGCTCGGCGTGCCGCTGAGCCCGAAGCTGGCAGTGTACTACGACGTCGACAAAGTGAACGGGGCCTACATCGAGGGCACGGTCGGCCATGCCGTTCCCCTGGGCTCGGTCTCACTCAACCTCGGCGCGCTGGCGGGCCTCAGCGCCGGGCAGGCCGAGTCCGACTCGCCGGACGAGTTGAACAACTTCTTCGAGAACGGGTTCACCCATCTCGATCTCTCGGCCGGCGTGCCGTTCTCGGCCGGGATCTTCTCCATCACTCCGGTCGTTCACTTCATGGTGAACGGCGACGAGGTGACCAGGTTCACCTCGCCCGGAGACGAAAGCGACGTGAAGCTGTGGGGCGGGCTGACCATCAGCTGGTCCCGCGCGCTCGGGGCATCCGCCGCCTCCGAGTAGCGGTCGGGCGGCACGAAGGGCGCGGTGGTGCTGCTTGACCGCCGTGCCCTGGCTCATACATTCACGCTCAAGGCGTCGAATCTTCCGCCGTCCCACCCGCGAGCTCCCAAGGAGATCTCATGAAGGCCGCAAACCTGCTGAGGGCGACCGCGCTCGGCATGCTGCTGGCAGCCTCCGTGCGCGAGGCACATGCGCAGACCGAAGTCGGTGCGCAGCTGGACCTCTTCAGCGCCTACGTGTGGCGAGGGGTGACCTATACGAACAAGCCGGTGGCGCAGCCCGACGTGTACGTCAGCTTCCCCGCGGGAAACGCCTCGATCACGGCCGGCGGCTGGGCCAACATCGAGATCGGCAACTACGACGACCCGAACGACGATCTCAGCGAGAGCGGAGGGCTGTCGGCCTTCAACGTCGCCGAGTTCAATCCGTATGCCGAGGTGGGCTTCTCCAGCGGCAAGGCCGCCCTCACCGGCGGCATCATCGGGTACATCTTTCCCAATGACCTGGACGAGGCGCCCAACGGCGGGCTCGACAGCGAGTCCAATACCTGGGAGGTGTATGGCATCGTGGGCTTCGACGTGCCGCTCGCGCCGGAGTTCTCGGTCTACTACGACTTCGACAAGGTCAAGGGAGCCTATGTCGAGGGAGGGATCTCTCATTCGGTCCCACTGGGGGAGTCCCATACACTCGACCTGGGCGGCCTGGTCGGCCTCAGCCTCGGCCAGGGCATAGACGAGGATGACCCCTCGTTCAACTTCGAGGATGACGGGCTCACGCACGTTGATTTTTCGGCCGGTGTGCCGCTCACCGCGGGTGTGTTCTCGATCACGCCAGTCGTGCACTTTCAGATCAATGGGGACGAGATCACCAAGTTCCACTCGCCCAGCAGCGACGGCAGCGACCTGAAGCTGTGGGGTGGTGTGTCGATCGGCTGGTCGAACGCGGTGGAGGAGGAGGAAGCGGAGGTGGAAGAGTAGGGCGCTACGTGGCTCGGATCCCGTTCTTCAGGTAGTCCGCCACCTTCGCGATGTCCCGAAAAAAATCGCGCCGCGCCTCCGCCCGCAGCTCAGTCGGCGCGCGAAGCACCGACGAGGGATGCACCGTGGAGATGACGGGCCCCGCCCACTCCGACGTGATCAGCTCGCCGCGATGCCGGGTGACCCGGAATGACCCGCCGAGCAGCGACTGCGCGGCCGTGCTGCCCAGGGCCACCACCACCTTCGGCCGGACCAGCCGCACCTCTTCCCTCAGCCACGGATTGCAGGCGCGCACCTGCGCGGCGTTGGGCTTCTTGTGCAGCCGGCGCTTGACCAGCTCCTGGCGGACGAACCTGAAATGTTTGACGGCGTTGGTGACGTAGACGTTGTCGCGCCGAATGCCGGCCGACTCCAGCGCCTCGTCGAAGAGCTTTCCCGCCGGGCCGACGAACGGCCGTCCCGCTCGATCCTCCATGTCCCCAGGCTGCTCCCCGACGAAGATCGCCGCGGCCTTCGGCGCGCCTTCCCCGAACACCGTCTGGGTCGCATTCACCCAGAGGTCGCAGCCGCGGCACCCTCCCGCCGCCCGGCGCAGCTTCGGCAGTGTCGGGCGGGGCGGGATGAAGGCTGCGGCAGAGCCGGTCGCCGGCACACGGGCCATGGGAGCAATGTGGGGCGCGAAGATCGGGTCATGGGGTGACCCCTGTCACTCCCCCGATCGTGCCACTTCGCAGAGCGTGTCCTCCAGCCGGGTGAGCATTTCGTTCAGCAGCTCCATCGGGATGCCAAGGGCGGGCTCGATCCGGATGGTGCGGGCCTTGGAGTACGTTCCCGCGACCAGCACGCCACGCTTGAAGAGGCCCGCGGCGCAGCGGAACCCGGTCTCGTCGGTCGGAAACTCCATGCCGATCAGCAGCCCCTTGCCATGCACCTCGGTGAGGACCTGGGGATACTTGGCTCGCAGCGTGGCGAGCTCGCGCAGCAGGAATTCGCCCTTGGTGGCCGCCTGGCCCGGAAGGTCTTCCTCGAGCGTGACCTGAATCGCGGCGATGCCCGCGGCACACGCCATCGGGTTGCCGCCGAACGTGGTGGAATGGATGATCGGGTTGGGAATCATCACCTCCCAGATCTCGGGTGGCGCGATGAACGCGGAAAGCGGCATGATCCCGCCGCCGATCGACTTTCCGAGGCACATGATGTCGGGAACGGTGCCGGTGTGGTCCACCCCCCAGAGCACACCGGTTCGCCCCATGCCGGTCTGGATCTCGTCCGCGATGAGGAGCGTGCCATACCGGGTGCACAGCTCGCGGGCCCGCGGCAGGTAGTCCGCGGGCGGCACGACGCCGCCCGCCTCGCCCTGAACCGGCTCGACCACGAAACCGGCGACCGGGGTACCGACCTGCTCCGCCTTGGAAAGCTCGGCCTCCAGCGCGTCCGCGTCGCCGTATGGCACGAAGCGCACGTCCTGGAGCCCACCCGCGAACGGCTCCCGGAACGACGCCTTGCCCATGAGCGAGAGCGAGCCCATGGACTTCCCGTGAAAGCCGCCGAGCGTGGACACGAAGAGATTGCGGCGGGTGTAGAGCCGGGCGAGCTTGATCGCCCCCTCGATGGCGTCGGTGCCGTTGTTGATGAAGAAGGTGTTCGCCAGGTTGCCGGGAGTCACCATGGCGAGCAGCCGCGCCAGGCCCGCGCGCCACGGCTCGAGCAGCTCCTGGCTGTTGAGCGCCATCCGCTCCATCTGGGCGGCGACGGCGCGCAGGATCTTCGGGTGGTTCACCCCTGCGCTGAAGATGCCGTAGCCGCCGAGGCAGTCGATATACTCCCGGCCGAGCAGGTCGCGCAGGATGGATCCCTGGCCCGACCACTCGAGCGCCGCGTACTGCCCTGCCTCGGTCACCGCCTTCCGGTAGCCGATGAAGCCGCGGTTCACGTGGCGCTCGTACGCCTCCACCGTCTCCGAGATGAAGGCGTGCTTCTCCTCGAGCGACAGCTCCCGTCCCTCGATCAGCTCGAGGTATCGCCGGCTGAGGGCGAGCGCCTCGTCGTTCGAGTGCCGGGTCAAGCCGACTTGATCTCCGTCCAGATCTGATCCCAGGCCGCAGTGTCGCGACCCAGGTCGACCTGGTATTCCAGCCGCTTGAGCTCTTCCTCGGTCGGATACGGGATGGGCGTTTCCATCAGCTTCAGCGCGGCGGCGTTCGGCGTCCCGTAGCCGGTCGCGTTGGACAGGGCTGCGCCTACTTCCGGACGCAGGATGTAGTTCATCCACTCGTGCGCGGCCCGCTTGTTGGGTGCGCTCGCGGGGATGCACATCGAGTCGCCCCAGATGGTGCACCCCTCCTTGGGAATCACGTAGCCGAGGTTGGGCTGCTCGGCCTTGGCCTGGGTGGTATCGCCGTTCCACAGCTGCGAAATCCACACGTCGCCCGAGATGAGCTGCGCCTTGACCGGCGCCGAGAGGTACGCCTTGAGCTGCTTCTTGGCCTGGATCGAGTCGGCTTTGGCCTTGGCGAGCTGCTGCGGGTCGGTGGAGTTGAGCGAGTGGCCCCGGTACCGGAGGAACGCCCCGATGACCTCCCGACCGTCGTCCATCATGGTCATCTTGCCCCGGAACTGGGGGTCGTGGAAGACCGCCCAGCTGTCCACCGGCGACTTCACCTTGTCGGTCCGATAGGCGATGCCGCTGGTGCCCCATTGCCACGGTACGGTATGCGCGCTTCCGGGGTCCGAGGGGAGGTTCTGGAAGATGGGGGCGACGTTTCCCCAGTTGGTGAGGTGCTGCTTGTTCAGCGGGGTGATGAGGTCGGTCGCCACCAGCACGGGGATGATGTAGCCGGAGGGCACGATGATGTCGTAGCCGGTCGCCCCCGCCTGCAGCTTGGCGACCATCTCCTCGTTGCTCTCGTAGGTGTCGTAGGTGACCTTCACCCCGAACTCCTTCTCGAAGTTCGGCACCGTGTCGTCGGCGATGTAGTCGGACCAGTTGTAGATGTGGAGTTCCTTCTCGATCGGGCCGAGCTCGGCACCGCCCTGGGCGCCCTCACCCGCCTGTCCGCCTTTGTCGCCGCCACCGCACGCGGACAGCAGCGCCCCGACCGAGCTCACGCTGAGCCCGAGGGCCATCGCGCGCCAGACGAAATCGCGGCGGGAGATCCCTCCGCGCTCCAGCTCTCCGACCAGGCGTTCGAGTTGCTTGCGCTTGCTCATGTGGGCTCCCCTGTGAGTCGTGGTCCCTCGCGTCGTGAGTCCTGCGTCAGATCAGCCAATCCTTCATCCGATAGTATCCGCCCACCGCGGGCAGGAACCAGGGCGTTCCCCGGTAGAGCGGAACCGGCCGAAGTGCCTGCCCGGTGAGCGCCGGGATCGAGCGCCGTCCCGCGAGCGCGTCGCCCATCCGGGCGCCGAGCCAGGTGGAGAGGGCCACCCCGTGGCCGGCGTAGCCGAGCGCGTAGTGCGCGCCGTCGAGGTGCCCCGCGTGGGGCATCCGGTCGCGGGTGAAGGCCACCCGCCCGCTCCAGGCGAACTCGATCGGCACCGAGGCCAGCGACGGAAACACGTGGTGCAGCGCCGCCGCCAGAATCCGGGCGCTTCGGGCGATACTGGTCGGGGTGAACGACGCCCGCCCGCCGAACACCATTCGCCCATCGTCCGACAGCCGGAAATAATGGAGCAGGTTCCAGCTGTCGCTCATCAGCCGTCCCTGGGGCAGCAGCCCGCGAGCCACCGCGGGTGCCAGCGGCGCCGTGGCCACCACGTAGCTCCCGATCGGCACGACCCGCCGCCGCAAATGGGGAAACGCGGCTCCGGTGTAGCCGTTGGTGGCCACCAGTACACCCGCCGCCCGAATCGGGCCGGCCGAGGTCCGAAGTGTGGTCCGGCCACCCACGCGGTCCATCCCGAGCACCTCGACGCCCTCGACGAGTACCGCTCCCGCACGGGCAGCCGCGGCGGCCAGACCGGCGCAATATCTGGCCGGATGCAGGCCGCCGGCCGCGACATCCAGCAGGCCCCCATGGTAACATCGCGAGTCGATCTCGTCGCGCAGGTCGGCGGCGCCCAGCACCTCGGTCTCGTGCCCGAACTGCTCGCGGAGCGTCCGGCGGCTGCGCTCGAGATGCCGGAGGTGCCGGGGACGTCCCGCCAGGGTCACCGCACCCCGACGAGCGTAACCACAATCGATGGTTTCCTCGGCGATCAGGTCCTCCAGATACCTGACCGCGTCGAGCGAGTCGGCAAAGAGAGACCGGGCGCGCTCGCTCCCGTACCTCCGCACCAGACGGTCGGGATCCGGCTGATAACCCGGCAGCACGAACCCGCCGTTGCGGCCGCTCGCACCCCACCCGATGTAGTGACGCTCCAGCACCGTGACCGACGCCCCGTGACGCGCCAGCGTCCGTGCCGCGGAGAGCCCCGTGTATCCGCCGCCGACGATGGCGATGTCGGCGGACGAGGGAGGGACAGCGGGGCGGCTGGGCCGTGGGGCAGTGTCGGCCCAGAGGCACCGCTCGCTCACCCGGCCTATTTCTCCCTCGCCAGCCGGTCCGCCAGGTAGATCAGTCCGGTCGTCACCAGCAGAATGATGGTGCTGATGGCGTTGATGCTCGGCTCGACGTTTCGGCGCACCATGCCGTACACCACGATCGGGAGGGTCGAAGACCCCGAGCCCGAGACGAACGAGGTGATCACGAAGTCGTCGAACGACATGGTGAACGCCAGCAGCGCGCCGGAGAGGATGCCGGGCCACAGCTGCGGCACCGTCACCTTCCAGAAGGTGGTGACCTCGTCGGCGCCGAGGATCATCGCCGCCTCCTCCAGGGTGCGGTCCATGCCCTGCAGCCGCGCGAGCACTACGATCACCACGAACGAGAGACAGAATGCCACGTGGGCGATGATGATGGTGGTCAGCCCGAGCGGGATCTTCACCAGGGCGAACAAGATCAGCAGCGAGATCCCGACCACGATCTCGGGCGTGACGATCGGCACGTAGAGGAACCCTTCGAAGGCCGTGCGGCCGCGGAACCGGTGCCGGGCAAGCGCCAGTGCGATCATGGTGCCGAGGACCGCCGAGATGACGGTGGACGCCCCGCCGACGATCAGGCTGGCCTTCAGCCCCCGCAGGATGTCCGGCCGCTCCAGCAGCCGGTGGTACCAATCCATGGTGAAGCCGGCCCAATCCACCGAAAACTTGGAGTCGTTGAACGAGAACACCACCAGCACGAGAATCGGCACGTGCAGGAAGGCGTAGACCAGAAGACTGACGCCGAGAACCCAGCGGGGGACGCGGGCGACCATCTCAGGCTGCCTCTCCGGGGGTCCGGTCCTTCACCCGGAGATAGAGCATCACCGCGACGAGCACCAGTGCCATCACGATGAACGACGCCGCGGAGCCGAACGGCCAGTTGCGGGCGGCGGAGAACTGGTTCTGCACCAGGTTGCCGATCATCATCTGCTTGGCGCCGCCGAGCAGGTCCGCGGTGAGGAAGGATCCCAGCGCGGGAATGAACACCAGCAGGCATCCGGCGACCACCCCCGGCATCGACAGCGGCAGGGTGACGCGCCGAAACCGGGCGGCCGGCCTGGCCCCCAGCACCTCCGCCGCTTCGAGGAGGGAATGGTCGAGTTTTTCCAGCGATGCGTAGATCGGCAGGATCATGAACGGCAGGAAGCCGTATACCAGCCCCACCATCACGGCGAACGGCGTGTAGAGCATCGTGACGGAATTCTCGATCAGCCCGAGGCGCAGCAGCCAGTTGTTGATGAGCCCGGTATCGCGGAGCAGGAAAATCATGGCGAAGGTCCGGACCAGGAAGCTGGTCCAGAACGGCAGCACCACCAGGAAGAGGAGGAGATTCTTCCACTTGCCGCCCAGTGCTATGGCGTACGCCACCGGAAAGCCGAGCAGCAGACAGATCGCGGTGCACGCCACGGACCAGACGAACGTGCGCCGGAGAATGTCGAGGTAGAGGGGGTCGAAGAAGCGCCGGTAGTGCTCCAGGGTGAAGCCGGTCTCGACCCCGCCGTAGATCCCGCGGGGCATCAGGCTGTAGGCGAACATGATGAGAATGGGCACCAGGAAGAACACCACCAGCCAGAGCGTGCCGGGGCCCAGCAGGGCCCACGCGCGCGCCTGGGGCCGCGGGTGCATCCAGGCCAGCGCCCGCTCGCGCAGGGAGGCCACCTAGACCTCCTCCAGGATCTGGCAATCCTCCGGCAGCCAGGCCACGGCGGCCAGGTCGCCGCGCTTCCAGGGCAGCGGCTTGATGAGCTGGCCCTCGTTCCGCACCGCCACGGTCACGTCGTCGCTGCCCGGCACGGTCACGATCACGTGCATGGTTTCGCCGAGGTAGATCACGTCGCGGATGGTGCCGCCGACCGCGTTCTCGCCGGGGGGAACGGCGTCCTCCCGCCAGACGTCCATCCACTCGGGCCGGACCGCGATGCGGACCGCCTTGCCCTCCGCGAGCGCCGGGTGGTCGGGGACGAGGAAACGGCCGCCGCCGGTCCGGGCGATCTCCCAGGTCTTTCCGTTGCGCCGCTCCACGGTTCCGGCGAAGAAATTCGACTCGCCGATGAACTTGGCGACGAACGCGGTGCGGGGGTTCTCGTAGATCTCCGCCGGCGTCCCCAGCTGCGCCACCAGGCCGTTGTCCATGACCGCGATCCGGTCGGACATGGTGAGCGCCTCCTCCTGGTCGTGGGTGACGTAGACGAAGGTGGTGCCGAGCTGCTGGTTCAGGGCCTTGAGCTCGAGCTGCATTTCCTTCCGGAGCTTGAGGTCGATGGCGCCGAGCGGCTCGTCGAGCAGGAGGATATCCGGCTCCAGCACCAGGGCGCGGGCCAGCGCGACCCGCTGGCGCTGACCGCCGGAGAGCTGCCCCGGCATCCGCCGGGCGAAGGTGTCGGGCTTGAGCCGGACCATCTCCAGGGCACGGCGCACCCGGTCGCCGATCTGGGTCTTGGGGGTCTGCCGCTGCTCCAGGCCGAACGCCACGTTCCGCTGCACCGTGAGGTGGGGGAAGAGCGCATAGCTCTGGAATACCATCGCGATCTTGCGCTCGTAGGGCCGCTTCTTGTTGACCACCTCGCCCAGCAGCCGGACCTCGCCGCCGTCTTCATCGGGCTGCTCGAAGCCGGCCAGCAGCCGGAGGGTGGTGGTCTTGCCGCAGCCCGACGGGCCGAGCATGGAGAAGAACTCGCCGCGCCGGATCTCGAAAGAGACCTCGTTCACCGCCTTCACGTCGCCGAAGGTCTTGGAGACGCGAGAGAGCTGTACGACCGGGCCGGCTGTTGACGAGGGCAAAACGACCACGCGGGGGAAGCCCTTCCCGAAGGATCGACCGTTGTATTGCAGGGTGTGGGGAACGTACTGCGCGCTAGTGAGGCTGTCGAGAGCCTTCCAGGGCCTCCTCGAAAGCCGAGCCCATCACGTCGAGTCCCTCGTCCAGTACCGCATCCTCGATCGTGAGGGGCGCGAGCACCCGAACCACGTTGCCGTAGGTGCCGGAGGAGAGAAGGACGAGCCCGCGCCGCAGGGCAGCCGCGAGCAGCCGGCCGGTGAGCACCTTGTCGGGAGCCCGCGACGCGGGGTCCACGACCAGCTCCATGCCCACCATCGCGCCGAGCCCCCGGACGTCGCCGATACGGGAGTGGCGCTCCGCCCAGGCCCGGAACCTCGCGGTGACCCGCTCGCCGATCCGGCGGCCGCGTTCCGGGATCCGCTCGCGCTCCATGGCGTCCAGCACCGCCAGCGCGGCGGCGCAGGCCAAGGGATTGCCGCCATAGGTGCCGCCCAGCCCGCCGACATCCGCCGCCTCCATCACGTCGGCCCGGCCGGTGACGGCGGCGAGCGGCAGGCCGCCGGCGAGAGACTTGGCGGTGGTGATGATGTCGGGGACGAGGCCGTAGTGCTCGCAGGCGAACATCGCGCCGGTCCGTCCGAAGCCGGTCTGGATCTCGTCGGCGACGAACAGAATGCCGTGGGCCTTCGCGAAGGCCGCCAGCGCCTGCACGTACTCCACGGGTGCCGGCACGAAGCCGCCTTCGCCCAGCTCCAGCTCCATCACGATCGCCGCCACGGCTCCGGGATCCACCAACCCCGCGAATATCCGCTCGAAATACCCGGCCTCCGCCATACAGCAGCGCCCCGCCGCCCCGCCCCGCTGCCCCGCGCTCTCACATCGATAGCAGTACGGATACGGAATCCGATACACCTCGGGCGCGAACGGCCCGAACCCCTTCTTGTAGGGTACCACCTTGGCGGTGAGCGACATGGTGAGGTTGGTCCGCCCGTGGAAGCCGTGCTCGAAGCACACGATCGCGGGACGCCCGGTGAAGGCGCGGGCGACCTTTACGGCGTTCTCCACCGCTTCCGCCCCGCTGTTGACCATGAAGCTGCGTTTCTCATGGCCGCCCGGCGTGATCCGGTTGAGTCGTTCCGCCAGCTCGACGTACGGCTCGTAGGTCGAGACGGGGAAGCAGACATGGGCGAAGCGATCGAGCTGGGAGCGCACGGCGTCGACCACGCCGGGATGCCGGTGACCGGTGTTCACCACGCCGATTCCACCGCCGAAGTCGATCAGGCGGTTGCCGTCGGCGTCGGTGACGACGGCGCCCTCGGCATGAGCGATCGCGATGGGCGTGACGGCCGGGACCCCCCGGGGCACCGCCGCGGCGCGGCGCGCGAGCATGGCCCGGCTCTTCGGGCCCGGGATCTCGGTCCGGATCTGGATGACGCCGGCCATCGTCGCCTCGGAGATTGGTAGGAGCGGGTGGAGGGGTCGGGGTAAAGATACTTCCGGTCCGGTGGGGTTGAATAACTATTCGATCCGGATGTCGGAGCTGGTTATAAATGGCTGATCCATAAGAGCTTGGGTGGATGGATCCAGCAGGTTGATGGTTACCTGTCACCCCCCGAATGCCACCCGGGGGCTGGACAACCCGCGGGGGTCGAGCGCTATGATGCCTATGCGTCGGCCCCACCGGGGCGGTCGTGTTTGCATCCTCCGACCAAGCGGAGGGTCCACTCCTCGCAGCTGACGATCTCCTTGAGCTGCGAGCCCCTATATGCGGGGGGGGCGAGGAGGCACCAGCCTCCAGACCGAGTCCCGCTTCACCCGAAACGAGGAGTTTGTGAAAACCCTGATGTTGGGCGCCGGCGCGGTGGGGACCGTGTCCGCCCTAAAATTCGTGCAGGAGGCGATGCTCGAGAAACTCGTCGTCGCCGACGCGGTGTCCGCCCGCGCCTCCCTCCTGGCGGACCGGCTCAACGATCCTCGGGTCTCGGCAGTCGTCCTCGATGCCGGCGATCGCGCCGCAGTTGCCCGCACCATCCGTGAAACCGGCAGTACGCTCGTCCTGAACGCGGCTCTGCCCGTCACCAACATCGAGGTGATGCGAGCCTGCCTGGAGGCAGGCTGCGATTACATCGACTTGGCGAGCGGCGGCACCGATGCCGACGGGGTCCCCAAGCTGGAGGACCAGTTCGCGCTCGACGCGGAGTTCAGGGCCGCCGGACGGCTCGCCCTTCTGGGGATGGGAGCCGACCCCGGCACCACCAACGTCTATGCCGCCTACGCCGCGAAGCATCTCCTCGACACGGTGACCGAGATCCGGGTCCGGGACGGCGACAACTCCGTCTGCCAGGGGCACGACGGGTTCGTGGCGGCGTTCAGTCCCTGGGTCTTCATCGACGAATGCCTGTGCAAGGCCGTCTCCTGGCGTGACGGCCGCTACCATCTGGAGGACCCGCTCAGCGGCTTCGAGCCGTTCGATTTCCCCGAGCTCGGCATCCTCAACTGTTATTACGTGGATCACGAGGAGTCGAAGACCCTGCCTCGGTTCTTTCCGCAGGCCCGCATCGTGGACTTCAAGCTGTGCATGGACGATGTGACCGTGGAGACACTGCGGGTGATGAAGCGACTGGGACTCTCGGGCAAGGCCCGGGTCCGGGTGGGCGACGCTTCGATCGCGCCCCGCGATCTGGTGGTCTCCCTGCTGCCCCAACCCAAGGACCTCGCGGGCCGGATGCGGGGCAAGACCTGCGTCGGCACGCTGGTGAGGGGCACGAAAAACGGGGAGCCCAGGGCCTACTACATCTACAACGTCTCGGACCATGAGACGGCTTACGCGGAGCTCGGCGTGCAGGCCACCGCGTACCAGACCGGCATCCCGCCGGTGATCGCCGCACGGCTCATGCACCAGGGCGTGTGGCGGGGGGCCGGCGTCATGTCGCCGGAGCAGTTCGACCCCGACCCGTTCCTCGAGTGCATGGTCCGGGAAGGGATGCCCTGGAACATCCGCGATGACACCGCACGAACCGACATCCCGCGGGTACGCCCATTGTCCAGCCGGGCGACCGTGGCGGCGTAGCGAAGAGCACGCACGGGGGTCATCCCGAGCGGAGCGAGGGATCGTACGATCCCTCGCTCCGCTCGGGATGACGCCGTACACTTGACTAATCTTCTTACCAAATCGACCATCGCAGCACGACCCTGGATAGAAAGCGCTGGAGGACCGATGACCAGCACGGCGACCGCGAAGAGCAAGGCCAGGAAATCCGGGGCGACCCGGTATCAGATGTACATCGATGGCAAGTTCGTGGACGCCGCGAGCGGCAGGACGTTCGACGTGTACGACCCGGCCACCGAGGGTGTCATCGCCACCTGTCCGGCCGGCGAGGCGGCGGACGTGGACCGCGCGGTGCAGGCCGCGACGCGCGCCTTCCATGACGGATGGCGCGCGGTCAGCGCCCAGGAGCGAGGCCGCATCCTGTTCCGTCTGGCCGAGCGGTTGCGGGCGCGGCGGGACGAGTTGGCGGAGCTGGAGACGCGGAACTCGGGGAAGCCGATCGTCGAGTCGGAATATGACATCGACGACACCGCCACCTGCTACGAGTACTACGGCGGGCTCGCCACCAAGATCAACGGCGAGGTGCTTCCGGTACCGGCCGACGCCGTCGCCATGGCGATGCGGGAGCCCATCGGCGTCGCCGGCCAGATCATTCCCTGGAACTATCCCCTCCTGATGGCCGCGTGGAAGATCGCCCCGGCGCTGGCGGCGGGCTGCACCGTGGTGCTCAAGCCCGCGGAGCAGACGCCGCTCTCGATCCTCAAGCTGGCCGAGGATTTCGAGGCCGTGGGCCTCCCCCCCGGCGTGGTCAATATCGTCACCGGTGACGGCCCGGGCGCCGGCGCCCCGCTCGTCAGCCACCCCAAGGTGCGCAAGCTCGCTTTCACGGGCAGCGCCGAAGTCGGTAAGCTGATCATGCGGAACGCCGCCGATCAGCTGAAGCGGGTGTCGCTGGAGCTGGGCGGCAAATCGCCCAACATTTTCTTCAGCGACGCCGACTTCGAGAACGCCGTGGACGGCGCCCTCTTCGGCACCTTCATCAACCAGGGCGAGGTCTGCTCCGCCGGGAGCCGGGTGCTGGTGCAGAAGGACATCTACCGGAAGTTCGTGGACGCCGCCGCCGCCAAGGCGAAGACCATCCGGCTCGGCCCAGGCATCGACCGCGACACCAAGATGGGCCCGCTGGTGAGCGAGGAGCAGCGGGACCGGGTGGCGGGGTATCTGAAGCACGGCCGCGGCGAGGCCAAGGTCGCCGTCGGCGGCGGGACCCCGAAGCAGTTCGAGAAGGGCTGGTACGTCGAGCCCACGATCTTCTACGACGTCGACAACAACGCCAGGATCGCGCAGGAGGAGATCTTCGGACCGGTCATGAGCGTCATCCCGTTCAAGGATGAAGCCGATGCGATCCGGATCGCCAACGAGACACCATACGGGCTCGCGGCGGCGGTCTGGACCCGGGACATCTTCAAGGCGTTCCGGGTGGTGAAGTCGCTCGAGGCCGGCATCGTGTGGGTCAACCACATGCAGCCCACGTTCGTCGAGGCACCTTGGGGTGGCTACAAGATGAGCGGCTTCGGCCGGGAGCTGGGGCACTGGGGAGTCGAGGAGTACCTCGAGACCAAGCAGGTGTTCATCAACCTGGACGAGAAGCCGATCGGGTGGTACTGACGGCCGGTCGGCCCGGCAACGGGGCAGCGGGGCGGCCCGGAACACCATCGGGTTTGGGTAAACGGAGCGAGCTGCCCCGCCGCCCCGCTGTCCCGCTGTCCCGCTAACATTCCACCATGCAGGCCTCCCTTCCCCCCGCCGATACCACCGAGCTGCACGCCGCCTTCCTCCAGGCGGTCATCACCCTCGGACTGGCCGCGCTGTGCGGGTTCATCTATCGGCGCTATCGCAAGCCGTACTTCGCCTGGTGGGCCGGGGCCTGGGGACTGTACGGGGTCAGGCTGGGCGCCATCGTCAGCTTCCTGCTCACCGCCGACTGGATCTGGCTCTACTGGCATCAGGTGGTCACCGGGTGGACGGCGCTCGCGCTGCTCTACGCCGCGCTGGTGTTCTCCCGGGGCATGCCCTGGCGGTGGTGGTATCTCGCCGTGGCGCTCTTCCCGCCGCTCTGGTCCTACGTCGCCATCTATCGCCTGGACCATTTCCTCTGGGCGGCAGGACCGGCGGTGCTCTTCCTCAGCTTCGCCACGTTCTGGACCGGCTGGGCCTTCCTTCAGTACCGCCGCCGCGTGGCATCCAGCGGGGCCACACTGCTCGCCATCGCGTTTGCCCTGTGGGGGCTGCACCACCTGGACTATCCGTTCCTGCGGGCCCGCGGAGCCTGGAACCCGTGGGGCTACTACATCGACATCCTGCTCACCCTGGCTGTCGGCACCGGGATCCTGCTTCTGGTGCTGGACGACCTGCGCCGGGGGCTCGGCGCGCTCAGCGAGCTCTCCGGCGATCTCCAGCACGCCGGCCGAGAGCAGGACGTGCTCGATGCGCTGCTGGCGCGGCCCCTGACGCTTCCGGCCGTGCGGGGCAGCGCACTGTTCCTGGTGGAGGACGGCAGGGCTCGCTTCGCGCGCGGCGCCGGGGTCTGGCGTGACGGACCCGATCCCGCGTCCGACGGGGTGGCGGGGGGTCTCCTGGCCCGCGCCCTGGCCACCGGATTGCCGCAGGTCACCGGGCAATGGACCGATCGCTCGTCCACCGGCCACGCCTACCCGTACGCCGCCGCGCTCCCGCTGCTCCGGAACGAAGCCGTGATGGGCGCGCTGGTACTGGTCGGTGATGCCCGCGACCCGTTCACGGCACTCGACGACCGCTTCCTGGTGGCCCTGGGTCAGCAGGTCGGCGCCGCGCTGGAGAACGCCGATCTTTATCACCGGCTGCAGACCCGGACCGTCGAGCTGGCCCGCCTCTCGACGCGGATGGTCGAGCAGCACGAGGAGGAGCGTCGTCGTCTCTCGCGCGAGCTGCACGACGAGACCGGCCAGGTGTTCTCGGCCGTGAAGATCGAGCTCGGCGTTCTTCGGCGGAGCGTGCCACCGGAACAGGGCGCCCGGCTCGACCAGGTGCTAGGCCTGATCGATACCGGCATCCGCAGCATCCGCAACGTCACCAACGATCTGCGGCCCTCCCTGCTGGACGACCTGGGCCTGCTGCCCGCGCTTCGCTCCCTGGTGGCCGAGTTCGGCGAACGCAGCGGGATGCAGGTCGGCATGGCGGCGCCCGCGACGCTTCCACCGCTCTCCGACGCGGCGGAGCTGGCGCTCTTCCGCGCTCTCCAGGAGGCGCTGTCCAACGTGCTGCGCCACGCCCAGGCGCGCTCGGTGGACGTCGGCATCTCCGTCAGTCGCGATGGCGTGCTGCTGGAGGTGCGCGATGATGGCCGGGGACTCGACGTCGGGGCGACCCCGGAGCGGCTGGAATGGGCGGGACACATGGGGCTCGCCGGCATGCGGGAGCGGATCGGTGCGCTCGGCGGCACGGTCCGCTTCCAGGGCGTGCCGGGCGCAGGCGCGCTGCTCGAGGTGCTGGTGCCGGCCGGCGAGGCAGGCGTGCGGTGACGGACTCGACGATCCGGGTGCTGGTTGCGGACGATCATACGATCGTGCGGTCCGGGATCCGCCACGTGCTGGAAAGCGAGCCGGGATTCAGCGTCGTCGCCGAGGCGTCCACCGGTGGCGAGGCCCTGGAGCTGGCGTCGAGTCTCCACCCGGACGTCGTAGTGCTCGACATCTCGATGCCCGGCGAGTCCGGCCTGCGGGTCGCGGCGGAGCTGCGCCGGCGGGTGCCCGAGAGCCACATCCTCATCCTGAGCATGCACGACAACACCGAGTACGTGCTCGAGAGCCTCCGGGCCGGCGCGCACGGGTACCTGCTGAAGGACACCGCCGCGACTGAGCTGCGAGACGCGATCCGCGCGGTCCGGCGGGGCGAATCGTTCTTCAGCCCGGCGATCGCCGGCCGTCTCAGCGCCGTGGTCCGCGGGGACGCGGCGGAGTCATCGGCCGGTGCACTCGGTCAGCTCACCGCACGGGAGCGGCAGGTGCTGGTAGGCGTGGCCCAGGGCCACACCAATCGGGAAATCGCGACCCAGCTGGGGATCAGCCACCGCACGGTGGAGACCCACCGGGAAAGCCTGATGCGCAAGCTCGGCGTGCGAACCGTGGCCGGGCTCACCAGACTCGCGCTGGAAGCGGGACTAGTCGGCGGGTAGCCGCTATATTGACCGAATGGGTAAGGTGAAGACCGGCATCGTGATGATGAACCTGGGCGGCCCGGCGACTCTGGACGAGGTCGAGCCGTTCCTGCTGGAGCTGTTCGCCGACCGGGAGATCATCCAACTGCCGTTGCAGAAGTGGCTGGGGCCTTTCATCGCCCGGCGGCGCACGCCGCGGGTGCGCGGTCTCTACGCCAGCATCGGCGGGGGGTCGCCGATCCTCCGCTATACCCGGGCCCAGGGCCAGGGCATGGTGGAGCGGCTCGACCGGCTTTCCCCCGAGACGGCTCCCCACCAGTTCTATGTCGCCTTCCGCTATGCGAAGCCGAGGAGCGAGGACGCGCTCCGGGCGATGCACGAGGACGGGGTCGAGCGGGCGGTGGCGTTCACCCAGTATCCCCAGTTCTCCTGCAGCACCACCGGGTCCAGCCTCAACGAGCTCTGGCGGGCCGCGGGCCGGACCGGTCTCCGCGACGCATTCCGCTGGAGTATCATCGACCGCTGGCCGGTGCATCCCGGGTTCATCGAGGCCATGACCGAGACGGTGCAGGCCGGCCTCGACTCCTTCGATCCCGCGGAGCGGGACCGGGCGGTTCTGCTCTTCAGCGCACACTCGCTGCCGCTCGACGTCATCGACCGGGGCGACGCCTACCCCCAGGAGGTCGGCGCCACGGTGCAGCGCGTGGTCGAGAGACTGGGCGTGACCAATCCGTATGTGCTGGCGTATCAGTCGGACGTCGGACCGGTGCGGTGGCTGGGTCCCAGCACCGAGCAGGTGATCCGCCGGCTGGGCGCGCGAGGGGAAAAGCGGGTGCTGGTGGTGCCGATCGCCTTTACCAGCGATCACATCGAGACGCTGTCGGAGCTGGACCGGGAGTACGGCGAGGTGGCGCACCAGGCGGGAATCACCCACTACAAACGCGCCCCCGCGCTGAACGATCGCGTCCGATTTCTCGACGCCCTAGCCGACATCGTCCGGGGGCACCTCGCCTCGGGCGAAGGCTTCAGCAGTCAGTATCCGATGCGCTGTGCCGGGTGCACCAATCCGCAATGCCGCAATGTGCTGAACCCCGCGGCACGGGGGATTCGCCGCGCGCGGGGTGAGGCGGTCAAGCCGGCCACGGTCTGACTACTGGCCGGCCACGACCTCCGAGGCTTCCTCGGCGGTGGTCTCGGGCGCGTCGCCCGCCGCCTTGACCGTCCTGCTCACGGGATAGAGCACTCGCCGCACCAGTCGCTCCGCCATCTCCCGCACCACCTGTTGCTCCCGCTCGTCGAGATCGCCCAGCTGGGCGAGCGCGACTTCCGCCTCCTCGATCGCGAGCCGCGCGCCCAACCGATGCAGCTCGGCCAGCCGCGGCGCGGCGGCCCGCGCACGCAGGACGGTATCCAGACGCTCGATTTCATGCTCCAGGATGCTCCGCGCCTGCTGGATGGCGGGCGACGAGAAACCCTCGACCGGGCAGCGAAGCCGCTGGAGGTCGTCGAGGTCGAACAGCCTGATGCCGGGAGCGCCGCGGGCCGACGCTGCGACATTTCGGGGGACCGACAGATCGAACACGGCAAGAGCCCGGCCGCCGGGCCCGGCCGCCTCCGTCAGACGTTCGGCGCTGATCACCGGCTGGGGCCCCGACGTGGCGACGAACACCAGGTCCGCCGTGGCCAGCAGCGCATCCAGCTCCTCCCAGTCGGCGGAAACGGCGTCCCAGGCGGAAGCGAGCGCGGCCGCCGGCTCCGGACGGCGACTCACCAGCGCGGTCCCCGCGGTGCGTCCGTGCAGCGCCCGAAGCACGCCTTCCGCGACTTCCCCCGCGCCGAGGACCAGCGCCCGAGCGGAGGACAACGATCCGGAGAGCGAGAGCGCCACGTCCACCGCCGCAGAGCTGACCGACTGAGGGTGCCGGCCGAGCACCGACTCGCGCCGAACGCGGCGGCCCGCGACCAGCGCCGCCGACATGATCGAGTCGATCACCCGGTTCGTGGTGCCCGCCGCCCGAGCCGCGTCGTAGGCCCGGCGCACCTGGCCGAGGATCTCGGCCTCGCCCAGGATCTGCGAGTCGAGTCCGGCGGTGACTTCGAAGAGATGCCACACCGCCTCCTCACCGTCGAGACGTAGCAAGGTCTCACCGACGTCGGCACCCCGGCTCAGCGAGAAGTCACGGAACCACGCCTCGAGATCGAGGTCGCCGGTCCAGTAGATCTCGCAGCGATTGCAGGTGGAAAGTAGGAGGGCGGTGCTGCCGGCGGCGGCCTGGCCTTGGAGCCACGCGGTGACTTCAGCCGGGGTGAAGGCGAATCGCTCCCGCAGCTCGATCCCGGCCGTATGATGGCTCACGCCAACGACATGGAACGACAAATCCCGGAGCATGGCAGATACGTTATCCCGGCAGTTGCGGGAGGGCAATCCGCCATGCCCCGGAGTGGGCTCCGTACGAATACGGGGTACGGAGCCCCTGGGCAGGCACCTCAGCCGGCGCGAACCGGGATCTCCCGGGGACGAGCCCGCTCGGCCTTGGGTACGACGACCGTCAGAATTCCGTTCAGGTGGTCAGCGGCGACCTTTTCGCCATCTACGGTATTCGGCAGGATGAACGAACGCTCGAACGTGCCGTAGCTCCGCTCATACCGATGGACCCGCTCGTTCCGCTCTTCGGCCTCCTGCTTCTTCTCACCACGGATGGTGAGGACGTTGTTCTCGAGGGAGAGCTTGATGTCCTCGGGCTTCACGCCGGGAAGCTCCGCCACGATCTTCACCGAGTCGCTGTCCTCGAAGACGTCGCAGGCAGGATTCCAGGCCGAGGTGATGGAGCCGTTGCCAAACGCCTCGTCCAGCACGTAGTTCAGCCGGCGCAGGTTCTGAAAGGGATCGAAGGGACGCCGGGTGGTCTGAAGAAACATGGTCTCGCCTCCTGGGTACTGGGTTGTACGGTTTCGGCTTGCCGCCTGGACCCGGCGGCTCGCACCGGCTGTAATGCAGCCAGTGTGCCGTGCCTGGAGTCGAAATTTTTGCCAAATTGACCGACATTCCTGCCATGTCCAGCTCACTTCGGTACCGAATGGCCGTCGCGGTTCTCGCCCTCATCGCCTTGCTGGTGGCGCTCTATCTCCACCTCTGGAAGCTTGGCCTGGTGGGGGCGCTCACCTGCGCGTCGGGACGCGGGTGCGAAGTGGCCATGACCAGCAGTTGGGGCTGGTTTCTCGGCCTCGACGTCGCCCTGATCGGGGTGGTGGGATACGCGCTGATTCTGGGAGTGGCGCTCTGGGGGGCTCAGCCGGGCCGGGAGAATTCCGCCGCGCCCACGCTGGTGCTGCTGGCGTTGATCGTGCCGGGGGTGCTGTTCACCGTCCGGCTCAAGTACGCCGAATGGTACATTCTGAAGACCTTCTGCCCATGGTGCTTCGAGAGTACGGTGACGATCGTGGCGTGTCTGGTGCTGGTCCTCCTCGACCTCCGACGGCTGGCTACTGCGCCGCGCGCCGCATCCGTTCCTCGTACATCCCGATGAGGTGATCGACCCGGGCCGTGGCCCGCGAGGCCTGCTCCGGCGGCAGGTCGGGCGTCGTGCCGGCTCCGCCGCCGATCTCTCGGCCGATCGAGTCGCTGAGGGCACGGAAGGCCCCGGTGTCCCCGATGCCAACCCGATTCAGGTCGGCCTTCATGGCATCGATCAACGTTCCCACCCCGTTCTTGAACGCGGTAAGGTTGCCCTCGGTCGCCGCCTGAGGACCCTCGATCTCGGCCATCTGCGCCCGGATCCCGGGGATGAGACGCGGGGCCTCGAACTCCACCCCCGGCTCGGCCTGACCCGATCCGCCATCATTGGGCGTCGCGGCCACTTCGGGTGCCTCCGCGCCGGCCGCTCTCGAGCGGGGCTCGCGACATCCGGCAAGGATCAGGATCAGGGTCAGCCAGCGAAGAGAGCCGTGCATTTGCGTCCTCCGGAGAAATTCATCCCGAAGTAATCGGCAATCCTCCCGCGATTCGGTGTCGCCGCTCACCCCTGCCGCTTGAAGAGCCTTCCTAGAATACCCGGCGAGTGGGCGGCCTCGAACGCCAGGGCCATCTCCGTCATCGAGCCGAAGCGGGCCGCCGGGTCCATCGCGAGTGCCCGGTGGATGACGGCCTCCACCTTCGGCGGGAAGTCGGCTCGCACCTCACGAAGCCGGAGCGGCTGGCCGCGGAGCCGGGCGATCATGGTCTCCTGGGCCGATTTGCCGGGAAACGGCAGGCGGCCGGTGAAGAGCTCGAAGGCCAGTACGCCGATGGCGTAGACGTCGCTCCGCCCGTCGAGCGGCTTGCCCCGGATCTGCTCCGGACTCATGAACTCCGGGGTGCCGAGCACGATGCCGGTCGCCGTGAGCTTGGCCAGCTCCGACCCCGTCCGGCGCTCCTTGGCCAGACCGAAATCCATCACCACGGCGCGGTACTCCTGGGGGGCGCCCGGTTGTGCCGGCGCGAGGGGGACCAGCATGATGTTTTCGGGCTTGAGATCGCGATGGATGATGCCCAGCTCGTGGGCATGCTGGAGGCCGTGGCAGATCTGTACCAGCAGCGGCACACCCTCGGCGGGGGTGAAGGGGCCCCGCCGGGTCTCGTGTTCGCTCAGCGGCTCGCCCTCCAGGAAGGGCATCACCAGGTAGATCAACCGCTCGGGCGTCTCGCCCAGGCGGAGGATCGGGCAGACGTTGGGGTGGTCGAGCCGCATGGCGATGGTCGCCTCGCGACGCAGCCGCTCCACCGAGGCCGGATCGCGGGACAGACGAGGCAGCAGGATCTTGAGCGCGACGATGCGCCCGGTCTCGACCTCCTCCGCGCGATAGACGTAGGACATCCCGCCTTCGCCCAGGCGCGACGCAATGCGATAGCGGCGGTCGAGCAGTTGGCCGGACAGCGTGGTGAGGATGTCGGAAGGCGGCGGGGCAGCGGGGCCGCGGGGCGGCGGGGCAGCGGCTTCGGAATCGGCATCCGCGAATCGTGACTGGCTCGTCCTCTGCCCTGCCGCCCCGCCGCCCCGCTGCCCCTCCTCCTCCACCAGCAGGCTGCCGTCGTTGACGCAGTATCGTGCGGGCGCCGCGTACGTCTGGTTGCAGCGGGGACAGCGGCGCGAGGTCAATCCCGGAACCGGTTTCGGCCGTCGGTCTTGGCCCGGTAGAGGTGGGTGTCGGCGAGCCGCAGGAGCGATTCGCCGTCCGACACCCGCTCGTCGGGGAAGGACGCGATGCCGATGCTGATGGTGACCCGGACTGCGTGGCCCGTCTCGCCGAAATCGTGGGTCGCCACCCGGCGCAGGATACGCTCGGCGAAATTGCGCGACTCGGTACTGGTGGTCTCCGGCAGCAGCACGACGAATTCCTCGCCGCCGTAGCGCGCCACGATGTCCACCGACCGTTGCTCCCGTTTGAGCAGGGCAGACAGCTGCTTCAGCACGCGGTCGCCCACCAGGTGGCCGTAGGTGTCGTTGATCTGCTTGAAATTGTCGATGTCGATCATCATGCCGGTGAGCATGGTGGCATAGCGCGCGGCCCGGTCCATCTCCTGTTCCAGCTTTTCCATCAACGCCCGGCGGTTGAAGCAGTTGGTGAGCGGGTCGGTCTCCGCGAGATGCCGCATCTGCTCCTGGCCCATGACGGCGTTCTCGAGGTCGTAGGCCTTCTCCAGGGCCGCCACCGCGGCATTGATCACCTGCTCGGCGAACTGGACGTCCTGCTCGTTGAGCGGTGTGTCGCCGGTGGTGGTGCGGAGGAAGAAGACCCCGGCCGGCTGCTGCCGCAGCGAGAACCGAAGGGCGATCGCCGATCGGGCCGGCACCGTGCGGCCCTCGGACTCCCAGACGGCCCGCATTCCCTGGAACAGTGGATCGGTCAGCACGTCGCGCACCAATACCACCTCGCCGGTGGTGAGCGAGTGCTGGATCTCGGGGTAGCGGCGCAGGTCCACCGCCAGGTTGTGCAGCATCGGATTCTCGTACGCCGCGACGACCGTCCCGTGATCGTCGTCGGGTCCGGCGATGATGATCGAGCAGCGGGAGATGTTGAGCCCCTGCGCCACCCGGCGTACCAGGATCTGGTAGATCTCCTCCGGCTTCAGCGAGGCGGTCACCTCCTGAAGGATCTCCATCATCTCGGATCGCGACCGGGCTTCCGCGCGGGCCTGGTTGAGCTCGCGGCCCGCGCGCAGGTGGGCCTTGACCCTGGCCAGCAGTTCCCGCACCCGGAACGGCTTGGGGATGAAGTCGGAGGCGCCGAGGCCCAGAGAGCGGACCGTGGCCTCCTCGGGCGGCATGGATGAGATCATCAGCACCGGCAGATCCTTGAACCGCGGGTCCGCCTTGACCCGCTGCAGGAGCTGCAGCCCGTCCACCTTGGGCATCATGATATCGAGGAGGAGCAGGTCGAACTGCTCGGCGCTCAGGTGCTCGAAGAGATGCTCGCCCCCCGGCACGGTGAGGACCTCATAGCCGTTCTCCTTGAGGATCCAGGACAGGGTCCGGGAGAGCGCCTGGTCGTCGTCGGCGACGAGGATCTTGGGAGCGATGGTCATTCGGCCAGCCGGTGAAAGAGATCGGGATCCACGTTGCCGCCGCTGACGACCGCCACGGTGGGGCCGGACAGCGCGAGGCGTCCGGCGAGGATCGCCGCGGTGGTCACCGCGCCGGAGGGCTCGACCCGCAGCCCGGCCTCGCGATGGAGAAAGCGAACGGCGTCGGCGATCTCGTCCTCCGTCACCTGGACCGCCTGCCGGACCACCCGCCGGATGATAGGGAAAGTAAAGCTACCGATCGACCGGGTGAGGAGTCCGTCGGCCATGCTCTCGGTCCGCTCCAGCGTCCGGGGCGCCCCGGCCGCGAGCGCCGCGGTGAGCTTGGGCGCCCCGGCGGGCTCGACCGCCACCACCCGGGTGGTGGGCTTGATCGCGGCCACCGCCACCGAGATCCCCGCCAGGAGCCCGCCACCGCTCACCGGTACCAGGATGGTGTCCACGTCGGGGCGCTGCTCCATGATCTCCAGCCCGCAGGTGCCTTGGCCCGCCACCACATCGGGATGGTCGAACGGCGGGATCATGGCGAGACCCTCCTCGCTCGCAATCGCCTCCGCGCGATCGAGCTGCTCGTGGGACCGGATCGCTCCCGCGAACACGACCTCACCGCCATGCCGCCGGACGCCATCGACCTTGATGCCCGGCGTGGAGGCCGGCATGACGACGACCGCCCGGAGCCCGAAGGCCCGGGCGGCGTAGGCCACGGCCTGTCCGTGATTGCCGCTCGATTGGGTGACGACGCCGCGCGCTCCGCCGGCGCGGGCCACCCGGGAGATGGCATTGTAGGCGCCGCGGATCTTGAATGCGCCGATCGGCTGGAACTGCTCACACTTGAGCGCGACCTGAACGCCGGCCCGGACGTCCAGGGCGGGCACCTCGATCAGCGGAGTCCGGACGGCGACGCCCTCGATGGCGCGGGCGGCCGCCCGCACGTCTTCCAGCGTCACACCGGCCGCCGGGTCGGCGGTGAGGGGCATGGCGTCGGCCGCTATTCCTCCGCGGCGGTCGGCGCCACGGCATCACCCCCGGCGCCTTCCTCCGCGCCGCCCTCGTCTTCCTTCACCACCCGCGCCACGTCCACCACGGCATCTCCGGCGTCGAGATTCATCACCTTGACCCCCTGGGTGTTCCGGCCGATGACCCGGATGCCGTCCACCGGCAGCCGGATGATCACGCCGTGCCGGGTGATCATCATCAGCTCGTCGTCGGGGATGACCTCCTTGAGGGCCACGATCGGGCCGGTCTTGTCGGTCTTCTTGAGGGTGATGATGCCCTTGCCGCCGCGCTTCTGGACCCGATAATCGGCCAGTTCGGACCGCTTGCCGAATCCCTTCTCGCTCACCACCAGCAGGGTCGCGTCCCGCCGGACCACGACCATGCCGATCACCTCGTCACCCTTCTCCAGCTCGATGCCCTTCACCCCGGTCGTGGCGCGGCCCATCTCCCGCACGTCGCCCTGGTGGAACCGGATGCTCATCCCATCGCGGGTGGCCAGGACGATGTCGCTGTTCGAGTCGCAGACCTGCACGTCGATCAGCTCGTCGTCCTTCTCGATGTTGATGGCGCAGATCCCGTTGGTGCGCACGTTCCCGTACGCGGACAGCAGGGTCTTCTTTACCGTGCCCCGGCGAGTGGCGAAGATCAGACACTTGTCGTCGGCGAACTCCCGTACCGGCACCAGCGCCGCGACCTGCTCGGTCGGCTTGATGGCGATGCAGTTGACCACCGGCTTACCGCGTGCGGCTCGCCCGGCCTGCGGGATCTCGTGCACCTTGAGCCAGTAGAGCTGCCCGGTGTCGGTGAAGAACAGCAGGTAGTCGTGAGTGCTGGCGATGAACAGGTGCTCGACCCAGTCGTTCTCCTTGAGATCGGCGCCGTTGAGCCCCCGGCCCCCGCGGCGCTGCCGCTTGTAGGTGCTGACCGGGATCCGCTTGATGTAGCCGGTGTGGGAGATGGTGATGACCATGTCCTCTTCGGCGATCAGGTCCTCGACCGTGAACTCGCCCTGGTCAGCCACGATCTCGGTGCGCCGGTCGTCGCCGAACTGCTCGACCACCTCGGCCATCTCCTGCTTCAGGATGCCCATCCGCTTCGGCTTCGACGCCAGGATGCTCTTCAGCTCCTTGATCGTGGCACGCACCTCCTTCAGCTCGGCTTCCAGCTTGTCGATCTCGAGCCCGGTGAGCTTGGCGAGCCGCATGTTGAGGATCGCGTCACTCTGCTTCTCGCTGAGCCCGAACCGCTTGCGGAGCTTCGCGTCGGCCTCGGGCGTGTCTTCGGACCCGCGGATGATTTTGATGACCTCGTCGATGTTGTCGACGGCGATCTTGAGGCCCTCGAGGATGTGCTCCCGGGCCTGGGCCGCGTCGAGGTCGAACTGGGTCCGCCGGACGATGATCTCGTGCCGGTGCTCGATGTAGCGCTCGAGCAGCTGCTTGAGGTTCATCACCTTCGGCGCGCCCTTGTCGAGCGCGAGCATGATGACGCCGAAGGTGGACTGCATCGAGGTGTGCTTGTAGAGCTGGTTCAGCACCACGTTGGGGATCGCGTCGCGCTTGAGGTCGATCACGACCCGCATGCCGTCCTTGTCGGACTCGTCGTTCACCCCGCTGATGCCTTCGATCTTCTTCTCCATCGCCAGCTCGGCGATGGCCTTGACCAGGTTCTCCTTGTTGACCTGGTAGGGGATCTCGGTCACCACGATCTGGGAACGGCCGGAGGACTCCTTCTCCTCGATCTGGGCCCGGGCGCGCATGACGACCCGGCCCCGCCCGGTCTCGTAGGCCTCCTTGATCCCCTCGCGGCCGTAGATGAAGGCACCGGTCGGGAAGTCGGGGCCCTTGATCGCCTTCCGCAGGTCGGCGATGGTCGCGTCCGGGTCATCCACCAGGATCTCGACCGCCTTGGCCACCTCGCGGAGGTTGTGCGGCGGGATGTTGGTGGCCATGCCGACCGCGATGCCGCTGGATCCGTTGACCAGGAGGTTGGGGATCTTGGAGGGCAGGACGGTCGGTTCCTGGAGCCGGTCGTCGAAGTTGGCCTGGAAGTCGACGGTGTTCTTGTCGATGTCCTCCAGCATCGCCAGCGCGATCCGGGTGAGCCTGGCCTCGGTGTAGCGATAGGCCGCGGCGGGGTCGCCGTCCACCGAGCCGAAATTGCCCTGCCCGTCGATCAGCGGGTAACGGAGGGAGAACTCCTGCACCATCCGGACGAGCGCGTCGTACACCGACGAGTCGCCGTGCGGGTGGTACTTGCCCAGCACGTCCCCCACCACCGTCGCCGACTTCTTGTATGGCCGCCCCGGCACCAGGCCCAGCTCGTTCATCGCGTACAGGATCCGCCGGTGCACCGGCTTCAGGCCGTCCCGCACGTCGGGCAGGGCCCGGGAGACGATGACGCTCATCGAGTAGTTGATGAACGACTGCTGCATCTCCTCCTCGATGAGCCGGGGCAGGATCCGTTCGCGAGAGTTGGGTGCGGTCATATCCGTCGGTGCTATGGGGGGACCAGGGGGACAGCGGTGGTACCATCAGCCTTCGGAATATAGCCGGGTCGAGGGATGTAACGCAACCATGGACAGCGGGGTGAAATCGTGTCTTGGCAAGGACTTAGGATGGGCTTGAGCGGGCGGGGCGGAGGAGGTGCTGCGGCTCTGAACGCGCGAGCAGTTTTGGGTGCGCCGGGCGAGCGGAGGGAGCCTCGGTGCCCGCCACTACCTCACTTATCGTAGCAACTCGACGCATGAGTGGCGGGCACTGTACTGACCGAAGCGAGGTGCCCCGAGCCTGCAGCGATGCCAGCCTACTGCTGGCAAGGCGCCTCGGGATCGGGCTTGGGCTTATCGACCAGAGGCCGGTGATCGAGGTTCGCCACCCGCTCCGCCAGCTCGCCGACGAACTTCGTCACCCGGGCAAACTTGTCGAAGTCGAGATACTGCGCCTCGTCGGTCACCTGGTGATAGTCCCGGTGCCCTCCGGTGCTGAAGAAGCTGACGGGAATCCCGTACCGGGCGTACATGTAGTGGTCGCTACGGCAATAGAAGTTGTCGGGATGACCGTCGGCGTCGTAGCTGTAGTCGAATGCGAGCCCATGGCCCCCCTCCCGATTCACGCTCTCGGCCAGGTCGCCCAGCTCGGTGGAGAGACGGCGGGACCCGATCACCTGGATGTACGCGGGATCCCTCGTGGTCTCATCCTTCGGCCCGCCCCGACCGATCATATCGGTGTTGATCTGGGCGACGATCGAATCCTTGGGGACCGTGGGGTTGTCGGTGAACCAACGGGACCCCTGCAGCCCCGACTCCTCCCCGGTATGCCAGACGAACAGCAGCGAGCGCTTCGGCCGGCTCTCGCTCCGGGCCAGCGCCTCCGCGATCTCGAGCAGCGCCATCGAGCCCGAGCCGTCGTCATCGGCACCGTTGACGATCGAGTCCAGCCGGGCCGGGCGCAGCTTTCGCATGCTGTCCACGATCGCACGGATCCGGGCAGCCTGCTCGGCGTTGGGCTCGCCCGGCGCATCGTTCGCCCCGCGGGGACGCATCACGGTGTTGTAGGCCCGCAGCGAATCGTGGTCCACGGCGTCCACCACGCCGATGGCGTCGTTGTGGGCGCCCAGCGCGACGTAGGTGCCACGCAGCGCCGGATCCGATCCCTCCAGAATCGCTAGGACGTTGGTTGCTCCCAGGTCGCGCTCGTCGAAGGTCACTTCGCCCTGAATCGCGGCGCCGGTGTCCCCGGGGCGGAGCTGGTCAAGCGGCTTTCCGAACATTTTCGGGATGCTGGACGAGGGCAGGATCAGGAGGCGGGGCTGGGTCACGCCGGCGGGGACGGTGACATTTTCCTTGACCACGACTTTCGGCGTGCGGAACACCTGCTCATAGGTGGCGATCACCGTGTCCACCCCGGTGACCGCGATGCCGGAGATCAGGCCCAGCCGGCCCGCCGGCTGGAGATCGGGCGCGCCCAGGCTGTTGCCGCTGCCAGCGCTGTTGTAGACCACCACCTTCCCCTGAAGCGCTTCGCGCGGGGGGAGCGAGTCCGAATCCGAGGATCCGCCGATATAAACCAGCGACGACCCGTTGATCGGCCGGGCGGGAACCGCGAACTCCGCCTGGTAGGGGTGGTAGTCCTTCCACAGCACCAGCTCGCTCGAGCCCACCCGAAGGGTTCCGCGCCGCCGAGTCGGCGGCGTAGCTGGAGAGCGGAACCTTCTGGAGGTATCCGCCGGTGTCTCCCGCGGGCCGCAGACCCAGCCGCCGGAGCTCACCGGCGATGTAGGCGTTGCCCTTGGCATTGCCGGCGGTACCGGTGCGCCGCCCCTGCATCGAGTCGTCGGCGAAGATGGCGATCCTGTTCCTGAGATCCGCCGGGGAGATCTCGGCCGTGGTGGCCGCCCGGGGCCCGGGGGCTTCCGTGATGGTAGTCGTCGAGCCGCCGCAGGCCGCGGCGAGAAGGAGGATCGAGCTCACGACAAGCCTGGTGCCACGCATGAAAGACCGCCGGGTAGGAGGAGGGGTGAAAATATTCCTCTACTACCCGGCCGGGCACCGATTCGTTTCAGCGGATCAAAAGCACCGTCGCCGCCCCGGGGCCCGTCCGGGGGATCCCGACGGGTTGAATCACGTGCCCGATCGCCCGCCCGCCCGCGTCCCGAAGCTCATATTCCGTCAGTGGCTCGCGCCGAAGTAGCTGGACCATCCTGCACCTCGCTTGAACGTCTCGTTGTGAAGCATCCTGCCGAGCGGCAACGTACGTGAGATGCGTTCGGAGGGGGAAAGGTTGCGGGAGGTGCCCAGCCAACCCTTTTCGAGCCGCCCTTGTCCCACGTGCAGGTCAATGACCCCCCTACGCGCCGGAGCCTGTGAGCGACGCCGAGCTGATAGAACGAGTTCTGGCAGGTGATCCGAGCGCCGAGCGCGCGCTGTATGACGCGCACGTGGACCGGGTCTTCCGGCTGGTCTACCGGATGGCGGGGGATCTCGACCGGGCCCAGGACTGGGTCCAGGAGACGTTCATCCGGGCCTTCGAGAAGCTGGCCGAGTTTCGCGGCGAGTCGGCGCTCTCCACCTGGCTCTGCTCGATCGCGATCTCGATATCGCTCAACGGGCTGCGCAAGGTGAAGCGGTTCCGGGAGCGGGAGGTTTCGCTGGACGACGCGCCGCCGATGGGGTTCACCCCGCGGGAGGCCGATCCTGACCTCAAGACTCGGCTCGCCGAAGCCATCGACGGCCTGCCGGACGGATATCGGGCGGTGTTCGTGATGCACGACGTGGAGGGCTTCACCCACGAGGAGATCGGCCGGACCCTGGGGGTCCAGCCGGGGACGTCGAAGGCGCAGCTCTTCCGGGCCAGGGCCCGGCTGCGGCATGTCCTCGCCGACTTTGCAAGGGAACGCAACTCATGAGCGACGACCAGCTGGACCCGCGGCTCCTCGACGCCGCCCGCGCCCATAACGCGCCGCCCGAGACGCCGCGCGAGGCGATGTGGGCGGCGATCGAAGCCCGGCGGCGGCAGAATGGGGCCGCCAAGCCGAGTGAGACGCGTGTCATCCCGCTTCGCCGGCACCGGTGGGCGGGATGGGCCGCGGCCGCGGCTGCGGTACTCGCGATGGGCATCGGGATCGGCCGGGTAACGGTGCAGCCGGCGACAGTGGCCTGGGAGGGTCCCTCGGCGAATGCCACGACTTACCGTCTGGCGGCCCAGGAGCACCTGGGCCAGTCGGAGGCCTTCCTCACCCTGTTCCGCACGTCGGTGCAGCAACAGCCCGACTACCGGCTCGCGTCGGCCTCGGCCCGGCAGCTGCTTGCCACCAACCGACTGCTGCTGGACTCGCCCGCCGCGATCGAGCCGGCCACCCGACTGCTGCTGGAGGACCTGGAGCTGGTCCTGGCGGAGATCGCGCAGCTCTCGCGGCAGTCGAGAGCTCAGGACCTGCAGCTCATTCGCGACGACCTCGAGCGGGGCAACATGATGCCCCGGCTTCGTACCGCCGTGCCCGCAGGCGCGGCGCCAACCCAAGGAGTGCTGTGATGTATCGGATGCAACTCGGACTCGCGGTCACTCTCGCGGCCGGCACCGGAGGCTGGTGGTCGCCCGCGAGCTATCCCGGCACGACCCCTGTCGTCCAGGGGGCGGCAGCGCCGGAGGAAGGGCCGCGGGCGCCGTGGATCCAGGGCGACCCCGCCGACTCGGTGTACCGCGTGGCGAGAGAGGCGCTGACTCGGCGGGAATACCTCAAGGCCGCCGAATTGTTCGCCCGGATCGCCGAGAAGTTTCCGCGGTCCGGCTACGCACCCGATGCGCTGTACTGGCAGGCCTTCGCGCTGTACCGGGAGGGCGGGGAGCCGCACCTGCGCACCGCGCTCCGCGCCCTCAGCCGCCAGCGCGAGCGCTTCCCGGGCGCGGCGACCAAGGGTGACGCGGCCGCGCTGGAACAGCGGATACAGGGCGCGCTCGCCCGGGCGGGCGACGAGGGGGCGCTGCAGCAGCTGAGGAGCGTCGCTCTGCACGCGGCCGAGCCGCCGGAGCCCCCGGAGGCTCCCGAGCCGCCCGAGGCGCCGGACCACGACGGTGATGACGACGACCGGTGCTCCGACGACGGCGACATGAAGATCGCCGCGATCAACGCGCTCATTCACATGGACAGCGAGAAGGCGCGGCCGATCCTGCAGAAGGTGCTCGCACGGCGCGACGCGGCGTCCGTGTGTCTCCGGCGGAAGGCCGTCTTCCTCATCTCCCAAGGCGAGCACGAAGGCGCCGAGGACATCCTGCTCGCCTCCGCCCGGTCCGATCCGGATCCGGAGGTGCGGGAGCAGGCGATCTTCTGGCTCTCCCAGGTGGGCTCTGAACGGGCAGTCGGCGCGCTGGACTCGATCCTTCAAGGCTCCACCGACCGACGGCTCCAGGACAAGGCGATCTTCGCGCTGTCCCAGCAGGACAGTCCGCGCGCCCGGCTGGCGCTCCGGACCTTCGCCGAGCGGGCCGACGCGCCGCAGGCCCTTCGCGAGCAGGCGATTTTCTGGATCGGACAGAGCGGAGGCAAGGACAGCGAGACGTACCTGCGTCAGCTGTTCGGGCGGGTCAAGAACGAAGAGCTCCGCAAGAAGATCCTCTTCTCCGTGTCGCAGATGGGGGGAGACGAGAACGGGAAATGGCTGGTGTCGGTCGCCCGCGACCGGGCCCAGCCGGTGGAGACCAGGAAGCAGGCGCTGTTCTGGGCGGGACAGGGCGGCGCGTCCCTGGCCGATCTGACCTCGCTCTACAACACGATGGACGAGCGCGAGATGCGGGAGCAATTGATCTTCGTGTACTCGCAGCGCGAGGAACCGGCCGCGGTGGACAAGCTGTTGGAGATCGCGCGGCGCGACAGCGACGCCGAGCTTCGGAAGAAGGCGCTCTTCTGGCTGGGACAGAGCGACGATCCCCGCGCCGCCAAGGCGCTCCAGGACATCATCGAGCAACCGTGAGAGGAGCGGCCATGCGAACCCATTGGTGGGCCGGGCTCTTCGTCGCGCTGCTTCCGACCACGCTCGCGGCACAATCGCTCGCCCAGCGGGTGCGGGACGCCGGAGACGGCAGGGTGCGGCTGAGCTTCGCCGCGCGGCCAGGCGTCTGCAGCCAGGGTCCGGGGAGCATCACGGTCATCGGCGACGACCGGCGGGACGACGAATGGGAGAGCGATTGCGAGGGAGGGCCGGTACGGGTGTCGTTTCGGATGCGGGGCGGCGTTCCCAGCGACGCGGAAACGTACGTCGGCGGGCGGTGGCGGCCCGGCAGTGAGGCGGTCACCGATCTCGGCCTCGTGCCGGCCCGGGAAGCCGCGGATCTCCTCCTCGCCCTTGCGCCGCAAGTGACCGACGATGACGGCGGCGAGCTGGTGACCGCCGCCACCCTGGCCGACAGCGCGGTGGTCTGGCCTCAGCTCCTTCGCTTGGCTCGTGACGGGCAGGTGCGCGAGGGGACCCGGAAGCAGGCGGTCTTCTGGCTGGGCCAGGCGGCGGGTGAGGAGGCCACGAAGGGTCTCGATTCCATCGCGACCGGAGGGGACGACATCGAGATCCGCAAGCAGGCGGTGTTCGCTCTCTCGCAGCGCCCGGAAGACGAGGGGGTGCCGGTGCTGATCCGGATCGCCCGAACCAACCGCCACCCCGAGCTGCGGAAGTCCGCGCTCTTCTGGCTGGGCCAGAGTGAAGACCCGCGCGCGCTGACGCTCTTCGAGGAGATCCTCCGGTAGCAGCTCGAGAGGAGCCGGTTCGGGCGGCATTACATTCCTCGCATGCCTGCCGCCGCCCGCCGATGCGGGGTCCTGTGCTTCTTCCTCGCCGCCTGCGGAGACTCAGCACCGCCCGCTCCCACCCTGGAGCTGCGGGCGGGATCCGACACCGTTCCCAGCGGCTACGCCGAGGTACAGGACGCCGCATGGCTTGGCGCCAGGCGCTGGGCCGTGGTGGCGCCGCTCGACGTCACCGTGGGCGTGGTGGATCTCGAGGCCGGCACGGTGACACCACTGGGGGGCGAGGGGACTCGCGAGATTCGCAACCCCGCGAGCGTCTTCATCGTCGGTGACACGTTGTACGTCGGCGACTGGGGGCTCCGCCGGGTCGGCCTCTGGAGCCGGGACGGCCACCTGCTTCGCGCGATCCCCGCCTCAGGCACCACCCGCGGCGCCCTTCCCTCCGACCGCGATGTCTCGGGCAGCTGGTATCTCGAGCTCAAGCCGGCGCCCGGCCCCGACGGCAGCGGCAACCGCGACTCGGCGGCCGTGGTCGCGGCCGATCCGGCCTTCAGCACCCTCGATACCGTAGCTCAGCTGGCGCCGCTCGACCTCGCGGAAGTGACCGGCGACGCGGGACGGCGCTTCGAGCCGCGGGCCCTGAGCGGCACCGATCGCTGGGGGGTGCTGCCCGACGGGTCCGTATGGGTGGCGCGCGTCTTCGAGAACCGGGTTGACTGGCGGTCTCCGGATGGCGAATGGGAGGAGGGGGATCCCCTGCCCGATCGCGTGCTCGAGGTCTCCCAGTACGACCGCGAGTTGTTCTACCGGAAATTCCCTCCCGAGCTCCGCGCCACGGCGGAGCGGCTGCCGTTCGCGGCCGTGAAGCCGCCGTTCGAGGCGGGATTCACCTCCCCGTCGGGCACCGTCTGGCTGGAGAAGAGCCGGGCCCCGTCGGACTCGGCACGCCGCTATCATGAGGTTGACCGCGCCGGGCGCCTGATCCGGGAAATTCGGGTGCCTGGGTCGGGTCGTATCGTGGCCGTCGGCGCTGACGCGGCGCTGGTGGCCGAGCGGGTGTCCGACGGCACTCGTTTCATCGCTTTCGGCCTCCCGGCCGCGAACACCCGCCCGATCTCCGGAGGAGCTCAATGAAGCCGGTACTATCGCTCTACGCCGCCGCGCTGCTCGGCCTGGTCGGGTGCACATCGGCGGAGAGCCAGGGTGGGAAGGCCCGGGACGGAAGCGCCCCGGGTGCCGAAGGGCAGGATGGACTGACGCTCGAGGCCAAGCTGCCCGGCGGCTTCGGGCAGCTCAGCAACATCATCGAGCTGGACAGCGGCCGGGTGGCGTTCGCGGACACGAGGGCAAAGCTCTTCCTGAGTGCCGCCTTCGCCGGCGGCAAGGTCGACACCCTGGGTACCCGGGTGGAAGCGTTGAAGCCGGACGGCGACCCCGGCGAGTACAGGTTCCCCGGCTGGGTCGCCCGGCTGGCGGGCGACACCGTGGCCCTGGTGGACTTCGGCGCGCTCCGCACCACGCTGTGGGATCGGAAGGGCAAGCCGCTGAAGGTACTCCCCATCGCGCCGGTGGCCGGCGACGCCCCGGTGCTGGTGTACGACACGCTGGGCAACGGTTACAAGATCGACTACAAGACCATGCTCGCGTCCGCCCCGGGCGAGACGACCAGGCCGGACAGCGTGCCGGTGCTGCGCATCGCGCTCGCAGTCGGCAAGATCGACACGGTGGCGAACCTCGCCGCGCCGGAATTCGGCGAGGCCGTCTTCGGGGAGCAGAAGCAGTCGGCCGCGACAGTATTCGCTCCGAACGATTTCTTCGGCGTCTTGGCTAACGGGACCGCCTGGGTGGCGCGGGGCCGGCAAAACCGGGTGGACTGGCGGGCCCCCGACGGGAAGTGGAGTCGGGGCGAGAGCCGGAAGTACACCAGCCAGCCGGTCACCCAGGCCGACAAGGACCGGGTGCTGGCGCAGGTGCGCGAGCAGGGCAAGCAATACGGCATGCCCCAGGAGCTGCCGATCCAGTACCCCTTCGCCAAGACGAAGCCGCCGTTCGACTTCGCCCTGGGCCGCCCGAACGGCGAGGTATGGCTCCAGCGTCCCCGAGGCCAGGACGAGGCGCCGCTGGTGTACGACGTGTACAACCGGCAGGGCGCCTGGCAGCGCGAGGTGTCGTTTCCTCAGGGAGCGACGCTGGCCGGTTTCGGCGAGAGCGGCGCGATCTACGCGTCGGTGAAGAACGCGGACGGGACGCGGACGGTGGGGAGGTTCAGGCTGAAGTAAGCGCGGGCTGCCCTCGCTTCTAATCCAGTATCGGCGGCTCACCGCCCGGCGGCGTGTTGGGCCCCTGCCGGTCGGTGCGGCGGCGGTCGCGGCGCTGGCCCTCTTCGTACCACCGCCGGGTGATCTCCCCCGCCAGCTCACGGTTCCCCAACCCGAAGGCCAGACCGACCGCAAGCGCCACCGCGCCGAGGATGAGGGTGAACGCCGCGGTCACGATCTCCTCGGCGACGCCCACCTGCTGCAGCGCCATGAACATCGAGATGATGATCACGGCGCCCTTGGCGATCTTGGCCACCGTCGGCACCCCCGCCACGCCCCCCGCCGATGCCAGGATCAGGCCCCGGACGAACTCGCCCACGATCATGCCCAGAATCACGATCACGATCGCCGCGATGAGCGTCGGGATGAAGGCGAGCATCATCCCGAACATCTGATTGATGCTCTCCAGACCGAGCGCGGTACTGGCGAGCAGAATCACCACCAGCATGACCAGCCAGAAGATCAGCTTCGCCAGCGCCCGGACCGGATCGAGGCGGGAACCGGTGCGCCCGACCACCTCGTCGAGCCCGCCGGCCGCGGCCATGCGATTGAAGTCCACTCGCTTGAGGGTCTCATCCGCCCAGCGCTGCACCTGCCGGGCGAGGAAGTACCCGGTCAGCATGATCACCGCGGCGCCGACCAGGGCCGGGACCACGCTGCCGATCTGTTCCGCCCCGATCAAGAGGCGCTCCCACAGTTCGTTCACGGCGACACCTCGATCACGAGTTTTCCCGTCTGCTCACCGCGCTGCATCCGCTGGTATGCCTCGGCCCCTTCGGCAAGAGGCACCACGCTGTCGACCACCGGCCAGAGCTTGCCCTCTCCGGCCAGCGCCACGATCTCGGCGAACTCCCGGCGGTTTCCCATGGTGGAGCCGAGAATGCTCCACTGATGCCAGAACAGGCGCCGCAGATCGAGCGACACCGTCGGGCCCGTGGTGGCGCCGCACACCACAACGCGGCCGCCCCGACGGAGCGCGCGCAGCGAGTTGGTCCAGGTCGCCTCGCCGACGCAGTCCACCACGACATCGGCGCCCCGTCCCCCGGTCTCCTTCCGCACGTCGGCGACCACGTCGGCCGACCGGTGGTTCAGCGTCACCGCGGCACCGAGCCGCGCGGCGGCCGCCAGCTTTGCGTCGGAGCTACTGGTGACGATGGGTCTGGCGCCGAGCAGGGCTGCGATCTGCAGCGACGCCATGCCGATGCCGCCGCCGACCCCCCAGATCAGGACCGTCTCGCCCGCCTGGAGCTTGGCGCGGCCGGTCAGCATTCGCCAGGCGGTCAGCGTGGCGAGCGTGAACCCCGCGGCCTCGGGCCAGGTCATTCCGTCCGGCATCCGCCCCAGATTGGCGGCGGGGACGACCACCAGCTCGGCTGCCGTGCCCGCCAGGTGCTCGCCCAGAATGGCGAAGCTGGAGCAGAGGGACTCCTCGCCTTCCCAACAGGCGGCACATCGGCCGCACGAGAGTCCGGGATTGATGAGCACCCGGTCGCCGGGCCGCCAGGGCCCCGCCGCGGTGCCCACAGCCTCGACCTCACCCGCGCCGTCGGAGCCGACCACGTGCGGGAAAGTCGGCTTGGCGTTGGGCAGACCGCCAGTCATCCAGAGATCGAGGCGGTTGAGCGCGGCGCAGCGAATCCTGACGAGCACCTCGTCCGGCGCCCCGATCGCCGGAGCTGCGAGGTCGCGGACTTCCAGCCGGTCCAATCCACCGACTCCGGTGAGGGTCAGTGCCTTCATCTCGCCTGGTACCGGAGGCCGATCAGAATGCCGGGCTCAGGACCTGCTCGACGGGACGCAGCGTCACCGGGACCGGGGCGGCGGGGGGCGTGAGCGACAGCACGAACAGATTGAACTGGGTCCGCCGCCTCGCCGCGTCGGTGAGCTGTCCGACCACGTAAGCAATGCGCTGCCCGTCCCGCGAGATCGCCAAACCGCCGATCGGCTCGTCCGTCTCCACCACGGTCGCACTCTCCCCCGCCGCACCGGCCAGGTGCAGGAGGCGCGAGCCTCTCGATCGACCTCCCCGCTCGGTCGCGAAGACCAGATCGCCGCCGGGCAGGAACCGGGGATGGGACTCGCGCTGATCGGTCCGGGTGACGCGGCGGGCCTCACCGCCCTCGATCGGCATCAGGTAGATCTCCTGATTCCCGTCTCGGGTGGAGACGAAAGCCAGGGTCTGCCCGTCGGCCGACACCGCAGGGGCCTGGTTGGTACCGGGGCCGGCCGTGAGCGCCTGTGGCGGGTTGCCGTCCCGCCGCAGCACGTGGAGCTGCGCCTGGCCGCCCTTTGGGAATGGCGGTGTACACGATGCGAGAGCCATCGGGGGTCCAGACCGGCTCCCACTCGTTGCCCGGATCGGTGGTGAGCCTGCGCGGGTTTCTACCGTCCGCATCCATCAGGTAGAGATCGTAGCTTCCACCGCGATTGGAGCTGAAGACGACGCGGGTCCGGTCGGGCGACAGGGCCGGCTGGATATTGTCGAAGGAATCGGCCAGGACCGGTTTCATGGTGTCGCGAACCGCGCTTCGGATCTGGTAGATGCCGAACTTGCCGCCTCGATTGGAGGCGAGAAACAGATCCTCCACCACGAACACGTCCGCGGTCGCGTTTTTCCCCCACGGCGCGGCGGCCGTGACGACGGCCCGGCCGGCGCGGAGTCCGTCGAGGATGCCGCCCGGCGAGACCCGGACGACGGCGTCGGGATCGCTCCGCCACTCGAGGTCGGACGCCGGACCGAGCGGCTTTCCATCCTGGTCGAGCAGGCTGGCGCGAAGCGAGTCCCGCTCGCCGAGGCCGAGCGCCACCCGTCGCCGATCGAGCGCCAGATTCCCCGGAACCACCTGGACCGTCCACTCGATAGGGTCGAACCCCTGAACCCGGGCGGTGAGCGTCGTGGTGCCGAGCGCTCGCCCGGCCACCTCGCCCTTGGCGGGATCGTAGGCAATGAGCGAGGTATCGCCCGTCACCCACATGACCCGCGCCTCGGGGATCGGGGTCGAGTCCGCCGCCTCGGCGACGACCGTGACCCGGCGGGATGCGCGGATCGGCAGCTGGATCGCGCTCGGCCTCGGCGTCACGACGAGGGTACTGGGCTCGCGGTGGACCAGCACGGCGACCCTGCGCTCCTGCTCGAAGCCGAGCACGGCGATCTCCGCCCGCCCGGGCGCGACCCCGGTGACGACGCCGGTTGGGCCTACCCGGACGACGTTCGAGTCGCTGGTATGCCACTGGATCCCGCCGTGAACCGGCCGGCCTCTCTGCCCCGGCACGATCACCAGGAGCGTGTCGATCTCCTCCGGGCCCAACACGATGCTGGCCTCCGAGAGGGCGATCTCCGCCGCGGCGACCTCCACCGGCGCCGTCGCCATACGGCCGCCGGTCAAGGTGGCCTGAATGATGGTCCGGCCGGGGGCGACAGCGATCACCAACCCAGCGGAATCCACCGCCGCCACCTCCGGCCGGAGGGACTTCCAGCGCACCCGCCCCAGTGGGGCCGGGCTGCCATCCTCCCGCAGCGCACGGGGCTCGAACACCATGGTCTCCGCCGGGAGCAGGGTGGCGGAGCCGGGCTCGAGCGTGAGAATGATCCCATCCCTGGACGACGGCGCGGTATCGGCAGAAGGACCGGTTTCTCGGATGAGGATGGCGATGGAGGCCCGTCGGCCCTGGATCCGAGCCTCGACCTTGGCCAGCCCGGGGGTCACCCCCACGATGGTGCCCCCCTTCCCCACCTTGGCCACCGTGGTGTCCGAGCTCCAGAATGTGAAGCTGGCGTTGGGGATGAGGTTTCCCCGGCGGTCGTAGGCGGTGGCGAAAAGAGTCTGACGCTGGCCGACGCCCAGGGTCATAGTCTCGGGTGTGACCTGGACCTCGGCCACCGTTTGGGCGTGGAGTGGCGTGATCAGGGCGGGCAGGCCTCCGGCGAGGAGGGGAAGCCGGGCGATCAGGCGGCGCAACCGGGACACACGAAGGGTCCGCACCGGTCGGTTCGGAAGATGAGTCACCGGGTAGTTGCGTCCGGAATGGGGGTCTGAGATCGGGGAAGTATAGCCCCGGTTCATCAGGCTTGCAGAAGCATTGAAGATGTGCAAGTTATTAACTGGACCGTGAGCAGGCTGTGAACGCCTCGCGACCGGCGGCGGGTTGCGCCGCATCTGCGTTCGGAAGGAGCGAAGATGGCCGACCTTCATTATATGGAGATGGGCTGGTCCGGCTCGGGCTGGATGGATCCGCTGCCCACAGAACCGACTCCCGCGCCAACCCCTGCTCCAGCCTCCACGCCCGCCTCTCCGTCCTCCAACTCTTCGGCCGCGTCTCCGAGCCGGCCCGCCAAGCGGCCCGCCCGGAAGAAGGCGGCCAAGAAGACAGCCAGGAAGAGCGCGAGGAAGGCGGCCAAGAAGGGCGGAAGGAAGGCGGCCAAGAAAACCGCCAGGAAGACGGCTCGGAGGGGCGCCAAGAAGAGCGCCAGGAAGAGCGCCAGGAAGAGCGCCAGGAAGAGCGCCAGGAAGACCGCCAAGCGCGGCGCCAAGCGCGCTGCCAAGCGCGGTGCCAAGCGCAGCGCCAAGCGGTCCGCGAAGAAGTCGACGAAGCGCTCGGCCAGGAAGAGCGCCAAGAGGGCCCGGCGCCGCCGCTGACCCCGACGCACGTCAAGGTGCCACAGCCAGCGCCCCGCCTCCCGCGGGGCGCTGTCGCGTTTCAGCGCACGTTCCGGTCGAGCCGGGCGAACGCCGAAGCACAGTTGATGAGCGCAATGTGGGTGAAGCCCTGGGGAAAGTTGCCGAGGAAGCGGCCGTCGGCTGGGTCGATCTGCTCCGAGTACAGTCCGACGTGGTTGGCGTGGCCGAGCATCCGGCGGAAGACCCGGTCGGCGCGCTTGCGGTCGCCGATCATCGCCAGGGCCTGGGCCAGCCAGAAGGTGCAGATGGAGAACGCCCCCTCCTCCCCCTCCAATCCGTCCGCGCAGCGGTACCGGTAGACCAGCTCGCCGTCGGGGCTGGTGACCTCGCGCGCGATGGTCCGAACCGTGGAGACGACGCGCGGATCGGACCATGGCAGGAAGCCGAACATGGGGATTGCCAGCGCGGCGGCGTCGAGGGTGTCGGAGTCGTAGGCCTGAACGAACGACTGGCGCTCATCGCTCCAGCCGCGGGTCATGATCTCGCGCCACAGCGCGTCCCGCGCCGCGAGCCATGACGCGGTATCGCCGTCGAGGCCGAGGTCGACCGCCATCCGGCAGCCGCGGTCGAGCGCGACCCAGCTCATCACCTTGCTGAAGACGTAGTGCCGAGCCTCGCCGCGGACCTCCCAGATGCTGGAGTCGGGAAGGTGCCAGTTGTGGCCGACCCAATCCACCAGGCCGCGCAACACCCGCCACGTGCCCTCCGTCATTTCATGCCTGCGGCGCCACAGCTCGGCGGTCTCCAGGACCTCACCGTACACGTCGAGCTGGAGCTGTCCGGCCGCGCCGTTGCCCACCCGGACCGGCCGGGAGCCGAGGTATCCCGAGAGGTGATCCAGCTGGCGCTCCACCAGGTCACGGCGCCCATCGATGCCGTACATGATCTGGAGGTGGCCGCCCCCCTCGTGGCGGCAGACCCGCTTGAGGAACCGCATGAACGCATCCGCCTCCGAGCCGTGCCCGACCGCGTCCAGCGCGGCCAAGGTGAACGCGGCGTCCCGCAGCCAGACGAAACGGTAGTCCCAGTTCCGGGAGCCACCGATCGTCTCGGGCAGCGAGGTGGTCGGGGCCGCGATCACGGCGCCGGTCTCCGCGTGAGTCAGCAGCTTGAGGGCCAGCGCCGAGCGCTTCACCATCGAGCGGAACGGGCCGTGGTATCGCACCTGCGAGGACCAGCGCTGCCAGTATTCCGCGGTGATGTCGAGCTTGCTGGCGCTGGCGTAACGGTCCACCGGGTGGATGTCGTCATCGTCGTAACGCATCACCAGCCAGCGGGTGTCGCCCTTTTGGAGGAAGAACCTGGTGGTGGCAATGGACTGGTCCACGGTCCACTCGAAGGGGACCGCGCTCGAGAGCGTGAGCACCTGGTCCGTCCGGTCCGACGCGAAGAGGCCCGCGCGCAGCACGTCCAGCCGGGTCACCCGCGAGGCATATTCGAACCGCGGCATGAAGACCATCTCCATCGGCACCTTGCCGCGGCGGCCCCGCAGGTGGCGGTGGAGCTCGGGATGCGGATCCGAGGGCCGGCCGTCTCCCCCGACAGGCATGAAGTCGGTCAGCGACACGACGCCCTCGGCGGTGGTGAACGTGGTCTCCAGAATGTTGGTGCGGGGGAGGTAGCGCTGGGACGAGGTCCAGGGAGTGGCGGGCCGGATGGACCAGGTGCCGCCTCGCTCGGGGTCGAGCAGCGCGGCGAAGACGCTGCCGCTGTCGAAACGGGGCAGGCAGCACCAGTCCACGGCCCCATCGAGTCCGATCAGCGCCGCGGTGCGCATGTCCCCGATCATGCCGTAGCTGGAGATCGGCTGCGATGCTTTCATCGGCACAAGTATATATGAGACCCCTGAGGATCTTGCATCGACCGAGGCGCAGATCCACCTTCCATCACCTCGTCTCCCAGAGCCGATGCTCCTCCGCAATTACCCCGCGGCCACCGCGTTAGGGTTGTGCCTGCTCCTCGCGTGCCGTTCGCGGGAGCCGGACGGCGTGGCGCTCCTCGGGGCGACGCTGATCGACGGCACCGGCGGGCCGCCGCTGGAAGCCTCGGCGGTGGTCATCCGACGCGGGCGGATCGAGTCGGTCGGGTTGCGCGGCGACTTCCAGCTCCCGGAGCGAACCACCGCGGTGGACCTCACCGGCCGCTGGATCATGCCGGGGCTGGTCGACGGGCACGTGCACCTGGTGGATCCCCAGGCCGGTGTCGCGCGATGGTCGCTGGAGCGGTATCTCGCGTGGGGCGTCACGACCGTGCGGGACCTCCATGGCCCACTCCGGAGCGCCCTGGCCTTGCGCCGCGAGATGGCCCGCGGCTGGCGGCCGGGGCCCAGGGTGTATTCCGCGGGCGCGATGATCGACGGCGCGCCCCCGACGTACCCCGATGCCATCGTTGCCGAGTCCCCCAAGGACGCGCGGCGCGGGGTCGATCGCCTGGTGAACGCCGGCACCGACCTCATCAAGGTCTACACCCGGGTAGACAAGGAGCAGCTCGGCGCCCTGCTCGACGAGGCGGGCACGTTCAACTACCGGGTGGCGGGGCATCTCGGCCTCACCGATGCGGTGACCGCGGCGCGCCGGGGCCTGGGATCGCTGGAGCACATGAGCGGGATACCGGAGGCGGCATCCCTCGATCCGTCGGCGCTGTTCACCGCGCACCGACAGTCGTTCTTCGCCGGGTGGACGGCGTTCGAGCGGGCCTGGGCCGGTCTCGACTCCTCGAGCCTGGCACGGGTGGCGGGCATCCTGGCGGCGCGCGGCGTGGTGCTGGTCCCCACACTGGTGCTGCACGAGACCTTCAGCCGGTTGGACGACCCCGTCGTCCTGAGCGACACGATGTTGAACCTGGTTCCCGAGGAGGAGCGGCAGCGGTGGAACGTTCCCGACATGATCGCACGAGCGGGCTGGACCAGGGCCGATTTCGAGGCGTTCCGCCGCTCGCGCCCCGCGCAGGATCGCTTTCTCCGGATCTTCCACGCGAAGGGGGGAAGGATCGCGGCGGGCACCGATGCGGCGAACCAGATGCTGATTCCGGGCTACGCCGTCCACCGAGAGATGCAGCTCCTGGTCGCCGCCGGGCTCACGCCCGGCGAGGCGATCAGCGCGGCCACCCGCAACGGAGCGCTGTTGCTGCGGGTCGACTCGCTCGGACTCATCGCGCCGGGGAAGGTCGCCGACCTGGTGGTGCTGACCCGGGATCCGCTCGCCGACATCCGCAACACCTTGTCGATCGAGCGGGTCTTCATCCGAGGACGGATGCTCTCGCCCGACAGCATCCGCGCACGATGGTGAGCGGACCATGGGCCTGAGCCGCCTGGTCTGGGGCTGGATCGCCGTGGTCGTCTGGCTGCTGCTCTGGGAACTGATCGCATCGAAGCTGGGCAGCGCCCGCGGCGACGGGAAGCTGCGCCGGGTACGGGTCTATCTGGGCGAGGCCCTGCTCCTTACCCTGTTCGGGGCACTGTGGTTCGGCAGCCTGGGCGCGGGCCAGTGGTGGCTGGTCTTCGGCCTGCTCGGCGCGCTCCGCGAGTGGCCGGGCGCGCAGGGCCGGCGGCCGGTCGAGCGACTGGACCCGATCGCCGTGGGGTTCTCCCTGCTGCGGGTGGTACGCACGCTGGTGGCGGGCGGCCTGCTCGCCTGGCGATTGGCGCCGGGATGACGGCCGGCGCGATCGACCGCCTGGCGCTCTTCTTCGGCCCGGAGCGAACTCGGCAGGCCATCCTCGCACGGCGGGCGCTGGATCGAGCGGACGAGGGCGACACCGAGCTCACCCAGCGCCTGCGTCGGGAGCTGGCGGCGGGCCTTCGGCCCGACGGCACCGTCGCCGGAGGGGCGGTGCCGACGATCTGGCGGGTGCACGAGCTGCTCGACCTCGGGGAGCCGGAACACTCGGCGGCGGTCGGCCGGCCTACTGCCTGGCTGCTCGACCAGCAGGATCGCCCGGGGTCGTTCCATGACGGTTGCGACCGGGAGCGGCATGCGCGTCAGCTGTGCCAGCACTTCGCAGCCGGGTTCTTCGCCCCCGCCTCCCCGGCGCAGCGGCTCGCGCCCGTCACCCTCCCTACCGGCAAGGTGTACCGGGTGGAGTCGGCGGCGCGGTTCGCCATCAGTTGCCTCGCGCTGCGTGCCGTGATCCGCGCCGGCCACCGCGAGCGGCCCTCGATCAAGAATCACCTCCAGAGCCTGGCCCGGATTTCGGAGCAATGGATCGAGTGGCAGGGCTATTTTCCCCCCGACACGATCGTCGCGGGGCTGCACGCCCTCGCCTTGGCCGGTCCCGGATATCGAGGTATCGTGAACCGGTTGGTTGGCCTCATCACTACCAATCAGGGGGTCGAGGGTGAGTGGCCGGCCGCCGACCTCTTCCAGGTGCTGGATGCCCTGCTCGCCGCCGGCACGCTCGAGGCGCAGGTTACGGTCCGGCGGTCCGCCACCGCCCTCATGGCGCGGCAGCGCCCCGATGGCACCTTCGGAACCATGGCGCAGCAGGAGCGGGCGCTGATCGGGCTGCGCGCGCTGCTGTGGGCGTCCCGCAGTCCGGCCTGATTCGGACATCCCTTGCCACCCAGACAGCAGAAGCGGCCGCGGGGCACCATCGAGCGCATGGCGGCAGGGCCCGAATTCCCCGGGCTCGATCGCGACCTCACGGTCTACCTCCCGCCTTCCTACGGCCGCAGTGAGCGCCGCTACCCCGTACTCTACATGCAGGATGGGCAGAATCTCTTCGACCCCGAGACCAGCTTCGCCGGATCCTGGCGGGTGGACCTGGCCATGAATCGGGCGGCCGCCCGGGGAGCGGAGGGAATCGCCGTCGGCATCCCCAACGCCGGCGAAGGTCGGATCGCCGAATACAGCCCGTTCGACACCGCCGAGGGCGGAGCGGCCCGGGGGCGCCATTACGTGATCCACCTGGCGGAGACGGTGAAGCCGCTGGTGGATGCCCGGTATCGGACACTGCCCCAGCGGGAGACCACCGGCGTGGTCGGCTCCTCGATGGGTGGGCTCATCAGCGTGTTCACGTTCTTTGCCCGGCCCGACGTGTTCGGCGTGTTGGGCGCGATGAGTCCGTCGCTGTGGGTTGCGGAGCGCGCTATCTTTGGGCTGCTCGAACCGATGCCCTATCAGCCCGGCAGGATCTACCTCGACGTCGGCCGGCTGGAGGGAGAAGGAACCCTGGCGGACGCGCGGCGGCTCCGGGATCTGCTCGAGGCCAAGGGGTACGTCTCCGGCGAGCAGCTCCGCTACGTGGAGGATCGCGCGGGCCAACACGAGGAAGCGGCCTGGAGCCGGCGGTTTCGGTCTGCGCTCACGTTTCTCCTTCCCACTCCAGAGTAATCCGTGCACCACGAGTACCACCGCTGGTACAGCCCCGCGCTGGGCCGGGACATGGCGCTGGATGTCGTGGGACACCATGGCGCAAGGGTCCTGGTCTTTCCCACTTCCATGGGCACCCACCGGGAATGGATCGACCGCCGGATGCACGAGGTGCTCGCCGACCACATCGATCAGGGATGGATTCAGCTCTTCCTCCTGGACCATTTGCCGGGCGAGACCTGGAACGCCGACCATCTGCACCCCGGCGCCCGGGCCTGGCGGTTCCTCGAGTACGACCACTATCTGGTCACCGAGGTGCTTCCCTTCACCGCGAGCCGCAACGCGAACCCCTACGTCATTGCCACCGGAGCCAGCCTCGGCGCCTACTACGCGGCCTGCCTCGGCTTCCGTCATCCGCACCTGGTGAACCGGATCCTGGGGATGAGCGGCACCTACGACATCCGGCGGCTGACCGGCGGCTACTCGGACCACAACGTCTATGCCTGCAATCCCCCGGAATTCCTTCCGCTGGAGCACGATCCGGCGCGGTTGGAGGCCATGCGCCGGCAGGACGTCATCCTCGCCATCGGCCGGGACGACCCGGCGTACGGGGACAACGAGGCGATGTCCGCCATCCTTTGGAGCAAGGGGATCGGTAACGCCTTGCGCATCTGGGACGGCTGGGCGCACGATTGGCCTTACTGGGAGCAGATGATTCGGCGGTATATCGGGGGGCACGATTGAGGCAGCGGGGCAGCGGGGCGGCAGGACGGCGTGGCGGAGAGGGGCCCGCGTCATCCCGAGCGGAGCGAGGGATCGGCCCGGGCATGCGAGTGGATCGTGATGGCCCTTGCCTCACTCTCATGAGCGGGCCGATCCCTCGCTCCGCTCGGGATGACATTCTCCTTGTGATGACGCACCACACCACACCCACGGTGACCTGCATATGACAAAGACCGTCGGCCTCGTCATCGGCCGTGAATGGTCGTTCCCTCCGGCGTTCATCGAGGAGGTCGACCGCCGCAAGGCCGGGGTACAGGTGGAATTCGCCCGCATCGGCGCCACGTCCATGGACCAGCCCTGCCCCTACGACGTTCTCATCGACAGGATTTCCCACGAGGTTCCGTTCTACCGCACCTACCTCAAGAAGGCGGTGCTGGACGGCGTCACCGTGGTGAACAATCCCTTCATGTGGAGCGCCGACGACAAGTTCTTCGGCGCGACACTCGCCACCAAGCTCGGCGTGGCCTCGCCCAAGACCGTCGCGCTGCCGAACAAGGCGTACGTGCCCGGCATCGTGCCGAGCGAGAGTCTCCGGAATCTGGAGTTCCCGCTCGACTGGGAGGGCCTCGCCAGGCACGTGGGCATGCCGTGCATTCTCAAGGACGCGCACGGCGGCGGGTGGAAGGAGGTCTACGTCTGCCGCTCGCTGGACGAGCTGCTGCATCACTACGACAATTCGGGCCTGCTCACCATGGTGGTGCAGGAGTTCATCAAATGGGACCAGTTCGTCCGCTGCCTCTGCATCGGCCAGGAGGAGATCCTGGTGATGCCGTACGACCCGGGGCCACGGAAGTACCTGGTGCAGGCGGATTACCTGTCGCCGGAGCTGGAGGCGCGGATCGCGCAGGACGCGCGGACACTGGTCAAGGCGCTGGGCTACGACATGAACTCCATCGAGTTCGCCATCCGGGACGGCGTACCCTACGCCATCGATTTCATGAATCCCGCACCCGACATGGACATCTACTCGCTCACCCCGACCTACTTCGAGTGGACGGTCAAGGCCATGGCCGACATGGCGATCCGGCTCGCCAAGAAGCCGCGGCGGCAGTCCCGTGCGCTCAAGTGGGATGCCGCCTTCACCGCCCGGCGCTGAGCCCGCGGTGCAGGACGCGATCGCGTACTACCACGAGCTGCTGACCGACGAGCTGGCCCAGGCGTCCGAGGCGATGCTGTCCGATCAGCTCCGGCGGCGCGGCCTGGTCTTCGGCGACCGGCCGCTCGCGACGGTGATTCGGCCCCGGTTCATGACCCTGGCGCACTACCGCCTGCTGCAGCAGCGGGTGCGGCTCCTCATGCGGGCGTTCGGCAAGGCGTTCGAGCGGGCCCTGGCCGACCAGGCGTTCCGGGCCCAGTTCCGGCTGGCCGACTGGGAGGAGCGGCTGATCCGCCACGACCCGGGATTCCGGGAGCCCAGTCCCACGTCACGGGTGGATGCGTTCGTGATGGACGAGGCGGGCACCATGGCGGTGACCGAGTACAATGCGGAGACGCCGGCAGGCGCCGGGTACAACGACGCGCTGGTCGCGTCGTTCGCCGACCTGCCGATCATGCGGGTCTTCAACCGGCGGTACGAGGCGGTGCCGCTTCTGGCGCGCCACGGCGTGCTGCACGTCCTGCTCGACGCGTACGAGGAGTGGGCCGGCCGGCGGGAGCTTCCACGCATCGCCATCGTAGACTGGCCCGAGGTTCCCACTCGCAGCGAGTTCGTCTTGTTCCAGGAATACTTCGGCGCGGTGGGCATGCAGGCGGTCATCGCGGATCCGAGAGAGATGGAGTTCCGCGGCGGCCGGCTCTACGCCGAAGGCGGCGCGGTCGATCTGGTGTACAAGCGGGTGCTGCTCGCGGAGCTGATCGAGCGCTGCGGCGCCGAGACCCCGCTGCTCCAGGCCGTCGCCGCGAGGGCCGTGTGCATGGTGAACCCGCCGCGCTGCAAGATCCTCCACAAGAAGGCGAGCCTCGCGGTGCTGACGGACGAGCGCAACGGGTCCCTGTTCACGGCCGAGGAGCGGGAGTCCATCACGGCGCACGTTCCCTGGACCCGGGTGATGGAGGAGCGGCGCACGGAGCACGGCGGGAAGCCGGTGGACCTGGTTCCCTTCGTGCTCGCATCGCGGGCCCGGCTGGTGCTCAAGCCCAACGACGACTACGGCGGCGCCGGCATCGTGCTGGGATGGGAGGCCGACGACGCGGCCTGGGAGCGCGCGGTGGCGAACGCGCTCGCCACCCCGTACATCGTGCAGGAGCGCGTCGCCATCCCCTCGGAGCCCTACCCCAGCGTGGTGGATGGACGGGCGGTGTTCGCCCCCCGGATGATGGATACCGCCCCGTTCGTCTGTCACGGAGACTACGCCGAGGGATGCCTGACGCGCCTTTCCACCGCCGCGCTGTTGAACGTGACGGCCGGTGGCGGCTCGACCATCCCGACCTTCGTGGTCGAGCGGCGCTGAACCGATCGAAAGGAGAACCGGATGCAGCCGCCCTCGCTCACCCTCGGGGTCGAGGAAGAGTATCAGATCATCGACCCGAAGACCCGCGAGCTGACCTCGTACATCACCCAGATCCTCGAGGCGGACCACCGCTTCCTGGAACAGGTGAAGCCCGAGTTGCACCAGTCGATCGTGGAGGTCGGCACCAAGATCTGCCGGACCCCCGCGGAGGTCCGGACCGAGCTGGTCAACCTCCGCGGGGCGGTGATCGAGCTGGCGGCGCGCAACGGCCTCAAGATCGCGGCCGCGGGCACCCATCCTTTCTCGTCGTGGATGAAGCAGGAGATCACGCCTCTGGAGCGCTACCTCGGCGTGAAGGAGGACATGCAGGACCTGGCACAGCGGCTGCTGATCTTCGGCACCCACGTCCACATCGGCATCGAGGACCGGGACTTTCTGATCGACGCCCTGAACGTCTCGCGCTACTTCCTGCCGCACATCCTTTGTCTCTCCACCAGCTCACCCTTCTGGAACGGTCGCAACACCGGTCTCAAGTCGTATCGCACCATCGTCTTTCGCGGCTTTCCCCGGACCGGGGTGCCGCGGATCGTGCCCAACTGGGCGGAGTACGCGAACTACCTCGAGACGCTGACGACCACGGGATGCATTCCCAACGGCTCGAAGATCTGGTGGGATGTCCGCCCCAATTGGAACTATCCCACCCTCGAGTTCCGGATCTGCGACGTCTGCACCCGGGTGGAAGAGGCGGTCGCGGTGGCCGCGATCTTGCAAGCCATCGTGGCCAAACTGTGGAAGATGCGGCGGGAGAACATCACCTTCCGAAACTACTCCTCCGACCTGATCGAGGAGAACAAGTGGCGGGCCGCGCGATTCGGGCTCGCCGGCAAGCTCATCGATTTCGGGAAGCAGCGGGAACTGCCCGCGGCCGATCTGATCCGCGAGCTGCTCGAGTGGTTCATCGGCGACGTGGTGGACGAGCTGGGGAGCCGGGCGGAGGTCGAGTACGCCTACCGGATTCTCGCCGAGGGCTCCAGCGCCGACCGCCAGCTCGCCACCTACAAGCGGACCGGCGACCTCTCGGCGGTGGTGGACCAGCTGATCGCGGAGACGGAAGAGGGGGTGGTCCCGGGAACCTCGGCAGGGGAAGCGGCGTTGGCCCGGTGAGGGTGGGAGAGGGCTAGATTTAAGGGGCCCGGGGCGAGGGTCATCCCGAGCGGAGCGAGGGATCGGCCGGCTCATGAGAGTGAGCACCGGGGCATCGCATATTCACTCGCATGCCTGGGCCGATCCCTCGCTCCGCTCGGGATGACCAGGGGCGGCTAACCAGTTTTCGAGGACCTGCATGACCCGCAGACCGATCATCGGCATCCCCACGCAGACCCTGCACTCCATCGAGGGGATCCCCGAGGCGTTGCCGGAATCGTGGGTCATGAATCAGCGCTACTCCCGCGTGGTGGCCGCGGCGGGCGGGGTGCCGGTGATGATTCCGCTGCTGGAAGACGAGAGTACCCTCCGGGAGCTGTACGACCTCACCGACGGGCTGCTCATTCCCGGTGGCGTGGACCTCGACCCCGCGACGTACGGCGAGTCGCCGCTGCCGGCCTGCGGCCGGCTCGATCCCGCGCGCGACCGGGTCGAGCTGCAGTTCGCCCGCTGGGCCCTCGCCGAAGGGAAGCCGCTCTTCGGGCTCTGCCGCGGCCTCCAGATCGTCAACGTCGCGCTCGGCGGCACCCTCTACCAGGACATCGCGGCCCAGCGCAGCGACGCGATCAAGCACGACTATTTCCCGACGGCCGGCTTCGCCCGCGACCACGTGGCCCATCCGGTGACCATCACCTCGGGCTCCCGGCTCGATGCCCTCGTCGGGGCCGCGTCCATCGGGGTGAACAGCATGCACCACCAGGCAGTGAAGGATTTGGCGCCGGGCCTGGTCACCACCGCGGTCGCCCCCGACGGCGTCATCGAGGCGCTCGAGTCCTCGGGCGAGCAGTTCGTGCTCGGCGTCCAGTGGCACCCCGAGTCGCTGACCGACCGTGACCCCCGCATGCACCGCCTCCTCAGCGGGTTCGTCCAAGCCGCCGCGAGGTAGTAACTTCCGGTCCGGCATTTCCACGACCGGAACCCGCATGGCCGATCAGCCAACTCAGCAGCATCCCCGCATCAGACTGACCGCGTTTTCGCACGGGGCGGGCTGCGCCTGCAAGCTCGGCCCCGGCGAGCTGTCCGAGGTGCTCCAGCATCTGCCCGGCGTGGTGGATCCCCGGGTGCTGGTGGATGCCGCGACCCGGGACGACGCGGCCGTCTTCCGGCTTTCGGACGACCGCGCGCTGGTGGCAACGGTGGACTTCTTCACGCCGATCGTGGACGACGCATCCCAGTGGGGCGCCATCGCGGCGGCGAACGCACTGAGCGACGTCTACGCCATGGGCGGTACCCCGCTCTTCGCGCTCAATCTGGTGGGCTGGCCCCGGGAAAAGCTGCCCTTCGAGCTGCTCGGCGACGTCCTCAAGGGTGCGGCCGGGGTTACCGACCGCGCGGGATGCCCGATGCTCGGAGGCCACTCCATCGACTCGGTGGAGCCGCTCTTCGGGATGGTCGTCCTCGGAGAAGTGCATCCCGACCGCATGCTCACCAACGCCGGCGCCTGCACCGGGGACGTGCTGGTGCTGACCAAGCCGCTGGGCACCGGCATCCTCACCACCGCGCTCAAGCGTGACGCGCTGATCGAGGCCGGTCTGGGCGACGCCGTCCGGTCGATGACCGCGCTGAACGCCGGCGCCGCGGAGGCCGCCCTAAGGATCGGTGTGAGCGCGGCGACCGATGTGACCGGCTTCGGGCTGCTGCGGCACCTCGGCAACATGCTCGTCGCGAGCCGAGTCGCCGCGGAGGTGGCCTTCGAGGCGCTGCCGCTCCTGCCCCATGCCCTGAGCCTCGCGGCCCGGGACATCGTGCCCGGCGGAACCCGGCGCAACCTCGAGGCAGCCAGCGACGTCGATTGGGCTGACGACCTGGCGCCGCACGAGCGAATGCTCTGCGTGGACGCGCAGACGTCGGGCGGGCTGCTCCTGGCCGTTCCCCCTGAGAACGAGTCCACCCTGCTCGAGGCGCTGCGCCAGGAGCCGACGCCGGCGGCCGCGGTCATCGGCCGCATCGTGCCCGGCCCCCCCGGGCATATCCGCATGACTCGCCGGCTCTAGCCGGCCCGCCCCCCGAGATCAGATGCCGCTCCGCTGGACGACCCAACGCATGGACCAGCTCGAGAATGCCGTCCGCCGCGGGCTGCGTGTGGCGCTGTCGCGCCGGGGGACGGAGTACATCGTCGTGGCCCGGCGCATCACCACGATCGGGCGCCACGAGGCCCTCATCGGCCGGTTGCCGATGACCGGCGAAGACCTCCCGTTCCTGCTGGGCGAGATCGATCACTTCCAGGTGCTCGAGTGAGTCGGCCGATCGCGATCCTCCACCTCGACGAGAGCTGCCTGGGCAACGGCCGGGAAGGGGAGAACCCGGGGGGCGGTGGCGGCCTCATCGAGGCCCGGACCAGGACGGGCAGGATCGAGCGGCAGGACTTCTACCTCAGCGAGCCGGCGACGACGAACAACCGGATGGCGCTCCGGGGCGCGACAATGGCTCTCGATCTCCTGGCCCGGAAAGGCGTGCGGGTCTCGGCGCTCATGGTGTCCGACTCGCAGTACCTGGTGAAGGGGATGCGGGAGTGGGTCCCGGGGTGGAAGGGCCGTGGGTGGGCCCGGAAGGGCGGCCCGATCGAGAACCTGGCGCTGTGGAAGGCGCTCGACGCCGCGAGCCGGAAGCACGATGTCCAATGGGTCTGGCTGCGGGGGCACCAGCTCCATCCCAAGAACGAGTACGCCGACTGGCTGGCCGTCCGCGCCGCGAAAGAGCAGCGCGCCACCGACGGCGCGGTGCGCTCTGAATTCGACGAGTGGCTCGCGGCGAGGCAGGCCAAGGGCCGGTATGCCGGGTACGACCCCGATGCGGGGTTCGCCGGGCTCGAACAGCGGGTAGCGGAGGACGAGGAGTTTCCGCTGGTCCTGGTGGAGTGAGCCTCCGGCGACTTGCTTGACACCGCCGGGTGTCCTTCCCTAAGCTGCCGTATCGATGGGCCATACGCGAGGGACCCAGTGACCGACGTCGAGCGTTTCTTCCGCCGCTTGGTCAGCAACCTGGCCGCCAGCGATCCTGCCCGGCTCCGCCACCCCGTGCCCCTCGAAGACATCCTTCGCGACATCCTCCCCTACCGTGCCAACCGCCGGGTGCTTCAGCTCGACACCAGCGAGGACTACGAGCTGGTCCTGCTTCGCCTTTGCGCGGGTGAGGGCAGCCTCGTGCGGACCGAGCCGGAGGAGGCGCGGGCCCGTTTCGCGCGCGAGGCCGAGAGCTCGAACCCCGACCTCGAGGTGCTCCACTCCTTCGAGCACGTTCAGGTGACCATCCGACCCGAGCCGCTGAGCTGGGCGCTCGCACCCTTCCCCGATCCGGTTGACGCGCCGCCGGCGCCGCACGCGCTCGACCTCGGCGACATCGCGCTGCCGGGCCTCGAGGTGCTGCACGCGCCGTTCGACGACGCAGAGCGGCTCGATGCCGAAGCGCCGAGCGACGCCGAGGAGCCCGCGGCCGCGGACCAGGACCTCCGGCCGATGTGCCTCTATTGCGGTGGCTCGCTCCCCGCCGGCCGGCCGGTCAACTTCTGCCCCCACTGCGGCCAGAGCCAGACCCAGCTGCTCTGCCCCGAGTGCCGCAGCGAGGTCGAGCCGGGATGGAGGCACTGCGTCAACTGCGGCGCGGCCGTCGGTGAGGGGTAGGAGGTGACGACCTGGAGCACGACGCTCCGACCCAAGGACGTCCTCGCCGTCATTCTGGGCGGCGGTGCCGGCACCCGGCTTTTTCCGCTCACCAAGGATCGCGCCAAGCCGGCCGTGCCGCTGGGCGGGAAATACCGCATCGTGGACATCCCGATCAGCAACTGCCTCAACGCCGATCTGCGCCGGATCTTCCTGCTCACCCAGTTCAACAGCAGCTCCCTGCACCGGCACGTCCAGGACAGCTATCGCTTCGACACCTTCGCGCACGGGTTCGTGGAGATCCTGGCTGCCCAGCAGCGCACCGAACGCGAGCGGTGGTATCAGGGGACCGCCGACGCCGTGCGCCAGAACCTGGTGCACCTGGGCGACTATCCGCACCGGCTGGTCCTCATCCTCTCGGGCGACCAGCTCTACCGGATGAATTTCCGGCTGCTGCTGGAGCGCCACGTGGCGAGCGGGGCGCAGGTGACGGTGGCGACCACGCCGGTGCAGCCCCAGGCCTCCCACGCCTTCGGCATCATGGGGATGGCGCCCGACGGCCGGGTGATCCGCTTCGTCGAGAAGCCCTCCGACCCCGCGGTGCAGGCCTCGCTGCGGGTGGACTGGAGCCGGGTCGAGGAGCTGGAGGAGCCGGTGCACCCCGACGCGCTGCCCGCCTCCATGGGCATCTACGTCTTCGACCGCGAGGTGCTGGCCGAGGCCCTCCTGGGCGACGAGGCGGATTTCGGGAAGCACGTGATTCCCAGAATCATCGAGACCCACCGGGTGCACGCCTACCAGTACCAGGGATACTGGGAGGACATCGGAACCATCCGGTCGTTCTACGAGGCGAACCTCGACCTCTGCGCCCCGCTCCCCAAGTTCAACTTCTACGACGCCACGGCGCCGATCTTCACCCACGCGCGCTACCTGCCCGGCACCAAGATCATCAAGAGCCGGATCGAGAGCTCGGTCATCGCCGACGGCTGCATCATCAACGACGCCGAGATCGAGCACTCCCTGGTGGGGGTGCGCTCGCGGATCGAGGCGGGGGCCACGATCCACGACTCGCTCATCATGGGCGCCGACTACTACGAGACGCCCGACCGGGCGCCGCCGGAAGGCGCGCCGCCGATCGGCATCGGGCAGGGCACCACCATCGAGCAGGCCATCGTGGATAAGAACGCCCGGATCGGCGATTCGGTCCGCATCTCACCCGCGGGGAAGCCGGCCAACTTCGACGGCCCCAACTTCTTCGTGCGGGACGGCATCGTGGTCGTGCCCAAGAACGCGGTGATCCCCAGCGGTAGCGAGATCTGATCCCATTTCCTTGAAGTGGGTCGGAAGCGGGGCGATATTCCGACCAGCATGTCCTCCTCCTCTCGCCTCCCCCGCACCCTCTCGCCATGAGCCCCGCAGGCCACCAGACAGGCGTCGTCTTCCTGTCCGGAGCCCGCACCGGCTTCGGCGCCTTCGGCGGTGCCCTCAAGGACCTCTCCGCCACCGACCTGGGTGCGCTGGCAGGAGCCGAGGCGCTGGCCCGGTCGGGTGTCGTCCCCGCGGAAGTGGACCACGTGGTCATGGGCAACGTGGCTCAGACCTCGGCCGATGCACCGTACCTCGCACGGCACGTGGGCTTGCGGGTCGGCGCGCCCATCGAGACCCCGGCGCTGACGGTCAACCGGCTCTGCGGCTCGGGGTTCGAGGCCGTGGCCCAGGCAGCGCAGCAGATCATGCTGGGAGACTCACGGGTGGTCCTGGCCGGCGGCACCGAGAGCATGAGCCAGGCGCCGCATGCGATCAGGGGCGCGCGGTGGGGACTGCGCCTGGGAACGCCGCCGCCGCTGGAGGACACGCTCTGGGAGTCGCTGCGTGATGCCCAGTGCGGATTGTCGATGGCGGAGACGGCGGAGAACCTGGCGCAACAGTATCGCGTAGGACGAGAGGCGGTGGACTGCTACGCCGCGCTCAGCCAGAGCCGGGCCCGCGACGCCTGGGCTCGCGGAGACTACGCGGACGAGGTCGTGCCGGTGATGCTGAAGGACAAGAAGTCGCGCGAGCCGCGGCCCTGGGCCGTGGACGAGCACATGCGGCCGGACACCACGCCGGAGGCCCTGGCAAAACTGCCGCCATATTTCCGGAAGGACGGCGTGGTGACTGCGGGCAACGCTTCCGGCATCTGCGACGGCGCCGCGGCCCTGGTGGTCGCCGGCGAGGCGTATGCCGCGGAGCGGGGGCTGAAGCCGCTGGGCCGGCTGGTCGCCTGGGCGGCCGCCGGGGTGGACCCGAAGATCATGGGCATCGGACCGGTGCCGGCGTCCCGCCGGGTGCTGGAGCGGGCCGGACTTTCCCTGGACGACATGGACCTGATCGAGGTGAACGAGGCCTTCGCCGCGCAGTACCTGGCGGTCGAGCAGGAGCTGGGGCTCGATCGCGAGCGCACCAACGTGGACGGCGGCGCCGTCGCCCTGGGCCATCCTCTCGGGGCCAGCGGCGCGCGGATCACGCTCCATCTGCTGCTCGCGCTCCGGCGGCGCGGCGGGCGCTACGGCCTGGGCACCGCGTGCATCGGCGGCGGCCAGGGCATGGCGGTGATCGTGGAGGCGAGCTGAGCATGGAAATCCTGGTGGGCGGGCTCGCGTTCGCGGTGCTCTATTCGTTCATGAGCCTGCGAGTCCTGAAGCAGTACGAGCGGGGCGTGACTTTCTTCCTCGGGCGCTTCTGGGGCACCAAGGGCCCCGGCGTCATCTTCCTTCCCGCCGGCTTCGCGAGCCAGAAGCGGGTGTCGCTCCGGATCGTCGCGCTCGACATTCCGCCGCAGGACGTGATAACCCGGGACAACGTCTCGGTGAAAGTGAACGCGGTGCTGTACATGCGGGTGAGCGACCCGTCCAGGGCGGTGATCGAGATCGAGGACTACCTCTACGCCACCAGTCAGCTGGCCCAGACGACCCTGCGCTCGGTCCTGGGCGAGGTGGAGCTCGACGAGCTGCTGTCCGACCGCGAGAAGATCAACGCGGTGCTCAAGAAGATCATCGACGAGCGCACCGACGCCTGGGGGATCGAGGTCTCCGCGGTCGAGGTGAAGGACGTGGACCTGCCCGACCAGATGAAGCGGGCCATGGCCCGTCAGGCGGAGGCGGAGCGGGAGCGGCGGGCCAAAGTGATCGCGGCCCAGGGCGAGCTCCAGGCGTCCGAGACCCTGGCTCAGGCGGCCAAGACCCTCGCCGCGGAGCCCACGTCGCTCCAGCTGCGCTATCTCCAGACCGTCACCGAGATCGCGGCGGAGAACAACTCCACCACCATCTTTCCGATCCCGATCGAGCTGTTCCGGCCGTTCCTGCGCGCGCAGTCGGCGAAGGCGGGCGAGTCGCTGCAGCAGGGCGACCCGGAAGTCCCGGCGCTGAGCGCGGGCGACCTCACCAATCTGATGTCGCATCTGCGCATCGAGGCGGCCCGCAAACCGTCGCAGGATTAGCATGACCGAAGGCCTCCCGGCCCCGATCGACCGGGCCGCGCTCGAGCGCATCATCCAGCGGGCCGCCGAGCTCCAGACCGCCGACCGGGAGATCGGCGAAGGTCTCACCACCGACCAGGTCCTCGAGCTCGGGCGCGAGGTCGGAATCCCCGGCCGCTACCTGCAGCAGGCGCTGCTGGAGGAGCGGACCCGACTGGTTCGGACGGGACCGGAGGGTCTGCTGGGCAGGACGGTGGGGCCGGCCACGATCGCGGCCCAGCGGGTGGTGCAGGGCGAGCGCGAATCCATCGAGACCGAGCTGATCGAGTGGATGGAGAAGCAGGAGCTCCTCTCGGTGCAGCGGTACCAGCCGGGCCGGATCACCTGGGAGCCGACCGGCGGCTTTCAGGCGGCCTACCGCCGCGCGGTCGGGGCCGCGGGCGGGAGCAAGCGGCCGATCATGCTCGCCAAGGCGGACACGGTCTCGTGTACCGTCCTCGCGCTGGAGCCGGGATACTGTAACGTCACTCTCACGGCCACCGCCAGGAAGCGACGCAACGAGTCGGTGGCCGGCAGTGCCGCGCTCGCGTCCTTCGGTGCCGTGGGCACGGGCCTGCTCGCCACGTTCGGAGCGATCCTGCCCTTCGTGCTGATCCCGCTGCCGCTCGGCCTCGGCCTCGGCTATCTCGTGATCCGCGAATACGGACCGGTCGTGGAGCGGATCCAGCTGGGCCTCGAGCGGGTGCTGGACCAGCTGGAGCACGGGCACGGCCCCAACCGCACCCTGCCTCCGCCGCCGCGCCTCATGGACCTGCTGGCCAACGAGGTCCGCAAGGCGCTCAACCGCTGAGCGGCTATACTACTGCCACCAAGCGACAGAGCATTTCCGACCAGGCCTCCGAGGAGACCCGATGTTCGGCTACGACTGGCCACGCCTGCACGCCGCGCTCAACGACTTGCCCGCCGCCCTCCTTCTGGTCGCGGTGGGCTTCGAGCTGCTGGCCCTCGCGACCCGCAAGGAGAGCCTCCGGCAGGCGTCCTTCTGGACCCTGATGGTGGGCGCGCTCGGCGGGGTGGCCGCGGTGCTGTCGGGACTTCAGGCGGAGGAGAAGATCGCCCACGGCGATGCCGTCCACCGCGTGATGAAGACCCACGAGCTGCTGGCGTTCGTGACTCTGGGCGTCTTCGGCGTCCTCGCGGCCTGGAGACTCTGGCGCGAGCGCCGCATGGGCACTGCCGAGCGGGCGGTGGCTCTGGCGTTCTCGCTGGCGGGCGTGGGCGTCCTGATCGCCACCGCGAACTATGGGGGCAGGCTGGTGTTCGATCACGCGGCGGGGATTCCCACCGAGGTCCTCCTTTCGGAGCAGCAGAATCGGTCCGAGGGGCACGAGCACGCGCCGGGCGAGGGCCACGGTGACGAGAAGCACGAGTCCACTCCGGCATCCACGGACTCCACCCCGACCTCCGGGGCTGCCGCTGGCGATCACGTGGATCCACCGGGCACGCCGCCCCACAGCCACGAGCCGGAAGCGCCCGCGCAGCACAGCCATCCCGCGGGCACTCCGGCGCACGAGCACTAGGCCGGTGTCGCCTCGCACCTGGCTCGCCTCGGCCGCGCTCCTCGCGGCGTGTCGCCCGAACACCACTCGGCCGGCCATCACTCCGTCCCCGGAGGCCGCCGGGGTGGAGATCCGGCTCCGGGTGCCGGAGGCGACTCGCCGGCTGGCCGAGGCGCTTCAGGCCGACTCGATCACGCCGGCGCGGGTGCGGATGCGGGACGGATACATCGAGACCGCGTGGCTGGACTCCGCGACCGGCCTGCCGACCGCCAGGCGGCCGATCGGCACCGGCGTCGTCCGCCTGCGTGCGTGGGCCGACCCCGGGCGCCCCGGCAACACGGTACTCACCGTGGAGACCGTCTATCGACCGCTGGCGGACCCGTCGCTGCCCGAGCGGGAGCTGGAGCGGCAAGTTCCGCGGACCCATCCGACCGCGGTGAAGGTGGAGCGGGTGCTGGAAGCGATGCTGAAGCGCCACGGCGGCCCGCCGCCACCGGAGGCGGCGGCACCCGCGCCGGCGCGGCCGGCGGCGGAGCCGGCGGACGACGTCGAGCAGGAACCGGTGGACGACATGGAGCCGGAACAAGCGTCACCGTGAGCGCAGGGTCACGAGCGAGGGGGCCATGCTCGATACCCTTCGCTCCGCTCAGGGTGACACGACACTTTCACACCACGTACGACTTTACCCACTCCTCCAGCTTCCTTAGATCCAGCAGCGCGTCCTTGCAGGGGCCGGACGGCAGCGTCATCGTGAGCCCGAGCACCGGCACCTTGCCGGCGACGTCGTGGAGTCCGCTCACCATGTCCCGCTCGCACGCCACCGCCACGACGGCCCGCGGCCGGCGCTCGCGAATCACGCGGCGCGCGAGCTGGCCCCGGGTCGCCACGAAGACCGGGACGCCGTGCCGGCCGGCCACGCCCAGGACCCCGTCGAGGGTCTCCTTCGAGAGGCAGCGGGGGATGAGCAGCAGCAACTCGCCCTTCCCGACCTTCCGCCCCCGGAGGAGGGCCAGCCCGTTGTACACTTTCACCGCCGCGTTCTCGACCCAATCCCGCCGATGGAACCGCTCGGCGAGCCGCGAGGTGAGCCGCATCAGGCGGAGGAACGGACCCCGCTCGGCAAGGCGCTCCGGGAGCAGCGGCCGGCCCGTACTATAAGAGAGGAAGAGGATGACCCACCACGCCCAGAGGACGGCGGCGACGACGGCGAGGCAGCTCCAGAGGACCGTCGGGACGGCGGAGTGCAGCAGAGCCAGGCGGGGCCCCAGCAGGTAGAGCCCGACAGCTACGATGGCGAGGGCGGCAGCGAGGGCGGCGGCGGACCACCCGAAGAAGAGGGCCGGCGAGGAATCGTAGTCGCCCCGATTGGGCAGCGGCCGGCCGTCCCACTCGTCCCATTCGTGACCCAGGCGGCGATCCACGTCGATGTGGATCAACTGGGCCCGCGAGGTCTCCGGCATAGGGACCAAGATAGTTAGCTTTGGGCGATGCTGCCTCCCCCGAGCATGCGCGGTGCCTTCCGCACGGACGAGCGGGCCCGCGCCGCCTATGCGGAGGGCGCCGGCATCTACCGGATCCTTCCAGCCGCCGTCTGTCTCCCCACCGATCGCGATGATCTCGTCACCCTGGTCGGCTGGGCAGCGGCCGGCCGGATTCCCCTGGTCCCGCGTGGCGCGGGGAGCGCGATGGGCGGCGGCAACGTGGGCGAGGGCGTGATCGTCGACCTCACCGCCATGCCCCGACGGCTGGACCTCCGCCCGGCCGAGCGCACCGCCGTCACCAGTGCCAACATCACTCTCGCCGAGCTCAATGCGGCGGCCGATGCCCACGGACTCCGGCTCCCGCCCGATCCCTCGAGCGGCCGCTTTGCGACATTGGGCGGGATGGTCTCCACCAACGCGTCGGGCGCGCGCACGGTCAGGTATGGGAGCGTGCGACGCTGGGTCCAGGCGCTGGAGCTGGTCACCGCCGCGGGCGAGGTGGTCGCGCTGCGGCGCGGCGGGGGCGTGGGGGATGGCCTGCCGGAGACGATCCGCCGCTTCGAGACCGACGTGATGCCCGACATCCGGGCGGCGCACGGGCTCATCGCCGCCCGGTTTCCCCGGACGAGAAAGAACTCCTCGGGCTACGCCCTGACCGACTGGATCGCGTCGGGCGACCTGCTGGACCTCATCGTGGGCGCGGAAGGGACGCTCGGGTTCGTCACCCAGATCGAGTGGCGGCTCGATCCACAGCCCGCCCACCGAGCCGGGCTCCGGATCGAGCTCCGCGCCCTCGACGACCTGGTGAAGGTGGTGGCCGCGCTCCTGGCGTGCGAGCCGTCGGCGGTGGAGCTGCTGGACCGGACCTTCCTCGATCTGGTGAGCCACACCGAGATCGGCGAAGGGCTTGGCGGCATCGAGGCGATCCTCCTGGTGGAGATCGAGCGGGGCGACGTCCCGTCGCTGCGCCAGGCGGTGGCTCGGGCGTCCGACACGGTGCGGCCCTGGGCCGCGGCCGTGGACACCGCCCTCACCGCCGACCGCGCCTCGCGGCTCTGGGAGCTGCGCCACGCGGCCAGCCCGATCCTCGCAGGGCTGCCGGAGGACCGGCGCTCGCTCCAGGTCATCGAGGACGCGTGTGTGCCGCTCGAGAAGATGGGCGACTACATCCGCACCGTGCGCCGGGTGACCTCGGCGCGCGACATCGCCGCCGTGATCTTCGGACACGCCGGCGACGGCCACGTGCACGTGAACCTGCTGCCCCGGGTGGGACGGGCCGGCTGGGAGCAGGGCGTAGCGGGCGTGCTGGAGGAAGTCTCCGACGCGGTGCTCCGCCTCGGCGGCACGCCCTCGGGCGAGCACGGCGACGGCCGTCTCCGCGCCGGGCTCCTGCAGCGGGTCTACGGGGACGAGATCGTCGGGCTGTTCCGCCGGATCAAGCTCGCCCTCGACCCACTCGGAATTCTCGCCCCCGGCGTTATCCTTCCGTCCGGCGAGCCGGCCATCACCCGTCTCAAGGTGGGAAACCAGGCCGTTCCGATCCCGGCCGACATCGCGCTCGCGCTCCGCGAGATCGAGCGAACCGGCGGATATGGCCGGAGTCGGCTGGAGCTCGCCGGGACCGTCATCCCGAGCGGAGCGAGGGACCGGACCGCTCATGAGAGTGAGGCTCGATGACCGGTCATGCCGATGGAGCGCGCCGGCGGGCCGATCCCTCGCTCCGCTCGGGATGACAGCTCCGCTCGGGATGACCGTCCACACCTGACCCATACCGACGACCCATGGACATCCTCCGAACCCCCCGCGTCTCCCTCCTCGCCCGTCCCCAGTTCCTGGAGCCCGCCCACCTGCCCGTGCAATGGCAGGGCGAGTCGAGCGATGGGGAGCGGATCGCGGAGTTCGCGGGCCGGCTCTGCTACATGAGCCAGCACAACCCCGCGGGCCGGACCACGGCGGAATACCTCCAGAACATCCTCAAGCAGGGCCACGGGTCGGTCTTCGAGCACTCCACCTACGTGATGCTGATCGAGGGAATCTCCCGCTCCTGCAGCCACGAGCTGGTCCGCCATCGCGCCGGCTGGGGGTACTCCCAGCTCTCCCAGCGCTACGTGGACGAGTCCCACGCCGCCTTCGTGATGCCGCCCGCGATCCAGGGCGACGCCGCGCTGGAGTCGGCGTGGACCCGCCAGGTCGAAGCGGCGCAGGCGGCGTACGTGGAGGCGGTGGAGCGGCTGATGGCGAAGTACGAGTGGGTGGAGAGCAAGGTCCACCGCCGGAAGATGGCGCGCGAGGCCGCGCGCAGCGTGCTGCCCAACGCCACCGAGGTGAAGATCGTCGCGAGCGCGAACGTCCGCGCCTGGCGGACCATGCTCGAGCTGCGCCTCGGCGAAGGCGCCGAGCTGGAGATTCGTCGGATGGCGGTGGCGTGTCTTCGCCTGCTCCAGCAGGAGGCGCCCGCGCTCTTCGCGGACTTCGAGATCTACCGGGCGGAGGATGGCAGCGAGGCCGGACGAGTCGGGTTCCACAAGGTGTGATGGAAAAAACTATTGTGCGACTGTCCACTTTTTCTTACTTTAGTTCCGTCAGTCGCACCCAACTCGTCTCGGCTCGTCTCTCAGGGACGGCCTTTTTTGTAGAGGGCGCCTTTGGCAGTTCGGATCGGACTAGCCTACAATCTCAGACCCGAGGCGCCGGCTAACCCAGCCGGGGCGCACCCTTCCTCCCCCCCTTCATCCGACGAATCCACTCAGGCCTTCCGCGACGAGCTGGGGAAGAACGACCTCTACGCCGAGTGGGATGAGCCCGCCACCATCGATGCGGTGGAGCGTGCGCTCGGCACGGTGGGGCAGGTCTTCCGGCTCGAGGCCGACGAGAGCTTCCCCGCTCGCCTGGCTCTGATCCGACCCGACTTCGTATTCAACATCGCCGAGGGCCTGTACGGTCCCAATCGCGAGGGCCACGTCCCCGCGATCTGCGAGTTCCTCGGAATCCCATATCACGCGTCGGACCCGCTGACCCTCGGCCTCTCGCTCGACAAGCGCCGGGCCAAGGAAGTCCTCGCCTATCGCGGTGTCCCCACCGCGCCCTTCGTCCTGGCGCGGAGCCCGGGCGACGCACGGAAGGCGGACCTCCCCTTTCCGCTCTTCGCGAAGCCGTGCTTCGAGGGCTCGGGCAAGGGCGTCAGCGTGAAGAGCCTCTGTAAGAATCGCTCGCAGCTGGTGCGACAGGTCTCCAGGCTCCTCGCTACCTACGCGGAGCCGGTGCTGATCGAGACCTATCTGCCCGGGCTCGAGTTCACGGTCGCGGTGCTCGGCAACGGCAGCGAAGCCCGCTGTCTGCCGATTGTCGGCATGCGATTTGATACACTGCCGCAGGGTGCGCCGCCGATCTACGGCTATGAAGCGAAGTGGCTGTGGGATTCGCCGAGCCATCCACTGGAGATCTTCGACTGCCCGGCCCACATCCCGGAGCAGTTGGCAGGGCAGGTCCGAGCCGTCGCGCTGGCGGCCTACCACGCCCTGGAATGCCGCGACTGGTGCCGCGTCGACATTCGCTGTGACGCCGACGGTCGCCCGATGGTCGTCGAGTTGAACCCTCTGCCGGGCATTTTGCCGGACCCGAGGGACAACTCCTGCTTCCCCAAGGCCGCGAGGGCCGCCGGGATGAGCTATGACGATCTCATCCGCACCGTCGCCGATATCGCCTGGCGCCGGATCAGCGGCCGTTCACTCCTGGCGGAGGTGGCTTGATGCGAGTTGCGATTCTCTACGATGCCGGTAGCGACGAGTGGAGCCCGCAGGACGTCGCGGCGGTGGTGGGGAACGTTCACGAGGTGCGGGACGTGCTGCGGCGGCGGGGTCACGAGGTCGAGCTCCTCCCGGTCCGCTTCGGCGACTTCCGCTGGCTCAACCGCGTCAGGCGGGCGGATCTGGTCTTCAACCTCTGCGAGGGGGTCAACGGCCACGCCAGGTTCGAGGACTACGTCGTCGGGACCCTGGAGCTGGCCGGGGTGCCGTTCACCGGGTGCCGCCACTGGGCCACCACCATCGCCCACCGGAAGCACATCGCCAACACGCTGCTCTCGGCGGCCGGACTTCCGGTGCCCGCCTTCGCCCTGGCGCAGGGTAACAAGGCGCCGGCCGACTTCCCGCTGCCGGCCATCGTGAAGCCGTCGGCGGAGGACGCCAGCGTCGGCATCGACAACGGCGCGGTCTGCACCTCCAAGCGTGCGCTCAAGAAGCGCGTCGCCCAGATGCTGGAGCAGTTCGAGGAGGTGCTGGTCCAGGAGTACGTGCCGGGCCGGGAGTTCAACGTGGGATTCGTGGGCAAGCGGATGCTGCCCCTGGCCGAGATCCGGTTCGACGGGATGCCGGAAGGGAGCTGGCCGATCGTCGGGTATGCCGCCAAGTGGCTCCCGGGAAGCCCCGAGGACGAAGGCACCCTGCCGGTCTGCCCAGCCGAGGTCTCCGACGAGCTGGGGGCCAGCATCGCCAAGGTCGCCCGGGACGCCTGGGAATACGTGTCGGGCGGCGAGGGGTACGGCCGGGTGGACCTCCGGGTCAACGAGGAAGGCCGCCCCTACGTGCTCGAGGTCAACCCGTGCCCCGATCTCTCCAGCAACGCCGGGCTCGCCCGGATGGGCCGGGCCTTCGGCTGGAGCTACGACGACCTGGTCATGCACGTGGTGGACGAAGCCCTCATGCGGTCCCAGAGCAGCAGCGCCGCCGCCGCCCTCGTCAGCGGGGTGTCCGCCGCGTGAGCGGCACCCTCACGGCCCCCGATCTTCGACACCTCACCGCGGCCGATCGGGGCCGCATCGAGGAGATCACCCGTGCGGTCGGGGTGTTTCGCGACGACGAAGTTCCCGTCGCCCTCGAGGTCTTCGACGCCGCCGTGTCCGGCTCACCGGACTACACCGCGGTCGGCGCGGTGCTCGATGGACGTCTCGCCGGATGGATCTGCTGGGGACCCACTCCGTGCACCCTCGGCACCTACGATCTCTATTGGATGGCGGTCGACCCGGCGGTGCACTCCGCCGGGGTCGGCACCGCCCTGGTGCGGGAAATGGAAGGCCGGCTGGCCGGGTCTGCGCGGCTCATCGTCGTGGAGACGGCCGGGCGACCCGACTACCGGCCAACCTGCGCCTTCTATGAAGCCCGAGGCTACCGCCGCGCGGCCGTCATACCCGACTTCTACGCTCCCGGCGACGATCAGGTTGTGTATGTGAAAGCGCTGGGCTAGCCAACCTTCGCCCAGGGCTCCCTACCACACCAGCATGGGACAGCCGCTTCTTTACCCTCCCCGCCGGGCGTACGACGAACCCGACTGGAATCGCCTGCCCGGCTTCCACGGCGTGACCCGCGCCGACTGGGAAAGCGCCACCTGGCAGCGCCGCCACGCCATCAAAAACCTGCGCGAGCTGAAGGTCGCTCTGGGAGACCTGCTGCCGGAGGACCTGGCCGAGAGCATCTGCCAGGACCAGGAACGCCGGGCGACGATGTCCATGCTGATCCCACCCCACATGATCAATACGATGGACGTGTCCGATTTATGGGGGGATCCGGTGCGCCGCTACATGGCGCCCGCCCTGGTGGATCGCCGGACCGACTGGCCCAGTCACCCCAAGTCCTCGCGCGACAGCTTGCACGAGGCCGACATGTGGGTGGTGGAGGGACTCACCCATCGCTATCCCACGAAGGTCCTCGCGGAGCTGGTCTCCACCTGCCCGCAATACTGTGGGCACTGCACCCGGATGGATCTGGTCGGCAACGACGTACCCCAGGTAGACAAGCTCAAGTTCACCGTGCCGCAGAAGGATCGGCACGGGCAGATCCTCGACTACCTCCGCCGGACTCCGGCCGTGCGCGACGTGGTCGTGTCCGGCGGCGACATCGCCAATCTGCACATCACCCAGCTGGAGCCGTTCGTCGACGCGCTGCTGGACATCTCCAGCATCAGGGACATCCGCCTCGCCTCCAAGGGGTTGATCGGTCTCCCGCAGCATTTTCTGCAGGACGACGTGCTGCGCGGCATGGAGCGGCTGGCGAAGAAGGCTTTCGAGCGGGGTGTCGATCTCGCGCTGCACTGCCACGCCAACCACGCAGAACAGATCACGCCGCTGGTAGGGCGGGCGGTGCACCGGCTGCTGGAGCTCGGCTTCCGCGACGTTCGCAATCAGGGCGTCCTGTTGCGGGGCGTGAACGCCACCGCGGCCGACCTGCTCGAGCTCTGCTTCATGCTGCTCGACCACGCCAAGATCATGCCCTACTACTTCTACATGTGCGACATGATTCCGAACGCCGAGCACTGGCGGCTAGGGGTGTTCGAGGCGCAGCAGCTCCAGCACGACATCATGGGATACTTGCCGGGCTTCGCGACGCCGCGGCTGGTCTGTGACGTGCCATTCGTCGGCAAACGTTGGGTCCACCAGGTCACGGACTACGACCGCGAGCGGGGGATTTCCTATTGGACCAAGAACTACCGCACCCGGATCGAGGAGGATGTTCCGGACGCCTTGTCACGGATGTACGAGTACTACGACCCGATCTATCTGCTACCCGACTCCGGCCAGGTGTGGTGGCGCGCTCATAGCCCTCCGTCCGCGAAGACTGCCTGACGAACCGGCCTACAGCCACTTGTAGGCGTTTCGTCTCACGGCCTCGTAGTTCGCATCGAGCGCCGGCTCCATCAGAAGGATGCCCGCGATGCGGCGGGTCATCACCTCAGCGTAGCGGGCCTCCTCGGCCGTGAGGGAGCGGCCGAGTTCCTGGGTGTGCGATCCGGGAAGGGAAGCCTCGCGCGGACAGTGGCCGGCGCGCTGCTCAACCAGAGGCGTCAGGTCGGGTAGATCAACTCCCAGGAACTACAGGCATCGCGTCACGCATTTCGCGTTTCGCCGACCCCCCCGATGAGCTGCCCCGCTGCATGTTCACCCTGGCCAAGCATTTACCCGCCCGGTGCAGGTGGTATCCAAGTTGCCGCGAGCTCGCCCGACCGCACCCTATAATAGGAGAGGCAAACATGCGCACTCGCGCGATGAAAGGTCTTGCGCTCGGAACGTTGATGTTGGCAGCCGGGGCATGCAGCGATTCGGAGATGGGCGAAGTGAGCCTCCAGCTCGCCACCCGCAGAGCACCGCTGATGAGCGCGGGCGTGCCGGCCGCAGTACTGGGTGAGCCAGGCCAGCTGGTGGTGACGGCCGGTGCGGACGAGATCGTGCTGGAACAGGTCGTCATCGTGCTGCGGAAGGTGCGCCTGGACGGCGCCCCCACCGCGTCCTGCCCCGAAGATGCCGAGGGCGATTCGCAGTGCGCCGGGGTCCATGTAGGTCCGGTGCTGTTCGATCTTCCGTTAGGTGAGGTGGCCGAGCCCACGATCACTGCCTTGGTTCCGGTCGGCACCTACGACCACTTCAAGTTCCAGATCCATAAGCCCTCTAACGCCAATGGCGATGCCGACCTGGTTGCCGAGCACCCGGAAATGGATGACGTGAGCATCCGCGTCACCGGGACCTACAACGGCACGCCGTTCACGTTCAGCAGCGACCTCACCGAGGTGGAGGATCTGACGCTGGCCGAGCCGGTCGAGGTCGCCGCGGAAGGGGAGCTGCCGCTCACCCTGCACGTGGACGCCGCCGGGTGGTTCGTGAACGAAGGGGGCACCGGGCTGCTGGACCCGGCGCAGGCAAACGATGGCCAGCCGTACGAGTCCGAGGTGGAGCAAAACATCAGGGAGAGCTTCCGGGCATTTCACGACGGGGATGCCGACGGCGCGGCGGACTGAAACGTCTGCGGAGGAGGTTGGCCGCCCGGCTCGCGCCGGGCGGCCGCGAAGCTGGTCGGGAACATCAGCGGTTCCGCCCCAGTGGCCGGAATGCCCCGAGCGCCGGCCTCGTACACGGCCAGTAAGCGATCGAGTGCGCTGGCCCCGGGACGGCCGACTAAGGGCCGTTCGCCCTCCAGTCCCGCAGTCCGCTCGCCCAGCAAGAGGCTGGACGTCACCCTGAGCTCCCCGGAACACTTCGTTCCACGCCGCATTGCCGCGATACAAGATCAGCCCCCATCGCCTTGCTCAACCTCTTACAAATCATTGCGTTGAACTCCAGTGCAAGGCGGCGCACCGCTTGCCATTACTCCTGCGCGAGCGCTCGGCGATCCGGGCGCCCCGAACGAAGGGTCACCTCCAACTTCTTGTCAGGAGAACACAGCAAATGGGAAACCTCTGGTCGGGGGCGAGGCCGAGTTCGATTTCGACAGCGATCCGGGAGACGTGCGCGAGGGCGCGACCCGCATCGCGGCGTCGTTCATCCGGGCGCGTGCCGGTGCGGACGTGGTGGCGGAGATCCTGAATTCGCAGGGCAGGGTCCTCGCCTCGAGCAGCGGCGATTGCGCGTCGCGGTAGGCGCCTGTCTTCTACCCGAGGCTGGGCGAAGGGGATCACGGGGACGTGGTCCCCCTTCGGCCGCTGGAACACGGCATGCCAACTGGAACCAAACGTTGCGCGCTCGATCGGCATCGCACGCCACTCGCTATCGTAACCGACTGTTCCGCGGCAATTTGTGGTGCATCTCCCGACGGCACGCCGGTTGCCCGAGATCCCGGTGGCCGGCTGGGAGATACCTTCCATGCACCACGCGAAGGAGGACGACTACGACCTGGGGCAGCGAGCATGGCGGAACCTGAGTGGCGGGTGGAGATGATCCTGTTCTCCGACAGCTTCCGGTCCAGTGTGGCCGGGGTCGTCGAAGAGCTCGGTGGCGCAGCGCTGGAGTCGAAGGCGGGCACCGGCGCCGGCCGAGGCTCCGCCGACGTGCTGCTCATTCTCGCCGGCGGGTCGGAGTCCGAGGGCCTCGACTTCCTCGCGGAGTCAGGTTCGGCGGCGCCTAGTTTCCTGATCGGCGCCGCGACCGACCACCGGATCGCGGCGGCGGCCATTCAGAGCGGCGCCAACGATTACTTCGCACTCCCTGACGACCTCGACCTGCTGCGCCGCTGCCTCGAGCGGCTGGCGAGGGAAGCCGTGGCGAAGGTGGAGGCAGGGCGGTTCGCGGACGCGGAGCGAAGGGCGACGGGTTTTGAAGCCATCCTCGGCACCAGCGACGCGTTGCGCAACACGCTGGATCAAGGCGCTCGCATCGCCCCGTTGCGCGATCTCTCCGTGCTGATCGGCGGTGAGACCGGGACCGGCAAGGAACTGCTCGCCCGCGCCCTGCACTACGGCAGCCCTCGCGCGGGCAGCCCGTTCGTAGAGGTGAACTGCGCAGCCATTCCGGCCAACCTGCTCGAAAGCGAGCTATTCGGTCATGAGCGCGGCGCTTTCACCGGAGCGGTGGCCGCCAAGCCGGGACTCTTCGAGATCGCGCACGGCGGCACGCTCTTTCTCGATGAGATCGGCTCGCTCCCGCTGGAGCTCCAGCCGAAGCTCCTGCGCGCGCTGGAGACCCGGAGCATCCGCCGCGTTGGCGGCCAGCAGCCCCGGCAGATGGACGTCCGCGTGGTCGCCGCTTCGCACGTGGATCTCGGTCAGGCCGTTCGGCGGGGAGAGTTCCGGGAGGATCTCTACTACCGGCTGAACGTGGTGCAGCTGGTCCTGCCTCCGCTCCGCGATCGTGGAGGCGACGTCGAAGTGCTGGCCCGGATGTTCGTGGAACGCATCGCCTCAGGGTACGGCTTGCCGGTGCCAGACCTGGGCGCCGAGGTCCGCGCGGCGCTGCGAGCCCACGGCTGGCCGGGCAACGTGCGGGAGCTGAGAAACGTGCTGGAGCGCGCGGTCGTGCTGTCGCCTCCAGGCACCCTCCGGCTGGGACCGCTGGAGGAGTTACGGGCGGGACGGCAGTCGGAAACCGGCATGCTTCCGTTTCCGGCACCGCTCGCCGAAATCGTGCGGACCGCAGCGCAGTCCATGCTGGGCCTCACCGGCGGAAACAAGAGTGAAGCCGCCCGGCGCCTGGGGATCTCCCGGCCGAGGCTGCAACGTCTCCTGGATGGAAACCTGGAGGAGTGAACCGATGTCGCTCCGTAGACTGATCGCCCTGCCGCTCGTCCTGGCTCTCGCCTGCTCCGACTCGGGAGGGCCGGGCGACGACGATACCCGGCCCCCTACGGATCTCACAATCCTCCGGCTGAGCGACGACAGCCCGCCGCTCTTCAACCCGGTCGAGAGCTTCTATGCCGTCCGGGGACAAAACCGCGAAGTGCGGATCTTCTTCGAGGACGACGAGAACCCCGGCGAGGCGGGCGAGGAATATCTGCGCTTCTCGGTGGATAACGAGACGCTGCTCGCGTACCCGGACGGCACTCCCTTTGTCGAGGACGACTCCGTGCTCATTACGGTACAGGTCGTGGATCCAGCCCGATTGCTGTTCGAGTTCCAGCCGGCCGGCCTCAGCTTCGACCCGAACCGGCCGGCGGAGCTCAAGATCCACTACCACCACGCGGACGACGACCTGGACGAAGACGGGGACGTCGACATCGATGATGAGGCGCTGGAACTGACGTTGTCCATCTGGCGCCAGGAATCGGACGGTGACCCCTTCGTACGGCTGGGCTCCCTCCTCCTCGACGACCTCGAAGAGATCGACGCCGAGCTGGATGGGTTCAGCCGGTACGCGCTGGCCTACTGAGGACCGCGACCGCATGACGTCCATGCCTTCGGCCGACGATCTGACCCAGCGGCTTCGCGAGCTGGTGCGGACGGGCCGTTTCCGGGAGGCCCTGGAGACGTACCGTCGCGCCGGCGACGGCGATGCGCGCGCCGACGCGCGGCTGCTGGCGGCTACCGCGGCCACCCGGCTGGGCGAGCTCTCCCAGGCGGAGAGTCTTGCGGACGACGCGCTCCGTCGTTTCGCCGAGCGGGGAGATTTCGATGGCCGCATGAGAGCGCTCAATCTGCTGGGCGTGATCGGGTTCGAGCGCGGACGACTCCCTGAGGCGGAGCTCCGACTCACCGAAGCGCTGAGCCTCGCCTACCGGCTGGAGGACAGTCTGATCGCGGCTCGAGCCTGCAACAACCTCGCGTCGGTGGCTCATCTGCGAGGACGTCCGGAGGAGGCGGTCGGACTGTATCGCGGGGCGCTGCTTGGCTACCAGCGGCTCGGCGACCGCCGGGGTACCGCAGAGTCCTACCACAACCTCGGGCTCACCTACCGGCAACTGGCCGACTACGACGAAGCGGAGAAGGCGGTGACACAGGCAGTCCGGCACGCGGAGGCAGTCGGTGAGCCGTCCCTGATGGCGCTGACCTCGGGTGGGCGGGCGGAGCTGCGGATCGACCAGGGCGATACCGCCCTCGCGCTTCCGGATCTCAACCGGGCCGCCCGTATGGCCGAGCTGGCCGGCGACGTCATCGGAATGGCGGAGCTGCGCCGGATCCGCGCGGTCGCGGCCTGGCGGCAGGGCCGGTATGAGGAGGCGGTAGAGGAGGCAGAGGCTGGCCGGCACACGGCGGAAGAGCACGAAGTGGCGCTGCTCGGGGCCGAGTGCGCGGCACTGGCCGCCCTGGCGTATCGGGCCCAGGGGCGGACCGACATCGCCGAGGCCCGGCGGGCCGAAGCGGTCGAAGTGTTCCGGAGTCTCGGCGCGGTGAAATTGCTGGAACGGTTCGACGCGGACTGGCCCGCCTAGCTCGACGCCCGATCATGACGGTGTTTCTCACCCTCGCGCTGGCCTTCACCCCGGGGTGCGGCGATGACCAGGACCCCGATGCTCGCACTGAAGACGAGCTGAACGCCCTGGCAGTCCGGCCCGCTGCCCCGCCGCTCGAGCGCACCGACACTTCGTTCTACGCGGTGAAGGGCGAGGAGCGCGAGGTCATCCTCTACTTCACCGACGGGGCCGGGGGCCGGGGCAGCATCTTCTTTCTGCTTCGAGTGTTCGCCGGCTCGTTGGACTCCCGGCCCGACGGAGTGGAGCCCACCGGCCTCGCCTTCGACCCGGCCGCACCGCCGCTGATGCTGCTGCACTACAACGAGGCCGATCCCGACTTCGATGGCGACGACGTAGACCCGGCCGACCTCGACATCGAGCGGCGGCTGTCGATCTGGCGGCAGAAGACGCCGGGCGGGCTCTTCACCCGCCTGGAATCGATGGCGGACCTGATGCTCGACGGCGTGGGCGCGTCGCTCACCGGCTTCAGCCGTTACGCGATTTCCTATTGAGGACGAGACCACCGGCCGATGGTCGATCCGACCCCCACCGACGACCTGGTCGGCGCTCTCCGCCCCTTGATCGCGAGCGGCGGCTTCCAGAAAGCACTGGACGCCTTCCGCGGCGCGGTGCGCGCTGGAGCGCGGCTCGACGCGGAGGCGAGTCTGCTGGCGGCGACGGCGGCCACCCGGGTGGGAGACCTGGCTGTGGCCGCGGCCCTGGCCGACGACGCTCTGGGCCGGTTCCGTGCTCGGGCGGACGACGACGGCCGGCTGCGGGTAATGAACTTGCTCGGCGCCATCGGCTTCGAACGGGGGCAGCTCACCCGGGCCGAGGCATGCTTCGAGGAGGCCCTGCGCCCCTATCACAATCTCGCGCTCGCCATCCGGCAGGCGGCGGATCTGCAGGAGGCGGAGAGGGCGGCGGCGCAGGCGATCCGCCACGCCGAAGTACTCGATGATGTCGGGCTTCGAGCGCTGACGGTGACCGGCCGGGCGGAGCTGCGGGTGCAGCAAGGCGAGGTCGCTTTCGCGTATCAGGAGCTGGATCGGGCGGCACGACTCGCACGGCAGGCCGGCGACCCCGTTGGAGGCGCCGAGGTCAGGCGGGTTCGCGCCTTGGCGGCGCTGAAGGAGCGAAATTACGACCGAGCCGCCGCCGAGGCGGAGGCCGCCCGAGCGGTCCCGCTCGAGCACCATTCCGCGCTGCTGGCGGCCGAGTGCTCGGCGGCGGCGGCACTCGCGTATCGAGGGTCCGGAAACGCCGAGCTGGCGACCGCACGCCGAACCGACGCAACGGCAGGCCTACGTGATCTGGGAGCGGCGCAGCTGCTCGAGCGATTCGATCGGGAGTGGGGGGAACCCGCGTGAGCCAAAGGCGGGCGACACTCTCGCGATCAGGGGTCGTTCACTCGCCACTCCCGTAAACCACTCGCCCAGCTGTACGGATTGATCTCGACGTTCTCGACCCGCCGCGCCGCGACAGCCGTATTGGTCGGAGCGTACAGGAAGATCGCCGGTGCGTCCGCGTTGAGTATTTCCATCGCCTCACGGTAGAGTGCGGAGGCTTTCTCAATCCCCGGCTCCCGCCCCGCTGACGCCAGGAGCGAATCGAACGCCGGATTGGCGTACCGGCCATAGTTGATCGCCCCCGACCGGCTCCACTGGTCCGCCAGCCCCCGCGGGGTCGGCTCGTCCAGCCACGCGCCGATATAGCCGTCGAATTTTCCCTGTCCCAGCCGCTCCTGAAACACCGCGAAGTCCGCCGCGGTCACCGTGACCTCCGCGCCGAGCCGGCGCCATCCCTCCTGGAGCTGCACCGCGAGCTGCCGGCGCGATCCGCTGGTGCTCGGCACCATGATGTCGAAGGCGAGGCGCTGCGCCCCCCGGCGCCGGGCCCCTGCCCCGCCCGCCTGGCGCCATCCCGCGTTCTCGAGCGCCTTGGCGGCCGCCGCCGTGTCGTACGGCAGGGTGCGGATGCTGTCGCTCCAGATCCAGAGCAGCCGCGACATCGGCCCCGGAGGTGCCTTCGCCTCGTGGCCGAACACCGAGCGCGCCAGCACCGAGCGGTCCACGCCCATCGCGAGCGCGCGGCGGGTCTCGCGGTCACCCAGCACCGGGTGCGGACCCCGGCGACGCCGGTCGAAGGAGTTGAAGCCGAGGAAGCCGTACGCGGCAGAGGGGTAGCTGACGAGCCGAAGCGTGGAGTCGGCCTGGGCCCGCGCCACACGCTCCGGGCCGATCGCGGTCTCCAGCAAGTCGGCTTCGTGGCTGAGCACCAGGTTGAGCGCGGCGTCGGGATCGCTGGTGAAGCGCCAGATTGCCCGGCGGATCTCGGGTGGACGCTCACTCGTGGAGTCGGCGGCGAGAACCAGAAACTGGCCTCGCTCCCACCGCTCCAGCCGGAAGGGACCGCTGCCGACGACGCGCGCCGTGCTGGTATCCGCGCCCCACGAGGCTCGGGGCACGCCCTGCCACAGGTGCTTCGGGATGACCCGAACATGGTAGGTCGCATCGTAGAGCTGCTCGGGCGAGGGCTCCCGAAACCGGATCAGGAAGGTGGCCGAATCCTCCGGGACCACTTCAATCCTTCCCGCCAGGTCGGGAGCGGCGGCAGAGCCAACAGCGGTGTCGCCGAAGGCCTCGAAGGAGAACCGGACATCGTCCGCCGTTACGGGCCGCCCGTCGTGCCAGCGGGCGCCGGGCCTCAGCCGGAAGCGCCAGGTCAGGGAGTCCCGCCGCTCCCAGCTCGTCGCCAGCGCCGGCCGGTACGCCGTGGTGTCGATGGATGCTTCGCCCGGCTCAAGCACCGCGAGCCGCTCGAAGATCTGATCGCCGATGTCACGACCGACCGACTCCTCGACCAGCGGAGGCAGCACGGTGGCGGGCTCGCCGATGGCGGCGATCACGACCGTGCCACAGGTCGGGCAGTTTTCGCGGTCGCGACGGCATCCGGCAGCGAGGACGAGGAGGGCGAGGGCGAGTGAGACGACCTTCACGAGAGGCCTCGTCGGAGTCGAGTTGAGTTGGTGGACCGGAGACAGGAATGTAGGGTCATCCCGAGCGGAGCGAGGGATCGGGCGGCTCGTGAGAGTGAGCGCCGGGGCTCACTCGAACGGCGGGCCGATCCCTCGCTCCGCTCGGGATGACGGGTGAGCAGCCCGTCCACCTCGCCACAGCACCACGCCGTAGATCCCGACATTGACCGCGATCACCAGCGCCCCGAGCGCCAACTGCACCCCCCGGGTGAGCCCCGCGGGGTAGAGCACCGGCATCAGGTAGTGCTCGATGAACCCGCCCTCGTATCCCGCCTGGCCCGCCGACGCGCGCAGCGAGTTCTCCACCGGCGTGAGCGGGCACACCCCGCCGCGCAGCTCGATCAGCGCGCCCCAGACGGCCGCCGGCAGGTGGGCCGCGGCCATCCACCGCCAACGCAGCACCAGCAGCCCGCCCGCCACCACGAAACAGACGAACAAGGCGTGAACGCCGACCACCAGGTCGGCCAGCAGGCGGTAGGGCATCGATCAAATGTAAGGCGAGGTCAGGCGGCGAGCGGCGTCGCCCCGACCGAGCGAAGAAAGGCGGCGAGCACGTCCGGCCGCCACCACCCGCGGGATTCGTCCATCCGGGCCAGAGCCTCCGCGTGAGACAAGGCCCCGCGGTAGCTCCGGGTCGTGGTCAGTGCGTCGTAGACGTCCACGATGCAGATGACCTGGGCGCCGAGCGGGATCTCGTCGCCCCGCAGGCGGTCGGGATAGCCGCCGCCGTCGTAGCGCTCGTGGTGTGAGCGGATGATCGCCTTGATGTCCCAGGGAAACTCGACCGAGGCCAGCAGCTCCACGCCCCACACCGGGTGCCGCTTGATGACCGCGAACTCCTCGTCGGTCAGCTTCCCGGGCTTGTTGAGGATCTGGTGCGGGACCTTCACCTTGCCGACGTCGTGGAGATAGGCACCCATCCGGATCGTCGTCAGCATGCCCTGGTCGGCGCCCAGCGCCTCGGCGACCGCGACGGCGTAGTTGGCCACCCGCTCGCAGTGGCCGAAGGTGTAGCTGTCCGCCGATTCGATCGACTGGCCCCAGTCCCGCACCACCGCGAAGTAGGTCTCCTCCAGCCGATTGGTCTTGGAGGTGACGTCCACCAGGTCCACCCGGGCGTCGAGCCGGGCGAAGAGCCGGTGGGCGGCATTGAGGAGCTGGAGCGCCTCCTGATTTCGTCCGGTGGTCTGGTAGAGGCGGGCGAGCTCCCGCGAGGCCTCGGCCTCGCTCAGCACCGAGCCGGTCGAGACCGCCTGCTCGATCGCCGACTGGAGCCGGGACTCGGCCAGGGTGTAGCGGCCGGTCTCCCGGAAGATCACGCCGAGTACCTTGTAAGCGTCGGCCTTGTCGAGCCTGGCTCCGAGGCGGTCGAAGATCGCGAGGGACTGCTCCGCGCTGGCCCGGGCCTCCTCGAACCGCTGCCTGGCCACGTGCACCTCGGAGTGGTTCAGCAGGCCGAGGCCCTCGAGATGGACGTCGCCGACCTCGCGACTGATCTCCAGGCTCCGCCGGAAGTGCGCGTCGGCGTCTTCCCAGCGCTGCCGATCCGCGCTCACCATGCCGAGGTTGTGGTGGGCGATCGCGCTGCCCTTCAGATCGGCCGACGCGTCGAAGCCCTCCAGCGCGCGCTGGTAGTGGCTCATGGCCTGGGCGTGATCGCCCCGGATATTGGCGAGGATGCCGAGGTTCTGCTCGACCCGTCCCCGGAGCGCGGGATCGGCACCACCGAGCGCCAGGGCTTCCTGGTACCGCTCTCTCGCCTCCTCCATCGCACCGCGCTCGAAGGCGAAGCCCGCCAGCACGTTCAGCGCCTCGCCGGCGAGGACGTCGTTGCCGATCTCGCGGGCCAACGCCAGGCTTCGGCTCGACAGCTCGCGGGCGGTGTCGCGCTCGTTCCGGTGGTGGTGCAGCACGGCGAGGCGCCGAAGCGCCTCCACCTCGACCGCCCGCTCCCCCACGGTGGCCGCCTCGTAGACCGCGGCGCGGTAGCACTCGAACGCCTCGGTGATCGCGCCTTCCCGCTCGTGGGCCCTCGCCTCCCGTAACGACTCCGCCGCGCGACCGGGGCCTGGGGAGGCCTCCGACCGCGCGGCGGAGTGCGGGACCGCTTCCGAGCTCAACGTCTACCAGGCCACCGCGTACCGGGAGAAGTGCCGGATGTCGCCGGTGACGGTCTTGGTTCTGAGATTATCGAGCGAGGGAATCAGCTCCAGGATGCGGAGCAGCTCGTCGGTGTAGACCACCCGCTTGAGCAGGAGCAGCGGCGAGCAGTTGGAATAGCTGAGGGTCAGCTTCGCCGGCTGGGCGAACCTGAGGCCCTCAGGGCTGAATCGAACCGAGTTCACCCGGTGGGTCACCTGCTCGGCGCGGATGGTGTAGTTGCGGCTCAGCGCGCCGGCCGGGATCACCAGCTTGTGGGTACCGACCACGATCGTCCCGCCGTTCACCCCGACCACCTGAGTACGGGAGACATACGGCTGGGGAGAGCAGGAGAGCAGATGCAGGTCCTTCAGGGCCGTGAGCAGACCGCCGAGGAGCAGGTCCGACTGCTGGCTGTCCGCCTGCACCATCGTGAGTGGAGCCTCGGGAGCCGAGGGACCGAGCGACTCATCGGAAGTACAACTCACCCCAGCCAGGAGCAGCACGGCCAGGACGAGGACGGACATTCTGCGCGACCAGCCGGTCATACGGTACTCCCGGTTGAGGTTCTCGACTTGCGACGATACCGCGACCCCCGCCTTCGGGGCCGCCGATCCTCGGCAGGGGGCGCCAGGATCGGTACGCGGAACACATCGGGCAGGGAGAGGGCAAGGTCCATGCCCTCGGGGGTGAATCCCCGCATGATTTTCGTACACCCAAAAATTGCGCTATGGACTATCGTACGTATCGTTAAGCCATTACAGCGCAACGCCCCAGAGATACGCTGTAGACGTATTGGACGGCTTGTCGAAGGGGGTGGAGGCGCTGGGTGCCGCGGCGGCTGGCAATGCGCTACAAATTCGGCGCAACAGGTGGGGATCGAGTGTGTGCAGGAACCGTCACTGGCCGCGGCGAGGAGGGCGAGGGGAGGCCTCTTCGCCGCCGCCGGCGTGACGATGCCTAGGCCACCGCGTGCTCCCGCTGGTTTTCCGCGGCCACCTTGGCGGCAACCTCGGGCGGCGCTTCCGCGTAGCCGTGGAAACGCTGGCGGTGAGTGCCGCGGCCGTGGGTGATGGAGTGGAGCGTGGTCGAGTACTTGTACAGCTCGGCCTCGGGAATGATGGCCCGTACCTTGGTGAGCCGCCCGTCGGGCTCGGTCCCGAGGATCTGACCGCGCCGCGCGCTCAGGTCGCCCATCACGTCGCCCAGAACGTCGTCCGGGGTCCAGACCTCGAGGTCGGCCAGGGGCTCGAGCAGCACCGGCCGGCACTTCGGCGCGACGTTCCGGAAGCCGAGAATCCCGGCCATCTTGAACGACATCTCGTTGCTGTCCACGTCGTGGTAGGATCCGTCGTAGCATTCGGCGCGGAAGTCCACCACCGGATAGCCCGCGATGATGCCTCGCTCGGCTGCCTCCTGGATCCCCTTGTCCACCGCCGGGATGTACTTGTTGGGAATGACGCCGCCGACGATGTCGTCCACGAATTCGTAGCCGCTGCCGCGGGGCAGGGGTGAGAAGCGCACCCAGCAGTCGCCGTACTGTCCACGCCCGCCGCTCTGCTTCTTGTGCTTGCCCTGGCCCTCGGCCTTCCCCTTGATCGTCTCCCGATACGCCACCTTGGGGCGGGCCAGCTCGGCATGGACCCCGAACTTGCGCTCCAGGCGGTTGAGAATGGTGTCGAAGTGCCGCTCGCCCATGCCGTGGATGAGCGTCTGTCCCAGCTCCGAGCTGTACTCGAAGTGGAAGGTGGGGTCTTCCTCGTGCAGCTTGTGCAGTCCGGCGGCGAGCTTGTCCTCCTCGCCCCGCTGCTTCACCAGGACGGCGGACGTCGCGACTGCCTCGGGGATCGGGAGGGCCGGCAGGCGCACCGGATGGGTCCGCTGGCAGAAGGTGTCGCCGGTGTGGGTGTCGCGCAGCTTGGCCACCGAGCCGATGTCACCGGCGCTCAGCCGCTCGACCTCGATCCGCTCCTTGCCCTGCTGAATGGAGAGGTGGTTCAGCTTCTCGGTCGTCTCGTGCTCCGCGTTCCACACCTCGTCGCCGTTCTTGAGCTCGCCGCTGTAGAGCCGGAACAGCGTGACGTCGCCGACGTGGGCTTCGGAGAGGGTCTTGAACACCCGGCCGACGAGCGGCGCTTCCACCGGGGGCTTCACATCCAGCGGGGACGGGAGCAGCTCGACCATCTTCTTGAGCAGAGTACGGAGGCCGTACGTCAGGGTCGAGCTGCCGCAGAACAGGGGCACGATCTGCCCGGCGAGCATCGCACGCTTCACCGCCCCGATGAACTGCTCGCGGGGGATCTCCTCGCCCGCCAGGTAGCGCTCGATCAGCTCGTCGTCGGTGGAGGCGACCGCCTCGATCAGCTGCTCGCTGTAGTCCTGGTGGCGCCCCTGATACTCGGGCGGAATCGGGACCACGTCGTATTCGCTCTTGGCGGTGCCCTTCTTGTAGTTGTGGCAGTGACCCGAGAACAGGTTGATGATCCCGTGGAAGGCGGGTCCGTCCCCGATGGGGATCTCGACCGGGACCACCTTGGACGTCAGATGGGCCTTCACATCCTCGAAGACCCGCTCGAAGTCGGCGTGCTCCTTGTCCATCATGGACACGAAGAGCATGCGGGGAAGGTGCAGGTGATCGCAGGCTTCCCAGACCTTTTCGGTTCCCACCTCGACTCCGCCGGTGCCGCTGACGACCACCACGGCGGCGTCCGCCGCGTGGAGGCCGGTCACGACCTCCCCGAAGTAGTCCAGGTAGCCTGGCGTATCTATGAGATTGAGCTTGGTGTCGAGCCACTCGGCGTAGCCGAGGGCGAGATTGATCGAGTGCTTGCGTTCGATTTCGTCCGGGGAGTAATCGGTGAGCGTGGTCCCGTCCTTGATGCCGCCGTGCCGGCGGCCGGACCCGGACACCCAGGCGAGCGCGTCGACCAGCGACGTCTTACCACTCGCACCATGGCCGACGAACGCCACGTTGCGAATGGCGTTGGAGCCATAGACCCTCATGGTCTCCACCTCCTTGGAAGAGTTGGATTTCCAAGCTGAGGGGGTTTCCGGCGGTTGTCAAACCCGCGCGGGGGGAGCGGGTGTGTCATTCCGAGCGGAGCGAGGAATCGGCCGGCTCATGAGAGTGAGGCATGGAGCCATCCATCTCGACTCACTCGCATGCCTGAGCCGATCCCTCGCTCCGCTCGGGATGACGCGCTATCGATACCCCGCGGCCTGCAGCTGGAAAAGCTCCGAGTACAGCCCACCCACCGCCAGCAACTCCTCATGCGTCCCCTGCTCCGCCAGCTCGCCGCCCCGCAGCACCAGGATCCGGTCGGCCATGCGTACAGTCGAGAACCGGTGGGAGATGAGCACCGCCATCCGCCCCTTGGTGAGCTCGGAGAACCGGAGAAAGACCTCGTATTCCGCTCGGGCATCGAGCGCCGCGGTCGGCTCGTCCAGGATGAGGAGCTGGGCATCACGCATGTACGCCCGGGCCAGCGCCACCTTCTGCCACTCGCCGCCGGAAAGGTCCACCCCACCCTCGAACCGCCGGCCCAGCATCTGGGCGTAGCCGCCCGCGAGCCTTCTCGCCACGGTATCCGCCAGGCTCCTGCTCGCGGCGCCTTCGATGCCGGGCTGGTCCTCCAGCCGGCCGATGTTTCCGACCGCGATGTTTTCCCGAAGCAGGAAGTCGTAGCGCACGAAGTCCTGGAAGATCACGCCCACGTTCCGCCGGAGGCTGAAGAGGTCGTACTCCCGCAGGTCGACGCCGTCGAGCAGGATCCGGCCCTCGCTCGGGTCGTAGAGCCGCGCCAGGAGCTTGACCAGGGTGGTCTTGCCCGCCCCGTTCTCGCCCACCAGCGCGATCCGCTCCCCCGGCACCAGCGTGAAATCGAGACCTCGGACCGCCCACTGCTCCGCGCCGGGATACTTGAAGCCCACGTTCTCGAACCGGAACCCCTCGCGGATAGGGGTGGGGACCGACCGCGCGCCCTCCACCGGTCTGATCCCCGGCTCGATGGCGAGAAACGTGAACAGGTCGTCGAGGTAGAGGCTCTGCTCGAAGATCTGCGACAGGGAGAGCAGCACTCGTTGAATCAGGTCCCGGCTGCTGCGAAAGGAGCCCGCGAGGAAGGTCAGCACGCCGATGGTGAACAGACCGGCGGGCGAGCGGTACCCCGTCACCGTGAGATAGATGATCGCCGCATAGGCGCCGTAGTATCCCAGGGTCCCGACCGCTGCCAGCAGGCTCGACACCAGGCTCCGCCGCACCGCCAGCGCCTTGTTGGCCTCGTAGAACTCCCGTGAGAGGCGGTCGTAACGCCCCACCAGGAAATCGGACAGCCCGAAGAGCTTGAGCTCCTTGGCCGAGATGTCGCTGGCGGCGATGTAGCGGAGATAGTCGAGCTGGCGCCGCTCCGGCGTCCAGGAGTAGAGCAATGAATAGCCCAGCGAGGCGAAGTGGGTCTCGCCGAGCAGCGAGGGCAGCACCGCCACGACCAGCAGCACCAGCAGCCAGGGGACGTACAGCACCAGGGCCACGGCCAGCGTGACCAGGGTGATCAGATCCTGGATCGTGGCGAGCAGCAGGGTGAAGAGACCGATGCGCCCCACCGTCTGCCGGCGGGCCCGCTCCAGCTTGTCGTAGATCTCCGCGTTCTCGAACTGCTCCAGGTCGAGCGTCGCCGCATGGCGCATCAGCTCCACGCTGGTGCGGTTGGCGAACAGGTCGCCGAGCAGGCTCTCCAGCAGCGCGGAGACCCGGGCGAGTCCTTCGCCCACCAGCGCGATGCCCAGCTCCAGCGCGAGCAGCTCGCCGAGCCGGAGCCACGGGATCGGCCCGCCCGCGCCGACCACCCCGATCGCCTGGACCACCTCGTCCACGATGAGCTTGCCGATCCAGAGCACCGCGAGCGGCACCAGCGCCCGCGCCACCCGGAGGAGCAGGATGCCCACGACGTAGCGGGGCTCGGTCTCCCAGACCATGCGCAACAGCCGGGGCAGGTGGCGCAGGGCCTGCAGCCGCTCGCGCCAGGTGACATCCCGGTCTTCCGGCCGGCGGCGCCCGCTGGCGTTGGGGCGCACGACCGGATGTTGAAGCGGCAGGGACATGCCGGAAGGTAATTATCTTCTTCCAATGCCTCCCCGGACTACCGCACTCGCCACCGCGCTCGTCACCGGCGCCACCCAGGGCATCGGCCGCGCCACCGCTTTTGCGCTGGGCCGCGCGGGCTATCGCGTGGGCGTCTGCGCCCGCACGCCGCAGGCGGTCGAGCGGCTGGTGGGCGAGCTTCGGGCGGCGGGCATCGAGGCCGCCGGGTACGCGGGCGATGTGGCCGATCCCGGCCAGGTGGACGCCGTCGTGCGACACGTGGCCGACGCGCTCGGCGAGATCGGCATCCTGATCAACAACGCGGGCGTGCTCATCGCCCGGCCGATCGCGGAGCTCACCCTGGACGACTGGGACACGACGATGGCCACCAACCTGCGTGGGCTCTTCCTCATGACCCGCGCGGTGCTCCCGCCGATGCGGGCCAGCGGGCGGGGCGACATCGTGAACGTGGCGAGCCTCTCCGCCCGGACCGGCTTCGCGGGCGGCTCGGCGTACGCCGCCTCGAAGCACGCAGTCCTCGGCTTCGGCCGCGCGCTGATGCTGGAGCTCAGGAAGGAAGGCATTCGGGTCATCACCATCTGCCCCGGCTCGGTGGACACCGGCATGCTCCGCGACCAGCCGATGCTGCGGCCGGACTCCGCCCGCATCCTTCAGCCTGAGGACGTGGCCGATACGATCCTGCAGGCGCTTCGGCTGCCGGCGCGGGCCATGGTGAGCGAGCTGGACATCCGCCCGTCCAATCCGTAGGCCACCCGGCATGTCGCCGATCGCGGTGTCGATGTGCGTCTGCCGCGGAGTGCCGTTCAGCGCGCTGCTTCCGCGAGCTCGCGAGATGGGATGGGACCTCGCCGCGCTGATGCAGGAGACCGGGTGCGGGGCGCAGTGCGGGCTCTGTCGTCCCTATCTCCGCCGCATGCTCGCCACCGGAGAGACCACCTTCCAGGAGCTGCTCTGGGAAGACCCCGGCTGATGCCGCCCTTCCAGTGGAACCGGATCGGCCAGGCGCGCGTGCTCGCCGGCGTCGCCCTGGGAGCAGGCTGGGTCGGCATCTACTTCGCCTTCCAGGGCCACTGGCTGGGTGCCGCGCTCCCGCTGGCGTCGACCGCACTCGCCTTCGCCGCGCTCCGCGCGGGCGACGAGCGAGCCCGGCGGCGCAGCACCGCGCTCCAGGAGGCGCTCGCCGCCTCCGCCGCCCGCAACCGCGAGCTGGAGCGGCTCCGTCGCGTCGCCGCGACGCTGCTCGCCAGCAACGAGATCGCCGATCTGTTCCAGGACATCTCCGACGCCGCGGTCGAGCTGCTCGAGGCGGAGAGCGGCGGTGTGGCCCTGGTGGTCGAGGAGGGCCGGTTCCTCAAGGTCGTCGCGGTCACCGGTCCGCTCGCCGTCACCAAGGGACTGCTCATTCCGATGGACGGGTCCCTGCTCGGCTCCGTCGTCCTGAACGGCACGCCGCTCCTCTCCAACGACATGAACGCCGACCCGCGGAGCTACAAGGTGCCGGGCCTCGACTTCATCCTGCGCACCGTGGCGATCGTGCCGCTCCGGTCGGCGGAGGTCGTGATCGGGGCGATGAGCGTGTACAACCGGGCCGATGGGCGGACCTTCGGCGATCACGACCTCCAGCTGCTCCAGACCCTGGGCGACCAGGTCGTGGTCGGCCTCGACCGCGCGGCGGTGCTGGAGGAGAGCCGCCGGAACGAGCGCGCGCTGGCCGCCAGGAACACCGAGCTGCGGCGCGCGACCCAGCTCAAGAGCGAGTTCCTCGCCAACATGAGCCACGAGCTTCGGACCCCGCTCAACGCCATCATCGGGTTTTCCGATCTGATGCTCACCGAGAACGTCGGCGAGGCCACGCCGCAGCAGCGCGAGTTCCTCGAGGCGATCCTGCGGAACGGCCGCCACCTGCTGGAGCTGATCAACGGCATCCTCGATCTCTCCAAGATCGAGGCGGGCCGAATGACGCTGTCGCTCGCCCCGACCGATCTGCGGGAGGCCGTGACGGGCGCCGTGGCGGACACCGCCAGCCTGAGGAGCGCCAAGAAGCAGGAGGTATGGCTCCAGCTCGACGATACGCCGCTCAACGTCGTGGCCGACGGTGTGCGAGTGCGCCAGGTGCTCTTCAACCTGCTCTCCAACGCCTCCAAGTTCACCGGAGAAGGCGGGAACATCCTCCTGACCGCGCTCAGCACCCGCGCGCCGCTCGCCCCGCCCGCCGACCGGGCCGGCGACCAGAAGAAGCTCGTCACCAAGGACGTCGTTTGGGTCTCGGTGGCCGATACGGGCATCGGCATCGCGCCGGAGGACATGCCGAAGCTGTTCCAGGAATTCAGCCAGGTGGACAGCTCCGCGAGCCGGCAGGCCCAGGGCACCGGGCTTGGTCTCGCGCTCAGCAAGAAGCTGGTGGAGATGCACGGCGGGACCATCGGTGCCGAATCGCTCCCGGGGCGGGGCTCGACCTTCTGGTTCATTCTTCCGGCGGAGGGGCCCATTCGCCGGGCGGCGGCCGGTGCGCCGGTTCGATCCAGCGCCTGAAACCGGGGGAACGATCCCAACGTCGGCGAAGCAGCCGTGTCATAGCGTCATCCCGAGCGGAGCGAGGGATCGGCTTGCTCATGAGAGTGACCCTCGAGCCCAGACAGTCACACGCATGCCCGGGCCGATCCCTCGCTTCGCTCGGGATGACACACTCCGCTCGGACTGACACACTTCGCTAGGGATATATTGACCTGAGCCCCATGCGCACGCACCCCTGCCGCCGCCTCCAGTCGCTGATTCTCACCGCCGTGCTGCTGATCGGCGGCAGCGGTGCGTCCGCGCTGGACCTCGCGCTCTACCATCTCGGCAACGGGGCCGCGGAGGGCTTCACACACCGCGTCGCGGGCACGGACGCGCCTCGGCCCCACGGCGACACCTGCGTCCTGCTCGACTGGACGGCTCGCGGCCCTCACACCGCCGCGCTGAGTGTGCTGGCCCCGCGTCCGGTTGCGCCGTACGCGGAGCGCTCCCGGCCCCTGCCGGTCGACGCACCCCGCACTGCCGATCGTCCGCCCGCCCACCATCCTCGCCCGCCTCCAGTGCCTCTGGCCTGATCGGTTTCCGACCACAATCCGGTTTCCGTTCCCCGCCTTCCGGTCGTACGGCAGGCGGATCCTCAGCGCACTGGAGTGATCATGCATCAGCTCGTCCTGGCCGCGGCCTTGCTTGCGGGCGCACCCACCGCCGATCTACCGCCGCCGGAGCCACCAGCCCGCACCTTGTCGGGCCGCGTCACCGACCCGGGTGGGAAGCCGTTGTTCCAGGCCCGGGTCGCGGTGCTCGAGGCCAACCGCACCGCCACGACCGATCTCGAGGGACACTACTCGGTCCCTGACCTGCCCAGCGGGACGTATGGAGTGAGCTTCTCCGCGATCGGCTACGCGCCGCAGGTCGCCCGGGTGACGCTGGCCGACGAGGACGTCACCCTCGACGTGTCGCTCAAACCGTCCCTGGTCGAGCTCCCCGATCTCCAGGTGACCGCCGCGCCGGGCGCCACCACGGGGCTCACCTCACCCCAGCCGGTCAGCGTGCTCGGCGGATCCGACCTCGCGTCCAGCCGCTCGGCGACGCTGGGCGAGACGGTGAGCGCACTGCCCGGTGTGCGGAGCTTCAGCACCGGCTCGGGCATCGGCAAGCCGGTGATCCGAGGGCTCTCTTCCAACCGCGTGCTGGTCCTGGCCGACGGCGAGCGGGTCGAGAGCCAGCAGTGGGGTGATGAGCATGGTCCGCAGGTCGAGACCGGTGAAGCCGACCGGATCGAAGTCATCCGCGGGCCCGCGAGCGTGCTCTACGGCTCGGACGCGCTGGGTGGTGTCATCAACGTGGTGACGCCACCGCTGCCGGACGCCCTGGGCCGGGACGCCTTCGTCGGCGGGCGGGCCGTGGCTTCCTACAGCACCAACAATCAGCAGCCCGACGGCACCCTCGCCACGGAAGGCGCCAGCGGCGGCTTCGGGTTCCGCGGCAGCCTTACCGGCCGCACTGGGAGCGACCTGAGCACGCCGGCGGGGGAGCTCTTCAACAGCGGTATGTGGACGGTGAACGGGTCGGGCGCCGTGGGCTACCGCGGCGGCTGGGGTTCGGTCAGCGCCAGCTACGTGCGGCGCGACGAGCGGGTGGAGATCCACGAGGATCCGGCGGAGGAGCCGGGGGCCACGCCGTTCCAGCGGATCGGGGACGATCGGGTGCACGTGAGCGCAAATCTGCCGGTCGGCGCGTCGCATCTCGACATCGATGTCGGCGCAGGACGGAATCGGCGGCGGGAATTCGAAGAGGAAGGGGCGACGGACGTCGCGCTGGGCCTCCTCTCCCGCACCTATTCGACCGACGTGCGGCTGCACCACGCGCCGGTCGGACCCGTCGCCGGGATCGTGGGCGTCAGCGGGCTCCGGAACTCGTTCGAGAAGTTCGGCGAAGAGACCCTGGTGCCGAACAACGCCTACAACAACCTCGGCCTCTACGCCTTCGAGCAGGCGGAGCTGGGCCGCTGGAATCTGTCGCTGGGCGCGCGGTACGATTACCGGCGCCTCACGGTCGAGGACGACGCGGAACTGGGCGTGACCGCGCAGCGACGGAGCTACAACTCGATGACGGGCAACGTGGGCGCGCTGTACCGGGTCGCGGAGCCCGTGGCGCTGGTCTTCAATCTTGGCCGGGGCTACCGGTCGCCCACCGCGTTCGACCTCTTTTCCAACGGCGTGCACGAAGGGACGGTCCGCTTCGAGCGAGGCGATCCCACGCTGAAGAACGAGACTTCGGTCAACACCGATCTCGCCGTGCGGGTCCAGACCAACGAGCTCAGCGCCGAGCTGGGCGGGTACGTGAACCACATCGACAACTTCATCTTTCCCGATCCGACCGGGGCGATCGACCCGGAATCCGGCTTCCAGATCTTCGACATTACCCAGGGGAATGCGCGGCTCGCCGGATTCGAGGCCGCCATGGAGTACCACGCCACCCAGTGGCTTCATCTCCGCGGCACCGCGGACTACACCCGGGGCCGAAACCGGTCGACCGACACGCCGCTCCCCTTCATCCCCCCCTTCCGGGCGACGTATTCCCTCAAGCTCGAGGGCGCGGATCGCTGGGGCGTGCAGCATCCCTATGTCTCCGTCGGCGGCGAGTCGAACGCGCGGCAGACCGATCTCGATCCGGAAGACTTCGCCCCCGACGGCTACACCCTGGTCCATCTCGGTGCGGGCGTCGTGGTGCCGGTCGGGGAGCGTGCGGTGGCGCTGGATCTCCAGCTTCGCAACGCACTCGATCAGGAGTACGCCAGTTTCCTGAGTCGCTACAAGACCTACGCGCTGGATCCGGGGCGGAACTTCATGGTGCGGCTGAGCGCCGAGTTCTAGAGCTTCGGCTCGCGCTTCCAGCCGGGACGGAAGGGCGGGGGCAGCATGGCCGCCCGGCGGAGCAGCTCCAGATGCGGGGCGATCACGTCGGCCAGCCGCTGCGCCGGCTCCACGTGGGCGCGGTTGAGGACCGCCGGGGGCGCGGCGGTCAGCACCAGCGCTCCGTGGACCCGGCCGGCCACCCGGAGGGGCACGATCAGCCGAGCCTCCCCCTGGGCGAGCGCGAAGAGATCCGCCAGCTCGCCTTGCAGCACCGCGCCGAGCGCGGTGCCCGCCACCGGAACCGACGCGAGATCGGGCAGGGGCCGCCGCTCGCCGGGATCCAGCAGCACCACCCGGTCGCCCTCGCTGAGCCGGAGCGCGAAGTGCAGCTCGTCGAAGGGGAGGAAGCTTCCCGCCAGCTCCGCCACGCTACGGGTCGCTTCCCTGGGATCGGTACCGAGCGCGAGGATCTCGCCGATCTGCAGCAGCCGGCTGGGGAGCGCCGGTTCCGGCGCCGGCTCGGGCGCTGGCTCGGCCGGCGGGTCCGCAGGGGCGGCGCGCTCACGCGCCGAGTGTTCCGCCAGCAGGGCCACCTGCGGCGCGATCAGCGCCGCGACTCTGCCCAACAGCGCCGCGTCGGCTTCGTCGTACAGATCCGGTCCCACGCTTCCGAGCAGGAGGTAGCTGGTGAGCCGGGTCGGCCCGGTGGCACGCGCCCCTACTACGGCGCGGAGCTCGGCCCCCGCGAGGTCCGTCGCGGTGAAGTAGCCCCGGGGCCAGCGCCGGTCGCGTCCGGCATCGCCGAGCAGCACCCGGCCGTGGGGCGCAGTCAGGCCCGCGAGATCGAGCGACGTCGATTCCAGCACCAGCGATGGATCGGTCCAGAGCGGCCCGCCCAGGTGCTCGCCGAGCCGATAGTGACTCCCGCCTCCCGGACCTGAAAGCAGCAGCTCGAGCCGGTCGTGCGGGATCAGCGGCTCGAGCGCGTGGCTCAGCGCGAGGGCGAAACGCTGCGGGGCGGTGCCGGCGGCGCCCGCCTCCGCGACCGCGTCGAGCAGCACGGCGATGCGTTCCGGTCCGTGAGCCGGCGCGCCGCCCCATTGGCGCGCGAGGCGCCCGAGCGACGGCGCCAGCCGCTGCGCCGCGAGACGCAGCACCATCAGATCCATGCCGCGATAGCGGCCGGCCTCGAGGCTCGCCAGCAGCATGAGTCCGACGTCCCGTCGGCCGAAGCGGATCGGGAAGGAGGCCGCCGAGCGATAACCCGCGTCCCGGATGATCTCCTCGAGGATCGCGAGCTGTTCCGGCTGGAGGTGTGGTGAGGGAAGCGGAACGCTGAGATCGTCCTCGGCAAGCGCCTCGGGACCGAGCAACACGACACCGCCGGCGCTCGGGTAGAGCCACAGCGCCAGCAGATCGTGCTGAACATCGGCGGTCAGCGCATTGGAAAGCGCCTGATGCCATGTCTCCAGCTCCTCGCGGTCCGCACCTCCCTGATCCAGTCGAAGGATCGGGACCAGCGGCTCGGCGACCGACTGCGGGAATGCGTCGCCGGGGAGCTCGGCATCGGGAGAAGACATGACGCGTCAATCGGGCAGGAGGCGTGCCGTGCGGAGGACAAGCCCAAGCATACTGTCATATCAACACTTAACGGGGTCGAGCGCACCGGTGTGGCGTGGCGGGCATCCCCCACGTGGCGCTCTGCCCCCCTCTGTTGCACCCTGCTGCTGTGTCTTGCACTCCATGGTCACCGGAAAATCACCACCCTCGGTCAGTTGACATACCCCCTACCCCTATATAATCTCCTACTCGACCTCAGCCTGGAGACACCATGCGTCAGGCGACGCTGCATATCGAGGGGATGAGCTGCGGGCACTGCCTCAACGCCGTCAATCGCGCGCTCGGCTCCCTGCCCGGTGTGCGGATCGACCAATTGCGCATCGGCCGCGCCGACGTGAGCTACGACGAGAGCGTCACCGATCCCTCGCAGCTCGAGGCGGCCGTCATCGAGGCCGGCTACCGCGCCACGTCTCAGACATGACCACGGCAGCGCCGGCCACCGACCTCACGATCGCGGTCCAGGGTATGACCTGCGCCGCGTGCAGTGCGCGGGTCCAGCGGGCGCTGGAGCGGACGCCGGGTGTGAGCTCCGCCAACGTCAACCTGATGACCGGCATGGCGTCGGTCTCGTACGACCCGTCCACCGTCACGCCCGGCCGTCTGCTAGGCGAGATCCGCGACACCGGATACGGCGCCGAATTGCCGGCCGCCGACGCGTCCGTCGAAGCGATGGTGGACGCGCAGGACGCGGCGCGCGACGAGGAGATGCGCGATCTCCGCCGCAAGCTCGCGCTGAGCCTGTTCGCGGCGGCGGTGACGATGGCGATCCACCCGGGTATCGGCAGGATCGGCGACGAGGCCGGACGCTGGCTCCTGCTCGCGGTGACGGTGCCGGTCGTCGGGTGGGCGGGGCGCCATTTCTACACCCGGGCGTGGGCGGCGTTCCGGCATCGCGGTGCCGACATGAACACGCTGGTCGCGCTGGGCACCGGGGCCGCCTTCAGCTACAGCCTGATCGTGACCCTGGCGGACGACTGGTTCCGCGCCCGCGGCATCGAGCCTCATGTGTACTACGAGGCGGTGGTCTGGATCATCGCGCTCGTGCTGCTCGGCAACCTGCTGGAGGCCCGAGCCAAGAGCCGCACGTCCGGCGCCATTCGCCGGCTCGCGAGCCTGCGGCCGAGCACGGCGCGGGTGGTTCGCGATGGCGTGGAACAGGACATCCCGCTGGGCCGGCTTCGCCCGGGCGACGAGGGGATCGTGCGCCCCGGGGAGACGATCCCGGCCGACGGCCTGGTGCTGGATGGCGTCAGCCACGTGGACGAGTCGATGCTCACGGGAGAGCCGATTCCGGTTCGCAAGGCGGCGGGCGATACCGTGGTCGGAGGGACCCTCAACCGGAACGGCGCGCTGCGGTTCCGGGTGGAGCGGGTCGGCGCGGACACCGTGCTTTCCCGCATCATCCGGCTGGTGCAACAAGCCCAGGGGTCCAAGGCCCCGATCCAGCGCGTCGCCGACCGGATCTCGGCTGTGTTCGTACCGGTGGTGATCGCGATCGCGGCACTCACGTTCGTCGTCTGGCTCCTGGTGGGGCCGGAGCCCGCCTACCTGCACGGGCTCGTCTCGGCGGTGACCGTGCTGATCATCGCCTGCCCCTGCGCGATGGGATTGGCGGTGCCCACGGCGGTCATGGTCTCCACCGGCCGGGGCGCGGAGCTCGGCATCCTGATCAAGGGCGGGGAGCCGCTGGAGCGGATCGGCCGCCTGGATACGGTGGTCTTCGACAAGACCGGCACCCTGACCGAGGGCCGGCCGGCGGTGCAGCGGATCGTCGCGGATGACGAGTCGGCGATCCTGGGGTTCGCCGCCGCCGTGGAGCGCTTGAGCGAGCACCCCCTGGGCGAGGCCATCCTGGAGGCGGCGGTCGCGCGGGGACTGACGCCTGGCACCGTGGACGGCTTCGAGAGCCGCACGGGACGTGGCGTGACGGGCCGGGTCGAGGGGAGGTCGGTCGCCGCCGGCAATATCGCGTTGCTGCGGGAGCTGAAGGCCGATCCGGGGAGGTTCGCCGAGACCGCCGACCGGCTCGCGGCCGATGGACTCACGCCGGTCTACGTGGTGGTGGACGGACAGGTGGGCGGCCTGATCGGCATCACCGACCCGGTCAAACCGGGCAGCCGCGACGCGGTCGCCGCGCTCCAGGCGATGGGTCTCCAGACCGTCATGCTCACCGGCGACACGGCGGGCACGGCCGCGAGCGTCGCGCGCGCGATCGGCATCGACCGGCTGGTGGCGGAGGTTCTCCCCGAGCGGAAGCTGGAGGAGGTTCGCGGGCTGCAGGAGGAGGGACGCATCGTCGCGATGGTGGGTGACGGGCTCAACGACGCTCCCGCCCTGGCGCAGGCCGACGTCGGGATCGCGATGGGGACCGGTACCGACGTGGCGATGGAAGCCGGCGACATCACGCTGATGCGGGGCGACCCGCGCGGAGTGCCGCGCGCCATCGAACTCGGCCGCCGCACGATGCGGGTGATCCGCCAGAACCTCTTCTGGGCCTTCGTCTACAACGTGATCTGCATCCCGGTGGCCGCCGGGGTGCTCTACCCCGGGTTCGGCCTCCGACTCACCCCGGCGATGGCCGCGGCGGCGATGGCGGTGAGCTCGGTCAGCGTGGTGACGAACAGCCTGCGACTGAGAAGGCAGGGCACTATCCAAAGGAGCGAGGCATGACGACGGTCGCGTGCGCCTGCGGGGCCAGACCCGGAGCCGGTGAGCATGCGGTGGCCGTGGATCCCGAGATCAAGCGGTCGGTGCTCACCCGGCTCCGCCGGATCGAGGGGCAGATTCGCGGGCTGCAGAAGATGGTGGAAGAGGAGCGCTACTGTGCCGACGTGCTGACACAGGTGTCGTCGGTGCAGGAGGCCCTGCGCGGCGTGGGTCGGGCGATGCTCCACAACCACCTCCGGCACTGCGCCACCGAGGCGATCCGCTCGGGGGACGACTCCCGCGCGGAAGCCATGTACGACGAGATCATGGACCTGGTGTACAGGAGCGTCCGGTAACGGTATCTTGCCGCCCGGCTTTCTCCTGGGAGTGGCAAGTGCCCCGTTGGGTCCGCTGGATCGGCCGTGCCGTGGCCGGGCTCCTCGTGCTCGTCGCCGCCGCGGTCGCGGCGGTCTACGTCATAACCACGCTCCACCTCCGCCAGACCTACGATCTCCCCGATTCCCCGGTCCGCGCGGCCACCGACTCCGCATCGCTGATCCGCGGGCGTCACCTGGCCGAGGCCGTCGAGCAAGTGCCAGGAGTGCCACGGGCCGGACCTGGGCGGCGAGCTCTGGATCGACGAGCCCGCCTTCGGTCGGCTCGCCGGTGTCAACCTCACCACCGGCCGCGGTGGGCTGCGCGACTACAGCGACGCGGACTTCGAGCGGGCCATCCGCCACGGCGTGGGACGCGACCGGCAGCCGCTCATCTTCATGCCGGCGGAAGCCTTCGCCGTGATGAGCGACGATGACCTGGCCGCCCTCATCGGATACCTCCGCAGCCTGCCGCCGGTGGACCGGGAGATGCCCCAGCCGAAGGTGGGACCGGTTGCCCGGGCGCTCTACCTCGCCGGCAATTTCCCGCTGCTCCCCGTCAAGCTGATCGACCACGACTCGAGACCGCCGGCGCCGCCCCCCGGAGCGACGGTGGAGTACGGCCGGTACCTCGCGACCATCGGCGGCTGTCGGAGCTGCCACGGTCTGGCGCTCGCCGGCGACGCGAATCCCGACGCCCCCGACATCACCGTCGGCCGGCTCGGCGGCTGGACCGAGGAGGACTTCTTCCGTTCGCTCCGCCGGGGCATGCGTCCCGACGGCAGCGCGATCGATCCGGAGAAGATGCCCTGGGTGGCGAGCGGCAGGATGACGGACGAAGAGATGCGGGCGGTGTGGCTGTACATGCGGTCGCTGCCGGCGGGGGCGAAGGAAGAGGGGTGATACTGTTCCGTCACGGCGACACTGCCGGCAGCTCCCCCGTGACCCGCAGCATGTCCCTCCCCGCCGTTCGGGTCGCGCCGAGAATGACGATCCCTCCGCCGATCACCACCAGCGGGAGCAGCAGGATGGCCCGGTCGAGGCCGAACTGGTCCGACAGCATCCCCACCAGCGGCAGCGCGATCGCGTCGCCGGCGAGGTGGATGAAGAGCAGGTAGGCGCCCGCCACCGTGGCACTGATGCGCGGTGGCACCACGTCGAAGATCACGGCGGTGATCGGCCCGTTGTACCAGGACAGGCAGAAGAAGGCCACGGTGAACACCACCTGGAACAGTCTCGGGTCGCGGATGGTGAGCAGCCAGACCGTGAGCGGCCCACCCAGGAGAAGTCCCAGGCCGATCGTGATCACCCGCCCGGTCTCCCACCAGCGGCGGAGCCAGTCGGCCAGAAACCCCCCGAACAGCGTGCCCGACACGCCCGCGATCAGGCCCCACTTGCCGAGCAACGCCGCTCCCTCGCCGGCGGTGAGCTGCAGCTCGCGGGCGACGAAGGTCGGTCCCCATCCCACGATCCCGTTGGTGCCGAAGGAGATCATCGCGCCGGCGAGGAAGACGTAGACCAGCGTCGGGGTGTGCAGCACCGTCTTCCCCGCTCGTAGAATGTCGTCGAATGCACTGGTGATGCCCGTGGCGAACGGGATCTCCTCCGAGGGATCCGCCGAGGTGCGCCGGACCCAGTACAGGATGTTGATCGCGAGCCCGAGCCCCACCGCCGCGCTGAAGGCCGCGACGTCGAGCTTGGAATCCGCGCCGTAGGAACGGTCCAGCCAGTAGGCCGCGGCGAAGCCCACCGCGACGCTGGCGAGCAGCGGCCAGAGCTGCTTGAGCAGCGCCGTGGCCCCGATGTGGAAGTCGCGCAGGAAGGAGCGGACCGTGAGCTTCGCCGGCGGCCGGGTGGGATCGATGAGCCTGGTGACGAGAAGCGCACACACGAAGCCCGGCACGCCCACCGTCATGAAGGCGACGCGCCAGCCGTACATGCCCTCGAGATACCCGCCGAGCAGCAACCCGGAGACTCCGCCGAGGGAAACGCCGGATGCGAGGATGCCCATCGCCATCGCGCGGCGGTGACCCGGGAAGTAGTCCGCCACCAGTGATGACGCCGCGGGGCCGTATGCCGCCTCGCCCACCCCGACCGCGGCGCGGCAGGTGAACAGCGTGGCATAGCTCCGCACCAGGCCGCTCAGGAAGGTGAACGCGCTCCACACCGTCACGCCCCACGCGATCACCGCGCGGCGCGAGCGCAGGTCGCTGATAACCCCGAACGGCAGCGCCGCGACGGAGAAGACCAGGATGTAGGCGGAGCCGAGCCAGCCGAGCTGCGCGTCGGTCAGCGCGAGGTCACGCTTGATCGGCTCGAACAGCGCGTAGATGACGTTCCGGTCGATGTAGTTGAGAAGATTGATGACCGCGAGGAGCCCGAGCGCGTACCAGCGGTACCCTGGGCTCACCGTCGAGCCACCGTCTCCGTTCCCCCCGCGCCCGGATGCATGTGCGCGAGCGATTCCTGCGCCCGCCGGTCGCGGAACTCGAGCGCCGCGCGATACTCCTCGAGCAGCCGCCCCATCATCGCCTCGCGTCGCGAATACAGCCGCTTGAGCGGACGGTCCGCATGCCGGGCCTTGGCGTAGGCGGTGAGCACCGGCAACGCGATGGAGTTGTCGCCATAGACCACGACGGTGCCGGGAAGCTGGTCGGGATCGATCTTGCCCCAGCTCACCGCCTCCGCCGGGGTCGCGCCCGACAACCCGCCGGTGTCGGGCCGGGCGTCGGTCATCTGGAGGAAGTAATCGTGGCCCCGCTCGTCGATGCCGAGCACCTCCTGGATCTGGGGCTCGGTCTGGAGCATGAAGTTCTTGGGGCTGCCGCCGCCCACGATCAGCACCCCGCTCTTGCCGCCGGTCCGCTTCGCCTCGAGCACGATCGCCGCGGTCTCGTTGACGTCGGCGCTCACGTCGAACCGGAGCTTGCTCCCCGCCAGCGCCTGCTCGGCGACGTTCATCCCGATCGAACTGTCGCCCGGCGAGCTGGTATAGAGCGGCACCTCCAACTCATGCGCCGCCGCGAGCACCGAGCGCCGGGTCAGACCCAGCGCCTTCTCCCTCTCGCGCACGTACCCGCCGAGCAGATAGTGGTATTCCGCGCTGCTCATCGGGCGCTGGAACTCTTCCCTGGCGGATACCTCCCGGATGAACTGGTCGGTGGACAGCAGCACGCTGTAGTCGAAGAAGACGTCGTAGATCCGCACTACGCCCTTGTCGCGCAGCTCGACGTCGTCGGCGTTGGGCGTGCCGCGATGCATCGCGAGCCCGAGCGCGAAGTGGGCGTCGTGGTACAGGTTGGCGCCGGTCGAGATGATCCAGTCCACGAATCCCGCCTCCATCAGCGGGATGAGACAGCTCATGCCGAGGCCGGCCGGCGTCATCGCGCCGGTGAGCGTCATGCCGACCGTCACGTCCGGGTCGAGCATCCGTTGGGCGAAGAGCTGGCAGCCCTCGCGGAGCCTTCCCGCGTTGTAGGCGAGGAAGGCATTCTCCACCAGGTCGGCGACGGTTTCCTTCCCGGTGATCGCGCGCGGGTCGATGCGCTGGCCGCGCAGGAAGGGTGCGGAAGGACGGGTCATGCGGTCATCCTCTGAATCGGAGGGTCGGCTCGCCGGGCTTCTCGGCGCGGGCCTCGATCACGATGGTCGCCGCTTCCTGAGGATCGTCGGTAACGCGGAACAGATGGAGATCGGACGGATCGATCTTACGCTCGGCGGCCACGGTGTCCCGGAGCCAGTCGACGAGGCCGGACCAGTACTCGGTGCCGAACAGGATCACCGGGAAGTCTTTGACCCTGCCGGTCTGAATCAGGGTCAGCGACTCGAACAGCTCGTCGAGGGTGCCGAAGCCGCCCGGAAAGACGATGAACGCGGTGGCGTACTTCACGAACATCGTCTTGCGGACGAAGAAGAACTTGAAGTTGAGACTGCGCGTGAGGTAGGGATTGGAGCCCTGCTCGAAGGGCAGCTCGATGTTGCAGCCGATCGAGAGGCCGCCGCCTTCCTTCGCTCCGCGGTTCGCGGCCTCCATGATCCCCGGACCACCACCCGTGATCACGGGAATGCCCGCCTGCGCCAGCAGCCGCGCCGTCTCTACGGCCTTCGCGTACTGCGGGTCGTCCGACCGCGTGCGGGCGGAGCCGAAGACGGTGACTCCCTCGCTGACGTCGGCCAGGTGGTCGAAGCCCCAGACGAACTCGCCCATGATGCGGAGCACGCGCCAGGAATCGGACTTCTGGAAGAGGTTCATCGCCGGCTGGGGCGGCGGGCTCTCCAGCAGCTGCTCATCTTCGGTGGGCAGCTTGTGGTCGTCGAGGCGGCGGTAGGGGTTGTTCTCAGTCACGGGTCAGGCGCTCGATGGCGGCACGGTGATCGTCGGCCACGTTGTAGAAGTAGGGTGAGACGCGGACGTGCCCGGGGCGGTGATCGACGATGATCGACGCCTCCGCGAGGCGGCGGACGTCGCCGGCCGGATCGTCGCTCGCGAGCATCACGATCCCGGTGCGCTCCTCCCGCCGGGCCGCGACCCTGGTCCGGAGCCCGGCCCACTGGGCTTGGTCGATGAGGTCCTCGGCCAACGCCATGGTGCGACGGCGAATCTCCTCGGGACCGATCGCCTCGAGCACGTCGAGCCCGCCGAGCTGGGCGTAGACCGGAAGCATCGACGGCGTGCCCGCCTCGAGCCGCCGGGCATCGGCGTGGAGCGAAAGCGTGCGCGGATCGAAGCGGAATTGCTCGCGGTGGGCGAACCAGCCCGTCGCTCGCGGCGCGAGGCCGCCGAGCAGGTCGGCGCGGGCGTAGAGGAACGCCACGCCGCTGCCACCGAGCAGCCACTTGAGCCCCCCGGCGCAGTAGAAGTCCACGTCCGAGGCGACGACGTCCACCGGGATCTGTCCCGCGGCCTGATATCCGTCCACCAGGAGCAGCGCGCCGTGGCGGTGGGCGATCTCCGCCACCGCCCGGATGTCCTGGATCGCCCCACTGGTGAAGAACACGTGGCTGGTCGCGACCAGCGCGGTCCTCCCGTCCACCGCCCGCTCCATCGCCTCGAGCGGGATCCCGATGCCGTCCGGGCTCTCGACGACGACCAGCTCGACCTCAGGCGACTTGGCCAGCCACTGGTAAGCCACCGTGGGGAACTCGAGACTGCTCACCACCACTCGAGGACGCAACCGGTAGTCGAGCGACTCCGCCACCGCGGTGAGCGCGGCCGAGATGTTGGGGTGGAGGGCGATGGTGCCGGGCGGAGCCCCGATCAGGCGGCCGTAGCGCTGCCGCAACGAGGCGAGCGCCTCCCACCACACGTCGTACCACGCCGCCGCCCCGCGCTCCTCCCACAGATCGAGGAACTCGTTCACCCGCGCGCGCGACCGGACCGACAGCGCCCCGAGCGAGCAGCTGTTGAGATACACGGAGCGCCGGAAGATCGGAAACTCCGCCCGAAGGTCCCGGGGAGGCGCGGGCACAGTGGCGGCGGACATGGGGCGCAATATACGCGGGGCCGCGGGGCCGCGGGGCGGTGGTCGCCTCCGCGTCACAGCCCCGCTGCCCCGTCGCCCCGTCTCCGATATCTTTCCATCATGCCCGACTCCTGGCCCGCCTTGTCGCTTCGACTCGCCGCCCGCGCCGCCGTCCGCCCGCGGCTGGCGGTGGACCTGGTGCGCACCACGTGGGCGTTCCGGCGGCGGGGATGGTATCGCCGTCCGCCTTTCCTGCCGCTGCCCGACCGGACGTATCTCGAATGGCGGATGTACACCGCCTACGCCGACGAGCGGGCCGTCCCGCCGGTGGACGACGTGGTGCGGTTCGCACGGTGGCGGAGGGAGACGATGGGTCTGTGACCGATCCTCGATTACCGCACGTCGTGATCCTCGGCGGCGGATTCGCCGGACTGTACGCCGCCAAGGGGCTGGCGCACGCGCCTGTCTGCGTGACGGTGGTGGACCGCCGAAACCACCATCTGTTCCAGCCGATGCTCTACCAGGTCGCGACCGCCGCGCTCAATCCGAGCGACATCGCCTCGCCGATCCGCTCGGTGTTGCGCCGCCAGAAGAATACCGAGGTGCTGCTCGCCGAGGCGAGCGAGATCGAGACCAGCACGCGCAAGGTCCGGTTCACGGACGGCGGCTGCCTCGGCTATGACTACCTGCTGGTGGGCACCGGGGCGCATCACTCCTACTTCGGCCACGACGAGTGGGCGGTGCTCGCACCGGGGCTCAAGAACCTGGAGGACGCGCTGGAGATCCGGCGCCGGGTGCTGCTCGCCTTCGAGCTGGCGGAGCGGGAGCCCGATCCGGTGCGGCGGCACGCCTATCTCACCTTCGTCGTGGTGGGTGGGGGCCCCACCGGGGTGGAGACGGCGGGTGCGGTGGCCGAGATCCGGCGCTACGCGCTGCGCCGGGACTTCCGCCACATCGATCCCGGCGAGGCGACGGTGATGCTGCTCGAGGGCGGGCCCCGCCTGTTGCCGGCCTACCCCCCGGAGCTGAGCGACCGCGCCAAGCTCGACCTCCGCCGCCTCGGCGTCGAGGTGCGCACCGAGACGCTGGTGACCGACATCCAGCCCGGCTGGGTGCGGGCCGCGGGATGGACCATCCCCTCGCAGACGGTCATCTGGGCCGCCGGCAACACCGCGAGTCCGCTGCTCAAGTCCCTTGGCACGCCGCTCGATCGGATGGGGCGCGCCGTGGTGGAGCCCGACTGCACCATCCCGGGCCATCCCGAGATCTTCGTCCTCGGTGACGCGGCCGCCTTCACCCAGGACGGCGAGACCCTGCCGGGCATCTGTCCCACCGCGATCCAGATGGGGCAGTATGCCGCGCGCACCATCGCGGGAGATGTCGCCGGCCGGCCCCGCCGCGCGTTCCGCTACTGGGACAAGGGGCAGCTCGCCGTCGTGGGACGCGGCCGCGCCGTGGCCGACATCCGCAAGCTCCACTTCGGCGGCTTCATCGCGTGGCTGGCCTGGATCTTCGTGCACATCTTCTTTCTCATCGGCTTCCGCAACCGGGTGCTGGTGCTCTTCCAGTGGGCGTGGTCATACTTCACGTACGGGAGAGGCGCGCGGATCATCACCGAGGAGATGCGCTCGCCGCCGATGCAGCTCACTGCCGAGTGCCCTCCCGAAGAGGTGCCCGCGGCCGCCCGATGACGCTCGCAGCGGCGGTCAAGCGCCGAGCCGACGAGCTCGGCTTTCTCGCCTGTGGCATCACCGACCCGAGTCCGATTCCCGAGCCCGAGCGGCTCGACCGGTGGCTGACCAGCGGGTACGCGGGCGTCATGCGCTACCTCCACCGTCAGGCGCGGAAACGGAAGGACCCGCGCCTCATCATCCCCGAGGCGAAATCCGTAGTAGTAGTGTTAGACAACTACTACAACGGCGACGCCGATCCCGGCCCCCCGCCGCGGGTGGCCCGCTACGCACGGGGCGAGGACTACCATAGTGTTACCCGCGCCCGGATGGAGCCGCTCGCGGACTTCCTGCGCGGCCACGGTGCGGCCGTCGCCCACACCTTCGCCGACTCCGGCCCAGTTCCCGAGCGGGCCCTGGCACTCCGCGCCGGCCTTGGCTGGATCGGCAAGAACACCATGCTGATCCGTCCCGGTGCCGGTTCCTTCTTCTTCATCGGCACGATCTTCACCGACCTGGCGCTGACGCAGGATCACACGGTCGTCACCGACCACTGCGGCAGCTGCACCCGCTGCCTCGACGCCTGTCCCACCGATGCCCTGGTGGCGCCCGGCGTTCTCGACGCGACCCGCTGCATCTCGTACCTCACCATCGAGCAGAAGGGACCGATTCCCGAGCCGCTCGCGGCGCGTTTCGACGGCTGGGTGTTCGGCTGCGACATCTGCAATGAGGTGTGTCCCTGGAACCAGCGCTTCGCCGAGGCGGACCCTGAGGGACCACATCGGCCCCGCGACGCCTTCGTCGGTGCCGGTCCCGACCTGTTCGAGCGAATGGATCAGGACGAGTTCGACAGGCGCTTCGGCGACACGCCGCTCGAGCGAGCGGGGCTCCAGGGGATGCGCCGGAACTTCCGTGCAGCCCTCGGCTGATACGCCCGGATGCCGTACGAGCTCGACTACTTCGCGAGACTGCTGGGCTACGACGCCTGGGCGAACGCCGAAACGGTGAGCTCCCTGCGCCAGGGCGAGGTGCCCCCGAAAGCCCTGCGGTGGATGGGCCACATCGTGGGAGCGAACGCGCTCTGGCTGGCGCGGCTCCACGAAGTGCCTCCGACGATGACGGTCTGGCCCGACCTGGGCCTCGACGAATGTGCGGAGGGGATCGAGCAGCTCGCCGAGCGCTGGCGCCGGTACCTGGAGACGCTCTCGCCCGAGAATCTCGGTGAAGGTGTAGGGTATCGAAACAGCCTCGGCGAATATTGGACCAGCACGGTCGCCGATATCCTGACCCACGTCACCATCCACGGCGCCTACCATCGGGCCCAGATTGCCGCAGCGCTCCGGGAGAGCGGTTACACCCCGGCCTGCACCGACTTCATTCATGCGGCGCGGCAGGGATTGATCGCGTGACGCCGTCGTCGCCGGGCCCGCTCATCATGATGGTCGGGATCGGGGTGGTGCTGGTCGGCCTGCTCGTCTGGTCGGGTGCCCTGTCCTGGTTCGGCCGCCTGCCCGGGGACATCCGGTACGAGCGGGAGACGGTGCGGATCTATGTGCCGATCGTCTCGATGATCCTGGTGTCCGCGGTGGTCAGCCTTGTGCTGTATTTGGCTCGACGGTTCTTCTAGGTGCGCTTGGAGAAAAGGGTCGGAAACTCGAAACGGGGGCAGGCGCGTAGGGACCAGATGGCACGCGCGTCCTCGACTGTGTCATCCTGAGCGGAGCGAAGGAGGCGAGACCCCAGCATGGCCTCCTTCGCTTCGCTCAGGATGACACGCACGACATCGCCCACCCCGATCCCGTCACCCACCACCGCGAGAGATCCCATGCGTGCCACCCCCCTCCTGGTCGCGACAGCGACCGCCATCGTTCTCGCCGCCGCCGCAGACCTGAGCGCGCGTTGGGGCGATGAAGCCGCGATTCGGCAGACGGTGCAGTACTACTTCGACGGCGGGACCAACCGCGACAGCGTCGCGCTGCGGAAGGCGTTTCATCCCGACGCGAGAATGCTCTTCGCCAAGGACGAGAAGCTGGTGGTGGTCCCGATCGGCGAATACATCGCACGAGTGGCCGGCGAGCGCCCCGAGCCCGGGCAGGTGGACTCGACCAGAAAGCGGGTGACCTCGGTGGACGTCACCGGCGACGCGGCGATCGCCCGGGTGGAGCTGCAGCGGCCGGAGACCGTGATCACCGATTACATGTCGCTGCTCAAGGTGGAGGGCCGCTGGCAGATCGTGAACAAGATCTTCACCCGGGAGACCCGGCGGGAACATGTCAGCGGAAGCTGACGGCCTTACCTTGCAGGCATGGTCAAACCTACGGTCCTCCCCCCGGTCGGGGAGGTTGGCACCCTAGCGAGCGATCGGCTCCAACAGCTTCGCCGGCTGGGGTACCTGCTGGACGACTCGATCCCGATCCCCGGGACCCGTTTCCGCATCGGGCTGGAAACCATCATCGGGCTGGTGCCGGGCGTCGGCGACCTGGTCGGCGGCGGATTCTCCGCCTACATCATTCTCCAGGCCGCCCGCATGGGCGTCCCGCGCTCGCTGCTGGCGCGGATGGGATGGAATCTGTTAGTGGACGTCATCGTCGGTGCGGTGCCGTTCCTGGGCGACCTCTTCGATGCCGGCTTCAAGGCCAACATGCGGAACCTCGCCCTGCTGGAGCGGCATGCCCGGAGCCCGGTGGAGACCCGCCGCGCCGGCCGTCTCTTCGTCGCGATGCTGTCGCTGGTGCTCGGCCTGGTGCTGATCGGGGCGGTCGCCCTCACGATCTTCCTGCTGCAGCTCGCCTTCAGCCGGCCCGTTCTGTGACCGCCCCGCCGCCCCCGACCCTGCACAGCGTCGCGATCTTCGTGAGCGACCTCCCACGCGCCATCGAATTCTACCGCGACTCGCTCCGCCTGCCGGTGACCCAGCAGGGCTCGTTCGGCGCCGAGCTCCTGGACGGCCCCACCCACATCGGCGTCCATCCCGCGGTGCACGCCGACGCCAAGAAGCTCGTGGGACGTCACACCGGTATCACCCTCTTCGTCACCGACCTGCTGCACTACTGCGGCGACCTGCATACCCGCGGCGTCCGCTTCGTCACCGAGCCGACCCAGCAGCCGTGGGGCATCATGGCCATGATCGCCGACCCCGATGGAAATATCCTGGCCCTCTGGGAGGACCGGACCCCCGAGGGGTCGGGCGACGCGGTGAACCAGGCCGACGGTATCAGCTGAGGCGAGCGCGGCGGGCGGCGGTGATGGCCCGCGCGGCGACGCTCCCACGCAGCGCGTCTTCGACGATCTGGGCCTGCTGCTCGATGCCGTAGGCCTCGAACGGCCGGTCCGGCGCCGGCTGGTAGGCGTACGGACTTCGCCCCACGCCGAAGGCGCGATGAACCAAGTGCCGGATCTGCGCCGCGGCGCCGCGGGTGTAATAGCGCCATGCCCCCCACGCCTGGTACTGCGCACAGTGGGTGACTTCGTGGGCCACGATCGCAAGATCGCCATCGCATCGGGCAGGAATGAACACGTGATTCCCCAAGGCGATGGCGCGTTCCCGGCTGAGCCAGAGCACCAGGCGGCGCGCCAGGCTCGCGGTTCTGTCACACCCCTCCCGGTAGATCCGCACCCTGCTCCAGTCCACCGGCAGCGGCAGCTCGTCGAGGGCCGCGCAGACCTCGGGCGGCACGTTGCGCGGCACTCGCTTTCTGCTCCCGGTCATTTCCCCAGGAACTCCCCGATCGGCGAGAGCGACTCGATGTGGTCGCAGGCGATCTTCAGTGTCGCCATGATGGGTACGGCCAGGATCGCGCCGGGAATGCCCCAGATGTACCACCAGAAGACCAGGCCGATGAACAGCGCAACCGTGTTCAGCTTCATCCGGTTCCCGTAGATCATCGGAGTGACGAGGTTGCTCTCGATCAGGTTGAGGGCGAGGAACGTGCCGGGCACCAGGAGCGCGCGGCCGGTGTCCTCGAAGGTGACGAACGCGGCCAGAGCCAGCAGGATCGTGTTCGCCACCGCGCCCACGTAGGGCACGAAGTTGAGGACCGCGGCCACCACACCCCAGAGGATCGGGTTCGGCATGCCGAGCAGGTACATCGCGAAACCCGTCACGATGCCCACGCCGGTGTTGATGAGCGTCGTGGTGAACAGATACAGCGAGATCTGCGCCTCGGTCTCCCGGGCGATCGTCACCGCCACCTTCTTGTCGCCGAACTGGGGCAGCACCCCGACCAGTTTCTGCAGGAAGAGATCGCCCACCGCAAGAAGAAAGTAGGTCAGGAAGATCACCACCGCCGCGGCGCTCAGAAACCCCGCGGTGCCGCCGAAGACCTGCTTGGTGAGGCTCGGGCCCTTGATCTCCACCTGCGGGGTTTCGGCCTCCCCGCCAGCGGCCGCCCGCTCCACCTGCTCCGCCGCTTCGGTGACCTGCTCCACCGATCCCCGCATGGACTGGAGCTTCCGCTGCACCGTCTCGATGCTCTCCGGCGCGAGGGCGATGTACTCCGCGGCCGGCCCCGACAGGCGGTAGACGCCGACCACCAGCACCGCCAGGAGCCCCAGCATCACGATGCCGGCGCCGAGCGGCTCGGCGATTCCGATCTTCCGGAGCGTACGCACCACGGGGCTCAACAGGAAATCGAGCAGGATGGCCAGCACGATCGGCAGGAAGAAGTCCTGGGCCAGATGCAGCGTGTAGAAGACGGCGAGCACGAACAGGCCGATCAGCGCGACGTGGCGCGCGTCGGCGTTTTCGCCCAGCAGGTTCGCCAGCTTGCCGACGTTGGGCGGCGTGCCGGTCGGCGCGGGCTCCGGCTTCAGCGCCTCTGCGGTGATGTCCGGCGTGAGGACGGAATCGTCATTGGGCTCGATCGCCGGCGTTCGCTTGGAACCGCTCGTCATGGTGGTCTCGTGATGATGGCAGCCCCTTGTCCCGCCCCGCGCGCCCGGGCTAAGGTTACCCCGCCCGGCGCCGGCGATCTGTGCGCCAGCACACGAGGGAGACTTTCAACCGGTTCGGGAGCATGGCGCGGCTCTGGCAATCGCTGGTCTCGGCGTGGACGTGGCTGGCCCTGGTGGTCTGCGTGCTGCTCTGGCTGCCGTTGATGGCCCTGGTGCGGCTCGCCACCCCGGGCGACCGCGGACGCTACCGGGTCGGCTATCTCTTCCGCGGCATCGGCCGCACCGTGGCGCGCCTGAATCCCCTCTGGAAGTTCAGCTATACCGGCGCCATGCCGGCCGACCCGCGGCATCCCTACGTCGTCGTCTCCAATCACGAGTCGTTCGCCGACATCCTGCTCATCAGCCACCTGCCCTGGGAGATGAAGTGGCTCTCCAAGGCAGAGCTGTTTCGCATTCCGGTGATGGGCTGGCTGATGCATCTGGCCGGTGACGTACCGGTGAAGCGCGGCTTCGGCCCCAGCGCCGTCGAGGCCATGGCCCGCTGTCGTGAGGTCCTGTCGAACCGGGTCTCCGTCATGATCTTTCCCGAAGGCACTCGATCGTCCACCGCCCAGCTCCTGCCGTTCAAGGACGGCGCGTTCCGGCTCGCGATCGACGCGGGCGTCCCGATCCTTCCACTTGCGCTGCACGGCACCGGCAACGCGCTGCCCAAGCACGACTGGCGCTTTGGCCGATCCACGGCCGTGGTGGAGGTGCTCCCGCCGGTCGAGACCTCCGGGCTCACCCCTTCCGACGTGCCCGCGCTCAAGGAGCGGGTGCGCGCGATGATCATCGAGGCGCGAGATCGGCTCGCAAGGCAGCTCGCGTGAGGTCTCTCGGATCGGCGCTCATGCTTCCCTGGGCGCTCCTGACCGCATGCGAGAATCGGCCCGAGGTGCGCACCGGATTCGACCCCGGGCCGGTCCCGGCGGAGCTGGCCGAAGGCGGGCGGCTCTACGAGCAGAGCTGTGCCCGCTGCCACGGCCGGCAGGCCGTGGGCACCGACGCCGGGCCGCCGCTCATTCACATCGTGTACGAGCCGAATCACCACGGGGACATCGCCTTTCAGCGAGCCGCGAAGTTCGGCGTCCCCGCGCACCACTGGACGTTCGGTAACATGCCGCCGGTGCCGGAGGTGGACGAGGCCGCGGTCGAGAAGATCACGGCTTACGTGCGCTGGTTGCAGCGAGCGGCGGGAATCTAGGCTTCGGAGTGTCGTCCCGAGCGGGGCGATGGAGCGGTCCGGCGGACGCGTTCTCCCCCGTTACGGCAAGGCGATCACGCTGCCTACTCCCGCGTAGATGTACCGCTCTCTCCAGGTGCTCTTGAACGAGTAGAACGCCGGCTCCCCGGTACAATGCCCCGGCGCGATCCGGTCCACCCGATGGGTATCGTGCAGCGCGCGGGCGATTCGGGCGACCTCCTGGTCCGTCGCGGCGGGCAGGTGAAAGCCCCCGAACACCATGGACATCCTGTCGTCGATCGCTCGAGCCGCCTCGACGATCCGATCGATCCCCGGGTGCGAGCACCCCGCAACCACCACCATGCCTTCCGGCGTCTCGATCGCCATGGACAGCTCCCGCAATTCCTTGGTGCCGACCGTCTCGGAGATCAGGGCAACGAGATGGACGCCCGGAGCTACCTCCAGGTGACCGTCCACCGTCACAAAGTTGCCGCCCGGCCACGCCGTGCCGAACGTCAGCGTATCCTCGGGGTGACCGTCGTAGTATCGCATCTCCATGGGGAGCGAATCGTGTCGCCGGTAGAACTTGCTGGGCAGAGCGCTGCCGAACACGCCGAACGCATCCTTGGGCGCGTAGATCCTTACCTTCGGATTGAGCTTCAGAAGATGCGTGAGGCCCGCGGTGTGGTCGAGATGACGGTGGGAGATGACGACGAAGTCCAGGGCCGTGAGATCGACGCCGGCGGCCTTCACGTTCCGCGCGAAAATCTCGGGATTGTTGCCGGTATCGAACAGGATGCGCTTGCCGCCGTAGTCGATCAGCGCGGAGTAGCCCCAATCCTTCTGCATCCGGGGAGACTTTCCGAAGGCGTCGTAGAGAATCGTGACGCTGTTGCCCGCCGGCCCCGGCTTCTCCCGGATGGCGTACCCGCTGAGGAACAACGCAAGGGCCAGAGCCGCCACGGGTATGGCACTGGGACGAGTGGCGTGCACGGTCAGCCGCCTTCTCTCGAGGTTCCTGAGTATACCCTCCCGTACCCCTCACGGCTTCGCCAGGTCCGCCGGCGCGCGCACCCGTCCCACCATCCCCGCCAGCGCCAGCAGCGCCAGAACGTACGGCAGCATCAGGAAGAGCTGATAGGGCAGGTCGAGCTCGAGCGTCTGAAAGAGGAACTGCAGCGCCATGGCAACGCCGAATGCCAGCGCCGCGACCGCGACACCCACCGGATGCCAGCGTCCCAGCACCACGATCGCGATCGCCACGTAGCCGCGGCCCGCCGTCATGCGTTCGGCGAAGCTTCCCACCTGCGCCAGGACCAGCGTCGCCCCCGCGAGCCCCGCGAAGGCCCCTCCGACCAGCGTGGCGGCGGCGCGCACCCGCCGTGTCGGCACACCCGACGCACGCGCCACCTCCGCCGACTCGCCCGTCGCCCGCAGAGCCAATCCGGCACGAGTGCGGAAGAGCACCCACCACATGATCGGCACGGCGAGAAGCGCCAGGTAGGTGGGCGCAGGCTGGGAGAAGAGCGCGGGCCCCAGGATCGGCAGAGACGAGAGTCCGGGCAGCGGGATCGGCGCGAGCGTGGGCAGGTCGAGGCCCGCGCCCCCGGTGCCGTACGCCTGCCGATAGATGGTCCCGGTGAGGCCTACGGCGCCGAGCGTGATCGCGGTGCCCGCGATGACCTGGTCGGCCCGTGCGCCGATCACGACGAGCGCGAACACCGCGGCGAGCAGCATGCCCGCGGCGATGCCGAGCGCGACGCCCGTCCACGGTCCCACCGCCGTGGCCCCGAGCGTCGCCGCGAGCGCCCCCGCGAGCATCATCCCCTCGATCCCCAGATTCAGCACGCCCGAGCGCTGAGTGATGGTCTCGCCGGTCGCCGCCAGCATGATCGGCGTCGCCACCCTCACGGCGGCCGCGAGGAATCCGCCGACGAGCGCGACCGTTTCCGTCATCCTCGCGCCCGCGCCGTTCCCGTGGCCGATCCGATCGCGGCGAGCGCGGTCATGCCGCCACGGCCAAGAGCCTCCGCCAGCAGCACGACGAGGATCACCACCGCCTCTACCACGTACACCGCCACCGCGGGCACGCCGGCCTCCCGCTGCATCGCGCTCGCCCCCGCCTCGAGCGCGCCGAACAGGATCCCCGCGAGCACGACACCGAGCGGGTGGAGCCGGCCGAGCAGCGCAACCGCGATGGCGGTGAATCCGTAACCGGGCGAGAGGTTCTGGAAGAGCGCGTAGGAGACGCCGGCCACCTCGATGCCGCCGGCGAGCCCCGCGATGGCACCGGAGATGGCGAGCGCCCCCGCCACCGCCCGGCGGCTGTCGATCCTCCCGCTGATCTCGGCGGCCCGCTGGCTCAGTCCGACGGCGCGAAGCTGGAATCCCCAGACCGTGCGGGTGAAGAGGTGATGCAGCACGGCCGCGCCCGCGAGGGCGACCAGGATCCCGGCGTGGAGCCGCGTTCCCGGGAGCAGCGGCAGGCGAGCGGCCTCCGCGATCGCGTCGCTCTGGGGATAGATCCCCTGCCGCTCCTGGAGCGGCCCCTGCACGACCAGGCTCACCGTCGCCTCGGCGACGAAGTTGAGCAGCAGGGTGCTGATCACCTCGAGCACACCGTAGCGCACGCGGAGCAGTACCGGCACCGCGATCCAGAGCGCGCCCGCGAGAAGCGCGACCGAAAGCACCGCCGCCACCGCCAGTGGCGCCGGCAGCGAGCCGACGTGGAGACCCAGCCACGTCGCGGCGATCGCGCCGGCATAGAACTGCCCTTCGGCGCCGATGTTGAAGGCGCCGGCGCGAAATGAGATGGCCAGGCCGAGCCCGATCACGACCAGCGGCACCGAGCGGACCAGCGTCGCGGAGGTGATCGCATACCAGGAGCCGAAGGCTCCCGACCAGAGCGCGCCGAGCGCCCGACCGGCGTCGTAGCCGGCGAGCCCCAGGCCCGCCGCCAGCACCGCGATGCCGGCGAGCAACGCACCCGCCCCAACCAGCCAACCCCGCGCGTGCATGAGACCTAGGTGCCGGCGAGCATCGAGCCGCCGATGGTCTCACGGGTCGCATCGGGCGGAGGCAGAATCACGGCGCCGCTCCGCACGACCACCACGCGGGTCGCCAGGGCCAGGACCTCGTCGAGATCGCCGGAGTGGAAGAGCACCGCGGCGCCCTCCGAGGCGGCCCGACGGAGCCGCGCGTGGATGGTCGCGGTAGCCCGGATGTCGAGGCCGCGGGTGGGATGCTCGGCGACCACGACCGCCGGGCGCCGCGCCAACTCACGCGCCGCGACCAGCCGCTGCTGATTTCCCCCGCTCAGGGTCGCGGCCGCGATATCGGCGCTCGGCGCATCCACCGCATACTCGCGCATCAGCTCCGCCGTTCGCTCGCGCGCGACGCTCCAATCGATCGCGCCGCCACGGACCCAGGGATCCGATCCCGACGATCCGAGGACGATGTTCTCCGTGAGCGTCATTTCCGGGATGAGTCCTTCGGTGGAGCGATCTTCGGGGATGAATCCGATCGGCGCCGCGACCTCGCGCACCCCGCGGAGCGGGTGGAGGCGGCCCGCGACCGCTCGGAGCAGCTCACGCTGGCCGTTCCCCTCGACCGCGGCGACGCCGACGATCTCTCCCGGACCGATCGTCAGCGATGCGCTCCGGAGAGCGATGCCGTGGCCTCCGTCCCGCGCCACGTCGAGCGACTCGATCCGCACCGCAGGGCGCGCTCCGACTCCCGGCGACGCCGGCTCGGGCGTCGCCGGGGTGAAAGGTGGCGCGACACCGGCCTCGGGCAGACTCCCGCCGATCATCGCCGCGGCGAGCGTTTCCGCGCTCTGCCCCGCCACCGGCCCGCTCGAGACCACCTCGCCCCGGCGCAGTACGGTCACCCGGTCCGCGGACGAGAGCGCCTCGTCCAGCTTGTGCGTGATGAGCACGACGGCGCCGCCGGACGCGGTGAACCCGCGGATCACCAGGAGCAGGTCGGCCACCTCCGCCGGCGCCAACACTGCCGTCGGCTCGTCGAGCAGGAGGATACGCGCCTTGGCGGCGAGCGCCTTCACGATCTCGAGCCGCTGGCGCAGCGCGACGCCGAGCCGTTCGGCCCGGGCGTCGGGATCGAGCGGAAGTCCGACCCGCGCGCTCAGCTCGCGCACCCGCTCGCGGAGCCGGCTCGGCGCCACTGGCCAGCCGGCCGCGAGCGCGACGTTTTCCGCCACCGTAAAGGCGGGTACCGAAGTGAAGTGCTGGTGTACCATCCCGATCCCGAGTCGTCGGGCGACGCGGGGGAGAATGCGTGCGGCTCGGTCCCCGCGACTCGCACATGTCCATGGTCGGGCCGAAGGAGCCCCGCGGCGACCCGCATGAGGGTGGTCTTGCCGGCGCCGTTCTCCCCCAGCAGCGCGTGCAGCTCGCCGGGAAGTAATGTGAAATCGGCCCCGCGCAGCGCGTGCACGGAGCCGAATCGCTTCCGGATCCCGACCAGCTCGAGCGCGGGCGTCACAAGCCGGTCGGGTGGTCGTGGAATTCCCATTCCAGATCGAACCGCTCTCCGAGGTGAGACGCGAGAGCCTGGACGCCCAGCGTCTCGGTGGCATAGTGGCCGGCGTAGATGACGTTGAGGCCCCACTCGATCGCGTCGAAGTAGGTGTGGTGGGGACCCTCACCGGTGATGAAGGTGTCGAGGCCGGCGCTTCGGGCCTCCCCGATCATGTTCCCCGCCCCGCCGGTGATGATGCCGACCCGGGAGACCCGCTCGGGCCCGCCGGCGATGAGCCTGGCGCCGGGTGCGAAGGTGCCGAGCGCGTGGTTCACCTCGCTCAGCAGGGCCTCCCGGGCGGTGACCCTGGCCGGGGCGAACCCCCAGACTCCGATAGGGCTGCCCTTGTAGTCTCCGAACCAGCCTTCCACCTCGATGCCGAGCCGGTCGGCCAGTACCACGTTGTTGCCGACTTCGGGGTGCAGATCGAGAGGAATGTGCGCGGAGTAGAGGGCGATGTCGTTCTCGAGCAGGGTGGCGACGCGCCGGAAGCGCCGGCCGGTGAGAGGGACGTTGCCGTCCCAGAGGAGCCCATGGTGCACCACCAGGAGGGAGCCCGGAGGGACGCCGGCGATCGTCGCCTGCGACGCGTCCACCGCGGCAACGATACTGGAGACCGACCCCGAATTCTCTACCTGAAGGCCGTTGACCGCATTCCGCTCGTCCGCGACCTGGCGGATACGCAGGAACTCATCGGCATAGGCGACGATGTCGGTCAGAGGGGCGGGGGTCATCTGGACGCCTGCATGGAGGCCGGCCGGGGCGCGGCGATGAGCGTGCCCGCGGCGATGGAGTCCGCCGCGGCCTGAACCCGCGAGCGCAGGGTCTCGTGCACCATGGTCTCGAGAGCTGGGTTGGGAACGTACCGGACCACTCCGCTGGCCAGCCCGAAGGCCTGCGTCCTGGGCTGGAACGTCCGCTCCTTCACCTCTCGGGCGACGCTCAGCAGGGCCCGGGGCAGGTCGATGACCGCGCAGCCGACGACCCGCTCCGGAGCAATGTGGGCCTGGTCGTCGTTCGATCCGAACACGAAGACCCCCTCCGTCTCCTTGGCCGCCTGGAAGACGCCGAGGGCGGCGGCGTCCGCGTTGTGGTGGAACATGTCCACCCCTACCCGGATCAGGGCCAGGGCAGCCTCCCGGCCGGTCGCCGCGTCATCGAAGGTATTGAGGTAAACCTTCCGGGTCTGGACCTCCGGGTTACTGGCGCGGGCTCCGTTGACCCACCCCAGGTAGGCCGACTCGATGGGGGAAGCTCGATGCCGCCGACAAACCCGATCACACCGCTTCGGGTGAGTCCCCCGGCGATCATCCCGGCGAGGTAGCTCGCCTCCTCCAGCCTGAAGATCAGCGGAGCCACGTTGCCCTTGGTCCGCCTGCCCGAGGTCACGATGAAGATGGTCTTCGGGTACTGGGCCGAGACCCGCTCCGCGGGATCCTGGAACTCGAAGCCGTGGGCGAAGACCAGATCGTAGCCCTGGGCGGCGTAGGCCCGGAGGGCTTCGTCCTGCTCCGACGGGGTCCGAGCCTCCACGTGGCTGATCGCCAGACCGAGCGAGTCGCGGATTTGCTGGAGGCCCTGATACGCCCCGGAATTCCAGGCGGCGTCGGCGATCGAACCGGGGGTGATGAGGCCGACGCGGATGCCGGGTGCGGACTCGGCCTGGGAGCAGGCGAATAATGACAGTGTAGCGGCAGCATAGAGCCACTTGCTGAACAGTTGGCTCCGGAGATGGTCAATCATCGATCTGCTGATGGCCGTCATCCCGAGCGGAGCGAGGGATCGGCTCGCGCATGCGAGTGAGTAGCGATGCTCCTTGCCTCACTCTCATGGACTGGCCGATCCTTCGCCCGCTCGGGATGACAGACCGCCGGAAGCCCTCCCAGCTTGATCACCATAACGACATCATCGAGTCACTTCGCCAGCACCACCCGAGGCTCGCGAGGGATCCATCTTCACCTCCCCGCTCACGGCTGCCCCCTCGACGATGGCGATCCGGGCCGTCAGGATGTCCCCGGTCACTACCGCGGAGGCCTGGAGCTCGACCCGGTCCTTGGCGTGGATGGCACCGTTCACCTGGCCGGCGATGACCGCTTCCTGGGTGTGAAGGTCGCCTTCGATGACGGCCCCCTGGGTCACCAGGATCTGGGAGCCCACCCGTACCGCTCCCTTGACCCTCCCCTCGATCCGCACCACCCCCTCGGTCTCGAGGTCCCCGATGACGGTCATGTCGCTGGCTATGATCGAGAACGGGATCTGGTCGGTGCGCCGCCGCTTCAGCTCGTTGCCCTGCTCGTCGCGCGCCGGATTCGAGAATAGCCCCATCATCCCCCCTGTTTGACCATGGTCCTGGGATCGAGCGAAGTACCGCGTTGCCGGATTTCGAAGTGCAGGTGCGGCGCAGTGGACCGCCCGCTGTTGCCGCTGAGGCCGAGAACCTCGCCGGCCTGCAGCGTTTGGCCGTCTGTCACGATGATGCGCGAAAGGTGTCCGTACATCGTCTGGTACTCTTCCGGATGATCGAGGAGGACATAGTAGCCGTACTCCGGGTCGTCCCCGATCTGGTTGACGGTCGCCCCGCCCGACGCCCGGACCAGCGTCCCGACGGGAACTGCGATGTCGAGACCGGGGTGGGGCTCGTCCCGGGTGCCCGCCCCGGCCTGCACCTGGCCTCGGGTGATATAGCCCCGGTCGGCGAGTGGCCACTCCCGGGGCACCGTTGGACCCGGGCCCGCCGGTTGCGGCTCGCTGCCCACGCGGGCACGGACCGCCGGCGCAAGCGGCAAGGTCGAGCTGATCGCCAGTGGGTCCCGGACGATGTCGGCCCCGATCATTCCGCGGAGCTGCTCATACCGCAGCTCCGCACTATCGAGGGCTACGGAAAGCTGGCGGACCATCGCGTTCTCGGCCTGCAGCCGGGAGAGCTGGCGCTCCAGGCCCGGCACCCGGGCGGCCGCGCGCACGATAGGAAAGTAGAGCACGGCGAGGAGTCCGAGCCCGGCGAGGAGGGCGGTGCCGGCGAGGGCTCCCAGGCGCAGCGCCCAGATGGAGAACCGCAACGTCTGCGACCGCGTCGCCCCGTCCCGCTGGATGACGACGGTCACACCCCGCGACCCCCGCGTCATCCCTCGAATGGTCCGCCGAGGATGAGCTCGAGCAGGCGGGAAAGATCGTCGTTGGAGTAGTAGCTGACGGTGACGAAGCCGCGGCCACGCCGCCGGGCGGTCACTCGCACGTCGGTGCCCAGCCGCTTCCTGAGGGCGTCCTCGACCCGCTTGACGTCGGCGGTGGAGGCGCGAGTCGCGGGCTGCCCGGCGGCTTTGCGCGGTCGCGGAGAAACCCGGGTTCCGGCGACGGCTGCCTCGACCTCGCGCACCGACCATCCCTGCTCCACCGCCTCGGTGGCGACCGCGACCTGGCGATCCGCATCGGAGAGACCGAGCAGAGCGCGAGCATGCCCCGCCGAGAGCCGCTTCTCGTGCACCATGGTCTGCACGGCGGGCGGCAGCTGGAGGAGACGGAGAAGGTTGGCGACGGTGGACCGGTCGCGCCCCACGGCCCGTGCCACGTCCGTCTGGCCCAGGTGAAACTCCTCGCCCAGCCGGCGGTACCCCGCGGCCTCGTCGATGGGCGAGAGATCGTCGCGCTGGAGATTCTCGATCAGTGCAAGGGTGAGCAACGTGCGGTCGTCCACTTCCTTCACGACCGCCGGGATCTTCGCCCAGCCCAACCGCTCGGCGGCACGCCAGCGCCGCTCGCCGGCGATCAGCTCGAAACCGTTCTCGCGCGACCGCACCACTATCGGCTGAAGCAGTCCCGACGCCTGCATGGAGTTGGCGAGATCGGCGAGCTCGGCTTCGTCGATGCGGGTGCGCGGCTGGAACGGGTTCGGCCGCACGCTGGCGATCGGCAGCTCGCGCAGCGCGCCGGAAGCCTCGGCCTGCTCGCGCGAGACCGGGCCGAGCAGTGCCTCGAGTCCCCGTCCCAGCCGCTTGGTCTCGGTCATGTGGTTACCCCTGGCAGTGGCTCGGGTGACGGCCTCGACTCCCCGGTGGACGCGTGGTCGTCGGATGCTTCGGCGACTGGTGGCGAATCGGATGAGGTGGTGGGTTCGGGTTGGGCGGCGGATCCGTGCGATTCGCGCGCGACCTGCGACTCGCCGGACGTGTCGTCATGGGGCGTGTCGCCGAGCCGGACCGGGGGGTCGGCGTCGCTCGTCGAGCCGTTCTGCTCTGGCTCGGGCATCTCCGATGCAGCGGCTTCCGCTTCCACCGTCCCCGGTTCAGGCGTCTCCACCGCGGTGATTTTCTCGGCCGCGGCTGGTTCCTCGACCGCGGTCGTTTCCGTGGCTACGGTCGGCTCCTCGGCGACGCTTTCAGCCGCCTGTTCCGTTGCAGCTTCAGCGGTCTGTTCCACTGGCGGCTGTGCGCTCCCCGACTTCTCTCCCGCGTCACTGCCGTCGGCTTCGTCCGAGGGGGACTCGACGGATCGGCCATGATCCCCGGTCCCGTTCCCGGTCGGCATCCCGGTGGCGTGCTCACCCTCGACCCGGCGCAGGAGCTCCTGCCCGACCGCGAGATAACTCTTCGCGCCCACTGACTGCATGTCGTAGAGAAGGATCGGCTTGCCGAAGCTTGGCGCCTCCGCGAGACGCACATTTCGCGGGATCGGCGTGCCGAACACCTTCGGACCAAAATATTCCGTCGCGTCCTCGGCAACCTGGCGACAGAGATTGAGCCGCGAGTCGTACATGGTGAGCAGTACGCCACCGATCGCCAGACCTGGGTTGATATTCTGTTGCACCAGGCGAACGGTGTTGAGCAGCTGCGAGATTCCCTCGAGTCCGTAGTACTCGCATTGAATCGGAATGATGAGCGCCTGCACCGCCGCGAGCACGTTGAGTGTGAGGAGACCGAGCGAAGGAGGACAGTCTACGATGATGTAATCGTAGTTTCCTTCGATCGGCTCGAGCACACGTCGCAGCGCCGATTCCCTGAACGGCCGCTCCACGAGCTGAAGCTCCGCACCGACCAGGTCCTGAGTCGCGGGAAGCAGCGAGAGGTGGGGAAGTCCGGGAACCGAGAGGATGATGTCCTGTACGGGATGTTCTTCGACCAGGGCGTCGTAGAGGGAGAGTTGCAGTTCGACCTTGGCGATGCCGACGCCGCTGGTGGTGTTCCCCTGCGGATCCGCGTCCACGAGCAGCGTACGCCGCTCGGCGATGGCTAGGGCGGCGGCGAGGTTCACCGCCGTGGTCGTCTTGCCGACGCCACCCTTCTGATTCGTGATCGCAACCGTGTAAGCCATGGGCAGGGCAAGCACTGTAAGTGCTTGTAAAATAATGAGTTATCGATGAATACAGCCGTGCCAAACGGGGACAGGTCAGCGCTGGGGGGTTCGCGGAAACAATATAGGATTCAATGTCTTTGCCGCCAACCCCCAGTTTCACGTGAAACGAAGTGTATTGGGAGTTTTTCGATGGATACAAAATCGTATTTCACCATCCTGGAGTGAGTTAGGATCCAAACGGCAAGTCCAGCGCGTGAGTGGATACGTTAGACACGATACACTCCCTGAATCAACTGCGGATCATTTTCAGGAACGGCTGCTCCAACCAGGCAAGCAGGATCCCTCGATTGAGGAAAGCATCTGGCTGAGTGAGTCCCGGGCGGGAAGATTTCGATTCTAAGCGCAGTGGTTAAGGCGCTGCAAAAGTGTACAGCGGTTGAGCACCGATTTGGTGAGGTCCGATCGCATCGAGTCCCAAACACTGGGACTCACAGGCTGCCCGTCCTATGTCCAGTCTACTTCTCAGCCTGCCCTCCCCACTCATGGATTCCTATAGAAACCTCGCGACCTCCAACACTAGCATAGAAGCGGTGATCGACAATGAGCGGGATTATACGCGACGAGCGTTGCGCCGGCAGCTGACTATTGGGAAAGCACATGCCGGGTGGCAGACGGTACCAATCCGGTCCGGTGCAGTTCCGGTGACTCTATTCAGGAGATTAGGAAATTAAAGGAGTGTCAGCTGGGTCTGCCCGGCCAGCCACCAGGATCTCCTTGGCTCCATTAGCACATGGCCTAGCGCCTAACAGGATCTTGCCAGGGAGCCCGGGTGGGACGGAAAGTCGAGTGCCGATGAAGGAGGGGGAACGGAAGGATGAAGATCCAAGCCGTTTCACGTGAAACACGTCCATCTGTCTATTCCCACGCTTCTTGATCAGAATGCATGGAATCGCAAGGCAACTTCTCCTCGCGGTCGAACTGAACTTACCCAGCACCGAATCGCCCAGCCACATCCGTCCCGCGTCCCCCACGCCGCAGCACCTCCACCAGCAGGTTCTGAAGATCGCTCGGAGAGACACCAGGTACGCGACTCGCCTGTCCTAGCGACTGCGGTCGCACTTGGGTCAGCTTCTCCCGCGCCTCGTAAGAAAGTGTCAACAGATCCCGATAAGCGATCCCGTCCGGAATCACGAACTCATTCATTCCTGCCAGGCGGCGAGCGTTCGCCTGCTCGCGCGCGAGATACCCGCCATATTTGAGCTCGATGTCCGCCCAACGGCTCTCATCCTCCTCCACGACCACACCAGCCGCCTCGAGCAATCGCTCGACCGGCACGCCGGGCCGGCGAGCGAGATCCGCGACCCGCTGAGTCTCGTTCACAGGCGTCGATCCACATGCTTGCAGCACCACATTTGCCGTTTCGGCATCGAGCTGAGTGATCTCCGCCTCGCGCATGACCTCATCCTCTCGCCTCAGCCGCTGCTCCGCCCGGCGCAGTTCAGCCGAGTCCAGGAGGCCTGACCGCTCCGCTACGGGCAACAGCCTCCGCAGCGCATTGTCCTGGCGCAGCAACAGCCGATACTCGGATCGCGAAGTGAACAACCTGTACGGCTCGTCCACGCCCCTGCTTACCAGATCGTCTATAAGCACACCAATGAAGGCCACCTCTCGCCCCAACACGACCGGCTCGCCGTTCCGCGCCCTGGCCGCTGCGTTGATCCCGGCGATCGCACCCTGGCCCGCGGCTTCCTCGTACCCCGTGGTGCCGTTCACCTGCCCCGCGAGGAAAAGTCCGGGAAGCGCTCGGAGTTCGAGCGTCGAGGTCAATTGAGTGGGAGGGAAATAGTCGTACTCGATGGCATATCCCGGGCGCGTCATCTCCACGGATTCGAGGCCCGGAACCGATCGAAGAAACTCGAGCTGCACCTCCGCCGGCAACGATGTCGAAAGCCCGTTCACATACATCTCCCTGGTGTCCAGCCCTTCCGGCTCCAGGAACACTTGGTGGCGGACTGCGTGGGGAAACTTGACGATTTTATCCTCGATAGACGGGCAGTACCGAGGTCCTCGGCTGGCAATCGCACCACCATAGAGCGCCGACTGATATAGATGTGTCGTTATGATGTCACGAAGATGACTGCTCGTCCACGTGAGGTAACAGGGCAGTTGCCGCGGGTGGGGCCCTCGCTCGTAAAACGAAAACCAGTAATGTCTTGCGTCACCATCCTGTCGCTGCAATCGGGTGAGGTCCACCGAGCCGCCATCGATCCTCGGTGGCGTCCCCGTCTTGAAGCGTTGAACCGTAACCCCCAATGCTTCAATCACTTGAGCCAAGGCGACTGCCGGGGGATCACCCGCCCGACCCGCCGGCAGCCGAGTGTCCAGCCCTCGATGGATCACTCCCCGCAGGAAGGTGCCCGCCGTCAGTACTACGGCGCCCGCGGCGAATCGGCGGCCGTCATCGGTCTCCACGCCTCGCACTTCCCCTCGCTCCATCGTCAGCCCAGCCACGGTCCCCTGTACCAGATCCAGGTTCGGCCTCCGCTCCAACAGCGACCGCACCGCTCGCCGGTACAGCACCCGATCGCACTGCGCTCTCGGCGACCACACCGCCGGACCCTTCGATCGGTTCAGCATCCGGAACTGAATCCGCGCCAGATCCGTCGCTCGGCCCATGATCCCGCCGAGGGCATCCACTTCGCGCACGACGGTACCCTTGGCGATCCCGCCGATGGCGGGATTGCACGACATCTGCCCGATGGTCTCGAGATTCTGTGTCAGCAGCAGCGTCCGCGCTCCGGCGCGCGCCGCGAGCGCCGCGGCTTCCGTGCCCGCGTGCCCCCCTCCGATCACGATGACGTCGTAACGCTCCATTCCCGAATACTAGCGACCGAGCACGCCACACGAAAAAGCGCCCCCGGCCTGGAGGCCGGCGGCGCTCATTCCACCTACCCGAAGGCGGTTACGACTCGATCTCGGCGAGCTTGGTGATACGGGCGACCTGCTCCCGGGGAACCACCAGGTGCTTCTCCTCGGCTCGCACACCGAATTTCGCGCTGCGCCGCACGTACTCATCCTTCGATCCCCCGGCGGTCGCGTCATGCACGCCGACGTTCATCAGATGTACGCCGCGCTCGTCCTCGGTATCGAACCGACCCACGTACGTGAGCGTGCCTTGGGTTTCCACCACCACGGTGATGCCGTGCAGATCGTGGTGGCCGGGGTGAAAGACGTGCCCGCTCAGACCGCCGCTCCGAAGTGCTTGTCGAACGCCTTCACCAGATCACCGGCGATCGACTGCGGGCTCCTGCCCTCGATCTGGTGCCGGTGGACGAAGTGGACCACTTCGCCATCCCGCAGCAGTGCCATGGAGGGACTGCTCGGCTGATAGTCGGCGAAGAACTGACGCGCCCGCGCGGTGGCGTCCACGTCCTGCCCGGCGAACACGGTCACCACCTGTTGCGGAAGCACGGCGTGTTCCAGCGCGAGCCGCAGCGCCGGCCTGGCGTTGCCCGCGGCGCAGCCGCAGACCGAGTTCACGAACACCAGCATCGTGCCTCGCTGGTCGCCCAGGGCGGCATCCACGTCCGCGACGGTCGTCAGCTCCTTGGCTCCGAGTCGCACCATCTCCTCGCGCATCGGCGCGACGAGGGCGGGGTTGTACGGCATTACGTCACCTCATTCAAGGGTTGTAACGGGGGTGGGTGCACCATCCTTCAGCGCGGCCTTCAGCGTGTGCCACGGCAGACTCGCGCATTTCACCCGGGTCGGATACGCCGACACTCCTGAGAACACCGCGAGCTTACCCAGGGTTTCCGGCGCCTCCGTCGTCTCGCCGGTGACCAGCCGCCGGAATCGCTCGAAGAGCTCGGTCGCCTCCCGCTGAGTCTTGCCCTTCACCGCGGCGGTCATGAGGGAGGCGGACGCGCGCGAGATGGCGCACCCCAGGCCCTGAAAGCTGACGTCGCGGATCACGTCGCCGTCCAGCTTGAGCCAGACGGTCAGCTGATCGCCACACAGTGGATTGTTCCCCTCCGCCTGACGGTCGGCGTCGGCGATCACCCGATAGTTCCGGGGCGAGCGGTTGTGCTCCAGGATGACGTTCTGGTACAGCTCGGCGAGGCTCGACATCAGGAGAAGACCTTCCGCGCACGCTCGACTCCACGCACCAGCTCGTCGATCTCGTCCCCCGTGTTGTAGAAGGCGAACGATGCCCGCACCGTGGCCGGAATCCCGAACCGCTGCATCACGGGCTGCGCGCAGTGGTGACCCGCGCGGACCGCCACGCCTTCGTCGTCCAGGACGGTCCCGACATCGTGCGGGTGGACCCCCTTCAGCACGAACGACAGCACTCCCGCCTTCTCTGGGGCCGTGCCGATCAGCCGCACTCCCGGCAGCGCTCCGATCAGATCCGTCGCTCGAGCGAGCAGCTCGCCCTCCCACCGCGCGATCGCGTCCTGTCCGATCGTCTCGACGTAATCGATCGCCGCCGCCAGCCCGATGACCTCGGCGATGGGCGGTGTTCCCGCCTCGAACCGCGCCGGCGGCGACGCCCAGGTGGAGCGCTCGAGCGTGACCCGCTCGATCATGTCACCCCCCACCTGCCAGGGCGGCATCGCGTCGAGAATCTCCTTCCGCCCGTAGAGCACGCCGACGCCCGTGGGACCGAACAGCTTGTGCCCCGAGCAGGCGAAGAAGTCGCAGCCCAGCTCGGAGACGTCCACCCGCAGGTGGGGCGCGGACTGCGCGCCGTCCACCAGCACCAGTGCGCCCCGCGTCCGGGCCCGCGCCGCCAGCTCCCGCACCGGATTCACCGTCCCCAGCGCGTTGGAGACATGACCCACGGCGAGCAGCCGGGTGCGGTCGGTCAGCAGGCGCTCGAACGCCTCGAGGTCCAGCTCCCCCCGGTCGGTGATCGGCACCGCGCGGAGCGTGGCACCGGTCTGCTCGCAGACCAGCTGCCAGGGCACGAGGTTGGCGTGGTGCTCCATCGCGGTCACCAGCACCTCATCGCCCGGGCGCAGGTTGCTCCGGGCCCAACTCTGGGCCACGAGGTTGATCGCTTCCGTGGTTCCCCGAGTGAACACGATTTCCCTCGCCGACCCCGCGCCGAGGAATCGGGCCACCTTCTCGCGGGCGGCATCGAACGCCGCGGTCGCGTGCTCGCTGAGGTAGTGCAGGCCGCGGTGGATGTTGGCGTTCTCGCAGCCGTAGAACCGCGAGATGACGTCGATGACCTGCCTGGGCTTCTGGCTGGTGGCCGCGTTATCGAGGTAGACGAGAGGCCGCCCCCCCGCACGGTCTGGGACAGTATGGGAAAGTCGGCCCTGACGCGCTGCACATCGAAGAGCGCAGCGCCGTGAGAACTCGGGGCGGAAGCAGCCGGAGTGGTCGAGACCATGCCGACCCTCAGCCCTGCCCCGCTGCCCCGCCGCCCCGCTGTCCCGCTGCCGCCAGTCGCTCCAGCACCAGCCGATCCAGCTCCCGGCGAACCGGCTCGAGCGCCACTTCCTCGATCACCTCCGCCGCGAAGGCGTAGGTGAGGAGCCGCTCGGCCGCCTCCCTGGGGACTCCGCGGCTCCGGGCGTAGAAGAGCGCGAGGTCGTCGAGCCGGCCCACCGTGGCGCCGTGGGTGCACTTCACGTCGTCGGCGAAGATCTCGAGCTGGGGCTTGGTATCCACCTTGGCCAGGTCGCTCAACAGCAGGTTGCGGTTGGTCTGCTTGGCGTCGGTCTTCTGTGCCGCGGGCTGCACGAACACCTTGCCGTTGAACACCGCGCGCGACCGGCCGTCGAGCACGCCCTTGTAGACCTCCCAGCTCCGGCAGTTGGGCTGGTCATGGAAGATGGCGGTGTGGTTGTCCACCACCTGGTCGCCCCGGGTGAGATAGAGACCGTACATCAGGGTCTCGATATTCTCGTCGTTGAGGCGGACGTGCAGGTTGTGCCGCGCCAGTGCGCCACCCATCGCCATGGAAAAGGAGCGGTAGTGGCTGTCGCGCTCCTGATCCACGTGGGTGAGCGCTACGTGCTGGGCCCGCTCGCTCTCGCGCTGGATCCGGGTGTGCTCCAGCCAGGAGCCGGACGCGGCGGACACCTCGGTGACCGGGTTGGTCCAATAGACGCCGCCGGGTGCCAGGGTGACGTAACTCTCGATCACCGAGGCGCGGGCCCCCCGCTCCATCACGATCAGGTTGCGCGGGTGGATCGCGGTGCCTTCGGCGTCGGCCGTGGTCAGGAAGACGAGGTGCACCGGCATCTCGAGATCGAGCCCGGCCGGCACGTGCACCAGGCCGCCGTCACGGAACCCGGCGGTGTTGAGGGCGGTGAAGGGACTGCCCTCGATCGGCGCGTGACGTGCCAGGTGGGCCTGGAGCACGGCGCCGTCGGTGCGAAGCGCCTCGGCGAGGCTCCCGACCCGCACGTCCCGCGGCAGGTCCGCGAGCCGAGACAGCGACGGGCTGTAGGCGCCATTGACGAAAACCAGCGTGCTCCAGTCCGGGTGGCCGAAGACGAACGGGGTCAGCCGCTCGGCGGCGACCGTGGCCGCGACGCCGGGCGAGGAGCGCCACGTGGTCTGGGCGAGCGGACCGATCGGCGTGAATCGCCACTCCTCGTCGCGGCTGGCCGGGAAGCCGACGGCCGCGAACCGGTCGGCGGCGGCCCGGCGCAGCGGCTCCAGCCACTCCGGCCCTTCGGCGATCGCGGCGCCCGCCCTGATCTCGAGATCCTGCAGGACGGCCTCGCTCACGCCCCGGCTCCCGCCGCCGCCGGCGACGCGGCCTCCACCCACTCATAGCCCTTGGCCTCGAGCTCGAGCGCCAGGTCCTTCCCGCCCGACATCGCGATCCGGCCGTTGAACAGCACGTGAACGAAGTCCGGCACGATGTAGTTGAGCAGCCGCTGGTAGTGGGTGACCACGACGAACGAGCGGTCGGGGCTGCGGAGCTTGTTCACCCCCGCCGCCACGATCCGGAGCGCGTCGATGTCGAGCCCGGAGTCGGTTTCGTCGAGGATGGCGAGCTTCGGCTCCAGCACGGCGAGCTGAAGGATCTCGTTGCGCTTCTTCTCGCCGCCGGAGAAGCCGGAGTTGACCGCCCGGCTCATGATCTCCGGGCCCCACTCGACAACCTTGAGCTTCTCCTCCAGAAGATCGATGAAGTCCATCGAGTCGATCTCGTCCAGCCCGTTGGCCTTCCGGATCTCGTTGTAGGCCGCGCGGAGGAAATAGGCGTTGCTGACGCCGGGGATCTCGACCGGATACTGGAAGGCGAGAAACACGCCGGCCTGGGCCCGCTCCTCCGGCTCCAGATCGAGCAGGTCCCGGCCCTCGTACATCACCGAGCCGCCGGTAACCTCGTAGGCCGGATGCCCTGCCAGCACCTGGGCCAGCGTGCTCTTGCCGGATCCGTTGGGGCCCATGATGGCATGAACCTCGCCCGGGTTCACGGTGAGGTTGATGCCCTTGAGGATCTCGTTGTCGCCGGCCGCAGCCCGCAGGTCCCTGATCTCCAGCACGTCGTTCCTCCGAACAGTGATTCGTTCTCTTCCGTCTAGTGTCATCCTGAGCGCACTAGTGTCATCCTGAGCGCAGCGAAGGAGCCGAAACCCGCCTACCCTACGCTTCCTTCCAGACTGATCCCCAGCAGCTTCTGCGCTTCCACCGCGAACTCCATCGGCAGCTCCTGGAACACTTCCTTGCAGAAGCCGTTCACGATCATCGAGATCGCGTTCTCGGTGTTGAGGCCCCGCTGCTTCAGGTAGAAGATCTGGTCCTCGCCGATCTTCGAAGTGGACGCCTCGTGCTCGGTGGAGCTGGTGGCGTTGCGCACATCGATGTACGGGAAGGTGTGCGCCCCGCAGCGGTTGCCGATCAGCATCGAGTCGCACTGGGTGTAGTTGCGCGAGCCGGCGGCCTTGGGCAGTACCTTCACCAGCCCGCGGTAACTGTTCTGGCCCTCGCCGGCGCTGATGCCCTTCGAGACGATCGTGCTCCGGCTGTTCCGGCCCATGTGGATCATCTTGGTGCCGGTGTCGGCCTGCTGACGACCGTTCACCACCGCCACCGAGTAGAACTCGCCCACCGTGTCGTCGCCCTGGAGGATGACGCTGGGATACTTCCAGGTGATCGCGGACCCGGTCTCGACCTGGGTCCAGGAGATCTTGGAGCGGTTGCCGGCGCACTTCCCGCGCTTGGTGACGAAGTTGTAGATCCCGCCCTTGCCCTCCGCATCGCCGGCGTACCAGTTCTGGACCGTGGAGTACTTGATCGTGGCCCCTTCGAGCGCCACCAGCTCCACCACCGCGGCGTGGAGCTGGTTCTCGTCCCGCTTGGGCGCGGTGCACCCCTCGAGATAGCTCACGTAAGCGCCCTCGTCGGCCACGATGAGAGTGCGCTCGAACTGTCCGGTGGACGCCGAGTTGATGCGGAAGTACGTGGACAGCTCCAGGGGGCAGCGCACCCCCTTCGGCACGTACACGAAAGAGCCGTCGCTGAACACCGCCGCGTTGAGCGCGGCGAAGAAGTTGTCGCTCGCCGGCACCACGGAGCCCAGATACTTCCGGACCAGCTCGGGGTGCTCCTGCACGGCCTCGCCGAATGAGCAGAAGATGATCCCCTGCTCGGCGAGCTTGGCCTTGTAGGTGGTACCGACGGAGACCGAGTCGAAGATCGCGTCCACCGCCACGCCGGCCAGGATCTTCTGCTCCGAGAGCGGGATGCCGAGCTTCTTGTAGGTCTCCAGCAGCTTGGGGTCCACGTCGTCGAGGCTGCCGAGCGGCTTGGCGGTGCGCGGCGCGGAGTAATAGCTGATGGACTGGTAGTCCACCGGCGTGTAGCGGATGTTCGGCCAGTGGTGCGGCTCGGTCATCTTGAGCCACCCCCGATAGGCCTTGAGCCTCCAGTCCAGCAGCCAGGCCGGCTCGCGCTTCTTGGTCGAGATGAGGCGAATGATGTCTTCGCTCAGCCCCGGCGGCGCGACGTCGGACTCGATGTCCGTGACCCAGCCGTGCTTGTACTCCTTGTTGACCAGCGTCTCGACTTGCGAGCTCATGCCCTCTCCTCGGCGGCTCCAGCGAACCGCACGCGATACTCACAGGCGGGACATCCGCTGAGGATGTGACCCGTTCGCTCCACCTCCGCGCCCAGGACTTCGGCCAGGAACCTGGCTTCCGCCCCGCAGATCTCCGGGAACCGCTCGGCCACCGCGGGAATGGCGCAGTTGTGCTCGGTCAGGACGGCCACCCCTGCGCCAGGGGTGGCTTCCGCCATGTAGCCCTCTTCCGAGAGCGCCCGGGCAACCACCTTCAGCCGCTCCGCCGGGGGGACACCTTCCAACTGCCCCCGGATGCGTCGCGACAGGAGGTCGAAGTACGATCCGAGCAACGCCACAGCCGACTCCCGACCCTCACGCTCCACCACCGCACCCAGCATGGCCGTCAGGGCGTCGCAGTAGCGCCGGGGAAACAACTCCTCACCGGCCGGACTGAGCCGATAGGCGAAGACCGGCGCGCCGACACCCCGGTACTCGCGCTGGTAGCTCACCAGTCCCTCGGCCTCCAACTCCTTCAAATGGTGGCGAGCGGCGTTGAGTGAAACCCCTAGCCTCACCGCCAGCTCTTTGGCGGTAAGTGGCTGACACCGCTTAAGTTGGGTCAAAACGGCGCCCCGCTGGCCCTTGTGGCCTACAGGGAGCTCGGTCTCGACTTGGGGAAGCGGGGCGCTCATACGGCAAATGTTAAGTGAAAAAGTCGGGATTGTCAAATCGCACAAGGATAATGGTGTGAATTATAAACTCTTGAAAAATTATGAGTTAGCCCCGTAGGCAAGCGCTCTGAGCGGATCGAGGAGGCCCTGCCGAGACGGCCATTTTCGGTGCGGACAGGGGTGACAGGTCGTGGATGTAGTGGTAGTGATCAATACTCCGATTGGTCCTGTTGCCCTCCTTCAGCACCGTCTGGCCCGCCGCTGCCCCGTTCCCCATATTGAGACCCGCTCTCACCCTTCCACCTCACCAGGCCGGAGGAGACACCTCGATGACGATCCATCGGATCCGGCTGCTCGGCGACCCTATCCTTCGCGCCAGATGCGAACCCATTACCCGGCCGGGATCCACAGCGGTTCGGGTGATCATGGACGACATGCGGGAGACGCTGCGCGATTGGCAGTCGCGGTTCGGGGGCGGGCGCGGAATCGCCGCACCGCAGATCGGCGCGCCGGTTCGGATGGTCTATGTCGAGATGGACAAACCCTGGCCGCTGATCAACCCCGAGATCCTGGACATCGGGAACGAGGACTTCGAGGTCTGGGACGACTGCTTTTCCTTCCCCAACCTGCTGGTGCGGACCTCCCGGGCGTACCGGATCCGGGTCCGCTATCAGAACCTCAAGGGGGAGTGGGACGAAGTCGAGCTGGAGGGTGACCGGGCGGAGCTGCTGCAGCACGAGATCGATCACCTGGACGGCGTGTTGGCGGTGGATCGGCCGCACGGGCTCGATCCATTCTGTCTGCGGGAGGAGTGGCATCGGTTGTATGGGCCGAACCGGCGCTACGGGCCGCCGGAGCCGCGGAACGAAGTGTACGCGTCGCCGATATCGGAGTCGTTGTAACGCCGGAGGGCAGACCGGTGGCACCCCTCTACGGCCAGTCTCCCAGCCGCACGAACACCGCCCCCCGATCCTCGGTGCTGTAGCCGTACTCGAACCGCACCGGTCCCACCGGTGTCTCGGCCCCGATGCCGGCCCGGATCCCGCCCACCCAACCGTCATCACCCAACAGCGAGCCTCCGCTCGCCGTCCGGCCGCCCGCGAACTCGATCCGGGCGAGCAGCGGGCCCTGGACCGGCGCGGTGAACAGCATGCCGAGCATCGCCTCGCGGTCGCCGCGTCGCTCACCGATGTGCAGCCCGGGGAAGCCGTCCTCGCCGCCGAGTGGAAAAGCGAGCTGGATCGGGAGGCCGTCCCCCCAGCCGAGCATGACCCTGGGCATGACCCGCACGGAGCCGAACTCTCCCAGCAGCTCCGCCTCCACTCGGGCGCGCTGATAGACTCCGGTCCACACGGCGTCGGCGCGAACCACCCGTCCGCGCGTGCGGCTCACCCGAATGGCCCGGGCCGCGACGCCCAGCGTCGAAAGATCGTTCCGCACTGGTTCCCGCCACACATGGCCCCGGAGGCCGAGTGACAGTTCCCAGCCATGGGGGAAGACACGCTCCACGCCTGCGAACCCGAATGCCTCCCGGGTCTCCAGCTCGTCGAGCTCGTCGCCGTCCTCGTCGAACCGGCGGATGTCTTCGGTCGCGAGCCCGACGGTCAGGACCGGATCCATGAGCTGGCGGACGAGCTGGAACTTCCGCCGGAATCCGGCGTGCAGCTCTTTCCGGAAGGCGTCCAGGAAGAGTACGCCGCTCCCTTCGAGCGCGAGCCCGAAGACCTGGCGGTCCACCGCGCCGGCCCACATCCGTCCACCCAGCTCGTTGTCGTACGCCAGACCGATCGCGACTACCCGGCGTGAAGCGCGGCGCGTCGTCAGGTCGAAGGCGACCGAGTCGCCCGAGCCCCGGGGGTGAAGCCACACCGAGTGATAGGTCTCGGAGGTGCCGAGCCCGCGCAGCCGCGAGCGGAGCAGCTCGGAGTCCACCGTGTCGCTGAGCCCGAGGCCGAGCATGCGCTCGAGCGCCAGGCGCTCGGAAGCGTTGACGCCGGCGACGCTGAAGCCGGTGATCCGACGGGGGAGCGCCGGCCCGGAATCCGCCGGCGCGGCGGCGCGGCCACACGCCGGACTCGGGAGCGAGCTGTCCGCGGCGGCCCGGCCGTTCGCGAGCAGGCGCGCCACCCGTCCCGGCGAGAAGTTGAGGCTGTTGAACCCCTCCACGTCCGGCCGCACCATCACGTCGCCGCCGTGCAGTGATTCGGCGGGCTGCTGAAAGAGAAACTCGATCAGCCGATCGGCGACATTGATCGGCGAGTAGCCATCGAAGTCGGCGGCGGGGTGCTCGGTGGCGTCGGAGACGATGACCCGCTCCGCGCCCTGCGAGCGCGCCACCGCGACCGGGATGTTGGCGGAGAGGCCGCCATCGGCGAGGAATTGGCTGTCGCGCCGCTCGGGAGCGAACACCAGCGGGATGGCGACGCTGGCACGCACCGCCTGGGCGAGGTCGCCCGAGCCGATCACCACCGGCTGCCCGGTGGCCAGGTCGGTGGCCACCGCGCGAAAGGGAATGGGCAGCGAGTCGAAGTCGCCCCGGGCGATCAGGTTCCCCTTCAACATCGCCACGTTGAGCAGCGCGTTCACCTCCGACTCGACGACGGCGGCGCTCTGGAGGTTGAACCGGCGGTCGCCCTGCTCCCACATCACCAGCGGACGCAGCACGCCCAGCGATCGGGGGGCGCGTGGCTGGTAGCTGCGGAAGAGCTGGCTGAGCGGCACCGCGCGGGCCAGAGAGTCCAGCTCGCGTCCGCGGTACCCGCTGGCGTAGAGGGCGCCGATGGCGGCGCCCATGCTCGATCCCACGACCAGATCGGGCCTGATGCCGAGACTGTCCAGCGCGGCCAGCACGCCGATGTGCGCGAGCCCTTTCGCCCCGCCTCCGGAGAGTACCAGGGCGGTGCGAGGAGGCCGGCAGTCCTGGGCCTCGAGCGGTTCAGCGGCCGCGAGAAGCACCAGAAGAATGAAGAAACCGTGAAGCCCGCGGAGCATGTACGGGGAAGATACACCACCCCTTGCGCCGCCCGACCGGAGTCCGTATACCTTTGCGAATAGCACCAGGGAACGTGCGCTTTCGCGGAGGAACGGCAGCAATGACTTATGTGATCGCCGAAGCCTGCATTGGGGTGAAGGACCGCGCCTGCGTCGATGTGTGTCCGGTGGACTGCATCTACGAGGGCGAGGACCAGCTCTACATCCATCCCGACGAGTGCATCGACTGCGGCGCTTGCGAGCCCGAGTGCCCGGTGACCGCGATCTTCCCGGAAGAGGACGTCCCGCCGAACCAGATCTCCTTCATCGAGAAGAACAGGGAGATCTTCAACAGCGACACCCCACCCGGCCGGCCGAAGCGCTGACCCGGCGGCACGGCACGGCATGACGACCCTCCCGCAAGCGGAGGGTCGTTTCGCTTACCACCCTATACAAAGAAAGGCGGCCCCGAGCTCGTACTGACTTGGCCGCGAGCACGGGACCGTTTGTTTGGTGAGGAACGGGGATCCGAAGCCTGGCGGCCTCTCTGATCGTCCCGCCATAAGGCACAACGCCCGGTGATCGCGAAAGGTTTCAGGAAAGTCCTTGAAGGAATGCCAGCAGCGCGTCGCTGGCCTCGACCGGACGCTCCAGTGTCGGCAGATGGCCGGCGGACCGGATCACCACGAGGCTGGCCCCGGGGATGGCATCGGCCATGCCCCGGGCCTGGGTGGGTGGGATGATCTCGTCCTCGTCGCCGACGATCACCAGGGTCGGGATCCCCGCGAGGCCGGGCAGCATCGGCGTGTTGTCGGGCCGTTCGCGCATGGCGCCGAGTGCGCCGACGATGCCGGCCACGGGGGTGGCGGCCATCAGCGAGCGCACCCGCTCGACCGTGGCGGGCGCCTCGGCCAGGGTCGTGGCCCCCAACATCTTGGGCAGCATCGCCTCGGCGATGGCCTCGGCGCCCTGCTCCCGGGCGGTGGCAGCGGCGGCGTCTCGGCCCTTCCTCCCATCGGGCGTATCGGACTCCGCTCTGGTATCGACCAGCACCAGGCCCCGCACGCGCTCTCGCCAGTGCCGCATGAACTCGAACGCGATGTAGCCGCCCATCGAATGCCCCACCAGGACGACGTCGTCCACCCCCAGCAGGTCGAGCAGCGCGGCGAGGTCGGCGGCATAGGTCTCCATGCTGTAGCCCAGGTCGGGCGAGTCCGACCCGCCCATCCCCCGAAGGTCGGGCGCGATGCCGCACCAGCCGTCCAGCGCGGCCAGTTGGGGCGCCCAGATGGAGCGGTCCAGCGGGTATCCGTGAACGAAGAGGACCGCCGGTCCGTCGCCGCGAACCTCGACCTCCAGAGTGACGCCGTTGACCGTGAGCCGTCGGACCTCGCCCGACTGGCGCCGGTGGGCAGCCATGAAATCGTTGAACTCCCGCGGGACGGCGACGGGCCGGCCCTGGCGGTTCACGGTGACGAAAAGGAACTCGGCGGTGGCGATCAGACGGTCGTCGCGGGTCCGGCGGGCAAACTGCCGCATGGTGAAGCTGGTGCGCCCCACATGGGTGAGGTCCTGCTCGAATCGGAGCACGTCACCGGGGAAGGCGGCGGCATGGTATTCGATCACCGTCTTCCGGACCGCGGGCCAGGTGCCGGTCCGGTCGAAGAGGTCCATGCCGGGCCCCGCCCGCAGCGTCTCCCAGCGCGCCCGCTCGAACAGGCTGAGGAAAGAGGCCTGGTTCAGATGCCCGAAGGCATCGCACTCGTCGGGATAGACGGTGAGGAGGATTGGGGTCATGCCGATCCCTCGCTCCGCTCGGGATGACATATACTACAGCGTCCCGTTGCAAGTTTGATAGCTCACGATCCCGGGCACCGTGTCCATGAAACCCCAGACCGACTACATCCGCCACGCCGCTCGGCTCGCGCGCAAGCTCCAGATGGACGCCGCCATGGGCGGCACGCCCCAGCCCGACGCCGAGTTCTACAAGACACTCTCGAAGGCGCTCGACGAGATCGCCGCCGGGCTCGAGCTGGTCTCGAAGAAGGATTGATGGTGTGCAGCTGATCGAGACCGAGGCCGCGCTGGCGGAGCTGGCCGGGCGGCTGCGGGGAGAGCCGCTGCTGGCGGTGGACACCGAAGCGGCGAGCTTTCACCGCTACCTCGACCGGGTCTACCTGCTCCAGATCTCCTCCCGCGACGAGACCGTGGTCGTGGACCCGCTCGCGACCGGCGGGCTCGCGCCCATCGGCGAGCTGCTGGCCGAGCCGGGGCTCGAGATCGTGTTCCACGACGCCGACTACGATCTGCGCCTGCTCAACCGCGAGTACGGATTCACGGCGCAAAACCTCTTCGATACGCGGATCGCGGCACAGCTCCTCAACGAGCCCGGGATCGGGCTCGCCGCATTGCTGGAGAAGTACGTCGGCATCAAGCTCGACAAGCGATTCCAGCGCGCCGACTGGTCGGCCCGCCCGCTCTCGGGCGACATGTTGGCCTACGCGGCCGCGGACACCCACTACCTGCTCCAGCTCCGGGACATCCTGCGCGACCACCTGGCGGAGCGGGGCCGGCTCGGCTGGGCGCAGGAGGAGTTCGCGCTGTTGGAGGACATCCGGGGCGGGGCGTCGGACAACGCGGAGCCGGGGTGGCTCAGGCTCAAGGGCGCGAAGGCGCTGAAGGGACGGGAGCTGGCGATCCTGCGCGAGATCTGGGAGTGGCGGGAAGAAGCGGCGCGTCGGGCGGACCGGGCGACGTTTCGAATCCTCAACAACGAGCCGATGCTGGCGATGGCGAAGAACCCGCCGGCCGACATCGCGGCGCTGAAGGCGATTCCCGGGATCAGCTCGGACCAGGCGGAGCGCCGCGGGCGGGATCTGCTCGCCGCGGTGAAGCGCGGACTGGAACTGCCCGACAGCGAGCTCCCGCGTCCCACCAGGACGCCGCGCCGGGCGCCGGACCTGGCCTACGAGGCCCGGCTCGAGCGGCTCAAGACCGCGCGAAACCTGCTGGCGAGACAATACGATCTCCCGCCGGGGGTGGTGTGTCCCAACGGGACGCTGGAGGCGATCGCCCGAGTGGATCCGAAGACGCCGCAGGAGCTGGCGGGGGTGGCGGAGCTGCGACGGTGGCAGCTGCGGGAATTCGGCGGGGAGCTGCTGGGTGCGGTCGTGGGGAAACAGGGAGGGCCGTGAGCAAGCGGTGTCACCAGCTCAAAACCCGAGAAACGCCCTCACCCGCGGGTCCATCTTCTCCGGCGTCCAGTAGGGATCCCACACCAGCTCGACCTCGACGCTCCGCACGCCTTCCAGGTCGCCGGCCACCTTCTTCACATCCTCGATGATCTCACCGCCCGCGGGGCAGCCCGGCGAGGTGAGCGTCATCTTGACGTGCACGTCGCCCTCGTCGGTCGCCTCGACGTCGTAGACCAGGCCGATATCCATGATGTTGAGGTTGAGCTCCGGGTCTTTGACCGCCCGGAGAGCCTTGCGGATGGTTTCTGGGGTGGGCATGAGGTGCTCGGGGACGGGGTATACGTCATGGTGCCAGCAGAAACTTAACCCCTTCCCCGCTCAGCACCTCGACACCAGCTCCTGGGCGCAGGCGTGGGGCACCAGCCTGATGGCCGCATCGGAGAGCTCGGTCCGGACCGCCTTGAGCCCCTTCAGCGAGTCGCGCGCCTTCGGATCGAACGCCCGGTTGGTGAGGAACACCAGGAACAGGTCGTGGGTCGGATCGATCCACAGCTCGGTGCCGGTGAAACCGGTGTGGCCGTAGGCCGACTGACTGATCAGGGTCCCGAAGATGCTCGGCTCCTCGCCGTTCAGCTCGGGCGAGTCCCAGCCGAGAAGACGTGTCCCGCTCCGGGGACCCTTGGTGAGGAACTGCCGGATCGTCGCGGGGCCGACCCACGGCCCCCTCGCCGTCATCCCGCCCCGGAGCCAGACCTGCGCGAACCGTGCGAGATCCATCCCGGTGGAGAAGACCCCCGCATGCCCCGCCACCCCGCCGAAGGCGGCGGCGTTCTGGTCGTTCACGTCGCCCGGCACCGGCTCGCCCCGCCAGATCCCACTCGGCGCAGTGCGGCGCTTGAGCCCCGCGGTCACCCGGAAGCGGGTCTGTACCATGCCGATGGGGTCGAACACCTCGGTATCGGCGAAGCGGTCGAGCGTGGTCTTGGCGATGGACTCGATCACCAGACCCATGAGCATGGCGTTGAGGTCGCTGTAGGCGGCGGAGTCGCCGGGGGGACGGACCAGCGGCTCGGCGTAGAGCAGGGAGATCATCCGCGAGCGGCTGCGGCCGGCGCGGCGATACATCGGGGAGTAGCTCTTGAGGCCGCTGGTGTGGTCCAGCAGCATCCGCACGGTCACCTGGTTCTTGAGCCCGCCCGAAAACCGTGGCAGGTAGCGCCCCACCCGGGCGTCCAGATCGAGCCTGCCTTGATCCACCAGCCGCATCGCCGAGGCCGCCGTGGCGACGACCTTGGTGATGGAGGCGATGTCCCACAGCGTCGAATCGGGATGGGGCACCCGGGAGGCCGGGTTCCAGGTGAAGTGGCCGTAGCCGCGGGAATACAGGATGGAGTCGCGCCGCCCGATGATGACGACCGCGCCGGGATAGAGCCCATCGCGGATCCCCGCGAGAGCGGCCTGGTCCACCTGGGCGTAGGCCTGAGCGTCCGCCGTGATCGTTGGGAGGGTCATGAGGATGGCGGCCAGCAGTGCGCGCCGGCCCGCGGCGTTCATTCGCGCGTCCACCGGGTCAACGCCCGACGAGCTCGTCGCGCACCGGGCCCGGGGGCAGCCGGTAGAGCACCTCGATGGTGCGGCGATCGCGCGCGGTGAGGGTACCCGTGCGCGTCGCCGGGAACATCACGTCGTTGGTATCCGGGGAATGCGGCAGGCCGAGCGCGTGACCCGCCTCGTGCACCGCGACGGAGAGCAGGGCGGCATCGGGAAGCGCGGTGCCGGTGTGGGTGCGGAGCGCGAGCGAGATCGAGGCCCGCCGGACCCGGCCCGCCTGGTCCCAGGTGAGGTCGGTCTGACCCGCGCGATCGAAGTCGAAACGATCGATCCATCTGATCATGACGTCGGCATCGGTCGAGTCGGGTACCATCTGAAACCTGACGCCGACGCCGGTCTGTTCCCACCGGTCGAAGGCCTCGCGGGCAAAGTTCGCCATCTTGGGCAAATAGCCCGGGGCCCCTCCTTCCATGAGGTATACCCGAATCGGCTTGCCCCACCTGTCGGGCCAGCGCCGCACCACCGAGTCGGTGCTGACGATGAGGGAGTCCAAGTAGGTCCCCTCGGATTCCCGGGACAGCCGGGCCCGTGTGGCCAGCCGGGTCAGCCGGTCGCCGATCTCGCCCCCAGCTCGCCCCGCCGCGCCTTCTCGACGCATATCTTCTTGTCGGATATCAGGATGCACCATGCCTGGCTGGGTGGCGCTGGGGCCCTGGAGGACCTCGTCCGCCCGCTGAGAGGCGAGCTTCAGGTGCCCGATCCTGTCCACCAGGACCAGCACGGCGAGGACCAGCGTGAGGAGGGGGAGAAAGGCACGGCGCATGATTCGTCGAAATATTGGCAAGGGACGCGCCAACTCGCCAGCGTGGCTAGCGCCGATCCCTGCACTCGCCTAACATTGGCCGCCCGCGCGGTCCGGCGCGGCGCCGAGGTCCGGAGGAGCCACTGAATCTGATGGAACGTTTCGCCCGGGCGCTGGTGCGCTGGCGCTGGGCGGTGCTGGTCGTGTGGGCGGTGATCGGTGCGGTCGCGGCGGTCCGGGCGCCGGCGACGCCCGCCCTCCTCAACATCCGTGGCGGCAGTGCGCGGGAGACCGAGGCCTCCCGGACCGAGAAGCTGCTGAACGACAGGTTCTCCCGCCCCATCGGCGAGTTCTTCGCGGTCACCCTCGAAGGCCCCTCGCGGTTCGACTCCGGACCCTCTCGCGCGGTGCTCGACTCGGTACTCGCCGCGCTCGACCGCCTGCCCTACGTGCGCGGACTGGTCTCCTACCCCGGCACCAACGACACCACGTTTCTGAGCCGCGACCGGCGGTCCACCTTTCTTCTCGTCGCCATCGACATCGAGAGCGGCGACAGCGCGGGCGCCTACGTGCCGCCGACGCGGGAGGTGGTGCGCCGCACGATTGCCGCGGTGCCCGACGCGGGCACCTACCGGGCGCGGGTGACCGGCCGCGCCCCGCTCGACCTCGACGTGCGCAAGGTCGTCACCGCGGACAGCCGGCGGGGCGAGGTGGCCCTGCTGCCGCTCACGCTGTTCATCCTGGTGCTCGCCTTCGGCGCGCTGGTGGCGGCGACGCTGCCGCTGGTGGTCGGCGTGCTCGCCATCGCGGTGTCGCTCGCGATCATCGGGCTGCTCACCTACGTCACGCCGATGTCCATCTTCGTCCTCAACATGACCACGATGATCGGGCTCGGCGTGGGGATCGACTACTCGCTGCTGGTGGTCACCCGGTTCCGCGAGGAGCTGGGCCGCGGACTTCGGCGGCACGACGCCGCGGTGAGCACGATGACGACCGCCGGCAAGGCGGTCATCACCTCGGGCCTCACGGTGGTGGTGGGCTTCGGCGCGCTGCTCTTTACGCCGCTGATCGAGACCCGGAGCGTCGGGATCGGCGGCCTGATCGTGGTGGCGATCGCGGTGCTGCTCTCGATCACGCTCCTCCCTGCCCTGCTCGCCGTGCTCGGCCGCGAGATCGACCGGCCCCGATGGCTGGCCCGGCGGCTCACCTGGTACCACGCGCCGCAGGTGTGGGAGAAATGGGCCCGGACGCTGTCGCGCCATCCGATCCGCGCCATGGTCTACGGCGGCGTCGTCATCGCGATTCTCACCGCCCCGCTCTTCTGGATCCGGATCGGCCTGCCGTCGCGCCACTGGTGGCCGATGGGCACCGAGGCGGGCGAAGGGCTCGACGCGCTCTCGCGGATGGGAGTCGCGGGCTACGTGCAACCGATCCGGCTCCTGGTGGAGGTACCGGCGGGACGAAGCGCGGTGCAGGCGGCGTCGCTCCGCGGGCTCCGCACCCTCTCCGACTCGCTCCGCGCCGACCCCAGAGTGCGGGAGGTCCGGAGCCTGGTGGACCTGGAGCCGGGCACCTCGCTGCTGGCCTACTCCGTGCTCTACAGCGACATGGCATCGGCCCGGGAGCAGTACCCCAGCTTCGTGGACGCGTATCTCAGCGAGGACCGGCGGCTCACCCTGCTGGACGTGATCCCTGCGGACACCACCTCGCTCACCTCGGCGATGGAGCTGGTGGAGCACGCCCGCGGGCTGGGCAAGACCCAGCTTCGCGGCACCAGGGGGATGACCGTGACGGTGGGCGGGTACGCCGCGTCCGCGCTCGACTTCCAGGCGGACCTGCTGGAGAGATTCCCGCTCCTGGTGGTGCTGATCCTCGGCGCCACGGTCGTGATGCTCGCGATCGCGTTCCGCTCGGTGCTCGTCCCGATCAAGGCGATCATCATGAACACCCTGTCGGTGAGCGCGACATTCGGGCTCATCGTGCTGGTATTCCAGTACGGAGTGGGGTCGCAGCTGTTCGGGTTGACGGGGCCGACGTCGGCGATCTTCGTGGTGATCCCGGTGCTGGTGTTCGCGGTCGTGTTCGGGCTCAGCATGGACTACGAGGTGTTCCTGCTGAGCCGGATCAAGGAGGCCTACGACCGCTCGGGCCGGAACACCGCCGCGACGATGGAGGGGCTGAGCGCGACGGCCTCGGTGATCACCTCGGCGGCGCTCATCATGATCCTGGTGTTCGGGGTGTTCGCCTTCGCGCGAGTGCTGCCGATGCAGATGCTGGGATTCGGCCTGGCGGTGGCGGTGCTGCTGGACGCGACGGTGATCCGGATGGTGCTGGTGCCGGCGTTCATGCAGGCGATGGGAAGGTGGAACTGGTGGCCGGGGGGCCGGACGGTGGCGGAACGGAGAGCGCGGGAGCGGGAGGAGTCGGTGAAATAATGTCATCCTGAGCGGAGCGAAGAAGCCGAAGCGACGCCATGGCTCCTTCGCTTGGCTCAGGATGACAACCGCTTCTACCGCACCCCCCGCACCGCGGTCGCCGTGACGCGGACCAGCTCGCCGGCGAACTGCAGCACGCCGAGCCCCACCAGCAGGAGCAGCACGGCCACCAGCACGAGCGCCGCGGCGAGGGACCGCCGCGGCTTCGGCTCCGGAGGCATCGGGTCCTCGATCGGGAGCCGGTTGCCCCGCACCACCATCGCGTACGCCTCCCGGCGCCGGGCCGCCTCGTCGCTCTCCACGGCGGGCCGCTCCTCGGGCAGCGGCGGGAGGTCCAGACCGCTGCCCGGCGGCCGGTACCTCGCCCGCTCGGCCCAGGCGGCCCGGACCTCGGGATGCCGCGCGACCGGCTGCCAGCTCTGGCGCACCGCATCGAACATCAACGTCTCGGGCTCCACCAAGGCGGCCTCGAGCGCGTCGAGCACCGATTCGACGTCGGGGAGCTCGAAGTCGCCCGCGCCGGGATTGGAGAAGCGGAACCGGTGGGAGAGATCTCTCATCCGTGCTTCGCCTCCAGCCAGTTCTGCCCGACGCCCAGGTCCACGACCAGCGGCACCTTGAGTCGCACCACGTTCTCCATGTGGCGCCGCACCAGCTTCATCATCCGCTCCAGCTCGTCGGGCGGAACCTCGAACACCAGCTCGTCGTGAACCTGGAGCAGCATCCGGCCCCGGAGACCCTCGTCCCGGATGGCATGGTGGATCCGAGTCATCGCGACCTTGATCAGGTCGGCCGCGGAGCCCTGGAGCGGTGAGTTCTGCGCGTTCCGCTCGCCGTAGGCCCGCATGTTGAAGTTGCGGTCGCGGATCTCGGGGATGTAGCGCCGCCGCTTGAAGATGGTCTCGACGTATCCCTGCTCGCGCGCCAGCTTGATCTGCCGGTCGAGGAAGGCGCGCACCCCGGCGAAGCGCTCGAAGTAGCGGGCGATGAAGCTCCGGGCGTCCTCCATCGAGATGTTGAGCTGGCGACTCAGGGCGAAGGGCCCCTGGCCGTAGATGGTGGCGAAGTTGATGGTCTTGGCCCGCGCGCGCATCTCCGGGGTCACCTGATCGGCCGGGGCGTTGAAGATGAGTGCGGCGGTCTGCCGGTGGATGTCGCCGCCTTCGCTGAATGCCTGAATGAATGCGGGGTCGTCCGAGAGGTGCGCCATCAGCCGCAGCTCGATCTGCGAGTAGTCGGCCACCAGGAAGGTCCAGCCCTTCCGGGGCACGAACCCGCGCCGGATCTCCTCGCCGCGGAGCGTGCGCACCGGGATGTTCTGGAGGTTGGGATCGCTGGAGCTGAGCCGCCCGGTCGCGGCGCCGGCCTGGTTGAAGTTGGTGTGTACCCTGCCGGTGGCCCGGTTGACCGTCGCCGGGAGCGTGTCCACGTAGGTGCTCTTCAGCTTCTGGAGCTCGCGGTACTCGAGGATCAGCCGCGGCAGCTCGTGGCCCATCGCGGCGAGCTGCTCCAGCACGTCGGCATCGGTCGAGGGTCCGGTCTTGGTCTTCTTCAGCATCGGCAGCTGGTGCTTCTCGAACAGCACGGTCGCGAGCTGGCGCGGCGAGTTGAGGTTGAGCTCCACGCCGGCCACTCGCGAAATCTCTCCCTCCAGCCGCCGCAGGTCGCCGCCCAGCTCCTGGCTCAGCCGGGCGAAGAGCGCGGGGTCGAGGGTGATGCCCTCCCACTCCATGTCGGCCAGCACTTCGACCAGCGGCATCTCCACGTCGCGGAGCAGCTCCTCCATCTGCATCTCGCGCAGGGCCGGCGCGAAGAGCTCGTGCAGCGCGAGCACGGTGGCGCTGTCGGCGCCGCAGTAGTCCGCCGCCGCCGCCACCGGGACCTCGGCGAAGGGGATCTCCGACTTCCCCTTCCCTACCAGGTCCTGGTAGGTCCTCATCGTGCGGCCGAGGTGCTCGAGACAGAGATTGTCGATGGCGTGCGAGCGGCGGCCCGGGTCCAGCACGAAGCTCTCCAGCATGGTGTCGTACGCCACGCCGGCGAGCTCGACCCCCGCGCGGCGGAGCACCTGCCAGTCGTACTTGATGCTGTGGCCGGCCTTCGGGACCGTCGGATCGGTGAGCAGCGCGGCCAGCGGCGCCATCGCGGTGTCGGTGAGCGGCGGCAGGTTCCTCACCGAATCGGCCGACGCCATGCCTTCCCCCAGCGAGCCGAGCGCCGCGGGGGTGCGGTGGGCAAAGGGGAGGTACCAGACCTCGGTCGGGGTCGCCGAGAGGGCGAGACCGATGAGGTCGGCGTCGCGCGGCTGGCTGGAGCCCGCCCTCACGTCGAGCGCCACCAGCGGCGCACTGCGGAGGCGCTCGACCAGCGCGGGGATGTCGGCGGGGTCGTCCACCACCCGGACCTCCAGGGCGGGGCGCTCGTCGATCGCGAGCCAGTCGCCGGCGGTGAAGCCGGAGGTGGCCTGGTCGGCTTCGGTGGCGATCGCGGTCGAGGCGATGGAGCCGTTGCCGTCCTCCGCTCCTTCGACCCTCGCTTCGCGAGGGCTCAGGGTGACAGCGGCACTGCGTTGGGCTTCACCGGTGTCACCGCCCTGCCCCAGCTTTCTGGCCAGCGAGAAGAACTCCAGCTCGGTCAGGATCCGGATCGCGGACTCGCGATCCGGCTCCTTGAGCGTGAGATCGCTGACGTCGAGCTCGACCGGGACGTCGCGCTTGATGGTGACCAGCTCGCGGCTGAGACGGGCGGCATCGGCCTGCGCCAGGAGCGCCTCGCGCGGGCGCTTGGCGGTGATCTCGGCGGCGCGCTCGAGCAGCGTGTCGAGGTCGCCGTATTCGACGAGGAGCTTCTGCGCGCCCTTCTCGCCGATGCCCTTCACGCCGGGAATGTTGTCGGATGCGTCGCCGACGAGGCTCAGGTAGTCCACCACCTGGCTGGGCGCGACGCCGAGCCGCTCGGAGGCGTTGGACTCGTCCACCCAGGTCTCCTCGACCGCCGCGGGGCCGCCGCGGCCGGGATTGAGCAGCGCGACGCCGGGGCCGATGAGCTGGTAGAAGTCCTTGTCGCCCGAGACGATCACCGACTGGAACCCGCGCTCCGCGCCGCGGGTGGCGAGGGTGCCGATCACGTCGTCGGCCTCGTAGCCGGGAACGGTGACGAGCGGGATGCGGAACGCCTCGAGCATGGCGCGGATCCGCTCCAGCGCGCGATCGAAGTCGGCCTGCAGCTCGTTGTCCAGCTTCTCGCGAGTGGACTTGTACTCCGGGTAGCGCTCCTCGCGGAAGGAGGTGCCGGCATCATTCACCCAGGCCACGTAGTCGGGCCGGTACTTCTCCCGCAGCCGCATCAGGAAGTTCACCACGCCCCAGGCGGCGGAGGTGTTCTCTCCCTTGCTGGTCCGGAGCGGCCGCGAGATCATCGCGAAGAAGGCGCGGTAGATCAGGGCGTAGCCGTCGATCAGGAACAGGCGGGGAGGCTGGTGGTTGGGCATTGGGGGAAGTTAGCCCGGTTCCGGAGGGGCGGAACGGGCGTGCGGACGGGGGGCGGTCATCGTGTCATCCGACTCCGAGCGGGGTCAGGATGACACGGCCAGGTGACCACTACGAGGTCTGCCGCCGCACCCGCGACAGGATTCGCTCGTACTCCGCCCGCGACCCCGGCGTGAGCCGGAGGCGCCCGAAGCCGGTCTCGTCCTGGAAGTAGATCTCCAGCCGGTGGTTGAGGTAGGTCCACCGGATGATCCGGCTGGCGGTGCCCGGCGTGCTCTCGATGCTTTCGTCCGGGGGGCCGAGGGTGATGAAGACCTCGCCGCGGTCGGTGCGCCAGCCGGGCACACCCTCGTCCTTGAAACGCTGGTTGGCGGCGTTGACGCGACTGAAGTACTGGTTCAGCGCCTCGTTCTCCGGGGTCGCGTTACTGGGATCGGTGGCGGTGTAGAACTCGCGCCAGAGCCGGGCGCGCTCCTGCGGAGGCGCCTTGCGCATGGCGGAGATGCGCTCGTCCTGGCCGAAGTAGCGGAGCAGGTCGAGCATTTCATCGAAGTTGGTCACCACCCACGCCTGGGTGAACGAGACCACGGCGGAGGTGCTGCGCTCGGGCGCACTCCCCACGACCAGCTTCAGCTCGCCGAGGGCGACGCTGTCGGGGGCGAGGCGGACGACCTGGCTCTCCACTTCCCTGCCCCCGCGGAATCGGAGCGAGTCGGTGAAGATGGCGTGCTCCTGCTCGTCGAGCACCTCGAACGGAACCATGGTCGGCTCGCTGAAGGCGTAGCCTTCGACGTAGGCGAGCAGCGTGTCGCTACCATAGCCCACGGCACCGCGGGGGTTGAGGACCAGCGAGAGCGGCTCGGTGAGACTGCCCCGCCCCGTGGCCTGGTAGGTCAGAATGGGCGCGGAGTAGCTGCCCTTCCCGAATCCGGGCGCGGTGAACTCGCCGGTGGCGCTGCTCTCCGAGGTGGACGACGCATCGCGCACGGTCGCAGTGACGGTATAGGCCCCCGGGAGGATGCGCAGCACCTGCTGGAACAGGACGCTCTCGTCGGCGCGCTGGGTCTCCTGGAAGGTGGCGACGCGGACCACCTCCTCGCGGGCGAGCTCCACCGGGGGCACTCCCTCGCGCTTGAAGGAGATGGTGACCCGGTAGCGGGCGACGAACGAATTCCCTTCCCTCTGGAAGGCGAAGGCCCGGTTTTCCAGCGAGAGGCCGAGGACGGCGATGACCGAGTCGGCGGGCCCCGCGGCAAAGGCGACGGTGCCGACGAACGGCATCGGCTCCGCTGCGGCGAGCCGGCCGAGCTGCTTGTAGAACTCGGCGGTGTTCAGGAGCCGGGTAAGCGTTTCGGTGGGTCTCGGCTGCTCCTCGCTGCCGACCCGCTTCCAACTCCCGCAGCCGACGGCGGGGGCGATCAGGGCCGCCACCAAGACGAGCCGACGCATGTGACACTCCCGGCAGAGCCGATTGGACCCGCGAATGCGGGTGGCGAACGTTAGTCCCTGCGACGAAGAGGCGTCAAGCGTCCAACTTGCTGCGTCGTGCGAGATTAACTAGCTTGGCGGTTCCATGAACACTGACAATATGGTCGGTCGGACGGTGGCCGGTTACCACCTCGCCAAGTACATCGGCGAGGGCGGCACCGCCACTGTCTACTGCGCGGACCACGCCGAGCGCGGGCAGGCGGCGGTGAAAATCCTGCGGCCCCGGCTCGCGAGCGACCCGGTCGCGGTCAAGCGATTTCTTCGCGAGGCCGAGTACGGTGCGCGGGTGAGTCACCCCAACATCGTGCGTACGTACGACTACGGCGATGCGGATGGGCTGCACTACCTGGCCCTGGAATGGGCCCGGGGCGAGCCGCTGGCGGAATTCGTGAGCCGCTCCGGCAAGCTGGCCCCCCCGTTGGTGGCCACCATCATCGAGCAACTGGGCGCGGCGCTTACCGTGGCGCACCGCGCGGGGATCATCCATCGGGACCTCAAGCCCGCCAACATCATGTACGACCCGGCGACCCAGACGGCCAAGCTGCTGGACTTCGGGATCGCCCGGGACTCGGACGCGGCCCCGGAAGAGCGGCTGACCAGGGCCGGCTTTTTCGTCGGCACCCTTCAGTATGTTGCCCCGGAAACGCTTAGTGGCGAACTGGTTAGCGAGCAGGCCGACGTCTACAGCCTGGCGACGATCACCTACTATCTGCTGACCCAGGAGCACCCGTTCACGGGCAAGAATCCAAGGGAGTTGTTTCAGCAACTACTAACGCAGCCGCCCGTACCGCTGAATCAGGCCGTGCGGGGACTCAAATTCCCGGCGGCCGTAGATGCGGCCGTGATGCATGGACTGGAGCGGGATCTCACCAAGCGGTGCAAGACGGTGGACGAATTCGCCCGGGGCTTCTGCACGTCGGTCCAGATGGACATCTCGACCAAGAAGCCGGGGTTCCTGGCGTCGATTTTCGGGAAGAAGGGCGGGGCGGGGGGCTGATGGCGGGCGACGACGACCTGGAGCGCCTGCGCCGGCTGCTGCTGGAGCGGTCGGTCCGGCATGGGGACTTCCTTCTGGCGTCGGGGCAGCGCTCTTCCTATTACATCGATTGCCGGCTGACGACGATGAGCGCGGAGGGGCAGGGTCTCATCGGGCGGCTGGGGTGGCGGGCCATCACGGAGAAGGGATGGCGGCCGAAAGTGGTGGGCGGGATGACGATGGGCGCGGATCCGGTAGCCTACGCGATCGCGGCGGCGAGCTGGGGGACCGGTCTGGTGATGGATGCGTTCAGCGTCCGCAAGGAGGCGAAGGGGCACGGAACGGCGCAGGTGATCGAAGGCTCATTCACCACGGGTGACGAGGTCGTGATCGTGGAGGACGTAATCACGACGGGCGGGTCGGCGCGGCGGGCGATCGAGGCGGTGTCGACGGCGGGCGGCGTGGTGCTCGGCGTGCTCGCGGTGGTTGATCGGGGGGAGGGGGGACGCGCGGCGCTGGAGGGGGAGGGGAGGGCGGTGGTGGCGCTGGTCGGCGCGGGGGACCTGGGGTTGAACTGAAGGACGCGGGGCGGGGGAGACGGGCGCCGAGGGGCGCCTTTTTCGTGTCCGGTACCGAGCCGCCTCGTTCCATTCTCACGAGCAGTTCATGCTCCCTTCAGTCCGCCGCAGCCATCCTGGTGTCCTGCCGAGAGCGCCGCGACGCACCGTTATAGGTGAAGACCTCCGGTAGACTGTTCCTGGTGGGCACTCGGATCGGAGCGGAGGTGCATCATGCAACCGTTGCGGATTATCGGAACGCTGACCCTACTCGGGCTGGCCGGCGCGTGCCGTGAAGAGGTCGATTCACCCACCGCGCCCGAGACCGAACCGTCGCCGGTCACCACGCCGACCGCTACGCTGGCGTTCATCCAGATACATGGCAGCTGCGGCGTGGCGACGGACAACGTGGCTTTCTGCTGGGGAGCCAACAATGCAGGCCAGGTGGGCGACGGTACCACTGAGACCCGCCTCAGACCCGTCAGGGTGTCCGGCGGTCTCCTTTTCCGGCAGATCAGCACGGCCGATAACCACGTATGTGCCGTAACCACCGACGACCGGGCATACTGCTGGGGCTGGAACTACACCGGCCAGTTGGGCGACGGCAGCACGAACGACAGCCGGGTGCCGGTGGCCGTTGCCGGTGGTCTCCGCTTCCGGCGAGTGGCCGTCGGGGGCGAGACCTCGTGTGGTGTGACCACCCGGAACTTGGTCTACTGTTGGGGTGGCAACTCTTATGGCGCGCTCGGGAACGGCACCACCGACCCCAGCTCCGTGCCGGTGGCGGTCGCCGGCGGCAGGCGCTTCCATGGTTTGACGGTCAGCGGGCTGAGCGCCTGTGCCATCAATACGAACGACGTGCCGTTCTGTTGGGGGGACAACAGTGCAGGCCAACTCGGAGACGGAACGACCGACACCCAGCGCCTGTTCCCGGTTCGCGTGCAAGTCGGAGCGCTCCGCTTCCGTCAGGTGAGCGCTGGCGGCTCATACACCTGCGGAGTCACGACGACAGACGTGGCCTACTGCTGGGGGTCGAACGAAAATGCCCGCCTGGGCAACGGCACCTGGCGTCAGCCCACGACAACGCCGAGCTCGAAGGTGCGGGGCGGTATCCGCTTCCTTACCGTCACCGCGGGAGGGCCCTATACCTGCGGCGTGGCGACCAGCGGGGCCGGGTATTGCTGGGGCCTGACACCCATCCATCCGATTTCCACGCCCTATCGGTTGCCGGTTCCGGTCGAGGGCGGGCTCGTTTTTCGTCAGATGGATGCAAGCTACGGCCATACCTGCGGTGTGACTACGGATGCCGCAGGCTATTGCTGGGGACAGAATTCCGGGGGAGCGCTCGGCGACGGGACAACCACCGATCGAGCAACACCGGTACCCGTGGCCAGCCCTGCCGAGTAGCCTGGATTGGACTGATGCACGCTGAGAGCGCGGAGCTCGGTGGGCCGACCCGCCGAGCGCTGGGTGCGGCGGTGATCAGATCAACCAGCCGATGGCGGCTCCGAGCACGAAGCCTGCTCCTCCTATCAGGAGATAGCTATCGAGCGGGCAAACGGACAATCCCCCCTCGGCCGAGTCGTCACCCAGAGTTGAGACTACGGTACAGAAGACCACACCGGCCGCGGCCCCGATAGCACCTCCAAGGAGCGCCTGTCGCTTGGGATCCCGTCCGCGCGCTTCGAGCGGAGCCACGGCTGGTTTGTTGACGGTATCGAGCGGTGACGCACCCGCGTGATTTGAACGGTCAGGAACGGCATGGTCTCTCCATCGTTGGTCGTACGATGGCGAGTCTAATGAATCCTGAAGCGGCGAGACAGCAGTTACCGTGGGGTAACGAGCCTGACGTCGTGGCCAATGCGACCCGTGGAGACCGGCGCCGCATCCTCGATCCCCCGCACAGAAGGCGCCAACAATCCCGCGATACCCATCGCCACGCAGGCTGCGCCGGCGGCCACGTACCAGGCTCCGACGTCCAGGCGCTCCGCGACCGGAGCAGCGACGATAAGTCCCAGCGGCGCGGCGCCCGCGGCCAGGCTTCCGATGAGCGTGAAGATCCGTCCCTGGTAATCCGGTGCGATCGTTGCCTGGAAGATGGCATGCACCGGTCCGTTCACGAGGGGAACGATCATCCCGACGCACGCCATCGAGATCAGCGCCCAAGCGAAGGAGGCCTCCGGTGTCACCCCCACCGCCGTCACCGCCAGTCCGAGCGCGATCATACCCGTCAACGAGGTCATGATCCGTTGGCGGAACCCGCCCCAAGTGCTCAATGCGACGCCGCCGACGATCAGGCCCACGCCGAGCGCCGAGCTCAACCAACCGAACTGCACCGCACCGCCGTTCAAGCGCTCGAGCACCAAGAGCGGCAGCAGTGAGAACGCCGGCACGAGGAGCGCGTTGATGAGCGTCGACATTGCGACCAGCGTGCGGTGCCCTCGGCGCGACATGAGATACCGGAATCCCGCCAACGTCTCGACCCAGACGGAGTCGCTCTCACTGTTCGCGGCGGAGCGCGGCGGCTGGGGCACGGGGATCGCCGCGAGCGGCAGGATCGCGAGCAGCGCGGTGCCGACGTCGACCATCATGACGCCGGTCATCGAGAACACCGCCAGGAGTAAAGCGCCGAGCGGAGCGGCAACGATGGCCAGGACGCCCTGCACGCTCTGCTCGAGACCTTGGACGCGGGTATAGTACTTCTCCGGGACCATGAGAGTGGTGGAGGCGGTCATGGCCGGGGCGTGGAACGCCGCTCCCAGCGCGCGCAGGAAGAGCAGCGCAAGGACGTGCTCGACCTCCGCGATTCCCGTCGCGAAGAGCCACGCCAGCAGCAGCGCCGCCGCCGCGCTGAGACCGTCGGCCGTGAGCATCACGCGCTTCCGATTCCAGCGGTCGATCAGCGTGCCGATCACGGGCCCCAGCACCACCGGCGGCAGCAGTCCCAGCAGCGTGGCCGTCGCCAGGATCGCGGCGGATCCGCTCTTCTCGGTGAGCCACCAGATCAGCGCGAACTGCACCGCCTGGCTTCCGATCAGCGAGAGCGATTGGCCGGTCCAGAGGACGAAGAAGGGGCGTGTCGTGCGGCTTTCGTCAGCCAGGGCAATGGGGCGGGGTGGCGTCATGGTGTCGGACATCTGCCTATCCCTCGGAAAGGGTAGTGGCCATCCTGCAGACGCGACATATTATCAAAGTCTGTTAGATTATTCAAGTATTACTTTATATTGCATTTCATACGAATGGTGTTCGAGGTGGGCCCCGAGAAGCTAAGCTTCGATCTGTCAATAGGATGGAGATTCCCCCGTGACCAGGAAACGCCCGCCAGGCAAGCCTTCGATGCCCCAAGAAGCGTCCTACACGCTTGCAACGCTCGACCAGGTCAAGGTCCTGGCCGATCCCCTCCGCATCCGGATCCTCGAGGCGTTCTGCGACGAGCGCACGACGAAACAGGTGGCGGAGCTCCTCGGTGAGAAGCCGACCAAGCTCTACCACCACGTCGATGCGCTGGAGAAAGTCGGCCTCATCAAGCTCGCGCGCACACGACAGAACCGCGGGACTCTGGAGAAGTACTACCTGGCCGTCGCTCGGAGCTTCCGGGCGGACTCCCGCATCTTCCAGACGACCGAGGACAAGGAGGGCGGTGAGCAGGGTGCCGCACTCCACCAGATGGTAGCGACGATCTTCGACACTACCGCCGCCGAGCTCGCCCGGATCATCGCCGAAGGGGACGCGACGGAGGACCTCGAGAAGGAGGGAATCGTGAGCTTCTTGGAGATCCGGGGTTCGGAGCGGGAGTTGAACGCGATCCGTGACAAGCTTCAGAGGCTGATCAGGTCGATCACGGCCGACGAGCGCGAGGCCAAGAGCGAAGAGCCCGACGACGCCGAGCGCTATCGGCTCACGCTTGCGTTCTACCCGCTCCCGGAGTAGAAGCCCGCAGGCGACCAGACCCAGGCCTGCATCCACGCAAGTCGTCAGGGCGCCGCATACTGGAAGCCGCCGCATACCATGAGAGGAACCCCGTGGGAGAGGTCACGCTGGACCGCCAGCAGGCGACGGAGATCTGTGAGCACTGCCACGAGCCGATCACGGTCAGCCGGGGCTCCGTGTACGACGATGGACGCCCCGCCGGGCTGTATCTGGCCGGAATGCACCGCTGCGACGTCGAGCCGGTGGCAATCGTGGCACTGGCCCTCATGCCGCCTGAGGAAGGCCAACCGCAAGCCGTCCACCTTCACGTCCGCGGAACTTCGGAAGCAGTGGAGATGGTGTTGCTGGACCCTCAAGAGTCCCCGTGGCGGGCGCACCATTATCTGGGGCGGATGCTCACGCCCGCGGAGGCACGCCAGAGCCCTCTACGGGACCGATTCTTCCACGTTGCCCACCACGTGGTGACAGACCTGCCCGAGGTGCGCGCATTCTTGGCTAGGTCAGAGTAGGCCTCCGCGCGGCCAACGTCTCGTGGGACTCATCGGCTGGCCGCCGACCGTGATGGAGAAGCGCCGGCCCCGATTCGATCGACCATGCGAGTCACCGGCTTGCTCCAGGCATAGGGCTCGAGGACGGCCCCAAGCGGCGCCTGCACCAGGTGCCCCGAAAAGTTGGCCATGACCGAGAATCCGGCGCCCAGCACGACCTCCAGGGCCTGCGCCCTGCTGAACCCGGCGGCGTAGAAGGCTTCCAGGTCCTGCTCACTCACCTTGCCGCGATTCCTTACCATAGTTCGTGACAGATCGCTCAGTGCCCGGAGCCGCGGGTCCTGCGGCGCGCGCCCCGCGCGCAGGTCCTCGAGCGCGTCCTTCGAGAGTCCATCCCTGAGAGCGCCGGTGGAATGAAACGCCATGCACCACTCGCAGCCATTCTCGAACGCGTTGGTCAGCGACAGCACCTGAATGTCGATCGGGCTCAGGGTGCCCTGCGAATAGATCTCTCGCGCTGCGAAGAACGCTCGGAGCAGGGTCGGCGATTCGGCCATACCTGCGGCCAGGTTCGGGACCATGCCAAGCTCCGCCTTCACCCCCACCAAAGTCTCCTTGGATCCCTCCGGCGCGGTATCGATAGTATGAATAGGGAATGCGGTCATCTTTGTCTCCACGCCCGCCACGGGCTCTCGGGTTCGCAATTCGGCCGACTGGTGGCCGCTGCGCGCGAATCTGGGCCTGGGCTCTTCCCGGCTCAATTCCCTCTGAGGGAAGTGCGGACCGGCCGTTCAGACTCCATACTGGTCGGAAAGTGAGGCCTCCTTTGTCCCATCGCACCGCACCGACTCGCCGCCCAGTTTCGTGCTGACTGAGCGGCTCGAACGGATTGCTGCCACTCCCGACCTCTGTGAAGCGGAAGCTCGCGGGGCCGACGCACTTGGCCGGACGCTTGCTGTGCGGGTCCCGCCCTCTTGGCCGCGCCGGTGTTCGAGTTGCCGGCCTCCGCCGCTACGAGCGTCGACGCGCGCCTGGGGGGCAGGCGCCGCAGCGCTGAACGAGGTCCATGGCCGAAGGCGGAATGCGAAACCCGGCCCCCTTGAACGGCGGGCCGGGTTCCCCTGGGTCAGGAGCTGAGCGGATTACGAGAAGAACATTATGTCGAAATACGAATCCACCAGCACATTGGTGCCTGGATTGAAGCAGCGAACCGCTACGCTCTGCGAACCCCAGGACTCCACTTTGCACACGCTGTTGCCTGCACCGTAGGCCGTGACCTGAACATCACCGCCGTCCAGCAGCGACAGGCCGCTCCAGGCGACAGTGTACCGACCCACTCCCGAGCGAAAGATCGATACGGCTCCACCGCTGGGATTGGAGCGGTAGAACGTGCTGGGCGAGTAGCTCGGGCTCGAGGGCTGATTGGCCCAGGCGTACGCCAGGTTGGGTTGCGGCGTGGCGAAGAACAGATTGAACTTCACGTCCTTCAAGGCACCCGTCCGGGTGTAGCACAGGACGTTGACGAAGAGGTCAGGGCTCCCGCCCCAAGAGCCGATCTTGCAGTGCTGGGCGCCGGTGCCGATCGCGTTCGCCTGGGCGTGCCCGCCGTTGCTGGTCAGCCGGCTCCCCAGCCCCGTGAACCTGACCGTGTAGTTGCCCACCCCATTCCGGAACACTCGAATTGCACCCGCCGGGTTATGGGAGGCGCTACCCGGGGGAGCGTAGTCGGTCTCGGTGGGCTTGTTGCCGAAGGCGAAGGCAAGGTCGGCGTAGCGCTTGGTGACGTACACCGTGTAGCGGGCGTCGCTCGGGCGACCCGAAGCGGCATCGAAGCACTTGATGTGGACCACGTCGCTCAGGAGCTTCTGCGCACCCGGCTTGCAATAGCTGTTCTCCCCGGTGTAGCCGGTCACATGCACGGTGCTCTTCGTCCCGAGCACCGCCGACAGGCCGGAGAAGCGAACGGTGTAGGTTCCCTCGCCCTGTCTGGTGATCGTGATGCCCCCGCCACTCCGGTTGAACGCATAGAAGCCGGTCCCACTGTAGGAGGCCGTGGTCGGGCTGTGCGCCCAGACGTAGCCGTCGGCGTAGTGCGACACCAAGGCGGGGCGGACGTCCAGGTCATCCTGCACGTTTTCCAGCTCTACGCCATCTTCCTGCGGCAGTCCCTGGTCGGGGCCGCTGAGCGTGTCATCCTGGGAGCATCCGGCCAGGAATGCCAACATCAGCGCGGCCGCAAGCGTACCGGCGCCGGATCTACGGAAACAGCTTCGGACGTACATAACTCCTCCTCTGCCACTACGAACGGCAGCACGGGGTCGTGGTGCGCAACGGGGGGACGAGTCACCAGGGAACTGCATGTGACTGCAGCTCCCACATGGTAGATCGGAATTCCAGGGGAAAACCCGACAACGAGGTTGCGGCGCGAAGAAACCAGCGTTCCTTCACCTACGTTGTGTGAACCTGAGCCCTCCAAGCGACGGCGATCTCACCCTCAGGCACGAGGACGTGGAGCCATGCACAGTCCGGGAGCCGTATGCGCGGCAGTGGTGGGGTGTCTTCTCTGGACCCCGACGGTGGCCGCGGCGCAAGACCGTGCCAGCGCATCGGCTCGGGTCGCGACCCTCGTCGCGCGATTGGACAGTGCCTGGAACAGCAAGGACACCGTCGCCGTCGGTCGCCTCTTGGCGCCTCGCTATCAGTACTTCACGTCGCTTGGAGCGGTCAGGGCTCGCGCCCCGATACTCGAGTTCCTGGGAAGCCCCGACTACGCAGTGGAACACGCGCGGCGATCCGAGATCGTGATCACCCACACCGGGCCGGTGGCGGTGGTGAGCAGTCGTTGGCGGGGGCGAGGGACGTATCGAGGGAAGCGTTTCGTGGACGATCAGCGCTGTGGTCAGGTGTGGCTGGAGGCGCGGCCCACCTGGCAGGTGGTGAGCGAGCACTGCGTCCAGATCGCAGCGGATTCGTCGGCGAGCTCCGAGTGAGCGTCATACTGCGGTTAGCACTCCTCCCCTTTCTCTTCCTCGCCTGCAGCAATGCCACGCCACCCGAGCGCTATGGCTTCGTGGCCGTCCTCGGCAACGACACGGTCGCGGTCGAGCACGTCGTCCGCTCGCCCACGCGCCTGGTCACCGACGGCGTGGATCGATGGCCGTTCGTGCGACGCCGGCACACCGAGTTCGAGCTGGACGCCGACGGCAGGATCCGGCGCATGGTGATGGACGTCCGCACGCCGAACGGCCGGACCCCCAGGGAACGTGGACGCCGGGTCACGGCCGACTTTTCCACCGAGGTGGTAGCCATCTCCGTCCGCGACAGCGGCGGCGTGCGGGACACCTCGTTCGCCACGGGCGGTGCGATCACCGTGCCGCACGTGTCGATGATGTACAGCATCATCGAGCTGGAGGTCGCGGCGGCGCTCCGCCGCGCCGCGGCCACCGGGCTCGCGCCGGGCGACAGCGTGCTGTTCCGGCAGTTCTATCCCGATCGGGACGTCGGCCCGAGCTTCACACTGCACAAGGGCTTCGTCCACCCGCAGCCGGGAGGCAAGGTGGTGCTGCGGCACGACTGGTTGTCGGGAATCGGAGATCTGACGGTCGACAGCAGCGGGCGGCTGTTGACCTACTCGGGGATGCGCAGCACCTACAAGGTCGCCGTCACGCGCACCACGACGCCTCCCGACATCGACTCCCTCGCAGACCGTTTCGCGGCCGCGGAACGACGCACCGGCCTCCAGCCGCTCAGCGTGCGCGATACCACCCGTGCGACCATCGGTGCCGCGACGCTCACGGTGGACTATGGCCGTCCCCTTGCGCGCGGGCGCACGCTGCTGGGCGACGTGATCGGTTACGACCGTGTCTGGCGCACCGGCGCGAATGCCGCGACCCAGTTCATCACCTCGGCGCCGATCACACTCGCGGGATTGTCGGTGCCTCCAGGGACGTACACCCTCTGGACCGTGCCGCACCTCGGTGGCGTCGAGCTCATCGTGAACAGACAGGCGGGTCAGTGGGGAACGGAATACGGGCCGGCCCACGATCTGGGCAAGGTGCCGATGAAGGTGGACAGCGCAGGCACTCCACTGGATACGTTCACCATCTCGATCGAGCCACGCGACGCCAGGCATGGCACGCTGGCGATGGCGTGGGGTACGTTTCGGTGGACAGCGCCACTCGTGGTGCGGTAACCGCTCGACAATGGTGACTCCATGACTCTCGCTCCCGACGGAGTGCGCTGAGCCGGTGTACGACCGCCGGCTCTTCCTGCGACACGCCGGACTGGCCGCGGGCGCGCTTGCCTTGCCCGGGGTGCTGCGTCCAGACTCGACCGGGCCCGACCTGCCGCTCGTCCGGAACGTCGAGCTGCAGCCGTTGCTCGCCCAGGTCCGGCGCCTCGTCGCCGCTACCGACTACCTCGGCACGCCACTCAGCCCCGCGGACAAGCACACCCTGGATGCGGTTGACGCGCGGCCCGACCCCGCCGGAGCGGTCGAGCGGATCCAGCGGGTACTCGATCGCTACTGCCTTATAGGCGTGACGATCCACCCGGGCGCCCCACCGGTCGCAGCGCGTGGACCCGCCACGCCGGAGCTGGTACAGCTCGGCTGGCGGCAGTTCCTGGTGAAGGTCCATAACGGGGCCCGTGTCACCGGCGGGCTGCGCGGAGCCAGTGATCAGGCGCGCCCGCTCGCCGGTGCCTCGCCGGAAGAGGTCGCGCCCCGCTGGCTCGATCTCATGATGTTCGACCGCCAGCCGCTGACCGAGACCCTGAGCGGTCTGACGCTCGAATACCGCATCATTCAGCTTTACAGCCGTGATGCCGGCCGAAGGAGTGCGGGCCTGGCCTTCGAACTGGTCTGGCGGGACGGAGCGCTGGTGGCGCCGATCGACTGGCGCGGCAACGAGGTATCCATTCGGTTCCACTGCCGGCCCGCCCAATCGGTGCGGTGGCGGGTACGGGACGAGGCCGGCGAGCCCACCGTGGCGGCCTTCGTGATTCGGGATGCACTGGGGCGCATCTACCCGTCGCAAGCCAAGCGCCTTGCCCCTGATTTCGCCTTCCACCCGCAGGTCTACCGAGGCGATCGCGAGGTGCTCGCACTGCCGGCCGGGGTTTACAGCGTGGAATGCCGTCGCGGGCCCGAGTCGCGCACGATCACCCAGTCGCTCACGGTGACGGAAACCGGGGCCGGCGCGCCCCTGCAGGAGGCGACCTTTCAGATCAGGCGCTGGATCGATCCCGCGAAGCTCGGCTGGTGGAGCGGCGACCATCACATCCACGCCGCGGGGTGCGCTCACTACATCAAGCCGACTGAGGGCGTGCGGCCCGAGGACATGATCCGCCATACGCTGGGAGAGGACCTCAAGGTCGGCGCGAACCTGACCTGGGGACCGGGCTTCGACTACCAGAAGCGGTTCTTCACCGGTCGGGACGACCGGGTGTCACGGCCTTCCCACCTGCTGCACTACGACGTCGAGGTATCCGGCTTCGGCTCGGATCGGTCCGGTCACCTCGTACTCCTGCGGCTCAAGGAGCAGATCCCGCCCGGCGGGGATTCCTACCACCACTGGCCCACGCTGGGCCTCAACACGCTGCGATGGGCCAAGCGACAGGGCGCGGTCTGCGGGCCGGCACACTCGGGTTCGGGACTCGGCGTGGAGTCCACCGACCTGCCGAATTATGTCGTTCCGCCGTACGACGGCATCGGCGCGAACGAATACATCATGGACGTGACCCACGAGGTCCCGGGACCCGATGGCACGCCCGTGCCCGCGGTGGACTTCATGTCGACCGTCGATACGCCCTACGCCAGCGAGCTCAACATCTGGTATCACACGCTCAACGTGGGATTCCGCACCCGTATCAGCGGCGAGACCGACTTCCCCTGCGTGTCCGGCGACCGGGTCGGCATGGGGCGATCCTACGTGAAGCTGGACGGCCGGCTGAACTACGCGGACTGGTGCGAGGGCATCCGGCAGGGGCGCGCGTACGTGAGCGACGGCAAGAGCCACCTGCTGGATCTCCGCGCGAACGACATCGCCCTGGGCGAGCGCGGCAGCGAGCTGCGGCTGGACCGCGCCGGCAGTGTGAGAGTGAGAGTGATGGCCGCGGCGCTTCTTCCTGCGCGGCCCGATCCGGAACCCGGGCTTCGGCCGGATTTCTTCTGGGACCTCGAGCGCGCCCGCCTCGGCCGGACGCGGGACGTGCGGGTGGAGCTGGTCGTCAACGGCTTTCCCGTCGCACACCGGACGCTCGTGGCGGACGGCACACTGCGGGACCTGACGTTCGAGGCGCCGATCGCGCGGAGCAGCTGGCTCGCGCTGCGGATTCTCCCTTCGTCGCACACCAACCCCATCTGGGTGCTGGTGGGCGGCCGGCCGGTGCGGGCCTCGCGACGCAGTGCGGAGTGGTGTCTGAAGGGCGTGGATCAGTGCTGGAGCCAGAAGGAGCAGTTCATCGCCGCCGCGGAGCTGGAGCAAGCCAAGGCGGATTACCAGCACGCGCGGCGGACGTATAGGCGGCTCCTGGCGGAGTGCGATGCCGACTGACGCGCAAGAGAGACTTACATGTCCGACCGCCGGCGTTTCATCGAGCGCTCGGGTCTGGCCGCCGGCGGGTTGATCCTTCCGGTGTTGCGGTCGCCCGTCGCCGCCCCTCTGCCGGACGAGTCGCTCCCGGCGGACACGCTTCGGCACGGAGCAGAGCTGGCTTTCGTGCGCGACGTGGACCCACGCGCGCTCGGCGTCCAGGTCCGGCATGTTCTCACCGCCGCTGAGTCACTGGGCACACCGGCCGAGCCCGAGGACGTTCCAGCGCTGGAAGCGGCGTTGGACCTCGCCGCTACCACTCGGACCGCCGCGGCGGCCGAAGCGGTCCAGCGCGTGCTCGACCGCGCCTGTCTCATCGCCGTGCACATCAATCCGGAGATGCGGGTGAAAGTGGGCCGCGGGCCCGCGCGTCCGATCGTAGTGGAGCGCGCCTGGCGATCGTTCCTGGTGAAGGTGCACAACGAATCCGGCACAACCGCCGCACTGCGGGTGACCAGTGTTCAGGGAACCCATCGCTGGCTCGACCACCTCATGTCCGATGACCCGCCCATGACACGAGCGCTGAGCGGGCTGGCGCTCGAGTACCGCATCGTACGGCTCTACAGCCACGACGCGGGGCTGCGCGAGGCGAGCCTGGCGTTCGATGTCGGCCAGGGAACCCAGGACCTGGGCTTCCGCAACGAGCTGCCGATGCTGTTCGAATGCCGGCCCGCGGGCTGATCGATCGCGCATTCAGCCGACGTCGATCCGGGCGATGAAGCAGCCGGCTTCAGCGTTGCGCAGATGGGCATACCGCACTTCCGACGACTCGAACACACTCTCCAGGACGATCTCGAAGGGCAGCGCGCCGACTCGCCGCTGGAGGACGAGCGCCCCATGATCGCCGTAACCCTCCACGGCCAGTGGAAGCGACCGGAGCGCGTCGGGTAGTGCGTGCCCGTCGTACCGCTCGCATCGTGCACGATGAATGAACACCGGGCCGGGTGCGGGCAGGGCGGCGGGATCGGTGAACGGCTGGTACGTGAAGAGTAGCCGTTCGTCCGTGCCCACTTGAAAGGTCTGGAGGCAGAGGCGGCAGGGGCCGGTCCCGGTCGCCACTTCGGCATGGATGGGGTGGCCGTATTGAGGCGACTTCATGGATTCCCTCGCGTCGGTCGCGAGGGAATCGGGAATGCCCTGGATTCGGTAAAGGCGCAAGATGCCGTCCTGTGGGGGTCGCGCCTACCGTAACAGTGTGGGGTCAGGCCGCGCACTCCGCTTCTTGCGATCGAATTCGGCGGGCTCACCCGCGTCCTCGAGAAATCAGCGAGACCGCACGCGGGGCATTATGCTGCAGATGGAAGCGTTCGCAGCAAGGTCAACCATCATGCAGTGGAGTGGAGCAATGTCCAAGGTCCTCATGGTACTCACCTCCCACGACCGCCTGGGAGACACCGGGAAGCAGACCGGTTTCTGGCTGGAGGAGTTCGCCGCACCGTACTACGTCCTGCGAGATGCGGGCATCGAGATCTCGCTGGCGTCGCCCAAGGGCGGCCAGCCGCCCATCGACCCGAAGAGCGACGACCCCAAGGCGCAGACACCGGCGATGACGCGGTTCAGGGGCGATCGGGAAGCGCAGCGCGCGCTGGCCAACACGGTCAAGCTGTCTACGGTATCGGCGGACGAGTTCGATGCGGTCTTCTACCCGGGTGGCCACGGGCCGTTGTGGGACCTGGCGGAAGACCGGAGCTCCATCGCGCTGATCGAGAAGCTTTACGCCGCGGGGAAGCCGGTCGCGGCGGTCTGCCACGGTCCGGCCGTGCTTCGCCACGCCAAGGGGCCCGATGGCGCACCACTGGTGAAAGGGAAGTCGGTGACGGGATTCACCAATTCCGAGGAAGCCGCGGTGGAGCTCACCAAGGTCGTGCCCTTTCTGGTCGAGGATGTGCTCAAGGCCGACGGCGGCAGGTTCACGAGGACGGCGGACTGGGGGGTGCATACCGTCGTGGACGGAAACTTGATCACCGGCCAGAACCCTGCCTCGTCGGAATCGACCGCCAAGGCGCTGCTCGAACAGCTCGTCGTCAGAATTGATTCATGACGGCACCATACGTCACTTCGAAGTCCCCGTAACACTTGCGGGCCACCCAGATCGATTCCTCGTCGAGCCCCCAGCTCGACGACTGGCTGCACGCCCCGCCGCTCCGGTCACGCTTGAGGCTTACCGTGGCCACCGTGCCGAACGCGTTGCAGGACATGGACGAGCCGCTGGCGTTGCCGCAGGTGATGACTCTCGTGGGCGGCGCGGGCGCGGGCGCGGGTGAGGGGGTAGGGGTAGGCGTCGGCTTCGGCGTCACGCTACCCTGGTACGAGACCTCGAACTCCGCGCGGCAGCCCTGATTGGCCCAGATGAAGGCAGCGGTGTGGTCCCAGCTGGACCCCTTGCGACACCGACCGCCGCTCAAGTCTCGCACCAGCCGCACGCCGGTGGCATCGCCGCCGATGGCACACTGCACGTGAGCGTTGGAGACATTGCCGCAGGTGATGCGCCGGGTGTCCGGGTCAACGGGCGCGGCGCCTCGGTAAGTGACCTCGAACTCCGCCTCACATCCCCGGCTGGCCCAGATCAAGGAATCGGTGTTGCCCCAACTGGATCCCCTGCGACAGCGGTTGTTGCTCAGCTCGCGAACCAGCCGGACCCCGGTGGCATATCCGCCGGTCTTGCACTCGACCTTGGCGCCCGTCGGCTCGCCGCAGGTGATGCGCCGGACGCCGGGCGTCGTGGAGCTCTTGTAGGTAATCTCGAACGCTCCCCGGCATCCGTCCTTGGCCCACAGGAGGGCCGAGCTGTAGCCCCAGGTGGTTCCCTGGCGGCAGCGATTGTTGCTCAGCTCCTTCACCAGCCGAATGCTCGCGGCCTGACCCTCGGTCCGGCATGTGTCCAACCGTCCCGAGACGTTGCCGCAGGCGATGACCTTGGTCGCCGGCTGCGGCGTGGGCGCCGGCAGGACCGCCGGGACCTTGTATGTGACCTCGAACTCGGCACGGCAGCCCCGACCGGCCCAGATCAAGGAATCGCTGTATCCCCAATTGGATCCCTGGGTGCACCGGGCGAACATGCCCTGCTGGATCAGCCGGACGCTGGCGGCAGGCCCTTCGGTGCTGCACTTGGCCTGATTGGTGGTCAGGGTACCGCAGGTGATGCGTTTGGTGCGTTCCTGACCCGGCGCATAGTTCACCTCGAACTCGCCCCGGCAACCGTTGTCCGTCCAGACGGATCGTTCGGTCCAGCCCCAGCTCCCCGCGGCGCCACAGCGGTTGGTCGAGTCACGCACCAGCCTGGCCCGGGCGACCGTCACCCCGGCGTCACATTGGACGCGCTGCCGGGAATCGGTGCCGCATTGGATGATGCGGGAGGGCGACGCTTGCGCCGCGAGCGGTGGGGCCAGAAGACAGGCGACAGCGAAGAGAATCGAGAGACGAGCCGTCATGGGAGCCTCCGCGGCCAACCTGTGAAGTTCGGACCGATGCCAAGGTAGGTCGCTCCCCGATCCCGAGCAAGCAGAGAGAGTTGCCCGCACCTGACTCTTGCGCAGCCGCGCCCTCCCACACATCGTATCCCCAAGGCGTCGGTCCACGCCCAACCTCGGCGACCCTCCCCCAGCGAGGGTCCACGGCGAGGCAAAGGGGGGCATACTCCCGGATCCGTTCGCGAGTTCCTTTGTGTCGCCGCACGGCGCCACTGCTGGGGAGTGCGCCCGCGGCTCGACCAAAGGGACCATCCCATGCCGAACAACAAGGACCTCAAGCGCCTCGTGCGCGCCCGCATGACCAGGACGGGCGAAGCCTACACCACCGCCCGCGCCCGACTCCTCGCCAGGAAGCAGCCCATCACTACGCCGCGCCCCGACGCGGCCGCCCCCGACTACGCCAAGCTCGCCGGCATGAGCGACGCCGCCATCGCCGCGAAGACCGGGTGCGGCTGGGAGCGGTGGGTTCGTGCGCTCGACCGCGCCGGAGCGCACGAGTGGCCCCACCGCGCGATCGCCGCATATGTGGGGAAGACGTACAAGATTCCGGGCTGGTGGACCCAGATGGTCACCACCGGATACGAGCGGATCAAGGGCTTGCGTGACATCGGGCAGCGCCGCGACGGCGGGTACGAAGCCTCGAAGAGCAAGGTCTTTCCGGTGCCGGTCGGCCGGCTCTACCGGGCCTTCCACGACGTGCGGAACCGCCGCCGCTGGCTGCCCGACGTGAAGCTCGCGGTCCGTACCGCCACGCGAGACAAGACCATGAGGGTGACCTGGCCGGACGGCACCTCGGTCGAGGTGTACTTCGCCTCCAAGGGTGCCGGCAAGAGTCAGGTGGCGGTGCAGCACGGCAAGCTTCCCGACCGAGCCGCGGTGGACCGCATGAAGGCTTACTGGGCGCAGCGGCTGGGAGCGCTACAGAAGATCCTGACGAGCTGATCGAACATCGAGGCGTGGCGGGCCCGGGTTCAGTCGCGCAGCCGGTAGCCCGCCTTCGCCACGGTGACGATGTACCCGGGCTCCCCCGCCGAGTGTCCCAGCTTCCGCCGCAGCACCGCCACGTGGGTATCCACCGTCCGGCTGCTGACGCCGTCCTGATACCCCCACACCTCCGCCAGCAGCTCCCGGCGGCCCGCGACTGCGCCCGCCCTGGATACGAGTGCCCGCAGCAGCTCGTACTCCTTGGGGCGAAGCTGCACGAGGCGGCCGGCGCGCCGCACGTGCCGCGTCGCCGGATCGAGCTCGAGGTCGGCGAAGCGGAGCGGCATCGCCGGAGCGCGCAGGCGCTCCAGCTCGTCCACCGGGGTGTCCGACAGCTCCCGCAGAATGGCCACGAGGTGCTCGTGGGAGCGCCGGCTCCGCACCGCCGAGGTCCAGGCGCGGACCCGGTCGAGCGTCGCGCGAAACCGCTCTTCCTCGAACGGTTTCAGCAGATAGTCGAGCGCTCGCACATCGAAGGCTTCCAGCGCATAGCGCTCGTGAGCGGTTACGAACACGACTGCCGGCAGCGGCGCGCGGCCGATCCCGGCCGCGACGTCGATGCCGCTGGTCTCGGTCATCTCGATGTCGAGGAACACCACATCCGGATGCGAGCGGGTGATGGCCCCGGCGGCCTCGGTGCCTTCGGCGCACTCCGCGATCACCTGCATGTCGGCGTGCCGGGCGAGCAGCGCCCTGAGCCGGGCGCGCGCGAGCGGCTCGTCGTCCACGATGAGCGCGCGAATCGCCGGGGCTGTCACCGGGCCGCGGGCTCCGTCAGCCGGAACGGGATAGACAGCGCGCATACGGTGCCGCCGGCGGGGGCTGGAAGCAACTCTACCCGCTGCTCGGCGCCGTACAGCTGCCGCAGCCGTGCCCTGGTGATGGTGAGTCCCACACCCTCTCGAACCGGACGTCCCTCCCGAAGCCCCACGCCGTCGTCGGACACGGCGAGGTGCAGCCGTCCCTGGCCCTCCCACGCGCGCACGTCCACCCGCCCGGGCGTGATGCGGCGCGTGACGCCGTGGCGGATGGCGTTCTCCACCAGCGGTTGGAGGATGAGCCTGGGCACCATCGCGTCCCGGACGGCCGGCTCCACGTCGAAGGCGACCCGGAGTCGCTCGCCGTACCGGGTCTCCTGGATCTCGGCGTAGCGCCGGATCAGCGCCAGCTCCTCCGCGAGCGTCGTCTCCACCCGGGTGCCGCTTCGAAGCGTGAGCCGCAGCATCTCGCTCAGCCGGGCGAGCAGCCGCTCCGCCCTCGGAGGATCCTCGTACACCAGCGCCGAAACCGCGTGCAGGGTGTTGAAGAGGAAGTGCGGCTGGAGTTGCGCGCTCAGCACGTGGAGCCGCGCCTCGGCGAGCTGACGAGCATAGGTGGCGGCGGCGATGCCGCTTCGTCGCGACTCCCAGGCGTGGGCGAAGGCCTCGGCGGCGGCGACGACGAGGCAGTAGAGCAGCAGGTCGGCACCGAGGTAGCGGAGGATCCCGTGGCCCGCGGCGGCGGCGAGCCCGCCGCGCTCCGGCGTCCACGGCAGGAGGCTTTCGAGTGTCCCCATCAACGCGCCACCGACCACCAGAAAGAGCACGGCCCCGGCCGCGTGGAGCAGGAGCATGCGTGTCAGCGACAGGCCGGCCGCGCGCACCCGCAACGCGCCCGCGACCAGGGCAGGGGTCAGCAGTGCGCAAGGCAGCCAGCTCGCGAGCTCGGTGATCAGGAGCCGGTGGAACGGCGTCGGGGCAGGGGTTCCCCGCTGAAGCAGCATGATCTGCCCCGCGAAGACGAAAGCCATCGCACTCCAGAACGCGAGTCCTGCCAGGAACAGGCGGCCGAGGCCCACGAGGTCGGCGAGCCGGGCGGGGCGCGCGGCGGTGGGATCGCCGAAGGTCGGGGAGTCCGGGGGATCGGCCATGTGGTGAGGAGACGCCCGAGCGCCGTCTGCCGGCACCCGGGCGTCAGAGGACCGTCAACGTCTCAGGGCGCGGGCGCCGGCGCCGGCCGGCTGTTGCCAAAGTCCGCCACGAACCGCCACTGCCCGTTCTTCTGTTTCCGCCACACGGAGAGGTACTTGGTGTAGAAGGGAGGGATGCCCTCGAGTGCGAACGAGGCGTCGCCGACCGTGAAGCCCAGGTCGCCGCTCTCCGCGGCATCCGCGAAGCGCGGGCCCCAGCTCACGACGTCGTTGGGGCCGCTGGCGAACGCCTCCCCGATCGCGGCCGGACCGAGCACGAACGTTCCGCCGCCGACCGCGATGCCGTTCCGGGCGGCGAAGTGCTCGAACGCGGGCCCGGTGCCTTCCGCGAGCGAGGCCGCGGAGAAGGCCGCATCGGTCGCCCGCAGCTCCTTGCGTAGCGTCTTGAGGTCGGTGGGGGGAAACTGGCGCCCGCGCCTCGTCGTCGGTGTGCCGAAGCCATCGGGCAGCGGCAGCGGCTGGGGGCCGCCTTGGTTCAGCACGAACGCGGCGATCCGCCAGCGACCGCTCTCGGTCCGCTTCCAGTAGGTGAGGAAGAAGCTCGGGATCGTGATGGCGCCGGTTCCGAGGTCGAGGGTGGTGCTGCCCTGGGACCAGGTGTAGCCCTGGGAGGCGTCGCTGGAGACATCGGCGATGATCACCTCCCAGCTCAGCGCGCTCGGCGCGTTCGGGGCGGTGGAGAGGAAGTTCATGGCGGCTTCGCGGCCCTGGATCGTGGCGACCCGGGGCGAGAGCAGCAGGCCGTTGTGGGTGAGGGCGCCACCGAGACCGCCGGGCACACCCTTGGCGGCGATGGCGCTCGAGACCTCGTTGCCCGCGGCGACGAGCGAGGCCCGCTCCTCCCGCAGGTCGAGGGTGGCGCGGCTTCCGGCTTCCGGCAGTGCAGGGTCATCCATGCCGGTGCCGGTGGTGTCCTGGCACGCGGAGGTGGCCACCGCCAGTGAGGCGATGAGTATGAGATAGCGCATGGTTGGGGTCTCCCGAGGGTGAGTGTCTGACCTGCTCACCGGGGGACGTCGAACCGCGTCGGCCGAACGGGTGTGGGGTGTTAGAGAATTGTGAGGGCGGGGGAGGCTCAGCGCCTCCGGCTCTGGAGCAGGAGCTCGCCGACCGTGCGCACCAGCATCTCGGGGCTGAACGGCTTCTGGAGGAACGGCGCCCCGCGAGGCACCAGCCGCTGGAGCACCGCCTCCTGGCCCGTGTGGCCCGAGATGAAGAGGACCGGCAGGTCGGGCCAGCGGGCGACGACCGCATCGTAGAGCTGTCGGCCGTTGCGCCCGGGCATGATGACGTCGGTGACCACGAGGTCCGGCGCCACCAGTCCCCCGTCGAACAGCTCGACTGCCGCCGCCCCGTCCTCGACGGAGTGCACCGTGTAGCCCGCTTCCTCCAAGGCCCGGACCGTGAGGGCGCGCACCACCGGATCGTCGTCCGCCACCAGGACCGTGCGGCCGCGCCCGGCGCCGGCCGTCGTCGCGTCGCCGACCCCACCCGATCCGGCCGCGGGCGCCTCTCCAGCCGCCACCGGCCAGTAGAGCTCTATGGTGGTGCCTCCGCCGATCGCGCTGCGCGCGCCGACGTAGCCGCCGTGCTGCTTTACGGTGCCGTACACCATGCTCAGCCCGAGCCCGGTGCCCTCACCCACCGGCTTGGTGGTGAAGAACGGGTCGAAGGCGCGTGCCAGCGTCTCGGGACCCATGCCGTGCCCCGTGTCGGACACCGTGAGTCGCACGTAGAGCCCCGGCATCAGCCGGAACCCCAAGTCGGGCGGGTACAACTCGTCCACCGATGTCGCGCTCACCCGATCCACCTCGATGGTCACGCATCCACCGGTGTCCATCGCGTCCCGGGCATTGGCCACGAGGTTGATGAGTACCTGCTCCACCTGGAGCGGGTCCGCATGGATCCGGGGGACATCGCCCGGCCGCGGACGCAGAACGAGCGACTTGTCGGCGCCGAGAAGCTGCTGGAGCACCGGCCGAAGCCCCACGGTCAGCTCGGGGAGATCGACGGGCTGAGGCTGCGTCATCTGTTGCCGGGTGTAGGCGAGCAGCTGCTGCGAGACGCGCGCCGCGCGCTCCGCCGACTGCAGCACGAGGCGCATGTCGGCCGCCTGCGGGTGCTCTTCACCCAGGGCCCGCAGCACGAACGCGCCGAAGCCCAACACGCCCTGCAGCGCGTTGTTCACTTCGTGCGCCACGCCGCCGGCGAGGGTTCCCACGGCCTGGAGCCGCTGCGCGTCGCGCAGCTGCTGCTCGGTGCGCCGCTCCGCGGTGATGTCGCGGAAGATGACGACCCCGCCGGCGATCCGGCCGTCCGCATCGCGGACCGGCGCGGCACTGATCCACACGGTGAGACGCCGGCCCGGGGTCCCGCGGGCCCCGGCCTGCACGATCTCGATGACCTCCCCCTCCACGACCTCACCGCGCTGGACGGCGCGAGCGCCGGCCCATTCTTCCGAGGCGATCGGCCGTCCGTCGAGATGGTAGCCGGTGTAGGCCTCGCTGTACGCGTCGGCGCGCGTAGTCTCGACCGAGCGCCCCCAGAGCCGCTCGAAGGTGGGGTTGGCGAAGCGGATCTCCCCGGCCGGTCCCGTGATGGCGATGGCCAGCGGCGCCTGTTCCAGCACCGTGCGCAGCTGCCGCCCCTCGGCGTCGCGCTCGGCCGCCGCCTGCCTGGTCTCCATCAGCGCACGCTCGACGATCTGCCTGGCCTCGACCAGGTCGGTGACGTCAACGCCGGTGACCAAAATTCCCGTCACGCCCCCGATCGCCCCACGCATGGCCTGGTAGACGAAATTGAGATAACGGACTTCCAGCGGGCCTTCCGGGACCGGCTGGAGCGGGACCAGCACCTCGCTCCCGATGAACGGCTCCCCCGTGGCGTAGACGCGGTCCAACAGCTCGAAGAACCCCTGGCCCGCGAGCTCCGGCAGCACCTCCCGCACCGTCCGCCCGAGTACCTCGCGGTGGCCGATGAGCTGCGAGTAGGCGGGGTTGGCGAGCTCGAAGACGTGGTCCGGCCCGCGCAGGACCGCCATGAAGGACGGGGCAAGCTCGAAGACGCTCGCCAGCAGCTCGCGATCCTTCGCGACCTGCTGCACGCCATCCAGCGCGGTCGCGATCTCCTGTGCCACCTGCACGCCGAACATTACGGAGGCGCTGTCGAGTGGAAGGCGGGGATTGAACCCCACGATCACGACGCCATGCACCTGCTGGGCGGAGTGTCCGGCCGCCAACGGCAGTGTCGCCACGGACCGGATCGACTCCGGCCAGGGTTCGCATACGATCGATTCGGCCGGAGCGGACCACACGCCCGGATCGCTGGCGCCGTGCCGGGCGAGCGCGGTCGCGACGGGCCACGGGGTGTCGCCGTCCACCACGATCTCGGCCGGCGCCACGGGTGAATCGGCGGGGAGCCCGGTCCCGCCGGCGAGTCGCAGCACCCCCGACGGTCCGTCCCTCAAGTACAGGAGCGCGAACGCCACCTCGTCCGGCGCCGAGCGGAACGAGGCCATCGCCGCCTCGCAGACGTCGCCTTCGGTGCGGGCGTGGAGCATGCCGGCCGAGAGATCCTGGAGGAGGCGCACCCGCCGCTCGGCGACCACGCGCCGCGTCGTCTCCTGCACCGTGACCAGCACGCCGCCCACGCTGCCGTCGTCGTCCAGCACCGGGCTGTAGCTGTAGCTCCAGTAGACGTCGTGCACCCGGTCGCCGCGCGTGATCGGCACCAGGTGATCCTCGTGCCAGGTGGCGTCGCCCCCGAGCATGATGGATTCGATCTCCGGGCCGATGATGGGCCAGATCTCGGCCCAGCACTCGCGTCCGCGCCCGCCCAGCGCCGATGGATGGCGGTCGGGGCCGAGGCTCGGCCGGTAGCCGTCGTTGTAGAACTGAACCAGCTCGGGTCCCCACCAGAGGAACATCGCGTGCCGCGACGCGAGCAGGGTGCTGACCGCGGTGCGGAGGCTGGCGGTCCACGACTCGACCGGGCCGACCGCGGTGGCGGACCAGTCCAGCGCCCGGGTGAGCGTTGCCATCTCGCCGGAGCCGCGCAGGAAGATCTCGGCGGCCGTCGCGCGCGGGGCCGGGGATGCGGGTGTCGGATTGATTGCGGTCGGAGAGGGAACGGGCACGACGGAATATAGACGCCTCATCTCGATCGGATCGATTCCTCCTCGCTCCCATCGCTGTACAGGGCAAGGAGCTTCGGGGCCGGCCGCAGGCCGTCCCCGACGAAGCCAATCCGCAGCATCGGGTTTGCCCCCACCTCGAACAGGTCCCCGGCCATCGGAATCAGGATGGATTCGGGGTTCGCCCCATCACTGTAGAAGAGGCGGCCATCGCGGAGGATGATGGTCCACTCCTGATACCGTCCGGCGTAGCTCTGGAGGGCTTTTCGGGGGACGGTGAGTGCCCGGGCGCGAGCAGCGAGACGGTCCTCGGTCCATTGGACTTGCCGCCGGGCCTCGTCGCCGCCGGGCTCCAACGCCTCCGCGCGCCGATACGAGTCCATCGCGGACAGGAGATCACCGGCGGTCTCCAGCGCCCGTCCGAGCGCGAGATGCGCGCCCACGGAATCCGGAGCTTCGGCCACAGCCGACCCGAGGACCTCCACGGAGAGTCGGTGGAGGCCGCGGCCGGTCAGGAAGGATCCGAGGTCGAGAACGTCGTCGAGCGACGGTCGGGTGGCGGAGTCCGCGCGAATCGCCCGAAGCCTCTCGCGCGCCGCATCGGCGCCGCCTTCCACCGCCGCGCGCCGAACCGACTTCAGGGCGAGTCGCCGCGGATCATCGTACCGGTCGAACGTGGCCCAGTTGCGGGCCGGGTGGCTCGCTCCCAGCACTCGAGAAGCCAGCGGCTCCACGAGCGCGGTTCCGTCGGACGCGTTCGTGAAATACACCAGGCCGAGCCCCTGCGCGAGGTTGCCGGTCATGTACGAGGTGAACCGCCGGCCGTTGTTGCCGCTGTGGTAGAAGGTGGTGCCCGCCGAGCCGTCCTCGACTCTGATCCCGAGCCCGATGTGGATGCCGGGGCTCGTCTCCCGCCCGGGGGCCAGGTAGCTCCTCCACATCGCGGGGGACAGGCCGCGGCCGGTCAGCACGGCCGCGACGAACCGGGCGTAGTCGGGCGCCGTGGTGAGGAGCGACGCGGCGGCATTGGCCTCGGGGTACCGGTGCACCGGCGCGACGTGCCAGAGCCAGTTCCTGCCGTAGGCCACATTGCCCGCGAAGCGGTCCTGCCAGACGTAGCTCGAGCGCATCATGCCCAGCGGCTCGAATACTTCGCGCCGGGCCAGGTCGTCGAGCGGACTGCCGGTGACGCGTTCGAGGATCTTCTGCAGGAGCACGAAGCCTTCCCCGGAGTAGCCGTAGTCGGTGCCGGGGTCGAACCGCAGTGTCAGCGTGTCGCCGCCCCAGTTGGGCATCCCTGTCGCATGGGAAAGGACCATACGGGCGGTGATCCGCTTGTACCGCTCGTCGTGGGCGAGTCTGGGGTACTCGAGCATTTCGGCCAGCGGGCGATCGAGGTCGAGCTCCCCGCGGTCGGACAGGCGCAGGACGAGGTAGGCGAAGACCGGTTTGCTGAGCGAGGCCGCCTCGAAGACGGTGCCGGTATCCACCGGCGTCCGGGCGCTGTCGTTCACCGTTCCGAAGCCGCGGGCCCAGACGACGCGGCCGTCTCGCACGACCGCCATGGAGAGTCCCGGGAGGTCGCTGATCCGGAGCAGGCCAGGAATGACACGAGCCAGCGCCGCCGAATCGGGCTGCTGGGAGGGAGCCACGCCGGCCCCCGGGGCAGGGACCGTAGGTGCCGCCACGGAACGAGTGCAGGCGACCAAGGCGACGAGGGTCGCTAGCCGGCTGGAACGCAGATCAAGCATGATCTTTGCCATGGAGCTGGGGACGCCAGATCAGGGGCTGCGGGTCGTGGCACCTTGCCTGATCCGTGACCCAGGAGCCATGCATCCTTCTCGCAAGTACCGGAGGCCGTCTTGTTCACCAAGCAGATTCTTGCCGTCGTCGTCCTGGCCGCCGCAGTGACCACGACCGTCGCTGCCCAGTCCCCCAGGCGGGCCACCCTGGGTGACGGCACCACGGTCTTGCTCTATGCCGACGGCACTTGGCGACAGGACCCCGCGCAGACCGATCAGAAGCCGGCCTCGGACAACTATATGAAGCCCAAGGCCGCCAGCGAGTCCGTTCCGCTGCTCAAGACCGGCCGGCTGAGCTATGACCCGGCCAAGTGGAAGCAGAATCAATCCGCGGAGCCGGGGCGCCAGACGCTCAGCCACCTGAGCGGTGACGGATACGCCATGGTCATCACCGAGAGACTGCAACTGACTGCGGACGCCCTCAAGGGAATAGTCCTCCACAACGCCCGCCAAGCGGCTCCGGACGCGAAGATTGTCTTCGAAGAGTCGCGGGTAGTCAATGGCGCGAAGGTTCTCTGCCTCCAGATCGTGGGCACGACCCAAGGCATTCAGTTCCGCTATTTCGGCTACTACTACGCGGGCAAGGCCGGGACGATTCAGGTCCTGACGTATACCGGCGAGAACCTGTTCGACGAGTACCAGGCCGACTTCGAAGAATTGCTCAATGGATTCGAGCCTCCCCGCTCCTAGTCACCATTTCGCTGATGCCGCGATACTACGCGTGCGCCCACGTGTGGTTGGGGCAAGCCCGGTCCACGCCGGTCCAGGGCATCGACCCCAACCTGCTTGGAGCCGGACTCCGCATGCGACAACACCTGAAGGGCGCCGGTCGCCATCGAGGCGGGGCAGCGTTTCTCGAGTACTTCTACGGCCGTATTGGGGGTGTGCCTGAGAGACGTCCCCTGAAGTACATCGTGTGTCCGCCGGGCTGAGCTGGATGTCCTGAAGCCGGGGAACAGTCTGTGACCGGCGACCTATCGCCCTTTTTGTGATCCTGCCATCGTGTGCCCGCGAACCGAACTCGTCCTCCGCCTACCCACCGCGAGCACATCATGACCAAGACCAGCGACCGCAACCGCCAGGACGCCCCCCTGGGCAAGAAGCTCGATGAGCTATATAACCTCATCGAGGGCATCGAGATCGCGATGTTCACCACCCGGCGCCCGGACGGGAGGCTCGTCTCCCGTCCGATGGCGACGCAGACCCAGGCCGAGGGGAGCGACCTGTGGTTCGTGACGAACGTCGAGTCGCACAAGCTGGATGAGCTGGACTTCGACCCCCAGGTCAACCTGGCCTACTATAAGGACCGCACCCGGGAATGGGTCTCGGTGAGCGGCACCGCCACCGTCACGCAGGACCGCAAGGCGATTCACGAGTTGTACCGGAAGGATTGGAAGGCCTGGTTCGGCGACGAGGGCGGCGAGCGGGACGGCGGTCCCGACGATCCGCGCCTGGCGCTCATCCTCGTGGACGTCGAGTCGGTGACGTACCTGAAGGTGGACAAGCCCCAGCCACTCGTGCTCTTCGAGGTGGCCAAAGGAATCCTGACCGGCACGCCGCCGAACGTCGGGAAACAGCGGGAGCTGAGCGGCGAGGAGATCGACCGAGCCAGATGAAGCCTCCGGAGCCGGTGACCCTGGAGGGGCACGGTGTCAGGCTCGAGCCGCTGACCCCCGACCACGCCGATGGCCTGATCGCGGCGGCGACCGACGGCAAGCTCTGGGAGCTCTGGTTCACCTCGGTGCCGGCTCCCGCGGAGACCACGAAGTACATCGCGGACGCGCTCGCGGGGCAGCGTGAGGGTCACATGCTGCCCTGGGCCGTTCGGGATCTTGCGAGCGGTACGATCGTGGGCTCCACCCGTTATCACGACATCGTGCCGAGTGTCGATCGGGTCGAGATCGGCTACACCTGGTACTCGGCGAGCCGGCAGCGCGGCCACGTCAACGCCGCCTGCAAGCTGCTCCTGTTGACACACGGATTCGAGACGCTCGGCTGCCAGTTGGTAGGCTTTCGGACCGACAACTTCAACTTCCGGTCACAGCGGGCCATCGAGGCACTGGGGGCGAAGAAGGACGGCGTGCTCCGCCATCACTTCCGGCGGCGCGATGGGACCGTGCGCGACAGCGTGATGTACAGCATTCTGGCCCCGGAGTGGCCGGACGTCCGCAATCACCTGGTCTGGAGGCTGCGCCGCGAGAGATAGAGGGGTTCGCCCCGCGGCGGCATCGCCGCGCGGGGCTACTTCCCTTTCACGGCATCAGGGCGCGCGCGTTCCCTCGAATCTGAGGTGGGTCACGCTGTCGGCGCCGCTGACTTGATACCGCGCCGTCGTCCGCCCCACGAGCTTCCCGTCCACCAGCCGATTGACGACCACCGTGCTCACCTGTACTCCCTTGCGAAGCTGGCTCTCGAAGGGGCCTGACTCGGTTACCACGCTGTCGCCCTCGACCGCAACGACCCGCACCGGAATCGGCTCACGATTCGGGAACTTGAGGGACCATCCGGACTGGTCCGCCGTCGCCACGATGTCGTAGGTGACCACCTTGCTCTCGTCGCCCTCGACCGTGCTGCGGACGTTCCAGGTGCCCGCCAAATCGGCGAGCGAGATGGTCGCCGGCGCCGCCTCCATCGCGGGGGCCTCCCCTACAGTCGCTTCCTCCTGCTTGTCCGCCGCCTTGCCGCAACCCATCATCAGAAGCACGAGACAGCAGTTCCTCACGACGCGCATGGGCACCTTCTCTCTAGAAATTGTGAAGGACCAGCATCCTACCGGGTCAGCCATCGTGCGACCGAGATCCAGGCATCCGATTGCGTGAGCGCGAATCGGGCCGGGAGCGAGAGCATCAGGAGCACGCCGCCCCAGAGGAACGCCGGGTGCACGCGGCCTCGGGTCGAGCGATCGTAGACCAGACAGGCGACCACGAGCAGACAGGTCCCTCCGATCGCCACCGGGGGTCCGCCCGGCCCGAACCAGCGGAAGCGGGCGAAAGCCGGGGTGATCATCGCGATGGTGGCGAGCAGCATGAGACGCTTGTGGGTGTCGCGATGGCGCCGGTGCGAGATGCCCACCGCTGCCAGGATCGCGAAGCTCAGGAGGGTGCCGATGGGGACGGCGAGGAATCCGAGCGGCGGCGGGCCGCCTGGCGGACTGACGCCGTTGCGTGCCGCGGTGATGGCGGTGAAGTAGCCCACCACCACGAACAGGATCGCGATCACGACTCCGCCGGTGCCCACACGCCGATGCAGGTCGGTTCGCCCGGCGGAGACCAGCGAGGTCTGCGCCAGGAAGAGCAGGATCCACGAGGTGGCGAGCGCGCCGTGGAGATGAACCAGCGTGGTGAGCGGCGCTGCCGCGGAGAAGCCCCTCAGGTAATAGCTCGGCGCAAAGCCCACGAACGCCGTCAGGGCGATGACCAGCGCCATGCCGGTGAAGAAGCGATGATCGTAGCTGCGTTGACGTTGCGTGAGGGTGAGCGCCGCCGGCCCGACGGCCTCGATGGGACTGGTGCTCATGGGTGACCTCCCGGAGCACCAGTATACGTGCCGGGCGGCAATCGGCTAGTGGACGCTTACGAGGTGAGTCACTCCTCTCGCAGGGCGATGACCGGGTCCACCCGCGCCGCCCGTATGGCCGGGCGAAGGCCCCCCGCCACCGCGGTCGCGAGGCAAAGCACCGCGGCGATGGCGAGGGTCGCGGGATCCGCGGGCGCCACTCCGGCGAGCAGCGCGCCCATCGTCCGCGCCGCGAGATACGCCGCCGCGATGCCGATCGCCACGCCGACCAGCGACAGCAGCACACCCTCGCGCAGCACCCGGCCGACGAGGCTTCCGGTCGCCTCGCCGAGCGCGCGGCGAACCCCCAGCTCCCTCGTGCGGCGGGAAACCGCGAAGGCCAGCAACCCGTGGATGCCGAGTCCGGCGATGAGGAGCGCGATGCCGGAGAGCGCGCCGAGCAGCCGCACCTGCGTCACCCGCGGCGCGGTCTCGTCCGCGACGATCTCCCGCAGCATCCGCACGTCGGAGATCGGCTGGTCGGGGTCGGCCGCCGCGACGATCCGGCGCACCGCCGGCAGCAGTGCGGCCTCCGCCGAGGTGGACCGCACCACCAGGTCCTTCGGCGCGTAGAAGATGATCGAGCTGTCCGCCATCTGGGCCGACGGGATGTAGAGCTGCGGCTCGCTCTGCCGCTCCAGGCCCCGCGTGCGCACGTCGCCGACGACTCCAACGATGCTCCGCTCCTCGCCGGCCACGGTGAAGCGCATCCCGAGCGCACTCCGCTCCGGCCAGTAGCGCTGCGCGAAGGAATGGCTGACCACCGCGACCAGCGGTGTCTTGCGGGTGTCCTGCTCGCCGACGTCGCGGCCCTCGCGGAGCGGGATGTCCAGCGTCGCGAAGTATTGCGGTGTCACGGCACGGAGGCCCGCGCTGTTCGTCGCATTGGTCACCCGAGCCTCGCCGGCGATCGCGACCGGGAAGACGCCGCCGCGGAGACGCATGGGGAGACCGGTGACGTAGGCGGCACTCTCGACTCCCGGCAGCGCGCGCACTTCGGTGAGCACGCGGTGGTAGAACCGCTCCCGGCGCTCGGTCATCAGATACGTCGCCCAGGGAAGCGCGGTGCTCAGGGTGAGGACGTTGTCGACCCGGAACCCGGGATCCACCGAATGGAGACGGTCCACCGCGCGGAGGAGCAGTCCGGACGAAACCAGTAATGCCGCGGAGGCGGCGACTTCGGTCACGATGAGCGCACCGCGCACGCGGCGGGTGCGCCCTCCGCCGGCCCGCGCGCCGTCGCGCAGGGCGTCGAACGACCGGCTCCGCGCGGCCGCCACCGCGGGCCCGACCCCGAAGCTCAGGCCGGTCAGCACGGTGAGCACGACCGCAGCGAGCAGCATCGGGAGGTTCGCCGACGGCTCGTCGGTGACCGGGAGCGCCGCCGGCACCAGCCGGCCGAGAAGCGGCGTGCCGACGAGCGCGATGGCGACGCCGAGCCCGCCGCCGATCGCCGCCAGGGTGAGGCTCTCGGTGACGAGTTGACGCACCAGCCGCTCCGGCCCCGCGCCGAGCGCCGCGCGGACCGCCAGCTCGCGCGCCCGGCCGGTGGAGCGGACCAGCAGCAGGCTGGCGAGATTGGCACAGGCCAGCAACAGGATACAAAGTGCCGCGCCGCAGAGCGCCAGCACCAGCAGGCGGGATCCCTCGGACAGATCGTCCCGCAGGCCCACCACGAGCGCCCGGGTGTCCTTGTTCTCTTCGGGGAACTGGCGCTCGAGGTTGGCGGCGATCGTCGCCATCTCGGCGCCCGCCCGCTGGACGGAGACGCCGTCGCCGAGACGAGCAATGGCGTAGACGTAGTTGTCGTTCCGGTCCTCGTAGTCGTCCGGACCGAAGAGCAGCGGCGTCCACGCGTCGATCTCGCGCGAGGGAAACCGGAAGTCCGGCGGCATGACCCCGATGACGGTGTAAGGCTCGCCGTCGAGCCGAACGGTCCTGCCCAGCACCCGCGGATCGCCGCCGAACCGGCTCCGCCAGAGGGCGTAGCCCAGCACCGTGACCTGCCCGTCGGCGGAGTCCGCGGCCGAGATGGCGCGGCCCGCGAGCGGCCGCACGCCGAGCAGGCCGAACAGCTCCGGCGAGGCGCGCCCGATCTCCAGCCGCTCGGGCTCGGACGCGCCGACGAGGTTCGCCTGTCGATTGGCGTAGGCCGCGATCCCCTGGAACGACCGTGCGGCCGCCCGCCAATCGCGATAGTTCGCGGGCGACAGCTCGAACCGGCCGTAGCCCGGGGTGGCCTGCCAGAGCTTGACCAGCCGGTCCGGCTCGTGGAATGGCAGGGGCCGGAACAGGACGAAGTCGGCCAGGGAGAACGCGGCTGTGTTGGCGCCGACGCCGAGGGCGACCACGAGCACGACCGTGAGGGCGAATCCGGGGGTACGCGCGAGCGAGCGGACGGCGTGGCGCAGGTCCTGGCGCAGAAGGTCGGCGTGGACCAGAAAGGCATTGGGCACCACGTCGCCGAGAGCGGCGAGCGCGTTCCAGAGCGGCGCCAGCGGGCCGCCGCGCTCCCGCGCCTGCGCGGTGAACGTGGCGAGCAGCTCCTCGCCGTACTCCTGGCGATAGCCGAATGGATACAGGCTGAGCAGGGCGCGGTAGAACCGCATCACACCGTCTCGGGCGTGAGCCCGCGCGCGCGCGCCATCCGGACCAGCTGCGCCAGCCGCGCCATCTCGGCGCGGGCCACGGTGCGGCCGAACGGCGTAATACGGTAGTACCGCCGCCGCTCGTCATCGGAGCTCACGGGAGGCCGGCGGGTGACCTCCACGATCAGCGCCTGCTGCACCATGCGGGCAATGGAGCGGTAAAGCGTGCCCGCGCTGAGCCGGAGCGCGCCGCCGGTGCGCGACTCGATGTCCTGGAGGATGGCGTACCCGTGCCGATCCTGGTCCACCAGGGCGAGCAGGATATGGAACGTGGCGGGAGGCAGCGGGAGCAGGGACTCGGCGTCCGGGGTCATGGTCGGCGAATATATGACCAGTATGGCTATAGCGACAGAGGCTATAGTGGCCCGCCCCTGGCGGAAGCGCCGCCGATCTCCTAACCTCCCGCTGTAACTCTCCGTTCCGAACGAACTTGGGAACCTCCGTGCCGCCAACCGACGATCCCCGCCAGCCAGCCGACGAGCCGCTGCCCGGGTCCGACCTCCAGACTCTGCACGGCGCCCTGCTCGAGGCGGTGAGCGACAGCGTGATCGTCACCGATCTCGAGGGCCGCATCCAGTCCTGGAACCGGGGCGCCACCGCCATCTTCGGCTATTCGGCCGAGGAGATGATCGGCCAGACAGCCGCCAGACTCTACCCCGAGGAGCCATCCACCCGGTTCGCCGAGGACCTCGCCCGCATCCTGGCGGGCGAGGACTTCGTGGGCGAGTGGCTCGGCCGGCACCGCGACGGGAAGCCCGTCTGGGTCGCGATCAGGACCACCGCCGTTCGCAATGGCACCGGCCGGCCGCTGGGATTCCTCGGCGTGGCCCGGGACATCTCCCAGCGCAAGCGCGCGGAGGCCGCTCTCGCGGAGGGTCAGGCCCAGCTCGAGCTGATCGCCGACACCGCGCCCGCCTACATCGTCCAGTGTGACGCCGAGCGGCGGTACACCTTCGTGAATCGCGCCTACGCCGGCCGGTTCGGCCTGACGCCCGACCAGGTCGTCGGGAAATACGTGTGGGATGTCGTCGGGGAGCAGGGCTACGCCAGCTTCAAGGACCGCATGGACGAGGTGCTCGCCGGCCGGAGGGTCGAGTTCGAGATGGAGATCCCCTACGACTCCATCGGTGCCCGTTTCATCCACTGCGCGTACGCCCCCTACTTCGGAGCGGGCGGAACCGTCCAGGGGCTGGTCGCGGTCATCACGGACATCGGCGAGCGCAAGCGTGCCGAGGCCTCGGTGCGGGAGCAGGAGGCCCTGCTCCGCACCATCCTCGAGGCGCTGCCGGTCGGCGTGTGGGTGCTGGACAAGGACGCCAATATCACGTACGCCAACCCGACGGCACGACGGATCTGGGGCGCGCCGCCAATGCTGCATCCCAGCCAATGGGGCACGTTCAAGGCCTGGTGGCCCGACGGACGCCCACTGGTCCGGGAGGAGAGCCCGGTTCGGAAGATGCTGCGGGACGGCGTACCGCAGCTCAACCTCGAGTGGGACATCGAGACCTTCGACGGTCAGCGGAGGTCCATCCTGAGCGCGAACGTGCCGTTGCGCGACGCCGGGGGCGCGATCATGGGCGCGGTCTCGATCAATGTGGACGTGACCGAGCACAGGCGGGCGGAGGCCGCGCTGCGGGAGACCGACGCCCGACTCAAGCTGGCCCAGGGCGCGGCGGGCCTGACGATCTGGGAGTGGGAGCCGGACACGGGCATGACCAGCTACACGCCGGAGTTCAGCGCCCTCTACGGTCTGCCGCCGGATAGTCCCCCCTGGACCTACGAGGAGTGGCGCGAGCGGGTCCACCCGGACGACCGGGACCGGGTGATCGAGGAGCTGGAGGCCGCACTGGCAGGCATCCGCTCCTACGACACCGAGTATCGGGTGCTGTGGGACGACGGGAGCGTGCACTGGATCGCCGCCCGGGGACAGATGCTTCCCGATGTCCCGGGGCGGCCACGACGCATGATCGGCGTCAACTTCGACGTGTCACGGCGGCGGGAGGCGGAGCATCAGCTCCGCCAGCTCGACCGGCTGGAAACCGTGGCGCGGCTCGCGGGGGGCGTTGCCCACGAGGCGAACAATCAGATGACGGTCGTCACCGCGGCGGCGACCTTCATTCTCCGGCGGGACGATTTGCCCGAGACCGTGCGCGAGGACACGATGCACATCCGGCAGGCCGCCGAGCGGACCGCCGCGATCACCCAGCAGCTGCTGGCATTCAGCCGGCGCCAGGTGCTCCAGCCGCGGGTGATCGATCTCAACGCCTCGGTTCGAGGGTTCGAAGCGATCATCCGCCGCACCGTCGGTGAGGACATCCGGCTGCGGCTGGCCCTGCCGGCAGTGCTGGGCCGGGTGCGCATCGACGAGGGACAGCTCCAGCAGGTCCTGCTCAATCTCACGCTCAACGCCCGCGACGCCATGCCGTCCGGCGGCACGCTGTCGCTGGAGACCAGGGAGCTGGTGCTGGAGGGGCCGTCCACTGAATCTCACGGACTTCGCATCCGCCCCGGGCCGTACATCGAGCTCTGCGTGCGGGACACCGGCGTGGGAATGGATGCCCGGACGTTGGCGCACCTCTTCGAGCCGTTCTTCACCACCAAGGGCGTGGGGCGAGGCACCGGGCTCGGCCTGTCGACCGTCTACGGGATCGTGAAGCAGAGCAACGGGTACGTGTTCGCCGAGTCCGCCGTGGGCCTGGGGACGAGCCTCCGGATACTGCTGCCGGTGGCGAGCGACCCGCTGTCGCCGCACCCAGGCGCGCGCGTCGCGGGCGGCGACGGCCGGGGAGAGACGGTGCTGGTGGTGGACGACGAGCCGGTCGTCCGCGCCATGATGGTCCGGTCGCTGCGCGAGGCGGGATACGAGGTGCTCGACGCGGAGGATGGACCGAAGGCGGTGGCGCGGGCGGCGAGCCATGCCGGTCCGATTCACGCGGTCGTGACCGATCTGGCCATGCCGGGGATGCGGGGGCGGGAACTGGCGCGGAGTCTGGCGGAGGGCCGGCCGGGGATCCGGGTGCTGTTCGTCTCGGGATTCGCGGGAGACGAGGTCGAGCGCCTCGGGTTGCTGGAGGCGGGCCGGCCCTTCCTCTCGAAGCCGTTCGACCCCGAGCTGCTGGTGGACCGGGTGCGGCAGCTGCTGGCGGAATCGGGGAGATTGACGAGTTCCGGACCGCGTGCACATTAGCGGTGTGTCCGGAGAGTTCCCGCCGTCACAGGAGGAAACAATGACGCGAGTCTTCGATGCACTGGCCGTGCTGACCCTGTTGTCCGTCACCGGCGGCGGTGTCGCCGCGGCCCAGGGCGCACCCGCGCCGGGCCCCGAGCACAAGAAGCTCGGGTTCTTCGTGGGCAAGTGGAACGTGGAAGGCGAGCTGAAGCCGGGTCCGATGGGTCCCGGCGGGAAGTACACGGCGTCCGACACGTGCGAGTGGTTCGAAGGCGGCTACAGCGTGATCTGCCGCTCCGAAGGCAAGATGCCGACCGGACCCGCCAAGAGCCTCGGCATTCTCGGCTACAACACCGAGGAGAAGGTCTACACGTACTACGGCATCGACAACACGGCCATGACGATGTCGACCGTTCCCAAGGGTACGCGGCAGGGCGACACGTGGACGTACACCGACGAGGGCATGATGGGCGGGCAGAAGTTCAAGTCGCGCGTGATCATCAAGGAGGTCTCGCCGACCGAGTACACGTTCAAGATGGACTTCCAGGGGCAGGACGGGAAATGGATGCCGGCGATGGAGGCGAAGAACACCAAGGCGAACTAGCGCCTACGGCACACGGACGCCGACCTCGTCCAGATGGCGGAGGAGGTCGGCGGGATCCTGGTACACCCGGTACGCTCCCGCCCGCATCAGCTCGTCCTCCCCGTAGCCACCCGAGAGCAGCCCCACGCCCAGCGCGCGGGCGCGCCGTGCCGCCAGCAGGTCCCACACGCTGTCTCCTACCACTACCGAGTCTTCGACGGCCACGCCGACCCGGCGGGCGGCGGCCACGAACAGGTCGGGATCCGGCTTGGCGTGACGCACCTGATCCCGGGTGACGGTGGGCACCTCCGGACCGAGGCCGAGAAGGTCGAATGCGGGTTGTGCGCTCTCCCGCAATCCGCTGGTGGCGATGGCCCAAGGCACGCCGGCCCGCGTGAGGTGCTGAAGCAGCTCGCGGGCGCCGGGCAGGGGGCGCACCTGACCCACCAGCCGAGCGTACGCCTCGGCGTGGAGCTGCCGCAGGCGCTCGCTCTGCGCGGGAGTCACCGGATGGCCGACCTCGCGGAGCAGGGCATTGACCAGCAAGCCGCCGCTCATCCCGATCCGGCGGTGGATGCGCCACACCGACAGGGAGATCCCACCCTGCTCCAGGGCCTCGCGCCAGGCGAGGACGTGCTGGTAGACGCTGTCTACCAGCGTGCCGTCGAGGTCGAAGAGGAGGGCGGGGACGGGGTCTGTCACTCCAGCTCTCGGGGCGGGAGCCCAGCCGCTGCGGGGCCGTTCAGCACCCGCCCGTCGGTGCCGAAGCGTGAGCCATGGCAGGGGCAGTCCCAGGTGCCCTCGAGCGAGTTCCAGTGCACGATGCAGCCCAGGTGGGGGCACACCGCGGAGAGCGAGTGGAGCCCGCCCTGCTCGTCGCGGTAGACCGCGAGCTTGCCGAGCCCCTGCCGCACCAGCGCCCCGTGTCCCGGCCGGATCTCGTCCACGGATCCGACCTCACCGGGCGAGACGTAGTCGAGGTACTGCGCGGCCACGTTCACGTTTTCCTTCAAGTACTCGGCCGCGGACCTGAGCGACTTGCGGCTCGGATCGTACAGCGTCTCCCACGGATTCGGGCGGCCGAGGACCAGGTCGGTGAGCAGGATGCCGGCGATGGTGCCGTGGGTCATTCCCTGGCCCGAGTCGCCGGTGGCGACCAGGATGTGCGCCTTGTCGCCCGGGTTCCGCCCGATGTAGGCCAGCCCGTCCACCGGCTCCATGACCTGGCCCGACCACCTGTACTCGACGTCGCCGACCGGAAAGCGCTCGCGCGCCCACGCCTCGAGGTAGGCGAATCGGTCGTATCCATCGTCCTCCTGTCCCGTCTTGTGGTCCTCGCCGCCGACGATCAGCACGTCTCCCTGCAGCCGCACGTAGTGGTAGGGGTCGGCCGTGTCCCAGTAGAGCGCCACGGGCACCGAGTCGGTCGGCACCCGCGCGCCGATCACGAAGGTGCGGTAGGGGGCCTGCTTGCTGTGGATCACGAGCCAGTCGATGATCGGCGTATTGGTGGCGCAGACCACGAAGTCGGCGGTGACGGTGCGTCCGCCCTCGATGTTGACCGTGCCGGGCGGGCCGGGCTCCACCCCGGTGACGTGGGTGCCTCCGAAGATCCGTCCGCCTCGCCGCTGGATGGCGCCGACCAGGGCACGGAGGTACGCGAGTGGATGGAACTGGGCCTGGCGAGGGAAGAGGAGACTGGGTCCGCTATTGAAAGAGGTCGCGGCGGCGCGCGGCACCATGCGGACGCCGCCAAGCCCCGCCCGGCGCGCGGCCTCGAACTCCGCGTCGAGAACGTCGATCGACCCGCCCGGCGGCACGAACAGATATCCGTCGAGCCGCCGGAAGTCACAGGCGATCCCTTCGTCGACGACGATGGACTCGATCCGGTCGATCGCCGCCGTGTGGCTGGCGGCGGCGAGCCTGGCGCCCTCCTGCCCGTGGAGCCGCTCGAGCACGTGGTAGCGGTCGTCCAAGGCATTCGAGAGGTGGGCGGTGGTGCGTCCGGTCTCGCCTCCGCCGACCGCGCCGTCCTCCAACACGACTACCCGGCGCCCCTCCCGCGCCAGCAGGTAGGCCGTCGTGATACCGGCAATGCCGGCGCCGATGATCGCGACATCCGCCCGCAGATCCTCCGCGAGCGGCGGCAGGACCAGGGGCGGAGCCGTCGCCATCCAGAGCGAATCGGTCCGCCCGGTCTCATTCGGCATGCCGTGCCCCGTCAGCCGGTGGCGGCGCCCAGCTCGCCCTGGATCTTCTCGGCCTGGTCCAGGTGCTTCTGGATGACCGGCGCCGCCTTCTCGATGAGCGCCTTGAGCTGCTCGTTTTGCGCCTGGCCCGCGGCGTTCTCCGCGAGGTCGAGGACCGCCTTGTGCGCCGCGATCTCCTGCTCGATGTAGACCCGGTCGAACTCCGCGCCCTTCGGCGTGGACTCCAGGGCCGCCATCTCACCCTCGACCAGCGGCTGGAGCGGGTTGGTCGCCGGCGGAGCGGGGGTGACTCCCAGCTTTTTCGCCAGGTCCTGGCCTTGCTTCCTCAATGCGTGATGCTCGCTCATCATGAGACGGGCGAATTCCTTCACGGCCGGGTTCGTCGCCTTCTTGCTGGCGACCGCGCCGGCGGAGCTGTCCGCCTTGTTGGCCTCGTCGAGCAGGGCGACGATGTTGGCGTCCGTGAGCGCCGCGCCAGCGCCGGCGGCACCAGCCGGCGCGGTATCGGCGGACATGCCCGTCTCGGGGGCGACGGCCGCGGTATCCCTGTCGGCCATGGCGCTGTCGCGGTCACCGCAGGCGGCGAGGCCGAGGATGGCGAGCCATGCGGCTGGAAGGATCACACGGCGTGAGCGGCTGGGGAGCATGAGAACCTCCTGCGACCTTGGGCTCGGGCCCAAATCGCTGATCACCAATGCGTTATCGCACGCGCTCCCGGGGATCGGGTGGTGCGGTGAGAGCGAATGTGGGGGAATCGGCGGCCGATGTCTGTGATCTCGGGCCCCTGGCATGTAATGCCTCTTAATGCATATTTACCTGCGGGTGATATGCACCCACGCGCTCCCGGCCGGCAACCCTGCAACTCTTTCACTATGTCATACGTATGAGCGGCCTCGAGTATCACGTTCTCCTGGCGCTGTCCGCCGGCCCCCTCCACGGCTACGCCGTGAAGCAGCGGGTCGAGGAGGAATCCGGCGGCAGCCTGACGCCGCAGGCGGGCTCACTCTATCGCGTGATCGCCAGGCTGATGACCTCGGGTTTCATCGTCGAGACCGACCCGCCCCGCGGGGAGGCGCCGCACCCCGGACTGGCGAGGCGCTACTACGCGCTGACCGGCGCCGGCCGCCGGGTGCTGGCGGCCGAGGCGCGGCGGCTCAAGGGGGCGGCGGCGCTGGCCGAGAAGCGGCTCCGGACGGCTCGCCCGTGAGCCGGCTGCTCGACGTCGGCGTGAGAATGTTTCCGGCCGCGTTTCGCGAGCGGTTCGGGCCCGAGATCGTCGAGCAGCTGCGGGAGGAGGGGCGGGTCGCACGGGCACGTGGCCGGCTCCCCGCGCTGGGGTTCTCCCTGGCCGCAGCGCTCGATCTACTCTTCGCGGCGCTCGCCGAGCGCTTGAGACCGTCATTGAGGACAGCCCCGCGGGGCGGGGCAGGAGGCGTCATGCGGTGGCTGCGAAACGGGTGGTCCCACGACCTGCGTCACGCGATCCGTGCCCTTCGGCGGGCACCCGGCTTCGCCCTGGTCGCGGTCGGGACGCTCGGCCTCGCGCTCGGCGTGAACGCGGGAATCTTCAGCGTAGTGGACGCGGTCCTGCTCCGCCCGCTCCCGTTCCCCGAGCCCGACCGGCTGGTCTACATCGGCGGCACGGCTCCCGGGTCGGACCTGCCCAGCGAATTCGACCTGCCGCTCGAGTTCTTCCTGCAGTATCAGGAGCAATCGAAGCTCCTCGAAGGCCTCGCTCCGTACGAAAGCTTCACCAACACGCTGCGCGTGGGCGATCGCGCCGAGCGGGTCCGCATGGCCGTGTCCTCGCCGTCCCTGTTTCCGACCCTGGGGGTGGCGCCCATCCTGGGCCGCCTGCCGCTGCCCGAGGACGAGGACCGTGTCGCACTGCTCAGTCACGGCCTGTGGCAGAGCTGGTTCGGCGGTGACTCCGCGGTGATCGGACGCTCCTACTACATCGGCGGGGACCAGCGGACGGTCATCGGGGTGATGGCTCCGGAGATGCGGTTCCCGAGGGACGACGTCACGCTCTGGATCAGCACGGTTTTTCGTCCGGAGGACGTCGAGCCGGGCGATTTCACGTTCGCGCTGGTCGGGCGGATGCGCCCGGGGGTCGAGATGCCCGACCTGGTGCGCGAGCTCGGGCCCTTGGCGCAGCGCCTCCCCGAGCAGTATGGCGCCACGCCCGGCTACACCGGGCTGATCAGGAAGCACCGCCCCGTTGTGCGATCCCTGGAGGAGCAGCTGGTGGGTGACGTGTCCGGCCCACTTTGGGTGCTGTTCGGGTCGGTCGCGGTCGTACTGCTCATCGCCTGCGCCAATGTCGGGAATCTGTTCCTGGTCCGCGCGGAGGGGCGCCAGCGGGAGCTGGCCGTGCGCCGGGCCATCGGCGCCGGCCGGCTGCAGCTGTTCCGGGGCCAGATCACCGAGGCCGCCGTCGTCGCCGTGCTCGCGGGGGCCCTCGCCCTGATCCTGGCCTGGGTCAGCGTTCCGCTGTACCTGCGGTTCGTGCCGCCGGACGTGCCGCGCATCGGCGATGTCGAAGTGCGGTGGGGCACGCTCGTCTTCACCGGCGTCGTCTCGGCGCTCGCCGCGCTGCTGTGCGGCGCCCTCCCGGCGCTGCGGGCGTCGAAGCCGAGTCTCAGCCGGCTCCGCGACGGCAACCGCGGGTCGACCGTGCGCCGGCACTGGGCCCGCGACGGACTGGTGGTGGCGCAGACGGCGCTCGCGCTCGTGCTCCTCACCGGATCGGCGCTGCTGTTCCGCAGCTTCCAGAAGATGCGGCAGGTGGATCCGGGCTACGACACCCGGGACGTCTTCACCTTCCAGATCGCGCCCGAGGGCGATCATCTGACCGACGCCGCGTCGTACGCCAGGTTTCATCTCGGCTTCCTGGAGCGGCTCCGGCACCTGCCGGGCGTGCGGTCGGTGGGCATCGTGAACAACGTGCCGCTCAACGAGAGTCTCAGCGACGAACGGTTCATTCCGGCCGAGCGGGCGGGCGAGACCGACGGGGGCGTCCGGCTCGGCGTCACCACCGTCGCGGGCGACTACTTCTCGACCATGGGGATCCGGGTGCTCGAGGGCCGGGTCTTCACTCCTGAGGAGCAGCTCGAGAATCCGGGTCACGTCATCGTCAACCGAGCGGCAGCGAACCTGCTGTGGCCGGGCCAGTCGCCGATCGGGCGGCGGCTCAAGTGGGAGGAGGTTGACGCCTGGGAGACCGTGATCGGCGTGGTGGGGGACGTGATGCAGGACAACTTCCGGGATCCGGCGCCGCCGGCGGTCTACTACCCCCTCGTCGGCCAGCCCCCCGCGGAGTGGCAGATCACCTCCCCGGCGTACGTGGTCAAGACGCCGCGGGCGGATGCCATCTCGCCGGAAGTTCTGGCGCTGGTGCGGGAGGTCGCGCCCGGTGCGCCGATGTACCGGATCTTCACGATGGAAGGGCTCGCGGCGGAGGCGCGGCTGCCGCTGACGTTCACCATGCTGACGCTGGGCGTGATCTCCCTGCTCGCTTTGATCCTCGGCACCGTGGGGCAATACGCGGTGCTGTCGTACATCGTCACCGAGCGGACCCGGGAGATCGGCGTGCGCATGGCGCTCGGCGCGCAGGCGCGGCGGGTGCAGCAGATGGTAGTGGGGCAAGGGGCGCGCGTGCTGGTGGTGGGGGTGGTGCTGGGGCTCGCCGCGGCGGCCGCGTCGACCCGGGCGCTCCGGAGCCTGCTGTTCGGGGTCGGCGCGCTCGATGCTGCGACGTTCGTCGGGGTGGCGGGCGCGATGGTGCTCGTGGGCCTGCTCGCGGCCTATCTGCCCGCTCGCCGCGCCTCGAGAGTAGATCCCATCGAGTCGATCAGGGCGGAATAGCGGGCATCGACGTCGAGGTGCCGGCCGACGAAAGCGAAGGGGACCATGCTCGAAATGGTCCCCTTCGCTTCGCTCAGGGTGACATGGGAATACCGGGTACGTCGTGAAGCAGCGGATTTGGCCGCCGTCACCAGGCAGGAGAAAGGAGAGATTAGGTTGAAATAGCGGCGCCCAGCGGTAGGGAGCTGCCACTGGCTGCTATCCCAGTACCAGCCCGCAAGGCGGGAGACCGGCGTGAGTCTGTCGCTGATTGCGTCGCGCGTGCTTTGGCTCGGCCGCGGCATCGTCCGCTGGATGTTCGCAGCGGTCATCGCTCTGACCGCGGTCGTCGGCCTGCTCTTCATCACCCGCGGCACCGCCGTTCGCCACGTGCGGGCGGTCGGAGCCGATGGCGCTCCCGTCTCCCCGGGGGAGCCGGCATTCCCCCTCGCGGTGGCCTTGCTCACGGGTACCCCCATCCTCTCCGGCAACCGGGTCGAGCTCGCTCTCAACGGCAACGGCACCTTTCCGCGGCTCTGGGCGGACCTGCGCGCGGCCCGGCAATCCATCACGATACAGATGTACTACCTGGCACCTGGCCGTGCGGCCGATACCCTGGCCGCCATCCTCGCCGAGCGAGCGCGGGCGGGCCTCACCGTGTACTTCCTGTACGACGCCTTCGGGTCGGCGTTGCCGGATGACTACGTCGAGCAACTGCAGGCAGCCGGCGTACGGGCGGCGGCATTTCGGCCGCTGCGGCTGGAGAATCTATGGGTGGTGCAGAACCGCTCCCATATCCGCGGTATCGTGGTGGATGGCCGCATCGGCTGGACCGGCGGCTTCGGCATCGACGACAAGTGGCTGGGGGACGGGCGGCTCCCCAGCGAGTGGCGTGAGACCAACGTCAGATTCGAGGGCCCCACTGTTCAGCAGCTCCAGGCGGCGTTCGTCGCCGGGTGGGCGGAGGCGACCGGGGAGCTGCTGACCGGCCGCCCGACGGTGGACCGTCATGGTGACGGCGTGGCCATGGCCGGGCTCCTCTACACCGCGCCGACCCTCGGCAGCACGCCGGCCGAGCGCTACCTCGCGCTGTCCATTGCCGGTGCGCGGAAGCGGCTCTATATCACCAACGCCTACTTCGCCCCGGACGACAACTTCGTGGCGCTGCTCACGAGAGCGGCGGGGCGCGGGGTGGACGTGCGGATCCTGGTGGGCGGGCCTCTCACCGACGTGCGGATGGCACGGCTGGCGGCCCACGCGCGGTACGAACAGCTGCTGGGGGCGGGGGTGCGGATGTACGAGTACCAGCCTACCACGCTCCACGCCAAGACGTTCGTGGCGGACGGCAGATGGGTGTCCGTCGGGACGATGAACTTCGACAACCGGTCGCTGGCACTCAACGACGAGTCCACCCTCATGGTGCTCGACTCCGCGGCCGGCCGCCGCATGGAGGAGGTGTTTCGCGACGACGTCAGGCACGCGGAGGAGATCCACCTGACGGCGTTCCGTCGCCGCCCCTGGTACCGGCGCGTGGCCGAGTGGTCGGCGGACCTGCTCACTCGCCTGCTCTGATCTTCCCGGGAGGTGCCCCATGATAGACGTGCTTGCACGGAACTGGTGGATGCTGGCGCTGCGCGGCCTGGCGGCGCTGGTCTTCGGCCTGCTCACGGTCTTGAATCCCGCCATCACGCTCGGCGTGCTGGTCCTCCTCTTCGGCGCCTACGCGCTCGTCTACGGCCTCTTCACCATCTTCGCCGCGATCGTGAACCGCCGCGGCGAGCAGTACTGGGTGGCGCTCCTGCTCGGGGGCCTGCTGAGCGTCATCATCGGCGTGATCACCTTCATGCGGCCCGGGGTGACCGCGCTGGTCCTGCTCTACTACATCGCGGCGTGGGCCATCGTGGTCGGGTTGTCCGAGATCGTCGCCGGCATCCGGCTCCGGAAGGTGATCACGGGCGAATGGCTGCTCATCCTGGTGGGAATGCTGTCGGTGACATTCGGCCTGGTGCTGATCGTCTATCCCGGGGCGGGGGCGCTCGCGGTCACCCTGTGGATCGGCGCCTGGGCCACGGCGGTCGGCATCCTGTTGATCGCGCTCGCGTTTCGCATCCGGGGGTGGAAGCGCGCGATGTCACCGTGACAGGGTGTGCGGGGAGGCGGCTCCCGGGCTCGCCGCGGGCCGGCCTGGGTGCCGCATGACTCACCTGGGCGGTTCGTTTGCACCCATCCGCGCCCCGCCGTAGCTTCCGTGTATACCCTTAGCCGCCGCACCCACGCTGCGCCTCCGCCGGCTCGGCCGCTTCCGCAGGACTCACCGCCGTCCGGTCGCAGGAGCAACGGCTCGGGCTGCTGCGCTGGAGCTCCAGATGTCTACCAATCGGGCCGTCAGCTTCACCGGAATCGATTTCCAGAACCCGTTCCTGCTCTCATCCGCTCCGCCGACCGAATCCGAGAGCAACATCCTTCGTGCCTTCGAGGCGGGATGGGGCGGGGTGGTCACGAAGACGATCGGGCTCCATCCGGTCACCAACGTCGTGGGCGCGAAGGCCAAGTTCATGCGCACGTCGCCCGAGGACGGCCACGTCTCCATGAAGAAGCGGCCGGGTGCGGCGCTGCACTCGTCCTGGAACTGGGAGCTGATCTCGGACAAGACCCTCGACTGGTGGCTCCCCCGGATCCGGCGCATCAAGGACGCCTTTCCCGATCGAGTCCTCATCGCCTCCATCATGGCCGGCTCGGGCAACGACAAGGAGCTGCAGAACTGGCAGCGGCTCGCCCGCGGCTGCCAGGACGCCGGCGCCGACGGCCTGGAGCTCAACTTCTCCTGTCCCCACATGGACCGGCGCGACATGGGGTCGAACATCGGGAAGGACGAGGGGCTGTGCTCCGTGGTGACCGAGGCGGTGAAGGAGGTCGCCACGGTGCCGGTCTGGTGCAAGCTGACGCCGGCCACCGCCGAGATCGAGGTCGAGGCGGGCGCCTGTTTCCGGGGCGGGGCCGACGCCATCGTGTCCTCCAATACGTTTCCCTCCATTCCGATCATCGACCCCGAGACGCTGGAGTTCGAGATCAACGTGGACGGCCTGGTCTCGAGCGGCGGATTGGGCGGTCCGGCGATCCTGCCGCTCTCGCTGGCGAAGATGGCCCAGATGACCCGGGCGTTCCCCGACCGGAGCTTCTCGGGGATCGGCGGGATCTCGGACTTCAATCAGGCGCTGTCGTACATCCTCCTGGGCTGCGGGACGGTGCAGGTGTGCACCGCCGCGATGCTGGACCAGGCCGTAGGTCCGAACGTGATCAAGCGGCTGCTGGCGGGGCTCGATGCGTTTCTCGAGCGCAACGCCGCGCGGGGGTGGACCGGCGTGGAGGACTTCCGGGGGATCCGGCGGGACCGGATCGTGGCGCAGTCCGAGATCCGCCGGCCGGATGCGGCGGACTATCACTCGGGGTACCAGCCGGCCGAGGGGTACGCGCGGGCGGACGCCTGACTGTCTTGCACCGGTCGCTCCAGGAGCATTCGCCATGAAGCTCGATCGAATCGTCAAGGGCGGCAACGTCGTCACCCCCGCCGGCACCTTCGTCGGCGACGTCGGCATCACCGGCGAGAAGATCAGCGCCCTGGCCGCCGACCTGGAGCCCGGCCCGGGCACCGACGTCATCGACGCGACCGGGCACCACGTGCTGCCCGGCGTGCTCGACGTCCACGTCCACCTCGAGCTGCCCTTCTGCGGCACCGTCTCCGCCGACGACTATCGGACCGGGACCCGCGCCGGCGCGCGCGGCGGGGTGACGACCGTGATCGACTTCGCCATTCCCTACGCCGGCGAGTCGCTGGACCAGGCGGCCGACAACTGGATGCGGAAGGCGGAGGGCAAGGCGCTGATCGACTACACCTTCCACATCTGCATCACCCGCTGGGCGGAGCATCAGTCGCAGATCGAGGGGATGGTGAAGCGGGGCTTCACCACCTTCAAGGAGTTCATGATCTACGAGTCGGAGGGATGGCAGTCGGACGACCGCGCCCTCTTCGTCACCCTGGAGCGGATGCGGGAGTACGGCACCATGCTCCTGGTCCACGCCGAGTCGGCGCGGGTGCTCGACGAGCTGATCGCGCGGCATCACACGCCGGAGCTGATGGCGCGCTACGGCGCGCGGCTGCATCCGATGACCCGGCCCAACTTCGTCGAGGCGGAGGCGATCCAGCGGGCCGTGCAGTGGTGCGAGGCGACCGGCGGGCAGCTCTACATCGTGCACATGTCCACCGCGGAAGGGTCGGACATCGTGCGCGCGGCCCAGGCGCGCGGCGTGCCGGTCCTCGCCGAGACCTGCGCCCAGTACCTGGTGCTGGACGATTCGGTGTTCGAAGGGAAGGACGGCCATCTGTTCGCCTGCTGCCCCCAGGTCAAGAAGCCGAAGGACGTCGAGCGGCTGTGGCAGGGGCTCCGGGGCGGCGAGGTGTCGGTGGTCTCGACCGACACCTGCACCTTCACCCGGGAGCAGAAGGCGATGTGGAACGGGGACTGGACCAAGATCCCGATGGGTCTCCCCGGCCTGGAGACGCTGCTCCCCCTGGTGTACACCCGCGGCGTCCTCGGCGGACGACTGACTCTGGAAGAGCTCTCCATGAAGCTCAGCACCAATCCGGCGCGCATCATGGGACTCTATCCCCGGAAGGGCGCGATCATGGTGGGTGCCGACGCCGACCTGGCGATCATCCATCCGACGGCCACGCGGACGGTGAGCCCGTCCACCATGGAGACCAACGCCGACTGGTCGCCGTACGACGGGTGGGAGCTGGCGGGGTTCGCCCGGACCACGCTCTCCCGCGGCGAGGTGATCGTGGACCGGTACGCCGTGGTCGGCCGGGAGGGGCGGGGGCAGTGGCTGCCGCGCACGACCGCCGGGCTCCGGGCGTCGCGCACGCCGGAACCCGCTCCGGAGCCGCCGGTTCCGCCGACCGCGCCCCGCAGTCGCGCACCGCGTCCGGCGGGAGCGCGGTGACGGTCCTGGCGCGGTCCGGCGCGGAGGAGGACCTCAGCGACAGTCCGCTCTGGAACCCGGATCTCGCGCCCACCCCGCCGGATCGCCGCACCTGGTCCACCTACAACATCGCCGCGCTCTGGATCGGCATGAGCGTGGTGGTCACGACCTACACCCTCGCCTCCGGCCTCATGCAACAGGGGATGAACTGGTGGCAGGCGATGGTCACCATTCTCCTCGGCAACACCATCGTGCTGGTTCCGATGATGCTGAACGCGCACGCGGGGACCCGGTACGGCATCTCCTTCCCCGTACTCTGCCGGGCGAGCTTCGGCGTGCGCGGCGCCAACATTCCGGCGATGCTCCGCGCGATCGTGGCGTGCGGCTGGTTCGGGATCCAGACCTGGATCGGTGGGCTGGCGCTCGACGCGCTGGTGCGGGCCGCGTGGCCGGCGTGGGCCGGGATCCCGGGCAACACCGCCATCGCGTTTCTGATATTCTGGCTGATCCAGGTCGGCGTGATCCTCAAGGGCACCGAGGGCATCAAGGTGCTGGAGAGCTGGTCCGCCCCGCTGCTGCTGGCCGGGGGCGGGATCCTCCTGGTGTGGGCCATGCGCGTGGGCGGCGGGCTCGGCAGCCTGCTGGCCGAGTCGGAGCGGCTCCGCGGCGGCGGCACCCCGTTCTGGTCGCTGTTTCCGGCGGCGCTGACGGCCAGCGTCGGGTACTGGGCCACGCTGAGCCTCAACATTCCCGACTTCACCCGCTACGCCCGGAGCCAGCGCTCGCAGATGCTGGGCCAGGCGCTCGGCCTGCCGACCACGATGACGGCGTTCGCCTTCATCGGGGTGGCGGTGACCAGCGCCACCATCGTGCGCTTCGGGGAGCCGATCTGGGATCCGGTGGTGCTCATCGCGCGGATCGGCGGGACGGGTGTGATCGTGTTCGCGGCGCTGGTGGTCCTCGCCGCACAGCTCACCACCAATATGGCGGCGAACGTGGTATCGCCCTCGAACGACTTCTCCAACCTGAGCCCGCGGCGGATCAGCTACGTGACCGGGGGGCTCATCACCGCCGTGATCGGCGTCGTGATGATGCCCTGGAGGCTCTACTCGGACGCGGCGGCGTACATCTTCACCTGGCTGGTGGGGTACTCGAGCCTGATGGGCGCGCTCGGCGGGATCCTGATCGCGGACTACTGGGTACTGCGGCGGCAGCGCCTGCTGCTCGCGGATCTGTACCGGGAGCAGGGAGCGTACACCTACCAGGGCGGGGTGAACTGGAGAGCGGTCGCGGCGCTCGTGGTCGCCGTGCTGCCGGTCGTGCCGGGATTCATCCGGGCCGCGACGACGCCGGGAGGGACGGTGACGGATCCCGACGTCTTCGATCGGCTGTACGCCTACGCGTGGTTCGTCACCTTCGCGATCAGCTTCGTGGCCTACCTCGCGCTCATGCGGCGACGCGGGCCCGACTCATCGGAATAAGCGGGGTAGCGCTACCGAGTGAGCCCCCACCCTGGCGCCCGGGTGCCGCGACACGCATGTTTTTCTGCGCAACCTGCCCCACTTCGCCTGGGAACCGCCATGATCGTGATTCGTCACAGGGAAACCGGCGCGCCGCTGCTCGAGGTGCCCGCCGATACCCTCGCCGGCGCAGATCTCGAAGGCGCCATGCTGCTCGGTGCGGACCTCAGGGGCGCGGACCTCCACGGCGCCCATCTCCGCGTGGTGGACCTCTGCCAGGCCGACCTCAGGGGCGCGAATCTGGACGGCGCCGACCTGCGAGACGCGGACGTCACCCTGGCCAATCTGGTGGGGGCGAGCCTCCGGAACGCCACCATCACCGATGCGCGATTCCAGGGAATCAACATGGGTGCCGGGGTGCCAGCGGGCACCGACTTCAGCGGCGCCGATCTCACCCGCTCGTATCTGAACTTCTCGAATCTCACCGGGTGCACGTTCAACGACGTCGTCATGCGCGGCATCGACCTGACCCGGTGCGATTTGACCGGGGCGGCGATGGTCGGAGCCGACCTGACCGGCGCCAACCTCAGCAACTCCACGCTAACCGGGGTGGACCTGAGCTTCGCGATGCTCGCCGGCGCCCTGATCAACGACTCCGACCTGCGGAAGGCGAGCCTGCGCCGGGCAGAGCTGGCGACGGCGACGCTCAGCGGGAATCGCGTCGGCGAGGCCGATTTCACCGCAGCCCACCTGTCCAAGACGGTCTTCGCCCGCTCCCACGACCTGCACCGGGCGCACGGGCTGGACTCCCTGGAGTACTTGAGTCCCGGCTGTATCGACCTGGAGACGCTCCGGGAGTGCCTCACCGGACTGCCTGGCGAGTTTCTCGAGGGGATGGGCCTGAACACGGGCGAACTCGACGCCCTGCGCGGAACGCTCGCGCCGGCGCTCTAGCCGCCGGTCTCGCTGGGTGGGGGAAGCCGCGAAAGGATCCGGGCGACCAGATCGGGTTGCGCGTCCAGCTCGCGCAGCTTCCGCCGGACACCGAACAGCAGACTCGCCTCGAAGTTGAACTCCCGCGTGCACCATGCGCAGACCTCCAGATGCTCCTCGATGTTTCTCAACTCCTCCGGTGTCAGCCGGTGGTCGAGGTAATCGTTGAGGCGACGGAAGGCCTCCTCGCAGTTGGTTCGATCCAAGCGGCTCATGCGTCGTCCTGCGATGCGGGGGGCCTCACGATTCCGTCCTCCTCCGCGACCTGCCAGAGGGCCTTCTGGAGCATCTTGCGGCCGCGATGCAGTCGCGACCTGACGGTGCCGACCGGGCACTGAAGAACCCGGGCGATCTCCTCGTAGCTCAGGTCCTCCATGAAATAAAGCGTGGAGACGATCCGGTACTCCTCCGGCAGCCGGTTGATGGCCGCCACGATCCGCTCGGTGCCCAGCTTGTCCAGAAGCTGTGCCGCAGGGTCGGGGCCCTGGGTGGGAAAGCCGGCTTCACCGGACCGCGCGTAGATATAGAGGTCCGGCGTGTCGTCCAGGTCGGAGGTGACCGGGCGGCTCTTCTCGCGGCGCCGTCGGGAGTAGTAGGCGTTCATCAGGATCTTCAGGAACCACGCCCGAAAGTTCGTTCCCGGCGTGAACGAGGCGAAGGCTCGATGCGCAAGGAAGGCGGCATCCTGCACCAGGTCCTCCGCGTCGGCCTGGCTCCGGGTCAGTCGCCTCGCGACCCCGTAGGCCGTCCCCACGCAGCCGGCGAACAGCGACTCGAAGGTCTCCGTCGGTCCGGGGGGTGCCGGAAAAGCTGGCGGGAAGCCGGTACTCGCTGGTGACAGCTCGGCCACTAGGGACCTGTGGTTGAGTTTCATGGTGCGGGAATCACCTCTATCCTGCGTCCATACGGCCGACCCCGCAAGCGGCACTTGCCGCGATTCGATATCGCGCGCCCCTGCTCCGCGTTTACTCACGCGCTGTCGTCTTTCCATGTACGGGTGTAATGCCTGCTGCCGCGCAGCGGTTCCCCTGCTGCTGGAGGAACTCGACACGCCGGCCCGGCGTTTGACACGCCATCGAGTTTCTTCCACCATCACAGGGAGGCTTTGTGAGCATGCGGGACGCTATCGCCGCCGAGCGCGAGAAGTGGCGCGGCTTTCCCCGGGGCCGGCCGAGCGGCATCGCCGTGCCCGGACCGGATCAGGAGTCGGTGTGGGACTACCCGCGGCCCCCGAGAGTGGAATCGGTGTCCCGCCGCGTAAGGGTCGAGTTCAGCGGCCGACTGCTCGCGGAGACCAGCAGCGCGCTTCGCGTCTGCGAGACGGCGAGCCCGCCGGCCTATTACATCCCGCCGGCGGACGTGGATATGGCAGCACTCGTACCCACGGCGCGGTCCAGCTTCTGCGAGTGGAAAGGTGTGGCCCGCTACTGGGCCGTCCAGGGCGGCGGTCGGCTGGCCATGGATGCCGGCTGGAGCTACCCCGAGCCGGACCCCGGCTACGAGGTTATCCGCGACTACCTCGCCTTCTATCCCCGCCGCATGGACGCCTGCTTCGTAGGAGCCGACCGGGTGACCGCGCAGCCGGGGTTCTACTACGGCGGCTGGGTGACTCCCGAACTGGTGGGGCCCTTCAAGGGCGTGTCGGGGTCCGAGTCATGGTGAGCGGCCGGATCGTCATCGATTCGCGCTGGGTGCACGCGCGCATAGGCCGGAGTCGACCCGTCGCCTGCAGTCCGCGGGGTAACCGAGATGCGACCAACGCCCGTATCCGGGAGTCCGGACCACCCAGCATGCTGAGGCCCACGATGTACCAGCCGCCACAGCGCCCAGTGCCACGGTGACATGGACCTCCATGTCACACCTGGGCGAAGCGAAGGGGGCCATGGCAGCCATGGCCCCCTTTGCTTTCGCTCAGCATGAGGAGGGAGGTCCCTCTACTTCATCGTGAAGCCGACTGCACCCCGACCCCGGGACGGACGCCAGGAATCCCCAGGCGAATGCGATACAACCCGGTGCTCGCGGTGAGATAGAGCGATTTTCCGTCGTCGCCACCAAAGGCGAAGTTGGCGCCCTGCTCCGGGGGGACGATACGGCCGAGGGCCTCTCCCGAGGGCGAGAGGATCCACACGCCGCCCGGCGCCGACACGTACACGTGCCCTTCCACGTCCACCTTGACCCCGTCGAGCCCCACCGGCTCGGACTCGCGGGTGAAATCGTAGAACACCGTTCCGTTCTCCAGCGTACCGTCCGCGGCGACCTCGTAGCGCATCAGCACCTTGCGTGCGAGGTCCCAGTTGCCCACATACAGGTGCCGCTCGTCGGGCGAGAGCGCGATCCCGTTGGGCCCGCTCAGCTCCCGGGCGAGCAGCATCACCTCCCCGTTCCGCACCATGTACACCCCGCTGAACGGGAGCTCCTTCGCCGGGTCATCGAACGTCTCCGGCAGCCCGAACGGCGGATCGGTGAAGTACAGGATTCCGTCGGAGCGGTAGACGAGATCGTTGGGGCTGTTGAGCCGCCTGCCCTGGTAGCGGTCGGCGAGGACGGTGACCTTGCCGGTGCGCTCGAGCCGCGTGACGCGTCGATTCCCGTGCTCGTTGATCACCAGAAGCCCCTCGCCGTCGATCGTCAGTCCGTTCGAGCCCGGCTGGCGGTACCGGCCGATGTCGAACCCGCTGTAGCCGCTCTTCGCCCGGAAGACCGAAACCCCGCCGTCAGGCGACCAGCGATAGATCGTGTTCGCGTTGGGATCGCTGAAGAGCAGATAACCGTCGGGATGCCATACGGGTCCTTCGGTGAACTGGAACCCTCCGGCGAGCTTCTCCAGCAGGCCTCCGGCCGGCACGATCCGGTCCAGGGCAGGATCGAGGCGCACGACCGTCGTCCGGGCGGAGTCGATCGCGCCGCTCCCACCGCCCTCGTAGAAATCGAGCGTCGCGGACCGCACCCAGATGAAGTTGACCGGTGGAGCGGAGATCGGGCCGTTGATCCCGAAGATCGCCAGCTGGATCTGCTGCCCCGGGCGGGCGTCGCGGGTCAGGACCACCCGATTCGGCGCGTTGAAGCCGGTGATGACCTGCCCTCCGGTCTGGCCTAGCACCGCCGGCAGGCGACCGTCCACCCAGATCTCGGCGTAGTCGTCGAGGACCACCTCCAGCACGATCGTGGCGCCGCGGACGTCGAAGTCGCCCACGCGCTCCGGCAACGTGAGCCGGGTCCGGTACCAGTTGAAGGCGAGTCGGCCGTGCGACCGCCGCTCCTCCAGCGCCGCCGGTTCGATCGCCGGCCAGCCGGAGTCGTCGAAGGCGGCGGCGCCGGCTTGGGGCACGATGTCGTTGGCGCGGTTGGGCGCGCCCGAGGCGCGGAGATCGGGCCCCGGCTCGCGGTGCTCGACCTCCACGATCGAGACGTCGCGATAGCGCCACTGGGCCTTCACCAGCGCGGCACCCTCCGCCGTCCGGAGATCGACGACCGCCCGCGGCCGGGGAGCGGGGAGACTCGCGGTGACCTGCGCGGGCACCGGCGACGGGAGTGCGGCGAGCAGAAGCCCAGCCCGCCAGAACTCGATGGCGCGCATCACTTGCCTCCCTCTGGCGTGGCGCGCTCTGCCTGGCGCACCTTGACCACGTAATAGAGGAACGGCGGCTTCACTTCCCGGAACCAGTGCGGCACTCCGTTCGGGATCACGACGACATCACCGGCCACCAGCTCTGTCGTCTCGCCTCCCGAAATCGCGGTGCCGCGGAGCTCCTCCGGACCGACGGACTTCGCATCGACGGCCGTCCCGCCGGTGACCAGGGTCGCGGAGCCCCGGATCACGTAGGCGATGTCGGTATCCCGGGTGTGAATCTCGACGGCGCCCGCCCCGTCGCGCCGGCTCGCGTGGATCTTGTAGTCGGCGGTCTCGAGCAGGGGGCTTCCCTTCGCGAAAGCCGTGGCGACCAGGTCGTGGGGGATGACTCTCGCGGAGGCATCGTCGCGCGAGAGGAGCGCGGCCGGCAGGGCGGCCAGGGCGACCATCAGAAGAGTGACTCGCATGGCGGCTCTCCGGATCAGCGGGTGGCGCTGGTCTGCCCGCGCAGCGCGGCAGCCCCAGCCGTTGCGATGACCGCGTCCCGCGCGGCGCTCGATGCACCGCTCACGCCGATGGCGCCGACCACCTGCCCATCCACCACGATCGGCTCCCCGCCGTTGAGAGGCGCGGACCAGGCGTTGAGGAGCGGCGTGCGACCGCCCACGATCGCGTCCTCGAGGATCTTGGTCGGCTTCTGAAACAGGGCGGCGGTCCGAGCCTTCTCCGTCGAGATCGTCGCGCCCATGGGGAACGTGGGCGGAATCCGCTCCAGGTACATCAGATTGCCGCCGTCGTCCACGATCGCGATCGACGCTCCCTCGTTGCCTCGCTTCGCCTCCGCACTCGCGGCGGCCGCTACGAGCTTGGCGCCTTCCAGGGTCAGGACCTTCCTGCTTTGGGTCACCTGGGCCTGCACCGGCGGTACCGCCGTCGACAGGGCCAGGAGGACCAGGGGCAATGCCGTGAATCTCATGGAGCGCTCCTCGCTGATGGTGATCGAGCCACGGGACGGCGGCTGAAATGCAAGGGCGAGGCGAATGGTTCCGCGGAAACTTTCTCCGGCTCCGCGGCATTACAGGGCTCACAGGCGGCCATCATCCTGGAGGAGCCATGCAGCGGATCTACGACGGGCTGCCGGCGGCGCCCAGCGTCGAACAAGCGATCATCCGGGCCCAGCTTCTGATCCTCAAGGCATCCGAGCGCCGGGGGTAGGCCCACCGGACCGAGCAACCAAGAATCGAGGAGGAATGGTGTCTTCAGCGGAAGCCACGCGGCTGACCGAGGACGAGCGTCGACTCGCGAACTGGAAGCGCTGGGGACCGTATCTCGCCGAGCGCCAGTGGGGCACGGTCCGGGAGGACTACTCGGAGTACGGCAGCGTGTGGGACTACCTCCCCCACGACCACGCCAGGAGCCGGGCCTACCGCTGGGGCGAGGACGGCCTTCTGGGGATCTGCGACCGCCAGGGCCGGCTGTGCTTCGCGCTGGCGCTCTGGAACGGGCGCGATCCCATCCTCAAGGAGCGGCTCTTCGGCCTGACCGGCCCCGAGGGGAATCATGGCGAGGACGTCAAGGAGGCGTACTTCTACCTCGAGTCTACGCCCACCCATTCCTACATGAAGGCCCTCTACAAGTATCCCCAGCGCCAGTACCCCTACGAGTGGCTGGTGCGGGAGAACCGGCGCCGGGGCAAAGGCGATCCCGAGTTCGAGCTGGTGGACACGGGGGTGTTCGACGATCACCGGTACTTCGACGTGTTCGCCGAGTACGCCAAGGCCGGCGCGGAGGACATCGCGATCCGCATCACCGTCGCCAACCGGGGGCCCGACCAGGCCACCATCCATCTCCTCCCCACGCTCTGGTTCCGCAACACGTGGAGCTGGGGGCGCGAGGGCGAGGACCAGGCCGCCAGGCCGCGGCTCCGTCGGGACGGCACCGCGATCGTCGCGGAGCACGCCGTGCTCGGCGATCACGAGCTGCGCGCCGAGGGACTGGATCGGCCGGGCGGGCCCGTCGCGCTCTTCACGGAAAACGAAACCAACGTCGAACGGCTCTATGGCGCGCCCAATGCCCAGCCCTTCGTCAAGGACGCCTTTCATCGCGCCGTGATCATGGGCGAGGAGTCGGCGGTCAATCCGGCGGAAGAGGGCACCAAGGCCGCGCTCCACTACGTGCTGACCATTCCGGCCGGCGAGGAGCGAGTGGTGCGGCTCCGGCTCAGCCGGCGGGGCAGCGCCGGCGCGCGAAGCGTCGGCACCGAGCTCGACCGCGTCTTCGACGAGCGCCTCCGCGAGGCCGAGGAGTTCTACCGCGAGCGGCTCCCGGACGGCGTGACCGAGGACGAGGCGAGGGTGCTGCGCCAGGGATACGCCGGCCTGCTCTGGAGCAAGCAGTTCTACCACTATGTGGTGCGGGACTGGCTGGCGGGGGACCCGGCTCAGCCCGCCGCTCCCGCCTCACGGCGGGAGGGACGCAACGCCGACTGGTCCCACGTCTTCAACCGCGACGTCATCTCGATGCCGGACAAGTGGGAGTACCCCTGGTACGCCGCCTGGGATCTCGCCTTCCACATGATCCCATTCGCCCGGGTCGACCCCCACTTCGCGAAGGAGCAGCTGCTGCTCCTGCTGCGCGAGTGGTACATGCACCCCAATGGCCAGATCCCGGCCTACGAGTTCGCCTTCGGCGACGTGAACCCGCCGGTACACGCCTGGGCGTGCTGGCGGGTGTACAAGATGACCGGCGCGCACGGGCGGCGCGACCGGGTGTTCCTCGAGCGCGCGTTCCAGAAGCTGCTGCTCAACTTCACCTGGTGGGTGAACCGGAAGGACCCCGAGGGCCGGAACCTCTTCGCCGGCGGCTTCCTGGGCATGGACAACGTGGGAGTGTTCGACCGCTCGCAGCCGCTTCCCACCGGCGGCCATCTGGAGCAGGCCGACGGCACCGCCTGGATGGCGTTCTACTGCAGCACGATGCTGTCCATGGCGCTCGAGCTCGCGGCCGAGAACCCGGCCTACGAAGACCTGGCCTCCAAGCTCTTCGAGCATTTCATCGCGATCGCGGACGCCATGAACAACCTGGGCGGCACCGGGCTCTGGAGCGAGGAGGACGGGTTCTACTACGACCAGCTCCACGTGGACGGCCGGCACATCCCGCTCCGCGTGCGCTCCATGGTGGGGCTCATGCCGCTCATCGCGGTGGAGGTGCTCGACGAGGGAGTGTTCGCGCACCTCGACGGCTTCCGGCGGCGGATGGAGTGGTTCCTCCGCAACCGCCCGGACGTGGCGGGCAGCATCGCGTGCATGCTGCCGCGGGAACGGCACGGGAACGTCCAGCGCCTGCTCGCGATCCCAACCCGGGAGCGGCTCATCCGGGTGCTGCGCTACATGCTGGACGAGACGGAGTTCCTGGCCCCGAACGGCATCCGCTCGGTGAGCCGGGTACACCGCGAGCATCCCTACGAGTTCGACGTCATGGGCACGCCCTACCGGGTGGACTACGTGCCGGCCGAGGGAAACACCGGTCTGTTCGGGGGCAACTCCAACTGGCGGGGGCCGATCTGGTTCCCGGTGAACTTTCTCCTGCTGGAGGCGCTGGAGCGCTACCACCACTTCTACGGCGACGAGCTGACGGTCGAATGCCCCGTAGGCTCCGGCCGAATGCTGACGCTGGATCAGGTGGCGCGGGAACTGGAGACCAGGCTGGCCCGCATCGTCCTGGCCGACGCCTCGGGCCGGCGGCCTTGTCACGGCCACGACGCACGCTGGGCGGAAGATCGGCACTGGAAGGACCTGGTGCTCTTCCACGAATACTTCGACGGCGACAACGGCCGCGGGGTCGGCGCCAGTCACCAGACGGGCTGGACCGCGCTCGTGCTCCGGTGCATCGAGGGCATGGTCAGGCAGCGGGGAAAGCGTGGGGCGCCGGGACGCCGTCGGGCCCGTCAACTGGAGGCGGCAACGCGATGACGGCGCCGCCGACCATAGACGACCGCACCGAGTGGCTCGAGGCCGACGGCCTCGGCGGCTTCGCCTCGGGCACGACGAGCGGAATTCGCACCCGCCGCTATCACGCCCTGCTGCTCGCGGCCACCACCCCACCGACCGGCCGCATGGTGCTGGTCAACGGGCTGGATGCCTGGATCGAGCGCGAAGGGACGGCGTCCGAGTACCTGACCCGCCAGCGCTACGCGCCCGACGTGATCGCGCCCGAGCGCGGAGCGGCGCTCGAGGGATTCGAGTCCGAGCCCTGGCCCACGTGGCACTGGCGCCTGGCGGACGGCATCCGGATCGAGCAGGAGCTGTTCGTGCCTCGCGGCCTTCCGCTCGTCGCGCTGCGGTGGCGTGTCGTGGAGGGGCCGCGTGAGGGCGTCCTCGCAGTACGACCGTTCCTCTCCGGCCGCGACGCGCATGCGACCCATCACGAGAACGGCGCGTTCAGGTTCGATGCCGACCGTGGAGGACCGCACCTCACCTGGCGACCCTATCCGGGGGTGCCGGGCATCTCCGCCCTGACGGAGGGGAGCTACCACCCGGACGCGCAATGGTATCGCGGGTTCCGCTACACGGAGGAGCGGGCGCGCGGCCTCGACGATATCGAGGACCTCGCCGCCCCAGGGATGTTCCGCTGGAATCTCGACTCGGGCGACGCGGTGTTGATCCTGAGCGTGGCGGGGACTCTGCCCCTCGACGCCGCCGTCGCCCCGACGTACACGCGCCTCCGCCTGGAAGAGCGCGCCCGGCGGGAGCGAGCGGGGGCCCCGCTCGAGCTCGCGGCGGACGCCTATCTGGTGCGGCGTGGAGCCGGCCACACCATCGTGGCCGGCTATCCGTGGTTCACGGACTGGGGGCGCGACACGTTCATCGCCCTTCGAGGCCTCTGCCTCGCGACCGGTCGCCTGGCCGAGGCGCGCTCGATCCTGCTCGAGTGGTCGGGCCACGTCTCGGAGGGGATGCTCCCCAACCGCTTCGCCGACCACGGTGACGTACCCGAGTACAACACGGTCGATGCCTCCCTGTGGTACGTCGTGGCGGTGCACGACTACTTCCGTGCCGTAGATGCGCGCGGACGGCGAGTCCCGGCGCGCGACCGCCGCGCCCTCGCCGGCGCCGTGCGTGCCATTCTCGACGGCCACGTCCGGGGGACACGCTACGGGATCCGATGCACCGAGGACGGTCTGCTCGCCTCGGGCGAGCCGGGCGTCCAGCTCACCTGGATGGACGCGAAGGTCGGCGACTGGGTCGTCACCCCTCGGACAGGCAAGGCGGTCGAGATCCAGGCGCTGTGGCTCAACGCACTCCGTGCGGCGGAGGAGTTCACCCCGGCGTATCGGAGCCTGTGGGAGCGCGGGAGCCGTGCGTTCGCCGAGCGGTTCTGGAACGCGGAGGCCGGCGGCCTGTACGACGTGGTGGACGTGGACCACGTGCCGGACCGGGTGGACCCCGCCGTACGGCCCAATCAGATCCTCGCCGTGGGCGGATTGCCGTGGCCGCTGCTCGAGGGGGAGCGGGCCCGCCAGGTCGTGGACCTGGTCGAGGCCAGGCTCTGGACTCCGCTCGGTCTCCGCACACTCGCTCCGGGATCGGACGGATACCGCCCCCGGTACGAAGGCGGCGTGCTCTCCCGCGACGGCGCCTACCATCAGGGCACGGTCTGGCCCTGGCTCCTCGGTCCCTTCGTGGAGGCGTGGGTTCGGGTGCGTGGTGGGGGTACCCGAGTGCGCCGGGATGCGCGCCGCCGGTTTCTCACGCCGGTGTTCGAGCATCTGCGCACCGCCGGCGTCGGCCACATCTCGGAGATCGCCGACGCCGAGGCACCGCACGAGCCGAGAGGGTGCCCGTTCCAGGCCTGGTCGGTCGCGGAGGTGCTGCGGCTGGCGCACATGGTGCTGGCGGAGAAGGAGGTCACGCCCCAGCCTGCCGCGGCCTCGGCATGAGACGGGCGTTCCACTGGCCGGAGTACGCGATCGAAGCGGCGCTCCTGGGCCTGTTCATGATCTCGGCGTGCGGGTTCACCGTGCTTCTGGAGCATCCGCGCTCGTCGGCGCGCCTGGCCATACCCGACCCCACGTTGCGGCGGGCGCTCATGGGGCTCGCCATGGGGGGCACCGCGATCGGCCTCATCTATTCCCGGTGGGGCATGCGGTCGGGTGCGCACTTCAACCCCGCGACGACGCTCACCTTTCTCCGGCTCGGACGCGTCCCCCTGCGGGACGCAATCGCATACATCGGCGCCCATTTCGCCGGCGGAGCGCTCGGCGTGCTGGCCGTGAGCCTGGCGCTGGGCGACCTCCTGGTGGACCCCGCCACCAGGTTCGCCGTGACACTCCCGGGACCGGCCGGGGCCCCGGCGGCCTTCGCCGCGGAGCTGGTGATCACGTTCGTACTCATGAGCGTGATCCTCCATGTATCGAATCACCCGACGCGCGCGAACCTCACCGGCCTCTGCGCCGGCGCGCTGGTCGCCCTGTACATCACCGTCGAGGCACCGCTCTCGGGCATGAGCATGAACCCCGCCCGGACGCTCGCCTCCGCGCTCTTCGCACGGAACTGGACCGCCCTCTGGATCTACTTCACCGCCCCGCCGCTCGGGATGCTGCTGGCGGGCGAGCTGTACGTGCGCCGCCGCGGCGGCGCCGCCGTCTTCTGTGCCAAGCTGCACCACGGGCACGAGCAGCCCTGCATCTTCTGCGAGGCGAGACGCTCCCCCGGCGCCTCCGACGGAACCTTTCTCCAGCCGGCCTCATTATACCCGCCGTCACGTCACCATCACGCTGCCAACTAGCAAGGAGAAGGAATGAGACGCCGTACCTGGATCGCCGGCCTGGCCGTCGTGGGCGCGATCGGCTGGTATCTGTTCCGGCCGGAGCTGCTGTTCGTGAAGACGACGGTGAACGAGAGCCTCCCGAGCGCCGCCGCCGCCCAGACGGCTGCCCCAGCGGGCGCGCTGCTCTCCGGAGCGTTCCATTCGGTCGCGCACGAGACTCGCGGCGCGGCCACTGTCCACGATCTCGGCGGCGGGCGGCGCGTAGTCCGGTTCACCGACTTCGCCACCTCGAACGGCCCCGACGTGCGGGTCTACCTCGTGGCCGCGCCAGACGCGTCGGACAACGAGACCGTCACCCGCGCGGGGTTTATCGAGCTGGGCAAGCTCAAGGGCACCGAGGGCGACCAGAACTACGAGATCCCCGCCGACGCCGATCTCGGCACGTACCGGGCGGTCACGATCTGGTGCCGCCGGTTCAGCGTCAACTTCGCCACCGCGCCGCTCACGCCGGCGTCCTGAGGAGAGACCGCCATGTCGCTGCTTCGCGCCGCTCTGCTCTCGCTCGCCGTGCCGGCCCTGGCGCAGGCCGCCTTGGCCCAGGACGCGGCGAACGAGGCCACCACCTTCGTCGTGCGGGTCGAGAACGTCTCGAAGGGTGAAGTGCTCACGCTCTCGACCGGCGGGAGCGCGCCCTTCGTCGCGGCACCGGTGTTCTGGGCCGTGCACACCGGCGCCGCCAACCCGATCTTCACCGGCGGGCAGCCCGAGCCCGGCAACGGCCTCGAGCGCCTGGCCGAGACCGGCAATCCCGAGGGGCTCGTGAAGTATCTCTCCGCCACGTCGGGCGTCGTCGCGGTCGGCGCGATCGCGCGGCCGGTCGGCGCCACGAGCGACGGCCCGCTCACGCCCGGGCAGTCATACGAGTTCGAGATCACCGCCAATCCGGGGCAGACGCTCTCGCTCGCGTGGATGTTCGGCCAGTCGAACGACCTGTTCTACGGCAACGACCGCCCGATCGCGCTGTTTTCCGCCGACGGCCGGCCGGTGAGCGGCGACATGACGCCGCAGGTGAGCCTGTGGGACGCCGGCACCGAGGAGAACGAGGAGCCGGGCCTCGGCCCTAACCAGGCGCCGCGGCAGAAGTCGGAGGACGCCGGCACGGAGGAACGCAACGCCGTCGTCCATCTGCGGGACCGGTGGAGCTATCCAGGAACCGGTGCCGTGCTCCGTCTCGCGATCACACCGAAGGCCGACGCGCTCAGCGCGAAGTAGAGCCCCGGCCATGGACCGCTACGACGTCATCATCATCGGCTCCGGCGCGGGGGGTGGGACCCTGGCGTACCGCCTGGCTCGCTCGGGGGCGCGCATCCTCCTGCTCGAGCGGGGCGAGTACGTCCCCCGGGAGAAGGACAACTGGAGCACCCGTGCGGTCAACGTGGACGGGAAATACGCCGCCAAGGAGAGCTGGCGCGACGGCGAGGGCCGGGCGCTGCATCCCCACACCAACTACTGGGTCGGCGGCAACACCAAGTTCTACGGCGCGGCGCTCTTCCGGCTGCGCCTGGAGGACTTCGGCGAGCTGCGCCACGCCGGCGGCATCTCACCCGCATGGCCCATCGACTACGACGAGCTCGAGCCGTACTACACCGAGGCGGAGCACCTGTATCAGGTGCACGGCGAGCGCGGCGCGGATCCCACCGAGCCGCCGGCGAGCGCACCCTATCACTACCCCGCCGTCAGCCACGAATCGCGGATCCAGCAGCTGAGCGACGACTGGGCCCGACTCGGCCATCGGCCATTCCCCGTGCCGCTCGGGATCATGCTGGACGAACGAAACCCGAGACGGAGCCGCTGCATCCGGTGCGAGACCTGCGACGGCCACCCCTGCCTGGTCACCGCCAAGTCCGATGCGCAGGTGGTCTGCGTGGATCCCGCGCTCCAGTACCCGAACGTCACCCTCCTGACCGGCGCCTACGTCTCCCGGCTCGGCACCGACGCGTCGGGACGAGAGGTAAAGACGGTCCACGTGAGGCGGAACGGCGCCGAGGAGGAGTACCGCGGCGACATCGTGGTGGTCTCGTGCGGCGCGATCAACTCCGCGGCGCTGCTGCTCCGCTCGGCGGGCGACCGGCACCCCCGCGGCCTCGCCAACGGGTCGGATGTCGTAGGGCGGCACTACATGGGTCACATCAACTCGGTGCTGATGGCGCTGTCGAAGTGCCCCAACCCGACGGTGTTTCAGAAGACCCTCGCGCTGAACGACTTCTACTTCGGCAGCGAGGACTGGCCCTATCCGATGGGGCACATCTCGTTCGTCGGCAAGCTCGACGGCGTCACCCTATCGGCGGGCGCGCCCGCCATCGCGCCGGGTTGGACACTGGAACTGATGGGGCGGCACTCGCTCGACTTCTGGCTCACCTCGGAGGACCTCCCGGATCCGAGGAACCGTGTGACCCTCGACCGCGACGGGCACATCGTCCTCTCGTACCAGCCGAACAACGAGCAGGGCCACCGGCGACTGATCGCCAAGCTCGAGAGCCTGATGCAGCGGCAGCGCGCGTGCACGGTGCACGGGCACGAGTGCCACCAGGGGCTCTTCTCCCGCAACCTGTTCGTCGGACAGCGCATTCCGCTCGCCGGCGTGGCACACCAGAACGGGACCATCCGCTTTGGGCGGGATCCGCGGACCTCGGCGCTCGACACGAACTGCCGGGCCCACGAGGTGGACAACCTGTACGTGGTGGACGGCAGCTTCTTCCCCTCGAGCGGCGCGGTGAACCCGGCGCTCACCATCATGGCCAACGCGCTCCGGGTCGGCGATCACCTCCTCGGCCGCCTGGGCAGCCGGCGGAGCGATGTCGTGGCGACCGCGGGGCTGCAAGCGGCCGTATGAGGCCGACCTATCGCTTCGCCGCGCTGGCCATCCTGAGCCTGGTCGGCGTACGCGCGCTGCCCGCGCAGTACCACCAACCCTGGCAGGGCCGCGGCATCGCGGCTGCCTCCGAGCCTCCGGCGCCGGCGAGCATCGCGGCGCAGGCGGTCACCGCCATCGGTCTCACCGTGTCCGACATGGACCGCTCGGTGGACTTCTACACCACCGTGCTCGACTTCGAGAAGGTGACCGACCACGAGCTGACCGGCAAAGCGTACGAGACGCTGCAGGGCGTGTTCGGCACCCGCCAGCGGGTCGTGCGACTCAGGCTGGGCGAGGAATACCTGGAGCTCACCGAGTTCCTGGCGCCCCGCGGGCGTCCGGCGCCGGGGGACGCGCGGAGCAACGACCGCTGGTTCCAGCACGTCGCGATCATCGTGAGCGACATGGATAGCGCGTACGCGCGGCTGCGCCGGCACGAGGTGCAGCACGCCTCCACCGAGCCGCAGCGTCTACCCGAGACGATCCCCGCCGCCGCGGGCATCCGCGCCTTCTACTTCCGCGATCCGGACGGGCATCCGCTCGAGGTGCTGCAGTTCCCTCCGGACAAGGGCGACCGCCGCTGGCAGCGGAGCGACGGCCGTCTGTTTCTCGGCATCGACCACACCGCCATCGTGGTGGACAGCACGGAAAGGAGTCTCGCGTTCTACCGGGACGTGCTCGGCTTCCAGGTGGCGGGTGAGAGCCTCAACTCCGGCGCCGAACAGGAGCGGCTCAACAACGTGAAAGGTGCCCGGCTCAGGATCACCGGCCTCCGGGTCTCTTCCGGACCGGGCGTCGAGTTCCTCGAGTATCTGAGCCCGCGCGACGGACGCCCCTTCCCCGCCGATGAGCGGGCCAACGACCTGGTCCATTGGCACACCACGGTCCTGGTGCCGGATGCCGAGGGCGCGACTGCCGTGCTGCGCCGCGGCCGGTTCCGCCTCATCTCACCGGGACCCGTGGACCTCCCCGGCACGGCGCTCGGGTTCGAGCGGGGGGTGCGGGTCCGCGATCCCGACGGTCATGTCATCCAACTGGTCGAGCGTTGAGGAGTCATCCGATGCCCAGCACTGATGTCGCCGCCGTTCTCGCGAGCCGCCCCGCTTCGCACGATCGAGGTACGCCGACGATGAGGGCGGTCGCCGTGATCCCCGGCAAACCGGACTCCATGCACCTGCGCGAGGTGCCCCGCCCGAGGGTGGATGAGATCCCCGGCGGCCGGGGTGTGCTCGTCAAGGTGCTCAGAGTCGGCGTGGACGGCACGGACAAGGAGATCAACGCGGCAGAATACGGGGCACCGCCGGAGGGGGACAGCTATCTGGTCACCGGCCACGAGAGCTTCGGCCGGGTGGTGGAAGTCGGCCCGAGCGTCACCGAGCTCGCCCCGGGTGATTACGTGGTCGCCACCGTGCGCCGCCCGGGCTCGAGCATCTACGACCGCATCGGCACGTACGACATGACCACGGACGACATGTACTACGAGCGCGGCATCAACCTCCGCCACGGCTTCCTTGCCGAGTACTACGTGGACGATCCGGAATACATCGTGAAGGTGCCGGCGGGCCTGAAGGACGTCGCGGTCCTGCTGGAGCCGACCACGGTGGTGGAGAAGGGCCTCGCCCAGGCCTACGAGATCCAGCGGCGGCTCCGCGTCTGGCGGCCGCGGAAGGCGGCGGTCATGGGTGCGGGAACGATCGGTCTGCTGGCGGCGCTGGCGCTCCGGCTCCGGGGGCTCGAGGTGACCGTGTTCGGACGTACGGCCGCGCCGTATCTCAACTCCGACCTGGTCCATGATCTGGGCGCGCGGTACCTGTCCACGGTCTCGACTCCGATCGTGGACGGCGCCTGCCGGCACGGCCCGTTCGACCTCATCTTCGAGGCGACCGGGGCCTCGTCGGTCGTGTTCGAGAGCATGCAGGCCCTGGCCAAGAACGGCGTGCTGGTCCTCTCCAGCGTCACCGGCGGCGATCGGATGATCCAGGTGCCCGCGGACCGCATCAACCTGGAGTTCGTCCTCGGCAACAAGGTCATGGTGGGCACCGTAAACGCCAATCGGGAGTACTTCGAGACCGGCGTGAAGGACATGGCCCACGCCGAGTCGCAGTATCCCGGCTGGCTCCGCCGCCTGCTCACGCATCCCGTGAGGGGCCTGGAAAACTGGAAGCTGCTGATTGAGGCGCTGACGAATCCCGGTGAGGCCGTCAAGGTGTACTGCGAAGTGGCGGAGGATTCTCCCGAGCCCTGCTTCCATGACATATTGCCAGGATGTCCAGAACCGTAAAATGCGGCCTGATCCAGGCCTCCCACGCCTGCTCCACCGCGGAGAAGCTCGACACCATCCGCGAGGCCAACCTGGCCAAGCACATGGACCTGATCGAGCGCGCGGGGCGGGAGGGCGTGCAGATCCTCTGCATGCAGGAGATCTTCACCGGCCCCTACTTCTGCGCGGAGCAGAGCCCCCGCTGGTACGACGCGGTCGAGGCGATTCCGGACGGGCCGACGACCCGGCTGATGCAGCAGGTCGCCCGCAGGCACGGGATGGTGATCGTCGTGCCGCTCTACGAGGAGGACGGCGCGGGCATCTACTACAACACCGCCGCCGTGATCGACGCGGACGGCTCCTACCTCGGCAAGTACCGGAAGAACCACATCCCCCACTGCGCGCCGGGATTCTGGGAGAAGTTCTACTTCCGGCCCGGCAACCTGGGCTATCCGGTGTTCAAGACCCGGTACGCCGACGTCGGCGTCTACATCTGCTACGACCGCCACTTCCCCGAGGGCGCGCGGGAGCTGGGCCTCAACGGTGCGGAGATCGTCTTCAACCCGTCGGCCACGGTGGCGGGACTGTCGGAGTATCTGTGGAAGCTGGAGCAGCCGGCGCACGCGGTGGCCAACGCGTTCTTCGTCGGGGCGATCAACCGGGTGGGGTACGAGGATCCCTGGCGCATAGGCGAGTTCTACGGGCAGAGCTACTTCTGCAACCCGCGCGGCCAGGTGGTGGCGGAGGCGGCACGCGACCGGGACGAGCTGGTGACCGCGGAGCTGGATCTGGACCAGATCCGCGAGGTGCGGAACGTATGGCAGTTCTACCGGGATCGCCGGCCGGAGACGTACGGAGGGATCGCCAAGCTGTAGGCGCCGGTCCGCGGTCTCAGGCTTCGTCTCCTGCCAACCGCACGAACCGGGGGTGCTTCCGGATAGGATCGAAGGTCGGATCGGCGCGGAGCCACGCCGGCGAGAGGTAATAGGGCCTCTTCAGGAGCGGCTCGAGCGTGTCGAGCGCCTTCTCCGGATCACCCACGAGGATGTAGATCCGGGCCAATTGGTGCTGGTAGTACGCGCCGACCACCCCGTCCGCCCCCGGCGGCTCGAGCTCGGTGGCCTTCAGCCCGCGCTGGATCGCTTCCGCCTTGCGCCCGGCGTATGCCAGCGCCACGCCGAGCAGCACGTTGGACTGGGCGTTTTCCGGTGAGGCGATGAGCTGCTGCTCGATCGCGATCCGGGCGGAGTCCCCGTACGCCGCGGCGCGCCGCGTGTCGCCCTCTACCTCGTAGACGCCGGCGAGGGCCAGTCCCCAGGAGCCGGCGTCACCATCGAACGCTGAGGGCCGCAGGCGGGTGACAAGATCGCGCTGCTCGGCGCTGAGCACCCAGTAGAGATCCCAGTAGGTCGCCATGTAGGCGACGAAGGTGGGCATGTCGATGTCCGGCGGGGCCTTACTGAGCAACTTCCTGGCGCCCTCCAGATCGCCACGAGCGACGAATACCATCGCCTTGTCCTCGATCGTCTGGAGCGACGACGGCTCCAGCGCGAGCCCATGGTCCAGGGCCTGGACCGCCTCGTCGTAGCGCCGGAGCCAGAGGAGTACATGGCCGAGCGCCTCGGCCGTGGGGGCGGACCGGGGATCCAGGCTCTGGCTCTGCCGGAGGTGCTCCACGGCCTGCTCCCATTGGCCCGACGACTGTTCGGCCAGCCCAAGTCCGCGAAGCAGGTCCGCGTCATCCGGGGCGAGGGCGAGGCCCTTGGCGTAGAACTCGACCGCGCGGGCGGCGCTGCCGGCGACACGGCGGTGGTAATCGCCCAATGCGCGGTAGCCGTCCGGGTGCTCCCCGTCGAGGGCGATGGCCCGATCGGCTGCGGCGCGCGACCGCTCGGCGAGCCCCGGTGACGGTGCTCCGACGCCGTAGACCAGCGACGCGGCTTCCGACAAAGCCGCCCAGGCGCCCACGAAGGTGGAGTCGAGCGCCACCGCCTGCTCGTAGAAGGCTAGGGCCTGGCGCAAGGTGACCGGGTTGCCCCCCAGCGCCCGCTGGGCCTCGCCCTTCAGGTAGGCGTCGTAGGCCGCCAGGTTCTGCGTGGGACGATCCTCGAGCGCGCGCCGCTGACGGCTGCCGATCGCCACGTCGAGCGCCTGCGCCACCCGCCCCGCGATGTCGGTCTGCACCTGGAACACGTCGGTCAGCGCGGCATCGAACGGCTGCTGCCATCTGGCATCGGCCGTCGCGACCTCGATGAGCTCGGGGCTCACCTGCACCCGGCTGGTGCCGGCGGCGCTCTTCTGCCAGCGCACCTTGCCGACGAGCAGGTAGTCCACCCCGAGCTCGCGGCCGATCTCCTGGGGACTCTTGGTGGTCCCGCGGTATTTCGCGGAGCTGTTGGACGCGGTGACCCGCATGCCCGGGATCGCCGTGAGCTTGCCGCGGACGGCGTCGGTGATGCCGTCGGCGAAATAGGCGTCGGCGGTGTCGCCGAGATTCTGGAAGGGGAGCACCGCCACCCGGCGCTCCCCGCCCGTCGGCGCGTCGGTGTGGTTGCGCCGCCAGGCGAACAGCACGCCGGCGCCGATCAGGAGACCGAGCACCAGCGCGAGCGCCGCGGCCGGAATGCGGCGTGGCCTCGCCGGCGCCGCCGCTCCGCGCGGACCGTCGTCCGGGGAGGCCGCCGCCACCGGCGTCGCGCGGGTCGGCGCCGCCTGAAGCACCTGGACGAAGTCGACCATGCCGGCGAACCGGTCCGCCGCTACGGGGGCCAGCGCCTTCCGGATCGCCTCGTCCACGTGCCCCGGGACGCTCGGCCGCACGCGTGCGAACGCCGGGCGCGGGCTCGCTCAGCCGCCGGGCCAGCATCGCCTGGGTGGTCGCCCCGCTGAACGGCGGCTCGCCCGCGAGCATCTCGTAGAGCACGGCGGCGAGCGAGTACTGATCGGTGCGCGGGTCCAGGCTCCGGTCACCGGACGCCTGCTCCGGGCTCATGTAGGCCGGCGTGCCGATCGCGAGACCGGTCTGGGTGAGGCCGTCGTCGCCCCCAACTGCGCGGGCGATGCCGAAGTCGGCGACGAGGGTCGACCCGTCGCGGGTGAGGAGGATGTTCTCGGGCTTGACGTCCCGGTGCACCACGCCGTGCTGGTGAGCGTACTCGAGCCCGCGGGCCGCTTCCGTCGCGATGCGGACCGCGGCATCCACCGGGAGCTGGCGCTCGCGGCGGAGCCGGTCGCGCAGGGACTCGCCCTCGACGTACGGCATGGTGAACCACAGCCGGCCCCCGGTCTCGCCGGAGTCGAGGACCGTGAGGACGTGGGGATGCTGGAGCCGGGCGGCGAGGCGGATCTCGCGCTGGAAGCGCTCGGGGCCGAGCGTCGCGGCGAGCTCCGGGTGGAGCAGCTTGAGGGCGACCGGGCGGTCGTGCTTGAGGTCCGCCGCGAGCCAGACCGTGGCCATGCCGCCGCGTCCGAGCTCGCGCTCGAACGCGTAGCGGTCTCGCAGGCCCTCGCGCAGCAGCGCCACCGGGTCGGTCATGAGGCTCGATGGATGGGGTGAGGCCGTAAGATACGGGCAGGCGATACTCTGGGCCAGAACGACCGTGCAGCGGGGCCGCGAGCCGTTCCACGTCCGACGAGGCGGTGAAGGCGCGACTCTACGCCGGCGCCAGCGAGGAGGACAGCTCGATGGCGCCGGAGGCCCGTTCGCGCGACTCGGAGGTGACCGGCTCCGCCGCCAGGTGACCCACCGGTGCCACCAGCACCGGTACCTTGGCGCCCCGCACGATCTTGTCCGCCACGCTGCCCAGGAGCATCCGCTCCAGGCCGCGCGCGCCGTGCGTGCCGGCGACGATGCAGTCGGCAGCGCTCGCTTCCGCCAGCGCGAGGACCTGGCTCGCCACCCCGCGACCCACCGGCACCTGCCAATCCACGTCCCATCCCGCATTCACCATCGGCTCGGCGATGCGCGACAGGTAGCTCCGGGCCTCCGCCACCTGCCGGAAGACCAGGTCCGGCGGCAGGTGACCCGGTCGCATGGCGAGACCGCTCAACACCGGCATCGGTGGCTCCACGACGCGGGTGAGGGTGCAGCGCGTCGAGCCGGGACGGGCGCCGATCGCCAGCATCGCGTCGATCACCGGATCCTCGATGTCGCCGTCGAGGGCGACCACCAGGTGGCCGAACTCCGTGGGTACGGGGACGTCGCCCGGGTGGAGGAGGAGAACCGGGATCGCGAGACGCCGGAGCATCCGGTCGGCGACGGAGCCGAGCCAGAGGCGGCTGAGCCCGGTGCGGCCGTGGGTCGTCATGACCACGAGATCTACGCCGTGGGTTTCGATGTAACCGCACAGCTCGGTGGCGGGATCGCCGGCGAGGACCGCGGTGGTCACCGGACTGGCGAGGTCGGTCCTCGCGGTCCCGGCGACGGCGGCCAAGTACTCCCGCAGGTTCTCCATCGCCTCGGCCTCGAGCTGGTGCGTGGGCAGGGGCACCTCGGGCGGCAGCGCGAGAGGTGGCAGCGGCTCGCGCACGCTCACGAGGTGGAGCGCGGCGCCCGCCTTCCGCGCGCGGGCGATACCGACGGCAAGGGCCTGTTGCGCCAGCTCGGAGCCGTCGAGTGGGACCAGAATGGCACGGGGCTGAGGCGGTTGGGTCAACTTCGTCCGGATCATCGTGGCCTCCTGTGGTAGCTGGGCCAAGATGGGGCTCACGACGTGAAGCGACGGTGAACCCGGCGTCAAGAACGGTTCAGGGTCCTCGGGCCCCTCCCAGCCCGCCCGGAGACACCAGCACCACCGCGCCGCGGACCCGGCCCCGCCGCAAGCGGTCGAGACCCTCGTTGCCCCGCTCCAGCGGCAGCGGCTCGGTCGCGATCCGCAGCGGGATCCGGCCGGCGAGGCGGAGGAACTCCTTCCCGTCCTTCCGGGTGAGGTTGGCGACCGAGCGCACGATCCGTTCCCCCCAGAGCACCTCGTACGGAAACGACGGGAGGTCGCTCATGTGGATGCCGGCGCAAACCACGGTGCCGGCCTTGGCCACCGCGCGGAGCGCCGCCGGAACCAGGGGGCCGACCGGCGCGAAGATGATCACCGCGTCGAGCGGCTCGGGTGGCAGCTCGGCAGAGCTGCCGGCCCACTCGGCACCGAGCGCCCGGGCGAACGCCTGCGCCTCGGTGTCTCCGGGCCGGGTGAAGGAGAAGAGCCGCCGGCCCTCGTGCCGGGCCACCTGGGCGACGATGTGCGCCGCGGCGCCGAACCCGTAGATCCCGAGCCGCTCGACATCGCCCGCCGCGCGCAGAGCCCGGTGGCCGATCAGACCGGCGCAGAGCAGGGGCGCCGCGTGAACGTCGGTGTAGGAGGCCGGGAGCCGGAAGCAGAACCGGGCATCCGCCACCGTATACTCCGCGTAGCCACCGTCCACCTGGTAACCGGTGAAGCGCGCGCGGTCGCAGAGGTTCTCCCGGTCGGTACGGCAGTAACGACACTCCCCGCAAGTCCATGCCAGCCACGGCACCCCAACCCGCTCGCCGACCGCAAATCGCTCCGCCGCCGGCCCGGCGCCCGACGCGACCACCTCGCCCACTATCTCGTGGCCCAGTACCAGCGGCAGCTTCGGCTCGGGCAACTCCCCATCGGCCACGTGCAGGTCGGTCCGGCAGACGCCGCACGCCCGGACCCGGAGAAGCAACTCCCCCGGCCTTGCCTCGGGCGTCGGGATCGCGACCGGGCGAAGCGGCCTTCCCGGGGCGTCCAGGAGCATTGCGAGCATGCGGACGTCCCCCTGTGCCGATCGCCCTCGCGTCGGGAGGTGAGCCCCCGACGCCGGCTAGCGCCCGGCGGCGGCGGTCTGCGCGACGCCGGATGGCCGGGCGAAGCCCTCCCGGTTCTCCACCTCGAAGTACTCGTTCCGGCTGGCGCGGCCGATCACCGGCTCGAGCACGTTGCGGACCGCGTCCACCGACTCGGCTTCCCAGATGCACACGGCCCGAGTGCCGTCGGGAGTGGGGAAGGTGTGATGGAGCTTGATGTCGGGGGACAGGGTGTTGGGGTCGGCCGCGTTCCAGAATGCAGCCGGCTCCGAGATGGTGTGCTGGACGACGACGTACATGGATCCTCCGGGAAACGATGGATGTGGATAGTGGGTCGTGCGCTCACAGCGGCGAGCAGGACTGTGTACCGCTCTTCAGTTGCCCGGCACCGCCCGCCGCACGACCGCCGTGATGTTGTCGCTTCCCCCGCCGGCGAGCGCGTCCTGCAGCAGCGCTTCGCACGCGTCGCGGGATGACCTCGTCGCCCGCAGCCGCTCGGCGATCCGCTCGTCCGACACGTGGCGGGTGAGACCATCACTGCAGAGCAGGACGACGGTGTCCCAGGTGAGCTCGAAGCGGGAGACGACCGGAGCCGTCTGCCGCCCGCCGATGGAGCTGGAGAGGGTGTGCTCCATGCGGGTCCCGGCGACGTCGGCCGGACGCATGACACCCATGTCGATCAGCTCCTGGGCCATGGTCTGGTCCCGGCTGATCTGCACCAGCTCGTCCCCACGGAGCATGTAGCAGCGGCTGTCGCCCACCTGGAGCAGGTACGCCCGGGGCCAGTGGCCGAGGTAGAGCGTGAGGGTCGTGGCCATGCCGCGGTAGTCGGGACTCTCCTCCGCGCGCCGGAGGATCTCCGCATGACACCGAAGCGCGCCGTCCTGCAGAGCCTCGAAGAACTCACTGTCGTCGCCTGTGGTCGCCGCGTAGTAGCAGGCCATGCAGCCGCCGACGTACCGGGTGACCGCCTCCAGCGCGATGCGGCTCGCCTCCGCGCCCTTCTGCCCGCCGCCCACGCCGTCGGCCACCATCATCAGCAGGGCGACCCGCTCGCTGCCGGCGGTGAGATTGCTGGTCAACGGCAAGCTCGTCTGGTGGATCACGGCCTCTTTGCGGAGCGAGCAGACGAGAAACTGATCCTGGTTCTCGCTTCGGACCTTGCCGGGGTGGGTCACCCCGAAGATGTCCATCTCGTCGTCGCGCGGCTTGCGATCGGGGTAGGGCGGGGCGTGCATCTGGGGAGACGTCATGGAGCCTCCTGGATCCCGGGGCGTGCGGGGCTCCCCCAATCTGGGGTGCGGGACACGAAGGGGCCAGGGCGAGTACGGCCTGAGGGTCATCGCCCGCTTACCCTCGGGATGACACTTCCTTACTCCGTGATCTCCCGAATCACCCGGCAGGGATTGCCCGCCGCGAAGACGCCGTCCGGCACGTCACGCGTCACCACGCTGCCGGCTCCGAGCACCGCCCGCGACCCGACCCGCACGCCCGGCAGGATGATCGCGGCGCCGCCCACCCACACGTCCGAGCCGATCTCCACGGGCTTGCCGAACTCCTCTCGCCTGCGCAGCTCCGCATCGAGGGGATGCATCGGGGTGAGAATCTGGACGCCGGGACCGAAGAGGGTGAAGCTCCCGATCCGCACCGGGCAGACGTCGAGGACGATGCAGTTGAAGTTGAAGAACACCCGCTCGCCGAGCGAGATGTTCGACCCGTAGTCGCAGAAGAAGGGCGGCTGCATCCAGACCGAGTCCCCACCCGCGGCGAACAGCTCGCGCAGGATGCGCCGGCGCTCGTCCTGCTCGGCTTCGCGGGTGGCGTTCAGGTCCCGGCAGAGGTCGCGCGCCCGGTGCCGGCCGGCGACCAGCTCCGGGTCCATCGGGTCGTAGAGCTCTCCCGCGAGCATCTTCCGGCGTTCGGTCTTCATCCCTCGCACGAAGGCGCTGTCGCTCGGGATACACCGTGAGGCTGGTCACGGGGGCGCGCCGGGGCGCGCCTGCTTGACGCAGCCCGGACCGGGCGCGAGCTTCGGCGTACTCTCATCCGAAACCCCCTTGGAGGGACTCATGGGCTCCCGTTTCCACCGGGTTCCGCTGGCCATGCTGGCGGGACTCGCGCTCGCGTCCTGTCGTTCCGATAAGCCGGCGGCGGACGTCGCCGGCGCCGCCGATGCCGCTCCCGTCGCATCCGCCGCTCCTTCAGCCGTCACCGTCATCACCACCGACTACACCTTCGACGCTCCCTCGGAGCTGCCCGCCGGGCTCACCACCTTCCGCCTGGTGAACCAGGGGCCCTCACTGCACCACATCCAGCTCGTCAAGTTCGGCGAAGGCAAGACCTTCGCCGACTTCATGGCGGCGCTGAAGGCGGGCGGCCCGCCGCCCAAGTGGGCCTCGATGGAGGGCGGGCCCAATCCCTCGGAGCTGGGCGACACCTCGAGCACCGCGGTGATGCTGGAGCCCGGCAACTACGCCATGCTCTGCTTCATTCCGGGGCCCGACGGCATTCCCCATGTGGCCAAGGGGATGGTCCGTCCCTTGACGGTCACGGGCGGCGGCGGCTGCAGGCTCCGAGCCGGAGGCCGAGGTGGTGATGAAGCTGGTGGACTACGATTTCGAGCTGTCGAAGCCCCTCACGGCCGGCCGGTACACGATCCGGATCGACAACGCCGGTCCCCAGGAGCACGAGGTGGTTATCGTGAAGCTCGACGCCGGGAAGGAGCCGATGGACTTCGCCGAGTGGGGCGAGAAGCAGGTCGGCAAGGCGCCCGGCACGCTGCACGGAGGCGTCAGCGGCATCATGCCGGGCGACAAGGCGTTCGTCGAGGTGGATCTCGCGCCGGGAGAGTACGGCCTCATCTGCTTCGTTCCGGACTCGAAGGACGGCAAGGGGCACTACCACCACGGCATGGCGAAGAAGGTGACAGTGTCGTAGCCGGCGCACCCGGCGCACCGTATCTTTGCAGGACAGAACGCACCCCGCCCGGGAGGCGACATCGCGCCGCTGACCCCCGATGCCGATCCGCAACTCCAGTCCGCCCTGGCCGATCGCTACCGCATCGAGCGGCAGCTCGGCCGCGGCGGCATGGCGACCGTCTACCTGGCGCTCGACCTCCGGCACGACCGTCCGGTCGCGCTGAAGCTCCTCCACCCCGACCTCGCCGCCAACCTCGGCAACGACCGCTTCCAGCGGGAGATCAGGCTCGCCGCCCGGCTCCAGCATCCCCACGTCCTGACCGTCTACGACTCGGGTGAGACCGCGGGGCGGTTCTGGTTCACCATGCCGTACGTGGCGGGCGAGAGCCTCCGCGACCGGGTCGCGCGGGAGCGCCAGCTGCCCGTCGAGGACGCGCTCCGCATCGCCCGCGAGGCGGCGCAGGCGCTGCAATACGCCCACGACCAGGGCGTGGTCCATCGCGACATCAAGCCTGAGAACCTGCTCCTCACCCGCGACGGCAACACGCTGGTGGCCGACTTCGGCATCGCGCGCGCGCTGAGCGCCGGCGCCGATTCGCGGCTGACCGAGACCGGGCTCGCGATCGGCACCCCGGCCTACATGAGCCCGGAGCAGGCCTCCGGCGACCGGGGCCTCGACGCCCGCTCGGACGTGTACAGTCTGGCCGCGGTGCTCTACGAGATGCTCGCGGGCGAGCCACCGTTCAGCGGGGCGACCACCCAGGCGATGCTGGCCCGGCGGTTCACCGAGCCGGCCCCGAGCGTGCGCGCGGTGCGGCCCAGTGTCTCGGAGGCGGTGGACCAGGCGATCCGGAAGGCGCTCGCGCCGGTGCCGGCGGATCGCTTCTCGACCGCGGCGCAGTTCGGACAGGCCCTGGCCGGCACGACGACCACCTCGGAGCCCACCGTGGTGACGGCGCCGGCGCCTCGTGCTTCGTCTCCGCCCGCTCCCGCGCCTTCGGCCGAGCGTCGGCCGCAACACCGTGCGCCGCTCGCCGCGGTGCTGGTGCTCGGCATCCTGATCGGGCTGGGCGTGCTGTTCGCCTGGCGGCGGAGCCAGGGGGACCGCGAAGGCGCCCCCGGCGGCTCGCGGGTGCTGGCGGTGCTGCCCTTCGAGAACCTGGGCGACTCGGCCGACGCCTACTTCGCCGACGGCGTCACGGATGAGGTGCGCACCAAGCTGGCGAAGGTCACGGGACTCGACGTCATCGCGCGGGGGAGCAGCAACGAGTACCGCGGCACCAGCAAGCGGGCCCAGGAAATCGCCCGGGAGCTGGGCGCGAGCTACCTGCTCACCGGCACCGTCCGCTGGATCAAGGGAAGCGACGGCACCAACCGGGTCCGGGTGACTCCCGAGCTGGTGGAGGTGCAGGCGGACCAGACGCCGCGCACCCGCTGGGGCGAGCAGTTCGACGCCGGGATCACCGACGTGTTCGAGGTGCAGGCCGAGATCGCCGGGAAGGTGGTGAGCGCGCTCGACGTCGCGCTCGCCGACAGCGTTCGCCAGGAGCTGGTGTCCAAGCCGACCCAGAACGTGGCGGCCTACGACCTGTTTCTGAAAGGCGAGGCGATCGCGGCGGCCGGCACGGCGGGGGAGGGCCGCCGGGCGGCCGCCTACTACCAGGACGCGGTCCGAGTCGATCCCAACTTCGCGCTGGCCTGGGCCCACCTCTCCCGCACGGCAGCATTCCTTTATGTGAACACCGGCGCCTCGACCGAGCTGGCGACGCTCGCCCGCGAGGCGGCGGAGCGGGCGCGGCGACTCGCTCCCAATCATCCCGACACCTACGCGGCGCTGGCCTACAGCGAGGCCTACGTCGGGGGGAATCCGGCACGGGCACTCCGGATCGCGGAGGAAGGGCTCCGCGTGGCACCCAACAACTCGGACCTCCTGGCCACCGCCGCGAACCAGGAACAGACTTTCGGCCGGTTCGAGGAGGCGATCGCCCGGCTGGAGCGAGGCTTCGCCATCGACCCGCGGTCGGCCGTGATCAGCCGCCGCCTGGGGTACGCGTTCATGGTGCTGCGCCGGTATCCCGAGGCCGAGGTCGCCTTCGAGCGCGGGCTCACGCTGGCACCGGGCAATCTCTCCATTCAGCAGAACCGGGCACTCGCGGCCCTGGGGCAGGGCGATGTGGAGGCGGTGAGGCGGCTCGCCGATAACCCGGGGCAAGGTGTCTCACGCGACAGGATGCTGGCCAATCTCTCCCAGTACGAAGAGATGTATTGGGCGCTGACCGACGAGCAGCAGAAGCGGGTGCTGGACCTGGGGCCGGAGCTGTTCGACGAGGATCGAGCCGCGTGGGCGATGGTGCGGGCGCACCTGTACTGGCTGCGGGGGGACAAGGCACGCGCTCGCGCGTGGGCGGATACCGCGCACGTGGCGTTCGAGATCCAGGCCCGGGAGGAGCCCGAGGACGCCCAGCGGCTGATAGTCGACGCGGTCGCCCTCGCGTACCTGGGCCGCCACGGCGACGCGATCCGGCAGGGCAGACACGCGTTGGAGCTGCAGCCGCCGGGCGAGGACATGTACTTCGGGCCGTATATCCAGCACCAGCTCGTCCGCACCTACATCATCGCCGGCGAGCAGGAGGCGGCCCTGGACCAGCTGGAGCCGCTACTCGAGATGCCCTATACGCTCACGCCCGCCTGGCTCGGGGTCGATCCCTCGTTCGATCCCATTCGGAAGCATCCCCGGTTCGTGCGGCTCGTGCAGTAGAGCTGTGTCACCCTGAGCGCAGCGAAGGGGACCATGCTCGATAAGGTCCCCTTCGCTGCGCTCAGGGTGACAGACAACGAGCGCCGGCTGAACGTCATTTCAAGGAGGCTCCAATGGGCAGCATGCGACTCGTTCTCGATACCCGCACCCAGAGCCGTCCCGTCGAGGTCCCCGCCGAGCGCCTCGCCGAGCTTCTCGCCGACCGCGAGAACCGCTTCTGGCTCGACATCAGCGACCCGGATGAAGAGGACGTCGCGCTGCTCCGGCGCACGTTCGGGTTTCACGAGCTGGCGCTGGAGGACGTGACCCGGCCCCACGAGCGCCCGCGCTGCGACTGCTACGCGGGGTACCACTTCATCGTGGTGTACGCGGCCGAACAGGCGGACGGCGCCATCGTGCCGCGGGAGCTGAATCTGTTCTGGGGCGAGAGCTACCTGGTGACGATCCACCGCCGCACCGGGCCGGTGCTCGCCGCCCTCGCCGAGGCGCGGCGGCGGTGGGAGCGCCACGAGCGGCGCGCGAGCGACGGCATCGCCTGCCTGGCCTACACCCTCTTCGAGAGCCTGGTGGACGGCTACTTCGTGGTGCAGGACCGGGTGCGCGAGCGGCTGGACGAGATCCAGGACGAGATCTTCAGCGGCGCCGAGGGCGCCGCCGCCGACCTGTTCCGCCTCCGGAAGGAGCTGCTCCGGGTCCCGCGGCTGCTCGCGCCGACCACCCACGTCCTGACCGAGGTGCTCCGGCGCGAGGGGACGGTGCCGGAAGGGCTCCGCCCCTACTTCGCCGACGTGCAGGACCACGCGGTCCACGTGCTGGCCGAGTTCGACACCTACCGCGACCTGCTCGCCGCCGCGCTCGACGTCCACGTCTTCTCGGCGTTCAACCGGCTCGGCCTCATCATGCGGCGGCTCACCGCGATCACGGTGATCATCATGGTGCCGAACTTCGTGGCCGGGATCTACGGGATGAACTTCTCTCACATGGTGCCGCCGAGCGAGGCGCCCTGGGCCTTCCTGGCAGTGGCGGCGTTCCTGCTGGTGATGGTGGCGTGGGGCTTCATCCATTCCCGGATGCTCGGCTGGCTCTAGCGAGGCCCAAACCGGTGACGTAAGTTCTCGCTTACATACCCTACGATCCGGCCTTTCCTGCTCATATCCTCCCACTCCCGCGGAGTGACTATGTCTCGGGCCGCCGTTCTCCTCGTACTCATCATCGCCATCGCGACACCGCTGGCGGCGCAGATCGGGCCTCTGAAGAAGAAGGCCCGTGCCGCCGCCGGCATCAGCCCGGCTGCGGAGCCGAGTGCCCAGCCAGCGGCCGACGGCGCCGGCACCGGCGGCACGCTGGTGCTCGACGACGGGGTGATCGAGCGCCTCATCAAGGGATTCCATGCCGCCAAGGCCGAGCGCGAGGCCGCGGGCAAGTCGGACACGCCGTACGGCCGCTACATGAGGCAGGAGGCCGCCTACAAGGCCGCCAAGCCGAAGTGCGACGCCGCCCAGCAGACTTTCCCCCAAAGGCTGAGCGCGAACCAGGGCATGATGGAGAAGAACGGACGCTACCTGGAGATGATGATGGCCGCGCAGCAGAAGCAGGACACGGCGGCGCAGCGGGCGTGGGCTGACTCCATGCTGATGATGGTGGACGCCTCGTGCGGCGTGAAGGAGCCGCAGCATCCGGCCGACTACTACGACAGCCGACGCGACGTGGACGCTCGGGCGGAGGAGGCGCAGCTCAAGGCCGCCGACATGGACCGCCGGGAGCTGGGCGCCACCGTGGATCGCGCCATCGCCATCCTGGAGAACGCGCCGCCACCGGACGTGTCGCCCTCGGAGAAGAAGGCCGTGGAGAAGCGGAAGGACGAGCTCAACCGCGTGATGGGCCGCGAGCCGCCGCCCGCGGCAGCCGCGGCACCCGCCCCGACGCCCGCGCCGGCGGCCGCCGCGCCGGCGTCTGCGGGACCCGGGATGTCGGACCGACAGCAGGCGGCAGCCGAGTGCATGGCGAAGAACGCGAAGAAGCACGAGGACGAGGTCGCACGGCTCGGCGAGCGAGTGCGGGAGGCGGCCGAGCGTGGGGACAACGCGGCCGCGATGGCGTTCGCCGACTCGATCCGGCAGATCCAGTCGGCCGGATGCCCGTCGCTCTGAGCCGAATGGGGTTCGTGCGGGGCACCGCCCTCGCCGCCGCGGTCGCGGCCGCCGGCGTCCTCGGCGCGTCGTCGCAGGCATGGCCGGTGCGCGACCTGCCCCCGCGGCTCGACCGGACGGTCGAGTGGCGCCCGGGCACCGCCGGCATCGAGTGGGGCGAGATCCAGCTCGGCGGAGGCGGCGAGGCATGGCGCACCCGCGTCATCCTCGCCCGGATCGACCCCCGCCGCGTGGCGCTCGCGCTCGAGCCCGCCTTCGCCCACGATCGGCTCTGGACGGTCGCGGACGCGGACACCTCGGCCGCCCTCGCGGTGAACGCAGGCCAGTTCCGCGGGTCGCTGCCCTGGGGCTGGGTCGTGAGCGGCGGCCGGGAGGTGCTCGCGCCCCAGCACGCGCCGCTCGCGGGCGCGGTCGTGGTGGACAGCTCGGGCGCGGTGCGGGTCGTGCCGCCCGGCGAGGTGGCCGCCGAGCGGCGGCGCGGCGGGGTTCGGGAAGCGTTCCAGAGCTATCCGATGCTGCTGGAGAGCGGCACGCCGCCGGAGCCGCTGGTCCGGGCCGGGCTCGGCGTAGCCGTCGGGCACCGCGACGCCCGCCTGGCGCTCGGCACCACCGCCGACGGGCGAGTGATCCTCGCCCTCACCCGGTTCGACGCGCTCGGCCCGTCGCTCGGCAGGATCCCGTTCGGGTTCACCTCCGCGGAGATGGCGACGGTGATGCGCGCGCTCGGCTGCCGCGATGCGATCCTGCTCGACGGCGGCATCTCGGGACAGCTCATGGTCCGTGAGGCCGGCGGCGGCTCGCGCACCTGGGCGGGGATCCGGAGCGTGCCGCTCGGGCTGGTCGGCCGGAACACGGGACGATGACCCGGCATCACGACTTGATGTCGGCTTGACTCCATGATCGCAGTCTCCTCCACCGCAACTCAGCGGCCCTGTATGGAGGACACCGACCATGGCCACCTCTCGTAGACCACTCCTTCTCACCACAGCGATCCTCGCGTCGGCGGGCTGCGCCAGGGACGACGCTCCCACCAGCCCCGATCTGGCTCCGGCCGAGACCACGGCTGACCTTCGAGGCTATGTCGTGCGCGACCTCGGCACGCTGGGCGGGCACTACAGCTTCGCGTGGGGGATCAACCGCCACGCCGAGGTGGTGGGGTCGAGCGAGCGGAGGGACGGCGTGTTCCGGGCATTTCTCTGGCAGCGGGGGACAATGGTGGGCCTCGGCACGCTGGACCAGGGGCATGGCTCGAGCATCGCCCTGGACATCAACGACGCGGGAGACATCGTGGGAGGAAGCTCGTCCCGCGAAGGCATCGCGCGCGCCTTTCTCTGGCGGGAGGGGCGCATGACGGAGCTCTTGACGCCGGGCGGCCACAGCACCGCGAACGGCATCAACAACCTGGACCAGATCGTGGGCTATGCCGGCGATATCGGCCAGGAGCGTCCGGCGCTGTGGCAGAACGGCGGCTTTACCGACCTCGGCACGCTAGGCGGAGCCTTCGGCGAGGCGACGGACATCAACGACAAGGGGCAGATCGTGGGCGGGTCCAGGGTCTCGAATCAGTCGGACGATCTCCACGCTTTCCTCTGGCAGAACGGCGTGATGACCGACCTGGGCACGCTCGGGGGGCGGAACAGCTGGGCGTACGCGATCAATGCCGACGGGGACATCGTCGGATCGAGCGAGAGGGCCTCGCGGGAGGAGCGGGCGGTGATGTGGAAGGGCGGCCGGATCATCGATCTGGGGCCGGGGCGGGCGTTGGGGATCAACAATGAAGAGTTGAAGGCGGGTCTGGCGAGCGGCGGCGATGCGGTGCCGCAGGTGTGGCGGTTCCGGAAGTCGGTTGGGCTCCCGACGCTCGGGCGATTCGGCGGCTCGGCAACGGATGTCAACGACCGGGGGCAGATCGTAGGGTCGAGCATACTGCGGAGCTCGGACGAGCACGCGGTGCTCTGGCGGCTGGAGTAGCGCGACCGGCAGCATCCAGGATGCTGCCGTCGAGAGTCCCTACGCGACCGACGCCACCGCCACCCGCCGCTCCAGCTCCAAGCGCAGGCGCGCCAGATGGTGATAGCTGTGCCGCACGGCGTGGTCCTCCAGCATGAACTGACAGGTCAGCGGCGCGTCGGCGTTGAGCGAGACGGCCGCGGCGCGGTCCAGCTCCTCGTCGCCGAGGGCTCGAATCGCGGCCGCGGCCGCAGCGCTGTTGCGCCTGAGCAGCTCCAGCGCCTCCTCCCTGGTGACCGCCTCGTGCTCGGCGGCATGCCGGGCGTTGAGCGCGTGGACGTCGTCCCAGGTCACTCCCGCGACCGGCTTCCCCGCCGCCAGCGCCTGCGCGAGCTCGATCTCCAGCGGGTACATGGTGGCGACGTGATGGACGATCACGCCGGCCTTGCGGCCGTCCGGTTGGATCCTCGTGTGCCATTCGGTGTCGGTCAAGGCGCCCGCAAAGTCGGCGAGCGCTCCCGCACCCTGCTCGAGGCGCTCGGCGAGCGCGTCGGATCGTCTGCTCATGCCATCGTCTCCGGCTGCAATGTCTGGTCGCACCCCACCGTGGGGCGCGTGTCTCAGTCTGCCGCCGGCAGGCGATTCCTCAAATGACCGGGCGTCCCGACTTCCTGCCCGGGCGTCCCGGCCCCGCGGCCCTCGCGCCATGCGCCGGGGGCGACGCCGGTCGCCTTCTTGAACGCCCGGCTGAACGCGGCCTCGGAGTCGTACCCGACCTCGGCGGCGATCGCCGCGACCTTGGCCCCGCTCTGGACCAGCAGACCGGCCGCGACCTGCATCCGCCACCGGGCGAGGTACTGCATCGGCGGCTGGCCGACCAGCTCGGTGAAGCGCCGGGCGACCCTTGAGCGCGAGGAGGCGGCTTCCCGGGCCAGCTCCTCCAGCGTCCACGGATGGGCCGGCCGCGCGTGGATCGATCCCAGCACCCGGCCCACGATCTCGTCACGGAGCCCGGCGAGCCAGCCGGTCTGTCCCGGCGGGAGGGTCGCGAGATGCCGCCGCAGCAGCTCGATGAACATGAGCTCGCCGAGCCGGGTGAGCACGCCATCGGCGCCGGCGCGGCCGAGCCGGGAGTCGTTGCTCAGCTGGCGGGTGAGGCCGTCGAGCCAGGCGTTCGACATCCCCCGCATGTGCATCCGGCGGGGCAGCGTGGCGAGCAGGGGATTGAACGGGCGGCGGTCGCAGCCGAGAAAGCCGCAGACGAAGGAGACGCTTCGGTGGTCGCGATCGCCCAGGACCACGGTATCGGGATAGCGGGCTGGGACGCTGGTATAGACGTGGGGGCCGACCCGAAGGCCAGGCGCGCTCGACATGACGTGTGCGTCGCCGTGGGGAAAGACGATGGCGTCGCCGGCGGCGAGCTCGACCTGCTCCTCGCCGGCCAGTCCGCCGAAACAGCGGCCCTCGGTGACGATGTGGTAGGAGATGAGATGCTGCGCGTGCGGCAGGATCCGAGGCGCGAGCTCGCGGGCGGCCACGGTCTCGACGCTCCACGGCTCCGAGGCCTCGACGGTGTAGAAGTACGCGCCGTCGAGGCGGACCACGCGGAGGAGGTCCGAGAGGGGGTCCATGGAGGTTCGACCCGCTGGTCGCCGGGGGTAGCCGGTGACGTATTTCCTTACCGGCCGGCCCGCGAGATCTCGCCGCCGAGATACCCCCGTACGTGCCCGCCGATGGCCGCGGTCTCGCAGACCGGCGCCATGTGGCCGCAGGCGCTCGGGAACTCGACCGTGTCGCTCCCCGTCAGCCGGGCAAACTCGCGGAACGATTCCGCAGTGGTGACGTGGTCGTCCGGCACGAACAGCAGCAGCATCCGCGGCCGAGGCATCACCCCCGTCCGCCGGACCTCACCCAACGCGTCGAACGACGCCACGGCCTCGAGCGCCACCCGGTTGTCCTCCGGGTGAAACCCGATCCAGTCCGCGCGGGCCTCGGCCGCGATCATCGCGGCGGCGCTGTCCCGGGGGAGCGCGTTCTCCCTGCCGGGCGTGGTGGCCACAGTGTGCCAGAGGTCGGCGAGCTGCAGGGCGAGCGTGTCCCGAGGCAAGCCCGACCGGCCGGCCAGATCGATCAGGGCGATCATGCTCCGGACCCAGTACATGTCGTAGCTGCCCATCCGCGGCGTGCCCGCGACGGACACGATGCGGTCCACCGCGTCGGGGAACCGGAGTGCGTACTCGATGGCCTGCATGCCGCCCATGGACCAGCCCACCACGGCATGCAGTTGCCGGATGCCGAGGTGCTCGGTCACCACCCGGTGCTCCGCGGCGACCAGGTCGGCGAACGCGAGCCTGGGGAAGCGCCGGCCGGGCTGCGAGCGGCTGTTCGAGGGCGAGATCGAGACGCCGTTGCCCGGCTTGTCCATCAGGATGGCGAAGTACCGGGTGGTATCCACCCAGCGGTCCGCACCCAGGATGAACGTCATGGTCTCCGAGCGCCCCCCGTGCCAGGTGGGCACCAGCACCGCGTTGTCCCGCCGGGCGTTGAGCCGGCCGAAGGTACGGTAGCCGATGCGGCAGTCGCGGATCATTTCGCCTCCCACGGTGGCGCAGGTGCCGAGATCGGCGAACCGCTGGCCGTCCTGGGAGAGGAGCGGAGCAGGCGCGGCGACCGCCAGGTGGACCACCGCGAAGAGAACGAGCCGGCGCATGGTGCCTCGCACGGAGGGTGACGGGTTCGGGATCGGGTGACAATCCGGAATGCGCGGTTCGCGGGCGGGAGCGGCCACGGGGGCGGGGGGTGTGGGTCAACGCGAGCACGGTGGCGGCGCGGCGGGTGGTGAAGGGGGGCGTCACGCCGGCGCCTGGCAAGGGGACGCAGGCCGGGGATGTGAGGCCTGCGGCGTAAACCGGGGTAGGTTGCTTCGGGGCTGGACCGAGCCGCCGTCGAGAGCGCCCTCCCTCTCGGCGCGGTTGGGTTTTCGGCGCTGGCGGAGCGCCGATCCGGCCCGTACCATTGCGGGCATTCCGCACAGTCCGGCCCATTTTCCTCGAGGAGGTCCCGTGTCCGCCCCCGCCGCCACCGAATCCGCCATCGATCTGGTCACGCGATTCGAGAACACGTTCAATACGTACGACGTGGACGCCCTAATGGCGGACATGACGGAGGACTGCGTCTTCGAGCATATCGCGCCGGTGGCGGTGAGTTTCGGGCGGCACGAGGGGCAGGCCGCGGTGCGGGCGGTGTGGGTCTCGCTGGCCGAGCACTTTCCGGGGTACCGCTTCGAGATCGAGGACGTGTTCGGCGTGGGCGACCGGTGCGCCTGCCGCTGGAGCATGACCTGGCGCCTGCCGGACGGCGGCACGGGCAGTGGCCGCGGGGTGGACATTTTCCGGGTGCGGGAGGGGAAGGTGGCGGAGAAGCTGACCTACGTGACGCTGTGACCGCCGTCGCCGTCGCGCCACGCCGGCGGCGCTTCTACACCGGGCTCGCGCTGGCGATCGCGGTCACGGTGTTCGCCGGCTTCGCGCCGACCTACTACCTCCGTCCATACTTCCACTCCACGCCGCTCGGGGGGCTCGTCCACCTGCACGGGGCCGTCTTCAGCGCCTGGGTGCTGCTGTTCGCCGTCCAGTCCACGCTGATCGCGGCCGGCAGAACGGCGCTGCACCGGCGCCTGGGCGTGGCCGGCGCGGTGCTCGCCGCGCTCCTGGTGGCGGTCGGCACGGCGACCGCGATCGCGGGAGCCGCCAGGGCGGCAGGCCCGCCGGGCGTGCCGCCGCTCGTGTTCCTGGCGGTGCCGTTCTTCGACATGGTGGTGTTCACCGGGCTCGCGGCAACGGGACTGTGGTACCGCCGCCGGGCGGACGTGCACAAGCGGCTGCTGACGCTCGCCACGATCGCGCTTCTGGCCGCGCCGATCGCGCGGCTGCCGTTCGGGGCGCGGATGGTCGGGATCCCGGGGGTCTTCGCGCTGTCGGATCTCTTCATCGTGGCGTGCATCGTCTACGACCTCGCCACGCTGCGGCGGGTGCATCCGGCGACGGTCTGGGGCGGGCTGGCGATCGTGATCTCGCAGCCGCTGCGGCTGGCGATCAGCGGGACCGGGCTGTGGCTCGGGTTCGCCAGATGGCTCACGTGAGCAGCGTGCTCCGTCTCGCGCTTCCCGTCATCGCGACCCTTGCGGCGGCCATCATCGGCGGGCTGGGCTCGGTGCGCTCGGGCGAGCTCTACGCCCAGCTCGACAAGCCGGAGTGGGCGCCGCCTGCGTCGGTGTTCGGCCCGATGTGGACGGTGCTGTACGTGCTCATGGCGGTTGCGGCGGTCCTGGTGGTACGCCAGGCGGGATGGCCGGGCGCCAGGCCGGCGATGGTGCTCTTCGGGATCCAGCTCGCGCTCAATGCGATCTGGCCCTGGCTCTTCTTCGCCTGGCGACTGGGTGCCGTGTCACTGGTCGAGATCGTCGCCCTGTTCGTGGTCCTGGTGCTGACGATCCTCGCGTTTGCGCGGGTGCATCGCGTCGCGGCGGCGGCGCTGCTGCCGTATCTGGCGTGGGTCGGGTTCGCGACCGCGCTCACCTGGAGTGTGTGGCGGCGGAATCCCGGGCTGTTGGGCTGACGGCTGGACCGTGCGCTGGTAGGTCAGCGGCAGCGCGCGCGGCGAGGGGCCGCGTGCGGATCGATTCGGGCGACATCGTCTGGGCTCGGTGACCGGGCGGCAGGACTCAGACCTGGAGCTGGGTCTTGCTGAGCGCCGAGCTAGAAGTGCTCGATGCTACGGTTAAGGTAGGCAAGCACGATGTTCGATTCGAGCCTCATTCCGTACGGACAAGCCTCGCAAGCGCTTCCCGCGCTTCGCTGACGTAGGGCTGCAACTGCGGATCCGGCCGGCGCCATACCTCCGTCACGAAGCGGTAGCTCTCGATCGCCTTCTCCCGCTCGCCCAGCCGCTCGGCTACGCGACCGTGCTCCAGCGTCGCCAGAACAAACGAGGGACCGGGGCTGGGCCCCCCGCCCCAGCGCCACCGCTCAAGCAGGACGCTGGCGCGGCGGTCATCGCCCCGCGCGGCGAGGAGCCGTGCGAGCGTGAGATTCAGGTGGAAGCAATTCGCTACCAGGCACAGGGTGTCGGGTATCGCTTCCAGGTACCTCAGTGCCCCGGCGGAATCGCCGCGGGCGAGGGCGGCATAGGCGGTGGACGTGGCGCCGAGCAGCCGGGCTCGAAGGACGACGAGCGGAGGGTTGGGCCGGCGCGTCTCCTCGGCGGCTTGGGCGGCGAACCGCGTGAGGGAGGCGGTATCACGGTGGGTGAGCCACCAGGGGATTCCGCGAAGATGGCGCGGGATAGACCCAGACTCAGAGTCCCACGGCGCGGTCGGCTCGAGCGCGCGCGCGAAGACAGGCCCCGCCACGGAGTCCGGGACTACCCCGAGCAGGGCCAGATCGAGGAACGGGTCCATGAACCAGGCTCCATTTTGAAGCGGCCGGGTCGAGCAGCAGGCGGCGGTCGGTCTGGTAGGCCTCGCGGAGGTGGCCACGGTAGGCGAGTGCGGCGGCCAGATACTGTGGCCACATCAACGAATCCAGCACCCAGCCCCCGTCTGTGCCCGCGCTCCGGTGTGGGTCGCCGATCTTGCGCCACATCCAGACCTGGGTTTCCGCAGAGTCGGCGACGAAGGCGAGGTTGTCGAAGGCGGCGGTGAAGATGTCGTCGAGCGACGCGCTGTCGACCAGCCGGGCCGTGTCCGCCGCGCCGGACTGGGTGGGGTCCAGCGCCAGGAGGGCCAGCCGAGTGGTCGTGGCGCTCCCGGCGTCGGGATACAGACTCACGTAAGCGACCGCGAATCGCCGGGCGAGCTCGGGGCGGCCCAGCCGGATGGCCAGGTCCACCATGTGCACGTAGGCCGGCGCGAATCCCGAGTCCAGCGCGATCGTGCGGCTGAAGGCCTCGAAGGTCGTGGCGGGCGGGGTACCGATCGGAAACGGTGCATGCATGCGAGTCTCGCCCAGTACGTACCAGGCCTCCGGGTCTCCGGGATAGCGGCGCACCGCCTCCTCGAGCGCCGCCAGGGAGCGAAAGCTGAAGCCGACGTAAGCATTCGGGTCGGTCGCCGCGCCGGCGGCGAGGGAGAATGAGTCCGCCACGATCAGCAGGCTTTCCCGAGGCGACAGGCCGTGGTTATACAGCGTCGAGCGCCGGGCGTATTCCTCGCCGGGCGGGTACGCTCCCGCAGTCGCGGGGTGCCAGTACAGAACCAATTTCATCCGGCTCAGCGCGAGGGCGAAGGTGCTGTCGGCGGCGATCGCCTGGTCGTATCGAGCCAGAGCGGAGTCCCACAACCCCCGCCGGTAGAACTGCTCGCCTTGCAGGAAGGACCTCAGCGCTGGCAGCGATCTCGACCCCATCGAGACCTGTCGCACCGACCCGATCGCCCGACTCAGCCCCAGGGCCTGAAGGATCCGGATTCCCAGCGAGTCCGCCAGCTCGCCGATCCTCGCGGACTCGCCCGATACCTCGACCTCCCTCTGACCAACCCCACTCACGGCGTCCAACACGCCGGCGCGGAGTGTGACCGAGTCCCGCCCCTTCGGGACCACGGTGCCGAACACGACCAGCCCCGCGCCGGTGCGGCGACCGAAGGCCTCGGCGGAGGCTCGGTCCGCTCGACCCTCCCACCGCCGGAGGGCGACTGTCGGAGAGACGGTGCGGAGCGGGCCGGCGGCGTCGAGGCTGCGGGACAGGATGTCGCCCAGCCCCTCGCGCCAGAGCTGCAGCGAGGGATCGAGCACGTCGAAGGGGGCGATGGCGAGGAGGTTCCGATCGAGCGTGACTTCTGGCGCACGCCGGAGCCTTCGGTACAGGCCGAGCAGGATAGCGACCGCGACCAGCGCGCCGGCTGCAGCGAGGAGGATGCGCCGCCTGGAGGCTGGAGGGCGGGCCGCCCGTGCGGGCTCGGTGGGCATGGCTGGCCGATCGCCGACGGCGGCCTGGAGGGCCTGCGCGAATTGCTCGGTGTCGACGAAGCGGTCGGCGGGCGAGCGTGCCAACGCTTTGGCCACGACCGCCTCGACCGACTCGGGCAGGTCGCGGACGGTACGCAGATGCGGGACCGGCTCACTCATGCGGCGGGCGAGGATCGCCTGGGCCGTGCGACCGGTGAACGGGGGCTCGCCGGCGAGCATCTCGTAGAGGACGCAGCCCAGGGAATAGATGTCGCTCCGGCCATCGAGCCGCCGGTCGGCGCTCGCCTGCTCCGGGCTCATGTACAACGGGGTGCCGAACGTCATCCCGGTCCCGGTCAGCCGCTCGCCGCCGGCCGCGTCGAGCGCGTGGGCGACACCGAAGTCCGCGATGACGGAATGATCGCCCGAGAGCAGGATGTTCTCCGGCTTGACGTCACGGTGGACGATCCCCTGCCCGTGGGCATAGCCCAGGCGCATCGGCCACCTCGAGCGCGACCCGGACGGCGGCTCGCAGCGGGAGCTGCGGCTCGCGGGCGAGTCGCTGCCGGAGCGACTCGCCCGCGATGTACGGCATCGTGAACCACAGGGACTCCGCCGCACTGCCGGGCAGCTTCGCTATCCCGCTATCGAAGACCGGCAGGATGTGGGGATGCTGGAGGCGGGCCGCGATCTGGATCTCCCGCACAAAGCGCTCGGGGCCGAGCGCCTGGGCCAGCTCCTGGTGCAGGACCTTGAGGGCGACTGGCCGATCGTGCCGGAGATCGCGTGCCAGGTAGACCGTGGCCATGCCGCCCCGACCGAGCTCCCGCTCGAGCAAGTAGCGGTCACGAAGAGCATCGCCCAGGGGCGAGTTTGCGACAGTCACGAGAACTGCCTGGAGGGGATGAGTGGAATGTGCAGTCAGCAGCAGGAGAATGCCAGGAAATTCAGGGGTTGATGCACTGCACAGCGGTGAACTGCTTCGAGGCTTCTATCTCTCGCCCCGGCGTCCCTCCCTCACTATCTTGCCCCCCTCCTCCCCCGCTCCCGGCCCCACATCGATCACAAAATCACTCCGCGCCACCACCCCCATGTCGTGCTCCACCACGATCACAGTGTTCCCCGCCTCAACAAGCTCCGATAGCTGGCTCACCAGCTTCTCCACATCCGCCGCATGCAACCCGGTCGTCGGCTCGTCAAGCACGTACAACGTGTCCCCTCGCGCTTGCCGCTGTAGCTCCGTAGCCAGCTTGATCCGCTGTGCCTCGCCCCCGGAAAGCTCCGTCGCCGGCTGCCCCAGCCGCAGATATCCCACCCCCACGCTTCGTAACATCTCCAGCGCTCTCCGCACCGACCCCTCTTGCAAGAAAAAAGACCAAGCCTCGTCCACCGTCATCCCGAGCACCTCGGCCACATTCTTCCCGCGGTATGTCACCTCGAGCGTCCGAGCGTTGTACCTCGATCCGTGACACGTGGGGCACGGCGCATACACGCTCGGCAGGAATAGCAGCTCGACCATCACGAACCCCTCCCCCTCACACGTCTCGCACCGTCCCTTAGCCACGTTGAACGAGAACCTTCCCGCGTCGTACTTCCGCGACCGAGCGGTTTTCGTCGAAGCGAAGAGCTTGCGGACGCCGTCGAACAACCCAGTATAGGTCGCCAGGTTGGACCGCGGCGTCCGCCCGATCGGCTTCTGGTCCACCATCACCAGTCGGCGTATCCCTTCCATTCCCGAAACGATCCGTCCGCCCGTGGCGTCCACCGGCCCCCGCTCCAACTCCGGCCCCTCGTCCTCCGGCACGACCTCATGCCCGAGGTGCCGCTGCACCAGCTCCACCAACGCCTGGCTCACCAGGCTCGACTTCCCCGAGCCCGACACGCCGGCCACCGTCGTAAACACGCCGAGCGGGAACGCCACGTCCACCCCGTGCAGGTTGTTCCGCGTGATGCCCTCGAGTCGGAGCCAACCCTTCGGCTCCCGCGGCTCGCGCTTCGGCAACTGGATCTCACCGAACAGGTACGGCCGGGTGCGCGACTCCTTCACCTCCCTGAGCCCCTCGACAGACCCACTGTATAGCACCTCCCCGCCGTGCTGCCCCGCGTCCGGCCCAACGTCCACGATCCAATCCGCGTGTCGCATCACATCCAGCTCGTGCTCCACCACGAAGATCGAGTTGCCCTGCGCCTTGAGCCGGTCGAGCGCTCGGAGCAGCGACTCGGTGTCGCGCGGATGCAGGCCGGCCGACGGCTCGTCCAGCACGTACACCACGCCGAACAGGTTGCTGTGCACCTGGGTGCCGAGCCTGAGGCGCTGGAGCTCGCCCGGGGACAGCGTCGGCGTGGTGCGCTCGAGCGAGAGATAGCCGAGGCCGAGGTCCATCAGCACGTCGAGGCGCTGCTCGAGGTCGCGCGCGATCCGGCAGGCCACCAGCGCCTTCTCCGGATGCTCCGCCTCCAGCTTCTTCCACTTCGGCCCGGTGCCGCTCGCCCAGGGCCGGAAGATCTCCGCCAGCCGCTTGAGCGGCTGACGCGACATGTCGGCGATGTCGAGCGTCTCGAACTTCACCCGCAGCGCCTCCGGCCGGAGCCGCTTGCCGCCGCACTCGGGGCACTCGGTGCTCGCCATGTAGCGCGCGACCCGCTTCTTCATCTGCGCGCTCTCGGTCTTCGCGAACGTCTCCAGCACGTATTTCCGCGCGCCGGTGAACGTCCCCATGTAGCTCGGCTCCTCCTTGCGCTTGAGCGCGCGGCGCGTCTCCGCTGGGGTGTAGCCGGCGTACACCGGCACCGTGGGCGTCTCCTCCGTATAGAGGATCCAGTGGCGGTCCTTCTTCGGCAGGTCGCGCCACGGCCGGTCCACGTCGTAGCCCAGGGTCACCAGGATGTCGCGCAGGTTCTGGCCGTGCCACGCCGGCGGCCACGAGGCGATCGCGCGCTCGCGGATGGTGATCGTGTCGTCCGGCACCATGCTGCGCTCGGTGACGTCGTAGATCCGGCCCAGGCCGTGACACCGCGGGCACGCGCCTTCGACCGTGTTGGGCGAAAACGACTCGGCGTAGAGGATGTCCTGACCGCGCGGGTAGTCGCCGGCGCGGGAGTAGAGCATGCGGAGGAGGTTGGAGAGCGTGGTCACGCTGCCGACGCTCGAGCGGGTCGTGGGCGCGCCGCGCTGCTGCTGGAGGGCGACGGCGGGCGGGAGGCCGTCTATTCCGTCCACCTCGGGCACCCCGACCTGGTGGAACAGGCGGCGCGCGTAGGGTGCCACCGACTCGAGGTAGCGGCGCTGGGCCTCGGCGTAGAGGGTGCCGAACGCGAGCGAGGACTTGCCGCTGCCGGAGACGCCGGTGAAGACGACGATCTGGCCGCGGGGGATTCTGACATCGACGTTCTTGAGGTTGTGGACCCGGGCGCCGCGGACCTGGACGAAACCGTCATTCATGGGTGCAGTATAAGGGCTGCTTCTAGCGGACCGCGCCGTCCTTCCTCACATTTCCGACACCCTCCCAAGACAGCGGCCATGCCCGACACGCCGGACTCGATGGCCAACGCACTCCGCGACCGCTACACGCTCCAGCGCGAGCTGGGCCGCGGCGGCATGGCCGTGGTCTATCTGGCCCACGACCTCCGGCACGACCGACCGGTCGCCCTGAAGGTCCTGCACTCCGACCTGGGCGGCGTCGCTCGGTCCCGAGCGCTTCCAGCGGGAGATCCAGCTCACTGCCCGACTCCAGCATCCGCACATCCTCGCGGTGCACGACTCCGGCGAGACCGCCGGCCGGCTGTGGTACACAATGCCGTACTTCCCCGGCGAGTCGCTGCGGGCGCGGCTGGATCGCGAGGGTCAGCTGCCGCTGGAAGACGCGCTGGCGATCGCGCGGAACATCCTCGCCGCCCTGGCGCACGCTCACCGGCAGGGGATTCTCCACCGCGACATCAAGCCCGAGAACATCCTGCTCGAAGGTGGCGAGGCGGTGCTGGCGGATTTCGGGATCGCCCGCGCGATCAGCGCGGCCGGCGGAGGGAATCTCACCCAGACCGGGATGTCGGTCGGCACGCCGGCCTACATGAGCCCGGAGCAGGCGGCGGGCGACCGGGAGCTGGACGGCCGGACCGACCTTTACGCCGCCGGCTGCGTGGTTTACGAGATGCTGGCAGGCCACCCGCCGTTCATGGGCACCACGTTGCAGGAGATCCTGAGACGGCAGGTGATGGATACGCTGCCGCCGCTCCGGAGCGCACGGGCCGAGGTGCCCGAACCGGTGGAGCGGGCGGTCGCGAAGGCGCTGGCGAAGGCACCGGCGGACCGATGGGCCAGCGCCGAGCAATTTGCCGAGGCGCTGATGTCGTCTCGCACAACGGCCGCGGCCCCGCTGCTCCGGCGCCCGCGAGCTCGGGCGATCGGCCTCGCGCTCGCGGTGCTCGCGGCCGCCGCCGGATTCATGGTGAGCCGCCGAGCCGATCCGCCGCCGCCCGGCGTCGTCAGGCTCGCGGTGCTCCCCTTCGAGAACCTCGGCGACTCCGCCGACGCCTACTTCGCCGATGGCGTGGCCGACGCGGTTCGCGGCAAGCTGACGGGACTTCCCGATCTCGAGGTCATCGCGCGGGCCAGCTCGATGGCCTACCGCCGCACCGGCAAGACGCCGCAGGAGGTGGCGCGGGAGCTGGGCGTGCGGTACCTGCTGACCGGCACGGTGCGCTGGGCGAAGAGCGGGGATCGAGCGAGCCGGGTCCAGGTGAGCCCGGAGCTGGTGGAGATCCGGGAATCGGGTGCGCCCGCGAGCCGGTGGCAGCAGCCGTTCGACGCCGCGCTCACCGATGTCTTTCAGGTGCAGGCCGATATCGCCGGCCGAGTGGCGGACGCGCTGCACCTGGCCCTCGGCAGCGCGGACGAACGGCAGCTCGCCCAGCGGCCGACCGCGAGCCTGCCGGCCTACGACGCCTTCCTCAAGGGAGAAGCCGCCGCGCAGTCACTGGCCAGCTGGACTCCGGGCAGTCTCCGCACGGCCCTGGGCTTCTACCAGGAAGCGGTGGCCCGGGACAGTGGATTCGGACTCGCCTGGGCCCGGCTCGCCCAGGCGCATGCCAACCTCTATGCCGCGAAAGGCGCGAACACGGAAGATGCCGAAGCGGCGCAGGCCGCCCTGAAGTCGGCGGAGCGGCTGGCGCCGACGGCGCCGGAGACCTACCGCGCACGGTCGGACTACGAGGAGCTGGTGCGGAACGACCTGTCGAGCGCACTGGAGGCGTCGGAGGCCGGACTGGCGAAGGTGCCCGGCAACGTCGATCTCATGGCGAGCTCCGCGATCATCGAGAGTCGCCTGGGGCGCATCGATGCCGCGGAGGCTCGGCTCAGGCGGGCCCAGACCCTGGACCCTCGCTCGTTCGCGGTCAACCACTTCCTAGGGGTCATCCTCTGTTTCCAGCGCCGTTGGGACGAATCACGGCGGGCCTTCGACCAGGCGATGGCCCTGGCGCCGACCGAGCTGGGGGCGATCGAGTTTCGGCTCACGACGTACTTGAGCGAGGGCGATCTCACGGCCGCGCGCCGGGCGGTGGCGCAGGTGCCGCCTGCCGCCGACCGCGCGCAGCAGGCGGCCCTGATGGCCGATCACGATCTGGCATGGCTGCTCGACCGGCCACTCCAGGAGCTGGTGCTGTCGCTCCCGCCGGCGGTCTTCGACGACGATCGAGCGAGCTGGAGCCTGACGCGGGCTGAGCTGCACGACCTGCGAGGTGAGACCCGGCTCGCGCGGATCTATGCCGACTCGGCGCGGCTCGAGTATGAGCTCCAGCTGCGTGCCGTGCCCGACGATCCCTGGCTTCATGCGGCCCACGGCCTGGCGCTGGCCTACCTCGGGCGCGACACTGAGGCGGCCACGAGCAGTGATCGGGCCGGCGCGCTGCTGCCGATCGACCAGGATGCGCTGTTCGGTCCCCAGATCCAGCACAAACGGCTGCGGATCCATCTGCTGACCGGCGAGCATGAGAAGGCGCTGACCCTGCTCGAGCCGCTGCTCACGGTGCCGTACTGGCTCACGCCGGCCTGGCTTCGGGTGGATCCGACCTTTGCGCCGCTCCGGGGGAATCCGCGGTTCGAGCGGCTGGTGTCACCCGGAGCGCCGGGAGGTGACCCGGCGCCCAAGCCCTCGTTCGGCTGGTCACAGAGGCAGCGTGACTCGAACTCCCCGCACATCGGGACTGAGCAGGAACCCCGGAGGCCGGAGACCGAAGATTTTCAACCGTCCGTGGACGAGTTCCGCGCTGGCGATGCCAAGAGCGGCGCCGAGCACCACATCCGAGCCCCAGTGGCGCGCGTTGTAGATCCGGGACCAGGCCGTGCCGGTCGCCGTCGCATAGAGGACCACGGTGGCGATCGGGTTATGCAGCTCGTGACTGAGCGAGGTCGCGAGCGCGAAGGCGACCGTGCTGTGCCCGGACGGAAACGAGCCGTTCCCTGAGAAAGGGGCGAAGGCCCACGCCCCTCGGTCCGTGTCCGGTCGGGCTCGCCCGCTCACGAGTTTGATGGTCTCGAACCCCGCGGTGGCAACCACCACGCTGGCCGCCAACCGTCCGCCCGCCCGCAGGATCCCGGGCTCCCCAGGGCCATCGCGGGACTAACCTAATCCAGAGGATCCCATGGACGAACCGATTCCACACTGAGCGGCCTGTATCCCGCCGCGCTCGAGATCGACTACCCCGACCGGGACCTCGACCGGCTCACCACCTTCTTCCGTCCGCTCACCTTCATCCCCATCGGGATCCTGCTCGCGCTGCTCAGCGGCCCCACCAGCTTCGGTGAGCCGTCCCACGAGCCCGGGGGCTCGGATCCCTCCTTCATGCTGACGCTCGGCGCGGGCGGTATCCTCTCCCTGCCGACGGCGCTCATGCTGGTCTTCCGCCGGAAGTACCCCCGCTGGTGGTTCGACTGGAACCTGGAGCTGAGCGGATTCACCACCCGGTGCCTGGCCTACCTCGCGCTGCTGCGCGACGAGTATCCCTCCACCGACGAGGAGCAGGCGATCCACCTGGACCTCTGGTATCCCGACGCCACGTCGCTGAGCCGCTGGCTGCCGCTGGTGAAATGGCTCCTCGCGATCCCGCACTACCTGGTGCTCGCGCTGCTCTGGGTGGCCGCCGTGGTCTGCGTCATCCTCGCCTGGTTCGCGATCCTGTTCACCGGCCGCTATCCGCGCGGGTTGTTCGACTTCGTGACCGGCGTGTTCCGGTGGACGCTCCGGGTCTGGGCCTACGCGTTCCTGCTGATCACGGATCGCTACCCGCCGTTCAGTCTCGCGGCCGACGCGGAGTGACTATGCTCGATCCGGAGACCAACTGGCCGCGCCTCTACGGGCTGGCGGTGGCGCTCGGCGCGGGCTTCGGGCTCCTGCTGAGTCTGGGTGTCCTGCCGTCGGCGCCGGAGTGGCCCGACGGCTGGGACATGAATACGACGAGCCGCTGGAGCGCGATCGTGATTCCGGTGGCGGGAGGCGCCCTGGTAGGATTGCTGCTGGCCGGCGCGGCACACCTCGGCGTCCGCTTCCAGCTCCGGCGGCGATCCGGACGATGAACGTCCTTCAGTCCATCGGCAACACCACGCTGGCCGAGCTGAGCACGCTGGTGCCGGACGCCTCGGCGCGGATATCGGCGAAGCTCGAGTGGGAGAACCCGACCGGCAGTCTCAAGGACCGGATGGCGCACGCCGTCATCTCGCGAGCGGAGGCCGACGGCCGGCTGAAGCCGGGAGACACGGTGGTCGAGTACACCGGCGGCAGCACCGGCACCGCGCTGGCCCTCGTCTGTGCCGCCAAGGGGTATCCCATCCACATCGTCAGCTCCGACGCGTTCAGCCGCGAGAAGCTCGATCACATGGCGGCCCTCGGTGCCGACCTGACGCTGGTGCCGAGCGAGGGCGGCCTGACGACCAGGCGGCTCATCCTCGACATGATCGAGGCCGCCCGAAAGCTGAGCCGGGAGCCGCACACCTACTGGACCGACCAGCTCAACAACCTCGACAGCGTCGCCGGCTACCATCCGCTGGGCGAAGAGATCTGGCGGCAGACGGACGGAGCGGTGGATGCATTCGTCCACTCGGTGGGGACGGGTGCTTCCCTGCGCGGCGTCGCCACCGCGCTGAAGGCGCACAACCCCGACATCCGCATCGTCGCGGTCGAGCCGGCGGAATCCTCGGTGCTGCGCGGAGGGACGCCCGGGCCGCACAAGATCGAGGGCGTCGGGATCGGCTACACACCTCCGCTCTGGGAGCCGAGTCTGGTGGACGAGATCGTCGCGGTCGGCACCGCGGAGGCGAAGGACATGACCCGGCGGCTCGCGCGGGAGGAGGCCCTCTTCGCCGGTACGTCGTCGGGCGCGAACATCGTCGCGGCGTTGCAGGTGGCCGGGCGTCTGGGGCCGGGCGCCACGGTGGTGACGCTGATGGCCGACTCCGGGCTCAAATACCTGAGCACCGACGTGTACCGGCGCGGTGGATCGGGCGCGTGAGGACGATCGTCGGTGCCGCCGCGATCCTGCTCGCCTGCGCGCCACCCCCCACGTCGGGCCCGGAAGAGATCCACCCCGACGCCCGCACGAGCCGGCAAGTCGTAAGCTCGGTCCGCCGCTTCATCACCGACACCCTCCGCATCCTCTACGCGCCCGGCGCCTCCATCTGCGTCATCCGCGACGGCAGCATCATCTGGAGCGAAGGCATCGGCATGGCCGACCTGGAGCAGCGCGTGCCGGTCACGCCGGCGACAAAGTTCCGCATCGGCAGCGTGTCCAAGGCACTTACGGCGGTGGCGCTGGGCAAGCTGTACGAGTCCGGCAAGCTGGACTGGGACGCTCCGGTGCAGCGCTACGTGCCCGACTTCCCCGTGAAGCGCTGGCCGATCACGGTGCGGCAGGTGGCCGGACACCTGGCGGGCATCCGGCACTACCTCCCCGGCGAGTTCGAGAATCAGAAGCACTATGCGACGCCGGCCGAGGGGCTGACGATCTTCGCGGACGACACGCTGCTCTTCGAGCCGGGGACGCAGTATCGGTACTCCACCTACGGGTACAACCTCCTGTCGGTGGTGATCGAGGGCGCGTCGGGCGAATCGTTCCTGAGCTATATGCAGCAGCAGGTGTTCGACCCCGCAGGCATGACCCACACCGCGGCGGAGCATTCCGACAGCATCGTCCCCCTGCGCGGCCGCTACTACACCAGGACGGACTCCACCGGCTCCGTGATCAACGCGCCGTTCGTGGACAACACCTACAAGTGGGCCGGCGGCGGGTTCCTGTCCACCGCCGAGGACCTGGCCCGCTTCGGCCAGCGCCTGCTCGAGGGGCGGTTGCTGCGGCCGGAGACGCGGGACTCGCTCTGGACCTCGATGCGGACCAGCGACGGCCGGCCGACCGAGTACGGCATCGGCTGGATCGTGGAGACCGACTCACTCGGCCGGCGGCGCGTGCGCCACTCCGGCGGCTCGGTCGGCGGCACCGCGCAACTGGTGATCTATCCCGACCAGAACGTGGTGGTCGCCGTCCTGGTGAACAGCGACTACACCTTCATCCGCGCCATGTCGCGCTACGCCGAGCCTTTCCTGGAACACGAAACGGCGAGCCGCCGGTGATCCGGTGGGCTCGCCGTTCGTGGGTTGCCGGCTCGATGCGCCGCTAGGACTGCGTCTGCGCGAAGAACGCGTCCGCGCTCTTCTGAAGCTCCTCTTCCGTCATGTCCTTGATGTGCTGCGCCAGCCACCACTGGTGTCCGAACGGATCCTCCAGGCATCCGGCGCGATCGCCCCAGAACTGGTCGATGAGGGGCATGATTTCCTTGGCGCCGGCATCGATGGCCCGCTTCCACTCCGCATCCACGTTCTCCCGGTACATGAAGAAGCTGACCGGGGTGCCGCCGAGCGTCTTGGGGCTCTTGCCGCCGCCCTGCTCGGGCATCTCGTCGCCCAGCATGATGACCGAGTCACCGATCTGGAGCTCGGCGTACATGATGCTTCCATCCGGCGCCGGGAAGCGCATCTTCTCCTGCGCCCCGAAGGCCTTCTTGTAGAAGTCGATGGCCTTCGCCGCCCCGGCGATGAAGAGACTGGGCGTGATCGAGTGATGCCCCTTGGGAATCGCCTGCACCTTCTTTGTCATAAAAGCCCTCCAGCTCAGTAAATGGTGCCGTCGCAATATTGGAATCCTGACGTGGAGGGGCAACCCGAAAGTTTCTCGGATGTGGACAGAGTTTTGTCACGATATTCAGGACGGCCGATAGGTCCCGAAGTACCAGTGGTGCCCGTCGAGATCCTTGGCACCGTACTCGCGGCTGCCGTAGCCGGTATCGGCCAGCGGTCGCACGATTTCCGCCCCGGCGTCGCGCGCTCGCGCATGGTGGGTGTCCACGTCCTCGACATGAACGTAGATGTTGAAGCCCTCCGCACACTCCGGGGCCGCGCCGAGCATCACGATCCCGGGGCCCAGACGCATCTCCGCGTGGACCACATTGCCGTCGTCGTCGGTGAAAAGGGCGTGCCGCTGGAAGCCGAAGGCCCTCGTAAGCCAATCCATGGCAGCGTGCTCGTCCCGGTAGCGCAGACCGGGGAAGACGTTCGGCGCGTCCGATTTCGGCGAGTGTGCAGCGACTTTCTCCGCCGCCGCGCCGATCGCGTGGCCCAGCAGCCACTCGTGCCCGAAGGGATCGCGGACCCGACACTGGCGCTCTCCGTGCTCGTAGTCGGCCGGCTCCCGCACCATCGTCGCGCCGGCGCGAATCGCGCGCTCGGCGAGCGAGTCCACGTCGTCCACGTGGAGATGCAGCGTCAGGCCGGTTCCGCCGAACGCTTCGGGGCTCAGGATGCCGAGCTCCGGATACTCGTCGGCCAGCATGATGGTGACGGGGCCAAGCCTCAGCTCCGCGTGCCCGATCCGGAGGCCGTCGGGATCGGCCATCCGCATGGTCTCCACCGCACCGAACACCTCGCGGTAGAACTCGATCGCGGCCGCGGCACCGCGGACGATCAGGTAGGGATACACCTCGTGGATGGCGGGCAGGACGGCGGGCATGGCGAAATGCTCCTGATGAGGGCCTGGCGGCGCCCGGATTGGCGACCGAAGGCAAGATCGTCCGGGAGCCCGCGGCCGTCTTGGAGAAATTTTCCGGCTAGGCGGGCTCGGGAAGGCTGAGGCTGTTGGGATAGCGGGTCGCCGCCAGGAACCCGCGCGGGGTGAGTCCCGCCATCTCGCGAAACTCGGCATTCATGTGCGGCTGGTCGAAGTACCCGGCCCGCTGGGCGACGGTCGCCAGGTTGTCGTGTCCGCGAGTCAGCAGGCCGAGCGCGCGATCGAAGCGGTGGATCCGGGCCAGCCGCTTCGGCGTCACCCCGACCTGCTCCCGGAAGAGCGAGATGAGCCGGGCATCGGTCAGTCCGGTCTCGGCTCGGAGCGCCCCGATCGCGCGGGTGCCGCCGCTGTCCGCGATGCGGCGGGCCACCCACTGCACCGCGGGATCCACGCGCGGAACATCCGGCTGCGCGAGGCGCGCGCCGAGCCAGGCGACGGCGCGGCGCACGCGCTCGATCCCGCCGTCCGCGTCATGGCAGCGCTCGGCGAGCTCGCCTCCCACGAGGCCGAGCAGGTCGCGCAAGTCCGCGGTGAGCTCGGCGAGCTGCCAGAGCGGGTGGCCCAGCAGCGCCCAGGCGCCCGCCGGACGGAGCCGCACGCCGAGCACGCGGCAGGGACGGCGCGGGGCCTGGACCACGGCGGAGCGGGAGAAGATGCCGGTGACGCATGCGGCGGGCGTCGGGACCGCACCGGACGCGGTGACGTCGAGATAGCGGTCGTCTAGCTGGACGATCAGCTCCAGGTGTCCGTTGGGGAACACCCGCTCCTGCGGGGCGGCGGCCATGCCGTGGAAGTCCCACACCCGGTCGACGGCCCACTCCAGCGGGTGGCCGGGCCCGGGCGTCCAGCCGGTGTGGGTCCATCGGCCCAGGCTCGAATCGAAGTGCTGCGCCACGATGGCCATGGACCCAAGGTACCGCGCTTGGACGAAGGGACGGAAGACGGCACATTCACTGGACACCGCAACGCCGAGAGGGCGCGATGCCGTTCAAGAGCAAGGCGCAGCGGCGGAAATTCGCCGAGCTGCTGATGAAGGGGGAGATCTCGGAAGAGACCTACGAGGAATGGAACCGCTCGACCGGCAAGGCTCGGCTGCCCGAGCGCGTCACTCCGAAGACCAGGCGCAAGGCCAAGAAGAAGGCGAAGCCCGCTCGGTCGCGCAAAGCAGTGAAGCGGAAGGCCAAGACTCGCGCGAGGGCGAAGCGATAGGCGAGGGGCCCAGGCTTGACGGCGCCGAGGTGCGGGGCGAGCCTTTCCTTCCACCCCGATGCCGAGAGATCGCATGCTGTTCATGCTGGTGATCTACAACGACCCCAACCTCGTCGACACGCTGCCCGAGGGCGAGTACGACGGGATGATGCGTGAGTGCCTGGCGCACGCGGACGAGCTGCGCCAGGAGGGGCACCTGATCGAGTCCCGCATGCTGGACGACAGCAAGCGCGCCAGGACCGTGCGGATGCGCAACGGCCGTCTCGCCGCGACCGACGGGCCCTTCGCCGAGGTGAAGGAGGTCCTGGGCGGCTTCAACCTCATCGAGGCGGGGGACATGGACGAGGCCGTCCGGATCGCCGCGACATTCCCCTGGGTCCGCACCGGCTCGGTGGAGATCCGCCCGGTCCAGGACATCGAGGCCGTGCGCCCGCAAGGTCAACAGCCTGGAATCGCCCGTCGCCTGAGCCCCTCGTCGCCCCTCCCCGGCAGATGTCGAGGGCCCGCCGCCGGCTCCGACTTCTGTATGAAGGGCGCCGGCTGTCGGCGCCCCACCCCAGAGGAGAGCGAACCATGAAGTACATGCTGATGATGCACGCGCCGCGCGGGTCCGGCGACTACCAGATCAACAAGTGGTCCCCCGAGGACTTCAAGGCCCACATGGCCTTCATGCACAGCTTCAACAAGGAGCTGAGCGAGGCGGGGGAGTGGGTCGGCGCCGAAGGGCTGGCCGCGCCGGGCGAGGCGAGGGTGGTTCGGGCGGGGAAGAACGGCGTGCCCGCCGTGACCGACGGGCCCTTCCCGGAGACGAAGGAGTTCCTCGCCGGCTACTGGATCGTCGAAGTGGACCGGCCGGAACGGGCCTACGAGATTGCCGCCAAGGCCTCCGCGGCTCCCGGGCCCGGCGGCGCTCCGCTGGTCATCCCCATCGAGGTGCGCCAGGTGATGTGCGGTCCGCTCCCCGAGGCGTGACGCCGAAGCTCACCGAATCCACGCTCGGGCACCTGCTGCGCGACCTCGCGCCGCAGGTGCTCGCTGCCGTGGCGCGGCGGCACGGGGACTTCGCCGCGGCGGAGGACGCGGTGCAGGAGGCGCTGATCGCGGCAGCGAAGCAGTGGCCGGACGAGGGCGTGCCGGCGAATCCGCGAGGGTGGCTGTATCACGTCGCGCTCCGGCGGATGACCGATCACCTGCGCAGCGAGATGGCGCGCCGGCGGCGCGAGGACGCGGTCGCCGCGGGACTGTGGGCCGAGTGGGCCTTCGTGCCGCCGCCGGACGCGGAGGTCGAAGTGGAGCAGGACGACGCGCTCGCCCTGCTCTTCATGTGCTGCCATCCCGCGCTGACGCCGCCCACGGCGATCGCCCTCACGCTCCGCGCGGTCGGCGGCCTGACCACGGCGGAGATCGCCGACGCCTTCCTGGTCCCCGAGACGACGATGGCCCAGCGGATCAGCCGGGCCAAGCAGAGCATCAAGACGTCCGGCATTCCGTTCACCGTGCCGGCGGAGGCGGAGCGGGCCGAGCGACTGGGCGCGGTGCTGCACGTGCTCTATCTCATTTTCAACGAGGGGTACGCCAGCAGCCGCGGCCCGGCGCTCCAGCGCGTCGACCTCTCGGACGAGGCGATCCGGCTGACCCGGAAGCTGCGCGCCCTGCTCCCGGGTGACGGAGAAGTCGCGGGACTGCTCGCGTTGATGCTTCTCACCGATGCCCGCCGGGCCGCGCGCACCGGGCCTCATGGCGAGCTGATCCCGCTGGACGAGCAGGACCGCGCGTTATGGAACCGAGCGCTGATCGAGGAGGGGATCGAGCTCGTCTCCGCCGCCCTCCCTGGAGGCGCCGTGGGCGCGTACCAGATCCAGGCGGCGATCGCGGCGGTGCACGACGAGGCCGAGCGGGTGGAGGACACCGACTGGCCGCAGATCCTGGCGCTCTACGGCGAGCTCGAGCGGCTGTCCGACAATCCGATGGTGGCGCTGAGCCGGGCCATCGCCGCGGCGATGGTGCACGGCCCCGCGGCGGGGCTGGAGCAGATCGAGGAGCTCGACGCCGACCCGCGCATCGGGGGGCACTACCGGCTGGATGCCGTGCGAGGGCATCTGCTCGAGAAGGCCGGCGACCACGAGCGCGCCCTGGCGCACTATCGGACCGCGGCGGAGCGGACGACCAGCATACCCGAGCGGGATTATCTCAACGGGAGGTACGCGCGGCTCGCCGCGATGCGTGCGGAGGAGGAGAGGAAAGAGGAAGAAGAGGAAGAATTGGGAGAAGAAACAGAAGTGTCATCCTGAGCGAAGCGAAGGAGCCATGACCCGACGCATGGCTCCTTCGCTTCGCTCAGGATGACACTTTCTTGACGTCCAGCTCTTGCGTCCGGCCTAAAAATCCAGGTTGACCGACACCCCCACCGGCGAGACGCGCACCGGGCCCATCTGCCGGGAGACCCAGCGCCCGCTCAGGTGTCCGATCAGCGCGCCGACGAGCACGTCGGAAGCCCAGTGGCGGTTGTCGTTGATGCGGGAGAGTGCGGTGAGGGATGCGGCGCCGTAGACGGCGTAGTCGGACCAGCTGTCGTCGGTCTCGTCGGCGATGGAGGTCGCGAGCGCGAACGCCACCGCCGTGTGGCCCGAGGGGAAGGAGTTCGATCCGCTGAAGGGCCGGAACTCGAGCCCGCCCGCGATGTCCGGCCGGCTCCGGCCAATGCTGTACTTGAGGCCGCTCGAGATGCCGGTGGCTAGCGCCGCGGCCGCGCCGGCGTGCAGCATCACCCGCTTGAAGTCGCTGCTCCCCGCGATCTCCCCCGCCAGGTAGCCGGCGCCCAATGCCGGCACCACGACCGTCCACTCTCCCAGCGTATTCCCCAGGCCCGCCAGGGCGTTGGACGTGTTCCCCCGGTGCTCCTGGGCCTCCTCCCGGATGCTCCGGTCGCCCAGGAGTGCGGCGCCGAGCACCAATCCCGCCACGGTGGCAGTCTGGCGGGAGATGAACGGGGTGGAGTGCCGGACCGGGGTGACAGCGGAGGGGACGACGTCGGTCTGCGCCAGGGCGGGCGGAGGGAGCAGAACGACGGAAAACGCGATGGCTACGATCGCGAAGGGGCCGCGAGCGGTCATTGTGGGACTCTCTAAGATTCGGCGGTGCAACAGCTTCCTGCCGAACGTCGGACATTCACCGTTGGGAACGGACGAGCGGAGGCTTGGGACGAGCAATTTAGCGCCTGGTACCGGGCCGCGGCACCCCTGGGCCGGGGAGCGGTTGCCGGCCCCCGGTGCCACCCCTATGCTTCGCCCTCCGATGTGGCGGTTCCTCGCCCGAGCACCCCTCCGTGCCGTTCCGTTCCGACCCAAGGACCCCAGTGCCCTTCACCTCCCTCAAGCTTCATCCCAGCCTTCTGAAGGGCATCAAGGAGCTCGGCTTCGTGCGGCCGACGCCGATCCAGTCCGACGCGGTGCCACCGGCACTGGCCGGGCAGGACGTGCTCGCCTGCGCGATGACGGGGAGCGGCAAGACCGCGGCGTTCGTCCTCCCCATCCTCCACCGCCTGATCGACAAGCCGCGCGGAACGACCCGGGCGCTGGTCCTCACACCGACCCGCGAGCTGGCGGCACAGATCCTCGAGGATCTGAACGACATGGCGGTGCACACGCCGATCACCGCCGCCTCGGTCTTCGGCGGCGTGGGCATGGGGCCGCAGGAGCACGCCTTCCGGAGCGGGACCGACGTGATCATCGCGACGCCGGGCCGCCTGATGGACCACTTCCGGTTCCCCTATGCGAAGCTCGCCGGGCTCGAGATCCTGGTGCTGGACGAGGCCGACCGGATGCTGGACATGGGCTTCCTGCCCGAGATCCGGAAGATCCTGCGGCACCTGCCGCCGCCCGCGCGGCGGCAGACGCTGTTCTTCAGCGCCACCATGCCCGAGCCGATCCGTGCCCTCACCCGCGAGATGCTCCGCAATCCCGTGAGCATCAACCTCGAGCGGCGCTCCGCTCCCGCGGTGGGGATCACCCACGCCGTCTATCCGGTGCCGCAGGAGCTGAAGACGGCGCTCCTGCTCACCCTGCTCCAGCGCGGCGAGATGCGGGAGGTGCTGGTCTTCACCCGGACCAAGCACCGCGCCGACCGCCTGGCGAAGTACCTGGTGCAGCACGGGATCGCGGCGGACCGGATCCACGGCAACCGCTCCCAGGCGCAGCGGACCCAGGCGCTGGCCGGCTTCAAGGAGGGGAAATACCGGGTCCTGGTGGCGACCGACATCGCCGCGCGCGGCATCGACATCGAGGCGCTGGGCCACGTGATGAACTTCGACGTGCCGAAGGTGCCGGAGGACTACATCCACCGGGTGGGCCGCACGGCGCGGGCGGAGATGGTGGGGGACGCGTTCACCTTCGTGGCTCCGGAGGAGGAGAGCGAGCTTCGCGGGATCGAGCGGGCGATCGGCAAACGGTTGCCGCGGGTGATCGTGCCCGACTTCGACTACGCGGCGCGGGCGGGCGCGAAGCTGGAGATCCCGATCGCAGATCGCATCGTCGCGATCCGGGCGAAGAAGGCGGAGGATCGCGCGCGGGCGGAGGCGAAGGCCAGGCGGCGGGCGCGGTGATCGGGCCGCTGCATCCCATCGGCGTCATCCGCTCGACGGTCGAGACGCGCGCCCAGGCCCCCAGGCAGGGGTCGGAGGGCGCGCCCGATGCGTGGCTCGAAGTGGAGGCGCGGGTGGCGCTGGGGCTCAAGGGCATCGCGGTCGGCGACGACATCATCGTCATCACCTGGCTGCACCAGGCACGGCGCGAGACGCTCGAGGTCCACCCCCGCAGCGACAAGACCCGGCCGCTCGCCGGCGTCTTCGCGACGCGGTCGCCCGACCGGCCCAACCCGCTCGGCCTGCATCGCGTCACCGTGCGCGAGATCGCCGGTACCCGGCTTCGCATCGGCCCCATGGAGGCGATCGACGGCACCCCGGTGGTGGACATCAAGCCGGTGCTGACCGACGACGAGAGGTAGCCTCCGCTAGTCCGCCAGCCCCGCGTGCCGCCGCGCCACTTCCGCGAGCGCGGCCCAGTCCCGGTCGCCGTCCCCCTGCGCCACCGCCTCCAGCAGGTGATCCCGCAGCACGCTCGCGAACGGCATCGGGGTCCGCGCCCCCTCCGCCGCTTCCAGCACCAGCCGCAGGTCCTTGAGTCCGAGCGCGAGTCGGAACGCCGCCGGCTCGTACTTCCGCTCCGCGATCAATCCGCCGTACCCCTTGTAGGCCGGAGCGGCGAACAGGGTGCTCGTCATCAGCTCGATCAGTGCCGCCGGCGCCACGCCGTGCCGCTCCACCATGACTGCCGCCTCCGCCATGCTCTCGATCGCCGATGCGAGCATGTAGTTGCCCGCCAGCTTCACCGCGTTGGCCTGGGCCGGTTCGGTACCCATGCGCCAGGTCCGCTGTCCCAGGGCGTCGAGCAGCGGCTGGAGCCGGTCGATCGCCGCGGTGTCGCCCGCCGCCACGATGTTGAGCTTTGCCGCCGCGGCCACGTCCGGCCGCCCAAACACCGGCGCCGCGACGTAGGCGACTCCGTGGCGCTCGTGCTCCGCTGCCAGCTCCCGGGCGAGCCGGACCGAGATCGTGGCCATGTTGGCGTGGACGGTGCCGGACGGCGCGGCCTCCAGCAGGCCCTTCGCCAGGAACGTTTCGCGCACGGCGTCGTCGTCCGCCAGCATGGAGAACACGATGCCGCCGAAGGCGTCGCGCACCTCGCTCGCGGGCGCCGCGCCCTTCCGGGCGACCTCGTCCACCGCCGCCCGGCTGCGGTTCCAGACTCGAACGCGGTGCCCCGCCGCGATCAGGTTGGCCGCCATCGGGCGACCCATGGCGCCGAGTCCGATGAATCCCACGTCCATCTTCGCCCCCTTCAATACGCGAATCAGCATTCCTCGCCCGCCATGCCGCGAGGCGACCTGCAATTCGAAACGTAAGCGGGGGGATCGGCTCGAGCTTTGTCACCCTGAACGAAGTGAAGGGGGCCATGGCTGTCATGGCCCCCTTCGCTTCGCTCAGGGTGACAAGGCTCTCGCTGAGGATGACAGGCTCAGCCTACTCCCAGGGCGTATCGGTCGGCACCTCGTAGAAGCGGAGCTGCACCAGCTTCAGCCCCTGGTTGTCAAAGGACCAGTAGTAGGAGAGCAGGTCGTCGCTGAAGAGGCCGATCTGCTCGACGTCGGTACACACGTCGTCTTCGGTGCCCAGGATGGTGTCCAGCCCGGCGTCCCAGGCGAGGCAGTGATCCACGTACAGCAGATCCTTCGAGACATTGGTGAACTTCGCGGCGCCACCCTTGGGGCGGGCTAGTGGAATCGGCTCGACACCCCCCTCGAAGTCGACCGCGCACCAGCTACCCAGGGTGTCCTCGTAGCACGACTGCAGGGTCCCCGTGCCGCCCGGCTTGCCCAGCACCCGGACGTAGACCGAGTACAGCGTGGTGCCGTCGCCGTCGGGATCGGGGTTCGGCAGCTGGAACGCCGCCGAGCCGTCGGTGCCGTTGGCATCGAGCACGGCGAAGTCGCCGGGGCCCAGGTTGATGCGGGTGTTGGCCACGCCGTTCCGGCCCAGGCCCACGAAGATCCGGTGACCGTTGCCGCCGTCGAAGGTGGGCGACTTCTCCTTGGGGACGCCGATGATGTTGAGGGTGTAGTGCGCGCCGCTGGGCGCGCCGTTGCCCGTCTGAGCCACGCCCGATGCCGGCGCCGCCGGCGAGCTGCGGCTGCCGACGGGACTGGTGGCCTCTTCGCCGCAACCGGCGAGGGCCGTACACGCGAGAGCCAGGACAGCGGGAACAACCCTTCGAGCGCTGCAGCGCATGCCGCCTCCTCTACCTGCAACCCTTCGGTGAGAGCCCAACCCTCGCTCACATCCCTCGCCTCACTTGGGCCTGCGCACGATCGGGTTCCGGCCCGCGCTTCGCAATTCGGAAGAGTTGAACGGTGCGCAGGAAGCCGACAGTCGAATGCAGTTTTCGTATCCGGGCCATCGCAGGATACGAGACTGGTGCAAGGCGGCGCGCTGCAGTTTGCAAATGAGGAGGCCTATCTTGTCTCATGACCTCTCCACGCCGGCTCGGCCTCGCCCTCGTCGCGCTCATCATCGCCGCCGCGCCCGCGACGGCGCAAAGCCTCTCCAGGTCCGACTACGCCTGCCGCTTCGTCCAGGTCCCGATGCGGGACGGCGTCGGGCTCAACACCAGCATCTGCCGGCCGAAGCGCGCGGCCGGCGACCTGCCGTTCCTGCTCACCCGAACGCCGTACGGCATCGCCGGCGACACCGTGGTGACCGAGCACTACCGGTTCCTCGCCGCCGACGGGTACATCTTCGTCGGCCAGGACATCCGGGGCCGGTACGGCAGCGAGGGGCAGTTCCTCATGAACCGCCCGCTTCGCGATCCGGCCGATCCGAAGAGCGTGGACGAGACCACCGACACGTACGACACGGTGGAGTGGCTGCTGAAGCACGAGCCGGGGCACAACGGCCGGGCCGGCGCGCTCGGCGTCTCCTACCCCGGGTGGCTCGCCACCATGGCGGGCATCCATCCGCATCCCGCGATGAAGGCGATCTCGCCCCAGGCCCCGATGACCGACACCTGGATGGGGGACGACTTCTTCCACCAGGGCGCGTTCCGCCTGTCGTACGCGTTCGAGTACACCGGCGACCTCGAGCTCAGCCGGAACAGCTCGGTGCCGCTCCCGATCGGTGACTGGGACACCTACGACTGGTATTACCGGCTGGGCCCGCTGGCGAACGTGGATGCGAAGTACTTCCACGGCCGGGTGCCCACCTGGTCGGCGTTCGTCGCACACCCGGTGTACGACGCCTACTGGCAGGCGCGGGCGGTGCAGCGGATGGTCGAGGCGCCGAGCGTGCCGACGCTCACAGTCGGCGGATGGTGGGATCAGGAGGACCGCTTCGGGCCTCTCCACACCTACGCCGCGCTCGAGCGGGGCGACACGGCGGGCATCAACTACCTGGTGATGGGCCCGTGGAACCACGGTGGATGGCGCCGGCCCGAGCGCCGGATGCCGGTGGTGGACCCGGGCACGCAGGAGCAGTACCTGCGCGACGTGGAGGCGCCGTGGCTCGCCTACTGGCTGAAGGACCAGGGCACGATGAGCGCGCCGGAGGCGTATCTCTACGACACCGGGGCGAAACAGTGGCGCTCGTACCAGAGCTGGCCGCCGAAGCAGGGCGGGGAGCCGCGCAGCCTCTTCCTTCACGACGGGGGACGGCTGTCCTTCGAGCCTCCGGCCGCGGGGGAAAAACCGTACGACCAGTACGTCTCCGATCCCACGCACCCCGTCCCCTACCGCCTGCGGCCGATCGAGCAGACCTACGACTCGCGCGGATCACGCTGGCGGCCGTGGGAGACGGAGGACCAGCGTTTCGTGCACGGCCGGCCCGACGTGGTGAGCTGGGTGTCCGAGCCGCTGGGGGAGGATCTACTCGTCGCGGGGGACATCACCGCGAAGATCGTGGCCTCGACCACCGGCCGCGACGCCGACTGGGCGGTCAAGCTGATCGACGTGTTTCCCGACAGCATGCCGGAGGAGTGGCGGCTGGGCGGCTACCAGCTGATGGTGGCCCACGAGATCATGCGCGGGCGCTACCGCAGGAGCTTCTCCGCCCCCGCGCCGCTGGCGCCGAACACGCCGCTGGGCTTCACCGTGGACATGCACCAGCAGGCCTACACCTTCAAGCGCGGCCACCGGATCATGGTGCAGATCCAGAGCACCTGGTTTCCGCTCTACGACCGCAACCCCCAGACCTGGGTGCCCAACATCTTCAAGGCGAAGGCCTCCGACTTCCGCGCCCAGACCCACCGCATCTGGCACACGCCACGGCAGCCGTCGCGCATCGAGGTCACGGTCATGCGTTAGGCGCCGCCGCTAGGCGCCGCGCAGCCGGGGAACTCCGGCGGCGATGACCGGCAGGCCACGGCAGATGCAGAACGCGACCGCGAGCCACGCGATCGCCTGGAGCACGCCGAGTGCCGCCCCGAGATCCAGGCCGATGGTGTCCGGAGGAAGTGCCGAGAGCGGCCGGATGAGTCCGAGTCCACAGAACGCCACGACCTTCGTGATGGAGTATCCGGTCCGCATCCAGGTCGAGCCGACCAGGAATCGCGCCAGCCCGGTCCGATGCTGGTCGAACGGCGCGGCGCCCTCCGCCACGCCGAGGCTGCGCAGCGCGTCGGTCACGGTGGTCCGCAGGATGATGATCAAAGGGATCGCCGCCGGGATCAGCCCCAGATCGGCGAAGCACACCCACAGCACCAGCTCGTAGGAGCGGTCGGCGGCGATGTCGAGCACGCCACCGGCGAGGCTGGTCCGGCCGGTCTTCCGGGCCACCACGCCATCCACCGTGTCGAGCATCAGACCCACTAGCAGCAGCCCGACACCGGCGAGCTGCATCGTGGGCGATCCCCGGTACAGGATGGCGAGGTAGAGCAGCAGCAGCGGAAAACGCGACAGCGTGATGTAATTGGCCAGCATGGCAGCGCCTCCGGGTTGCGCGCACGGTGCGGCCGGCCCGTCCCCTGCGCGTGACTCCGGCGCAGGTGTCATCCTGAGCGAAGCGAAGGAGGCCATGCCCGGAGATGGCCTCCTTCGCTTCGCTCAGGATGACACCGCACCACGCGGCCTCAGCCGTCGGATGCCAGCTTCCCCGGAATAAGCGCCTCGCACTGTACCGTGCGGGGCCCTTTCGCATCGCAGACGGCGTACCTCATATGCCCCCGGTCGGTGTTCCCGGCCCACCCGCGGTAGTCCTCGTCCTCCGCGTACATCGACACCCCCGCATGCTCGCCGCGGGCGTTCAGCACGTAGAACGTCAGGCTGAAATTCGGGTCGCCGTTGGCCCGGCGGAGCCGGCGCTCGACGGTATTTGAGCGGACCCGCTCGAGCGCGTCGAGCCCCGCGTCCTTGGGGTGCATGCCCCGGCGCAGGTTCTCCACGATGAGGAAGGAGCAGAGATTGTAGAGATTGGCTTCGCCCCGTCCGGTGGAGCCCGCGGCCCCCACCGCGCCGTCCACATAGAGGCCGGCGCCGAGGATGGGGGAGTCGCCCACCCGGCCGGGGATCTTCCAGGCCAGGCCGCTGGTGGTCGTCACCCCGCAGATCTCGCCCTTGGCGTTGATGCCGTCGCAGTTGATCGTGCCATGGACCACGCGCGAGTTGAGCAGGCCCTCGTGGTAGAGCGAGTCGAGGACGCGGCGGTCGTCCGCGGCCCGGCGGTCGGGGTCGAGGTAATGCTTCGGGTCGGACCGGCGCTTCCACGCCAGCCACGCCTTGCGGGAATGCTCGGTGTTGAGGTCGTCCTCGATGGTGAAGCCGAAGCTCCGGGCGAACGCCTGCGCCCCGGCGCCGACGATCAGATGGTGATCGGTCTGGTCCATCACGATCTGCGCCACCTTCGACGGCGTCCGCACGCCCTCGAGACCGGCGACGCCGCCCGCCCGGCGCCTGGGCCCGTGCATGCAGCAGGAGTCGAGCTGGACCACGCCCTCCGCGTTGGGGAGCCCGCCGTAGCCGACCGAGTCCTCCTCCGGGTCCAGCTCCAGGATGTTGACGCCGGCGATGAGCGCGTCGAGCACGTCGGCCCCGCCGACCATCCTCCGGTAGGCCAGCTCGACGCAGGTCTCCTTGCCCCCGTTCCTGTAGTAGTTCCCGTTCATGGAGGCGATCACCACCGGCTCGGCGGCGCTCGGTCGCCGCACCCAGGGCGCCTCGAGGCGGGCGGGGAGCGCACCGGTGCCGGCCAGGAGGCCGGCGGCGGTGCCCTGTTTCAGGAAATCGCGGCGAGACACGGACATGGAGCGGCTCCTCGGGATGGCGAAGGTGCTGGAGAAGATGGCCGGGGCCCGCTCGTCCAGGCCAGCGCGGTGTTGCCGGAACGGTCGCGCCGCCCTAAGGTACAGGTTGGTCTACCATAGCGAGTGAGTCCCCATGAAGGGTCGCATCTCCAAGACGTTGGAATCCATCCTGCTCGATCCCAGCGCGCGCCGGCAGCTCCGCGAGCACCTCATCCGCGGCCGCGACGGTTGGGTCCGGATGAACGGCAAGACCTACCGGGTGCAGATCGACGTGACGTCGAAGGTGAAGGGCCCGTACGGAAGGAGGCTCGCGGAAGCCGGATGAACTTCGCCTTTCCGGCCCTCCTCGTCTCTCTGCTGGTCCTTCCAGGCATCATTCTCCGATACAGCTACGCCCGCGGTCCCTGGGGCTGGGCGAGCCCCACCTCGATGCGCCGCGTGTCCGAAGAGCTGGCATACGGGGTGGCGTTCGCGCTGGTGCTGCACGCACTCTGGCTCGCCATGGTCCGGCGGCTCGGGTTCCAGCCCGACATCGAGGCGATGTTCCTGCTGCTGGTGGGCGACTTCGCCGACGAGAGGCACCTCGACCGCGTGGTCTCCTCGGTCGCCGGGCACTATACCGGCGTCGCGGGCTACCTGGTGTCGCTCTACGCCGCGGCCGCCGTCGCCGGGAATCTGGGCCATCGCGTGGTCCGCCGGCTCAAGCTCGACCATCTGACCAAGACCTTCCGCTTCGACAACTACTGGTTCTACATGCTCACCGGTGAGGTCCTGGACTTCCGGGAGAACGCGGCGGAGGGGCGGGCGGTGGACGGCGTCTACGTCTCCGCCGTGGTGGACCACGCGTCCGGCAGCTACCTCTACCGCGGGATCGTATCCGATTTCACCTTCGACCGGGACGGCTCCCTCGACACCATCGTCCTGACCGACGCGCACCGCCGGAGGCTGGTGGACGACCGCGAGGACGCGGGGCCTCCCAGCCACATCGGGCCCTCCGAGCCCGACGAGCGCTACTATGACATCCGGGGCGACTTCCTGGTCCTCCGCTCCACCGAGCTCCGGACCCTCAACCTCGACTACTTCGCGGTCACGCTCGAGGAGAGCGTGCCCGCCCTCACCGAAGGAACCAGCGCAGGGAGCTGACGAACTAGGCGTAACGATTCGTTCCAGCTGCATCCCCCCGTTGCACCGCGAAGCTATCTCCAACGTTGTAACACAATGACTTAGCCCATTTGCCGCGAGGCTCGCCGCTTGCCTTTCCAGGGACCGTCAGCCGGTCGAACGACCGTGCGACCGACCACTCTGGAGGCAGCCATGCGAATCACCACCGGCATCATCACCGCCCTCGCGGCCATCGTCACCACCACATCCACTTCCGCCTGCGGCTCCGACGTGGCGGTCGGACCCGAGTCCGGGAATCCCGATACTCGCTCGGCCGCCGCCGCCGTGGACAGCGCGCTCGGCACCGGCAGGAGCCGGATCGAGATCGAGCTGTTCCCCGGCGAGCTGGTGGCCCGCGAGGTCCACCTCGAGGCGGACGACCTGGAGGAGAAGATCGTGAGCAAGGTGACCGCGATCGATCCTGGACAGGGCACCATCACCCTGGAGCTCGGCGGGCTCGCCGTTTCCTACGGCTCCGGCACCCGCTTCCGCACCGACGACGAAAGTCAGGAGAGCCGGGCCGCGTGGGAAGCGGCGGTGCAGGGAGAGATCGCCGCCGGGCGTCGGCCTCTGATCGAGGCCCGGCGCAACCCGGCCGGCTCTGCTCAGGCGCCCGACGATCCCGCCTTCACCGCGGCGGATCTCCGGCTGGAGGGCGACGGGGACGAGCCGAAGATCGAGATCTACGTGGACGCGGACAATCTCGAGAGCGTCTCCGGAACGTCGCTTGCCGTGCTCCGCGTGCTCGGCCTCGTCATCGAGGTGAACGGCCGCACCCGACTCGGCCCCGACGATCACGGCAGCGGCGGCCACAGCCTGGATGACTGAGCCGGTACCATGTGCTATGCTGAGGAGGGTGGCCGCAGCCCGGCTGCCCTCCTTTTCTTTTTCTGTCGAGGTGATTCATGGAAGAGCTCATCAACCAGGTCGCCCAGCGCACCGGACTGGCGCCGGACAAGGCCCGTACCGCGGTGGAGACCGTGCTCAACTTTGCGAAGACCCGCTTGCCCGCCCCAATCGCCACGCAGCTCGAGAGTGCGCTGGCGGGCGGCAGCGGCGGTGGGGGCGGATTCGCCGAGGCCACGAAGGGCGCGGCGGCGTCATTGGGAGCCAAGAAGTAGATCCCGGACCGCGAGAAGCGCCGGAGCCGGTGCTACCGCCGGCTCCGGCGCTTCGCCTTTCCGGGGATCGACCTGCACACCGAGGATGACGATGAGCCCGTACGGCTTCCTGGTGGACACCTACGCCACCGAGCGGATCAAGACCCTGAGCGTCTGGTCCCACTTCACCGACGCCGACCTCGCCTTCCGTCCCGAGCCCCGCGCCCGGACCCCGCTGGAGCAGATGGTGCACCAGTGCGTCTCGGAAGACGCCTGGATGCGGCAGATGCTCGGCATCGACGTCGATCTCCCGCCGCTGCCCGAGCGGGAGGAGCGGCTTCGCTTCCTGGAGCACTATGCGGAGGCGTCGGGCCGCCGGCTCGAGCGGCTGGCCCGGGAGCCGGCGGAGTGGTTCACGGAGGAGACCCGGTTCTTCGATGTGCCCCGATCCCGCGCCTGGGTGCTGACGAGGCGGATCGCCCACTCGGCCCATCACCGCGGACAGCTCACGGCCTACCTCCGGCTGCTGGGCCGGTCCCTGTACTCGACCTACGGTCCCACCGCCGACACCGGAGGGCTGTTCCAGCAGAACGCGCCGGTCATCTACCGGTTCGACTCGATCGAGACCCTGCTCGCGGCGGAGCGGGCGGGCGGCGCCGAGACCCCCGCGCTGCCGGGCCCCGGCGCCGCGGCCCCGACGGAGCGTCCCGGGTGATGATGGCGGACCGCCTCGTTAGCTTGCTCTGGTGCACCCGCTCAAAGCCACGCTGGTCGTAGCGATACCGCTGGCACTCGTCCCGCGGTCCGCCGAGCCGCAGCAGTCCCCCGTGCCGCCGGACGAGGTGGCCCGCGCCGTCGTGCGTGCCGATTCGGCCGGGGACTGGGCCGCGCTCCTCCGCCTGGCGCACCCCGATGCCCTGATCCAGTTCCGCGCCATCCAGGTATTCCAGCTCGGCATGCTGAGCGTGGACCGGTACGGAACCGAGTTCCCCGGCATGGACTCGTCCAGCCACGCGCGCTGGACCCAGGCCCTGGCGAGACACGAGCGCTTCCTGCTGGACTCGGTCTTCCAGGTGCCGACGGCGGACTCCCTGGCGCACACCTCACCCGACACCGTGTTCGCCCGCCGAGTCCGTCAGGCGTTCGCCACCGCCACGGCGGATTCGGCCGAGGCCGTCGCCCACCGCGAGCCGATGTACCAGGTGGTCGGCGCGGTGAAGGCGCACGACACGCTCGCCTACGTGGTCCTGGTGCGGACGCTCAAGCAGCCGCTCGGCCCGATTCCCGAGCTGTTTCGCGACCACCCCCGCGAGACCCAGCAGACCGAAGTGATGGTGCTGCGGCGCCACGGCCGGGAGTGGCGAAGCATGCTGGATCCGGTGAGCCACTCGTACGGCGAGGTCGCCCCTGCGGGGTACGAAGAATGAGACTGTTCCTGTCCCTCGTCCTCACGCTGTTCGCCGCCTCCCCGACCCTCGCCCAGCAACGTCCCCGCGCCCGTGACATCGGGATCGCCCCCGGCGTGCTGCCGGCGGGCCCGCTCAACGCGATCACCGACGTCGCGGGCGTGGCGGTGGGCCACGCGACGGTGCGCGAGGGCGACTCGGTCCGCACCGGCGTGACGGCGATCCTGCCCCACGGCGGGAACACGTTCCAGGAGCGGGTCCCGGCCGCGATTCACGTCGGCAACGGATTCGGCAAGCTGGTGGGGGTGACCCAGGTGGCGGAGCTGGGCGAGCTGGAGACGCCGATCCTCCTCACCTGCACCCTCTGCGTGTGGAAGGCGGCGGACGCGATGGTCGCGCGGCTCCTGGCGCGGCCGGGGATGGCGGAGGTGCGCTCGATCAATCCGGTGGTGGGCGAGACCAACGACGGCTACGCGCTCAACGCCATCCGGAGCCGGCCGGTCACGGAGCAGCATGTGCGGGCCGCGCTGGAGAGCGCGGCCGGTGGCCCGGTGGCGGAGGGGAGCGTGGGGGCGGGGACGGGCACGGTGGCGTTCGGCTGGAAGGGGGGAATCGGGACCTCATCGCGGCGGATGAAGTCCGACAGCGGGTGGACCGTGGGCGTGCTGGTCCAGAGCAACTTCGGCGGCGACCTCCATATTCTCGGCGTGCCGGTCGGCCGCGCGCTGGGCCGGAACGGCCTCACGATCGCGGGCGAGCCGCAGGGCGCCCGGGGATCCATCATGATCGTCGTCGCCACCGATGCGCCGCTGTCCGACCGGAACCTCAGCCGGCTCGCGGCGCGCGCGATCATCGGCGTGGGGCGGACCGGGTCGGCGATGGACAACGGATCGGGCGACTACGTGATCGCGTTCTCCACCCATCCGGCGGTGCGCCGCCGGTACGGAGAGGAGCGCCGGACGATGGCGGAGCTGGGGAACGATGCGATGTCCGAGCTGTTCGAGGGGACGGTGGAGGCGACCGAGGAGGCGATCTACAACTCGCTGCTCAGGGCCACGACGCAGCGGGCGAACGGGAACACGGTGGAGGCGATCCCGGCGGAGGAGATCCGGGGGATTCTGCGGAAGCGGGGAGCGGTGAGATGATGTCCGCTCCCTCGGGCTTTCTCCGCAAACGAGAGACGAGGCACGAGCATCCATGAGTACCGACCCCACCCGCCGCGAGCGCATCGAGGTCCTCTTCGACCAGTGCGCCGACCTCCCGATCCCGCAGCGGGCGCGGTTCCTGGCGGTCGCGACCGGGGGTGATGCCGCGCTGCGGCACGAGGTGGAGACGCTGCTGGCGAGCGCGGACCGCGCCGACTCCACCGGCCGGCTCGAGCGCATCGTCGCCGCGGCGTTCGAGCTGCCGCGGTCGCGGTCGAGGAAACCCGCGGCCGGTGACCGGTACGAGCTGCTCGAGAAGCTCGGCGGCGGCGGCATGGCCACGGTCTACAAGGCCAATGACCGCCGCTCGGGCAACGTGGTCGCCCTCAAGTTCCTCGCCGAGAGCCTGGTGGAGGACCCGGTGCTCAAGCGGCGGTTCCAGCGCGAGGCCCAGGCGGCGGCCACGCTTCGGCACGACAACATCGGCGCGATCGAGGGAATCGAGGAGACGGCGGATGGCCGGCTCTTCATCGTCATGCCCTACTACCCGGGCGGCACGCTCAAGACCGTCATCGCCCAGGGGCCGCTGCCGATCGCGAGGGCGGTCCGGTGCGCCATCCAGCTGGCCGACGGCCTGGCCCATGCGCACGCGGCCGGCGTCATCCACCGCGACATCAAGCCCGCCAACCTGATGTTCGCGGGCGACGGCAGCATCAAGATCCTCGACTTCGGCATCGCCAAGATCGCCGGCGAGAAGCTCACCCGTACCGGCCTCGTGCTGGGCACCCTGGCCTACATGAGCCCGGAGCAGGCGATGGGCGGCGTGCTGGACCATCGGACCGACCTCTGGGCCCTGGGCGTGGTGTTCCACGAGATGCTCGCGGGGCGGCCGCCGTTCTCCGCACCCTCCATCGAGCGCCTCTTCCAGGAGGTGCGCCACGAGGAGCCGCCCGCGATCCGGTCGCTCAGGCCCGACGTGCCGGGGGAGGTCGAGGGCGTGGTCCGCCGGCTGCTGCGCAAGGATCCCGGCGAGCGCTACCCCGACGCCGGCTCGGTCGCGGCTGCCTTGCGGGGCTGATCGGAGGCGGGCCGCAACCTTTTGCCGCATCGCCGCGTCCAAGTTGGGTCGCCGGTCTCACGCCCCGAGCCCAACGAGCGCCCCATGGACACCCTGCTTCAAGATCTCCGCTACAGCCTCCGGCGGCTGGCCAAGAGCCCCGCCTTCACCGCCATCGTCGTGCTCACCCTGGGCCTCGGCATCGGCGCGAACACCGCGATCTTCAGCGCGGTCAACGCGGTGATCCTGCGGCCGCTGCCCTATCGTGAGCCGCACCGGTTGGTCACCATCGAGCACATGTACCCGTCGCTCGACATGGAGGCGCCGGTCTCGGTGCCGGGGTTTCTCGACTACCAGAAGAAGGGGCGGTCGTTCGAGTCCATGGCGGTGCAGAGCGGCTGGCAGGCCAATCTGACCGGCGTGGGCGAGCCGGTGCGGATGCAGGGCCAGCGGGTCACCGGAAAGTTCTTCACCACCCTCGGGGTCCCGGCGATGCTGGGCCGGACGCTGCAGCCGGGCGAGGACGCGGTGGGACGCGAGCGGGTTGCGGTGCTCAGCTACGACGCGTGGCAGCGGATCTTCGGGGCGGACCCGGGCATCGTGGGCCGCGGCCTCGCGCTGAATGGCGAGAGCTACGAGGTGGTGGGGGTGATGCCCCGCGGCTTCCGCGACTTCTTCAATCGGGACGCGGAGATCTGGGCGCCGCTGGTCTTCCGTCCCGACCAGATGACCGACGACCAGCGCACCCACGAGTTCCTGAACCTCACGGCGCGGCTCAAGCCCGGGGTGCCGGTGGAGCAGGCCCAGGGTGAGATGCGGACACTGGCGGAGCAGCTCAAGCGCGACTACGCCGACCAATACTCGCTCGCCTGGAGTCTCGGCGTGACGCCGTTGAGCATCCAGGCCACGGGCGACGTCCGGCCCGCGCTGCTGGTGCTTCTCGGCGCCGTCGGCTTCGTGCTCCTCATCGCCTGCGCCAACGTGGCCAACCTCCTGCTCGCCCGCGCGGCGGCCCGGTCCAAGGAGATCGCCGTCCGCACCGCCCTCGGCGCCACCCGGGAGCGGCTGCTCAAGCAGCTCCTCACCGAGAGCCTGCTCGTGTCGCTCGCCGGCGGAGCGGTAGGCCTGCTGCTGGCCTACGCCGGCGTGCGCGCGCTGGTGGCGATGGACATCGGCAACCTGCCGCGCTCCGAAGAGATCGGCATCGACGGCACGGTCATGCTGTTCACCCTGGTCGTGTCGCTCGCCGCGGGCCTGCTGTTCGGCCTAGCGCCCGCGATCCACACCGCGACGCCGAACCTGCACGGGGCGCTCAAGGAGGGGGGACGCGGCACCACCGCCGACCGGGGCAGTCACGCCCTCCGCCGGAGCCTGGTGGTAACCGAAGTGGCGCTGGCGCTCACCCTGCTGACCGGGGCGGGGCTCCTGCTCAAGAGCTTCGCGCGGCTGCAGGGGGTGGACCCCGGATTCGAGCCGGCGAACCTGCTCACCTTCAACCTCGCGCTGCCCCAGAACCGCTACCGGAGCGACACCAGCCAGGCCGCGTTCTGGGACCAGGCCATCCCGGCACTGGCCCGGATACCGGGCGTGACTTCCGTGGGCGCCACCACGGTCATGCCGTTCAGTGGCAGCTGGTCCACCGGCAGCTTCGAGATCGAGGGATACCAGGTGCCGGAGAATGTGCCCGGGCCGTGGGGCGACATCCGGATCGTGACACCCGGGTTCTTCGAGACGCTCAGGATCCCCCTCCTCCGGGGACGCTATCTGACCGACGACGACCGAGCAGGGTCGCGCTCCGTCGCCGTGATAGACCAGGAGTTCGTCCGCCGCTACTGGCCGAACGACGACCCCATCGGCAAGCGCTTTACCTTCGGCCCGCCGGACGGTGTCACCGACACCACCCAGAACGAGTGGATCGAGGTGGTCGGCGTGGTGGGGCACACCGCGCACGAAGGCCTCGACGCCGACCCGCGGCTCCAGCTCTATCTGCCGTATCGCCAGGTCGCCCAGCCGTTCATGGCGGTGGCGGTGCGCACCACGGGCAGTCCCGAGCGGTACGTCAACCTGGCCCGGAGCGCGGTGCGCTCGGTGGACCCCGACCAGCCGATCTCGGCCGTGAGCAACATGGAGGAGCTGCTCTCGCGGGCCGTGGGCCAGCGCCGGCTCTCGATGATGCTGCTGAGTCTCTTCTCCGGCATCGCGCTGGTGCTGGCGTCCGTGGGGATCTACGGCGTGATGAGCTACTCGGTCACCCAGCGGGCCCGGGAGCTCGGCGTCCGAATCGCGCTGGGGGCCGACCGGAGCGACGTTCTGCGGCTGGTGCTCCGGCAGGGCATGCGGCTCGCGCTGGCGGGGATCGGCATCGGGCTGGTGGCGGCGCTGGGCCTCACCCGGTTGATCGAAAGCCAGCTCTACGGGGTGGCAGCCACCGATCCCTTCACCTTCGTTCTGGTAGCCGGGATCCTGGCCGCAACGGCCCTGGTGGCCAACCTCCTGCCGGCCCTCCGGGCCATGCGGACGGACCCCGCAGTGGTCCTCAGGGAGGAGTGAGCGGTCGCTATAGCTAAGTGCTACAACGACTTGAGAACGGGGGGTGGACGATCCGCCCGGACTGGTGATCTTTCGGGGTCGGTCAACCGAACCCTTGGAGGCGCAACCAGATGGCCACTCGTCTCGATAAGACCCTGAAGCGCGAGCTGGAAGTCGAAGGTAAGCTCTATACGGTCACGATCTCACCGGAGGGCGTGAAGATCGTGCCCAAGGGCGCCCGCAAGGGCCCCGAGATCACCTGGCAGACGCTGCTCAGCGGTGATGCGGAGCTACGGCGCGACCTGAACGCCTCGGTGGACGCCTACGGCGGGTAAGCCGCTCGCCGGCGTCCGCGCCGCGAACGGTCAGCGATAGCCGATGTCTGGACCCCGGGTGCCCACTCCCGCCGGCCGCGACCCCAGCGGCCGGGCGGGAGCGGGGTGCCGGGGGTCATGCCGCGGGCCATAAGCCACGCGACCACCATCACATCCCATCACTTGTCTCCGGAATAGCTTGCAGGAGCCGAGGAGGCTCCATGACGGTCCGGACGGGCAAGCTTACCGAATACCGCCGCAAGCGGGACTTCAGCCGCACCCGGGAGCCCGAGGGCGGCAAACGCGCGAAATCCTCCAGGCTCGCCTACGTCATCCAGAAGCACGATGCCAGCCGGCTGCACTTCGATCTGAGGCTGGAGCTCGACGGCGTGATGAAGAGCTGGGCCGTCCCCAAGGGCCCGAGTCTCGATCCGTCGGTCAAGCGGCTCGCGATCCACGTCGAAGACCATCCCATCGAATACAATGAGTTCGAGGGCACCATCCCCGAGGGCGAGTACGGCGGTGGCACGGTCATGGTGTGGGACCACGGCACCTACACCTCGGCCGATGAGACCTCCGACCCCGAAGCGGCCTTGCGCGAAGGCTACCGCAAGGGCGATCTCAAGGTCCTCCTCCGGGGCGAGCGTCTCAAAGGCTCGTGGGTCCTGGTGCGCACCCGCGGATGGGGCGCCGCGAAGAACCGCAGGAACCAGTGGCTGCTCATCAAGCACCGGGACGACGCGGCCGACCCCGACGCCGACCCCGTGGCTGAGCAGGTGACGTCGGCCAGGACGGGACGGACGATGGAGGAGATCGCGGAAGGAAAGCCGGCGAAGCGCTCACGGAAACGCCGAATCCAGCGGTAGCTTACACTCATGCCCGAAGCAGGAGCTTTGATGAGCGACCAGGCGCTCCGCGAACAGCTGGCCCGGCTGCTCCGGTGGGAGGATGCCCATCCGGGGCTCGAGCGCATCGTGGAGGGCGTGCCGCCCGACCAGTGGGGCGCCTCGGTGGCCGGGCTCCCGTACACGCTCTGGCAGCTTCTCGAACACCTGCGTATGAGCCAGTACGACATCCTCGACTTCTGTCGCAATCCCGGATACAGGGAACAGCAGTGGCCGGACGACTACTGGCCCAAGGCCGGCTCACCGCCCGGCCCCGACGACGTAACGAAGAGCGTCGCGGCGTTCCGAAAGGATCGCGAGACCCTGGAGGCGATGGCACTGGACTTGAGCATAGACCTCTTCGCACGCATTCCCCACGGGACCGGCCAGACCTACCTGCGGGAGCTGCTGCTCGCCGCCGACCACACCGCCTACCATCTCGGTCAGATGGTGGTGGTCCGCCGCGCGCTCGGCATCTGGGACTAGGGCCGCCTGCGGGGATGTACCCGATCCGCGTCGCCATCGCGCTCTGGCTGCTCGTTCCCGCCGCGGCTGCCGCGCAGCGGGACGCGACACCCGACGACTTCCTTGGCCTCACCCGCTGTGAGGCGGGCACCGCGGTCACAAATTTGAGGCCCGACGTACGCGACTCGATGGTGATCGAGGAGGTCGAGGCCCACGAGGCGGTCCACCGCGAGCAGGCCGCGGCCCACCCGAGCTGCGAGGCGTTCCTCGCCACGCTGACCAGCGCGCTCCGAATCATCGATGCCGAGCTGCCGGCCTACTGCGCCCAGTGGAAGATCGCGGTGGCGCGGGGCGCCGATTCGGCGGAGACCCGTCGGGAGTACGCCTGGCGGATCGCGGCGCAATCGGGGGCGATGGAGAACCGGCTCCAGGTCACCCAGCGCTTCGAAGCGGAGTGCCGCTAGTGGCGGACGCAGAGGACCGGGCCATGGGGCGGGTGGTGCCGGCGATCCTCGCGATCGTGGCGCTGATCGTGTTCGTCTGGCTGGGAGCCCGGGCCACGAACGCGGTCGACCGCTTTCTGCCGGGCCGCGGCACGACGGCGGTGGACCACGGCGTCATCGTGGAGCGCACCCGGGCCGTCGCCCAGCTCGTGACCAGCGAGACCACCCTGCGCGACGTCGTGGTGTACCAGAACCGGCTGCTGGGCTCGACCAAGCGCAGCCTGGTCGTCGTCACCGGGAAGGTGCTCTCCGGATTCGATCTCGACCGCGGCACCACGGTCCGGGTGGATCACGAGGCGAAGGTGGTGCGGGTGATCCTCCCGCCGGCGTCGGTGCTGGCCGTGGAAGTGACCGAGCTGAAGACCTACGACGAGCAGCGCGGTCTCTGGAATCCGTTCCGGCCGGCCGACCGCGACGCCATTTTCCGCCAGGCCAGGGAGCAGCTGGTGAAGAGCGCCGGCGAGATCGAGCTGGCCCGGCACACCGAGGAAAGCGCGCGCCGCCTGATACCGACGCTGGTGAGTGTGGAGGGCTATGCGACGGAGGTGGTCTTCGGCGATAGCCGGAATCCCGGGAGCGAGGAGGCCGTAGGGCATTAGAACTCCCTTCGAGGAATGTCTCCGATGCCCCACGCACGTGGTGCGCTGGTCCTCCTGCTGGCCGCCTTCCTCCCTGCCCCCGCCCTGCCGGCGCAGGCACCCACCTTCCAACAGATCTCGGCCCCCATCGAAGCCGGACTCGAGGCACTGGGCCGGGGCGATACGGCGGCCTATCTGGCGGGAACCGCCAGCGCCTTCACCATGGCGCCTGCCGTCCCGCCGGTGGCGTACCACCATGCCCGGGCACTCGCGCTCGCCGGGAGGCGGGATTCGGCCGCCACCCTGCTCGAGCGCCTGGCGCGGCAAGGCGCGGTCGTCGTGTTCGAAGCGGAGGCCGACAGCGCGTTCGGCAGCCTCGTGGCGTCCCCGCGGTGGCAGAGGATCGCGGCGAGGATCGCCGATGTCCGGCGGCCGATCTCCCACAGCGTACCGGCCTTCGAGCTGGCCGAGCGTGATTTGACCGCGGAGGGCACCGCCTGGGACGCGAAGACCGGCAGGATCTTTCTCGGCAGCCTGTACAAGCGGAAGATCGTCGCCATCTCTCCCGACGGTCGCCCCCGCGATTTCGTCACCACCGGGCAGGACAGCATCGGCCCGGTCGTCGGTATCGAGGTGGATCCCGGCAGGCGTGGGCTCTGGGCCGCGAGCATGGTGCTCCCCGAGGCCGGCATACCGCTCGTCGATACCACCTACGTCGCCCACGGACTGCTGTTCCACTACGACGTGGACACCGGCCGGCTCCGCCGGCGGTACGTCCTGCCCCCCGAGGCCGGCGTGCAGCATGGGTTCAACGACGTCACCGTCCTCGCCAATGGCGACGTGTACATCACCGACAGCCCGGCTGGGGCCGTCTACCTGGCGCCCGCCGGCGGCAGTGGGCTCGTCGAGGTGGTTCCACCCTCGACCTACACCTTTCCCAACGGCATCACCCGGTCCGAAGACGGGCGTCGACTGTTCGTGTCCCACGGCACCGGCATCGATCGGATCGACGTCGCCACCCGCGAGCGAGTCCGGCTGGCCGCGCCGGACTCGCTCAATCTGGGCGGCATCGACGGCCTCGCGTACTACCGCAACTCGCTGGTCGCCCACCAGCCCAGCTCGTTTCAGCGGGTGGTGCGGCTGAATCTCGATGCCGGGCAGGCGCGGGTGGTGTCGTGGCAGACCCTCGAACGCCATCATCCACGCTTCGTTCAGCCGACCACCGGCGAAGTCGCGGGGGATACGTACTACTACATCGCCAACGCGCAGCTCCGCCGGTTCCGCGACGGCGCGATCTTCCCCTGGGACTCGCTGGATCCGGTGCTGGTGCTGAAGGTGGACCTGAAAAGGGCCGGGGCGGACTCGAGCCCTTAGTACCCCATCGCGGAACGGTCCCCGATGTTCCACGCCGGCCGAGCCCTGTTGCTTCTGCTGACCTCGCTTCAGGTCGAGGGCGGCGCGGCGCAAGCCCCCGCAGCTTCGAGCGCGAGCCGCGCGATCAGCGATGCCGTCCGAAGCGGCGCGGCGCCGGGGGCCGCAGCAGCCGTCGCGATACGAGGCCGCATCGTGTGGTCCGAGGGCTTCGGCGTCTCCGATCTCGCGGCCGGCACGCCGGTGACGCCGGCCACGATCTTCGGCGTGGGAAGCATCTCCAAGGCCCTCACTCTCGCCGCGGCACTGGCGCTGGTGGACGAGGGCACCCTCGACCTCGACGCACCGGTCGAGCGTTACCTCCCCGACTTCCCCCACCGTGGCCGAGGCGTCACGATCCGCCGGATCGGGGCCCACCAGAGCGGCCTCGCCGACGCCTTCGCCGACCGACACTACTACACGACCACGCATTTCACGCTGGACAGCGCCTACCGGGCGATCGCGGCGGAGCCGATGGCGTTCGATCCCGGCACCCGGAGCGAATACGCCACCGGCCTGTTCACGATCGTGGGACGCGTACTGGAGCGGGTGGCCGGGGAGTCGTACGCTGACGTGATGCGGCGCCGCGTCTTCGCACCGGCCCGGATGAGCGCCACGATGCCGAGCGATCCACGTCATCCTCCTCCCCGCCGGGCGGCATTCTACCTGCGCCGCGCGGGCGGCGGCTTCGACCCGGCGGCCGCGACCGATCCGAGCTTCAAGCTGCCGGGTGCGGGATTCCTTTCCACCGCGGAGGACCTGGCGCGATTCGGCGTGGCGCTGCTCGAAGGGAAGCTGCTGTCCGAGGGAGCGCGGGAGGAGCTCTTCACGCCGGTACCACTCGCCGACGGCACCCCGACGCCCTACGCGCTCGGCTTCCAGGCATTGGAAGAAGATCGCCGCCGGCTGCTGTTGCAGCCCGGCGGCGGTCCCGGCATCGCAGGGTGGCTCGCCATCTATCCCGACGACGGCGTGGTCGTGGCCATGCTCTCCAACGCGACCGGCGCCCCGCTGGGCGACGCGGTCCGGCGCGCGGTCGCGGCCGCTTTCCTCACACCTCCCTGACGCGGGCCATCGCCCCGGCCGGGGCCGGCTCCTCCGCCGGCGCGGGCGCCCTGACCGGCTCGGTCCGCCGCTTGCGCCGGCCCAGCCGCTCCTGCAGCGCGTCGAAGTAGGTGTAGATCACCGGCGTGATGTACAGGGTGATGAGCTGGGAGAACACCAGGCCTCCCACCACCGCGATGCCGAGCGGCCGGCGGGCCTCGGCGCCGGCGCCGTGCCCCAGCGCGATCGGCAGCGTGCCCATGAGCGCCGCCATCGTCGTCATCATGATCGGCCGGAACCGCACGCTCGCGGCCTCCAGGATGGCGTCGTGCGCGCTCCTGCCGTGATTCCGCTCCGCCTCGATGGCGAAGTCGATCATCATGATCGCGTTCTTCTTCACGATGCCCACCAGCATGATGATGCCGACGTAGGCGTAGATGCTGAGGTCCAGGCCGAAGATCGCCAGCGCCAGCAGCGCGCCGAAGCCGGCGAACGGGAGCCCCGAGAGGATCGTGAGCGGGTGGATGAAGCTCTCGTACAGGATGCCCAGCACCAGATAGATCACCAGGATCGCCATCACCAGCAGCAGCAGGAGACCGGCCTGCGCCTCCTGGAACGCCTGCGCGGTACCGGCGAAGCTGGTGCTGATGGTGGACGGTAGCACCTCGCGGGCCGCGGCCTCCACCCGCTCCACCGCGGTGCCGAGCGAGGTGCCCGGCGCCAGGTTGAAGGCGAGGGTGACCGAGGGGAGCTGGCCGGAATGGTTCACCGTCAGCGGGCCCGTGCCCGGCGTGACCTTGGCGAGGGTGCCGAGCGGCACCGACACGCCCTCGCGTCCGGTGATGTGCAGCAGGTCCATGGCCGAGAGGTCGCGCTGGTACTCGGGCAGCAGCTCCATCACCACCCAGTACTGGTCGTTCGGCGTGTAGATGGTGCTGATCTGCCGGGCGCCGTAGGCATTGTAGAGGGCGCTCTCGATCTGGTTCACATCGATGCCGAGCGCCGCCGCCCGGTCGCGCGCGATCTCGACCTGCACCTGGGGGTTCCTGATCTGGAGGTCGCTGGTGACGTCGGTGAGCCCGGGAATCTCCTGCATCCGCTGCTCCAGCGCGGTCGACCCTTCGTACAGTGCCGGCAGATCCGAGCTGGTGAGGGTGAACTGGTATTCGCTCTTGGACGAGCGCCCGCCGATGTTGAGCACCGGCGGATTCTGGATGAAGGCGCGCATCCCGGGCACGGCCGCGAGCTTCCGCGACAGCGAGTAGGCCACCTCGTCCGCGTTCATGTCACGCTCGTCCGGGTCCTTGAGATGGATGAACAGGCGTCCCTGGTTCACCGTGTTCCGCCCGCCGCCCACCGAGGACATGAACCCGTCGACGTTGGGGTCTTCCTGGACGATCGCCGCCGCGGCGCGCTGGTGCTCGACCATGGCGTCGTAGCTGGTGCCCTCGGCCGTCTCGGTGGTGCCCTGGAGCTGGTTCTGGTCCTCGCTGGGGATGAAGCCCTTGGGCACAACCCGGAAGAGCACGACGGTGCCGACCAGGATGACCGCGCTGAAGGCGAGCGCGAGCCGGCGGCGGTCCATGACCCAGGCGAGCGTGCGCTCGTACCATCGCAGCGAGGCGACCCACGCCTGCTCGATCGCGGCGTAGAATCGGCCGTGGCGCTCCGCCTCGCCATGCGGCTTGAGCCAGCGGCTGCAGAGCATCGGGGTGAGGGTGAGCGAGACGAAGCCGGAGACCAGGATCGCCACTCCGATGGTCACCGCGAACTCCTGAAACAGCCGCCCGATGAGCCCCCCGAGGAACAGCACCGGGATGAACACCGCCACCAGCGAGAGGGTCATCGAGATCACGGTGAAGGTGATCTCCCGGCTGCCCTTGATCGAGGCCTCCAGCACCCCCTCGCCCCGCTCGATGTGGCGGACGATGTTCTCCAGCACCACGATGGCGTCGTCCACCACGAAGCCCACCGCCAGGGTGAGAGCCATGAGCGACAGGTTGTCGAGGCTGAAACCCAGCAGGTACATGACCGCGAAGGTCCCCACGATCGACATCGGCAGCGCGAGGCTGGGGATCGCGGTGGCCCGGATGTTCCGGAGGAAGAGGAAGATCACCATCACCACCAGGCAGAGCGCCAGGTAGAGCGTGAACTTCACGTCGTCCACCGACGCCTTCACCGTCACCGAGCGGTCGTTGAGGGTGGCGATGTCCACCGAGGGCGGAATCTGGCCTCGCAGGCTCTCCACCTCCGCCTTGACCGCCTCGGCCACCGCCACCGTATTGGTGCCGGGCTGGCGCTGGATGGCGAGCACGACGGCGCGCTCGCCGTTGTACCAGCTGGCCCGCTTGGTGTCCTGGATGCTGTCCACCACCCGGCCCAGGTCCCGGAGCCGCACCGGGGCGCCGTCGCGGTAGGTCACCGTGAGGGCCCCGAAGTCGGCGGCGTTTTCCAGCTGGCCCTGGCTCTCCACCGAGTACGCCTTGTCGGTGCCCCAGAGGATGCCGGTGGGCAGGTTGACGCTGCCGTTCTCCACCGCCCGGACCACCTCGTCGATCCCGATCCGCCGCGCGGTGAGCTGCTGGGGATCGAGCTGGATCCGCACGGCGTACTTCTGCGAGCCGTACACGTCCACCTGCGCGACGCCTTCCACCGTGGAGAGGCGCTGGGAGAGAAACGTCTCCGCGTACTCGTTCAGCTCGGGCAGCGGCAGGGTCTTGCTGCGGAGGGCGTAGTAGAGAATCGGCCTGGAGGAGGGATCCGCCTTCCGGAACCGGGGCGGCTGGATGTCCTGCGGCAGCTCGCCCAGAGCCTGCGAGATGGCGGCCTGCACGTCCTGCGCGGCGCCGTCGATGTCCCGGTCCAGAGCGAACTGGAGCGAGATGGAGGTGCCGCCCTGGGTGCTGCTCGAGGTCATCACCTCGATGCCGGGAATGGTGGAGAACTCCTTCTCCAGCGGCGTCGCCACCGACGAGGCCATGGTCTCCGGGCTGGCACCGGGCAGGCTCGCGTTCACCGAGATGGTGGGGTAGTCCACGGCCGGGAGGTCGCTCACCGGCAGGGCGCGGTACGCCACCAGTCCGAAGATGAGGATGCCGGCCATGACCAGCGTGGTCATGACCGGCCGCCGGATGAAGAGTTCGGTGAAGCTCATGTGCCCCCCTTGACCTGAACCTTCGAGCCCTGCCGCAGCCGCAGCTGGCCGTCGACCACCACCCGGTCGCCCGGCTCGATCTCGCCGCTCACGATCGCGATCTCACCCGCCATCCGGTCCACCGTCACCGGCTTCGTCTCCGCCGTGCTGTCCGTCTGCACCACGAAGACGTAGCTGCCCTCCTGTCCCGCCACCACCGCTCGCCGGGGAACCGTGAGCGCCTCGTCATCGACGTACAGCCGCAGGCGCACGTTGACGAACTCTCCGGGCCAGAGCGCGCCGTCGGTATTCGGAAAGGTACCCTTGAGCAGGATGGTGCCGGTGGTGGTGTCCACCGCGTTGTCCACGAAGCCCAGCGTCCCCTCGCTCACGGTTCCTCCCCCCACCGGCGCGGCGCGCACGACCAGGTCGGCCGAGCGGTATTTCTGGATGAGCGGAAGGTTGGCCGCCGGCACGGCGAACCGCACCAGGATCGGGCGGATCTGGTTGATCGTCACCAGCGGCGCCGACTCGTTGGTCCGCACCAGGTTGCCCGCCCGCACCCGGAGGCTGCCGGTGCGTCCGGCGATGGGCGCCCGGATGGTGGCGTACTGAAGATTGAGCCGGGCCTCGGCCACCGCCGCCTCACTCCCGGCGAGCGTCGCCGCCGCGGCGGCCGCCGCGGTGCGCGCCTGGTCGTACTGCTGGGCGGTGACGTACTCCTGCTTGGCGAGCTCGGCGTAGCGGCTCGCCTCCTGCTTCGCGTTGGCCTCCTGGGCCCGGTCGCGCTCCAGGATCGCCTCCGCACGCGCGAGCGTCGCCTGAAACGGTCTCGGGTCGATCTGGAAGAGCACCTGCCCCTTCTCCACGTCCCGCCCCTCGGTGAACGCGATGCGGACGATGGGTCCGCTCACCTGCGGCTGGACCGCGACGGTCTGGAGCGGCTCGACGGTACCGGTCGCCGCGAGCTCAAAGGGTACCGACCTGCGCTCGGCGGTCGCGAGCGTGACCGGTACCGGCGGCGTCGGCGGTGTTGCCTCCTCCTTGCAGCCCGCGAGAGGAATCGCGAGGAGAGCGATGTAGACGCGCAGGGAAGTCGGGATCATCTCGGGGGAGCCGCCGTGGTATCGGTAGTGAGCCGGAGCGGGTTCTCGACCCTGGGGTCGAGCACACCAGCATCGTGGGCCAACTGGGCGAGTGAGACGCTCCAGGCGAGACGCGCCTCGACCTGCTGCGCCCGGGCGCTCGCCAGCGCGCTCTGGGCGGCGAGCAGGTCGAGCACCGAGCCGACGCCGGCCTTGTAGCGGCCGAGCGCCACTTCGTTGGACTGCGTGGCACTGGCGAGGAGGTCTTCCGCCGTAGCCACGCGCCGGGTGGCGGTCTGAAGATCGGAATAGGCGCGGAACACCTGGAAGACCACTTCCTGGCGCAGCGATTCCGACCGGGCCCGGGCCGCCTCGGTCTCGAACTCGGCCGCGCGCAGGTCGTACTGCCGGGAGAAGCCGTTGAACAGCGGAATGGAGAGACCGAGCGACAGCGAGTAGCTGTTGGCGCCGTCGGGGATCGTGGTGGCGTAGGTCCGCCCGCCGGTGGCGCTGAAGCCGAGCGAGGGGAGCAAGGCGCCGCGAGCCTCGGTGATACCGGACCGCGCCGCCTCCACCTCGGCCCGGCTGGCGGCGAGGTCGGGCCGCCCCTCGAGCGCGGTGGCGATGATCGCGTTCACGCTGTCGGCCAGCGGCGCCACCGGCGCGATGGCCGCGCTGGAATCCACGTCGTAGGGGAGGTTGGCCGGCAGGCCGAGCGAGAGCGCCAGGGCCCCGCGGGTGATCTGCACGTTGCCTTCGATGGTCTGGAAATCGAGCTGCGCCTGGCTCGCCGCGGTACGGGCCTGGAGCACGTCGGCGATGGTGGCGAGGCCCACCCGCCGGCGCTCCTCCGCCGCGGTCAGGTTGGTGTTCGCCTCTTTCACCGTGGTACGCTGGCCCTCGAGCAGGGCCCGGTTGGCCAGGTACTGGAAGTAGGCGACCTGGATCTGGAGGACCACGTCCTGGATCGCGGCGTTGTGGGCGAAGCTCGCGGCGACGAGCCGCTGCCGGGCCCCGCCGACCCGGCCGCTGCGGCCGCCGAAATCGAACACCAGGTAGTTGAGCGTCACGCTCGGCGTCAGCACCGACTGCTCGACCGCGGTGCGGCCCTGGCTCGCCGCGGTCTTGAGGCGGGAGGCGGCCACCTCCGCGTCGATCGTGGGAAACCACGCGCCGCGCTCGGAGCCGTACACCGAGGCCGCGGTCCGGGCGTTGGCCCAGGCCAGACGGGTGCTCGGATTGTTCCGGAGGCCGAGATCGACGATCTCGCCGAGCGTGAGATTCCTGATGCGCTCCGACAGGTCGGGCGGCACCGCCGCGCGGGCCGAGGTATCGGCCGCCGCCACCTTCGGAACCACCTCGGCCGGAGGGGTCCAGGGCACCGCGGGTGAGGGCGACGTACCTCGCACTCCTGAGACGGTCGGCGTTCCGGCGCACCCCGCGAGGAGGAGCGCCAAGACGATCCCGGCCGGCCTCACCGCCCCGACCCCGTGGCCGCGAGCCGGCGCGGAGGCGCCGCGCGCCAGTGTACCATCGCCCGGGCGATCGCGTCGGCCATGTAGCCGAAGGCGCTCTCGTACTGCTCCAGGCGGGCGCGCACCTCGGGGCTGGCCACCGGGAGGGTGCGACGGCCCTCGCCGATCAGCTCGGTAAACCGCCGCCAGCGCGAGAGGCGCAGGGCCATGGATCGCTCGAACAGATCCGGCGCCATCCGGTAGTAGTCCCGGCGGCTGCCTTCGCGGTGGACCTGCTCGATGAGTCCGAACTGCGCCAGCAAACGGGCGTTGGTACTGGCGCTCGCCTTGCTCACGTCGAGCGCGTCGGCCAGCTCATCGAGACTGAGTGCCTGGTCGCTCAGGAGCAGGAGGCCGAAGATCCGGCCGGCGATCGGCGGTTGGCCGTCGCCCTCGAACAGCGCCGCGAAGCGGTCGGCGAAGCGTGTGGTGTGGGGGTCCATCGGTCTCCCAGGGTGTGCTCGGGCCGGCGAGGGGGTGGGGCCGCTCGTTCAGTATGGATTGAACGTCGGGCAAAGCCAAGTGCAGCCGCTCAGCCGCCGGCCAGCCACTCCAGCGCCGCGCCGGCAATGCCGGCGGGCACGGCATGCCCGCCATCGAACTCGGTGTAGCGGACGTCGTAGTCGTCGCCGCGGAGATCCCGCACGATGCGCCGGCCGCACCGGTCGATCGGCAGCACCTGGTCGTGCAGCCCGTGCGAGACGAAGACCCGCGGTTTCCCCCGGCGGGTGCCGTTCGCGACGAGCCCGGGAGAGAAGGCGATGACGTGGGTGAAGAGGTCGCCGTTAAGCAGGCCGAGGGAGAGGGCGTAGCTGGCGCCGTCGGAGAAGCCCTCCGCGGCGAGGCGGGTGGGGTCCACGGAGTAACGCGAGAAGACGAAGTCCAGCGCCCGATCCACGAACTCCGCGTCCGGGCCGAATCCGCCGGTCAGCGCCACGTCCCAGGTGACCCCCCGGGAGTCGGGGGCGAGGAGAATCAGTCCGGCGGCGTCCGCCAGAGACTGGAGCCGCCGGAGCCCCCGGCGGCCACTGCCGGTGGCGCCGTGCAGGGTGAGGATCAGCGGAACGGGAGTCTGGGGTCGGTAACCGGTCGGGACATAGACCGCGCCGTCACGATCGGAGCCGCTCAATCGCAGCGGAACCAGCCCGGTGTCGGCCGATCGGCCGGGGGCGGCGCGTGGCCGGCTGAGGAGGCGGCCGACGGAGTGGAGGCGCTTGACGGCCTGGGGATGGCTTCGGGCGCAGCCCGGGAGCCGCGGCCGCCTCCACAGGCGGCCGCGATCAGGCTAGCGCCGGCCAGCCGCAGAGTCGCGTCGGTGTAAGTCGGTAGAAGGGAGGCATCTCCGATGCCGTACGGTGAGAACGGCATCGGAGATACAGACGCGTTGCTTCAGCCTCGGCCGGTCTTGTCCTGCAGCTCGTCGATGCGCTTCGAGGCTTCGGCCTTGCTGAGGTCGGGCTCGACATCTTCGCCCGCCTCGGCCGCCAGGGTGTGGAGATAGGACTCCTGGGCGCCGGTCATCGGCTCATCACCCGTCGTCCACTCCTCCGGGTCCTTGATCCGGTTCGAGTCGTCGCGCCGGGGCGTTGCGGCGCCCTGCTTCTTCCTTGCCATGCTGCGTTCGCTCCTTTCGAAGGCCACCAGTCGGCCGTACCGAAAGAAAGCCGAATCCCGGTCGGCGCGACGTGACCCGGATCACGCTCAGAAGCTGAACTGACCCGCTCCGACGGTTTCCCCGGCTTTTACCAGAACCGTCCGGATGGGCCCGACTACGTCCCTTTCGAGGTCCTCCGGGACCACCGCATAGCGTCCCGGACGCAGAAAGGAGGCCTTGAACTCGCCCGACGCGTTGGAGCGGGACGTGGCGATCAGCGGCCCCAGCACCGACGAGCTGTCGGAAGCGTAGTGGACCCCGACGGCGGCAAGAGTGATCGGCGCGCCGCCCTCGGCGTGGACCAAGGTGCCCTCGATCGACCCGGAGCCCGCGTTGGTGATCGCGCGGAGGAACGGTATGAAGAGGAATCCGTCGCCGTCGGCAAGGAAGCTGCGGCCGACGTCGAAGTCGATCACGATATCCTCCCCGTTCTCGTCTATCGCCATCGCCTCCTCGACCAGGCCGAAGAGCGTCGGGGTCTCTCCCTTGGACTGCCAGTCGATCGGGGGATGGCCGCCTTCCATGTCGGTCATGCCGGACCGGGCCGGATCGAAGGTCACCCGCACCGCCCGGTACTGCCCCGGAGGGACGTCGGCCTCGCCGAGGAGCGCGGTGGTGCCGTTCTGGAGATCGAGCAGGTTGAATGTCCGGTCGGGCTCGGCCACGGTGATCCATCCCGGAGGGCCCTGCGAGGTGTCGGCCTGAGGCGAGAGTCCGATCTCCGAGATGTGGATGTCCACCCGGGCGATGCGATCGAAGGGGAAGGGCGCATCGGTGAGGAACACGGCCGTCTTGCCATCGCCGCTGGGTTCTCCCGGCCCCGTCTCCGAGGCGTCACAGGCCGCCAGCGCCACCGCGCCGGCGACCGCCAGTGCAAGTCTCAGGCTGTGCATCGTCGTCTCTCCGGAAGCAGGAGTCGTCACTCACGTTCGGGCAGTCCAACACGTCCCGGCAGACCCACCTGTGAGACCCGGTGTGACCACACCCCTGGTCCGGCAGCGCATGCTGTCACAACCGTCAACCCGCGCTGGTCTATCGAGAATGAGCGACAGCGATGCCGCGCTGGTCGCCCGAACACTGGGTGGTGACCTCGGCGCGTATGCCGCCCTGATGGCCCGCTACCGCGACAAGTTCGGGGGCTACGCCTTCCACATGCTGGGGAATCGGGAGGACGCCCAGGAGGCCATGCAGGACAGCTTCGTTCGGGCGTACCGTGCGCTGGGCGCGTGCCGCCAGCCCGACCGGTTCGGGGCCTGGCTCTTCCGGATCCTGGTCAACCGCTGCCGAACGGTGCGCCGCCGCCTGCAACGAGACCGGCGCTTCGACGCCGACCTCCCGGACGACATCGCGGCCGGCGGGAGCCGGCCCGACTCCTTCGAATGGCGGGACGAGATCGGCCAGGCGCTGGGCCGGCTCCGTCCCCACTACCGCGAGGCGTTTCTGCTGCGTTACGTGGAAGGACTGGAATACTCCGAGATGTCCGAGATGACGGGCGCCAAGGAGCCGGCGCTCCGGATGCGAGTGAAGCGCGCGAGCGACCAGCTCCGGGAGCTGCTGCGAGATGTCCATGCCGGCTGAGCACGACGATCGGCTCGACGACGAGGTGCTGCACCGGGTGGTGGCGGAGCTGCGCCGGCCGGTGCGTCTCGACCCCGCGGTGGACCGGCGTGCGCTCGAGGAGATTCGGTCGGAGCATGCGGGATGGCCGGCTTCCCGCCACGGCCATCGGTGGGGCGCATGGATCGCGGGGGGAGCCATCGCCGCCGGTCTCCTCGTCGCGGTGCTGCCGGACTCCGGGCCCCGGGAGCCCGCGACCGCGGTGGCCCCCGCGACGCCGGCGCCCACAGCGTCCGGCGGCCGGCCGATCCACCTGCGGCTGGAGGCACCGGCCTCGTCGCGGGTGGCGGTGGTGGGCGATTTCAACAACTGGGACCCCGCGGCGACACCGCTCCGTCCCACCGGTGACGACGGCACCTGGGTGGTCGAGCTGCGGCTCAAGCCCGGCCGCTACCACTACACCTTCCTGATCGACGGGCACCGCTGGGAGCGGGACCCCAGCGAACCGCCGGCGGCGGAGAGCGACTTCGGCGCCCCCGTCTCCGTACTCACGGTGAGCTGATCTCGTGTCCAACGACCGCCTCCTCTTCATTCTCTTCGTGCTCCTCGTCGCGCCGGCGGTGGTCGCCGCCCAGGACGCGCGGCTCGCGGAGCGGCTGGACGGCGCCACCGCCGCCAGCGTGCAGCAGGTGGTGGACTCGGCGAAACGCGACGGTCTTCCCACCGAGCCGCTGGTGCAGAAGGCCCTCGAGGGCAGCACCCTCGGCGCGAGCGACGAGCGGATCGTGGCGGCCGTGGAGGCGCTGCGCGGACAGCTCGGCCGGGCGCGCCAGGCGCTCGGCGGCAAGGCCAGCGAGGCCGAGCTGACCACTGCGGCCGGCGCGCTCCGCGCCGGGCTGCCGCCCACCGCGCTCCGGCGGCTCCAGTCGCTTCGATCCGGCCGGCCGTTGGTAGTGCCGATCGCCGTGCTCACCGATCTCGTGGCGGAAGGCGTGCCGGCGGAGCAGGCGACTCAGTCGGTGCTCGATCTCGCGCGTGAGGGCCGCCCGGACGACGAGTTCGTCGCGCTGCGGCGCCAGGTGCAGGTTCAGCGCCGGGGAGGGGCGGGCAACCCCGCCGGCCGCCCGGCGCTTAGTCCCGCCCCCGACCCGCCGGTGGATCGGTGATGCTCGGCCGCGTCCTCCTGCTCGGTCTCGCGCTTTCGGCTGTGGCGGCTCCGGCCGCGGCTCAGCTCGCCGGCACGCTCGACATGGGCGCCGGCACCTATCGCCCGGACCGCGCCATCGCCGGTGGGATCGCGTCCGTCGTGCCCTCGCTGAGCTACCGCAGCGGGCTGCTGGAGCTGAACGCGATCGGCGTCTATACCGACGCGCCCGCCGGCCGGTGGAACTTCGGGGGTGGCACCACGGCGTTCCTTCGCTCGCCCGCACTGGGCCTTCTTCGCTTCGAGGCGGTGGGCCAGGCGGAGTGGACCACACACTACCGGGTTCGCGGGACCACTACGTTTTCCGGCGGTGTGCGGGCGTACCTCACACCGGGATCGGGGGCGCACGCGTGGGTCGGCCGGTACCATGGGCAGGCCTCCTCGCTCGGTGCGCGCCGTCCACTGCAGCGCAACGAGTTCGGCGGATCGGCCACCGTCGGTCCGGTCCATCTTCAGATTTCGGTGGCCAACACCAAAGTGGACCGCTCGCTGTTGTTCGAGCCGACGACCGGACGGGAGGATACCCTGACGGCCGGGCCAGTCGCCGGGGGCCAGAGCCGGGTGGAGCGGGTGGAGCTCACCGATGCGGTGTTCTCGGGTAGCTGGCGCATCGGCACACTCGACTTCGACGCGTCGCTCGGGCGCCGGTTCAGCCGGCTCACTCCGGAGACCACGATCTGGGGCTTCAGCGCCGCTCGAGACATCGCTCCCTCGCTCTCGCTGGTCGCGGCGGCGGGCCGCTCGGGCTCCGACCCGGTCACCTCGGTGCCAGGCGCCCGGTACTTCGCGCTGGGGCTCCGGCTCAAGGTGGGCTCGCAGGTCATGGCTCCGCTGCCGGCCACCGCCGAGGGCAGCAGCGCCGCGGCGTTCCGCATCGGACCGGCGGTCGCGGCCGGCCGCGAGATCGTGGTGCAAGCGGCCGATGCGCACAGCGTCGAGCTCGCCGGCGACTTCACCGACTGGCGACCTGTCTCGTTGTCCCGCTGGGGCGAGCACGGCTGGCGGGCCCTGTTCCCGATCTCGCCCGGACTACACCGCCTCGCCATCCGCATCGACGGCGGCGAGTGGCAGGCCCCCTCGGGCACCCGCCCGATCGCCACGGAGTTCGGGGGCGAGGTCGCGGAGATCGTAGTCGAGTAAATCCCACCGAAAAACTCAGCCGCCAGGTGTATTGGGCTAAGGCTCGAGCGCGGGTATGCTTCGGCGACCTCGGAGAGTCTTCCACCCAGTCCCAGGAGGCGACCGATGGCATCGCGGAAGCGGTATCGGCTGGATCAGGTGGCGGTGGAGCCGGGCGAGACGCGAAGAGCCAAGTGGACCTTCGCCAAGGGCGGACGTCAGGCACCCGTGAAGGGAACCGAGCATCTCTATACCGTGACCGACGGCAACCTCTCCGGCAGGAACAAGTGGGAGTTCCTGGTCCGGGTGCCCGACGATTCGGACGGACGGGTCGAGGTCCGGCCCCGCTCCACGCCACCGACGCAGACCTGGAAAGCGCTGACCTACCGTTCGCTCCAGTTCCAGAAGGCCACCAAGGGCGAGGCGCGCGGCAAGCGCTATTGCAAGGTCTCGCTGGCCGTTCCGCCCAAGGGACGCGCCAAGGACGATCCCAGGGGCACCCGCACCAAGGACGTCATCCGGGGCGACCAGCGGCGCGATCTTCCCAAGTGGTTCGAGAGCCTCCAGGGCCGCATGCGGACCAAGGAGAGCGTCCGCAGCACGCGGGGCACGGACGGCAACACGCTGGTCATCCTGGTCCAGCCGGACGACCATGCGATGATGATCCGCCTGTACTTCGCGATGAAGGTCTGGGTGCTGAAGGAGGGGATCGAGCTGGAGTGAACGAGGAACAGCGCTACCGTCTCCGCACGCCCGCGTCGGGCCGCTTCTTCGAGGAGGCCCGACGCCACCTTCCCGGCGGCGATTCCCGCAGCACGCTCTTCTATCCACCCTGGCCTGCCGTGCTCGACCGCGGCGAGGGGTGCCAGGTGTGGGATCTCGACGGGAATCGCCTGCTGGACTTCACCGGCAATCACTCGATCCTGGTTCACGGATATCACCACCCGGCCGTCACCGACGCGATCCGCCGGCAGCTGGAACGGGGCACGTGCTTTCCGGGGCCGACCGAGGCCCAGCTCGGGCTGGCGCGGCACCTGGTCGAGCGGATCGCCTCGCTCGAGCTGGTGCGGTTCACCAACTCCGGCACCGAGGCCGTGATGATGGCGTTGCGCGGCGCGCGGCGGTTCACCAGCCGACGAATGGTGGCGAAGCTGGAAGGCGGGTTCCACGGCACCGCCGAGGACGTCATGGGCCGCGTCCACCCCGACCTGGTGCTGCTGCCGGCCGACGACGCCGAGGCGGCGGCCGGGATCATGGATCGGCGGGGGCAAGACATCGCCGCGCTCCTGGTCGAACCGATCCAGGGCTCGGCCGGAATGATTCCGCTGGAGCCCGGGTTTCTCCACGCGATGCGGGACGCCACCCGGCGCCTGGGAATCGTGCTGGTGTTCGACGAGGTGGTGAGCCTCCGCGTCTCCCATGGCGGCGCGGAGGAGCGCTACGGGATCAGGCCGGACATGACCTGCCTCGGGAAGCTGATCGGCGGCGGGCTCCCGCTCGGCGCGTTCGGCGGGAGGCGGGAGATCATGGCACTGTTCGATCCGTCGCACGGCGCGCCGGCGATACCTCATCCCGGCAGCTACAACGCCAACCCGGTGAGTCTCGCATCGGGGCTGGCCACCCTGGAGCTGCTGACCCACGAGGCCATTGCGGGACTCAACCGCATGGGCGACCGGGTGCGCACCGAGCTGACGCGGGTGTTCGGCGAGGTGGGGATTCCGGTGGCGATCACGGGGCTCGGGTCGCTCTTTGGAATCCACCTCACCGATCGGGAAGTCCGGACCATTCGCGACGCAGCCGGCGCCGATGCCGCCATGCGCCACCGGATTTTCCTGGGACTCTACAACGAGGGCATTCTGCTGGACCCACGGGGGGTCGGCACGCTTTCCACCGCAATAGGGGATCGGGAGGTCGAACAGCTCCTCGACGCCCTTCGCAGGGTGCTCGCGCGACTCCAGAGCCGGGCGGCTGCGGGTAACGCGTGACCCATCCCCCCGCCGGGACCGTTCTGCCAGCACGGCCGGCCTTTGCCACGGCCCTGGTGCTGCTCCAGGCAGCCATCAAGCTCGTGCTCCACGTGATGGTGAACCAGCGGACGCCGTACGGGTTTCACCGGGACGAGCTGCTCTATCTGGCGATGGGAAAGCACCTCCAGCTCTGGGGCATGGACTTCCCGCCGGGCATCGCCATCGTGGCCGAATTGTCCCGCACGACGCTCGGGGACTCGCTGGCGGCGATCCGGTTCTTCCCCGCACTGTTCGGCAGCGCGGTGCTGGTGCTGGCAGCACTCATCGCCCGGGAGCTGGGAGGAGGGCGGATCGCCCAGGGCCTGGCCGCCTTCTGCGTGCTCACCTGCCCCCTCTTCCTCCGATCGGCCAATCTGCTGCAGCCGGTGGTCATGGACCAGCTGATCTGGAGCGGCGCTCTGTATGCGCTGCTGCGCCTATGCCGAGGATATGGGCCCGGTGAATGGCTGCTTCTGGGCCTGGTGCTGGGGCTGGGGCTGCTGACGAAGTTCAGCGTAGCCTTCATCGGCCTGGGGATCGCGGCCGGTGTCCTGCTCACGCCGCTCCGCTCCGCGCTGCTCACGCCCTGGCCCTGGATCGCGCTCGCCGCGGCGCTCGCGGTCGGGTCGCCCAGTCTGGTGGGGCAGATCCGGTTGGGGTTTCCGGTGCTGAGCCAGATGGCCGACCTGCGGGAGAGCCAGCTCGAACGGATTACGCCGCTGGGATTCATGCTGGGCCAGCTGCTCTGGGGCCCCGCGGTGCTGGTCGCGGTCGCGGGTCTCTACGGACTGTTCGCCAGGGCGACGCTTCGGCCGTTCCGGGCGCTGGGGTGGACCTGCGTCGCCACGTTGGTCATCCTGCTCCTTCTCCAGGGGAAGCCCTACTACGCGGGGCCGCTCTACCCCGCGCTCTTCGGGGCGGGAGCCGTGCTGTTCGAGGAAGTCGCCAACGGCCTTGCCGGCGAGCTCCTCCAGGTGGGGGCCGTGGCCGTGCTCCTCGCCTTCGCCGTCGGGACCCTTCCGTTGGGCGTGCCGATTCTCTCCCCCGAGCCGATGGCGGGCTACGGCCGCGCCCTGGGGCTGAAGGCGGCGGTCAGGACCAATACCGGCGAGCTGGGGGCCCTGCCACAGGACTACGCGGACATGCTGGGATGGGAGGAACAGGTGGCGGCGGTATCGAGGGTGTATCACGCGCTGCCGGACGACCAGCGCCAGCAGGCGGTGATCGTCGCCGCGAACTACGGGGAGGCGGGCGCCCTCGACTTCTTCGGGCCGCGGTACGGCTTGCCCCAGGTGGTGAGTCCGGCCGGCAGCTACTGGTTCTTCGGCCCCGGCGACCGGCCGGGGGACGTGGTGATCTCGATCGGCGTGCCCCCCGAGGCCATGCGCGAGTACTTCGATTCGGTCGAGACGGCGGCTACGGTGACCCACCCATGGACGGTGGAGGAGGAGCAAGACGTTCCAATCAACATCGGCACCCGGCCCCGCACGACGCTCCAGCGCCTCTGGCCTTCGCTGGCCGGCCGCAACTGACCGGACCCACCGCTGGCGGCGAGACGGAAAATTCTAGATGTTGGAGGACACCCGGAGACCCGCCATGCTCGGCAACCGTCCGATGAGCGAGTGGATCACGCAGTACGCGCAGAGCCATCAGCACCCGATCAACCGCCTCTGCCACACCTTCGGCATCCCGATGATCGCGTCGTCGATACCGCTCTTCCTGGCGGCGATCTTCGTGGATGGACTGTGGCCCCTGCCGCTAGGCTTGTTCGTCGCCGGGTGGATTCTGCAGTTCGTGGGTCATTACTACGAGGGCAAGCCCCCCGAGTTCTTTCATGACTGGCGCTTTCTGCTGGTGGGCCTCCGCTGGTGGCTCGCCAAGATCAGAGGCCGCGCGTAGCCGCTGTCTCGCCGCACTCCTGATTCTGGTGCTCTCCGCCTGTGGCGCGCCCGTGGTCGGCGAGCCCGAGCATATCGCGCCCTGGCTCCGCGAGGATCCCCAGCGCTGCCTGCTGGCTCGCGATCTCCGGGAGAACATGGAGGGGATGGCCCGGCGGTGCGCCGAGACGTTCGTGCGGCAGAACGGGTACACGCATCTCCCCGCCAGCGAAGATTCGACCCGCTGGGTACTGGAAGCGGGGGAGCACGGGGCCTGGCCCCGGGTGCTCGCGTCCCGGGGCGGCAGCCTGGAGCGCGAGGCGGCCACCGTGCAGTGCAGCGCGGGCGAATGCGTCGTGTTCTTCCGGGCCCGCCGGACCTCGCTGGAGTGCGCCTACCGGGTCGTCACCATGAGTCAGGTGTTCACTCGGCTGCGGCTGGAGCCGGGAGGCGTGGAGAACGTGCGGTGTGACGAGCGGCGGGCGTAGGGGGTGTCACTCGGAGGAGCGACCTGTCACCCTGAGCGCAGCGAAGGGGGCCATGCTCGATTCTGGCCCCCTTCGCTGCGCTCAGGGTGACACGCGACGTTGTCGCGGTGTCAGTTCGGCGCGCGGACCCCGCTGCCGCCGTAGTCCCGGTTCTGGCCGATGGTCGGGCCGTTCACGTCCACACCGATGTTGTTGTTCACCGACGAGATGCGCTGACGGATCGAGCCCGGGAACGACTCGGTCCGGCCGTTGCGGCCGTAGGCGTCGGTGTACCACACCTCGGGGCCGCCCTCGTTGGAGATGTTGTTGGCGTTGATGTCGACGAAGTGGTCCGCGCCGTTGAACTCGGAGCGGGGGTCGTCGAAGGTCACGCCCAGGGTCTGTCCCTCGTCCGTCGAGCGGTCGCAGGGACCGCCGCTGGCCCGCTCGCCCGTGCCCGGTACCTCGTAGCACACGTCGATCGGACGTCCCACCACCGGCGCCAGGGCGGGGTCGTGGAACCGGCTGGGCAGTCGCACCTGGAAGTACGGGTTGAAGTGCACCAGGGTGTGCCCGTCGGCCCGGCGAATGCTGTTCGACGTCTCCCAGGTCTCGTGCAGCGCGCCGAAGTTGGAATTCTGACCCTCCGGCACCAGCACGTGGCCCTCGATGCAGGCCCGGTCGGGAATCGCGCGGAATCCGCCGCCCGAGGGCGAGTTCGCCGGCGTCGGCGCGCCCGCCTGCACGTGGACCTCCCGGTCGCAGGAGCGGACGAACTCGCCCGGCGTGCCGATCGCGGTCAGCATGGTGATCCCCATGCGGGTCCCGTTGTCGCAGCGCAGATGGTAGACCAGCTCGTGGACGTTGTTGGTGAAGGCGTCCTTGGAGTGGGTGCCCTGATGGAACTTGGTGAGCACGTCACAGGTCACCGTGAAGATGGCGGAGCCGGCACCCCGGAACTCGAGCTCGATGTCGTTCTCCCATTCGACCTTGTGGCCGAAGTGGTCCTCGTCCCGCGGATTCGTGGGGTCGGAGATCGCCAGCATCTCGTTGGCGACGCCGAAGGGCAGGCCGCCGGTATCACCGTAGAGATCCGAGCCCTCGGGATTGCGCCCGTGCTCGTGGCCGAAGCTGCAGCCGCCCGGACCGGTCGGCGGATGCCAGGTGGGATAGATCTTCCCGTCGGGGCCCAGCACGGCGTAGGCGTCGTGCTGCTCCTTGGTGCAGCCGTCGAAGGCGCCGGGGGTCCAGAGGCCGAACGCGCGGGCAGCGGGCCCGCTGCCGGGATCTACGAACTGATCGGACGAACAGGCGGCCGAGGCAGCGAGCGCGACGACGACGACGGCGCGGCGCCGCGATGCAGGCGCTGGCATACTGATGCTCCGGATCAGGGGATGTCCTCATGCAGCAGCGACGGGTGTGCCAATCACGCTGCCGCAACGGGGGCGCCGACTTAGCGCGAGGCGCGGCCCCGCGGCACCGACATCTGCACGGCCGCGGGGCAACTTGCCGAGCGAACGATCTTGCGTCGCGCTGCAGGCGACGGCACCGGTTCAGCGCCAGGTGATGCCGGCGCCGATCTGCATGAGAGAGAAGCTCGCGTCGGTCACGATGCTGTTCCCACTCGTGAGGTTGCCGCTGGTCGAGACGATCAGATTCGCGTAGGGCGTGAGCCAGAGCCTCGAGCCCGCGCGAAAATCGTAGCCCACGCCGAGCTGCAGGGCGCCGGTGCTGGCACCGAGCTCGTCGTCCTCGTCGTCGTCGGTGGCGTCGGCGTTGTAGCTCAGCATGCCGACGCCGCCCTTGAGGTACCACGACGCCGTAGGCGACGGGGTCCAGTAGAGTGACGCCCCATAGAGCATGAGCCGCTGCCGTACGTCATCGGTGTTGTCGAGCCAGCCCGCGAGCTCGGCACCGGCGCGAAGGCTTCGGCTGAAGGTGAACCCGCCCGTCAGGTAACCCGAGAGCCCACCGTTCCGGTCGTTCGTGCAGATGTCGCAGTTGATCGCGGCGGACGCGGTACCGATCCCCGCGCCGAGCCACGGGCCCCGCAGCATGGGCTCCTGGGCTCTCGCGGGTTGCGAGAGCGTGAGGGCCGCGAGCACGCACGCCGCGGCGATACGGGACAACGACATACGAAACCTCCGGGTGCTGGAGTGCGAGTTCCTGCAGCGGTCCTGGGCAGCGGGAAGCACTCACAAGCGAGAATCGCGCCTCAGGGGAAACCCCGGAGGGGCCGAGGTCGTCAGGTGGGTCCATCCCCCTCCATCACCGAGGCCTGCTCCATGCGTATCCCGGCTTACCTCTTCCTCTCTGTGCTCCTCCCCTCCGCGCTCGGCGCCCAGGACCTCGACACGGCCGAGTTCGCCGCGCGGCGCGCGAAGCTGCTGGCCAGGATTCCCGACGGGATCGCGGTGATCCTGGGCGGCATCGAGCATCCCTATCCGATCAGGTTCCGCCAGTCGCCCGACTTCTACTATCTCACGGGGATCGAAGAGCCGGGGACGGTGCTGGTGCTGAACGGCGTCACCAAGAACGCGGCGGTGTTCGCGGTGCAGAGACCGGAGTTCGGCCCCAGCGTGACGCCGCGGCTGCGGGACGTGGAGGACGCGGAGAAGCGGTTCGGCCTGGCGGTGCAGCCGATGGAAAGCTTCTTCACCTTTCTGAGCTTCGCGGGCAGCAATGCGGCGGTGAAGAAGCTCTACCTCCAGCTCACCCCGCCGGACGCACAGATCCACGCGCGGTTCGAGGCCCAGATCTTCGCCGCGCAGGCGATGGACCATCCACTGTTCGGCCAGCCGCAACCGTACGCGCTGGCGGTGGACCGGATCCGGGAGGCGGAATCGCATCTGGCGGCGGCGGACGTGAGCCCGCTGCTCGACGAGCTCCGGTGGGTGAAGACCCCGTACGAGATCGAGCGGCTCCGCCGGAGCGGAAGGCTCGGCGCCGAAGCGACCGCGGAGGCGATGCGTGCCACCCGCCCCGGGATGTACGAGTACGAGATCGCCGCCGCCGCGCAGTACGTCAGCACCCGCCTCGGCGCGGACGGCGATGCCTTCCCGCCGATCGTGCCCTCGGGTCCGCTCACGCCGATCGTGCACTACATGGAGAACCGGCGGCAGATGCAGGCGGGCGAGATCGTCTATATCGACTACGGATCGGACTGGGACTACTACACCTCGGACATCACCCGGACCTGGCCGGTCTCGGGCCGCTTCACGGCGGAGCAGGAGAAGATGTATCGCTGCGTGCTGGAAGCCCGGAACGCGATCATCGCCGCGATGAAGCCGGGGGTGACGCTCACCGGGCTCAAGGACGCCGCGGAGCGGGTGTACGCCCGCCACGGCTACCGCAACGAGTTCCTGGGCACCGGCCGCTACATCGGCCACTTCGTCGGCATCTCGGTCCACGACGTGGGCGGGATCTCGGGGCCGTGGGCGGACAAGCCCTTCACCGTGGGCGTGGTCTTCAACGTGGAGCCCATCCTGCAGTTTCCGGAACGGAAGATCCACCTCCGGCTGGAGGACACCGTGGTGCTCACCGAGAAGGGGCCGGAGAACCTGACCGCCGCCGTGCCGGCGGAGCTGGACGCGGTCTACGCGCTCGTCAAGGAGAAGGGAGTCAATTCGGTGCCGCTGTCGGGGATGGGGGAATAGCAGGTGGCCCCCGGCGCCGTACTGCTGGCCGCGACGCCGGGGGCCGGTTTACTGCGGTGATGTTGCAATAGCTCAGATGCGAGAAACCCCGAAAAGGTTGCGCCCCGGCGTTGATCACTAGATTGCAGGCATGCGGGAAGCCCGCCTTCGCCCAGAATTCGCCGACTTGTACCCCGAGCTGATCCCCGGCCAATGGGAGCCGGCGTCCCGGATCGCCGAGGTAGTCCTCGCTCGGTTCCTGCTTCAGCAGATGGCGGCCGATCCGATGGAGCGCGCGCTCCAGGAATCGCATTTCGAATTCCGCGGCGGCGCGCAGGACCCGCCGCGCGTCAATCCCCGGCGCCGGGTCGAAGACCGCGCCGACGAGACCTGACCGATGGACGACCCTCGCTACCCCATCGGCCCCTTTGCCTACCAGGGAGCCCAGACCCCGGGCGACCGGCTCGGCTGCATCGCCCGGATCGCGGCGACCCCGGCCAATCTCAGGCGGGCGGTAGCCGGCCTGACCGAGGCGCAGCTCGACACGCCGTATCGAGACGGCGGTTGGACCGTGCGGCAGGTCGTTCACCACGTCCCCGACAGCCACCTCAACGCCTACACCCGCTTCCGACTCGCGCTCACCGAACCGACGCCGACCATCCGCCCGTACTTCGAGCACCTCTGGGCCGAGCTCCCCGACGCGCGCGGCGCACCGATCGAGGTATCCCTCGCCCTGCTCGAGGCCCTCCACCGCCGGTGGCTGCTGCTGCTCCGGAGCCTGGAGCCCGCCGACTGGGAGCGGCGCTACCTGCACCCCGAGCACGGCCGCGAGTGGACGCTCGACGAAGTCCTGGCCATGTACGCCTGGCACGGCGACCACCACACCGCCCACGTCACCCGGCTTCGCGACCGCATGGGCTGGGTCTGACACCCACCTCGACACCGGAGCCATCCGTTGATGCAGGATCCCGGCGGCAAATCGGAGATCATCTATCGAGCCGGCCTGCTCCTGGTCTGCTCCAACGTGTTCATGACCTTCGCCTGGTACGCGCACCTGCGGAACCTGGCCCACAAGCCGTGGTGGATCGCCGCCCTGGTGAGCTGGGGCATCGCGCTGTTCGAGTACCTGCTCCAGGTTCCCGCCAACCGGATCGGCTACACCATGCTCTCGCTGGGGCAGCTCAAGATCCTCCAGGAGGTCATCACCCTGGCGGTCTTCGTCCCGTTCGCGGTGCTCTACATGCGGGAGCCGATCAAGCTGGACTACGTGTGGGCGGCGCTCTGCCTGGTGGGCGCGGTGTACTTCGTCTTCCGGTCGCACGGATGAGGCCCCGGACATGGGCGGCCCTGCTGGCCGCGACGCTCGGCCTGATGCCGATCCCGGCTGCCGCGCAGGCGCGCCCCGAGCGCGCTCGCGAGATGGGGATTCCGCTGGAGGGAACCGCCGGCCCGCTGGACGCGATCACCGACGTCCCCGGCGTCACCGTGGGCCACGTGACCATCGTCCGGGGATCCGGGAAGCTGGTGGTGGGCAAGGGGCCGGTCCGCACCGGCGTCACCGCGGTCTTCCCTCGCGGGAAGGGCGACCTGGCTCCGGTCTTCGCCGGCTGGTTCAGCCTCAACGGCAACGGCGAGATGACCGGCACCGCCTGGATCGACGACTACGGGCTGCTGGTCTACCCCATCACCATCACCAACACCAACAGCGTCGGCACGGTGCGCGACGCGGTGATCGAGTGGGGGCGGACCCGGCTCGCCGACGCCTTCAACTGCTGCCTGCCGGTCGTGGCCGAGACCTGGGATGGCGACCTCAGCGACATCTACGGCTTCCACGTCACCAAGCAGCACGCCTTCCAGGCGATGGAGCGCGCGGCGCCCGGCCCCGTGGCCGAAGGGAACGTCGGCGGCGGCACCGGCATGATCTGTCTCGGCTTCAAGGGCGGGATCGGCACCGCGAGCAGGAAGCTGCCGGACCGCCGCGGCGGCTACACCGTCGGCGTGCTGGTGCAGTGCAACTTCGGCGCGCGGCGCCTGCTCCGGATCGCGGGTGTTCCGGTGGGGCAGGAGATCACCGACCTCCCGGAGTGCTACGAGGGACCCGATCTGGATTCGGCCCGCGCCGCGGAGCGCTGTCCGGCGCCCGCGGCCGGTGCGCAGCAGGATCAGGGATCCATCATCGTGGTCGTCGCGACCGACGCGCCGCTGCTGCCCCACCAGCTTCGCCGGGTGGCTCGCCGCGCCGCGCTCGGCATCGGACGGATGGGTGGGATCGCGGGCGCGGGGTCGGGCGACCTCTTCATCGCGTTCTCCACCGCCAGCACCGGGGAGCCCGGCGCGCACGGGGTCCGGCCGGTCATGATGCTGGGCGACGAGCGGATCGATCCGGTGTACGAGGCGACGGTGCAGGCCACCGAGGAGGCGATCATCAACGCGATGCTCGCGGCGAAGACGATGCGCGGGGCCGACGGGTACGTGGTGCCGGCGCTGCCGCACGACAGACTGAAGGCGGTGCTGCGGAAGTACGGGCGGCTGCCGAGCTAGCCCGGGGAGGCGATTCAGGATCCGATCTGCACCCCCGCCACCGGGTGGAAGTCCCGCCAGATCTCGCGGTACGGCGCCACCATCAGCTCGACGAATCGCTCCAGCGCCATGGGGAACGGAAACCGCCGCCGGAATTCGAGCGCGGTCACGCCCAGCATGGCGCGCAGGTGGCGGCCGAAGCTCTGGGGAGAGGAGTATTCCAGCCGGTAGGCGACGTCGGCCACCGAGAGGCCAGAAGCCTCGAAGAGGTAGGCGGCATGCAGCAGGCGGATGGCCGACAGGTAGTTCTTGGGTGACGGCAGGCCGGCCCGGGCGAACCGCGACATCAGCGTGCTCGGACGGACGTAGAGCCGCTCGGCGAGGGCGGTGACGGTGGGGGTGTCGGGCGCCAGGCGGATCATCGCCTCGACGAAGAGCCGGGCGTCCGGGGGTGCGTCCGCCAGGGCCAGGAGGATCGGCGCCTGGATTCGGGAGACGGCGCGGCTCGCGGGCTGGCCCACGACCTGCCGAAGCCGGTTCCAGCCGGTGGGCGAAGTCACGTCCACCACCTGCTGTACACCCGAAGCCCCAAGACGGAGCAGCATCTCGGTGGACGACGGATCGTGTTGGGAGACCAGCGCGACCGTGGGGATGCCGGGAAACTCGTGGACCAGGTGCCGCACCGTCTCGACCTGCTCCGGCGGGCAGCGGTGCACCGAGAGGAGCACGGCGTCAACCGGGCGCTCGCGGACCACCCTCACGGCATCCGGCACCGAGTCCCGGTGCACCACCGCGAAGCACCCGTTCCCCGCCGCATCCACCCGGAGCCGCTCGCCGGGGAGCAGCACGGCGGCGACGGTGGTGGACGGCAGCTCGGCGGTGGCGGGCACGGGATCCTCCAGGGGGACGGTGCAAGAGGATGGAGCTCAGGCGTCAATTCGGATTCAACCCGAAACACCCTGAAACACCGCCGGACGCAACGTTTTTCGGCAGGGGCGCATCCAACGGTGGCGGCCGTTCGGTATATTCCCTGATCCGATTCTCTCGACCGGTCCTCGCATGAGTCACCCGACGCTCGATCCGTTCGCGGCCCTTCAGGGAGCGCTCGCGCCGCAGTACCGACTGGAGCGGGAGCTGGGACGGGGTGGGATGGGGGTCGTCTTCCTGGCGACCGACACCACCCTCGATCGCAGCGTGGCGATCAAGGTCGTCCACCCCGAGCTCGCCGCGCACCCCTCGATCGCCCGTCGCTTCCTCTCGGAAGCCCGCACCATTGCTCGACTTCGGCACCCCAGCATCGTCACGGTCCACGCGGCGGGCACCGCGGAGGGCCTGCTCTACTACGTGATGGACCAGGTCGAAGGCGAGAGTCTCCGGGACCGGCTCAGCCGGGAGGGGAGGCTCCCCGTGGCCGACGTCACGCGAATCGTGGCCGACCTCGCCGCCGCCCTCGATACGGCAGGCCGCGCCGGGGTGGTGCACCGGGACGTCAAGCCGGAAAACGTGCTGCTGGAGCGGGGCACCGGCCGCGCCCTGCTCGCCGACTTCGGTATCGCCCGGGCGATGGCGGCGGATGGCGCCTCCAGTACCGGCCAGGGCGTCGCCGTGGGGACGCCGAGCTACATGAGTCCCGAGCAGGCGGCGGGCGAGGAGGTGGACAGCCGGAGCGACCTCTACGGCCTCGGCATCGTCGCCTACGAAATGCTGGCAGGACATCCGCCGTTCCAGGGCACCAACCGGGTCGTGGTCTCCAAGCACATCGCGGAGCGCCCGGCGCCGATCGACCGGGTCCGGGCCGACTGCCCGCGGCCACTGGCCGGCGCGGTCATGAAGGCGCTGGAGAAGCAGCCGGGCGAACGCTGGCAGTCGGGCGAAGAGCTGCGGCAGGCGGTCATGGGCGAGCGTCCCCTGCCGCGGCGGCGCGCCGACCGGCGCACCGTCATCATGGCGGCCGCCGCGGTCGCGCTCGCGGCGGTGGGCGCCACCGTCGGCCTCGCCCGCCGCAGCGATGGGCCGCCCGCGGGTGTGAACCCCCGACATTCGATCCTGGTGCTGCCGTTCGACAACCTGCGCGACGACCCCGGGGTGGACTGGATGCGCGCCGGCAGCGTCAGCATGCTCGGGCTCAACCTGTCGCAGTGGAACGACCTCACCGTGGTGGACCAGGAGCGACTCCACGACCTGCTCGGCCGCCACGACCTCGAGCCGGCCGAGGACATCGGTCTCGACATGGCGCGGCGGCTGGCCCGCGAGGCGGGCGTGTGGACCGTGGTACTGGGCGACTTCGCGCGAGTCGGGGATTCGCTGCACCTGGCCGCCCGGGTCTACGACGTCGCCAGCGGCGCCCGGATCAGCATGGCACGGGTGGACGACCGCTCCGGGGAGGATGCCCGGCCGCTGTTCGACCAGCTCGCGGCCGAGCTGCTCGATCTCTCCGGCGCGCCGACCGATCTGCCGGTCGGGCTCGCGCGGTCCACCAGCCAGTCGCTGGAGGCCTATCGCGCCTACCTCACCGGTGTGGACCGGCTCAACCGCTGGGATCTGGCCGGCGCGGAGCGCGACCTGAACCGCGCGCTGGAGATCGACACGACCTTCGGGCTCGCCTACTACAAGCTGGCCCTCACCCGCGGCTGGCTGGTGGGTACCAGCGACTCCGTCGCCGATCGAGCCATCGTGCGGGCCACCGCGCACTCCGGCAGCCTGCCGGAGCACGATCGCACCGTCATCAACGCCTACCGGGCGTTCATCGGGGGAGAGTTCGCCGAGGCGCGCGGCCTCTATCAGCACCTCCTGGCCCGGGATGCCGCGGACGCGGACGCGTGGTACGGCCTGGGCGAAGCCTGGTTCCACGACACCACCGGAAGCGACCTGGCGCCGGCGTTCACCCAGGCGATTCGCGCGTTCCGCAGGACGCTCGACCTCGATCCCGACTACGCGCTGGCCTACGACCACGTCCAGCACATGCTGGGCATGGCGGCCGCGCCGAAGCCGGACTACGCGCTGGTCGCAATCGATTCGTTCGCGCGGGCGCTGGAGCCGAACGGCAGACCGCGGATGGACAGCGTCTCGCTCAACTCGGCGGTGCGGCGGGCCCGGGCGGCGGGCCTCGCGACCGCGCGGAGGTGGGTGGCGACCCAGCCGAGCACGCTGCGGGCGCATGGGGCGATGGTGAACGCGTACATCGCCTCCGGCAACTACGACGCGGCGCTGGGCGAGGTCGACCGCTTCCGCAACACGACCCCGGTGCACCCGGAGCTGCCCTTCGTCGAGGCCCGCATCCGGTTCGCCTCGGGCGACGTGGACCGCGCGGCCGCGCAGCTCAGGACCGCGCTGGACACGGTCGCGCCGCAGGATTTCCGGCCCTACCAGGGCACGCCCACCGTCGTGCTCGACATCGCGGCCGCGGCCAACGTCTTTGCCTACCAGGGCGACCTCGCCAACGCCGCGAAGGCGCTCGACCTGGCGGACCAGGTCCGGCGGGAGGTGGTGAAGCATCCGGCGGCCGGCGCGGACAATGCGAAGGGCGAGAGCTGGCGGCGCGTAGCGCTGGGCGAGCTCTACGCCGGGGTAGGCGTGCCGGCGGCCTCGCTCCGCCAGGTCTGGCAGAGCGCCGCGGAAGCAGGCCGGATGGCCGCGGCCGATGCGAGAAAGCACCTGGTCCACAGCGGTGCCTCCGCCGCGATCGGCCTCTTCACCGGACCGAGCGCGGACAGCACGGCACTGGTCGAGTATCAGGCGATGACCGGCGAGGCGCTCTCCACCGAGGTGCGTGCGCTGCTGGCCCTGAGCCAGGGCGACTCCAGCGCCGCGCGCCGGATGCTGACCGAGACCGACACCGTGGCGCACCACATGCCGAAGTGGACCTCGGGTCTCTACAACCGGCCGCTCGCCGCCCAAGCCTATTTCCTTCTGGGGGACTACAACCGGACGCTGAGCGTCCTGCGCGACTTCGAGCCCAACGCCCTCAAGACCGGTGGGTTCGATTCCCGCTGGGGCATGCTCGGCCGGGTGCGCCTGCTCCGCGGGGCCGCCTACGAGCAGCTCGGCCGCCGCGCCGAGGCGCGACAGGAGTACCGGCAGGCGCTGTCGCAGTGGAAGACGGCCGATGCGGCGCTCAAGCCGTTCATCCAGCAGGCGGAGCAGGGGCTGGCGAGGCTGGGAGAGGCATAGGCGCGCGCGCGCCCGACTCAGACTAGATTTCCCCCCGCTGGCCGAGCGTGATGGTCGCGGGGCGGTCGCAAGGCCGTCTCGAGGAAAGTCCGAGCTCCACCGGGTAGACTGCCAGGTAACGCCTGGGCGCCGAAAGGCGACGGACAGGGCAACAGAAAGCAGACCGCCATGCTCGCCCCCGCGAGGGGGCGACGCAGGGTAAGGGTGAAATGGTGGGGTAAGAGCCCACCGCGCCGCTGGCAACAGCGGTGGCACGGTAACCCCCAGTCGGAGCAAGGCCAAATAAGCGGCGAGGTGTGACCCACACCGCTCCCGATTCCGCGAGGATGAGGGTCCAGCCGCGGGTAGGCTGCTAGAGGTGGCCGGCAACGGCCATCCCAGACAGATGACCATCTCCCCTTGCCGCCGGTCAGGGCAGAGGCGGCGGGAGAAACAGAACTCGGCTTACGGCTCGACCAGCGACGGCCCCTCTGGGATGACCCAGGGGGGCCGTCTCACGTCCGCCCTGCCAATCCCGGGCGTCCGGTTTACCTTTTTCAGCCGAACCGGGAGGGATGGATGCCGACATACCACGCTGCGCTGGGCGCGCTGGGCGCCGTCGCGCTGGCGCTGCCTGCGGGGCGCATCGCGCCCGTGACCGTGAAATACCGGGTGGACCAGAGCCTGACCCAGGAGGTGGAGCCCGCCGCGGGCAGCACCGAGAAGCAGCTCCTGAGGTTCAGCACCACGACGTTCGTCACGGTCACCCTGAGCGACAGCGCCGGGGGCCGGACCATGCGCGTGGTGATCGACTCGATGAAGGGTGACAGCGCCACGCCGATTCCGGCCGCGGTGATGGATAGCGCGCGGGGCGGCGAGTTCCGCGCCTTCGTGGACCGCTCCGGCAAGCCGTCGCCGCTCACGGCCACCGGGAGCTCGCCGGCCGCCGCCCAGGTCCAGGGGCTGCTCGCCGACTTCTTTCCCTGGGTGCGGCCCGGCCTCAAGGTGGGCGACGCGTGGGCCGATACCTCGGTGAACACCACCGGGGCCGGCAGCGACACCGTCACCGTTCGCCGGGTCACCAACTACAAGGCCGGCCCGACGCGAGATCCGAAGCAGCCGAAGGCCGTCACCATCACCGCGGACCACGTCTCCAAGGTGGCGGGAATCCAGCCGACGCCGCAGGGCCCCGCCACGATCGAGGGGACCGGCAGCGGCACCGGGAGCTATTCCGTGAGCCCGGACGGCCGCTATCTCGGGGGCGAGTGGCAGCTCCGATCCGCGCTCAAGCTCTCCGGCACCTTCGCCAAGGCGCCGGTCCCGATCACGGTCACCCAGACCACTAAGGTCACGGCGGTACGATGACACCAGGAACCAGGCCCATGGCGCTGCTCGCCGCGGCGCTCCTCGCGGCGGGCTGCAGCTCGGGCACCGCCACCAGCGGCGGCCCCGGCGGCCCCCCGCCGAAGCCGATCGATCCCGACGCCCCGCCACCGGTGGAAGAGGGCAGTGGCCCCGCGATCACCTACCGCCCGGTCTCGGGCGCGGGCTTCCGGTTGGAGCATCACGACAGCCTGGTGCTGCAGTACCAGGGCGGTCAGAGCCAGACCCAGGCCCGCGATCGGGTCGCCCTGGTGCACGTGACCATCGCCCAGGCGCCGGAAAAGGGGTCCTACCGTGTCACCGTCACCCTCGATTCACTCGAAGCCATGGAGAGCGGCACCCCCGTCCCGCCCGACTCGGTCGCGGCGGCGATCGGCACGACGTGGAGCGGCACGCTCTCCAACGTCGGGACGCTGTCGGAGCTGAAGGCCGACCGGTCCGGGACGCTGACCGACGAGTTGGCCGGCCATCTCCGGCTCCTCTTCCCCGCACTTCCCCAGGAAGGTGTGCGCGAGGGGATGCAGTGGACCGACTCGACCCGGTATCCGCTGGTATCGGACGCCTTCACCGGCACGGAGAGCTCGGTCACGGTGTACCGTGCGGCGGAGAAGATGGATACCGACGGTGGCGATGCGATTCCGCTGGAGACCTCCAGCAAGTACAGCCGGTCCGGCAAGCGGGTGCAGAACGACCAGGAGCTGGAAATGACCGCGGCCGGCACCCGCACCGGCGTCCACCGCCTCAGCGTCGACGGCGTCCTGGTGTCGGCCCAGGGCAGCGACACCGGCGAGATGACCATCTCGGTGCCCGCGCTCGGCCAGACGGTACCCATCACCCGCTCGAGCACCTACGCCATCACGCCGCTCTCGACCGGCCGGTAGCCGCCTCGGGCGGCTGCTCGGCCTCGCCCTCGTTCCGCTCGGTCTCTTTCTCCTCTGGCTTCTCGCCGTCTGGCCGCCGCCGGTGTGGTATCGCACCCACTGGCCGGCGCGAACAGAGTTCATGGTGACGGCGGGGCAGCGGGGCAGCGGGGCGGCGGGGCGGCCGCTCCGGTATGTGCCGGTTCCCCTCGGCTCGATTGCACCGACCATGCTGACCGCTGCCGTCACGGCGGAGGATGCGCGCTTCTGGGGCCACGGGGGGATCGACTGGCACGAGGTCCGGCACGCGCTGGGATATCGGCGCGGCAGGTTCGCCTGGGGCTCGGTGAACGACTGGCGCGAGCTTTGGCGTGCAGTGGGAGGTCTGCCGGAACGAAAAGAGGCGATCCGCGGGGCCAGCACCATCACCCAGCAGGTCGCCAAGAACCTCTATCTCTCGTCCTCGCGGAACCCGCTCCGGAAAGTGAAGGAAGCGGTGACCGCGTACCGGCTGGAGCTGGTGCTGCCGAAGCGGCGGATCCTGGAGCTCTACCTCAACATCGCCGAGCTGGGTGACGGGGTGTGGGGGGTGGAGGCCGCCAGCCGGCGGTACTACCGCAAGCCCGCCCGTCGCCTCACCGAGAGCCAGGCCGCCGCCCTCGCGGCGACCCTGCCCTTTCCCCTCAGCTCCAACCCAGCGTACCGGCCGGTGAGGATGCGGAAGCGGCAGAACCTCATCCTGCGCCGGATGCACGGCGAGCGAATCGAGGTGCCCCAGATTCCGGAGGAGCCCATCCCCCAGCCGGGGGACAGCATCATGTGGACGCCGGGGATGGACTCGCTGTTCGATTCGCTCCGGTCGCCGGTGGAGACGCTGCCGCCCTGACCGGGCCCGCTCGGCTTCAGTCCACCAGCCTCAGCGGCATCACCAGCGTCAGATAGCTCGCCGGATCGTTCCAGCCCACCGGCTCACACGTAGCAGCCCGCTCCGGAGCCTTGAAGGTCATCCGGATCTCGTCCGTCGGGATGTACTTGAGAATCTCGAGCAGGTACGCCGCGTTGAACCCGATCTCCAGCGGGTCCCCGTCGTAGCTCACCGTCAGCTCCTCCTGGGCCTCACCCAGGTCGGGCGTCTGGACCGACAGCTTGCAGGAGCCGTTGGCGAACGCCATCCGGATCCGGTGGGTCTGGTCGCTCGCCACGATGCTCATGCGGCGCAGGGCGGAGGTGATGGCCGCCTTGTCCGCGGTGGCGGACTTGTCGTTTTCCCGGGGGATCACCTGCTCGTAGTTGGGATACGGGCCCTCGATCAGCCGGGTGTAGACCTGGGTGCCGGAGGAGCGGAACCCGAGATGGTTCTCGCTCCGGGCGATCTCGACCGACTCGTCCTCGCCGAAGAGCCGGCGGATCTGCTCCAGCGCCTTCGGCGGCACGATGAGATCGGCCTGAGCCGAGCTGCCTGACGGCGGGGTCGGGACGTCCATCCGGGCGAGCCGGTGTCCGTTGGTGGCGACCATCCGCATCCGCTCGGGGCGGAGCTCCCAGAGCACACCGTTGAGAATCGGCCGGCTCTCTTCGGTGCTCGCGGCGAAGGCGACGTGCGCGATCAGCTTCTGGAGATCCTTGGCCGGCGCGCGCCATCCACCGTCGAACTTGACCGCCGGAAAGGCAGGGAATTCCTCACGTGGCAGGCCGAGCAGCCGGAACTTGGATCGGCCGCATTCGATGGTCACGCGCTGCTCGCCCGCGCCGGTGATCCGGATCGCCGCGCTGGGCAGCTCGCGCACGATCTCGACCAGCTTGCGTGCGGGCAGCGTGATCGCGCCTTCCTGGTCCACCTGCGCCGCCACCGTGGTGCTCACCGAGATGTCGAGGTCGGTGCCCGAGAGACGGATCCCGTCCTTGGTGGCTTCGAAGAGGATGTTCGACAGGATGGGCAGTGTGGTCTTGGCGGGCACGCTGGCCGCCACCGCCACCAGGCCTTCCTGCAGTTGCTCCCGCGTGATCGTGAGCTTCATGCCGCTCCTTCGGAGGCTATAAGCAATACTGCTTTACCATATATATAGAACTAGCAGCAGTAGTAGAGACTCTGGAAATGTGGGCCGCTGCCGCAACGCCTCCCCCACCGTACAGTTACCTCTCCGTGACCGTGTCGACATCGTGTGTGGGATGGGGACGCGCACCCCGTGTTGTCTACCGCGTTCAAGAGTTCCCACAGCGCAAGCCCGACACGCGGGGATTATTCTGCGGACAACTCCTGCCGCGCGTGCTCCACCCGCTCGCGGAAGCCGCGATCGCGGGTCATCTGACGGCTCACCTTGTCCACGCTGTGAATCACGGTGGAGTGATCGCGGCCGCCGAACGCCTGGCCGATCTCCACCAGCTGCATCTCCAGCAGCTCGCGCGCGAGATACATCGCGATCTGGCGCGGCACCGTGAGCGTCTTGATCCTGGCCTTGGACCGGAGCCCCTCGGGCGTCACGCCCCAGCGGCGCGCGACGACTTCCTGGACTTTGTTGATCGATGGGCGGGCCCGGGTCACCGGCCCGTCCTCGCCCGGCCGGATCCGGTCGGAGAGCGCCTCCCGGGCCAGCTCGATCGAGACTTCCTTGTGCTTGAGCGAGGCGTAGAGCAGCAGCTTGATGATGCAGCCCTCCAGCTCCCGCACGTTGGACCGCACGTGCTCGGCGATGAAGCGGAGCACGTCATCCGGGATGGTCATCTCCAGGTGATCCTGCTCCTGCTTCTTCCGGAGAATCGCGATCCGGTGCTCCAGGTCGGGCTGGCCGATGTCGGCCACCATGCCCCACTCGAATCGGCTCACCAGCCGGGCCTCGAGACCGGGAATCTCCTTGGGCGGCCGGTCGGAGGTGAGCACGATCTGCTTGTTGCCTTCGTAGAGGGCATTGAAGGTGTGGAAGAACTCCTCCTGGGTCATCTCCTTGCCTTCCAGGAAATGCACATCGTCCACCAGGAAGAGGTCCACGTCCATCCGGTAGCGGCGCCGGAACTCCGGCATCGTCCGGCTGTGGATGCTCTCGATGACCTCGTTGATGAACTGCTCGGCACCGACGTAGAGGACCCGGGTCTCCGGCTGGCGCCCGATCACCTGGTGGGCGATCGCCTGCATCAGGTGGGTCTTGCCCAGCCCGGTGGCGCCGTAGATGAAGAGCGGGTTGTACGTCTTGCCGGGGGACTCCGCCGCCGCGTGGGCCGCCGCGGCCGCCAGCTCGTTCGACTTGCCGATGACGAAGGTGTCGAAGGTGTAGCGCTCGTTGAGCGCCTGGCTGCTGGGATTGCCGGCGGTCGCGCCGCCGCCGGGCACCTCGCCGGCCCGCTGGGCCGCGCCTGGCGTGGGCGGTGCGACGAAAAAGTCCATCTGGGGACGCTTGTGGCGGTCCTCGTGAACGCGAAACACGATCGACGTCGGCTGGCCGACGACCGGCTCAGCCAGCTTCGACAGCAGCGCGGCGTGCTTGGTCTCGTTCCACTCGACGGCGAACTGGTCCGGCGCTCCGACGATCAACCGCCCTTCATCGAGGGCGATCGCCTCCGTGGGCTCCAGCCAAGTCCGGATCGTGTGATCGGGAAGTTCGCGATGCGCCTCATCGAGGATGCGCTTCCATGCGTCTTTTGCGGACAGCTGCATCGATACTCGAAAACGGTGGGGGATTTTCCAAGGGCAGGAGATGTTACGGGTCGGTTGTGGAAAAGTCAACTCAGCGGGAAAGCGGGACGGCGAGGCAGCAGGGCAGTCTTGACAGCGCGCATTTCTTCGTTCCGTGATCTTCGCCGATAGAGCCGTTACGGACCCGCCGCCCCGCCGCCCGGCTGCCCCACCTTCTTGACCCCCGGCGCACCTCCAACTAATTTCCCCGGCTCACTTTGTGGGGGTCAAGCGGTCATGAAGCCATCCTATCGTCCGCGCAACAAGCGCCGGATCAACAAGCATGGATTCCGCGCCCGGATGGCGACGCGGTGGGGACGCGCGGTGCTGTCGCGTCGGCGGAAGAAGGGACGGAAGCGGCTCACCGTGTCGTTGCCGTCGAAGCACGGAGGCTCCTGACGGCGACGGCGCGGCTTCCGCGGGCCCACCGGCTCGCGCGCGCCACCGACATCCGCCGCTGCCTCGCGAAGGGCCGGCGCCGCCGCTTCGGGCATCTGGAGATGATCTGGACCGACAACCTGACGGGCCATCCGCGGATGGGACTGATCGTTCCGAGATTTCAGTCGTCCGCGGTGGCCCGCAATCGTTTGCGCCGGCGGCTGCGCGAGATCTGGCGGCGCGAGGTCCAGCAGCATCAACCCGCGTGGGATCTCGTGATCCGAGCCCGGCGCGAAGCCTATGCGGCGAAGTTCGCCGCGCTGCGGGAGGACCTCCTGGCCTGGCGCCGTGCGGTGCTGGAGGCAGGGTGAGCGGTGGCGGCCATCATGTCGGTGCCCCGCAGGCTTCTCGCCGCCGTCATCCGAGGCTACCAGGCGGCCATCTCGCCGCTCCTCCCGCCGAGCTGCCGCTTTCATCCGTCCTGCTCCCAGTACGCGCTCGAGGCGGTGACCCGTCACGGCGCGCTCCGGGGAAGCTGGCTCGCCGCGCGGCGGCTGGCCCGCTGCCATCCGTTCCATCCGGGCGGGTACGATCCCGTCCCCTGACATCGTGACCTGAGTAATGGACCGTCGTACCGTCTGGGCGATCCTCCTGATGATGGTGATCGCCGTCGCACCAGCGTTGTTGCTGAAGAAGCCGGCCGAGCAGCGGGGCCGCGGGGCAGCGGGGCAGCGGGGCAGTGACTCCCTGGCGGCCGCGGCTCCCGATTCCGTCGCGACCGTCCGCCCGGTGGACACCGCCACGCCGCCACCCGCACCCACGGCCACGGCGGACACGCTGCCCCGCCGCCCCGCGGCCCCGCTGCCCCGCGTGGCGGACACCGTGCTGGTGACCTCGCCCCTCTACACCTACGGCATCAGCACGGCCGGCGCCCGGCTGGTGCGGGCCGAGCTGAGCCGGTACGCCTCGATGGCACCGGGCAACGAGCAGGAGCGCGCCGAGATCCTGCCCGAGGACAGCGAGCTCCTGGCCCTCACGGTGGTGCGCGGCCGGGACACGATCGACTTCAGCGACGCCGTCTTCACTCCCTCCGCGCCCCGACTCGCGGTGAGCGGCAACACCCCGCTCCAGCTCGGTGCGGAGAAGGACGGGGTGCGGCTGGACCTCACCTACACCTTCGCGGCCGACGACTACCGGATCCGTGTGTCGGGCAAGGCGTCGGACATCGGGCCCAACGGCGGGGCGCTGCTGGTGGGGATGGGGCCCACCATGGCCAACACCGAGTTCGATCTCGAAGAGAACCAGCGCGAGCTCGCCATCGTCACGAAGCGGGACGACACCGAGCGGACCAATCTCAACAGCCTCGAGCCCGGCGAGCGCCGCGCGCTCAGCGGGCCATTTCAGTGGACCGCCCTCAAGTCCAAGTATTTCGTGACCGGCGTGATCGCCGCCGACACGACGGGTGGCGGCATCAGCGGGGCCACCGTCTCGGCGCTGCCGGGCCAGGAGGATCCCACCGCGGCGCGGATCCGGCTGAGCCTGCCGCTCCAGCCGAGCGGCGCCTTCGGCTACACGGTGTACGCCGGGCCGATGGAGTACGATCGCCTGGCGCAGGTGGGCTATGACTTCGACGACGTCAACCCCTACGGATGGCCGGGCTTCCGTACGCTCATCCGGGTCTTCGCGGTGCCGGTGCGCTGGCTGCTGGTGTGGATGCACCAGAACCTCCACCTGGCCTACGGCCTGGTGCTGGTGGTGTTCGGGATCCTGGTCCGGGTGGTCCTCTGGCCGCTGAACCAGAAGGCGATGCGGGCCAACATGAAGCTGCAGGAAGTGCAGCCTCTCATGAAGGAGATTCAGGACCGCTACAAGAGCGATCCCCAGCGGATGCAGCAGGAGGTCTTCAAGCTCTACAAGGAGTACAAGGTCAATCCGCTCGGCGGCTGCTGGCCGATGCTGCTGCCGATGCCGGTGCTGTTCGCCCTGTTCTTCGTGTTCCAGAACGCCATCGAGCTGCGCGGGGCCTCGTTCCTCTGGATTCCGGACCTCTCCCGGCCCGACCCGCTGTACGTCATCCCCATCCTGATGGGGGCGAGCATGTACTTCCTGACTAAAGTCGGCCAGATGGGGATGGATCCCAACCCCCAGATGAAGATGATGCTCTACATGATGCCCCTCATGATGACGGGCATGTTCCTCTTCTTCCCCTCCGGGCTCAACCTGTACTACACGGTGAGCAACATCGCGAGCATCCCCCAGCAGTGGATGCTCGGCCGGGAGCGGATGAAGCGCACCGCACGGGCCATCGTGGACGTGAAGACCGAGCGGCCGCAGAACCCGCCGCAGGCCACGGGCAAGAAGCGAAAGAAGGCCTAGGCAAGCAGGTCCCATCGTGCTTTCCGATCCCATCGCCGCGCTCGCCACGCCGCCGGGCCGCTCGGCACTCGCCGTCGTGCGGGTGAGCGGGGCGGGGGCCTTCGCGGTGGCGGCGAAAGTAATCGAGGGCTTTCGTGCCGATCGGCCGCGCACCGCCACGCTCGCGGAGTTTCACGCCGACGGCGACCTGTTCGACCGCGGACTCTACACCGTCTTTCCCGCTCCCCACAGCTATACCGGCGAGGACCTGGTCGAGCTCTCCTGCCACGGCGGCCAGCTGGCGCCCGCGCGACTCCTCGCCGCGCTGCACGCGGCCGGCGCGCGGCCGGCGGCGCCCGGGGAGTTCACCCGGCGCGCCGTGCTGAACGGGAAGCTCGACCTGGTGCAGGCGGAGGCGGTGGGCGATCTGATCGACGCGGTGGCACCGGCCCAGGCCCGCGCGGCGATCCGCCAGCTCGAGGGCGGCCTCTCGCGCCGGCTCGGGGAGCTGCGCGAGACGCTGGTGGGGCTCCAGGCGCTGCTCAGCTACGAGATCGATTTTCCCGGTGAGGACGACGGACCGGTCCCACCCGAGCGACTCGCGGCGGCACTCGAGGATGCGGCCGGCCGGGTCGAGCGGCTCCTCGCCACCGCTCCGTCCGCCGACCGGATGCGTCACGGCGCGCTGCTGGTCCTCGCCGGCCGGCCCAACGCCGGAAAGTCCTCACTGTTCAACGCCTTGCTCGGCACGGACCGGGCACTGGTGACCGAGCTCCCCGGCACCACCCGCGACGCCATCGAGGGGTACACCGACTTTCTCGGCTGGCCCGTGCGGCTGGCCGACACCGCGGGCCTGGCCGACTCGGCCGACCGGCTGGAGCGGATGGGCATCGAAGTGAGCCGCCGCTATCTATCCGCCGCGGACCTGGTCCTGTTGTGCGTGGAGGCCGGACGGGAGCCGGGGCCCGACGAGGCCGAGCTGGCCGCGGAGCAACAGTCACTGATGATCCGGACCAAGCGCGACCTGGTGGCCGGCGGCGTGGACGGCCTCGCGGTCTCGACCCGCACCGGCGAAGGGATCGATGAGCTCCGGCGCGCCGTGGCCGACCGTGTCTTTGGAGACCGCATCGCGCTGGGAGACCTGGAGCCCAGCCTCAGCAGCGAGCGTCATCGCACCGCGTTGTTCGGCGCCCGGTGCGCGCTGGCTGAAGCGGCCGGACAGCTCAGGCCCGACGGAGACCCCGTCCTGGTGTCGCATCACGTGCGCCAGGCGACGCTCGCGCTCGACGAGCTGCTGGGGGCGGTGGATGTGGAGGAAGTGCTGGGGAGGGTGTTCGCGGGGTTCTGCGTGGGGAAGTGACGAGAAGAGGCGCCGCGGGCGCCCCTTCTCGTCATCCCGAGCGGAGCGAGGGATCGGCCTGCTCATGAGAGTGAACACCGGCGCTCCATGCCTCACTCGCATGCCCCAGCCGATCCCTCGCTCCGCTCGGGATGACTCCTCTACGCCGTCTGCACCCCCCGAGCGAGATTCTCTGCCTGCTGGAACTCCTGCGCCGCAGCGCGCACCGCGTCGCCGATTCCTCGCTGGGCCACGAGCGCCTCGGTCATCCGGTAGCCGAGGTAGTACCCCGCCCGTTCGGGCAGCACCCGACCACCGACCAGCCGGGCCGACGGGCTCATCCCGCCCGACAGATACCGGAGCCGGAGACCGAGTCCGCTCTGCTCCAGGTCGGGCTCGACGGCGCGGCGAAGGAAGGCCTCCATCTCGCGCAGGCGGTGGTACTGCCGCCTGGGGTACCCGAAGTAGTCGGCCGCGTCGAAGCCCGGCGCGATCGCCTGCGCGGCGTGCACCGCCAACCCCTCGTTGACCAGCAGCTCGCGCAGGGTGGCCCGGCTTCCGGTGGACCAGTAGTCGTAGTAGCCGCCGTGATCGACCACCAGGCGCCGCATGTCGCTCGCGCTGTGCGGTGAGGTGTATCGCACCGTGTGCGCAAGCTCGTGGCCGATCCAGACCGGGATGAGGTCGGGAGCGAGCCCCATGCCGTAGGTCTCGGGGTTGACCCGCCCGGTGAAATGCTCGAGGCACACGAACGCGATGCCCCGGCCCCCCACCACCAGCTCGCCGGCGTTCGCGCCGCCCAATCCGACCATCAGGTAGACGTCCGTCGGCCGATCGAGACGCAGCACCGACTCCGCCGCTGCGATCGCCTCCTCCGCGAGCCGCACCACGTCGGTGGAGCCGGCGAGCGCGAGCAGGTCGCTGCGGTTGGCTCTCAGCGCGGAGGCGATGATCTCGTCGGCGTGCGGGCTGTCGGGATCGAGAACGTAGTTGCGCCAGTAGGCGTCGAGGATGGGGCGGTGGGCTTCGCGGTACTGGCGATACGCGGCTTCCCGGTCGTGGGCATCGAGCACCGCGAGGAAATCGGGAAGGAGGTTGATCAGCACGAGTGAGGATATGAAAGCCGCGGGAGAGAATCAAGTGATACGAGCGCCAGCGAGGTGTCATCCCGAGCGGAGCGAGGGATCGGCTTGCTCATGCGAGTGAGGCAAGGAGCCATCCCGACTCACTGGCATGCCCGGGCCGATCCCTCGCTCCGCTCGGGATGACTCCTAGTGCTCCGACGACTTCTTCTGCTTCGCCACCTCGTCGAGGAACCGGCGCTCCGCGGGCGTGAGGCTCGCGATGCCCTTCTCGGAGATCTTGTCGAGCACCCGGTCCACTTCCGCCGCGACGGGATCGGCATCTACCCGGCGGCGCGGCCGAGCCGGCGTCACCGGCGTGCGGCGCTCCGGCTCGGCCGATCCGGACTGCACCATCACCACGCGCTCCACGGCCCGAGGCGGCGGATGGGGCGTGCGCCGGGAGATCCCTTGCATCCGGAAGAAGAGATAGCCGAATGCGACGCCGCCGACGTGGGCCAGATGCGCGATGCCGTCAGCCGGCGTGAGGAAATAGAACAGCACGTCGAGCCCGACCAGGAGGGTGACCAGGGTCTTGGCCCGGATCGGCATCGGAATCGGGAAGATGATCAGCTCCGCGTCGGGCCAGTACATCGCGAAGGCCAGGGCCACGCCGAGGACCGCGCCGGAGGCGCCGACGAAGGGGCTGACGGACATGAAACCGGAGAGTCCGAGCGAGAAGACCGCGGCCCCGAGACCGCACAGCAGATAGTAGAGGATGAAGGTCCGGCTGCCCATCCGGCTCTCCACCGCTGTGCCGAACACGAACAGCATCACCATGTTGCCGAGCAGGTGCAGGAGCCCGGCGTGCACGAACATGTAGGTGAAGAAGGTCCAGGGCTCCCGAAGCGCATCCGCCGGAGAAAAGGCCAGTGCCCCCGCCAGCGCCGGGGAGATGAAGATGGTGCGCATCAGCAACAGCACCACCGCATTGGCGATGATGAGCCGAAGAACCCACGGGGTGATGCGACTGGAGGGAGCCAGATTCATGGAACCGCCTCTAACTCTGAGACCCCAAAACGCTTACGACGGTTACTGCAGGCGGCCCATCTGGGCGGTTCGACAGATCCGTTCGCACAGGTCGGGGAACTCGATGCCGACCGCCCGGGCGGACTGGGGAAGGAGGCTCGTGGCCGTCATGCCGGGCAGCGTGTTCACTTCTAAACAGAAGGCTTCCCCCGCCGCTGTCAAGCGAAAATCGACCCGCGAGTAGCCCCCCAGCTTCAGCGCCTCGTGGGCCAGCACCGCCAGCCGCTGGCATTCCCGGGCCACGGTGGCCGGGAGGTCGGCCGGGAAGATCTCCTCGGACATGCCAGGCGTGTACTTACACTCGTAGTCGAAAATTTCATGCCGGGGGATGATCTCCCCGACCGCCAGTGGCTGCCCCTCCAGCACCCCCACCGTGAGCTCACGTCCCGGGACGAACCGCTCGATCATGATCTCGTCGTCGTACCGACCGGCCAGCTCCACCGCCTCCTCGTATCCCGAGGGCTCCTTCACGACGGTCAAACCCACTGTGGATCCCTGCTTGGACGGCTTGATCACCATGGGCCACCCGAAGGACGCCGCGGCCTCGGCCCGCGACACAGGGGCCATCGCCCAGTCGGCGGTAGGGACGCCGGCACCCCGGAAGAGCCGTTTGGACACGTCCTTGTCCATGGCCATGGCGCTCCCCAGCGGGCCGCTTCCAGTGTAGGGGACACCCACGACCTCGAGCAGCGTCTGAATGGTGCCGTCCTCCCCCCGTCCACCATGCAATGCAAGGAACAGCACGTCCGCATCCCGGATCACCGCGAGATTCCCCAGACCGGACAGAAGAAGACCACGCTCGAGCGCATGGAGCTCGTCGATCGAGGGGGGCGCTATACCTACGCTTCCCGAGAGCAGCCGGCTTTCGTCCGCCTGGGGGATGAACCCGCGCGCGGTGTCCACCACCGCAACGTCGTGCCCCTTCGACCGGAGGGCGGCCACGATCTGGACGGCGGAGGCAATGGCGACGTCGCGCTCGGAGGAGGTGCCGCCGGTCAGCACGGTGACGCGCATCGTCACCGGGTCCCGATCAGCTGCTGCAGCACGTCGTAGCGGCTCACGATCCCGATCAATTTCCCGTCCTTCCGTACCAGGGTGGCCGGGCTCTCCCGGGTCAGCATCGCCCCGACCCGGTCTGCCGGCGCTGTTGCGTCCACCTCGGGGAACGGCTGCTCCATCACCTCCCGCACCGGGCGGTCGAGCAGCGAGGGCTGCGAGAGCGCGCGGGTCATCAGGGTGCCCTCGATGAGCCCGCCGACCGACTCGCCGTTCTCCACCACGGGGATCTGGCTGACCCCGTAAGTCGTCATCAGGTTGAGCGCCTGCCGCACCGCGGCCGCCGGGGCGACGCTCACCAGCGCGGGAGCGGTGGCGGGCCGCCGCTCCAGCAGCTGCTCAACCGTCACCCGGGGCGCCTCCAGCATCTGATTCTCCTGCATCCACTCGTCGCTGAAGACCTTGGAGAGGTAGCGCTCGCCGGTGTCGGCCAGAATGGTGACGACGAGGCAGTCGGGGTCGTCCAGCTCGCGGGCGATCTCCAGCGCGAGCCACACGTTCAGCCCGGCCGACCCGCCGACCAGAATCCCCTCCTCGCGCGCGAGCCGCCTCGCCATCGTAAACGATGTGCGGTCCGGCACTTGGCGGAACTCGTCGATCTGGTCGAACCAGATGGTGGTCGGGATCTTGTCACCGCCGATCCCCTCTACCTTATAGGGGTGACCCTCCCCCATCTGCTTGGTGCGATGATAGTGCGTGTACAGGGAGCCGATGGGATCGCCCGCGATGATCCTGATCTTCGGGTTCTGGGCCTTCAGGTACCTCCCGACGCCGCTCACCGTGCCTCCCGTGCCCGCCCCCGCCACGAAGTGGGTGACCTTACCGCCCGTCTGCTCCCAGATCTCGGGTCCGGTCGTGAGCTCGTGCGCCTCGGGATTCACCGCGTTGTAGAACTGGTCCGCCAGCACCGCGCCCGGCGTCTGCTGCACGATGTGCTTGGCTTTCACGACGTAGTGATCGGGATGGTCGGGCGGGACCGCGGTCGGCGTGATCACGACCTCGGCCCCGTACGCCTTGAGCAGCCGCACCTTCTCCTGCGACATCTTGTCCGGCATGGTGAAGATGCAGCGGTAGCCCTTGAGGCTCGCCGCGATCGCCAGGCCCACGCCGGTGTTGCCGCTGGTCCCCTCCACGATGGTGCCGCCGGGCTTGAGATCGCCCCGCTGCTCCGCCGCCTCGATGATCGCCAGCCCGATGCGGTCCTTCACCGAGCCGCCGGGGTTGGCGTACTCCGCCTTCCCATAGATCGGCGTCTTGATGCCCGCGCCGATCCGGCCCAGGCGGATCATCGGGGTCCATCCGATGGTGCCGAGTACGGACTCGTAGGGCGTGAGGTGGGGATGGGTCATGGGTCGCTCCGCGACCGGGGATGCCGGAAGTGCACCGGCTGAAGGAACGGCGCCGCGATGGGGCGGCCGTTCCGGAGCGCGGGCGAGAAGCGCAGGTCCCCGGCGCCGCTCAATGCCGCCGAATCGAGCGCGGGATACCCGCTCGACTCCGCCAGCCGGGTCGAGTCGGGAATCAGATTGCCCTGCGCGTCCACGTAGAGCCGGAGCAGCACCCTGCCCTCGATCCCCTGCTCCAGCAGGGCAGGCGGGTAAGTCATCGGGGTGACCGGATTGATCGCGACCGGTGACTGGTCGGCGGTGCTCTCGACCGCGGCCGGCTGATGGTCGCCCAGGGCGACGGTGCCCACGCTCCGGTCGCCGCAGGAGCCCAGCGCCACCGTCGCCAGGACGGCGGCCGCGAGACGGACGGCACGGCTCATCGGTCGCCTCTCCTCTCCCGGTCACCGGGACGTTGGCCGGCTCCCTGCGCGCGGCGCTGGAGCTCGGCCAGTCGGTTGAGCGCCTCGAGCGGGGTGAGGGCATCGAGGTCGAGCGCCTTGAGGTCATCCCTCAGTGGGTCGGGCTGGGCATCCCCGAACAGTGCGAGCTGCCCGGTCTCCCGCTCCAGCGGCGGCGGCGGGCCCGGCACCATCCGGTGCTCGCCTTCGAGCGTGCCCAGGATCTCCCGTGCCCGCGCCACCACGCCAGCGGGGAGCCCGGCGAGCTGGGCCACGTGGATGCCGTAGCTGCGGTCGGTGCCGCCCGGCTCCAGCCGATGCAGGAAGAAGACCGTATCGCCGGTCTCGCGCACGGCGACGTTGTAGTTTCGCGCGTGCTGGAGCCGCTCGGGAAGCTGCATCAGCTCGTGATAGTGGGTGGCGAACATCGTCTTGCAACCCACCCGGTCGTGCAGATGCTCGGTGACCGCCCAGGCGATCGCCACGCCGTCGTAGGTCGAGGTGCCCCGGCCGATCTCGTCGAGAAGCACCAGGCTCCGCGCGGTCGCGTTGTGAAGGATCGCGCTGGTCTCGCTCATCTCCACCATGAAGGTGGATTGGCCTCGCGCCAGATTGTCGCTCGCGCCCACCCGGGTGAACAGCCGGTCCACCACGCCGATCGAGGCCTCGGCCGCGGGCACGAAGGCGCCCATCTGGGCCAGGATCACGCAGAGGCCGATCTGTCGCAGGATGGTGGACTTCCCGGCCATGTTGGGGCCGGTCACGAGCAGCACCCGCTCCGCCTCGGTGAACCGCGCGTCGTTGGGGATGAAGGCCTCCCGGGCCATCATCCGCTCGATGACGGGATGCCGGCTCTCGCGCAGTGAAAGGTCGAATCCGGCATCGACCCGCGGGCGCACGTACCGCCCGGCCACCGCCCGCTCGGCGAGCGCGGTCCACACGTCGAGCCGGGCGAGCACCCGCGCGGTGCGCTGGATCCGCTCGATCGCCCCGCCCACGGCGGCGCGCAGCGCGCCGAAAAGCTCGGCCTCGCGAGCGCCCATCCGCTCCTCGGCGCCGAGCACCCGCGACTCGTACTCCTTGAGCTCCGGCGTCACGTAGCGCTCGGCGGCAGCCAGGGTCTGCCGCCGCTCGTAGTCGGCCGGCACCTTGGCCGAATGGGCGTTGGTGATCTCGAGATAGTAGCCGAAGACCTTGTTGAAGCCGACCTTGAGCGACGGGATCCCGGTGCGCTCCCGCTCCCGCTGCTGCAGCGACGCGATGTAGCGCCGCCCGCCGTCCCGGAGCGAGCGCAGCTCGTCCAGCTCGGCGTCGTAGCCCGGGCGGATGACGCCGCCGTCGGCGAGCACCGGCGGCGGACGATCTTCCAGCGCGGCGGTCAGCTCGGTGGCGAGATCGGCGAGCAGGTCGAGCTCCTCCACCGCGTCGGCCAGGAGCGCCGCGCGCCGGCCGTCCGGCAGGGCGAATCCGGCGACGGCGCTCAGCGCCTCCGCGACGTCGGGAAGCCGTTGAAAGGAGTCGCGCAGCGCGCCCAGCTCCCGGGGCACCGCGCGGCCCGCCGCCGCGCGGCCCGCGAGCCGCTCGAGATCGCGCACGCCGTCGAGCGCCTCCCGGAGCCGCGCGCGGCCGCGCGAATCGCGCACCGCCACGTCCACCGAGTCAAGCCGGGCCTCGATCGCCGCCGGATCGCGGAGCGGCGAGAGGAGCCAGCGGCGCAGCAGCCTTCCACCCATCGGCGTCACCGTGACGTCCAGGGTCTCCAGCAGGGTGCACCCCGGCACTCCGGCGCCGAGCGGGTCCACCAGCTCGAGGTTCCTCCGGGTCATCTCGTCGAGCCAGAGAAACGCGTCGCTCCGGCGGACCGACGGACGCGCCAGGTGCGGCAGGCCGCCGGGCTGAAGCTCCGACAGGTAGCGGAGCAGCGCGCCCCCCGCGCCGAGCGCGGCCGCGTCCTCGGGGCCGACGCCGAGACCGTCGAGCGAGGCGAGGGAGAAGCGCCGCGCCAATTCCTCACGGGCGAGATCGGGGTCGAATTCCCACGGTTCGCGAACGGTTTCGAGCGGCGGACGGGCGGACAGGCGGTCGGACGGACGGGGCGCTCCCGACGGCATCACGATCTCCGCGGGGCTCAGGCGGGAAACCGCTTCCTCCAGCGCGTGCTCGGCCAGCGTCTCCAGCACGAACTCGCCGGTGCTCAGGTCCACCGCCGCGATGCCGACCCACTCTCCCTCCGCCCGTCCGCCCGTCCGCCCGACCGCCACGATCCAGTTGTTCCGCGCCCCAGGAATCCACCCCTCCACCAGCAGCGCGCCCGGCGTGACCGTCTCCACCACCTCGCGGCGCACCAGCCCCTTGGCGAGCCGGGGATCCTCCACCTGCTCGCAGATGGCCACCCGGTGGCCGGCGCCCACCAGCTGCCGGAGATACTCCGCCGCCGCCTTCACCGGCACGCCGGCGAGCGGCACGCCGTCACCGCGCGAGGTGAGCGCGATCTCCAGCACGCGCGCCGCGAGCTCGGCGTCCTGATAGAACATCTCGTAGAAGTCGCCGACGCGATAGAAAAGAATGGTATCGGGACGCTGTGCCTTGACCTCCCGCCAGTGTTTCAGCATCGGCGGGGTCGAGGCACTGGCGGTCTCGCGGCTCACGGACGCCACGGGGAGAAACGGGGGGACTGGCGGGACATACGCTGGAGAATATAACCCTTCATTCCGGGGGCGACCTCGCCCCTCTTCTCCGCAAAACGTGAGGTGCACATGGCTGGTCAAGGGTCCACGGGCAATGTGATCGCCGCGCTCGCCAGTTTCTTCGTCCCCGGCCTGGGACAGCTGATCCAGGGGCGGCTCATCATCGCCGGCGTGATGTTCGTGCTCGCCGCGATTCTCTGGATCATCTGGCTCGGCTGGATCATTCATCTCTGGTCCATCCTCGACGCGGCGCTGTGGAAGCCCCGGGGTGAGGTCTCGGTCTGATGCCGGCCTTCCACTTCGCCTTCTTCGTTCGCGATCTGGACTCCACCCGCCGCTTCTACGGCGAGATCCTCGGCTGCCGCGAAGGACGCAGCACCGACACCTGGGTGGACTTCGATTTCTTCGGCAACCAGATCTCGGCCCACAACACCGGGACCGTGACGCCGACCCAGAACACCGGCAAGGTGGAGGACATCCTGGTCCCCATGCCTCACTTCGGCGCGATTCTCGGCTGGGAGGAGTTCAACGCCATCGCCGCGCGCATCCGGGCCGCGGGGATGCCGTTCGTCCTGGAACCGAGGACCCGATATGCGGGTCAGGCCGGCGAGCAGGCGACGATGTTTCTCCTCGACCCCAGCGGCAACGCGCTCGAGTTCAAGAGCTTCCGGCATCCGGAGCACGTGTTCACGGCATGACGACCGCGTCGGTCGCCGTGATCGGCGGCGGAGTGATCGGCGCCAGCGTGGCATACCACCTGGCTGCTCGCGGATGGCGCGACGTGGTGATTCTCGATCGCGGCCGCGGTCCGGGCGAGGGCAGCACCGGCCGGGCCACCGGCGGATACCGGGCGCAGTACGCCACGCCGATCAACGTGCGACTCTCGCTCCTCGCGCGGGAGAAGCTCTGCCGATTCCAGGCCGACACCGGCGTGGATCCCGGCTACCTCGCCGCGGGGTATCTGTGGCTCGGCGCCGACGAGACCGAGATGAACGAGCTGCGAGCGGGGCAACGGGTGCAGCACGAGGCGGGTCTGCGCGAGGCGGTGGAAGTGGATCCGGCTGAGGCGGCCCGGCTCAATCCGGCGCTCGCCCCGGGGCACTTCGCCGGCGGCGTGTACTGTCCGACCGACGGGTTCATCCGGCCGCTGAGCCTGCTGGAGGGCTACCTCGCGGCGGCAAGCCGGCTGGGTGTACGCGTGGAGTGGGGCGTCGAGGCCATCGCCGTCTCGCGCAGACCCGATGGGACGATCTCGGCGGTGCACACCTCTCGCGGGCCGGTCGGCGTGGGCGCGGTGGTGAATGCCGCAGGTCCCTGGGCGGCGGCGGTGGCGGCGTGGGCGGGCGTCGAGGTGCCGGTCGTGCCGCTCAGGCGGCAGGTGGCGGCCACGATGCAGTGCGATCTGCTGCCCGAGGCGATGCCGATGACGATCTTCGCCGGCGACGGTTTCCACCTCCGGGTGCGGGACGGCCGCGTGCTCCTGCTGCTGCCCACGCCCGGTGTCGAGGGCCGGCCGTTCGACCATCCGGTGGATCCGGCGTGGGTGCGCCGGGTGACCGAGCTGGCGCACCGGCGGGTGCCGGTGCTCCGAGGCGTCGAGATCGAGGCCGCGGCCTGCTGGGCGGGCCTCTACGAGATGTCGCCCGACCGCCACGCCATCCTCGGCCCCGCGCCCGACTGCCCCAATCTCTTCCTGGTGAACGGCTCGTCGGGGCACGGGGTCATGCACTCGCCCGCCCTGGGGCAGCTGCTTGCGGAGATCATCTCCGACGGGACGGCCACGTCCCTCGATGTCGGCCCGCTTCGGCCGACGCGGTTCGCCGAGGGCGAGCCGAATCCGGTGTCGGGGTTGCTGTGAGGCGTCATCCCGAACGCAGTGAGGGATCGGCTCGCCCATGAGAGTGACCATCGGGGCTCACTCGCATGGACGGACCGATCCCTCGCTCCGCTCGGGATGACTTCCGAGCTTACTCCACCAACAGACTCTCCGAACTCACCGCCGAGTCACTCGGCACGACCGCCGAGTCGCTCGGCACGACCGCGGAGTCCACGGCCGTGGAGTCCCGCGCCGCGGTCGAATCCCGCCACGACCGCACCGCCTCGCGGAACTCCCCGGCGACCGCCGCCAGATCCACTGTCGAGGTGTCGCTCGCGACGTGCGGGGTAACCCGCTCGAGACTCGCGGCCGCCTTGCCGTAGGTGCTGTCGGCGGCGAGCACCGCCTCGTAGGCCTTTCCGGCGGCCGCGAAGTGGCCGGTGCGCTCCAGCGCGGTGCCGAGGTTGTTCTGGAACACCGGGGAGTTGGAGCGCAGCTCGACCGCCCGGGCCAGAATCGGAAGCGCGATATCACTCCGGTCCTGCTGGATGTAGATCAGCCCCAGGTTGTTCATGGCCCAGACATCCCGCTCGTCCAGCGCGATCGCCTGCTGGTACGCATCGATCGCCTCGGGGATCTCCTTCAGCTCGTAGCGCGCCCGGCCCAGCAGCCGGAGGCCTTCGCCCGAGAGAGGCTCGAGGCTCAACGCGTGCTCCACCCGCTCCAGCGCCTCGCGGGGACGGCCGGTCTCGAGCAGCACCCGCGCCGAGTTGAGCAGGCTCTTCCGGTGTTGGGGGTCGAGGCGGAGGGCCTCGTCGAAGGCGGCGAGCGCCTGCTCGTCGTCTCCGGCCTTCCAGGCCGACAGACCGTACATGTAGTGGCCCCAGGGGTTGTCGGGGCTCGAGCGGGTGTAGCCCGCGAAGAGGTCTACGGCTTCGTCATAGTTCCGGCCGGCGTACGCCGCTTCGGCATCGGCATAGGAGACCGGTCCGGTGGGCCGGGTGGCCGTGGAGCCGTCACCGGCCGGCCCGGTGCCGGTGTCCACCACCGCCACAGTGGCCGGGGAGCTGGAGACGGTGGTGGTGACTGGGCGCTTGTCGTCGCCGCAGCCGGCCGCCAGCGGGGTGAGCGCGGCGGCGAGAATCACGAGGTGAGACGGACGGAACGACATGGGGACTCCTCCTGGCTGGCGTCCGAAGACGCGGGTTGGGTGAACCACGCCAGGGGGAAAGGCAAGCTGGCGGCCAAGAGGACACGGGCCGGGGCTGGAAGTAGATGGTGTTGTGTTTGGCTGAGTTACGATGACTGAGTCTGCGGCAGGTTCCGGCGTTGTGTACTACGGGACACGGCCTCGACTATGGGTGAGTGTCCATGTGTACACGGTGGGATGGGCTCCTTCGCTTTCGCTCAGGATGACACTTGCGGGGTTCGCGCCCCCACATGCTGCGCCCCGCCGCCCCGCGCCCCGCCGCCCCGCCGCCTCACGGTCTCCTGATCCCGTGCCGCCGCATGATCTTCAGCAGGCTGGCGTGGTCGGCGAGACCGAGGGCCTGGGCCGTCCTGGTGACGTGCCATTCGTGCCGCTCGAGGGCCGCGATGATGATTTTCCGTTCCGCCTCCGCCTTGAGCGCCTGGAAGCCCTGTGGCCCTGACTCGGCGGCCGGGATGCCCACCGCCGGCCGAATCTCGGCGGGCACGTGCTCCGGCGCGATCACGTCTCCGTCCGAGGCGATGATCATTCGCTCGACGATGTTCCGCAGCTCGCGGACGTTGTTGCGCCGCCACTCATGTCCCATCAGCAGGTCGAGCGCGTCGGGCGCCACCTTCTTCCGGCGCATGCCGAAACGGGAGCAGATGCCGGTGAGGAACTGGTCCACCAGGGCAGGCACGTCGGACAGCCGGTCCCGCAGGGGAGGCACGCGGATCGTGTGGACCGCAAGCCGGAAGTAGAGATCCTCGCGGAACCGCCCGGCGGTCACTTCCGCCTCGAGGTCGCGGTTCGTCGCGGCGACGATCCGGGCTTCGATCGCGATCGGCCGGGTCCCGCCGAGCCGTGTGACCTGACGCTCCTCCAGCACTCGCAGCAGCTTGGCTTGGGGCTGAAGCGGCAGCTCGCCCACCTCGTCCAGGAAGAGGGTCCCCCGCTCCGCGGCCTCGAAGGCTCCCTTCCGGGTGCCGACCGCGCCGGTGAACGCCCCGCGCTCGTGGCCGAACAGCTCGCTCTCGACCAGGCTTTCGGGCAGCGCGGCGCAGTTGATCGCCACGAAGGGCGCCGACGGCTGCGGACCGAACCGGTGGAGGTCGCGGGCCACCAGCTCTTTGCCGGTCCCGCTCTCCCCAGTGATGAGCACCTGGCTGGGAATCGGCGCCACCCGGGCGATCGCGGCCCGCAGCTCCGTCATGGCCGCGCTGCCGCCGATCAGTGACGTCTCCCGGCCGAGCTGTCGGCGGAGCGCGGTCACCTCGGAGCGGAGCCGGCGCCGCTCCATGGCGGTCTCGATCTCGTGGACCACGCGCTCCATCGGCTCGGCCTTGTCGATGAACCCGTACGCCCCCAGCCGCAGCGCCTGTACGCACCGGTCGAAGCTCCCGGTGCCGGTATAGACGATCACCGGGACCTGCGACCCCTTCCGCTCCAGCGCCCGCAGCACCTCGAAGCCGTCCATCCCCGGCATCTCGAGGTCGAGTACCACGCAGTCCACCGGTGCGGCGGCCAGGATCTCCAGCGCCTTGTCCCCTCCCGGTGCCGTGAGCACCTCGTACCCCCCCGTGCGGCGCAGGTCGTAGGCGTACTGCTCGGCCAGAGGCGCCACGTCATCCACCACCAGCACCAGCGTCATGGCGTGACCCCTCCCACCGGGCCGGCAGGAATTTCGACGGTGGCCCGGGTGCCGGCGCCGGGCTCGGTGTCGATCCGCAGCGCACCGCCGAGATCGAGAATGAGCCGGCGCACTATGGAGAGGCCGAGGCCGGTCCCACCGGCCTTCGTGGTATAGAAGTCGTCGAACGCGCGATCGAGCTCGGCGCGGGTCATGCCCGGACCGTTGTCGGCGATGGTGATCCGGACGGCGGCAGTGCCGTCGCGGGTCACGCGCTCGGTGGAGACCACGACTTCGCCGGCGCTCCCGGACGCGGCCCCATCGGCCGCGTTGCCCACCAGGTTCTCCAGCACCCGCCGGAGCATGACCCGGTCGGCGGCGGCCGACGGCAGGCCGCTCGCGAGGCGGGTGCGCACCGCGCCGGTTCCGCCGAAAGTCCGAGCCACCTCGGTCACCATCTCGTTCACGTCGCACGCCTCGGGCATGGCGCCGGGTGAAAGCCTGGCGTAGTTGCGCGCCAGGTTGTCGAGGTACGCAACGCTCGAGGTCAACGTCGCTCGCCGCTCTTCGAACACCCCGGGAAGCGTCTCGGGCCGGTCCCGGGCCACCTCTTCCAAGTGTCGCAGCACGTTCCGGATCGGCACCAACCCGTTCTTGATGTCGTGGTTTACCTGGCGCGCCAGATCGCCCATCGCCACTCGCCGCTCGGCCTCGCGAAGCCGGGACGCACCGGCGCGGAGTCGCGCGGTCATGGCGCCGAGCAGCCGCGAGAGGGCGCCGATCTCGTCCTCGCGGTCGGTGGCGAAGTCCTGATCGAGCCGGTCGAGATCGATCGCCGCCGTCTTGTCCGCCAACTCGGTGAGCGGACGGCTGATGAGCCGTGACAGCCAGGCGGCGAGGCCCACGGCGAGCAGCGCGGTCACCGCGAGCGAAACGAGGAACCAGGTGTTGAGCCCTCGTCGCAGTGCTGCCAGGGTGCTCGAGGTGCGGGTCACGGTCAGACGAGCGGTTCCCGCCGAGTCGGCCTGGGCATCGAAAAAGGGAATGATCAGAGCCCCGACCAGCTCGGCACCGCCATCGGTCCGACCAGAGGGGGGAGACGAGTCCAGCGTCACCGCCAGCTCGGGATCCGGGTCGAGTCGCCGGAGAAATCGGTCCTCGGCCGCGATCCCTCCGACCAGCACGAAGGGACGGCCGGCGACCGCGAACGGCTCCGACGCGGCCAGGGCCAGCAGCGGGGATTCCGCGGTTCGCGCCCGCACCAGCGCCGGGGCGTCGCCCGCCGCGCGGAGAAAACCGGGCAGCTCGGGCCGCACCTGGTCGTACTCATTCCGGAAATGCCCCGAGCTGAGGATCCGCCCGGTGGTGTCCTGAACCTGGAGCAGGGACAGCCCCGAGAGCCGCATCGCCTCGCCCGCCCAGTCGAGGAGGTACGAGCGTGAGCCGGGGTCCCCGCGAACGGCGGCGAGCCGGAAGCGGTTGTCGCGGGCCAGCTCCTCCACCAGCGCCGAGAGTCCGGCCACCACCCGTTCACGCTCCCGTTCGAGCTCGGTTCCCAGCGCCCTTACCGCGGCGTCACCCCGGCGGCGAGACTCCTCGCTCAGGCGGCGGTCCATCTCGCGGCGCACGCCGAGCGCCAGCACGGTGAGCGGCACCAGCACCGCGACGCACGTGGCCAGGAAGAGGCGTGCGCGAAAACTCACGGCTCCTCCACCGGCCGAAGCCGGCCGTCGTACTCCACGGTGAGCCAGGGCACACCCCGCCGAACGACGGCGCTCATCCTCGTATCGATCAGGGGGATCAGCGTGGAGCCCGCCGGCCACGCGGCGGCTTCGCGGCACGGTGCCGTCGCCGTGCGCGGCACCGCGACGATGTAGGCGCGGCCGAGTCGTCCGTGGAGGGCCCGTGGAATCGAGCGCGCGGGGAGCGCGCTGGCAGCCGCTCGTGGATCGTCGGACAGCGCCACCACCCGCTCCGCCAATGCCCGGGCGACCGCGTCCTCCCCGTCATACACCACCGCGGCGGTCGCGGGCCGGTCTCGAACGGGAGGCAAGGTGTCGGCGTCGGCGGGGCAGGGCAGCATCTCCTCCCACCAGTAGGGGCGCTCGGCTCCGCGCGCCTCCACGGGTACCGCATCGCGGGCCAGCCCGGCCCGGAAGGCCGTGCTGTCCGGGGGAATGGGGAGCGGGAGACTGTCGCCGGGCGGAACCACGAGCAGGTAGGTGCGGCTCCAGGGCAGCTGGTGCACCATGAAGTCGCTCCGGGCCCGCGCGTACTCCAGCACCGCCGGATCACCGGTGCGGAGGATATCAGCGCCCGCGTCGAGGGCGTCCCGGGGATCTCCCGCGGGCCGGCGGGCGACGAACGTGGTGCCGGATCGGGGCAGCGAGTCGGTCGGCAGCGCGAGCGACGGATCGGCGAAGAGCGGGGGCACCGAATCGGCGCGCCGCTCGAAGGTCACGGCGAGCCGCCGGTCATCCAGCGGGACCACCGACACGACGCCGCCGAAGCGAATCGCGGTGGCGGCCTCCGGCCTCGTTCTCCATTCGGCGGCGGCCTGGCCGGCCGTGAGGTCGGTGGCCGACGGCGCCAGGACCAGCGTCCAGGTATGTCGCGAGCTGTCCGGCGTCCACGATTCGGCCGCACCAGGCCGCGCGGCGCCGGCGCAGTCGAGGCGAAGGAGCGGCTCGGGCTGGGTCGGGGCGACGACGGTCGTATCGTCGGCCCGAAGGGCCGCGACGACCAGCTCCCGCGGCTCGCCGGCTTCCCCGGTGGGGAGGATGCAGGGGTCGGGCACCACCGCCGGCTCGGGCGCGGTAACTGGTGCCGAGCTCCGGCAGGAAGCGATCCCGAGCGCCGCGACGCATGCCGCCGCGCCCAGCTTCCGACTCAACCGAATTGTTCGGGGGACCATGCCGCGAATCTTAATGCGGCACGGCTGGGACCTGGTGCGCTCAGGGCTCCGCGACGACGAACGGGCTGCCACCGATGCCCGCCTTGAGCTTGGCGATCGCCGCCTGCGCATCCTGCCGGGTGGCGAACTCGCCGGCCCGCACCTTGTAGAGGCCGCGCTCCCGCACGATCACGGAGGGGAAGCCCAGACCCTCGGCCTTGTTGGCGGCGTCGTCCGCCGCGCCGGGAGTGGCCACCGCCGCGATCTGAACGCGGAAGCGGGGGGGCGGCGGCGCAGCGGGACGGCGGGGCAGCGAGTCCGCGACGCGGGCCGCGACGGAGTCCGCAGCGGGCCTGGCCGGCGGGGTGGTATCGGGAGCGGCCGGCGGCTTGGCGGCGCCGCTATCCCCGGCGGCCACACGGCCCCGCTGCCCCGTTGCGCCGCTGTCCCGCGCCGTTCCGCTGTCCCCCGCCGCCCCGCCGCCCCGCTGCCCCGCGGCCCCGCATCGCTGATACATGAACCCCATCTGTCGCTGAAGCTCGAGGTCCACGTTGGCCTGCGACATCCCGTCGGCGAGCCAGCGGCACGCGCGGCTGGTGTCCTTCAATTCGAGGTAGGTGCGGCCGCCCCAGTAAGCGGCCTGCGCGAACAGCGGCGTGACCGGATAATCGAGTCGCAGTCGCTCCAGGTTCCGGGCGGCGTTGTCGAAGCTCCGGGTGGCGTAGTCCATCTGTACCAGGCGGAGCAGCGCGTCGTCCGCCCAGGTGGAGGTCGGGTGCTCCACCACCACACGCTGGAGATGGCGGCGCATGTCGGCGGCGGTGTTGGCCACCATCGCCTGGGTGTAGAGGATCTGGGGGTAGAGCGAGTCGGCCGGTGGCGTGGCGGCGAGCAGCCGGTCCACCGCGCTCCGGGCCGAGTCGCCCTGCCCCTCCTGCGCCGACCGTACGGCCGCGACCAGCCGGGGATCGGTCTGCGCGCCGGCAGTGGCCGTGCCGGCGAGCAGCAGCGCAGAGAGACAGAGAGCCAACCGCTTCATGCCGCCGCCTTCCTGGAGGTCGCCAGACGCAATACCGCGTCGGTCAGAATGCCCCGCTCGTCGGAGATCGTGGTGTCCTTGAGGGCCCGATCGGCCTCGAGCACGGAACGGAGCGCCTCGGCTACGCGGTCGGCGGGCCATTTTTCGGCCCAGCGAAGCCAGCGACTCTTCTCCTCGCCCCAACTCAACAGTCCGTAGACCCGACACCGTCGGATGACCCCGAACACGGCATCGTCGAGCGCCTTGCCACGTAGTCCCCGGTCGTAGTGCGCGCGGGCGACGCCCACGCCGATCAGCGTCGTGCCCAGCATCGTCACCAACTTCACGCCCGAGATGCCCGGCTGGTCGAGCAGCGGTCCCAGCAGCGTCACCGCCGGGCCCGACCGGTCGCCGAGCACCGCATCGCGCCAGTCCAGCGGGGTCTCGCCGTGCCGCACGCCCAGCAGCTCGCCCACCCGCTCGACCGTGAGCGGCTCTCCGGCGGGCAGCGCGGCGAGCTTCTCCAGCTCGGCGGCGAGCGTGGCGAGCTCGCCACCCACGGCGCGCACCATGTGGCGGGCCGCGTCGTCCGGCAGCTCCACCCCGAGTCCCCTGGCCCGCCGGTCGAGCCACCGGAGCACCCGGTCCTCGGGCAGCGGCTCGCACGCCACGGAGACCGCGGCCCTGGCGATGTCCTTGTCCTCGCTCTCCTCGTTGGAGCCCTGGATCAAGACCAGCACCGTGTCGGGCGCCGGCCGGGCGAGGTAGTCCAGCAGGGCGCCCCGCACCTTCGGCTTGCGCTTGAGCGCCTCCACCTCGCGCAGCACCACCACCCGCCGCTCGGCCATCATGGGAAGGCTGCTGCAGAGGCCGAAGAGCGTGTCGGCGTCGAGCTGCGCCGCGGACTGCTGGTCGAGGTTGAAGTCTCGAAGCGACGGGTCCACCGAGCGGTCGAGGATCGCGCGCAGGGCCTCGTCCTTCAGCAGGTCCTCCGGGCCGTGGAAATAGTAGGCCGGCGCCGGCTCGCTCTTGGCGAGCGCGCGGAGACACGCGTCGAGAGTCTGTGCCGGCATGGCGGAAAGTTAGGTGGGGCGACCCCCGGGGGGAAACGCCATCGGGTGCTCGCCGGTGGCGCCGCCCGCGACGGCCTGCTCGTAGCGCGCCAGCACGTGGGCCCGGCTCACCAAGCCGAGCAGATGGCCGGTGGCGCGGTCCACCACCGGAATCGACGGTGCGCCGCGGACCCCCATCCGCCGGATGGCCTCCAGCAGGCTGTCGCCCGGGGCGACCGTCTCGGCGGGAATCGTCACCTCGGAGGCGACCAGGTCGGCCGTCCTCTCCCTCGGCTCTCCGGCGAGCCGGCCGAGGTCGGCGATGGGGATGATGCCGATGAGCCGGCGCTGCTCGTCCACCACCGGCAGGTCGGTGAACCCGCCGCGGCCGAGGTGCTCCAGCAGCTGGTTGATCGGGGCCGCCTCGCCCACGACCTCGGGCGCGGGGTCGAAGGCGTCCGCCACCCGAAGCCCGGCGAGCACGTCGCGGTCGGCGCCGTGCTGGAGCCGCTCGCCGCGGCGCCGGAGCCACCCGCTGTAGAGCGAGTCGGGCTCCAGCCGGCGGGCCACCAGGTTGGCGATCACCGTGGTGAGCATCAGCGGCAGGACGATCTCGTAGTCGTTCGTCATCTCGAAGACCAGCAACATCCCGGTGATCGGGGCGCTGGTGGAGGCCGCCACCACTGCGCCCATGCCCACCAGCGCGTAGGCCTCCGGCCGGAGTCCGAGATCGGGAAAGAGCCCCGCGAGCGCGACGCCGAAGGAGCCGCCGGTGGCGGCGCCGACGTAGAGCGACGGGGTGAAGACACCGCCCGAGCCGCCGAAGTTGAGGGTGATCGAGGTGGCGACGATGCTGCCGATCGCGAGCAGCGCGAGTGAGCTCCACGACATCCCGCCGAACACGTCGAGGTGCACCGCCAGGTGGCCGTGACCCACCAGCAGCCCCTTCGACAGCAGCACCAGCACGCCGACCAGCAGTCCGCCGAGGAACGCCAGGGTCCAGCGCGGGCTCGGGACCCGGCGGACCAGCGATTCGGTGGCGAAGAACACCCGCACGAAGAGCACGCCGACGAGGCCGGCGATGACCCCGAGGAAGGGATAGAACACCAGCAGCTCGCGCTGGAGCGCGTACCCGTAGTCCTCCGGGATCGGGAACGCGGGGTGGTTGCCCAGGAAGCTGTGGGAAATCACCGCCGCGACCACGCTGGCGACGACGACCGGCGGGAACGCGCCCACGGCGAGGGACCCCAGGATCTCCTCCAGCGCGAAGAACGCGCCGGCGAGCGGCGCGTTGAACGCGGCGGAGATGCCGGCCGCGGCGCCGGCGGCCACCATGATCTTGGTGCGCGCGGGATCGAACCGGAACGCCCGGCCGAGAAACGACGCCAGCGCCGCGCCGAGCACGGCGACCGGGCCCTCGCTTCCCGCGGCGCCGCCGCTCCCGAGGGTCACGGCGCTCGCCGCGGTGCGGGCGAGGGTCGGCTGGAGCGGCAGCCGGCCGCCCTCGCGCGCGACCGCGCGCTGGACGTCGGGGACGTTGAGGCCGTCGTGGCCCCGGCCGAGGGCGCGCATGATCAGGTACGCGATCGTGAGCCCGACCGCCGTGAGCAGCGGCCGATAGGCGAGGATTCCGGACTGGGTGAGGAAGACGGCCGGCGTGAGATACAGCACCCAGTACGCCAGGTCGATCAGCCGGTAGAACGCCACTACGCCGAGCCCGCCGGCCACGCCGATCGCCACGGCGAAACCGAGCAGGATGGTGTTCTCGTTGAAGTGAAAGGCGTTGAACCAGTCGGCGAAGCGGTCCCAGACGCCGCCCGCGTGCCGCGCGGCCAGGCGAGCCGCGTCGCGCGCCGGGCGAGTCGGATCCGGCAGTCGTCGAAGCCGTCGCACCGCTACCTGCGGAAGGACTGGACGAAGAGGAGGCTGACGAGGGTCTTCCCGTCGGTGATCTCACCCGCGCGTATCCGCTGCAGGACTTCGGACCAGCGCAGCGTGTGCAGCTCCATGAACTCGTCCGCCTCGCGGTGCTGCGCCCCGGGCGCGAGCTCCAGCGCCAGGAAGAGGTGGATCCGCTCGTCGGTGAAGCCGGGTGTGGTGTAGATCGTGGTCAGGTGCTCCAGCCGGCCGGCGCGCATGCCGGTTTCCTCCTCCAGCTCGCGCCCGGCGCAGGTCTCGGGGCTCTCGCCCGCATCGAGCCGTCCGGCCGGCACTTCCCAGATGAAGCCGTCCGCCGCATGGCGGAACTGGCGGATGAGCACGACGCGGGGATCGGCCGCGCTCGGCGGATCGAGAAACGGCACCACCGCCGAGGCGCCGGGATGGCGCAGGATCTCCAACTGGCCGGACGAGTCGTCGGGGAAGCGAACGGTGTCGAGATCGAGATTGACGATGCGGCCGGAGTAGAGGCGGGTGGACGAAAGCAGAGTCACGCTCGAACCTTTCCCAGCATCGCCCTGGCCCACGCCACCGGCACCTTCAATCCCTCGGCGAACAGGTAGCGCAGCTCGAGCACCGGGTTGTCGGAGATGGGGCTGCTCGGCGTCGGGGAGGTATAGGCCTGGAGCGAGGTGCGCCGCGCCTCCATCCGGAGGCGGAACATGTGAAAGGGATCGCTCACCAGCAGCACCCGGCCGAGGTGGCGCTCCCGGAGCCAGTCGCCCACCGCGGTCATGGAGGTGGCGGTGTTGCGCCCGACCGGCTGCGCGACGACGGCGCTGCCGGGGACATCCCGCCCGATCAGGTAGCGCCGCCCCACGATCGCCTCGCTGGTGGTATCGCCCCGGCCGACCCCGCCGGTCACCACGATCAGCGGCGCGTAGCCCTCGCGGTAGAGCACGATGGCGTGGTCGAGCCGGGCCCGCAACACCGGTGAGGGCCGGCCGTTGTACTGCGCGGCGCCCAGCACGATGATCGCGTCCGCCGCCCGGCGCTGGTCGTGCTGGCTGGCCACCAGCACCGCGCCGAGCGCCACGGTGTAGACCAGTGCGGCCGCGAGGAGCACCATCCCTACGATCGAGCGCAGCAGGCGGCGGCGAGGCACTAGAGCTCGAAGGTCTCGCCGTGCTGGGGGACGCGCACGTCCCGCACTCCCGCATCCCGGAGCAGCTTCGCCATCGCGTCGAGCGGGCCGGTTTCCCCGTGCACCACGAAGGCCCGGCGGATCGGACCACCCAGCCGCCGGACCCAGGCGAGCAGCTCGCCCCGATCGGCGTGGGCGGAGTACCCTCCGATGGTCTCCACCTCCGCGCGGACCGGAAACTCGTCGCCGAAGATCCTGATCGGGTCGGCGCCCTCCTGAATCCGCCGGCCGAGCGTGTGTTCCGCCTGGAAGCCGACGATCAGCACCAGGTTCCGGTGGTCGCCGACCTCGTTCTTCAGATGGTGGAGGATCCGGCCCGACTCCACCATCCCCGACGCCGCGATGATGATGGCGGGGCCGTTGGTGCCGTTCAGGGCCTTCGATTCCTCGACCTTGCGGATGTAGCGAATCAGCGGGAAGTCGAAGAGGCGGCTCTCCGAGGTCACCAGGTCCTCCCGCTGGTCGAAGACCTCGGGGTGCATCCGGAAGACGGTGGTGATGTCCACCGCCAGCGGGCTGTCCACGTAGATCGGGATCTCGGGGATCTTCTTCGCCCGCCACAGCTGATGGAGGCTGTAGACCAGCTCCTGGCAGCGGCCCAGCGCGAAGGCCGGCACCAGAATCTTCCCGCCCCGTGCGGCGACGCGCCGCACCGCCTCGCCCAGTCTGGCCTCCGCCTCGGCCACCGACTCGTGGCTCCGGTCGGCATAGGTGGACTCGACGATCAGGGTGTCGATCGGACCGGACGGCGGCTGGGGGTCCCGGATGATCGGCAGGCCGCTCCTCCCGATGTCGCCGGAGAACACCAGCCGGTGGCCTCCCGGCTCGGTGATCCGGATGTCCACCGAGGCGGACCCGAGGATGTGGCCGGCGTCGAGGAACTCGAGCGCGAGGTGCTTCCGCAGGTGGGTGATGCGGTGGTACGGGACCCCCACCATCAGGTCCTGGGTGGCAACCGCGTCGGCCAGCGAATAGAGCGGCTCGCTCTGCTCGCCCGCCTTCCCCCGGCGCTGAAGGTACTCGTAGTCCTTCTCCTGGATGTGCGCCGAGTCCGGCAGCATCACCGCGCAGAGGTCGCGGGTGGCCGGTGTGGTGTGGATGGGGCCGTGGAACCCGTTCCGCACCAGCAGCGGCAGCCGGCCCGAGTGGTCGATGTGCGCGTGGCTCAGCACCACGCCGTCGAGCCGGCGGGGATCGAAGGGAAGCTTGCTGTTGAGCTCGTGGGTCTCCGACCGGCGTCCCTGGAAGAGGCCCGCGTCGAGCAGGAACCGGCCGCCCGCGGCCTCGAGCAGGTACATCGAGCCGGTGACCTGGCCGGCGGCGCCGTAGAAGGAGAGTCGAATGCTCATCGGCCGCTCACTCCTTGCTAACGGGTTCCGAACAGCCGGTCGCCCGCGTCGCCCAGGCCCGGGAGGATGTAGCCCTGCTCGTTGAGCTGGCGGTCGAGCGCGGCGGTGAAGACGGGGACGTTGGGGTGACTCTCCAGCATCCGCTGCACCCCCTCCGGCGCGGCGACCAGGCACAGGAAGCGGATCTTCCTGGCGCCGGCCTCGCGGAGCGCGGAGACGGCGGCGACGCCGGAGCCGCCGGTCGCGAGCATCGGATCGAGCACGAAGAAGTCGCGCTCCACTTCGGCCGCGGGGATCTTGAAGTAGTAGTCCACCGGCCGGAGCGTGTCGTGGTCGCGGTAGAGACCGATGTGCCCCACCCGGGCCGACGGGATGAGCTGGGCGATCCCCTCGACCATGCCGAGTCCGGCGCGGAGGATCGGCACCAGGGTCAGCTTTTTCCCCGAAACCTGGCGTCCCGTCGTCCGCTCCAGCGGCGTCTCGATCTCGACCGGCTCGGTCGAGAGGTCCTTGGTCACCTCGTACGCCATCAGCATCGCGATCTCGCTCACCAGCTGCTTGAAGTCCCGGGTGCTGGTGTCCCGATCGCGAAGGATCGAGAGCTTATGGACGATCAACGGGTGGGTGAGGACGGTCAGGTTTGGAAAGGATGCCTGAGGCATGGGTCCAATATGCGGGAGGGAGTGCGCGGGCAGTAGGGGACCCGGCGTGTCATCCTGAGCGAAGCGAAGGAGGCCATGCCCGGAGATGGTCTCCTTCGCTGCGCTCAGGATGACACCGCGAGTGCTCAGGATGCCACGCAACCCACTTGCACAACGTATCGAGAGGTAGCCACACTCAAGCACCGGACCGTCTCGACAACATCAAGGAGTTTCAAGGATGCGACGCACTCAGGTGATCCCCGGAACGGCGATGCTCGCGTTCCTGGCCATGCTGCCCATGGTGGCCCAGTGCCAGGCGCAGGCACCCCGGAGCGGTCCGGCCCAGAGCTCGCCCCAGCCCAGGCCCATCGAGGGGAAGGTCGGCGCGGAGACCGTGGCCAAGGGACTGGAGCATCCCTGGGCGCTGGCGTTCCTCCCCGACGGCCGGATGCTCGTCACCGAGCGCCCCGGCCGGCTCCGCCTGGTGGAGAAGGACGGGCGGCTCTCGAAGCCGCTGGCCGGAGTGCCCGAGGTCGCCGCGAAGGGACAGGGCGGCCTGCTGGACGTGGCGCTCGACCCGCAGTTCGAGGAGAACCGCCTGGTCTACCTCTCCTATGCGGAGCCCGGCGAAGGCGGAGCGGGCACCGCGGTGGCGCGCGGACGGCTGGGCGACGGCGGCCTGGAGAACGTGCAGGTGATCTACCGGCAGCAGCCGAAGGTGAGCGGCAACGGCCACTTCGGCTCGCGGCTGGTGTTCGACCCCGACGGCAAGCTGTTCATCACCCAGGGCGACCGGCAAGGCTACCGAGAGCAAGTCCAGGACCTGGGCTCGGGGATCGGCAAGCTGGTCCGGATCAACCCGGACGGCTCCATCCCCGACGACAACCCCTTCGTCGGCAAGACCGGCGCGCGCCCGGAGATCTACTCCCTGGGGCACCGCAGCATGCAGGCGGCCGCGCTGCATCCGGAGACGGGACAGCTCTGGACCGTCGAGCACGGCGCGCGCGGCGGCGATGAGCTCAACCATCCCGAGGCGGGCAAGAACTACGGCTGGCCGGTCATCACCTACGGCATCGACTACTCGGGCGCCAGAATCGGCGAGGGCACCGCGAAGGAGGGGATGGAGCAGCCGGTGTACTACTGGGACCCGGTGATCGCACCGTCGGGCGCCGTGTGGTACACCGGCGATAAGTATCCCGGCTGGAAGGGCAGTCTCTTCATCGGCTCGATGCAGCCGGGCGCGCTGGTGCGGCTCACGGTGGAGAACGGGCGGGTGACAGCCGAGGAGCGCTATCTCGCCGAGCTGGGCGACCGGATCCGGGACGTGCAGCAGGGGCCGGACGGCTTTCTCTATGTAGTGACCGACGAGGACGATGGCAGGGTGTTGCGGGTAGTGCCGAAGGGTTAGGTCGTTCCTCCCATGGACGACCAACTGCTCGAGCGCCTGCGCGGCGCCAGGCACGTGGCGATCCTGACAGGTGCGGGCGTGAGCGCGGAAAGCGGGCTTCCCACTTTCCGCGACGCGCTCACCGGGCTCTGGGCGAACCACCGGCCCGAGGATCTGGCGACGCCGGAGGCCTTCGAGCGGAATCCGGGAATGGTGTGGGACTGGTACCGGATGCGGCGGGAGGGCGCGCTGAAGGCGGAGCCGAACGCGGCGCACCTCGCGCTGGCGCGGCTGGAGGAGTTGGTCCCGCGGGTCACCCTGATCACCCAGAACGTGGACGGCCTGCACCGCCGCGCCGGCAGCCGGACGGTGATCGAGCTTCACGGTGACATCACACGGGTACGCTGCTCTCTCGAGGGCGTTGATACCGAAGTGTGGGATGAGCCTCGCGCCGGCGGCGAGCCGCCCAGATGCATCGGCTGCGGCTCGTATCTCAGGCCTGCCGTCGTGTGGTTCGGCGAGGCGCTGCCGGAGAACGCGCTCCGCCAGGCTTGGGCCGCAGCCTACGAGTGCGACCTCTTCCTCGCGGTGGGCACCTCGAACCTGGTGGAGCCGGCCGCGTCGCTGCCCTGGCTCGCGGCGGCGCAGGGCGCGGTAGTGGCGGTGGTCAACACCACGATGGAGGGCCAACGGTCCGGCGCCGGGATCCACCACCTGACCGGGCCGGCGGGAGTGGTGCTGCCCGAGCTGCTGCAGGCGGCCTGGCCGTCGGCCGGCAGAGGTGAGGGAAGCGGGTAGCAACCTTGGCCGAGGGTAACCCTTTCCTTATATTCCCCGCCCCGAGGCCAGGTAGCTCAGTTGGTAGAGCAGCGGACTGAAAATCCGCGTGTCGGGGGTTCGATTCCCTCTCTGGCCATTCGCCGTAACTAAGCGTTCTCACTTCGGCTACCGGAACTGCGGCCACTCGACTTGGGTGGCCATTTTTGTCGAAAGTACCTGCACGGCTTGCGATCTCGGCATGAGAGGATCAGACGTCCACCCTGCCCGCTCTCCGGCGGGGCCGGGGGATCGAGGGCAGAGCGGGTGCCTGGCGATCAATCACGACCTTTAGTCATGATTCAACGCTATCGCCGATGGCAGCAACGGCGACCCGCGCCCGGGGATCAGCCAGCCCGGTCGGGGTCGGGCGCGGTGACTCCGGTGCCGAGCCGGGGCCGGAGGGCGGCAAGGGCCACGAGGACGACGATGGCGCCGTATGCGAACCAGGTCGCCCCACCCAGGTCGGCCCACTTGCCGAGCTCCCGCGTGTTGGTGAGCAACAAGAGGGCGGCCACGGCCAGGCCCATGGGACGCGGCGCCAGGTGGCGGACGGACCACGCGGCGACCGGCGCGGCGATGACTCCGCCGGTGAGCATGGCGGCCACGATCCGCCAGTCGAGGTCGGCCTTAGCGGCCGACGCGAGGATCGATCCCGCGGCAACCGCCGCGACAGCGACCTCGGCCGTGTTCACCGAGCCCACCGCGAAGCGGGGCGACAGGCCTCGGTGAAGGAGGAAGGGGGTGACGATGGGGCCCCACGCGCCGATCAGCCCGTTGGTCACGCCACCAACCGCGGCGCACGGGACGACCCCGCGCGGATTGAACGGCGGCATGCGGTCGGGGTCGTGCTCGACGTCGGTGTACTCCTCGGGATTGATGGCGACCGGCGTGCTGAACCGCACGAGGATGCGGATGCCGACGAGAATCAACATGGCCGCGAGGATCGGGCGAAGCGTGTCGCCGTCGACCTGCGAGAGCACCGTGACCCCGGCCACCGCACCCACACATCCCGGGATGGCGAGCTGGAGGACCAGTCGGTGGTCGATGTTGCGGAATTTCCAGTGGGAGATGGCCCCGGCGATGCCGGTGGCGACCTTGGCGATGTTGACCGTGCCCGAGACCGACGCCGGACTGAGGCCGGCTCCGAGCAGGATGCTTGAGCTGGTGGGCCCGAAGCCCATCCCGAGCGCGCCATCGACCAGCGAGGCGCAGAACCCCGCGAGGGCAACCAGCAAGAGTTCATCCATTAAACAACTACTCCGATCGGGTTTATAGGAATCTATAGCTTCGCACCCCCTCCGTAGAGCCGCAAGTTAGGAGCCGGAGGTGCCGACCACCAGTATGGGGGCGTCTGGCCACCTCGAGCAGCTCAAGGACAGGCCAGCCACGGCAGGTCATCGATGACCCTGCTCACGGAGGCACGGCGCTATTCACCGGGGTGGGGATCGCCCCAGACGGACAGTCGGCGGCATTCAGCCAGGCGCGGGGTGACAAAGCGAATCTGTTTGTCGTGCCGTTCACGCGTTGGTCCATTTCGAACTGGACTGTCCGCAATGGTCGCCGACCTCCGGAGTGGGGCGTTGCAGCGGGTCGAGGCGTTACCCGGTCCAGGGTCGTGGTCGGTGGATGCTTACGCTGTATCGTTCTGACTCGGGTGGCGCTGCTCTGGTCAACGGCGAGGACTGGGAGCGATTGCTCCTGAGGGTGCTTTGCGGCGTGACCGCGATGGCGAGGGGGCGGCAACTCTCCTTTATGGCTCAACGCGCTGTTCAAGGTGAGTGGAGAATCGCCGCCTAATATCGGCCTGTGTTCAGGCGAAGTGGCGGCATCGGTGCTGGCGCGCGTTGTGGTGAAAACCGTGGAGCAGGGGAGAATGCGGTACCTCGTTAAGTACCTGAACTCTGCGGTATTCAACGGCTCTCAGTGCGGCTGGATGCTCCATGGGCACGTAGTAAGTCGTTGCTGGACGCTGGCTAATCGATCTCGACAGTTCTGGAGCAATCGACCACTGACGCCCTGAAAATCCGCGTGTCGGGGGTTCGATTCCCTCTCTGGCCATTGAAGTTAGCCCACCGCTCGACCCCTTCCCCTATACAGGCGCTAATCCTTTAGGGACTTACGATGCCGGCACTCGCCGTCGCTGGCGCCGGGCGGCTCCAGAGCGAGCGGTCGCGCGCGTGTTGACTCTCTCCACTGCTGCCAGTCCGATCGAGGCTGGACAGGCTCGCCGACGTGGCCGGCGAGCCCGGTGCGCTCGACGCCCGAGGTCGACTAGGACGCCCCTGTCACTGTGCGATCCCTCACTGCCCGCCAATAGTCATGTTGCCGTCGATGTCACTTAGAGAATGGTTGGGTCCGAAGTTGAGCAGCCGGCTGCTGGTCTCGACCCGACGCCCCTTGTGGGCGCCTTCGATGATCGTGCCGACCAAGTGGGTCTGACCCGAGACAGTCTCGGCGGTTCCCCTCAATTTGGCCTTGAACGATTCCGAAGCCGGCACCGCGGTGACTACCCAGTATGAATGAACCGGGATCTTGCCGGCTTGCCCGGACGACCCCTCGTCGAAGCCGAACACGAGGGTGGCCTTACCCTGCCGTTCGCCATGTACCGTACCCGACATGGTGTACTGTCCCGAGCTGTCACGCTTGATCCCCTTCACGTGATAGGACAACTCGATCTTATCATCCTGACTTGCCGTATCGGCCGGAGTCACACTCTGACCGTGCAGCGAGTGTCCGATGGAGACAATCCCCAGGCTCAGCACCACAAGCGCGCGACTCCGGATTCCGGTAAACATTGGTGGCCTCCTCTAAAGCATTCGTGAATGGCTCCGGCTCAGCCGAAAGCCCATCCTCACCGTTCGTGCAACTGATCCGTTCTCCTCAGCTGATCTGACTTATGCCGGCAACCGCATCTGCTTCCGCAGGCTCCTGTCGAAGGCCGAGGCGGGCACGAAGCGACGCAGCAGACTGACCTGGCGGGCCGTCCGGCCTGCGGGGTAGCGGCGGTGCGGTTTTGCCTCGGTAGCAGCCTTCACGACCGCATTCGCGACCAGCTCCGGCGTGTCGGCCGTCTTCATCTCGTCGCGCATCACTCCCGCTGCGTTCGTTCGCGCCGTCTGGTAGACGTCGAGCTGCTGATCTGCCTGGTAGACGTTGCCCTCGAAGGAAGTCCGCGTGTAGGCCGGCTCGACCAGCACCACTCTGACCCCCGTGGCCCTGATTTCATGGTCCAGCGACTCTGAATACCCCTCCAGGGCGTGCTTGCTGGCGGCGTACAGAGCCATGAACGGCGCCGGGATCAGGCCCATGACCGAACTGATATTGATGATCCGTCCCGACCCCTGCCGGCGCATGGCGGGAAGCACTGCCTTGGTCGTGCGAAACACGCCGAACAGGTTGACGTCGAAGAGGGACTTCGCCTGCTCCAGCGATGACTCCTCCGCCCCCGCGACCAGTCCCACCCCCGCGTTGTTGACCAGGAGGTCGACCCGGCCGGCCTTCGCCAGGACTTGACCAACCGCGGTCTGGACCGACTCGTCGCTGGTCACGTCGCACGCCAGATACTCGATACCGGGTGACCTCGTCGCGGGAGGCCGGCGATAGGTGCCGAACACCCGATAGCCTGCCGCGTGAAGCGCCCGCGCGGTCGCCTCTCCGATCCCTCCCGATGCGCCCGTCACGATTGCCACGGGCCGAGTCTGCTGCGCCTGATGGTCTGCCATGCCGTGCTCGCTTTCTGTTGAGGTCAACCGCCGTTCTTGCGTATGATGTTCGTCATATTATTGCGCAAACGCAGCCCCGGCGTCGGTGCGTCTGGTGTCAGCCTGCTGGGGTGAGCTGGTTCAGCGCCGCCTCGCGCAGCGCGTCGGAGAGCTTCGGGTCGTCCACCGCGCGAGCCAGGACCAGCGCACCTACCGCAGTGGCGACGGTGACGAGGGCCCGCTCGTGCGCGCCGGGCTGTCCCCAGTCGGACGACTGGCGCCCGACCAGATCGATCATCTCCTTGATGCGGCGCGTCGCAGCGCGCCGCACCTGGGGCGTCTGGCGCGGCATCTCCGAGCCGAGCGCGGCGACCGCGCAGCCGGTCTCCACGGCCTCCACGTGCGCCTTGGAGAGGTAGGCCCGGATGATCGCCTGCAGCGCTTGGTCCGGCGGAGCCGAGTTGGCCACCCGCGTCATCGTGGCTACCGTGTCGGCCCCGGCGCGGTCGGCGGCCTCGGCGAGCATCGCCTCCCGCGAGTCGAAATGGGCGTAGAAGCCGCCGTGCGTCAGGCCGGCGTCCTTCATGATATCGGCGACGCCGGTGCCGCCGTAGCCGCTGCGCCGGATGGCGCGCGCGGCGGCCTCGACGATGCGCTCGTGCGTAGCTTCCTTGCGGCTGGGGTCGGTGCGTCTCTTGGCGGCGGCGCTCATATGATAAGCATCATACACAAGCGGCGCCTCGAGCGCAAGGGGACGTGGTGAGACGACGGGTTTCAGCGCTCACCACGAGTGCAGCGATCACGGTCACCGGCTCCCCTCGACGGGACCGCGCAGGCGGCGGACAAGCCCAGGCAGGTTCTGGATCACCATGATGCGTGTCGCGGGGCTCCGGCGGACCATTGCAAAGGTGCCCCCGTCCGGTGGTAATCCCGAGGTGAAGGGAGCTGGGAAAGCTCACACTGAAGGATTCTTCAGCAGGACCTCACCACGGTTTCCGAGCCTCCGATGCACAATACAACGTGCCTGAGCATCAGGCAGCGGCTGGCGTGACTCGCTCGCCGGCTACGTAGTCCCTTGGAGCGCCGCTCCCAGAAGGAAGAAGACCGCAATGCGATACCGTTCACTGCTACCGGGCGCACTGGCGCTCAGCACGGCCTGGGTCGCGGCGTGCGGTGATAATTCAACCGAGCCGACCCAGCCGGCGGAGCCCACGCCGAGCGGGACCGAATTGGCCGCTGCCAGCAACAGCTGGATCACCCGGGCAAACCTGCCCACCCCCCGGCACAGCCTCGCCCTGGCCACGGTCACCAACGCAGCTGGGCAGTCGGTTGTCTACGCGATAGGCGGCGCGACCGATGTGTACCCGATCACGGTGCTGCGCAAGGTCACGGCCTACAATGTCGCCACCAACACCTGGACCGACCGGCGACCGCTACCCGTTCCGCTGGCCTGGTCCAACGGCGCCGGCGTGATCAACGGAAAGATCTACGTCTCCGGCGGGTTCTCAGAAACCGGAGACGCTCCCCCCACCAGGGCGCTCTACGTGTACGATCCCGGCACCAATACCTGGACCCGGAAGCGCGACCTTCCGGCGATCGGCGGTCCAAGTCATGACTGGACAGTCGGTAGCTACGGTGCGACCGGCGTGATCGAGAACAAGCTCTACGTGGTCACACTTTGCTCCACGCTGTACTACTCTGAATATGGCTGTGTAGGCGACCTCACCGGTCCACGGTTGTTCCGCTACAACCCGGTCACCGACCGGTGGGTCACTCTCGCTCCGCCGTTTCCCCGGGCGACAATGAACGACCACGAGGTGGGCACGCTTGCGGGTGGGGTCATCGGGGGAAAGTTCTACGTGATGGGAGGAGAGTTTGGGAATAACGGACGGTTCTCCGTCTATGATCCTGCAACCAACCGGTGGACGCCCAAGACCCCATTGGAACTGGCACGCCACGGTGTGGCGACGGCCGTACTGGGTAACAAGCTGTACGTGATGGGCGGCTATCGGATCCGAAATAATCTGGACGAGACACTGGATATCACCATAGTGTACGACCCGGTGACCGACCTCTGGACCCGGCGCGCCTCGCTGCCGAGCCCTCGCGGCTATATGGCGGGGACCACGGTACTGCGCGGGGGCAAGCCGCGGATCGAGGTGGTGGGCGGCGCCCCGGCGCCCCGTAATAACGTGCAGTACATACCGTAAACGCCGGAGCTGGACAATCTCCACCTCAGTAATGACACGCGCGGCTCCGCTCATCGCTTCGCTCGCGTTGATCGTCTGGTCGTGCGATGGAAACAGCACAGGCCCAGCGTCGTTGGACGGCACCTACACGCTGGTGGCCGAGAATGACGTACCGCTGCCGTCGGACCACGGTGAGCCGGAGGGATGCTGTCTCACGCTGAGCGGCTCGCTCACGTTGACGGCCAGTACCTATGACCTCCGCACGTCGCACCGGAACAAGAACAACGGAATTGCCTTCGACAACTCCGAGCAGGGTACCTACGACCGCCAGGGAAACACCCTCACCTTCACCCGCACTGGCGGCGGTGGCGAAGGCTTCCCGTACCTTCTCGCCCCCGGTACGGTGTCGGCTGACAACTCCACCGTGACACTGCTCTACGGCGACGAAGGCCCTGGTTCGGATCAGATCCGCGCGACCTTTCGCCGCGCCGGCTGATACGCCCTAGCTACCCGCGGCCTGGCGCCGCATGTTACCTCTGGCCCATGGCCGACTCCGTCAGCCGCCTCAACACCGTCCTTTCCGACCGCTATCGCATCGAGCGCGAGCTCGGCGCCGGTGGCATGGCCACCGTCTATCTCGCGCACGACCTGAAGCACGACCGCAAGGTCGCCATCAAGGTCCTTCGGCCGGAGCTCGCCGCCGTCATCGGCGCCGCGCGCTTCCTGCGCGAGATCAAGACGATCGCCACGCTGCAGCATCCCCACATCCTCGGGCTGATCGACAGCGGGGAAGTGGACGGCACCGCGTACTACGTGATGCCGTTCGTGGAGGGCGAGTCCCTCCGCGACCGGTTGACTCGCGAGAAGCAGCTCCCGATCCCCGACGCGGTGCGGCTCGCGACCGAGGTGGCCGCCGCGCTCGACTACGCCCACCGCCACGGCGTGATCCACCGGGACATCAAGCCCGAGAACATCATGCTGCACGATGGCTCGGCCCTGGTCACGGACTTCGGCATCGCGCTGGCGGTGTCGAGTGCGGGCGGCGCCAGCCGGATGACCGAGACCGGCATGTCGCTCGGCACGCCGCACTACATGAGTCCCGAGCAGGCCATGGGAGAACGCGAGATCACCGCCCGGAGCGACATCTACGCCCTGGGCTGTGTGCTCTACGAGATGCTGACGGCCGAGCCGCCGTTCGAGGGCGCCACGGCGCAGGCAATCGTCGCGCGCGTGCTGACCGAATCGCCCCGTTTGCTCAGGCCGCAGCGAAAGAACGTGCCGCCCCAGGTGGAGGCGGCGGTGCTCACCGCGCTGGAAAAGCTGCCGGCGGATCGCTTCGAGAGCGCCAAGGCCTTCGCCGAGGCGTTAGGGGATCCAGGCTACGCCGGCTCGACCGCTTCACGCACCGTCCGACTTCCGTCGTATGCTGGAAGGGGCTCCGGGCCCCGCACCTGGCAGTGGCCCGTCCTGGCCGCCATCGCACTGGCGTCCGCCGCCTCCGGCCTCGCGGTCGGCTGGGCACTCTGGCACTCGCGCGCCCCGGCATTCCCGCCTGCCGTGCTGCGGTACACCATCGAGCTGCCCGACAGCGCCGCGGTGACCGACGCCGTGGGCTCGCCGATCTCCTACGCGCCCGATGGCTCGGTTTTCGCCTACTCGTCACGGCTCGGCTTGATGTTGCGCTACGCGGACCGTCTCGACGCCCTGCCCGTCCCCGGCGGACGCCGCGGCATGGGGCCGTTCTTCTCGCCGGACGGGCGATGGCTCGCTTTCCTGGATGGCGCCAGGCTGGTCAAGGTACCGCTCGCGGGCGGCACGCCAGTCACGATCTGTGACTCGTGCAGTGGATACAGCTTTCACTGGGGCAGCGACGACACCCTCCGCTATCACACCTTCTCCGGCAACGCGAGCTGGCGAGTGCTGATGGCGGTGTCGGCTCAGGGAGGACGGCCGCACGAAATCGCCCGGCCCGACAGTACCTCCGGAGAGGCCTTCCGTGCACCCATGCTGTTGCCCGGCGGCCGCGCGCTCCTGTTCTCACTTTACCAGGGCAATGGCAGCCGTCTGGCGGCGCTGGACCTCCGCACCGGCGCGATCACCCGGTTCGATCAGCCCGGCTTCGGCCCGCAGTGGGTGAACGACGGATTCGTGGTCCTGAGTAACCCGGACGGGACGCTGATCGCCCTGCCGTTCGATCCTGAAGGCGTGCGTGCCACCGGTCCGCCGGTGACGATCGCCCGTGACGTCCTGCAGCCGGATCCCTTTTCCTCGCGGGCCGCGGTGTCGGCCAGCGGATCGATCCTCTACCCGCGGTCCGGCGGAAGTGTGCCGCGGCAGTTACTGCTCGTCTCGCGCTCGGGACGCGCCACCCCGCTCACCCCGGAGCCGAAGGCGTTCTCGAACCCACGCTTCTCGCCCGACGGCCGCCGGGTCGCGATCGGCGTCGCCGACCCGGGCAGCTCCGGGCGGGACGTGTGGGTGCTCGACCTCACCCAGCGGGTGTGGTCGCGCCTGACGACCGACGGCATCAGCAATCGGCCGATGTGGACGGCGGATGGGAGACGGGTGATCTACTCGAGCAACGACGATATGTGGTGGGTCGCGGCCGACGGGAGTGGCCGCCCCGAGAGCCTGCTGGTCGCCCCTGGAAGCCGCTTCGCCGGCGGCGTGACCCCGGACGGACGTACCGTCGTCTTTCAGGAAACCGGCAGTACCCCCACGAGCGGCATCCGTGCCATGGACTTCGATTCGACGCAGGCCGCCCGGATGATCGTCCCCGCGGCCTTCGGCGAGTCCAATCCGGCGCTTTCACCCGATGGACGTTGGCTGGCGTATCAATCGGACCAGACCGGTCAGACGGAGGTGTACGTCCAGTCCTACCCCCAGCCTGGTGCACGGGTCCCCATCTCCCTCCATGGCGGCAGCGAGCCGGCGTGGGGGCATAATGGCCGGGACCTGTTCTATCGCTCCGGGGACAGCCTGATGGTCGCGTCGGTGAGGCAGTCACCCACGTTCACGGTCACCGAGCGCCGACGACTGTTCACCGGCTCGTTTCTGAGCGGCGGCTCCTTCCGCGACTACGACGTCGCGCCGGACGATCAGTATTTCGTGATGATCAGCGGTGGGTCGGCCCAGTCCGCACTCATTGGTGTACAGAACGTGTTTCAGCGGCTGCTGTACGAGGCACGGCAGAAGAGGTAGTGGTCCTCGGGCGACGCTGGTCGAAAACCGGCCGCCGCGATCATTCAAGCAGTGATCGTTACCAGGAGGGTCCCATGTGCTGCAAGACTGTAATCGGCTTGGTGCTCGGTCTGGCGGGAGTAGCCGCGGCGCAGGAGCCCGGCGGGTTCCCGGGCGAACGGATGACGACGCTGACGGCCGGGGTCGGCAACGCCATGGGCTGGTTCGGCGTCCAGGGTGAGCGCTACTTCCTGGACGAGCGGATCTCGATCTTCGCCGGTGTGGGCTACACGCCGCATATGGACCGGGGCGAGCCCGACGGGCCCACCTTCGCGGCCGGATTGCGCTCGTTTACCTCCGGCCTGAAGCACCGGCTGTTCGTCGAGGCATCGGCCTCCCAGCTCGTCACTACGAGCGACGGCGCCCTCGGCGGCGGCCGGTACTATGGTCCAGGTCTCCAGTTCGGCTACCAGTTCGTATCGCGGGGTGGTTTCACGCTCATGACCTCGCTGGGTGCGGGGTATGCACTCGGCGTGCCGCGGACGCTGGATCCGTGGGCCGCGCAGGTGGGCGTGGGACTGGGGTACACGTGGCGCCGGAAGTACATGACGGGTGGGCGGCGGACGATGTAGGGTGGGAACAAGAACCTAGCGGAGCATCACCACGCCGACCACGCCCACCAGCATCATCAACAGCACGGCGGGCACGGCGAACTGCAGCCATCGCCCGTAGGGCACCCCGGCCCGCAGGAGGATCGCGAAGAGCGCGCCGTTGGTCGGGCTGATGATGTCCATCGGCGGGGCGCCGGCTTGGTAGGCCATGACCGCCGCGTCGCGCGAGAAGCCGAGCAGGTCGGCGCTGGGGGCCATGATCGGCATCGTGAGTACGGCCTGCCCGCTGTTCGAGGTGACGACCACGTGGATGAGGGCCTGCGCGGGAATCATCAGCACCGCGGCAGCCAGCGCGGGAATCTCCGAGAGCGGCGCCACGATGCCCGCGACGATCGTGTCGATCACGCGGCCATCGCTCAGCACCACGCTCATCGCGCGCGCCACGCCGACGAAGAGTCCGGCCGCGACCATCGATTCCATTCCCTTGAGGAACTCGGTCGCGGTCCTGTGCATGCCGTAGCCCGCCGTGAGCCCCACGGCGAAGCCCGCCACCAGGAAGAGTGCCGTCAGCTCGTTGAAGCCCCAGTCGAGTCGCAGCACGCCGGCGACGTAGATGAGGATGGGAAGCACGCAGATCGCGAGCAACACAAAATCGCGACCGGTCGCGCCCCCACCCGCTTCCGCCGCGACCTCGCCCCGCACGTCGTCCCGCGGAGTATACCAGAGCGTGAAGGCGATCCAGACCGCGAGCGCGAGCGCGAAGATCGCCATTCGAATCCCTCCCTCGGAGAGCGCGGGGAGCCCCGCGAAACGGAAGGCGATACCGGCGCCGAACGGATTTGTGGGCCCGAAGGCGGCGCCCACCATCGCCGCCCCCACGCTCATCGCCAGCGCGGTGATGGCGCCGAAGCCGAGCGTGCCTGAAAAGAGCACGAGTACCGGCATCAGGGCGACGAACTCTTCGTGCATGTTCTCGATGGCGCCAAAGACGGCGAAGACGATGCAGGCGACCGCCACGGCGACGCGCGGTCGCCGGTTCTGGCCTGCCGCCGTCCGCACCAGCCGCGCCAGCGCGCCGGTACCGTCGAGCAGCGCCCACGCCCCGCCGACGAAGAGGATCGTCAGGATCACGTCAACGCCGGCGCTGATGCCGCGCGGCACGGCGAGCAGCATCCCCATCAGGCCCACCGGTGCCGCTTCGACGGGCGCATAGGTGCCGGCCACGACCACCTCGCGGCCGAGTTCGGCGTCCTGGCGCCGCTGGTACTCGCCGGCCGGCAGCACCCACGTCAGCAGGGTGCAGACGACCACGCCACCGAGCAGCAGCACGAGAGGATGCGGAAGGCGCAGTTTCATTGCGAGAGTGTACCTGCAGAAATGGGCGACCGCAAACGGATCCTCCTGCTGCCCTCTCGCTAGGTCCGCTGACCGATCGCGGCGCTGGCGCGGTGCCGCTGTCGCTCGCAGATTCCGACCACACCCCCACCATGGAACCAGGTGTCCGGACCCGCTCCACAACTGACTGAGGCTCTCCGCGATCGCTACACTATCGAGCGCGAGCTCGGCCGCGGCGGAATGGCAACCGTCTACCTCGCTCACGACCGCAAGCACGACCGCCTGGTCGCCCTCAAGCTCCTGCACGTCGAGCTGGCGCACACCCTCGGTCCGGACCGCTTTCAGCGCGAGATCCGCCTGGCCGCCGGGCTGCAGCACCCCCACATCCTGACGGTCCTCGACTCCGGCGAGGCTGCCGGGCTCCTCTGGTACACGATGCCGTACGTGGAGGGCGAGTCGCTCCGCGACCGGCTCCGGCGCGAGCGGCAGCTGCCCCTCGACGAGGCACTCCGGATCGCCACGACCAGTACAGCGGCATCTATAACCAGCTGCAGCTCGCGCGGGTGTACGCAATCGCCGGACGGCTGGAGGAGGCGGAGGCGGAGCTCGAGCGGCTCCTGCGGGTCCCCTCTTACCTGAGCCCCGGCTGGCTTCGCATCGATCCCACCTTCGCCGCCCTGCGGGGGCGGCCGCGATTCGAACGGTTGGTCGGTCAACCTCCCCAGGGTCGTTAGCCGCTGGAGTCCGTCCACCCGGGGTCAAGCATCGCACCTGTTTGGGCGACCCTGTGGTTTCGCCTGTGGCGCTCCTCAGCCGCCCGCGACACATTCCACGGCAACCCTGGACAGGCAGTTCGCTACGGCTATCACCTCCTCATTAGCCGATGGTTTGCGGGATCGGTACGTGCTCGAGCGCGAGCTGGGCCGCGGCGGAATGGCCACGGTCTACCTGGCCGAAGACGTTCGGCACCATCGCCGGGTTGCGGTCAAGGTGCTTCGGCCCGAGCTGGCTGCTACCCTCGGCAGCGACCGCTTCTTCCGCGAGATCGACGTTGCGGCGCGGCTGCAGCACCCGCACATCCTGCCGCTGCTCGACTCGGGTGAGGCCGGGGGCTTCTACTTCTACGTCATGCCGTATGTCGCGGGAGAGTCGCTGCGCGAGCGACTGGCGCGCACCGGTGAGCTGCCGGTCGATCAGGCGGTCAGGATCCTGCTGGAGGTGGTCGACGCCCTCGCCGCGGCGCACGCGGCGGGTGTCGTGCACCGCGACATCAAGCCCGACAACGTGATGCTCTCCGGCCGCCACGCCATGGTCATGGATTTCGGCGTGGCGAAGGCGGTGAGCGAGGCGACCGGCAGGCACCAGCTCACCAGCGCGGGCGTGGCCCTGGGCACCCCGGCGTACATGGCGCCCGAGCAGGCCGCCGCCGACCCGCACCTCGACCATCGAGTGGACATTTACGCGGTGGGCACGCTGGCCTACGAGCTGCTCACCGGCCACCCCCCATTCAGCGGGGGGAGCAGTCAGGAGATCCTTGCTGCCCACATGACCCGCGCGCCGGAGCCGGTGTCCCTCCGTCGACCGGCCGTGCCGCCCGCCCTCGCCGCCGTGGTCATGAAATGTCTCGAGAAGCGGCCCGCCGATCGCTACCAGACGGCCGAAGAGTTGTTGGCCCAGCTCGAGCCGCATGCCTCGCCCAGCGGCTCGGTCACCCCAACGCACACCAGGCCGGTCACGACAGTCTCGCCGAAGCGGGTGCCCGGATGGCTGAAGGTCGTGGGGGCGCTCGCGGCCGGGATCGCGATGGTCGCGGGGGCGTTCTTCACGCTCGACACGCCGACGAGCGAGGCGCCTCCGGCGAGTGGCGTTCACCCCGGCCAGGACACCAGCGGCCTTCTCGCGGTGCTGCCGTTCGAGACAATCGGCAGCGACACCGGCCAGCGATACTTCACCGCTGGAATGACCGAGGAGATCGCGGGTCAGCTATCCAAACTGTCGGCACTTCGGGTGGTGAGCGCCAGCGCGACGGAGCCCTATCTCGGGCTTCCTGACCGGCTTCCCCGGATGGATCGAGAGCTCGGGGTGAGAAACGTGGTGGAGGGCAGCGTGCGGGTCGCGCGGGAGCGGGTCCGGGTAGGAGTCCGCCTGACCGAGACCCGGAGCGGCCGGACGGTCTGGTCGGACCAGTACGACCGCGATCTGACCGACGTCTTTGCCGTGCAGAGCGAGGTGGCACGGCGCATTGCGGCAGCCCTGGAGGCGACGCTGACCCCCGAAGAGGCACGTCGCCTGGAGCATGCGCCGACCAGCAACCTCGCCGCCTACGAGCTCTTTCGCCGAGCGCTCGCGCTGACCTCGTACGCGCGCACGGAGAACCTGGCCAGCATCGAGCTGCTCCGGCAGGCCATCTCACTCGATCCCGAGTTCGCGGCTGCCCACGCCTGGCTCGGCCGCCGCTTCATGTTCCTGGGTGCCTACGCGGGTGCTGCGTATCTCGACTCGGGTATGGTGGCCGTGCAGCGGGCGATCGCGCTGCAGCCCGACCTCCCGATCGGGCAGTATTTTCTCGCCTCGCTTCATGCGTCGCAGGGGCGGCTCAGGGAGTCCCGGTTGTCGTACCTCAAGGCGCTGGAGCTGGACCCGAACCTGACCGGGGCGATGGTCGACCTCTCCGAGCTCGAGTCAACGCTCGGCCGATACGACGAGTCTTACTACTGGGCTCGCCGGGCGGTGCCGCTCATGGGCCACCAGTTCCTCACCTTTCATCATCTGGCGATTCCGCTCCTCCGCCTCGCCGACGACCAGACGACCGAACGCTGGCTGCTCCGTGGCGAGCGGGACTGGCCGGACGCCGTCCGGCTGCAGATCCAGCTCTCCTGGCTCGACGTGCTGCGGGGGCGCGAGCGGCAGGCGCTCGAGCGCATGCGCCGGACCATGGCGCGCCAGCCCGGCAACGATGAGGGGAAGGGCCATCTCGCCGAGCTGGCCGCGCTGACCGACGCCGCGGACGCCGAGGCGCTCCTGACACCGTTGGTGGCCGATCAACCGACCGCCCGTCCGACCATCTGGACGCTCCCGGAGTCGTTCGGCGCGCTCCTCGGCCTCGTGCTGCACCGGCGCGGGCAGCAGGCGCGAGCCGCCACGCTCTGGAACCAGGCGCTCGCCGCCGACAGCGCCGATCTCGCCCGAGGCCACGGCAATCCCGATCGACCCATGGAGATCGCGGCGATTCATGCCCTGCGAGGCGAGACCGCCACGGCGCTGGACTGGCTCGATCGGGGGTACGAGGCCGGGTGGAGGGATTACCGGATCACGCGTCGGGATCCCTTCTTTGCTGGGCTCCGGGATGAGCCTCGCTTCCGCGCCTTGCTGGCGCGCATGGAGTCCGACGTCATCGGCATGCAGCGGCGGGCGCTCTCTCCGCAGGACTCGGTGGTCAAAGGCGGGGCTCTGCCGTGAGACGGGCGAGCCCTCATGCGCTCCGCGGCTTCGCCTCGTACCGGAGGATGACGCCGCCGGTGGCCAGCGGGCGCGCCTGCAGCAGTGTGAGATTCTGACGAGGGCTGCCCGGCTTGAACAGCGGAACACCGGAGCCGAGCACGACCGGCGCGAGGCAGATGCGGAGCTCGTCGAAGAGACCGCGGCGCATGAGCGAGTCGCAGAGCTTGGCGCTGCCGAAGACGAACAGGTTCTTGCCCTCGCCCCGCTTGAGCTCCGCGACCTCGTCGGCCGCGTCGCGACGGACCAGGCGCGTGTTCTTCCAGGTCGCCGCGTCGAGCGTGCGAGAGAACACCACCTTCGGGACCTCGGTCATGAAGTCCGCGATCGGGCCGGTGGCCGCGGTCCAGTAGCTGGCCATCCCCTCGTACGTGGCGCGGCCGTAGAGCAGGGTGCCGACCTCCTCCGCCTGCTCGAGCGAGAACTGCTGCAGCTCGTCGCCCCACGCCGCCTCGTGGAACTCGAGGTCCCAGGGCGCCTTGCCCTCGAAGTAGCCGTCGAGCGTCTGGAGGTTCCACATCACGAGCCTGCGCATCGTCAGCGTCCTTTCCGGATGAGGGTGGCCACGTAGAGCGCGAGCCGGCCCAGCGTCTGCTTGCCGCCCTCGATCGCGTCGTAGCGCTCGACCACTTCGTCGCGCTGTGCCTTCGTCTTGAAGACCGCCCGCATGGTGACCTCGGTGGCGTCGGCGCGCTCGACCAGCGTCACCGTCGAGACGAACGCCCGCGGGTCGTCCGGCCGGTCGCCGTGGAGGAAGACGAGCCGCTCGGGCGGCTCGATCTCACGCCATTCGATCCAATTCGGGTAATCGGTACCGTCGGGCCCGTGCATCACGAAGTGCCACACGCCGCCGGGGCGGAACTCGAAGGCACGCGTCGTCGTCGTGAACCCGTTCGGCCCCCACCACTGTGCGAGGTGCCTCGGGTCGGTGTAGGCCTCGAATACGAGGGGGCGCGGCCCCTCGATGATGCGCGTCACGACGATCTCGCGATCCGACGTGGCCGGTGTGCTGCTCATGACCATCATCCGCCTCCTTCCTTGCGCTGAAGTCCCTTCACGTAGGCATTGAGTCGATCGAAGCTCTGGCTCCAGAACTCCTCGAATCCACCGACCCAGTCGTGGATCGGCTTGAGCCCGCGGGCGTCGAGCCGGTACAAGCGTTGCTGCCCCGCCTCGCGCACGGACACGAGCCCGACCTCGCGCAGGACGCGCAGATGCTTGGAGACACGGGACTGGGAGACGCGGAGCGCCCCCGCCAACTCGTTGACCGACCGCTCCTGCCCCTTGAGCAGTGTGAGGACGCGCCGGCGCTGCGGCTCAGCGACCGCGTTGAACGCGTCCGAGGTGGTGGCGGCTCGTGCCATGATCGAAAGATATGCCCATATCGGAATATGACAAGCCAGGCGACATTTGCTGGCGTTGCCGCCCCCGGGTCACCGGTTGGTCGGCTCGTCCGGGATCGGGACCTCGTTCGTCGGCGGGGGATCGTCGATCGGGGTCGAGTCGCGGGGCGCCGGCCGGCCATAGGTCGGATGCCGGGAACACCCGCTGACAGCTAGGGCGAAGAGCAGGAATGCGGTGCTGCGTCGCATGGGCAGCCTCCGGCCGTTCGACGTTGAATGTGAGTTGATCCTGGCGCCGTCCAGCACCATCGGCCCCTTTCTGAGACGCCCGCTTCGGGTGAGAAACTGATCATCCACTTGGCGACCACGAACGCCGAGGAACGCCCTCCCGCACCGTCGGCCTAGCGACCGGTCGCACTGAGCCGCATGTTTCGTGCGGCCCATGGCCGATCCCATCGCTCGTCTCACCACCGCCCTGTCCGACCGCTACCGCATCGAGCGGGAGCTGGGCGCAGGGCGGCATGGCGACCGTCTACCTGGCCCAGGACCTCAGGCACGACCGCAAGGTCGCCATCAAGGTCCTGCGGCCCGAGCTCGCCGCCGTGATCGGTGCCGAGCGGTTTCTCCGCGAGATCAGGACCATCGCCAACCTCCAGCACCCGCACATCCTGCGGCCTGATCGACTCGGGCGAGGTCAACGGCACCGCGTACTACGTGATGCCCTTCGTCGAAGGCGAATCGCTGCGCGACCGGCTGAATCGGGAGAAGCAGCTGCCGATCGCCGACGCCGTGCGGATCGCCGGCGAAGTGGCCGCCGCGCTGGACTACGCCCACCGGCACGGCGTGATCCACCGCGACATCAAGCCGGAAAACATCCTGCTCCACGACGGCTCGGCCCTGGTCGCCGACTTCGGCATCGCCCTGGCCGTCAGCAGTGCCGGCGGCTCCCGGATGACCGAGACCGGGCATGTCGCTGGGCACGCCGCACTACATGAGCCCCGAGCAGGCGATGGGCGAGCGGGAGATCACCGCGCGAAGCGATGTCTACGCGCTTGGCGTGATGACCTACGAGATGCTGCTGGGCGAGCCGCCGTTCAGCGGTCCCACCGCGCAGGCCATCGTCGCCAAGGTGTTGACCGAAGCACCCCGCCCGCTGACGCCGCGGCGGTCATCGATCCCGCCGGAAGTCGAGGATGCGGTACTCACCGCGCTGGAGAAGCTGCCGGCCGACCGGTTCGGCTCCGCGGCCGAGTTCGCGAGCGCCTTGCACGATGGAACGAAGGCACGCCGGAAGGCCGCCGAACCACACCATCCGAGAGTCGTCGGCCTCGGGCAGCGATGGCTGGTGGCGACGGGCCTGGTCGTGCTGCCGCTCGCGGCGTTTCTCCTGGGGCGCCAAAGCGGCAAGTCTCCTCCGGCTCCCCTGACATTCGGCCAGTCGATCAAGGTGACCTGGGATCCCGCCGTCGAGGCGCTGCCCGCGATGTCGCCGGACGGCAGGAGCGTCGCCTATGCGAGCGGCACGCCCGCCCGCATGCGGGTGTTCGTGCGCTCCGTCGCGGGCGGGCGCGGCCTCGCACTGACCGATGACACCACCCAGGTCCAGTCCCATCCGCGCTGGTCGCCCGACGGGAGCCGGGTGCTGTTCCTGCAGGGCGGGGGCGTGTTCAGCGTTCCCGCCTCCGGCGGCGCCGATCGCCCGGAAGTTCCGCCTGGCCGCACCAGCCCGGTGGCATCGGCCGTGTGGTCGCCGGACGGCAAGAGTATCGGGTATGTCATCGGGGACTCGCTCTTCGTCCGGAATGAAAGAAACGAGTCGCGGGGCATCGCCCGCTTCTTCGAGCCGAATGCCTGTGAGTGGAGTCCGGGTGGCGAGTACATCGCGTGTGCCTCGGGCAACGCCATCTCGATGATGCCCGGGTCCCTCTTCGGGAATCTCTCTCCCAGCCAGATCGTGACGGTGCGGGTCGCCGATGGCGTGGTCGCATCGATTACCGACAGCCTGTCCGTGAACCAGAGTCCCATCTGGTCGCCCGATGGACGATGGCTCTACTTCGTTTCCAACCGCTTCGGGCCTCGGGATATTTTCGCGGCGGCGATGTCCGGCGGCCAGAGGAAGGGTCCGGCGATGCGACTGACGACCGGCTTGAATGCTCACACCATCTCGCTCGCAGCCGACGGAAGCCGGCTCGCCTTCGCCAGTCTCGAGATCGAAAGCAATGCCTGGTCGATCCCGCTCCCGGCCAATCCGCCGGCCAACGCTTCGGGAGAGACCCAGCTCACCTTCGGGGTCCAGCTGGTGGAAACCGCCGATATCTCTTCGGATGGCCGCTGGCTGGTCTATGACTCCGACCTGGGAGGCAATACGGATCTCTATCGCATGGCGCTTCCGAACGGAACGCCGGAACGGCTGACCACGGATCCCAGCGATGACTTTTTCCCCGACATTTCGCCCGACGGCAAGGAGATCGCGTTCCACTCGTGGCGCGGTGGATCGCGAGACATCTACGTGCTGCCGCTGGACGGAGGCCCCACTCAGCAGGTGAGCTCGTCACCCCGCCATGAGTCCACCGCGGCATGGTCGCCCGACGGTACCCGGCTCACCTTCGGCGATTTCACCGGCAGGGGAGGCATCTGGATCGCGAAGCGCGTCAACGGGGAATGGCAGCCGCCCGTACTTCGGCTGGATCACGGGGTGTGGCCCCGCTGGTCACCGGACGGAAAATCCCTCTCGTTCAGCAGCCACCTGATACGGGGGTCGACCTGGGTGATGCCGGCGGACTCGGGCCCGCCACGCCTGCTGGCTGACACCACCGGACCCAACGGGGTGTTCAGCGATCAGCCGCTGTGGAGTCCGGATGGCCGATCGATCCTGACTCGCAGTACCAATCAGGAGGGCGATGCCACGTTCTGGCAGGTCCCCTTGAATGGGGAAGCTCCCCGATTGCTCCTCACGTTCAACGGTCCGGGACCCAGGCCATCTCGTGGCGGGTGGGGGATCCACGACAACCGAATCGTCTATACGGCCCCCGCGCAGCACAGCGATGTCTGGGTCATGGAGGTGCAGAAGCCGAGCCCTTCGGGTCGCCGGTGACTCACCGGCTCCTTCATCCGCAGGTGTCGCGGACGACGAAGCGGTCGACGGTCACGGCCCCGGCCGCGTCGACCGTGATCTTCTGGCTGACGGCGAAACGAAAGCTTACCGCCCCGCCCTGGCCGATCAGGCGAGCGTAATCATTCAGGACGAACGACGTCGCCCCTCGGGGAGCGATGTTCGTGATGTCGAACAGGCGGTCGTTCCACTGGTAGCGGGCGCCCGTAGCCGCCCGACCCCGCTGCCCTTGGCGTTGATGTGAAACCGAAAGTGTTCCTTGCCGTTGGGCCCCACGAAACCCTGCACCACCTCGTGAAACGTCCCGCTCACGTCCACCGTTTCCACGCAGTTGTCGACCGAGAACGCGAAGGGCTGGAAGCTCGGGTTCGGCCTCGCCGCGTACTGGGGGCCCAGGACCGATTGATCCAGGCCGACAGCAGGTCCTTCGGGTGCGGTTCCCGGCTCGCAGGCGGCAAGTGCGAGCGCCGCCAGCACGGACCACGTCGGAAGGCGCGGCATGGTGCACCTCTCTTGAGTAGTTGTTCCCAACAAACTCGAGGAATGTGCTCCATTGTACTTTCCCATGAGCCGCGAGGCCAGCAAGCCACCGACGTCCGGGTCATGAAGAGGCAGCGCCCCGCAGCCAGCGCGGAAGTGCCGTAACCCACCGCAGCACGTACCACAGCCCCATGAGGAGCAGCGACGCCGCGGCGAGCGTCACGCCGATCAGGACGATCGCGCTCACGATCGCCAACACTCCCCAGCCGATCGCCAAGCCCAGCTCCTTTCGATCGGGCAAGGCACGGCGCACGCGGGCGAGGCGTCCCTCACGCGGACCCGGTGGCCCGGCCTCCACCAGTGCACCGAGCGCCGCCAGGCGCTCGAGCCGGTCCGCCGGGTCGAGCCGCATGCCGACGATGAGCGTGGCCACGTCGGTCTCGCGCGCCACGATCTCCTCGGTGATCGCCGGCCACACGGGGAACAGGAAGTTCACCGCCCATCCCCCGGGCACCTCGACATCACTCGCCTCCATCTCTCGGACGGCGCCCGCCAGGGCGGTGGGGTTCCGGGTGAGCTGCACCGCCGTGGCGTCCGCCAGCCGGCGCCGCGCACGCCACATGGCGGCCAACCACGGTCCGAGCACCAGGTTCGTGAACAGGGCGATGGCCTGGCGGGCCGCGATGACGGCCAGTCCGAAGGTGGCCGCGAGCGGGATGTAGATGAGCATGATGGCGCACGCGTGCGGGACCGACTTCGGGCTGGTCGATTCGATGTTCCGGAAGAACGACTCCAGGTCGAGCGAGCTGCCGCCCAACAGCACGTTCACCATCCGGCGAGCTTCCGCTGCATCCGCGCGCCCCAGCGCCGCGGCGCCGAAGATCCGGGCGAGCCGGCGCACCAGCGTCACCCGTCTCGAGTCGAGCGGCGTCTCCAGCAGGAGCGCCATGAGTCCCCAGGTCTCGAAGACCGACAGGATGACGGCCGCGATCTCCAGATCCCCGTTGCCGATGGAGCCGATGAGATGGGCGACGACGGCCTGCCGTTCGTCGCGGTCCAGTCGGGTGAGGAACCCTTCGGTGGCGAGCAGCGTCGCGTCGTCCGTGGTGAGGCCGATGGCGACGGCGTTGACCGCGGGCGACACGATGATGCGAACCACGGGCGGCCGCACGCCGGCCGCCACCGCCATCTCGTGCACCACGTTCACCAGTTGCTGCTCGGCCAGCGTGGAGGAGTCGGGTTCCCGGGCGGTCAGGCGGCGCAGCAGCGCTCCCGCCCCGGCCCGCCGAGTCAGCATGGCGATGAACGGCCAGGCGAAGAGCATGATCAACGCGCCCGGGATCAGGTACAGGAGCGCCAGCAGGTCCCAGGGGATATCGGCGGGCCGTCCTCGCAGTCGGGCCCACAGGCTCGGCACGACGAAGGCCACGTCGTGCATCCGCTCCCAAACCGCTTCGCTCAGGGGTACGACCATGTCGATCAGATGGGCGGCCGCGATCGCCACGCCGAAGAGCAGGGGAGCGACCAGGACGCACAGCGGGATGCCGGCGATCGCGACGGCCACGCCGGCGAAGACCATGAAGCGCAGGCTTCGGCGCCGGTTGCGCCGCTGAGCGTCGAGAAAGTGGACGCGGTCAGCCGGGGAGGGCGTCACGGGCCAATCAATGGCGCGGGCATTGTGCCTAGAGCCGGAGCCGCTTGAAGACCGATTCGGGGAGGCTGCGGATCAGGGCCATGACGGGACGCCAGAACCAGGGAATGTAGGCCACGTCCCTGCGCGCTTCGATCGCACGATGGATCGATCGGCCGGCGCGTCGCGCGGTCGTGTAGAGGAGGTTCCGGGGCAATCCTGCCGTCATCGGGGTGTCCACGAAGCCCGGCTTGAGGGTCACGACCGAGACACCGGCGTGATGCAGCCGGTTCCGTAGTCCCTGAAGAAAGACTGCCAGACCTCCCTTGGCCGCGCCATACACGTAGTTGCTCTGCCGGCCACGATCACCGGCGACCGAAGCGATGACCGCGATGGTGCCGCGCTGCTGTGCCTCGAAGCGATTGGCGAGGAGGGTGAGCAGGGCCGCGGTCGCCATGAAGTTCACCTCCAGCGCGCGAACCGTCTCGGCAGGGCTCTGCTGGCAGGCGGCTTGATCGGGCAGCGTCCCGTGGGCGACGAGGGCGGCGTCGAGCCCGCCGGACGCGAAGGCCTGCTCGATCACGGCGGCGTGACTGCCGATGTCGAGTACATCGAGCTGGGCGATCTCCACGCTGCCCCCCCGCACGCCGATGTCGTCGGCCACCGCGGCGAGCCGCTCCCGATTCCGCCCGGTCAGGAAGAGCCTCGCGCCACGCTCCGCGTAGGCTCTCGCCACCTCGGTGGCGATGGCGGAAGTGGCTCCCACGATGAGAATTCGACGGGCTGCCGGATCAGGGCTCATGCACTCGGCGCCAGAAAGAGGACGAGAACCGCGGGTCCGCCAGTGCGGCAAAAGTCCGCCACGCGGGAAAGTAGGCGCGGAAGCTCTCGCCGCTCATACGGGCGTCCTTGGCGGGATAGACCGCGCCCCCGGCCTGGCGAACCTCCTGGTCGAACTGATCCAGCAGCTGGAGGGTGGATGGACCGCGGAAGGCGAAATCGATCGCGAGCGTGAGCCCCGGTCGGGGGAACGAGAGCAGCCCGGGCGAGGCGATGGAGCCGAACCGCTTGAGGACCGCGAGGGCGGGAGTCTCCCGGGAGCTGCCGACGCGTTCGAGGATGGCGCGGACCGCGCCGCCGCCCGGCGCCTCGGGGACGACGCACTGATACTGGAGGAATCCCGTCCGCCCGTAGAGTCGGTTCCAGTCGCCGACGGCGTCGAGCGGGAAGAAAAAGGGCTGGTACGCCACTGTGGCTCGCCCCGTCTTCGTCAAGCCGCGGCGGTATTGCAGCGCGTTGAAGGCAGCCACCGTGGTCCGGTTGAGCAGGTGCCGCGGGGCTTCGAGCGGGATTCGGAATCGGGGGCCGTCTGACGGGCGCCGACCGACCTTCGGGAGGGGTGCGTGAGTGCCCCTCAGATACACACCACGACCCAGCCGCCGCCCGCGGGCCAGGCAGTCCACCCAGGCGACGGTGTACTCGTGAGCGGCGTCCTCGGCGGCAATCGCCAGAAACTCGTCCAGCCCCCGGAAGCGGATGCGCTCCTGTGCGATACCTTCGCCGGCCAGGCGCTGGAGCCGGATCTCGGCCCAGAGGATGAGGCCGGTGAGTCCCAGCCCCCCGATGGTGGCCGCAAAAAGCTCGGCGTTGGAATCCGGGGTGCAGATCAATCGCTGTCCGGAGGAGCGAAGCAGCTCGAAGCGGGTGACGTGGACCCCGAACGACCCGGCGCGATGGTGGTTCTTGCCGTGGATGTCGTTGGCGATGGCGCCGCCGACCGTGACCCACTTGGTGCCGGGGACCACCGGCAGAAACCATCCGCGGGGTACGATGAGGTCGAGAATCTCGGCCAGCGTGACGCCCGCTTCACAGCGCAGCAACCCGGAGTCATCCAGGGCGATGAACCGGTCGAGCCCGGTGGCGACGAGGAGCGCGCCGCCGTCGTTGAGGCAACTGTCCCCATAGCTCCGTCCGCAGCCGTAGGGCAGCATGGTCTCTGGAATGCCGCTCAGCGCGGGCGGATCGTCGCGCCAAGTCACCGGAACGGCGCGGGCGTGGTGTGCCTCGGGATAGCGGCCCCAGGAGCGGCCCACCTCGGTGCCGACCGGGACCATGTCAGAGCGCGGCATAGAGGACCAGGGCCACCAGTGCGGCGACGATGTAGCTCGCGGGGTCGCGCGCCGAGGCGACGATGGGGTCCTCGTGGATCTGCCCGCGGTGGGCCTGAAGCCACATCCAGCCGGTCCAGAAGAGCAGGAGAGGGCAGATGAGGAAGAGCACGGCGGGCTTCCGGTACAGGCTCATGACGTCATCGCTGTTCAGATACAGAGCCAACACGAGTACCGCGAGGTACCCGCTGGTGGAACCCATGCTGCCGAGCCAGGAGACGTCGCCGGCCAGGTAACCGCGCCGCCTCGAGGCGACGTGCTGATCCGGGGCCAGCGCGAGGATCTCCGCGTGACGCTTGAGGAACGCCAGGCTCAGGAACAGGAACATGGCGAACGCCAGCAGCCAGGTGGAGAAGCGAACGCCGGATGCCGCCACGCCGGCGAGAACTCGCAGGGTATACAGGCCCGCCAGCAGGAGCACGTCGAGCACCGCGATCCGTTTGAGGTAGGCGGAGTAGGCGATGGTGAGCACGATGTAGAGCAGCAGCAGCACCAGGAAATCACCCGGCAGCAGCAGGGCTCCGATGACGACCGCGCCGGACAACAGCAGCGGGGCGAGCACCATGCCGAACGCCGGCGGCAGCGCGGACGATGCGAAGGGCCGATCCCGCTTGCCCGGGTGGTGCCGGTCGGCCTCCAGGTCCGCGAGGTCGTTCACCACATACCCGCCCGATGCCGCGAGACAGAACGCTACGAAGGCGGCCAGGCCGCGAAGCATGATGTCGGGATCGGAGAGCCTGTGGTCGAGCAGAATCGGCACGAACACCAGAAGGTTCTTCACCCACTGGTGCACTCGCATGGCCCGGATCACCGCCAGGACGCGGGACCGGCCAGCCGCTGAATCAGCCACGGGGCATCTCCTTCAGTCGGAACCGTGCAACCGACTCACTCAGGTCGCTCGCCACGTTGTGCTCTGCGAGCAGCGTCGTGCCCGTCTCGATGCCGGAGCCGAGCGCGGTACCGGTGGAGACGATGGAGGGAAAGGTGCGGTAGTTGCCCGCGAACCAGACGTTGCCCCAGGTCTCGCTGCGGATCGGCGGGTTGCGAAAGCGGCGGCCGAACACCGGCGAATACATCGGCACCCGGGCCACGTGGGTCCAGAACGGCTCCAGATCGATACCGAAGACGGCTCGGAAGTCGGCATGGTAGCGCTCCAGAAGGAGCTCATCGGACTCCTGGAAGAGCGGGCGGTCCCGTCCCCGGAGATGAGTCACGAAGTTGACGCAGGTATCGCCCGGACGCCCGATGGTCGGGTTGAGCGCGCTGAGCAGGAAGATGCCGCCGGCGGTGTGATTCAGCGACGCCAGATTGATCCAGTAGGCCTCCGTCGGCACCGGCTGGCGGGTGGCGCAGACGACCGAGAGCAGCGCCGAGTAGCGGATGTCGGCCAGGTGGGGGGTACCCTCCTCGGGAGCGAGCCGCAGGTAGGTCTCCGTGGGGATGGTGCTGACGAACAGGTCGCCGCCGATCCGCTCGCCGCCTTCCAACTCGACCTCGGCCACCCGGCGCTCCGCGGTGTGGAGGCGCACGATCCGGGAGCGCAGGCGCACCCGAACTCCGGATCCCGCCAGCAGCCGGGTCACGCCGTCGCACAGCACCTTGGTCCAGTTGGCGCCGGGGATGTACCCCAGCGGCGCGGAGCCCTCACGGTAGCGGAGTCGGGCTCCCAGCCACGCGCCGCTCACCTCCTCGCAGGGCAGCTCGAACTTGAGCCGGGTGAGCCGCTCGAAGATCGCTTCCCGCACGCCGGGCCCCGCGTAGTGGTCCACCAGCTCGGCCGCGCTTCGGTCCTGCCAGGCCGACCAGTCGCTCCGCCGGAAGGCCGTCAGCATCAGCCTCACGAACCGGGCCTTGTCCCCCAGACTCATCGGAAAGCGGAGGAACCCCGCCGGCGTGCCGAGATCGAACGTCGCTCCGCCAAGCTGGAACAGCATCCGGATCCGGCGCCAGCGCACGTCCGGAAGCGCGCCGATGCGATCGAGGAAGAAGAGCAGCGTGCGGTCCCGGTGAAGAATGTGGTGGTAGCCCAGCGGGTAGAAATGTCCATCGCGCTCGAAGCTGCCGGCCAGCCCCCCGAGGCTGCCCGCGCTCTCGACCACGGTCACCTCCCGAACCCCGGCGCGAGCCAGGGTGTAGGCGGCGGCGGCGCCGGAGAGACCCCCGCCGAGCACCACGACCGACGGAGACCGCGTGTGGCCCTGGTTACCTTTGGCCGGCAGCTTCACCCGATACTCCTCCAGAGTCGAGCCATCACGTGAGCCGATCGTCCACACCGATGCCGCTCATGCTGCTGCTGGTCGTCGCGCTCCTGCTGCGGGTGATTCTGGCGCTGCGTCCGGGCTTGTGGGGCGACGAGATCTTCTCCCTCGCCATGGCCACCGGGCACAGCCTGGAGCATCCGGCGGCGGCAGCGGATCCCGCCCAGGGAGACTTCGTCCAGCCGGCGGGTGTCGAGCCGTCCTCCGGGTACCGCCGCTACGTCGAACACGACGACCCGCCCGCCGGTGTGGGCCGGGTCGCCCGCGCGGTGTTTCTCTCCGACACCAGTCCGCCGCTGTACTACCTGCTGCTCAACGGCTGGACCCGGATTCTGGGCACCGGGGACGCGGCGCTCCGCGTGTTCTCCCTGCTGTGGGCGGTGCTCGCCGCGCCGTTCCTCTGGCTGCTTGCTCGGGAGCTGGCCGGGCGCACCGCCGCGTGGACGGCGCTGGTGCTCTACGCGTGGTCTCCCTCCAGCGTGTTCTACTCCCTGGAGGGCCGGATGTACTCGCTGGTCTGGTGCCTCGCCGTCGCGCTGGCGTGGCAGACCCTCCGAGTATCGCGAAACGGGTCGCGGCCCACGGTCCTGGCGACCTGGCTCGTCCTCGCGGCCGCGGGTCTCTACACCCACTACTTCTTTCTCTTCGTGTGGTTCGCCTTCGGCGCCTGGCTCCTGCTGTGGCCGGGCCGGCTGCCCCGGCCGGCGGCGGCACTGCTCGTCGCCGCCAGCGCCGTCGCCGCCGCTCCCTGGTACGCCAAGGTGCCGGAGGCGCTGGGCCGCTGGCGGGTGACGGGCCAATGGCTCGCCGACCCGCTGCGCTGGCCGGAGATCGCCACCCGGCCGTTCGAGCTCGCCTGGAGTCTGCTCGCCGGCGGCAGCCTCTGGGGCGGGTCTCCTCTGGTGGACGGCGGCCTCGCGCTCGCCTTCCTGCTCCTGGTGCTCTGGACCGTGCGACGAGGACGGCTTCACGATCTGTTCACGCCCGAGCGGCTGCTGCTCTGGAGCTGGCTCGCGGCGGCCGTGCTGGGCCCCTACATCTTCGATCTGATCCGCCACAGCGGCGCGTCGCGCGTGCCCCGCTACGTGCTGAGCGGTCTCCCGGCGGCGATGATCCTGGTCGCGATCGGGATCGATTCCCTGCGCCCGAAATGGCGGGCGGGGTTCGCCGGGGTCGTGTTGCTCGCCTGGACCGCGGGGCTCTGGCCCATCTTCGACCGGCCCGACCGGCCGGGCGCGGTCTACCGCGCGCTCGCCGCGGAGCTGCAGCACTGGGCCGGTCCCGCCGACCTGGTGCTGGTGCACTCCGTGCCGTCCGGCGTCATCGCGCTGAGTCGTTACCTGCAGCACGACGTTCCACTCGCGGCGTGGATCGAGCCGCTGGGTCTTCGACAGGTTCCCCGGGATCTCGAACGGCTCCTCGCCGGCCGCACCCGGGTGGCACTGATCCAGGTCCACCATCTCGGCAAGGCCTCGCCGGCGGAGCCGTGGCTGCGCCGGCACGCGAGACTGACCGGCCATCAGGTCTACGACGGCGATCGTGCCGCGCTCACCGCCGACGTCGCGTCCCTGCCGCCACCGCTGCTCCGCGCCTTGGAGGGGGACCAGCTGGTCGAGGTCTTCTACTTCGAGCCCACCGACGGCGCGACGTCCTTCCCCGCGCGGCGGTAGATCCGGGGGCCGCTGTCATTGGCCGCGTAAAACAGCGACCACCGGTCGGCGGCCCGCTCCACCACCGGACGCGCATAGCGGCGCCCGACGTCCAGGAAGCTCAGCTGGTCCACGACCACGTAGCGCACGGGCACCTGGTCCAGCAGGCTCGCCGCCTTCGCCGGATCGCTCTCATACGGAGGCATCACAGCCGGAAGCCCGGTCCGGAGATACACCTGATGCGGCGTGGAGGTGGCGACCACGCCGCTCGGCCCAGCCGACGTGGCGAGCCAGTCGATCGCGTCGTCGTGCAGGCGCCAGGTGCGGTCGTAGAAGAAGAGACGATACTCGTGCCTGCGTCCGGCGGCGTCGGTCATGACGGCGGGCTGGTGGTGCTTGGTAAAGACCTTGTACACCGTGTAACCCTGCTGCAGCAGCACGAAGCCGATCACGCCCGCAGCCGCCGCAGACGCCACCCGCCACCATCGGCCACCCGAGCGAGCCGCCCGCTCCGACAGCGCAGCCGGCAGCGAAACGAAGGCGAGCGCCAGGAACGGCGCCAGGGGCACGAGGTAGCGGTTAAACTGGCCGGGCCAGGGCGTCACCGCGATCAGCAGCACCGATCCCACCACGTACAGCACCACGAGCCAATGGCCGCGCAGGGCCAGGAGCACGAGGCCCCCGATCACGAGCGCACTCATGCACACCAGGGTAGCCTGGACCGTCCAGTCCGGGATCGGTGCCCGGGGAAAGCGCTCCCGGACCCGATTCACTTCGCCCACCAGCCAGCCGCGGTGAAGGGTCGCCGCCTCGCCCAGACTCATCGGCATCCCCCGCACGTTGGTCCACACCCGCGCCACGAGATCCCCCGCCGACGCCCGGCCCAGCTCGGGACGGAACGGGTCAACGTACGACATGTTCTCCAGGTAGCCGACATTGTAGAACTGGTAGTCGGCCCGCTGGTAGTCATACGCGGGCGCCGAGAATCCCGGATCGGACTTCACACTCGCGACGTACGCCTGCCACGCTGCCACAGCGACCACCGCCGTGCCGCCGCGAGCCAACGCCTGCCGGAAGCGGCGTCGCAGCAGGCTCTCGACCGTCCAGGCTGCCAGCAGCGCCACGCCGGCGGTTCTCAGTCCAAAGGCGGCCACCGCGAGCAGCCCCGCCCCGACCCCGGGAGGAGCCAGGAAGAAGAAGGTGGACACCGCGGCGTACGGCAGATCGGCCGAGAAATAGTCGGACAGGAAGAGCGCCTGCGCGTTCAGGATGGCGAGCAGGGTGGCGAGGAAGGCGAATCGCGGCGCGACGAACCGGCGCGCCAGCGCGAACACCGCCAGGGCATACCCGATGAAGAGCGTTGCCGTGGTGAGTCGGAGCCACCACCCGACCACCACGGGATCGCTGGTTCCCAGCAGGCGCTGGTGTGCCGCGGCGACGGCGGGCAGAAGGGGCGGATACTGGATGGCCTCGATCGCACCCGGCTCGTTGAGCAGCCGGTAGCCTTTCCCCTCCGCCAGCGAGGTGCCAAGGATGTAGTAGACCCCTGCGTCGTAGCGGAGATCGAGGGGTCCCCGGAGCCGGGGGAGCCACAGCGCGAGTGCGACCAGGACGAGGACGCCGGCATATCGCAGGTCGGCCGTCTCCCAGCGCTTCGCGACCGGTCCACTCATCGGTGGTCCTCGGGCCTGGTCATGGACATCGCGGAGATGAAGAGCGAGGAGAAGGCGGTGCTCAGGCCCAGGATGATCAAGGTGGCCCCGAACGATGCCCACTCCGGGTGCGGCAGCGGCAGCAGATCCGATCGCAGCCACTCGACTACGACGGCGGCGAGAATGACGAGGCCCCCGATCACCAGGCCGCCACCCAGCAGGAGCCCGCCCTCGAGCTTGAATCTTCGGTAGAAGCCGGTGAGCAGCCGGTTGTCGCGGTCGAACCGGCGGCTCCAGGAATAGGTCTTGGCGTGGAGGCCGAGGCTGACGATCTGGAATCCGACGACGCTCAGAATGGTCGCGAAGACGGCGGTCACCCCCGCGGCCGGACGCCCGCCGAATCGAACCAGCCCCAGCAGGACGGCGACGTGGAGCATCAGGCCCAGCACCAGCAGGATCGTGCCGGGCACGAAGAAGAGCTTGTTGGGCGAGTAGAGCAGCATCATCCGCAGGCTCCGCCAGCCGTCGCGGAAGGTGCGCAGCTTGGATTCGCCCTTGCGCGGAGCCAGGACGATCGGGATCTCCCGGGTCTTGAGGCGGGCCAGGCCGGCGTTGATCGCCAGCTCGAGGTTGAACTCCATGCCGGGACTCACCGGGCGGATGCGCTCGTACGCCTCCCGGGAGAAGGCGCGGAAGCCGCAGTACACGTCGGTGTACCGGGTGCCGAAGAGGGTGTTCAGCGTGCGGGTCAGCGCCGGGTTCCCGAACCAGCGATGCAGGGCCGTGATGTGGCGGTCGCCGCCGCCGAGGTAGCGGCTGCCGGTCACGAAGTCGCACCCCTCGTCGCGCAGCGCGGCGAGGAACTGGGGAATCATGGTGAAGTCGTAGGTGTCGTCGGCGTCGCCCATCACCAGGTAGCGCCCGCGCGCGCTGGCGAAGCCCTTGAGGTAGGCGTTGCCGTATCCGCGGGCCGGCTGGTGAACTACCCGCGCGCCCAGCTCCTCGGCGATCGCCACGGAGCGGTCGACCCGGCTCCTTGCCGATCCAGACCGGGAGTACCACGTGCTGGAGCTCGTTGCCGCCGAGACCGGCCACGGTGGGCAGCTCGACAGCACCCAAGCCGCCAATCTGCCGCGCTCGGCATTCGGCGACGCCGGCGAAATCCTCGACGCTCGAGCCAAGGAAGCCTACCGCCGACGCCTGGCCGAGATCGAAGACGACATCGATCAAGCGCGCGCCCTCGGCGACGCCGCACGGGCCGCGCAGGCCGACGCCGAACGTGACTTCCTGGTTCGAGAACTCGCCCGCGCATTCGGCTTGGGCGGTCGCGATCGACGAGCAGCGTCCGCCTCGGAGCGCGCCCGAGCCAGTGTGACCCGCGCGATTCGGCAGGCGATAGCCCGAATCGGAGAACACCATCCCCAGCTCGACGAGCATCTCAGCCGCACCATCCGCACCGGTACCTATTGCGGCTACTACCCCGACCCTAGGACACCCGCCGGGTGGATCTTGTGACATAAACCATCGGTGGCCGCGATTCCACCTTGCCTGGCCCGACTGAGCCAGATGGACATGCAACTTGAGTTGACGCCAGGCGCTAACGGCAGGGGCGACGACGAAGTCCTGAAAGCCTGACGCGACTGTCGCATCCCGGTCAGGGTTCATGCCGCGGGACTTGTGCGGCGCGAGTGCGACAGGGCCCCGAGAATGCGCGGCCGGTTGGCTGCCACGAAGCAGGCGGCGAGGCGCGAACGCGTACCGTCCGCGCATGGCACCCGGATCAACGGCCAGCCGCGCTACAGCAACGGCGGCTACCCGAAGGACCATCTTCCATGCTGAAAGAGTCGCTCAGATCTGCGACGGTGGAAGACGTCCCGCTGATCGTTCGGCTTGCGGACACGAGCCCGGACCCAGGGGTGGCCTCTGGCGCCTCCTCGTAGTCGAACAGGAACAACGGGTGTCACCGACCTCGCCTGGCGAGATCCTGGCGAGATCCGCTATTGCCGTTCGACCACGAGACGACAGCCGGGTGACCGCCGAGGATCCGTCACTGGATCAGCCATGCCGACCGACCCTGGTGATGAGTTGTCGCGCCCGCACCCGTCACACCTACGACGGGACACGACGAGGCGGAAGGATGACGTGATGAGTGCGGACACGCGGCTGGAGGAGCTGGGCGTGAGCGGTCTGGGCGAGGTCGACGAGCCGGCGTTCTCGGGGCTGGCGGAGCGGCACCGGCGGGAGCTGCACGTGCACTGCTACCGGATGCTCGGGTCGTTCGAGGACGCCGAGGACACCGTGCAGGAGACGTTCCTCCGTGCCTGGCGGCGGCGGGAGACCTTCGAGGGGCGGTCGACGTTCCGGGCCTGGCTGTACCGGATCGCCACCAACGCCTGCCTGGACCTGCTCGCCAAGCGCCGCCCGGAGCCCGCGACCGGCGGCGAGGTGCTGTGGCTGCAGCCCTACCCGGACCGGCTGCTCGACGAGCTGCCCGCGGGCGACGCGGACGAGCCGGAGACCGTCGCCGTCGCGCGGGAGACGATCGAGCTGGCGTACCTGGTCGCGGTCCAGCACCTCGCGCCGCGCCCGCGGGCCGTGCTGATCCTGCGGGACGTGCTCGGCTGGCCGGCGAAGGACGTCGCGGAGCTCCTCGGGGACTCCGTCAACTCCGTGAACAGCGCGCTGCAGCGGGCCCGCGCCGGCATGCGGGAGCACCTGCCCGCCGAGCGGCAGGACTGGACCGGCGGCGAGGAGGACGCCGGGACGCGCGAGCTGGTGCGCCGCTACACCGACGCCAGCGTGGCCACGGACATCGACGGGCTCGCCGCACTGCTGCGGGACGACGTCCGCTGCTCGATGCCGCCCACGCCGGGCCTGTACGTCGGCCGCGACACGGTGGTGAACGACTGGGTCGAGAGCGGCTTCGAGGGCATGAAGGGCCTGCGCGCCGTCCTCACCTCCGTGAACCGGCAGCCCGCCGTCGCCTTCTACCTCTGGCGGAAGCGGGAGGGCGCGTACCTGCCGCTGACGATCGACGTCCTGCGCGTCACCGGCGGGGCGATCACCGAGATCGTCACGTTCCACGACGACCAGTTCCCGCGGCTCGGGCTGCCGGAGCGCCTGCCGGCGGACGGCACGGAGTAGTCCCGGTGCGGACGCTCGCGCTGCGCGGTGGCGCGCGTGTCGCGGTGGTCGCGGCGGAGTGGTGCGACGCGTTCGGCGTCGTCACCCGCGGGCGGGTGCAGCTGGAGCTGCGCGACGGCGAGCCCGGGCCGGTCCTCGGACGCGACGCCGGGTTCTGGCTCCGCGGCACCGGCGTCCGCGCCCTGCGGAACCCCGGCCGTCGCACGGCGAGGGTGCGCATCGTCACCCCCAGGGCCAGGACCGTCACATGCCAGTCAACACACCCCGTACGCCAGTTACCGAATGATGGAGGAACGACATGAACAGCATGAATGACACCGGGGTCGTCGCAGGCCCGGCATCGGGCCAGACCAGCCACACCCACCGACTCCGCGGGCTCGCCGGCACCGGCTTCATCGCCACGCTCGCAGCGATGGTGGCCACCACCCTCGCCGCTGCGCTTGCCCAGGCCGTTGGCGTCGACTTCGAGGTCCCCGATGGTGGCGAGACGATCCCGTTGTCCGGGTTCGCCGTGGTGACCGGCTTCTTCTCGGTCGTGGGCATCGTCATTGCCGCCGCTCTTCTTCGTTGGAGCGCTCGCCCCGCCGAGCGATTCGTGTGGACGGCAGTGTCGCTGACCGCGATCTCGTTGGTCCCGCCCCTCCTCTCCGGGGCAAACACCGCCACCACCACCGCCCTCCTCGGGCTACACCTCGTCGCTGCGACGGTGATGATCCCCACCCTGGCGCGGAGCCTCCGCACCCGGACCGATTGATCCCAGCACGGCAGGTCCGACAGGGATTAGGCCTTTTCCCCATGCGGACGCAGGTGGCTTAGCAACAGCCTGTTGGCATGAGCGAACTGCCCGACTGTGTTTCGGCCACCGAAATCTGCCCTCCGCAGACCCTCTCAGCCGGCGAGGCGACGACGGAGACCCGCGCCTGGAAGTCACGCCCGTTCAGGTGGCTCTGGGCGGGGTCCACGATGTCGGCCGTCGGGGCGGAGATCGGAGAACTGGCTGTGCCCCTCCTGGCCCTGGTAACCCTGTCCGCCTCTGCGGGGGAGCTCTCGGCCCTCCGAGCGGCGCAGTTTGCACCCTTCCTCTTGGCAACTCTTCCGATCGGCGTGCTTGTCGATCATGCGCGTCGCCGGCCTCTCATGATCGGGGCCGACCTTGGCCGCTTCGTGGCCGTGAGTCTTATCCCCATAGTCGTGTGGGTCGGCCTCGCCAGCATTCCCGCCGTGTGTGTCCTGCTGTTCGTGGTCGGAACGCTTACCGTGCTGTACCAATCGGCCGACTTCGCTCTCTTGCCGAGTGTCGTCGCCCCCACCCAGCTCACCGACGCCAACGCGAAGCTGAGCGCCAGCTACTCGGCGGCTGAGATCAGCGGGCGGGGGATCGGTGGCTTCCTGGTGCAGGCGCTGTCGGCGCCTACAGCCGTCGTCGTCAACGCCCTCGGCTATCTGGGGTCGGCGATCAGCCTGGCTCGGATTCGCGTCGCAGAACCACCCCCGCCCGTGCGTACGGGACGCCGACTCGACGCCCTTTCGTCGGGCATGAGGATCGCGTGGCGCAATCCTGTGCTGCGCGGTTTCCTCGGGGGCGCGACGACCTTCAATCTGTTCTACGAGGTGTTCCTACTGTGCGTCACGCTGTACTTGATCAGGCAACTCGAGGTGCCGGCCGTCGTTCTCGGTGCGGTGCTCGTCGCCGGAGGGGTCGGCTCCCTCATCGGTTCGTGGTTCGGACCAAAGCTCAGCCACCGCTTCCACTACGGCAAGGTGCTGCTGGGAACCCTTGTGCTCGGCAACACCGCTCCACTGATGGTCGCCGCCACTGTCCTCCTCCCCGGCTATGAGGTCGCCGTCATCATGGCCACCTTCGTCGTCATGGGAACCGGGATGGGGATCTCCAACGCTCACGTCGTCACCGTGCGGCAGACCGTCACGCCTGCGGGGCCGTTGGGACGCCTCAACTCGGCGTACCGGATGGTGTCTTGGGGGGCAGTCCCAATCGGTGCCATTGTCGGCGGCCTTGCTGCGACACACCTCGGGTCCTGGGGTGGGATGCTGCTCGGCGCAGGCGGCCTGGCCTGCGCCACCGTCTGTGTGGCGATGTCGCCCGTCCGACGACTTCGGACGCTGCATGACGCGAAGAGCTACGCGTGAGAGAAGGTGGCACCCAAGCCAGCTTGGTGTCGGTTCGGGATGGAGGACGTTCACGTGGTGAGCCAGCGGGCAGCTCCAAGGCGAGATCGCCGACGAGCTCCGGCGCCGCGCCGATGCACGGTTGCCGCTTCGGACAACGAAGCGGAGTTGCGCCCTTACCTGAACGCGTTCGCTGCGGCGGATCCAGAGCACCACCAGGGCGGCGATGCCGCCGATGAAGAGGCACGATCGCGGCCGCACCCGCGGCTCCTGAGGCCTTCAGCGCCCATCGGGGCGACCGTGCCGCCCGCCGTGATGAGGAAACCCGCTGTCGGCCAGCGACCTCGCCGAGCTGCGCGGGTCATGCCCGCGCCCCGTGTTCACCGCAGTTCTGTCAGGCGCCGGTACTCACCCTGCGCTCACGCGGTACCGATCCGGTACATACGCCGTTGACGCCACTGCAGAACGCGCGGCACATTCGATGCGTGGGTATCTCCGTCCTGGGACCCCTGACGCTCGACGACTCGGCGCCCCGCCTGAGCCCCCGGGAGACACTCGTCCTCGCCGCCCTCGCAGTGGCTGGCGACGAGTCGCTCAGCGCCGACCAGCTCTCCGAGGTGGTCTGGGGAGACACACCGCCCAGCGTCCTGGCACAAGAACCTGCAGACCTGTGTCGTCCGGCTCCGCAAGGTCCTCGGCCCCGAGGCCATCGAGACCACCGGCCACGGCTACCAGCTCACCCTCCCGGTCGACGCTGTCGACGCCCGCCGGTTCGAAGCGCTCGCCACCCGCGGCCACGAGCTCCTCGAGCTCGGTGAGGCCGACCGTGCCGCGTACCTTCTGGGCCAGGCGCTCGCCCTGTGGCGCGGACGCCCGTACACCGAGCTCGAAGAGTGGGAGCCCGGCAGCCTCGAGGCGTCCCGCCTGTCCGAGCTCCGCCTCGACGCCCAGGAATGGTGGCTCGAAGCCTCCGTCCAGGCTGGCCACCACCGCGAGATCCTCGCCCAGGCCCAGACACTGGCCAACGCCGCTCCACTGCGGGAACGCCGGTGGGAGCTGCTGGCCCTGGCCCAGTACCGCGCCGGCAGGCAGGGCGAAGCCCTGCGCACCATCTCCGGAGTCCGGCGCCGCCTCGTCGACGAGCTCGGCATCGACCCCGGCCCAGGGCTCGGAGAACTCGAGCAGGCCATCCTCCGCCAGGACCCCGACCTCGACACCGCCGAAGTCCGGCAACGTCCCGGCGAAGCCTGCCCCTACCTGGGCCTCATGCCCTACGACGTCGACGACAACGAGGGCTTCTTCGGCCGCGACCGCGACATCCGACTCTCCCGCGAGCGTCTCGAGGCCGAGGGCGTCCTCGCCGTCCTCGGCCCGTCCGGGAGCGGGAAGTCGTCGCTGGTTCGTGCCGGCATCGTCGCGGCGCTACGCCGCGAGGGGCAGCACTGCGACGTACTCACCCCAGGACGGCACCCCGTCGGTGCCCTGCCCCCGCCCCGGACCAGCGGCAAGCCCCGACCGCTGGTGGTCGACCAGGCCGAGGAGCTCTTCTCCCTGTGCCACGACCAGGCCGAACGGGACCGGTTCGTCCAGCTGCTCGCCGACCACGCCGAGGCGGCGCCCCTGGTCCTGGCTCTGCGTGCCGACCGGATGGGAGACGTCTCGGCACACCCGGCGCTGGCCCAGCTCGTCGAACGCGGTCTGTACGTGCTCGCCGCGATGTCACCCGAAGACCTGCGCGCCGCCATCGAAGGACCCGCCCGCCAAGCCGGCCTCATCGTCGAGCCCGGACTGGTCGACCTGCTCGTCCGCGAGGTCGAGAACGAGCCCGGCGCCCTCCCGCTGCTCTCCCACGCCCTGCGCGAGACCTGGCTGCGCCGTGAAGGGCGGCACCCTCACCGTCGCCGGCTACCAAGCCTCCGGCGGGATCCGCGGAGCGGTCGCGCAGTCCGCCGAGTCCCTGTACGGCGAGCTCGACCCCGACCAGCGGCGCGCCCTGCACGACCTCCTGCTCCGCCTCGTCTCCCCCGGCACCGAAGGCGAACCGGTCCGATCCCGGCTGCCGCGCCGCCAGGTCGTCACCCGATCCCGCCCAAGACGAGCTCGTCGACCGGCTCGTCGCGACCCGGCTGGTCACCAGCGACGACGGCGTCGTCGAGATCGCCCACGAGGCGCTGGCCCGCGCCTGGCCGCGGCTCCGCGGCTGGCTCGAGGACGACGTCGAAGGCCAACGGATCCTGCACCACCTCTCCGCCACCGCCGAGGCCTGGGACTCCCTGGGCCGCCCACCCAGCGAGCTGTACCGCGGCGTCCGCCTCGCCCAGGCCCTGGAGTGGCAGGAACGGCCGCACCCCGACCTGACCGCGACCGAACGGGAGTTCCTCGACGCCGGCGCGGACCTCGCCGAGGCCGAGGAGCGCGCTGCGGCCGAGCAGGCCAAGCGGCAGGCCCGGCTGATCCGGCGGCTGCGGATCGTGCTCGGCGGCGCCGCCGTACTCCTCGTCCTCGCCCTGGTCGCCGGCGGTCCTGCCGCCGTCCAGTCGGACCGAGCCGAACGAGAACGCCGCACGAGGCGCGCAGAACGCCGCACAGGCGGAGCAGCTGCCGTCTCCGCGGACGCGCGGCGGGTCGGAGCCCGGGCCCAGCTCACCGACGACATCAGCCTCTCGCTGCTGCTCGCGGCCGCGGGTGCGCGGCTGGACGACTCGCCGGAGACCCGGGTGAACCTGCTGACCGCGCTGGCCGAAGCAGCCGCACGCTGGTCCGGTCGGCGCCGCCCGGAGGCGGCTACCTGGAGGTCTTCGACGTCAGTCCGCGACGGCCGCTGGATCGCCTCCTCCGACGATCAGAACCGGATGCACCTCTACGACGCCGCCACCAACCGGCTGCTGCGCAGCTACGACGCCGGCCGGCCTCCGGAGGACGGGCAGGCGTTCATGCTCGGGGCGTTCAGCCCCGACAGCAGGCAGCTCGCCGTCATCCTGGAGGGCCGGAGCTCCACCGAGCCGGTGCGCCTGCTGGACCCGAACACCATGCAGCCGACGACGAAGCTCGACTTCCCCGGCGGCAAGCCGGTCGTGGGGGGTCGATGTCCAGTTCAGCGCCGACGGTCGCTACCTGGCCGCCACCGTGCAGACGGTCAACTGGTCGGAACGAGGACCCAGCGAGGCCCCGGGCTACGCGGTGGTCTGGGACCTCCGCTCCCCGTCCACGCCCCCCGTCCGGGTGCCGACCGGAACCGACCTCCAGGGGCTGGCGCTCAGCCCGGACGGCCGGATCCTGTACACCGGCTGGCCGCTGACGGCGTACGACGTGGCGACGGGCAAGCAGATCTGGCGGCGCGAGGACGTCACGATCGTGCGCGGGCTCTCGACGTGAACGCCGAGGGGACCCTGCTCGCACTCGCGGACCGACGGCAGACCGCGGAAGGACGCGCTCCTGGTGGACGCCGCCACCGGCGACGACGGTCCACACGCTGCGTGGGCACCGGGACCGTGTCCGCGACATCCGGTTCTCGCCCGACGGCTCGCTGGTGGGGTCGGTCTCCGACGACGGCGAGCTCATCGTCTGGGACACCGCCACCGGCCGGCCGCTGGAACGGTGGGACACCTTCGATCCGTGGGGCGTCGGCTTCAGCCCGGACAATGACCTGGTCTACGGCGGCGGCGGCGACTCGATGCTGCGCACCTGGGACCTGTCGGTGGAGGACACGTACCTGCAGCAGACGACCCAGGTCGGCGACGCCGAGGTGTTCGCGCACGCCGACATCTCCCCGGACGGGCAGCAGGTGGCCTACAGCTGGCTCGACGACCGGGCACAGGGATGGGTCAGGTTCGTCGACACCGTCACCGGCGAGGCGACGCCGCCCGCGCAGCGTCCCGGTGCAGACGCGTCCCGTGGTCCATCGGCACCTGGCATCCCGAGGGTCGGGCAGTACGTCGCGCTACTGCTGCGACCGAGTGCGCGCGGAGCCCGGCGTCGTGACGGTCCTCGACCCCGCCACGGGCAAGGTCCTCGAGAAACGGGAGCTCGTCGACGGCGACGCATCTCTGTCGCTGGCGTACGTCGACGGGGGCCGCAGCCTGCTCGTGGGCGACGCATCGACGGCAGGACCCACCATCCTCGACGCCGAGACCCTGCGTCCCCGAGGGCGAGGCCTTCGACGTTCGCCGCGGACTGCTGCGCCACCCCGATCGGGGACGGGAGCACCGCGATGGTCCACGAGTTCTCCGGCGACGGCACCTCCGCGCACTGGCGGGTGATCGACGTCAGCACCGGCGAGGTCCTGTCCGAGGGGGACCTGGACCTGCGTGCGTACGCCTCGGTTGCCTCTCCGGACGGCTCGACGGTCGCGGTGGCGGGGGACACCGGCGAGATCGTCACCATCGACGTCTCGACCGGAGACGAACAGCGGCGATCCACCAGCCTCGGTGCCGAGGTGCTGCTGGCTCAACTACTCCGACGACGGAGAACTGCTGGTCTCCGGCGCCGACGACGGCGGGGTCAGCCTGTGGGACGCCACGACGCTGGACCTGCTGGGCACCGTGTACCCACCCCACCAGGGAGAGCCGGTCCCGGCCGGCGCGCAGTTCATCGGCGACACCCACGACGTGGCCATCGCGTCGTACGACGGCAAGGTCTACCGGTGGGAGACCGACCTCGACCGGGCCATCGACTTCGCGTGCCAGATGGCCGGGCGGAACCTGACCGAGGAGGAGTGGGAGGAGTTCCTGCCCGCCCAGCCCTACCAGTCCGTCTGCCCCGACGAGTGAGAGGCGGCCAAAGTCCGACTTGCTTCACCGTCGTTCCGCTGGCGTCTGACGCACGGCGTAGCGCCGCCAAACTAGCCGGGCGTCGCGTCGCGTTCGTTTCTTTCGGCGAGGCTCTGGGCTTGCCCTGCGTGGATATCGCTTACCCATTCCCAGCCGGGCTTGGCCGATGGGCCGATCCGCGGGTCGTCGGGATCACGGCCGTCACGCAGGGCTTGCACGTACGCGCGGTCCTGTTCGATCCGTGCGTGTACCTGATCAGCTCCGCCGACGGACCCGTGGCCAGGGATGAGGACATCGACGTCGTCCGCCACGCCCTCCAGCAGCCGCAGCCCAATGAGGTACTCCTCGATCGGGTCATTGGTGCTGTTCAAGTCGTCGAGCATCGGAATGAAGACATCAGACAGCATGTCGCCGGCCACGAGAACCCCGCGTTCCTCGATCAACAGTGCCGCATGGCCCGGGGCATGCGCCGGATGCTCGATGATCCGGACTTGAGGACCATCCCAAGGAATCTGCGCGGTTCCGGCGGGCAGACCGGTGATGAGGCCGAACAGGTCCAGCGGTGTCTCCTCGGCGATTTCTGGCGGTAACCCCTCGGCGACGCGGGCCTTCCAGTCCGCGTTCGACCGCAGATCTCGCATGAAAGCTGCGCAGCGGGCTGTGCCGTAACGGGGCGCTTCGCCGAGCTCGGCGTGCCAGAGCACGTGATCCCAATCAGGATGCGTCGAGAAGCCTGCCACAACGGGCTGGCCCAACTCGCGAAGGTCGTTCGCGAGGCAGGCCATTTCGGAGCCCGTTATCCCGGGGTCGATGAGCAACACGCCGGCCCGGCCTTGTACGACAACGGCGTTGTTCTGGAGTAACTCGCTCTGGTGGACCAGCACACCTTCCGCGACCTGCGTCAGCATGGGGCTCCTTCCGCTTGTGGTTTGCAACCGCTTGTCGAGACGACAATAAATAGGGCGGTCTCCGAGGACGATGTCGCGGAGGACGATCAGGCTCTCAGAGATCGCCGAATACCTCGATGGTGGCGTCTGATCGGGCACTCTGACCGCGGCTCATTCGCTTCGGGCATAGTGCTTGCAACCTACTACCGCCAGGATTCGAGAGGGCGTGGTGCAGGAGCCGAGTCCGTTTGCCAGCGGGCATTTCGAGTCGCCCGGATCTGCATCGTTGGGCGCGTCTGCCGGTTGCGCGACGCACGGGCATGGCGCGCTCACCGGAGGATCCGAGCGGGAGAGCCACCTACTTGGACGGGAGCTTCGCTCACAAACCGAGGCTCCGAACTGCGGAAACACTCTCGAGATCAAGCGCCGATAAGCGGCATTATGTCAAGTGGCCGTTGTGTATTGCGTCAGATGAATCAATGACGCTTGCCGCGGGCCACTCCCCCGCGACTGCGCGCCCATGAAGCGAGAAGCCCGTCGGCACGACCCCTGCCGGGCCGTGATCAGGCCCCAGCTCCCTCCGAAACGGTTGTCGGGATCGAAGTTTCACAACCAACTCGGAGGGAGCTGGCGCCCCGGTCGTCGAACACCGGGCGCGGGAGCGGACGCTGAGACCCATCTCGACACCGTCGGGCTCTTCCCCGATCGGCTGGCCAGCACCGACCCCACCCGCGACTACCAGCCCACCGGAGCCCCAAGGACCGACCCGAAACCCCCAAATGAGAACTCCGGGTTCACGCCACGGATCGCGTACAGCCAGTGACGACCCATTCGTCAACAGTCCCTCGCTGGCTGCAGGACTGGCGGTCACCACCCTCCCGCGGCTCGGCCGCGGTCCAGAAGACCGAACCGCAGAGCAGAGCCGGTAGATGTCCTCACCAGTGTGCGACCGGCTCGATTGCCAGATCCCCCGCGTCTGTGGGGCGAAACAGCGCGACCCAACCGGGGTTGACCGCGGACTGCTCCGCGCCCCCACACCTCGAAACCCGTTACCGCGTGGACGAACGGAACGGCTGCAAAGACAGCCCGTCCGATACCTTCGAACCACCGTTCAATCGGCTCACGCCAGGCCCGGGAAGGTGCCGTGTCGCCAAACGGGTATGCACCCACTCGATGATCGAGGTTGCAGAGCGCCCCCAGCGGCAGGCAGAGATCCAGCCAGTCTGCTCCGTACCGCACGACTTCGGACTCGTAGGTCTCTTCTCGCACCACGAAGACGGAGCAGAGCGTCGATCCCAGCCCCGGGATCGAGGCCGTTTGAGTCCAGGTGACCAGCAAGGAGCTGATTCCGCTGAAACCGGCGTCAGTTCCGAGGCTGGGCCGGTCGAGTCCCGGCGGAACGCTGGCGACAATCCGGCCACGTCCCAGAGAGAGTTCAGGGCTGCGTCGAGTCGCGCGTCATCGTGCGCGCCAAGGTTGATCGACAGTTCGTAGTACCCGCCGTTCCAGTTGTCGTCGTACGACGGGTCGGTCGGGTTGGCCATCGGACGTCTGCCCACGCCGCGATCCTCGCACTGGGCATCCACGGGAGCACGCAAATCGCCCCGGGCAGCAGGACGAAGGCCCCGACCGGTCGTCGGGGCCTTCGCACGGCGCGGTCAGGTCAGCGTAGGTACGACGCCTGCGACTGCGGGTTCAAGCTGTTCAGCCGGATGCGGGACTGCGCCTTGGGGTGGGTGACCTTGATGACGTCGAAGCCCTTCTGGATGTCGTTGGAGTACACGTAGCCGTTGTAGTAGTACGCCGACCACGACCCGCCGAGGATGAGCTCGGTGTCCGACACCGGACCCCGGTCGAACCAGGCGAGCTCCTTCGGGTTGCGGGAGTCGGTGAAGTCGAACACCGAGATGCCGCCCTGGTACCAGGCCTGCACCATGATGTCCTTCCCCGGCACCGGGATCAGCGAGCCGTTGTGGGCCACGCAGTTCTCGGTGTTGAAGTTGATCCGCGGGATCTTGTAGTAGCTCTTGAACCTGAGCTGACCACGCTGAATGTCGTAGATCCCGTTGGCACCCTTCTCCATGCCGATCGTCGGGTTGCAGGTGGCCGCGCCGCCGCCGCCGAGCTCGTCGGTGAAGACCACCTTGGTGCCGGCGTTGTTGAAGGTTGCCGAGTGCCAGAACGCGAAGTTCGTGGTGTCCCTGACGTTCTCCGTCACCACCGGGTGCTCCCGGTCGGAGATGTCCAACAGGATGCCGTCGCCCATGCAGGCTCCGGCAGCGATGTCCTTCTCCGGGTAGGCGGTGATGTCGTGGCAGCCGGTGGTCTCACGCGAGTAGTTGCCGTCCGGGTTGCCGCCGCCGGGGAAGAGCACCGGGGTGCCGACGAGCGCGGCGGCCTGCAGGGTCGCCATGGAGATCTTCACGACGCTGATCCGGTCGTGCGGCGGCTGGCAGTCGGGGAACGTCGCGTCCGGGAAGTACGACGAGACGTAGACCCACAGGGTCGCTGCCGCTCTTGCTCGGCGCGAGCGTGTGGGTGTGCGAACCGCAAGGGGTCTCCACCGCGGCGATGTACTTCGGATTCGTCGGGTCGCTGATGTCGAAGACCTTCAGGCCCTCCCACGAGCTCTTCTCCGTCGCCGGCTGTGGCACGCTGGCGCAGCTGTTGTCCGAGCGGCTCGAGTCGGTGGAGAGCACGAGCAGGTTGCGGTACACGGACACGTCGTTCTGCGAGCCTGGGCAGACCACCTGGGAGAGCGGCTCCGGGCTCGCTCGGGTTGCCCAGGTCGTAGATCATGAAGCCCTCATAGTTGCCCGCGTAGGCGTACTCGCCCTTGAACGCCAGGTCGCTGTTGAAGGCCGTCTGGCTCGCGAACGCACCCTGCTTGGGGATGTTCTTCAACAGCTTCATGTCCACGGCAGCCCAGTCACCGGCCGCCAGGTCGGCACCAGAGTCGTTCATCGCCGCCAGGTTCTTGCCTGGCCGACACGCGTCGGCGAAGTTGTCACCCGCCTTTTTCAGCAGCTTCCGCTCGGCCTTCGTGCAGTTCCGAGAATCGCTGGACTTCGACGGCTCGTGATCGTCGTCGTGTGCGGCCACCGGGCCGGTGGAGAGCGTCAACGTCGCCGCGAGGGCGGCCACCGCGGCCAGACCGACTAGTCGAACGCGCGTGCGTACTCGTCTGCGTGCGGGGTGCATTCCCGAGACCTTTCATCACCACGCCGCGGGGTTTCCGCGAGCGTCGTCTCTGTCGTATCGTGCAGACAATCTCGATGTAAAGCACTACCGGCCGGAAACTTTCGCAATTTTGCCCTCGTCTCGGGAGAATTTCTGCATGTCACGCCTGCCCAGGTTCGCCGTACGACTCGTCCTGCCCGCTGTCCTGGTGGCGGTGCTCGGAGGGTGCAGCTCCGACGAGGAACCCGCTGCCAAGAGCGACCCCGACGGTCCCAAGGTGATCCAGCCCGGAGGGCCTGGAGAGCCTGCCACGACCGTGTCGCCCGACGCTGTGGATCGCTCGGACGAGTGGAACCACACCGACGTCGCCTTCGTGCAGATGATGATCCCGCACCACGGACAAGCGCTGGAGATGTCCGAGCTGGCCGGCAAGTACGCCCAGGACAAGCGGGTTCGCAGCCTCGCCGAGCGGATTCGCGCGTCCCAGGCTCCTGAGATCCAGGCGATGTCGGCATGGCTCGAGGAGCGGAACATGGAGGTCCCCCGGCCGGGGGACGACCCGAAGAAGTACGACCACTCTCAGCACGGGCACAACTCGATGCTGGGGATTCTGACGCCAGCGCAGATGAAGCGGCTGGCCACCGCGCGGGGCGCAAGGTTCGACCGGCTGTTCCTCCAGGACATGATCCGCCACCACGCGGGGGCGATTGACATGGCCGTCGATGCGGCGCAGGACGGCCTCGACGTGATCGTCGGCGAGATGACGGCTGACGTCGCGGCCACCCAGTCCGCTGAGATCAGCCGGATGAAGGACCTGCTGACCGAGCTCTGAGACCCGACTCCGGGCCCATGGTGTCCGGCGGAGGCGGGCCGTCCTTCGGCAGCGCCGCCGATCGACGACGACGACCGCCCGTGACGACCCGTCGCGATGAATCCGGGTCGATGCTCCGGGTCTCGATCCGTCGGTTTCGTGACGTGATCCAGTCGGCGGGGTACACCTTCGGCAGCATCTTGGCGACCGCCAGGGCGCCGTACATGACGGTGTTGATCGCAACGAACGCGGCGAGCACGGCGAACAGGTCGGAGTGCAGGGTCGACTCGGGGAAAAGGATCCCCATGAGGACGAAAGGACTGGTGCCAGTCAACGTCAGTCACCCCACCAGTAGGTCCGGTTCGTCGTCGAGGACGCGGGTGACGTGCTTCCATCCGGCTTGCCGACCGAGAGAGATGTCGAGGATCCCCTTGACGAAGACCACGTTGAGGAAGGTGGCGAAGAAGAGCTCGGGGAAGAGCGTGAGGCTGAGCAATCGGGCTCGCCAGCCTCCCCGCCATACGGTGACGACGCGTTCGAGCATGAACAGCAGGCCGAGGCCCACCCAGAACGGGAACCAGACCCAGCGGTCCACAGAGGACAGCATCAGAAAGATGAGCAACAGGTAGCTGCTCAGTGCCATGACGCCGTAGCCGATACCGAGCTGCTGCGCCCAGTAGCGAAACGTCTGCGGCGTCATGCCGTAGGCACCGAGGTTCTCCAACGCCCCGCGCTGCCAACGCAGGCGCTGCGCCCAGAGGGCTCCCCACGTGGGCATCACTTCGGTGACTACCGTGCACTGCGCGGGAGAGATCATCAGGCCACCGAGGGACTTCAACGCGATCGTCAGCTCGTTGTCCTCCGTCATGGCGGCGGTGTCGTAGACGTCTCCGTGACGGCCGGGAATGGACTCACCGCGGCTCTGCGCCACAGTCCGCAACGCAGCCGGACGGAAGATCGAGGCTGTTCCTGTGAGCACGAAGACGCGTCCCCGGCGCCGTCGCATCTCCCGGGCGTAACGGATGTACTCGTTGCGTTGGAACTGGCCGAGCAGCCCCTGGCCTTCCTCCCCGTGGAACAGACCCCCGACGGCCATCAGTGCCCGGTCGTCGGTCAAGCGCATGACCGCGGTCTCGAGGAATCCGGCATCGAGGGTGGTGTCGGCGTCCATCACCATGACGACGTCGTTGTCGCCCTGGCCCGGGAGCAGAAGCTTGAGCGCCTGGTTGAGGGCACCGGCCTTCTTCTTGTCGTTGTTCACCGACTCGAAGACCTCGACGCCGGCCTTGCGGGCGATCATCTCCGTCGAGTCCGTGCAGTTGTCGGCGACCACGATGATGTGGTCTGGAGGGTGCGACTGAGAGCGGAGGGAAGCGATCGTCGATGCCAACGAGACTTCCTCGTTGTGTGCCGGGATCAACACGGTCACCGTCACTGGACCGGCGTTGACGTCGCGCGTCGCCGCCATCACGACTTTCGGTGCCAGTGGGTTGACTCGTGTGATTGGCGGAGCGTCGTGATCGGTTGGCGATCCGCCGTTCGAGCAGCGCCACGCCGGCGGCGAACAGGATCGCCAAGGCGACTGCCGCGAGGGTCACCCGGGGCGTGGGTGCCTGCGTGTCATAGAGGATGTGCCACGCGCCGAAGACGCATGCCCTCGGTCGGCGCCTGACCGTTTGCCGGACCAGCCGCGGCGACGGCCAGCCAGAGCAGTGCGGCCGCGCCTCCGGCCGCGCCGAGCGTGACCACGCCGACAGCGCGATGAAACCGTCCGATACTCATACACACCCCCGTTTTGTCGCAATTGTCAATTTATCCCGGTTTCTCGCGCGATATCGGGTTTTGACGATGGCCGCCGGGCGGGCTTGCGGGAGTCTCGATGCGCTGCTCGGCTCGATAAGTGGCTCGGACCACCCAGCCCTGGATCACGGGCTCGCTGTCGTATTTGTTCGCTTCGTTCGTGGCAGAGGTAGAGATGTGGCTGACCGAGCCGCGCCAAGAGACTAGGAGCAGGCTCATGTCTTCATCGGTGCTCTACATGTCGATGTCCCTCGACGGGTACATCGCGGGTCCGAACGACGAACCGGGCAACCCCGGCGGCGACGACTTCGACCGCCTGCACGAGTGGATCGTCACTCCGGACGGGGAGTTCGGCCGGCCGTCCGGGCCGCCCGGGGAGTTGTTCGACGAATGGAACGCGACCGGCGCGGTGCTGGCGGGTCGGCGCACCGTGGAGCAGGTCGATCACTGGGGCGGTGACCATCACGACGGTGTCCCGATCTTCGTGCCCAGTCACCGGCCGCCCGGTCCCTCGGTGGCGAACTATCCGTTGGTGACCTACGTGTCCGACGGGATCGAGAGCGCGATGGCGCAGGCGAAGGCCGCGGCCGGGGACCGGGACGTGTTGGTGCACGGTGCGTACACGGCGCAGCGGGCGCTCGAGGCCGGTGTGCTGGACGAGCTGCAGATTCACCAGATCCCGGTGCTGTTCGGTGGTGGCCGCCGGCTGTTCGACCTGCTGCCGTCGCGCGTCGAGCTGGAGATCGTTCGGGTGATCGACACCCCGGAGGCCACCCACATCCGCTACCGCGTCCGCGCGCCGCGTTCCTACGTCTGCGACACCCAGCCTTTCTACACACTGATCAACCGCACACGAGGAGACATCATGACCGCTACCTACACCTTCGACGTCTTCTCCACCCTCGACGGCTTCGGCTCCTACGCCCGAGCGGCGACTGGGGCGGCTACTGGGGCAAGCAGGGCCCCGAGTTTCTCGACCGCCGCCTCGCCGCGTACGGCGAGGAGCAGCGGATGGTCCTCGGGGCCAACACCTTTCGGCAGTTCGTGCAGCTGATGGGCCCGAGCACCGGGGAGCTGAAGGAGCTCGACCCAGTGAACACTCAGATGAGGAACATGCCGACAACGGTGGTGTCGACGACACTCGAAGGACCCCTCGACTGGCCGGACGCGACCCTCGTCAGCGGCGACGCCGTCGACGTCGTCGCCCGGCTCAAGGAGGAGTCCGACGTGCCGTTGCGCTCGCACGGCAGCCTGTCGATGAACCGGGCGCTGATGGCCGCCGGCCTGGTCGACCGCGTGCAGGTGACGATCTTCCCTGTGATCACCGGTCAGACCGGGGAGGACCCGATCTTCCAGGGTGCGGCCGACTTCGACCTCGAGCTGATCGAGAGCCGGACGCTCGACGGGCACACCCAAGAGCTCATCTACCGACCCACTCTCCATTGACCCATACGGAGTTGATGATTGGGCTACTTGACGGACAGTCGCTGGCTGGCGGATGCCAGCTTGACTGCCACGCCGACGAGGATGAACCCGGTGACCTGCTCGATCCGGGCCTTCACTGTCGGACGGCGCAGCCACCTGCCGAGCCGGTTGATGGCGGCGACGTACAGGCTGAACCAGGCGACGTAGAGGCCGGCGAAGATCGCCGAGAGCAGCAATGCCTGCGCGCGCGGCGAGCCCGTGTCCGCGGAGAGGAACTGGGGCAGGAAGGACACGAAGAACAGCGCCACCTTCGGGTTGAGCGCATTCGACAGGAATCCCTGCCGTAGGCATGCCAGTCTGCTCTGCGGCGCGACGACGGCTTGGTCGGCCGGAGCGCGCCTGGACCGGGCCGCCGAGCGCAGCATCTGCACGCCGAGCCAGAGCAGATACGCCGCCCCGATGAACTTCAGCGCGGTGAACGCGCTCGCCGAGGCGAGCAGTAGCGCCGACAGCCCCAGGGCCGCGGCGCTTGCGTGGACGGCCAGCCCAAGCACCCCGCCGAGCATCGTCAGCAGTCCGCCGGTCCGGCCGCCGACCAGGGCGTTCCGGGTGATCAGGGCCTGGTCCGGCCCGGGAATCATGATCAGCACCAGCGCCGCGATCGCGAATGTCGTCATCGCCGTACTCCTTCTGACGATCGTTGTCTGGAAACGAGCCTGCCGCCGATGCATCAATAGGTCCAATGTCAATATCCGTGGTTACCCATGTATAGAATCGATGAATGCTGACCGTCGTCCAGCTGCGCGTGCTCGAGGCCGTACGGCGCCACGGGTCCGTCACCGCTGCCGCCAAGGAGCTGCACTACACCCAGCCGTCCGTCAGCCATCACCTGGGCAAGCTCGAGGCCCAGACCGGCGCCAAACTGCTGCAGCGGGTCGGGCGCGGGATCCGGCTGACCGAGGCCGGCCACCTGCTGGCAGATCGGGCAGCCGAGATCATCGGCAGGGTCGACTCGGCGACGGCCGAACTGTCCATGCTCGTCGGCCTGAACGCCGGTCGGGTCAGGCTGGCCGGCTTCAGCTCGGTCATGAGCTCACTGGTCCCTCAGGCAGCCGCCGTACTCGCTCGGGAGCATCCCGGCATCGAGCTCGCCCTGATCGACACCCATCCCGAGGACGCGCTGCAGCAGCTCCGGGCAGGCCACATCGACGCCGCCCTGATCTTCCGGTACGACGAGACGGCTCCGGAGGACGGCGTCCGCCTGATCCACCTGCTCGACGACCCGCTCTTCCTGCTCACCACAGGCGGGGGTACCACTCTCACCGATCACAAGGACACACCCTGGATCGCCGGCTGCGAGCGATGCCGCAGCCACCTCGTCGAGATGTGCGAAGACGCCGGCTTCTCGCCGCGCCTCACCTACACAACCGACGACATGGTCGTCATGCAGAGCCTGGTGGCAGCCGGCATGGGCGTCACCACCATCCCCGGACTGGCGCTGCACGCCCACCGCCATCCGGCGATCACCGCCACCCGGCTCCCGGTCCCGCCCCGGCGCATCTACGCCGCGACCTACGGCGACCCACCCGATCCTCCCGCGACCGTGGCGTTGGTCGCCGCCCTGACCCAGGCCGCGAAGACGCATCGCTGAGAAAAAGTTCCTTCGGCATGTCGATTTCCGCCATCGATGCTCGTAGGGGGGTGACGAAGCACGGAACACCGGTTCCGCGCACTCTCCCAAGGAGCGAAGACATGACCGAACTCGTGACACGCCCCAGCGAAGTGCAACCCCTCCGACCGGGTCACCAACTCACTTCTGGGGTACGGCGTCATTGCCGGCCCCGTCTACGTCGTGGTCTCGCTGGCGCAGGCGTTCACGCGTGATGGCTTCGACCTCAGCCGTCACCAGTGGAGCCTGCTCGCCAACGGGACCGGCGGCTGGATCCAGATCACGAACTTCATCGCGTCCGGACTGATGCTGCTTGCCATGGCGGTCGGGGTGCGCCGCGCTCTCGGCCATGGCCGCGGGGCGAAGTGGGCACCGCGCCTGATCGGCGTCTTCGGGCTGAGCCTGATCACCGCCGCCGTCTTCAGGGCGGACCCCGCACTTGGTTTCCCCGCCGGCACGCCCGAGGGCGCGGCATCGGTCTCGGTCAACGGCGTCGTCCACTTCGCAGCTGCCGGGATCGGGTTCGCGTGCGTCGCGGCGGCCTGCTTCGTGCTCGCCCGTCGCTACACCGTCGAAGGCCGAGGAGGATGGGCGCGGTACTCCCGGGCCACCGGCGTCGTCTTCCTGGCGGGCTTCGCCTGTGTCGCCTCCGGAGGCGGCAGTGCCGTGGCGAACCTGCTGTTCACCGCCGCCGTGCGTCCTGGTCTTCACCTGGACCACAGCCGTCTCCCTGGATCTCTCACGTCCGGCCACGCCCCGCGACCGGGCCCTGACCGAATCGTTCGCATCAACAGCAACACCCGTAAGTAACCGACAACACCACAGGAGGAAAGACAATGCGCTACATCATTCTGCTCAAGGGCACCCAGATCACCGAAGCCCCACCCGAGCTCATGCAGGCCATCATGGAGCTGGGAGGTGAAGCAGCCCAGTCCGGCGCCATGATCGACAACGCTGGACTCGCGCCGAGCGCCGCCGGCGCGCGAGTCCAGCTGAGCAGCGGGCATCTGAGCGTCACGGACGGTCCCTTCGCCGAAGCCAAGGAACTCATCAGCTACGCGATCTACGACGTCGGGTCGAAGGAGGAGGCTGTGGAGTGGGCCTCGCGCTTCATGAAGCTCCACCAGGAGCACGTACCCGGCTGGGAGGGCGTGTCCGATGTCCTGAAGATCTTCGGTCCCGAGGACTTCCCACCCCCGGCCTGAAGGCCGGCTCCGCTTCACCGTTGTTCGTCGGCGCGGCGGCTGAACAGCGCGCGTTGCTGTTCGTTGTGCGTGAGCTCAGCCGCCCGGCCGAAGGCTGCCTGCGCCTCGTCGCTGCGCCCCAATCGCGACAGCAGGTCGCCGACGACCAGGTGCGCGTGGGGATACTCGCGCATCGAGGCGGACGTCGAAATGGCAGCCTGGGCGGCAGCCAGACCGGCAGCGGGACCCTCCGACATCCCCACGGCCACAGCGCGATTGAGGTCGACGACCGGTGAGTCCCACAGGCTCCTGAGCACGTCGTACAAGGACACGATTCTCGCCCAGTCGGTGGACTCGACGCTGTCCGCACGGGCATGGCACGCAGCGATCCCGGCCTGCAGCGTGTAGGGCCCGATAGGCCCGCCCAGGGTTTCCGCCCGCGCGAGCGAGGCCAGCCCGCGTCTGATCAGCAGACGGTCCCACAACCGCCGATCCTGGTCGGCCAGCAGGACCGGTACGCCGGCTGGGCCGGTCCGGGCAGCGGTGCGAGATGCCTGGAGCTCCATCAGGGCCAGGAGTCCGTGCACCTCGGGTTCCTCCGGAATCAGGCTGGCCAGCACGCGTCCCAGCCGCACCGCCTCCTCGCTGAGGGCTGGTCGCAGCAGGTCGGCGCCGGCAGTGGCGGAGTACCCCTCGTTGAACATCAGGTAGACCACCTCCAGAACCGCCGCAAGTCGCTCGGACATCTCCTCAGGCGTGGGCATCCGGAAGGTCACCCCGGCTGCCGTGAGCGTGCGCTTGGCCCGCACGATGCGCTGGGCGGCCGTGGCGGTTGGGATCAGGAACGCCCGCGCGATCTCCTCGGTGGTGAGGCCCCCGACGCAACGCAGGGTCAGAGCCACCCGTACCTCCATCGACAACGCCGGATGGCAGGCTGTGAACACCATCCGCAGCAGGTCGTCCCCGATGCGGTCGTCCACCCGCTCGTCCAGCAGGTCAGTCGCCGAGTCCTGCCGATGCTTCGCCTCGCGCCCCATCATCTCGAGCTTGCGTTGGGCAACGGCCTGCTTGCGGTAGCCGTCGATGGCGCGGTTCTTGGCCGTGGTCATCAGCCAGCCGGCCGGATTGGGTGGGACCCCCGTCGTCGGCCATTGCTCGAGTGCCACGACGAACGCCTCTTGCGCGAGCTCCTCCGCTTCGCCGAGGTCACCCGTTACCCGGGCGAGTCCTGCGATCAGCCTTGGGGCCTCCATCCGCCAGACCGCCTCGACGGTCCGGCGCGCCGCCTGGGTGGATGGCCCGTCCGTCACCATTCGATTCAACCACCCGCGTTGCGCTGCACCCGGTCAGCCAAGGAACTTCGCGGTCGTGGCCACGAAGCGGTCGGGGTCGTCGAGCCAGGGATAGTGGCCAGCCCCTGGCTGCGTCACGAACGTGGCATCAGGGAACAGCCCGGCGAACTCCGCCGTCGACTGAGGTGGACTGTTCAGGTCGAACTCACCGGCGAGCAGCAGGGCGGGCGCCCCGCAGGCCAGGAGCGCCGCACGCGTGGCCTCGGGGTCGAAAGCGTCCTCGGACGCGAACAGCCTGGCGGCCTCGTCGTTGCGCTGCTGGCTCGCGGCCGCATGGTTCCGCCGCGCCTCGTCGTCCCACCGGCCCCAGAAAAAGGGCGCGATGGCCTCCCAGTCGTCGTCCGTGCCCTCGCCTGCGGTGACCGCTTCAAGCGCGGCGTACGCCGCCGGGAACCACGGCTCGTCCTTCCGAAGCTGTGCAGTGTCTCGCCGCATCTCCCCCGTGATCGTTATCCCCACGGCTCTGGTGCTCGGCGCGATCAGGGCCAGTCTGCTGACGTTCTCCGGATAGCGGGCGGCGTACAGCACCGCAAGGTTCACGCCGGCGGAGTGAGCGAGCAGGTCCATCCGGGCGAGTCCGAGGTGCTCGCGCAGCGCCTCGACATCGTCGACGAGGCCGGTCGCACCGATAGCTGGACGCGTCGTCGGGAGTCGCGGACCGGCCCGTACCTCGAAGGTCCAAGACGACCAGCTGGCGGTGCCGGGACAGGCCGCCGAGGTCGCCGAGGTAGACCGAGTCCTGCATGGGACCGCCCGGCAGACAGACGACCGGGTCGCCATCTCCCGCGGTGCGGTAGGCGAGCAGGGTGTCATCAGGCGCGGAGAAGGTAGGCATGACCCGACCCTGTCAGCGAGGTCTCCGGCGGGACAACCGGATTCCGGTGCCCACCCTGACTCGGGTATGTCCTTTTCGCGCCCGCCCGTTCGTTCCAGACTTGAGGGTCCACGGTGGACCCTGAAGGCAACGAAGGAGAGTTCCGATGCCGCACTACCTTGCATTGACCTACACCGCAGACGTGGACTGGTGGGCGCCCGAGCAGGCGAGCGAACTCGCCGAGTACCGCCAGTTCGCGGTGGACCACGCCGGCTTCATCCGGGCGAGCGCCGTACTGCACCCGACCAGCACGGCCACGGTCGTCCGCGTGGAGGGTGCCCGGGGCGGGAACGTGGTCACGACCGACGGGCCCTACGCCGAGACGAAGGAGGCGTTGACCGGCTACTACCTGATCGAGGCCGCAGACCTCGACGAAGCGGTGGCGATCTCGGCCGATATCCCCGCAGCCTGGGGCGGCGCCGTCGAGGTGCGCCCGGTCATCGCAGCCAAGTAAGCCACTCGTGGTCACCGAGCATGACCCAGCACGTGACACCGTCGCCGAGACGGTCCGGGTCGAGGGGGCACGCATCCTCGCGACCCTGATCCGGACCGTCGGCGACGTGCAGACAGCCGAGGACGCCGTGCAGGAGGCAAACCTGGCGGCCCTCGGCGCGTGGCCGGTGACCGGCGTGCCGGCGCATCCGCGGGCCTGGCTCACGGTGACCGCGCGCAGGAAGGCGATCGACATCCTCCGGCGAGAGCGTGCTCGCCGGGGCAAGGAGCGGGACGGACTGCGGATGATCGAACTCGCGAACGGTCGACCTTCCGGCGGACGACGTCGTTCACGACGACCTGCTGCGGCTGATCTTCACCTGCTGCCATCCCACGCTCTCCCCGCCGACCCGGGTTGCCCTGGCCCTGCGCACCCTGTGCGGTCTCTCGCCGGCGCAGATCGCGGGCGTGCTGCTCACCACTGAAGCCGCCACGACGAAGCGCCTGACCCGGGCTCGGCAGAAGATCGCGGCGGCCCACATCCCCTACCGGGTGCCGGCCGAGGACGAGCTGGCCGATCGGCTGCCGGCGGTATGCGGGGTGATCCACAGCCTCTACACGGCTGGCCATGCACCCGTCGACGGCAGGCCGCCTACGACGTGGACGCCTGCGCGGAGGCGATCCGGCTGGCCGAGCTCCTGCACGAGCTGCTGCCGGACCAGCCGATGCCCGCCGCCGTCCTGGCGCTGCTGCTCCTCACCGAGGCCCGCAGGCCCTCGCGGCTCGACGAGCACGGTGACGTCGTGACCCTCGACCAGCAGGATCGCGGCCGGTGGGACGCAGCGGCGATCGGCCGCGGGCATCGCGCTTCTCAACGACTCACTGCGCCGCACGCACGGGCAGGCCGACGCCTACCAGCTCCAGGCCGCCATCGCTGCGGAGCATGCCCGCGCCGGCAGCTATGCCGACACGGACTGGCCGGAGATCCTGCGGCTCTACGACCTGCTCGTGTCGATCGCTCCAAGCGCCGCCGCCGGCCTCGGCCGGGTGGTCGCGGCAGCGGAGGCGGCCGATCCGGCGACCGGGCTCGCCATGCTGGCCGACCTGCCGCCGGACCCCCGGTGGCACGCGGTTCGCGCCGAGCTGCTCGCCCGCGAGGGGCGGTACGCCGAGGCCGCCCGCGAGCTCGACGAATCCCTGCACGGACCGGCAACGCAGCCGGAGCGACAGCACCGGGAGCGACGTCGAGAGGCATTCCTCGAGCTGGCCACGCCGACCCGGCCGGACGAACCCGCCTAGCGTCCTGGGCTGACGGGATTCACGGCGTACCGCAGGCGGACGACGCCGGAGGCCCAGAGGTCTCCTCCCGTGCGGGTGAGTCCGTAGGGTCCGTCGGGAGCGAGCAGCGGGGTGCCGCTGCCGAGAGCGATCGGTGCGACGAAGAGCTCGAGCTCGTCGAGGACGCCGGCCCTGAGCAGCGAGCGCATCAGGTTGATGGACCCCCAGACAAGGACGTCGCCGCCAGGCTCGGATCGCAGCCGCCGGACGTGCTCGACGCCGTCCGCGACGACCTCGGCGGGGGCGTGCGTCCCCCACGGAGCCTCGGTCAGGGTGGTCGAACAGACCACCTTGGGCACCGCGTTGACGCTGACGGCCATCGGCTCCTCGTCGGCCGTCGGCCAGAACTGCACGAACGATTCGTAGGTCCGCCGTCCCAGAAGTACGACGTCCACGGATTCGAGCATCGCCAGGTTGTGACGTTCACTGTCGGAGGAGTCCTCGACGGCGGCGAAGACGTCCATCTCGTCGTCCTTCGTGCCGGCGACGAACCCGTCAGCCGAGATCCACTGCTGGGCAATGGCGCGCCGGGTTGGACTGGTAGGGCTGTGCTGAGTCGAATCGGACATGAAAAGAACCGACCGTATTCAGGACGAGGACTCATCGGACCGACCGGCGCGTCGAGGCTCCGGTGAGCTTGCCGTCGATTTCGCTCTCGGCCGACGCACTCGGTCGCTCGGTCACGTCGCGGTAATGAGCGACCGGCCGGAACGACTGCAAGCGACGTCAATTGTCCACAGAGCGACGTTTGCGTTATATCCGAATACCAGTTCGAGTAGAATTCGGCACATGTCGATCACCCAACTTCGAGCACCAGGACAGGCCGCCGCGTGCATCGCGCAGGCCCGTCGGGCGGTGGGTGAGGGGTTGTCGGTCCCGGCGGGTGCGCTGTCGGCGCACGAGTTGGGGGAGGCGATCGCGGAGCTGTCGGCGTTGGAGTCCCAGGTCGCGGCGTGGCGGCTGGCGCTGGCGGCGGAGGCCGATGTGCGGCGGGTGGCCGAGGAGACGGCCGACACCGATACGACGGCGTGGTTGATGCGGTTGACCGCGGATCCGCGGGAGGTCGCCGCGGGTGGGATTCTGGCTGGCCCGGCGGTTGCAGGAGACCTATCCGGCGACCCGGGAGGCGTTCGCGGCCGGGTTGTTGCGGATCGAGCAGGTCCGGGTGATCGTGAAGGCGGCCGAGCGGGCCCCGGCCGGGGTCACCGGCGAGCAACTCGCAGGCTGCGGAGGCGGAGCTGGTGGCCAAGGCCACCGGGGTCGGGTCCCGGGCGGGTCGGCCGATGAACGCGAAACGGCTACGGCAGGCGGCCCGGCGGATGTTCGAGACGGTCTCGGCCGAGCTGGCCGACCGGCACGAGTCGGACCAGCTGAACGCCGAGGCCGACCGGGCCGAGGCGGAGACCTGGTGCACCCTGTACGACAACGGCGACGGCACCTTTGCCGGCCGGTTCGTGATCCCCGAGCTGCACGGCACCCTGTTGAAGGCGGCGCTGGACCGGCTGACCGCACCCCGCCACCACACCACCGGCGGCTCAGGGTCGGTTGGTGACCGATCCGACCCTGATCAGCAGCCCGAACTGGTCCGAACGGCTCGGGATGGCGCTGCTGGAGCTGATCGAGCACCTGCCCACCGGCGGGTTCGGCGCCGGGAACACGGCCGGGGTGCTGGTCACGATCGGAGCTCGACCAGCTGGTGTCCGGGATCGGTGCCGCCGGGTTGGACACCGGCGTCCGGATCTCGGCCCGCGACGCGCGCCGGCTGGCCTGTAACGCCGGGATCATCCCCGCCGTCCTGGGTGGCGCGTCCCAGCCACTGGACCTGGGCCGGACCCGGCGGCTGCACTCGGCTGCCCAACGCAAGGCGCTGGCGTTGACCCACGACTCGTGTGCGATCGGCACCTGCGACCGGCCGTTCGCCTGGACCGAGATCCACCACCTCCACCCCTGGTCCCAGGCGGCAACACCGACCTGGCCAACGCCCTCCCACTCTGCGGCCACCACCACCGCCGAGCCCACGACACCCGCTTCGACCTCCGCCGCCACAGCCACGGCGACTGGCGCTTCCACCGACGCAGATAGACACGGCAGACAGATAGGCAGACGCCCACCCGGGCACGGACTCTGGTCTGACCCCTGTTTGATGTATGACCATGAACGACCATGCGCACGACCATGCGAACGGCCAGTTGAACGACCTGAGACTGACCGATGTCTCCGACCTCGAACTTGCGATCGCAGCGGCCGAGGCTGGTGCTGCGGTGGCGCGGGCCAGGTACGGCACCTCGATGCGTCACCACGCCAAGTCGCCGACTGACTTCGCGACTGATGCGGACCTCGAGTCAGAGCGGGCGATCCTTGACCTGATCCGCGAGGCTCGCCCCGCGGACGCATTCGTCGGCGAGGAGTACGGCGCTCGCGGCGAGGTCGACGCACCCAGACGCTGGCTGGTGGACCCGCTCTGCGGGACGCTCAACTTCGCCGCCAAGACACCGCTCTTCTCGGTCAACGTCGCGCTGCGAACAGATGCGGAAACGCTCGTTGCCGCCGTCGCGGACCCGCTATGGGCGGAGACATTCTGGACCGACGGAGAAGCAGTCGGCGTCCGATGCAATGGTTCCGACTCCCCCGTGCTGGCTTCTGCGGCCTCACGCCTGGTGGACGTCGACGTGGACGAACCTCCAGACGCCGAGTGTGTCGGCCCGAAGCTCCTGAACGACCGCGCCTTCCGGGCAGCCTTCGGGCCACGAGTCTCCTCGACGACTCTGGCCGTCGCCTGGGTGGCCGCAGGCAGGCGCGCCGCCTACGTGGCCGACGGCGACCTCCGCAACAGCGTCCATTTCACGGCCGGTCTCGCACTCTGCCGCGCAGCGGGCTGCGTCATGACCGACCTGCGCGGACAGACCCTTCACACGGGCCCAGGCGTCATCGTTGCGGCCGACGCTGCCACCCACGCGACCCTCTTGGACATCGTCGCCCGGCAGCTGGGTCAGGGCGCCGGCTGGTGAAGGGAGGCCTGGTTTCCGCCTGCTCGCTTGGCGACGTACATGGCCAGGTCAGCCGCGTGGAGAGTGTCGATGACAGCCGAGGTGGCACCGTTGGCGACGCCGATGCTGACAGTGACGGCTTCCCCCTCGAGGGCACTGATGACCTTGGCCATCCGGTCGGCCACCAGGTATGCCGCACTGGGGCCGGCACCTGGCAACAGAACCCCGAACTCGTCGCCGCCGAGCCGGGCGACGATGTCACCACTTCGGACCTCTGCCGCGAGCACTCCGGCCACTAGCCGCAGCACCGAGTCACCCGCAGCATGGCCACGGGTGTCGTTGACCCGCTTGAAATCGTCGACATCGATGATGAGCACCGCGACGGGGCGTTCGTCGAGGGAGACCCTCATCGACTCGACAACGCTGTCGAAGGCCCTCCGGTTGGCCACCTCGGTCAACGAGTCGATCTCGGCGGTTCGGGCAACCACGGCGTGCTCGCTGCGCAGCCGGGCATAGGACTTCATGGTGGCAGCGGTCTGCAACGTGCCCTGCCGCAGGCTCCACAGGGCCTGGGCCAGAATCCCGCCGTAGGCCAGGGCGGCGGTGGCGGCGCGACCCCCTTCGTCGGCCAGCAGCATCGCGCGGGTGTGGTAGATCGCTGCGGTGGTGATCCAGCCAGCGTCCTCCGGAAGGTCGACGACGGCGCGCTCGATGACCTGCAGCGCCCGGTCGTGCTCACCCGAGCGTCTCAGCGCCTCTGCGAGGAAAGGCCAGCAGAAGACGACATCACTGGCCTGACCACGATCCCAGGGTCCGGCGGCATACGCCTCGATGGACCGCGCTGCCCCTGCGGGGTCTGGGCCCGTGGCCGCGGCGCAGGCGGCGAGCATGCTGGCTTCCTGGCGCCACCAGTCGGCGTCGGGTCCGCACGCATCCTCGAAGGCCAGTGCGGCGTGCCTGCCCGCCGCGTGGCTGTGCTCTTCGGCCTCGGCAACCTGGCCCACGCGGTTGAGCTCCAGGGCCCATTCCAGATGCACATTGGCGATGTTGATCTGCCGCATCGTCCGGTTGACGCCATCTTTCGCGCTGACGGCATAGGCGGCCTCGTACTGAGGCAGGGCGAGCTCGTAGAGCCTCAACGCGTGATAGCCCTGACCGACGCCGTTGTGGGCGCGCTCGAGGATCACGCTGTCCTCGACGCCTCCGGCCAAGGCAATCTCGGCGTCCACCAGGTCCTGCAGCGCGGCGTTCGCATCACGATCGGCAAGCTGGTCACCGAGCTGCAGCAGTCGGAAGGCCCTGCCGGCCAAGGCGCACGAACGCCATCCGTGGTTGCCCTCACGCTCGGCAGACCGCCGCATGAGGTCGAGGGCACCGAGGATCTCGCTGCTGCGCCCGAGGATGCCCAATGCGACGTACCGCACGAAGTGCATGCCCGCGTCGCCGTCTGCCAGGTCACCAGTGCTTGCCCGCAGGGCTTCCTCGGCCAGTCGCAGGGCTTCGTCCTCTTCCCCACACTGCGCCCGCTGGAGCAGCCTGGCCACTACGGCCGTGTCGCTGCCCATCCTCTTACCTCATCCCAGTGCACAAGCAGCTCTCGCGCCATACCCACCATAGGACCAGGCCAGAGGTCCGTCCCCGGAATCCACTGGATTCCCACGGGACCGGGATCTCAGCCTGCGACGACCTGCTTCGCGTAGCGGTGACAGGGCACCGGGATGGGGCCGCCGGTCCGGCCGCGGGATAGTCGAAGGGACCCTCGTCGGCCCATCCGTTCCGTGCATAGAACCGGCGGGCCCGGTCGTTGCCGGTCGCGACGGCCAACCAGGCGCGGCCGTGGCCCTGCACCGCAACAAGACGTTCGGCCTCGGCGAGGAGGATCGCCGCCAGACCGGTGCCACGGTGGTTCCTCGAGACATAGACCTGTTCGACCTCGTCGTCGTCCACCATCACGAAGCCCGCCACCGCATTGCCGACGAGCGCGACGGCCGTGTCCGTGACGCGTTGGGAGGCTCGCTCCTCGAACGACTCGGGGGTCCGGACCGCCAGGAGCTCGTCGGGGACATGCCCCAGGTGACCGTCCCGCCAGCCGTCGTACCAGATCCTCGCGACCTCCTGCGCATCGTCAGGGCTCGCGGGGCGAACGGTGACGCCTTCATCGGTAGTCGACATCGATGCAGGGTATCGACAACGGGCGCCGTAGCCGCGGGCTTCGTTCATCGCGACTCGTTGATCAGCCAGCCGGCTCCGATGACGAGCGCGGAGCCGTTGACGAGCAGGAAGAAGCCGACCCAGAGCAGGCCGGGCAGATGCGTGAGCCGGGCCAGGACATCGGCGTCCGAGCTGCGCGCGCGGCCAACGCGGCGTAGCCCCTGCATCTCCAGGACCGGACGCGGTGCGGCCAGGAGCAGGAACCAGGTGCCGGTGTACGCCGACAGCGTCTGAACCTGCCCGTTGCCCCACCACGACACCGCGAACACACCGATGCCTGCCAGCAGGACGGCGTACAGCCCGTAGAAGTTGCGGATCTGCAACAGCAACAGGGCGAGCAGCAGCACGGCCGCCCAAAGCACGCCCACGGCGTGGTGGGTGCTCAGGAGGTACGCCGCCCCGAGCCCGAGCAGTCCCGGGCCGAGGTAGCCGGCTGCTGCAGTGACGACCATCCCGGGACCGGTTGGCCGACCACGCGAAACCGTCAGCCCGGACGTGTCGGAGTGCACCCGGATGCCTGCGAGCCTGCGGCCGCTGACCAGGGCGGCGACACCATGGGCTCCCTCGTGCGCAATCGTCACGACGTTCCGGGTCACCCGCCACAGGCTCGGAACTGTCACCAGCAGCAGCGCCACGATGCCGGTGAGCAGGGTCGCGGGCCGATCCGGCGGCGACTGAGTCCCGACCACGTCGTCCCAGATCTCGTTCAACACCCCCACGCAGCCACGGTACGGACCGGAAGGTCATCCTCCGCTCCCGGTTCACCCGTGGGCCGCAGTCGCTGACGCCGACCGGCTCCGGCATCATGTGCAGATGCGAGGTCATCAGGTCGCCGTAGCGGCCACGGGAAAGCAAGCCCTCGAGGCCGGACTGGCCGTTGCCGACGAGGGTGGCAACGCCGTCGATGCAGCGTTGGCCGCCGCACTCGTCGCCGTGGTGACCGAACCCGGCGTGGTCAGCCTGGCCGGCGGCGGGTTCGTGTCCGTGTGGCCCGCGGACGGCGAGCCCGTGGTCATCGACGGCAACGTCGAGATGCCGGGTCGCGGACTCCCCGCCGAGAGGTTCGGCCGCGGCGTACGTGAGGTGGTCACCGACTACGGCGGTGGCGTCACGATGCATGCCGGGCACGGGTCGGTCGCAACCCCGGGGATCGTGCAGTCGTTCGCCGTGGCCACCGAGCGATTTTCCCGACTGTCCTTGTCGCGGTTGCTCGGTCCTGCCATCGACGCCGCCCGCGACGGCTACCCGATGAGCAGCGCAGCTGCGACCTACATGGCGTTCACCGCAGACAAGCTCTTCGACGACCCCGAGGCTCACGCCCTGGTGACCCGGCGCGACGGTGGCTTGCTCGACGGCGGCGAGCTGACCAGCAACCCGCTGATGGCCGAGACCCTCGAGCAGCTCGCCGTCGAAGGGCCGCGCCTGTTCACGCACGGCGCGGTCGCCAAAGCGCTTGTCGCCGACATGGCCGAGAACGGAGGTCTGATCACGGCGGCCGATCTGACGTCGTACGAGGCGGTGGTGCGGCCGGTGCACTCGACCCAGGTCGGGGACTGGCACGTCGCCACGAATCCCCCACCCGCCATCGGTGGCCCGATGCTGGCGATCATGCTCGGCGAGCTGGCTCGGCGCGGTCAGTGGACGTGGGCCGACGCGATCGAGATCCAGCGGGCCGTGCTCGGCTACCGCACCTCGGTCCACGACCATTCCGAGGACCTGACCACCGACGGTCAGCGGTTGCTCGAGGCCGTCAGCCAACGCGGCCTCGACGCCCTGCGCGGCGCACCCTCGACCGCGCACATCTCCGCGGTCGACTCGGCCGGCAATGCCTGCGCGATCACGATGAGCAGTGGGTACGGCGCCGGCATGACGATTCCCGGGACCGGGATCCTGCTCAACAACGCCCTCGGAGAGCTCGAGCTCAACCGGCGCGGCCTGCACGCCACCCCGCCTGGGACCCGCCTGGCCTCCAACATGGCGCCGACCACCGCGCGGACCGCCGACGGACGCGCGCTGGCGATCGGCTCCCCCGGTGCCGACCGGATCACGACGGCACTGATGCTCGTGCTCGGTCAGTCCTGCCTTCACGGTGCGGATCTCCAGGAGGCGATTGACGACCCTCGGCTGCACCTGCGTCTGCTCGACGACGGCAGCTTCCGGGTCGAGTACGAGAACGATCCCGAGATCGCCGCCGCCGTCGAGTCGTCGGGGCTCCTGAGCCACGCCTTTCCCGAGCCACACATGTACTTCGGCGGCGTCGGGGCTGCCTTCCACTTCCCCGACGGCCGGCTCCAGGCAGCCGGTGACGTACGACGGGCAGCCGCAACCGGGGTCAGCGGCTAACTGAGCCGGACACCTGACCACTTGGTCAGAACTGCATAGTCCAACGGCGTCATTTACCGCACATCAGAGGTAAAAAGCCTCGCCACACGCGCGTCCCCTGAACACTCGACTAGTCATCTTCAGTGGGAGTCTCGGCGTGTCGATACGCAACCTTGGTCTTTTCGTGGGCACGTCTGTGCTCTCGATCTTGCTCGCGCCCACAATCGCCATGTCCGCGGCCAACGCCGACGACGCGTCGCGGGACACCGACAAGGACACCGACAAGGGCACCCACAAGGTCGAGCAGATGGCTCTCCCGCAGCTCCAGGTGGAGGCAGCCAAGCTCCAGGCCGACTTCGTCCGCGCCTCGCTGGACCTCGAGCAGGCCAGGCTCAACCTGGACACCGCCCGGGCAGCCGAAGTCGACGCTCTTGCCACCGCGGATCGCGCGCAGACACTGGCCGACGGCGAGGCCGACGACCTGGCGTCGTACATCGGTCTGCTCTACACCGAGGGCCCCGCCATGGACCCCGACCTGATGCTCCTGCTGACCGGCTTCGGCCAGACCGACTCCATGTTGCGAGAGAACCTCGTGTTCGAGGAGGTCACCAAGGACCAGGCGACCGTGGTCGAACGTGCCCAGCAGGCCCAGGGTGTCGCCGACCGGCTCCACACAGCGGCTCTGCAGCAGAAGGCCGAGGCGGACGCCGCCGAGGCAACCGTCCAGGAGCTCTTGACCAAGATCTCCGCGCGCGCCGACGAGGTCACCGCCGCGGCGGAAAGCTCCTTCACCGACAACACTCAGGCCGCACTGTTCAACGACGCTGAGCAGACCGCGCGCAACACCAGCGCGAAGACGGTCTGGAAGGGTTACCTCCGGCGCGTGAAGGCTGGGCCCGTCAAGTCGCCCGACGCACGACCGGCTCGACGACCCGACCGACCTGCCGAAGGGCACAAAGCCGCTCCTCGGCGACCACCGCAACGCCGTACCCGGGGTGGCGGTCACCGGCGGTGCGAGCCCGCGGACCGTGCTTCCGAAGCAGGTCGTGGCGGCGGTCAACGTGGGGCTCGACGCACTCGGAACCCCCTACGTCGCCGGCAATGCCGGCCCGGAGACCTACGACTGCGGCGGCCTGGTGCAGGCGGCGTACCCGAGGTCTGGACCTCGAAGCGACTCCCGCAGCACAGTACGAGCAGACGAGGCAGGTCCGACCCAAGACCATCCAGGTCGGCGACCTGGTCTTCTTCGCCACGAAGGGCGCGGGCATCCACCACGTCGGGATCTATCTCGGCGGGAACCTGATGGTGGCCGCCGACGGAACCGCGAGCCAGGTCGCCGTGGGCACGCTTCCCGGCGAGCCGTACGCCGTCACCCGGCCCTCGCTGCCGACGGGCGCCGCCCACAAGGCGCCGGAAGGTGACGGCTCCCAGCAGATGTCCTGCGGTGTCGAGCTCCTGCCGGGCGGGGCCAACTCCGCAGGCATGGTCTACCCCGTCAAACAGGGCGCCTTCCGCTTCACGGGCACGTTCGGCGACCCGGGCACGCACTGGGCTTCCGGATTCCACACCGGCCTCGACCTCGCGGCCCCGACCGGGACCCAGGTGGTCGCGGCTCATGAGGGCACGGTCTCGATCTCGCATCCCTCGTGGGCAGGGAACCTCATCACCGTCGACCACGGCAACGGCCTCACCACCCTCTATGCCCACCTCTCGGCCGTGCTCGTGCAACCGGGCCAGAAGGTCCTCAGCGGTCAGAGCATCGGCCTGGTGGGGCAGCTCGGCAACACCACGGGGCCGCACCTGCACTTCGAGGTCGAGGATGCTCGATACCCCGGTGGACCCGATGCTGTTCCTGTCCGGCTTCTCCGACGACGGGGCCGCGGGTTGGGGTGGCTTCCTCAACGGGATGATCCCGACGTCCGAGATGTGCGCACTCAAGGTCTCCGCGAACCAGCTGCTGCGCTGCGACGCCGCCATGGCCTTCGACGCGCTCGCCAGCGTCTACCAGAAGCAGTTCGGGACCGATCTCTGCATCACCGACTCCTACCGCAGCTTCGCCCTCCAGGTCACCACGTTCGCGAACAAGCCGGGCCTGGCCGCTGTGCCGGGAACGTCCAACCACGGCTGGGCTCGTGCGGTTGACCTGTGCGGAGGCATCGAAACCGCGGGCAGCCCGCAGCACGCGTGGATGCAGGCGCACGCTCCTGCGTTCGGGTGGGTGCATCCGGACTGGGCGGAGCCCAGCGGTGGACGGCCGGAGGCCTGGCACTGGGAGTTCGGGCACATCTCCTGATCACCACTCCTCTACCATCTGCACCATGCCCAAGCGAACCCTCGTCCTGCCTGCCCTGACGCTCCTCGCCCTCGGGTCGCTCGCCGCCTGCGGCGACGACACCCCGGACGCGGCATCGGACCGCTGGACGGAGACCGTGTCCTGCGACTACCCGGACGCCGCGCCGGCGGCCAAGGAGGTCGACAAGCCGCCGTCCGACGCACCGGTCGAGGGCGACGTGGAGGTCACGATCGAGACCAGCATCGGCGACCTGCACGCCACCCTCGACACCGAGGCGACACCCTGCACGGTCAACTCGTTCCGGTCCCTGGCGGAGCAGGGTTACTACGACGACACCACCTGCCACCGGCTGACGCTGCCTGCCAGCAGGATCTCCGTCCTCCAGTGCGGCGACCCGACGGGCACCGGCACCGGCGGCCCGGGCTACACGATCGCGGACGAGGTCTCCGGCAAGGAGACCTACGACGCAGGCACGCTCGCGATGGCGAAGACCGCGGCGCCCGACTCCGGAGGCTCCCAGTTCTTCATCGTCTACGGCCGCAACGCAGCTGCCGCCGGAGTACACGGTCTTCGGAACCATCGACGCCGCGGGCATCAAGCTCGTCGAGGAGGCCGCTGCCGAGGGCACGAAGGAAGGCACTCCCGACGGAACGCCCAAGGTGCCCGTGGACATCACGTCGGTGTCCTGACCCCGCGCTCGGCTACTCGATTCCGATCTCGAACTCGACCGGTGCGCCGAGAGCGACGGTCCGGGTCACCGTGCAGAGCCGGTCACGGGTCTGGGCCAGGGCCCGCGGCAGGACGGCGCGCGCCTTGTCGCCGGCCTCGCCCTCCGGGAACTCGATCTCGAAGGTGACCTTGAGGTTCACCAGGTGGTTCCCGTGCTCGTCGCGGACCTTGTCGCCCTGGGCGCGAAGGTCGAACGACAGCGGCTGGGCGCGCTTGCCGGTGATCAGGTCGACGTCGATGGCTGCACAGCCGGCGAGGGCGGCGAGCAGTAGTTCGACGGGGCTGAAGTCGGGGTCGTCCCCGCTCCCGATCGGCAGCACTCCCCCGCGCTTGTTCGTGGCCTTGTAGCGGGCCTCCCCCATCCGGGACAGGTCAATGGACCGCAGGGTGTCGTCGCTCATGCGAGTCACCCTACGGTCCACTGGGTTCATGCTGGAGTGACAAATAAAGCCTCGCCACGATTTTGCCCGTGCTCTCGCGCACCCTCTGCGGCAGCGACCTAGGGTGGTTTCGTGCCCTACGCAGACGCGCCGTCCCGCAGCCTCCAGCTCACCGAGGCCCAGGCCCGCTTCGACCAGCTGTCCGTCACGTCGTACGACGTCCGGCTCGACCTGGCGACCAGCGCGGAGCTCTTCGGCTCGGTGACCACGATCCGTTTCGAGAGCACCGGCGGCCCGACGTTCGTGGACCTGAAGCCGGCCACGGTCAACAGCATCGTGCTCAACGGGCGGCCGGTCGAGGTCGACTGTCTCGACCGTGGCCGGCTCCCGGTCACCACGGCGGCCGGCACGAACGAGCTCGTGGTCGACGCCGTGATGCGGTTCCGCAACGACGGCGAAGGGCTGCACCGGAGCATCGACCCCGCGGACAAGCTGCACTACGTCTACGGCATGTCGTTCATGGACGCGGCGCCGAGCATCTTCGCCTGTTTCGACCAACCGGACCTGAAGGCGCCGTACACCTTCCATGTCCTGGCTCCGACGGACTGGACAGTCATCGGCAACGCCCCCGGCGAGCAGGTCGAGCCCGGCGTGTGGGAGTTCGAGCCGACCCTGCCGCTGTCGACGTACTTCGTGACGCTCGTTGCCGGCCCGTACCACGTGATCACCGACGAGCACGACGGGATCCCCCTCGGGCTCAGTGCGCGGCAGAGCATCGCCAAGGATCTCGACGCCGACGCGGACGAGCTGTTCACGATGACCCGACAGTGCTTCGACGAGTTCCACCGGCTGTTCGGGATCCGCTACCCGTTCGGCAACTACCACCAGGCGTTCGTGCCGGAGTTCAACGCGGGCGCGATGGAGAACCCCGGCTGCGTCACCTTCCGCGACCCGATGATCTTCTCGTCGAGGGTGACCCGAGGGACCCGGATCGGCCGGGCATCGACCGTCGCCCATGAGATGGCGCACCAGTGGTTCGGCAACATCACCACGCCGAAGTGGTGGGACGACCTGTGGCTCAACGAGTCGTTCGCCGAGTACATGGGCAACCGGGTCACCGCCGACGCCACCCAGTACGACGACGCCTGGGTGCACAACGCCCACTCGCGCCGCCAGTGGGGGCTGAGGGCGGATCAGCGGCCCACGACGCACCCGGTGGCCGGCAACGGAGCCGTCGACGCCAGCTCAGCCCTCCAGGACTTCGACGGCATCTCCTACGCGAAGGGCTCGAGCATCCTCAAGCAGGTCAACGCCACGCTCGGTGACGGGGTGTTCTTCGCCGGTGTGAGGGACCACTTCGAGCGGCACCGGTTCGGCAACGCGACGATGCACGACCTGTTCGCCAGCTGGGAGCGTGCGGGCGCGGGTGACCTGACCTCCTTCACGCACGACTGGCTGCGCACCGCCGGCCCCGACGTCCTGCGGTTCGACCGGACGTCCGGCGTCGTACGCCGCACTCCGCCGGCCGCTCACGCTGCCGACCGGGGGCACACGGTGCAGGTCGCCATGGCCGCGCCCGGCTCGCCCTGGCGCATCTCGTCCGTCACCACGTCCGGTGCCGAGACGCCGCTCGTGGCCGGAGCCGACGAGGCGGTGGTGATCGACCCCTTCGAGGACACGTGGGCAGTCGTCGAGCACGACGAGACCACGGTGAGCGCGCTGCTCCAGCTGCTGCCCGCGACCGGGGACGCCATGGTCAGGGCCGGCATCTGGAACGGCATCCGCAGCGCGTTCCACAACGCCGCGCTCGCTCCCGCTACCGCGCTGGACCTGGTCGAGGCCGCGATTCCGGTCGAGGACAACGACGACGCCCTGACCTGGGTCCTGCCCTGGGCCCGCAGGGACGCCGCAGCCCTCTCGGACGACCCGTCCGCCGCGCTCGGCCGGGTGCACCGCGCCAGCCTCGCGCGCCTCGCCACGGCCGAACCGGGCTCGACCGTGCAACTGGCGGCGTTCCAGTCGACGATCAGCACCGCCACCGACGCGACGCCTGCTGCGCGCCTGGCTGGACGGCTCCGACGTCCCGGCCGACGCCGCGGTCGACCTCGACCTGCGTTGGCGGATCCTGATCCGGCTCGCGACGATGGGCGAGATCGACCGCTCCGAGCTGCGGCGTCAACTGGACGCCGAGCCCACGGCTCGGTCACGGGTGGAGCACGCCTGCGCGGTGGCCTCGCTGCCGGACGCCGAGGCGAAGGCCTGGGCGTGGGCTCGGTTCCTCGGCGACGAGGTCGTCCCCAACTACGAGGTGGAGGCCAGCGGGATCGGCATGTGGCGGGTCGGCCACGAGCACCTCACGGAACGCTACGTCGACCGGTACTTCGATGAGCTGCCGGGACGGGAGAAGGTGTTCTCCGGCTGGCTGCTCGCCGAGGTCGCCGAGTGGTACTTCCCGACCACCTCGCTCCGCGACGAGACCCTGGCCAAGGCCCATGCACTGGCGTCGCGGGACGACCTCGATCCGTCCCTGCGCAGGCGGGTCATCGACCAGGCCGACGACCTGCGTCGCCGGATCGCCGTACGCCGGGCCTTCGGCCGCCCACTCGAGCAGCCATGACGGCACAGCGTCCCGGCCCCACAGTCCGGGCCCGAGTCCGCGAGGTCACCAGCGACGCCGACCGCACCCGGGCGGACCGGCTGGCGACCGAGGAACCACTGGAGATCCGGCTGGCCTGGCCCGGTCAGCCCGCGTCCCGCGTCTGGGTGACCATGCGCACCCCCGGCAACGACTTCGAGCTGGCCGCGGGGTTCCTGCTGCACGAGGGCGTGACCGGGATCCACACGGTGGCGTACTGCACCGACGTCGACCTGCGACCCGAGCAGAAGTTCAACGTCGTCACGGTCACGCTCTCCACGGCGCCGCCGACCGTTCCGGCCGCTCGGTTGGGTGGCCTGTCGGCCGGCTCGTCGGCGTGCGGGGTCTGCGGCGTGGACAGCATCGAGGCTGCCTTGGCCTGCCGCCCCGCGGTCCGACCGGACTTCCAGCTCGACCTGGGTGTCGTACGACGACTGCCGCGACTGCTGCGGGACGGTCAGCGGGTCTTCGAGCGCACGGGCGGCCTGCATGCTGCCGGGCTGTTCTCGACCACGGGCGAGGCATGGGTGATCCGGGAGGACATCGGGCGGCACAACGCGGTCGACAAGGTGTCCGGAACCCGCGTGCTGGCCGGCCTGGACCCGGCGGCGCCGTACCTCTGCGTGAGCGGCCGGATCGGCTTCGAGCTGGTGCAGAAGGCCGTGGCTGCGGGCGTCGGTGCGCTGGTCGCGGTCGGGGCGCCGTCCAGCCTGGCCGTGCAGCTCGCCAGAGAAGCAGGACTCGGCCTGGTCGGTTTCACCTCGGCCGAGCGCTGCGTCGTCTACGCGTGATCGGGCCGTCCATTTGAGTCTCGGCCCGATCTGCGTAACGGTGGAGGGGTACTGTCCGCAATCGGAAGAGAGCTCATGCTCACCCTCACCGAAAACGCCAGCACGATCGTCAAGGGCATCTCGTCCCAGACCCCGGAGGCTTCCGGCCTCCGGATCACCAGTGAATCCAAGGCCGAACCCGCTTTCGGGGTAACCGTGGCCGTCACCCCCGAGCCGGGTGACCAGGTCGTCGAGCAGGACGGCGCGACCGTCTACCTCGACCCGACCTCGTCGGACCAGCTCGACGACAAGGTGCTCGACGCCGGCATCGACGAAGCCGGCAACGTGGAGTTCTCGCTCACCTTCCAGGGCTGAGCAGGGGCGCACACAGCGGACCGTCGGCGTGGGTTCGCCGTACTGTCGGTGCCTTCTCCTAGGTTCGTTGTGTGCGCATCCTCCACACCTCCGACTGGCATCTCGGGCCGGTCCTTCCACCGGGAGGGCATGCTCGGCCACCAGGCTGCGTACGTCGACCATCTGCTGGCCGTCGTCGCCTCGGAACGTGTGGATCTGGTCGTGGTGGCAGGCGACGTCTATGACCGTGCGCTGCCGCCGGTCGACGCTGTCCGGCTTGCCAACGAGACGTTCACCCGGCTGTCCCGGTCGCGGGCCAAGGTCGTGGTCACCAGCGGCAACCACGACTCCGCACAGCGCCTCGGGTTCGGCTCCGAGCTGATCGATGCGGCGGGTGTGTTCATCCGCACCCGCGCCGACTCGGTCGGCACCCCGGTGCTGGTGGGCGACGACCACGGCGAGGTCGCCGTCTACGGGATTCCCTACCTCGACCCCGACGCCGTGCGGTCCGGGTGGAGGCTGCGCGGGCGCTCTCACGAGGCCGCCCTCACCGAGGCGATGCGCAGGGTTCGTGGCGACCTCGCCAGTCGTGACGCCCGTTCGGTCGTGCTCGCCCACGCCTTCGTGGCCGGAGGCCAGCCCAGTGACTCCGAACGCGACATCAGCGTCGGCGGCATCTCGCGGGTTCCCACCAGCGTCTTCGAGGGCTTCGACTACACGGCGTTGGGCCACCTCCACGGCCAGCACACCCTCACCCCGTCCATCCGCTACAGCGGGTCACCACTGGCCTACTCGTTCTCCGAGGCCGGCCAGGTCAAGGGCTCCTGGCTGGTCGACCTCGGGCCGTCCGGCGTCACCTCCGCCGAGTTCGTCGAAGCGCCGGTGCCCCGGCCACTCGCGCGCATCCGGGGGACCCTCGACGAGTTGCTCGAGGCCACCCGATTCGGTTTCGCGGAGCCGGCCTGGGTGCAGGCGACCCTGACCGACGACGTCCGCCCCGGGCAGCCCATGGAGCGGCTCAGCCGGCGCTTCCCGCATGCCCTCGTGATCTCCTTCGAGCCCGCCTCGGGTGCGCGGGTCGGACTGCCGGGTGCCGCGGCTGTCTCGGGCCGCTCCGACCATCAGATCGCCCTGGACTTCGTGGCGGCCATGCGCGGTGCACCGGCCGACGAGGCCGAGTCCGCGTTGCTGCTCGAGGCAACCGAAGCCTGCTGCGACGACCGCGAACTCGACCTGTCCGAGGTGGCCGGCTGATGCGGTTGCACTCGCTGTCGGTGACCGCTTTCGGCCCATTCGCCGACACGGTCGAGGTCGACTTCGACACGCTCTCCGACGCCGGGCTGTTCCTGCTGTGCGGCGCCACCGGGGCCGGCAAGTCGAGCGTCCTCGACGCAGTGTGCTTCGCCCTCTACGGCGAGGTGCCCGGCGACCGCAGCAGCGCCAAGCGGCTGCGCTGCGACAATGCCGTGCCCGGCCTGGCTCCGCGCGTCTTCCTCGACGTCACGCTCGGCGAGAGACGCTTCCACCTGACCCGCTCCCCCGCCTGGCAGCGTCCGAAGAAGCGTGGCAGCGGCACCACGCCTCAACAGGCCTCGGTCCTGCTCCAGGAGATCGTCGACGACGAGCCTCGACACCTGACCAGCCGTCTCGACGAGGCGGGTCACCTGATCGGCGGCCTGCTCGGCATGAACCTGTCGCAGTTCACCCAGGTCGTGCTGCTGCCGCAGGGCAGGTTCCAGGACTTCCTCCGGGCCAAGTCCGACGACCGCCACAAGCTGCTGCAGAAGCTCTTCCGCACCCGCCGCTTCGACGACATCGAGCGCTGGCTGCATGACCGACGCATCGCCCTCCGCCGGCAGTCCGACTTCCACGCCCGTCGGATCTCCGGCTTTGTGCACCGCCTCGACGAGGTCGGTGGCGTCCCCCTCGCCGACGAGGTCGACGACGTCGAGACCGGTCATCGCCGCGGCCGCCAGCGATGGCGCGCTGACCCGATGGGCCGAAGGGGTCGCCGCGGTCGGTCGGCATCGCCGTCCGCGACGCTCGCCGGGCCCTGGACGTCACCACGGCGAAAGCCGAAGGTTCGACGGAGGCACTGATGGCCGGACGGAGCCTTGCCGAACAGCAGGCCCGCCGTGCGCTCGCGGTCGCCGAGCTCGACCGGCTCGATGCCGACCACGTCGTGGTCGATCGACAGCGCGCGCTCGCCGCCGACGCCCGGCGGGCGGTTCCGGTGGGAGCCTTGCACCGCCAAGCCGACCGCGCGCGTCTCCGGAGCGCGCGCTGCGTCAGCTGCTGCCCGGACGGCTGTCGAGGCCGCCGCCCACCTGCTTCCCGCCGATTGCTCGCTCGGCGACGTCCGCGAAGCGCTCGACGATGCCCGACAGGCGGTTGCCTCGGCGCGGGCCATGCAACCGGTCGAAGCAGAGGTGGCCACGCTGACGGCTGACCTCGTCGTCCTGGACCAGCACAGGTCCCGGCTCGAGCACCGGATCGAGTCCTTGCAGCGCAAGGTCACCGAGCTTCCGGACTCGGTGTCCGCGGCGGCCGAGCACGTTGATGCCGCGCGCGCCGCCGCTCCCGCTTCGGCCCAGGCTCGCCAGCGCGTGGAGGCCCTCGAGGGCCGCCTGACTGCGCTGGTCCGGGCGGCGGAGCTGAGGCGGAGCTCGCGTCGGCTGACAACGAACGGCGGTCTGCCATCGACTCGCACCAGACGCTTCAGCAGGATTGGCTCGACCTCCACGAGCACCGGCTCAACGGCATGGCGGCCGAGATCGCGTCGGCCCTCGCGGTCGGCGCCAGCTGTCCCGTCTGCGGTTCCTGTGACCATCCGCACCCGGCCGCCTCCGCACCCGGCGCCCCGACCTCGGCCGAGGAGAAGGCAGCGCGGAAGCGGGTCGACACGGCGGCGGCGATCCGGGAGGCCCACGAGGACCGCGTTCGCTCGCTTGGACACGGCGTTGGCAGTGGCGCAAGCACACGCAGGTGCGGCTGATTCGGAGGCTGTCGAAGCCGAGCTGGCGGCTGCTCGATCCGAAGCCACCCGTCTCGGCGGTCTGGCCGACGGCCTCGGCGAAGCCATCGCGGCGCCGCGACCGGGTCGCCACCACGCTGCAGACGACCGAGACGGAGCTCGGTGCGGCCAAGGTCGAGCTCGGCTCCGTGACGACCTCCATCGCCGGCGCGAACGACCGGGTCCAGCGGCTGCTCGAATCGCTCGAGGACTTCCTGGCCGGTCATCGTGACCTCGCGCAAGCGATCGATGCCCGCGAGGCCACTGCCGGGCTGCTGGCCGCGGCCCTCGAGGCCTGGCGAGGTCGCGACGAGGCGGCGGCCCACCTCGCCGAGGCGAGCGCCGACCTCGAGCGGGTCGTCGGCGAGTGTGGCTTCGAGACAACCGAGTCAGCCGTGCGGGCGCTGCTGCCGCCCGACGAGCTCACGGCGCTGGAGTCGGGCAGTCGCCGTCCACGACAACGCATTGGTGGCGGCTCGAGCCGTTCGCGACGACGCCTTGCTCATCGAAGCTTCGGCGAGGCCGGCCCCGGACCTCGCTGCCCTGACCGCCGCTCAGGTCGCGGCAGCCGAGGCACTCGCAGACGCCGAGGCGACTCACCGCACCGTCCGGGAGACTGCCGGGCGGATCGAGGCGCTACGGACCCAGCTGCTCGACTCGTTGTCCGACTGGGCGCCCGTGCGCGAGGCCCACGAGCTGGCTGCGAGGGTGGCGAACTTCGCCGAGGGCAAGGCCGCCGACAACCGTGCCCAGATGCGCTTGTCGGCCTACGTGTTGTCGTGGCGTTTTGGCCAGGTGGTCGACGCGGCCAACGCCCGGCTTTCCCGGATGAGCGACCAGCGCTACGCCCTCGAGCACACCGCCCTCAGGTGCGCGGGAGAGACCCGCGGTGGTCTGTCGCTGCTCGTCCGCGACGAGTGGTCGGGAGAGGCCCGCGACCCGGTGACCCTGTCCGGCGGTGAGACCTTCGTGGTTTCCCTCGCGCTCGCCCTGGGCTTGACCGACGTGGTCACCCAGGAAGCCGGGGTCGACCAACAGGGCGCCGACATCGGCACCCTGTTCGTCGACGAGGGCTTCGGGTCCCTGGATGCCGACACCCTCGACGACGTGATGGACACCCTCGACGCCCTGCGCGACGGCGGCCGCGTGGTTGGCGTGGTCAGCCATGTCGCCGAGATGCGGGACCGGATCCCCACCCGGCTGCAGATCGACAAGTCCCGCAGCGGCTCCACCGCACGTCTCGTCCGGTCGGTGAGCTGCCCGCGGCGAGGGCCGCCGGCCGTTGACACGGAGCGTAGCGACGACTGCACGAGCCGGGTCGGCGACCCCGTCCACGCACGCGCCGACGCGCGACAACTGCGGCTGCACCGGACGCCAATGGCCCGCACAAACTCGCCCTGTGCACGACTTGGACATCGAGATTCAGCAATTCACTCGTTACAACTGAGACCCGTGCACCGTTGTGACGGACACCGCCAGCCGCACCCAACACCAGGCTCATGACGGGAGGTCGCGACCAGGTCGCGGCCCTGCTCACCGGGGCGGCCGGTGCGGGGCGGCGCGGCGTGCCGCGTCGGCGAAGCGTAGAAGCGACGGCGTGGCGGGACGCCTCGAAGCAACCGCGACGGAGCCGGCGACGGTGACGCGTCCCGACGCGGGGAGCCCAGCGCCGCCGACGTGGTACGCCGCACAGCCCCGAACCAACCGCACCCGTGAGCCAGGTCACACAGGCGTGAGCGAACGCCCGCGGAACCGCGGCGACAAACCCTTCGACAAGCCGTGGGCTCAGCCGATAGGTTCGAGCGCATGACGCAGGTCGATCCCAGCTTCACCGCGCTCCCCTACCGCCAACTGGCCGACGCCGCGCTCCAACGGGCCCGCGATCTCGGGGCGAGTCACGCCGACTTCCGGTTCGAGCGGGTCCGCTACCAGCATCTGGGCGTGCGCGACGGCGTGCTCCAGGGCGCCAGCGACAGCGAGGACGTGGGCTTCGCGGTCCGGGTGATCCATCAGGGCGCGTGGGGATTCGCCTCCGGTGTGGTGCTCACCCCCGAGGAGGCCGTCCGGGTCGCGGAAACCGCCGTCGCCGTGGCGACGGTCGCGGCCGCGATGACCAGCCGCCCGGTCGAGCTGGCTCCTGAACCGGTCCACGGCGACGTCACCTGGATCTCGTCGTACGACGTGAACCCGCTGGAGGTGCCCACCGCCGACAAGGTCGGAGCTGCTGGTCGACTGGACCAACCGGCTCCGCACGCATGCGGCGGTCGCGCACGCGACGGCGGAGCTCGAGCAGGTCCAGGAGAACAAGTTCTACGCCGACCTGAGCGGCACCAGCACGACCCAGCAGCGCATCCGCCTCCTGCCGACCTTCGAGGCGATGGGGACCGACGAGGGGACCGGCGTCTTCGACTCGATGTCGAGCATCGCCCCGCCGGCCGGTCGCGGCTGGGAGTACCTCACCGGCGCGCACTGGGACTGGGACTCCGAGATCGCCGAGGTGCCCGAACTGCTGGCCGAGAAGCTGAAGGCGCCCAGCGTCAAGGCCGACCACTACGACCTGGTGATCCATCCCTCCAACCTGTGGCTCACGATCCACGAGTCCATCGGCCACGCCACCGAGCTCGACCGGGCCCTGGGCTACGAGGCCAACTACGCCGGTTCCTCGTTCGCGACCTACGACAAGCTCAACACCCTGCAGTACGGCTCCCCCGTCATGAACGTCACCGGCGACCGCACGGTCGAGAACGGACTGGCCACCGTCGGGTACGACGACGAGGGCGTGCAGACCCAGCGATGGGACATCATCAAGGACGGTGTCCTCGTCGGCTACCAGCTCGACCGGGCGATGGGCCACATGAAGCCGGAGCTCAACGAAGGCCGCTCCAACGGCTGCGCCTACGCCGACTCTCCTGGCCACATCCCCATCCAGCGGATGGCCAACGTGTCCTTGCAGCCGGCGCCCGACGGCCCGTCGACCGAGGAGCTGATCGGCCGCGTCGAGCGCGGCCTCTACATCATCGGCGACAAGTCGTGGTCGATCGACATGCAGCGGTTCAACTTCCAGTTCACCGGTCAGCGGTTCCACCGTGATCGAGAACGGCCGGCTCACCCACCAGGTGCGCGACGCCGCCTACCAGGCCACCACGACCGAGTTCTGGAACTCGATGGAGGCCGTCGGCGGACCCGACACCTGGGTGCTGGGCGGCGCCTTCAACTGCGGCAAGGCCCAGCCGGGCCAGGTCGCCTCGGTCAGCCACGGATGTCCGACCTCGCTGTTCCGCGACGTGCGAATCCTCAACACCACCGACGAGGCAGGCCACTGATCATGACCGCTCCCCACTCCCCAGGACCTGGTCGAGCACGCGCTGGCGACCACGACCGCCGACGACTGCATCGCGATCGCCCACAACTCCACCAGCGCCAACCTGCGCTGGGCCAACAACACCCTGACCACGAACGGCGAGATGCACCGGGTGACCGTCACGGTCATCTCGTTCGCCCGCAAGGACGACGGGGTCGCGGTCGGCTCCGTGACCGGCAGCGCGGCTTCCACCGATCAGGTGCGCACCCTCGTCGAGCAGGCGGATGCCGCTGCTCGGGCGGGCTCGGCAGCGGAGGACGCCAACGACCTGGTGGCCGGTGACGCCGATCCCGACTGGGCGGCCGCGCCGGAGGCCACCTCGATCACGGTCTACAACGCGTTCGCGCCCGCTCTGGGTGAGGCGTTCACGAAGGCCGAGGCAGAGGGCCGGATCCTCTACGGCTTCGTCGACCACGAGGTCACCACGACGTACGTCGGCTCCAGCACCGGGCTGCGGCGCCGGCACGTCCAGCCGACCGGCCACTACGGCTGCACCGGCAAGACGGCCGACCTGGGCCAGAGTGCCTGGGTGGGTGGCGCGACGAGGGACTTCGCGGACGTCGATGCCGCCGCGATGGACGCCACCCTCGCCCAGCGGCTGGCGTGGGGTGACCGCCGGGTGGACCTGGAGGCAGGTCGCTACGACACGATTCTGCCGCCCGCCGCGGTGGCCGACCTGACCGTCTACGCGTACTGGACGGCGGCGCGCGGATCGCCCACGAGGGCCAGTCGGTCTTCAGCAAGCGTGGCGGCGGCACCAGGATCGGTGAGTCGATCGCGAAGGGCGGCGTGCAGCTGTTCTCCGACCCGTCGTACGGCGACCTCACCTGCGCGCCGTTCGCCGTCGCCTCGTCTCCGACAATGCCCAGAGCGTCTTCGACAACGGCCTGCCGTTGAGCCGCACCGACTGGATCCGGGACGGCGAGCTCGCGGCCTTGATCCAGACCCGGCATTCGGCGGGCATGACCCGCCAGCCGACGACGCCGGCGGTCGACAACCTCGTGCTCGCGGTCGACGGCGCAACCGGCGACACGATGGATCTCGTCGCCGGCACCGAGCGCGGCCTGCTGCTGACCTGTCTCTGGTACATCCGCGAGGTCGATCCGCAGACCCTGCTGCTGACCGGCCTCACCCGCGACGGGGTCTACCTCGTCGAGAACGGTGAGATCACGGGTGCGGTGAACAACTTCCGGTTCAACGAGAGCCCCGTCGACCTGCTCAACCGGTTCTCGCATGCCTCGGCAACCGCGCCGAGCTTCAGCCGCGAGTGGGGCGACGATAGTTCAGCCGGACGGCGACCCCCGCCCTGCGGGTGCCCGACTTCAACATGTCGAGCGTCAGCCAGGCGCAGTAGCCCGCTCGCGCTCGACGTCGATGAACTCCTGGCGCGGCCCGGAGCCGGCACGACCGTTCCGGCGCATCGCCAACCCGGCGAAGAGGCCGAGAAGCAGACCAGGGACGGCCCACCTCCAGCCGGTCAGGGTGAACCAGCGGGTCTCCCGCGTCGTGGCTCCGCCGGTGCGCGCTCGGCGGGGTCGGCGACCCCGGCGTCGTCGGCGCCGACGACGGGTGGCTGCAAGACCAGCTCCGTGGCCGTTTGGGGGTTCCGCCCTCGTTGCCCCGGGCCCCGCCGAGCAAGCCGAGCGAGGAGACGAGCGCTCTTGATCCGGTCCCCGTTGTTCAGGGCCCGCCAGGTCGGGTCGCCGGGCGCCAGGCTGCCCGTCCCCTCGCATCCGGGTCATCCACGTCGCCACCCAGGGTCCGCCGGCTGCGCCGAGGACCAGCTGGTCGGTCCGCCAGATGCTCACGTCGTGAACCAGCCAGGTGACGTTGAGCGCGGTGGCCCCGGCGTCCCCGGGTAGTCGGTCGTCGTCTCGCTCCGTTCGGCCTCCGGACCGTGCAGCAACGCCTCGAGCTCGGCGTACCGGGGATCGGTGTAGTAGAGCGCCGCGGCCCGGGCCGTACCTGGGCTCGTCAGCAGCACGCTCGTCGGGCCGCCGGCGTGGGCCGGACTGGCCATCATCATCGTTGTCGCTGCCGTCACCAGGACGGCCAGCAGAACTCGGCGCATGAGTACCTCCTCGACAGGTCACCCGGGTTACACCGCCGAGGCCCCGCGGGTTCCCGTCAGCCGCAGGGAGGCCGCGATCTCGAGCGCCCGAGCCTGGGTCAGGTCACCCTCGAGACGGAGGGTCCGGGTCTCGATCGGCCAGATCAGCGTTTGGGCGGCGAGGCGCGCCGGCACACTCACTTCCTCGCCGGACTCACCGAGTACGACGACCTCGTGCGGAGCCGGGAACCACAGACCCTCCCCCGAGTCGAGCTGCACCAGCACCGGGTCCACGGACGTCTTCCAGAACCGCGGCGACAGCAACGCGTCGAACTGGTCGAGCCGGATGGTCGCCAGCGCCGTCGCCCCAGCTCATCGAGAGCAGCCGACGGTCCGCGGAGACGGCGACGCGGTCCGGAGCCCCGAGCGCTGTGGGCACGTAGGGCTGGAAGTCGACGAGAGCAGCGGCCTGGTCGAGCGAGAGCCGACCCTCTGCCGGAGGGACGCTCGGGCTGTCCGGTCGGAGCGTCGGTGACCTCGGTGACCAACACCCCGTGGAAGCCGAACAACCTCGCGACGTCGGCGCCCACGGGCGACACCGCGAGGCCCGTGAACGCCAGCGCGAGAAGGATCCCGACGACCCAGCGGACTCTGGCCCGGAGCCAGGACCCGGCCTCGCGGATCGCGATCCGCAGCCCCGCCCTCGACGGCACAGGTTCTTCCGCAACCCGGGTCAGGACGGCGGTTGCCAGCCCGCGGCGACGGCGACCCGGTCTGGAGGTCGTGCGCAAGCTCGCGGAGCGCCCGTTCGAGCGCAGGATCGGTCGACTCTTCAGCCATCTTCGGGCTCCCTTCCTACGGGCTGGTCGACCAGGTCGTCGGAGATTGCGGACCGCAGCCGACCGAGTCCGCGGCTCAGCCGCGACTTCACGGTGCCCCTCGGCAGGCCGAGGACCGTCGCTGTCTCGGCCTCGCCGAGATCGAGGAAGTAGCGGCAGGTCACGACCTTCCGAAGCGGGTCCGGCAGCTCTCGCACCGCGGTGAGCAGGCCGCGACGACGGTCGTCCTGCAGCACCTGCTCCGCCGGGTCTCGCATCCGGTCGTCGAGCAGGTCCGGTGGGAGCAGCGTCGGTCAGCGCGCGCTCGCGGGCCGCTCCGCCGTACGGCCGAGCGGTGCAGGTTGTGCGCCTCGTTGGCCACGATCCGCAGCAGCCACGGCCGAAACGGTGCTCCGTCGCGGAAGCCGCCGAGGGACCGGTAGGCCTTGACGAACGCCTCCTGCACGACGTCCTCCCCGTCGGAACCGGCGCCGAGGAGCACGGCGGTCCGCAGCGCCATCGGGGCGTGCCGGCGCACCAGCTCGGCGTACGCCTCGAGGTCGCCCGAGCGTACGCGAACCACCAGCGCCCAGTCGTCGTCGGTGCCGATTGCAGCTCCGTTCCACCTGTCCCTACCTGGTGTCTACACCAGCGCGAGGCAATCGGTTCCCTGGCTACTCCGAGGACGTCTCGCACACGCCGAAGAGGACCTCCTCGATGCTCACGCAGGTGTCCTGGCCACCTTCGGGAAGAGCCTGGTCGTGCCCCGCACCTCCCTGGAGGTGGTCGGCGCTGTCGGTCCCACCGAGATAGTCGTCATCCGGCGCCCGCGTAGATGGTGTGCGGTCCCACAGGGTTCTCCCAGAAGTACTCCGCGGCGGCCGTCCCGTAGAAGCGTCCAGTCGCCGTTGGGCACCCGTACCGTCGTGAAACCCGAGGTCTCGACGACCGTGGGCTGGGCCAAGTCCACCGTGGTCTCACCGATCCGGAGATCCATCACGCCGGAGACCTGCGCAGACCGCGTCCGCAGGTCCACCTCGTTGCGGCCCGGTCCCCCGCTGAGCACCTGGCCAGCACCAGGTACGACGCCGTCCGTGATCTTGTCGTCATCGTCCTGGCCGTACAGGCGATCCGAGCTGGCTCCCCAGTCGCTGAGCTCGTCGTCGCCCGGCCCGCCGTACTGCACGTCCTGGCCACCCCACGTGGACAGGAAGTCGTCTCCACCCTGTCCGCGGACGACGTCGGGCGAGGAGTCGCCGGAGTTCGACATCACGTCACCGATGATCGTGTCAGGACCACCGCGACCTGCGAGATAGTCGGCGCCGAGACCGCCGTAGAGATAGTCGCGGAACTGGCTGCCGATCAGGCGGTCGTCATGGTCCGACCCGTTGATGAACCAGCTCTGGATCGAAAGCCGGTCCCGTCCCTGACCGACCGCGACTCCGGTGTCCAGGTCGACGTCCATGCCCCGCACAGCGGCGGAGAAGTCGACCATGTCTGGGAGCGGCGACGGCAGGTCGCGGTTGTCTCGTCCCCCGACGATCTGGTCGTCTCCGGGGCCACCGCGGAGCGTGTCGTTCCTCAGGTGCCGGCCCGTCCGGTCGTCGACGACCGCGCCGCGGCCTCCGAAGACGCGGTCATCGCCCAGGCCACCCATCAGCGAGTCCGCTCCATCTGCTCCACAGATGACGTCGTTGCCGCCACGGCCCCGCACCGTGTCCCAGCCGGACCTGGCCGCGATGACGTCTCTGCCCTGGGTCCCGACGATCGTGTCGGCACCACGCGTGCCGACGATCGTCGCCCGCAGGCCGTCACAGGTACCGGCCGGGCAGACCGCGGATGCAGCCGGGACCGCAACTGCCGTCGTCACCCCCGGGGCCGACCAGGATCTGCAGGTCCGAGTGGGCGTGCATGTCGATGAATCCGGGCGCGAGGACGCGACCGCCCGCCTCGACGGTACGGCGCGCGGCGGGAGCGTCCCCGGCTCGCGGTGGACGGCGGTGATCGTTCCGGCCTCGACGACCACGTCCGCGGCGTACTCCTCGGCCCCGGAGCCGTCGATCACCCGCGCACCCGTGATCAGCAGATCGGCCGGCACGACAGACCCTCAGAACCAGGTGCGGATCAGGTCGACGATCGTGGGGTCCTCGGTGTCCGAGTCGTCGAGGACGGGGATCAGCGTCCACTTGTCGAAAGCGGTGCAGGGATGGGACAGGCCGAGGCGAAGCTCGTCACCGATCTCCAGTGGCGGATCACCGGTCGGGTCGAAGGCGAGGAAGCCGTGCTGGTCGTTGACCGCGGTCACCGTGACACCGTCCAGTGCCGTCGGTTGCTCGCCGGCGATCCGGGGGCGGCGTAGCTGCACCTCGGGAAGCCCCTCGTCGAACGGGAGGTCTCGCTTGCCGGCGTCGATCAGCGCCAAGCCGGGTTCCGGCTGGGAGGTGACCCGGACCCAGGCGTGCATGGCCGACCGCAGCCCCGGACCGTCGGTCCGGGGCGCGGAGCCGAGCGGTGAGAGGTGGCGGTAGAAGCCGTCGTCGTGCGCGACGTAGGCGCCGCTGCGCAGCACGACGCGTGCACCGGAGCCGACGAGCGGTCCGAGCACCTCGGCAACCAGGTCGAAGTAGGAGCTGCCGCCGGCGGTGACGACCGGGGTCGGGCCGTCGGGATAGAGGCCGAGATCCGTGAGCTGCCGGTGCACCGAGACCACGTCTCGCAGGTAGGAGCGGACGACCTGCATGGCTGTCCTCGTCGGAGATGTGGGCCAGCGCGCCCTCGTATCCCGCGACGCCGGCCAGAGTGAGGTGCGGCGAGTCGACGATCGCCCGCGCGACGTCCAGCGCCGTCTCGAGGTCCCGGGCGCCGGTCCGGCCGCCGGTGGCGCCCCGCTCGACGAGGACCGCGATCGGTCGCCGCGCGCCGACCCGCCGGGTGTGCTCCGCCAGCGCCGCGTGCATCACCTCGACGGTCCGCACCGAGTCCGCCCAGACGATGATCTCGATGGCCGGGTCCTCGGTCAGCTGGTCGGCGATCCAGCGGAGACCGAGTGGGGAGACCACAGCGTTGGCCACCATCGTCCGGCTCACGCCGAACGCTCGGGCAACTGCCAGCTGCGCCTGGTTGGCGACGGTGATGCCCCAGGCCCCCGCGTCGATCTGCTCGGCCCAGAGCTGAGGAGCCATCGTCGTCTTCCCGTGGGGTGCGAGGTCGAGTCCCCGCGCGGCGCACCAGTCCGCCATCACGCTCAGGTTGTGGTCCAGGACCGAACGGGACAGCGTGAAGACCGGAGTCGGCAGCGCGGAGAGCCTGGGCCGCAGCGCGACCACCTCCGCGACGGTCATCCCCCAGAACGCCGGCGGCATGCCCTTGCGGCACCCGACCCGCTCCGCGGACTGCGCCTCGACCGCGCCACGATCCATCGCTGCGGGCGGACCGTTCATCGGTTGCTCTCCGGGACACCGCCGGGGATCGGCGCCTCGGGGTCGTACGGCGCCCGGGTGAACACGAACGTCGCGATGTTGACGTGGTTCACCGAACCGTCGGGATTGCGGATCACCTTCAGCTCCTCACCGGCGTGGTAGCCGATGACGCCGACCACCCGGCCGTCCTCGACCCGGAACCGGTCCGTCTCCATGCCGCTACGGCGCGCGACCAGCTCCGTCGCCCTCCCACGAGAACACGAAGGGCGTGTTGCCCCAGTGCCAGACGCCGAGCACGTCGCGCACCTCGCCGGGGAGCGGCGTCGACGGCTTCCACGGCGGCGGCAGGGCCGGCTCGCAGCGTTCGAGCTCCTCGAGCAGGGAGGTCGCCAGAGCGGCAGGATTGAAGCCGGTGGTCGCGTTCGCCAGGGTGACCGCCCCGGTGCGGCGTTCCCGGTCGACCAGGCAGCTCGCCACGAAGCCCGGCATCGAGCCGGTGTGGCCGACCAGGGTGCCCGAGCCGCCCCGCATCAGCTGGAAGCCGAGGCCGTGGGCGTAGTCCAGGGCGGAGTTCGGCTCACCCGACTGGGGCAGGAACGCGGGCTCGAGGTCGGCGGCGCTCAGCACGTCCGGGTGTCCGTCCAGCAGGAAGGCGGCGTACGTCGCCAGGTCGGTGATCGTCGACCAGACCTGCCCGGCCGGGGCCATCGCCCCGGTGTCGGTCGCCGGCTCCTCGACGAGAGTCCCGGCGTACGGATGGACGCTGTAGCCCTGCGCGGCGACCCCGGACGGGAGGTACGACGTCCGGTTCATCGCCAGCGGCGCGAGGATCCGGGACTCGACCGCAGACCACCACGTCTCGTCCAGCAGCCGCGCCGCCACCTCCCCCAGCAGCGCGTAGCCGAGGTTGGAGTAGTGGAACCGCTCCAGCCCGGGGAACACCGCGCCCGACCCGTCGTTGGCGGCGGCGAGCTCGTCGAAGGAGCTGCCCGCGGAGCGTTCCCACCACGAACCCACCGGCTCGGACTGCATCCCGGAGTTGTGGGCAAGCAGCGACCGGATGGTCCGGTCCGCGTAGCCGACGTCGCCCAGCACGGAGCCGGCCGTCGCGTCGAGCGTGAGCCGTCCGTCGCGAACCAGCTGCAGGACCAGGACCGCGGTCATGGTCTTCGTGATCGAACCGATCCGGTACTGGGTGTCGGCGACCGGGCCGGGCACGTCGCCGTACCCACGCGACCAGGCGAGCTCACCATCGCGGACGACGCCGGCGACCAGCGACGGGACGCGCCCCGACGTCTGCGCCGCCGCGACGTGGCGGAGCAGCCGGCGCGACGTCGGGTCGGCGACGGCACTCATTCCGCGAAGGCCTCCGGGGGCGGGCAGGCGCACACGAGGTGGCGGTCGCCGTAGGCCTGGTCGATGCGGGCGACCGGCGGCCAGTACTTGTCGGGATCGACACCGGTCGGGAACACCGCGACCTCGCGCGAGTAGGCGCGGTCCCACTCACCCACCAGCGCCCGCGACGTGTGCGGCGCCCCGCGCAGCGGCGAGTTCTGCGGGGTCCACTCCCCCGCCGCGACCCGGTCGATCTCTCCCCGGATCGCGATCATCGCGTCGCAGAACCGGTCGATCTCGGCCAGGTCCTCGGACTCCGTCGGCTCGACCATGAACGTCCCGGCGACCGGGAACGACATCGTCGGCGCGTGGAAGCCGTAGTCGACCAGGCGCTTGGCGACGTCGTCCACGGTCACGCCGGTCTGCTTGGTCAGCCCGCGCAGGTCGAGGATGCACTCGTGCGCCACCAGGTCGCCGTGGCCCTTGTAGAGCACCGGGAAGTGCTCGCCGAGCCGGGCGGCGATGTAGTTCGCCGACAGCACCGCGGTGGCTGTCGCCCGGGTCAGGCCGGGGCCGCCCATCAGCCGGATGTAGGCCCAGGTGATGGGCAGGATCCCGGCCGAGCCGTAGGGCGCCGCGCTGATCGGCCCGATGCCCGAACGCTTCTCCGCCTCGGGGTGCATCGCGTGCGAGGGGAGGTACGGCGCCAGGTGGGCGCGAACCGCGACCGGTCCGACGCCCGGGCCGCCACCACCGTGCGGGATGCAGAACGTCTTGTGGAGGTTGAGGTGGGAGACGTCGCCGCCGAAGTCTCCCGGGCCGGGCGAAGCCGAGCAGGGCGTTGAGATTGGCCCCGTCGACGTACACCTGGCCGCCGTGGCCGTGCACGATCTCGCACAGCTGGGTGATGGTGTCCTCGTAGGCGCCGTGCGTCGACGGGTAGGTCACCATGATCGCGGCCAGGTCCTTGGCGTGGGCCTCGCACTGGGCGTTCAGGTCGTCGAGGTCGATCGACCCGTCGGCGGCGGCTTTCACCACGACCACCTTCATGCCGGCCATCACGGCCGAGGCGGCGTTGGTGCCGTGCGCGGACGACGGGATCAGGCAGACGTTCCGCTCGCCCTCCCCCCGGCCCTCGTGGTAGCCACGGATGGCAAGCAGTCCGGCCAGCTCGCCCTGGGACCCGGCGTTGGGCTGGATCGAGACCGTGTCGTATCCGGTCACCTCGGCCAGCCAGCCCTCGAGGTCGTCGACCAGCTTTCGGTAGCCGAGTGCGTCCTCGGCCGGCGCGAACGGGTGCAGGTCGGCGAAGCCGGGCAGCGACACCGGCTCCATCTCGGTGGTCGCGTTGAGCTTCATCGTGCACGACCCGAGCGGGATCATTCCGCGGTCGAGGGCGTAGTCGCGGGCCGAGAGCCGGCGCAGGTAGCGCAGCATCGCGGTCTCGCTGTGGTGCGTCGAGAAGACCTCGTGGGTGAGGTACGGCGTCGTCCGCCGCAGCGCGTCGGGCAGGCTGTCGGCGAGGGTCTGGTCGACCAGGTCGATGTCGGCGCGAGACGCCGAACGCCTCGAGCACGCGGGTGATCGTGGACCGGGTCGTCGTCTCGGAGGTGGACACCCCGACGCGGTCGTCGTCGACGTGACGCAGGTGCAGCCCGAGGCCGCGGGCGGCCTCGACGACCTCGGTCGCGCGGCCGGGCACCGCCACGGTCAGGGTGTCGAAGAACTCGGTCGTCTCGACGTCGAGACCCGACTCGCCGAGCGCCTTCGCCAGCACCGCGGCGTAGCGATGGGCCCGGGTCGCGATCGCCCGCAGGCCACGCGGGTCCGTGGTAGACCGCGTACATCGAGGCCACGACCGCGAGCAGGACCTGCGCGGTGCAGATGTTCGACGTGGCCTTGTCACGGCGGATGTGCTGCTCACGGGTCTGCAGCGCGAGCCGGTAAGCGGGCCGGCCCTCGGCGTCGACCGACACCCCGACCAGCCGCCCCGGCAGGTGCCGCTCCAGGCCGGCGCGCGACGGACATGAACCCGGCGTGCGGGCCGCCGTAGAACAGCGGGACGCCGAAACGCTGGGACGAGCCGACCACGACGTCGGCGCCGAGCGCACCCGGCGATTCCAGCAGGCAGAGCGCGAGCAGGTCCGCGGCCACGACGGCGAGGGCGTCGCGACCGTGCGCCTCCTCGATGACCGGACGCGGGTCGCGAACCGCTCCGGAGGCGCCGGGGTACTGGACGAGTACGCCGCACAGCTCACCGTCGGGCAACCCGTCGGTCAGGTCCGCCACGACGACCTCGATGCCCATCCCCCGGGCCCGGGTGCGGATCAGGTCGATGGTCTGCGGCAGGGCGTCGGCGTCGACCACGAACGGTCCGGACGCCTTGCGGTTCGCGCGTCGTACGAGAGTCATGGCCTCGGCCGCGGCGGTGCCCTCGTCGAGCAGGGACGCGTTGGCTGTGGGCAGGCCGGTCAGGTCGCCGATCACGGTCTGGAAGTTCAGCAGGGCCTCGAGCCGACCCTGTGAGATCTCCGGCTGGTACGGCGTGTAGGCGGTGTACCAGCTCGGGTCCTCGAGCACGTTGCGCCGGATCACCGGAGGGGTGATCGTGCCGTGGTACCCGAGCCCGATCATGGCCTCGCGGGGCTGGTTCGTGCGCAGCGAGGTCGCGCAGCTCCCGGGCCGCGGCCTCCTCCGAGACGGCGGTCGGCAGGTCCAGGTCGGCGGCGGCGCGAATCCCGTCCGGGATCGCGGCGTACATCAGCTCGTCGAAGTTCTCGTAGCCGAGCCGCGACAGCATCGAGGCGGTGGCCTGGTCGGAGAGGCCGATGTGTCGCTCCACGAACGGCAGCACGGCGTCGAGATCGGCAAGGCTCTGGTGGTCGGTCAAGGTGAGGCTCCCAGTGGACGACGGGTCGTTCGGTCGCCTCCCCCTCTGTCGCCGCCGTTGCCGGATGCTCCAGAGTTGCCTGACCCGCACGGTCCTGGCGCCTGAGAGGTTCCGGGGAGGGTTTGCCCCTTCGGCGCTTCTACCCGGCCGGTGGTGCACCGGGCGAAGACTCTCCCGCGCGGGATTGTCGGCGATGAGAAATCTACCTCATGTTCGCGCTCGAGCCTGGCTGGCGTGCCGAGTCACGGCGGGTAGCGGCTTCATCACGGTATGCAGATCGAACCGCCGGTTCCCATGCCGTGTTCACCCGGGGAACCGGTCGGTTCGGCTGCATACCGTGATGAAACCTGCGCACGGGCGCCGGTCTCTGACGGCGTAGCCCATCCTGCTCGTGGTTGCAGGTTTCAGACCAACCCGCTTGGGTTACGAGGTCAGGTGGTACTGACCTGCGGGCCGAGGACGGGGTCGACCAACTGCGAGGTCCAGAGACGGCCGAGCCAGGCGGCGAAGCGCTCGTCGGGCCACCCGCTTTCTGCGACGAGCCGCTGCCACAACGCGCCGTCCATTGTTGCGGCCAGCACGTCACGGCACTCGGTCTCGCTGACCGCGAGCTGCCCCGTGGCGGCGGCGGCCTCGGCGTACCTGGTGCATGCGTCGAGTCGCCCGCTCGTCCCATTCGGCGAGCATCGCAGCGGCCGCGGGTTCGCTCGCGGCGGCGCCCTGCAGGGCTGCCAGGAGGGGTGCGATGCGCCGGAACACGGCGGTGACCACGACGGCGTGCTGGTCGAAGCGGGTCGCGAGATCCGGCTCGGCGAGCACGGCGCGGACTTCCGGCCGGTCCAGCAGGCGGACGTCTTCCTCGTCGCCGCGGAAGCTGACGTACCAGACCTGGCGCAACAGCGTGCGCTTGTTCCGGAACGCCGCGTAGACCGTTTCGACGGCGACACCGGCCGCCATGGCGATCTCGGCGATCGTGGTGCGTCCATACCCCTTCGCGACGAACAGTTCATGCGCCGCGTTGATGATGCGCAGCCGGGTCCCGGCGGCCTGCTGCTGTCGCCGGGCCGAGTTGTATTGCCGCTTGACGGACGTCGACATTGGATGCATCCTAACTGTATTGATAACAGTCTAACTGTACCGGAGGTCGCCATGGCAACCGAAACCGAGCTGTTCCTGGCCGAGATGCTGCCCCGGCAGCGCACCGCCGAGCAGGCGATCCACAACGGCGACGCCGAACCGCGCATCGCGCTGTGGTCTCGCACGGACCCGGTCACCGTGCTCGGCGCAAAGATGTCCGCTTCCGGCTGGCCCGACCTCGAGAAGATGTTCCGCAACGTCGCATCGTGGTTCTCCGACTCGGCGGAGTACGAGTTCGAGGTCATCGCGGCTGGCGCGAGCGGCGACCTGGCGTACACGGTCGGCTACGAGCGCAACCAGGTGAAGGTGGACGGCCAGCCGCGGACCTACACGTTGCGCGCCACGCACGTCTACCGGCGCGAGGACGGTCAGTGGCGAATCGTGCACCGGCACGCAGACGTCCCGCCCGCCGAGGACGCCCCGATCTGACCATCGGTCGTCGAGCGCATTTGGAGGTTCCGATGAGCAGTTCCCTGCCTGGGTTCCTGGCGACGGACCCTGAGGTGTACGAGCACTTCATGGGTCGCTGGAGCGCCCGACTGGCGGAGCCCTTCCTCGAGTTCGCCGGCGTCAAAGCCGGCGACAGGGTATTGGATGTCGGCTGCGGCACGGGCACCATCTCCCTGGCATTGGCAGAGCGTGGAGCCACGACAGTTGGGGTGGATGCGTCCGAGGCCTACCTCGACGGCGCGCGTCGGCTTCGATCCCATCCCGATGTCACCTACGAGCACGGTGACGCATGCCGCCTGGAATACCCCAGCGCCTCGTTTGATGCCTGCGTCTCGGCTCTTGCCATCGATGTCATCCCAGAGGTCGAGCTGGTGGCCGCCGAGATGCGACGAGTCACGCGTCCGGGCGGAGTCGTAGCCTGCGGCACCTTCGATTTCTGGGGCGGCAACTCCGCGCTCGACCTGGTGCTGGACACCGGCGCTGTGCTCGATGAGGGCATCCGAACACTCCGAGCGCAGATCAAAGCCCGCCCGATTGTGTGGGCGAACGGACAGGCAAACCTTTGGCGTCAGGTTGGGCTCGTCGAGGTGGTGGAAGTGCCGATTGTGCTCAGCTTTGACTACGCCGGTTTCGAGGACTACTGGTCCAGCTTGTCGACCGGCCCAACCCGGATTGCCCAGCATCTGACGGCTATGCCAGCCGGCTAGCGGGAGGAAATCAGGCACCATGTCCGAGCCGGTTATCTGGCTGGCCTACCGGACGGGCCTCGATCGTTCGCCGTCGTCGTCCGCGCGGTGCGGGGGACGGTTCCGCGGTGACTGACTGTGTCAGACGATCCTGCGCGAGCGCGGCGGGCGGCGAGCTCGTCGGCGGCGGTCGGCGAGGTGTCGTCGGAGGTGCGCTCGCTCGGCAGCTCCGCGAGCGTGCCCTCGATCTCGCGCCAGACGCCGCCGATGGCGATGCCGAAGACACCCTGGCCACCCTGGAGCAGGTCGATGACCTCGTCGTTGCTGGTGCACTCGTAGACCGAGGCGCCGTCGCTCATCAGGGTCACGCGGGTCAGGTCGTCGGTGCCGCGGGTGCGGAGGTGCTGAACCGCGATGCGGATCTGCTGGAGCGAGATGCCGGCGTCGAGCAGGCGCTTGATCACCTTGAGGATCAGGATGTCGCGGAACGAGTAGAGGCGCTGGGTGCCGGAGCCGGTGGCGCCGCGCACGGTGGGCTCGACCAGCCCGGTGCGGGCCCAGTAGTCGAGCTGCCGATAGGTGATGCCGGCCGCGCTGCACGCCGTGGGACCGCGATAACCGGTGTCGCTGGGCAGTGGAGACACGTCGTCGGTGAACAGCAGGCCCTGCTCGTCGGCGCGTTCGGCCGCCGCGGTCTGCTCGGAATCAGCCGTTGACTCACCCTTGTCGTTCACGTTCACTCCGACCCTCCGTCGAGTTACTCCGTTCACCGTAGCTCCCGCAGGAAGACGTTGGGCTGATCGCAACCACAACCGTGGAGTTACAACGAAGACACTCCAAGGTAAGCCCACACCTGAGGGTTAGCAACGAGCGCGGCGGCGTGTCGCAACCCTAAACCTCAGGCTGAGGGTTGGGTTTCCGTCCGGTGACGGGAGGCCGCTCAGTGACTCTCGAAGTCGTCCGGGGTCACCTGGTCGAGGAACTCGCGGAACTTCTCGACCTCGTCCTCCTGCTCCGCTGGTGCCTCCAGGCCGGCCTCGTCGAGGACCTCCTCGGCGCACACGATGCGGGTGCCGGTGCGCAACGCCAGCGCGATCGAGTCGGACGGCCGGGCGCTGACCTCCACCCCCGAGTCGAAGACCAGGCTGGCGAAGAACACTCCGTCCTTCATCTCGGTGATCTGCACCTCGGTGAGGGAGTTGCCGGTGGCGACGAGCACGTCCTTCAGCAGGTCGTGCGTCAGCGGCCTTGGCGGTACGACGCCCTGCTGGGCGAACGCGATGGCGGTCGCCTCCACGGCGCCGATCCAGATCGGCAAGTAGCGGTCGCCCGACACCTCTCGCAGAAGCACGATCGGTTGGTTCGAGGGCGTTTCGACCCGGACTCCGATGACATCGACTTCGCGCACGTCATCACCCTACTCCGGGGTGGTGGTCACTTCAGGAGGTGCGCAGACCGGACTTGACCAGCGTCGCGTGCAGCTTCACCGACAGTGCCGCGATCTCGTTGACGGCGTCGTCCGCACGGGCGCTGGCGCCGGCGTCGCGGCTGCCGCGCATCGGGGCCACCACCTGCTCGACCAGGCCGACCTCTCGGTCGGCCGCGTTCTTGAAGGTACGCAGATGGCGGGGCTCGAAGCCGAACTCGGAGAGCTCGGCCGCCGTCTTGGCGATCACCAGCGCGTCGGCGTCGTAGTGAGCGGTGCCGGCCCGAGGCTTGATCAGTCCGTAGTTCTCCAGTGCCGCGAGCAGGTCCTCGTCGACGTCGGCAGTCTTGAGCAGCTCCTTGCGGGACAGCCGGAGGTTGCCGCGCTGGCCGAAGGACTCGGGACTCGGCAGGCCGTCACCGGCCAGGGCGACCCTGGGGACGGTGGGCACCACGGCTTCGATGGGCGGCGGCTCCAGGCCGCGGTCCATGGCGTCGAGGTGCTCGCCGATCACCTTCAGCGGCAGGTAGTGGTCGCGCTGCATGCGCAGGACGTACCGCAGTCGCTCGACGTCCCCGTGAGAGAACTTGCGATAGCCGGACGGCGTACGTTCCGGCGCGATCAGCCCCTTGTCCTCGAGGAAGCGGATCTTCGGGATCGAGACGCCCGGGTAGTCAGAGCGGAGCAGATCGAGCACCTGCCCGATGTTCATCCGCGCCCGGGGCGATGCGGACGGCTGCACGATCAGAGGTTCTGGCTGGCGTGGCTGGCGAAGAACACGAGACGGTACTTGCCGATCTGCACCTCGTCGGCATCCTGCAGCGCGACCTCGTCTATTCGGTCGCGGTTGACGTAGGTGCCGTTGAGGGACCCCACGTCGGAGACCGTGTAGCCAGTCGCCGTACGGCGGAACTCGGCATGGCGTCGCGAGACCGTCACGTCGTCGAGGAAGATCTCGCTCTCGGGGTGGCGGCCGGCGGTGACGAGGTCGGTGTCGAGGAGGAAGCGGCTGCCGGCGCCGGGGCCACGCTGCACGATCAACAGGGCATGGCCCTGGGGCAATGCGTCGACCGCGGCCGAGTCGGCTGGGTTCAGCTGCCGCTCGTCGGCCTCGGGTGGCTTCTCGGGGCCGGTGAACGTGATCGTGGCCGTCGAGTCGGTGACCGACTCCGGTGGCTCGTGCCCGGCAGCGCCGGCGGCGCTGGCATCGCTGGCATCGCCGGCGAGGCGTGCGCCGCACTGTGAGCAGAACCGCGCATCATCGGGGTTCGGCTTCCCACAGCTGTTGCAGAACGGCATGTCGAGCCTCCTGGTGACCCTGACCATCTGGCCGAGGTTGATGGTTCCCCGAACTTATCAGCCGACGGCGGCCGATCAAGGGCCACCCGCCGTACTCCGGACGGGTCAGCTTTCGAGTGTGGCCTGGTAGGCGGCGGAGTCCAACAATGCGTCGACTGCCGCGGGGTCGGAGGGGACCAGCTCGAACAGCCAGCCGCCGGCGTACGGGTCGGAGTTGACGAGCTCCGGGGTCGCGTCGAGCGACTCGTTGCGCGCGACGACCTCGCCGGCGAGCGGCGCGTAGACGTCGCTGACCGACTTCGTGGACTCGAGCTCGCCGCAGGCGGTGCCGGCCTCCAAGGTCTCGCCCACCTCGGGCAGGGAGACGTAGACGATGTCGCCCAGCGCGTCCTGTGCGTAGTGGGTGATCCCGACGCGCACCGAGCCCTCACTGTCACCGGGGACGCGGATCCACTCGTGCTCTGCGGTGTACTTCAGGTCGTCGGGGTACACAGGCTCTCCTCCAGGCGGGTCGGACAGGAAATCGGGCAGGCATCGGGTACTGCAGAAGCTGACGGTCTGACGGCAGATTAGCGGGTGCGGTCAGGGGGTGTCCGTCTGGGCACGGACGGCGTTGATCTCGAGATTGTCGAAGGACTCGATCGTGAGCGTCCCTCCGTCGTCCTCGACGTCCTCGCGCGGACCACCCGGGAACGTCATCGCGCCCTCGAGCTCGTTGGGTTGACCGATCACGTCGATGACGTACGGCGGCGACACCAGCTGGCCGTCGACGAGGACACCCCCGACACCTTCCTCGAACGCCGTCTGCGCGATCACCCTGACCTCGCCGTTGAACTGCATCGCCTCAGCCCCCGCAGTGCGCAGTTCCTGGATCGCGTCGAGCAGGAGATCGATGCCGACACTGCCGTCGGGGTCGTCGATCGTGATCCGGACGCCGGGGCCGCTGACGGCCACCAGGCCGGCCAGGATGTTGAGGGTGTCGGCCTCCTTCTGCGCCTGCGCCAGCGCCGCCTCGCGGCTGCGGGTGCTGGACTGGAGGTCGGCGAGCGTGGTCTCGAGCCGGCTGATCTCGGACTCCGACCGCTCGGAGGCGCCGGCAAGGCCGCTGAGGAGGTCGATCAGGTCCTGTTCGCGGTAGCCGGCATAGGTGTTGTCGTCGCCGTTGGACCGAACCTGGGTGACGGCGGCGAAGCCGAGCGCGGCGAGCAGGACGGCGACCACGGCCTGCCCCCGCGACGGCCTCGCCAGCGCGGCCCAGAGACGTCCCGGAGGTGGGGTCTCGCCGGGCGGCTTCTGCTCGTCCGGCTGTCGGGGAGGCTGGGGGTCAGGCGATCGGCAGTCAGGCATGGAACAGGTGCCGCCTGATCGCCGCGACGTTGGAGAAGATCCGGATGCCGAGCACCACGATCACGCCCGTGGACAGCTGGCCGCCCACACCGAGCTTGTCGCCGAGGAACACGATGGCCGCGGCGATCACCACGTTGCTCACGAACGACACCACGAAGACCTTGTCGTCGAAGATGCCGTCGAGGAAGGCGCGGAGCCCGCCGAACACCGCATCGAGCGCCGCGACGACCGCGATGGGAAGGTACGGCTCGAGCCACAACGGGACATCCGGCTGCAGCATCAGTCCAAGGACGATGCCGATGAGCAACCCGCCTGCTGCGATCACGGGGCCACCTCCTCACTTTCTGGTGTCGACCTGGAGTGAGTCGGAACCGGCGAGCCTAATGGACCGGAGCACGGGCATCTCGGCGCCCGGGAGGTCGAGCGAGTCCTCGTTGTTGATCTCGAACTTGAATCCGTACGTCTCCTGGAGGCTGAGCCACTCGAGGCCGTGGGTGCTGTCGGCGAAACGCGACTGCAGGTCGGCCGTGTCGCCGAGGGCGAGAATGAGGTACGGCGGGCTGACCGGCTTGTTGTTCACGTGGATGGCGACATTCGACGAGCGGATCGGCGACAGCGCGGTCAACCGCTGGCCGTTGATCGAGATCGCCTCCGCACCGGCGTTCCAGAGTCCGTCGACCAGGATGGCGAGGTCCTCGTCACGGACCCGCCCGGTCTCCTCGTCCGGGCCGTCGTCGACCACTATCCTCACGCCGGGTCCCTGGACTGACGTGAACCCGGTGCGTGCCTTGAGCCGCTGGGTCCTGGCCTCCGCCGCCTGTTCGTCCTGGACCAGCTCGTCCAGCCCGGTCTGCACGGCGGTGGTCTCTTCGCGCAGTTCGCGCAGCCGGGACTGCTGGTCGGCCACCTGGTCGTCGCGCCGGTTGGCCTCGCTGACCAGGGCCGCCCGGCCGCTGGCGGTGGCCGAGGCATTGCGCGAGGTCTGGACCGCAGCGGTCGTGATCAGCAGCCCGAACACCGTGATCGCAACCGCCGTACCGCGCCGGAGCCGTCGCGCCGACAGCCCGGCGCCCGCGTCCTCGGCAACCGTGCGGCCCCGACGGTCCGCAACATGCCGGTAGTCCTCGTCGAGGGACTGCTGGGTGATCTTGGTCAGCAGCGGCATGGTGACGTACGCGGGGAGCTCGCGCGCCACCCTGTTGTTCCCGGGACTAGAGCTCATCGACCGAGGGAGCCCTTCGATCGTCCTGCAGCAGCCTGTAGACCTGCCAGGCGTAGAGCAGGCCCGCCCACCAGTACAGGCCGATCCCCCAGATCGCGAAGGCCCAGCCGAACACGCGCGCCAACGCGGCGACCACGCCCTCCCCGTCACCCAGCAGCATCAGCGGGAAGGCGTACAGCAGGTTGAAGGTGGCCGCCTTGCCGAGGAAGTGCACGGGCAGCGCGCTGTAGCCGCGCATCCGGAGGAACGGCACCAGCCCCCACAGGAGGACGTCTCGGGCCGGCAGGATCACCGCGAACCACCACGGCACGATGTCGCGCAGGGCCAGCCCGATCACGACCGCCAGGATGTAGAGCCGGTCGGCGACCGGGTCCAGGATCTCGCCGAGAGTGGATCTCTGGTCGAGCTTGCGAGCGAGATAGCCGTCGAGATAGTCGGTGACACCGGACAGCATGAGGAGCACGAGCGCCCAGGCGTCTGCCTCCGGGCCCAGCACCAGCCACAGGAACACCGGAACCCCGGCCAGCCGGATCATGCTCAGCAGGTTGGGGACGGTCCACACGCGAGTGGTGCGTGAAGGAGCCTGCGCCACAGTTCTGCCCTTGCTCGGATTTTCGAATGCGGCCCCGCTGGCCGATGTCGCCAACACCCTATCCGCCGAGGCGGCAGCAACCGACTCGCGTCGAGCGCGCGTCACGCGCTCTCGCCGTGATGCGCAGCGTCACGGATCTCGCCGACCAGTTCCTCGAGCACGTCCTCGAGCGTCGCCAGCCCGAGGACGTTCCCCTGGTCGTCGATCACTCGGGCCATGTGGGCACCCCGCCGTTGCAGGGTCTCCAGGACTTCGTGGAGTACGTCGTCCTGCCGGACGCTCGCAAACGGTCGGATCCACTTCTCCTCGATGACTCGCTGGCGTCTCTCCTCGTCGGTTTCCAGGACGTCCTTGATGTGCAGGTAGCCCATCAGGTTGCCGTCGTCGTCGGCGATCGGGAACCTGCTGAATCCGGTCTCCGCGCAGATGTCCTCGATGTCGGCCGCGGTCGACCCCCGCGGGACCGTCTCCAGTGTGTCGAGCGGCATCAGCACCGATGCGACGGTGTTCTGGGTGAAGTCCAGCGCGCCCGCGAGACGGTCGTACTCACTGGACTGAAGAAGGCCCTCGCCGTGCGACTCCTCGACGAGCGCGGCCACCTCCTCGCGCGTGTAGGTGGAGCTGACCTCACGCTGCATCTCGACACCCATCAGCCTCAACACCGCGGACGCGACGGCGTTGATGACCACGATGATCGGGCGCAGCACGATCACGATCGCCCAGATCGGCGGGCCGAGCACGAGTGCTGCCCGGTCCGGCCCGGCGAGCGCGATGTTCTTCGGGATCATCTCGCCGAGCACCACGTGCAGGTAGACCACGATGGACATCGCCACCGTGAAGGCGATCGGGTGCAGGAAGGAGTCGGGCATCTGGGTGGCGTGCAGCGCCGGTTCGACCAGGTGCGCGACGGCGGGCTCGCCGACGGCACCGAGGACCAGCGACGCAACCGTGATGCCCAGCTGGTTGACGCCGATCACCAGCGAGATGTTCTCCATCGCCGTGAGCGTGACCTTCGCGAACCGGGAGCCGGCCTCGGCGCGGGGCTCGATCTGGCTGCGCCGAGCCGACACGAGCGCGAACTCGGCGCCGACGAAGAACGCGTTGGCGAAGAGCAGGAAGACCGCCAGGCCGAGGGCGCCGATGTCACTCATCGTCGTCCTCGTCCTCGACCGGCTCGGTGCGCATGGACACTCGATCCACCCGCAGGCCGTCCATGTGGGCGACGGTCAGCACGACCCGCAGGCGGCGCGGTCGCTCGGGCCCCGGGACCGTGACCAGGATCTCGGCCTCGTCGCCCGCCTCCGGGATCCGGCCCAGCTCGCGCAGCACCAACCCGGCGATCGTGTCGTAGTCCTCATGGTCCGGGAGGGTGACTCCGGTGATGTCCTCGACCTCGTCCGGGCGCAGCAGACCGGACAGGATCCAGGACCCGTCGCCGCGCTCGCGCGCCCGCGCCCCGATGCTGTCGTGTTCGTCGGCGATGTCGCCGACGATCTCCTCGACGACGTCCTCGAGGGTCACGATGCCGGCCTGACCGCCGTACTCGTCGAGCACGACGGCCATCTGGAAGCCGTCGTCTCGCAGCAGCTCCAGCAGCGGGTCGAGTCGCAACGAGTCCGGCACCACGATCGGCTTGACCATGATGTGCCGGACCCGGGTCGTGGCGCGTTCGTGGACCGGCAGGGCCACGGCGTGCTTGACGTGGACGGTGCCGACCACCGCGTCGTCGTTGCCGAGCACCGGGAACCGGGAGTGCCCGGTCTCGCGGGTCAGCTCGATGACGGCGCTGGCGCGGTCGGTCTCCTCGAGGCTGGAGGTGCGGACCCGCGGGGTCATGATCTCGCCGGCAGTGCGCGTGGAGAACTCCACCGAGCGCTCCATCAGCTCGGCCGTGTCCGGGTCCAGGGTCCCCTGGCTCGCCGAGCGCTGGATCAGCGACGCGAGCTCGGTCGAGCTGCGCGCCGACCGGAGCTCCTCCTGCGGCTCCATGCCGAGTCGTCGTACGACGGCGTTGGCCGAGCCGTTCAGCAGCCGGATCGGCCACGCCATGACCGCGGTGAACCCGCGCTGGAACGCCTGGGTGGCCCGGGCGGTCGGCATCGGCCGGGCGATCGCCAGGTTCTTCGGGATCAGCTCGCCGAAGATCATCGTCAGGGTCGCGCCCAGGGCGAGCCCAATCGCGATGGCAACCGGGTGTACGGCGTCGTGAGGCAGGCCGGCAGCCTCCAGCGGTCCGTCGACCAGACCGGCGATCGCGGGCTCCGCGAGGAAGCCGATCGCGAGGTTGGTGATGGTGATCCCGACCTGCGCTCCCGAGAGCTGGGTCGAGAGGGAACGCAACGCCCGCTGGATGCCCTGTGCTCCCGAGTCACCGTTTGCCGAGGCTTGTTCGACGGCGGCGCGGTCGACGGTGACCAGCGAGAACTCGGCCGCCACGAAGACACCGCATCCGGCGATCAGCAGGAGGGATACCCCGAGCAGGATCCATTCGGTCATGTGCGCTCTCCGTCAGAGAGCTGGGGACTTTGAGAGTCCATGGACGGTTCGTCAACTGCCTTCGGAGCCGGCGGTCAGGTCAGGCTGCACTCTACCGGGCACCCCCGGCGGGCGAGCTTTCCTACGCTGAGGGGGTGATGCCCGACGATCTCCTCGCCCAGGCCCGCACCGCCCGAGGCTTCATGCCGGACGACGAGGGCCTGCTGCTGTACGGCGCCGCCCGCGAGCGGCTCCCCCATGGGCCCGCCCTGGAGGTCGGCAGCTACTGCGGCAAGTCGGCCATCTATCTGGGTGCCGCGGCACGCGAGGTCGGTGGCACCGTCTTCACCGTCGACCACCATCGCGGGTCCGAGGAGAACCAGGCCGGGTGGGAGCATCACGACCCGACGCTGGTCGACGACGAGTTCGGCCTGATGGACACGCTGCCGTTCTTCCGCAAGACGATCGCGCGGGCCGGGCTCGAGGACCACGTGGTGGCCGTCGTCGGCCGGTCGACGACGGTGGCCGCGCACTGGCGCACCCCGCTCTCGCTGGTGTTCATCGACGGCGGGCACGCCGAGGAGCACGCCCAGAACGACTACACGGGCTGGGCTCCCTGGCTGCAGACGGGCGGCCTGCTGGTCATCCACGACGTGTTCCCGGACCCGGCCGACGGAGGGCGCCCGCCGTACCACGTGTTCCTGCGGGCGCTGGCAGGCGGCGCGTTCGCGGAGGTCGAGGCCGTGGGGTCGATGCGGGTGCTGCGACGCGTCTCAGGAGACGCCGGAGACCGACTCGACTGACACGCAGCCACACTCGAGCGCGAGCTCGTCGAAGTGACCCACCAGGGTGTTTCCGCGCATGATGTCGGCGCCCGGGGTCGAGTCGCTCAGCGCGTCGGCCAGCAGGATCACTGCGGCCGCCGTGTACGTCGTGTGCTCGACCGGCCAGTTGACGTTCTCGGGGAACACCAAACCCGTCCAGTAGCCGCCGTCGGCTGCTCGCAGATGCTGCATGTCGACGAACAGCTGCCGGGCCCGCTCGCGCTCGCCGACGGCTTCGAGAGCCAGCCCGAGCTCGCAGGTCTCGGCGCCGGTGACCCAGGGGTTGGTGTCGACGCAGCGGATCCCCAACCCGGGCACGACGAAGTCGTCCCATCGTGACTCGAGCAGCGCCAGCGCAGCATCGCCGCGCACGGCACCGCCGAGCACCGGGTAGTACCAGTCCATGGAGAACGTCGACTTGTCCAGGAACAGGTCGCGGTGCTCCCGCAACGCGTGGCCGAGCCGCCCGCCGGCGAGCTCCCACTCCGGCTGCGGCTCGTCGAGCAGCTCCGAGAGGGCGGCGCCCGCCCGGAGGGACTGGTAGATCGAGGAGGACCCGGCGAGCAGGGCGTCAGCGTTGACCTTCCCGCCGGCCTCCTGCGACCAGGCGATCCCGCCGAAGGACAGCTGCATCCCGACCACCCAGTCGAGGGCGCGCCGTACGGTCGGCCAGAGCTCACGGACGAACGCCAGGTCCCGCCGTACGAGCCAGTGGTGCCACAGCCCCACCGCGAGGTACGACGTCATGTTCGTCTCGCCGCTGGCGTCCTCGACGGTGCCGGCCACGAACCTCATCGGCCAGGACCCGTCGGGACGCTGGGTCGTCACGCACCAGCGCAGGGCCCGCTCGGCCGCCTCCACCTCGCCTGCGACCAGCAGGCCCATGGCCGACTCGACGTGGTTCCAGACGTCGGTGTGCTCTCCGGTGGTGAACGGGATGGCGCCGTCGGGTTCCTGCATCGCGACGATCGCAGCCGCCGTCCGGGCCACGTCGGACGGCGCTCAGGACGCCGGCGACGCACGGGGTGTCAGGTCGCATCCGGCTTCCTGAGGTAGACGACCAGGCTCTTGCCGATGAGCGGGTTGAGCACGGCCTCGGCGTACCGGGTGGTTCGTGGCCGCTTCATGATGTCCCACACCAGCAACCGGTGGTACGCCCGGACGACCGGGTGGTCGTCCTTCGTCACGCCGACCGCACACTTGATCCACCAGTACGGCGAGTGCAGCCCGTGGGCGTAGCCCAAGCCCTGGTAGTCGAGGCCGGCGCCGGAGAGCTTCCCGACCAGCTCCTTGCCGGTGTAGATCCGGACGTGGCCGCCCGGGACGTTGTGGTAGTCGTCGGACAGTCGCCAGCAGATCACCTCCGGGAGCCACCGGGGCACGGTGACCGCGACGGTGCCGCCCGGACGGAGCACCCGGACCAGCTCGTCGATGGCCTGGACGTCGGCCGGGATGTGCTCGAGGATCTCGGCGGCCACGACCCGGTCGAACTCGCCGTCGGCGAACGGGAGCGAGAGGGCGTCGCCCTCCTTGGTGTCGGCCTCGGCGCCCGGGGGGACCTCTCCGGCTGCCTTCATCGCGCCGAACATGTCGCGTACGGCGGAGAGCTCGTCGGCATCCTGGTCGAACGCGATCACGTCGGCGCCGCGACGGTACATCTCGAAGGCGTGGCGACCCGCGCCGCAGCCGAGGTCGAGCACCCGCTCCCCCGGCTGGAGGCCGAGGCGGTCGAAGTCAACGGTCAGCATTCTTGCCCCCTGCCGCTGAGATCACGTCCTCGTACGCCGCGGCGGTGGCTGCCGCAACGGCCCGCCAGCTGAACAGCTCCAGAGCCCGTTCGCGCCCGGCTCGACCCATCCGGGCCCGTCGTACGGGATCGTCGAGCAGTGCTGCCAGAGCCTGTCTCAGCTCGCCGACATCACCGGGTGCGACCAGGTCGGCGCACCGGCCGTCCTGGCCCACGACCTCGGGAAGGGCACCGGCCCGGGACACCACCAGCGGTGTCTCGCAGGCCATCAGCTCGGCCGTCGGGAGCGAGAATCCCTCGTAGAGCGAGGGGATGCACGCCACCTCCGCCGACCCCATCACGTCGACCAGCTCCGCATCGGTGATGCCGTGCACGAAGGACACGCAGGCCCTGATCCCGAGTTCGTCGATGAGCTTCTCGGTGCGCCCGCGCGGCTGTGCCCTGCCCACGATCACGAGTTCGACGTCGCGTTCGGTGCGCAGCTTCGCGAATGCCTCGAGCAGCGTGGCGACGCCCTTGATGGGCGCGTCGGCGCTGGCCGTGGCCACGATCCGGCCCGGCACCCGCGGTGCCGTCGGTGGCTTGAACACGTCGTCCACCCCGAGCGGGACGACCGAGATGATCGAGGGATCGACCCCGAAGTCGGTGACGATGTCCTGCCGCGACGACTCGGACGGCGTGAGCACCCGGGTGGCCCGGCGGGCGACCTTGGCCTGCATGCGCACGAAGCCGTACCAGCGACGCAGCGACAGCCGCTTGCGCCAGTTGTCGGCAGCCGCGAGATCGAGCCGGCGGTCGAACGAGATCGGGTGGTGGATGGTCGTCAGCACCGGCAGCCCGGCGGCTTCGATGTCGAGGATGCCGTAGCCGAGCACCTGGTTGTCGTGTGCCACGTCGAAGTCGCCGAGTCGGCGCTCGAGGACCCGCGCGACCCGTTTGCTGAACGTCTTCGGCTCGGGGAAGCCGGCCGTCCACATGGTCGCGACCTCCTCGACGTCGAGGAGGTCGCGGAACTCGCGCAGCCTCGGCGTACGGAAGGGGTCGGGTTCGCGGTAGAGGTCGAGGCTCGGCACCTTCGTCAGCGTCACGCCGGGATCCAGTTCGGGATACGGCTGCCCGCTGAAGACCTCGACCTCATGACCGAGCGCCACCAGCTCACGGCTCAGGTGACGGACGTAGACGCCCTGGCCCCCGCAATGCGGCTTGCTGCGGTAGGACAGCAGCGCGACGCGCATGCGGCCCGGCGGCTCAGGTGCCATCGCTGGAGTGGCCCGGGAAGACGTGCGCGGTCGGGTCGATGACGACGGCCGCGTTGTTGATGGCGGTGGCCGCCTCGCCGAAACCGACCGCGATCAGCCGGACCTTGCCGGGGTACTCGGTGATGTCCCCGGCGGCCAGGACCCGCCGCAGGTTCGTGTGCATCCCCGAGTCCACGACCACGTGCCGCTTGTCGATCTCCAGTCCCCACTCCTTCATCGCGCCGAGGTCCGCGATGAAGCCGAGCGCGGCCACCACGGCCTGGGCCGGTCGGGTGGTGGCGACGCCATCCTTCGTGATCTCCACTTCGGACAGGGCCCCGTCACCGCGCAGGGCGCTGACCTCCGCCTTGGTCACGAGCTCGACAGAGGTGGCCCGCACGGAGGCGACGGTGCGCTCGTGGGCGCGGAAGGCGTCGCGGCGATGCACCAGGGTGACCGACTTCGCGACCGGCTCCAGATGGAGGGCCCAGTCGAAGGCGGAGTCGCCGCCGCCGACGATGACGACCTCCTTCCCGGCGTACGGCGCGAAGCTCGGCACGAAGTACTCCATCCCGCGACCCAGGAACTCGTCGCCGGCCGGCAGCGCCCGGGGTGTGAACTTGCCGATGCCGGCGGTGATGAGCACGGCTCCGCAGTTGACGGAGGTGTCGTCGTCGAGCCCGACGATCACGCCGTCCTCGGTCTGGGTCAGCGTTGCCGCGGTCCGGCCCAGCAGGTACGTCGGGTCCGCCGTCGCGGCCTGCTCCACCAGCGCGTCGACCAGGTCGCGGCCCTTGACGGTCGGGAAGCCGGCGACGTCGAGGATCTGCTTCTCGGGGTACATCGCGGTGATCTGGCCACCGAGCTCCGGCAGCGAGTCGACGACCGCAACCCGGAGCCCGCGGAAGCCCGCGTAGTAGGCAGCGAACAGCCCCGTCGGTCCTGCGCCGATGATCAGCAGGTCGGTGTCCACCTCGTGCGGGCATGTCAGCAGCCTATGGGAGCACCGTTCGCGGCGCATCGCGGTGGCGATGCGATCGCCGTGGACCCCTCCTTACGATGGGGGGATGGCGGACCTCTGGAGCGGATTCGAGCACGATCCGCGCGACCCGGCGTACGCACCGGTGCGGGCGTCCGACCGGGACCGCGACGTGATCCTGCACGCGCTGGGCGACGCCTACGCCGAGGGCAGGCTGACCCGCGAGGAGTACGACGAGCGCTCCGACCAGGTAGCCGAGGCCCGAACCCTGGGCGAGCTGCCCCTCCTCCTGGCGGACCTGGTGCCGACGACCGCCCTCGAGGCCCGCAGCGCCTTCGTGCCGGCAGCGTCGGACCTGCAGCAACGGGCAGCCGACAAGTACCGGAAGGAGCGGCAGGAGGCGTTGGGGGCCTTCATCGTGCCCTCGGCGATCTGCTGGGTGATCTGGCTCGCCACGAACTGGGGCGAAGGAGTTCAACTGGATCCCGTGGCCGCTCTGGGTGATGCTGGGGACCGGCATCAACCTGGTTCGAGTGCTCGCCCAACGGCAGATGATCATCGACAACGAGACCAGACGGCTCGAGAAGAAGGCCGAGAAAGCCGCGGAGAAGGCTGCCGAGAAAGCCCGGCGCAAAGAGCTCGAGCCGCCTCCGGACGACGGCGTCCTAGGCCGGACGCCGCAGACGTCGCTGTCGATCCCGAGGGTTGACCTCAAGGCGTCCGTGCCGCTCTCGGTCAGTTCCGGCCATCGGTGACGGCGACTCCGAGACGTCCCGCGAGATGGTCGTAGCAGGATCGCGCCCTGCGGAGTGCGGCCGACTGCGTCGACTGCCGCAATGACGTGACGGGCGGCTGGGGCGAGATGACCGCGAGCGCCTCGACAGCGGCTGCGACGTCCGCGTTCGCCAGGCGGAAGTAGCGATGCCGCTGCGGACCGTTCGGCATCGACCGAAGTGTCGCGGACGCTCAACCGACGGCGCTCAGGCGTCCCAGCCGTCCGGTCGGTGCTTCTTCGGAAGCTTCGAGACCACCAGCCGGTAGGACTCGTCGACCGCTTCCAGGAGCTCGTCGTCCGGGATCGCGCCGCCGAAGGCGAGGTCGTTCCAGCCGGACCGGCCGATGTAGGCCATCACGGAGGCATCATCCGGGAAGCGCTGCAACCACTCGTCGGCCACGTCCCGGTTGACCCCACCCTTGACGCCCACTCCCCCCGCCCCGAGGAACGCGAAGATCTTCTCGTGCACCTTGATCACCGGATGCTCGTGCCCCCACGGATTGTCCGGCCACGCCCCCGGCTTGCCCAGGCAATAGGCCTGCATCTCGCTGACATCCACGAACCCATCATGGCGCAGGCGGACCTGGCGGTGGCGCCGGCGGCGCGGGTGCACCGGAGCGCCGGCCAGCAGCCGCACAAACTCGCCGCTGTGCACGACGTTGGACATCGAGATTCAACAATTCAGTCGTCACAACGCGAACTCGTGCACCGTTGTGACGGACAGCGCCTGTCAGGGCGTAGCGACGTCCACCGCGAAGCGTAAGAAGCGAAGTGCGGGACGGACGCCTTGGCGGTCAGCGCCGGCGGCACGCTGGTCGCCGGACGTCCGGCCGCTGCGCTGGGCGCCGCCGTGCGGCACGCGTCACCGCTGCCTCGCCGACTTTGGGCACGGCGAGGCGTGCCGCCACGCGTAGCCCACGCTGCAGCGGCGGACGCCCGGCGCCCAGCGCCGCCCCCGCAACCGACCCAGACGCCGCTGGCCCAAGCCACCGCAGAGCAATGCTGGCGGCGGAACGTCGAGCGAAGATCTAGCGAGCCCCAGCCTCCACCATCTGCCGCAGCTCCCTCTTCAGCTCCGAGATCTCGTCCCGGAGCCGGGCGGCCAGCTCGAACTGGAGCTCGGCCGCGGCGTTGTGCATCTGGTCGGTGAGCTGCTGGACGAGGTCGGCGAGGTCCGCGGACGGCATCCCGGCGAGCTCGGCGGCGTGGCGACCGCTGTCCATCCGCGACAGCCCCGGCACTGGTGCCTTCTTGCGACTTGGGATCGACGTGCTGCCAGGTCTTGAGCAGCTCCTCGGTCGAGGCGTCCTCGCGGGCCAGCATCTCGGTGATGTCGGCGATCTTCTTGCGCAGCGGCTGCGGGTCGACGCCGTGGAACTCGTTGTAGGCGACCTGCTTCGCGCGGCGGCGATTGGTCTCGTCGATCGCCCGCTCCATGGACGGCGTGATCTTGTCGGCATACATGAACACCTGGCCCGACACGTTGCGGGCGGCCCGGCCGATGGTCTGGATCAGTGACTTGTCGGACCGCAGGAAGCCTTCCTTGTCGGCGTCGAGGATCGCGACCAGCGACACCTCAGGAAGGTCGAGCCCCTCGCGGAGGAGGTTGATGCCGACGAGCACGTCGAACTCGCCGAGGCGCAGGTCGCGCAGAAGCTCGATCCGCTTGAGGGTGTCGACCTCCGAGTGGAGGTATTGGGTCCGGATGCCGGCGTCGAGCAGGTAGTCGGTGAGGTCCTCGGACATCTTCTTGGTCAGGGTCGTGACCAGCACCCGCTCGCTGCGGTCGGTGCGGAGCCGGATCTCGTGGATGAGGTCGTCGATCTGGCCCTTGGTGCCCTTGACCACCACCTCGGGATCGACCAGTCCGGTCGGCCGGATGATCTGCTCGACGACGTCGCCACCGACCTTGTCGAGCTCGTAGTTGCCCGGCGTCGCGGACAGGTAGATCGTCTGTCCGATCCGCTCGAGGAACTCCTCCCACTTCAACGGCCGGTTGTCCATCGCGCTCGGCAGCCGGAAACCGTGGTCGACCAGGTTGCGCTTGCGGGACATGTCGCCCTCGTACATGCCGCCCACCTGGGGGACGGCGACGTGGGACTCGTCGACGACGAGCACGAAGTCCTCGGGGAAGTAGTCGAGCAGGCAGTTGGGTGCGCTGCCGGGGCTGCGGCCGTCGATGTGCATCGAGTAGTTCTCGATCCCCGAGCAGGACCCGACCTGGCGCATCATCTCCACGTCGTACGTCGTGCGCATCCGCAGCCGTTGGGCCTCCAGCATCTTCCCCTGTCGCTCGAACGTCTGCAGCTGGTGCTCGAGCTCCTCCTCGATGCCGCGGATCGCGCGCTCCATGCGCTGCGGGCCGGCGACGTAGTGGGTCGCCGGGAAGATGTGCAGCTCCTTGTCCTCGGTGACCACCTCGCCGGTCACCGGGTGCAGGGTCATCATCCGCTCGACCTCGTCGCCGAAGAACTCGATCCGGATCGCCAGCTCCTCGTAGACCGGGAACACCTCGAGGGTGTCGCCGCGGACCCGGAACGTGCCGCGGGTGAACGACATGTCGTTGCGCGTGTATTGGATCTCGACCAGCTGCCGAAGGATCGAGTCGCGGTCGCGCTCGTCGCCGACCTTGAGCCGGAGCATCCGGTCGAGGTACTCCTGCGGGGTGCCGAGGCCGTAGATGCAGGACACCGTCGACACCACGATCACGTCACGCCGCGTCAGCAGCGAGTTGGTCGCCGAGTGCCGCAGCCGCTCGACCTCCTCGTTGATCGAGGAGTCCTTCTCGATGTAGGTGTCGGTCTGCGGGACGTAGGCCTCGGGCTGGTAGTAGTCGTAGTAGCTGACGAAGTATTCGACCGCATTGTCGGGGAACAGCTGGCGCAGCTCGTTGGCGAACTGGGCGGCCAGCGTCTTGTTGGGCTGGAGGATCAGCATCGGGCGCTGGAGCTGCTCGGCCACCCAGGCCACGCTCGCGGTCTTGCCGGTGCCGGTCGCACCGAGCAGCACGACGTCCTGGACGCCGCCGTTGAGACGCGCGTGATCTCCGCGATCGCGGCGGGCTGGTCGCCCGACGGCTGGTAGTCGGAAACCACCTTGAACGGCGCCACCCGGCGCTCGAGGTCAGTCACGGGTCGCATGTCGGCAAGCCTAGACGGGCCCGCCGACAATCCGGATCCGTAACGTTTCGGCCGGCCGGAACCGCGGCCGGTTCGACCGCGTCAGACTCTTCACAACACCCGGAGGAAACGTGAGTCGAGTCCAGCGAACAGCACAGCTCGCGGCGTACGCCGTCCTGCTCGTCACCGCCGCCGCGTGCGGCTCGCAGACCGCCGACTCCGGCGACGAGCCCGACGGCGGCCGACCTCGACGGGAGCTGGGTCGCTCACGGCGTGGTCGGACCATGGCTGCAGCGCTCGCACGGTCGACGACTCCCACCCGATCACGCTCGACGTCGACGGGAACGAGGTCAGCGGCATCTCCGCCTGCAACAACTACTCCGGAACCATCGACACCGACGCCGACGCACGTCACCTTCGGCAACCTGGGCGGCACCGAGATGGCCTGCATGCCCTCCTCGGTGCTGGATCTCGAGCAGGCCTACCTGACCGCCCTCCAGGCGGTGACAACCGCACAACGCGACGGCGACGCGCTCACCCTGACCGGGCCAGACCTCACGCTGACCTTCGAGCCGGTCCCCGACGTGCCGACCGGCCGACGCTCGTGGGCACCTCCTGGCGACTGGAGTCGCTGATCGACGGGGACACCGCCTCCTCGGTGTCCGGAGGAGCCGGCAACCCTGCTGCTCGACGAGGACGGCCACGCTGACGGGATCAACCGGCTGTCGACGACCTCACGGGCACCTGGACGCATCGACGGCGCGACAGGTCCAGCGCTCGACCGCGGTTCGCGGCCGACGGCGTCGTGTCCTCGCGGGCCTGAGGTCGCAGGACGGCCACGTGGTCAGCGCGCTCGGCGACGGATTCACTGCCGAGATCTCCGGCGACGTGCTGACTGTCACCGGACGGTCCGGCGACGTAGTCGTCTACCGCAAGCACTGAGGACCCCCGTCCGGGCGTGAGCCCGGTCGGTAGATTGGCGGCGTGAGATCCCGGGCACCGTCGATCGGCTATCGAGTGCTGGTCATCCTGCGGCGCACCCTGCTGACGATCCTGGGTGGCCAGCTCGCACTCGCTCTCGGGTTGACCCTGGTCGACTCCTACCGACGCCGCGGCAGGAAGCCCCAGCCGTTCCCCACGACCGCCCCGCTGGCCGTTCCCGTCGGCTCGGGCGAGATGACGACGTACACCTTCGGTCGCGACGTGTACGCCGACATGCTGGCCGCGATCCGGGGCGCGAACAAGCAGGTCCTGTTCGAGACCTACATCTGGAAGGGCGACGAGGTCGGCGAGGAGTTCAAGCAGGCGCTGATCGAGGCCGCCGACCGCGGCGTCGACGTCTACGTCATCTACGACGCCTTTGCGAACCTGGTCGTCAGCCCACGGTTCAAGCAGTTCCCGCACGGGATCCGGGTGTTGCGCTATCCGCTCTACAACGCCGGCTGGCGGGTTTTCGACCTGAGCCGCTACGGCCGCGACCACCGCAAGATTCTCGTGGTCGACGACGAGGTCGGCTTCGTCGGCGGCTACAACATCGGCTCGCCGTACGCGACCGAGTGGCGCGACACGCACTGCCGGATCACCGGTGCCGGCGTCTGGGACCTCAAGCGGGCGTTTGCCGACTTCTGGAACTTCAACCGGCGCAAGATCCTCGGCCGCAGCGAACGTCCCTTGCTGCTCGACACCGCCAACACCTGGGAGCCGAAGGTCCGGCTGCACCGGAACCTGCCGCGCCAGTGGGCCTTCCCGATCCGGTCGATGTACCTCGACGCGATCAACCGGTCCCGGCACAACGTGTGGCTGACCCACGCCTACTTCCTGCCCGACCAGGACTTCGTCGACGAGCTGAAGGCCGCCGCGGCGCGTGGGGTCGACGTACGCATCCTGGTGCCCGGGAAGTCGAACCACATCGTCGCCGACTGGATCTCGCGCGGTTACTACTCACAGCTGCTCGGCGCCGGGATCCGGATCTTCCGCTTCCGCGACGCCATGGTGCATGCGAAGACGGCCACCATCGACGCGAACTGGTCGACCATCGGGACCGCCAACATCGACCGCCTGAGCCTGAGCGGGAACTATGAGATCAACGTCGAGGTCATCGACGCCGACTTCGCAAGGCAGATGGAGAAGATCTTCCTCACCGACCTCGACAACACCCGCGAAATGACGAGGGCCGAATGGGACAGCCGCGACATCTACCGCCGGTTCACCGAGGCCGTCCTGGGGCCGCTGCGCCCCTTGCTCTAGGACGCTCAGCTCAGCTGCAGCTGGGCCATCACGTGGTCGTTCCGGTTGCCGCCGGCAAGCTGCACCTGCCATCCGTCCGGATCGGGCTTTCCGCAGGGCTCGGGCACGGCGTCGGGAGTGCCTGAGGGCGAGCAGGCCAGGTTGAGCACCTCGGCACCCTGCACGCTCCGCAGGCTCGTGCCGCTCATGGAGGGGTACCTGAGGTCGAGGGCGGTGACGCGCGCGAGCGCCCGACTCGCCACCGAGGGGCTGATCTCCAGGGCGCCGGAGAGCACATAGGTGACGTAGATCGACTTGGCCCCGACGAACTGGTAGCTCTGGCCGGCGCCTTCGACCGAATCGGCACCAGGCACGACCATCCCGTCCGCGACGACCTCCACCCCCGTGGCCGTCACCACACCAGAGTCGATCCCCGCGAGCACTGGCGCCATCAGCTTGATGCTGGACTCCGGAACCTTGGTGTGGATCCAGTGCGTGACCTTCAGGTCACCCGACGGGAGGACGACGGTCTCGACGTACGACGCGTTGGCGGGCAGTGCCACGGGCGGGTTGAACGGGATCGTCTGCAGCGGGCTCGCCGAGATCGGTCGGGTCGTCGTTCTGGCTCAACATCGGACGCAGCATGAGGACGATCCCGACGCAGCCACGATCGCGGCCGCCGCCGCGAACCGCGAGCGCCTGCCACAGGCGGGCCGACGGGTTGCGGGAACGCGATGTCTTCACCGGCGGCGGTGGGTAGACCCAGTTGCCCACAGGGACGGGTTCGTGGGCGGCGCCGATGCGGCTCCGGCAGCAACCCACGGAGCGGCCTCGGCCGCGGGTTTTTCGAGGGACACGCCGGCGGCAGTGGCGGTCGACTTCGCGGCGGGCTTCGCCGTCGCCTTCTTCGCGGGTGCGGTGGCCTTCTTCGCCGTCGCCTTCTTCGCGGGTGCGGTGGCCTTCTTCGCCGTCGCCTTCTTCGCGGGTGCGGTGGCCTTCTTCGCCGTCGTCTTCGCGGCGGTGGACTTCTTCGCGCGGCCTTCTTCGCAGCGCCTTCTTCGCAGGTGTCGCAGCCTTCTTCGCCGCGGGCTTCGCCGTCGCCTTCTTCGCAGGTTCGCAGCTTCTTCGCAGGTGTCGCGGCCTTCTTCGCCGCGGGCTTCGCCGTCGCCTTCTTCGCAGGTGTCGCAGCTCTTCGCAGGTTCGCGGCCTTCTTCGCCGCGGGCTTCGCTGTCGCCTTCTTCGCAGGTGTCGCAGCCTTCTTCGCCGCGGGCTTCGCCGTCGCCTTCTTCGCAGGTGTCGGCGGCCTTCGCCGTCGCCTTCTTCGCAGGTGTCGCAGCCTTCTTCGCGGCAGGCCGGGCAGTCGACTTGGCGGCGGGAGCCTGCGGCGCAGGTTCCTGCCGAACCGAGGTATCGACAGCCTCCGAGGGCGACTGTGCTTCCTGTGCTTTCCGCGGATTCGGGACCGTGGCCGACTGGGCGTCCCGCGCACGCGCGGGATCGAGCGGGCGAGGCGGCGGCTTCTTGGGTTTGCCCATCACATCCTCGCAGTCGGGTTTGGTCACGGCCGTGGCGGTGACGATCGCCAGGTTCTGATAGCCGCCCCGGCTGGCGTCGTACGGCGGCGCGCAGGTGACGAGCGTCAACCTCCGCTCTCCCCGGGGAGAGAACAACCAGCGCTCACCGTCCAGCGAGCCCTGCGGCAACAGGCGAAGCGACTGGACCTCGAACGACTGCTGGAGAGTCGCGGACGACAGGACGATGCGTTGTTCCGGTCGGACCGAGAGCAACTCGACGTAGGGACCGAGTCCCTGGGTCGTGGAGTCGATGTGCGCGGCCAGGAGCGTCGAGCCGAACGGATCGCCGAGCCGCGCACCACCGCGCCACCAGCCGGCGGTCCTGATGTCGTCGGGGACGTCGAGTCGCCCATCGGGAAGCGTCGACACAGCCCGGATGGGGATGAGCGCGCCGCTGGGCAGCCGCGCCATTTCCGGCGGTTCCGCTCTCACGACTGAGGGCGCGCGCATGGCGGACACCGCCGGCTCAGCCGGCTCGGTTGGCTCGGTTGGCTCCGTCGGCTCCGCGGACGCCGCCGACTGAGGATCGGAGGCGACGTCCGGCGTCGGCCGTGAGTCGCCGGGACCACCCATCGACCAGACGAGGGCGGCGACCAACCCACCGACCAACAGGGTCAGGGCACCGACGCCCGCCAGGACCTGCCTCAGCGGGCGTGGCCGCCGATGCACCCCGAACCGTGGCTTTACCTCACCCGAGCGCGCCATCTGCGATCGCCCACTACTCCTTCGGCTGCCGGCCGCAGTCGTATCCCTGCGGTCCAGAGGAGGACGAACCCGGCCAGGAGCGCGCCGAGGCCCAAGGCCGGCCACAGCAGCGTGCCGGACTGCCGACGTCCCCGCATCAGCCGGGCCGCCGCCCGGGGAGAACGGCGTCACTCGTGCATCTGCGGCCAGTCCCGCCGAGCCGGTGTCCATCTCTCGGGCATGGTGGATCCGTCGGAGGCGAGCTGTGCGGTGTGCACGATCACGTTCATGGACTGGTCTTTCGGACTTCCGACGGCGTAGACCATGGTGAGCGTGCGTGCTTTGAGGTCGACGTCCAGCGGTCCGAGGATCGGGTTCTTGGTCAAGCCCGTCGGCAGCAGCTCGACCTTGTGCGCCCCTGCCGGCACGTCGGCCTCTGCGAACTCACCGTTTGCGATGTTGGTGAAGGCGACCTGTGCCGTCGACGCGGACATCGGCCGGCGCCACGGTCGCGGTGTGCGCGAGGAGCACTCGGGCCTTGCCGGGACCGATCGGCTTGACCGGGGTGGCGAAGGAGTGCACGACCGGATCGCCTCCGACTGCCGCCGGCCGGTGGATCACCACGTCGCTGCTCGACCCCGAAGCGACGTCGATACTGGACTTGACCGCCAGCCCTGACCCGGAGAACTCCACTTCGTGCGACCCGGGTGTCAGGTCGAACGGACCCAGGACGGTGCCGACCTCGACGCCGCTGTCCATCGACTTGCCGTCGATCGAGACATCAACCGACATGCCAGGCACGGCCTGGATCACGACGACCTGGCCGACCGCCTTGGCTGCCTGGCTCGCAGGTGCCAGTCCCAGCACCGTCAATGAGAGTGAACAGGCCACTCCGACGGCACAGACGATTCTCATCTTGTTATCCCCACATGAAGTTGTCGGACACACCCGCCCGATGGGAGCACAGCACCGGGCAATCAACCCCGTCAACCCCAGTAGCCACCCCTAGTGAGCAACTTTGCTTTGCGAATGGTCAGTTTGTGGGGAGATGTCCCGCGTCGTGCCATTCGCGGGCCGCGCCGTGGCAGGCGATGGCCCGCAAGAACGAGCAGGGCCTGGACCCGGTAGCGCTGGGGCCGCCACGGCTCCAGGAGTACGGCGAGCTGGTCGTCGTCGACCGGTTTCCCGGTCAGGGCCCAGCCGATGTCCTGAGCCACGTGGTAGTCGCCGAAGCTGACCGCATCTGGATCCCCATGGGCTCGAACCCTCACCTCGGCACTTGTCCAGACCCCGATCCCGGGCAACGAGCGCAGGCGACGGTCGGCCTCCGCGTGGTCGAGCCCGGTGGTTCGTTCGAGAGCGTCGGAGACCTGCGCTGCCCGGACGATCGTTCGCGAGCGCGCGGGATCGATGTGCATGCGCAGCCACTCCCATGACGGGATCATCCGCAGCTGTTCGGGCGAGGGCTGAAGCCTGAGCCTGAGCTCCGCACCCGGACCGGGCGCGACCTCCCCGTAGCGGTACACCAGCTGCCGGAATCCGGCGAACGCCTCCTGCCCGGTCACCTTCTGCTCGATGACGGCGGGCACCAGCGACTCGAGGACGAGTCCGGTACGGCCGATCCGCCAATGTGGGTGGCGCTTCAGCGCGGCCTCGACGACCGCGTGGCGCGGCGCGAAGTCGCTCGGGTCGTCGAGGCGCACCGAGCATCGCGGGCAGCTGATCCAGTGCCCAGTCGGCTCCACTCCCCCAGGCCCGCGCCTCCACCTCACCGTCGGCCGGTCGCGGCAGGACCATCAAGGTGGCGGGGCCGTCGGGCGTGCGCAGAGCGCGCCAGTGCGCGCGTCCGACGATGCGGTACGTCGGGTCGCCCGGGCCGCGCCGCAGCACCGACAGGATCTGGCCGACCGGGCACGGCCAGTCGGGGCGCCACACCCTGCCGACCTCGTTCACGCATCAACCCAACCACGACTGTCCGACCGGCCCGTCACAATGGGCGCATGTTGCTCGCCGAGGTCGTCGAAGCGTCCGGTCGCGTCGGCGGCCACCCGCTCTCGCAAGACCAAGGTGGAGATCCTCGCGGAGGCGGTCGCCTCCGCAGAGCCGCTCGAGGTCGAGGCCGTCGTTGCCTACCTGTCGGGCTCGCTGCTTCAGCGCCGCACCGGCCTTGGGTGGCGGTCCATGACCGCCGCCGTCGACCCCGCGTCCGAGCCCTCCCTGACCGTTGCCGAGGTGGACGGTGCCTTCTCCGCGATCGCCGGGCTGAGCGGGGCCGGGTCCCAGGCCGCCCGGGCGAGCGCGACCGCGGACCTGCTCGGGCGGGCCACCGCCCCCGAGCAGGCCTGGTTGCGGGGGGTGGTCACGGGTGCGGTCCGTCAGGGCGCCCTCGACGCCCTCGTCCAGGAAGCCGTCGCCCGAGCCGGGGGCGTTCCGCTGCAGGCGGTCCGCCGCGCCGCGATGCTCGCCGGCTCCACGGTCGCGATCGCTCGTGCCGCGCTGACCGGGGGTGAGCCGGCCCTCGCTGAGTTCCAGCTCGAGGTCGGCCGGGCCGTGTCACCGATGCTCGCGTCCAGCGAGCCCGACGTGGCAGCAGCGCTGGCCAGGGTCGGCGGTCCGGCCGCGGTCGATACGAAGCTCGACGGCATCCGGATCCAGGCGCACAAGCTCGGTGACGAAGTCCTGCTGGCCACCCGCACGCTGGAGGACATCACCGCCCGGCTGCCCGAGGTGGTCAAGATCGTCCGGACCCTCTCGGCCGACCGGTTGGTCCTCGACGGCGAGGCGATCGCGCTCGGTCCAGATGGCCGTCCGAGGCCGTTCCAGGAGACCGCCTCGCGGACGGCGTCCGGCAGCGGAGCCGTCATCACGCCGTACTTCTTCGACCTGCTCCACGTCGACGGAGAGGATCTCCTCGATCGGCCCGGGTCGGAGCGCTTGACGCGTCTCGAAGCCCTGGTCCCGGCGGCGAACCTGGTCCCCCGCACTCTCGTCGACTCCGTGGCAGCAGCGCAGGTCGCCCTCGACGCGGCACTCCTGGCCGGGCACGAGGGTGTGGTCGTCAAGAGCCTCGCGGCGCCGTACGACGCCGGTCGCCGCGGGTCCGCGTGGGTGAAGGTCAAGCCTGTGCACACGCTGGACCTGGTGGTGCTCGCCGTCGAGGAGGGCAGCGGCCGGCGCCGCGGCTGGCTGTCCAACATCCACCTCGGCGCCCGGGATCCGGAGACCGGTGGCTTCGTGATGCTCGGGAAGACCTTCAAGGGCATGACCGACCAGATGCTGGCCTGGCAGACCGAGCGGTTCACCGAACTCATGACCGAGCGCAACGACTGGGTCGTCCAGGTCCGGCCGGAGCAGGTCGTGGAGATCGCCTTCGACGGCGTCCAGCGGTCCACGCGCTATCCCGGCGGGCTGGCCCTGCGGTTTGCCCGCGTCGTGCGCTACCGCGACGACAAGACCGCCGACGAGGCGGACACGATCGAGGACGTACGCCGCCTGGCTGCCTGGCTGTGAGTTCGGGAAGGTCGCTCAGCTGGCGGAACGACCCGCACTCGTTCTAGGTTGAGATACGGAGAGGGCCGGGGACAATTCACGTGTTCCCGGCCCTCCCTTTCGTACAGGGCTTCCCCGCCGTACTTCGTCTTGCCCCCCGCTGGCTTCTTGGTCCCGGCGTCGCTGCGCTTGGCGCGCCAAGACCCATCCTTGTTGCGGGATCGTGGCTGCTTGCCGCCACCTTCGTCGGGCACATACGGCCCCTTACCTGCTCGGCGATCAGCCATAAGACCCCCTTTCCTCGGGAAATCCGCCCCGTTCGGGTGCCGGACTGATTGCCGACACACCTCAAGGACACGCCGAATCACATAGGTGTAACTCTCCTTGTGGTATGCGGTGGCCTCCATCGTGGGTGCCTCGGCCGTAGCCTTCGTCCATGACCGAACTGGCCGACGGGCTGCCGCCTCGGAACGACAACGTGACCGACGCAAGAATCATCGTCAAACGGGGCATGCAAGGCGAATCCCCGGACTCGGGTTGGTTCATCATCGCGGATGCTGACGTCGGCGCCTCGGAAGTTCACAGGCAGGTCACAGGCATCGCGTATGACCGTGACCTGAAGGTCTTCCATCCGTTCGTGGCAAGGCAGAGCTACCTCGACTACGAGTGGGGTGCCTCTGGGAGCAACGTAGAAGTTGTCCTCGAGGTAATAAACTCTGTCTCTGATGAGGCGGTTGGCGCTGCAATCGGTTTGGCCCTGGAACGGATCGTCAAGAACGTCACGGACCGCATCACGAGACGAACCAGCGAAACCCTTACCGTCGAGGCCGCTGACGTGCAAGCGCGACTTGCAATCAGGGACCTCTACGACAGGGAGGGCACCAGGCTCAAGCGCATCCGGGAGGAGCATGCCGGCGAAGGAATCCAACGTTGACCTATCGTTTCAAACGCAAGGAAACGTTTACAGCGGAAGTCTCGCCGTATCGGCGAGGCTCGCAGGTAACGCACGTCACCAGATCAGGATCAGAGCCACGTTAGATTGACGCTTCCTGTGAGGCGGCTGTCTGGCCGCGTACTCACCTTCGACGGCCGACAAGAACCGGCCCGAGTGAAGCCACTACACGGCCGCGGCCAACGCCCATCCCAGGAACCGCGATGAGACAACTCACGCGGACGGCGGTGTTCGCCGCCGTGCTCGCACCTTCGCTCTCCGCCTGCTGGGTCCGAGAAATCGCCGCATGGGTTGACGGTTGTCAACGAGACGGACAGACCCGTTGAGCTCCAAACCGACGACGGGCGGCGCGCCGAGAACTCATCGCCAACGATGGGTATACGGGATGCGTGATGGACGGCTGCTCCAAAAGCCGCATCGAGGCCCGATGGCACGACGGTACCTTCGTCGTCGTTCTCGACGAGGAGTACTGCGAACAGACGATCACGGGACCGGACGAGTCCACCCTGGAATAGCCGGTCAGGATGCGAGTCGAGGGCAGTGCCTGATCGGCGCTCACAGCATGCGGGCAGGCCAATCACCCGGTCGATGGCCGGGTGAATAGGCGTTTCGATTGTCGAGCTTGTCGAGACTCAGTTGGGCGGGATGCTGATGGTGCCATGCGGTGTGACGAGGTAGGTCTGGCCGTGCGGTCCGGTCCATTGGTAGCTGCCGGCCGGGGTGCGGTGGTAGCGCCATCGTCGATACGTTTTCGCCCGGTGGTGCCGTCTGCATAGCGCCGCGAGGCCGTCCGGCCGGGTCTGGCCGGGTGGACCGTTCTCCTCGTAGGGAGTGATGTGGTCAAGGTCACACGCTCTGGCGTCGCGGTTGCACAACGGGAATATGCAGTGCTTGTCACGCAGGATGACCAGTTCCCTCATCCACGCGGGTGGGTCGTGGGCATCGACGGCGTCGGTGCGGGTCATGTCGAGGACGGGTTGGATGGTGACCCGGGACCGGCCGGCCCAGTCCTTGATCAGGGCGATGGTGGCCGGCCCGAACTTCTCCACGGTCCCGAACCCGGTCCCGCCGTCGCTGTCTGTCGGGGCCGAGCAGGTCGGTCAGGGACACGTGCAGGTAGAGCTTGGTCTTGGCCGCAGGCGGCACGGGATGCGCAGGCTCGGCTGGTGACTGGCCGTTCCGAGGAGGGTACCCAGGTCGAGGGCGGCTTGGCGGTTGGCGATCACGCCGACGGCCTTGGCTTTGCGGACCTCGAGGGTGTCGGTGTCGCCGAGGGCCTTCAGCTGGGCGGCCTGCTCGCACACCAGGTCGTGAAAGGTAGTCAGGTCCAGGGTGTCGCCGGTGACCTCCAGATGAGAGGTGCCGACCCAGCCGTCGTCACCGGTGGTGGTGTCGACCCCGCGGTGAAAGAGCCGCACCCCCCACGCATCCTTCCGGCCCGTTCCTTCTCGGCTCCAACAGGTGCGGGTCATGGGTGGCGATGGCCTGGGCGACCGCGGTCTCGATCGCCCGCCACCCACACGAGCCGATCCGGTCGGCAAGCTGCCGGTCCACGGACGCGGCGCCGGCCTTCGAGAGGCGGTGGGTGGCCTGGGCGATCTTGCGGGCCTTCCACGGCGCCACCCTCAACGCTTCGACGGCCGCCCAGATCGTCGGGAGTCGGTGTTGGAGGTCCAGGGCGTCGGCCAACAGCTGCAGCCCGGTCAGGGTGGAGACCCCGAGCGCGGCGGCGAACGGTTCGGGGGTGAACGCCGCGACCAGGGGCGTCCCCTCCCCACCGAGGGCTTCGTCGGTTGCGTCGAGGCCGGGCAGGCCGGTGTCGGACCAGGTCACAAACCCGGTCTCTTCGGTGGCCGGATGGAGCACGCACCACTGCGCCGCGACCCGCAGCTTGGCCCGGCCGGCCTGGCGTTCCCGGACCTCGGCCTCGGCGGCGAGGTCGAGCAGCCACTCCGCGTCGAGGCCCGAAACCTCGACCGGATTGCCGTTCAACATCGTCTCCAACATGAGTCAATCCAAGCAGGACGCTACCGACAGTTGGGCCGCGGAATCGGGGCTGAGGCGGGGGTTGTGGAGAAGTATTTTCGAGCTGTTTCCTCAAGCCCGATTGGGTTTCGGTGGACTCGTTGCGCTTGCGGCTTCAGGCCAACCCTGTGGTTACGGTTTCAGACCAACCCGCTTGGGTTGCGGTCGGCGTACCACCTTGCGGGCCCTGCCCGGGGTCGCCGACACGGCGCTTGTCGCACAGTCGTCGCTGACGCTCCTTTGTGTCAACAACCGCCGGGTCGGCTCCTTTGCTGCGCGCGCTAGCGCTCGAGGATCGCGGTGACGCCTTGGCCACCGGCTGCGCAGATCGAGATCACGCCCTTGCCGGAGCCCTTCTGGGCGAGCAGCTTCGCGAGCGGTGTGCAGGATCCGGCCGCCGGTCGCCGCGAACGGGTGGCCCGCAGCGAGCGACGACCCGTTGACGTTGAGCTTGGCGCGATCGACCGATCCCAGGGGCTGGTCGAGGCCCAGCCGCTCCTTGCAGAAGATCGGGTCCTCCCAGGCTTTGAGGGTGGCCAGCACCTGCGAGGCGAACGCCTCGTGGATCTCGTAGAAGTCGAAGTCGCCGAACTCGTAGCCGGCGCGCTCCAGCATCCGCGGCATCGCGTAGGCCGGCGCCATCAACAGGCCCTCGTGACCGTTGACGTAGTCGACGGCAGCGGTCTCGTGGTGGGTCAGGTAGGCGAGCACCGGCAGGTCGTGACTCGGCTGCCCATTCCTCCGAGGCGAGCAGGACCGTCGAGGCGCCGTCGGTCAGCGGCGTCGAGTTTCCGGCGGTCATCGTGGCCGCAACACCCTTGCCGAACACCGGCTTGAGCGTGGCGAGCTTCTCGACCGAGGAGGTCGGTCGCAGGTTCTGGTCGCGCTCCTGCCCGCGGAACGGCGTGATCATGTCCTCGACGAAGCCGGCGTCGTACGCCGCGGCCAGGTTGTGGTGCGACGCGGCGGCCAGCTCGTCCTGCTCCTCGCGGCCGATGTCCCACTCCAGTGCCGTGAGCGCGGCGTGCTCGCCCATCGACAGACCCGTTCGTGGCTCGCCGTTCTGCGGGATGGACGGGACGATGTCACCGGGTCGTACCTTGGCGAGCGCAGCCAGCCGGCCCTTCAGGTCCTTGGCCCGGTTGAGCTGGAGCAGGATCTTGCGGAGGTTCTCGCCGACGGCGACCGGCGCGTCGGACGTCGTGTCCGAGCCGCCCGCCACGCCGACGTCGATCTGGCCGAGTGCGATCTTGTTGGCGACCTGGATGGCAGCCTGGAGGCCGGTTCCGCAGGCCTGCTGGACGTCGTACGCCGGAGTCTCGGGCGAGAGCCTGGATCCGAGGACGGTCTCGCGGGCCAGGTTGAAGTCCCGGGAGTGCTTGAGCACCGCACCGGCCGCGAACTCACCCAGGCGCTGACCGTGCAGTCCGAAGCGCTCCACGAGCCCGTCGAGGGCGGCGGTCAGCATCTCCTGGTTGGACGCGGTCGAGTAGACGGTGTTCGAGCGCGCGAACGGGATGCGGTTGCCGCCGAGTACGGCGACGCGGCGGGCCTTGCCCTGCATGGTGAGCTCCCAGTGCTGGTTCGGTGTTGCTTCGGGCCTCCTATCCTTGCTCGTGTCGTGCCCGCGGGGAAAGGACACCCATCGACATGAGCGACCCCTACCAGGTCTTCACCCAGACCTCCGTCGGCAAGGCGCTGGTCGAACAGCCTCGGTCTGCCGGTCCCGACCGAGCTGGACCGCTGGTCCGAGGGCGTTCCACTCGTCGACGGCACCGTCGTGCTCGGCGGCGACGGGGTCCTGGGCGAGGCACTCACCGCTTCGCTCGACCGGCCTCGGCATCGCTCACACGTGAGCCCGCGGACGGCGAGAAGTACAAGGGCCTCGTGTTCGACGCCACCGGCATCACCACCACCGACGACCTGGCCCGGCTGCAACGCTTCTTCACTCCGCTGATGCGCAGCCTGAGCAACCTGCTCCCGGGCCGTCGTGCTCGGCAGGCCACCCGAGCTGCGTCAAGGGCGAGGAGCGGATCGCCCAGCGTGCCCTCGAGGGCTTCACCCGCTCACTCGGCAAGGAGATCGGCAGGGGCGGCACCGCCCAGCTCGTGTACGTCGCCCCCGGAGCCGAAGGCTCCATCGACTCGACCCTGGCGTTCCTGCTCTCGCCGAAGTCGGCCTACGTCTCCGGTCAGGTCGTCCGGATCGGGGTGACCGGGAGCAAGAAGGCGGTGGCGGTCAAGGACTGGGAGCGGCCACTTGCCGGCAAGACCGCAATCGTCACCGGAGCCAGCCGCGGGATCGGCGAGCAGATCGCGCGGGTGCTCCACCGTGACGGCGCGACGGTGCTCGGCATCGACGTGCCCCAGGCGGCGAGCGAGCTGCAGACGCTGATGACGGAGCTGAACGGCGACTCGTTGACGCTCGACATCACCCACTCCGACGCCCCGCAGCGGATCACGCGTCACGTCCAGGACCAAGCACGACGGCGTCGACATCGTCGTACACAATGCGGGCATCACCCGCGACCGGAAGCTGGCCAACATGGCCGAGGACCGCTGGGACCCCGTGATCGCGGTCAACCTGACCGCACCCGAGCGGATCACGCGGTCGCTGCTCGAGGCCGAGCGCGATCAACAGGAACGGCCGGATCATCGGCGTCGCCTCGATCGCCGGCATTGCGGGGAACGTCGGCCAGACCAACTACGCCACCTCGAAGGCCGGCGTGATCGGGCTGGTCGGCGCGTTCGCGGCCGAGCTCAAGAACGGCATCACGGTCAACGCCGTCGCGCCCGGGTTCATCGAGACCCGGATGACCGCGGCTGTCCCGTTCGCCATGCGCGAGATCGGACGTCGCCTCAACGCGATGTCCCAGGGCGGCCTGCCGATTGATGTCGCCGAGACAATTGCCTGGTTCGCGAACCCCGGATCGACCGCGGTCAACGGCAACGTCGTCCGGGTCTGCGGACTGATGATGCTGGGCGCCTGACAGACATGACAGAGGTCCGAACCATCGACGGGTCGGGCGGAGGCCTGACCGCCATGCTGAAGGCCGCACTGCCGATCCTGCCGGTCGTCAACCAGCTGCCCGGCGTGAAGAAGTCCGGAACCACGCTCCCCGATGTCGTCGTGCAGAGCAGGACGGCGGTCGAGCGCGATCACGTGGAGAGGTACGCCGCCGTCTGCGGCTTCCCCGTCAGGGACACCGCGCCGCTGCCCTACCTGCACCTGCTCGCATTCCCGCTGCACATGGCGCTGATGGCCGACCCGGCCTTTCCCTACCCCGCCATCGGGACCGTCCACCTGGAGAACGCGATCACCCAGCACCGCCCCGTCGCGGTCGGCGAGCCGGTCGCGCTCTCGGCACATGCGTCGAACCTCCGCAGCCACGCCAAGGGCAGGGTCTACGACGTCGAGGTCGAGGTCACCGCGAACGGCGAGTCGGTCTGGCAGAGCACGTCGACGCTACCTCCGGATCGGCAAGGGCGATCGGGCCGCGGACCCGGGCCGCACGTTCTCCGCCGTGCCCTCTGGCGGGATCCCGTGGCGGCTGCCGGCGGATCTCGGTCGTCGGTACGCCGCGGTGTCGGGCGACCGGAACCCGATCCATCTCTACCCGGTGACCGCGAAGGCGTTCGGGTTCAAGCGCCAGATAGCGCACGGGATGTGGAGTATCGCCCGCTGCGTCGCCGCGCTGGAGAACCGGCTGCCGGACGCGGTCACCGTCGAGGTGGGCTTCAAGAAGCCGATCTACCTGCCGGGCACCGTGTCGTTCGGGGTACGGCGGGTCGGCTCGGACCACGAGTTCTCGCTGGAGGATCCGAAGTCGGGCGCGCTGCACCTGTTGGGTCGGACGACGGCCCGCTGACCGGGATCCGGAGACACGCTCTATGCGGACGGGGCCGTGCGAACCCGGATCAGGCCCTCCTGCGCGACGGAGGCCACCAGCCGACCGTCATGGGAGAAGACCCGGGCGAGGGCCAGGCCGCGTCCCCCGGAGGCGGAGGGCGAGTACTGGTCGTAGAGCCACCACTCGTCCGCGCGGAACGGCCGGTGGAACCAGATCGTGTGGTCGAGCGACGCGGGCTGGATCTTCGGCGAGCCGATGCGGACGCCGTGCGGACCCAGGGTTGCGCCCAGGAGCGTCAGGTCGCTGGCGTAGGTGAACGCGGCGTTCTGGGTGACCTGGTCGTCCGGCATGGCCCCGTTGATCCGGATCCACAGCTGCGTATGGGCCGGTCGGGGTCCGTCGGCCACCCGGCTCCTGCTCGACGTAGCGCACATCGAGGGCCGACCACTCCCGTTCCCACGCCGAGGGATCGCGGTTCGAACGGCCGCGGAAGAAGTCGGCGACATCCGTGCCTCTCGGCCGGTGGGGATACGTCGGGCATCGGGTCCTGGTGGTCGAAGCCCTCCTCGGGTCGCTGGAAGTCAGCGGTCATGAAGTAGATGCCGCGGCCGTGCTGCCGGGCCACGACGCGCCGGGTGGCGAACGAGCGGCCCTCCCGGATGGCTTCGACGTCGTAGACGATCGGGACCGAGGTGTCGCCCGGGCGCAGGAAGTAGCTGTGCAGGGAGTGGATCAGGTAGTCCGACGGCGTGGTCCGCGAGGCAGCGACGAGTGCCTGCGCGGCCACCTGGCCACCGAAGACCCGCTGCAGCTTCGTGTCGGGCTGGCGCCCGCGGAACAGGTTGAGGTCGATCTCCTCGAGGTCGAGGAGGTCGGAGATTTCGTCGGCGGTGCGCGGCACGCGGAGCCTCTCAGGCGTCGTCGGCGGGGTCGGGCCTGTCCAGTCCGGCGAGGAAGCGCTCGAACTGTGCCCCGATCTCCTCACCCGTCGGGATCGTCGCGTCGTCGGCCAGCAGCGACGACCCGGACTCCTCGGCCTGCTGGAACGCGTCGTACTGCTGCTCCAGGCCCGACACGACCTCGCTGACCTCGGCATTGGTGGCCAGGTAGCCCGCGATCTCGGCCTCGGTGTGCTCGGCGCCGGCTTGGAGGGCGGACGGGTCCAGGGAGAGGCCGGTCGCCCGCTCGGTCTCTTCGAGCAGCGCGATGGCGGCCCGGGGAAAGTCCATCTGGGAGATGTAGTGCGGAACATGAGCGACGAAGCCCAGCGCGGGGTGGCCCCACTCCCCCAGCCGCACCTCGAGCAGCGCCTGGGCGCTGGAGGGGATGCGTAGCTCGCCCTTCCAGCGGCTGCCGCCGTCGATCAGCGACGAGTCGTTCGCGTGTGGCGTGATCGCGATCGGTCGGGTGTGGGGGACGGCCATCGGCACCGAGGCGAGGGAGAGGACCGAGCTGACCCTCAACCGGCGGACGACCTCGTGGACGGCGGCCGTGAACGCCTCCCAGCGGTTGTCGGGCTCGGGCCCGCGCAGGAAGAGGTACGGCGCCATCTGCTGGTCGCGCATCAGTCGAACGTTCATCCGCGGCGCGTCGTACTGCTCGTAGTGGTCGCGCATGAACGACATCGGGGGCCGGCGCGCCCGGTAGTCGTAGAACTCGTCGACGGCGAACGTGGCCACCACCTTGCCGCCGCCCAGTTTCTCGAGGTGGTCGCCGGCCAACCCTGCTGCGTTGCCGGCGTCGAGGAACCCGTGCATCACCAGCAACAGCACCGGCTCTTCCCCGCTGAGCTCGGGCACGTCGTCGACGATGTGCACGAGCCTCGTCCCGTCTGCCACGTCGCCTCCTCTACTGTCGGCCCTACTGTTGGCCCGCCGGATCCCAACAAACACCCTAGGGGAGGCAACCGTTCCCATCGACTGTGCGTCAAGGAGACGATGCCTGAAGCGAAGGAATGTCCATGTTGAAGCGCAGTCGTACCCTCCCCTGCTTGCGAGCGGCCCTGCTGTCGTTCGTTCTTTCCGCCGTTCTGCTCTCGCCAGCCCTGCTGTCGCCCGCAACGGCGAGTGCGGGCCCGGGGGTCGAACGCGCGCAGCAGCGGCTCAACGCGCTGGGCTGCGACGCCGGGCCGGTCGACGGTGACCTGGGTGACTGGACCCGCTCGGCCATCATCCGGTTCCAGTCGCGTCACGGCTTCAGGCAGACCGGGCGCCTCAACTCCACAACCAGGACCCGGCTGTACTCGGATCGGGCCAAGCCCTGCAACACGCGGCCGGTGCCTGGACACAGCGGACACGGCCGTCGGATCGTGGTGAGCCAACGGCAGAACTGGGTGTGGCTGGTCGGGCCGGAGGGCCACGCCGGTCGCGCAGAGCGGCATGATCGACAACTCGGGCGAGCTGCGCACCGGCGCCGCCAGGGTCGGCTCCTACTGCGGTCGGGCCGCCCGGATCAAGCGCAACAGCGACGCCGGCGGCAGCCTGTGGCTGGAGAACTTCGTGCGGTTCGCGCCCTGCGGCTTCGGCTTCCACCGGATCCCGGTGTCCAAGTCGAGCGGCGACCAGATCCATCCCGCCTGGATGGTCGGCACCAACCTGCGGGAGTCGCACGGCTGCGTCCGGTTGCCGAAGCCCTTCTCGAAGCGGGTCTGGGACTTCGGCCGGATCGGGACCCCAGTCCACGTGGTCCGGGGCTGACCCCGACGAACCATTTGCGGCTCCCACATCGTCTGGGATGGTGAGACAGGCGCGGGATCGGCCGGAGACGGGGAAGCGTGAGCAGACGGGACAGGGCGGCGTTCGCCGAGTTCGCGGCGGGGCGCGGGCCGGCCCTGCATCGGGCGGCGTACCTCATGGTGGGCGACGAACAGCTCGCTCAGGACCTCGTGCAGGAGGCGTTGACCAAGACGTACGTCGCGTGGCCGAGGCTTCGCGACCCCAACAATGCCGAGGCGTACTGCCGCAAGGCCATCACCACGACCGCGATCACCTGGTTCCGGCGCAAGGGATGGGCCAACGAACGACCGACCGAGGCCCTTCCGGAGCGACCCGGCCACACGCAGACCGATGCCGTCGATGACCGGTCGATGGTCTGGGCCGCGCTCCAGCAACTGCCGCCGCGCCAGCGCGCGGCCCTCGTGCTGCGCTTCTACGAGGACTGACCGAGGCGCAGACCGCGGCGGCCATGGGCTGCGCGGTGGGCACCGTGAAGAGCCAGGTGGCAGCCGGACTGAAGAAGCTTCGCGACCGGCTCGGTGACCAGATCGAGCTCGCGTCGCCCGACGAACTGGAGATGACCCGATGACGGGAATGTTGAAGCAGGTCATGCACGAGCGGGCCGACGAGCTCGGGCACTCGCCCGTCGACCTCGATGCGGTCCTTCGCGACGCGGACCGCAGGATCCGACGTCGCCGCATTGTCGCCGTCGCTGCGGGAGCAGCGAGTGTGGTCGCGGTGGCCGCGCTCGCGACGCAGTTCATCCCCTCGGGTGGACGGTCGACGCAGGTGACGGACGGCAGCGACGCGGTGCCTTACGCGATCAGCTACGCCAGCGGCGAGACCATCCACGTCGGCGAATCCGAGCTCGACGTGGGCCACCCGATCCGCGCCTACGTGCAGACCGACGCGGGCTACGTCTTCACCTCCACGGACCGTGCCGTCTACACCTTCGTCGACGGCACGGCCGAGCGCGTGGGTTCCCTCGGCCGGGTCGACAAGGACCAGACGGAACTGGTCGCGGACGGCCCGCGAGTGGCTTGGGTCGACGAGCAGGACGGCGTCACGGTGCTCGACGTCGGGTCGGGTGAGGTCTCGCACACGGCCGTCGAGAAAGTCCCGGGAATGGACGATGCGCCGCAGGTCACGGCGCTCGACGGCACTACGGCGTACTTCGTCGACGCCCGCGGTGTGGTGGTCTGGGACTCCGCGACCGGCGCGGTGACGGTCCGGGGCATCACAGCTCCCCGGGTCGTGGATGCCGAGGCGGGCCTCCTGCTCACGAAAGGAGCGGAGGATGATGGCAAGGCTGCGATCGTGTCGCCTGCGGGATCAGTGCCGGTAGAGCTCGATCGACATCGGCAAACTCTCCTCGGACGGCCGCTACCTCACCACGGAGCACTGGGACGAAGGCTTCCTCCTGGATGCCCGGACCGCGGCGAAGCTGCCCTTCAACCACGGACACGACTGGGCCCTCGGCTATCAGTGGCTGGATGACGACACGTTCGCCGCGATGGTCTTCGACGACGACAAAGCCGGCTCCGGCTACGGCAGGCCGAGCCTGCTGACCTGCTCCGCGGCCAGCGGGGACTGCAGGACCACCGTGGCCGCTCTCCCGCACAAGATCGGGGAGTTCCAGCTGCCGATCGGGGTTTCGCTGCAGGAAGAGTGAACCTTTCGACCGTCGTCGCGGCGTCAGGAGTTGTGCTCGAAGTCGACAAGGGTGCGGCCCTGTTCGAGGGCCGTCATGTCCTCGACGATCCCACGGGCGAGGGACTTGGCGTCGAGGCCGATCCGGTCGAGGATCACCGCGCGCTTGGCGTGGCTGAGGAAGTCCTGCGGGATGCCGTGCAGTCGGAAGGGGGTGTCGACGCCGGCGCGGTTCAGGGTCTGGAGAAGCACCGCTCCACAGCCGCCGATCTCGCCGTTGTCCTCCAGCGACACCACCAGCCGGTGCTCGCGGGCGAGCTCCACAATGGCCGGGTCCACGGGCTTGACCCACCGCGGGTCGACGACGGTGACACCGATGCCCTGGGCGGTCAACCGGCCGGCGACGTCGACGGCAGTGGTGGCCATCGACCCGACGGCGACGACGAGCACGTCCTTGAGGCCGTTGCGCACGAGTACGTCGGCTCCACCGGCCTTGCCGATCGCGTCGATGTCCACCGGTGGCGGCCCCTTGGGGAAGCGGACGACCGTGGGCGCGTCGTCGACCGCCACCGCCTCCGCCAGCAGCTCGCGCAGGCGGGTCGAGTCACGGGGAGCGGAAAGGCGCAGGCCCGGCACGACCTGCAGGATCGACATGTCCCACATGCCGTTGTGGCTGGCCCCGTCGTCGCCGGTCACTCCCGACCGGTCGAGCACGAAGGTGACCCCGCACTTGTGCAGCGCGACGTCCATCAGGACCTGGTCGAAGGCTCGGTTCAGGAAGGTGGCGTAGAGGGCGACGACGGGGTGCAGCCCGCCCATCGCAAGCCCGGCCGCCGAGGTCGCGGCGTGCTGTTCGGCGATGCCGACGTCGAAGAACCGGTCGGGGAAGCGGGCCGCGAACTTGTCGAGCCCCACCGGGTGGGTCATCGCGGCCGTGATCGCGACCAGTTCCTGGCGCTGCTCGCCGAGGCGGACGATCTCGTCGGCGAACACGTCGGTCCAGATCTGGCCCTTGGGGGTCTCCTCCCCGGTGTCGACGTCGAACGGGCCCGGTGAGTGGAACTGGTCGGCCTCGTGACGTTCGGCCGCGTCGTACCCGAAGCCCTTGCGGGTGATGGCGTGCACGATCACCGGGCCGTTGAACCTCTTTGCCTGGGCGAGAACCTGCTCCATGGCTGCCCGGTCGTGGCCGTCGACCGGGCCGACGTACTTCAGGCCGAGGTCCTCGAAGAGGCCCTGGGGCGCGAGCGCGTCCTTCATGCCCTTCTTCATGGCGTGGAGGGCGTCGTACGCCACCGGACCGACTCCGGGCACGGCGTTGAGACGCTTCTTGACCTGCTCGAGCAGCTGCTCGTAGCGCGGGTTCGTGCGCAGGTTGGTGAGCGCGTGCGACAGCCCGCCGACGGTCGGGGTGTACGAGCGGCCGTTGTCGTTGACGACGATCACCAGTCGGCTGTCCTTGGCGATCGCGATGTTGTTGAGCGCCTCCCAGGCCATCCCGCCGGTGAGCGCACCGTCGCCGATGACCGCTACGACGTGCCGGTCCTCGCCGCGGATGGCGTAGGCCTTGGCCAGCCCGTCGGCGTAGCTCAGCGCCGTCGACGCGTGGGAGTTCTCCACGATGTCGTGGTCGGACTCCTGCCTGGCTGGGGTAGCCACTGACCCCGCCCTCCTGGCGGAGCTTGGCGAAGCCCCGCACCCGCCCGGTGAGCAGCTTGTGCACGTACGCCTGGTGGCCGGTGTCGAAGACGATCCGGTCGGTCGGGCTGTCGAAAGTGCGGTGGATCGCCAGCGTGAGCTCGACCACGCCGAGGTTCGGGCCGAGGTGGCCGCCGGTCCGCGAGCAGGTCTCGATCAGGAAGTCGCGGATCTCGCTGGCCAGGTCGCTCAGCTGGCCCGGAGTCAGCTCACGGAGGTCTCGCGGGGTCTTGATCGACTCCAGGTAGCCCATGGGCGCGGGTCCTCCGAATGGTCGACGACTACGGCAGCGGCCCGCACACGGCGCGGGCCTGATCGAGTCTATAGGCCGGCCGTAGCGGCCGCCGAGCGGTTGGCGTGGCGCCCGGACGGGAGCAGACTCGTCGTTGCCGTCGTTCAACGGGAGGTGTGGTCATGCTTCGAGGTGAGGTCGTGCAGTTGCGGCTGGCCAGGGAGGACGATCTCCACCGGCTCTTCGAGTGCATGTCGGACCTGGATGCTCGTGGCAGCTACTTCCCGCTCGGTCTGACTGGTGAACCGACGTTTCGGCGTCAGTTCGAGAAGACCGGGTTCTGGGACGAAGACGAGGGAATGCTCCTCATGGTGGATCGCGCGGGCGTGATGGTCGGGGAGATCGAGTTCTACCCGATCGCCCACTATCTCCAGGGCTACGAGATCTCGTACCTCCTGTTCGGGGCGGAGCACAGCGGCAAGGGGTACGCGCCCGAAGCCCTCCAGTTGCTCGTGGCCTATCTCTTCGGCAGACGGCCGATCAACCGTCTGCAGCTCAACATCCACCCGGACAACGAGGCATCCAAGCGCGTTGCCGGCAAGAGTGGATTCACGTTCGAGGGCGTGATGCGAGGCTGCTGGTTCCACCAGGGACGATTCAACGACCTGGAAATCTGGTCGATCCTGAGAGACGAGGCCGTCGCGACGTCGGCCCCGGTCTGACTGCGACGGATCGGCAGCTACGGGCAAGGATGCACGTGCCAGCCGGCGTCGCCGCAACCGCCCGATCGGGCCCTGCCAACCTGCGCTTTTAGGAGTAGCGTCGAAGCGACCCAACGGCGATGTGGAGGATGGAGTCGACATGTTCGTACAGGTGATCAAGGGCCACGTATCCGATGCGACGAAGGTGCGTGCGCAGCTCGACAAGTGGGTGGCGGAAGTTGCGCCCAACGCCGTGGGATGGCTGGGCAGCACCTCCGGCGTGACCGACGACGGCCAGGTGGTGGCGCTCGCGCGGTTCGAGTCGGAGGAGGCAGCGCAACAGAACAGTGATCGGCCGGAGCAGACGGCGTGGTGGGAGGAGATGGCGGAGCTGTTCACCGACGAGCCGGTGTTCCAGAACAGCATCGCGGTCGAGGCCGACACCCCTGGCGACCCGTCCCAGGCCGGCTTCGTCCAGGTCATGCAGGGCCGCACGAGCGACCCGGAACGCGCAAAGGAGCTGATGGCGAACGATCCGACTGACTGGCAGGCGTTCCGGCCCGAGATCCTGGGCACGTTGTCCATCCAGCACGAGGGCGACGCCTGGACGATGGCCATCTACTTCACGTCCGAGGAGGCCGCCCGCGAGGGCGAGAAGAAGCCGCCGCCGCCCGAGATGGAGCAGATGATGAAGGAGATGGACGCGCTGAGCGTCGGTGAACCCAGCTTCTACGACCTCAAGGACCCCTGGCTCAACGCACCCGGCTGACCAGCCGAACACCCGACAACGCGCTCACGCTTTCGTGGCCCGGTAGCCGAGGAGCAGGGCGCCGTCCGTGGTGCGGTCGCTGTCGACGAGCTCGAGCTTCTGGAGTCCCTCGCCCTCCTCGAAGAGCCGCTTGCCGCCGTTGGCGACCGCGGGGGCGACGACCAGCCGGAGCTCGTCGACCAGGCCTGCCCGGAGCAGGGTGCGCGCGAGCTGGATGCTGCCGTGGATCCCGATGTCGCCTCCGGGCTGCTGTTTGAGGTCGGCGACGTACTCCTCTGGCGAGGCGTCGGCGACGGTCGTGTTGGCCCACTCCTGGCCGAGCGCGCTCGACGTGAACACGTGCTTAGGCGTGCGTGTTGATGAACGTCGCGAACGGCTCTATGTCGGAGGTCGGCCAGTAGCCGACCCAGTAGTCGTAGGTGGTGCGGCCGAGCAGGATCGCGTCCTGTTTCTCGATGATCGCCCCGAGGTTGTCGAAGATGGCCCGGTCGGTGTCGAACATCCAGTCGCCGGGCTCTTCGGCCACCCCGTCGAGCGACAGCAGCTGGTACAGCACGACGTTGCGCATGAGGGGCTTCCTTCCGTTTGTGGTTCCCAGTCTGACCTGACGTCTGACCGGACCAGGAACGCTGCAGGGAGATCATCGGTCGATCCGGACTGTCAACAGCTCCGCCTGCACGCACGGGTTGCCGCACCTGGTGCCCTCCGCTTATCTCGACGCCGATGACGCGGTCCTCGCCGGTGCCGTTGAAGGCGATCACTCCCACGGTTCCGTCCGGGTTGTCGAAGGCTGCGGCCGAGATGCCGTCGGTGGCGCTGGACCCGACCACGCTGGCGCCGGGGTCGGCGGCGCGGGCGAGGTGGGCGAGCACGTAGAACTCGGGCCCGGCCTCGACGTCGTTTCCGTCGACCGTCAGGAGTCCACGGCACGAGGAGCAGCCGTCCTCGGAGTCGACATCGCGTGGTCCGCCCTCGGGGTCGAGGGCGAGGTTCCAGGTGAGCAGCCCGGTCGAGCCGGCCGCGATGCTGTCGGCGACGAGGTGCCGTGCGTCCCACGCGAACGCCTCGCTCCACGAGCTCTTCGTGCCGGTGCACTCGGTCACGATGGGTGGTACGGCGATCCCCGCCATCTGGTCGGGCGCACCGGCGTAGCAGTGGAATGCGGCCGCGTCGAAGGCACCAGGAGCGCCCGCCCAGAACCTCGTCGTAGCGTGGCCGGTCCGCCCAGTTGTGGTCGACGGCCCACAGCTCGAGGCCGCGCTCGTGGAGCTCGGGTCCCACCAGCCCCGCCAGCTGCGCCTCCTGGGCGGCCGTCATGGTCATCGACGGGTAGTCGGCGCTGTAGCCAGGCTCGTTGCCGAGCGACATCGCGGCGAGCGGTACGCCGCGCTCCCGAAGCTCGTCCGCCTGTGCCACCAGCAACGCGGCGTACTGGTCGATCTCGTCGTCCCTCAGGGCTCCGCCAACGACCTGGGCGGGCTGCTTCATCCACTTCGGGGCTGTCCACGGCGTTGCCACGACCTGCAGGTGTGGCTGCAGCTTCGACACCTCGGCGACCAGGGCCGTTGCGGCTTCGGCCTGGGGGCTGGGCGACGCCGTGCTGCCGTCCCATCCCCAGGTCCAGAGCTCGGGAGACATGTCGGTCGCGCTCAGCGGGAGCCGGACCCAGCTCAACCGAGCGCCATCGTCGGCCGTGGGGTCGAAGAGTCGGCGTACCGCTTCCGGCGCCCCGGACAGGAGCTGGACCGACGCATCGGTCATCGCGGCCCCGGTGCCACGCCACAGCTGACGGCGGTCCTCAGGGTCGACCCGCACCCGCGCCGTGGCCGGTCCGCCGGACGGGCTCTCGTCGACCTGGAGCAGCCGTCTGCTGGAGTCGGTGGGCGAGGACACCCATAGTTCCGTCCGGTGGCTCGCGCCCTCCCGTGAGCTGTCGTCGCCCGTCGTCAAGGCAAGGATCCCCGCAAGAAGCAGGCCGAGGATGCCCAGGCCGAGGAGCCATCTCGAATGGTGCGGCTCCTGAGACATCGCCCCCGACGTTACTGGTTCGGTCGATTCAGCGCGGACGGGCTGCGCCCGGTCTGCTCGCGAAAGACGCGGTGGAACTGCGCATAGCTGCCGAAGCCGGCCTCGAGGGCGGCGGCCAGCGCCGTGGTGCGCCGACCGCTGCCGTAGAGACGGAGGAAACGCTGCAGGCGCTGCTGGTTGCGGAACCGGCTGATCGGAACGCCGGTCTGCTCCTTGAAGATCCGGCTCAGGTGCGACGGGCTCAGGCCGGCAGCCCGCGCCAGCGTGGCGAGATCGCCTGCCGCCGGGTCGCCTCGCAGCATGCGAGCGACCGTCTCCACCGCCGGATGGACATCGACGCCTTCGATCACGTCGTCGCTGTCGAGAAACGCTCGCCAGGCGAGGCTCAGGAGGTACGCCAACCCGGTGTTGACGAGAACGTCGTCCACCGCCTGCGCATCCTGTACGTCGCGGAAGAGGGCGCCGAGACGGCTGACCCGGCTGGAATGCAGACGGCGCGAGAACTGCCCGACGGGATCGTCCTCGAGCAGGGGCCGGGCGTCCTCGGTCGTCGCGATCCGCGCGACGAGAGTGGGCCGGAACACCGCCCACCACAGCTCGTGGTCGGGGGACTCGTCGACCAGCACGTGATCCTGACCGGGAAAGAGCCAGGTCAGCGTGCCGGGCGTGAGCGCAATGCGCCGGTCGCCGAGAAGGTAGGAGGCGGTGCCGCGGACGACCAGGTTGACCTCGAGCTCGGCGTGGCGATGGGCGCGGGGCCGCACGTCGCCGGCGCTGTGCCGAAGGACGCGTCCATCCAGACCAGCCCGGATTCCGAGATCGTCGATCATCGCAAGAAATGATAAGAGAGTCGCGGACCTCCGCGATGACACGGCCTGCGGTTCCCGCAGATCATGTGATCGTCCACGATCACAGGAAGGCACCAATGACCGTCTCAGCTCTGCGCGTCACCTCCGAGCACGCGCGCCAGTTCCGTGAGGAGGGCTTCTTCGTCCTGGAGGACGCCGTACCCGAGGGCGACCTCGACACGCTGCGCGGCGAATGCCAGCACGCCATCGACGAGCGCGACCGGGAGATGGACCGCCTCGGCGTCGACACGCTCGACCTCGATCGGCGCGGAAGCCGCTACTTCGTCCACGCCCACGGCAAGCGCCCCGCAGTCGAGCGCTTCCTGTCCTCGGACCTCATGGTGCAGATCGCCCAGGCCGCGCTCGGGGACACCGTCTACCTGTTCAACGAGCAGTACGTCGTGAAGGCCGCGGAGCAGGGGATGTCGTTCAGCTGGCACCAGGACTCGGGCTTCATCGACGACTCACACGGGCCGTACCTGACGTGTTGGATCGCGCTCGACGACGTGACCGAAGCCAACGGCACCGTCTATCTGCTGCCCTACTCGCGCGCCGGCACGCGCGACGTCGTCAAGCACACGCGCGACGAGGAGAGCAACGACCTGGTCGGCTACTCCGGGGACGACCCAGGTGACCCGGTGATCGTGCCGGCCGGGAGCATCGCCTGCTTCTCCTCGACGCTCCTGCACCGCAGTGGCCCCAACACGACGGACCGCATGCGTCGCGTCTACGTGGCGCAGTACTCGGCCGAGCCGATCCTCAGCGAAGACGGCTCACGGCCGCGGCGGCTCGCCGAGCCCCTCCTGGTCGACGGCCAGCGAGTGAGCTGAACCTCGTCTCCGCTGTCGATTCCGCTCGGCCTCGCACGTCTCTCTTCTGAAGGGCCTTCACCAGGAGACCCGCCAGCCGAGGAGACACCATGAGCCACCCATCGTGCACGCAGAGATCCGTTCGAGCGACCCGGACGCCACCCGCAGCTTCTTCGGTGAGCTCTTCGGCTGGACCTACGCGGGCGAGGGAGGTTGCGCGGGTGCTGCTTCGCCGTCCGCTCGTTGCCGCGCTTGTAGTTGCCCGTCCACCGGGCCATCACCTGCTGGGGGTTGGCGTCGACCTCGTCGAGGAACTCCTGGGCCCTTCGGGCCGCGCAGCACGGTCGCCCGCTTGCCGTGGTGGGAGATGACGACCTCACCGGTTCGGGTCACCACGTAGTCGAACCCGGTACGCGCTCATGAGCCGGTCAGCTGCCGGTAGACATCGGAGTCGAGGAACGTCGGGACGACCTGCGAGGCAGCCTCGGTGAGGTCGAGCGCCCGCGCGGTCGCCGGCTCCACGAAGACGATCCGGCGGCCCTCGTGGCACACGATGTCGGCGTCGGTCAGCGACGTGGGGGCGACGTACACCTGCATGCGGTCGAGGCTCGAGTAGGTCTCGTGCCACACCTCGAACTCGCGCCACAGGGTGAGCGAGCCGGGTGCGGCGACGACCTCGGTCTCCTCGTGGAGCTCCCGGTACGCCGCCGGCTCGAAGTCTTCCCCGGGGTCCACGTGGCCACCGACCAGGCCCCACTTCTCGGGGTCGATCCGGGGATGCTCGTCGCGCTCCTGAAGGAGCAGTCGGCCCTCGGGGTCGACGAGGATCACGCCAGCGAAGTTGCCCACCCGGACACGGTAGTGGTCTCGACAAGCTCGACCACCGATGGACAAGCTCGACCACCGAGGGACGCTCGACCACCGGAGCGGTAGCGTCCCATGGAGCCGACATGGACGCAATGCATCGCGAGGTCGTCGAGCTGACCCAGGACCTGATCCGGCTGGACACGTCGAACGCCCCGCCCAGGCACCCGGGCAACGAGACGCTGGTGGCCGAGCACCTGAAGGACTACCTCGAGGGCGCCGGGATCGAGTGCGAGCTGGTGGCCCGGGAGGAACACCGCGCCAACCTCGTCGCCAGGATCCCCGGTACCGACGCAGACGCGCAGAGCCTCGCCTTCGTCGGTCACACCGACGTGGTGCCAGTGGACGTCCGGGACTGGACGCACCCGCCGTTCGAGGCCGTCATCGACGACCACGGCTGGCTCTACGGCCGCGGGGCGATCGACATGAAGGACGAGGTCGCGGCGCGTGCCGTGGCGATGGCGACCCTCGCCCGGGAAGGCTGGAAGCCGAAGGGCGACCTGTGGTTCCTCGCGGTCGCCGACGAGGAGGACGGTACGGCGGGCGTCGGCATGCGCTGGCTGCTGGAGCAGCGCCCCGACATCCGGCCCGGACCTCAGCATCAACGAGGGCGGCGGTGAGCGACTGGACCTCAGCGACGGCCGGAGCGTGATGAGCGTCGGGGTCGGCGAGAAGGGCACCTTCCCGGCCCGGGTGTCGGCCGTCGGCCAGGCCGGCCACGGGTCGACGCCCAGCGTGGGCAACAACGCCGTACCTCTCCTCGGCGAGGTGCTCAGACGGATCGGCCTCGGGATGCCGACACCTCAGCGGTCGGACCTCGTCGACCAGATGCTGACCGTCCTCGTCGGCGATCCCGGCGACGATCTCGCCGATGCCCTGGCCCGCGCCGGACGGCTGCATCCCGAGCTCGAGCACTTCCTCCCGGCACTCGTCGGGACCACCATGGCACCGACGATGGTCGGCGGTTCGACCAAGCGCAACGTGATGCCCAGCCGGGCCTGGGTCGAGCTCGACTGCCGCATCCTGCCCGGCACGAGCGAGGCCGACGTCGAGCGTGAGGTCAGGGAGCGACTCGGCGACGGCGCTCGACTACGAGCTGACCTGGCCCGAGATCGCTCGTCGCCGGCAGCTCGTCGCCGGCCGACGGCCCGATCATCGAGGCCGTCACCGCGTTCCTCGAGGGCGAGGGCGTCGATGCGCAGGTGCTGCCCTCGCTCGGCACGGGTTTCACCGACTCGGTCTACCTGCGGGCTGCTGCCGGTACGGCGGCGTACGGGTTCTCGCCGTTCCTCAGCACGCCCGCCGAGGTCCTCACGGCGGGCTACCACAACGCCGACGAGCGCATCCACGTCGACGACCTGCTGCTGTCGACGCGGTTCCACGTCGACCTCGCGAAGCGGATCCTCGGATGAGGGCTCCCATGAGGGCACTCCCATGAGAGCACGCGAGTCTCGGCATCACGATCGGCACGCTGCCGACCGGCGTGAGCAACGCGATCACCGACGTCGCCGGGGTGAAGGTCGGGCACACGACCCTGATCGACGGCGACGACGTGCGCACCGGCGTGACGATGGTGGTTCCGCACGATGGCAACGTCTGGTCCGACCCGGTGTACGCCGCCTACCACCGGCTCAACGGCAACGGCGAGATGACCGGGCTGCCCTGGCTCGAGGAGGTCGGCCTCCTGCACTCCCCGGTCGGCCTCACGAACACCCACAGCGTCGGCATCGTCCGCGACGCGCTGGTCGAGATCGAGGTCGAGGAGCTTCCGGCGGGGGTCGAGACCTGGGCGCTTCCGGTCGTCGCCGAGACGTGGGACGGCGCCCTCAACGACGTCAACGGCTTCCACGTGACCGCCGAGCACGCGCGCGCGGCCTACCGGAACGCGAGCTCCGGGCCGGTTGCGGAGGGCGCGGTCGGCGGCGGTACCGGAATGGTGTGCCACGAGTTCAAGGGCGGCATCGGGACGTCGTCACGCCGGATCGAGATGGATGCCGGCGAGTGGACGGTCGGCGTGCTCGTGCAGGCCAACTACGGCCGCCGCGAACGGTTCTCGGTCAACGGTGTGCCGGTCGGCCTCGAGGTCGGCAAGGACGTCGTCCCCGGCGTCGAGAGCAGGCTGCCGCCCGGCAGCGGCTCGATCATCGGCATCGTCGCGACCGACGCGCCGCTGCTGCCGCTTGCAGTGCCGGCGGCTCGCCCAGCGCTGCTCGCTCGGCGTCGCCCGGACCGGCGGCGTGGGCGAGAACTCCAGCGGCGACCTGTTCCTCGCCTTCTCGACCGGCAACCGTGGCATGGCAACCCTGGGTGAGGACGCGCCGATGACCAGCACGGTCGAGACGGTGCGCAACGAGCACGTGAACCCGCTCTTCGACGCGGTCGTCGAGGCGACCGAGGAGGCGATCCTCAACTCGATCCTCGCCGCGGAGACCATGACCGGGAAGAACGGGACGACCGCGTACGCCCTCGACCACGAGCTGCTGCTCGACGCGATGGCCAAGTACGGCCGCCCGGCTACTCCCCCGTGAGCATCCGCCGCGGGTTGTCGACCAGCAGCTGTTCGATGTCGGCCTCCTCGAACCCCTCGTCCCGCAGCCGGTCGGCGAACCCGGTCACGACGTACGCGTAGCCGGGGCCACCGAAGGTCGCGTAGTTGGACCGCAGGCAGACGTCCTGGCTGAGCAGCAGCCGGTCGAGGTAGCCCTCCTCGGCGAGGCTCTTGATCCAGTCGAGGCGACAGCGGGTGTCGTACTCGGTCTCCCCCTGCACGGTGTCGAACTGCACGAACGCTCCCCGGCGGGCGATCTCGAGGTGGTAGTCGTGGTCGGGGACCATGTCGCAGTGGCCGACCACGACCCGGCGGGGGTCGACGCCCTCCTCGGCGAGCAGGTCCAGCTGCGGGATGCCGACCGGCCACCGGGCGGCATGGGTGCTGATCGTCAGGCCGGTACGGCGGTGCGCGCGGGCGGCCGCGCGGAACGACCGCTCCTCCAGCGCCGTCAGGTGCCGGTCGCAGCCGATCTCGCCGATGATCCCGGCGCGTACGCCGTGGACGCCCACCTCGATGTCGCGGACGATCCAGTCGGCCGACCTGGTCCGTGGACAGCTCGTCGAGCTCCGCGGGGAAGTAGGGCCGACGGTAGAACCCGCAGCCCATCACGATGTTGAGTCCGGTCCGGGTCGCCATGCTGCGCAGCGCCACCGGGTCGCGGTCGAGGCCGATGCTGGTGACGTCGACGATCGTCCGGCCACCGGCCTCGGCGTACAACGTGAGCTCGTGGGTGGCCAGCACCGGGTCGTTGAGCAGCCCGTCGCCGCGGTACTCCCGCGACAGGTCCAGGAAGACGTGCTCGTGCGGGAGCGTGATCCCGAGGTCGTCGGCGGGAACCGGCCCCAGCACGGTCATCACGGTCGGCGTCGCCACAGGGTGAATACTGCAACACTTCGGCCATGAGCGGCAGCACGCGCGAGGTCCGGATCCCGATGACCGACGGCGTGGAGCTCGCCGCCACGCTGTACCTCCCGGAGGCGGACGACCCGCAGCCGTGTCTCCTCGAGGCGCTCCCCTACCGCAAGGACGACCTGACCTCGTCGTACGCCGAGGGCTATCTGAAGCTGCGCGACGACCACGGGTACGCCGTGTGCCGGCTCGACGTGCGCGGGACCGGGTCGTCCGCCGGCGACGCCACCGACGAGTACCCGCGCCGAGGAGCAGCGCGACCTGGTCGAGGTGATCGCGTGGCTGGCGGCCGAGGACTGGTGTGACGGCAACGTCGGGATGTTCGGGACGTCGTACTCCGGCTTCAACTCGCTCCAGATCGCCTGCGAGCGACCGCCCGCGCTGAAGGCGGTGTGTGCCATCTACTCCAGCGACGACCGGTGGACCGACGACGTGCACTGGCGGGGTGGGGCGCTGCGGCTGGTCGACCTCGTCGACTACTGCCACTACATGACCCCGATGACCGTGCTGCCGCCCGTGCCGGCCGTGTGGAGCCATCCCGACGGTCGGAGCTGGGACACCGAGTGGCAGCGGCGGCTGGACACCTTCGAGCCGTGGGTGCTGACCTGGCTGCGCGAGAACCGGTACGGGGACTACTGGCGGCGCGGGTCGGTGCGGCTGGGTCCCGACGGCAGCGGCTATGACCGGATCGCCTGCCCGGTGATGCTGGTCGCGGGCTGGGCGGACGGCTACCGCAACAACTCGTTCCGGACGATCAAGGCGCTGGCCGCCAACGGCGTACCCCACCGGCTGCTGGCCGGCCCGTGGGCGCATGCCGATCCCGACCACGGCGATGCCGGGTCCGCGGATCGACTTCGACGCCGAGATGGTCGCCTGGTTCGACCACTGGCTGCGCGGTGCCGGTGCGCATGAGGACGGCTGCGACGTGTTCGTCCGCACGCTGGACCTCTCCGGAGCCCGACCTGGACCTTCACGAGGGCCGGTGGCTGCGGCTGCCGTCGGTACCGCCGACATCGGCCGACCGTCCTGCCGCTCGACGGGCCGCGCGCGATCCTCGGCGCCGCAGACGTGGGACGGCGGCCTGGATCGACTGCGCGGGCCACCTGCCCTGGGGACAGTCCGGCGACCAGCGCTCCGACGACGCCCGCTCACTGACCTGGGACCTCGAGCCTCCCCGCGGACCGTTCGTCGGGCACCCGCGGGTCCGGCTGCGGGTCAGTGCGGACGCTGAGGTCGGCTCGCTGTCGGTGAAGCTCTGCGAGGTCTCCGACGACGGCACCTCGGCGCTCGTCACCCGCGGCACCCTCGATCTGGCGTTACCGCTCCGGGGTGCACGGCCCGGCCGTGCCACTGGCGCCCGGCGAGGATGTACGACGTCGACCTCGACCTCGACGCCTGCGCCTACGAGTTCACGCCCGGGCACCGGCTGCGGGTCTCCGTCGCCGGGTCGGACTGGCCCAACACCGTCGCACCCGCCGGCGCCGTACACCCTGACCGTCCACGAAGGCCGAGCTCGAGCTGCCGATCCTCGAGGGCGACGTTCCCGACGCCGTCCTTCCGCCCGGGAGCCGAGCACTCAGCCGAGAGCCTGGACGGGGTGACCTGGGAGATCAGCGCAACGACGTGCTGCGCCGGGTCACCTCGTGCGGTCACCCGATCGGTGTCCGCCTACGCCACGCCGTACGACGGCACCGCCCGCGAGGACTACCGCGGCAAGGTCAGCGTCAACCGGCGTACCCATCTGCAACGCGCTCACGCCGACACCACCTATGACCTGACCTGGCCGGACGTCTCGCTGCAGGTCCACTCCGTGATGGACGTCAAGATCACCGGCGCCGGCTACGACGTACAGCATCGACGTCCGGGCCACCCGCGACGATGCCGAGGTCAGCCACCGGACCTGGCAGGAACACTTCGATCGGTGAGTCCGCAATGGTGAGTCGTCGCAAATTCCGCGAGGCGGGCCGGTCACACGAGCCAGTGGGTCGCGTAGTCCGGTTCGGTGAGCGCCGGACGGTCCAGCCGGAAGGCGTCGACGTCCGCTCCAGCTGCACCCGTCAGCGACGAGGTCGGCGAGCAGGCGGCCGAAGGTGGGCGCGAACTTGAAGCCGTGCGCGGCGCCGAGGCCGACGAGGACGCCCTCGTGACCGGGCACGCGTCCGAGCACGAAGTCGCGGTCGGGGGTCAGCGTGTACTGGCAGCGCAGGGACCGGACGGGCGGACCGGATCCGGGCAGGATCCGGCGCATGTGCTCGGCGAGGATGGCCAGCCGGCCAGGATCCACGTCGGAGGTGCGGTCGTCCGGGTCGACCACCGGTCCCCCGCAGTCCTGGGCGGCCTTGACCGTCGGCTCGCCGTACGTCGGGAAGCCGTAGAACGACGGGTCGTCCATCCAGATCCACAGCGGCAGCCGGCCGGGCGCGAACTCCTCCGGTGACGCCGGCTGGAAGTACGTCGCCTGCTCCAGCGTCACCTCGAGCGGGATCTGGTGGCCGATCCCGGCCAGCACCTGGTTGGTCCAGGCATCGGCGCACACGACGGCCGCCTGGCAGCGCCAGGTGTCGGCACCGGCGGCGACCTCGATCCCACGCGGCCCGAGATCGCGGACGGCGGAGACCGGAGTCCGGTCCCGCAGGTCCGCGCCGTAGGACAGCGCGAGCTCCTGCATCGCCCTGGTGCCGCGTGCGGCAGGCACGATCGCGCTGCGGCCCTGGAACAGTCCGACCGTCCCCGACGGCAGCGAGAACTGCGGCCAGCGCGACGCGATCCCGGTGGTGTCGAGCAGCTCGTAGCCGATGCCGACGTCGTCGAGGCTGGTGGTGTAGTCGTCGATCGGGATCGCCGCACCGGGCGGGAAGAGGTCGAGGCCGCCGACCACCGTGACCAGCTCCTCGCCGACAGCGGCCGACAGTCGCGCCCAGTCGTCGTACGCCTGCTGCGTCAGCCGGACGTACGCCGGCGTGTGGTAGCTGTGCCGCAGGATCCGGCTCGAGTCATGACTGGCACCTCGGCTGTGGCCCAGCTCGAACCGTTCGAGGCCGAGCACCTTGTGCCCGCGCCGCGCCAGCTCGTACGCCGTGGCGCTGCCGAGCGCGCCGAGCCCGATGACGACGTACTCGAACTCCTCACTCATCTGTGGTCTCGAACGCCGGCGAAAGCCTGGGCAGCAGCCATCGGCGGATGTCGGCGCTGTCGTCCTCCATCGGCGCGAACCAGCCGTGGGTGTAGCTGCGCGACGACATGCCGCGCTGGACGGACTCGCAGATCGCCCAGTCCTGCTTGTTGACCAGATCCCAGAAGTCGGCGGCGTCCGAGGGGTCGAAGGCGGCGTCGGCGGCTGCGGCTGCGGCGAAGAGCAGGACGCAGTCGATCCGGGTGCGCGCCACCCCCTGCGGGCGGAGCACGAACGCGGCGACATGGTCCGCCGCGCAGGACAGCATCAGGTTCGGGTAGACCAGCTCGCCCTTGTGGCGGGTCCGCTCGGCGGCACTCAGGCCGGGAAGCGGCGCCCGCGTCGTGGTGCCGGACATCGTGAAGGTCCACGCGCCCTCGCGGTGCGGGATCCCGTCCTCCCAGGCCAGGCCGGTGCCGCCGCCGCCGAACGCCGGCACCAGCCGGACCAGCTCGGGATGGACCGGCCCGCAGTGGTAGCACTCGTTGTAGTTCTCGGCGAGCACCTTGTAGTTGGCCGCGACGTCGTAGCTCAGCACCCGCCCGGTCACGAGCTCGCCCATCGCGTAGTTGGCGAGGTTCGCGGCCGGTCGGGCCAGCACCTCGGCGAGCGGAGTCGCAACGGCAGGCGACAGGTGCACGAACACGAAGCCGGCCCAGACGTCGACGGTGACCGGGTGCAGCGAGAAGTCCGCCGGGTCGACACCGTCGGTGTGCGGCGCCTTGAGGAGCTGCCCGCTCAGCGAGTAGGTCCACGAGTGGTAGGGGCAGCGCAAGGCCCCGGCCTCACAAACGGAAGGCTCGGCGCCGGGCTCGGTCGGGACGAGCTGGGAACCACGATGCCGGCAGACGTTGTACGCCGCGTGCAGTGCACCGGCCGCGTCGCTGGTCACGAGCACGGACTCGCCCACCACGTCGACGACCGCCACCCGGTTGGCCGACGCCAGCCCGAGGTCGTCGAGCCGGCCCACGCAGTACCACTCCCGGAACAGCACCCGGTCGCGCTCGCGGAGCCAGGCCGCCTCGTCGACGTACATCTCGCGTGGCAGTGCCGCCTGCAGGTCGTTCACAGCACCTTCCCGGTCGGGGCCGGACCGGATGACAGCCGCATGACGGCCAGGTGGCACGCGACGTGGTGACCCCGGGGATCGGCGGGCACGAGGTCGAGGGCCTCCGATCGGCAGGCATCCTCCACGCCGTACGCAGCCGCCGAGCCGTCGGCGAGCGCCGGGCACCGAGGGTGGAAACGGCAGCCCTGCGGAATCCTGGTCGGGTCGGGGATCTCGCCCCTGAGGACCACCGGCTCGATGCGCTCGATCTCCGGCACCACGGACAGCAGCGCCTGCGTGTAGGGGTGTTGCGGGGCCATCAGGACCTGTTCGGTGGGCCCGGACTCGACGACCCGACCGAGGTACATGACCGCGATCCGGTCGGCGATGTTCCAGGCCAGGCCCAGGTCGTGGGTGACCACCAGGACGCCCAGGCCGAGCTCGTCGCGCAGCTTCAGCAGCAGCGCCAGGATCTCGCCGCGGATCGAGGCATCCAGGCTGGACACGGGTTCGTCGGCGATCAGGAGCTCAGGTCCCAGGGCCAGCGCCCCGGCGATCAGCACGCGCTGCCGCTGACCTCCCGACAGCTCGTGCGGGTAGCGCAGGAACAGGGCCTCGGGCGGCCGGAGTCCAGCCGAGGACAGTGCCGCGGCGACCAGCTCGGTCTCCGACCGCTTCCCGGGGTCCCCGGCGACAACCCTGTGCAGGCGCAACCCCTCGGCCACCGAGTCGTAGACCGTGTGCCGTGGGTTCAGCGCGCCCGCAGGGTCCTGGAGCACCATCTGGACCCGGCGACGGAAGGCGCGCAGGCCGCGCCCCGAGTAGTCGAGCGGCTGACCGCCGAAGACCACCTCACCGAACGCCGGCCGCTCGAGCCCCATCAACGTGCGCGCCAGCGTCGTCTTCCCGGACCCGGACTCACCCACGAGGGCGAGCACCTCGCCGGCGCCGAACTGCAGGTTTGCGCCGTCGAGGGCCCGAGCGACCTGCCCGCTCCGGGTGGTGAACTCGACACCGAGCTCTCGACCCTCGAGCAGGTTCACGGCTGACCCACCCGGATGCACGCGGCCTGGCGGTCCACACCGAACACCCTGAGCTCGGGTACGGCGGCCGTGCACTCGTCGATCGCCCGCGAGCACCTCGGCGCGAACGCACATCCCGGCGGGCAGTTTCGCCGGATCAGGCGGATCGCCTGCCAGACCGGCGGGAGCGAACCTGGCCGCCGGGTCCCCGATCCGGGGGAAGGACGCCGACAGCGCCCCGGCGTACGGATGCAGCGCGTCGGCGAAGACCTGCTTCGACGGGCCCTGTTCGACGACGCGCCCGCCGTACATCACCACGATCCGGTCGCAGATCTCCGCGAGCACCGACAGGTCGTGGCTGATCAGGAGCATGCCCACGCCCAGCTCGTGCACGAGACCGGAGAGTACGCCGAGCACCTGGGCCTGGACCATGACGTCCAACGCCGTGGTCGGCTCGTCGGCGACCACGAGCCGCGGCTGGCAGGCGAGCGCCATCGCGATCATCACTCGTTGCCGCTGCCCGCCGGACAGCTGGTGCGGGTAGGACCTGGCCCGGGCCGGCGGCATCCCCACCTGCTCGAGCAGCTCCTCGATCCGCGACCGGACGCGCTGGTCGGCGAGTCCGGGCTCGTGCAGCCGGATCGGCTCCGCGATCTGGTCGCCGACGCGTTGCACCGGGTTGAGCGAGTGCAGCGCCCCCTGGAAGACGATCGAGGCGCCGGCCCAGCGGAGCGCCCGAAGGTCTCCCCACCTCATCGACAACACGTCATGGCCCTCGAACAGCACCTCGCCGGTCACCGTCGCCGATGGATGGCTGCAGCCGCAGGACGGTGCTGGCCAGCGTGGACTTGCCGCAGCCGGACTCCCCGGCCAGCCCGACGATCTCGCCACTGTCGACGTCGAGGTCGACCTCGCGTACGGCGGGAACGTCGCCGGCGTCGGCGCGATAGGTCACCGACACGTTCCTCATCCGCAGCAGGTCGGTCATCGCTGGCCCTTGAGTCGTGGGTTCAGGACCTCTTCGAGCGCCTGGCCGACCAGGGTGAAGGCGAGCACGACGAGCACGACGCACACGCCCGGCGGCACGATGAACCACCACGCCCCGGTCGTGATCGCGCCGACGCTGAAGGCGTCCTCGAGCATGGTGCCCCACGACACCCGGGTCGGGTCGCCGAGTCCGAGGAAGCTCAGCGTGGTCTCCGAGAGGATGGCGATCGCCACGGTCAGGGTCGTGTTCGCGAAGACCATCGGCATCACGTTGGGCAGCACGTGCTTGGTGATCTGGTGCCTGCGTCCCGCGCCGAGCACCTTGGACCGCTCGAGGTACGGGCGTTCCTTGATGGACAGCGTCTGGCTGCGGATCAGCAGGGCGGTCCCGGGCCACGACGTCACCCCGATCACGATGACGATGCTTGACCAGCGCCCCGCTCCAGCACGGTGGCCAGCACGATGGCCAGCACCAGCCACGGGACGACCAGGAACCACTCCGTGATCCGAAACAGCAGTCGTCCGATCCAGCCTCCGAAATAGCCGGACGTGAGCCCGATGACGGTCCCGAGCACCATCGAGATCAGGGTGGCGCACAGTCCGACGAAGAGCGAGATGCGCGACCCCCAGATCAGCAGGGTGAGGATCGAGCGTCCGTCTGTCGTCGGTCCCGAGCCAGTAGCTTCCCGACGGCGGGTCCAGCACTCCTCCCGTCGCCTTGGTCACCTCCGTGCCCTCGGCGCTCGCCAGCAACGGAGCGAAGACGGCCACCAGGACGAACAGGGTGAGGATCGACCAGGCCGACCATGCCGGACCGGTTGGCCCGGAAGAGCCCGCCAGCCCCGACTCCACGATGCCTGCCGGCGCCGCCACGCCAGCTGGCGTGCGGACGCGACGGTCGTCGTACTCATGTCCGCACCCGTGGGTCGAGCAGGCCGTAGAGCAGGTTCGCACAGAGGTTCGCGAAGATCACGCCGCCCGCGGCCACCAGGAAGGTCCCTTGCAACACCCAGAGGTCCGGGACCGACAGCGCCTCGTAGGAAAGCAGCCCGAGGCCGGGAATGGAGAAGATGGTCTCGATCGTGATCGCACCGCCCACGACGAAGCCGAAGTTGATGGCAATCAGGGTCGTGGTCGGCAGCAGCGCATTGGGTACGGCGTGCCGGTTGCGCACCTGCACATCGCGCAGCCCCTTGGCTCGCGCGGTGGTGAGGTAGTCCTCCCCGAGCTCGTCGAGCAGCGAGCTGCGCATGATCAGCGCATAGTCGGCCAGGTAGGCCAGCGCGAGCGTGACGACCGGCAGGACCAGATGCCAGGCGGTGTCGAAGACCCCTTGCACGACGAGGGGTCGACGTCCGACCGAGTGCAGCCCGCCGGTGGGGAAGAGGCCCGGCAGCGGGCCGATGCCGACCGCGAGCGCGGCTATCAGCAGCAGGCCGAGCCACCACTCCGGCATGGAGTAGAGCACCAGCGACGGACATCGTCGACGTCTTGTCGAAGCCGCTGCCCGCGCTTCCAGGCACCCCGGATGCCCATCCATACGCCGACAGACGGTGGCGAGGAGCGTCGACGTGCCGACCAGCAGGAGCGTCGGCCACATGCGGTCGAGGATCAGGTCGGAGACCGGGACGTGGAACTTCAACGAGATCCCGAGGTCGCCCGTGAAGGTGTTCTTCAGAAACGTCAGGAACTGCTGCGGCAGCGGCTCCTCCAAGCCATAGGTCTTGTTGAACGCCTCGAGCTGCTCCGGGGTCGTGAACCGCCCCCGACCCAGGCTGCGGGCCGGGTCACCGGGCAGGACCCGGAACAGGAAGAACGTCAGGACCACCACGAACAACAGGCTGCCGAACGCGCCGGCGACCTTGCGCAGGACGTAGCCGGCGTACCCGCGGCCGCTGGCCCGATCGCCTTGTGGATCGGCTCGCGCTGTCTCACCGCTGGCGGCGAGGGTCATTCGCGTTCGCCGACACTCGACCGGCGCCGCATCATGACCACGCCTCCGATCCCGAGCAGGCCGACCGACGACGACGCCTGCCGCCGACAAGGAAGCCGGTGCCGATCCCGTCGTCCGCGGAGGCGACGGTTGCCTCGACCTCGTTGGTCGCGAGGTCACACTGGTCGGCCTCGGACGCCGGTCGGACGTTGAGATAGTTCTGCGCTCCGTACTGTTCCAGCCAGACGCCGCCCGGGGTTCGGCTGCGGCTCGAAGCACACGAACCTGTCGCTGCGCACGGCTTCACCGAAGGTCTGGTAGGACGTCAGGAGGTACGGCGAATCCTCGAAGATGATCTGCTGCATCTGCTTGACGATCTCCTGGCGCTTCGCGCTGGTCCATCTCGCAGTGCTGCGCGGCGTAGAGGGCGTCGTACTCCTCGGTTGCAGTACCACGAGTCCGACCAGCTGCCGAGCTGGTCACAGGTGAAGTAGCTGAGCATCGAGTCCGGGTCGGGCTCGACGTACCAGCCCCACTCGAACACGTCGTAGTTGCCGTCGAGAATGACGTCGGTGAGCCTGGTTCTCCGTGTAGGCCTCGACCTGGATCTCCAGACCCAGCTGCTCGAACCACTCCTTGAAGTAGTTCACGACATCGACCGAAGTAGGGCCCGTCGGTACGCGCCGCGATCCGCAGCTTCCCGATCGGCGAGCCGTCGGGCATCGTCCGCTTGCCGTCGTCGCCCAGCTCGTAGCCCGCATCGTCGAGCAGCTGGCCGGCCCTCTCGAGGTCGAAGGTGAACGCCTCGTCGGCGGGCGGGATCCCATTGGAAGTCCGGGTAGGCCGGCGGGATGATCGTGGACTCGGCGGGCTCACCGCCACCCTGGTAGACCTTGTCGACGATGCACCTGCTGGTCGATCGCGAAGCCGAGCGCGTGGCGGAACTTCGGCGTCGAGCAGCACCGGGTGTGGGTCCCCGATCGGCTTGCCCGTCTCGAGTGTCGACCGAGCCGGTGTTGAACGCGATCTCGTCGAAGCCCGGCGAGTCACCGAGGTGCGCGGTGATCCCGGCCTTGCCCTCGAGTGTCTCGACCTGGAGCGCGGTGATGCCCTCCACGAAGTCGACGTCGCCCTTGACCAGGGCCTGGATCGCGGGGTCCATGCTCTTGTAGACCTTGAACACGACCTCGTCGACGTGAGGCGCGCCCTTCCAGTAGTCGGGGTTCGCCTCGAAGCGGTACGTCGACCCGTTGGCCGTGCCCTCGACGAGCCGGAACGGTCCCGACCCGACGACCGGCTGGCCGTCCTTCGGCTCGGCGGCGTAGTTCTTGACCTCCTTCTCGTCACGTCCTTCCAGATGTGCTCGGGGACGATCGGGATCGGCAGCAGCGGGAGGACCGCTGTTCGGCTTGTCGAGCTCGAGGACGACGTGTGTCGGCGTCGGGTGCGGTCACCTTCGTGACCCCGCCGAGGTACGACGCCCAGGTCGCCGCCCTCGACGTCGCCGGTCAGCACGCGGTTGTAGGTGTAGGCGATGTCCGCGGCGGTCAGCGGCTCGCCGTCGGACCACGTCCACTCCGGTACGGATGTCGAACGTCCAGGTCCGGCCGTCGTCCGAGGTCGTCCATTTGGATCGCCAGGCCGGGCTCGGGCGACATGTCCTTCATCGACCAGCTGATCATGTAGTCGTAGGTGAGGTCCACATCTCGTAGGACGCCGCCAGGATGCCCGAGGAACGGGCTGAAGCGAGTCGACCTCGCTCGTCCAGGGCGACCGTGAACGTCGTCTTGTCGTCGGCGGAACCGGCGGCGGACGGGACGCCGCCGACCAGCGCTCCCATCCCAAGAGCCAGCACGCCGGCCGCGACCGCGGCGGTACGGTGCCTCCTGTGACCAGTCCCCCGACGGCGCCGCGGATCCCGTTCGAGCACACCGAGCACGGCGTGGTCAGGTCCGACCCGTGGGCCTGGATGGCCGAGGAGACGCCGGCGCTGCTTGCGCACCTTGCTGCGGAAAGAGCCTGGTATGAAACGTCCTGCGCTCATCTGCGTTACCTCGTGTCGACGCTGCGTGCCGAAATGGGTTCGCGGGTGTCGCCGACTGAACGGTCAGCCAGTTGGGCCCGTCACCGTTTTTCCTACTACACAAGCCACCCCGCCGGAAGTGACTACGGACAACTCCTGCGTGAACATCGTAACGATTTGGGGGCTTCGGCAAGCGTTTTCGAAGGAGAACCGGCCAGTCGGCGACGAAAACAGCAGATTTCCGGAGCTTCTGCTCGACGTCGGAAGCTTCGCCGACGACAGCGGCTACCTCGACCTCGGGGTGAGCATCGTGAGCCCGGACGAGGACGTCCTCGCCTACTCCGTCGACACGACCGGCGACGAGGTGTTCGTCCTCCGGTTCCGCGACCTGCGCACCGGCCAGGACCTCGACGAGGTGGTCGCCCGGAGCTACTACGGCGGCGCGTGGAGCGCGGACTCGGCCTACTACTTCTACGCGGTCCACGACGAGGCCTACCGGCCCTGCGAGGTCTGGCGGCACCGGCTCGGCACCCCGGTGAGCGAGGACGTCCTCGTGCTCACCGAGACCGACGAGCGATTCGAGCTCAACCTGCGCGCGAGCCGCAGCGAGGCCGCGATCCTCATCTGGAGCGAGAGCCGGGACACCAGCGAATGCTGGCTGGTCGACGCGCTGGACACCCGAGGCGGCACCCCTCTCGATCGGCGGTCGCCGGCCGGGCGTGGTCTACCGCGCCGAGCACGTCCGCTCGCAGGCCGGGCCGGGTCGCCTGTTGCTGGTGACCAACGACGACGCGGTCGAGTTCCGGCTGATGGAGGCGCCGATACCGGACGGCGAACACCAGAACGCCTCGACGTGGCGCGAGGTCCGCCCCGAGGAGCCGACGGAGCGGATCGAGCGGGTGGACGCGTTCGAGGGGTACGCGGTGCTCAGCCTGCGGACCCAGGGCCAGCACCGGCTGCGGATCCTTCCCCTCGACGACCTGACCGCGCCTGGGCGCGACGTCGCGAGCCGCTTCCCGACGGGCGCGGTGCACATCGCGCGCAACACGTCGTACGACGCCTCCGCGGTGACGATCGTCGACCGGTCGTACGTCGAGCCACCGGTCTGGTCGGACGTGGACCTCGCCTCGGGTTCGGTCATCGAGCGGCACCGCGAGGACGCACCCGGACACGACCCGTCGCGCTACGTGTGCGAGACGATGCACTTCACCGCCCCGGACCACACCGCCGTACCCGCGACCGTGATCCGGCACCGCGACACCCCTCTCGACGGTACGGCGCCGGCGCTGGTCTACGGCTACGGCGCCTACGAGTACACGTTCGAACCGGAGTGGGACCCGGCGCTGCCGAGCCTGCTCGACCGTGGCGTCGTCTTCGTGCACGCGCACGTCCGGGGCGGTGGCGAGGGCGGCCGGACCTGGTGGCTGGACGGGCGGCTGGGCGCCAAGCAGCACACCTTCGACGACTTCGTCGCGGTCGCCGACGGTCTCGACGGCCTCGTCGACGGGTCGCGCATCGCCGCACGCGGCCTGAGCGCCGGTGGCCTGCTCGCAGGGCGCGGTGTTCAGCCAGCGGCCGGAGCGGTGGCGCGCCGTGGTCGCCGAGGTCGCCGTTCGTGGACGTCGTGACCAGCATGCTCGACGCCTCGATCCCGCTCACCGTCAACGAGCGGGACGAGTGGGGAGACCCGCGCCGCCGTGAGGACTTCGACTGGATGCTGGCCTACTCGCCGATGGACAACCTGCCCCCGCCGGGCGTGCGACCGGACCTGCTGGTCACCGGAGCGGTCCACGACCCGCGGGTGATGGTCCGCGAACCGGCCAAGTGGGTGGCGGCCCTGCGCGACAGCGACCCGGACTGGTCTCCGCGCTGCCTGTTCCGCTGTGAGCTCGGCGCCGGGTCGCACGTCGGCCCGTCGGGTCGGTTCGGCCACCTCGACTACGAGGCCGAGGTGTACGCCTGGATCCTCGACCGGCTCGGGCGTCAGCTGACTTCGACCTCGCCGAGGGCGACGGACTCGTCGGCCAGCCGGTCGGGGTCGACGGACGCTCCCGACGATCCGGCGGACCTGGTCGATCGCGTCCCAGTCGTTGGCCTGCATGCCGGCCACGACCCGGTCGCCCTTGAGCCACCACGCGGTGAAGTTCTTGCCCGGTACGTCGCCGCGCAGGATCACCCGGTCGTATCCGTCCGGACCGGGGTTGCCGACGTACTCCATGCCGAAGTCGTACTGGTCGGTGAAGAAGTAGGGCAGGGCGTCCGCGGCGACGTCGCCGCCCGCGAGGTTGGCCGCGGCCACCTTGCCGTGCTGGATGGCGGTGTCCCAGTGCTCGACCCGCAACGGGCGACCCGAGCACCGGATGGTCCGCGCTGGCGACGTCGCCGGCCGCGAAGACGTCCGGGTCGGAGCTGCGCAGGTGGTCGTCGGTCCGGATGCCGTCGTCGACGGTGATGCCGGCCGCCTCGGCGAGCTCGACGTTGGGCTGCACGCCCACGCCGACGACCAATTGGTCGAAGATGGCGGTCACGCCGTCGGCGAGGGTGACCTCGATGTCGGGCGCGTCGAAGGTGATCTCGGTGATCTCGGCACCGGTGATCAGCCGGACGCCGTGCTCCTCGTGGAGGTCCGCGAACACCTGCGCGACCTCGGGCCCGAGCACCCTGAGCAGCGGCAGCTCCAGGGACTCCAGCACGGTCACCGCCGCCTCGGCGTTGCGGGCCGCGGAGGCCACCTCGAGCCCGATCCAGCCGCCGCCGATGATGCCGAGCCGCAGCCCCGGGCGGAACAGCGCCCGGAGCCGGGTCGAGTCGTCCATGGTGCGCAGGTAGGACACGGGCGCGCCGCTGTCGTCGGCCATCGCCAGCCGTCGCGGTCGGGCGCCGGTCGCGATCAGGAGCTTGTCGTAGTCGAAGACCTCTCCCCCGGCGTGCACCTGATGAGCCTCCCGGTCGATCCGGTCGACGCTGGTGCCGACGCGCAGGTCCACGTCGTGCTCGTCGTACCAGGACGTGGGCTTGACGATCGCGGACTCCGGCTCCTTCTCGCCCAGCAGCACGGCCTTGGAGAGCGGCGGCCGTTCGTACGGCGTGTGCTCCTCCTCGGCCAGCAGCGTGATCGGGCCGTCGAAGCCCTGCTCACGCAGCTCGGTGACGGCGGTGGCCGCAGCCAGTCCGCCGCCGATCACAACGATGCCGAGCATTCATCGAGATGCCCTTCCTCTGGTCAGGGCCAGGAACTCAGCGCGCGAGGCGGGGTCGTCGCGCAGGTTCCCGCGCAGGGTCGAGGTTACCGTCCGGGCTCCGCCGGCACGGGCACCCCGCAGGGTCATGCACGAGTGCTCGGCCTCGATGACGACGCCGACCCCGATCGGTGCCAGCCGCTGCTGGAGGTGGTCGGCGATCTGCGTGGTCAGTCGTTCCTGGGTCTGGGCGCGTCGGGCGAAGAACTCGACGAGCCGGGCGAACTTGGACAGGCCGAGGATCCGGTCGTCCGGGAGGTAGCCGACATGCGCCACTCCCACGAACGGCAACAGGTGGTGTTCGCACAGCGACCGAACCGGGATGTCCTGGACCAGCACGAGCTCGTCGTAGCCGGCACTGTTGGCGAACGTCGTCAGGTCGAACTCGGGCACCGTGAGCATCTCGGCGTACGCCGCCACCAGCCGGCGCGGAGTCTCCCGCATGTCCTCACCGCTGATCGGCAGCCCGAGCGCGCGCAGCATGGTCTCGGCCGCGGACTCGGCCGCCTCGAGGTCCACCCGCGGCGCCTCCTGCGTGATCCTGCGGGCGCCAGTGGGGTCGCTCCCCGTGGGTCGGCACCGATCTGGCGGTCTCTGGCAGGGTCTCGAGCAGCTGGGCGGACTGGCTCACGTCGTGGCTCCGGTTTCTAAAGTAGATGATTTTGTACTTTAGACATGGTCGAGACGCGCCGTCAAGCCGGGGTCCGGCCGCTGCTACAGCCGGGCCCGGAACCGGCGGCCGCGCAGGGCCTCCTCGACGAGACCCGACCGCGCGCCGTACGGCGACCAGCCGGGCCGCCTCACGGTGCCAGGTCTGCACCGCCGCCTCGACGGTGTCCTCGTCGGCCACGTCGCGCAGCTCGGCCCTGGCCTCGCTCAGGCCCCTGCGCGCGGCGAGCTGGCAGGCCTCGATCTGGAGCGCGGCGAACCGCGCGAGCACCACCGAGTGGTGGCGCAGCGTGGGATAGCCCCGGAAGTCGGCGGGGCAGATGTCGAGCAGCCAGTTCGTCGCGGTGCGCTCCCAGTCGGGCGCGTCGGGAGGCCGCACCTGGGCCGGCCAGCCCGGCGGAGCGACGTAGGTGACCATGCCTCCGAGCATACGCCTCCATCGAACATGTGTTCGACCCCTCAGCGCAGGGCGGCCAGCACCCCGAGATCGGTGTCCTCGGTGTGCCCGGTCAGCGTCTCCGAGCCCTCGACCGGCGTCCCGAGCACGCGTGGCAGCAGCAGGGTCACCGACCCCGCAGTCACCGTGCTCACCGGCCCTGTGTCGTCCACCGAGTCGACCGACACGATCTCGGGCACCGCGGCATCGGCCGACCCGGAGCCCCGCACCTGCATCCGCGCCGGTACGTCGACCATCTCGCCGTCGTTCTCGATCACCATCTGGGCCTGGGTGCCGCCGGTGAGGATCGCGGTCGCGAGGGTGGCGGCCCAGACCGGGTCGCCGCAACCGTCGTACACCCAGCGCAGCCCGAGCACGCTGTGGTCCGACGTACCGATCAGGAAGTCCTCGGCCCCGGCCAGTGGCGCCGCGCGATAGGTGAACGGCACCTGGAGGACGGTGCCGTCGGTGGTCCGCCACAGGATCGTCTCGACGCCGACTTCGCCCTCCGGGTCGTCGAAGCGGTACTCGGCGAGCTTGTCGACGTGTGTCGCGCCGGCGGCCCAGCTCCGCGACGGCAGCCATGCCTCGCACAGCTGCTGCTTGGAGGGCTGGAGCGTGGCGCGGAAGTGGACGAGGCCCATGGAGCCGACCCTACGGGGAAGTCGCGCGGCGTACGACAAAGCTATCGAGCTCACGGGCTTCGGCGAGGATGACGCTCATCGGTCCGGCCAGCGGCCGGTGATCGAGGTAGCGCCAGCCGGCTGCCTGCAGCCAGGCGGTGCCTTCCTCGACGCTGTAGACGTCGCCGTCGTTGACGTGGATCGCGAACTCGCCGGCCATGAGCGCGGCCGGGAGCGGCTGGGTGTGGGTCGGGTCGGTCCAGAAGTCGGCGATCAGCAGGCGGGCGCCGGGTTCGGCTGCCGCGCGGATCCGGTGCAGGATCGACTGGTTCGTCTCCGGGGTGAAGTAGTGCACGACGTTGGCGAGCAGGAACGCGTCGAAGCCGCGCGGCAGGTCGTCGGTCAGGACGTCGCCGACGCGGACGTCGATGCGGTCGGAGTACGCCGTCGTGCGCAGCTGCTCCTCGGGCGACGCGGGCGACCTCGGCGAGCTCGAACACGGTCGCGGTGAGAGCCGGGTCGGCTGCCGCCAGGGCGATCGACCAGGAACCGGTGCCGCCGCCGATGTCCAGCACCCGGCTCGCCGGCGGCAGCCCGGCCGCGTCGGGCAGGGCGTGGCAGGCGGCGCGGTGGCGGCCGCGATGCCGGCTGACATGACCGGCACCAGCTCGTCGTCGATCTCGAAGATCTCGTGGGCGGGCCGGCCCCGGCCGAGCGCTCCGGCGAGGTCCGCCCAGGCCGGGTAGCTGAGCCGGTCCCAGAACTTGAGCAGGGCGCAGGTCGGCCGGGGTCGCCCCGGCCAGGAACGTGGCCGCGACCGGGCTGTTCGCGTAGCGGTCGCCGTGCCGCTCCAGCAGGCCGAGCGCGACCATGGCGTCGGCGCTGATCCGCGCCGTCCGCCGGGTGAGGCCGGTGCGGGCGGCGAGCCCGTCGAGGTCGACCGGCCCCTCGCCGAGCGCCTCGAACAGGCCGAGCTCGCTGGCCGCGAACAGGTGCTTGCTGGCCATGAAGCCCTGCGCGATCTCGAAGATCCGTCGGGCGTCACGACGTCTTGGGCTGCCCCAGCGGGGGCTTCGTGGGTGGTCGTCATGCCCCCAGCCTGAGCGGCGGCTGCCCGCGGCCGCCATCCCACGATTCTGGGGGTGCCACCTCGCGCCGCGGACCGCCGTACCCTCCAAGAGTGACCGGAGCGTTGGTGCCGCGGATCCGCGACGACATCGCGCGACTCGGCGCGCGCGGACTCACCTGGGTGGACTACAGCGCCGCCGTCGCGGACGCGCTGGCGACCGTCATCCCCTTCGACGGCTACTGCTGCCACACCGTCGACCCGGGAACCATTCTGTTCACCGGGAGCGTCAACCGGAACGTCGGCTGCTCCGGGTCCTGGCTGGCCCACCACGAGTACGTCATCGAGGACGTCAACAAGTGGTCCTTCCTCGCCCACAGCGGCCGGATCGCGGGGGCGACCAGCATCGACACCCACGGCGACCTGTCCCGGTCGACCCGGCACCGGTCCCACGAGGCCTACGGCTTCGACGACGAGCTGCGCGTGTCGTTCGTCGTCGACGGCATCTACTGGGGAGCGGCGGCCTTCCTGCGCAACGCCGACGAGCCCTGGTTCACCGAGGCCGAGGTGCGCACGCTGGTCGCGCTGGCTCCCGCGATCGCGGCCGGCCTGCGACGCTCCATGCTGGCGCCGCCAGGTTCGCCGTACGCCGGCGGAGCCGGTCGACCACGGCCCGGGCGTCGTCGTCTTCGATGCGAACGGCGAGCCGGAGTCGATCTCGGGTGCCGCGGAGCGCTGGATCGGCGAGCTGGTCGAGGACCCTGCCCCGAGCACACCCGAGCGAGTCGAAGCTGGTGCAGGCGGTCGCGGCCCGCGCCCGCTCCATCGCGCCCGGCACCGACCCGCTCGAGCTGGCCGCCCGGGCCCGGGTGCGCACCCGCTCCGGCACCTGGCTGCTGCTGTACGGCACCCGGCTGAGCGGGGACCAGGACGGGCGGACCGCGGTGATCATCCATCCGGCCACCCCGCAGGACGTCGCGCCGGTGATCGCGCTGTCCTACGGCCTGACCGAGCGGGAGTGCCAGGTGGCCATGCAGTGCGTCCAGGGCCGGGTCACCAAGGAGATCGCTCGCGCGTTGTCCCTCTCGCGCGTACACCGTGCAGGACCACCTCAAGTCGATCTTCGACAAGACCGGCGTGCGCAGCCGCGGCGAGCTGGTCGGGCAGATCTTCCTCGACCACTACGCGACCCGCTGGGAGGCTCCGGCAACCGCGACACCTGGCCTGCTGGTGCGCGGCATCTCTCCCGACCGACTTTGACAGGTGCCGCTTGACTTCAAGTCAACTTGAACTTGCATTCTGGGAGGGAAGCAACCAAGACGACCCAGGAGATCCCAGATGCCCGTCGCAGTCATCACCGGCGCCTCGAAGGGGCTCGGCCGCGAGCTCGCCCACGCCCTTGCCGAACAGGGTTGGTCGGTCGTGGGCGACGCCCGGGACCAGGCCGCTTTGGCCGCCGCCTTCGCCGACCTTCCCGGGACGGGGCACGTGCCGGTCGCGGGCGACGTCACCGACGCCCGCCACCGGCGCGACCTGGCCGAGGCGGCCGCTCGACTGGGCGGCGCCGCCCTGCTCGTGAACAACGCCAGCACCCTGGGTGCCAGCCCGCTTCCCGCCTTCGCCGACCTCGACCCGGCGACCTACCGCGCCGTGCTCGAGACCAACGTCGTCGCCCCACTCGCGCTGGTTCGCGAGCTGCTGCCCCAGCTCCGCCAGCACGCGGGCATCGTGGTCGACCTCTCGTCCGACGCGGCCGTGGAGGCCTACGACACCTGGGGCGCCTACGGCTCGTCGAAGGCGGCCCTCGACCATGCGAGCCGGATCCTGGCCGCCGAGGAGCCGAGAGTCCGGGTGTACGCCGTCGACCCGGGCGACATGCGGACCGCCATGCACCAGGACGCCTTCCCCGGCGAGGACATCTCGGACCGTCCGGACCCGTCCACCGCCGTACCCGCGTTCCTGACCCTGCTGGCCGGCCGGCCGCCGTCCGGGCGATACCGGGCGGCGGACGTCGGCAGCGCAGTCTCGGCGGAGGTGCCCGCGTGAGCGAGGCCGCCTTCCGCTTCGAGCTGCCGTCGGCGGGCGAGGCGGCGTCGCCGCCCGAGGTCCGCGGCCTGGCCCGCGACCAGGTCCGGCTCGCCGTCGTCTCCCCGAGGAGCGTCGTCCATGCCCAGGCTCGCGACCTTCCCGACCACCTCCATCCCGGCGACCTCCTCGTCGTGAACACCAGCGCGACGTTGCCCGCCGCGGTCGACTTCCTCCGGCACGGCTGCCCCACGACGCGTGCACTTCTCCACCGAGCTCGACGACGGCTCGTGGGTCGTGGAGGTTCGGCGCCCCGACCAGTCCGGACCGGCCCTGCCGTCCCCCGGAGAGGTGCTCCGACTGCCCTGGCGGGCTTCGGCTTCGGGTCGTCGAGCCGCACCCGTCCGGACAGTCCCGGCTGTGGCGGACGCTTCCGCTGCCCGCCGTCTCCCCCGTCCACTACCTCGCCGAGCACGGCCACCCGATCCGCTACCGCTACCTCGACGGCGAATGGCCGATCGAGGACCTGCAGAACGTCTACGCCGACCGCCCGGGCAGCGCCGAGATGCCGAGCGCCGGCCGCCCGCTCACCGATCGGCTCCTGGTTCGGATGATGTCGCGCGGCATCGCGCTCGCACCGATCGTGCTGCACACCGGAGTCTCCAGCCAGGAGTCTCACGAGCCGCCCCAACCGGAGCGGTTCACCGTGCCGGCGGCGACGGCACGCCTGGTGAACTCGACCCGGGCCGCCGGCCGGCGCGTCGTCGCGGTCGGCACCACGGCCGTGCGTGCTCTCGAGTCGGCGACGGCCGGCGACCGGGTCGTGCCGACCTCCGGCTGGACGTCGCTCGTCCTCGGACCGGACCGGCCGGCTCGGGTCGTCGACGGGCTGCTCACGGGACTGCACGAGCCGGAGGCGAGCCACCTGCATCTCCTCGAGGCCGTCGCGGGGCGGGCGCTCGTCGACGCGGCGTACGCCGAGGTCACCCGACCGGACGGGCCGCCGTACCTCTGGCACGAGTTCGGAGACTCGATGCTCCTGCTCCCCCGCTGATCGAGATCACCACCCGGCCAGGAACGAGAACCGCACCTCGCGCACCGGGTTGTCGACGTTGAGGTCGACCAGGCAGATGCTCTGCCAGGTCCCCAGAGCCAGCCGGCCGTCGAGCACGGGCACGGTTGCGTACGGCGGCACCAGCGCCGGCATCACGTGTGAGCGGCCGTGGCCCGGACTTCCGTGACGATGCCGCCAGCGGTCGTCCGCGAGGCAGGAGGTCATCGAGTGCCGCGAGCAGGTCGTCGTCGCTGCCGGCACCGGTCTCGAGGATGGCGATGCCCGCGGTCGCATGGGGCACGAACACGTGGAACAGGCCATCGCCGCGCGCCTCCGGCGAAGGCCTCGCAGTCAGCGGTCAGGTCCAACACTGCCTCACGGTCACCGGTTCGATAAGACCTCGTCTCGGAATCCATGGGCCCGATCGTGCCATCGGCGAGTAGGTTCGCGCCCATGCACGTGCGATCACTTGCCTTCCGCACCGATCTCGCCCTGCTGGAGCGCGGCGGGACCGAAGTCACCGACCGGGGCACGCACCTCGTCGTTCGGACGCCCGGCAACCCGACGTTCTACTGGGGCAACTTCATGCTGCTCAGCGAGCCGCCGACGCGATGCCGACGTCGGGGACTGGCTGACGGCGTACGACGCCGAGTTCCCCGACGGCCGACACCGGGCGTTCGGTGTGGACGGCGTCGAAGACCCGAGCGCGAGCGATGGCCCCGTTCGTCGAGGCCGGGTTGTCCCTGGACATGGGAGCCGTGATGACCGCGCAGGCGGTGCACGAGCCACCGAGACCCAACCGCGAGGCCGTGTACCGGCCCCTCGAGTCGGACGACGACTGGGCACAGCGGGTGCACCTCGCTGCGAGCTGCAACGACGACCAGCCGCCGGCCGACTACTTCGAGTTCGCCACCCGCAAGGCGGCGACCGAACGGGCGAACGCCGAGGCCGGGCACGGCGCGTGGTGGGGCGCCTTCGTGGCGGGTCGCATGGTCTCCGGGCTGGGTCTGTTCCGGGCGGGTGACGGGCTGGCCAGGTTCCAGAGCGTGGAGACGCACCCGGATGCCCGCGGTCGCGGACTGGCCGGGACGCTGGTCTACCACGCGAGCCGCTACGGTTTCGAGACCCTCGGCGCGGAGACGCTGGTGATGGTGGCCGACCCCGACTACCTCGCGATCCGGATCTACCGCTCGGTCGGGTTCAAGGTGACCGAGTACCAGGCCCAGGTGCAGCAGATGGACCGAAACGCTTCTCCATCTCGCTGAGGAGCGGGTCGCGGAGTCCGACACAGTCCAGCGCCCAGAACGGGTCGCAATAGACCAGGGCGCCGGCCATCCACGTTTCGTGCAGGTCCAGCACGGCGACCTGCAGCGCCGCGTCCGGGATGCGGGTCGACGGTCGCGTGAACCCACGCCTGCTGGCACGCTCGAACCCGCGCTTGCCGTAGTAGTCCGGCGACCCTTCGAGGAACACCGCCGGCGACCCGCTCACCTTCGGACCGAGCCCGGTGCACCGGCTCGACCGGCTCACCGACCACCTCGGCGGCGCCGATGTCTGGGCCAAGCGCGAAGACTGCAACTCCGGCCTGGCCTTCGGCGGCAACAAGACCCGCAAGCTGGAGTACATCGTGCCCGACGCGCTCGCCTCGGGCGCCGACACGCTGGTCTCGATCGGCGGCTACCAGTCCAACCACACCCGCCAGGTCGCGGCCGTCGCGGCCAAGCTCGGCCTCAAGTGCCGGCTCGTCCAGGAGAAGTGGGTGAACTGGGACGACCCGGGCAACGAGACGGTCGGCAACATCCTGCTGTCGCGCATCATGGGCGCCGACGTACGCCTCGACCCGGCCGGCTTCGACATCGGCATCCGCAGGTCGTGGGAGGAGGCGCTGGCCGAGGTGGAGGCTGCCGGAGGCAAGCCCTACGCCATCCCGGCCGGCGCCTCCGAGCACAAGTACGGCGGCCTCGGCTTCGCGAACTGGGCCTACGAGGTCGAGCGGCAGGAGCGCGAGCTCGGCCTCTTCTTCGACACCATCGTGGTCTGCACGGTCACCGGCTCGACCCACGCCGGCATGATCGCCGGGTTCGCCGGCCAGGACCGCCCGCGCCGGGTCATCGGCATCGACGCCTCGGCAACGCTGGACAAGACCCGCGCCCAGGTGGAACGGATCGCCCGGCACACCGCGGACCTGATCGATCTCGGCCGAGAACTGCGCGATGACGAGATCGAGGTGCTCGAGGGCTGGGCAGGCGACGAGTACGGCATCCCGGTGCAGTCGACTGTCGACGCGATCCGGCTCTCCGGCGAGCTCGAGGGCATGATCATCGATCCCGTCTATGAAGGGAAGTCGATGGCGGGCCTGATCGACCTGGTCCGAGACGGCACCATCGCCAAGGACTCAACAGTGCTCTACGCCCACCTCGGGGGCCAGCCGGCCCTCAACGCGTACAGCGGCATCTTCGGACCCCTGGTCAGGACCCGGCCAGGTGCTCCTCGATGCGCTGCACCTTGGCAGTCAGCTGCCCGTCGTACCCGGGACGGATGTCGGCCTTGAGGACGAGACCGACCCGAGGCGAGACCTCCGCTACGACATCGACGGCGCGCTTCACGACCGCCATCACCTCGTCCCACTCCCCCTCGACGTTGGTGAACATCGCGTTGGTCTCGTTGGGAAGGCCGGACTCGCGGACGACGCGGACGGCGGCCGCCACGGCCTCGGTCACCGAACCGGTCTCGTCGCCGGACATGGGCGAGATGCTGAATGCGACGATCATGAGGCCACCCTACGGTGCCGCGGCGTCCGCCTCGAGTGTCCCCGCAACAGGAGAGCCGCGACGGTGCAGAGCCAGACGGAAGCGAACACCAGGCTGGTGAGCACGTCGCTGACGTGGTGGGCGCCCTGGTAGAGCCGCGCCACCAGCACGACCAGCGGCAACCAGCAGCAGCGGGGTCACCCACCAGCGAGCGGCGCGTGCGTAGGTCCAGGTCAGGACGACGATGCCGCCGTACAACGCGACGGCCGTGCCCACGTGTCCCGACGGGAAGCTGTGGGTCGGCGACAGGCCGGGGTCGAGGATCTCGACCGGTGGGCGTTGCCGCGGGGTCGACATTGACCGTGGCGTAGTAGATGCCGCCGATCCCGCACGTCACCAGCGCGAGGAACAGGGCGGGGACCACGGACCGCTGCCAGATCCAGACGCCCACACGCGATGATCGGCGCCAGCGACGAGCTCCACGATCGTGTCGCCGAGGAAGGTCCCGGCGTTCGGCGAGGTCGTTCAGCCGGTCGGTCCGCTCGCTCGGCCAACCATGATTGCCACGTCGTCGTCGAACTCACCCACGGAGCCCTCGAGCGGATGGATGAGGAGCCAGCCCACGCCGACCACGACGCCGAGGATGACCGCCCAGCACGCGACGAGGAGCACCGCGGTCGCCGTCGGGCTCCGACCGGCCGAGGCGGAGCCGATCGGGCAGGTTGGGCTCGGCGTCGACGGACACGACGGCCAGTCTGCTCCATCCAAGCCATCAGACAATCCGTGGCCGCCGTCAGCCCGAGACCAGCCGATCGCTCTTCTGAGATCCTCTATGCACACAAGGGTTTCGGGCCTCAGCCAAGTGTCGGTGGTCGCGGCTAGCGTTGGGGTATGACGACGACACAGGAACTGGACGCGGGCGGCTTCCGCACCCCGGTTCCGTTGCGTCGCAACCGGCTGCACAGGTTCGCCGGCCGCGACCCACGAGATCCTCGACGAGATCGGCCAACCCGTCGACGTGGGCGATGACCCCACACGAGCGCGGCGAGACGATCGCCGAACTGCTGGCGCTGCGGTCCCGGATCGACGCCCACCTGTTCGCGGTCGTGGCGCGATGCCGACCGCGACGACGTCGCTGCTTCGGCCGGCGCCACCGACCACCGCGGCCTGGGTGCGGGCCGCGTCGGGGGTCACCGGCGCCGAGGCCGCACGCCTGGTCCGGCAGTCCCGAGCCATCGAGTCCCACCAGTCGACGCACGCGGCCTTGGCCGAGGGAGTGATCCACACCGAGCAGGCCACGGTCATCGTGGCCGCCGTCGAGGCGCTGCCAGCGGAGGTGGCCGACCGCGCTCCGGAGGCCGGAGGCCCACCTGCTGTGCGCTGGCAGAGCAACACGATGCCCGCGCGCTCCGCGCTCTCGGACAGGCATCTGCTCGAGGTGGTCGCCCCGGACGAGGCGGACGCGTTGATCGCCCGACAACTGGAGCGCGAGGAGGCCGAGGCCCGCAAGACCTGCTACCTGAAGACCTGGTCCGATGGCCACGGCTCGACCTACGGCCGGTTCAAGATCCCCGACCTGACCGGGCGCGATCCTGACCACCGCACTGGAGGCCTACGCGAACCCCAACCGGCCCGACCCGATCTCCCGGGAAGATGTGGCGCCACCCCAGGTGTACGGGCAGGCGTTCTGCGAACTGCTCGAGCACCTGCCGCCGGACCGGCTGCCGCAGTCCGGTGGACTGAACGCCTCGGTGGTGGTCACGATGACCCTCGACACCCTGCTCGGTGTGGCTGCAGGCCGCGAGCATCCTGGGCACCGACACCCTGCTCTCCCCCGGCGAGGCCCGCCGCCTGGCCGCCGCAGCCGCCGTCATCCCCGCCGTCCTGGACGGCCAGTCCCAACTGCTCGACCTGGGTCGACGACGCACCTTCACCCAGCCCCAGCGCATCGCCATGGCCATCCGGCAAGGCGGGCTGTGCAACATCGAGGGCTGTGACCGCCCGGCCACCTGGTGTGACGCGAACCACCGAAAACCCTGGAGCGAGGGCGGCCGGACCAGCATCGACAACGGTGAGCTGATCTGCCCCCGACACCACACCCTGGTCCACCAGGGGCCACCACTACCGCAAGGACGCACATAGAGCAGGCTAGCGTCGAGGCATGGTGACCTATCCCGAGAAACCGAAGGCCGGTGACAAGGTCGCCGTGCTCTCACCCGGCGCCGCGCTGCCCCAGACTTACCCTGCGCCCTTCGAGCTCGGGATCCGACGGCTCGAGAGCGAGTACGGCGTGACCGCGGTCGAGTACCCGTCCACTCGCGTCTGGTCGAGCCCTCGGGATCGGGCCCGGGACGTCAACGCCGCCTTCGCCGACCCCGAGATCAAGGCGATCCTGACCAGCATCGGCGGCGACGACCAGATCAAGATCCTCAAGCATCTCGACGCCGACGTGATCGCCCAGAATCCCAAGCCGTTCTTCGGGCTGAGCGACAACACCAACCTGTGCACCTTCCTCTGGAACCTCGGCATCGTGAGCTACTACGGCGGCACGGTGATGACGATGCTCGGCCGCGCCGGCTCCATCAACTCACACAGTGGCGAGGCGTTCTCGACGGCACTGTTCACGCACGACTGGTACGACCTGCGCCCGGCCGACTCGTTCACCGATCTGCACAAGGACTGGGCCGACCCGGCGCACCTCGAGCACGAGCCCGAGATGCTCCCCGGCACCGGCTGGCAGTGGTACGGCACCGACCAGGTCGTCGAGGGCCGGCTCTGGGGTGGGTGCCTGGAGATCGTCGACTTCAACCTTCGCGTCGGCACGCACCTCCCGGACGATGCGGCGTACGACGGCTGCGTGCTCTACCTCGAGACGTCGGAGGAGCTGCCCACGTGCGCAGTACGTCGGCCGAGGTGCTGATGTGCATGGGCGAGCGTGGGCTGCTGCAACGCTTCTCCGCTCTGCTGATGGGCCGGCCCAAGGCCTGGTCGTTCGAGTGCCCGAACAGCCCCGAGCAGCGGAAGGCGTACGTCGACGCCCAGCTCGAGGCGGTCCTGGCCGCGTTCGCCGAGTACAACCCGGGCATCCCGCTCGTCTTCGACGTCGACTTCGGCCACACCGACCCGCAGCTGGTCATCCCAACGGCGGCGAGGTGCGGATCGACCCGGCTGCCGGGTCGGTCCGGGTCCGCTACTGACGCGGACCCTGCGATCGCTCAGCCGGGCCGTGCAGGTCACGGCCGACCTGCGCCATCACCTGCGCCCGGCGGATCCACCGGTAGGCGCGCAAGCAGGCGAGGCCGAGCACCAGGCACGACGATCCCGGTGACCTTCTCCCAGGACCGGTCTGCTGCAACCCCGAGTGCCAGCCCGGCCCCGCCCCCAAGGATGAGCACGAGGCCGAGGACGACGAGGACCCTCGCGACCGCAGATGGCCGGTGGCGTTGTCGCACCCCCGTCCGGGCGCTCGTCCATGATCCGAATCTCTCATGCGCAGGGTTCAGCCCGTCTTGCCTGCCCTCGGCCTGACGTGAGAGTGTTCTCTCGATAGAGGACTCTCACGTTGCGGCGAGGTCGACATGGCGAACCTGTACGGCGACATCGAGCTGGACGCCCAGGGGATTCGGGCACTCGCGCATCCGGTCCGGTTGGCAATTCTCGAGCGCCTCCAGCGCCACGGCCCGAGCACGGCAACGGCACTGGCACCCGAGGTCGGCGCCAGCCCCTCGGTCACCAGCTGGCACCTCCGTCACCTCGCCAGGCACGCGCTCGTCCGCGACTCCGACCATCCCGGAACCGGTCGCGAGCGCTGGTGGGAGGCCTCCGCCCGCGGGTTCCGCTTCACGCCCGCGGACCGGGCCGGGCGCGAGGCGCAGCGGATGCTCGCGGCAGCGATCGAGCAGGTCGAGGGCGACGTGCCGGGTGCGTGGCGGCGTGACGTCGAGCCGCACCTCGAGGACGAGTGGCGAGGTCTCTCCGGACGGGCCAACACCCGGATCCTGGTGACGCCGGCGGAGCTCGGCCGAGTTCGAGGCGGCGATCGAGCAGTTGCTGGCGCCCTACGTGCTGAGAAAGGACCAGGATCCCTCAACGATCCCCGGCGATGCCCGGAGCGTGCGGCTGCTCCGCTACACGCTGCCGGAGGCCGCAGACGCAACCGAGCGGACCGCAAGGACCGACAAGGCCGATGGCTGAAGCTACGGGGCCGCTGTGGCGAGACCGCAACTTCGCGACGTACTGGTCCGGGCAGTCGGTCTCGCAGCTTGGCGATCGCATCTCCGAGCTGGCCATCCCGCTCATCGCAGTGACCATGCTGCACGCCGTCCCACCATCGTCGGACTCCTGACGGCCGCGGTCTGGGCGCCCAACCTCATCTCCCTCTTCGTCGGCGCCTGGGTCGACCCCAGGCCCCGCAAACAGCGGCTGCTGATCTGGGCCGACCTCATCCGGGCTGTCGCGGTCCTTACCCTCCCGCTCGCGCACTGGCTCGGGGCGGTCACGCTCACCCAGCTCTTCGTCGTGGCCCTCGTGGCCGGAGCCGGCGGCGTGCTCTACCAGACGTCCTACCAGCCGTTTTTCGTGGCGCTGGTGCGCAAGGACCAGTTCCTCGAGGCGAACTCATTGCTGAGTACGACGCGTTCGGGCTCATTCATCGTGGGTCCGCCCCTCGCCGGCGGCCTGATCCAGACCCTCACCGCACCGGTCGCGATGCTCGTGGACGGGGTGTCGTTCCTGGTATCCGCCTGTTGATCGGGAGAGTACGAATCGACGAGCCAGTGCGGTCCGAGCCGGAGCAGGAGTCGTTGCTCCGCCGCGCCCGGATGGGCGTGCGGTTCCTGCGGCGCCATGCCTACCTCAACGCATCGCTGCGCTTCGCGACCACGATCAACTTCTTCAACCTGGTCGTGACCGCGCTGCTGGTGCTGTTCGCCAGTCGCACGCTCGGATTGTCCGCCGGAATGATCGGCTTGGCCTTCGGGTTCGGGGCCTTCGGCGGGCTGGCAGGTGCGGTCCTCGCTTCCCCGGTGGCACGCCGGATCGGGGTCGGGCCGACCATCGCGGTCGGCGCCGTACTCTTCAGTGCCCCGGCCGCGGCGATCCCCCTCGCCGGCGGACCCGTCTGGGCCAAGGCAGGCGTGCTCGCCCTCGTCGAGTTCGTCAGCGCCGCGGGTGTGATGTTCCTTGACATCAATCTCAACGCGCTGCAGACCGCCGTGACACCGGATGCGATGCGCAGCCGCGTTTCCGGTGCGTTCGCCACCCTCAACTACGGCGTCCGGCCCCTCGGAGCCGTCGTCGGTGGCGTCAGCGGTGAGCTGATCGGCATCGGCCCGACGCTCGTAGTCGCTGGAGTCGGCGGCGCGCTGTCGTTCCTCTGGCTCCTGGGCACGCCGATCATCAGCGACCCGCACGATCGCCGAACTCGAGCCCGTCGAGCCGCGATGATTCCGGTCGGGCCTTGAGCAGTAGTCTGAGTTCCAGGTCAGGCACGACTCTCGAGAAACCCGCCGTACGGACTCGGCGGAACATCGCCCCATACCCTCGGGTCGTACTGCTCGAACTGCAGACGCGCGGCGAGCTCGGACCGGCTCGAGACGCCCATCCGGTGGTAGATGGCCTTGCGGTGATCGTGCGCGGTGTGCTCGGAGATGCCTAGCGAGTGCGCCAGCTGGGTGATCGACCGGCCCAGCAGCAGGTGGCCCAAGCACTTCCCGCTGCCGGGTGGTGAGTCCGTACGGCGTCGACGAGCATGGCGCTCACCTCGGACGGTCGGGCCTTGTCGACGATGACGGCCACCGCACCTTCCTCGCCGATCTTCGCGGACGCGTGGATCGACAGAACGCGCCCGCCGCTGAGGGGTAGGCGGCTGGTGGCGCCCGCCCAGCTCGGGCTGGGCTCGAATAGCGGCAGCCGTGACGTTGACCGCGGTGACGAGCGCGACGCCGGCGACTGCCAACCAGTGTTCGGCCGGCGCGGTCACGGGATTCACTCGACCGTCGGGAAGGACCTCCACGACCCCCGGCGGCTCCGCGACCGCCTCCGGTTGGCGCGTGGCTCCACGCAGGAGCGCGAGCCGGATCCCGTCCGCGCGTGGCGGGCGATGGCCTTCACGGCCTCGATGTCGCCCGCGTCGAAACGGCCGTCGGCGCGGAGCAGGTGGCGCTGCCCCTCGACGATCTGGGCAGTGACGACCATGCCGGGGCAGCTGTCGGAGGTCTGGTTCCGACCGGAGACCAGGCAGGTTCGACGAGTTCTTCGGCTGAGGGGAGTTCGACGACGGGCGGACGAGCCCCGACTTGGCCGACTGTCGGTGCCCGGGTCTAGTGTCCGAACCAGCAATGGACCGACGACCCAAGGAGAGTCCCGTGACCTCGAAACTCAACCCCTATATCAGCTTCGCCGGCAACGCCAGGGAGGCGATGGAGTTCTACCGCGACGTCCTCGGCGGCGAGCTGACGACCAACACGTTCGGCGAGTTCGGCGATCCCTCCGCCCCCGGGGCCGACCAGATCATGCACAGCCAGCTCGAGACCGACGCCGGCTTCACGCTGATGGCCTCCGACACACCGCCAGGGATGGAGCACGACCCCGGCAACAACGTCTCGATCAGCCTGAGCGGCGACGACGGCGACCTGCTCCGGGGCTACTGGGAGGGGCTGTCTTCCGGCGGCACCGTCTCGATGCCGCTCGAGAAGCAGATGTGGGGCGACGTGTTCGGCATGTGCCAGGACAAGTTCGGCCTGACCTGGATGGTCAACATCGCCGGCGCCTCGTCGGAGTAGGTCATCGCGAGCCACGCAGGTCGCGACCGACCTGCGCCATCATCCGCGCGCGGCGGATCCACTGGTACGCGCGCAGGCAGGCGAGGCCGAGCACCAGGCCGACGATCCCGGCGCCCTTCTCCCAAGACCGGTCTGCTGCCACGCCGAGCGCCAGCGCGGCGCTGCCGCCAACGACGAGCACCAGGCCGAGGACAGCGAGGACCACCGCGACCACGGCCGGGCTGACCGGGTCACGCCTTGAGCAGGCTGCGCAGGACGTACTGCATGATGCCGCCGTTGCGGTAGTAGTTCGCCTCACCCGGCGTGTCGATGCGCACCACGGCGTCGAACTCCACGTCATCGGCCTTGACCTTGACGGTCTTCGGCGTGCTGCCGTCGTTGAGCGCGGTAACACCGCTGATGGAGAACGTCTCCTCGCCGGTGAGCCCCAGGGACTCGGCGTTCTGGCCCTCGGGGTACTGCAGCGGGAGGACACCCATGCCGATCAGGTTGGACCGGTGGATCCGCTCGTAGGACTCCGCGATCACGGCCTTCACACCCAGGAGTGCCGTGCCCTTCGCGGCCCAGTCGCGCGACGAGCCGGAGCCGTACTCCTTGCCCGAGAGGACGACCAGCGGGGTGCCCGCTTCGGCGTACTTCTCCGAGGCCTCGAACACGGTCGTGACGTCGCCCGAACCGGCGAGGTCGCGGGTGAAGCCGCCCTCGGTGCCGGGGGCGAGCTGGTTGCGCAGGCGGATGTTGGCGAAGGTGCCGCGGATCATCACCTCGTGGTTGCCGCGGCGCGAACCGTAGGAGTTGAAGTCCCGCTGCTCGACGCCGTGCTCGGCGAGGTACTTGCCTGCGGGCGAGTCCTTCTTGATCGCGCCGGCCGGGCTGATGTGGTCGGTGGTGACCGAGTCGCCCAGCTTCAGCAGCACGCGGGCACCCTCGATGTCGGTGACCGGCTCCGGCTCGTCGGGCATGCCGTCGAAGTAGGGGGGCTTGCGGACGTAGGTGGAGTCCTCTTCCCAGGCGAAGGTCTTGCCCTCGGGGGTCGGCAGCGACCTCCACGTCTCGTCGCCGGCGAACACGTCGGCGTAGTCGGTGGTGAACATCTCCGAGGTGATCGCGTCGGCGATGACGTCCTCGACCTCCTTGGCAGTCGGCCAGATGTCCTTCATGTACACGTCGTTGCCGTCGGTGTCCTGGCCCAAGCGGCTCGTTGAACAGGTCGACGTCCATCGAGCCGGCCAGCGCGTAGGCCACGACCAGCGGCGGTGACGCGAGGTAGTTCATCTTCACGTCGGGGTTGATCCGGCCCTCGAAGTTGCGGTTGCCGGACAGCACGGACACGACCGCGAGATCGTTCTCCTGCACGGCGGCCGAGACCTCGGGAATGAGCGGACCCGAGTTGCCGATGCAGGTGGTGCAGCCGTAGCCGACGAGGTTGAAGCCCGAGCTTGTCGAGGTACGGCGTGAGGCCGGACTTCTCGTAGTAGTCGGAGACGACCTTCGAACCAGGGGCCAGCGTGGTCTTGACCCACGGCTTGCTGGTCAGGCCCTTCTCGACGGCCTTCTTGGCCAGCAGCGCGGCACCGATCATCACCGACGGGTTGGAGGTGTTGGTGCAGGAGGTGATCGCCGCGATCGTCACGGCTCCGTGGTCAAGCGTGCACTTCGTGCCATCCAGCGTGACCTCGATCGGGTCGACTCGGGCGGCCACCGTCCTCGGGAGCGGCGGACAGGTGGTCGGTCGGAGCCGCCGCGTCGTTGGCCCCGTGGTAGGCGGGGGCGTCGGAGGCCGGGAAGGACTCGGCGGAGGCCTCGTCGTACCCCATCTCGCTCCACTTGGCGGTCGGGAGTCTCGACGTAGTCGGTCAGCGCGCCGCGGAAGGCCTGCTTCGCGTGGGAGAGCGAGACCCGGTCCTGCGGACGCTTGGGGCCGGCGAGGGAGGGTACGACGGTGGCCAGGTCGAGCTCGAGCTTCTCGGAGAAGCGCGGCTCGGCCGACGGGTCGTGCCACAGGCCCTGCTCCTTGGCATAGGCCTCGACCAGCGCGAGCTGCTCCTCGGGGCGGCCGGTGAGCTTGAGGTACTTCACCGTCTCCTCGTCGATCGGGAAGACCGCGATCGTCGACCCGAACTCGGGCGACATGTTGCCGATGGTCGCGCGGTTGGCGAGCGGCAGCACCGAGACGCCGGGGCCGTAGAACTCCACGAACTTCCCGACCACCCCGTGCTTGCGCAGCATCTCGGTGATCGTGAGGACCAGGTCGGTGGCGGTCGCGCCTTCCGGCAGGTCACCGTTGAGCTTGAAGCCGACCACGCGCGGGATCAGCATCGACACCGGCTGGCCGAGCATCGCCGCCTCGGCCTCGATGCCGCCGACGCCCCAGCCGACGACCCCGATCCCGTTGACCATGGTGGTGTGCGAGTCGGTGCCGACGCAGGTGTCGGGGTAGGCCTGGTCAGCTTCGCCGGTCGACCTTGTCGAGACCCGGGTGAACACCGTGCGCGCCAGGTGCTCGATGTTGACCTGGTGCACGATGCCGGTGCCGGGCGGGACGACCTTGAAGTCGTCGAAGGCGCCCTGTCCCCAGCGCAGGAACTGGTAGCGCTCACGGTTGCGCTCGTACTCGATCTCGACGTTGCGACTCGAACGCCTCGGCGGTGCCGAAGACGTCGGCGATGACGGAGTGGTCGATGACCATCTCGGCGGGCGCGAGCGGGTTGATCTTCGTCGGGTCGCCGCCGAGCTCGGCCATCGCCTCACGCATCGTGGCGAGGTCGACGACACACGGGACACCGGTGAAGTCCTGCATGATCACGCGCGCCGGCGTGAACTGGATCTCCTGGCTGGGGTCGGCGTCCGCGTCCCAGCCGGCGATCGCCTTGATGTCGTCTGCGGTGATGTCCGCCCCGTCCTCGGTGCGGAGCAGGTTCTCGAGGAGCACCTTCAACGAGAACGGCAGCGAGGCCACGTCGAGCCCCTCGCCGGTCACGGCGTCCAGCCGGAAGATCTCGTAGGACTTCCCGTTCACATCCAGGGTGCTCTTGGCACCGAAGCTGTCCTGACTCGGCATCAGCCATCTCCTTGACGTCCGTGGTTGCGCTCACCCCCATCTTGCCCACGCGACGCAGGGCGCGGGTAGTGAGGTTGGCCTAACTTCCTTGAAAGCATGTCTCTTGATATCAAGATACATGATGTCAAGGGTCTTGGGCAACGACGTTGAGCGGCGGGCGCTCAGCCGCTCCAGCAGCGCGACACATTCGACGTGGTGCGTCATCGGGAACAGGTCGAAGGCACGGAGCCGGGTCATCGGGTAGCCGTGTTCGGCGAAGATCGCGACGTCGCGGGCCAGGGCGGCCGGGTCACAGCCGACGTAGGCGACGGCCCGGGGGGCCCGGTCGACCACCTGGTCGACGACCTTGCGGCGGGCCCCCTCCCGGGGCGGGTCGAGGACGACGAGGTCGAACGGCTCGTCGTACGACGTGGCCAGCACCCGATCGACCGAACCCGCCTCGACCTTCGCCTTCGGGAAACCAGCCAGGTTGAGCTTCGCGTGCTCGCACGCCCTCCGGTCGCCCTCGATGGCCACCACCCGACCGGTGTCTCCCACTCGATCGGCGAGGAACGCCGCGAACAACCCGACGCCGCTGTAGAGATCGAGGACCTTCTCCCCCGGCTGGGGGTCGAGGTAGTCGAGCACGGTCTCCACGAGGGTGGCGGGCGCGCCCGGGTGCACCTGCCAGAACCCGTCGGCGGACACCTGGAAGTCGCGACCGAGCACCGTCTCGACGACCGGCTCGCTGCGTTGGTGGTCGAGCCTGTCGAGCGGTGTGTCGAGCCTGTCGAGCGACCTCGCGCGCGTCGGGATGCGCGATCAGGCAGTCGTCGATCTCGACGACGTCGCGCGAGCGGTGCACCCGCAGGCCGTGGGTGCCGCCGGGGAGGTCGACGTACTGCATGCGGGTCCGCCAGCGCAGCCCCAGATCGACGTCGGGGCTGTCGCCCGAGACCGCTTCCACCACGAGGTCGGCCACGAGCGGGGACCCCGGATCGAGGTGTCCCAGCCGCACGAGCTGCTCGCGTACGACGGCCGCCTTCAGCTCGCGCTGGGCCGGGAGCGCGACGTGCTGGAAGTCGCAGCCGCCACACAGGTCGGGACCGGCGTACTGGCACGGCGCCGCGACCCGGTCGGGGGAAGCGGTCAGCGATCGACACGGCGTCGCCGCGCCAGAACCGGTCTCCCTCGGTGCCCTCGGTGATCTCGACGACCACCTCCTCGCCCGGCAGCGCGTGCCGGGTGAACACGACCCGGCCCGATCCGATCCGGGAAGCCGGACGACGAAGTGGCCGCCGTGCGCGACCGGCCCGACCACGGCGGTGAAGCGCTCACCCACCCGGGACCGGCCCTTCGCCTGGCGCTGGCGCGGGTTGCGGGGCATCAGCTGGGCATCAGCGGGGTCCGCCCTGCCCTGCCGGTGGGGTTGCGAATGGTCTGCCCGCGGCGTACGTCGCCGGCACGCAGCCGGGTCTGCTCCCAGGCCTCGCGCTCGCGGGCAAGCTCGGAGGACCGCAGCTGGTAGGGAACCGAGGTGACCATCACGCCGGGCGTGAAGAGCAGACGGCCCTTGAGCCGCAACGCGGTCTGGTTGTGCAGGAGCTGTTCCCACCAGCGGCCGACGACGTACTCGGGGATGTAGACGGCAACCACGCCGCGCGGGTTCGCCTCGCGGATCGAGACCGCGTAGTCGACGATCGGCTTGATCAGTTCGCGGTACGGCGAGTGCAGCACCTTCAGCGGGACGTCGATGCGCCGGTCGTCCCACGTCGGCCAGCAGCGCGTCGGTCGCTGCCGCATCGGTGCTGACGTAGACCGCCTCCAGCACGTTCGGGCGGGTTGCCTTGGCGTAGGCGAGGGCCCGCAGCGTCGGCTTGTGCAGCTTCGAGGTGAGCACGATCGCGTGCACCCGGGTGGGGAGGACCTTGTCCTCGTCGTCGGCCGCGAGCTCGTCGGCAACCCGGTCGTAGTGCTTGCGGATGGCACGCATGAGCATGAAGAAGATGCCGATCGCGAGGATCGTGATCCACGCGCCGGCCAGGAACTTCGTGATCAGCACGATCACCAGCACGACCGCGGTGAACGACAGGCCCACGGTGTTGATCATGCGAGACCGGAACATCCGGTGGCGCACTGCCGGATCGCGTTCGGTCTTGAGGTGCCGGGTCCAGTGCAGGATCATCCCGAGCTGGCTCAGGTTGAACGACACGAAGACACCGACGATGTAGAGCTGGATCAGCCGCGTCGTCTCGGCGTTGAAGACCTGGATCAGGATGATCGCCATCACCGCGAGGAAGACGATGCCGTTGCTGTAGGCGAGCCGGTCGCCGCGGGAGCCGAGCGCCCGCGGGGCGAAGCCGTCCTGGGCCAGGATCGAGCCGAGCACCGGGAAGCCGTTGAAGGCGGTGTTGGCCGCCAGCACCAGGATGATCCCGGTCATCGCGACCACGAAGTAGAAGCCGGGAGAGAAGCCGTCGAAGATCGCGTCCGCGATCTGGGCGATCACGGCATGCTGCTCGTAGTCGCCGGGCAGCGATCGCCGTCCATCGCAGCCGGTCGAGCTCGTGCGGGTCGACGTACTTCAGGCCCATCTGCTTGGCGAGCACCAGGATGCTGAGCATCATCGTGATCGAGAGGGCGCCGAGCAGCAGCAGCGTGGTGGCGGCGTTCTTGCTCTTCGGCTTGCGGAACGCCGGGACCCCGTTGGAGATGGCCTCGACGCCGGTCAGTGCCGCGCAACCCGACGAGAAGGCACGCGCCAGCAGGAACAACAGGGCGAAGGTCGTCAGCGAACCGTCGTAGCCGGGGCCGGGCTCGATGTCGTACCCGGCGCTCTCGACCTGCGGCAGGTTGCCGGCGATGAAGCGGAACAGGCCCACCGCACACATGCCGAGGATCGCGATCATGAATCCGTAGGTCGGCACCGCGAAGAACGTGCCGGACTCCCGGATCCCGCGCAGGTTCATGGCCGCCAGCGCGACGACCATCGCGGTCGCGACCGTGGCCTGGTGACCGTAGAGGACCGGGATCGCCGCGGCGGCGTACTGCGCACCCGCAGAGATCGAGACGGCGACCGTGAGCACGTAGTCGCACAGCAGGGCGCTTGCGACAGTGACCCCCGCGTTGCGGCCGAGGTTGACGGTCGCGACCTCGTAGTCGCCGCCGCCGCTCGGGTAGGCGTGCACGGTCTGCCGGTAGGACGTCACGACGGCCGCGAGCACCAGCGCGACGGCGATGCCGATCCAGAAGGAGTACATGTACGCCGACGCGCCGGCCAGGGACAGCATGATGAAGACTTCGTCCGGGGCGTAGGCGACCGACGACAACGCGTCGCTGGCGAACACCGGGAGGGCGATCCGCTTGGGGAGAAGCGTCTCGCCCAGCTGGGAGCTACGCAGCTTGCGACCCAGCAGGATCCGCTTGGAAACGTCGCCGACACCCACGAGCGAACAGGCTAGACCAATCTGCACCCGTTCGGTTGGACTAGCCAGCCCGCCGGTGCTCCCGATCGCATCCGCTGCGGTAGCGTCTCCAACGTGCATGTCGTGATCATGGGTTGTGGGCGCGTCGGCTCGACGCTTGCGCGCAGCCTCGAGGACCGCAACCACACCGTCTCCATCATCGACAGCAACCCCGACTCGTTCCGGCGCCTGGGACCGTCGTTCAACGGCGACAAGATCACGGGCTACGGCTTCGACCAGGCGGTGCTGACCCAGGCCGGCATCGCCCGGGCGGACGCCTTCGCCGCGGTGTCCAGCGGCGACAACTCCAACATCATCGCGGCGCGGGTGGCTCGCGAGTCCTTCGGGATCCAGCAGGTCGTCGCCCGGATCTACGACCCGGGTCGCGCCGAGGTCTACCAGCGGCTCGGGATCACGACCGTGGCCACGGTCAAGTGGACCGCCGACCAGGTGCTGCGGCGGCTGCTGCCCGCCGGCGCCGAACCCGACTTCCGCGACCCGTCCGGAACCATCCGCCTCGACCACATCACCGTTCCGGACCAGTGGATCGGGCAAGGGACGGCGAAGTTCCAGGAGGAGACGCGGAGCCGGATCGCCTGGATCGACCGGCTCGGCGAGGGCATGCTGCCGGCCCGCGACTCGATGATCCAGGAGGGCGACATGCTGCACCTCGTCATGCGCGAGGAGAACGCGGGCCACGCCTACGGCATCATCGACGAAGGACCGGAGGACGACTGATGCGCGTCGCCATCGCGGGTGCCGGTGCCGTCGGCCGCTCCGTCGCCCAGGAGCTGATCACCAACGGCCACGAGGTCCTGCTCATCGACAAGGACCCCGACGCCATCAAGCCGGACCGGGTGCCCAACGCGGAATGGCTGCTCGCCGACTCCTGCGAGCTGTCCTCGCTCGAGGAGGCCCGGCTCCAGAACTGCGACGTGGTCATCGCGGCGACCGGCGACGACAAGGCCAACCTCGTCACGTCGCTGCTGGCCAAGACCGAGTTCGGGGTCCCGCGCACGGTCGGCCGGGTCAACCACCCCAACAACGAGTGGCTGTTCACCGATGCGTGGGGTGTCGACGTCAACGTGTCGACGCCCGGATCATGTCGGCGCTGGTGGAGGAGGCCGTCACGGTCGGTGACCTGGTCCGGTTGTTCACGTTCCGGCAGGGCAACGCCAACCTCGTCGAGCTCACCCTTCCCGAGGACTCTCCGCTGGTCGGCAGGCCGGCCGGGCTGATCCCGTGGCCCGAGAACTGCGCGCTGGTCACGATCCTCCGCGACGGCCAGGTCTACACGCCCGACGACGAGCAGCCCATCGAGTCGGGAGACGAGCTGCTGTTCGTGGTCTCCGCCGAGGTCGAGGACGAGCTCGAGCGGATGCTGGCGCCGGGCACCCACGGGGGCTGACGCCGGCGATCGGTCAGGCGGGTTCCTGGACCGGGATCCGGTCGCGCGACAGCAGCCACACCATCACGGCCAGGGTGGCGAGCTGGAGGGGCCAGCCCATCGCCACCTTCAGGATGCCGAGCGCGGCGATGGCTCGTTCCTCGTCGAGAGAACCGCCCTGTCGCGGCCAGCCACAGCGGCCCCTGGACGGCGAGGCGGAGCAGGCCGGGTGCCGCGAGCACCCAGGTCAGCAGCGTGCACAGCTTCACGACCTGGCGGTCCCGGTGCCACTCGAGCGGGTCGCCGGCCACGCTGCCCACCATGAATCCGACCACCGGCCAGCGCACCAGGCAGCTGAGCGCCAACAGCGAAGTCCAGCCGGTGTTGTAGAGCAGACCCGGGAGGAAGTACGCCAGGGCCTGGTCGTTGGCGTCGCCGCCGGACTGCTGGGACAGGTGCACGAAAAACCAGCCCAGCGCCGATGCCGAAGAGGGCGTTGAGCACGAACTGGGGCGTGGATCGCTGGACCAGGCGCAGCACCAGCAGACCCACTGCCGCAACCACGCTGACGATCAAGGCGAGCCTGAGCTCGTGGGTCGTCAGGAAGAAGATCGTGAACAGCAGCGTCGGGATCGCCGTCTCGAGCATGCCGCGCTTGCCGCCGAGGGCGGTTGCCATCTGCTGGCGGACGACGCGCTCGACCGTCTCGACGGAGGCGGGTGTCGATTCGGTCAACGTCACGGCCTGAGCTCGTAGCGCGGGTTGTAGATCACCCGGGTCCGGTCGTGTACGCCGATCCGGCCCTCGACCTGGATCGAGCTGCCGGGCGAGATGCCGGCGATCCGCCGGCGGCCGAGCCAGATCACGGTCAGCACGCCCGTGCCGTCGTACAGCTCGGCCTCCAGGGCCGGGGCTCCGCCGCGGGGCTGAGAGTGACGGTGCGCAGGGTCCCGCGCAACCTGACTCGTTCGCGGTCGGGGGCATCGGCGATCGAGACGCAGCTGTCGTCGCGGTGGGTACGGCGCAGGTGGCGCGCGTCCTCGTCGTCGCTGTTCGCCCACTTGCTGATGCTCTTGCGCAGCTTGCTCTTGTAACCGTCACTCATGCTCGAGTCCTCGCTCAGGCCTGCTTGCGCGCCTGCGGCGGCAGGGTCAGGGGCAGGGGGTCGCCGGCGGGCATGGCCTGGCTGCCGCGACGGACGATCACGCTGCCCAGCACCGCCTCCCAGTCCGTGGCCTCGTCGGGATGGGTCGCCGGTGACCCGAGGAACGTGGCGCGCAGGAGCCACCGCGGGCCGTTGACGCCGACGATCCGCGAGGGCTGCTCGGCTGTCTTGTCGTCAGCCACCTGGACCGGGACCGAACCGACGAGCTCGATGCCGTGCGCGCCCTCGCGCTCCTCCACCGTGCCTCCCCTTCGGGTGATGTCCTCGGCGATCTGCGGCATGATCTCGCCCCACAGGTCTCCGTTGCGGGGGGCCGCGAAGGGCCTGAGCTCGACCGCTCCCTCGGGTCCGGCGATGAGAACCGACTGCACCTGCTGGGTCGCCTCGTCCACCTGGAGGCGAAGCTCGTGGCCGGGGCTGGGGGCGAGCAGGAGGCCGCCGAGGTCGACTCGCTCGATCCCGTCCTCCAGGTCGATGTCGCCGACGTCCCAGGGTCCCGCCGTCGGGTCGAACTCCGCCTTCTCCTCGGTCGCGGTCTCGGCCGCGGCCTGGGCTTCGGCGGCCTTGTTGCGACGGAACATCCCGGTCAGCTCTCCTCGACGTCGTTGGGCTGCTCCGGCTGGTCGCCGAAGCCCCCAGTAGAACCGTAACCCCCCGTGCCTCGCACCGACCCCGGAAGCACGTCGACCTCGATGAACGAGGCGTTCTCGTGACGCTGGACGACGAGTTGGGCGATCCGGTCCCCGCGGGCCAGACGGATCGGCGTGGTCGGGTCGAGATTGACCAGGCAGACGTTGATCTCGCCGCGATAGCCTGCATCGATCGTGCCCGGGGCGTTGACGACCGAGAGCCCGTGCCGGGCGGCCAGCCCGGACCGCGGGTGCACCAGCCCGACGTACCCCTCGGGCAACGCGAGGGCCACGCCGGTCGGGACCAGCCTGCGTTCGAAGGGCATCAAGGTCACGTCGACGGTCGTCATCAGGTCGGCCCCCGCGTCGCCCGGATGGGCGTACGACGGGAGCGGCAGGCCGGGGTCGAGACGGTGGATGGGGACCGAGGTAGTGCCGGTCAGGTCTGGCTGCACGTTCGAGGACCCTACTCGCCGATCCGGGCGCTCGGGGTGACAGGCTTGGTCGGTGCAGTACTCGGAACGCCTGACCGTCCCGCTGCGATGGTGGGTGCAGGGCACGATGCTGGTCGCGACCCTGTGGCTCGCGGTCGTCGTCGCCGCTCCCCCGCTCGCCGCAGCCGTGGTCGCTCTGGCGGCCATGGGGCTGCTGGCCGCCGGCTTCCTCTCGTACGGCGGCGCGCGGGTCGTCGTACGCGACGACGAGTTCCGCGCCGGTCGGGCACACATCACCACCACGCTGGTCGGGCTCGTGACGCCTCTCGACGCCGACGCGACGCGCAGGGCTGCCGGTGTCGACGCGGACGCCCGGGCATACCTGCTGCTCCGCCCCTACCTGAAACGATCGGTCCGGGTGCAGATCACCGACCCGGCCGACCCCACGCCGTACTGGCTGGTCTCGACGCGGCATCCCGACCAGCTGGCCGCCGCCCTTCAGTCCGCCACGGACCCGGGCATGCCGAAGCCGACTGCTGGGTAATGTGAACTGGTAATCACTAGGAGGACCCATGGCATCGGATTCGTCGAAGGTCTGGACGATCTTCTCTCTGGTCTCGGCGCTCGGCGCGGCTGCCGTGGCGAAGAAGGCGATCACCACCACGTGGAAGGCCGCGACGGGCAAGGAACCGCCGGCCAACCCGGCCGACCCGCAGGTCGACATCTGGGAGGCCGTGGCCTGGGCGGCTTTCAGCGGCACCCTGATCGCCTTGGCCCGGATGTTCGCCAGCAGGAAGGCAGCCGGCTACTACGCAAAGTCGACGGGCCATCTCCCACCCGGTGTCGCCGGCGACGCCTGAGGCCGCCCGCAAATGCGGCAGGGCCGCACCCTCGTGGGTGCGGCCCTCCTCTGGAGGCTCGGTTCCCGAGCTTTCTATGCGCAGTCCTTGCAGATCAGCCGCTTGCTGTCGGCCAACTGGCTGCGGTGGTGCACGAGGAAGCAGCTCATGCAGGTGAACTCGTCGTCCTGGCGAGGCTTGACCTCGACGGCCAGCTCCTCATGTGACAGGTCGGCGCCAGGCAGCTCGAACGACTCGGCCGCCTCGGCCTCGTCCTCGTCGACCTTGCCGGAGTTCTTGTCGTGCCGACGGGCCTTGAGCTCTTCGATGCTCTCTTCGCCCTGGTCGTCGTCGTTCTTGCGCGGTGCGTCGTAGTCAGTCGCCATTCTTCTCCTCCAGCGGGGCGTTCCCGTCGTTCTCACGTCTTCGATCTGAGCGTTCGACCACGTGGGCTCAACTCGTCGTGACGGCGCCGCGATTGTGCACCATCAGGATCGATTGTGCACGCGCATTCCACACGACGTGTCGCACCCAACGATCAGCGGGGTCCGGCTATTCCCCGAAGAAGCCGATTTCGTCCACCAAACCGACCAGCTCCTCGAACCCGTCCGCAGGCCCGGACACGAGCGCGACGCCGCCCCAGCGCCCCGCCCAGACCCGGTAGGCTCCTCCGGCCTCCTCGGCGATCAGCGCGCCGGCCGCGTAGTCCCAGAGGTTCACACCCTCCTCCAGGTAGCCGTCAGCCCGACGCGCGCGTCGAGGAAGAACTTCTGCGTGACCACTGAATTCAACAGCACCTGGTAGATGTCGAACACGTCATCTTCGTTGTTCGTCGATTCAAGCACCGTGACGTTCGACGCAGTCTGAGAAGCGGTTTGGTTTTTCTACATATGCCGCGAATAAAGGCCAGTCAGTCGGTTGTTGTCGCTCAACTGATAGTTGGCGTTGATCAGGCCCGACGTGATGTCGGTCTTGTCCAACACCAGCGTCGAGAACGCCGCAGGGACGTTGACATGGTCAAGCCAATCGCGAAACGACGTGAAGATGCGCAGCTTCCAGGCCAGCACCGGACCGCCGGCGCTGATGTTGATGTCGGAGACGAAATCCACCGCATTGGTTTCAGCACGGAAACCGTAGCGCAGCAAGTCACTGTCGATGTTCTGGGTTTGCGTCGCGTCGCCGAGCCACGCGCCGGTCGACCGGCCGCGCCACGC
>CAWGVP010000005.1:0-875000 GCA_963826065.1 uncultured Gemmatimonadales bacterium
TGAAGGACCAGCCGTTGGCCCAATGCACGGTGAGGGCACCGAGCAGGACGGGGATCAGCCCGAGCGCGACGGCTCGACTGTGCAGACCGGCGATCAGCAGCGTCCCGCCGGTCAGCTCGACGAGGGTCACCGGGTAGGCGGTCCAGCCCGGGAAGCCGTGCGCCTCGAAGAACTGCGCGGTACCCGGCAGCGTGAAGACGATGACCTTCATGAGAGCGTGCGCGACGAACACGACGCCGAGGGCGACCCTGAGCACCAGTGCGGCGTATTGGGTCTGCTGGCGGGAAGTTCGCTCCGGCACCGACATATGAGCCTCCTGAAGTTGAATGAGACTTCCGAGGAAATTCCTCGCAACAGATGATTGTCCGGCGAGCGGCTCAGTCGAGGCCGCCGGCCCGCGCCAGCTCCAGCAGCTCGGTGAGCTGCCGGAGCTGGGCCCGGGTCATGTGCCGGAGCTGGCGCTGGTGCACCCGCTGAACCGGCTCGTCCAGATCCTTCAGCAGGGCCAGCCCCTTCGGCGAGATGTGTTGCACCACCACCCGCCGGTCCCGCTCGTCCCTGTCCCGCGCCACCAGGCCCCGCGCCTCGAGCCGGTCCAGGAGCCGCGTGATGTCGGAGTCGCGGGTGACCATCCGGTCGGAGATCTCCCCGCAGGAGAGGCCCTGCGGCCCCGCCCCTCGCAGGATCCGGAGCACGTTGTACTGGGGGAACGTGAGGTCGGCGCCCCGGAGGACCTCCACCTCTCCGCGCAGCAGGTGGTCCGCCGTCCGGAGGGCGTTGAGGAACACGACCTCCTCGGTCGTGGCGAAGGGCTTCCGCTGCTTCAGCTCGGCACGCAAACCGGTCGTCATGGTGGCAAGAATACTCCTCACAACGAATATTGTCAAGCCCAAGCGCAGCGAGAGACCTTGCTCGGACCGGCAAGATCCCTCGCTGCGCTTGGGATGACAGTTATACCCAGGAACGATGAGACGGCTACTGTACCGCCACCCCGTCCAGGTCGGCATCCAGCGCCTTCGCCGCCACCGCACGCCCCAGCGCCAGGCCCGCCTCCATGTCGAACCGGTAGTGGATGCCGGCATAGAGCCGTGACAGGCTCGACTCCTCCGCTACCGCGGCAAGCCGCCTGGCCTCGCTCGGGAACACGGCGGCGAGCACGGCGGCGATGGCCCCCGAGCTGCACGAGTGCGCCGACGGATACGACGGATGCGGCGGCGTCGGGAAGGCGGTGACGATGCCGGGATCCGCCTGCGGCGGCCGGATGAACCAGTAGTGGTATTTGGCCTCGAAGCAGCCGATCAGCGCGTCGAAGGAAGCCGCGCCCATGAGGAACATGATCCGCGCGGCCTCGGTGTCGCTCCGGCGATGGGAGACGATCAGCTCGCGGGCGATCTCCATGTAGGCCGCCTGCGAGCGGCCGCGACTGGTTCACGTTCCAGAACAGCGCGATCGCGAGCTGGTCCGCGGTGCGGGTATCCGCGATCTGCCGGACCTCCGTCGAGCGCCGCCGTGAACTGCGCGGATCCGAAGGCGGGCGGAGGCCCTGGGCGGAACTCGTTCGCCGAGGCCAGGAAGATCGGACGGGCCCCCAGGTTGCCGCGCACGATCGGTCCGCCGGTCCAGACCCAGAAGCCGTCGCCCAGCGGCGGGGTCCCGGGGTCGGTGAGTCCGACGCCGTCGGTGGCCGCATACGCGAGCACCCGGGCCGCCGCGGCGCGCCCGATCGCCTCCCCCGCGGCGAAGTCCTGGTGCTTGGCCCCCGGCCAGGAGCCCGCCTCGGCCTGCGCGTCCAGCGCGGCCTCGATCTGCGCTGCCGATCCGGAGAAGAAGGCGGTGAGCACCGCCGCCGACGCCCCGCCGATGGCGCCGCCGATCGGCGGGTGCGGGACGCCGCTCGCCTGGGCGGCCTCGGCCGCGCGCAGCTGGGCGAGCCCGAGATACAGGTGAAGCCGGCCGGCGTCGACCGCCGTGGCACGGGCAAGGTCCACCGCCAGGGCGTTCCAGGCGACCGTCGCGCCGGCCTCCCAGAACTTGACCGCGGAGACGTTTGCCTCGGCCGTGACGGAACCGGTGGCGTCGGGGCCGGTGCGGGTATCGCAAGCGCCCACGGCCAACGACGCCACGGTCGCGAGTGCGAGCATTCGGATGGGAGCAGACATGGTCACTCCTGGTAGATGCGCTTGTTGCCGAGGTCGGAACGAGACCGTAGTATGACGCAAGGCCCTCATGCCATCCTCTCGCGAGCCTCACGCGCGCAAATCATTCCGCTTGCTCACCTTGGGCGGCGCCGCCCTGGTGGATTCCACCGGCCTGGTAGTCGCCGAGCAGAGGCGCCGGCTCGCGCTTCTGGTCCTGCTCGCGTCGGGCCGCGAGCGCGGGGTGTCGCGCGACAAGCTGATCGCCGCACTCAGCCCCGAAAGCTCCTCCGATTCCGCCCGCCACGCCCTGCATCAGTTGCTCTACTACCTTCGCCAGCAGGTCGGTGACGACGCCTTCCTCGGCACCGATCCGCTGCGGCTGAACCACGAGGTCGTCGCGTTCGACGTGGCCGAGTTCGAGGCGGCGCTCGACGCCGGAGCGCTGGAGAACGCGGTGGCGCTCTATCGCGGACCGTTCCTCGATGGCTTTCACCTGGGCGATTCGACCGAGTTCGAGGAGTGGGCCGCCGGGGAGCGCACGCGGCTGGCGGCGAGGCACGCCGATGCGCTGGGCAGGCTGGGGGACGCGGTGGCCGCACGGGGAGACCATGCCGCGGCGTGCGTGTGGTGGCGCCGGCTCGCGGCGGTGGATCCGCTGAGCGGCCGCACGGCGCTCGGGCTGGTGCGGTCGCTGGCCGCCTCGGGCGACCGAGCGGGTGCCATCCGCCACGCGCGGATGCACGAGCGTCTGGTCCGCGCGGAGATCGGCGGGGAGCCGGAGCCCGAGTTGGCGGCGCTGGTGACGGAGCTGCAGCGCGTGGACCGCCGAGCCGAGCCGCGGGAGGCGGACGCGATCGCACCGCCTGCCGTCGAACCGGCACCGGCGCCGGGCCCTGGGACGACCACCCCGCTGCCGCGCCGCAGGCTCCTGGCGGCCGGTCTGCTCGGGGCCGGGGTCATGGTGGTCCTGGCCGCGGTGCTCGGGGGACGCTCGATCGGGCGGCCCGCGGCCGATGACGCGCGTGACGCCGACCTGCTCGCCGTCGCCCCGTTCGAGGTGCTGGACCCTTCACTCCAGCTCTGGCGGGAAGGCATGGGCGACCTGCTCTCGCGCACGCTGGATGGGGCGGGTCCGATCCGCACCGTCCCGCCGACGGTCGTGCTCCGGCGCTGGAGCGGCCGCATCGATCGGCCCTCGGCCGATGAGCTGGGCCGCCGTACCGGGGCGGGCCTGGTCGTCTACGGCGCCGTGATATCACGGGGGCGTGACTCGGTGACCCTCCGCGCCGAGCTGCTCGACCGCGTCGGCAACCTGGGGAGGACGGAGATCGAGGTCTCGGGCGAGGCGGCCCGGATGGGCGAGCTCGCCGATTCGCTCGGAGTGCGGGTGCTGCGGGTGCTGTCCGCCGGCCGGACGATCGGCTCGGTCCGCCGGACGTCGATCGGCTCGACTTCGGTACTCGCGCTCAAGGCGTTCCTCCAGGGCGAGCAGTTCTACCGGCGAGGGCTGTGGGACTCGGCGCTCACGCGCTACGACCAGGCGATCGCGGCCGACAGCACGTTCGCGCTGGCGCTGGTACGGATGGCCCTGGTGCTCGGCTGGAACCCGCCGACGACTGGCGTGTACGGGCCGCGCGACGAGTACATGCGACGTGCGACCCTCCACAACCACGGGCTACCGGCGCGAGACAGTCTCCTCATCGTGGCCGATTCCTTCCGATTGGCGGCGGAGGAGATGACCGATCCCGAGGCAATGGCCCGCATGTGGGTGCGCGTGCTGACGCCGGTGGAGGAGGCCGTCCGACGCTACCCCGAGGACCCCATGTCCTGGTATGAGCTCGGCGAATGGCGCATGAGCCATGAGCCGTGGCCCCTTGCCGCGCCGCCGGCCGTGTCACTCGAAGCCTTCACTCGCGCCATCGCGCTCGATCCGGGGTTTGCGCCGCCCTACGAGCACATGCCGTCACTGCTTCTGTCGCTGGGACGCGTCGAGGAGGCCCGGCGCTACGCGGCCATCTACCTGGCCCTCGACCCGACTTCTCCTCACCGATCCAACATCCGCCTGATGGCGCTGCTGCTGGACCCGAGCGACAGCGGCAGGGCCGAGGCGGAACGGATGCTCGACACGGCGTCGGTCTTCACCTTATGGGGGGCGGGCATCGACCAGGGACTCATCTCCTGGCCCGATACCGCCGAGACCGCAGTCCGGGTGCTGCGGCGGCTCGGCGACCCGGGCCGCGACGCGACTGGAGGTCCCCCGTGGGTCCGCGACTCGGCCATGTGGCCGCAGTACCTAGCCGTTGCGCTCCAGGGCCGCGGCCACTTGCGCGAGGCCTTCGCCGCGGATGAGCGCCTGCTGCTGCAGCCGTCCGCCTCGCAGTGGAGCGGCTTCCTCGACCCCTTCCTGACCCTCAGCCTGTTCGGGGTCGTGCCGGACTCGCTGGCCCGCGCCACCTTCGGCCGCGCACTCGCATCCGACTCCGGCTGGAGCGACATGTTCACGCCGCGTCACCTGAGGGGGCTGCCGTGGTGGCTCTCGCGCGGCGACACCGCGGCGCTGGCGCGCTTCGGCGCCAGGGCGGCCCACGTGGCACGGGCACCCGCCAACCCGCGCACCGGCCTGCGGGCCCGGCTGCTCGGAGAGACGAGCGTCGCCTTCCTCGATCTGGCGCGGGGCGATTCTGCGGCGGCGATCCGGAAGCTGAGCGCGATTCCCGATACGCTCTGCCTGGCCGACTGGTACAACGCCGACTGCTTTCACCTGAACCTGACGCTGGCGCGGCTGCTGGCGGCTCGGGGTGAGCATCGGCGCGCGGGGGAGCGGCTGGAGCGCTGGCGGTGGAGCGGCGGCGGGCCGATGTTCGTGCTCGCCACGCTGGAGCTGGGCCGTATCGCCGAGCGTCTCGGGGATCGGGACAGGGCGGCAAAGTGCTATGGCTTCGTCGTGGCGATCTGGCGGCGACCGGATCCGGAGTTGCTGCCCTACCTGGCAGAGGCGCGGGAAGGGTTGGCGCGACTCGGCGTGAAGTGAAATGAAGACGGACCCCAGCAGCCAGCCCCTCGAGCGCCGCCGCGACGAGCCTGACCCGTTAGCCGTGGGGTTCGTGCTCGAGCTGGGCCGTGCCCTCCACAGCGCTGGGCAGTCTGCGCAGCTCCTGGAGGACAGCCTCGGCGCGGTTTCCGATCGCCTCGGCCTGCTCAATCACCAGTTCTTCTCCACGCCCACCTCGATCATGGCCTCGTTCGGGCCGCTCGGTCGGCAGCGAACCCACATGCTCCGGGTCGAGCCGGGCGAGGTCAACCTGGGTACCCTCGCGGCGCTGGAGCAGGTGTCGCGCGAAGTGGTGCAGGGGATCATCTCGCCTGCCGATGGTGTCGTCGCGATCACGCGAATCGCGACCGCGCCCCCACCCTACGGCCCGGTCCTCACCACGCTCGCCTACGGGACCGTCTCCGGCGCCGCCACGGAGTTTCTCGGCGGGGGCGGCCGCGAGGTCGCCATCGCCGCGGTGCTGGGACTGGGCGTGGGAATCTTCGCGCTGTCGGCGATGGGACGGCCGCGCGTCGGGCGGGTGTTCGAGCCGGTGGCCGCCTTCCTGGTGAGCGCCGGCGCGCTGGGGCTCGCCACGGTCGTCGGCCCTGTCAGCGTGCTCATCGCGACACTGGGCGGTCTCATCGTGCTCCTCCCCGGCCTCACGCTCACCGTGGCGATGTCCGAGCTGGCCACCCGGAACCTCGCGTCGGGGACCGCGCGCCTCAGTGGGGCGTTCCTGACCTTCCTGGCCATCGCATTCGGTGTGGCGCTGGGCAACCGGATCGGCGGAGCCGCGTTCGGCATGGTGCCGGCGGCGATCTCGGCACCACTCCCCGGCTGGCTGGCCCTGGTGGCCGTCGTAGCGGCGGGTTTGGGCTTCGTGGTGGTTCTGCGAGCGGAGCCGAGAGACGCCGCCTGGATCGTCGCCATCGGATCCCTCGGCGTGCTCGGCGGTCGCGCCGGTGCGGCGACGCTCGGCGTCGAGTTGGGCACCTTCGCCGGCGCGCTCGCGGTCGGGCTCGCGAGCAGCGCCTACGCGTGGTGGTCCCGCCGCCCCGCGGCGGTGGTGTCGGTGCCCGGCATCCTCCTGCTGGTGCCCGGCAGCGTCGGATTTCGCGGACTGACGTCGCTGCTGGATCGACAGGCGGTCACGGGGATCGAGACGATCTTCAGCATGATCCTGACCGCCATGGCGCTGGTGGCGGGGCTCCTCATCGCGGCGGTCATTGCGCCGGAGAGAGGGATGCCGCCCGCCGCGGGCCGAAGCTGAGCACCACGCCGAGCTCGGCGGTCAGGAACCCGTCGCCTCCGCCGACCATGTTGTGCGCCCTGAGGCTGCCCCCGATGCCCACGGATCTTCCGATCGGAAACAGCTCCAGACCCACGCCGAGATTGAAGCCTGCGTTTGGATCGGTCGAGGCATGCCTCATGTCGACGACCAGTTCGCCGGAGATGCGCTCCTGCTGAAAGTAGGAGCTCTGCTGGACATACAGTCCCGCGCCGAGCTGCCCGTAGAGCCGCACGATGTCTCCCCGAGTCTGCCAGCGCACGAACGGGGTGATGCGCCACGCCGTCCGCTCGTCCTCCAGAATGCTGGCCCACCCGGAGACATCCGGGGGCAGATTCTGACGCATCGCGAGGAAATGGTGGCGCCCTGCCTCCAGGCCGAAGGAGAGCGCCTTCCCGGCCTCGCGACGCTCGATCGCCGCCGTGAAGGAAAAGGCACCTGGTGCATCGGCGTCGTCGGTATCGACGGTGAACCCGCTGCCGGCCGACAGCGAGGCGCTGTACACCGATTGGGCCGCCATGGGCGGCGCCAGAAGGAGCAGGACGAGGGAGCAAGCGGCGAGACGAGACATCTGCGTTCCTGGGATGGGGCCGCGCCCACCCTAGCGTGCACCCGTCCCCTGCGCGTCCCCCCAGGCGAGGAGCCCCGGAGGCCTGGACCGGCCTGGATTCGACGGTTGACACGGTCCACCGGTACCCAAATATTACCTCGCGCGAGCTCTGGACCATGAGATGGCACCACGGCGGTGACCATTCCATCGCGACCGTGGCCCCAAGCGGCACGGGCACTCCACCAGCCAACCTGACCTCACAACCGTAATCCCGTTCCTTCGGGGTTCTGATTGCGTCGCCGCGAGTCGCGGCCGCGCGCCCCGTCGCGATGCCTGGCATCACCCACTCCTCAGCAGAGGGGAAGCTCCGCGTATGCACCGTCTCCCGCTCTCTCCCGCTCGCCCCTTCTCGGGCCGGCTCGCCCTGGCCGGCCTGCTCGTCTTCTCGTTCGCCTGTGTCGAGGATTCGGCCGATCCGGCCGGACCATCTCCAACCGAGGCCGCCGACACGCCCGCGGAAGTCATGGAGGCCGTGGAGCTCGACGCCGCCCCCACGCTCATCGACAATCGCACGAGCCTTCCCGGCATCGTCTTCGCCTCGGCCGGCATGCGCAACGAGGACCTCGACAAGGTCCACACCGGCTGGAAGAACGGCGGCCCGCTCGATCCCAGCAACATTCTGAAGTGGCTCTCGGGCGCCCGAGCCAAGAACGGCCGGGCCGTGGTCAAGCTCTCGAAGGGTCACGATCGCTACGTGACCAATAGCAACGGGACGTTCAACGTGTCCAAGTGGAAGGCGCTGGTCGCCGCCTATCGGAACGTGAACCTGGACCCGTACATCGCGGACGGGACGATCGTCGGGCATATGCTCATCGACGAGCCGCATCGCGCCGCCAAGTGGGGTGGGAAAGCCATCTCCCACGCGACCCTTGAGGAGATGGCGAAGTTCAGCAAGCAGCTCTGGCCCAGGATGCCCACGCTGGTTCGCGTCGAGCCGAGCTGGCTCGGCCAGGCGCGGTTCACCTACAAGTACGTGGATGCGGGCTGGACCCAGTACACCGCCGGGAAGGGCGATGCCAAGCGGTGGGTGGAGTCCGAGGCCGCGGCCGCGAAGCGAGAGGGCCTGGGCCTGGTCGTCGGCCTGAACGTGACGGACGGTGGCAACGGCTCGAGCGGGATCCGCGGTGAGTCCAGCGGCAAGTGGGCGATGAGCGCGAGCGAGCTCAAGGGCTACGGCACGGCCATGCTTTCCTCGAGCCACGCCTGCGCCTTCGTCATGCGCTCCTTCGACGAGTCCTACTACGGCCGTTCGGACATCGAGCGGGCCATGGCCGATCTGTCGGCCCAGGCCAGGAACCACGCACGGACATCCTGCCAGGGATGACCCGGGTGACTTGAACCCCCCAGGTCAGGAGGCTGCCCGGCGTGCCGCGCAGCCTCCGGCCCGCGCCGCTCCAGGTGCACTAGCCCACCCGATTCCCAGCGCGATGGCCAGGGCCTGACGCTGTTCCCGTACACCGCGTAATCGACGCTCATCCTGCGAAGCAACCTGACAGCAGGCCCGATGGTCCACCGGGGTAGTCAACTCGAGGGGGTCGCGCCATTTTGCGACTCGGGCAGCTCCTTTGCCGCTCGAATCACGGGGTGACACGGTGGTCCGCGCCATGCCAGGAGGGCCAGGATGAAAGCCAGCCAGATCGCCATCGCGCCCGGCAGCGTTTACGCCATCGGCCCGCGCCGGGAAGTGATCTGCATCGAGCGGGGATCCGACGGCCTGTGGGGACGGTGGCAGGACATGGACGCCGGCGCGAAGTCTTTAGTCCATGCCGGACAGGTGGTCGCGGCGATCGGCCTGGACGATCGAGTGTCGGCCCTGCAGGTCAAGCCCCGACTTCCCTGGATGAGCTTGGACCTCCCGGCGCTGGAGCTCGCCAGCGCGCATCTGCCTGACGGCGCACCGGCGCTCTTCGCGCTGTCGGATGACGGCACGGTTCGCCACGCCTGGAAGCCGGCGCCGTCGTCACCCTGGAGCCAATGGCAGCCGCTCGACGGCGCGGTCTCCGGGCTCGCGGCCGAGTGCATCCCGGGAGGCGGACTCGTGGTGTTCGGGATCCGTGGCGGGGCCGTGTCCCACCGGTGGCAGGATCATTCGTATGGCCCGTGGCAGTCCTGGACCGATCTGGATCCGCCGCCCGGAGGCGCCCAGACGCTCGCGGCTTCCACGATCCTCCGGGGAGGCCTCGCCCTTTTCGCCCTTGGCGGCGATGGCGCGCTCCATCACCGCTGGCAGGACAAGCCCTTCGGGAAGTGGCACGACTGGCAGCCGCTGGGCCAGGGGATCAAGACCTTCGCGGTCACCAGGGCGCTGGCCGGCGGCCTGGCGGTGTTCGCGGTCGGGGCCGACGATCTGGTCCGCTATCGCCTCCAGCCCACAGCGTTCGGTCACTGGGATGGCTGGAACGATCTCCATGGGAGGGCGAAGGCCCTCGCCGGCCAACCCGGATACATAGATGGGCTCGAGGTGTTCTCGGTGGGAATGACGGACGAGGTGAACCACAAGTGGTGCGACCGACTCGACGCGCCGTGGACCGAGTGGGCACCGCTGGATTACGAGGCTTCGCCGCTGCGACTGGGCTCCTGACGGGATCAGTCGCCTCCAGCAGCAGCATATCGTCGCCCGCCCGGACTCCAGCGATGCCGTCCGGCTCAGGTGCTGAGCACCACCTTCTCGCAGCCGTCGCGCTTGTGGAGGAACATCTCGTATCCCTCCGGCGCCTCGTCGAGCCCCAGCCGGTGGGTGATCACGAAGCTGGGATCGATCTCTCCCCGCTCGATCCGCTCGAGCAGCGGCTTCATGTACCGCTGCACGTGGCACTGGCCGGTCTTGATCGTGAGCGAGCGGTTCATGACGGAGCCCATGGGGAACTTGTCGATGAATCCCCCGTAGACTCCGATCACCGACACGGTCCCCCCGTTCCGGCAGGCGAGGATCGCCTCACGCAGCGCCAGCGGCCGGTCCGTCTCCATCATGAGCGCCTGCTTGGCCCGATCGTAGGCGTACATCGCCGCGTGGCCATGCGCCTCCATCCCGACCGCGTCGATGCACGCGTCGGGTCCTCGGCCGGCGGTCAGCTCGTTGAGCGTCTCGAGAACGCTGGTTTCCTCGTAGTTGATGGTGTCGGTGGCCCCGGCGCGGTCCTTCGCCATCTGCAACCGATAGGGAAAGCGGTCGATCGCGATCACCCGCTCCGCGCCGAGCAGCTTGGCGCTCGCGATCGCGAACTGTCCGACCGGTCCCGCGCCCCAGACGGCAATGACGTCGCCCGGCTGGATGCCGCACATCTCCGCTCCCATGTATCCGGTGGGGAAGATGTCGGAGAGGAACAGCACCTGGTCATCGGGCATGCCGTTCGGGACCTTGAGCGGGCCCACGTCGGCGAAGGGAACCCGGGCGAACTCCGCCTGGCCGCCCGCGTAGCCCCCGGTGAGGTGCGAGTAGCCGAAAATGCCGGCCGGCGAATGCCCCCAGAGCTTGCTCGCCATCCAGGAGTTGGGGTTGGAGTTCTCGCAGAGCGAAAAGAGGTCGCGCCGGCACATGGCGCAGTTGCCACAGGCGATGGGGAAGGGGACCACGACCCGGTCGCCGACGGCGAGGTTCTTGACCGCTCGGCCCACCTCGACCACCTCGCCCATGAACTCGTGGCCGAGAATGTCTCCCTTCTCCATGCTCGGGACGAACCCGTTGTACAGGTGCAGATCGGAGCCGCAGATCGCCGTGGACGTGATCCGGACGATGGCGTCGCGTGAATTCAGGATCCTGGGATCGGGCACGGTCTCGACCCGCACCTTGCGCTTGCCTTCCCAGCAGGTGGCTTTCATGACGACGCTCCGGGTTGGGCCGGGTGCATGCCGGGGTGGATACTGGCGTCCGAGTGCACCACCTCGCCGACTTCCAGCACCTGCTTGAACCGGCGGAGGTCGCCGTCCACCTGCACCGAAGGCTCCTCGCCGAACAGTTTGGCGACGGTGGCGCCGACGATACCACCCGGCGGATCGTAGGTCAGCTCCACCCGCACCTCGACGCCGCGGTCACCCGACAGGGGAGTGAACCGGACCCGCCCAGAGTTCCTCACGTCGGCCGGCTCGACCGACTGCCAGGCAATCAGCTCGTTGGGCCTGTCCTCGGTGATCTCGGCCGTCCACTCGACGGTGGCTCCTAGCGGGGCCTTGGCCTTCCAATAGGTTCGGCGCTGATCCAGCACCCGGACCGACTCGAGGTGGGCCATGAACCGCGGCAGATTCTCGAAATTGCGCCAGAGGCGGTAGGCCTCTTCCGGCGTGACGCTTACGGTGATCGCCTTGGTTACCCGGATGGCACGGGCGCGCCTGTCGGCGGACGGCGCGGTGACATTCCGGCTCGATTTCTTGCCCGCGACGATGTCGAGCACCGTCACGCCCAGGACCGCGGCCGCGGCCGCGGCGACGCGATTGTGGTCGTTGCGGTTCGAGGCGAGTGCCCGTCCCAGCACCACCAGGTCCATGGCGTCGCCTGCCACGCGCCCCCAGGCCATGGCCGCGGAGCCCGGCCGGCGGAGCAGGCCCACACCCGTCGCCAGTTCACGGATTCCGAACGCGGTCATCAGCCGGTGGTTGCGGTCGTTGTCCTCCAGGCCAATGGCTCGGGCCACACTCCGGGGTGCCAGGATCTGGGACAGGCCCAGCCCGAGGCTGAAGAAACCGAGGACTCGGCCGAGCTGCTCGGCACCTTCATTGTCCCCTGTCGCGGCGCGCCGTCCGTCCGGCGCATCCGCCCATCGTTCCACGGGCTCCCTCGGCTGTCGCCCCTGGTCGGCGACGGTGCCGCCCGTGAAGTAAGTCGCTGAAGTCATTCTCGCGTCCCCTGACTCGAAGTCGTGAAAGCGTCCTGGCTTTCATAGCCCTTGCGGACGACGCGAGGCTGTGAGCGCGGTCACCGGATTGCGCGATTTTTTTCGACGCGGAGACTACCTGAAGGTTCCGGGACTGACCTGGTACACCATGTGGGCGGCGCCAACTTCGTCTTCGGGAGCCCAGAACCCGAGCTGCTGAGTCCATCTGGTGGTCTGAAGCCGGCGGCCTCCGAGAGTAAGAAACCCAGCCGCGCGCGTGGTGACGACGCCGAGCTTCCGGAGGTCGGACAGCGTGCGGATGCTGGTATCGGCTCGCTCGGTTGCGATGCGGCGGGCGGATGTTGGTCCGATACCCGGGACACGCATCAACTCTTCGGGCGAGGCCGTCCGAATCTCGATCGGAAAGCGCTCCGGGTGGGCGAGCGCCCAGGCACTCTTCGGATCCAACGACAACGGCAGATTGCCGTTGGGCTCGAAAACCACCTCCTCCGAGCCGAAGCCGTAGCCGCGGAGCAGGTAGTCCACTTGATACAGCCTGTGCTCCCGCAGCGCCGGAGCGGCGGGGGCGCCCTCCAGAGGCGTATTCTCGATGGGCCGGAAGGCGCTGAAGTGGGCGTGGTGAATGCCGCCGCCCGCGCTCAGGCGGCTGACGGTGTCGAGGATGGTGCGATCGGTGTCGGGCGTTGCCCCGACCACGAACTGCATGGTCATGCCGGACACCCCGCCCGGGTGCAGCGGATCGCGCGGCTTTCCGTCGGCCCGCTCGGCTCGCTCACCGAGCAGTTGGGCGCGAACCCGCTCGAGGTCGGACACCGTAGTCCCGAAGCTTTTCTCCGGCGCGATCGGCGCGAGGCTGGCGCCGCACGGGGCCTCGAGGTTGACCGAGACCCGGCTGGCCAGCTCGGTCAGCCGCTCGATCTGCGCCGGCTCGCCTCCGGGTACCAGCTTCACGTGGATGTATCCGCCGAACCGGTGCCGCTCCCGCAGCAGCTCGAGGGCCGTGATGAGGTCGTCCATGACCTTGACCGGACGGCCCGGAATGCCGGTGGTGACGAACAGGCCCTCACACCATCCGCGCTCCCGCGCGCCGAGAAAGATCCGAACCAGCTCCTCGGGCTTCAGCAGGGTCCGCGGCATCTCGCGGTCCCGTCGCATGGGACAGTAGTGGCAGTTGTAGCTGCAGGCGTTGGTCATGAGGATGCGCAGCAGCGACATCCGCATGCCGGGGACGGGGCGCAGGTGGCGGATGTTGACGGGGCTCAGGGCGCCGGAATCCCGCGCGTGGCGGAGGCGGGGGGGCAGGCCCTCGCGGTCGTCCGCGGCGAGCGACATCAGGGTGGTGAGCTTGCGCTCTAGCTCGGGCGTACGGGTCATGGTCTCGAGTCCTCCGGTTCGCGACGCTCCAGGATACCCGAATAAACACCGAAATACAAGTGCTTGCGCCCAGCTCGCGCTCCTCGCGACATTGGCTCCTTCCCCTACCCGAAGTGCCACGTGCCCGACACTTACCATCCCCTAGCGGGCATCAAGGTACTCGACCTCACCCGCGTACTGGCCGGCCCGCTCTGCACCATGGTGCTGGGCGATCTTGGCGCGCGGGTCATCAAGGTCGAGCGCCCCGGCCTCGGCGACGAGACCCGCGGCTGGGGGCCTCCCTTCGACACGGAGGGCCAGAGCGCCTACTACCTCTCCATCAACCGCAACAAGCTCAGCGTGGCGCTCGATCTCGACGCCGAAGAGGATCGCCGGGTGCTGCTGTCGCTGGCCGGGACGGCCGATGTGGTGGTCGAGAACTTCAGGATTGGAACGCTCGAGCGTCGGGGCGTCCATGCTCTCGCGCTGCTCGAGCGGAGCTCCGACCTGGTGTGGTGCAGGCTGACGGGCTTCGCCGGCGAGGACGGAAGGCCGGGCTACGACGTGGTGATTCAGGCGGAGTCGGGCTGGATGGCCATCACCGGACCGCCGGACGGCGAGCCGATGAAGATCGGCGTCGCTCTGGCGGACGTGTGTGCGGGAAAGGATGCCGCGATCGCGATCCTCGCCTCCCTCGCGTCACGCGGGCGCGGGTCCTCTCCCTCCGACCGGCTGATCACCATCGTGCTGGCCCACAGCGCGACGGCCGCGCTGGTCAACGTGGCGCAGAACGCGTTGGTGTCGGGCAAGGAGCCGGTGCGGTGGGGAAACGCGCATCCGAACCTCGTGCCGTATCAGCTCTTCCAGACGGCCGACCGGCCGATGGTGATCGCGGTGGGGAACGACGCGCAGTGGCTCGCCTGCTGCCGGGCGCTCGAGCGGACGGATCTCGGCGAGGACGTCAGATATCTGGCCAATGCCGGCCGGGTGGAGCATCGGACCGCGCTGGTGCGGACGCTGGGTGAGACGCTCGAGACACGGCCTGCGGCGGAGTGGCTGGACCGCCTGGCCAGGCACGGAGTGCCGGCCGGCGTGGTGCGGCGGGTATCCGAGGCACTCGGCGACGTCGAGGCCGACGCCCGAACAGGGATCGCTCCGCTGCCCCCGGGCTCGGTCAGGCTACCACCGCCGCGGCTGGACGAACACGGAGCGCTGGTGCGGGCGCGCGGTTGGGAGGCGTTCGATGGGTTGATGTGATCGTGTCATCCTGAGCGGAGCGAAGGAGCCATGACGACGCTGGCTCCTTCGCTTCGCTCAGGATGACACCTTGCCCCTTGAGCGCGCTATCTGCCGGCACGAGCCGATCCGCCGACCAGGTATCCACCCGATAGACCACGCTGTCCTTCCCCGCCTTCACCCAGAACCCGTTGGCGGTCGAGTCGAAGGTCAGTGCCACCAGTGGGGTGCCGTCCGCGCGAAGCAGGGCCGCACGCCGCTCGGCGCGCGCGAAATTCGCCGAATCGGCCTGCGCCTCGGAGGCGAAACCCGCCGCGTCCACCTGGCGGTAGCTGCCGAGCAGCTCGGCCACGGCGGCGCTGTCGGCGCGTCCGCCAGGAGTCAGCTTCCAGCCGGTGCTCGTCCCGGTCCAGACGGTAAGTGCGCTTTCCGCGGGTGATCTCGATCCGTGCCACGCTGTCCACGCTCACCCCCGCGATCTGCCGGTCGCGCCACTCGTCGGAGGATTTCTCCAGCACCTGCGCCAGGTTGCCCCCCACCAGATACACCGCCGAATCGGCAGCGGCGCGGAAATAGCCGCCGTCGAGCCCCGGGTCGCGATTGCCCTGCACCAGATCGGCCAGCGTGGAGTCGCCGCGGACGATGCGGATCCGGACACCCTTCGTGCTGTCCACGCCAAACCCGGCATGCGAGGCGGGGCGCGCTCCCACCAGCTCGGTTCGGCGCGTGGAGTCTCCCAGGGCGGCGAAGAGCTCCGCCACCGCACCCATGGCCACGGGATGGCCGTTCACCGTCCAGGCGGCGGAGTCTCGCCGAGCCAGCCGGGTGGTGTCGGCGGCACGGAGGATGATCACCGAATCGGTGGAGTCCCGGACGATCGGCGGCATGTTGAACCGATCCGACTCCGACAAACCACCCGAGCCCCGGCGCGTCAGCGAGACCGCGCCCCAGAGCAGCAGCAGGGCACCGAGCACCATCGCGACCCGGGCGAGCTGTGCCGGCGTCATGTCGCGCTCTCCTGGGCCGGCACCAGCGGGCGATAGGGCTCCCGCGTCCGCCGCCTGCGGCGGATCAGCCGGACCACGCCGACCAGGCCGACCAGCAGCGGCAGGCCGACCAGATTTCCGTACTTCACGCCTTCGCGCACCGCCGGACTCTCGAACAGGAGGGGCGGTGGGCGCCGATCCTTGGATCGAATGGCGATCAGCGCCTCGTCCTGCGCCAGCCAATCGACGGCGTTGAGGGTGAAGGCCAGGTTCTCCGGCGCCGTCCGGACGAACCGGTCGGTGGCGAAATGGAGGCTGCCGACCACGACGATCCGGCCGCGCGGCTTGCCGCCTTCCTTGGCGGGGGGCGGCGTAACCATCACCGCCAGCAGCCGGTGTCCCAGCTCCTTCTGCGGGAAGTCCTGGGTCGGCGCGATCGTGGTGACGTTGGTGAACGTGCCGGTGGCCTGGCTGCTGCTGAAGAGCGGCGTCAGCGTGCCCTTGGCGGCCCCGGTGGTGTCGATGGTGCTCGCCCAGGTGAGCACGACCGCGCCCAGGTCCTGGTTCACCGGGGACGACCTCGAGCTCTGGGCCCGGATGAAGAAGGGATAGACCTGGAGCACCCGCCCGAAGTCGGTGGGCAGTGGAATCACCTCGTTGGCCAGAAGATCGTAGGCCATGTCGCTTCGGATGGTGACGCCGAGGGGGCGGAGGACCGAGTTCCACGCGACCGGCCGCGGCTGGGCGGTGGGCGCCCGCTGCGATACCTCCATCCCGGGGGCGAGCACCAGCGCGCTGCCGCCGCGGTTGAAGAACGCCTCCAGCCGCTGTGCCTGGTCGGCGGGCAGACTGTCCGGGGAGCCCGCGAGTACCAGTGCCACGACGTCGGGGCCGGGCTGGGTGGAGTCGCTCAGCTCGATGTCCCGCACGTCGTAGGAGCGCCGGAGCTGCTCCTGCATTTCCGTGAACGAGATCCCGGGCTCCCCGGCATGGGTCACGAACCCGATGACCGGCTTCTTGTCCCGGCTGAGCTGCCGGATGGTGGACGCCAGCCGGTACTCCAGGTCATCGGTGCGCTGCACGAACGGGATCGCCTCCGTCTCACCGCCGTGCTGCACCGCGAGGCCGAGGTAGCCCTGCTTGACCTGAAGCTCCGCCTGGCCGATCACGTTGAACTGGACCGGCTGGATGCCGAGTGACTCGGCCTCACGGCGCGCGGCCTCGTCGTCGGTCGGGTCGCGCTCGACGATCCGGACCTGGCCCCGCCCGGCCGACCGGAGGTCGCGCAGGAGGTCGTCCACGTCGCGCTTCATCAGCGCGACCTCGGTGGGCAGCTCCTTCGAAGCGAAGAGCTTCACGGTGACGATGTCGTCGAGGTCCCGTACGATCCGCCCGGTGGCGGGCGACAGCGTGTACGCGTTTCCGGGTGTCAGGTCCAGCCGGCCGCCGATATGGCTGCCCAGCAGGTTGACCACCACCAGCGACGCCGCGAGCATCCCCACGCCGAGCCGGAGCCGGCGGGCGCCGGCGCCGGGAGCGAGCTTCCGCCCCAGCAGCGCGGCGTAGGCCAGGGCGAGGAAAATGCCGGCCAGCGAGACGAAGTAGATCACGTCCCGGAGATCGATCACCCCGCGCCCCAGGCTCTCGAAGTGGGAGAGCACGCCGATCCGCGCGGCGACGGCGCCGAGACCCGGCGGCAGTCCTACCAGGAGCGGATCGAGGCCGACCAGGATCAGGAGAAACATCAGTCCCGCCGCCACGATGAAGGCGGTGATCTGGCTCCGGGTCAGGCTGGAGGCCCAGACACCGATGCCCGCGAGCCCCGCCGCGAGCAGCGCCGCGCCGACGTACTGCCCGATGACGGTGCCCCAGGGGATGTCGGCCCCCGCGGACAGCCCCAGGGGAATCGCGAAGGTGAGCGCCAGCGCGGTCCAGAGAAAGAGCAGCGAGCCGAGATACTTCCCCAGCAGCAGCTCCAGCTCGCTGACGGGCTGGGCCAGCACCACTTCGATCTGTCCGCCCCGGATGTCCTCCGCCAGCGACCGCATGGTCACCGCGGGAACGAAGAAGAGAAACTCCCAGGGCAGCATGTCGAGCATCGGGCGAAGGCTCGCCGTGTTCGACAGGTAGGCCTGACGGAAGAAGAGAAAGCCGTTGATCGCGAGGAAGACGACGAGCAGGACGTAGCCCGTGGGCAGGTCGAACAGCGCCCGGAGCTCGCGGCTCGCGATGGTCCAGATGCGCCTCATGCCGGCTCCTGGTCGGTAGTGAGCTGGCGGAACAGGTCTTCCAGGCTTCCGGCCTCCTCGTGCAGCTCGAACAGCGTCCAGCCGGAGGCCTTGGCGAGCTCGAAGACGCGAGGCCGGAGGTCGTCGGTTCCGGACACGACCACGGTCAGTCTCACCCGGTCGCCCTCACTCGCTCGGGTCTCCACGCCCCGTACGCCCGGTAGCCCCGCCAGACCGTCGGCGATGCCGCTGCCCACGGCCTCGACCGTAATGCGGGCGCCGTCCTTGGCCCGGGAAACGAGGTCGTCCACCGGTCCGTCCGCCACGATCTTGCCGCGATTGATGATCAGCAGCCGGGAGCAGGTGAACTGGACTTCGGGGAGGATGTGGGTCGAGAGGATCACCGTTCGCTCGCGCCCCAGCTCGCTGATGAGCCGGCGGATCTCGACCCGCTGGTTGGGGTCGAGGCCCTCGGTGGGCTCGTCCAGCACGAGTAGATCGGGCCGGTGGAGGATGGCCGCGGCCAGTCCGACCCGCTGGCGGAAGCCCTTCGACAGCTCGCCGATCGGACGGTGGTAGACCCCTTCGATGCCGGTGGCCGCGATGGCCTCGTCGAGCGAAGTTCGCCGGTCGGGGCCACGGATGTCCCGGAGGCCGGCCACGTAGTCCAGCCACTCGGAGACCAGCATCTCGGCGTAGAGGGGGTTGTTCTCGGGCAGGTAGCCGATGCGGCGCTTGGCTGCGCGCCCGCCGTCCGTCAGGGGGACGCCGTCCAGCCGGATGGTGCCGGTATCCGGCTCGAAATACTGGGTGATCATCCGCATCGTGGTGGACTTGCCGGCCCCGTTGGGGCCGAGGAAGCCCACCACCTGTCCGCGATCGACCCCGAAGGAGACTTCATCCACGGCAGTGACGCCGTCAAACCGTTTGGAGACTCGTTCCAGTGTAAGCAACGACATAGTGCGCTTTGGATTGGGGGGTGAGGTAGCCGGGCGGGAGTCTAATGAGCGGCGCACCGGCCATCAAGCTCCATCCCGGGGTAAATGCATGGCCCCGCCGGGTGGTCGCGCTGCGTGGGACCGGACCGATTACATTCGCACGCGTGATCGCCATCCGTTTGCGTAGAGCGAGGGGCCGGGCGCTGACCCTGGGGATCGCGGCCGCCCTCCTGGGCGGCGTCCGCGCCGCGTCCGCGCAGGAGGGCGCCGCGGTCGGCGCGCAGGTGGGGTACTCCAGAGCCGACCTCACCGGAGAGAACGCGAACCTGGTGGATAGCCGCCAGGGTGCGGTCACCGGGGTCTACCTTCATCTGCCGATCAACCCGGTGGTGAGCATTCGACCGGAGATACTGTTCTCCCTCAGGGGCGGTCGTACCCAGACGCTGATCGCGGGAGGCGAGATCGCCGAAGTGGACGTCGAGCTCGCCTACCTCGAGCTGCCCGTCCTCGCCCGGTTGACCCTCCCTCGAGGGCAATTCAGGCCGGCGGTCTTCGGCGGGCCTTCCGTCAGCCTCCAGATCGGCTGCGATTTCCTGTTCACGGTCCAAATGCAATCGTTCCGGCTGACGTGTGGAGAGACCGCGGATTCCACGGTAGGGGAAGTGGAGGGGGTGCGGGAGTGGGATTTCGGGTGGATCGCCGGCGCCGCGTTGGAGATGCACCTGCCGCGGACGACCCTCGCCCTGCAAGGCCGCTATTCGGCCGGCTTCCGGTCGGTGCTCGAGGGCCCGGTAGATCTGAGGAATCGGGGGGTGGCGCTGCTGTTCGGGCTGACGTTCTAGAGAGCGGGGACCGAGGCAGCGGGACAGAGCGAACAGTGTCATCCTGAGCGAAGCGAAGGAGCCATGCGCCGACGCATGGCTCCTTCGCTTCGTTCAGGATGCACACCTTCCTACTGCTCGAAGAAATACCTCAGCCCCAGCTGCGCCCTCCACCGCGAGAACATGCTCGGGTCGTCGATGAAGGTCTCGGCCGGCCCGGTGAAGTTGAGCACCGGGCGCGCCGCTGGGATCGAACCCCGTCAGAGCGCGAGCGGCGAGGTCGCGGCGGAGCTGGCCACCTTGCGGACGCCCCAGTCCGAGCTGATCAGGTTCCCGACGTTGAGGACGTCGAGGCTCAGCTGGAAGTTGTGCCGGGTGATGCCGCCGAAGGCGAAGTCCTGCAGGATCCGGAGATCCACGTTGTTGTACCAGGGATTGACCGCTCCGGCCGCTCGGCGATCTCGCCGCGGTGGCGACCGGAGGTACTTGTCCTGCTCGATGAAGGCGTCGAGCGCGTCCCACTGCTGCTCGGGGGTGACGTTGGCGCCGCAGCCGCGTCGGCGCAGTCGGCTGAAGAGGATCTCGCTCTGGTCGCGCGGGATGTAGATCAGGTCGTTGCCGCCCTGGTCCCGTCGCCGTTGACGTCACCGGAGTAGATGAAGGAGTACCGGTTGCCGCCCGCGCCCGCGAACCGGTTGCCCTCCGCCACCTCGACGAAGAGGCCGATCTGGGTCCGGAGGCTCGGCGACCACGACTTGCTGTAGGTGGCGCCCGCCCACGATCCGGTGCCGCTGGCCGAACTCGGAGTAGGCCAGCTCGGGGTTGTTGGGATTGCCCTGCATCGGCTGGCTCTGCCACAGCACGCTGGCGATCTCGCTGGACCGCAGGTTGTTCTTGGCCTTGGTGTAGCTGTAGCCCACCGTGGCGCCGAGCCCGAAGTCGAAGGTCTTCCGGAGCTGGGCCGTGACATTGAGGTTGTAGCCGTCGGCGGTGTTGTCGATCACGTAGATGCCGGCGCCGCCGTCCGGGGTTGAGCTCCGTTCGCCTCCGCCCGCCGCGCCGAAGATACGGCCGCCCGTCGGGCAGGGTGCGCACCGGCGCCACCAGGTCGGCATTCCGCACGAACACGTTGTTGATGTCGTTGCCGTAGATGAGCTCGAGCGTGCCGAGGAATCCGCCGCCGAGCTGCTGGTCCACCGCGACGTCGCTGACCCAGGTCTGGGGCCACTTGAAGTCGGACACCATCGCGTTCAGGTCGAACGACTGCTGCCAGGGTGGCGTCGTCCTTGGTCGGGACGTATCGGCGTGGCCGGTCGGGAGGCAGGTTCGGATTCGCGCCCGGGTTCGAGATCACGTTGCCGATCCAGACGAACGGCATCCGGCCGGTGAAGATGCCGGTGCCGCCGCGAATCTGGGTGCGCCGGTCGCCCGTCCACGTTCCAGTTGAACCCTACCCGCGGTGAGAACAGGGCCTGGGTGCCCGGCAGGCTCGCTCTGGTCCACCGTCTCCGGATCGCCGTTCTCGTCCAGCGCGGTGAGCCCGCGGGAGAAGGGGTTGTCCACCGGGTCGGTGAAGTACATCGGGAAGTCCACCCGGACGCCCGAACGTCAGGTTCAACCGCTCGGACGCCAGGAACTCGTCCTGGGCGTAGACGCCGAGCTGGCCCACGTCGATGTTCTCGCCCTTGAACGGCCCGGTCCCGACGCATCGCGTTGAAATCGACTTGAGTTCGGGTTGCTCGGGGTCGGTCGCGTCGAAGAACTCCTGGAGCGAGCTGAACGTGCTGCCGACCGGGATGAGCGGCCGGCAGGAAGAACACGCCCGTTGCGGAAGATGTTGAACGAGTTGAAGAAGCTGAACGTCTCGAAGTTCGCGCCGAAGGTCAGCGAGTGCCGCCCGCGGAACAGGGTGAAGTTGTTGGTGAGCTGGAAGACGTCCTGGTCCAGGATGTTGTGGATCGAGAACGGCTCGTGGCCCAGCGTGGTGTAGGTGACGCCGCCCTCGCCGATCTCGATGGTCGGGAACGGCGCGCTGAACGGCTGCCGGAAGTCGCGGAACCGGTTGTAGCTGGCGAAGAACCGGTTGGCGAAGGCGCTGCCCCGGCTGTTCAGCTCCAGCGCGAACGAGTGCAGGTCGTTGTTGATGGCGTAGCCCGAGTTCCGGAACGGCAGGCTGCTCTCGTTCGGGCCCCGGCCGGTGTTGTTGAAGCTCAGCACGAACGGGTGGGGCGGCAGGTCGCGCTTGGCGTCGAGGAAGTTGTACCGGAACGAGAGGTTGTTGTTCTGGTTGATGTTCCAGTCGAGCTTGGCGATCACCTTGTTGTTGTTGGTCTCGTTGATGTAGCCCTCGATACGGCCCCGGATCGTAGCCGTAGGCGTCGATCATCCGCTGGCGGATGGCGTCCATGCACCGACGCCTCGCACCCGCGAGACCCCGAACCCCGGCGTGCCGCTGCTGGCCGCGAAGTTGGTGCCCGGGTCGTCGGTCCGCTCCAGCTCGGCGTTGACGAAGAAGAACAGCTTGTCCCGCACCAGCGGGCCGCTCAGCGAGAAGCCCGACTGGATGAAGCTGAGGTCGGGGTTGGCCACGACCTCTTCGCCCCGCACGGTGTTGCCCAGCAGCGCCTCGTTCCGCCCGAAGGTATAGAGCGAGCCGCGCAGCTGGTTGGTGCCGCTCTTCGTCACCGTGTTGATGTTGGCGCCGGTGAAGCCGCCTTCCCGCACGTCGAACGGCGCCAGCGAGACCTGCACCTGCTCCACCGCGTCGTACGGCACCGGCTCCGCGTTGGTCTGGCCGCCGGGCGCGGGGTCGTCGAGGCCGAACGGATTGTTGAAGTACGAGCCGTCGAGCGAGACGTTGTTGTAGAGCCAGTTCCGGCCCGCGAAGCTGAAGTTGCCGTCGCTCCGGGGGTCCAGCCGGGTGAGGTCGCGGGTGGACCGCTTGATGGAGGGCAGGACAGCTCGACCTGCTCCGGGCTGATGAAGGTGGCCGCCCCGGTGCGCTCCGCGTTCAGGACCGGGTCCCGCTCCGCCGTCACCGCGATCTCCTCCAGCTCCACGACCTGCGGCTGAGCGCCAGGTCCAGCCGGTGGGTCTGGCCCAGGCTGAGCTCCACGTTCTCCTCGGTCGTCGGCTGGAAGCCGATCATGCGTCGCCGTCACCCGGTACGGACCACCCACCCGCATGTTGAGCAGGCTGTACGCGCCGCCGGTGCGCGACGAGGTGCGGTACTGCGTGCCGCTCGGCACGTGCACCGCCACGACCACCGCGTCCGCCAGCGGGGTGCCGTCCTCGCCGGTGACGAAGCCGTTGATCGCCGAGGTCGTCACGCCCTGCGCCTCGATGGCGCGCGGCGGCCACCAGTGCGAGTGCCGACAGAAGGAGCAGCGGGAGCAGGTGCGAGCGAAGGGGCGGTGCGGCGGGGGTGGATGCGGAACAGCGCGAACTCTGCAATGGCATACCCGTGTCTCCTGTGGGCAGGAAAATCGCCGTGGTCGATCCGGCCGGAAGACTGTGGTGAGTTAGCGGGATGGGATTGGCGTTGGCGATAGCATACCGCGCCGCCGAGAGATCGGCAAGACGGCGGCAGGTGCCGGGTCAGCGGGCTCGAAGCTGGGGATAGAACTGCATGAAGACGTTGTCCCGGGCCGCATGCTCCGCGTGGCAGCGGGCGCATCGCTCACCGCGGCAGCGCCCGGGCGGAACGCGCGTCGCGACCGAAGTCGAAGTAGGCCCAGCCCGCCCCGGAACCGCTGCGGATCCTTCACCGCCAGCTCCAGCGCTGCGAGTTCCCCCTCCGACCAGCCCGCCCGACTCGGCGGCACCCGGCTGGACCGGCTTCCGGATGGACAGGGCCAGCATGGTGCCGTTCCGGAATCCACCGGTCCGGAGAAAGTGCTCGTAGGCCCGCGGCTCCAGGTAGACCCGGTGGAACATCCCCACGCCGTCGTCCGTAGCGTTGGAATAGCCCAGTCCCAGTGAGGTCCCGACCAGCACCCAGCGCTCGACACTGTCGGGACGGAGCAGGGCGCCGTCCGCCGTGAAGCGCGGCATCCCGGCTGGGCAGCGCCCGGCGCCAGGTGCGAGGATGTTGCCGGGCCGGAGACGGCCGGCGCGGCGCCGGTGAAGGCGATCACGAGGGCGGGAGGTAGCAGGCGGCGGATCATGGCGGCGCTCCAGACCCCTTGCTGGCTTAGGGGTGACGACGCTATCATACCTATGCCACTTAGGTATCGCAACCCGACCGCCGCCTTCGCCGGAGCTCACCCATGGCCGGAAGCGACCTCTACACCGGGACGCTCGACGTGCTCATTCTCAAGGCGCTGAGCTGGGGCCCCATGCACGGATACGCCATCGGCCGCTGGATCCGCCAAACCACCGACGACGTGCTGACCGTGCAGGAGGGCGCCCTCTATCCGGCGCTCCACCGACTCCAGCGCCGTGGGTGGCTGGAGGAGGAGTGGGGCACGACCGACACCGGCCGTGAGGCCAAGTACTACCGGATGACGTCCGCCGGCCGGCGCCAGCTCCGCGCCGAGGTGGAGCGGTGGCGCACCTACGCCCGGGCGGTCACCGCGGCGCTCGATGCCGCGCCGGCCTGAGCGACTCCCACCGTGAAGCGTCTCTTCCGGCTCCACGGTAGCTCAACCGACGCCGCCCGCGCCGTCCGCAGCGAGCTGCAGTTCCATCTCGACATGCGCGCGCAGGAGCTGATCGACGCCGGCATGGGGGCCGAGGCCGCCCGCCTCGCCGCGCTCCAGGCCTTCGGGGACCTCCACGCCATCGAACGCGAATGCCGGACCATCACCGCCCGAGGCGCGCGCGAGCACGCCAGGAGAATCCTCATGACCGGCCTGCTCCACGACCTTCGCTTCGCCTTCCGCTCCCTGCGGAAGAGCCCTGGATTCGCCCTGGTCTCCATTCTGACGCTCGGCCTCGGTATCGGCGCGAATACCGCGGTGTTCAGCATGATTCGCGGCGTGCTGTTGCGTCCGCTCCCGTACGAGAACGGGGAGCGGCTGGTGTACCTGCGGCAGCCCGCGCCGCTCGGGGGTGTGCCGAACGCGCAGTTCTCGGTCCTGGAGCTGGCGGACTATCGCAGCCGGAGCCGGTCGCTCCAGGCCCTGGTCGAGTACCACTCCATGCCCTTCATCCTGCTCGGGCGGGGCGAGCCGCGCCGGGTGCAGACCGGCGTGGTCTCCGCCAACTACTTCGACGTGCTCGGAGTGAAGCCCCTGCTCGGGCGAAGCTTTCGCCCCGGTGAGGACCAGCCCGGAGCGGAGCCCGTTCTGGTAGTGAGCCATGGCTTCTGGAAGAACCGCCTGGGCGGCGACCCCGGGATCGTGGGCCGGACGTTCGAAATGAACGACCGGATCCACACGGTGGTCGGTGTCCTCCCCGCAGTGCCGCAATACCCGGCGGAGAACGACGTCTACATGCCGAGCTCCTCCTGCCCGTTCCGCTCGTCCGCTTTCACGCTCAACACGCGCACGGCCAGACTGCTCCACCTCTTCGGCCGGCTGGCACCCGCCGTGACGCTGCCGCAGGCGCAATCGGAGCTCGAGGGCCTCGCCGCGGCGATCCGCTCGGAGAATCCGGCGGCCTATCCTTCCGGCCAGGGCTTCACCATCGCCGCCGCGTCGTTGCACGACGAGCTCACCGGCGCCGCGAAGCCCACGCTCCTGCTTCTGATCGGGACCACCGGGTTCGTGCTGCTCATCGCCTGCGCCAACATCGCCAACCTCACCCTGGCCCGTCTGGTGCGGCGCTCGCGCGAGATGGCGCTGCGCTCCGCGCTGGGGGCGAGCCGGGTACGCCTCTTCCGCCAGCTGTTCGCCGAAGGAGGCCTGCTGGCGCTGGCCGGCGGACTGCTCGGCCTGGGCCTCGCCGCCGCGACGATGCGCCTGCTCACCGGGTTCGCCGCACGGTTCACGCCTCGGGCGGGCGAGATCGCGCTGGACGGGGAGGTGCTCGCCTTCACGCTCGCGGTCTGTGTGCTCACGGGGCTGAGCTTCGCCGTGCTGCCGGCGCTGCCGTCCAGGGTCAATCTGGTGACCGCGCTCAAGGAGGGGGGCGCGGCCGTCAGCGGGGCGGGCTCACACGGGGTGCGCAGCAGCCTCGTCGTCGCACAGGTGGCGGTCTCGATGGTGCTGCTGGTGGGCTCGGGTCTCATGCTGCGCAGCCTGCTCGCGCTGCAGGCGCTGGACCCCGGGTTCGATACTCAGCGGGTGCTGACCATGACACTCGACCTCAACTGGTCGCGCTACACCAGCGACGAGTTGATCGACGGTTTTCACGACCGGCTGCACGCGCGCCTCGCCGGCCAGCCCGGCGTGGTCGCCACCGCCTCCTCGCTGACCTTCCCGCTCGACGGCCACCGCCGGATGAACGTCGGGTTCGTGATCGAAGGCGAGCCGCCCGCCGAGCCCGGCGCCGAGCCGGTCGGCGATCTCCGGGCAGCGTCACCCGAGTACTTCCACACCCTCGCCATCCCCCTGGTGACCGGCCGGTTCTTCACCCAGGACGACGGACCCGATGCGCCCGATGTCGCGATCGTGAACCAGACGCTCGCGCGGCGCTACTGGGCGCGCGAGAGCGCGCTGGGCCGCAGAATCTCGGCCGACAGCGGCAAGACCTGGATTACGATCGTCGGGGTGGTGGGGGACGTGCGCCATTACGGTCTGGACAGCGAGCCCTCCGACGAGGTCTATCTCCCGTTCGCCCAGCTCCCCTTTCGCGAGGGCACCTTCCTGGTCCGCACGTCCGGGGATCCGGCCGTGATGGCGCGACGGATCGGTGAGGAGGTGCTGGCCATCGATCCCGGGCAGCCGCTCGCCAACGTGCAGACGCTCGAGGAAGTGCGGGGAGAGGCGCTGGCCTCGCCCCGGCTCACCACGACCCTGCTCCTGCTGTTCGCGCTGCTAGCCCTCGGCATCACGGCGGCGGGGCTGGGGGCCGTCGTGGCCTTCTCGGTCAGCCAGCGCACCCAGGAGATCGGCGTCCGGATGGCCCTCGGCGCGAGCAGGGGAGAAGTCCTGGGGATGGTGCTGAAAGAGGGGCTGCGCCTGGTCGGTCTCGGTCTCCTGCTCGGCATCGGCGCCGCGGTGATCCTCACCAGGCTCATGACGGGACTGCTCTTTCAGGTCGAGGCCACCGACCCACTGACATTCACCGGAATGGCGCTTGTCCTGGTGGTGATCGCCGCGGCAGCCTGCCTGGCCCCGGCTCAACGGGCCTCCACAGTAGACCCGATGGTAGCGCTCCGGACCACCTGAAGCTGGGGGAGGTGTGTGGAGTCTCACAGACGCCTCCCCGCCACGGGCACATCTTCGCTTCGTCCCCCCCACTTTCACGCGACCGACCGCTGGAAGCGGGCCAGGGCATTTCGCGGGCCCAGCGCCCGGGATCGGGGCGAATGATGACGCAGAGCGGAGCCACTCCGTTTGTCCAAGCCGCCCGGGCGCGTTGGCGCGACCGGGTGCAGACACCGATGGCCGAGTGGAGAAGGGCCGCCGAGACCGTCTGGGGACCGCTGCTCACGCTCGGGGCCATCATCCTGATCGATCAGCTGGCCCGCCACGGCATGCCGGTGCTGTATCCCTTCCCGGTCCTGCTCTTCACCGTGGTCGTCTCGTCCTATCTGGGCGGCCTACGAACCGGGATCGTCAGCGCGGTCCTCACGGTGCTCTACGGAGTGCACTTCTTCGCCGAGCCCGGCATGCCGCTTCGATACCAGGCCACCGGGGGATGGAGCCTGCTGGTCGTCGGGGTGGTGGCACCGGGGATCGCCGTGCTGGTGTCCCGGCTCCGCGAGACGGCCGAGCGCGGCCACGAGGCAGCCCTGACCCGCACGGAGGCGGAGGCGCTCGACCGGAGGGTCTCTCTCCTCTCCCATGCCAGCGCTACGCTCGCTTCCTCGCGCGACTATCACGTGACACTGCACGACCTGACGCGAAGCGTCGTGCCGACGCTGGGCGACTGGTGCGTGATCCATTCGGTGGACGAGCGCGGCGACTCCCGGTTCGTCGCCGGGGCCCATCGCGACCCCGCGCGCGATCTCGCGGTCAGGCTGATCTGCGAGTACGGCAACCGGCGGCTTCCGTTCGGCCCGCCGCCGGCCGGGGCGCTCCAGCCGGTGGAGACGACTGAAGAGGTCCTTCGCCTCCACGCCCAGGACGACGAACATCTCAAGCTCTACCGTGCCCTGAAGTCGGCATCGGTGCTGCGCGTGCCACTCCGCGCCGACGGACGACTGGCCGGTCTCATCACCCTGGGCATGGGCCAGGAGTATGGGCGGACCTTCTCCGAGCAGGACATCGGTTACGCGAGCGAGCTGGGCGACCGCGTCGCGCTGGCGATCGGTGCGGGCCATTGGCACCACCAGGCGCGCGAAGCCGACCGCCGCTACCGCCTGCTCTTCGACGCCAATCCCCAGCCGATGTGGGTGTTCGACGTGAAGACCCTGGAGTTCCTGGGTGTCAACGACGCCGCTATTCGCCGGTACGGTTACTCCCGCGAGGAATTTCTCGCGATGACCATCATGGACCTCCATCCGTCCGATGATGCGCCCGGCCTCCCGATGACCACGAACCCGGGACGCAAGCAGGACACCGCCTTCACCCGTCACCATCGGAAGGACGGCACGGTGATGGACGTGGAGGTGATCTCGCACGAGCTGGAGTCGGATGGACGGCGGGCCCGGCTGGTGCTCGTCACCGACATCAGTGACCGCGCCCGCGCCCGGGCGGCACTGCACCACAGCCAGGAACAGCTGCGGCATTCCCAGCGGCTCGACGCGGTCGGCCGCCTGGCCGACGGGGTCGCGCACGACTTCAATAACATTCTCACTACCATTCGCGGCTTCGGCGACATCCTGTTCCGGCAACTGCCGGAGGGTGACCCCCGGCGGGCGGACGCCGACCAGATCCGCAAGGCGGCGGATCGCGGTGTCCTTCTCACCGGCCAGCTCCAGGCGTTCAGCCGGCGGCAGGAGCCCAACCCCCAACCGATCGATCTGCACCAGGCGATTCACTCGATGGAGGCCCTGTTCCGCCGTCTGCTGGGCGAGGCCATCGGCCTCGAGCTGGGACTGCGCTCGCGCCAGGCGATCGTACGCATGGACCCGGGGCATCTCGATCAGCTCCTGGTCAACATCATTCTGAACGCCAGGGACGCCATGCCCGGCGGCGGTACGCTGACCATCGAAACGGCGGAGCGGCGAATCGGCGCGGGCGCGCGGGCCCGTCGGGTACGCCCGGGGAACTACATCCTCCTCGCGATCAGTGACACGGGTGGCGGGATGGACGGCGAGGCCCGCTCCCAGCTGTTCGAGTCGCTTCGGTCTGCCGACCCGCGCGAGCAACGGGCGAGCCTCGGTTTGTCGATCGTCTACGGGACCGTCCGGCAGAACGGCGGCGTCGTGCGGGTCTCCAGCGAGCCGGGGGAGGGTACCACCGTGAAGGTCTACCTGCCCCTGGCGGAGCCGGAAGACACCGAGTCAGAGCCCGAGGCGAGGCTGCACGGCACCGAGACGGTCCTGGTGGTGGAGGATGAGGACGCCGTTCGCGAGCTGCTGCGACAGATCCTCTCCGATCACGGACACGCAGTGCTCACGGCGGGCGACGGGCGCGATGCGCTCCGGTTGGCCGAGCGCCACGAGGGGTCGATCGATCTGGTGGTCACCGACGTGGTGATGCCCGAGATGGGCGGAGGCGAGCTGGTACGGCGGCTGACGGCGATACGACCCGACATCAGGGTGCTCTACATCTCGGGCTACACCGACGACGAGGTGGTGCGCCGCGGCGTGCAGGGCACCGGGACGAGCTTTCTGCACAAGCCGTTCACCGCGGACGAGCTGATGCGCCGGGTGCGTGACGTGTTGGCGGCCAGCGCGCCCGCCGCTACCTGACCCTGGGACGCAGGTTTCGAAGAACCTCGGCCCCCACTTCGCCACTGAGGTGCAGCGCGATCTCTCCGGCGATCCAGTGGGGCTCGTCACCGGGGGCACTGGTGGCCTGGCCCGGCCGCAGCCGCTGCTGGTCGAGCAGAATCAATCTTCCCTGGGCATCCTGATAGACCACCCGTACCACGGGGCGCGTCGTGTCGGCGCCGGGCGAGGTTCGGCCCAGCGCAAGCCCCATGAACAGCGGGCTCCGGCCCTCGATCACGTGCACCGGCCGGCCGAGCTGCTTGGCCGCCTCGTCGAGACCGATGCGGAGATAGATCCGGGCGCGTTGCTCCGGGGTGCGGGGCGTGGGGGCCGGTGCGGCCGCAACCGTGCGGGCCAATGCCTCCCGCCGCCGGGCGCTGTCGAGCGCCGCGGTCGCAGCGGCGGCACGGTCCATCTGACGCTCGCGGTCCAGCTGCTGGAGAGCGCGGGCGGCCTCGACCCGAACGTTGGCATCCGACTGGGCCGGCGGAGGCGCCTCGTCGCCCTCCGGCTCGGTCGGGGCCGACTGCTCCTGCGCCGTCTCGTTTCCGACTGGCTCCTCTGCCGCGTCATCGAATGCCGAGTCATCGAGGCGGCTGGCCGCTTCACCCACGCCGGCCGCGGCGGGCTCGGATTCGCGAGCGGGCGACGGCTGCGCCCGCGGGGCGACGCGCTTCGGCACTGAATCGACCTCACTCTTCGCCTCGGCGGGCGACGAGGTATCCTTGGCGGGCGTCGAAGCGGGCTCGGGAGAAGCGGCCGCCTCCTCGCTGCTCAAAACCGCCCCGGATGCGGAGTCCGACGTAGTGACGTTCGACAGCGGAAGCGCATCGAAATCGTAGGACCCCGACTGCCGCATCTGGTTGCCGAAATAACCCGCCCCTACGGTCACCAGCACGAGCGCCGCCCAGCGCATGCGCCGAAGCATCCGGCTGCGGCCGTAATCTGGGTTCTCGGGGAGCAGGAGCGGCGGCGGCTCGGCTGCCGGCCCGGACATGCGCGGAGGGCGCCGCTGGGCCGCAGGGGGCGCCGGAGCCGCCGGCTGGTCCACGACTTCCGGTTGATCCTCGACCATGGCCGCGGTTCGGCGCGATGGGGTCGACGGCATCTCGAGCAGGCCGACCAGGCGGTCGGATTCGCCGTGGAACTCTTTCACCTCGCGCAGGCGCGTGCCACAGGCAGCGCAACTGCCGATGTGGGCCTGGATCTGTTTCACCTCGTGCAGGTCCAGCTCACCATCGAGCAGGGCATGCAGGGTGCCTTCGTCAAGATGCGACATGGTTGCCTCGATCCTGCGCGCGATACGCTTCGACCAGCCGCCGCCGGGCTCGCGCCAGCGTGGTGCCTACCGCCCCCTTTGCCAGTCCCAGTGTCGAAGCGATCTCGTCGTACCCGAAGCCCTCGGCCTTGAGCAGCAATGCCTCGCGGTCGCGCTCGTTGAGCCGGGCCAACGCGGCCCTCACCTGGGCGACCTGTTCGTTGCGCTCGTAGTCGGCGTCGGGTCCGGCCGCGGGCCGATCCTGTTCGTTGCGCAGCAACTCCAGCCGACGACCTCTGGTCACCGTCCTGCGACCGTCCTCACGCACCAGGTTGAGCGCCACGGCGAACAGCCATGGCCGCGGATTGTCAGGCGGGGCCGAGACCGCCCTGGCGAACGTCTCCTGCGCCAGGTCCTCGGCCCGATCCCGATCACCCGTCCGGCGGTACAGCATCCGGACGAGCGAGGGATAGTACTCTTCGAACAACCGAGCGAGATCGGCCGTCATGTGCCCCTGAAGTTTCGGACCACCGCCGCCAGGTCGCCCGCCCGCCACATTTCGATACCCCGGTGGGCGATCCTGATACTCCCCCGCCGCCCCGCCACCACAACGTCCGCGCCGGTCGACAGATAAGGGGCTAACTCCGGCAACATTCGCACCAACTCAAAATATGCCGGACTGAAGGCTGCCACCGCCGTGACAGGGATCCTATCGGTGTTTCCAATGTCAGTCCAGACCGAGTCCCGCAAGACGAACACCCGGCCGGCCACCCGCTTCGACGGCTGCCGCCCCTCCTTCCTATCCCACCCGTTCATCGCGCCGGCAACGACCTCGTCAGCGCTCTGTAAAGTCTTGACTTCAGCAAACTTGGCGCTTCGGCGGGCGCGGTCGAACGCAGCGGCTCCGGTCTGGCGGCTGGCTTCCTCCAGCCGGGGCATGGGCGGTGGGGCGTCGGCCAGGGCCTGGGGTTCCTGGACCAGGTAGGCGGTGTACTCGGTCAGAATCCCGAATCTGAGGCCGAGGTCCCGGATTTCCTCGATTAGGACAGGTGAGGGCCCTTCGACACGGATCAGGCGGGTGAGCTCCCCGATCCGGCGGGCGGCCCAGAGTCGCGGAATGAACCCGTTGCCCTGCTCCGACCGATCGAAGCTGGCTTCGGTCTCGACCCGCTCCCGCGCTCCGTTGCGGGTGCCGGTCACGATCATCCGCCCCGTTCCGCGCTCCCGGTAGCGGCCGAGGACGACGAGCTCCTCGCCGTGGAAGAGGTCGGGCAGCCGAGCGGGTAGTTGTCCAGTCAGCTCCACCGGGGCCTCGGCGATGCGGAGGTCCACCAGCGCGGGATGACGAAGCTTGCTGGTGATCACGGCGACGGCCGACTCGACGCTCGCCCCGGGCGGCACATACTCCACGGCGCCCCGCCCTTCGGCCGCGAGCCGATCGAGCAGGTAGGTGTTCACGTCGTGGCCCACGCCGACCGGGAAGATGCGCGCCTTGCCGATACGCGCCGCCGCGTTGCCTGCGATGCGATCGGGGGCCTGCTCGCCCACCGAGGGCATGCCGTCGCTGACCAGCAGGACTTGCGAGAGACGCTCCGCGTCACCGCCACCGTCGAGCGCCGCATCGAGCGCGCCGGCCAGATTGGTTCCCCCCTCCGCGGCCAGGCCGTCCACGAACTCGCGGGCGGCCGCGAGGTTGGCGCTGGTCGCGGCCACCGCCTGTTCCCGGAACCGGCGGACTGCCCCAGAGAAGGCGATCACCCGGAAGCGGTCGTTCGGGCCCAGCGTTCCCAGGGCCTGCTGCAACGCGGCTTTCGCCTGTTCCAGCTTGGTGCCTGACATCGAGCCCGACACATCGACCACCAGCGTGAGGTCACGAGGTATCGCCCCGGCACGCTCCGCCGGGCCAGGCGCGAGCAGCAGCATGAAGTACCCGTCCTCGCCCTCCGAGGCGTGGGTGAGAAGGGTGGCGCCGGCGATGGGCCTCCGCAGCGGCAGGAACACCTCCACGTCTCCAGCGTCGCCGGGGGCGACCACGATCTCGATCCTGCCGCCGGTGGTGCGGCTCTCGATGGTGTGGGTGGGTGAGTAGGGCGTGCCATAGAGCTCGCCGCGCTCGATCTCCACGCGCAGCTCGGTCGCCTGGTCCGTGCCCCGTAGACCAAGTGCGTAGCGGAGCCGCACCGCGTCACCCTGACGCGTCAGCAGTTGGTTGTAACGAAGCGCGATCCGACGGGTCTCACCCGGCTGGATCGGGAAGACTCGGGCCCGAACCAGCCCATGCCCGGCGAGGGTGAGCAGGGCGGGATCCTTCTGCCGCCGGACGATGTCTTCATAAATCCCGCGGGCCTTGTCCGCGTCCATCGTCTCGCCGCGCAGCTCCTGGTCGTTGAGCCACAGCGAGAAGTCGGTGAACGACGCCTCGCCCGCGAGCGGATAGAGGTAACTGCCCTCCGCCACAGTCCCCCCGCCGTTCCGAAACCGCTCCTCGACCTCCACCCTGGCGATCCGTTCGTTTACCGCGATGGTGACGCGGGACCCCACGCGCGACACGGGACTTGGCGTATTTGGAGGGCGGCGGCTTTCGATCTCAATCCATCCCTGGGCGGCGGCGAGGTGCAACGGGATGCACCCGCTGACTAGCGAGAGAAGCACGGCGTGGCGCACGGTGACGCTCCGTATTCTGGGTTCGTGGAGATGCGCCGTCGCCACGGACTTGCACGCGTACCCGATGTGACGGGGCTCACAGTTGTTCGGCAGATGGTTGCCGAGCAATCAGGTGACGCCTCGAGCCCCATGACTCATGACTGAGGAAGGATCGATTGTGGGAATGGTGATTCAGGACAGCCGGCCAGTGACGCCGATAGTGGAACGGGCGAGTCGGGCCATTCGATCGGCGGTGGGATACGAAAGTGTCCTGACGGTCGCGCTGGACTCCGTGGTGCCGGGACTGGCCGACCTCGCCGTGCTGATGCTCGGCGAGGAGTCGGGCGGCACCCGAATCGAAGCGATCCACCGGCGCGCCGGCTCGACATCCCGATTGCGAAACGAGGTGGCTGCCTCGCTCGATGCGGTCAGTCGCGCCGCCACTGCCCAGGTCCGCGCGGGTCACTACTCACAGTGGCTCCCCAGCGTTAGAGAGGCATCGGTTCGAGCGGTGGATGATGGTGACGGGCGGCTGGCGGCGCTGCTCGGCGGGCTCGGGGTACGATCGCTCGTGGTCGTTGCGCTTCGGTCGGGTGGCCACACGCTCGGCGGCCTGGCGCTGGCCCGGAGCGAGACGAAGGCCCCGTTCACCGCAGAGGAGTTCGCCGCCGCGAAGGTGCTGGCGAGCCGCATCGCCCTGGGGCTGGAATCGGCGATGCTGCAGGAAAGCCTCCGGAGGGAGACCGAGCGGCGGCCCAGGATCGGCGAAGCGCTCTCCAGGTGGGTCCGAGTCTTCGATCTCGCCTGGTGGGGCGCCGCGGTGGTCGACGGGGTGGACCACCGCATCGACACCGTCAATCCCGCCTTCGCGCGCATGCACGGCTATGCCGATCCCGCCGCCCTGCAGGGCAGACTCTACTCGGACCTTCTCCCCGACGAGCAGGCTTCGAAGCCCGAGGCATGGGGCGGCGATCTCCAGGGACAGGCCTACGAGACCATCCATCGCAGGTCCGACGGCGGCATGATTCCCGTCCTGGTCAGTGTGACACCACTGGAAACCGGCGGGCTGGAGTCCTACATCGTCACCGTGCAGGACCTGACGGACCTCAAGCGGACCGAGGAGCGGCTCCGGCGCGCTCAGCGAATGGAAGCGGTCGGACGACTGGCAGGCGGCGTAGCGCATGAAGTCAACAACATGATGACCATCATCCTCGGCTTCAGCGATCTGCTCAGCCGAGACCTGCCGGCGCCCGACGGCAGGCAGCGAGAGGTGGACGAGATACGGAAGGCCGCCCTGCGGGCGGCGAAGATAACCAGCCAGCTCCTGGCTTTCAGCCGGCAGGAGGTTCTCCAGCCGATCGACCTCCGGCTGAACCAGGTGGTCCAGGAGATGGTCCCGGTCCTTCGGCTGATGCTGCCCGCGAACCTGAGAGTCGAGGTCGCCCTCACACCGCTCGACGCGGTGGTGCGGGCCGACCGCTCCCAGCTCGAGCAAGTGCTCATCAACCTGGCGTTCAACGCCCGCGATGCCATGACGTCCGGAGGGGGCATCCGGATCGCGACGGAAACCCGCTACCTGGACGAGACGGAAGGGGTCCGCCTCATCGGCATTCCGATTCCAGCGGGGCGGTATGGTCTGGTCTCGGTGGCCGACACCGGTCACGGAATGGACGAGACCACCGCGGCCCAGGCCTTCGAGCCTTTCTTCACGACCAAACCCGCGGGCAGAGGAACGGGGCTGGGGCTCGCCACGGTCTACGGTATCGTCAAGCAGAGCGGCGGCTACGTCTGGGTCGAGAGCGCGCGCTCGAAAGGGACGACGGTGACCGTCTGTCTGCCCGAGGTGGGCGCGAAGATGGCCGGTACCATCGAGGCCGACGGCGGGCGGGCCTCGCTTCCGAAGGTCAGTGGCGGCACGGTGGTGATTCTGGAGGACGAGGCGGGCGTGCGAGAGCTCGCGGCCAGGATCCTCCGGGAACGGGGCTACCGAGTGGTGGAGGCCGAGAGTGGGGCCGACGCACTCGCGGGCCTGCGCGACGGGAGGCCGAGGGCGGACCTCCTGCTCACCGACGTGGTGGTTCCCGATGTCGGAATCGTGGATCTGGAGCGTCAGGTGCACCACCTCCTGCCCGGCCTGCCCATCCTCTACATGTCCGGGTACCCCAGAGACGACATCCTGGACCGTGGTCTTCTCCGGAGCGAACAGCCGTTCATCCAGAAGCCCTTCAGCACCGAGCAGCTGGTGGATGAGGTCGGCCGAATGATCTCCGGCCCCTGAGGCCGTGGTGGGTCGCTCCGGGCGGCGTTATTTTTCCTCCCGAAGCCGCTCCACGGCAACCCGCCGAGGTCAGGGGGACCTATGCAGACCGAGACGATCCCGGTCGCCACCGAGGCGACCGACACCTTTCCCATCAACGGTACCGACTTCGTCGAGTTCTACGTCGGGAACGCCAAGCAGGCGAGCCAGTACTACCGATCCGCCTTCGGATACCAGCTGCTGGCCTACCGGGGGCCGGAGACGGGGACCCGCGACCGCGCCAGCTACCTGGTGCAACAGAACAAGGTGCGCCTGGTGCTCACCTCCGCTCTGACCCCCGATCATCCCATCGCCGATCATGTGAACCGTCACGGCGACGGGGTGCGCGATATCGCCTTGTGGGTGGACGATGCCCGCCAGGCGTACGCGGCGGCGGTGGAGCGCGGGGCGAAGTCGGCGGGGGAGCCGGTGGTGCTGCGGGACGAGGAGGGCGAGGTGGTGATCGCCGCGATTCACACCTACGGCGACACGATCCACAGCCTGGTCGAGCGCCGCAATTACCGGGGCACGTTTCTCCCGGGCTTCCGGCCGGTGGAAAGCCGCTATGATCCCGCGCCGGTGGGGCTGCTGCACGTGGACCACTGCGTGGGCAACGTCGAGCTGGGCCGGATGAACACCTGGGTCAAGTTCTACGAGGACGTGATGGGGTTTCGCAACCTCATCTCGTTCGACGACAAGGACATCTCGACCGAGTACAGCTCGCTGATGTCGAAGGTGGTGGCCAGCGGCAACGAGCGGATCAAGTTCCCGATCAACGAGCCGGCGCAGGGAAAGAAGAAGTCGCAGATCGACGAGTATCTGGAGTTCTACCGCGGTCCGGGCGTGCAGCATCTGGCGATCGCCACCGACGACATCATCGAGACCGTGACCGCCCTGCGCGACCGCGGGGTCGAGTTCCTCCGGGTCCCGACGACGTATTACGCCGACCTCCAGGCCCGGGTGGGCCGGATCGACGAGCCGGTGGATACGCTCGCCGACCTGGGCATCCTGGTAGACCGGGACCCGGACGGCTACCTGCTCCAGATCTTCACCAAGCCGGTGCAGGATCGCCCGACGCTCTTCTACGAGATCATCCAGCGGAAGGGCGCGCGCAGCTTCGGCAAGGGCAACTTCAAGGCGCTGTTCGAGGCGATCGAGCGGGAGCAGGCGCTCCGAGGAAATCTCTAGCCATGCCCATCTACCACACGGTCGGCCAGATCCCGCGCAAGCGGCACATCGCGTTCCGCAAGCCGGACGGCGGGATCTATGCCGAGGAGCTGATGGGGCACGAGGGGTTCACTGGCACCGCCTCGCTGCTCTATCACGTGCATCCGCCGACCACGGTCAAGTCCGCGCGGCGGTTGCGGGAGACGAAGTACGAAGCCGACGCCGACCAGACGCTGCGGCACCGGCACTTCCGCACGTCGCAGGTGAAATCGGGGGGCAGCCCGACGCTCGACCGCGTTCCGCTCCTGTTCAACAACGAAGTGGCCATGCTGTACGTGGAGCCGGACGAGAACGACGCGCACTTCTACCGCAACGCCCAGTGCGACGAGCTGGTGTACGTGAGCAAGGGGAGCGGCACCCTGGAGTCGGTGTTCGGCGACCTCCCCTTCCACGAGGGCGACTACCTGATCATCCACCGGGGCATCCTGCACCGGTGGCGTCTCGACCTGGCCGGGGAGCAGACCAAGCTGCTCGTCATGGAGAGCCGCGGGCACGTACGGTGGCCCAAGCGCTACCGGAACGAGTTCGGCCAGCTCATCGAGGGCGCGCCCTACAGCGAGCGCGACATCCGGCGACCCGCCACGCTCCGCACCCATGACGAGAAGGGCGACTTCCCGATCCTGGTGAAGCAGTACGATGGGCTGAACGAGATCATCCTCGACCACCATCCGTTCGACGTGGTCGGGTGGGACGGCTACTTCTATCCCTGGGCGTTCAACATCCACGACTTCGAGCCGATCGTAGGCCGGGTGCATCAGCCGCCGCCGGTGCACCAGACCTTCCAGGGCGACGGATTCGTGGTGTGCAGCTTCTGCCCCCGCCCCTACGATTTCCACCCGGAGGCGGTGCCCGCGCCGTACAATCACAGCAACGTGGACTCCGACGAGGTGCTCTACTACGCCTCCAGCGAGTTCATGAGCCGGAAGGGCATCGAGTTCGGCAGCATCACCCATCACCCCGACGGCATCCCGCACGGGCCACATCCCGGACGCGCGGAGGCGAGCATCGGCGCCAAGTACACTGAGGAGCTGGCCGTCATGATGGACACCTTCCGGCCGCTGAAGGTGGCGAAGCCGGCGCTCGCGATCGAGGACGCGAATTACCACAAGTCGTGGCTGGACGCCCAGCACGCGCAGTTCAACCCGCCGACGTCGTGACGGTGGGGCAGCGGGACGGGACAGCGGGGCACGGCGCCGGGCGGACTTGACGAAGCCGATCTGGACGCCGAGCGCCGAGCGGGTCGGGCGCGCGAACATGACCGCCTTCCTCCAGTGGGTCCGCCAGCGGCGGCCCGCGGGGGCAGAGGCGGTTTCCGATTTTCCGGCCCTGTATCGCTGGTCGGTGGAGCGGCCGGAGTCCTTCTGGCCTGAGGTGTGGAGGTTCTGCGGTGTGGTGGCGGAGGAGCGGCCGGGCAAGGATCCGTGGGACGAAGTGGTGGTGGGGGTGGATCGGATGGGCCCACCCGATCCGGAATCGGGGCCGCGATGGTTCGGCGGCGCGCGGCTCAACTTCGCGGAGAACCTCCTGCGGTATCGGGACGAGCGTGAGGCGCTGGTCTTTTGGAACGAACGAGGCCGGGGGCGGGCGCTCACCTATCGCGAGCTGGCGATCCAAGTGGTCCGGGTCGCCGCGGCGCTGGAGCGGCAGGGCATCGGGCCGGCCGATCGCGTCGCCGGATTCCTGCCCAATCTCCCCGAGGCGGTGATCGCCATGCTCGCGACCGCAAGTCTGGGAGCGATCTGGACCTCGTGCTCACCGGACTTCGGCGCCAACGGCGTCCTCGACCGCTTCGGCCAGATTCGCCCCCGCATCCTCTTCTCCGCCGACGGCTATCGCTATGCCGGCAAGACGATCGATTCGCTGGCCCGGGTGCGGGACGTGCTCCGGCGGTTGCCGGAGATCGAGCGGGTGATCGTCATCCCCTACGTGGAGGAGCGCCCCGATCTCTCGGGTATCGCGGAGGGCGTGCTGTGGCCCGAGTGGCTGCGCGACGACGCGGCCGGGGGGCCGCCCCGGCGTTTTCCGTTCGATCACCCGCTGTACATCATGTACTCGTCCGGCACCACCGGTTTGCCCAAGTGCATGGTGCACGGCGCGGGCGGCACGCTGCTCCAGCATCTCAAGGAGCTGGTGCTCCACACCGACGTTACCCGGGACGACCGGATCTTCTATTTCACCACCTGCGGCTGGATGATGTGGAATTGGCTGGTCTCAGGCCTCGCCGCCGGAGCCACCGTGGTGCTGTTCGACGGCGCGCCGTTGTCCCCACCGACGGTACTCTGGGACATGGTGGAGCAGGAGCGCGTCACCGTGTTCGGCACCAGCGCCAAGTATCTCGCGCTGGCGGAGAAGGAAGGGCTGCGACCGGGCAGCACCCACGACCTGGTCGCACTCCGTGCCATCCTGTCCACCGGCAGCCCGCTGGCGCCCTCCGGGTTCGAATACGTCTACCGCGAGATCAAGCGCGACCTTCACCTCGCGAGCATCAGCGGCGGCACCGACATCATCTCCTGCTTCGCACTGGGGAACCCGATCGGGCCGGTCTGGCCGGGGGAGCTTCAGACCCGCGGCCTCGGCATGGCGGTGGAGGTGTTCGACGAGGCCGGCCACCCGGTCCGGGGACGCGATGGTGAGCTGGTGTGCACTCGCGCGTTTCCCAGTATGCCGGTGTCCTTCTGGAATGACCCGGACGGCGCGAAGTACCGGGCGGCATATTTCGACCATTACCCAGGGGTCTGGCGCCACGGGGATTGGGCGAAACTGACCGAGCACGACGGCCTGGTGATCAGCGGCCGAAGTGACGCCACGCTCAATCCGGGCGGGGTGCGCATCGGCACCGCCGAGATCTATCGTCAGGTCGAGCAGCTTCCGGAGGTCATCGAGAGCCTGGTCGTCGGGCAGGAGTGGGAGGGAGATGTGCGCATCGTCCTCTTCGTCCGTCTCCGTGTCGGCCTCGAGCTGGACGACGCGCTAAAGGCCCGGATCCGCAAGCGAATCCGGGAGCATGCCAGCCCACACCACGTACCGAGGCGCATCGTCCAGGTGGCCGACATTCCGCGGACGATCAGCGGGAAGATCACCGAACTGGCGGTCCGGGAGATGATTCACGGACGGCCGGTGACGAACAGGGAGGCCCTCGCGAATCCGGCGGCGTTGGAGCTGTTCCGGGGGATCGTCTGAAGCGCCGGACCTACCCAATATCCCTGAATGTGATCCATGACCTAGTCCCGGTCTGCCCCCGAGGGTTAGGTTGGCTCCCGCGACCGAATTAGATACCGTTGCCCGCGTCCGAAGGTAGGGACCTAAGTCTATACCTGGAGCGGGCATGACTCGTCCAATGGGGAGTGAACCTATGAAGAGCCTATGGATCCTGGCTGCTGCGGCCACCTTTGCGGCTTGCGCCGGCCGGGGCGAAGATGACGTGGGTGCGGCCCCCGATCGTGGGGATGACACCACGGCCGTGACGACCGAGGTCGATACCTCGACCGGGCAGTGGGATACCACCAGCACCACCGGTGACGTCAATGCCGACACGGCGCTGACGCCGACCACTCCGGCGGATACGACCGCTGGTGAGTACCCCGCTCCAGTCGAGACTCCAGACACAGGGATGGAGACCGATACCAGCGGGATGACGTCGCCCGACACCGGCGCGTATGCTCCGGAGACCGGCGTCGATACGTCCACCACCGGGTACGATCCGGCCGCCGATCCGTCGGCCGACACCAGTGGCATGGGCACCGACACGACCGCGATCGATCCGAGCGTTCCGGCGGATCCGAGCGTCCCTGCCGATCCGAATGCTCCGGTTGACCCGAGCGTTCCGGCCGACCCGAGCGTTCCGGCTGATCCGAGCGCCCCGGCCGATCCCAACATGCCGGCGGACAGCACCTATCCGACCCCGCAGTAACCAGGCTGCTGTACCTCAGGACGAAGGCCCCGGTGAAGTTGCCGGGGCCTTTGTTCTGCCGTGGATTGGCGCGGAATTCGGGCGATTGCTAGAATGCCGCCATGCCACCCGTCCAAGTCACCCGCACGTACTTGGAGATGCGCTCTCCAGGCGAGCTCTCGCCGGGTCCGGTGCCTCGGGATGTCCCTCGTCTCGAGCGGCTCGAGGAGTGCCCGGTCTCCTTCTTCCGCTACCTGTACGCCGAGGTCGGCCGGGCGTACCACTGGACCGATCGGCTGTCCTGGACCGATCAGCAGGTGCGGGCGCATATTGCCGACCCGGGTGTTTCGCTCTGGCTGCTCACGTCGGGGGCGGCGCCGGCGGGCTACTTCGAGCTCCACTCCGGAAAGGACCGTTCCGTCGAGATCGCCTACTTCGGCCTGTTACCCGAGTTCGTGGGGCGCGGCTGGGGAGGATATCTGCTCACCCGCGCCGTCGAGACCGCGTGGGCGATGCGGCCTGACCGGGTCTGGCTTCACACCTGCACGCTGGACCATCCCGCGGCGCTCTCGAATTACCTCCGCCGCGGCTTCCACCCGGTCCGCGAGGAGGTCTACACCACCGAGCTCCCTTCGCCGGCGCCGTAGTGACCCAGGTCGCGGAACCAGTCACCCTGCGCAGCGATGATCCCCAGGCCCTGACGTGAGACGGGTTTCCGCTCGAACACCACTCCGCCGGGAGGGTCGTGCATGAGTCCTGCTTCTCGACCGCGCGACTCCGGCTGGCGGACCCGCGACATCCTGCGCGCCGCCGCCATCGTCGCCGCCGTCTACGTCGCCCTCCAGTTGCTCTGGGTCGGCCGGTCTGTCTTCCTGATCGGGTTCTTCGGAGTGCTCCTCGGCATCGTGCTGGCGGCCGGAGTGGACCGCCTGGAGCGGCTTCGGGTTCCGCGTGGGCTCGGTGCGGTGCTCATCGTGCTGCTCGTTCTCGGAGCGCTGACCGGGCTGGGCCTCCTGGTGGCTCCCCAGATCGGACGGCAATTCGGAGAGCTGCGGCAGCAGCTGCCACAGGCGATCGAGAGGGTCGAGGGGTGGGTGCAGCAGCGGGCGGGGGGTGTCGCGAGCCTGATTCAGTCGGGGCAGGACGAGGGCGGTGAGGGGAGCGAGCCGAAGGGCGCCGACAGTACCGGGCGCAAGGGGACGGCCGGAGAGCCATCGGATTCCGCAGGGGCGAAGCCCGTGGACCTGCGGCAGGGCATCGCGCAGCAGCTCGCGGGCGTAGGCCGTCACTTCTTCGCCGTGTTCTCGTCCACGATTTCCGTCCTGGGCGGGCTCATCGTCATGCTGTTCGTGGCGATCTTCGTCGCGGTGGATCCGGGGCTCTACCATCGGGGCCTCATGCACCTGTTTCCCCACCCCACGCGGCGCAAGGCGGGGGAAGTGCTGAGCGCCACCGCGACGACATTGCGACGGTGGCTTCTGATGCAGATGATCGCGATGCTGGCGATCGGCGCGGTGACCACCGTGGTGCTCCTGCTGCTCGGCGTGAAGGCGGCGATCGCGCTCGGCATCATCGCGGGGTTGCTGGAGTTCGTGCCCTACGTCGGGCCGATCCTCTCGGCGGTACCGGCCGTCGGCATGGCACTGGTGGATGGGCCGGAGAAGGCGCTCTACGTCGCCGTCGCTTATACCGCCATCCAGCAGCTCGAGGGCGTCGTCCTCCAGCCGCTGCTGATGAAGGAGGGGCTGGAGCTGCCGCCGGTGATCACCATCCTGGGCCAGGCGTTGTTCGCTCTCGTCTTCGGCTTCCTCGGCCTGCTGCTGGCAGTCCCACTGCTCGCGACCGTCATGATCCCGGTCAAGATGCTGTACGTGCGCGATGTGGTGGGCGACGAGGTGAGCGTGCCGGGCGAGGACAGCGGCTGATGGCGACTTCGCTCCGCTCGGGATGACCCTCCGCTGGGATGGCACACGGCTCCCTCCACTTCGCGAGCGTTATCTTCCCGTCCCATGCATCCCCGCACGCAAGGCCCGGCTCGAGCTGGCATGCGCCGCCGTGCTGTTCTCGACCGGCGGCGCCGCGATCAAGGGCGCCGACTTCACCGCGTGGCAGATCACCTGCCTCCGCTCGGGCATCGCCGCGGTCGCTATCTGGCTGATGACACGCGAGGCGCGGCGCGCCTGGACCGGCCGCACCGTCGTCGTCGGCATCGCCTATGCGGCGACGCTGACGCTGTTCGTCCTCGCCAACCGCCTCACCACCGCGGCGAACACGATCTACCTCCAGTCCACGGCACCGCTGTATCTCGCATTGCTGGCGCCGTGGCTGCTCCGCGAGCCGACCCGGCGGAAGGACCTGGCGTTCATGGTGGCGGTGGGGCTCGGTCTCGCCCTGGTGTTCGTCGGGGTGGAGGCACCGGTCGAGACGGCGCCCGATCCGGTGCGCGGCAACTTGCTCGCGCTCGCCAGCGGGCTCTTCTGGGCGCTCACGGTCTGCGGCCTCCGGTGGATGGGGTCGGCGGGAGGTGAGCGCGGGTCGGCGGCGGTCGCGGTGGTGGCGGGCAACACCGTCGCATTTCTGGCCGCGCTGCCCTTCGCGCTGCCGTTCGGAAGCCACGGACTCGGGGACTGGGCGCTCATCGGCTATCTCGGCGTCTTCCAGATCGCACTGGCCTACGTGCTGGTTACGCGCGCGCTGACCACGATGCCGGCGCTGGAGGCCTCGCTCATCCTGCTGATCGAGCCGGTGCTGAATCCGGTGTGGGCCTGGGTCTTTCAGGGCGAGCGGCCCAACGGGTGGGCGCTGATCGGCGGCGGCGTCATACTCGGTGCGACGACCGTTCGCGCGGCACTGGATTCGCGCCGGGTGCCCGGCCCGGCCGAGCCCGGGGTCGAGGGCGAAACTTCCCGTGTCCCGGTGGGCTGAGCCATGGTCTACCGCCCGGTGACCCTGATCGAGACGGTCCGGATCCGGAACGGCGTGGCGCCGCTCTGGTATCTCCATCTCCGGCGGCTGGCGGCGAGCTGCCAGGCGCTCGGCGTGCCGCTGCCGGGCGAGCTGTCGACGCCTTCCGACGGGCTGGACCGGGTCCATCGGCTGGAGGTGGGTCCGCGCGGGCCGGAGCTGACCGAGCGTCCGGTCGGCCCGGAAACCCCGGTTTCGTTGATCACCGCGCGGGTCGAGCATCGGCCCTATCCTCACAAGACGACCGAGCGGGACCAGTTCGACCGAGCGCTCGAGGAGGCGCGGGAAGCCGGGGCGGACGACGCGGTGCTCCTCACCGGTGGCGGGCACGTCGCGGAGTGTGCGATCTGGGGGGTCTTCTGGTGGGAGGGGCTCCGCCTCTGTGCTCCGCCGCTGGACCTGGGGATCCTGCCGGGCGTGGCCCGCGCGAGGCTGGCGGAGCTGACCGGCGGACTCACCGAGCGACGGGTCAAACCGGAGGAGATCGCGGGCCGGAGTCTGCTGGTGGCGAATGCCGTCCGCGGGGTGGTGCCGGTGGCGAGTTTCCAGGGCCGTCAGGTGCCGCAAGACTCGGGAACATCACGGCTTTCGCGCACGTTCTGGTCTTGACCCGACCCCCCCGGACCCGGTAATTTTTGCGGCCTCGCACGGGGCGATGTCTCCGCCGCGGTGGTTGTAGCTCAATCGGTTAGAGCGCCGGACTGTGGCTCCGGAGGTTGCGGGTTCGATTCCCGTCAGCCACCCTGGGTTAGCCCGGGTCAGTGTGTCCCGGTGAGCAGGTCCCGGTCGCCGCGGGCGGAGCAGGTGCCGGCGAGATCGGTGCAGAGGTCCGTAGCTCAAGTGGTAGAGCACCGGTCTCCAAAACCGGGGGTTGCAGGTTCGAGTCCTGCCGGGCCTGTGCGGTACCCACGGCGCTATCGTCTAGGGGACTAGGACGGGGCCCTCTCAAGGCCCAAACACGGGTTCGAATCCCGTTAGCGCTACTGACAATCTGAGGCGGTCGGCCCCATCGTCTATCGGTTAGGACGCGACCCTTTCAAGGTCGAGAGAGGGGTTCGATTCCCCTTGGGGCTATGGACCAACCGGCGCCGCTAGCTCAATTGGCAGAGCAAGTGACTCTTAATCACTAGGTTGTAGGTTCGATTCCTACGCGGCGCACTCAGCAAGACGGCCTGGCTTTCGCCAGGCCGTTTTTTCATTCCCCCTCAGGGCGTGTCCACATTACTCAGGGCGACAGGGTCATTATGGCGCCGCCACCGCCACGGGGATGGCGCTGGGGTTCGTGGTGCCGGTGCCGAGCTGCCCGTTGGTATTCTCCGAACCCCAGCAGTACGCCTTGTTGTCCGTCCCCACCGCGCACTTGTGCCCCCGGAGGCCCGACACGCTGACCCGCAGGAACCGCAGCGTCCCGGATGGGACTCGGGTGATGCTCTCGCTGGTCCAGCAGTCGATCACTCCGGTGAACCGCACCGCGCAGCCCTGGGTACCGACACCGAGCTGGCTGTAGCGCCGTGCACCGATGATCTGCTTCGGGGTGCTGCTCGCCGCGCCGCTGCCCCAGCAGTACACCCGGTCCGCCGTCGTGATGCCGCAGCTGAGCGCGTCGTCAGGGGCATCACTGGACGCGGCAATGAAGCCGGAGCCCACGAAGATCTGTCTCCAGCTCAGGCCGCCGACCACCTTGGTCAAGGGCTGGGGAACGAAGCTCGCTTGGCCATTGCCAAGCTGGAAGTTGCTGTTGTTGCCCCAGCAGTAGCCAACGTTGGTCGTCGTCGCGCCGCAGGTGTGGGAGAAGCCGGCGCTCACGTTGCGCCAGGTAAGCCCGCCCGCGACCTTGACCGGCGCGTGGTTGAGAGCGGCGGCCGTACCCATCACACCGTAGCGGTTCGAACCCCAGCAGAACAGCGCGTTTGCCGGCGTGATCCCACAGCTGTGGAAGTTCCCCACGCTGACAACCCGGAAGCGCCGCCCGCCGGCCACGGGGACCGGGGTGAGCTTCGATTCCGTGGTGCCGTCGCCCAGTTGGCCGTAGTCGTTCCGCCCCCAGCAGTAGGCCAGGTTGTCGGTAGTGACGCCGCAGGTGTGGTCTACCCCCGCGCTGATCTGGCCGAAACGGAGCCCGCCGAGCACGGCAACCGGCTTGAGCCGCTGGACGGTGGTGCCATCGCCTAGCTGCCCTCCGGCCGTAGAGAAGCCGTTGTAACCCCAGCAGTAGGCCCGGTCTGTGGTAGTGACGCCGCAAGTGTGGCGGGTGCCGGCACTCACTTGACGAAAAAGCAAGGGCGCCACGGCGGCCGCCAGGTGAGCGGCGGGCTCCGCGGTCGGGCCCGTGGGGGCCGCATCCTCCTGGCAGGCAATGGCCCCGAGCAGCAGCAGGGCCGGAAGGTACGAGAAGGTTCGACGAGCCGTTCGCATGAAGCCTCCGCTGCAGGATCGTAGCTTGTACGCAGAGAACGTGCCGGCAAGCACGGCTTGGCTCTCGCCAGGCCGTTTGCTCATCACCCTCAGGGCGTGTACACCTCAGTGTTGTTGGGATCACCGTGGTGGCCGCCCACCGCGAGCAGCTTGGGCTTGCCATTGACCACGACGCGGACCAGGCCATCATGTCCCGACGTGGGGTCGGCGATCGCGCTCCACCTGTTGGTGCCGGGGTCGTATACGTAGGCATCCGTCCCGACTACCACGTACAGCTTGCCGCCCAGTGCGGTCCCAATGGCCCGGCCGGCCTTCGGTATCGGAGCCTGGGTCCTCCAGGTGTCGGTTGCCGGATCGTAGACATCGAGATCGGTGCTGCCGAGGCCGCCTGCTACGTAGAACTTGCCGCTGATGACACCGGCCGCGGCGGACTGGTGGAAGTGGGGCGCCGATTTCCGAGCTCCCCACTTGTTCGTGGCCGGATCATAGCGGTAGAGCCGGCGGATGGGCGGTTGTTCGACACCCTCGTCGACGATCCCGGGGAGCACATAGAGCTTGCTGTTGATGACGCCGGTGACCCCTTCGGCCGTGCGCTTCGGCATGCTGGCCACTCGGGTCACTTGGCGGGCCGCCGGATCGTAGGTCCACGCCACTGACGTCAACCCATCGATGGCATGTACAAAGGCATAGCCCCCCGAGGAGTACAGCTTGCCCCCGATCGTGCCCACTCCATTGGAGCGGTGCACGGCCGGGGCGCCGTCATCAAATGTCCAGCTATCGGTCGCCACGTTGTAGGTCGCGATCAGGTCGTCGGTGCATTGCCCCAAGTCGCTATTGACACGATCACAGCCCCCGAAGACATAGACGATCGACTGCCCGGCCGGGTTGGCCAGGACTCCGACGGCGACTCCCTCCAAAGTACCGAAGGGGTGGGGCCCCCTTTCTCGCCAGATGTTCAGGGCCGCTGCCACCGTCGGGTCAGCCGTCGCCATTGTCCCGCTCGCCTCGGGCTCCGTCGGGCCATTTTCGGAGATGCACGCCAGCAACGCGACTGTCGCGCAGGCCGACAGTAGGGTAGTCGTTCGCATCTCCGGATCTCCTTCTGCCGACCCGCGAGCGGACGGGGTCAGGGGCTACGAGGGATCGGGTGTGCCGCTCACCTGCAGGCTCAACCGAGAGCCCAGTACGAAAAGTGATGACTTATCCTAGGAGGGGCTGATCAAGCGGATTTCAAGTCACCGCAGGTAGCGTCAAATACAACACGCACCTTGCTGATAACAACGTGTTGTGCACCAAATGCTTATAGCAGCTTTAGGCGGTGTTCTCTAACTGGACGAACGGACAACACATACGCTCGATCTTGGGTCGTGGTGTGCTAGGGTCGCCAAACTTGCGAAATCATCGGCCTGGTGTCGAATCCTTGACCCCTCGCTCGTCGTGTGGTAGAGGAGCTGCGAGATCTCCCAAGTTTCTAACAGGAAAGTGAATGCGATGACTGATCACAGAATCGGAACGCGCGCCGAGTGGCAGGCCGCGCGCGACGAACTGGCGAAGCTCGAGGCGGAGCATGCGGAACACAACGCGGAGATTAAACGCAGGCGCCTGGCGCTGCCCTGGGTTCCGGTGGAGAAGAAATACGAGTTCGAGACCGAGGCCGGCCGCAGGACGCTTGCGGATCTCTTCGAGGGGCGCTCCCAGCTCCTCGCTTACAGCATCATGTTCGGGCCCGACTACGAGCTCGGCGCCTGCCCCGGATGCTCGAGCCTGGTGGACCATCTCGATGCCGCTGCCCTGCACCTCGGACACCGCGACGTGACGCTGATCCTGTTCTCGCGCGCGCCGATCGATCGGCTCGTCGCCTACAAGCGACGGATGGGGTGGCAGCTCCCCTACGTCTCGACCCACGGAACCGACTTCCCGTTCGATTTCGGGCTCGCGTTGACCAAGGAGCAGGCGCGGGAAACCCCGGAGATCACGGGGATACTGGACGCCCCTCCGGAGTGGCTGCAGGACTGGGGGAAGCAGGTCGGCGCGAAGCTCGAGGACGGCCTCCGCGAGAACCCGAGCTGGATTGCGTTCGCTCACGAAAACGGGACTGTCTATCACACCTACACGGTCTCGGCGCCCGACCCGTTCGTTGCGCCCTACTTCTCGTTCCTACAGGAGCGGACGCCGAAGGGTGACGACGCCGAGCCGCGCTCGTGGCGCAAGGACGAGTACCCGACTTGATCGGTGTCGTTGGGGACGTCGGCAAATATCTCATCACTGAGCACCGAAACGAGTGAGCCCGGCAGGCCGTCGAGCGGCCTGCCGGGCTCCTCACTTCTGGCGTGCTGTGCCTCCTCAGGCGTCGTCCACGCCCGGTTTCGGATCGAGCTTCTGCTTGGCTTTGCCGATCTGCTGCTTGGCCTTTCCCGCCAGCTCCTTAGCCTTGCCCTTCAATTGCTCGGTCGAATCGCCCGTGGCGCCGCCCACGACGTTGCGGATCCTTCCCTTGACGACGTCCGCCGTCCCCTCCGCCTCATCCTCCACGCCTTCGGTCGCCATGTCTTTGCGATCGCTCATGATAACCTCAAGAATCGGGTTCACCACCAACATGGCTTTAAGGCACGGCGGCGACCGTGACCGCGCTCACCCCGCCTCAGGGTGTGTATACCTCGGTATTGTTGGGGATGCGGCCCGAATCGTGGGAGCCGCCCACCGCAAGCAGCTTGGGCTTTCCGTTGACCACGACGCGGACCGCGCCATCATGACCCCAGGACGGTGCGGCGATGGAGCTCCACTTGTTGGTGCCGGGATTGTAGACGTAGGCGCTATTCTGAAGCTCGTTTCCGCTGATAGTCCGAACGACGACATACAGCTTGCCATCCAGCGCGGCGCCGATGGCCGGGCCGGCCTTGGGGACTGGAGCCCGGGTCGTCCAGCTGTCGGTTGCCGGATTGTAGACATCGAGGTGGATGCTGCCGACGCCGCCCGCGACGTAGAACTTGCCGCCGATAACCCCACCCGCGGCCAGCCGGTGGAAGTGGGGCGCGGAGCGCCGAGCGCCCCACTTGTTCGTCGCCGGATCGTAGCGGTAGAGCCGGCGGATGGGCAGTTGCTCGAGGCCATCGTCCCAGATCCCAGGCAACACGTAGAGCTTGCCGCCGATGACGCCGGTGACCCCTTCGGCAGTGCGCTTCGGCATGTCGGCCAGTTGGGTCACGCGGCGGGATTCCGACTCCGGCGGGAAGGTCTGAGCGGGATCGTAGACCCATGTCCGGCCGGACAGACCATCCATGGCGTTGAACATGTTGTAGCCCCCCGAGGAGTACAGCTTGCCGCCGATTGCGCCAACTCCATTGGAGCGCCACACGGATACCAGGAATGAGCGATCACCAGTCCACGTATCCGTCGCCACGTTGTAGCTGCGGATGCCGGCGACGGTGCAATGGCCGAAGCTGCCTTCTTCCGCATCACATCCGCCGAACACATGGACGACCGACTGCCCGGCGGAGTTGGTCAGCACACCGACGGAGGGTCCCATGGCGGTACCCCAGATGTGGGGGCCCCGTTCCCGCCAGATGTTTACGGCGTCGGCCAAGGTCGGGTCGGCCGGCCCCATGGTTCCGCTCGCCTCTGGCTCGGTCGGGTTGGTCTCGGCGGTGCACGCCAGCAGCCCGATGGTCGCGCAGGCCGATCGCAGGGTGGTCGATCGCATCGTGAAACTCCTTCTGCGGCCCGCGAGCGGCCGCAGGTCGTGGGGGAAGTCAGGGTTGTACCGCTCACCTGCGGGCTCCGAGGGCAGGCCGCCAGCCCCGCGAGAACGAGGCCAACATCTCGGGGACGCGTCAAGCGGATTTCAAGCGGCCTCGCGTGGTTCTGAGGCCGCTCTATGGTTGCGGCAGGGCGACAGGGCGGGGGCAGTGAGCGTGGCGGGGACAGTGCACAGGGCGGGGCTGGGATCAGGCTGACAGTTCCGCCGCCCGGCCGAGCAGCGCCAGGCTGGTCATCGAGGTGCCGAGCTTGGTAGGCCAGGGGAGCGCGCCCAGCGGGCGGGCCTCGATGGGCCAGCCCGTACGCTGCAGCCGCTGCACCGCGAGCTGCGGCCCCTGGATCACCTTGCCATCGGGCCAGAGCGGACGGAGCTCAGGGAAGAAATCGTGGAGCAGGAGAAACCCACCGGGACGGAGCCGCTCGAGAGCGATGGGGATCTCGGCCATTACGGTCTTGAGCCTGTGGTCACCGTCCAGGAAGATCAGATCGTAGGACTCGCCGGTCTCACCGAGCACATCGAGCGATCGGCCAACCCGAAACCGGACCAGCTGGTCGCAGCCCAACCGGCGCGTCGCGTCTCGCGGCGACTGCCGCAACCGAAACGCCTTCCAGGCGGCCTCCTCCGAATCGTTGACATCCTTGATGTCCACCGTCAGCAGTCGTGACTCGGGCGAGCCCGGATAGGCATCGGCCAGGCCCGCGGCTAGGTGTACGGTGGAGGCCCCGGCCTGGGTGCCAATCTCGAGCACACGTCCCGGCCGCAGGTGCCGCATGAGGTAGTAGAGTGCGCGCCGGTCGCCGGGGTTCATGCCCGCTTCGTCCGTGATGCCGAGCTCCCGGATGCGCGCCGCGGCGGCATTCCAATCCGCCTCGAGGGCGGTGTCGGTGAAGATCGCACCGAGATCGACAGCGCGCGTGACACCCGCTGCCTTGGCCGCGGATCGCAGACCCGGCTGCAACAGCAGTCCCAGTTGCGCGCCGAGCTCCGCGATGCGCGCGGTCCAGGCCATGTGATCCTCCCGGCGAAGTAGGGTACGGAGTCCGCGACTCCCGGCTTTTGCCCGGGAACATCATACCGGCTATCTCTCTGATCAGACAGAGTCGTTGGTCGCACTCACCCAAGCCGCAGGTTGCAGGTATGCCCATCGAACCCTCACCCACCGTTACCGGTCTCCACCACGTCACGGCCATCGCGGGCGATCCGCAGCGCAACCTCGAGTTCTACACCGGCACGCTCGGCCTCAGACTCGTGAAACGCTCGGTGAATCAGGACGCCCCGGATACCTACCATCTCTTCTACGCCGACGCGGAAGGGCACCCGGGGAGTGACATCACCTTCTTTCCCTGGCCCGACCTGCCGCAAGGCCGGCGTGGCGTCGGTCTCACCAACGAGGTCGCCCTCGCTGTTCCGACCGGCACGCTCGGCTGGTGGTCGGAGCGGCTGCGGTCGGCCGGAATCGAGACCGGCGAGCCGACGACCTGGTTCGGCGAGCCGGTGCTCCCGTTCGACGATCCGGACGGGCTCGGCCTCGCCCTGGTCGAGACCGGAGACCCACGCGAGTTCACGCCCTGGGCCGAGAGCCCAGTGGACGCTTCCCGGCAGATTCGTGGCCTCCACGCGGTGCGGCTGGCCCAGCGCGACCTGGCGGCGACCGCGGCCTTCCTGACTCGTGGTCTGGGCTTCACTCCGGCCGGCGAAGAGAACGGCTGGCATCGGTTCGTGGTCGGTGGTGGTGGATCGGGCCGATCAATCGACATTCAGGTGCTGCCCGATGCGCGTCGTGGGGAGTGGGGCACCGGCAGCGTCCACCACATCGCCTGGCGGGTGCCGGATGACGAGGCGCAGCACTCGATCCGCGGATCGATTGCGGCGGCGGGGGGACGGCCGACGGAGGTGATCGATCGCTTCTGGTTTCGGTCGGTGTATTTCCGGGAGCCGGGAGGGGCCCTGTTCGAGGTCGCGACCGACGGGCCGGGCTTCACGGTGGACGAGTCGGCGGATGCGCTGGGGGAGCGCTTGATTCTTCCGCCATGGCTGGAGCCGCGCCGCGCCGAGATCGAGCGAGGGCTCCCGCCGCTGACCTCGGCGGTTTCCTAGCTGTCCAGCTCCTGGATGCCGCAGTAGTTGAGGAAGGCCGCGAGCTCCTCCGCCTCCTTGGGTGTGGACACCATCAGACTGAAGCTTCCGCGGGTCACGAGCGGGATGTACGAGAGCCCGCCGCGGCCCGGGCGCTTGAGCGGCCGGGTGCCCACGTGCCAGGGCCCATCGGTGCTCCTTGAAGCGCCGCTCCCGAGCACCTCCTCCACGCAACGGCGCAGCAGCGGCGAGTCCCGGCGAGTGCCGCGTTGCGGCTTGCGCTGGTGCCGGATCAGCGCCGCCAGCTCGAGTGCCGCCCGCTGGCAGTAGGTCTGGGGGGCCAGCTCCTCGATCGGATGCTCCGGGAGCCGGCGCGACACCTCTTCATCACGTGTTTCACTCATAGGACAGAAGCCCCCGATGCCTCAGGAAGCCGAAGCAGGTTATCGTCCCGCGTGGTAGCGAGTCTCTACTAAGGTAATTCGCCCGTTGAAGTTGGTAATGGCGACCGGTTGGCTCGCCTGTTGCCCCACTACGCCGGGTTGGACCCGCGGGGCCCGATCCACTTCCGACATTGCCGCACCAAAACTCGATTTCTGAAGGGCTTAGCACTTGATCCAGGTCCCGGCCGGGCTCTCCGTCGCGGTGCAGAACGCGAGACTTTTCCTGCTCCTCGCCATCGCCGCCTGCGGGGCGGGGCAGACCGCTCCGCCCAACGGCAGCCTGAACGTGGCGGTCTCGGGCCTGCCATCCGGCGTGGTCGCCGACGTCACCGTCTCGGGGCCGAACGGATTCAACCAACGAGTCGGGCAGTCGCAGACACTGTCCGGACTCGCACCCGGAGGTTACACCATCGCGGCGGCCGGCGTTCCGGTCGGGCCGTCGTTCTACGCCGCCTCGCCACCGACCCAATCCATCTCGGTGACCGCCGGCGATCCGTCCAGCGCGGACGTCATCTACGGCGTCGCCAACGGGTCGCTCGTGGTGACCGTGACCGGCCTGACCTCGGGGATCGACGCCGCGATCACCGTGTCGGGTCCCGGCGGATACAGCCATCCCGTGACCGCGAGCGAGACGATCACCGGGCTCGCGCCGGGCCAGTACGCCATCACGGCGCTGCCTGTCACCGACGGAAGCGAGCAGTACTCGCCCGCGCCATCGAGCCAGACCGCAACGGTCGGCGCCACCGGCTCGGTACCGGCAACCGTGAACTACTCGACCGGCGGCGCGGCCGGCTTCAACCTGCGGGTGGACGGCCTCTACCTGGTGCAAAGCGTGCAGACCTTCGGACGCGGCGTGCCGCTGGTGCGCGACCGGGACGCCCTGCTCCGGGTCTTCGTGACTGCCAACCAGGTGAACACTGCCGATCCCGACGTGCGAGTCAGGCTCTTCAGCAACGGCTCGCTGATCTCGACCCAGACCATTCCCGCTCCCGGCCACATCACGCCGCTCGGTCCGGACGAGAGCAGCATCGAGAACAGCTGGAATCTGGTCGTCGACAAGACGCTGATCCAGCCGAATCTCTCCATTCTGGTGGACGTGGACCCCGACGGCCGGTTTACCGAGGGCGACGAGACCGATAACCTGTTCCCGGCTTCGGGAGCGCCGCTCAACCTGGAGGTCCGGACCACCGATCCCTTCAACGTGCGGTTCATCCCCGTCATCACGAAAGCCGACGGGCGAAAAGGCAACGTCACGGCCGCGAACCAGGACCAGTTCCTGGAAGACGCAATGCGAATGCACCCGCTCGCGAGCTTCGATGCCGATCTGCGCTCCGCCTATACCACGACCACCACCGGGAAACTGGAGACCGACAACGAGAATCAGGCATGGAACACCATCCTGCACGAGATCCTCACCCGGCAGATGGCGGAGGGCAGCACGCGATACTATTACGGAGTGGTGAATCCGGGTTACAGCAGCGGTGTCGCGGGGGTGGGGTACATCGGCGCTCCGGCCGCGATCGGCTGGGACAAGCTGCCCAGCGGCAGCTCCGTCGCCGCCCACGAGTGGGGCCACAACTGGAAGCGGGAGCACGCTCCGTGCGGCGGCGCGTCGGAACCCGACGACGCCTTCCCCTATCCCGGCGGCGAGATCGGCGTGGTGGGATACGATCTGGTGGGCGGGAAGCTCAAACCGGCGGATTCGCACGATCTCATGGGCTACTGTGGCGACGAATGGATCAGCGATTACACCTACACGGGCGTGATGACCTTCAGGCATTCGGAGGGCTCGCTCACCGGCGGGATGGCGGAGGCGATCCAGCCGTCGCTGCTGGTGTGGGGCCGAATCGAGAACGGCCGCGCGGTGCTCGAGCCGGCCTTCCGGGTCACGTCCCGGCCACATCTACCCAACCGCCCGGGCCCGTACCGTCTCGAGGCGCGCGCCGCCGATGGCAGCCGCATCTTCGGCTTCGACTTCGCGCCGCTGGAGGTGGCGGACGATCCCAACGGGGCCGGTCATTTCAGCTTCGTGGTGCCGCTCAGGGACGACCGCGCGGCAAGAGTGACCTCGCTGCATCTCGAGGGCGCGGGAGTGCGGGCGTCGGCCGCGCAGGTCTCGTCCGAGCCCACGGCCGTCGAGGTGACCCCCGGTGCGGGAGGGCGGGTGCGGCTGCGGTGGGACGCGACTCGCGCGCCGATGATCATGGTTCGTGACCCGTCCAGCGGTGACGTGCTCTCCTTCGCCCGCGGTGGCAGCGCGGAGGTGGCCACGGATGGTGACGAGCTCTCGCTCACGGTTTCGGATCAGGTGCGGAGCCGCGACCTGCGCGTCCGGGCGCGGTCGCGATGAGGGTTCGGGCGGTGGGCCTGCTGGCCGTCGGGGTGGCCGGGTGTGCTCCGCGCCAGGCCGCGACCGCTGACGTGAGCTCCCCGGCGCCCGTCGTTACGCTCGAGCGCACGCCCTGCTTCGGCACCTGCCCGGTCTACACGGTGTCCATTTCGGGGTCGGGCACGGTGCGGTTTGTCGGCAGGAACCACGTTACCAAGGAGGGCGAGGTCACGGCCGAGATTCCGCCGGCCACCGTGGACAGCCTGCTGCGGGAGCTGGAAGCAGGAGGGTACTTCGACTTCGCTGATGCGTACGTGATGGACTCGCCGGCGTGCGGTCAATACGCCACCGATTCGCCGACGGTGATCACCTCCGCCACGGCGGGCGGGCGGAGCAAGACGATCCGGCACGACTACGGCTGCTTCGCCGCGCCGCCCGAGCTCGCGCGGCTCGAGCGGATGATCGACGAGGTCGCGGGGACGTCGCGCTGGACGGGGCGATAAGGGGCACCTGCGTTAGCCTCAGCGTCACAGTCATCCCGAGCTCCACGTGTCATCCCTCGCTCCGCTCGGGATGACCCCCAACCTCACCCCGCCCGCCGCACGGCCAGCGACGGATCCAGCCGGTCTCGCACCGCATCTCCCAGCAGCGTCGCCGCGACCACCACCAGCGCCAGCGCGACCCCGGGCGCCGCCGCGACCCAGGGGGCGTTCACCAGCGTGTCGCGGCCCGAGGCGATCAGGTTGCCCCACGACGGCGTGGGCGGCTGCACGCCGAGGCCCAGGAACGAGAGCCCGGCCTCGAGCATGATCGCGTTGCCGAGTCCGAGCGCGGCGGCCACGATGACCGGGGTCATCGCGTTGGGCAGGAGATGCCGTACCAGGACCCGCAGGTCCGAGGCGCCGAGCCCCACGGCGCTCTCGACGAACGGCCGCACCGCCAGCGCCCGTACCTCCCCGTGGACCAGGCGGGCGATGGTCATCCACCCGGTGAGGCCGAGCACCAGGATTACCAGCCCTGCGCTCGGCTGCCATAGCGAAGCGAGGAGCAGCAGCAGCACGACGCGGGGCAGCGCGAGGGCGAAATCGGTGAGCCCGAGAAGCAGCGTGGAAGGCCAGCCCGGCCAGAACCCCGCCGCGGCACCGATCGCGACGCCCAGCAGGACCGACACCAGCACGGCCAGACTCCCCACCCCGAGCGAGATGCGGGCGCCGTAGGCCAGGCGGGCCCAGACGTCCCGTCCGAACCGATCGGTTCCGAGCAGGTGAAAAGCGCCCGTCGCGTCCGAGCTCAAGGGCGGCAGAAACCTCGTCGCCACGATATCGCCCTGGGCGATCGGGTCGGCGGCCACCAGTGGAGCGCCGAGCGCGACGATCACCGCGATCGCGAGGACCGCGATCCCGAACGCCGCCCGCCGATCGCTCCAGAGCCCCCGTGTCATCCTCCGCCTCCTCCGCGGGTCCCGGTGCGCACCCTGGGGTCCACCAGTCCGACCAGCGCTTCGGCGAGGAGATTGCCGGCTACCACCAGCGCCGCGCTCACCGCGGTGGCGGCCATGATCACCGGGTAGTCCCGCGCCGCGACCCCGTTCACCAGAACCCGGCCGACGCCCGGCCAGGCGAAGATGGCCTCGATGAAGACCGCGCCGGAGAACAGCGCCGGCAGCGAGAGCCCCAGGAGCGTCACCACCGGAATCAGCGCGTTGCGAAGCACGTGGCGCACCGCCACCGTCGTGGGCGAGAGCCCCTTGGCCCGCGCGATGGCCACGAACGGGGCGCCCGCCACGTCGAGCATGGCGCCGCGCACATAGCGGGCGGTCCCGCCGATGCCGATGAGCGTGAGCGTGGCGAGCGGGAGCGCCAGGTGGCGCAGCCGGTCCGCCACTCGCTCCCACCCGGTGAGAAAGTCGGAGTCGAATCCAGCCGAGCCGAACGCGGGCAGCATCCGGGTCTGATAGGTGAACACCATCACCAGCATGAGGCCGAGCCAGTAGCCCGGCAGAGCGAACAGGGTGACGGTGGCGACGGAGAGCGCCGTGTCGAGCCGGCCGCCGCGCATCGCCTGAAGGACGCCGATGGCGATCCCCAGGAGATAACTCAGCACCAGCGAGACCCCGACCAGGCGCACCGTCGCGGGCCAGGCTTCGGCCAGCGTGCGGGCGACCGGCCGGCCGGTCGCGATGCTGGTGCCCCAGTCGCCCTGCACGAACCGGCCGAGCCAGGCGGCGTACTGCGCCGGCAGGGGCCGGTCGAGACCCAGCGCCTGGCGCTGCGCCGTCACCTGCTCCGCGGTCGCCGCGGGGCCGACGAGAAGTCGCGCGGGGTCGCCCGGGGCGAGCCGCAGCAGGAAGAACATGAGCGTCAGGACGCCGAAGACCACCGCGGCCCCGCTGATCGCGCGTCGCAGCAACAGGAGCGCCATGCCGGAATTTCCCGCCTCGCCATCCCGGCCGCCAGTGAGATAGCTTCCCGGCGTGATTCGACGCCTGCTCCCGGCGCTCATCGCCGCGGCCTGGCTTCCGGCCTGCCAACCGGAGGCCGGCCGGCGCGGCGCCACGGTGCTCTTCGCCTCCGGCGCGGACCTCCAGAGCATCAACCCGCTCCTCACCCTGCACCCGCTCGCCCGGCAGGTGCAGCGCTACGTGCTGCTCACCACCCTGGCGCGCTACGACACCGCGCTCACGCCGACGCCCTACCTGGCGCGCGAGTGGAGCTGGAGCGAGGACCGCCGGCGGCTCACCTTCACCCTCCAGCGGGGCGTGCGCTGGCACGACGGCGTCCCGACGACCGCGCGAGACGTGGCGTGGACGCTGTCCAGGGCGCGCGATCCGGCAACCGGCTACCCGCGGCTCGCCGACCTGGCCACCCTGGAAGCGGCGGCCGCCCCGACCGATTCCACGGTCGTGCTGCGCTTCAGTCGGCCGCAGACGCGGTTCCCCGACGTGCTCACGGACCTCGCCATCCTGCCGGCACACCTGCTCGACACCGTGCCCGCCGGGCGACTCCGGCAGGCGCAATGGAATCAACGGCCGGTGGGGAACGGCCCCTTCCGCTTCGTGGCCCACGAGCCCAACCGGCGCTGGGTCTTCGCCGCCGACAGCGCCTTTCCCGCCGCGCTGGGCGGTCCGCCTCGGCTCCAACGGCTGATCGTCGTGGTGGTGGACGAGCCGGCCACCAAGCTCGCCGCGCTCACGTCGGGCGAGCTCGACTTCGCCGGCATCCAGCCGGCCCACGCGGACTTCGTCCGACGCGACCCCGCGCTCGAGATCCGCAGCTTCCCGCTGCTCCTCACCTACGGCATCGTGCTCAACACCCGGCGCCCGCCGTTCGACGATCTCCGGGTGCGGAAGGCGGTCGACGCGGCGATCGACCGGCGCGAGATCGTGGACGGCTACCTCTACGGATTCGGCACCCCCGCGACCGGCCCCGTGCCGCCCGGCGTCCCCGGATATCTTCCGGTGGCCGAAAGCCCGAGGTCCGCACCGATGCCGGTCGCCGCGGGCGCGGCGCGACGTTTCGAGCTGTTGACCGTGGGGAGCGGTGAGGCCGCGCTGGAGCAGATGGTGCAGGCGCGACTGGGGGCGGCGGGCTTCGAGGTGACGATCCGGCAGCTCGAGCTCTCCGCCTATCTGGCCCGGGTCTATGGACCGGAGCGAGAGTTCGACGCCGCCGTGCTCGGCATCGCCGGGGACCTCGGCCTCGGATACCTGGGATCGCTGGCGGCAGCCGCCGGACTCGAGGCACCGGCGGATCCCGCGGAGGCGCAACGATTCTTTGCCGACTCGGTGCCGGTGACATTCCTCTATCATGCCAGTGGCCTTCAGGGCGCGAACCGGCGGATCAAAGGGGTGGAGATGGATCTGCGGGGAGAGCTGCCGAGCGTCCAGCGCTGGTGGATCAGGCCGTGACCGGCTTCCGTGCGGCGGCGCCGGTCCGGCTCGACTTTGCCGGCGGGTGGACCGACGTCCCCCCGTACTCCGCGCGCGAGGGTGGCGTCGTGGTGGCCGCCGCAGTTCAGCTCCACGCGTACGCGGAGGTGATGCCGCGCGACTCGGGATACCTCCTGATCTCGAAGGACCTGGGGGGATCGGTCGAATTCGAGAGCCTGGACGCGCTCCAGGGCCAGGGTCCGCTGCCGCTGCTCCGGGCGGGACTTCGCATGCTCCGCCCGGGCCCTTCGCTGCTCGTCACCCGGTCCGACGCGCCGCCGGGCAGCGGGCTCGGCAGCTCCGGGGCGATGGATGTCGCACTGGTGGCCGCGCTCGCCGAGGCGGTGGGCCGCAGCTGCTCGGTCCGCGAGATCGCGGATCTCGCTTGTCGCCTCGAGGGGGTAGAGGCCGGTATCCCTGGAGGCAGGCAGGACCAGTATGTCGCGGCATTCGGCGGCTTTCTCCGCCTCACCTTTCGTGATCCCGACGTGACCGTAGATCCCATCGCGCTCGACGCCGATTTCGCGGCGGAGCTGGAGCGCCGCCTGATTCTGTGTTACACCGGCGCCTCCCGCTTCTCGGGAGCCACCATCGGCCGGGTGATGCGCGCCTACGAGCGGGGCGACCCCGCGATCGCCGGCGCGCTCGATGGACTCCGCCGGGTGGCGGAAGAGATGGCCGACGCCATGCGCGCCGCCGACTTCGCCCGGATCGGCACGCTCCTGACCGAGAACTGGCGGCTGCAGCAGGTGCTCGATCCCGGCATGTCTACGCCCGAGATGGCCCGTCTCGAGCACGCGATGCGCGACGCCGGGGTGCTGGGTGGCAAGGCCGCCGGATCGGGCGCGGGCGGTTCGATGTTCTTCCTCGGTCCCGACGATGCGGGCGAAGCCAGAAATGTGGTGAACCGACTCGGCATGCGGCCGTTGCCGGTCCGTTGGGCCCTGATGGGGGTGCGGCCGTGCTGAGCGGGGATCAGCTCGCGTCGCGCCGGCAGGTGGTGAACGAGTCGGCCGACCTCTCCGCCTTGGCGGCGCGACTCGCGACCCGGGTGCAGCCGCTACTCGGCGTCCCGCTCGAGCCGTCGCGCCTGAAGGCGCAGCTCACGGCGGACGGGGGGGTCTGTCCCGACGACGGGTCGCCCCTCGAGTTCGATCCGCGGCGTCCGCACGCGCACCGCTGCCCGGTCTGCGGGCGGGAACATTCCGGCGCGCGCCACGATCGGGCCTGGGCCCGGTGGCAGCATCTGTGGCTGGCGGAACGCGCGGCCGAGCTCGCCGCGCTCGGCGCGCTCACCGAGCGCCCGGACGCGGCCGCCGCCGCCGCCGGCATCCTCGAGCGGTACGCCGCGAGCTACCTCGAGTACCCCAATCGCGACAACGTTCTGGGCCCGAGCCGGCTGTTCTTCTCGACCTACCTCGAGTCCATCTGGGTGACCAACTACGTCGCCGCGGCGGCGCTCCTTCGAGAGGCGGGCCTGCTCGACCCGTCCCTGGAGGAATCGGTGAACGCGGTCGCCGACGAGGCCGCCAACCTCATCGGCGAGTTCGATGAAGGCTTCTCCAATCGGCAGACCTGGCACAACGCGGCGCTTACCGCGATCGCGGTCTGGTTCGAGGACGGCGACCTGGCCGGCCGGGCGATCGAGGGACCGACCGGCACGATCGCACATTTGGTGCGCGGGTTCGGGGACGACGGGATGTGGTACGAGGGCGAGAACTACCACCTCTTCGCCCTTCGGGGACAGCTGCTGGCGATGGGCTGGGCTCGCCAGGCGGGCGTGGACATTCTCGCCGATCAGCGGCTGGCGGCGCGCCTGGAGGGAGCGCTCCGTGCCCCGGCGCTGACCGCGCTGCCGGATTTCACTTTTCCCGCCCGTAAGGATTCTCGATTCGGCGTCTCGCTGGCCCAGCCGATGTATCTCGAGCTGTGGGAGGTGGGTCTCGTCCGATTGGGCGACTCCGGCTCGGACCTGTGGGACTGGCTCCGGGCGCTCTACGGCTCTCCGGCGCCGGAGGTCGAGCGGTTCGATTCCTACCTTCACGACACCGGGACGCCTCCACCTGAGTCGGTGCGCACCCGTGCGGATCTGTCGTGGTGGGCCTTGCTCGAGATGGCTCCGGCGCTCCCGACCGGCCGTGGCGCCTGGAGGCCGGGCGCCACGCTGATGGAGAGCCAGGGGCTCGCGATTCTCCGGCGCGGCGATCGCTACGCGTCGCTCGAGTGCGGTGCCTACGGCGGCGGCCACGGTCATCCCGACCGGCTCCATCTCACCCTGCACGCGAACGGCCTGCACTGGCTTCCCGACCCCGGCACGGGCTCGTACGTGTCGCGCGATCTCCTCTGGTACCGCTCGACCCTGGCCCACAACGCACCGAGGCTGAACGAGGCGTCCCAGCCTCCAGGGAACGCCGAGTGCGCCGCCTTCGGCGAGAGCGGCGACTGGGCGTGGGCCCGCGGCACCTACGGCAACTTCACCCGCACCGTCGTGGCAGGGCCGCGTTACGTTCTCGACGTCCTCGAGTTCTCCGCGGGTGAGAGTCATCTCATCGATCTGCCGTGGCATCCGCTCATCGAAACCAGGGTGGTGAGTCCCGGCGGCTGGGAGCCCGGCGACCTCGCCGAGGAATTCGTGACGGCGGCGGAGCGCTTCGTGCCGGCCGGGGCCGGCCCTATCCTCCTCCGGGCCGCCGCCGCCGACGAGACCACGCTCTCGCTGCATCTCGATTCCGCGGTGGAGCTGCTGCGTGCGATGGGCCCTGGCCTTCCGGGGTCAGCCGGGCGAGTCGCGTTCTACGTGGAGCGTGCCCGCGCGTCCGGCGTGCGCCTGATCTCCGTCGTGGAAGCGGCGAAGGGGGTCCCGACGGTGCGAGGGTGGCATGCCAGCGGCGACCTGATCGAAGTGGAGACTGCGTCCGGCACCGACCGTCACGTGAACACCAGCGACGGCTGGGAGGTGAGCGCGGAGGACGCCCGGGTAGTGCTGCGCGGAGTGAAGCGGAGTTCCGCCGCGCCTCGGGCCCGCCCGCTCATCGACCGCGACCGACCGACTCCGGTCACCGGGCTGGGGCTCGGCGTGACGGAGCCGCCGCCGCTCGACGGCACCCTCGACGGCTTCGACTTCTCGGCGCCGCTGGAGCTGGATCACGAGGATCAGTACCGCCGGAGTGAGGAGCCGTACGCCGGACCCGAAGAGTTTTCGGCCACGGCGGCGGTGGGCTGGGACCACGACGCCCTCTACGTCGGGGTCGAGGTGAGGAAGCCCGAGCTGGTCCTGCGCGATGCTGCCGCGCTCCCGCTGCGGCTGGATAACGAGCCCGACGACATCCACGCCGACGGAATCCAGGTCTATGTGCGCCCGGCTCCCGGGCGGACGGTCTACGGTTTTCTCGTGGTGCCGTCCGGCGACGATGGGAGCATCCGCGCGCAAGGCGCGAGCGGCACCGCCGGCGAGGCCCGGATGGTCGGGGGCGCGTGGCAACCGACCGACGGCGGCTACACCATCTCGCTTGGCATCGCGCTGCCGGAGTGGGAGCCGAGGCCGGGCCAGGAGATCGGCTTCGACCTGCTGGTGAATCGCATCGAGTCCGAGCGCGAGCGTCGGTCGGGGCAGCTGGTGTGGAGCGGTGGCGGCGGGTGGGTCTTCCTCCGGGGCGACCGGCAGGAACCGTCGGCCCTGGGTCTGCTCGAGCTCCGCTGAATGGATCGGGTCGCCGGCATCACCTCGACCGGAAGCAAGCGTCCCGGGGCCCTGTTCGGTACGCCGGACGAGTCTGCGACGCTCCGCATGACCCGGTCCTCCGGCTCCGCGGTGTGGGACGCGGAGGGCAGGGAGTACGTGGACTACATCATGGGTCTCGGCGCCGTGGCGCTGGGGTATGGGCATCCCGAGGTCACGCGTGCGGTCGCCGACGCGGCCCAGCTCGGCGTGGTGGGCCCGCTTCCACCGGTGCTGGAGGAAGCGCTCGCCGCCGATCTCTGCCGCCTCATCCCGTGGCTGGAGCGGGTGCGGTTCCTGAAGACCGGTGCCGAGGCGATGGCCGCGGCGGTGAGGCTGGCGCGGGTCGTCACCGGGCGTGATGCGGTGCTCGGATGCGGGTACCACGGCTGGCTGGACTGGTGCCAGACCCGGGAGGGGGCGGGGATTCCCGCCGCGAGCCGTGCGCTCTACGCCGAGCTTCCGTTCAACGACCCCCAGCGGGCTCGCAGCCTGATCCGCGCCGCCGGCGACCGGCTCGCGGCGGTCGTCTTCGAGCCGGTCATCCTCGAGCCACCCGATCCCCGCTGGCTCGCGGTGCTGCGGGAGGAGACCATTGCCTGCGGCGCCCTGCTGGTGGCCGATGAGGTCAAGACGGTTTGCCGTCTGGCGATCGGCGGCGGCTGCGAGCGCTACGGCATCCGCCCCGACCTGATGGTGATCGGGAAGGCGATCGCCAACGGCTTCCCCCTCGCAGCCGTGGGCGGTCGCGCCGACGTGATGGAGGCGGTGTCACGCACCTGGATCTCCTCCACGCTCGCCACCGAGTTCGTGTCCATGGCCGCGGCCCGCGCCACGCTGGGGGTAATGGTGCAGGCGGAGGTGCCGGGGCACCTGTCCAGGACTGGAGCCCGGCTGCTCGATGGGCTCCGGACCCTGGCGGCGCGACACGCCGGCCTCGGCGTGCGCGCGGCGGGGCTTCCGGAGATGTGCTTCCTGGAATATCCGGACGAGCCGCTCTCGGGCCGCGTGGCCGTGGCATGCGCGGAGCGGGGGCTGCTGTTCAAGCGGAGCGCGTACAACTTCGTGTCGCTCGCGCACGACGAGGCGACGGTGGATCGCACGCTCGACATTCTGGACGACGCGCTCGGCGAGGTCGCGTTGTCATCCTGAGCGAGACGCCTTGTCGTTGTCGTGGCATTGTCATCCTGAGCTGGGCGAAGGAGGCCATGCTGGTGTTTCGCCTCCTTCGCTCCGCTCAGGATGACAATGCCGGCATCACCGTTAGATTGGCCACACTGTGCTGATAGACGTCCACGCCCATTTCCTGCACGACCGTACGCCCCGCGCCGATTGGCGCGAGCGCAACGCCAGCCGGCTCCGCGCCGGCGAGCGCGTCGGCATCACCATCCACGTCGCTTCCATCCTCGGCAGCTGGGGCTTCACCTCACCGATCTACTTTCCCTCGCCCGCCGACTGCACCTACGGCAACGATACGATGCTCCGCTTCCAGCGCGAGCACCCCGAGCGCATCCGTGGCTACGTGGCTGTCAACCCGAACTACACTGACCACGCCCTGGCCGAGATCCGCCGGTGCCTCGATGCCGGAATGATCGGCATCAAGCTCGCCGCGAGCCGGCGGGCGGACGATCCGCTGCTCGATCCGGTCTGCGAGCTGGCCGCGGAGCGTGGCGTGCCCGTGCTTCAGCACATCTGGCAGCACCGGAGGCGCGACTATCCCGGGCAGGAGGCCTCCGACGGGGCCGAGCTGGGTCGGCTCGCCGCGCGGCATGGGTCGGTGTCCTTCATCCTCGCCCACATCGGTGGCGGGGGCGACTGGCTGCACACTCTCCCGGTGATCCGCGGGCTGCCGAACGTGCTGGTGGATCTCTCGGGCAGCGGGGTGGACGGCGGCATGCTGGAGGCGTGCCTCGACGCCGTCGGCGTCGAACGATTGCTCTGGGGCTGTGACCTCACCATCGAGACCGGCTGGGCCAAGCTGAGATACCTGGAGCACCTTCTCCCGCCCGCCCAGCTCGACCTGGTCGGGTGGCGAAACGCGGCGCGGATTTTCCCACCCGGCGCGTTCCCTTCGGACTGATGCGCACCGACGTCAACGCCTTTCTCGGCTCCTACCCGTATCGCCGTGTCCCCGGCACCTCACCCGATGCGTTGCTCGCCGCCATGGACCGGGCCGGTATCGACGAAGCGTGGGTGAGTCACCTGCCCGGAATCTTCTGGCGCGATCCCGCCGCGGGGAATTCCTGGCTGGTCGAGACGACGGGGCGGCACTCGAGGCTGCTCCCCGTACTCGCGGTGCACCCGGAGCTCGCCGGGTGGGAAGGTGTGGTCCGCGCGGCCGTCGAGGCGGGGGCGCCGGCCGTCCGTTGCGATCCGACTTTCTACGGCATCGCGCCGGCGGGCCCCCAGATGCGGGCGCTGTCGGCGGCGTGCGGCAGCGCGGGGATCGCGCTGATGCTGGCCGTGCGCCTGGAGGACGGCAGGCAGCGGCACCCCAACGACCATGCGTCCGAGCTGCCGGCCGCCGCGGTTCGGGCCCTGATCCGCGCCGATACGTCGGTGCGGATCATCGTCACCCACGCCGACCGGCCGTTCGTCGAGGAGGTGCATTTCGGTTCCACGCCGGGCGAGGCGCGGAGACTGTGGTGGGACATTTCGTGGATCTGGGGGCCGCCGGAGGATCACCTCGAGACGCTGCTCGGCACCATCGGACCCGCACGGTTCGTGTTCGGCACCGGCCAGCCGCTCCGTATCCCCGAGAACGCTGTCGCCAAACTCGACCTGCTCGACCTGTCGCTCGCCGATCGCGCCGCCATCGAAGCCGGCAACGCGGTGAGCGCGCGGGCGGTGCAGCGGTGAGGCCGCTCGCCTGGTGACCGACATCTCCTCCCGCATCGATTGGGGACTGATCCCCGCCGTGCCGGTGCCGTTCCGGGGCGACCACCTCGATGGCGCGGCACAGCGGGGCTACGCCCAATGGATGGCGGCGCAACCGGTCGCCGGCGTGGCGGTGTGGGCGCATACCGGCCGGGGCCCGCACTTGAGTGCAGAGCAGCGCCGGGAGGTGCTGGAGACCTGGCGTGACGCGCTGCCGGATCGCGTGGTAGTGGCCGGCGCGCGCGACATCACCATGGCCATCGAGGCGCGCCGAGGCCGCGCCGACGCGCTGCTCGCCTTCCCGGAGCGGACGGATCCCGTGGGGTATCACCGGCGGCTGGGCCGCGAGCTGCCGGTCATTGCGTTCTACCTCTACGAGGCCGCGGGCGGCGTGTCCTACGACGACCAGACGCTCCACGCCATCCTCGCGCTACCGGAGGTGATCGGCATCAAGGTCGCCACGCTCGACTCGGTCATGACCTTCCAGCGGATCGCCGGGGTGATGCGAAGCCACCCCGGCAAGGTGCTCATCACCGGCGAGGATAGGTTCTTCGGCTACTCGGTGATGGCCGGGGCGACCGCCGCGCTGGTCGGCATGGGCGCGGCCCTGCCCGACCTCCAGGCGGACCTGCTGCACGCCTGGCGGGACGGGCAGCATGAGCGGTTCGTCGCCTTGTCGGCCGTCTGCGACCGGTTCTCCCAAACGACGTTCACCGAGCCGATGGAGGGATATATCCGCCGCATGCTCTGGGCGGCGGCCGCTGACGGCGCGCTCCCGCGCGAGGCGTGCGACGATCCGTGGGGCCCGCCGCTCCCGGAGCGCGAGCGCCAGGAAGTCGAACAGGTGGTGGCCGGTGCGCGCGCGTCTCGAGCGTGACTTCGAGCGTTTCCGGGCCGAGCTGCCGGCCGATCTCGCCGGCCACGTGCGCGAGACCTATCGCATCGACCTGACCGCGCGCTACCTGGGCTTCACCCTTCCGCATCCGATCGGCAAAGGATCCGGCCAGCTCTCCCTCAATCACGAGCAACTGGAGAACGACCGTGCCGCTGGACTCGCCTTCGTGGTGCTGAAGACGGTCATCGCGGAGGATCCGGCCGGTGCCCGAGCCATGGATGCCTGGGCGATCCACGAGAGTCGGATGCGGGTGGAGAAGGTGCATTCGGCGTCGGGTCTCGACGGATGGACGGTGACGTGGAAGGGCAGGGGATGGGACCGGTCGTTCGACGAGTATCTCGAGCTGGTGCGGGCGGCGGGCGAGATGACGCGCTCGGGCGCCATGGTCACCCTGCCCTCCGCGAAGTACCACCTGCCCAGAACGGACGAGCCGTTCCGCGAGGCCGAGTATCGTCACACCACCGAGCGGCTGGCTGCCGCCTGGGGCGGCGAGCTCCTGGCGCTGGAGCAGGACTTCTCGCCCACGCTCGCGGGCGACGCGCTGGCCGACGAGCGCGATCGGATCCTCCGCTGGCTGCGCGAGGTGCCGAAGATGATCCGGAAGGGTGCCGGCCGGGTTCCGGCCCGGGTCGCGCTCAAGCTGATGAACGCCCGCCATGGCGAGGCCTTCCAGCTCGACATGGTGCGCGCCGCGAGCGGCGCGGATGCACTGGTGTGCTTCAACCGGCTCTGGTCGGCGGCGAAGGGCGCGGCGTACGGCGGCTATGACCTGAGCGACCGCAACCTGCGGGCGCTGGCTGCCGTGCGGTCGACCAGTCTCCAGACCCCGCAGTTGAGCGGCACGGGCAACATCACCTCGGGCCGCATGATCCTGGAGTACGCCAAGCTGGGCTGCGAGAGCGTGCAGATCCACACCTTTTTCCAGCTGCCCCTGTCGGAATATCCCGCCACGGCGGGCTCCCGCACCCAACGAGCGCTCCACGCCCTGCTGTTTCATCCCGAAAGCGGTCTCCTCGCGGGGCTGCTCGATCTCGAGGAGTCGGGGCGGATCCACCGCCGCGATGGCGAGCTCCGATTCCTCGAGGTGACGGCGCCCTGATGAGAATCACCCGGGTCGAGCTGTTCGACCTGTCGCTTCCCTTGATCGAGCCCTTCGTGATCTCGGGGGGGACCATGCGGGAACGGCGCTCGCTGGTCGTCGTGCTGCACGATGACGCGGGCCATCGCGGGTACGGGGAGTCTCCGCCGTTCGAGCTGCCGTTCTACTCGGAGGAAACCACCGCCAGCGCTCGCCACCTCCTCGAGCACGTCCTCATCCCGCGAGTGCTTGGCGCGGAGTTCGACTCACCCGAGGCGGTGGACGTCGCGCTCAGGATCGGCGTGCGGGGCAACAGCTTCGCCCGCGCGGCGATCGAGACCGCCGCGTGGGACCTGGAGGCGCACGGGCGGAAGACCGGACTCGCCGCACTGCTCGGTGAACGGCTGGGCGCGGAACCCGCCGAGGAGGTACCCTGCGGCGTCGCCCTCGGCATTCCGGTGGACCGCTCTCCTGATGCCCTTCGGCGCTGGGTCTCGGACGCCATCGCCGCGGGATACCGCCGCGTCAAAATCAAAGTGGCCCCGGGTTGGGACGAAGTCCCGGTACGTGCCGCGCGCGACGCGATGGCCGGCACCGATCTGCCGCTCACGGTGGACGCCAATGGCAGCTACGAGTGGCCCGAGCACGAGCGGGCGCTGCGGGCGCTGGATGACGCCGGCCTGCTCTACATCGAGCAGCCACTGCATCCCGATGAGCTGGTGGGCCACGCGCGCCTGGCCGAGCGGCTCGAGACCCAGATCTGCGTGGACGAGACCCTCCGTGATGCGCGCGCCGCGCGGCAGATCGTCGAGCTGGGCGGGCCGCTGGTCTGGAACGTGAAGGTGCACCGCATCGGCGGCCTCTCGGAGGTCTGCCGCATCGTCCGCGTCGCTCGGGAGTGCGGCGCGCGACTGTGGGCGGGAACGATGCCGGAGTCGGGGCTCGGCTCCCAGGCGGCTCTCGCGGCGGCGGCGATGCCGAGCTTCGTCTACCCCTCCGACCTGGAGCCGAGCACCCGCTGGTTCGGCCGGAACGCCGACGTGATCAAGCTGACGATGACCGCCGAGGGTCGCATGCGCGTGCCCGGCGTGCCGATTGCAGCACTGCTCGACGCCCACCGCTTCGGCGCGGCCGCTCGCCTCATTCTAGATACCGGCAACACAGGGTCTTAGTACCACGGAGGGCGCATGGTCGAGTACGCGGCCCTCATGGCCGAGATGGCGCTGGGCACCGTTGGAACGTTCACTCAATCGGCAGAAATGTGGCTTGGGCGCCTCAATTGGCAGGTGATAGGAATTGCGGCCATGGGCCTGGTCGCGCTACGGATTGCGGCTCGGGCTCTCAGGAGAAGGTGAACCGCTAGAGTCACGTCTGGCTCGTGACCTGCACTACAGCCCCCTGGCTGCACCGGTCGCCATTGTGGGATCGTACCCTATGCCAGGAGTCGCACCATGTTTCCGAACGAGGACTTGCAGCGCTGGGCAGGAAGGATGTGCCTGATGCTGGTCGGGGCCCTCGGCATGATGGGCTATTACTTCGCCAACGTGCGATTCCTCCCACTGGTGGCGGGCTTCGCGATTCTCGCCGGCGTGTGCTACAGCAGACGGGGACATGCCAACGTCATTCCTCCGCTCAGGGAGTCGGGGCAGCACCCCGCGCTCTGACGTGGCACTGAGCCGGGATCAGGTTCGCGCCGCGGTCGAGCGCGCTGGTGACGAGCATTGGCAGGCGTTGATCCGCTTTCACGAGGATGCCTATCCCGCCAGCCGTCCCACGCCGGGAGACATCTGTAAAGCCGAGGCCGAGCGGCTCAATCAGCTCGGCCTCGGGACCGATCCCAACCTCACCTTGCTCGAGACCCGCGTCGAGTCGCTCGAGTCCACCGTGCGCCTGATCCACGTGTTCCAGAACACCGGCACGGGGAAACGTCAGGAAACGGATCCCTTCGAAAATTACGAATAGGCGGGGCAGCGGGGCGGCGGGGCAGCGGGGCGGCTTCAGCACACCTGCCCTCATCCTGGGTCGGAGCTAGCTGCCCTGCTGCCCCGCGTCACTGGTGACACTAGTTTGTTCCCATGCCGGTACGCACCTACCACCTCATTCCGCACACCCACTGGGATCGGGAGTGGTATCTCACCCGCGCGACGTTCGTCTCCCGCCTCATCCCCGCTCTCGACGATCTCATCGCACGGCTGGAGACCGATGCGACGTTCCGCTCTTTCGTGCTCGACGGCCAGACCGTCCTGCTCGAGGACTACCTGACGGTGCGGCCGGAGATGGCTCCGAGGGTGCGCGCACTGGTGGCCTCGGGCCGGCTACAGGTCGGCCCATGGTACGTTCTCGCGGACGAGTTGATTCCCACGGGTGAATCGCTGATCCGGAACCTGCTCGCCGGGCGCGCCGACGCCGAGGGGTTCGGAGGCCGGCTGGACGTACTCTACTCGCCCGACGCGTTCGGTCATCCCGCGGCCTGGCCGGCGCTGGCGGCGGAATTCGGCATCCGCTACGGCGTGCTCTGGCGCGGTCTTGGCGGGGAGCCGGGGCAGGATGGCGACCTCTTTCGCTGGCGCGCGCCCGACGGACGCGAAGTTTTCCTCCATCATCTCTCGTCGGACGGCTACGAGGCCGGGGCATCGCTTCCGGCCGACCCTGTCAGGCTCGGACCAGCCTGGAAGGCGCTGAAGGCCCAGCTCGAGCCGAGAGCCCGCACCTCCCACGTCGCGGTCTTCATGGGCGCGGACCACCATGCGGCGCATCCAGCGGTCGGACGGGTACGGGAGCTGCTCGCCGAGCTCGAGCCTCGTGCGGAGGTCAAGGTCTCTCGGCTCGACGAGTATCTCGCCGCCGCCGAGGCGTCGGCACAGGCGCTCCCCATTCTGGAGGGGGAGTTACGCTGGTCGTACGGCTACACCTGGACCCTCCAGGGAGTGCACGCCACCCGGGCGCCGCTCAAGCGACTGCACGGCGAGGCCGAGCTGAGTCTGGAGCGCGTGACGGAGCCGCTCGCGGCGCTCGCGCTGTGGCGACGCGGCCTCGACGCGCGGCCGCTGCTGGACCGTGCCTGGCGCAGGCTGCTCCGCTCGCAGTTTCACGACTCGCTCGCCGGGTGCACGTCCGACGTGGTGGCGGAACGGGTCACGGCCCGCGTCGGCGACGCGCTCGCCATGTCTCGCGAGCTGGCACGTGGGGCGTTTCATGGGCTGATCGGCTACGATCCGGACGCCGCCCGCGAGCGGCCGGCCGACACGTCGCCACGGCTCATCTTCTACAATCCGGCACCCCGCCGCCGGCGGGCCGTGGTCGTCGCCGACCTGACGTGGTTTCGGCGCGACGTGCTCGTCGGGCCGCCGGGCACGCGAGTGGCCCGGCGTGCCGACTCGCCCTCCGACGCGGATATCGCCGCGGCCCTCGAGGGATTTCACTACCAGATTCTGAGCCGTCGCCAGACCGAGGAGCGGCTGGACTCGGCGCGCCACTATCCCGACCAGGATGAGGTCGAGGCGGTGCGCGTCGCTCTGGCGACGCCGGAGCTGGGCGGGTTCGGGCTGATGTCGGGAAAATCGTCGGCGGCCCCCGTGAAACCGGTTAGGACCGCGTCACGCCTCATGGACAATGGGATCCTCGAAGTTGCTTTCACTGCCGACGGCCTGGTTCGCCTGACCGACCGGCGCACCGGGGCGCGGTACGAGCGCCTTCTTTCTCTGGAATCGGAAGGGGACGCCGGCGACACCTACAGCTTCGCGCCGGCTGCGCGGGTGGGTCCGGAAGTGGCGCGATGGAGTGACGTGCGGACGCTGGCGGAGGGCCCCCTGCTGGGAGCGCTCGAAGCCACGGCGTCGCTGCGCTCGGGTATGGTGGGCGCTCGGCTGATCCTGGCGCTGTACGGCGGCAGCCCGATGCTGCGCTGCACCGTGCTGCTCGACAACGAAGCCCGTGACCATCGCCTGCGAATTCGCATGCCGACGGCACTGGGGTCGGAGGCCGTCGCGGGTGGCCCCTTCGGCCCGGTGCGCCGGGCACCGGTGTCGGTGACCGGACGGCGCTACCCGCGGGAGACGCCGGTCGCCACCGCGCCCGCCCAGCGGTTCGTGGCGACGGCCGGGCCAGGCGGCGGGCTTGCCGTCCTCGCCCCCGGCTTCTTCGAATACGAGCACGATGCCGCCGGCGATCTCACCGTCACGCTGCTTCGCTGTGTCGGGCAGCTCTCGCGGGACGACCTCCAGGCCAGGCCCGGCCACGCCGGGTGGCCGACGCCCACGCCCGGCGCGCAAAGCCTGGGATGGGAGCGGCTCCAGCTGGCGCTCGCACCGGTGACCGGCGACGATGTGCGCCGCGTGACGCCGGTGGCGGAGTTGTGGGAGGACGCCTTCCTGCCACCGCACGCGGTCTGGCTGCGGCAGTCCACCGAGCTGAGCATTCCGGAAATCGACGTGCGACTCGAGGGTCAGGGCCTGATCTTCTCCTCTTTCAAGCCCGCCGCCGACGGAGGCGGCATCGTGCTCCGCTGCTACAACGCCACCGGCGGCGAGGTCGTCGGCAAGCTGAAACCCGGTGCGCCTCTGGCGGCCGCGGCGAGGGTCCGCGCCGACGAACGCGAGCCCGAGCCGCTCGAGACTGGGGGCGGTTCGGTTCGATTCACCGCGGGCCCGCACGAAATCGTGACCCTGCTCCTCGCCACGCGGTGAGCGGGCCTGCCGGTCGGCGGCGGCATCGGCTATGTTGCCGCATGCGCGAATTCCCGGCGCTGCCGTGCTATCCCTGTCCTCACCAATCCGCGTGCTGCGCGTACGGCGTCACCCTCAGTGACGACGAGGCGGCGGCCATCACAGCGGCACACGGCTCCGCGATGGTGTACCGCACCCGGTGGGGCGAATGGCGCACCAGGGTGCGCGGGGGGCGCTGCGTCTTTCTCCGTGACAACGTCTGCCGTATCCATGCCGAACGGTACTATCCGGCGGTGTGCCGCGGCTTTCCCTGGACCGACGCGGAGACCGGCGGGCCCTACGAGTACGACCGCACCATCTGCCCCGAGTTCATCATCCGGCCCGAGCTGGTGAGCATCCATCGGTCTGCCTGATCTTGCCGGTCCCTCTCCCAATCTCACGAGCTTGCCCATGCCCCCGGTCCACCGCTCCGGTCTCCTGCTCCTCGCTCTCCTCGTGACATCGGGAGCCTCCGCAGCCGCGCAGAGCGACCCCGCGCTGGAGCGGGCCCGGAAGATCCTCCGGTCCGTGCCGCTGATCGACGGACACAACGACCTTCCCTGGGAGATCCGAATGTCCGAGACCGCGCCCATGGACGTGGCGGCTTACGACCTCCGCCGCCGGACTCCCGGCCATACCGACCTGGAACGGCTGAAGGCGGGCCAGGTGGGGGCGCAATTCTGGTCGATCTACGTACCGGGCGAGGTGAAGGACAGCGGGTACGCCAGGATCCAGCTGGAGCAGTTCGACATCGCGCGGCGGATGATCGCGCGGTACCCCGACCGCCTCGCCCCTGCGCTCACCGCGGCGGATATCGAGCGCGAATTCAAGCGGGGCCGGGTTGCGTCGCTGCTGGGGATGGAAGGCGGGCACGTGATCGAGAACTCGCTCGGTGCGCTGCGCGTGTGTTACGAGCTGGGCGCGCGCTACCTGACGCTTACCCATAACGTCACCCTCGACTGGGCCGACGCCGCCGCGGATTCCGCGCGCCACGGCGGCCTCACCGAGTTCGGCCGCGAGGTAGTGCGGGAGATGAACCGACTCGGCATGCTGGTGGATCTCTCCCACGTCTCGCCCGGCACCATGAGCGATGCGCTCGACGTCGCGGCCGCACCGGTGATCTTTTCTCATTCTTCCGCCCGCGCCCTGACCAACCACACCAGGAACGTTCCCGACTCCATCCTCCGCCGGTTGCCGAAGAACGGCGGTGCGGTGATGGTGACCTTCGTCCCCGCCTTCGTGTCGCAGGAGGTGGCGGACTGGGAAGCGGCTGCGGAGGCGGAGGGGAAGCGGCTGGAAGCGGTAGGCGACAGCGTGGAGCGGGAGCGGCTGGTGAATGAGTGGCGGCAGGCGCATCCCCGGCCCCCGGCCACGCTGTCGCAGGTGGCCGATCACATCGAGCACGTGCGCAAGGTGGCGGGGGTCGATCACGTCGCCATCGGCAGCGACTTCGACGGCATCACGGAGACGCCGGTAGGACTGGGGGACGTGTCCACCTTTCCCGATCTGTTCGCCGAGCTGATCCGTCGGGGGTGGAGTGACGACGACCTGCGGAAGTTGGCCGGGAAGAACCTGCTCCGCGTGTTGCGGGGCGCGGAGTCCACGGCCGCGCGCCTGCGCCGCGAGCGACAGCCGTCGACCCGCACGATCGATCAGCTCGATTCGACGGAGGTTGCCGCGCCGCAGACGTAAGAACGTCATGTCGGTGGATGCGCCGAATCCCTCCGCGGCCGCCCCACCACCAACACCGCGAACGCCACCGACATCCCCGCGAACAGGAACCACTGGATCGCATAGTTGAGATGCGGTCCCTCGCTCACCTCGGGCGGCTCCAGCCGCCGAGGCAGGCGGGGAACCGTCGAGTCCGGGGCCTGCCGGATCACGATCGGCAGCAACGGATAAGGTAGCCGTTGCCGCAGCGCAGCGAGGTCCAATCGCGTCCAGGTGGTCCCGCCTGGGTGCTCGACCGGCTGCCCTCCGCCGCTGGGGATCGCCGCCGCCAGCCCGTGCACCCGGACCGTCCCCGGCTCGACCAGCGAGTCTACGTTGACCCGCACGGCATCCGGCGACGGAACGAACCCCCGCAAGACCAGCACGGCCGAATCGCTCCTCGCCAGCCGCAGCGGCGTCACCAGGACCACCCCGGGCGCTCCCTGATATGACTGGCCCCGAAGCACGATCTCCTCCGACCGGTCGTAGACCCCCGTCGCCTCGACCCACCGCTCGTCGAGCTCCTGCCCCGGCCAATCGGCACCGCCGCCCAGCTGGAGCGCGGGCTTCTCGCGGGCGGCCAGCGCAGCCGCGTTCGCCTCCCGGCGCTCGGCGCGTCGCGCCAGCTGCCAGAAGCCCAGCCGAAGGAACATCGCCGCCACCAGCATGAGCCCGACGATGGCGACGCGGCGAGACGTGGATGACATGGGCTGTCTGTGGTCGAGGACGAGCGGCGTGGCAATCGGCCACGGTGGCTTTTCTAACTTCGCCGGGCCCAAGCGGTTCCGGCGACGATTCGAGCGGTCCGAGGTTTGCCGTGACCAGCGGCGGTATCCCGCTGGTCCAGGACCAACATAACGACGACGAGGCTGCAACCATGCGCACCCTGTGGCGCGGCATTCCCGCCGGAGTCGCCATCCTCTGCCTCTCTTTCGGCGGTGTCGCGGCGCAGGACGCGCCCCGGGGACTCTCGGTGGTCCGGGAGGGTGGCCGCGCCGGCTTCTGGGGCGGGGTCGGCGTCGGCCTCGGCCGCGAGTCGTTCGACCTCCGGGACGGCCAGGGCTACAGCGAGGAGCTGGACCGGCCTACGCTGTCGCTCCGCCTGGGCGGCACCGTCAACCAGAACCTCCGGCTGGGCGGCGAAGTGCTGGCGTGGATCAACGAACAGAATCGGACCGTCGAATCGCTCACCAGCGTGCTCTTCGTGGGCCAGCTGTACCCTGTCACCACTTCGGGGCTTTACTTCAAGGGCGGACTCGGCATCGGCCGGAACGCGGTGGATTTCGACGATGGCGGCAGCGTCGGCGACACCGGCTTCGCCGGACTCCTCGGAGCGGGCTGGGAGATCCGTATGGGCCGCCGGTGGTATCTCAACCCGGTCATCGATGTGGTGGAGCACCGCTACACCGGCCGGGGCAACGAGCGATACCGCGAGCGGCTGATCAACTTCGGACTGGGAGTGCTCTTCCAGAGCGGGCGCTGACTATGCGGTGCATCAGGACCTCTTCTCTCGCCACCATCTCGCTCGCCGGGATGCTGGGCTGCGGAGGCGATCTCTCGCTTCCCAGCGCGACGGGCGACGGACTCTCGCTCACCATCGTCGACGGCAACGGACAGACCGGCACGGTCGGGCAGGAGCTACCCGAGCCGCTGATCGTCGAGGTCGAGTCGGGCGAGACGCCCATTCGGGGCCACCAGATCGCGTTCGTGGTCTCGGGCGATCCGGCCGCCGGTCGGCTGGAGCCCGACACCGCCGTCACCGGGGCGGATGGCCGCGCGTTGACGCATTGGGTGCTCGGCTCCGTGCCGGGGTCCCACGAGGTGGAGGCGAAACTGGTAGTCACCGAGCCTGCACCGCCGCCGACCGCGGTGTTCGAGGCTTCGGCGGTCGCGGCGGATCCCGACACGGTGCGCGCCGTGAGTCCCGTGAGTCAGCCGGGACGCATCGGACGGCCGGTGCCCGAGGCCCCCACCGTCATGGTGCTCGACCACTTCGGTAACCCGGTCCTCGGCGCGGACGTGACGTGGGACGTGACGTCCGGCGGAGGCACCGTCAGCAGTCTCACCACGACGGCCGACGCTTCCGGCAAGGCGACGGTGACGTGGACTCTGGGCATCGGGATCGGGGTGCAGAAGTTATCCGCGCGGGTCGACGGTGCCCACGGATCACCGGTGATGTTTACGGCCACGGTGCTGTTCTAGGAAGCAGCGCCGTAGCGTCTCCGCAACATGGGGTGGATCGTCGCGATGAAGTCGTAGCCCCACATGACATTAGGTCGGTGCCCCGGGCTCGCCTTCCGGCATGTAACATGCTTTCTTCCTCCCTTCCCGTACGGGGGCTCTTCGGGCACCCCCTAACTCAAGAGCAGACGTGATCAACCCTCGCCGGCGCGTTGCTGTCAATTTCGGGCTCCTCCTCACTGCGGTTACCGCCGGGTGCGGCGGCGACGTCGTCCTGCCCGGTGAGGGCGAGGCCGCCAGTATCGAGATCGTGGACGGCAACGAGCAGTCGGGCCAGGTGGGAACCGCCCTTCCAGAACCGGTCGTGGTGCAAGTTCTGGATTCTCGAGACCGTCCGGTGGCCGGTCAGGAGGTGACGTTCTCGATCGGCACCGGTGGCGGATCGGTCGCGCCTCCCACCGTCGAGACCGACGCCGACGGCGTGGCCGCCGCGGCCTGGACGCTCGGGTCCACTCCTGGTACCCAGCTCCTCCGAGTTCAGACCCCTCGCGGCGGATCCGGCACGCTGGAGATCAGCTTCAGCGCCGAGGCCGCGGCCGGCGCCGGGAGCAACCTCGTCGAAGTGGACGGCGACGAGCAGACCGGCCCGGTCAACTCGGCGCTGGCCGACTCGCTGGTGGTGCGTACCACCGACGCGCTCGGCAATCCGGTGGCGGGCGTGGAAGTGGCCTGGACCGTGGCTGGAGGCGGCACCATTTCGCCCTCGACGGTCATCACCGGCACCGACGGGCTCGCGGCCGCCGAGCGTGTACTCGGCGCGACGGCCGGCGCACAGTCGGCGCAGGCCGCGGTGGAAGGGTTCGCCGGCTCGCCGGTCACCTTCACCCACACGGCGGTGCCGGCGAATCCGACCGTCCTGGTGCTGGTCTCGGGCGACGACCAGACCGCCCCCGGCGGGTTCGAGGTGGCGGAAGATCTGGTGGTCCGGCTGGAGGACGACAACGGCAACGGCATCGGCGGCCGGCCGATCACCTGGGTCGCGACCTCCGGCTCCGGGTCGGTCGCGCCCCCGAGCACCACGACCACCGTCAACGGACTGGCCACCACCCGGTGGACCCTGCCCGACGCCGTCGGCGAGTACACCGTCAGCGCGGTGTTCTCGGGGCTGCCGCCGGTGACGTTCTCCGCGACCGCCACGGCCGACGCGCCGACCACGATCGAGCTGGTGAGCGGCAACAATCAGAGCGGGCCGGTGGGCGGTACGCTTCCCAATCCGCTGGTCGTGCGGGTGACGGACGCCAATGGGATTCCCGTTTCCAATGTCGGGGTGACCTGGACCGCGGAGGTGGGTGGTTCGGTCTCAGCCCCGGCGACGGCCACCAACGCGTCGGGCCTCGCGCAGGTCACCAGGACTCTCGGGCTGCTTCCGGGAGCGTACACCACCACCGCGGCCGTCGACGGACTGACCGGATCGCCGATCACGTTCACCTCGACGGCGACTGTGGGCTCCGCGGCCAAGCTGGCGATCATCACGCAGCCGGGAGCGACCGCGACAAGCGGACAACAACTGTCGCCCCAGCCGGAGATCGAGGTGCAGGACCTGCAGGGGAATCCGATCCTTCAGGCCGGCCGGACCGTGTCGGCCAGCATCACTTCGAGCCCCGAGGAGCCGGACGGCCCGGGCAGCGCGACGCTGACGGCGGCGAACGACAACACCAACGCGAGCGGCCGCACCACATACACCAATCTCAGGATCACCGGCCCAGCCGGTGATTATGCTCTGACCTTCAGCAGTGGCGCTCTGACCCCGGTCATCTCGACGACTATTACACTCGGGGCCGGCTTGGCCAACCGGCTCGTGATCGACCAGGCGCCTCCGGTCACCGTGGTGAACGGTGCGGTGATCTCGCCCGCGCCGGTCATCGGCGTGGAGGACGCGGGCGGCAACCCCGTGAACGGGAACCGCAACATCCTGGTGGACATCGAGAGTGGGCAGGGAACGCTCTCGGGGACGACTACCGAGAACACCAACGGCGGCTCGACGGCGACGTTCGACAACCTTCGGATCACCGGGTCAGTGGGGCCGCGGACGCTGCTCTTCTCGGCGGCGGGGACGACCAGTATCGAGACCGCCACGATCAATGTCGTCGCGGGGCCGGCGACGTCCATGGCCATCGAGGATGGAGACAATCAGTCAGCCGGTGTGAACGAACCCGTTGCGACTCCGCCTTCGGTGCTCGTCACCGATCAGAGCGGCAATCCGGTGTCGGGTGTGAGCGTGTCGTTTCAGGTGACCGGCGGTGGTGGTGACGTCGACCCGTCTAGCGTGCCAACGAACTCGTCAGGCATCGCCGCGCTCACGAGTTGGACACTCGGCCCGGCGGCCGGCGCCAATACGGTCGTAGCATCGATCCCCTCCGCACCGGCTGCGGGGAACGAGACCTTCAACGCAACCGGAACGGTCGACAACAGCCCGCCCACCGCGGCCAATGACGGTTACGCCGTGGACGAGGACCAGCCGCTGAGCGTCGACGAGGCCTCGGGCGTATTGAGCAACGATGGCGATCCGGACGATGACGACCTCACGGCCGTGCTGGTGGCGGGTCCGAGCAACGCACTGGCGTTTCAGCTCAACGCGGACGGCTCGTTCAGCTTCACGCCCGAGGCCGACTTCAGCGGGCAGGTGACGTTCACCTATCAGGCGAACGACGGCGGGGCCACCTCCAACACCGCGACGGTCACGATCACCGTGAATGAAGTGAACGACCCGCCAATCTTCGAAGCCGGGGACGACCAGACGACCTCGTCGACCATCTCGAGTGTCATCGGAGTGACGGCACCTGAGTGGGCCACCGACATAGGCCCGGGCCCCCCAAACGAGAGCGCCCAGACCGTGAGTTTCGAGATCACCACAGACAACGACCCGGCATTCAGCACACCACCGCAGGTTTCGCCCACCGGAACGCTCACCTACACGCCACAGCTCACTCCAGTCACCATCGTCGTCACCGTCACCGTGGTCGCACGCGACAGTGGCGACGCCGCGAGCGACCCCCAGACCTTCGAGATCACGATCGATCCGTAGCCGCCACAAACCCCGCCGTGTGAGTGACTTACCTCACCGTGTGACCCAAGTCCTAGTCCCCGCTCCCGGGCGGCGCTATCATGCGCCCTGATGCGCAACCTCAGACTATTCGCCCTGACTGCGGCCGCCCCCGCCGTCCTCTCCTGCGGCGGGGGCGACCTCGTGCTCCCCAGTGAAGGGGAGCCCGCCGTCGTCTCCATCGTGCAGGGCGACAGCCTGAGCGGCCGGGTGGGCGAGGTCCTGGCCGAGCCCCTGATCGTGGAGGTCATCGACGGCGCCGACCGGCCGGTGGCCGGGGCGACTGTGGTGGTCGAGATCGAGGGCGCCGTGGCCACGCCGGATACGATCACAACCGAAGGAGACGGTCGCGCCAGCGCGGAGATCACCCTCGGTTCCCAGGTCGGGGCGGCCACGGGCCTGGTGCGGGTGATCGCCCCCGAGAGCCCGGTGGACGTGGAGGCGGACTTCACGGTCATCGCCCTGGCCGCTTCCGCCAACGGCCTGGTGCTCGTGTCGGGCGACGAGCAGGTCGCACCAGCCGGCGCGGCGCTGGCCGACCCGCTGGTGGTTGCGGTGACCGACGAGTTCGGCAACCCGATCGAGGGCGTGGCGATTACCTGGACGGCGGAAGGCGGCGGGAGCGTGAGCGACGCGACCACCACCACGGACGCGGGCGGTCTCACCTCCGTCACGCGCACGCTCGGCCCTACGGCCGGGATCCAGACCACGCTCGCCACCTCCGAAGGGCTCGCGGGCTCACCGGTGGTCTTCACCCACACGGTGACCGCCGGCAGTGCGTCCGGAGTGCAGATTGTCTCGGGTGACGACCAGACCGGTCCGCCTCGCCAGACGCTGTCCGAGCCTCTGGTCGTGGCGGTCGTGGACGAGGCCGGCAATCCCGTCGTGGGGGCGGCGGTTACATGGGTGGTCACCGCGGGCGGCGGCACCCTCGATCCTCCGACCGGCACGACCGACGGCAACGGCAACGCGTCCACCAGTTGGACCCTTGGTCCGTCGGCGGGCGCGAACGCCGCTCAGGCGATCGTCTCCGGCGTAGGCCAAGCGGAGTTCACCGCGACGGCCGCCGCGGGAAGGGCAAGCGACATCGCGATCGTCTCGGGCGATGACCAAACCGCCCCGGCCGGATCCCGCCTCCCCGCGGGGCTCGTGGTGCGGGTGGTCGACGGCGACGACAACCCGGTGAGCGGCGTGCCGGTCACCTGGAGCGTGGAATCGGGCGGTGGGTCGGTGTCTCCGACATCCGGCGCGACCGGCACCGACGGGCTGGCGACCACCGCGTGGACCCTGGGCGCGAGCACCGGTCGTCAGCGAGTCGAGGCGTCTGCACCCGGTGCCGGCTCGGTGCGGTTCGAGGCGACGTCCACCGCGGGCGCGCCGTCGGTACTGGGATTGGTGACGCAGCCGTCGGCCAACGCGCAGGTGGGCGTGCCGTTCGCGCGCCAGCCCGTGGTACAGGTCCGCGACGCCGCCGGCAATCCGGTGCAGGCCGGCGGGGTCACGGTCACCGCGGCGATCGCGTCCGGCAGCGGTGAGCTGGTCGGCACCAGGACGCAGACGACAGCTTCCAATGGCCGCGCGACCTTCACCAATCTGGAGATCGGCGGTGCCACCGGCTCCCACTCCCTGATCTTCGCGGCCAGCGGGTTCACCTCGGTCACATCGGACGCCATTGCCGTCGCCCGGGCGGCCACCACGACGAGGATCACGTCCGACTCACCCGATCCCTCCGCCCCGGGGCAGGGTGTGATCGTGCAGTTCGATGTCACCTCACCCGGGGGCGCGCCCTCCGGCACGGTCGAGGTGGCCGCGTCCGGTGGATCCGAGAGCTGTAGTGCTCCCGCGTCGGCGGGTCAGTGCACCATCGTCCTGACCGTCGAAGGCAACCGCACCCTGACCGCGCGGTTCGACGGCACCCTGTTCGCCGCCAGCTCGGACACCGAGGGGCACAGGGTGGACACGCCGGACTCGCCGCCGACGGCCGTGGACGACGCGTACGCGGCCACGGCGGGGGCCACCCTCAGCGAGCCCGCGCCCGGCGTGCTGGGCAACGATTCGGACGTGGACGGGGACCCGTTGAGTGCGGCGGTGCAGAGCGGGCCGTCGCATGGGTCGCTCACGCTGAACTCGAACGGCTCGTTCGACTACACGCCCGACCCGCTCTACTTCGGCCAGGACCTCTTCACCTATCAGGTCACCGCGAACGGCAGGAGCGCGTCTGCCACCGTCACCATCGTGGTATCCCCACCCGGCCCGTAGTCGTCCACTCGCGCAACTTCATGCAGTGACAAATCTTGCATCACCCCCTGATGTGATCTGCGCCCTATCGCCCGACGCGTCGGGCAGCTAAGGTAGATCCTCCAGAATCCATCGTGGGTCCCACCTCGAGCCGAGGTGTCCATGCGCTTCGTCCCTGCGCTCGCTGCGTCATTGTTCGGGCTCTCCGGCGCCGCATGCGGCGGGGGAGACCTCACGCTTCCCGAGGAACAGCGACCTGCTTCCATCACAGCCCTCGCCGGGAGTGGCCAATCGGGCCTCCCGGGAGCCGAGCTGCCGGATCCCCTCGTCGTGCGGGTGGACGATTCGGAGGGCAGGCCGGTGCCCGGCGTGCGGGTCGCCTTCCAGCCGGCCGATCACGACGACGGTGGACAGACCACCCCGGACACCGCGCTGACCGACGCGGACGGCGAAGCGGTGTCCCACTGGGTTCTCGGCGACCGGAAGGGACGGCAGACTGTCGAGGCGGAGGTGGTCGGCCAGGGGCTCGATGTTGTAAGCTTCACGGCGACGGCCACCGCCGACGAGCCGGAGCCCGGGCCCGAACCGAGCGCGGAGCGCTCCACCATCGCCGCCTCTCCGGCCAGCATCGAGGTCGGCGGCGGAGAATCCATCATCACGGTCATCGTGCGCGACGAGGACGGCGTCGCCCTTGCCGGCGCCGTAGTCGCCCTTTCGGCGACGGGTGATGGCAACGTGCTGGTCCAGCCGGCGGGCCCGACCGGCGCCGATGGCGTGGCCGAGGGCAGTCTGCGGTCGGACGTGCCGGGAACCAAGGTCGTCGCCGCGGTGGTGAACGGGAGTGTGGCCCTGGTCCAGGCCGCGGAGGTGGCCGTGACGGTGCCGCAGACGCTGCCGGATCGCCTGGTGTTCCGGGTCCAGCCGTCGGGCAGCGAGGAAGACGAGGCGATCTCCCCGGCAGTCGAGGTGGCCGTTGTGGATGCGGACGGCAACCCCAGAACGGTCGCGGGCATCGAGATCGAGATGGCGCTCATCGATGAGCACGGCCACGATCACGGCGACCTCGGCGGCACCACGCTTGTGGCCACCGGTGAGAACGGCATCGCCGTCTTCCCGGACCTCGAGGTGGATCGTGAGCGCAAGGAGTATCGGCTGCGCGCATCCGTGCCGGCAATGCCGGAGATCGGATCCATCCTGAGCGAAACCTTCGACGTCGAGGATTGATGAGCCGTCGCCCCGTCGCCCTTCCGCTTTCTCTGACGCTTGCTGCGCTGGGCTCAGCCTGCGGCGGGGACCTGACGCTGCCGAACGAGGGCGAACCGGCGACGGTAGAGATCATCCGGGGCGACCTTCAGAACGGAACGGTCGGCGAGGCACTGGGCGACTCGCTCGTGGTCGAGGTGAGCGACGGGTTCGGCAACCCGGTCGAAGGGGTGACGGTGACCTGGTCGGCTCAGGTCGGTGGCAGCGTCGATCCGGTGGAGACCGCCACCACGGCCGACGGACGGGCCGGCACACAGCGCATCCTCGGAACGCAGCCCAGCACCTATGTCACCACCGCGACGATCGAGGGCCTCGCCGAGAAGGTGACGTTCACCAGCACCGGCCTCGTCGCGCGCCTGGTCATCACCTCCGAGATTCCCGCCATCGCCGTCTCCGGTGTCCCGCTTTCGCCCCAGCCGACGCTCCGCCTGGAGGACCTGGACGGCACGCCGATCGCGCGCGAGGTAGAGGTGACCGTGGCGATCCTCTCGGGCGGTGAAGGTGGATCGCTCGAGGGAGCGACGACAGTGACCAGCAACGCGAGCGGCGAAGTGGCGTTCACCGACCTCGCCATCAGCATCGGCAGTGGATCGCCGGGTGCCCGCAGGCTCATCTTCTCGGCCGAGGACTTCGCCCCAGCCACGACGGGACCGATCGCCCTCGGGGTCGGGGCGCCCGCGTCGATCGAGCTGGCCGCCGGTGACGACCAGACCGCCACCGTCGGCGAGGCGGTGGCGGTCCCTCCGGCGGTGCTGGTGCGTGACGCCGACGACAACCCGCTGAGCGGGATTCCCGTGACCTTCTCCGTCACCGGCGGGGGCGGGAGCGTGGCCGGCAGCCCGTCGGTGACCGGCGCGGACGGGATCGCCGCGGTCGGTGAATGGAAGCTCGGCCCCGCCGCGGGCGAGAACACCCTGCAGGCGGAGGTGGTGGGGCAGGACCTGTCCGGCGGGCCGGTGGTATTCAGCGCGACCGGCGAGGCCGGCGGCGTGAGTGCCGACGAGAGCAGTGTGGCGGCGGCCCCGGCCACCATCAGCGCCTCCAGCGGCTCGAGCAGCTCGGCCATCACGGTTACCGTGCGCGACCCCTTCGGCAATCCGCTTCCCGGCGTCGAGGTGGCGCTCGCCGTGACCGGCACCGGAAACACGCTGGTGCAGCCGACCGGCCCGACCAACGCCAGTGGCGTGGCTACCGGCCGGCTCAGCTCGACCGCGGTCGGGAGTCGCACCGTCTCCGCGACCGCGGGCGGGGTGGCGATCGCCGCAACGGCGACGGTCACGGTCGGGCCCGGCTCGCCGACCGCCGCAAACAGCTCGGCCACGGTGCCGGGCGGCACGGCGGGGCAGACGACGAATATCGAGATCCTGCTGGAGGATGCCTTCGGGAACCCGGCAGCGGGCCGAGCGTCCTCCATCGCGGTGTCGATATCGGGCGCCAACAACGTCGGCTCGCTCCAGGCGTCCGACGAGGGCAACGGGCGCTACGTGGCGAGCTACAATCCCGTCGTGGCCGGCAACGACCTGGTGGACGTCCGGGTCGGCGGGGCGCCGGTGGCGGGAAGCCCGTTCACCAGCGCAGTGGTGCCCGGGCCGGTGAGCCCGGGGGCGAGCACGGCGGTAGTGAACTGGAACTTCTTCAGCGTGGACGCGACGGTGACGGCCAAAGACGCGCAGGGAAACCCTGTGGGCCGGGGCGGCGATGCCGTGGTGGTGACGCTGGAGGGCTCGGCACCGGTGACCGCGACCGATCTGGGGAACGGGACTTACACCGCGACGGTTTCTTCCTTCGGATTCCCGGCGGTGACGATCACCTTGAACGGCTCACCCATCTCCGGCAGTCCCTTCTCGCCGTGAGGCGCTTAGTCGTCCTGTGACAACCAGTTGCGCGGCCGTTGCGGGGGTTGATTCCCCCCATGGCGGCCGCTATCTTGCCCCCCGCACGCCCTGGTGGTGAAACTGGTAGACACGCTATCTTGAGGGGGTAGTGCCGAAAGGCGTCGCGGTTCGAATCCGCGCCAGGGCATCCAGAGCGGGGGCGCGTGCACACGCGCCCCCTCATTGCTGACCAGCCACTGTAGCTCAGGGGTAGAGCTCTCGATTCGTAATCGAGCGGTCGTCGGTTCAAATCCGACCAGTGGCTCTCGCTGCAACACCATCTCCCATCCCGGTTCGGCGCCCCCAGAAGGCGAGATTCCGCCGTCATGTCCTCATCGCAGCCGGCTCCACGCCGAGTCACTCCCGCTGCCGCTGCCACCGAGACCAGCGAAGAACGCTATCGCGCCTTCATCGAACAGACCTCCGAGGGCGTCTGGCGCTGCGAGATCGGGACGCCGATCGACATCCGTCTCCCGGCCGACGAACAGATCGAGCAGATGTACGCCGTGTCCTATCTCGCCGAGTGCAACGACGCGATGGCCCGGATGTACGGAGTGGAGAGCGCCGACCAGATCGTCGGCGTGTCGCTCGCCGAGCTGCTCCCGCGGTCCGACCCCGCCAACATCGAGTACCTGCGCGCCTTCATTCACGGGGGCTACCACCTCACCGACGCCGAGTCGCACGAGCTGGGCCGGGACGGCGAGCGCCGTTACTTCCTCAACAACCTGGTCGGCATCGTACGCGACGGACGCCTGATCCGGGCCTGGGGCTCGCAGCGCGACATCACCGCACGCAAGCAGGTCGAGTCGGCCCTGGCGGCCAGCGAACAGCGCTATCGGGCACTGGTGACGGCGAGCAGCTCGCTGGTCTGGACCGCCGACGCTCAGGGGGAGTTCGTCGCGCCGCAGGATTCCTGGGAGCGCTATACCGGGCAGCCCTGGTTCGAACACCGCGGCATGGGCTGGCTCAACGCGCTGCATCCCGACGACCGCGATCCGGTGCGGCGCGCCTGGCAGCGGCGAATCCGCGAGCCACGCCCGGTGCACCAGGACCAGGCTCGCCTCTGGTCGGTGGAAAAGAACGGCTACCGCCGTGTCGCAGGCCGGGCGGTCCCGGTGTTCGACACCGACGGATCGGTGCGCGAGTGGATCGGCGCGGTCACCGACGTGGAGGACAGCAAGCTCGCCGAAGACCGGCTCCGGCGGGCCGAGCGGATGGAGACCGTAGGCCGTCTCGCGGGCGGCATCGCGCACGAGGCCAACAACCAGATGTCCGTGATTCTCGGCTCCGCGCAGTTCGTGCTTCGCCGGCCGGATATCCCGGAGGCGGTGCGGGAAGACGTAGAGCACATTCGCCGGGCCGCCGAGCGCACCGCGGGGATCACCCAGCAGCTCCTCGCGTTCAGCCGTCGGCAGGTGCTCCAGCCGCAGGTTCTCGATCTCAACGCGCTGCTGCAACGGTCCGAGCCGATCCTGCGCCGTACCCTGGGCGAGCGCTGCGGTCTCGTGCTGCACACCGCAGCGGGGGTGGGTCGGGTAAAGGCCGACCCGGGACAGCTGGAGCAGGTGCTGCTCAACCTGGTACTGAACGCCCGCGATGCGATGCCGAACGGCGGGACGGTCACCATCGAGACCTCCAACGTGACGCTCACGCCGGCGTACGCGGCGCTGAAGCCGGTCGCCACCATCACCCCGGGCCCCCACGCCTTGCTCAGTGTCAGCGACGGCGGGGTGGGGATGGATCGGGAGACCATGGGGCGGGTGTTCGAGCCGTTCTATACCACCAAGCCGCTCGGGGAGGGCACCGGCCTCGGACTAGCGACGGTGTACGGCATCGTGAAGCAGAGCGGGGGGTACGTGTGGGTCTATAGCGAGCCGGGACAGGGAACCACGTTCAAGATCTATCTGCCCGTGGTCGGCGCGATGGTGACGGAGCGCGGCCGGCGCGACTCCGGCCCGGTGGCGCTCGATGGCGAGGTGATCCTGGTGGTCGAGGACGAGCCCAGCGTGCGTGCCGTCCTCAGCCGGGTCTTGCGGGAGCAGGGCTATGCAGTGCTCGAGGCCCCCAACGGCGGGGAGGCGCTGGAGATCGCGGGGAATCCCGATGCCCGGATCGATCTCGTCATCGCCGACGTCGTCATGCCCGGAGTGGCCGGCCGCGACCTGGCCGAGCGGCTGGGCGGGGTGCGTCCGGGTATGCCGATCCTCTTCACCTCGGGCTACACCGGCCACGACGTGGTGGAGCGGGGCCTCATCGAGCGCGACTGGCCCTTCCTGGCCAAGCCGGTCACGCCCGAGGCCCTGGCGCACAAGGTTCGCGAGCTGCTCGACGGCTAGTCGGGGGTGTCGAACCGCGCCAGCACCCGCAGCACGAACAGCAGCAGCAGCGTGGCCCCGACCGCCAGCACGTAGTTCGCCAGTCCCGCAGCGATGCCGATCGCCGCGGTGGCCCAGATCGACGCGGCGGTGGTCAGCCCCTGGACCCGGTCCCCGGTTCGGTTGACGAAGATCACGCCGCTGCCCAGGAATCCGATGCCGATGGCGACCGCCTGAACCGCGCGGATCGGATCGGCCTGAAAGCCCTCCTCGCGCGGTCCGATGTCGGCCACCGCCAGTTCCGCGATCGCGGTGTACAGCGCCGCCGCGATGCCGACCAGCATGTGGGTGCGGAGGCCGGCGGGCTTCCGTGCCTCCTCACGCTCCCAGCCCAGCAACGCGGCCAGCGAGCCGGCGACGACGAGTCGTATCAGAAACTCGATCTCGGGATGCAACGGAGTCCTCCAGCTGAAGACCCCGCTAACCTAGCTAGTCCCGAGTCCCGTTGGTGAGCATGCGGCGGAGGGGATGGCGTGCGTAGATCGGCTGCAGGGCGAGATACCGGGTCAGCACCGCGGTACCGGGGACCAGCAGGTCGTAGTGCCGGAGCAGCGACGCATCGTCGGGCCCGACCCCGGCGGCGGTGGCCTGGAGAAAGTGCACCGCGAAGGCGATCGCCTCCGCCTGGTGCTCCGTGGCCTTGTCGTGTCCGTAACGCCTGGTGTCCCGAATCGGTGCGACGCCCTGCCACAGGGTGCGCAGCTGCCCGGCGACCCCGCCTGCCAGCGATGCGCCAGCTCGTGGGTCATCGCGTGCCGCAGTTGCTCCTGGCTGGTGATGCGCGCCGGGTCGAGCGCCAGCGAGTCGCGCGAGACGATGTACTCACCGAGCCGTCCCGCCTTGCGGCCCCGCACGCCGACCAAGCCCACCGGACGCGAAGGCCGGCCGAACAGCGCGTAGAGTGTGTCGGCATAGACGCTCCGCTCGATCGAGCGGGCCACCCGCCACATTCCCGCCGTATCCCGGCCACTCACCAACGGCCGGTCGGGCCGCCACTCACGCGAGGTGAGGCTGTCGAGCCATCGCGGCCCGGCGGCCAGGTCGAGCAGCGGCCCCGGCGCGTCGGTCCCGAAGACGCCGCCGTCGATCCGGAACACGTACACCGGGCTGCCCATCGCCGAGTCGGCGTAGGCCAGCGACAGGGTCGAGGCCCGAGACGGGCGGCCGTCGCGGATGCGGACCGGACCAATGAGCGGGTAAGCCTGGGCGAGCCGGCCGTCGGTCGAGTGGAACACGAGGCCGGTGTCGGTCACGGTGAACCGGCCGGGCCGCGGCGGCAGGCCGCGGGGCGAGAGGAAGCCGCCGATCTCCGCGCCGACCGGCAACGCGGTCAGGCGCTCGCCATCCCGGCGCTCGCCGGCCCCCCGAGCCGTCCGTGAGGAATCCCCAGCGGCGACCGCGTACCCCCCGGCGTCATCGGACGCGGGTGGGCTCGCGAGGCTTGCCCCGAGGGCCAGCGCCAGCAGCAGGCGGAGGGTCGTGTGCACCGGAATCAGAGCTGGGCGTAACCCGCCGGCGGGGCCGGGAGCGTGTCGGAGGCGCTGGCTGGATCGACCCAGGTGGTCTGCACCAGGATCGCGACCAGCAACAGGATCATGACGATCATCGACCCGAGGATGGCGGCGGCGGCCCGCTCGGGAACGGGCGTCATCACGGCGATGGCGGCGGTCGGCGTTGCGCTGGAGTCGGCGGACACTGGGACGGTTCCGGTCTCTGGGGTTGAGGGTGGTGAATCAGCCGGGAATGCGAAGCCGGGTGCCGGCCATGACAGCGTGCTCGTTGCGGATCGAGTTGGCCCGGCGCAGCGCCGTGACCGTGACCCGGTAGCGCCGCGCGATGCCGCTCAGCGTCTCGCCGCGGCGCACCCGGTGAGTCCGGGAGCTGGCGCTGTGATGCGGCCGGCGGTCGCTCGCCGCGCGCACCGCCAGCGCCGAGGGGATCGCCACCGCCGGAACGACGAGGCGGGCGCCCGCGCGCGGGTTCGGACCGTACTTGGGATTGGCCGCGCGGAGATCGGCGAGGGGAATCCGGTGGTTGGCGGCGATGGTGCTGAGGCGCTCGCGCCTTCGCACCACGTGGGTCAGATACCGGACCCGCTCGCTCGGCGACAACTCGGCGTACGCGTCGGCGACCGCCGGGCCGGTCCCCGCCGGCAGCCGGATCACCGAGCTGGTGCGCGGTGGTGTCGCGAGCCGGAGATACTGGGGGTTGAGATCGCGGATCTCGGAGAGGTCGACGCCGGCCAACCGGGCCACCACGTCGAGACCGGTCGCGTCGGTGACGACCAGCGAGTCGTAGGCGTACCGCTCGACCGCCGAGGTCGGGATGCCGTAGCGGGCCGGCTGCTTGGCGATGATGGCGGCCGCGATGAGCTTGGGGACGTAGTCCCGGGTCTCGTTGGCGAGCAGGTTGGACTCCGCCAGCCGGAAAAAGGCGGCGTTGCCGGCCGCGGCGGAACTCACGTCTTCGTCGGACTCGTCCTCAGCCTCTTCGATCGGCTCCAGCTTCCCAAGGCTGCGCGAGACCTTGCCGGCGCCGGCGTTGTAGGCCGCGGCCGCGAGGTAGAGCGAGCCGAACCGGTCGCGCAGGTCGCGGAGGTGCCGCGCCGCCGCGTCGGTGGCCTTCACGGGATCGCGCCGCTCGTCCACCCAGGTATCCACCCGCAGGCCATAGCCGCGGCCGGTCCGCCGCATGAACTGCCATATGCCGACGGCGTAGGCCCGGCTCACCGCCTCGGTGGAATAGCCGCTCTCGATCAGCGCGAGGTAGAACAGGTCACCCGGCAGGCCTTCCGCCTCGAACCGCGCCCGGATCATCGGCTCGTAGCGCGCACCGCGCTCCAGCATGACCGCCATCCGGTCCGCCGGCATCCGCTTGAAGTAGCTCAGGTAGTACTGGACCCGCGGATGGGTGGCGTAGGTGCTGACGTCGAAGTCCCAGGTGACGTCCTGCGCCTCGAGCGGCTCGACGCCGCTCGCGGCGGAGCTGGAGGCCAGCTCGTCGAGCAACTCGGCGTCGGGCTCGCCGGAGGGGGCGGCGGCGGTGACGCTCGTCAGGCTGTCGTGGATCGGGACGGCGACCGGCGCGATCGACGGCGCCGGGGGAAGACCGGGCGCGCACGCACCCAGGACGACGACTCCGATGGAGAGGTTCAGCAGTCGCTGCATGCCGGCCGTTGATAGAGTTCCGAGGTGGGATGCCCTGACCGCCTCGAGAGCACAAAACGGGCCGTATGGTGGTGGTCACTAAGTCGGTACCACTAATGGATTTGGGGGGATGATTCCGACAGCGTGCAAGCGGGGCTCACGCAAAATTCGAAGCGGTTCGGCAATTCGCCTTTCAGAGCCCTCCTTCCCCGGTGAGCCAGAGGGAGAACACCTCCGCGCTTTCGCCCTCCGGCCGCTCGCCCTCCGGCGCCACGGTCGTGACCGACAGCCTGACCCTGCCGTCCCGTATGATGTCGAGCCGCATGAAGCCGGCAGCCTCGCGCTTGAACAGCGAACCGTCGATGTCGCGCACCACGGAGGCGTGGCCCAGGATGCCGGCCCCGCTCACCAGTTGATAGCCGGCGTTGGTGACCTCCGGGCGGCCCCCGCGGATCACCTGAAGGTCGTGGTCGTGCCCCGACGCAACCACCAGGGGCGGGTACCGGCGGAAGACGCGCTCGAAGGCCCAGCGCAGCTCCCGGTACTTCTTCCCGAACGCGTCCTGGTTGGAGATTCCCATCTGGCGGGCGAACGGATAGACCGATCCGATGAGCGGCAGCGGCACCCAGAGCCAGCGCTTGAAGTTCCTGAGCGGGAAGATGTGGTCGCCCAGTGTGAAGGAGCCGCCGTGGATGCCGCCCGAGCGGAGCGGGTGGTGGGTCAGGACGATCGCGTGGCGGTCGCCCTTGTCGCGCAGCGCGCCGGCCAGCGAGTCGGTGACCTCGTCGTAGGTGCGGGTGGGGCAGGGCGACGATGCGCCGATGGGCTTCACGTCGTTGTGCAGCCACCACTCGGTGTCCATGGCGATCAGTCGCACGTGCTCGCCGATGTCCACCACGTCGGGCCCTGGGCATCCGCCGCCGGGGGCCAGCCGCACATCGGTCCCGCCGAACTTCCGGACCAGCGTATCCTGCCGGCGGATGGCGTTCCAGCCGTCGCGGCCCTGACGATCCCAGTCGTGGTTGCCGGGTATGAGCAGGCCCTGCGCACTTCCCTTCCGGATCGCCAGGACCTGTGCGGCAATCCTCTTCTCCGCGTCGGCACGATTCGGGTGACCGAGCGGCGGAACGCCTCTGGGATAGACGTTGTCGCCGAGGAAAACAACGAACTGCGGGACCGGCCGGAGCGAGTCCGACTGGAGCGACAACTCCTGGAGCACCGGCTCGCCGTCGTAGGCCGAGCTGCCGGCGTCGCCGAGGAGGAAGATCGCGATCTCGATGCTGTCCTTAGGCGGCAGCAGGGCAGGGACCGGCGTGGCGGGCGTCAACGGGGAAGTGCACGCGGCGGCCCCCGCAAGGGCCGACGCAATCCAACAGACCGCCCTAGGGGCGGTACGCATAGCCAGTGATCGTCGCCGTCCCCTTCGCCGCCTCGTCGCTGATGAGCAGGGTGAGGTCCGGTGCAATCGCGAGGCCCTCCGGCTGCCGGTGGCGCTCGGCCGGCAGCACACCGCCGCCGAGGACCTTGCCGCTGGAGTCGATTTCCGCGTAGGTCTGCTGCGGTCCCGCGACCATGAGGTAGGTCCCGGTGCGTGGATGCCGGGTGATGGCAGAGCCCGAAAACCCCTTCCCGCCGGTCACCCGCTGCAGCTCCGCCTTGGGTATGATGAGCCTCGGCTCGGAGTCGAACTCACCGGTGTCGGGCGAAACGGCGAGGATTACCACCTGGTCCTTCCATTGCTTGCCCTTGGCCTGCTTGCATAACAGGAGCATGGCGCCCGAGGCCTCGTCCCAGCTCATTCCCTCCACCTCGCAGGTGCCGCCGAGCCCGCGGCTCCGGCGGACCGGAGGGGTGGTGGATCCGTCGGCGCCTTCGCGTCCCTCGATGATCTCCCCCGCGCTGGTGACCAGGAAGATGCGGTCGCCGACGACCTGGATATCCTCGAAGTCGCCGAGCAGCGGCCCGCTCGCGCCGCCGATGCCGAAGCGCTTAACCGGCCCCCGCGCCAGGTCGATCTGGTAAATGACGGCCTGCTCGTCGCCGTGGGCGAGCAGACGACCGTCCGCCGTATAGGCGAGGCCAGAGACCTCGGCGAGTTCCGCGGACAGCTCGAGGCGCTGTGACGGCGGGCCCTGCGGATCGTAGTGAGTGAGCGTGCCTGGTCTGGACTGCGCGTCGGCGCAGCCGGACGTCGTGGAGGCGAGCAGAAGCAGAATCAGGAGATACATTGAGCCGGTAAGCATAATCGATCCGTGAAGGGTCTTCCCCAAATACGCAGGCCGATGAAGGTTTGTCACATGCCGAATCCATGCGGTCGCGCCGGCCGGACGGCTTTCGCCCTGTCCCTTGCATGCCTGCCGACGGGCTTCGCCCTGGCACAGGCGAGCCCCGACACGACGGGGCAAGCGGACTCCGTGATGGTGGCGCCCGGGCCACAGTACGATACCGGCTGGCTCCACCGGCTCTTCTTCGGCGACCACTATCGAGACCTCTGGAGCACGCCGATCGAGGCGCCGGTACTCGACCTCGCCAGCTTTGCCGGAGGACTCAAGGTCACCCGGCGCGGCGGCGGCGAGCAGACCAAGTCGCTCCGGCTCGAGGGCGCGGATGGTAAGGAGTACCAGTTCCGCTCGATCGACAAGGACCCGGTGAAGGCGCTGCCACCGGCCCTGCAATCCACGGCCGCTGCCGACATCGTACGCGACCAGACCAGTGCGGGCCACCCCGTGGGGTCGCTGATGGTGCCCCCGCTCCTCGAGGCCGCGGGTGTCCTGCATGCCCCGCCGCGGATCTTCCAGATGCCGAAGAATGATCCGCGGCTGGGCCAGTTCGCCGCGGAGTTCGGGGGCATGGTGGGCACGATCGAGGAGCGGCCCAATGAAGAGAAGGGCGCGGCGTTCGCCGGCGCCACCGAGATCGTGAGCACCGACAAGGTGCTCAAGGAGGTGGAGGACAGCCCGAACGATCGGGTGGACGCGAAGGCCTTCCTGACCGCGCGCCTGGTGGACATCCTCATCGGCGACTGGGACCGCCACGCCGACCAGTGGCGGTGGGCCCGCTTCGGCGACGAGCGGCCGTACCTGTGGCGCCCGATTCCGCGCGACCGCGACCAGGCCTTCGCCCGCTACGACGGCCTCCTGCTGGCGGTGGCTCGTGCCAGTACGCCTCAGCTGGTCAACTTCGGGCCGGACTACTCCGGCATGCTGGGGCAGACGTGGAACGGCCGGGACCTCGACCGGCGCTTTCTCGTGTCGCTGGAGTGGAAGGAATGGGATTCCATCGCCACCGCCCTCCAGGCGAAGCTCACCGACCAGGTCATCGAATCGGCCGCGGCCCAGCTCCCGCCGAGCTACATCCCGCTCGATTCCGCCCGACTCGCCGGCGCGCTGAAACAGCGCCGCGACGAGCTGCCCGAGGCCGCGGCGAAGTATTACCGCCATCTCGCCGGCGAGGTGGACGTACACGGCACCGACCGTGACGAGATCGCCGACGTGCACCGGGTGGACGGGCGATTCACCGAGGTGTCGCTGGCCGGGGTGGGTGAGGATGGCAAGGCGGACGACCCGTATTTCCGCCGCAGGTTCGACCATGAGGAGACCAAGGAAGTCCGCCTGATGCTCCACAGCGGGAACGACCGCGTGCGCGTGTGGGGCGAAGGCGGCGGCGGCGTGCGCGTCCGCGTGGTGCCGGGGAAGGGCACCGACGTGGTAGTGGACTCCTCGCGCGGGGGGCGCGTGGCGCTGTACAGCGAGGAGCAGGCGGACTCGGTGCTTCCCGGCCGCGACGTCGCGGTGAAGCGGGAGCCTTACGCCCCGCGCGACACGGCGGCGCGCGACTGGGGCGACCGCTGGCTGTCGGTCACCTGGCTCGCCGCGGGGCCGGACATCGGCATCTTCGCCGGAACCGGCGTTTCGTTCACCCGCCACGGGTTTCGCCGCGATCCCTTCGCCGAGCGATACCGCCTGCGCGCGGGCTGGAGCACCGGCGCCTCCACCGGCCGGGCCGACTTCAACGCCACCTGGATCCCGGAGAATTCGCGCCTCCGCGCGCAACTCCTGGCCCGGGCTTCGGGCATCGACGTGCTGCGGTTCCACGGTCTGGGGAACGAGATCAGCGCGGACGAGGAAGACGAGTTCTACCGGGTGGAGCAGATCGACCTGACGCTGGTGCCTTCGCTCACCTTCCCGGTGGGCGCCGCGGGCGAGCTCACGTCTGGGCCCCAAGCTCCGGTATTCATCCACCGATTTCGACGAGGACCGGTTCCTGACCCGGGACACCTATGGCGCCGGGAAATTCGGCATCCTGGGTGCGACCGGTCAGCTGCGCCTGGAAGTAAAGGACCGGCCGCTCGCGACGACGCGTGCCACGACCCTGACGGTCGGCGGCGCCTTCTATCCGGCCATCCTCGATGTAGAGGATCCCTTCGGGGAGATGCATGCGGAGGCCTCCACCGTGCTCTCCTCATTCACCCTGCCGCTCCAGCCCGCGCTGGCGTTCCGGGTCGGCGGGAAGCGGGTCTGGGGGCGCAGCTTCCCATTCCAGGAGGCTGCGTTTATCGGCGATGCGTCCACCGTGCGGCTGGGCCGGCAGAACCGCTTCGGCGGCGAGGGGTCGGTCTACGCCGGGACCGAGCTGCGGCTCTTCCTCACCAAGTTCTACTTCCTCGCCCCGGCGGACCTTGGCGTGCTCGGCCTGGCCGACGTTGGCCGGGTCTATCTCGACGGTGAAGAGTCGGACCGATGGCACGCGGCGGGCGGCGGCGGCATCTGGGCGTCGTTTCTCGACCGGTCGTACATGGTGAGCCTGTCGCTGGCGAAGAGCTCGGAGCGGACGGCGCTGTACTTCGGGGTGGGGTCGGGGTTCTAGCTGTGTCGGGTCTTTGAGATCTGTGATATCCACCTGAGGGCAGCGGGTGGGGGGAGGCCTGCAGGGGCGCTACCGGAGCCGGGTCGGAGCCCGGGCAAACTGCGCCCGGTCTCCTCGCCTGCGCGTCCTAACGCGCCCCTGCAGGCCTCCCCCCACCCGCTGCCCTCAGGTGGACGAGCTCCCGAGCTCAATACCCGGTCAGGCTGGGCCCCGGCCCATCCCGCAGCAGCTCCGCGAGCCGCCCAAGCCCCTCTTCCAATCGAGCCCGGCTGGCCGTGGCGCCGAGAGAGACGCGCACGGCGTGCGGCGCGCTCTCCCGCCCCACCACGAACTCCTCCGACGGACTCACCACCACCTGGCGGCTGCGGGCCTGGGCCACGAACTCCTCGGTGCGCCACGGCTCCGGCAGCGGAAGCCACAGATGAAAGCTCGGCGCCGGGCTCACTGGGAGCCAGCCGCCGAGGATCCGCAGCGCGACGGCGTGGCGGGCGGTGGTTTCCTCTCGCTTCCAGGTCACCATGGCATCCGCCTCGCCGCGCTCGATCCATTCGCTCGCCAGCTCCGCCAGGAGCGGCGCGATGAGCCAGGTGCTCGCACGGATCACTCCCGCCACACGGTCCACCCGTGACTCCGGCGCCACCACATATCCCACCCGAAGGCCCGGGGCCATGCTTTTCGAAGTGCTGGTGATGTAGTAGGAGTGTGCCGGCGCGATGGCGGTGAGTGGGGGCAGCGGTTGCTCGGCCAGGAAGCCGTACACGTCGTCCTCGATCAGCGCGACATCGTACTTCGCGGCGATCTCGGCGATGGCCTGCCGCCGCTCGAGCGGCATGGTCCGGGCGGTGGGATTCTGGAGCGTCGGCATGCAGTAGAGCGCCCGCGGCGCGCCTTCCCGGCAGGCCACTTCGAACGCCTCGGGGACGAGGCCATGGCCGTCGAGCGGCAGGCCGCGGAGCTGCAGATGCAACAGGCTCGCGATGGCCTTCATGCCGGTGTAGGTGACGTGCTCCGTGAGCACCAGGTCGCCCGGCCTGGCGAGGGATGCCAGCACGGTGGCGGCGCCATGCTGGGCCCCGCCGGTGATGATCACCCGCTCCGCCGGCACGGCGAGGCCGGTGCGCTGAAGCCAGCGCGCTCCCGTCTCCCGGTGCCGCGCCATTCCCGGCGCCGGCTGATAGAAATCCATCAACCGGTCCAGATCCGGCCGCCGGGCGATGGCTTGCAGGAGATCGGCGGCGGAGCCCACCCGGGGATCGCGAATCAGCCGGCTCTTGCTGAGATCGATCAGCTCGGGGTCCTCCGTCTCCAGCGCCCCCTCCTCGACACCGGGCTCCGGCCCCCGGACAAAGGTGCCGCGTCCCACCTCGCCGCTCACGATGCCCCGCTGCTCCGCGACCGCGTACGCGCGGCCCACCGTACCGATGGCAACGCCGAGACGCCGGGCGAGCTCGCGCTGGGTGGGGAGACGGGTGCCGGGTGGCAGGGTGCCGGACTCGATGTCGCGTCGGAGGGCGTCGAGGAGGGCCTGGTATTTGGGTTCGGTGTCGGCGCCGAGGCTGGGGCTCCACATTGTCATAGTGACAATATGAGATTTGACACCATACAAGTCAAGAGCAATATTGTGCAATCAGTCTATTGAACACGGAGCGCACCATGGCAGGCCTCAACCTTTCCCTCCCTACGCCCGACGCCGACTCCACCGACGCGCCACGGCTGAGTCTCCTGCCGCCATCCGATCCGCCGGCGCGTGTGCAGCTCAAGGCTGTGGTGGCCTTCGTGGGGCTGTGCGCCATCTGGGGATCTACCTGGCTTGCCATCAAGGTCGGCCTCCGGGACCTGCCGCCGATCAGCTTCGCGGGAATTCGCTTCGCGCTCGCGGCGATGATCCTCTACGCCATCGTGGTGGCGCGGGGCCTTCGGCTGCCCTGGGCGGGACGCGACTGGAGGCTGCTCCTGTGGACCGGCTTCCTCTCCATCACCATCAACTACGCGCTGGTGTTCTGGGCGGAGTTGCACATCTCGTCCGGTCTCGCTGCGGTGCTCAACGCGACCATTCCGCTCTTCGGCCTGCCTCTCGCCCACCGGGCGCTCGTGGGTGAGCCGATGACGGCATCCAAGGTCTGGGGCGTGGTGCTGGGTGTGCTCGGTCTCGCCGTCGTCTTCGGCTCCGAGCTCGGCGGCAGCGGCCCGCTGGCGACGTGGGCCAGCGCCGGTGTGCTGGTGGCATCGCTCGCGGGCGCCCAGGCCGGCGTGTTGATCAAGTCGAAGGGCACGCACATCGATCCGGCGGTTCTCGCGGGCGTGCAGATGGCGTCCGGGTCGGTACCGCTCTTGATCGGCGGCGCGGCGCTCGAGGGGAACCCGCTGCTCTTCCACTGGAGCTCGGCCGCGATCGCCTCGCTCGCATACCTGACGGTGGTGGGCTCGGTGATCGCCTTCCTGGCCTACTACTGGCTGATCCGGAACATCGAGGTGACGCGGGTGCTGCTCATTCCCCTCATCACGCCGCTGGTCGCGGTCGGCCTCGGCGTGGCGTTTCTGGGCGAGCAGGTCGGGTGGGGAACCGCAGTGGGCGGCGCGACCATACTCTCCGGCGTGGGGATGGCGGTATGGAACGGGGGACGTCGTTGACGTCCCCCGAGCCACCCGCCTGATGTGAGTATGGCCTACGCGGCGGATTCGCCGGTGCGATGCGCCCGGCGGATCTCGACCTGCCGCTTGAGCCAGTCGATCTGATCCTTGATGGTTTGCCTGGTGGCCTTGGTGGCGAGCCACTCCAGCGCCCGGCGCCGCTCCTCGTCCGAGAACACCGGCGACTCCGCCAGCCGCTGGTAGAAGGCGACCTGCTTTTCGGTCGGCGCATACGGGCCGACCCTGCTGACCGCCTCGGTGCGCTCCGCGGCGGCCGCCGGAACAGCCGGCCCGACCGGTGCCTCCACCGGTGCCGCCTTGGAGACTCCACGGAGCGTGCCGGTCTGCGCCTCCACCACCCGCGCCAAGCCGCTCGCCCGGGCCGACGCGATGACCTGCGCGCGCACGTTGCCGGGGATGAGGCGGAACCGCGCATTCCGCGCCGCCTTCATGGCGCCCGCCTCGTACCAGTGCGGGTTCAACTGGCGGCCGCGCTGCGCCACGATCTCCTCACCCTCGAGCGCGCGGCGAGCGAAGTCGCGAATCTCGGACTCGGCGAAATTGTCCGCCATCCACGCCAGGTAGTCGCGGCCCTCGGCGAACTCCAGCAGCTCGCGGTAGGTCTTGCCCTTGTACTTCTTGCTCGGAACCCGGGAATCGAGATCAAGCTGCGCCGGCTCGTAGTAGAGCGGCTGGCGCTTGACGCCGATGACCTGATCGAGCCGCACCTCCTGCCCGGTGGGTGACACCGCGTAGCGCGCCGCCTTCACCTTGAACAGCGCCTCGCGATCGTCGTCGTCACCGATCAGCTCGTAGTGGAGATCCTCCTCGCGGATGACCTGACCCTGCGCGACCAGCGCCATGCAGCACTCGTCGACTCCGGTCTTGCTGAGGCCGACGACCTCCTGGCCGCCTTCCTTGACTACGTACACCAGGTCGGTGGCCGCGACACCATCGAGTTCCCGCCGAAGCGCTTCTTCATCCAACCGGTCCATCAGTTGAAACGGGTCCCAATGCGGGGCCGCCGGTACCGCCGGGGCCTCGGTGGGACTGGGGATTGCTTCCGACATTCTCCCACTCCTGCTCTATGTTCACGGGCCCATGCCCGGCGCCCTGGTAGTCGCATCGGCGGCGCGAGATCCACGACTCCCGACAATGCGTAAGTAGCAATATAGCAATGGTTTACCTCCTGTCAACGGAGTCTATCTTCGCTCCGGACAAGCAGTTAGCCGATCGGGCTTCGGGATTGTTTCGGGGAGGAAAAAAGCAGAGAGGGACCGGCGCTTTGCCAGTCCCTCTCAGTCGATCGTTCGGCCTCGCTGGGGGCTAGTCATCATCGCCCTGATTCTTGTAGAGCCAGTACTCGGGGCCGGCCAGGTTCTCCGGCCAATCGTCCAGGTGGAGATCTCCGCGCCACGCCTCGGTATCGGCGGGCTCCCATTCCGCGTCCGGCGTTTCCCAGGGAAGATCTCCCTCTCCATCCCAGGGAAGCCCATCGTCCAGGCTCATAGCCCTCTCCTCGGTAGGTAACCAACGACCCAGGGTACCGTCAGGACGAGCAAATGCCGGGCCGGATGGCCGGGACCCTCGTCGGGGTCCGCGGCCCGGCGTCGGGCCGTGGCCGCCAATCCCATTCCAGTATCGGGAGATGGAGCGCGGTTTCGAGGTGGGTCCGGTCACCTCCTCGCCCTTCCGCGTGGCCGGCGGCTCCACTACACTTCCGTCCCTCACGACGGGACGTGGCGCAGTCCGGTAGCGCACTGCAATGGGGTTGCAGGGGTCGCGGGTTCAAATCCCGCCGTCCCGATGGGCACGGAGCCGACCGCACCTGGTCGGCTTTGTCACATACGGTCTCCGGTCGGCACTCACTACCACTCATCGAGGTGCACCCATGCGTCGTTCCTGCGTGGCTCTCTTTGCGGTCTTCCTGGTCGCCTGCAGCGGTGGCGAGTCCAAAGGCGATACCGCCGGCGGAGCGATGGCCGCCGAGCTCGGGATCGACCCGGCCTCCATGACCAGGACCGCGTCCGGCCTCCAGTATCAGGACGTAGCCACCGGGACCGGCATCGAAGCGACGCCCGGGAAGGTGGCCGTCGTGCACTACACGGGGTGGCTCACCGACGGAACCAAGTTCGACAGCAGCCGCGACGCCGGAGAACCGTTCTCCTTTCCGCTCGGCGAAGGGCGCGTGATCGCGGGCTGGGACGAGGGGGTGGCGGGCATGAAGGTGGGAGGACGCCGCAAGTTGGTGATCCCACCCGACTTGGGCTATGGCGCCGAGGGGAGCCCGCCGGTGATTCCACCGGCCTCGACACTGGTCTTCGACGTCGAGCTGCTCGAGGTCCGGTGAGATGGATCACAGCCGGGACCCGGCCGAGGACACATTATTTCGGCGTTTCTCCGTTCACCATCCCAAAGACCCGAGAGGGGCCTTCCCACGGCCCGCACGCCGGTCGTGTCCGATGGGATCATCAGTTCCAGCGAAAGGGGGAAGTCGATGCTTACTCGTCACGGCCGCCGGACGGCGTTGACAGTCGGCGCGCTCGCGATGGCGCTCGGCCTGGCCGGCTGCGCCGCGAAGGTCAAGCAGGAGGACTTCAACAGCGAGGTGGCGAAGCTTCGCCAGGAGATGCAGTCGGGTGACCAGGCCATGGCGGCCAGGCTCGACTCCACCAACCAGGCGGTGGCCCAGCAGAACGCCCGGATCGACGCCCTCGAGCAGGAGCTGCAGGCGTTCCGCAGCGAATACACCGTGAGCATCGAGAAGGTGCGCGGCATGCTGAAGTTCAACGTCCCCGTGCACTTCGGTTACGACAGCAGCGAGCTGCGGGAGCCGGATCGCCCGGTGCTCGATCGCTTCGCGTCGGTGGTGACGGAGTACTACCCGGGTGCGCTGGTGACGGTCGAGGGATTCACCGACCCGTCGGGCAGCGCCGCCTACAACATGCAGCTCGGCAAGCGTCGCGCCGAAGCGGTCAAGGAGTACCTGGCGACCTCGGGTGGATTCGGCGCCGACCGGCTCAAGGCGGTGAGCTACGGTGAGGCTCGCAATCGTCAGGTCGAGCCGGGTGCGGCGGGGCCGGGCGAGGAGGGAGTCGAGAACCGCCGGGTCGCCCTGGTAATCGACCACGCCGCGGTCGCCACGGACGCCGTATCGCTCGCGCCCTGACGCTCGCTACTCGTCGTGGTCGTGGTCTTCCTCTCGTGCGCCCCGGACGGCTCCGGGGCGCACGAGTTCTATGGATCCCTGGAATGATTCCAGGGTGACCTGCGCGCTGCCGGAGCCGATGGTGAAGCTGAAGCGCTTTCCCTTCCGGGTCTCGGTCAGCGTGACCGGAAATGCCGACGAGAACTCGCCATTGAACGTGGACACCGCGACCGCGGCGTTGGTGCCCTGGGCCACCGAGACCGTCACGTCGCCGTTGTGGGTGGAGAGGGCGTAGCGTCCGCCGTTGCGGATGGGTCCGTCGTAGTCCAGGTCACCGTTGACCGAGGTCGCGGTGAGGCCGGTCGCGTCCACCCGGCTCAGGGTCACGTCGCCGTTCACCGTCTCCGCCGTCACCTCCCCCGAGCTCTCGCTCACGAACACGTCCTCGTTCACCGAGCGCACGTCCAGCCGCCCCTTGGCCCTGCGCAGGCTCACGCTCCCCTGCACCGACTGAAGCGAGACCAGTCCATCGCCTCCATCGACCGACACGTCGCCCTGCACCGTCTCGACCGACACCGGCCCGCGCGCCCCGGCGACGGTGACGTCGGTGTACACCCCGGTCAGATCCAACGCCATCCAGGACGGCACGGTGAGCTGGATGTCCACCATTGACGCCGCCCCGCGCCGGCCTTCGGTCCGCACCGCCACGGCGGCCGCCGAGCGCTGGATCTCGAGCCGGGTGCGGTCGCCCGGATCCGCCACCACCCGCACGGCGCTCCGGTCCCAGGTCGTCACGGCGATCTCTCCCGCGTAGGCGTTGACCTCGAGCCGCTGTCCCCGTTCCACCGGAACGGTCGAATCGATCTGCTGGAGCAGGGCGAGTAGCAGAAGCACGTCGAGGTCCTTTCAGCTCACGGCCGACACCAGCGCCGCCGCCTGCCGAAGCAGGTCGATCTTGCGCCGCATGGTCTCGGCCAGGTGGGTGTTGAGATAGACGTTGGCGGAGTCCGCCGCCACCGCGCGCTGGGCCTGCGCGATCGCCTGGTCGATCAGGGCCAGGTTCTGCTCCAGGACCCGCACCGTGGTGGAGTCGAGCCGGCCGCGCCCTTCCACCAGGATGCGCTCGAGGTCGTCCACCGCGGAGGCATAGGTCGGCGCCGTCGCCTCGGTGATGCCCACGGCGGCGACCGGAAAGTCGGGCGGGGCGGGAGGGGACCACCTGCTCGCCACTCCGCCCGGAGCGGGGTGCAGCAGCCAGGCCCCGCCCCCGGAGAGCACGGCCAGCGCGATGCCGGCCGCGAGGAGCTGGGGCATGGAGAAGCTGATCCGGCGGCGCCGCGGACCGGCGCCGATACGCTCGGCGATGCCGGGCCACAGGTCTCGCGCCGGCGGATGCTCGCCCAGCACCCGCGCGCGCCGCATGATGCGGCGCAGGTCCGCCAGCGTATCGGCGCACCCCGGGCAGGTCTCCAGATGCGCCTCCACCGCCGCCTGCTCCGCTTCGGAGAGGTCGCCATCCGCGTATTCGGACAGCCGGTCGGTCCACTGGTCGCTCATCGTGTCTCTCCTATCGGTCCAGATGCTGCCGCAGCGCCATGCGGGCCCGGTGGAGCTGGGACTTCGAGGTGCCGGTTGCGAGGCCGAGCATGTCGGCAATCTCTTCGTGCCGGTACCCTTCGACGTCGTGGAGCACGAAGACCTGCCGTGCGCCGTCGGGGAGCCGCGCGATCGCGGTCTCCATGTCCATCGAGGTCTCGGGGGCCGCGCGCCGTCCCGCCACCAGCTCCAGCACGCCGTCGCCCTCGAGGAAACGCTGCCGCTGCACGCCCCTCCGCTCCCGCCGGCCCAGGATCACGTTGATCGCCAGGCGGTGCAGCCAGGTGCCGAACGCGGCCTCGCCTCGAAACGTGGACAGCTTTTCCCAGGCCCGCACGAACACGTCCTGGGCCGCCTCGTCGGCATCGTCGTCGCCCAGCATCCGCCGGGCCAGGCTGTGCACCCGGCCCACGTGGCCCCGGTACAGCCGCTCGAAGGCGTGCGCGTCCCCGCTGGCGGCGAGCGTCGCATCCACGGCATCCGAGTCGGATTTGGAGGTCACGTCGTGGCGCAGCGTCACCGGTCCTGGACGGGTTCGGGTCATCGCGAAGGTTTGGATGGGAATCTGGGCGGAATGGTTGCACCGGGAAGGGGCCGGGGTACACTTCAGCCATCCATGACCATCAGTCCCACGCTCTCGCCCATCCACGCGCCCACCGGGCCGACGCTCTCCTGCAAGGGCTGGCATCAGGAGGCCGCGCTCCGGATGCTCATGAACAACCTCGATCCCGCGGTGGCGGAGCGGCCCGAGGACCTGGTGGTGTACGGCGGCAGCGGCAAGGCGGCGCGCGACTGGCCGTCCTACGAGCGCATCGTCGCCACGCTGCGCCGGCTGGAGAACGATGAGACCCTGCTGGTGCAGAGCGGGAAGCCGGTCGGGGTCTTCCGCACCCACGACGAAGCCCCGCGGGTCCTCATCGCCAACGCGCACCTGGTCCCGCGGTGGGCCACCTGGGACGAGTTCCGCCGCCTCGAGGCGCTGGGGCTGACCATGTACGGGCAGATGACGGCGGGCTCGTGGATCTACATCGGGACCCAGGGCATCCTCCAGGGCACTTACGAGACCTTCGCCGAGTGCGCGCGGCAGCACTTCGGCGGCACGCTCGAGGGCCGGCTGGTGGTGACCGGCGGACTCGGCGGCATGGGCGGCGCCCAGCCCCTCGCGGCGACGATGAACGGCGCCGCGTTCCTGGGGATCGACGTGGACGAGAGCCGGATCCGGCGGCGAGTGGAGACCGGCTACTGCGACCGGATGGAGACCGACCTCGACGCCGCGCTGCGCCTGCTCGAGGAGGCGCAGCGGGCGCGCCGCCCGCTGTCGGTGGGCCTGGTTGCCAACGTCGCCGAGGTAGTCCCCGAGCTGGCCCGGCGCGGGCTGGTGCCCGACGTGGTGACCGACCAGACGTCAGCGCACGACCTCCGGCTGGGCTACATCCCCGCGGATTGTACGCTGGAAGAGGCGGCCGAGCTCCGGGAGCGGGACCCGGCGGGCTACGAGAGCCGGGTGCTCGACTCGATGAGCGTTCACGTGCGCGCGATGCTGGACCTGAAGGCGCGCGGCGCCGTGGTGTTCGACTACGGCAACAATCTCCGGGGCCAGGTGGCGGACCATCGGGGGATGCGAGAGGCATTCGACATCCCGGGGTTCGTGCCGGCCTACATCCGCCCGCTGTTCTGCAAGGGCGCCGGCCCGTTCCGGTGGGCGGCGCTCTCCGGCGACCCGGCGGACATCGCGGAGACCGATCGCGCGGTGCTGGAGACGTTCCCCCGGAAGGAGCCGCTCGCCCGCTGGATCCGCCAGGCCCGGGAGCGGGTGCACTTCCAGGGACTTCCCGCGCGGATCTGCTGGCTGGAGTACGGCGAGCGGGCGGAGATGGGTCTGCGGTTCAACTGGCTGGTCCGGAAGGGGAAGGTGGCGGCGCCGATCGTCATCGGCCGGGATCACCTCGACACCGGATCGGTCGCGTCGCCCAACCGGGAAACCGAAGGGATGCGCGACGGATCCGATGCCATCGCCGACTGGCCGCTGCTGAACGCGCTGCTGAACACCGCCTGCGGTGCGAGCTGGGTGTCGCTGCATCACGGTGGCGGGGTGGGGATCGGGTACTCGATTCACGCCGGAATGGTCGCCGTGGCGGACGGCACCGATGCGGGGGACCGTCGCCTCGAGCGGGTGCTGACGGCGGATCCCGGGACCGGTGTCATGCGTCACGCCGACGCCGGCTACGAGCTGGCGATCGAGACCGCGCGCGAGCGGGGGGTGGATTTGCCCTCTGTGAGCAGGGCAGCGGGGCAGCGGGGCGGCGGGGCAGCCCCGCGAGGCGAAACCCGTTGACCGCGGCCGGAGAAGGCAACCTCGGGAGACGCGCACCGCAGATCACCAGCGTCCACCGGCCCCGCCGCCCCGCCGCCCCGCCGCCCGCCTGTCAGTGAACCTTCTCGACAACATCGCGCAGCTCGCCACCTGCCGTCCGGAGGGCGGGCAGGAAGAGATTCATCCGGTGGCCGACGCGGCGATGGTGTGGTCGGGCACGACCATCCGCTGGGTGGGCCCGCGGAGCGAGCTGCCCGGGGAGTACCACAAAGCAACACGATTCGACGCGCAGGGCGGGACGGTGGTGCCGGGGCTGGTGGACTGTCATACCCACCTCGCGTTCGGCGGCTGGCGGGCCGACGAGTTCACCCGACGAATCCAGGGCGCCACCTACCTCGAGATCGCAGCCGCGGGCGGCGGGATCCTCCGCACCATGCGGCTCACCCGCGAGGCGGGAGAGGAGTCCCTCTACCAGCGGGCTCGCGGCGTTGTGCGCGAGATGATCTCTCTGGGCGTCACCACAATCGAATGCAAGAGCGGGTACGGCCTGGACCGGGAGCACGAGCTGGAGCTGCTTCGGGTCTACCGCCGTTTATCCGAGTCGGAGCCGGTGAGGATCGTGCCGACATTTCTCGGCGCGCACGTGGTCCCTCCGGAGTACCGCGAGCGGCGCGAGGCTTACGTAGCGCTGCTGGTGGAGGAGCTGATCCCGGCGATCGCGGCCGGGCGGCTGGCTACCTGCTGCGACGCGTTCGTGGAAGACTCCGCCTTCTCGGTCGAAGAGGCCCGGCGGATCCTGCTCGCGGGACGCGCTGCGGGGTTGGCGCCGAGGCTCCACGCCGACCAGCTCAGCGCCTCGGGCGGCGCCGAGCTGGCGGCGGAGGTGGGTGCCCTCTCCGCCGACCATCTGGAGCAGGTGTCCGAGGCCGGCATCGCGGCCCTGGCACGGCGGGGCGTGGTGGCCGTGAGTCTCCCGCTCGCGAGTCTGTACCTGGGCCAGCCGCCGATGCCCGCCCGCCGGTTGATCGACGCCGGGGTAGCGGTCGCGGTCGCCACCGACTTCAACCCGGGGTCGGCGCCGAGCTACCACCTGCCGCTCGCGATGACCCTGGCCTGCACCCTCCAACGGATGACCCCGGCCGAGGCGCTGAAAGGCGCTACCCTCTACGCCGCCAAGGCGTTAGGCCTGGAGCAGCGGGTGGGCTCCCTGGAGCGGGGAAAGGCGGCGGACTTTGCGCTCATCGACGCGCCGGACGTGGATCACTGGCTCTATCATTTTCGGCCGAACGCCTGCCGGCTCACGGTCGCGGGCGGGCAGGTCGTCTGGCGGGCGCCGGGGCGCTCCGGCACCCGGGAGCTTGCGTGAAGCTGCAAGCCCTTGCAGAGTAGTCTCCTTGCGGAACCCTCTCGTTACAAGAAGAAACTCGTTTTACATGCTGAACGGAGGCGCCATGGTACATCGCTGGTGGGGGATGGTCATCGCGCTCGGCACCCTCATGGCCTCGTCTGCAGCGGCGCAGGTGCGCCAGGTCGCCGGGACGGTGACCAACTCGCAGACGAGTCAGGGAATCGCCGAGGCGACGGTTGCGGTACAGGGTACCCAGATCGTGGCCCAAGCCGGGCCGGACGGCCGGTACACTCTCAACGCGCCGGCCAATAGGCTCATCCTGGTGACCCGGGCGATCGGGTTCAAGGCACACACGGACACGATCCCGCTGGGCGTGGAAACGGTGAACGTCACCCTCGAGCCGGACATCTTCAAGCTCGAAGAAGTGGTGGTCACCGGCCAGTCCACCGGCATCCAGAAGCAGAACCTGCCGAACGCGGTTGCGACGGTGAGTGCAGGCGAGCTCACCCGGGCGCCAACCGGCACCTTGGAGAGTGCGCTTCAGGGCAAGATCCCCGGTGCCCTCATCCAGGCGAACTCCGGCGCGCCCGGCGGCGGGATCCAGGTGAATTTGCGCGGAGTGTCGACCATCACCGGCGACGTGAACAACCTCTTCGTGATCGACGGGGTCGTGGTGAGCAACGATGCGATCCCGAACGGCGCCGACGCGGTGACGGCGGCCCAGGCGGGCGGTAATCCGCGGAACCAGGACAATCCGGTGAACCGGATCGCGGACCTCAACCCCGAGGACATCGAGCGGATCGAGGTCCTCAAAGGGGGGTCGGCGGCCGCGATCTACGGTTCCAAGGCGAACAACGGGGTGGTGATCATCACCACCAAGCGGGGACAGCTGGGCAAGCCGCAGTTCAGCCTAACTCAGCGGCTCGGCACTTTCTGGCGGGCGAACGAGCTTGGTCAGCGGACCTTCGGGAGCCTGGCGGAGGCGCTGTCCGTCTTCTCCGACACGGCCACGGTGACATCACTCTTCCAACCGGGGCGTACCTTCGATATCGAGGAGCAGATCTACGGCCGGCGCGACCTCTCCTACGAGACCTCCGCCAGCGTAAGCGGAGGCACCGGGACGACCAAGTACTTCATCTCCGGCCTGGTCAAGAACGACGAGGGCATCGCCATCAATACCGGATACAAGAAACAATCACTCCGAGCCAACATCGACCAGGAACTGGCGAACTGGATCAATCTCTCGGTCAATACGAACGTGATCCACAGCCGGTCCCAGCGCGGGCTCTCCAACAACGACAACTCGGGCACCAGTCCTTACCTGGTCTTCCCCTTCACCCCGAACTTCATCGACCTCGCCGGCACCGGCGACGAGATCACCGACTTCCCGCTGAATCCGTTCGAGCGGAGCAACCCGATCCAGACCTTCAACTTCCTGAAGAACGAAGAGGACACCTGGCGCGCGCTGGGCGCGGTGACTGCGCGGATGGCTCTCAAGAGCACGCCGCGGCACAACGTCTCCCTCATCACCATCGCCGGCGTGGACTACTTCAACCAGGAGAACGACTTCGTCTCGCCGCCCCAACTGGAATACGAGCCCAACGACGGGCAGGCGGGGACCGTGGTTCTCGGGAAGGCGGCCAACCTGAACCTCAACCTGGCGGTGAACGGCAACTACACCTACACCCCCGAATCGGGCCGGTTCCAGTCGACGACATCTTTCGGCATGCAATACGAGGACCGCGATCTCGACGCGACCAGGGTTCTGGCGCGCACGCTCCTGGCCGGACAAGAGAATCCGGACCAGGCGGCCAGTGTGAGCGTGCTACAGGATGACCACCCGGTGCGCGACCTGGGCATCTATGGCCAGGAGGAAGTACTCCTGTTCGACCGGAAGATGCTCCTCACTGCCGGCCTTCGGGCCGACCGGAGCAGCACCAACGGCAATACCGACAAGTTCCACTTCTATCCCAAGGCCGCCGTCTCCTATCGGTTCATCAAGCCGTTCGGCGGGCTCGACGAGATCAAGCTCCGGGGTGCCTTCGGCCAAACCGGCAACCAGCCGCTCTTCGGCTCCAAGTTCTCGCCGGACACCACGGGTACCATCGGCGGCCTCTTCGGCGTGCTCCCGGGTAACCGGGCGGGCGATCCCTTCATCAAGCCCGAGCGCCAGAGCGAAATCGAAGCTGGGTTCGACGCGCAGCTGGCGGGTGGCCGCGCGGAAGTGAACTTCTCAGTGTACCAGCGCATCATCAGTGACCTGCTGCTGGAGCAGACCCTCCCCCCGAGCTCAGGGCAGGAGAGCCGGGTCTTCAGCTCCGACAGCAGGCTCCGCAATCGCGGGATCGAGGCGTCGCTCACCCTCTCGCCGATCCAGTCGCGCGACGTGAACTGGCTCTTCCGCACCACGTTCTTCAAGAACAAGACCATCATCACGCGACTCTCGGTGCCGACCTACCAGACCGGCGGCTTCGCGCTGGCTCTCGGCACCTATCAGATCGAGGAGGGGAAATCGGCCACCCAGATCTTCGGGTCCGAGGGCTTGATCGGCGACGCCACGCCCGACTTTCAGATGTCCTTCTCCAGCGACCTGGACTACAAGCGGTTCACTTTCGGGTTCCTGTTCGACTGGAAGCAGGGCGGCGACGTCATCAACCTGACGGAGTTCCTCTACGACGCCGGTCAGAACAGCGTGGACTACGTTGGCCCGGGGCAGGAGCGCCAACGCTTGTTCAATTCCGGGATCAGCCAGGTGTACGTGCAGGACGGCTCGTATCTCAAGCTCAGGGAGGTGACGCTCGCCTACAACCTGCCGGAGAGCTTCACCCGCGGATTGTTCGGCTCCTCGGTCCGGCACGCGCGGCTCTCGGTGAGCGGACGGAACCTGCTCCGGTTCACCGGCTATCGCGGGCTCGACCCCGAGGTCAGCAACTTCGGTAACCAGGCGATCGTGCGGAACATCGATGTGGCACCGTTCCCACCCAGCCGAAGCTTCTTCTTCTCGATCGACTTGGGATTCTGACCATGAGGCCGACCATGCGACCGTGGCATTCGCTGCTCCTGCTGGGCGTCCTCACCTCGGCGGCGTGCAGTTTCGATCTCAGCACCAACCCGAACAGCCCCGATCCGATCGGGGAGAACCCGTCGCGCACCGAACTGGCCGTTGCGGCGAACGGGCTGCTGATCGCGTTTCGCACTGATTTCGCCGACTTCCCGCTGGACATGGGGATCATCGGGCGCGAGGTGTTGCGCTTCGACGGCTCCGACCCGCGGTTCACCGGAGAGTTGCTCCTCGGGCCGCTGGACCCGGGTAGCGACGCCTTCGGCGGCGACCACTGGGCAGACCAGTACACGACCATCCGGGGCGGCAACCTGATGCTCGCCGTGCTCCCGACCGCGGCCGAGTTGACCGCCGAGGAGCAGAGCGCGGCGTCGGGATTCGTGAAGACGATCCAGGCGCTCAATTATCTGATCGTGCTCAACGCGCACACCCAGGACTCGATTCCGATCGTCACCGACACGTCCGTGGTGGCGCCGCCGGCGCCGTTCCAGAGCAGGACCGCCGTCTTCGCGCATGTGGTGACTCTGCTGGAGGAGGCAAAGGTTGAGCTTCTGGCCGGGGGCGCCGCGTTCCCGTTCCCCCTGCCTTCCGGGTTCAACAATTTCGATGCACCGGCGACGTTTCTGCAGTTCAATCGGGGGCTACGGGCCCGAGTCGCGGTTTACACTGACGACTTCGCGGGGGCACTGACCGCGCTGGCGGAATCGTTCGTGGATGCACCCGGCGAGCTGGATCTCGGCGTCTACATGGATTACGGCACCGGAGCCGGCGACCTGGCGAACCCGCTCTCCATCGATCCCCAACAGGGTGAGAACTTCGCACATCCGTCGCTGGAGACCGGGGCGCAGCTGCAGCTGGATGGTGTGACTCTGGATCAGCGGTTCGTGAACAAGGTCGTGAGCCGCCCGATTTCGAGTAACAACGGGCTGACGTCGGACCTGGGGTGGATCCGCTATCCCAGCCCGGGCAGCCTGATCCCCATCGTCAAGAAGGAGGAACTGATCCTCCTGAGGGCCGAGGCGAACATCGGGCTGGCCAACCTGCCGGCGGCGCTGCCCGACATCAACACCGTCCGCCAGACCTCGGGCAACCTCCCCGCCCTGGCCGACCTGGGCACGGCCGAGGAGGCACTGGACGAGCTGCTGTACAACAAGCTGTACTCGCTCATGTTCGAGGGCGCACACCGGTGGATCGACGCACGGCACTACAACCGGCTCGACCTGCTCCCGGTGGATCGGGAGGGGGACGTGGTTTTCTCCACCCTGCCGATCCCGACGGACGAAACGCTGCCGCGGCAATAAGATAGGGGCGAACGCAGGCGAGCCCCCACTGGCGTCACGGGGGCTCGTCTGGCATTATGAACATCCGGGCCGGCCTTCAGCCGGCCCGAGCTCCCACAGGCAGCAGGCGGTGCTCCCGCCTGGTTCATCACCCCGGAGAGGGGCGCAAGCCGCCGTCGTTGGCGACGCCCCGGCCGTTGCGTTTCCGACGATCCCGACAGCCGTTCATTTCATGGAGGGCACCGAGATGATCCACCGCATCACCCGAGTTCACGGCGTCCGTCTGGTGGCCGCCGCCGTCGCGTTCCTGTCGTTCGGCGCGTGCGGTGGAGAGGCGGCGAAGTACTCCGGCGACTGGAAGCGGGATCTGTACGGCGAGGGCGAGGTCCAGATGAAGCTGGCTTCGAACGGCGGCCTGGAGCTGATGCTGCCGTCCCCGCGCTGGCCCGACAGCGTGGACATGAAGGGTCGGGCCGCCTTCAACGGCGACACTCTGATCTTCAAGGCCGACACCACCGGGAGCGCCTGCCAGACCGCGGACGCGCGCTATGTCGTCAGCCGTACCGAGAACGAGCTGCACATTGCGGGCGTCGGGATGGACTCGTGTGGCGGTCGGCGCGCGGCGCTGGTGGGCACCTGGCAGAAGACGTGAGGTGAGCGGGCCCGGTGTCACCCTGAGCCGAGCGAAGGGGCCCATGCTCGGGCTTCGGCTCCTTCGCTTCGCTCAGGATGACACTCGCTAGTCATTCCCGGCGCCGCCGCCCGTTATCGCCGGCCACTGCTGCGTGACGCAGTGGAAGGCGCCAAGGCCCCAGACCAGGTCGGTGCAGTCGATCCCGACGACATCGCGGCCGGGAAACAACCCTTCCAGGATCGCCACGGCTTCGGGGTCGCGCTCGGGGTCGTAGGTCGGGAGCAGGACCAGGCCGTTCGCGATGTAGAAGTTGGCGTAGCTGGCCGGGAGCCGTTGGCCCTCGTGGTAGATCGGCCGGGGCATCGGCAGGGTCACGATACGCAGTGAGGTGCCGTCCTGATCGCGCATGCCGCGGAGCCGCTCCAGGTTCTCCTGGAGCGGCTCGTAGTTTTCGTCGGCCGGGTCTTCCTCGACCACGGTGACGACGGTGGTAGGGTCCGCGAACCGGGTGATATCGTCCACGTGGCCGTCGGTGTCGTCGCCCGCGATACCGTCGCCCAGCCAGAGAATGTTGCTGACGCCGAGGTGCTCCCGGAGGCTCGCCTCGATGGCGGCGCGGTCGAGCTGGGGATTGCGGTTCGGGTTGAGCAGACAGGCCTCGGTGGTGAGCAGCGTGCCCCGGCCGTTCACGTCGATGGAGCCGCCCTCGAGCACCATGCCGGGGTGGAACACCGGGATGTCGTACTCCTGCCCGATGCGGGTCGGGATGACGTCGTCGAGGTCATACGGCGGGTACTTGCCGCCCCAGGCGTTGTAGCCCCAGTCGAGGATCGCCTCCTCGGTCTTCCCGTCCAGCCGGCGCTGCACGAAGATGGGACCGTGGTCCCGGCACCAGGCGTCGTTGGTGGGATGGTGGTGGAAGAAGACGTTGCCGGTGCCGGCGCCCTCGTCGGCCAGGAGGCGCCGCACGTCGGCCTCCATCGCCGGCCCGCCGACGTTGATGTGGACCTCTTCCCGGTCGGCGAGGAGCCGCACCATGCGGGCGAAGATGCCTGGTACCGCGCCGAACTTCCCCGGCCAGGACGCCTCCTTGTGCGGCCAGCTTAGCCAGGTGCCGCGGTGAGGCTCCCATTCGGCGGGCATGCGGTAGCCCGCGGCCATCAGTCCAGGTACCGCTTGGTGATATCCTGGTAGGCGTCGATGCGCCGGTCGCGGAGGAACGGCCAGTGGGTTCGGCTGACGTCCACCTTCGACAGATCGCAGGTGGCGGTGAGGACTTCTTCGCCGGTGCCGCCCTTCACCAGCACGCGACCGCCCGGGTCGGAGACGAAGCTGCCGCCCCAGAACTCGATGCCACCCGCGGGATCGCCTTCGTGGCCCACGCGGTTGACCGCGCAGACGTAGACTCCGTTGGCGATGGCGTGGCTGCGCTGGATCGTTTCCCAGGCCGCCTGCTGTTGCGCCCCGTGCTCCTGCTTTTCGGCCGGCAGCCACCCGATCGCCGTGGGGTAGAAAAGGATCTGCGCGCCTCCCAGAGCGGTGAGCCTGGCGGCCTCGGGGTACCACTGGTCCCAGCAGATCAGCACGCCGATCCGGCCGTAGCGGGTGTCCCAGGTGCGGAAGCCAAGATCGCCGGGAGTGAAGTAGAACTTCTCGTAGTACTGCGGGTCGTCGGGGATGTGCATCTTGCGGTACTTGCCCAGATACCGTCCGTCGGCGTCGAGCACCGCCGCCGTGTTGTGGTAGAGTCCCTGAGCCCGCTTCTCGAAGAGCGAGGCGACGATCACTACCCCGAGCTCGCCGGCCAGGCCGGCGAGACGCTCGGTGGACGGACCGGGCACCGGCTCCGCGAGAGCGAAATGGTCGTGATCTTCCGTCTGGCAGAAATACTGGCTCCGGAAGAGCTCGGGGAGACAGATGATCTGAGCGCCCTTGGCGGCGGCGTCGCGGACGCCCTTTACCGCCTTCTCCAGGTTTTCGTCCGGATCCAGGGAACAGCGCATCTGAACCAGACCCAATGACACCGAGGTCGCTGCGGATGTACTCATGAGGGATAAAGATAATGCCAGCTGCCGTGGCTGACCGAGACCGCGGGTGATCCAGGTCACCGTGCGCCCGTGGTCACAGGTCGCGGCGACAGGGGCGGGGTTGCCCGTAGCATTCGAAATTCGGCCGCGGACCGGCCGCCACAATCGAAAGGAAGAGGATCATGAGCGTTGCTTCGCATGGCATCCGTGATGGACGTCGATCGCTCTACCGCTGGACGGGCGTGATGGCTCTCGTCCTGTTTGCCGCCTGCGGCGAGCAGCGCGAGTCGGCCGGCGCCGACGCGGAAGGTGCGGCCGTCACCGACACGGCACCGGCATCGTCGGCCGACACCGCCACCACTCCGGCCGGCGATACGGCCGCCCCGACGGCCCCGGGCATCGAGGCCTCGGACACCGCTACGGCCGTGGGGGCCCGCGACACCGCCGCCAAGCAGCCCAGCAGGCAGCCTTCGACACCTGCCGCGCCCGCGAAGCCTCCCGCGTCGACCCGGCCGGAGACCGCCGCCAAGCCCGCGGAGCCGAAGGCTCAACCCGAAGAGCCGGCCGGCGACACGGCCGCTGCGCAACCCGATACATCTGCCACCGCGCGGGCCGACACCGGCACCGCGCAGGCCGACACCCCTACCGGACAGACCGAAACCGCCGCGGCGCCGCTGCGCGACGAGTACCATCAGGCACCGAAGGACACCGTCGATCAGACGACGTACGACGGCTGGAAGCAGTACAACCTCAACTGCGCGCGCTGTCACGGGGAAGACGTACTGGGCTCCACCATCGCTCCGCACCTGATCATGTCGCTCAAGCCCAATGGCCCAATCAACACCCAGGAAGCGTTCACCGAGGTCGTCTGCGCCGGCCGCCCAGCGAAGGGGATGCCGTCCTGGTGCGCGCTCGGGATGGAACCGGCGAAGATCAATCAGCTCTATTCGTACGTGAAGGGCCGGAGCGAGGGCAAGATCGGTCCCGGCCGGCCCGCCGTGAAATCCGGGGGATAATGCCATGAAACCAGGCTCGGCCTCGCTGCTGCTCGTTCTCCTCGGCGGCTTCACCACGCGAGCCGCCTCGCAGGAAGGGGCGGTGGTAGGCGCCGCGGAGTACGAGGGCTGGCGGCAATACAGCGTGCAGTGCGCCCGCTGCCATGGACAGGACGCGCTGCCGAATCCGGTGGCAGCGAATCTCCTGGTCAGCCTGGCTCCCGGGGGTCCGACCGCGGAGAAGGCGGCCTTCACCCAGGTCGTCACTGAAGGGCGTCCCGACCGGGGCATGCCGGCGTTCAAGGACACCATGACGCCGGAGCAGGTGGATGCGGTCTACGCCTATCTCAAGGGGAGAGCCGAGAAGCAGATTCCGGCCGGACGGCCCAAGGAGCCGGCCGGACAGCAGAAACAGGAGACCCCGGGCTAAGCCGGCGGTCGCAACACCACGGTCGCCTCGCCGAGGCGGACCGGCCATCGGAGCGTGAGGGACTCGCCCTGCCTCGTGCGGTCGAGTCCGCGCTCCGATTTCGCGATGGTCTCGATGTCGAACCGCCACGGCTCCGCGGCCGGGGTGGTCACGGGCTGGAGCGGGCCGGCAAGCGAGATCTCGGTGGAGAACACGTCATCCGGCGCCCCGGCCCCGGGGTCCCACGCATAGCGCACGGTCATCTCACCATTGCTCCCGAAGCGCATGAGCTTGGCCAGGCGGCCGGCATCCTGGCCGGCCGCGCAGGCGATCTCCACGTAGCCGCGCCGACGCTGCACCGCAAAGTGGAACGAGCTTCTGGCCCAGGAGTACACCGGGCGATAGTTGCCCGCGAGATACTGGTGCAAGCCGAGGTCGCCGGGAAGGATGCGCTCCAGCAGCAAGGCGCGGTCCTCCGCGTCGAGCGGCGGGCGCGCGTCGAGCCGGATGCCCTCCTCGATGTCGTGAATGCTGGCCGCCCCGCCGTTCCCGTGCTCCGCCGCCGCACTTCGGGCCAACGCCTCATCGTGATAGGCTTCCCGGCGGCGGGTCAGCACGTTGGCGTAGTTGGTGCCGCTCCGAAAGACCGTGTACTCCTCGATGGCGGCGCCGCGCACCGGGCTCACCAGCGCGGAGAAGGATTCGGAGTGGATCCAGATCTCCTGGTGGCCGTCGCCGTCGAAATCGAGGACCTCCCACGCGAGGCTCCTGCCACGGCGCAGCTCTCCTTCCGCCAGCGCCAGCTCCCGCCAGATCGCATCCCGCAGATGCGGGAGGTACAGCCCCCCGAACACGCCGTGCCAGTAGGCGTCGTTGCACTGGGCCCGGCCGATGGCGCGACGTGCGACGGCGGGATTGCCCTTCCGGCGGCACAGCGCCGACAACGCCTGCATCTTCTTGTGCATCCGGTTCGACTCGGGGTACTTCACCAGGAAGTTCCGCCAATGGGCGCCGCGAACCAGCGCGCCGTCGGGGCCGGCGGCGCGCTCTTCACCGAGATCGTGCCGCAGGCGGCCGAGGCGGAGCGCCGCGTCCGGCGGCAGCGACCAGGCCTCCATCTCGGTGTAGGAGGCGGTCGGCAGGTACGCGAGACCGTTGCTCGGCACCCCGGCCAGTGCGTCGTCCAGCCGGCTGAGCCGGACCTCGTCCCGCTCGAGCAGTCCGCCGATCGTTCCCATGAACTGGTCGAGCCAGCCGCGCTCGTAGACCCACTCCTTCGTGCCGGGCCAGCCGCCGAACTTCTCGCCGTCGTCCGCGAGCACCGCCAACCGATGGCCGGCGGCGCGAAGCTCCCGGAAGTAGTGCGCGGTCTCCTCGGGGGGCCGGAAGGGGATCAGGTAGCGCAGCCGCTCGTCGATGGGGAACAGCGCCAGGCGCCGCCCGTCGCTCTCGGTCCAGAGCGGCGCGTGAAGCTGGTCGGCGGCGAAGCCGGTGGCGAGGAAGTGACGATCGTCCACCAGCGCATAGCGCACGCCGGCGTCCGCCAGGTCCGCGGCCAGCTCGGGCTCCCACACCCGCTCGGTGAGCCAGAGACCCTTCGCGTCCACCCCGAACCGGCGCCGCACCGCCTCGTGCATCCAGCGGATCTGCTCCACGCGGTCGGCGCGGAGCAGCGACGCGAGCACGGGCTCGTAGAAGCCGGAGAGCAGGATCTCGACCTTGCCGTCGGCGGCGAGGGTTCCCAGCCGGTCGAGATAGGCCCGCTCGTGCTGCTCCAGCCACTCCAGCAGCGGCCCGGAGAGATGGAGCACGATGGGGAGAAATCCACGGCCGGCCAGACGATCGAGCAGTGGCCGGTATACGTCCTCCATGTGCTGCGCGAACACGTGGTCGAAGTTGCCGACCGGCTGATGGAGATGGAGGCCGAAGACGAAACGCAGGGGTTCCATGAATCAACCGAAGACCAGAGCGCGTGAGCCGCCGAGCGCGGCGGCGACACCGGAGAGCACGTCGGGGAAGAGGTCGTCGCGCCGGGCGAGCGACTCGGCCCGCTGCTGGGCCCGAGGCAGGCGATCGGACGCGCCCGGAGCCAGCGCCGCGAGCAGGTCCGATGCGTCGTCACAATGCTCGCGAAACCGCCGCTCCGCATAGTCCGCCGCGGCGCCGGTGGAGATGATGAACTGCCAGTCCGAGGCCTGAGCCAGGAGCAGCTCGCGGGCAGCCTGGGCCAGCACCGGCCGCGCGGCGGGGCTCGCGATCGCCGTATGCGCCGTGTTCCAGAACTCCTCCTCCAGCGGCCACAACCGCTCCCAGGTCCACGCCGTCCCGGCGCCGAGCCACATGCTGAAGTCGCCGTTGGCGCCCCACGAGCCGGATGGGAGCCGGATGGCTTGTCTTGCCGGGTGCTCGGCGAGGTGGCGGGACGCCGTGACCGGACGGACGGTGCGCGAGTCACGGGCCAGCGCGCGGTAGACCGCCTCCAGCCAGTCCGCGCCCTCGAACCACCAGTGGCCGAACAGCTCGGTATCGAACGGGGCCACGATGACGCCGTCGCGCCGCTGGCGCTCGCCGGCCGCGATCTCGGCCAGGAGACCCGCGAAGTGCTCCGCATGCCCGCCGGCGGCGACGAGGGCCCCCTCCGGGTCGTACGGCTGCTTGCCGCCGAGATCGACGTGGCCGTCGGTGACACGCCAGAGCTTGAGACCGCCAGGCCAGCGCATCTTGTGGAACTCCAGGTACCGCCCGTCGCCGGGATAACCTTGAAAGCGGCTCCACACCTGCATGGAGGAGCGGGGATCCCGCACTAGGGCGGCGAGCCCCGCCGCCCTCGGGTGGGCCACCTGGTAGGCGGCGTACGGCGAGCGATGTGCGATGCTGAGCCCCGGCTCGCCCGGCGCGGCGGCGGCGCGATCGCCGCCGGGATCGCCGTAGATGCCGAGCGGACGGCCCGCGGACGCGAGGTGCGAGTCCACGAAGAAGTAGCGGAACCCGGCATCGCCCAGATGCTCCTCGATGCCCCGCCGAATGCCGGCGCGAGGAGCGGCATGCCACGGGTGCCACGGCCCGCGGGGCCGGTAGGCGCATTCGGGAAGCCAGACGCCTTGGGGGTCCCGCCCGAAGTGGCGGCGGTGCTCGGTCCGGCCGATCGCGAGCTGAAGGCGGATGCTCTCGTCTCGGGCGAGCAGCGGGAGGAAGCCGTGCGTCGCCGCGGAGGTGATGATCTCGAGGCGGCCCGCGCCTTCGAGCCCGCGCAACGCGGCGACGATGTCGCCGCCGATCTCGTGAAACAGCTCGCGCAGCGCGGTCCATCGTACCCGCCAGAAGTCCACCAGCGGCAGCAGGTGCCCCTCCGACGTCGCGGCGAGAGATGCGGGGGCCTCGTCGCAGGCGAGGAGCCGCTGGGCGAAGAACGCCTCCATCTCCCCGACGAAGGTGGCGCTGGCGAGCTGATTGGCGAGGACCGGGGTGACCCCGATGGTGACGGGCGCAGGAATGCGCTCGGCCTCGAGCCTCCGCAGCGCCTGAATCAGCGGGAGGTAGGTGTCGAGCGCCGCCTCACAGAGCCAGTCGCTGCCGTGGGGCCAGCGTCCGTGGTTCAGCACGTAGGGCAAGTGGCTGTGCAGCGCGAGCACGAAGTCCATCGGACGGCGCCCTATCGCATCGCAGCGTAGGCGATGGCGCGGCGGTAGACCTCGAGATACTGGTCCACGGAGCGCTCCCAGCTGAAATCCCGGGCCATCCCGCGGCGCACCATCGCCAGCCACCGGGCCGAGTCGGCGTAGCCGCGGAGCGCGCGGAAGGCGGCTTCCTGAAACGCCTCCGGCGAGTATCCGTCGAAGGCGAAGCCGGTGACTCCGTCCTCGACCGTGTCGGCCAATCCGCCGACCCGGCGCACGATCGGCGGCGCGCCGTAGCGCTGGGCGCGCATCTGGGTGAGACCGCACGGCTCGTACAGTGACGGCATCAGGAAGATGTCGGCTCCCGCCATGAGCCGATGCTCCAGCCGGTCGGTGAAGTCGAGCTGGACGCCGATCCGGTTCGGCGCGGACGTCGCCAGGTCCACCAGCGCGTGCTCGTAGCGCGGATCGCCGCTGCCGAGAAAGACGAACTGGGCGTCGCTGCCGAGCAGGTCGCGGGCGCCGAGAATGAGGTCGAGCCCTTTCTGTTGCACCAGGCGGCCGGTCATCCCGAAGAGCGGAACCCGACGGCGCTGCGGCAGACCGAAGGAGCGCTGGAGCGCCGCCTTGCAGCGCCGCTTGCCCTCCAGCTTCTCCGCCGAGTAGGGGGCGGTGATCTGGGTGTCGGTCGCCGGGTTCCAGATCCGCTGGTCGATGCCGTTCAGCACCCCGACGAGCCGGTCGCCGAGGGCGACGAACAGGTCGTGCAGCCCGAAGCCGCCGCCCGGGGTGCGAAGCTCCCTGGCCTGGGTCGGGCTCACGGTGGTGACCGAATCGGCGAAGACCAGACCGCCCTTCAGGAAGTTCACCTTTCCGTACCACTCGAGCTGCTGCCAGTTGTACAGCTCCCAGGGCAGCCCGATCTCGGGCATCACCTCGGGGCCGAAATGGCCTTGATACCCCGGATTGTGGACCGAGACCACGGTGGTCGCGTTCCGGGCCTGGCGCTCCTGGGCCAGGATGGTCCTGAGGTAGACGGGAGCCAGCGCAGTGTGCCAGTCGTGAGCGTGGAGCAGAATCGGGCCCTGCACCAACCGGGGCAGCGCCGTCATGGCCGCGAGGGCGAAGAAGGCGAACCGCCGGTGGTTGTCGGGGTAGTCGGCGCCGTTCTCCCCGTAGATGCCGTGGCGATTGAAGTAGTCAAGGTGCTCGATGAAGAAGACCTGCGGGCCCGTGGCCGGCCCCGACACGCGGAAGACGCGCGCCTCCTCGTGCCGGGTGCCGATCGTCACCACGAACGGCTGGCCGACCGGCTCGAGATCGGGGTCCTCGTCGCGGACGGTGCGGTAGAGGGGAAGGATCGCGGTGACGCCGATGCCGGCCGCGTGCTGGAAGTTGGCCAGCCCGGCCACCGCCTCCGCCAGCCCGCCGGTACGGGCGTAGGGGAAGTACTCCGCGGTGACGTGCACGACCGAAACGGGCTCGCCCCGCGCGGATTCCAGACTGGCCATCGCTTCCGCCTCAGCCCGTGGGTGGATCGTCGCCCGCCGTCTCACCGCGGATCGCGGGAGCGTAGTACTCCTGCACGTAGTTCTGCACCATCCGCCGGGCGGTGAAGTGCGACCCCGCGAGCCGCACCGCGTGGCGCATCTTGTCCACCCAGCCGATGGGGACGCCGGCGTCGTTGCGGTTGTGGTAGAGCGGAACCACCTGCTCCTCGAGCAGCCGGTAGAACCGCTCGACGTCCGCGGTGTCCGCGTCCTCGGTATCGCCGGCCGGCGAGATGGCCCACCCGCTCAGGCCGTCGAATCCCTCCTGCCACCAGCCGTCCAGCGTACTCAGCTGGGGCACGCCGTTGAGCGCCGCCTTCATCCCGCTGGTGCCCGAGGCCTCCAGCGGGACCCGCGGCAGGTTGATCCAGACATCCACGCCCTGCACCAGCAGGTGGGCGAGGTGCATGTCGTAGTCTTCCAGGAACGCCACCCGACCCTCGAACTCGGGGTCGCGGGTGAACTGGTAGACGCTCTGGAGCACTTCCTTGCCCGGATTGTCGGCGGGGTGCGCCTTGCCCGCGAAGATGATCTGCACCGGACGCCGCGAATCGGACAGGAGGCGGCGCAGCCGCTCGAGATCGTGGAAGATGAGGTTGGCGCGCTTGTAGGTCGCGAAGCGGCGGGCGAATCCGAGGGTCAGGGCCGTGGGGTCGAGCAGGGTGCCGGCGCCCACCACCTGGGCCGCCTCCTTGAACCGCTGGGCGAACCGTCGCCGAGCGTCCTCACGGATCCGGGTGGCGAGCACCTGCTTCAGCCGGACGTGCGCGTTCCAGAACTTCTGGTGGTCCACGGTCAGCACCCGGTCCCAGAAGCCGGGCTCGTCGAGCCGGTCGCCCCAGTCCGGGCCGATGTGCTCGTCGAGCAGCTCCATGATCGGACTCGCCATCCAGGTGGCCAGGTGAACGCCGTTGGTCACGTGCCCGACCGGCACCGCCTCCCAGGGCCGCCCGGGCCAGAGGTCGCGCCAGAGATTCCGCGACACCTGCCCGTGGCGGCGGGAGACGCCGTTCACCCGGGCGGACATCCGCATGGCGCAGACGGTCATGTGGAACTGGCCGTCGATCGAGGGATGCTTGCCGAGGTGGAAGAGGGTCTCCCGGTCGATTCCCATCTCCTCCCAGATCGGACCGGCACAGGCCTCCAGCGCCTCGACCGCGAAGGCGTCGTGCCCGGCGGGGACCGGCGTGTGGGTGGTGAACACACTGTGCGCGCGCACCTGGCGAATCGCCTCGTCCACCGGCGTGCCGGCCACCGTGAGCTCGCGGAGGCGCTCCACCATCATGAACGCCGCGTGGCCTTCGTTGGCGTGCCAGACCGCGGGCTCGATGCCGAGCGCGCGCAGCACCCGCACACCGCCGACACCGAGAATCCACTCCTGCCGCACCCGGAGATCGGGGCCGCCGGCGTAGAGCTTGTTCATCAGGCCGCGGTCGTCCGGGTGATTGACCTCGAGGTTGGTGTCGAGCAGGTAGATCGGCACCCGCCCCACCATCATCCGCCAGGCGCGGACGTGGACCGGCCGGCCGGAGGTCTCCACCGTCGCGAGGTAGGGACGACCCTGCGGCCCGCGCACCGGCTGGAGCGGTGTCATCGAGATGTCGTACTCGTCGTCGCTGTCTTCCTGCCAGCCGTCCAACCTGAGGTGCTGGTCGAAGTACCCCTTCATGTACATCAGGCCGACGCCCACCAGCGGGATGCCGACGTCGCTCGCGGCCTTGCAGTGGTCGCCGGCCAGCACGCCGAGGCCGCCGGAGTAGATCGGCACCGAGCTGTGCAGCCCGAACTCGGCGCAGAAATAGGCCACCGGCCGGCCGTCGAGCTCGCCGTACTGCTGGCTGAACCAGGTCTCGCGGCTGGTCGTCTCGTGGTGCATCCGCGACATGACGTCGTCGTACCGGCGGAGGAAGTCGGCGTCGCTGGCGCAGGCCGCGATGCGCTCGGGATCCACCCGGCAGAGCAGCTCGAGCGGATTATGGCGGGTCACGCCCCAGAGCGAGGCGTCGATGCTCCGGAAGAGGTTGCGGGCCCCGCGATTCCAGCTCCACCAGAGATTCCTCGCGAGCGGCGCGAGACCTTCGATACGCGCGGGGAGATACGGAATGTTGCCGGTCTGTTGAGTCATAGCGGGGTAGTATAGTTGGCAGCGGGGCAGCGGGGCAGCGGGACGCGGAGGTATGTCATTCTGCGCGAATCGAAGGTGGGGTGAGCGCCACAGGGGCGCTACCGGACGCTCCGGGTCGGAGCCCGGGCAAACAGCGCCCGGTCTCCTCGCCTGCGCGTCCTAACGCGCCCCTGCGGCGCTCACCCCACCTTCGATTCGCCGAGCATACTGCTGTCACGGGCGCTGCCCCGCCACCCGCCGCCCCCGCTGCCCCGCTTATCTCACCAGCTTCTTGAAGCGTATCCGATGCGGCTGGCCGGCCTCGATGCCCTTCCGGCGCTTGAGGTCCGCCGCGTAGTCCTGGTAGTTCCCCTCGAACCACACCACCTCGCTGTCGCCCTCGAAGGCGAGCATGTGGGTGGCGATGCGGTCGAGGAACCAGCGATCGTGGCTGATGACGACGGCGCACCCGGCAAAGCCGAGCAGCGCCTCCTCCAGCGCGCGCAGGGTGTCCACGTCGAGGTCGTTGGTCGGCTCGTCGAGCAGCAGCAGGTTGCCGCCGCTCCGGAGCAGCTTGGCCAGGTGGAGCCGGTTCCGCTCGCCGCCTGACAGGGTCCCCACCTTCTTCTGCTGGTCGGCCCCGCGGAAGTTGAACCCCGCGCTGTAGGCGCGCGCGTTCACCGTGCGACGGCCGAACTGGAGCTGGTCCTGCCCGCCCGAGATCTCCTCGTACACCGTCTTGTCGGCGTCGAGCGCGTCGCGGGACTGGTCCACGTAGGCGATCTGCACCGTGGATCCGACCTTCAGCGAGCCGCCGTCGGGCTGCTCCTGGCCGGTGATCATCCGGAACAGGGTCGTTTTCCCGGCGCCGTTGGGTCCGATCACGCCGACGATGCCGCCGCGCGGCAGCGCGAAGCTCAGGTCATCGATGAGGAGCCGGTCGCCGTATCCCTTGCTCAGGCGCTCCGCCACCACGACCTCGTCGCCGAGCCGCTCGGGCACCGGAATCAGGATCTCGGCCGAGCCCTCGGTCTGGCGCGCGGCTTCCTCGCGCAGCTCCTCGTACCGGGTGATGCGCGCCTTGCTCTTGGCCTGCCGGGCGCGGGGCGACATCCGGATCCACTCCAGCTCGTGCTGCAGGGTCTTCTGGCGGGCGGAAGCCTGCTTCTCCTCCTGCGCCAGCCGACGCTCCTTCTGCTCCAGCCACGAGGAGTAATTGCCCTCCCAGGGGATGCCGGCGCCCTGGTAGAGCTCGAGGATCCATCCGGCGACGTTGTCGAGGAAGTAACGGTCGTGGGTCACCGCGACCACGGTGCCCGGAAACTCGGCCAGGTACCGCTCCAGCCACCAGACGCTCTCGGCGTCGAGGTGGTTGGTGGGCTCGTCGAGCAGCAGCATGTCGGGCTGCTCCAGCAGCACGCGGCAGAGCGCGACCCGGCGGCGCTCGCCTCCCGACAGCCGGGAGACGTCCGCCTCGCCCGGTGGAAGCCGGAGCGCGTCCATCGCGATGTCCACCTTGTGGTCGAGCTCCCAGAGACCGAGCGCGTCGATCCGCTCCTGGAGATTGCCCTGCTTCTCCAGCAGCCGATTCATCTCGTCGTCGTCCATCGGCTCCGCGAACTTCGCGCTGATCTCCTCGAACTGGCGCAGCATCGCCCGCTGCGCCGCCACCGCCTCTTCGACGTTGCCGCGCACGTCCTTCGACGGATCCAGCTGGGGCTCCTGCGGCAGGTAGCCGATCCGGGTGCCGGGCAGCGGGCGGGCATCGCCGAGGAAATCCTTGTCCACGCCCGCCATGATCCGCAGCAGGCTCGACTTCCCGGCGCCGTTGGCGCCGAGCACCCCGATCTTGGCGCCGGGGTAGAAGGCGAGATGGATGCCCTTGAGGATCTCGCGGGAGGGAGGCACGACCTTTCGGAGGTCGCGCATGGTGAAGATGTATTCGCCGGCCATGGGGGCGCAAAATAACCAAAAGGGCGTCCCAGCGGGGACGCCCTCGGAGGTTCGTGGTGAAGAAGGTCAGCTGAGGTGGCGATTCACCAGCTTGGTCATGTCGAACATGGTGACCTGGCTCTTGCCGCCGAACACCGGGCGGAGCTTCTCGTCGGCGTTGATGGCGCGGCGATTCTTGGAGTCCTGGAGCCCGTTCCGCTTGATGTACGCCCACAGCTTCTTGGTGACCTCGGTGCGGGGCAGCGCGCTCGAGCCGACCACGGCGGCGAGGGCGTTGCTGGGCTGCATCGGCTTCATGAACGCGGCGCTGGGCGTCCGCTTCTTACCCGACTTTTTGGTGGCCTTCTTCTTCGCCGCCGTCTTCCGGGCGGGCTTACGGGCGCTCTTCTTGGCGGATCTCTTGGCTGCCTTCTTCTTGGTGGCCATCGCGTGTCTCCCAATGTTTGTGAGGACCGTGCGTGCCGCGCTACCGCTGAACTCCCGTGACAAACAGTACACGACCGGCCCGGAGTTGCAATAGGGAAATCGCGATTTTCCCTCGGGGGGGGGGTGATGTCACCCTGAGCGCAGCGAAGGGAGCCGTATCGAGCATGGCCCCCTTCACTTCGTTCAGGGTGACAGCTCGTGACACGTTGGCGGGACTCATTCGGCCGATTTCAGCATCTGTCTCCACCTCGCGCAAATCCGCCGCGATCTCCACCGGACGGTTGGCTCCGGGCGGCGGCGGATCGCGCTCCACGTGGTACTCGAGCAGCATGCCGGGGTCCTTGAGCACGTGCCCCGTGAGCACCGCCACCACTCGGGCACCGGGCGCGATGGTCCCCCGTCGCGCCAGCACGCGCGCGCCCGCCACGCTCGCGGCGCTGGCCGGCTCGCAGCCCACGCCCGAGGCGTCCACCGCCGCCTTCGCCTCGAGGATCTGCTCGTCGGTCACCGCGAGCACCACGCCGTCCGTCTCCCGGATCGTGCGCACCGCGCGGTCGTGGGAGGCGGGGTCGCCGATCCGGATGGCCGTCGCCACCGTCTCGGGCTCGACCCGGTGCCGCCGCGCGAACCCCTCCTCGAAGCTGCGCGCGAACGGGGCCGCGCCCGCCGCCTGCACCGCGGCGATGCGAGGCACCCGGTCGATCAGCCCCCACGCGAGCGCCTCGCGCAGCGCCTTCCCGAAGGCGGCGGTGTTGCCCAGGTTGCCGGCAGGGAGGACGATCCACTCGGGTGGATCCCAGCCGAGCTGCTCCAGCATCTCGAGCACGATGGTCTTCTGTCCCTCGATGCGGAACGGGTTGATCGAATTGAGCAGGTAGACGCCGAGCCGCTCGCCGGCCTCCTGCACCAGGCGGAGGCAGTCGTCGAACCCGCCCCGCACCAGGAGCGTCCGGGCGCCATAGGCCAGGGACTGGGCCAACTTGCCCGACGCGACGTTGCCCGCGGGGACCAGCACCAGCGCGGGAATGCCCGCCTGCGCCGCGTACGCCGCGAGCGAGGCGGAGGTGTTCCCGGTGGACGCGCACGCGACCGCGCGCGCGCCGATACGAACCGCTTGAGTGACGCCCACGGTCATCCCGCGGTCCTTGAAGGAGCCGGTGGGATTGTGCCCCTCGTGCTTCAGCAGCAGGCCGCCGATGCCGGACCACCGGTCGATCGCCTCGCGGTGGAGCAGCGGCGTGTTGCCCTCGGGATGGGAGACCACCTCCACCGCGGACGGCAGGACGAACTCGCGGAACCGCCACACGCCCGACGCGGAGACACCGGGACCCCGGCCGCGCCGGTCGGTGAACCGGAGCAGCAGCTCGGCGCGGCTGAGGCCCGGCGGCCGGTGCGCGATCTCCAGCAGTCCGCCGCAACGGGGGCAGCGGGCGCTGAGGGTCGTGTTCCGTCAGCTCGTTGCCGCAGGCGATGCACGCCTGCCAGGTCGCGGGGCGCTCGTTGTCGAATCTCATCGAACGGGTCCGCTCTCTCGCGTCACGGTGGCGCCGGTCCGGTCCACCGGTCCCACCCGCACCCGGCAGCCGATGCCTCTGGCCCGGTACGCTCCCTCCATCGCCGCGCCGATCCGCTCGGCGCTCTCGCGTCCCCGGGCCAGCGCGAACGCGGTAGGTCCGCTGCCCGAGATCGAGCTGCCCAGTGCGCCCGCGGCGAGCGCGGCCGCCTTCGCTTCCGCGAAGCCGGGCAGCAGTCCGGCGCGCGCGGGCTCCGCGATCCGGTCGTCCACCGAGCGCCCCAGCAGCTCGTAGTCGTCGAGGGCGAACGCCGCGACCATCGCGGCCACGTGGGCGGCCTGGTGCAGCGCGACGGCGCGGGTGACCTGGCCCGGTAGCACGGTCCGCGCCTCCGCCGTGCGCATCCGCTGCTCCGGCTGTGCCAGGACCACATACAGCTCGGCGGGCACCGGCAGCCGCAGCACGTCCAGCGGATCGGTGGAGCGGATCAGCACCAGGCCGCCGAGGAGCGAGGGGGCGATGTTGTCGGCATGGCGTCCCGCGACCGCCTCCTCCGCGTCGAGACAGGCCGCGATCAGCTCGATCGGGCCCAGCGGCTCGCCCAGCAGCGCGTTCATGGCCACCGCGCCGGCCACCGCGGAGGCGGCGCTGCCGCCCTGGCCCCCGGAGAGCGGGAGGCCCTTCCGCACCGTGAGCCCGACGCCGCGGCCACGCGCGAGTGCCGCGCCGGCCCGGTCGAGGACTACGCGGGCCGCGAGTCCCGCGGTGTGCCGCTCCGGCTCGCGAGGCAGCTCGGGATGTCCGGGGTCGAGGATCCGGATGCCCAACTCAGGCCGCCACTCCGCCCGCACGGCATCGCCGTCGCCGGCCACCGCGAGCCCGAGCACGTCGAGCCCGGGCCCGACATTGCCGATGCTGCCGGGTGCGAAGGCCGTCACGGCTCCGCTCATGCGCCCGCCAGGCGAAGGATGTCGTTCAGTACGCCCGCGGCGGTCACCTCGGCGCCCGCGCCCGGTCCGCGGATGACCAGCGGGTTGGTCTTGTAGCGCGCGGTGGTGAAGACCAGCTGGTTGTCCGATCCCTTGATCGAGGCCAGCGGGCTCGAGAGCGGCACCGACTGCAGACCGACCGCGATCTTGCCGCGCGTCACGGTCGCGATGTAGCGCAGCACGCTGCCCTGGGTCCGCGCCGCGTCCACCCGCCGCTTCCACCCCGCGTCCATCTCGGGGAGCCGCTCGAGAAACTGAAGAAGCGGGATCGCGCGGGCCCGCCTGGGCACCAGCGACTCGACCGCCGCGCGGCTCAGCTCCCCGCGATAGCCGAGCAGCCGGGCGAGGATCAGCGCCTTCCGGCCCACGTCCATGCCGGAGAGATCCTCCCGGGGATCGGGCTCGGTGTAGCCGAGCCGCATGGCCGCGCGCACGGCGCGGGAGAACGGGGTGCCCTCGCCCACTTCGCTCAGCACGTACCCGAGGGTGCCGGAGAGCAGCCCCTCGATGCGCTCCACCCGGTCGCCGGATTCGGTGAGCTTGTGGAAGGTGTCGATGATGGGGAGCCCGGCACCGACGGTGGCCTCGTGCAGGATCCGCCGCCCCCGCGCGCGCGCCGTCTGCCAGAGCGACTCGCTGGCCGCCCGCCGCCCGGCGATCGGACGCTTGTTGGCGAGCACCAGATCCATGCCGTGGGTCAACGCGGCTTCGAGGGCGGCGCCGGTATCGTCGGCGGTGAGATCCACTACCACGGGCCGGGTGAGGGCGTAGCCGGCGATGTGGGCGATCGCCGCTTCCGCCGTCGCCGCCTTCCCACGCGGCATGTCGGAGAGGCGCCGTCCCTTGCGCTTCTCGGCGGCGAGCGAAGCCAGCCGGCGCGGCCCGATGCCCTTGGGCTCGAACACGAACCCGCTGCGGTCGATGACCGCGGCCACCTTGAGCGAGAGCGCGGGCCGGCGCACCCGCCCGATCTGCGCCGCGAGCGTGCGCCCGATCTGGCCGAAGCCGAGCAGGATCACCTCCATGTGCTCGGGCTGAATCACCGCGCCGCCGGCGATGCGGGAGAGCTGGAAGGCGGCGTGGATTCGGCGCTGGGCCTCCGCCGCCTGGCGTGCCTCCACCACCACCGAGATGTTCAGCTCCGACGATCCCTGGGCGATGGCCACCACGTTGATGCCGCCCGCCGCGAGCGCGGAGAAGACACCCGCGGCGATCCCCGGTGTGCCGTGCATGCCGAGGCCCACCACGGCGATCGTCGCCATGCCGGGACTCACCTCGACCCCGTCGATCTCTTCCCGGCTGATCTCGCCGCGGAACTCGCGCTCCAGCGCCGTTCTGGCGTCCTCGGCCAGCGCCTCGGGGACGCTGAAGCAGATCGAGTGCTCCGAGGAGGCCTGCGAGATCAGGGAGACGGAGATCCCGCGGCCGTGCAGCGCCGCGAAGGTGCGCGCCGCGATGCCCGGCACGCCGAGCATGCCGTTCCCGGTGACGGTGAGCAGCGTCTGGCCCCCGGCGGCGGTCAACGCCTTCACCGGGTTCCGGCCCGCGCCGACCCGCTCGGAGACCTCGGTGCCCGGCGAGTGCGCCTCGGCGAACGGCCGGACGAAGACCGGAATGCGGCGCCCGGCCACGGGAATGAGCGCGCGGGGATGCAGCACCTTGGCACCGTAGTACGCCAGCTCCGCGGCCTCGCGCGCGTGGAGCTGGGGGATCACCCGCGCGTCGGGCACCACGCGGGGATCGGCGGTGAGGAGGCCGGGCACGTCCTTCCAGAGCGAGACCCGCGCGGCGCCGAGGCCCCGGGCGAGCAGGGTGGCGGTGAGATCGGAGCCGCCCCGCCCGAGGGTGGCGATCTCGCCGTCCGGTGTGGCTCCCACGAATCCCGGCACCACCGGCACCACGCCCCTGGCGAGCAGCGGGCCGAGTACCCGCTGCACCGCGCGGTCGGTGCGGGCGTAGTCGGGCGCCGCCTGGCCGAACGCCGCGTCGGTGTGGATCAGATCGAGCGCGTCCACGTAGCGGGCGCGGGCGCCCCCGGCTTCCAGCGCGGCGGCCACCAGCCGCGCACTGAGCCGCTCGCCGCGGGAGACGAGGTAGTCGGTGGTCCGGGGCGTCAGCTCCCGGAGCAGCCGAAGTCCCTGGGCCAGCGCCTCGAGCTCGGCGAAGAGATCGGTGATGTAGAGCAGCACGTCGGCGCGGAGACGGCCGCCGGGCAAGAGCGACCGGGCGACTTCGGCGTGCCGCGAGCGCAGCCGCGAGATGAGCGACCCGACGGTGCGCGACTCGCCGGATCCCGCCTGCTGCGCCACTTCGAGAAGCGCGTCGGTAGTGCCCGCCATCGCGGAGACCACGACGACGGTCGGTTCCGGGCGATGGCGGCGAACGATCTCGACCGCGTGGCGGACGGCAGTGGAATCGGCCAGCGACGCACCGCCGAACTTGTGCACGTGGGGTGCACGGCGGGGGCGGGGCATGGGGGATTATAGCGGGGCAGCGGGGCGGCGGGGCAGCAGCCTGTCATCCTGAGCGAAGCGAAGGATCGGCCCGGGCATGCGATTGAGTTGAGATGGCTGCCGCTACTCACTCCCATGAGCCGGCCGATCCCTCGCTCCGCTCGGGATGACCCCCACACGCGTCCGGCCCCGCTGCCCTGCCGCCCCGCGTTCGTTACTTTCCCAGCCATGCTCGCCCTGCTGAAGCTCATCCAGTCCATCATCAAGACGCTCCACTCGGACGGCACGCCGGGACAGGTCGCCGCGGGAATGGCGCTGGGCGCGGCGCTGGGGCTCACGCCGCTCATGAACGTCCACAATCTGATCGTGTTCTCCCTGATCGTGATCCTCCACGTGTCGTTCGGCGGTGCGATGCTGGGCTGGGCGCTCTTCGTGCCGCTGGGCTTCATCCTCGATCCGCTGTTCCACGCGATCGGCCTGAGCCTGCTGGAGGCGCCCTCGCTCCGGTCGCTCTGGACCGGCTGGTACAACACGCCGCTCCTCCCCTATACCAACTTCAACAACAGCGTGGTCCTGGGCAGTGTGGTCGGATGGCTGGTGATGACCGTGCCCATCTTTTTCGCGGCGCGCTGGGCGGTGGCACGCTACCGGGCGACGATCGGCGCGCGGGTGCAGCAATCGAAGTGGTACAAGGCGCTGATGGCCTCGAAGGTCTACAACGTGTACCGCCTGTTCCGGCCCGAGTGAGCCGATGGCCATCAAGATCTTCCGCTGGAAGGCGATCGGTCCGCTGCTCCTGCTCTTTGTCCTCATCGGCATCCTGCTGTGGCTCTTCGCCGAGCCGGTGGCCAAGGACACCACCGAGGAGGTGAGCACCGAGCTGCTCGGCACCCAGGTGGACGTCGGCCGACTCGACATCATCGCGAAGGAAGCCTCGGTGGACCTGCGCGAGCTGCAGATCGCGGATCCGTTCGACTCGACGCGGAATCTGGTCGAGGCGGCGGACATCAAACTCAAGCTGGACCCCCTCGCGCTCGCCGAGAAGAAGCTCGTGGTGGAAAACTTCCGGCTGAGCGGCATGCGCTTCGGCACCACCCGGAAGACGCCGGCGCGCAGCGTGGAAGGCGACGGCTTCGCGCCCCAGGCGCTCCGCTCGGTTCGCCAGTGGGCGCAGCAGTTCGACGTACCGCTGCTCCAGCTCACCCCGATCGACACGATCAGGCAGCTGGTGCTGAACCCGACCCAGCTCACCTCCGTGCAGGCCGCGCAGACCATCGCGGCACAGACCGACTCCTCGCGCCGCGCGCTGGAGCAGTCGTTCCAGCAGCTCGACATCGCGGGCACGGTGGATACGGCGCGGCGCCTGACGGAGCGGCTTCGCGCCACCAATCCCAGGGCGCTGGGTCTCGACGGCACCCGGCAGGCGATCGAGGACACCCGCGCGACGCTCAAGCGCCTGGAAGGTGCCCGGGCGCGGCTCGATGCCCTGGAGCGGCAGGTGAAGGGCGGTGCCGGCAGCCTCGTCTCGGGGCTCGAGGCACTGGACGAGGCGCGCCGGAAAGACTATGCCTTCGCCCGCTCCCTGCTCCAGCTCCCGACCTTCTCCGCACCCGAGATCGGCGAGGCGTTCTTCGGCAAGGTCAGCATCGATCGCTTCCAGCAGGCGCTCTACTACACCGAGCTGGCGCGACATTACATGCCGCCCGGTCTCCTTCCCCGGGAGGATCCGGGCCCCCAGCGCCTGCGCGCGTCGGGGAAGACCATCCGGTTCCCCAAGGAACAGGAATGGCCCAAGTTCCTGCTCCAGCTGGGACAGGTGGACCTGGTGATCGGCGGCGACAGCCCGCTGCGGGGCGCGTACGAGGCGGTGATCCAGGGCGTCACCTCGGACCCGACGCTCTACGGCAAGCCGACGCTGGTTCGCACCAGCCGCACGGCCAAAGGCAGCGCCATCGCCGCCATCGACGTGAGCGCGGTGATCGACCACGTCCGACCCGGCCGCATCCGCGATTCCGCCGCGGCCCGGCTCCGGGGCGTGAGTCTTCCGAATCTCGCGGTGCCGGGGCTTCCCTTCACCCTTCAGCCCGGCGTCGGGGCCGCGACGCTCAATTTCGCGCTGCGAAACGAGGAGCTCTCCGGCCGGTGGTCGATCGCCTCGGATCAGGTGGCGTGGGCGCTGGATACGACCGGGAAGCGGCTCAACGATCTGGAACAGATCGTCTGGCGGGTCGTCTCGGGGCTGGACGATCTCTCCGTCGACGCCCGGGTCAACGGATCGGTCCGCGCTCCGAAACTCGCCGTGTCGAGCAACCTCGACCGGGCCATCGCCCAGCGGCTGGAGGCGGTCATCGGCGAGGAAGTGGCCAAGGCGGAGAAGCTGGTCCGCGCCAAGGTGGACAGCGTCGTCGCCTCGAAGGTCGAGCCGGTGAGACGGCAGGTAGCGGAGGTCCGGGGCCAGGCGGAGCAGCGTCTCGGCGCGGAGCGGAAACGGCTGGGCGACGTGGAGCAGGAGCTCCAGGGGGAGCTCAAGCGCCTCACCGGCGGGCTGGCACCGGAGATCAAGCTGCCGAAGATCGGGCTCTAGGCGCCCTGGCCGGACCGGCCTTCGCGGATAAGTTTGCACGTTCCCATCCTGAAGCGGAGTTCCGATGCGCATCGGTGTACCCAAGGAAACCGCCCCGGGCGAGCGGCGAGTCGCGCTGGTGCCCGAGTCCGCCAAGAAGCTGATCCAGGCGGGGTACGACGTGGCGGTCGAGGCCGGGGGCGGCGACGCCGCCGGATATCCCGACGCGGCATACCGCGACGCCGGCGTCACCATCGTACCGGATGCCTCCGGGCTGCTGGGGTCGGCGGACCTGGTGCTCAAGGTCGGGCCGCCGGTGGTGGTCCCCGGTGGAAGAGACGAGGCCGGGGCCATGCGCCCCGGCACCATCTATCTGGGGTCGCTCATGCCGCTCCGGAACCATGATGCCGTCCGGGCCCTGGCCGCCGGCAGGATCACCGCCTTCTCAACCGACGCCATCCCCCGGACTACCCGGGCCCAGGCCATGGATACCCTGTCGTCCATGGCGAACATCGCCGGCTACAAGGGCGTGCTCCTCGCCGCGGTCGAGCTCAACAAGTACTTCCCCATGCTGATGACGGCGGCGGGCATGGTGCCGCCGGCCAAGGTGTTCGTCATCGGCGCGGCGGTCGCGGGGCTCCAGGCGATCGCCACCGCCAAGCGGCTCGGCGCCAATGTCGTGGCGACCGACGTGCGGCCCGAGGTGAAGGAGCAGATCGAGAGCGTGGGCGGGAAGTACGTCGGCATCGAGCTGGGCGAGGCCGCCTCGGCCGGCGGCGGGTACGCCAAGGAGCTGTCGGAAGCGGACCAGGCGCGGCAGCGGGAGCTGCTCGCCGCCCAGGTGGCGCAGTCCGACGTGGTGATCACCACCGCGCTCATCGGCGGCGTGTTCGCGCCGCGGCTCATCACCGCGGAGATGGTGCGGAGCATGAAGCCCGGGGCGGTGATCGTGGACCTCGCCGCGGACGGCGGCGGCAACTGCGAGCTCTCCCGCCCGGGCGAGACCGCGCGGGTGCACGGCGTCACCATCATGGCGCCGCTCAACCTGGCGGCCTCGATGCCGCTGCACGCGAGCCTGCTCTTCTCCCGCAACCTCACCGCGTTCGTGCAGGCATTCACCAAGGACAAGAGCTTCGTGCTCGATCTCGCCGACGACATCCAGCAGGGCGCGCTCATCACCCACGAGGGCGAGGTGAGACACGCCCGGACCCGGGACGCACTCCAGAAAGGCGCCGCATGACGCTGCTCGAGACCGCCGCCCCCGCCGCGGCCCAGACCGCCGACCTCTGGTCCCAGATCTACGTCTTCGTGCTCGCGACGTTCATCGGGCTCGGGGTCATCCGCCGGGTGAGCCGTCTGCTCCATACCCCGCTGATGTCGCTCACCAACGCGATCTCCGCCATCGCGGTGGTCGGCGCCATCCTGGTGGCCGGCCCCGACTATCCGGTCGAGATCCGTTTCCTCGGCGCGATCGCGGTGTTCGCCTCCATGACCAACATCGTGAGCGGGTTCCTGATCACCGAGCGGATGCTGAAGATGTTCAAGAGCGAGCCCAAATCGGGTGAGGGTCCGCGCCCATGAGCCACGGCCTGGTGCAGCTCGCGTATCTGGTCGCCACGGCGCTCTTCGTCTTCGCGCTCCACTGGATGAACGCCCCGGCGACGGCACGCCGCGGGGTGTACGCGGGCGTGGTCGGCATGACGCTGGCCGTGGTGGCCACCTGGGCGCAGCCGGAGGTGGTGCATCACCTCTGGATCGTGATCGCGGTGGTCGCGGGCTTCGCCGTCGGCGTGCCGCTCTCGAGGGTGCCGCTCACCGCGGTGCCGCAGCGGACCGCGCTCTCCCACGCGTTCGGCGGACTGGCCGCCGGCCTGGTGGGGGCGGCGAAGTTCTACCTTTGGCACGGCGAGGGATCGGACCAGCTCACCGCCTTCCGGACGACGGCGATCATCGCCGAGGTCCTGCTGGGCTTCCTGACCTTCACCGGCAGCCTCATGGCCGCCGGCAAGCTTCAGGAGGTGAAGTGGATCCCCCAGCGTCCGGTCACCTACCCGCTGCAGAACCTGACCAACGTCGGCCTCCTGCTCCTCGCCGCCGCGCTCGGCGTGGGCGTGGTGCTCCAGCCCACCGCCGCGTGGGCGCCGGTGGCGTTCGCGGCGATCATCGCCCTGGCGCTGCTCTTCGGCGTGCTGCTCATCATTCCGATCGGCGGCGCCGACATGCCGACGGTCATCGCGATCCTCAACGCCTACGCCGGCCTGGCGGCGGTGGCAATGGGATTCGTGCTGGACAACAAGCTGCTGATCACCGCCGGCGCGCTGGACGGGTCCAGCGGCCTGATCCTCGCCATCATCATGTGCAAGGCGATGAACCGCTCGTTCACCAACGTGCTCTTCGGCGCCTTCGGCCAGGTGCAACAGACCAAGGCCGGAGGAGAGGAGCGGATCTACAAGGCGGAATCGATCGAAGGCGCGGGCCAGGTGCTGGAGCAGGCCAACCTGGTGGTCATCGTGCCGGGCTACGGCATGGCGGTGGCCCAGGCGCAGCACAAGGTCCGCGAGCTGTACGATCAGCTCCGGAAGCGCGGCATCACGGTCAAGTTCGCGATCCACCCGGTGGCGGGGCGGATGCCGGGGCACATGAACGTGCTGCTGGCGGAGGCCGACATTCCGTACACCGACCTGGTCGAGATGGACGAGATCAACCCCGACATGCCCCAGGTGGACGTGGCGCTGGTGGTCGGCGCCAACGACGTGGTGAACCCGGCGGCTCGCTCGGACAAGGGGAGCCCGATTTACGGGATGCCGATCATCGACGCCGACCGGGCGCGCACCGTGTTCGCCATCAAGCGGAGCAAGAACCCCGGGTTCGCCGGGATCGACAACGAACTGTATTTTTCGGACAAGACCTGGATGCTGTTCGGGGACGCCAAGGGGGTCATCGGGGAGCTGGTGAAGCAGATGGCGGGGGGGAGCGGGATGCACTAGCGTAGGCGGGGCAGCCGGGCCGCGTCCCCGCCGCCCCGCTCGTAACCACACACCGAGGAAACCTCATATGCGCGGGACCGTGGCCGGTCTGCTGTCGCTTTCTCTGCTCGCGGCGCCACCTGCGGCGGGCCAGGAGTGCCTGGCGGACCTGAAGATGCCCGACGTCGGGCAGTGGGCCGAGTATCAGGGCGTGATGAATAAAGACCCCTACACCATGCGGTACGCCGTGGTGGGGGCGGAGGAGCGGGAAGGCACCCCGATGAAGTGGATGGAGCTCAAGATGGTGGGGGCCAAGCCGGATAAGAGCATGGTGTACCAGGTCTTGACTCCGGGCGGTCCGGGCGAGATGGACCAGGCGGAGGAGATCGTCTTCAAGCCGGGCGAGAAGCCGGCCATGAAGATGAACGGCATGATGATGAAGATGATGCGGGGCCAGCTCAAGAAAAACTCGGCCCTTGGCAACCTCTGCGAGGGGCTGACGCTCGCCGGCGAGGAGTCGGTCACCGTCCCGGCCGGCACCTTCAAGGCAATGAAGTATCACGACGCGAAGCACAACGTCGATACCTGGATCGTGCCGGATCACCCGTTCTTCATGGTGAAGTCGACGGGCAAGGATTTCGAGATGAGCCTGGTCTCCGAGGGCGACGGCGCGAAGTCCTCGATTACCGAGACGCCGCAGGAGATGCCGGGGATGGGCCCGTCGAAGTAGGGGGGAGGCCTATCGCCTCGCCGCCACGTAGGCGCTTCTAACGTTGCTTGCCTGCCAAAGTTGCAGCCAGCATCGGCTACACATCACATAGGTGCTGTGGCCCGGGTCGGCTGCACGCAAATCGCCATCCCGCTACGATTTAGCCTAAGGCGTTGTATTTCCGCATCTTAGGTGCTATATTCGCGCGTCTCGACCTGGGGGCGGCCCTGGGTCTGTTGCAGGTATACGTGCTGGGGACGGGAGTCCGAGGAGGCAACCAGCGTGACGATAAAGGCACGCAGCAAGCGTCGCCCGGTGCGACCGGCGCAGATCGCACGTGCAATCGACGAAGGCCGTGAGAGTCTCGACCTGTACCTGGACGAGATCAGCCGGGTTCCCCTCCTCAGCCGCGAAGAGGAAATGGAGCTCGCCCGCAAGGCGTTCAAGGGCAGCGTGGCGGCCCAGGAAAGACTGGCCCGGCACAATGTCCGCTTCGTGGTCTCGGTGGCCAAAAAGTTCCAGAATCGTGGGGTGCCGCTGGTCGATCTGATCGGCGAGGGAAACCTCGGCCTGATGACGGCGGCACGGAAGTTCGATCCGGACCGGGGAGTGAAGTTCATCTCCTACGCGGTCTGGTGGATTCGGCAGGCGGTCCAGGCGGCCATCGCCCGGCACGGCCGGCCGGTCCGGGTGCCGCTCAACCGCACCGCCGATCTCAGCCGGCTGGGCCGGACCACCACGCTCCTCAAGGACAAACTCGGCCGCATGCCGACCACCGAGGAGCTGGCCCGCGCCACCGGGCTCACGGTCGAAGCCGTGCGCTCACTGAGTGCCCTCAACTCCGAGGCCGTGCGCCTCGATCATCCCACCCGGGACGGCGAGGGCAACGAGCGGATCGAGCGCTTCAGCAGCAGTGAGCAGGAAAGCACCGACATGACGACGATGGCCAACAGCCAGACCCGCGACATCGAGGCCGCGCTGGCGGCGCTCCCGCCCCGGGACGCGAAGGTGCTGCGGCTCTACTTCGGACTGGACGATGGGAACAGCCGGACGCTCGAGGAGATCGGCCGGATGATGGGCGTCACCCGCGAGCGGATCCGGCAACTCCGGGACCGGGCGCTGCTGCGGCTGCGGGAAGGCGAGACGGGCGACCGCTTGCGGGACCTCGTCGCCTGAGCCTACCGGAAGCCTGAAGAGTGGTTTTCGACGAGGCGGCCCCGACATTCCGTCCGGGGCCGCCTCGTTTCGTGACGACTCGACGGCGGGAGCTCTCCTGGTAGCTCGTCGGTACTGGCGCGAGCCCTCGCTCGCTGTATCTTGGCTATCAAACCTCAGCTTTGGCTGGGTGGATGCTCGCGTTTAGCCGGTTCGCCCGGATTCCTGCCTGCCTCACAGGACTCGCTCGCCGTTCTCGGAACGGGCGGTCGGGTCTTGTGCGGTCGTCGTGCCCTCCTCTGTGCCACACCGGCTCCGGCTCAGGGCTCCGCTCGATCGGCCTCCACAACCCCTTGCACCCATGACTTGATGTCCCGCCTCGCGGGGAATGCCGGATAGAACCTCGAATCATCCGGGCGCACGGCGTAGCGGGAAGGGCGGCGCACGATGCCGGAGTTAATGGAGCACCTCAGCGGAGCGATCGCCGCGCGCTACAAGGTCCAGCGCGAGCTGGGCCAGGGCGGCATGGCCAAGGTCTTCCTGGCCCACGACCAGAAGTACGATCGCGAGGTCGCCATCAAGGTCCTGCGTCCCGATGTCGCGGCGGGCGTCGGGGCCGCGCGCTTCCTGCACGAGATCCAGACCGCGGCGCGGCTCCACCATCCCCACATCCTTCCGCTGTACGATTCGGACCAGGCCTCCGGCCTGGTCTACTACGTCATGCCCTACATCAAGGGCGAGACGCTCCGCCAGCGTCTGGAGCGCGAAGGCCAGCTGCCGGTCAACGAGGCGATTCAGCTCGCGCGCGAGGTGCTCGACGCCCTCGGCTACGCCCACGGCGCCAACGTGGTGCACCGCGACATCAAGCCGGCCAACATCCTGCTGGACGCGGGCCATGCCGTCGTGGCCGACTTCGGGATCGCCCGAGCCATCGGGGAGGGGGAATCCACGACCGGGCACGTGATCGGCACCCCGGCGTACATGAGCCCGGAACAGATCGACGGCAGCAAGTATCTGGACGGGCGGACGGACATCTACAGTCTCGGGTGTGTGCTCTTCGAGATGCTGGTGGGACAAACGCCCTACCGCGGGGCGACGCTCACCGCCGTGATCGCCAACCGCCTGACCTCTCCGATCCCCTCCGCGCGCGCCGCCCGCGAGGTGGTGCCCGAGGCGGTTGACGCCGCACTCAAGAAGGCGATGGCGACGCTGCCCGCCGACCGGTTCTCCACCGCCGCCCAGTTCTCCGAAGCCCTGGGCACCTCGGCCACCGTGGCCATCGCGGTGGGAGCCGCCCAGGCCATGGTCGAGGAGATCGTCGCCGCGAAGTCGGTGGCCGTCCTGCCGTTCGAGAACATGAGCACCGATCCGGAGAACGAGTACTTCAGCGACGGGATCACCGACGACATCATCGCCCAGCTCTCCAAGATCAGCGCGCTCAAGGTGATCTCCCGCACGTCCTCGATGCAGTACAAGAAGACCACCAAGAAGATCGCCGCGATCGCGGAGGAGCTGGGCGTCGGCGCGGTGCTCGAGGGCAGCGTGCGCCGCGCGGGCCAGCGGGTGCGGATCGTCGCCCACCTGGTGGATCCCAAGAGTGAGAAGCACCTGTGGGGTGATACCTTCGACCGCAACCTGAGCGACATCTTCGAGGTGCAGAGCGAGGTGGCGCAGCAGATCACCGGCGCTCTGTCGGTGGCTCTGTCGCCGGAGGAGAAGTCGCGGGTCGAGAAGAAGGCGACCGCCGACGCCGACGCCTACAACCTGTATCTGCTGGGGCGCTTTCAGGCGAATAAGTGGTCGGAAGCGGATGTGCTGAAAGGCATCGACTACTACCAGCTCGCCATCGCCAAGGATCCGGGGTATGCCGTGGCCTATGCCGGACTGGCGGACGCCTACGAGCTGCTCAGCATCGGCTTCAGCTCCAAGCCGCCGGCTGAGTACCTGGCGCAGGCGAAAAGCATGGCGCTGAAGGCGCTCCAGATGGACGACACGCTCGCGGAGGCGCACACGTCGCTGGCCTACGCCCGGTGGCTCGGGGACCTGGACTGGCAGGGGGCCGAGCGCGAGTTCAAGCGGGCGCTCGAGCTGATGTCGAGCTACGTGATGGCCCACGAGTGGTACGCCGAGTATCTGGCGGCGGTCGGCCGGCACGACGAAGCACTGGTGGAGGCCAAACGGGCACAGCAGCTCGACCCGCTAGCCGTTCCGGTGAATCGGACGGTCGGCTGGGTGTTGTATTTTGCCCGCCGCTACGAGGAAGCCATCGAGGAGTTGCGGAAGACGCTGGCGATGAACGCCGAGTTCCTCGGCGCCCGCCTGGTGCTCTGGTGGGCCTATATCGCCAAGGGTGCGCACGACCAGGCGATCGCCGACATCCGCAGGGAAGTCGAGCGTCCCGGAATGCGCACTATCAAGAAACTGACGCTCGCCTACGCCTGTGCGGCGTCGGGCAACGCCGAGGAGGCCAACGGCCTGCTCTGGGAGCTGGAGCCGAAGCTGGGGTCGGAAAACCGACTGGCGCTGCTTTCGGCGCTTCCGTTCGCCGCGCTGGATCAGAAGGACCGGGCGTTCGAGCAGCTGGAGCGGGCGTTCCGGCTGCGGGAGCCGGGCCTGCTGTTCCTGAAGGTCGCCCCGTGGGCCGACAGCCTGCGCACTGACCCCCGCTACGCCGAGCTTCTGGAAAAGCTCGGCATCGGCTGACGCGACCGCGCCCGGCGCCCCCGCGATCCGGCCTTCGTCGCCGCACTTCTGCACCCGTCCCGAGTCCGTCATTCCCCATCCGGAGGATCGAACATGCGCCGTCTGTCGAGGATAGCCCTCCTGCTGGCTGTGAGCGCCGCCTGCGGCGGGCAGCCGGACGCGAAGAACGCGGGGATGGATCAGGACACGGCCGGCGCGAGCGGAGGCGGAGGCACCCACCAGGTGGCGATCATCCGGGCCGCGGACTGGATGGGCCGGGAGTGGAGCGAGGACGCCATCAAGGTCGGCCTGCGTGAGGCCGACATGGAAGAGGGCCAGGATTATACGTTGAAGGTCTCCAGCGCGCAGGGCGACCTGGCCACCCTGCCCAGCCTGATCGACGCCGCGATGGACGGCGGCGCGAAGGTGATCGTCACCCTACAGGACGCCACGCTGCAGGTCGCGGTCCAGCGGGTCAAGGACATTCCCGTCGTCTTCAACCTGCTCTCCGATCCGTTCGCCGCCGGGGCCGGCACCAGCGATTCGGACCATCTGCCCAACGTCACCGGGGTGTACTCGCCCGGATTCGGCGACCCGGAGCAGACCCGGCGGGTAGAGTTGATCAAGCGGATCGTGCCCAAGGCGCGCTCGATCGGCGTGCTGTTCAGCCCGGAAGAAAAGCTGTCGGTGGACTTCAAGGACCGGATGACGAAGGCGGCCCAGGCGGCCGGGTTGCGGGTGACCGCCCTGCAGGTGAGCAGCGTCGCCGACGTCGGCGAAGCCACCCGGACACTCTGCAGCAGGAAGGTCCAGGCCATCGAGCTGTTCGGCAACGTCGCGCATGCCGGATTCGCGAGTCTCATCAAAGTGGCACGGGAATGCTCCGTGCCGGTGTTCTCCCCCTCTCCCTTCGAGGTGCTCCAGGGCGCGGTCGCCTCGTTCTACCCCGACTTCCAGGAGGGGGGCGTGGAGGCGGGGAAGATGATCGCCCGGGTGCTCCGGGGCGAAAGCCCGGCGGCAATTCCCTTCCATCGCCTGGAGACGACGAAGATCGTGGTCAACCAGGAGAACGCGAGCAAGCTCGGGATCCCGCTCTCGCCGGATGTGGTCAAGGAGGCCGACTCGGTCGTCGGCGCGCCCGCACCCAGCCCATGAGGATCGACGCCACCCGCACGGGTGGCTCGGCATCACTCCATCTGGAGGGGCGGCTCGACCGGGAGGCGGCCGAGCGGCTCTCCGACACCCTGGAGGACCTGCTGCAGGAGGGGGTCCGTTCCCTCCATATCGACTTCTCTCAGGTGACCTACGCCAGCACGGCCGTCACCCGGGTGCTCGCCCGCTGGTACCAGGAGTTGGCCGTCCTGCGCGGCGCGGTAGAGTTGCGCCCGCTGTCGCCGGCCGTGGAAGAGGTGCTCGCGGACGCGGGCTGGAGCGACGGGGTTCCCCCGGCCACGGGCCCGCTCGAGGGCCAGATCGAGCGGCAGTCCTACTGGCATGCCCGGACGGACTTCGCCGCCAGCGGCCAGTACGAGTTGTCTGCGGCGGCGGCGGGCGGCGCGCTGGAGTGCCGGGTACTGGGCGATCCCCAGTGGGTGACCCGGGGTGCGCTCGGTCCCGATGACTGTCCGGATACGTCACTGCCGGCGAACGGGTTCGCCATCGGCGTCGGCGCGATCGGCAGTGGGTCCGCCTTCTGCCACGATCGCCTGGGTGAGTTGATCGCGGTGAGCGGCTGCGCCGCCTATTTCCCGAGCGACGGAGCCCGGATGGCTGACTACCTCCTCGGTACGCCGGGGAAGCCCCCGACGGCGGTGGTGGCTTCCGCCCTGGTGTGCGAGGGGAGCTTCTCGCAGATGGTGCGATTCAGCACCCGGCCGGAGGCCGGGGCGGTTCCGCTGTCGGAGTTGGCGAGCGTCGCCCTGGAGGCGGCCGGTGGGAGAGTGGCCGGACTGGTCGTGGTGGGGGAGACTGCGGGGCTCTGCGGCGTCAAGCTGCGTCGCTCGCCGGCGGGCGAAGCCATGCCGGGGTTCGACCTGCCGGGCGTGCGCGACTGGCTCTCCTTCGCCCCCGAACCCACCCACCCCATGACGACGGCGGTGATCGCCGGCGTGGTGTCGGGCCACGCGAAGGGGCTTGCCGCCGCTCACCTCCGTCCACACGGCCCGACCGAGCGCCTCTTCGGGCACCTTCATGCCGCAGTCTTTTCCTACCATCCGCTGCCTCAGCGTACGGTGGAGCTCGACGACCTGGTCCGCGGCCTCTTCGCCAACCGTCAGTTGGTGGACGTCATGCATCTCCTCTATGACGACCGGGCGGACGGCTCCGTGGCCGAGAGCGCGCTGGTGCGCGGCGTGGCCTGGACGGCACCCATCTCCCAGTTCTCCTGAGCGACGGTCGTGAATCTGCTGATCGGGGCGACGACGATGGGCTTGATCCTCGCGCCGCTCGCCCTCGGCGTCTTCGTCAGCTACCGGATCTTCCGAACGCTCGACCTCACCGCCGACGGCTCCTTCGGCGTGGGCGTGGCCGTGGTCGCCGCGCTACTAGTGCGAGGGGTCTCGCCATTGGCGGCCACTGCCGCCGGTGCCCTGGCCGGGGCCGGGGCGGGCGTCGTCACCGGGGTGCTGCACACCAGGCTCCGGGTGAGCGCCCTGCTGGCAGGCGTCCTGACCAGCACCGCGCTGTATTCGGTAAACCTGTTCCTCATGGGGGGAGGGAACGTCTCCCTCAGCTCCACCGAGAGCCTGATGACGCTGGCCGGCCGGTTCGGACGCCGGTTCCTGGGGCTTCCGGAGCGCCTCACCCTGTATGGCACGACGATGGGGGGGGAGCGGGTGGCGGAGCTGGCGATCATGGCGCTCCTCGCCGGAGGGCTGGCCGTCGCGCTCGCCCGGTTCCTCCGGACCGATCTCGGCATGGCCATGCGTGCTGCGGGAAACAACCCCCAGATGGCGCGGTCGGTCGGGATCGACGTGGATCGCATGATCGTGACGGGACTGGGCCTGTCCAACGGGCTCATTGCCCTCGCGGGCGGTCTCTTCGCCCAGTACGAGGGCTTCGCCAACATTCAGATGGGAATCGGCGCCGTGGTGATGGGGATCGCCACGCTCCTGGTCGGGGAGACATTGGTCGGTCAGCGGTCCCCCGGTCGCTGGGTCGCCGGGGCTGTGGCGGGCTCGGTCGTCTTCCGGCTGCTCGTGGCCGGCGCGATCCGGGCCGGCCTGACCCCGAACGCCCTCAAGCTGGTGACCTCGGCGCTGGTGCTGGCGGTGCTGGTCCTGCCCCGGCTCGGGCACCGGGTGCGCCGGGCGCACGCGGTGGAGGGAGGCGAAACCGGTGCCTGACGTGGTACTCCGATTGGAGCGGGTGTCGCACGTCTTTCACCCGGGCACGCCCAACGAGGTCCGAGCGCTCGACGGGGTGGACCTCGAGTTGGCGCGCGGCAGCTTCACCGCCGTGCTGGGCACCAACGGATCGGGCAAGTCCACGCTGCTGGGGGCAGTCGCCGGGAGCCTGGAGTCCACGCGGGGCCGGGTATGGCTGGAGGGCCGCGACGTGACCCGGTGGCCGGAACGACGCCGGGCCGGTCTCATCGGCCGAGTGTTCCAGAATCCCTTCACCGGCACGGCCTCCGACCTGACCGTCGCGGAGAACTTCGCCCTGGCCGCGCGTCGGGGAAGCCCGCGGTGGCTCCGACCGGCCTTGAACGCCGGCCGCACCAAGGTCATTCGCGAGCAGGTAGCCCGGCTGGGCATGGGTCTCGAGGAACGGCTCGACACGCCGATGGGCGTGCTCTCGGGCGGTCAGCGGCAGGCGTTGACGGTGCTCATGGCGACGATGCTCCGCCCCAGCCTGGTGCTGCTGGACGAGCACACCGCCGCGCTGGATCCTCGAAGCGCGGAGCTGGTCATCGGCCTGACTCGGGATGTCGTCAGCGCCGGGCGCCTCACCACCCTGATGGTCACCCATTCGATGGAACAGGCGCTGCGGCTGGGAGACCGTATCCTGATCATGCATCGCGGACGGGTGGCATTCGATCTCGAGGAGGTGGGCGGGCTCCACCTCACGGTTTCAGATCTCCTGCAGCTCTTCGATCGACTCCGGTGGGCCGACCGGCTGGACGAGTCCGCCGCGGCCCTGCTGCGGCGGATGTATGTCTGACGGTCGCATGGAGGGCGAGCCGGTGAGCGACCCGCGTGCCCAGCTGGCGGACGTGCTGGGCCACCGCTACGTGCTCGAGCGCGAGCTGGGTCACGGCGGCATGGCCTCGGTATACCTGGCCCGGGCCGAAGGCCGTCCCGAGCGGGTCGCCATCAAGGTCATGAATCCGCGCATCGCCGATGCGCTGGACAGCAAGCGGTTCCGGCGCGAGATGGGGATCGCGACGTCGTTGGATCATCCCTCGATCGTCCCGTTGCTCGATTCGGGAAGTGCCGGCAGTGTGTGGTACTACGTGATGCCCTTCGTCGAGGGCGAGTCCCTCTATGATCTCCTCCAGCGGGAGCGGAGGCTGTCGGTTCCCCGCGCGCTCGGGATCACGCGAGACCTGGCGGGCGCCCTGGGCTACGCCCATCGCCGGGGCGTGCTGCACCGCGACGTCAAACCCGAGAACGTCCTCCTCGCCGGCGGGCGGGCGCTGATCGCAGACTTCGGCCTTGCGCGCGCCATCGGCGCGGCCGACTACACCAAGCTGACGGCGACGGGTGTCATCGTCGGCACCGTCTATTACATGAGTCCGGAGCAGCTGCGGGAGGAGCACGACCTCGACCAGCGGGCCGATATCTACAGTCTCGGCTGTCTGCTGTACGAGATGTTGTCGGGTGGGCCACCGTATACCGGACGAACCCTCACCGAGGTGGCCAGCCGGATCCTGCGAGGACCGATCCCCTCGATCCGGACCTTGCGGCCGGAGGCGCCCGCCGCGGTTGATGCCGTCATCGGCCACGCCCTGGCCAAGGCGCGAGCCGACCGCTTCGCCACCATGGAGGAGATGATCGCCGTGCTCCCCCAATCATGAGGGCAGGATTGGTCCGCAAGTGTATTGGCGGTCGAGGATGCCGAGGAGTGCGGCTGGCTGCGGGACCGCTTCGGAACCGGCGGGTACGTCCCGGAAGGTGGCTCTTTCGAGCGAAACCCGGTCCCCGGGAGTACCATTGGAAGTATCAGGACCCCGAACCAGCGGCAGTTTCCCACTGCCGTCCCCCTCGTGCCCCAGGAAGCAGGTCCGCATGGCAACTCACACTGCGCTGATCGAGCGCTCGAATCACAAGGACATCCCCAATGTCGAGGTGCAGCTCATCGTCACCGATCCGAGCGCAGGTCGGCAATCCTGGCGTGGCGAGTTCATGTCGCGCAGTGCGGACGCCATTCTGCCGAACGAGCGGCTTGCCATCACCCTCGACACCGGGCAGAAGGGAACCGCACGGGTCAGCGATACGCTGTTCGACAGCCGGACTCCCGGGACCACTCTCGTCCACTTCACCGGTACCGGCCCGCTGGACTAGCCGGGCGGGCGCCGGCGCGCGGGCTTCGTCGCGCTTGCTCATCTTCCTGGCCGGAGTCTCGCTCGTCGGGCAACCGGCAGGGGCGCAGACCGCAGGGTGTGAGCCCGTCGCGCAGCGAGCAGGGCGAGAGTTCGGCTGCTTCATCACGGCCCGCGCGGAGTTGGGCGCCTTGCCCCGGGATTCAACCCTCTACTGGCACATTGACGCATTCAGCACCTTGTCCCTGGCCGAGGCCGCGAAGGCATCGCGCGGCACGGTGGTGTCCTCCCTGAACCGAACCTGGCTCTTTACCGTTGCGGATTCCGGCTGGCGGCCTGTCGGCGGTGAGCGGGTGGCCATGGCGGGTCCATTGCCCTTGGTCCAGGCCGACTCGTACGCGGCCGTCTACATGGAAGCGATCTTCCGGCCGGGGATGCACTCTCCCATCCATCGGCACCCTGGGGTGGAGGTCTGGCATACCCTCCAGGGCGAGCAGTGCCTGGAGACGCCCGACGGCAAGCTCACGCAACGGGCAGACGACCCGCCGGTGATGGTCCCCGGCGGGGTCCCCATGATCCTGACGGGCACCGGTCGGGGCGTGCGCCGCTCGCTGGTGCTCATCCTTCAGGACGCGACGAAGCCCCGGTCCATGCTCGCCACCGATTGGAGTCCGGCCGGACTGTGCCGGCCCTAGCCGGAGCTGCCAATTAACGAACGCGGGGCGCGGCGCTGGGGAGTTGGCGCGAACGGATCAACAACCTTGGGGCGGCGCGACGATGCGCTTCAGCACGAAGGCCAGAGGCCGGATTTGCGGACGTACGTTCGTAGTCGCCCAGCTCCTCGTGGGGGTGGCGAGCTGCCGTTCCGATCGGCCCGGAGGGGCGGATGAGATTGGTGAACCTGCCGCGCTGGTGCTCGTGGGCGGGACGCTGCTCGACCCCGGGTCCCCGGCGCCGAGAGAAGGCGTCGTCATCATCCGGGACGGCCGTCTCGCCTGCGTGGGCCCCGCCGACGAATGCCCCCCGCCGGCCGGGGCGCGGTCGGTGGATCTTCGAGGCCTCTTCATCGGCCCCGGTCTGATCGATGCCCACGTACACTACGGGCAGACCGGCTGGGTCGATGGCCGACCCGACGCCATAGACCTCCGCGCCCAGTACCCCTACGACTCGGTCGCCGGCGCGCTCCAGGCTCATCCCGAGCTCTTTCACCGCGCCTATCTGTGCAGCGGGATCACCAGCGTGTTCGATGTCGGCGGCTTTTCCTGGTCCTACGACATCGCTCGGGCGACCCGTGGCTCCGGCGACGCGCCTCGCGTGGTGGCGGTGGGCCCATTGCTCGCGACGATCACGATCGATTCACAGATGATGGGCCAGTTCAACTTCATGAGCGGCGACTCGGCGGTCCGGGCGGCGGTTCGCGAGCACAAGGCCGCGGGCGCCGAGGGGCTCAAGGTGTGGTACATCGGCGTGCCGGACTCGCTCCGCCCGGCCATGAAGGAGCGACTCTTCACCGCGGGAGACGAAGCCCGGAAACAGGGATTGCGGCTGGCTGTTCATGCAACGGAGCTCCCCGCGGCCAAGGAGGCGCTGGAAGCCGGCGCGGATGTGCTGGTGCACAACGTCGAGGAGGGCACGATCGACTCGACATTCCTGTCCCTCGCCAGGCGGAACGGCACGGTTCTCATTCCCACCCTGACGGTCCTCGAGGGATACGCCGACGTCCTCCTGGGGCGCTCGCCGGCCCTGCGCTATCCGCTCGAGTGTGTCGACCCGGTCACTCGCAAGAAGCTGGAGACCGTGCTCACCGACAAGGTGCCGGCCGAAGCCCGCGCTTTCTGGCAAGGTCCCGGCCTCGCAAAGCTTCGCGCGACCAGCGCCGCCAACCTGCTGCTCGCCTACAAGGCCGGGATCCCCATCGCCGTCGGCACCGACGCAGGCAATCCCGGCACAGCGCACGGTCCGGGCATCTATCGCGAGATGGAGGCCATGCAGGCCGTGGGCATGCCGGCGCGCGCCGTTTTCGCTTCGGCCACGATCCTCGCCGCGCGTGCCATGGGACTGGAACGGGAGCTGGGCTCGCTCGCCGCCGGAAAGCGGGCGGATCTGGTGGTATTCGGGGCCGATCCGACGATCGACATCCGGAACGCACGGCAGGTGCGGTTCGTCGTTCGAAACGGTAAGCTGCACCGCAAGAGCGATCTGGTTTTCTGACCACCAGCGCAGATCGACCCGGCGTTTTCCCGCATAGGCCGCGGTGTTGGGACGCCCGAGGAGCGGAGGGGCGGTACGGAACGGAGCCGCTTCCGGACGCTCCGGGTCGGAGCCCGGGCAAACAGCCGCCCGGTCTCCTCGCCTGCGCGTCCTAACGCGTCCCCGTTCCGTACCGCCCCTCCGCTCCTCGGGCGCTGGCGCCACGACTCAATTCCGCATTGTTCCGCGGTAGCGATGGTGTAAAGTTGCAGAAGCCTGCCGGCCAGGAGCACGGCGGAGACAAGCACAGGAGGAGAGTCCATGACGACCATGACCCATCCGACCGGAACCCGCAAGGAGTGGCTCGCCGCTCGAATCAAGCTGCTCAAGGACGAGAAAGAGCACACCAAGCGCGGCGACGAGCTGGCACGGCGGCGACAGGAGCTGCCGTGGGTCCGCATCGACAACGCGTACAGCTTCGACACCGATGAAGGCAAGGCCTCGCTGGCGGACCTGTTCCGGGGCCGCTCGCAGCTCCTGATCTACCACTTCATGTTCGGGCCCGACTACAAGGCGGGCTGCCCCGCCTGCTCGTCCATCGCGGACGGCTTCAACGGCATCGAGACGCACCTGGCCAATCACGACGTGATGCTCTGGGCGGTGTCGCGCGCCCCGCTGGAGAAGCTTCAGGCCTTCAAGCGGCGGATGGGCTGGAGCTTTCCGTGGGCCTCAGCGTTGCACACCGACTTCAATCCCGATTTCAACGTGTACTTCACCGAAGAAGAGCAACGCGAGGGGGAGATCGAGTACAACTATCGGCGCGAGGAGCCGGTGGAGCCGAGCAAGGAGGACGACATGAAGTCGCGGACCGCTCCCGACGGCGCCACCGTCGGCGCATCCCTCACCGGCACCGATGTGGGCAGCTACACCCGTGAACGGCCGGGCATGAGCGCCTTCGCGCTGGAGGACGGGGTGGTCTATCACACGTACTCCGCCTTCGCGCGCGGCGTGGACGGTCTCTGGGGGATGTATCAGTGGCTCGACCGGGCGCCCAAGGGACGCAACGAGCAGGACTTCTGGATCCGCCACCACGACGCCTACGAGCGCTGAGCGACGCCGCCTTCAGGCCAGCTGGAGCCCGACCTCGAACCGAGCCGCGTAGCCGTCGCCCGAGGGGCGCGTCGCGAGCACGAGCTGGTCTCCGCCGCGGGCGAAAATGCTGTCGTCCGCGTTGCGGTCGTGGCGGCCGGTCTTCGCGGCGTACGGTTTTCGCGAGAGGATCTCGGCCGTCAGGTCGTCGTCGAAGTACACCTGGGAGGTGAAGTCGTGGCCCCGCTCGGCCGCGGGATCCGTGCGGATCTTGAAGTGGATGTGCACCGCGCGACCGGAGTACCAGCCGGGGTAGATGGTCTGAAACCGCGCCTCGCCGGCGGCGTCGGTGATCTGGTAGCCGCGCAGGAAGCTCTGGCCCACCGTATTGAACCCCGGGTCCTCGACCCCCGAATAGACGCCCATCGCGTCGCAATGCCAGATGTCGACGTGGGCTCCGGCCAGCGGGGCGCAGCTCCCGGCGCGCAGGGCGGAGACCGCGAAGGTCAGCGCGAGAGGTGTGCCCTCCTTGACGGCGCCGCCGGAGGGATCGGAACGGATGTCGGAGCGCTGCAGCATACGGTCCACGAAATAGGGACCCTCGGTCTGCGCCGGGCGGGCGACGCAGGCGGGCACCCGGGGCCGAGGGCCAATCCAGGCGTGCGCCGGACGGCTGTCGCTGGCGAGGATGGCGAGGCCGGAGGCGCCGATGGCGGCCAGGGCCTCGCGGCGCGAGAGAATGCGTCCGACTGGAGTGTCGTCACGATCCACCGGGCAGCCTCCGATCGGGTGTGAGGGATGAGACCAACGTGCAGCCCAAACCGGAGGGAGTCAACGGGCGCGAGGGCTTTTGCTTCGGCCCCGGCCGGGTTTCGTTTGCCGTGTGGCTTTCTGGCATCCGGTCCCGCAGTTGGACTCCGAGGCGTTGCGCCGGGGGCTCCGCGCCTTTCAGGGCGACGGGGTCTGCTCGCAAGTCCGCGACTCGCTGCTGAGCGGGCCACTGCTGGTGGGATACGCACTACTGCTGGGCGCGTCGAACGCCGGCGTGGGAATTCTTTCGGCACTCGCGCCGGCCACCCAGATCCTTCAACTGCCGACCGTCGCGCTCATCGAGCGGTGGCGGATGCGAAAGGCGATCTGCTGGTGGGCCGCCTGTTTCGCGCGGGTGGCGTGGCTCGGCGTGCTGATCCTTCCGTGGGCGGTGCCCGCCAACGGCAGGCCGGCCGCGCTCTTCGGCCTCCTTCTGCTCGCCTCCGCCCTCGGCACGGTGTCGGGCGCGGCGTGGAACCCGTGGATCCGCGACTTCCTGCCGGAGGAAGACCGCAACCGCGCCTTCGCGCGCCGCATGGCGATCGCGACGGCCATCGGCGCGGGCCTCAGCCTGCTGGCCGGACTCGCGGTCGAGGAGCTGGGCGTTCGGCTGGATTCGGCGGCCGGCGGCTACGTTGTCGTACTCGGCGCCGGTGCCGCCGCCGCACTGCTCGGCCTGGTTTTCCTGGGCCGGATTCCGGAGCCTGCCATGCCCGCGGCGACCCACCGGCCCTGGGCCGACATCGTGCGGGCGCCACTCAGGCATCGGGAGTTCCGAGCGCTGGTGACGTTTCTGGCCACCTGGACCTTCGCGATCAATCTCTCGACTCCGTTCTTCACGGTGTACCTGCTGCGACGGTTCGAGCTGCCGATGGCGGCGGTGATCGCGTTCGCCGTGCTGTCCCAGGTCACCGCGGCACTGGTCCTGCGCGCCTGGGGGAATCTGGCCGACCGGTTTTCGACGCTCACCGTCCTGCGGGTGAGCTGTGCCGGATTCCTCCTCAGCGTGGCCTGCTGGCCGATGGTCGGCCTGCTTCAGGCGCCCGGGCTGGTGCTGGTGGGCCTCTCGCTCATCCATGTCCTCGCCGGGCTGAGCACGGCGGGTGTCAACCTCGCCTCGGGCACGGTGGCGATGGAGCTGGCACCCCGCGGCGGGGCCGCCGGCTACCTCGCGACCAACGCGCTCATCGTAGGAGCCGCGTCGGCTCTCGCGCCCCTCGTCGCCGGGCTGTCGGCCGACTGGCTGGAGACGCAGCGGCTGTCGGTGACCGTGGCCTGGACTTCCACCCTCGGCGGCGGGCCGGGAATGGCGCTCCGGCCGCTCGACCTGCACGGTCTCGATTTTCTCTTCGTCGCCACGGTGCTGGTCGGCCTCTATGCGATCCACCGGATTCTCGGCGTCACCGAGCGGGCGATGGCGGGACGCAGGGAAGTGCTGGCTGCGTTGCTGGAGCAGATGCGGGAGCAGATGCCGCAGCCGCTCCGGGCGATCACCACGGTGCCGTCGGTGCGGGATCTGGTCTACTTCCCGTTCTCCCTGCTCGGCCGGGTCCTGCCGGAACGCCGGGGGCAGCGGCGGGGCGGCGGTGCCAGGTGAGTCCGTCCCGGCGCCGCTACGTGGCGTTCCTCCGCGCCATCAACGTAGGAGGACGAGTCGTCAGGATGACGGCGCTGAAGCGGATCTTCGAAGGGTTGAAGCTGGCGCAGGTGGAGACCTTCATCGCCAGCGGAAACGTCATCTTTACCTCGTCCTCGGATCCCGCGAGACTCGAGTCGCTCATCGAGAAGGGACTCGAGAAGGCATTGGGGTATCCCGTGGCGACGTTCCTGCGGACCACGGATGAGATCGCGGCCGTCGCCGCGCGGGATCCCTTCGGTACGCCGGTGCCGGAGGGTGGAAGGATCTACGTAGGGTTTCTGCGCGAGCCGCCGTCACCTTCCGGGCGGCGGAAGGTCATGGCGCTGGCGACATCGGCGGACACGTTCGCGGTGGACGGCCGGGAGCTGTACTGGATGTGCGCCGTGCCATCCATGGAATCGATCATCTCCGGCGCGACGCTGGAAAAGGTCCTGGGACAGCCGGCGACGCTCCGGAACGTCAATACGGTTCGGCGGCTCGCGGGGAAGTATCCGGGTGGATCTTGAAGCCCGCGACGGGCCCGAGCGCCTCATCTGGTGAAGCAAGGGGGTCGCGGCTACGCTTTAGTGCGGTCAATGGGCGGGAGTATCGGTTCAACACTTCGTTGTGAGCCAAAGCGTCGAGGACAGAGATGGCGAAAGCGAAAGACATGAAAGCAAAGCAGCGTGACGAGCTGCTCGGCACGCTGAAAGCCCGTTACGAGAAGAACATGCATCGCCATCCAGGGCTTGCATGGGCGAAAGTGGAAGCCAGGCTGGAAGCCAATGCCGAGAAGCTGTGGTCACTCAACGAGATGGAAAGAACCGGCGGTGAGCCGGATGTCGTCGGTCGTGAGGACGGGACGGGCGACTACACTTTTTGTGACTGTTCGGCGGAAAGCCCCAAAGGCCGCAGAAGTGTCTGCTACGACCGTGAAGCTCAGGAGTCGAGGAAGGAGCATCGGCCGAAAGACAACGCCCTCGATATGGCGTCCGCCATGGGCATCGAGCTCCTGACCGAGGAACAGTACCGGGACCTGCAGAAGCTGGGAGAGTTCGATACGACGACGTCGAGCTGGGTCAAGACACCTTCCAGGATCAGAAAACTCGGCGGAGCGCTCTTTTGTGATCGCCGCTACGACACCGTCTTCCTGTATCACAACGGTGCGCAGTCATACTACGCCGCGAGGGGATTCCGGGGCTCGCTGAGGATCTAGCCGCTTCGCAGGCTCCCCAGCGCCTAATACCGCATCCGCTCCATCAGCCTCCCGAAATCCCTCCGATCCCGCAACGCATCCAGTCGCGGATCGACCTTCAGAAACGCCATCTGATGATCGCGCCCGGCGTATCCGCGCTCCAGCCACCCGATCGCCTCCTCGTGGCTCCCCAGCCCAAGGTGCGTGAGCGCGATGTCGTACGGCGAGGCATACCGCGTCTCCGCGATCCGCAGCATCTCCCCCAGCACCCGCCGCGCATCCTCGACGCGCCCCGCCGCCGCGTACGCATGTCCCAGGAAGCCCAGGCTCGCGAACCCCCGGTTCGAGAGGCTCGCGGTCTCCTCCGCCCGCAACACCGCCTCTTCCAAGAGTCCCAGCGCCTCGAGCCCCATCGCCAGCCACGCGTGGGCCACCACGTTGCTCGGCTCCAGCTCGATGCCTCGCCGGCACTCCGCCACGCCGCGCTCATACCGCCGCGCGAAGTAGCAGCCCCAGCCCAGCGCGGCGTGCTTGAGCGCCGACAGCGGGTCCAACGTCAGCGCGCGCTCGAACTCGGCGATGGACTCCTCAGTGCGGCCCATGATGGACAGGAAGTTCGCGTACCACTGGTGGGCATTGGCGTAGCCGGGATGCAGCTCGATGGCGCGGCGGAACGCCCGCTCGGCGCCGGGCCAGTCCCAGTCGTAGTACATCGCCGCGTAGGCCAGCGCGGGGTACGCCTCCACCAGTCCCGGCTGCCGCGCCAGCGCCTCGTGCGCCGCGAGCTTCGCGTTGGGGAACGCCTCGTCCGGCGGCGCGGCGGAGTAGAACCCGAGCAGCGCCCAGGAATCGGCCAGCCCGGCGTGCGCCAGGGCGAACCCCGGATCCCGGGCGAGCGCCTGCTCGAAGTATTGCATGCCGAGGCGGAGGTCCTGCTCGGTGCGGCGGTTCCAGAAGTGCCGGCCCTTGAGGTAGAGCCCGTAGGCCTCGAGGTCGTCGGTGGGCGGCCGGGCCTTCGACTCGGCGCCGGTGGCGAGCAGACGCAGCCGCAGCGCGCCGCCGATCGCCCGCGCGATCTCGTCCTGGATCGCGAAGACGTCCTCCGCCTCCCGGTCGAAGCTCTCCGACCAGAGCAGGAATCCGTCGGCGACGTTGATGAGCTGGGTGGAGACCCGGAGCCGCGGCCCGGCCCGGCGCACGCTCCCCTCCAGCACGGTGCGCACCTGGAGCCGGCGGCCGATCTCCCGGGCGTCCTCCGGCCGGCCCTTGAAGGCGAAGCAGGAGGTCCGCGACACGACGTGAAGTCCCGGGACCTTGGCGAGGGCGTTGATCAGTTCGTCGGTCATCCCGTCGGCGAAGACCTCGTTCTCCGGCAACGGGCTCAGGTTGGCGAAGGGCAGCACCGCGATCGAGGGCTCCGCTCCGCGCGGCGCCTCGCCCAGCGCGGAGGGCCGCCCCCAGGGCTCGCCTTCGCGCAGCGCCGCGGCCATGGCGCCCGCGGTGGGGAAGCGGTCCGCCGGCGAAGACGCGAGCGCCCGCAGCACGATACGGTCCATCGCCGGCGGGACCCCCCGGCCCGTCTGCGACGGCGCCGGCGCCGTCTCGATGAAGCGCCGGGCGAGGATGGCTTGCACGGTGGGACCGGTGAACGGCGGCTCGCCGCACAGCATCTCGAACAGCACGCAGCCGAGGCCGTAGACGTCGCTCCGGGCATCGACCTCGTCGGCCCCACTGGCCTGCTCGGGACTCATGTAGCTCGGCGTCCCCAGGGCCAGCCCGACTTCGGTCAGCCGCTCGGCGTCGCCGCCGCCCGCGCCCTGGCGCGCCCGTGCGATGCCGAAGTCGGCCATCAGCGCGTGGCCCCGCGAGAGCATGATGTTCTCCGGCTTGACGTCGCGGTGAATCACGCCGCGCTCGTGGGCGTAGTCCAGCGCCTCCGCCACCTCGCGCGCGATGGCCGCCGCCTCGTCCACCGGCAGCCGCGTTTCCCTGCGCAGGCGATCCCGCAACGATTCGCCTTGGATGTACGGCATGGAGTACCACAGCAGCTCCTCCCCGCTGCCCCGCTGCCCCGCCGCGCCGCTATCGAACACCGGCAGAATGTTGGGATGCTGGAGGCGGGCGGCGGTCCGGACCTCGCGCAGGAACCGCTCCGCGCCGAGGGTCACGCTCAGACCGGGATGGAGGACCTTGAGGGCGACGGGGCGGTCGTGCTTGAGGTCGTGGGCGAGGTACACCCGCGCCATGCCGCCCCGGCCGAGCTCACCCTCGAGCCTGTACCGGTCGGCGAGCCCAGTGCGGAGCGTCGCCGCAGGGTCAGCCAAGCGCTTTCCCTTCCGTCAACTGCGTCTCCTTGCCTCCGCTCGCCGCTCCCCGGTGTCGGCCGGAGGGGCCAAATGGCAGCACGAGGGAGACGATGGTCCCCGCTCCGGGCGTGCTGGCGATCTCCAAGGTGCCGCCCACGCTCTGGGCTCGGTCCCGCATGCCCGCGATGCCCATGTGCTCCCCCGCGGTCAGCGTGCCCATCGCAGTGGGAGACATGCCGGCACCGTCGTCCCGTATCCGCACCGTCAGGGCGCGCGGCCCATACTCGACCGCGACGTGGACCAGACTCGGCGCCGCGTGCTTGACCGCGTTGAGCACCGACTCGCGACCGATGCGGAGCGCCGTCGTCTCGAGAGCCACCGGGAGCCGCCGGGCATTCCCGCGCACCGCGAATACCAATTCGACGCCCGACCCGGCGACTGCCGAGCGAGTGGCTGTCTCCAGCGCGCCGGCCAAGTCGTGTCCCTCCAGCTCGACCGCCCGCAGGTCCCAGATCATGTGTCGCGCGTGCCGCAGGGTGGTATCAGCGGTCGCGAGGACATTCTTCAACGCCTCCACCCCCTCCGCCGGCCGGTGCGCGAGCAGGCGCTCGATGGCGCGCAGCTGGAGCGTGATGCCGGTGAATCCCTGGAGCAGGGTGTCGTGCAGCTCATGGGCAATGCGGGCGCGCTCGGCGAGTCCCGCCTGGTAGCGCACCCGCATGCCGGCGGCCACCTGCCGCACTCGCGCGAGGTATGCCACCCAGATCAGCACACCGATCGCGGCGATCCACACGAGGAGGAACCAACGGGTCTGGGTGATCGAGGGTGGAATGGTGAAGTCGATCGCGGCGCCCTCCTCGTTCCAGATCCCGTCTTCATTGGCCGCGATGACATGGAAGCGATAGGCGCCGGGACCGAGATTGGTGTAGAAGGCCTCGCGCCGCCCACCGGCTTCCTGCCAGCCGGTGTCGCTGCCGACCAGCCGGTACCGGAAGCGGACCCGGTCCGGAATCGAGAGGCTCAACGCGGTGTAATCGACCCGGAGACTGGTCGTCCGGACCGGCAGCCGCAGGTCACGGTCCGGCTGATATGATCTGGCGCCAGCCGCGACCCGGCGGATGGCGACCGGGGGCGCCGCCGGATTGCGCGGCACCGAGTCCGGGTCGAGCCAGGCGACGCCGAGAGTGGTGGCGAACCACAGTCTGCCATCCGTCCCGGCGACGACGGTGGGCTGCGGGCGGATCTGCGCGGCCGTGCCGGTCAGACCATCGCGGTAGTCCAGGCGCTCGTGGTTCACCTGATACCGCGGATCGTTCTCGGCGCGCCGGACCTCTTCCGCCGGAATGCGGGTGATGCCGATGGCCCCATGCAACCACACCTCACCCGCCGGGGTCTCCACGATGCCTGACGTTCCCCGGAATCGGGCCCCGTTCCTGCCGGTCACGGTCTGGACGCGATCTCGCGTGAGCAATGCCACTCCCCGCTCCCCGCCCAGCCACACGCGCGGACCCTGCACATGGATGGCGAGCACGATCCCGACGTTCAATCCGTCCTTGGAGGTGTAGAGCCGGAGTGAATCTCCCTCGAGTCGCGCGACCCGGTTTCCGGTGTAGCCCAGCCAGGTTCGACCCGACTCGTCCGTGGTGAGGACCACCGCCGGTTCCCGCGGGAGATCATCACGTCCGCCGAACGCCTCCCAGCGGTCGTCGACCCTCCGATAGACGCCACTCCGGACGATGGAAATCCACAGGTTGCCGGCGCCGTCCCGCGTGACGGCCTGGATGCCGATGTTCTTCACTTCCGGCAGGCGGACCCGCTCGAACGTGCCCCGGGCGGATCGCCAGAGGCCCTCGGGGCTCCCGATCCAGACCGCGCCGTCCGGATCGCGGTAGACGACGTCGACCAGTCGTGGCAGCTCGGGGAACTCCTCGATCCGCGCGCCGACTCGCCGGACGGGGCCTTCGTTGGAGCCCACCCACACGGCGCCGGAATCCGCCGGCGCGATGGCAAAATAGGTCCCCGGTCCCGGCAGCTCGACGCGGGTCAGCTTCGTGCGGCGGAAATGATCGAGCCCGTTCGACGTTGCTGCCCACACGCTGCCTTCGCGGTCTTCGAGCCAGGCCTGCACGGTGCCGCCGGAGAGTCCCTGGCGCATTCGCTGCGACGTCCGGCCGTCCGCGGCGAAGCGCTCGATGTCCGGCGTCTGCACGTGATTGAACCAGAACGTGCCGCTCCGCTCGATCAGCATGAGGCCCGGGTCCGATATGCTCGGCATAGAGGCTCCGGCGCCTGAGGCCGCGGCAGGCGCAGCGAGTCTCCGGAGCCCGAATTCCCTCGACGCGGACCAGATGGTCCCATCCGGCGCTTCCTGAATGACGTTGCGGTCTCTGAAGCCCACGTTCGAGCTCCGCGGCGGCCCGACACGCTCGAACCGAGGTGCACCGGCCGGGCGCGCGAACATGCCGTCATCGGCGGCCACCCAGATCCGACCGCCGCGGTCCACCATCATGCCGGTGACCGGCGCCCCCGAGAGCCCCTCCTTGGGCCCAAGCGTGTGCCATCGTCCGTTCTCCATCCTTGCGACGCCCCCGGTGCCCCCAGACCAGATGCCGCCGCTGGAGTCCCGCACCAGGTTCATGACCGTCCCCCGCTGGAGACCGTCACCCTCCCCGAAACTCCGAATGCTTCCGTCCCGGATCAGGCTGACGCCGCCGAACTGATAGCCCACCCACAGTCCACCGTCCGCGAGCGCGAGCAGCGCCGACACACCGACCGAGGGCATGGTGTCCGGTGGCGGCGGCTCGTAGAGCTCGAACCGGACGCCGTCGAAGCGGAACAGGCCGGACAGCGTCCCGAGCCAGAGAAACCCGTCCGCGGTCTGGGCGAGGGCTTGAACGTCACCGGGGGCACCGTCCCGAGTCGTCCAGGCCGTGTGATAGAGATGAGGCAACGCCCGATCCCGCCGTTGAGCGGAGAGCGGCACCCAGGCCGCCACGGCGGTGCCGAGTGTCAGCAGGAGGGGGAGGGATCTTGGCGCGGGCATCAGGTCGAATCTACGGTCGGCCCGGCCGGAGAGTGAGGGCGCGCTACCTCTTTCGGGGTATGGTGGGCGGGCGGCCCCGCGGTAACATCATGAGCCATGTCCAGCGCCGCGCCGATCAGGATCCTCACGGTGGATGACCACCCGCTCATCCGGGCGGGGCTGGCGGCGTTCCTCAAGACGGAACCCGACATCGAGGTGATCGCCGAGGCGGGCAACGGGGAAGAGGCGATCGAGCGCTATCGCGAGCTGCGTCCCGACATCGTGCTGATGGACCTCAGCATGCCGTTGATGGACGGGCTCGCGGCGACGCGGGCGATCCTCGACGAGTTTCCCGACGCCCGGGTCATCGTGCTGACGACGTACGGCGGGGACGAGGACATCCATCGCGCGCTCGAGGCCGGCGCCCGGGGCTACCTGGTGAAGGACATGCTGGTCGATGAGGTGATGGACGTGGTGCGCGCCGTCCACCAGGGACGCCGGGGCATCCCGCAGGCGGTCGCCGCCAAGCTCGCCGAACACACCCCGCGAATCCCCCTTACCCCTCGGGAGACCGAGGTGCTCTCGCTGGTCGCGAAGGGCCTCAGCAACGGTGAAGTTGCCGGACGGATCGGCCGGACCGAGGGTACCGTCAAGGTCCACCTCAAGAACATCCTCCAGAAGCTCGGCGTCGATGACCGCACCGAAGCGGTCACCACGGCGCTGCGGCGCGGGTTTATCCGCCTCGACTAGGCGTACCTCTTTCGGGGTAGTCAAAGACTCCCAGAGCTAGGGACGCGTCCGCGCGCTCACCCCGGTATCGTGGTGACCGAATCGACCACCAACGATACCAGGAGGCAAGCGATGAGCACGACCGCAGTCCCCAGTGCCGATGCAGCCGGGAACGCCAGTGTCGGAAAGGTCGCCATGAAGCTCGAGGTGGTCTCCATCCCCGTCTCGGATGTGAACCGCGCGAAGGAGTTCTACAACAAGCTCGGCTGGCGGCTCGACGCCGACTTCACCGTAGGAGAAAGCCACGCGATCCAGTTCACGCCGCCGGGCTCGCCCTCCTCGATCCACTTCGGCTCCCACGTCACGCCGGCCGCACCCGGCTCCGCGCAGGGCCTGCTGCTGATCGTCTCCGACATCCAAGCGGCGCGGGAAGAGCTGGTATCGCGCGGGGTTCAGGTCAGCGAGGTGTATCACTACGCCGGGTTCAACCGGGTGGATCCCACTCAACGCTTGAGCGGACCCGCACCGGATCGGCGCAGCTACGCGTCGTGGGTGTCGTTCAACGATCCGGACGGCAACGGCTGGCTGGTGCAGGAGATCACCACGCGGCTGCCGGGGCGCGCCGGGGGCGAGACGACGTTCACCTCGATAAGCGATCTCGCAGCCGCGCTGCGGCGCGCGTCCGTGGCCCACGGCGAGCATGAGAAGCGCAACGGTGGTGAGTATGACACGAACTGGCCCGACTGGTACGCCGAATACATGGTACGGGAGCAGTCCGGCGAAGAGCTGCCGCGCTGAGCCGCCAGAAGAATCATGAGGGCCACTGGATTCCTGGCGGCAGCGGTCCTGCTGTTCGGGGGCGGTGTGGCGCCGCCGCCGGCGCACGCTCAGTTGCCCGGCACCACGCGGACCGACCTCCAGCGGCACGATCTGAGCGTCCCGGGACGCGAGGTCATTCAGGTGCGAGTCGATATCGGCCCCGGGGTGACGGCCCCGAGGCACAGCCATCCGGGCGAGGAAATCGTCTACATGCTCGAGGGTTTGCTGGAGTACCGGATCGAGGGCCGGCCGCCGGTGGTACTCAAGGCGGGTGAGGTTCTGTTCATCCCGGCCCGCGCGATCCACGCAGTGAAGAACGTCGGCAGCGGCAACGGGGCGGAGCTCGCCACGTATGTCGTGGAGAAAGGAAAGCCGCTCGTCGTGCAGGAGGAGTGAGCACGCAGCGGCACAACAACCGAACACGAGGGAGACTCACATGACCGTAGCAACCGCAAAGCCACCCGCGGCCGCCGTCCCGGCGATCCGGCCGTTCACGATCGAAACTCCCCAGGCGGAGCTCGAAGAGCTGCGCAGGCGCATAGAGGCGACAAGGTGGCCGGACCGGGAAACCGATGCATCGCAAGGCGTGCAGCTCGCGACGATGCAGGAGCTCGCGCGCTATTGGGCGAAGGAGTACGACTGGCGCAGGGTCGAGGCGACGCTCAACGCGCTACCGCAGTTCATCACGGAGATCGATGGGGTCGACATTCACTTCATTCACGTTCGCTCGAAGCATGAGGACGCGTTGCCGCTCATCGTCTCGCACGGATGGCCCGGCTCGGTCATCGAGCAGTTGAAGATCATCGATCCCCTGACCAATCCCACGGCGCATGGCGGCAAGGCATCGGACGCCTTCCACGTGGTGATTCCGAACATGCCGGGCTACGGGTTCTCGGGCAAGCCGACCACGACCGGCTGGGATCCCGTGCGTGTCGCACGCGCCTGGATCGCGCTGATGAAGCGGCTCGGATACAAGCGTTTCGTCGCACAAGGCGGCGATTGGGGTGGGGTCGTGGTCGATATGATGGCGGTAGAAGGCGCCCCGGAATTGATCGGCATTCACACCAACATGCCCGGCGCCGTTCCAACCGACGTGTGGAAAGCCGTCACCGCCGGCGGCCCGGTGCCATCCGGTCTGTCCGACGAGGAAAGACAGAGGCTCGAGAAGCTGCAGGGCTGGTTTGCGAAGGAAGTGGCCTACGCCCTCCAGATGGGACTTCGTCCACAGACGCTCTACGGAATCGCCGATTCACCGGTCGGGCTGGCCGCCTGGATGATCGACCACGACCTGTTGAGCTACCAGGCCATCTCGCGCCTGTTCGTCGATGGCACGCCCTATGGCGCCATGACGCGAGACGATGTCCTCGACAACATCACGCTCTCCTGGTTGACGACCACGGGGATCTCCGGGGGGCGCCTCTATTGGGAGAACAAGGTACCGTTCTTCGAGCCGAAAGGCGTGTCCATTCCGGTGGCCGTGAGCGTTTTCCCGGACGAGATCGACGCAGTTCCGCGCAGCTGGGCCGAACGGGCATATCCCAAGCTCATCCACTACAACCAGCTCGATCAAGGTGGGCACTTCGCAGCCTGGGAGCAGCCGAAGCTCTTGGTGGACGAGCTGCGCACCGGGCTCAAGTCGTTGCGGTAGTTCGCCGCCTGGAATGGTACCCCGCGGCGCCGAAGAGCGCCGCGGCGAATCTTCAAGAGAGGGAAGTGCCAATGACCCCGCTCAACGAGACGCTTACCGCAGACCCGGGCACCGAGGTCGCAACCGGCGCCTTGGCCCGGAGCACCGTCGTTCCCATCGACGACGAGCCAGCGCCCAGGCTGATCGTGGAGCCGCCGCTGCCCGGTCCGATGGCCCAGGGAGTCGCTTTCATCCCGTACCGGGTGGAGAACCTGCGCATCCTCCCGGTGGGCGGGGCGGCCGCACGCGACGTGTCCCCGCGGGTCGGCCATCTGCACATAACGGTCGACGACCTGCCCTGGCAGTGGGCCGATTACGGTCAGAGCAACACCATCATCCTGATCGCCATGCCGCGCGGCCAGCACAAAGTGCTGATCGAGCTGGTGGACCCCGAAGGGAAGGTGTTCACCGGGCAAACGGTGACGTTCAACTCGCCGGGCAAGTCGACGTGAGCCCGGTGTTGCCGCAGCTGCTCCCATTCAGTGACGCGGCCCTGCTCGGCCTGCGTCTGGTGGTGGCCGTGGTGTTCTTCGAGAGCGGGCGGCGGCACGCGGCGGATCCGGTCGGCCGGGCCGCGAGCATCGGACTGAGCCCCGGGCTCACCCGGTTTCTGGGGCTGGGCGAGATGGCCGCCGCCCTCGGCGTCGGGCTGGGCGTGCTGACGCAGGTGGCGGCGCTGGGCCTCATTCTGATCATGCTGGGCGCCATCCAGAAGAAGGTGTTCGTATGGAATACCGGATTCTGGGGCGAGAAGACGTACGGCTGGCATTACGATCTGACGTATCTGGTCGCGAACCTGGTGATCCTGACGACCGGCGGCGGCCGGCTCGTCCTCCTCCAATGAAGCGGCTCATCTTCACCGCCATCCTGGCCATGTCCATGGGCACATCCGCCAGAACCTCGGAGCTGGCGTCGCTTCGCGGCGCGACCGAATGGATCAACTCGCCGCCGTTGACGGCGGAGAGCCTGCGGGGGAAGGTCGTGCTGGTCCAGTTCTGGACCTACTCCTGCGTCAACTGGATCCGCACCCTGTCCTACGCGCGCGCCTGGGCCGAAAACTACCGGGACCAGGGATTGGTCGTGATCGGCGTGCACGCGCCCGAGTTCGGATTCGAACACGACCTCGCCAACGTGCGCTGGGCGGCGGACTATTTCCAGGTACGCTACCCGATCGCGGTGGACAACGACTTCGCGATCTGGCGCGGCTTCGGCAACCGGTACTGGCCGGCGCTTTACCTCATCGACGGCCGGGGCCGGGTGCGGTACAAGCACTTCGGTGAAGGAGAGTACGAGCGCACCGAGGAGATGGTCCAGGAGCTCCTGGCCGAGACGGGGGCACGCGACGTTCGCCGGGAGGTGGCGTCGCTCGCTCCGGGTGGTGCGGAATTGGCCGCCGACTGGGGGAACGTCAAGTCACCGGAAACCTACCTCGGCTCCGATCGGAGCGAGAACCGGGTGTCGTCGGGCGCGCGGTTGCTGCTCAATCAGTGGGCCCTGGACGGCGACTGGACGGTGCAGGGGCAGGCCGCGGTGTCGAAGGAGGCGAATGGGAAGATCACCTATCGCTTCCACGCCCGCGACCTCAACCTGGTGATGGCGCCGAAGGCCGGAGGGAAACCGGTGCGTTTCCAGGTGCTGGTCGACGGTCAGCCGCCCGGGGCCGCGCATGGCCTCGACGTGGACGAGCAGGGCCATGGTACCGTCGTCAAGCCCCGGATGTACCAGCTGTTGCGGCAACCCGGACCGGTCGCCGACCACCGATTCGAGATCCGGTTTCTCGATCCGGGTGTGGAGGTGTTCGTGTTCACGTTCGGTTGATCGGTGCGGAGTGCAAGACTCATCAGTCTGGTCCGCCCTGGCGTGGGGCGCCGTGTCCTCGGTCGGGCTGCTGGTCGGCGCGATCGTCGGCGCGCTCTCGCATTTGCCGCACCGGGCGATCGCGATGGCCATGTCGGTCGGTGCGGGGCTGCTGCTCGCCGGCGTATCCCTCAAGGTGGCCGCCGATGCGATCCGAATCGCAGGGCCCGGGGCGGCCGCGCTGTCATTGCTGCTGGGGGCAGCCGTGTTCAGCGCGAGCAACGCGTTTATCGCGCAGTCAGGCGGCGCTCACCGCAAGCGGTGCGGCGAGTGTGTGCCGCAGCCGAGCGAGTCAGGGCAACCCGGCAGCGGAAGAGTCCTTGCGTTCGGCAACGTGCTGGACGCGGTCCCTCAGGCGATGGTCCTGGGAATCGCGCTGGGAGAGCGGGTCGTCCCGCTCGCGCTGGTGTTCGCGTTCTCGCTGGGAAACCTTCCCGAGGCGCTGTCGAGCGCGGCGGGGATGCGGCAGGCCGGTCGCAGTTACACCTACATCATCCTGCTCTGGGCCGCAATAGCCACCGGGGCGGTGGTAGCCATCGGTGCAGGATACGTCGGGTTCGGTTCGCTCTCTGACGCATGGCCCCCGCGGCTACAGGCGTTCGGCGCCGGAGCCCTGCTCGCGATGACGGCGGAAACGATGATCCCGGAAGCCTTCCACAACAGCCCGCGTTTCTCGGGGTTGCTCGCCGCTTTCGGTTTCGGCCTCTTGTTGTTCGTGGACGCAACGACGCGCTAGAGGGATTCGCACCGCTGCGAGATCCCGGATAAACGGGGGACGCAATGTTCAAGGCACTGATGGTGCTATGCCTGACGGGAACGGTCGCCGCGGCCCAGGAGGCCAAGGTGACGCCCCTGATGACGCAGGAACTGGTGGGACTCGACGGCAAAGAGGGTACGATGATCGTGGTGGAATACGCGCCGAGCGGGTCGGACGCCAGGCACCGGCACAATGCCCACACGTTTGTCTACGTGCTGGAAGGATCGGTGGTGATGCAGGTGAAGGGGGGCAAGGAGGTAAGACTGCGGCCTGGCCAGACGTTCTATGAATCGCCGGAAGATGTGCATACGGTTTCCCGCAACGCCAGCACGACGGAGCCTGCCAAGTTCCTGGTGTTCTTCGTGAAAGCGCAGGGAGCTCCGCTTACCGGACCCGCCAACTAGAAGGACGCTGGCCGACCACGCGATCGATATCATCGAACACCGTCGCCTGTCGAACGTCGATCGCCATGCGCCCTAACGCCCGATGAACTGCCGCAGCACCCGCTGCAGGATCCCGCCGTGCCGGTAGTAGTCCAGCTCCACCGCCGAGTTCAAGCGCACGACCGCCGGGAACTTCGTCTCCTTGCCGTGCTCGTCCCGCGCCGTCACGGTGACTCGCCCGCCGGGCGTGAGCCCGCTCGCGATCCCGGCGATCGAAAACGTCTCCCGCCCGGTAAGGCCCAGCGACTTCCGGTCGCTGCCGGGCTCATACCCCAACGGCAGCACGCCCATGCCGACCAGGTTGCTCCGATGGATGCGCTCGTAGCTCTCCGCGATCACCGCCTTCACGCCCAGTAGCGACGGCCCCTTCGCCGCCCAGTCGCGGCTCGACCCCGTGCCGTACTCCTTGCCCGTCAGGATCACCAGCGGGGTGCCCTCGGCTTGGTAGCGCATCGCGGCGTCGTAGATCGAGATCACCTCGCCGCTGGGGAAGTGGAGGGTCCAGTTGCCTTCCTTGTCCGGCACCAGTGCATTGCTGATCCGCACGTTGCCGAACGTGCCCCGCATCATCACTTCGTGGTTGCCCCGGCGGGAGCCGAAGGTGTTCCAATCCACCTGCTCCACGCCGTGCTCCTTGAGGTAGCGCGCGGCGGGGCCGTTCTTCGGGATGGATCCGGCCGGAGAGATGTGGTCGGTCGTCACCGAGTCGCCCAGCACCGCGAGGACGCGCGCGCCGCTGATGTCGCGCAGCGGGGGCGGCTCGGGCGGGAGGTCGGAGAAGAACGGCGGCTCCTGCACGTAGGTGGAGCTCTTGTCCCAGGCGTAGCGGCTCCCCTCGGGCACCGCGAGTCCCTGCCAGATCTCGTCGCCCTCGAACACCGAGGCGTAGCGGCGCTCGAACAGCTCCGGCTTGAGCGACGCCGACATCGCGGCCTGGATCTCCTCCAGCGTGGGCCAGATGTCCTTCAAAAATACCGGCTTCCCGTCCTTGCCGGTGCCGAGCGGCTCCTTGCTGAGGTCGATATCCACCCGGCCCGCGAGGGCGAAGGCGACGACGAGCATCGGGGACGCCAGGTAGTTGGCCCGCACCTGGGGATGGACCCGCGCCTCGAAGTTGCGATTGCCGCTCAGCACGGCCGCGGTGACCAGCGAGTGCTCGTCGATCATCTGGGCGATCACGTCGGGGAGCGGGCCGCTGTTGCCGATGCAGGTGGTGCAGCCGTACCCGACCACGTTGAAGCGCAGGCGGTCGAGATAGGGAAGGAGGCCGGAGCCCTCGAGGTAGTCGGTGACGACTCTGGACCCCGGTGCGAGACTGCTCTTGACCCAGGGCCTGGTCATGAGGCCGCGCTCGACGGCCTTCTTCGCCACCAGCCCCGCGCCGATCATCACCGAGGGGTTCGAGGTGTTGGTGCAGCTGGTGATGGCGGCGATAACCACCGCGCCGTCGTGGAGCGAGATATCGTTGCCGTCGAGCATACCGGAGACCACCGGCGGCGCATCGGGATCGGCCATGCCGTCATCGGCCTCCGCGCCGCGCTCGCCGATCGTGACGTTGGCGCCGCCCTCGCCCACCCACCTCGAATACGCGCTTTCCGCCAGCTCCTTCCGGGCCGCGGGCACGGTGGGACTCATGAGGCCGGGAAGATTCACCACGAAATTCCGCTTCAGCTCCACGAGCGGCACCCGGTCCTGGGGGCGCCGTGGTCCGGCGAGGCTGGGTACGATGGTGGAGAGGTCCAGCTCGAGCGTCGCGCTGAACACGGGGTCGGGGGTCGCGTCGGTGCGGAAGAGTCCCTGTTCCTTGCAGTAGCGCTCGACCCGCTCCACGGTCTCGCGGCTCCGTCCGGTGCGCTCGAGGTAGCGAAGCGTCTCAGCGTCGACCGGGAAGAAGCCCATGGTCGCCCCGTATTCGGGCGACATGTTCGCGATGGTGGCGCGATCCGCCAGCCCCAGGCTGGAGAGGCCGGGCCCGTAGAACTCCACGAACTTGTCCACCACGCCTTTCTTCCGGAGCAGCTGAGTGGCGGTGAGCACCAGGTCGGTCGCGGTGGTCCCGAGCGGCAGTGCGCCGGTCAGCTTCATGCCGACGACCTCGGGGATGAGCATAAAATACGGCTGCCCCAGCATCACCGCCTCGGCCTCGATGCCTCCCACCCCCCAGCCCAAGACCCCGAGGCCGTTGATCATCGTGGTGTGCGAGTCGGTGCCCACGAGGGTGTCGGGGTAGGCCGTGGGCTCCCCGAACTGGTCGCGGAGCTGCACCACCGGTGCCAGGTACTCCAGGTTGACCTGGTGGACGATTCCGGTGCCCGGCGGGACCACCCGGAAGTTGTGAAAGGCGCGCTGTGCGAATTTGAGGAGCTGGTACCGCTCCACGTTCCGCTCCAGCTCCAACTGGACGTTGAGCCGGAACGCGTTGTCCGAGCCGTAGTGGTCCACCTGCACCGAGTGGTCGATCACCAGGTCGCAGGGCACTACCGGGTTGATGCGGTCAGGATCGCCCTTCATGCGCGCCATCGCGTCGCGCATGGCCGCGAGGTCCACCACGCACGGCACTCCGGTGAAGTCCTGAAGCACCACGCGCGCCGGCATGAACGGTATTTCCCCCCGGCGCTCGCTCGCCTGGTCCCAGGCGCCGAGCTGGCGCACGTGGTCCTCGGTGACGATGCCGCGCCCCGCGTGGCGAAGCGCGTTCTCGAGAAGGACACGAATGGAGAACGGGAGGCGATCGAGCCGGGCGACGCCCTGGCGCGCCAGCTCCTCGAGCCGGTATACGGCGGCCTGCTCGCCGCCGAGCCGGAGGGTCGCGCGGGAGCCGAAGGGATTGATGGTGGGAGTGGTCATGGAGGGAATATACGACGCGCCGTTCCCACTATCATACACCCGATGTCTCTCCCCATCCCCCACGCCATCAACCGCCGGGACGACGGCATCCTGATCGAATGGGATACCGCCGGTCACGAGGCGTGGTTTCCCGCGCGGGCGCTCCGGCTCGCGTGTCCCTGCGCGGCCTGCGTGGACGAGATGAGCGGTCGTCCTCTGCTCGACCCAGTCGCGGTGCCTCGGGACGTCCGCCCGCTCTCCCTCGCGCTGGTGGGAGCCTACGGCCTGCGGGTGGAGTGGAGCGACGGGCACTCGACCGGCATCTACACCTTCGAGCGACTGCTCGCGTCCTGCCCTTGCGACCTGTGTCGCGACGCTGACGGGTGACGGCGGACACATCCCCTTCCTGGCGGCCATCCTAAGCTGTGACAGGTGGTTATCCGCGATGTCATTTCAGCCCAGGAGCGGCGATGCACCCGCAGGAACACTCGACGATTCGTGAGGGACTGGTGACCGGATTGCTGGGCGCGGCGGCGGTCGCGGTCTGGTATCTGGTGGTCGATGCCGCCGCGGGGCGGCCGTTCCATACGCCGAACGCGCTCGGTGGGGTGTTGTTCCGTGGCGACGCGAGTCCCGGCGCCCGCGACGTGGTGCCGGCGCTGGTGGCCGGATTCACGGTCGTCCACCTGATCGCGTTGGCCGTCATCGGCGTCGTGCTGACCCAGGTGGTCCACCTCGCCAGCCGCAACCTGGCACTCCGCATGGGCCTGTGGATCGGCCTGGTGGTGTCGTTCTGCCTGACCACCGGACTCACCTACATGCTCACGGCGGCCACGGGTGAGGCTTTCCCGCTGTGGTCGGTGATCGGCGGCGCCTTCGTAGCGGTGCTCGTGATGGGAGGGTATCTCTGGCGGCGGCATCCCCGGCTGGGATCCGACGCACCGCTGGGCGCGGAGGTCAGAACGACTCCCCACGCGCCCGGCCCCCCGCGTCGTTGACCGCGCCTTGCGCTTCCGCGCCCTTTCCTGCACTGTGATGAGAGGTAAGCTCTGTCGCTGGAGGCCCGCATGATCGAACGTTCCCACGCGATCGGCGCCGAAGGCACCGACGTCGGCATCATCGGCGGCCTGGCCGTCGCGCTCTGGTTCCTGGTTCTCGATTCCATCGCCGGCCGGCCGCTGCTCACGCCGAGCCTGCTGGGCCAGGTCGTCCTGTACGGTGACTCGACGCCGGATACCGGCACCGTCGTCTTCGGCGCGGTGCTGCTCTACACCGCCTTCCACTTCGTCGTGTTCGCCCTGATCGGCATGGGCCTGGTGGCGCTGGTGCACTGGGGGACGGAGAACTCGGTGGTCCGCTACGCCCTCCTCCCGGTCTTCCTGGCCTTCGAGGTGATTTTCTACGGCCTGCTCGAGGTCCTCTCGGAACGGACCGGGGAGTTGTTCCCGTTCTGGGCGGTGGTCTCGGCCAATACCCTGGCCGCCGTCAGCATGGGCCTGTATCTCTGGTCGCGCCATCCGGCGTTCCGGCGCTCGATCCAGGACACCCCGCTCGGAGCAGCCCCGCAGAACTGAGCCTCGGCGCGTCGAATCCCGTCCCCGGACCGTGTAGCTTTCGTCCTCTACCACACGGCCCGGGGATTCTTGTTGCGCCTCGCTCTCTCACTCGCACTCGCCTGTCTCCTGACGCCTCTCGCGGGGCGGCTGCACGCCCAGCTCGAGCCTCCCGGCACCGGCGGCGTCGTAGCGCTGGATCAGGAACTCCGGATGCTGGGCCACTACCGGCGGGTGCTCATGATCGGCGCCCACCCGGACGACGAGGATACGGAGCTGCTCACCGTGCTGGTGCGCGGCATGGGAGCCGAGGCGGCCTATCTGTCGCTCAACCGGGGCGAAGGTGGCCAGAATCTCATCGGTCCCGAGCTGGGTGAGGCGCTGGGGCTGATTCGCACCGAGGAGCTGCTCGCCGCCCGGCGGCTCGACGGGGCGCGGCAATACTTCACCCGGGCGTACGACTTCGGGTATGCCAAGACGCTGGAGGAGACCTGGGAGCATTGGCCCCGGGACACCATCCTGAAGGACGTGGTCCGCATCGTCCGCCGCTTCCGCCCCCAGATCATCGTCTCGGTCTTCAGCGGGCTGCCCAGGGACGGACACGGCCAGCACCAGGCGTCCGGATGGATCGCGCGGGAGGCGTTCGACGCGGCAGGCGACTCGACCCGCTTCACCGAGCTGGCCCGGGAGGAGGGAATCCGGGTCTGGACTCCGCTCAAGCTCTACCGCAGCACGCGATTCGACACCGCGGCCACCACGCTGCGGCTGGACGGAGGCGTGCTCGACCGTTCGGTGGGCAAGTCCTATCACCAGATCGCCATGGCGGGGCGGAGCCTGCACCGCTCGCAGGACATGGGGCGACTCCAGCGCATCGGGCCGTCGGAAGTGCCGCTGGCGCTGGAGGAAGACCGCACCGCCGAAGGCGGAGGCGGCTTGTTCGACGGCATCGACACCTCGTTGGCCGCCATGCCGTGGCGGGACGCGCCCCGCACCGACGGCCCCGCGGCCCGCCGCCGCTTCGCCGCCCGCGCGGACAGCGCGCGCGCCGCGCTCGGCAGCGGCGCCTACCAACGGGTGGTCGCCCTCCTGGACCGGGGCAAGCGCGACCTCCTGCCGCAGTCCGACGACAGCCGGGCGCAGCTGCTGTTCTCGACACCGGAACAGGCGGACCAGCGGCGCCACACCGAGCGGGCGCTCGGCATCGCCGCGGGTCTGGTGGCCGACGCGCTCTCACAAGACCAGCGGTTGGTCCCGGGACAGTCCGACAGCGTGGGGCTCGTAGTCTGGAACACCGGGTCGGATTCGATGACCGTCGCCGGCGGCGTGGTGCCGTCGGCCGAGTGGCACGTGGCGGCGGACTCCAACACTCAGGTGACCCTGGCCCCCGGCGCGGTCCACCACTCGACGGCGATGCTGAGCCCGGACACCGCCGCGAGCGCCACGACGCCGTATTTCCTCCGCCGGCCGCGGCAGGGATCGCTGTACGACTGGTCGGGGGTGCCGGCGACGGATCTGGGCGAGCCGTTCGGCCCGTCGGCGCCCGTCGCGAGGTTCGGCCGGCTGGGTCCCGGCGGCGAGACGTCGCGCGAGGTGACACAGCAGGTGGTCGATCAGGCGCTCGGCGAGGTGCGCCGACCGGTCACCGTAGTGCCCCGGGTGGACGTGAAGCTCGACCCGGCCAACTACGTCTGGTCGCTGATCACCCCCGGGAGTCGCCGGTTCACCGTGACCCTCACGCACGGCGCGCGCGACACCACGACGGGAACCGTCTCCCTGGTGTTGCCGAAGGGCTGGCCGTCGGTGCGGGCCCAGCGGTTCCGCCTGGTGGGTGAAGACGAGCGCGAAACCTTCACCTTCGACGTGCGCGCCCCGCGGGCGAGCGGTCGAGGCAGCGCCACGCTTCGCGCGGTCGCGACCGATTCCGCGGGCCGGGAATACGACGCCGGCGTCTTCACCGTGAGCTATCCCCACATCCGGCCCCGCTCGTACGTCATGCCCGCCACCTCGGAGGTACATCTCGCGCCGGTGGCACTGCCGACGCTCACCCGGATCGGCTACATTCGCGGCGCGTCGGACCTGGTGCCCGAGGCGCTCCAACGGGCTGGTCTTCCCCTGACCCTGCTCGACGCCCGCGCACTCGAGCGGGACGACCTCAGCCGGTTTCCCGTGATCGTCATCGGCCCCCGGGCATACGAGACCGACTCGGCGCTGGTGGAAAACAACCCGCGGATCCTCGCCTACGTGCGCGCCGGCGGCGTCCTCATCGTGCAGTACCAGCAGCACAAGTTCTTCACCGAGAATTTCGCGCCCCTTCCCCTGACCGTCGGCGGGCCCCGGCTCGAGGCGGGGGGCGACAGCGTGCATCACGAGGTTGCCGGGTCGAGCGAATCGAGGCCGGACTCCGTGGCGGAGGAGCGGCCCGTGAGCCACGACCGGGTGGTGGACGAGCGTGCGCCGATCACGATTCTGGCCCCCGACCACCCGGTGCTCCGGCGCCCCAACAGGATTTCCGAGCTTGACTGGGAGGGATGGGTGCAGGAGCGCGGGCTTTACTTCGCCCGGAGCTGGGACCCCGGATACAGTCCGATCCTGGAGACCCACGACGAGGGCGAGGCCCCGCTCGAGGGCGGCCTGCTGGTCGCGACGGTGGGGAGGGGCACGTACGTCTACACCGGGTTGAGCTTCTTCCGGCAGCTGCCGGCGGGTGTCCCGGGGGCGCTTCGGCTGTTCGCGAATCTCCTGGCGCTGGGCCAGCCGGCGGCTCGCTGACGTGGATCCGTGGTGGACCTTCCCGCGGCTCCTTCCCGGATTATCGCTCGTCGCCTCCCTGGTTGCCTGTCGCGGCGACGGTCGCACCCCGGTCGTCCTGTATTCACCGCACGGCCGTGACCAGCTCACCATCCTGGAGCACGCCTTCGAGGCCGAGCGTCCGGACATCGATGTCCGCTGGCTCGACATGGGCTCGCAGGAGATCCTCGACCGACTGCGCTTCGAGCGGGTGAATCCGCAGGCCGACGTGTGGTTCGGCGGTCCCACGACGACCTTCGATCTCGGCATCGAGGACTCGCTGCTCCAGCCCTATCGGCCGGCGTGGGCGGAGCGGGTCGGCCCCAACGGCATCGGTCCCGCCGAGCTGTACTACCCCGTCTACCGCACGCCCGCGGTAATCGCCTACAACAGCAAGGTCGTGTCCCCCGATCAGGCACCGCACGACTGGGACGAGGTCCTCCAGCCGCGCTGGCGGGGCAAGGTCATCATCCGCGATCCGATGGCGAGCGGCACCATGCGGGCGATCTGGGGGCTCATCCTCTACCGGAGCATTCGCGAGACCGGCGACACCGCGCGGGGCATGGAATGGCTCCGACGGCTCGATGCCCAGACCAAGACGTACACCCTCAATCCCGCCATTCTCGACGCGAAGCTGGCGCGGGCCGAGGGCCTGGTGACACTGTGGGACCTGCCGGACATCCTGATCGGCATCTCCAAGGGTCTGCCGTTCGGCTACACCTTTCCCCGGAGCGGCACGGTAGTGATCGACGACGCGATCGGCTTGGTGCGGGGCAGCCGCCATCCCGAGGCGGCGAAGGCATTCATCGACTTCGTCGGCGACGTCGAGGCCCAACTGCTCGCCGCGACGCGAGTGTACCGGCTTCCGGCACGGCACGATCTGCCGGCCGATCGGGTGCCCGCCTGGGTAGCCGGGGTAGAGGCGGAGATGGTGGTCGCGCCGATGGACTGGCAGCTCCTCGCCCGGCAGGGGGCGGCATGGATGGGGTACTGGGATCGCCACGTGCGGGGCAGCGGCAGACGGCGCGGGCGATGACTCCATTCCTCACCGTCGAAGGGCTGTCGAAGCGTTTCGGCCGCACGGTCGCGGTGGACGACGTCACGTTGTCGCTCACCCGGGGCGAGATGCTCGCGCTGCTGGGCCCGAGCGGCAGCGGCAAGACCACGATGCTTCGGCTCCTCGCGGGCTTCGAGGCCCCGGATGCCGGGCGCGTCCTGATCGAAGGTGAGGATGTCACGCGGGTGGAGCCCGTCCATCGGCGGTTCGGGATGGTGTTCCAGCACTACGCGCTGTTTCCGCATCTGGATGCCGGCGAGAACGTGGGCTTCGGCCTCGAGTCGCTCGGCGTGCGGGGGACGGAGCTGGCCGACCGCGTCAGCCGAGCCCTCGCCCTGGTGGATCTGTCCGGGATCGAGCGCCGCCGGGTGGACCAGCTCTCCGGCGGGCAGCAGCAGCGGGTGGCGCTGGCCCGTGCGCTGGCGCCGGAGCCGCGGGTGCTCCTGCTAGACGAGCCGCTCTCCAACCTCGACCCGACGCTCCGGGAGCGCACCCGGCGCGAGATCCGCGAGCTGATCCGCCGGGTGGGAATCACTACGGTGCTGGTGACCCACGAGCAGGACGAGGCCTTCGACCTCGGCGACCGGGTGGCGGTGCTCCGCGGCGGCCAACTGGAGCAGGTGGGCACGCCGGACGAGCTCTACGCCGCGCCCGCGAACCGGTTCGTCGGTGGATTCGTGGGCCGTTCGAGCGTGGTCCCGGTGACGGTGCTGGGCCCCACCGAATGGGGCACCCGGGTCGCGGTCGAAGGGGTGGAGTGGGAGATCGAGCGGCCGGCGGGGCAGCCGGTCATGCTCCCGGGGCCGGCCGTGCTGCTGGTGCGGCCCGAGGCGCTCCGCCTGGGCGAGGATGATCAGGCCATCGTGGGGACGGTGGCCGCTCGCCGGTTCACCGGACCCTCCTCGTTTTTCACCGTCCGCACCGCCAGCGGGGCGACGCTCGAGGTCGTCGCGCCGCCCACGGCGGTGCGCCCGGGCGATCAGGTCGGCATCCTGCCCAGCCGCCGCGCGGCCGGCGGACTCCACCTCTTTCCCGCGGAGGACGAATGACGCGCCGCGGGGCGGGGACGCTCGGCGTGGGGCTGCTCCTTCTCGTCCTGCTCTGGGTCGTGCTCTACCCGCTGCTGCTGGTGCTGGCGGAAGGCGTCCACGGCCCGGAGGGGTGGACGCTGGAGCACGTGCGCCAATTCGTCGGCCGGCCGACCGAGATGCGCGCCCTCTGGGGCAGCCTCTGGACCTCGGTCGCGAGCGTGGCCCTCGCGGCCCTGCTCGGGATTCCGCTCGCGTTCCTGCTCGGCCGGTACGACTTGCCCGGCGGCCGCGTGCTCGGCGGGCTGGTGGCCCTTCCCGCCGTCCTCCCCCCGCTGGTCGGGGTCGTCGCCTTCCTGTTCCTCTACGGTGAGGCCGGCTTCGTCTCCCTGCTGCTGATGCGGATACTGAGATTGGAGGAGCCGCCGTGGCGGCTGGAGGGCGCCGGCGCGATCCTGCTGGTTCATGCCTACTCGATGTACGTGTACTTCTACCTGCTGGTCCGGGCGGCGCTGGTCTCGCTGGACGGCTCGCAGCTCGAGGCCGCGGCGAGCCTCGGGGCCGGGCGGTGGCGTACGCTTCGCACGGTGGTGCTGCCGCACCTGAAGCCGGCGCTCGCGGGCGCGGCGCTCCTCACGTTCATGACCTCCCTCGGCTCGTTCAGCGCGCCATACATCTTCGGGGGCGGCTTCCGGGTGATGCCCACCCAGATCGTCTCCACCCGGCTCAACGGCGAGACCCAGCTCGCGATGGTGGAGACGGCCTCGCTCACGGCGCTGGCCCTGCTCGCGCTGCTGCTGTTCCGCACCCGGTCCGAGGGTCCGGGCAGCGGCGGCGGACGGAAAGGCGCCGGCCCGGCGAGGATCGCCATTCGCCGACCGCTCGCGCGCCTGGTGGCCGGCACCATCGGATGGGGTCTCGCCCTGGTGCTGCTGCTGCCTCATCTCACCCTGGTGCTGGTCTCCTTCGTTCCGGTCGGCACCTGGACCACGGAGCCGCTGCCTCCCGCCTACACCGTGAACAACTACGTCGCGCTGGTGCAGGATCCGGTTCGGGTCCGGCCGCTGGTCAACAGCATCTGGCTCGCGACCGTGGCGACGCTCGCGGCGGTGGCCATCGCCCTCGCGGCCGCCCTGCTCAACGCCCGCCGCCCCTCCGGCCCTCGGCGCGCGATCGAGGCCTTGCTGGCCCTGCCGTGGGCGGTGCCCGGCACCGTCTTCGCGATCGCGCTGGCGACCGCGTTCAGCGTGCACCGGCCGCTCGCGGGGCGGTTCGTCCTGGTGGGGACGCTGTGGATCCTGCCGCTGGCCTATCTCGTACGGAACCTGCCGATCACCAGCCGCGCCATCACGGCGGGCGTGCGCGCCCTCGACCCGTCCCTCGACGAGGCCGCGGCCAGCCTGGGTGCCGGACGCCGGCGCACGCTCACGCGGGTGACGCTGCCGCTGCTCCGGCCCGCGCTTCTGGCCGGCGCCAGTCTGGCGTTCGTGACCGCGTTCGGAGACTTCGTCACCTCCATCATGCTCTACACCTACGATACCCGGCCGATCTCGCTGGAGATTCTCTCCAGCCTCCGCCAGGCGGACGTCGGCGTGGCGGCGGCATACGGCGTGGTGCTGATGTTGGTGAGCGCCGCGGTGTTCGCGCTCGGCTCGGGCGGGCCGGGGCGGGGGGGCAACGCGGGGTGACGGAGCCGAACGCGCCGGGAGGCTTCCGCCGCCTGGCGGTGCTCATCGCGGTCAACTTCGTGGACATGGTCGGCTTCATGATCGTGCTCCCGCTGTTGCCGTTCTATGCCCTCGACCTCCAGGCCACGCCCGAGCTGGTGGGGCTGCTGATTGCCGCGTTCTCCATCGCCCAGCTCATCGCAGCGCCGTTCTGGGGCCGGGTGTCGGACCGCTACGGCCGCCGGCCCGCGCTGCTCATCGGGCTCACCGCCTCCGCCATCGCCTACGTCGTCTTCGGCTTCGCCGAGAGCCTGTGGCTCCTCTTCGTGTCCCGGCTGGTCCAGGGCGCGGGCGGCGGCACCACCGGTGTCGCCCAGGCCTACGTGGCCGACACCATGGCGCCGCGGGAGCGGGCCAAGGCGCTGGGCTGGCTCTCCGCCGCGACCTCCGCCGGGGTGGCGTTCGGCCCGGTGATCGGCTCCTTCGCGGCGCACCTCGGCCGTGCGGCGCCGGGACTGGTCGCGGCGGCCCTGTGCCTGGTGAACGTCGCGTTCGCCTGGCGCTGGCTGCCGGAGTCGCGGGTCCGCGACACCGGGCCGGCTCGGCCGCGGCGACCGGTGTGGCACCCGGCCTGGACGGCGATCCGGTATCCCGGTGCCCCGCTCTCGAGACTGATCTGGATCTACGGGATCGGGATGGTGGCGTTCGCCTCCCAGACCTCGGTTCTCGCGCTCTACCTCGGGGCGGAGTTCGGGCTCGACGAGCGAACCATCGGGCCGATCTTCACCTACATCGGCGTGCTGTCGTTCGTGATGCGCAGCACGCTGCTGGGACCGATCGTGGCGCGGTTGGGCGAGCTGTGGACCATGCGGCTCGGCACCATCGCGCTCGCGGTCGGCCTGTGGCTCTATCCCGTGCCCGAGTCGCTGTGGGCCTTCGCTGCCGTGATCCCCCTTGTGCCGATCGGGACGGCACTGCTGTTTCCATCCACTACCTCTCTCATGTCCCGCCAGTCCGACCCCCGCGAGCTGGGCACCACGATGGGCGTGGCCCAGACGTTCGCGGGGCTGGCGCGCGTGGCGGCGCCGCTGCTGGCGACGGCCGCGTTCCAGCGCATCGGCCATGGGGCTCCGTTCTATCTCGCGGGCGCCTGCGTGGCGATAGTGGGTGTGCTGGCATTTCAGATCCAGGGGGGGGCCGGCACCTCCGTTCATTCCGCGGCGGAGGACAAAGCGAGGGTCCCATGAGCACCGACGATCGGCTCGAGCGGCTGGAGCGGCGGGTGGAGGTGCTGGAAAGACTTGTAAGGGCGCAGACGGCGGGGCAGCGGGGCAGCAGGGCCGCGGCCGATCAGCCCGCCTCGATCGTTCCGCCACCGTCGCTCGATCCACCTCGGCCCCGTACGAGCGAGCGGCCCCGCCGCCCCGCTGCCCCGCTGCCCAGCCTCATCGACGAGCGCTGGATCGGGCAGCGCGGCCTCCTCGCCGTCGGCGTCGTCGCCCTCCTGATGGCCACCGGGTACCTGCTCAAGCTCTCGTTCGAGCGTGGATGGATCTCGCCCATCATGCGCTGCAGCGGCGGCGCGGTCCTGGGCGTCGTCGTCGGTGCGATCGGCTGGCGGCTGCACGAGCGCTACCGCACCTACGGTGCGGCCCTCATCGGCACCGGCTGCGGCATCATCTACCTGAGCGTGTGGGCCGCGTGCCGGCTCTACGAAGTGATCCCGCCGACGACCGGCATCGTCGGATTGGCTCTGGTCTCGGTGGCGCTGGCCATGGTCGCCTACGCCATCAACGCCGAGGCGCTCGGGACCACCGCAGCGCTCGGCGCGTTCATGGCTCCGATGCTGCTCGGCAGTGACGACGCGAATGCCAATCTGCTCCTGCTCTACCTCGCGAGCATGGCCACCGGCCTCGGCCTGGTCGCAGCACGGCGCGGGTGGCGCCTCACCATGTTCGTCATCGCGGCGAGCTATTTCGGCGTGGGGATCGCCGGGGCAAGCGACAGCGCGGCGCCGATGGGGCTCCTCCTCTACGGCGTGATCGGCGGAACCGTAGGGCTCTATATCGGGCTCCGCGAGCAGTGGTGGGAGACCCGCCTGCTCACCTTCTCCGGCGGCTGGGCGCTGCTGGAAGCGGCCGACGACCGCATGGCGGCGCACTGGCCGGTGTTCGTCGCGGGGCTCGTCCTCTCCGCTCCGGTGTGGTGGCACGCGCTCGAGCATCCCCGCGTCCTCCCGCTTCGAGTGGGGGCGAGAAGCACCGGCGCCTCGAGTGCGGCGGAAGGCTGGTCGGCCGGTGAGGCGCTGTACTTCTTCACGACGCCGCTGCTGCTCGCCTGGGCCGCCTACGGACTGGCGGCCGAGCGCTTCGACGCTACGCCCGGACTGCTCCCGCTGCTGGTGGCGATTCCCTATCTCCTCGCCGGGTACCTGCGGCGGCGCCCGGCGTTCGCCCTGGTCGGTGCTGCCGCTGCCGCGGTGGCCGCTCAGGCGCAGTGGGCCGACACCACCGAGGTCTGGGCGCTCCTCGCGCTCGCGCTCCTCTGGCCTGTGCTGGATCACCAGCTGGGGAGAACGGACGGGCGGTGGTACGGTGTGCTCACCTGGGGCCTGGCGCTTCAACACCTGTTCAACGACGTGTTGCAGCGGCGCACCGCGGCCGACGCCGCCTTCGTCGGGCCGTGGGCCCTGGCCCTGTGGGGCTCGATCGCGGTGGCCGTCGCGCTGGCGGCCGGCCTCATGAAGGCGGAAGAGAAGGAAGGCGAGGCTCGGCTGATACGGTCAGGGCTGTGGTGGTGCGCCGGGCTGTTGGCGCTGTTCGGTGTCACCGGTGAGATCCGGCGGTACTTCGAGCTGCAGAGCCTCTCCCGGGTGAGGGCGGAGCTCGCGGCCGGCCTCGCGGTGAGCGCGTGGTGGCTGGTGTTCGCCTCCGCCCTGGTGCTTGCGGGATTCCGGCGCGGGATCAAGCCGCTGCGGGTCGCTGGACTGGCCGTTGCCGGCCTGGCGGTGGTCAAGGTGGTTTTCTTCGATCTCTCGTCGCTCGACGCGCTCTACCGGGTCGGATCGGTGTTCTTCCTCGCGCTCGTCATGCTCTCCCTGGCCTACGTGTACTATCGCAACGACCGCTCGGAGAGAGCACCCTGAGGTCGGCCATGACCGAGATCAGCCGGCGGGAGTTCGCCGAGTCGCTCGCGGTGGCGGCACTGGCGCCGATGCTGGGACCACGCCTCGGTCCGATTCGGTGGCCGGCCGCCACGACACCCGCCCCCTCCCCGGCCGGCATCCTACCGCACGAGCCGGGCGCTCTCGCCAAGGCACTAGCCGGCGTGATCCGGGCGCAATACGGTGATCGGCTCAGCGAGGCCGACCTCGCCGTGGTGACCCGCCAGATCGAGAATGGGCTCGAGCGCGCGGAGAAGGTGCGGAATTCGGCGCTCGCCAACGGTGACGAGCCCGACTTCGTCTTCTCCGCCATCCGCTCGGAGGGCATCGGGTGAGTGAGCTCACCTGGCTGACGCTTCCCGAGCTCGGTCGGCTGCTGCGCGCGCGAAAGGTCTCGGCGGTGGAGTTGGCCGCGCACTTCCTCGACCGGTTGGAGCGCCTCGGACCGGTCTACAACGCCGTAGTGACGGTGCTCCGCGAACCCGCGCTCGCCGAGGCTCGGCAGAGGGACGCGGAGCTGGCGGCGGGAAAGGACCTTGGGCCCCTGCACGGCATCCCGTACGGCGCCAAGGATCTGCTCGCGGCGGAGGGCGCTCCCACTACCTGGGGGGCGCGACCCTACCGGGATCAGATGCTCAAGGGCGACGCCACGGTGATACGACGGCTTCGGGAGGCCGGGGCCGTGCTCTGCGCCAAGCTCGCGATGGTCGAGCTGGCCGGCGGCATGGGGTACAACCAGGCCTTCGCGAGCTTTACCGGACCCGGTCGGTCCCCCTGGGACCCGACACGATGGTCGGGCGGGTCGTCCAGCGGCTCGGGATCGGCGGTCGGCGCCGGACTGGTACCCTTCGCGATCGGGTCGGAGACCTGGGGCTCGATCCAGTACCCCGCAGCGTTCTGTGGCGTGACGGGACTTCGCCCCACCTATGGGCGGGTCAGCCGACACGGGGCGATGGCACTGAGCTGGACCATGGACAAGCTGGGCCCGCTCGCGCGAACTGCGGAGGACTGTGGGGCGGTGCTCGCCGCCATTGCCGGCCCGGACGGCGCGGACCCTTCGTCACTCGCGGGTCGGTTCGGCTTGTCGGCCGACACCGGGTCGCGGAGACGCTACCGGCTCGGCGTCCTGAAGGGCACAGTCGAGAAGTTGCAGCCCGAGGTGCGCCGCAACTTCGAGGAGTCGCTTCGGGTGCTGCGCGAGGTCGCCGACATCGAGGACGGGTTGGAGCTCCCGGACTTTCCCTACGACGCCATGGCGTCCATCGTGATCGACGCGGAGGCGGCGAGCGCGTTCGAGCCCCTGTTCGAGAGCGGGCGCATCACAGAGCTCACCGCTCCCGAGGACCGGATCGGGGGGTACGCAGGCCAGGTGGTGCTGGCGAAGGATTACATTCGGGCGCTTCGGCTCCGCCGGCCGGCCGCCGTGGCCCTCGACCGCCTCCTGGCGGGGGTGGACGCCATCGCCGCGCCGACCTTGCCCACCGTGGCGTGGCCCATCGATGCCGCGTTCGACAAGGTGTATCCCGACTACCCGGGCGGGGCCAATATCGGCGGCGCGGCGAACCTGTGCGGGGTCCCGGGACTCTTCCTGATGAACGGCACCGGTGAGAGCGGGCTTCCGACCAGTCTCCAGCTCACCGGCCGGGCGCTGAGCGAATCGGTGCTGCTCGCGATCGGGCACCGGTACCAGGAACGCACGAAATTTCACCGGTTGCGGCCGCCGGGATTGTGACCCGCCCCGATTCTGCCTATATCTCCTGACCTGAATCGATCGGGGGCTGCCGAGCTCGCTCCCCACTCCGTCACACCCCTCCAGGATCAGGAGCTCCTCGTGCCCGTGTTGGCCCTGCCGCCGTCTCCAGTCGTCCTGTCGAAGGCGCATTGGGAGGACATCGAGCCGTACTTCGATGATCTCGTCGAACGGCCTCTCGACGAGACCACGATCGAGGGGTGGCTGCAGACCTGGTCCACCCTGGAGGAGCTGGTCACCGAGGCCGCGGCGCTGGCCATGATCGCCTATACCATCGAGACGTCCGATCCGGAAAAGGAGGCCGACCACCTTCGATTCTCCACCGAGATCATGCCCCGGATGGAGGAGCGGAGCGTCGAGCTGGCCAAGCGCCTGGTGGAGTCGGGATACCGTACCCCGACGCTGGAAACCACGCTGGCCCGCTTCCGAACTTCGATCGAAATCTTCCGTGAAGCCAACGTCCCGATCTTCTCCGAGCTGGAGGAGCTGAGCGCCCGATACCAGCGGATCACCGGCTCCATGACGGTCGAATGGGAGGGTCAGGAGCGGCCGCTGCCGCAGCTCCAGCCCTTCCTCAAGAGTCCCGATCGAGCGGTCCGGGAGCGGGCCTTCCGCGCGGCCGCCGCCCCCTACACCGAGCAGCGCGACCCGCTGGCGAAGCTCTTCGACCGGATGTACGAGCTGCGGCAGCGCGCCGCCCGAAACGCCGGCTTCGCCAACTTCCGCGACTACATCTTTCCCGCCAAGTACCGGTTCGACTACACCCCCGCCGACTGCGAGCGCTTCCACCACGCCATCGAGGAAACGGTGGCGCCCGCGGTCGAGCGCATGCTCGCCATCCGCCGCCGCCGGCTGTCGCTCGACGTACTCCGGCCCTGGGACCTCGCCGTCGATCCCTACCGGAAGTCGCCGCTCCGGCCGTTCTCCACCGTCGAGGAGTTCGTCGGCCGCGCGCGCGCCATCTTCCAGCGGGTGGATCCGGTGCTCGGCGGCGAGTTCCAGACCATGATCGAGGAGCGCCTCCTCGACCTGGACAGCCGGAAGGGCAAGGCCCCCGGCGGCTACTGTGAGACCCTGCATCACCGCGGGCGTCCGTTCATCTTCATGAATGCGGTCGGGGTGGTGGACGACGTCATGACCCTGCTGCACGAGGCGGGGCACGCATTCCACGCCTTCGCCTCTCACGCGCAGCCGCTCATCTGGCAGCGCCACCCGGGATCCGAGGCGGCGGAGCTGGCGTCCATGTCGATGGAGCTGCTCGCGGGCCCCCACCTCTCGCAGCCGGTCGGCTACTTCACCGCGGACGATCACCATAGCGCCTGGCTCGAGCATCTGGAGGACATCCTGCTCAGCCTGGTCCACATCGCCTCGGTGGATGCGTTCCAGTCCTGGATCTATACCAGCGGCGAGGGCGGGGATGCCGCGGCGCGAGATGCGGCCTGGCTCCGGATCCGGCAGCGGTTCGAGCGCGGCGTGGACTGGAGCGGGCTGGATCGGGAGCGGGTGGCGCGCTGGTACCGCCAGCTCCACATCTTCATGTACCCGTTCTACTACATCGAGTACGGCATCGCCCAGATCGGCGCCCTGCAGGTCTGGCGCAACAGCCGGAAGGACCACGCGGCCGCGGTGGCCCGCTACCGCGAGGCGCTGGCGCTCGGCGCCGTCCGCGGGCTGCCCGACATCTATCGGGCGGCCGGTGCGGAGCTGACCTTCGATACCGCCAGGATCGGGGAGCTGGTGCAGCTGGTGGAGTCGGAGATCGAGCGGGTTCGCTCGGAGCTGCCGGGGTCGTAAGTGGACGGGCGGACGGGCGGACGGGCGGACAGGCCCACGGACACACGAGCGGAGCGTCGCTGGCTTGTTGTCCGCCCGTCCGCCCGTCCGCCCGTCCGCCATCCACTGAGCTCAGGTTGCTTCCCGGCTCTCCCCGGGCAAGATTCCCTGCCGTCCGGCCCGGGGCCTCCGGCGCCGAGATTGCAGGTTCCCGCAGCGGAGAGAGTGGATGGCGAAAGAAGAAGGGATCGAGATGGAGGGCGTCGTGACCGAGGTCCTGCCCGACCGCAACTACCGAGTCATGCTGGAGAACGGCCATGAGATCCTGGCGTACGCCGCCGGGAAGATGAGCAAGTTCAAGATCCGGGTGCTCGAAGGGGACCGCGTGAGCGTGGTGCTCTCTCCGTACGATCTGACGCGGGGACGGGTCATCTACCGGCATAAGTGACGAGTCGCGCAGCGACTCGTCATCCCGAGCGCAGCGAGGGATCGCTCAGCAGAAGTAGATCGCTTCGCAGCCCAACAAAAACGGACCGCCCATCGGGCGGTCCGTTCTCGTTCAGGGCCGAGGTCTTACTTGACCTTGGTGACGTTCTCTGCGGCGGGGCCCTTCGCACCCTGCACGATGTCGAACTCCACCCGATCACCCTCGGAGAGGCTGCGGAAGCCGTCCGCCTTGATGGCGGTATGGTGGACGAAGCAATCCTTGTCCCCATTCTCCGGAGTGATGAAACCAAAGCCTTTTGCGTCGTTGAACCACTTCACCGTGCCGAGGGTGCGAGCCATTGTCCTACTCCGTTGTTGTTTGACTGCGTCGGCGCTCCGGATGTCCGGCGCACCGAGTTTTTATGAGCGCGGGCCAGTCCCGCGTCATAAAAAACGAAAGACCCGCCAGCGAGGAATCCCGGGTCTTGAAATTCAACTGTGTCTCTTTAGGTAGCTCCGAAGGGCCAATCGCGGGGACAAATCTGTACACCGGCGACGTTTAGTCAAGGGGGGAGCCGCGGAGCCAGCGCGCGGCCGCCCGGGCCCAGTCTACCACCGGCTCCCGGGAGCCCGCGTCGGCGGCCCGATTCACCGCCTGCAGGAACTCGGCCGCCGACGAGTAGCGAGCGTCCACATTCGCTCGAAGGGCCCGGTCGAGCACCTGCTCCAGATCCTCGCTCAGGTCCTCCCGCCTGGCCGTGGCATCCGGGAGCTGATTGGTGGTCTGCTTGGCGAGTATTTGCTCCGGTGTGAGTCCCGGGAAGGGTGGCCGGCCGAGCAGAGCGTAGTACGCGACGGCGGCCAGGCTGTACAGGTCCGACCGCTGGTCCACCCGCTCACCGAGCAGCTGCTCGGGGCTGGCGTACTGCGGGGTGCCGCTCTGGCTGGTGGCGCCCCCGAACTTTCCCCGAAGCGCCAGGGCCAGCCCGAAATCGGTGATTTGCAGGCTGCCGTCGCCCGCGATCAGCAGATTCTCCGGCTTGATATCGCGATGGACCAGCCCGAATCCATGGGCGTGCGCCAGGGCGGAGAGCCCCTCCCTCAGGAGTCGCAGTACTTTGTCCAGCGGCAGCGGCCCCTCGCGCTCCACCAGCTGGGCCAGGCTGGGGCCGTTGACCAGTTCCATCGCGTACCAGATCAGGCCCGAGCGTCCGCCGATATCGTAGATGTTCACGATGTTCGGATGGTCCAGCCGGGCGGCGAGCTGCGCCTCCCGGCGGAAGCGCTCCACCACGCTCGGATCCCGGGTCAAGGACGGGTGCAGCACCTTGAGCGCCACCAGCCGCTCCAGGTGGAGGTCGCGCACCCGGTAGACCCTGCCGAACCCGCCGGTACCCAGCAGCTCCAGAAGCTCGTAGTCGTCGCCCAGGGCCCGCCGGAGCCGCTTCTCCCACCGGGCCTGATCCTCGTTGGCCGAGACCGCGGTCCCGCCGAGGGCCGGAGGTGCGATGTCGTAGATGCCGGCGTCCGAGGCGAAATCCTCCAGCATCTCCGCCGCGGTGAAGTAGCGCGACGTGGGCACGGCCTGGAGGGCGCGGAGCACGATGCGCTCGATGACTCGCGGGCAGGTGGGGCGCAGCTCGGTCGGGCGGCGGATCTGCGCGGGGTCGAGCGCGGGCTCCTGGCCGGTGACGGCGAAATAGAGAATCGCTCCCACGGCGTAGATGTCGGAGGCGGGATCCCCCACCGAGCGGTCGCGAGTCTCGGGCGCCATGAACACCAGCGACGGGGGCGCCGCGTGGGCCGGCACCGCGGGCAGGCAGTAGCTGCAGTAGCGGAGATCGGTGATCGTGGCCCGGCCGCTGGCACCGACCAGCACCGAGAGCGGCGAGACGGTGCGGACGATGATGCCGTTCAGGTGGGCATGCTCCAGGGCGCCGAGGAGGTCGCGGGCCAGGGCCAGCACCATGGGAATCGGACGAGGACCGCGCTGCACCGCTTCCCGAAGCCCCTCGCCCTCGACCCAGTTGCCCACCCGGTACGCGAGGTCGCCGAACTGGCCCGCGTCGTAGACGTGGAGAATGCCGGGGTCGTCGAGCCGGCCGAGCGCCTCCGATTCGCGCATGAACCAGGCGCGGATGGCGTCGTCCACATAGAAGTTGATCCGGATGCTGACCCGACGCTTCAACACCTCGTCGCGGGCCTCGAACAGCACCCGCTCCGCCGAGGAGGCGACGATCCGCTCCAGATGGTAGCGCGATCCCAGTGCCGCGCGCGTGCGGTCGAACGCGATCCGCGGATCGGGGCCGGTCAGCGTCGCGGACCCCGGCGCCGCTCGACCCGCAGGTTGGCGCCGCACAGCGCCGCCACGCACCACCGCCGGCTGCGGGTGGGCGAGGCGTCGGCGACGAAGAGCGAGCAGGTCTCGCCGGCGCAACGACGGACGACGACCTGGGCGTCGGCGAGAGTGGCCGCGGCGGAGCGCGCGATCGCCTCGAGCGGCGTCAGCGGGACCGACGGAGCGAACTGCAGCCGCCACTCACCCCCGACCCGGGTGAGCCGGTGGCTCCCGGCGCTACGGCTCAGAATCGCGTTGATGGCGGCGATGGATCCGGCGGGCGGCTGGAGATCCGCGTGGAGCGCTTCGGCCAGTGCGCTCAGCTGCTGCCGGAATTCGCGAATGGCGGGGTAGGGAGCATCCCCGTCGAGCTGCATCAGACGCTGCGCGCGAGCCCAGCGGGTGAAGGCCGCCGCGTCCGGCAGCATGTCGGGTGGGGAGAGGGTGCGACCGCGAGCCGAGTTGACGAAGTCCAGCCAGACGGCGTCACCGAGCAGGGTGAACTCGGGATGGGCCATCGTGCTATCCGTCCGCCACCTCGACCGCGTTGCGTCCGGCCCGCTTGGCCTTGTAGAGCGCGGAGTCGGCGGCGGCGAGCACGCTGCTCACCGTGGTCCCGTGCCGGGGCGACTCCGCGATGCCCATACTGAGGGTGCAGGGCCCGAAGTCGGGGCTGCTCTTCTCCAATTCCTGCAGGCTGTTCTGGACCCGGGCCACGAACACCTGCGCCTCGGCGGGCTTGGTCATCGGGAGGATCACCAGGAACTCGTCGCCGCCGAGCCGGCCCACCACGTCGAGCGCGCGGCACTGCTGCCGGAGGATGCGGGCGACCTGGATCAGCAGCCGGTCGCCCGCCGCGTGTCCCATGGTGTCGTTCACCACCTTGAACCGGTCGAGGTCGAGCAGCAGCACGCTGGTGTGGAGCTGATGCCGGAGACTGCGCGAGATCTCCGCCCCGAGCCGCTCCTCCAGCGCGCGGCGGTTATAGAGGCCGGTGAGCTCGTCGGTGGTGGCGGCGCTGTGGAGCTGCTCCACCAGCTCCGAGTTCTTGAGGGCGATCGCCGCGGCGAACGAGAGCGTCCCCGCCAACTCCAGCTCGGCCCGCCCGTACAGCTTGTCGCTGATGCGGGAGCCGAGGACCAGGACCGCCATGCGCTCGACGCCGGCGTCGAGCGGCACCACCAGCTCGGCCCCGGGACCCACCAGCGACGCCACGGAGATGTCTTCCGCCCCACTCGACGCGCTCCCCGAGGGGAGGGCCTGGTCGAGGGCGGCTTTGTCGATGGGGGCAGGGCGAAGGCGATCGTTGAGGGAGCGGAAGACCTTGGGGGCATAGACGGTGCCCTCGGGCCGGTAGAGGCAGGCCCACCAGGCGAAGAACACCTCCGCCATGAAGTCCAGGATCAGCTGTTCGGTCTCCTCGATGGAGTGCACCGAGGAGAGCAGGCGGGCCACCTGGCGGAGCGCCCGAAGCTGGAAGACGGCGTCATCCAGCGCGGCCTGCCGCTCGAGGAGGATGCTCCGGAGCTCCAGCACCACGCTGAGTCCCAGGGCGAGCGGCATCGCCACCGCCCGCATCTCTCCCACGACGCTGGGGTCGGCATGAATGACGACCTCGGTCTCGCCGCTGCCCAGCCGCGCGACCTCGACTGCGTCGGCGAAGCCCTCGTCCGGCCCCACCCGGGGAATGCTCTCGGTGGGGGAGACCAGCCCGAACCAGATCCGGTCGCTCTGGAAGCGGCGGACGAGTGCTACCCGACAGCGCTCGAACAGCTCTCCCTCGGTTCGCGAGAGTCTGCAGGCTGCGGCAAAGGCACTGGGGAGACTTGCGAGCGCGGCAGGCGTAGAAGCCATGCCCTATAATACCCGGACCCGCGAGTTGCCGGGAGACGGCGGCGGATCAGCCCGGATTGGGGCCTCCCGCCTCCACGATGCGGCCGCTGGGAGGCACCGTGACCTTGCCGCCGAGGGAGTCGGAGAGATACCGGATCAGCAGGTCCGCCGCTCGGGGGGCCGATCCGGCCTCGCCACAGATGCTCGACGCCTCGGGGATCCGGTAGCCATCCCCGCCCTCGCAGGCGGGGTAGGCGGCCATGGCGACCTGCACCGTATCGCCCGTGAGGGCGGCCCCGCCGGGACCGCGTGGCTCACCCACCAGCCGGCTTCCTGATGCCCGCGACCGGTCGTAGGTGAACTCGACGCCGGAGACCTGGAGAAAGCCCCCCTTCCCGAGCGAGGCGTCGGACACGCCATGCTCCAGCACTTCCTTCAGCCGGCCCGCCGTCAGTGGAAAGGTCACGACCCGGGTCTCGTCGGCGAAGAGGAAGATGCTCTCGAGCTGATAGGTGCTGATCGGGCCGGCGGGGATGACGTCGTCGAGTCGCATCGCGCCGGCGTTGAGCAGAGCCACATCGGCGCCGGTCCCGGCCCGGAAGGCGTCGGTCACCAGGTCGCCGAGGGCGGACTCCCGGCGGCGGGAGACCGCGTCCCGCGCATCGATCGGTGCCGCCGCCGTGCCGGCCGAGCGCTCGGGCCCGAGCCGCCGGCGGAGGCTGTCGGCCCACGCGTCCACCACGCGGGCGGTCGCCGTGTCGTCGGGCAGCCGGGAGTCGATGGTGACGAGTCCCACCGCCTGCCGCCACTTGTCCTTCCCACCCCAGAGCGTCGCGAACTGGGCGGTGCGGGAGTTGGCATCGGCCTTGAGCACGTGCCGTCCGCTGACGACCGAGTCGTGGGCCTCGTGCTCGTGGCCGCCCAGGATCAGGTCGATCCGGGGCTCGCGGGCCAGCAGGTCCCGGTCGGCTGCCACGCTCTGGTGGGTGAGCCCGACGATCATGTCCACCTTCAGGGCGGTGAGGCTGTCCGCCGCGATCCTGGCCGCGCTGTCGGCATCGCCGCAGCGCACGTAGCTCCGGTAGTCGCCCGTCAGCGTCAGTCCGAACAGGCCCACGAGGTGGCCCGACACCCGCACGGTGTCCCACGGCAGCACCTTGGGAAAGCGGGTGCCGTCGGCGAGGGTGCAGTTGGTCGAAAGCCAGGTGAAGGACGATTCCCCTATCCGCGCGATCAGGGTGTCTCTCGGCAGCTCGAACTCGTGATTGCCGAAGGTGGCGTAGTCCAGCTCAGCGGCGTTCAGCGCCTCGACCATCTGGCGCCCGCCGTAGTACTTGCTCAGCAGGCTCGGGCTCAGGACGTCGCCGGCCAGCAGGAAGAGCACCGGTCCCTGGTCGGCCAGCCGGTTCCGCACCGTGGCCACCCGCGCGAGTCCGCCGCTGCCGTCGGAGAGCGTATCCGCGACATAGACGTCGTTGATGAGCAGGAAGCGGACCGGGTTGAGCGGCTCCGGCGCCTTCGCGCCCGGCATGCAGGCCGCCGTGAGCAAGGTGCCCAGGGCAAACCATGACTTCACCTTCACAGCTCCTCCTCGCTGAGCCGGAGGCCGCGCACCAGGTCGGTGCTCATCAGCCGAAGCTCGGACAACATCTCCCGGCGCGGCCAGTCCGCACGGGCGTCCAGCACTTCCATCATGGATCGATACCACCAGATGGTCTGCTCCGATCCCGCGCGCGACAGGGTGCGGAGGTACTCGACGCCCAGCCGCCGGAGCGCGGTGATGGTGGAGCCGCAGACGTGGAGCTCGTCCGCGACGCACACCTCGAGCGCCCGCGGCTCCGCCGCGGCCAGCTGACTCAGATACTCCTGCTTGCAGGGCCGCCAGGGACGCTCGCCGCCCCGGCGGTCGTACTTGGGCTCCAGCGCGTCCCGGGCGATCGCGAGGGCGACCGGTCCGAACTTGTCCGCGATCTTCCGCTCGAGCGCCGGGCGGCGGTCGGGCACCGCCTCCTCGAGCACGTGATGGAGGATGCCGCCGACGACGGTCACCTGCTCGCAGCCGTAGCGCGAGAGGATGATGCCGACGTTGGCCGGGTGGGCAAGATAGTCCATCCCGGACCCGGCCGGCGCGACGGCACCGTAGTATTTCGCCGCGAAGGCGAGGGCGTGATTGATGCGGTCGGAGTAACCGTGCATTCTCAAGGAATTCCGAGAAGCTTATGCGTTTGCAGGCTCAGTCGCCAGCGCGGATGGGCCAGACAATAGCGCAGCGCCGCCGCGGTGTTGTCCTCCCGCGCCGGGCCGTCCATCGGTTGCAGAAAGAAATGCTCGAACCCCAGCCCCTCGAAGCGCTCCGGCTCGGCCCCTTCCTGGGGATAGACCAGCTTGAGCTCGCTTCCGCCGAGCACCACCAGCGGCGCCCTCGCCTTGGGACTCACGCAGAGCCAGTCGATGCCGTTCGGAGGTTCGACCGTTCCGTTGGTCTCCACGGCCACTTCAAATCCCTCGGCATGGAGCGCGCCGAGCAGCTCGGCGTCGACCTGGAGCAGCGGCTCGCCACCGGTGCACACCACGAAGCGCCTGCCCGGCGTTCCCTCCGCCGGCCAGGCCTCCGCGACGGCGCGCGCCAGGTGCGACGCGCCGGCGAATTTGCCTCCGCCTGGTCCATCGGTGCCGACGAAGTCGGTATCGCAGAAACCGCAGATCGCTTCGGCCCGATCGGCCTCGCGGCCGGTCCACAGATTGCACCCGGCGAACCGGAGGAACACCGCCGGCCTTCCGGTATTCGCGCCCTCGCCCTGCAGGGTATAGAAGATCTCCTTGACGGCGTAGGTCATGCGATGTCGCTCGTGGCACCGGCCCGGTACCGCGTGGGATCCGCCACTCCCGCCTCCCGGAACCCCTTTCGCCGGAGCGTGCACGACTCGCAGCGCCCGCATGCGGCTCCCTCGGGCGTGGGGTCGTAGCAGCTCCAGGTGAGGTCGAACTCCACGCCCAGCCCACTGCCCAGGCGAATGATCTCGGCCTTCGACAGGCTGATCAGCGGGGCGTGGATCCGGAGGTGCCCGCCCTCGACGCCGGCCCTGGTCGCGAGGTTCGCCATGCGCTCGAAAGCCTCGATGTACTCCGGGCGGCAATCCGGATAGCCGCTGTAGTCCAGCGCGTTGGCGCCGATGAAGATATCGGCGGCGCCGAGGGTCTCGGCCCAGCCGAGGGCGAAGGAGAGGAAGATGGTGTTGCGGGCCGGAACGTAGGTCGCCGGGATGGTGGAGCCGATCCGTTCCAGCGGCATGTCCTTGGGCACCTCGAGATCGCCGGTGAGCGCGGAGCCGCCGAAGGCGCGCAGGTCGATGTCGAGCACCACGTGACGGCGCAGCCCGAGCCGCTCGGCCACGCGCTTCGCCGCCTCGAGCTCCCTTGCGTGTCGCTGCCCGTAGCGGAAACTCAGCGCGTACACCTCGAAGCCCCTGTCGAGGGCCACGGCCGCAGCCGTGGCGGAGTCCATGCCGCCGCTGAGGAGCACGACTGCTTTGGGGGTGGCCATGGCTGGAAGTTACCACGGCCTCCCCAGCACATGGCGCATCGCGTCCTCCAGCCGGGGGTGCCGGAAGGAGTAGCCCGAGGCGAGCAGCCGCGCCGGGGACAGTCGCTGGCTCCCGAGCAGCGCGGTATCGGCCATCTCGCCGAAGAGGAGCCGCAGCGCTGGCGCGGGGGCGGGCAGGCGCGCCGGACGGCGCAGGACCCGGCCCAGGGTGGCGGCGAAATCACGGCTGGTGACCGGCTCCGGCGCGGCCGTATTGAACGACCCCGACAGGCTCGCCGTCAGAAGCGCGTGGTGCATCGCGCCGATGGCGTCGTCGACCGAGATCCAGCTCACCCACTGCCGGCCGTTGCCCAACGGCCCGCCGACCCCGAGACGGAACGCCGGGAGCATGCGTCCCAGCGCGCCCCCCGACGGGGTGAGGACGAGACCGAAGCGCAGGTGGACCACCCGGATGCCCGCCTCGCGCGCCGGATCCGCCGCCGCCTCCCACTCGCGGCCCACCTCGACGAGGAAGTCGGCCGGCGAACCTGGGGGCACAGACTCCTCGGTGAGGATCTCGTCGCCACGGTCGCCGTAGATCCCCATCGCGGACGCCGCCACCAACACGGCCGGTGGCCGTTTCAGCCGCGCGAGCGCCTCGGCCAGCTGCCTGGTGCCCGCGATGCGACTCTCACGGATTTTCCGCTTCCGCTCCCGGGTCCAGCGCGCGCCGATGTTCTCGCCCGCGAGATGCACCATCGCGTCGAGTCCGTCGAAGCTCGAGGCGTCGGTCGCGCCGGAGGGCGGGTCCCAACGGATGGCGTCCGGCGACTTCGGCCGCCGCGACACCGGGGCGACCCGATGGCCACCGGTGGCCAGGAACGGCACCAGCGCTGACCCCAGGAGGCCGCTCGCTCCGGTCACCGCGATTTGAAGCGCGGGGCGGTCCCGAAAGCGGGCGTGGGCGGCCAGGTCATCGCGCAGCGTGGCATGACGGTAGGCGAGCAGTCGTTCGGCCCTGGAGCGGGCCAATCGCGTGCCGGCCGCGGCGCGCAGCGTGTAGCGCGAGGCCTCGGGCCCCAGCGGCTCGACCTGGTAGTGGACGTGCGCCACGACCTCGGTGCGTTCCCAGGGAGGTGTGAGGCGCTCCAGGGCACCGGGCCGCGCGTGCCAGGCCAACGCCTCCTCGGCGGAGGCGGGGAGCGTGCTGGTCCGTTCGATCACGTTGGGGGGCGCTGCCATATCGAGGCCTTCTCCCTAGATTGCCCGCCCATGCACCGGCGAGCACTGACCGCGCTCCTCCTCGGGGGCCTCGCGCTCCATGCCTGCGGGTCGGCCCCGCGCCCGGACTCGGCGCCGCCCCCGCCGCCTTCCTGCGTGGTCGAGCGGGTGGCGGACGGAGACACGTTCACCTGTCGTGACGGGAGAAGGGTGCGCCTCCTGGGCGTGGACACGCCGGAGCTCGGACAGGGCGAGCCGGGGCGCCAGTCACATGCGGCGCTCCGCCGCCTGCTGCCGCGGGGCGCCACGGTCCGACTCGAGCGGGACGTCGCCGCCCGGGACCGCTACGGCCGCGAGCTGGCCTATGTGTGGGCCGGCTCGCGCATGGTGAACGAGATCCTGGTGCGCGAGGGCTGGGCGATGCTGTACACCCTGCCGCCGAACGTGAAGTATGCCGACCGGCTCGAGCGGGCGCAAAAGGCGGCGCGTTCGGCGGGAGCCGGGCTGTGGGAGAGTGGCGGGTTCGAGTGCTCGCCGCTGGCGTACCGGCGGCGGGAGTGCGTCACGCCCGGGCGCGCCGCACCAGGAGCAGGTCGGTGATGTTGTCGAGCGTCAGCATCCCCACCAGACGCCCGGTATCGTCCACCACCGGGAGGGCGGGCAGCCCGCTCGACCGCAACCGCTCCAGGGCCTCCTGGAAACCGAGTTTGGGAGAGACCGCCTTCACCTGAGCGGTCATCGCCTCGCCGACCGTGGAGTCGGTTCCGCGCTGGCTGATGCCCTTGATGAGATTGTCACGGGTCAGCACGCCCTCCACCCGCCCCATGTTGTCCACGACGGGGAACTCACGCTGCTCGCCCGACAGGAGCAGCCCCACCGCATCGGCCAGGGTCGCGTGCACCGGGATCGCGCGGAACTGCGTCACCATCATCTGGTCCACCTTCAGGCCTTCTCCCGCCACGCGGGTCTCCACCGCGGACGCCTCCGCGCCGGCACCGAGGAAGACGAACAGCGCGACCAGCGCGAGCAGCGGCTCGCCGGCGGTGAGCCCGTACAGCCCGGCCACGACCGCGCTGGCCTGTCCGAACCGCGCCGCGATCCGGGTGCCCGCGACCAGGCCCATCCGGCTGGACAACAGCGCCCGCAGCACCCGGCCGCCGTCCATCGGGAACGCCGGGAAGAGATTGAAGACGAGCAGGTAGAGATTCACCCGCATCAGCGTCTCCAGGAACGGCCCGTCCGGATCCAGCTCGCCTATCCGGGGTCCATCGCCGCCGAGCGCGAGAACGGCGTACAGGACGACCACGATCGCGAGCGTGACCGCGGGCCCGGCGAGCGCGATGAGCAACTCCTGCCGGGGCTCGTCAGGGATGCGCTCGAGGCGGGCGACGCCGCCGATGGGGAGAAGAATGACGTCCGGCGTGCGGACGCCGAACCGGCCGGCCATGAGGATGTGGCCGAACTCGTGGAGCAGGACGCAGGCGAAGAGCGCGAACAGCATGATGCAGGCGGCGATGGCGCCGGCCGGTCCGCCCTGCTGGTACCCCGCCATGCCCCAGAAGGCGACGAGGATGAAGAAGGTGAGGTGCACCTTGATCTCGGTCCCCGCCACCCGTCCGATCGTGATCGTCCAGCCCATACTGCGACGCCTCCGCTTCGCCCGACGTGGGTTCACCCTAAGATAGGCGAAGCGGAGACGCTTGGGGTCAGCCGATGGCGGCGCGCAGTCCCAGCCGAATTCTGCCGCCGAAGTCCACCTCTGCGCCGCTGGCGCAAACCGCCACCGCCGGGGTCACCGGCTCGACCCGATCGAGGCCGAGCGGGTCGCGCTCCGCCCAGCACGCCATCGCCCGGCGGAAGATGATCTGGGTGTCGAGGGCCGGCAGGTTGAAGGAACGCACGTAGTGCATGATCGCTTCGTCCGGCGTACACTCACCGGCCAGCAGCTCGGCGACGTCGAGGGCCATGCGCACATGGGTGGCGCCGACCGCCTCGTCGGCAATGGAGGCCGCCAGACGGCACTCCAGGTTGGTCTCCTCCACATACTGCGCCCGGCGCCGGATGGCGCCGATCAGATGATCGGGGCGGAGCGGGTTCCAGCCGGGGTTCTTGTCCTCCTCGGGCTCCGCGGCATCCTCGATCAGCGGGGCGAGGGCGATGAGCGCGCGGGCGCGGACCGTGTCGGTCATCGCCGCGGGGACGCCCACCTCGCGGAAGAAGCGATCCAGCGCCTCGTCCAGCGCCAGCTGGCTCCGAAGACGGCGGACGAACTCGACTGCCTGAAGATGATACGTATCGGCGAGCGCTTCCCAGGCGCGGGCGAAGAGCACCTGGAGGCGCAGACGGGTCGACGGCGAATAGCGACGGATCGACATGATTCCCGGGGCGGCCATATCTCCTCCAATCTCGGACGGTGGTGCAGTCCGCTGCTCTCGGCTGTCACGGACTGCACCCACCCGAGGTGCGAGCTTCGTGCCTGCGAGGGGAGTGCTTGCCCCGCTCGGAAGTGGCTCGTACGGGGATGCTTACCCGGTGGTGACGAGGCCTGCACCGTGCCGGGAGCGCGGCGCCTGTAGCGGCCCTGCTACGAAGCTTTCCCTCACTGTCGCGTACCATTACAATTGCCCCTTCGCCCTCAGCAGGAGTTCGACATCGCCACTTCCGTCGCCTCGCCCGCCTGGGCCGTCAAGGACGCCGAGAAGCTCTACAACATGAGTGGATGGGGGCTCGGCTACTTCCGGATCAACGCCGACGGCCACGTCACGGTACATCCGGATGCCAACAAGAAGCGCGGGCTCGATCTCTACCATCTCGCCACCGATCTCCACGCCCAGGGCGTGGGCCTCCCGCTCCTGCTTCGTTTTTCCGACATACTGAAGTCCCGGATCGAGGCGCTGTCGGGCCAGTTCACCACGGCGATCAAGGAGTTCGGATACGAGGGGAGCTACACCACCGTCTACCCGGTGAAGGTCAACCAGCAGCGGCACGTGGTGCAGGAGATCGTGGAGTTCGGCGCCCCCTACGGGGTGGGGCTGGAGTGCGGCAGCAAGCCGGAGCTCCAGGCCGTCCTGGGCCTCAACGAGGACACCAGGCATCTGATCGTCTGCAACGGCTACAAGGACGAGGAGTACATGCGGCTGGCCCTCATGGGCCAGAAGCTGGGCCACACGGTCATGGTGGTGCTGGAACAGCTGAACGAGCTGGATGTGCTGCTGAAGGTCGCCGACGAGATGGGCGTGGAGCCCACGGCCGGCGTGCGCATCAAGCTGGCGACGGAGGGCTCCGGCCGGTGGGCCAAGAGCGGCGGCGAGCGGTCAAAATTCGGCCTGTCGGCCGTGGAGCTGATGCGGCTGCTGAACGAGCTGGAGCGGCGGGGACGGAAGGACGTGCTGCGGCTGGTGCATTTTCACCTGGGCAGCCAGATCACCGACATCCGGCACGTGAAGGCCGGGCTGGAGGAGATCAGCCGCTACTACGCCGAGCTGAGAGGCATGGGGTTCGACATCACCCACGTGGACGTGGGCGGCGGCCTGGGTGTGGACTACGATGGGTCCCGCTCCACCCGCTCGGCGAGCGTGAACTACACCATGCGGGAGTACGCCAGCGACGTGGTCTACACCATCGGCACCGCCTGCCGGACCGAGGAGCTGCCGATGCCGCACATCATCAGCGAGTCGGGCCGCGCCCTGACGGCGCACCACGCCCTGCTGCTGGTGAACGTGACCGACGTCGAGTCACTGGTCGAGCCGGCGCCGCCGCCGCTCCGGGAGGACCCGCACCCGCTGCTGCTGGAGATGGCGGAAAACCTCGAGGCGCTCAACCCCGAGCGGATCGAGGAGGTCTTCCACGACGCGGTGTTCGCCAAGGAGCGCACGCAGGAGTACTTCGCCAGCGGCGTGTTCTCCCTGCGCGACAAGGCCGACGCGGAGCAGCTCTATCTCACCACCCTGCACGCGCTCCAGCAGGCGATCGGGGAGGACAAGACCTCCTTCCCCGAGATCGTGGCCCACATCGACTCCGCGCTGGTGGACCGCTACTTCTGCAACTTCTCGGTGTTCCAGTCGCTGCCGGATCACTGGGCCATCGATCAGCTCTTTCCCATCATGCCGATTCACCGGCTGCAGGAGCCGCCGACCCGCCGGGGCACGCTCCAGGACATGACCTGCGACTCCGACGGGGTGATCGACCGCTTCGTGGGCGGGCGCAAGGGGAAGCCGTCACTCGAGCTGCATCCGGTGCACGAGGGCGAGCCCTACATCCTCGGCATCTTCCTGACCGGTGCGTACCAGGAGATCCTGGGCGACCTCCACAACCTGTTCGGCGACACCAACGCGGTGCACGTGCGGCTGACGGAGCAGGGCTACGAGGTGACCGATCTGGTGCACGGTGATACGGTGACCGAGGTGCTCAACTACGTCCAGTTCCACGCCAGCGATCTGCTGGCCACCTTCCGGCGCAAGGTCGGCAACGCCAAGGGGCTCTCGCGGCAGGAGGCGAACTCGTTCATCGCCGACTTCGTGGCGGGGCTGGAGGGGTATACGTATCTGGAGGAGGACGTCGCGGAGGAATAGGGGGCAGCACTATTTATCCCTCCTTCTCCTCGTACATGTCCTTCAACCGGCTCACCACGTTCGGATCGGCCAGCGTCGTCGTATCCCCCAGCGCACGGCCCTCCGCGATGTCCTTCAGCAATCGGCGCATGATCTTGCCGCTGCGGGTCTTCGGCAGGTCCGCGGAGAAGAAGATGTCGTCCGGGCGCGCGATCGCTCCGATCTTCTGGGTCACGTGGGCCTTGAGGTCGTCCTTGAGGCCCGGCGACGCCTGCCGGCCATCCTTGAGCGTGACGAACGCGGCCAGCGCCTGCCCCTTGAGGTCGTGCGCCCGGCCCACCACGGCGGCCTCGGCCACGGCGGGATGGTCCACCAGCGCGCTCTCGACCTCCATCGTCCCGATCCGGTGCCCCGCGACGTTCAACACGTCGTCCACCCGGCCCAGGATCCACCAGTAGCCGTCCTCGTCGAGCTTGGCACCGTCCCCGGTGAAGTAGCGGTCGGGAAAGCGGCTCCAGTAGATCTCGCGATAGCGCTCGTCGTCTCCGAAGATGGTGCGGAGCATGCCGGGCCAGGGCTGGGCGATGGTGAGAAACCCCCCGCCGGCCTCGAGCCGATTGCCCTTGGCGTCCACCAGCTCCGGCACGATCCCGGGATAGGGAATCGTCGCCGAGCCCGGCTTGGTCGTCACCACGGCCGGGAGAGGCGTGATCATGATCCCGCCGGTCTCGGTCTGCCACCAGGTGTCCACGATGGGGCAGTTGCGCCGCCCGATGTGCTCGTGATACCAGATCCACGCTTCGGGGTTGATCGGCTCGCCCACGGTGCCCAGCAGGCGCAGGGTCGACAGGTCGTGGCGCTCCGGATGCTCGACGCCCCACTTCATGAAGGCCCGGATCGCAGTGGGCGCGGTGTACAGGATGGTGACCCCGTACCGCTCGATGATGGCCCAGAAGCGGTCCCGCTCGGGCCAGTCGGGGGCCCCCTCGTACATCACGACGGTGGCGCCGTTCGCCAGCGGCCCGTAGACCACGTAGGAGTGACCGGTGACCCAGCCGATGTCGGCGGTGCACCAGAACACGTCCTCGTCGTGCAGGTCGAAGACGTGCTTGGCGGTCGAGGTCACGTGGGTGAGATAGCCGCCCGTGGTGTGGACGATACCCTTCGGCTTCCCCGTGGTGCCGGAGGTGTACAGGATGAACAGCATGTCCTCGGCGTCCATGGGCTCGGGCCTGCAAGCGGCCGATTCGGGCTCCAGCAACCGATGCCACCAATGGTCTCGGCCCTCGGTCATCTGGGCGAAGGATTCGTCGCCCGGCCCTCCGGGCTGCCGGCGGACGACGATGCAATGCCGGATCGAGGGCGTGTCGGCCATCGCGGTGTCGGCCATGCGCTTGAGCGGCAGGAGCTGGCCCCGACGGTAGCCGCCGTCGGCCGTGATCAGGACGACGGCACCGGCGTCGTTGATCCGGTCGCGCAGCGCCTCCGATGAGAAGCCGCCGAACACCACCGAATGCACCGCCCCGATGCGGGCGCACGCCAGCATCGCGACCGCCGCCTCCGGCACCATCGGCAGATAGATCGCCACCCGGTCCCCCCGCTCCACGCCGAGGCGCTTGAGCGCGTTGGCGCAGCGGCCCACCTCCCGCGAGAGATCCCAGTAGGTCAGGACCCGGCGCTCGCCGGGCTCGCCCTCCCAGATGATGGCGGCCTTGTTGCGCCGGGGGCCGCGGATGTGGCGGTCGAGACAGTTGGCGGCGGCATTGAGCTTGCCCCCCACGAACCACTTGGCGTGCGGGGGCTTCCAATCGAGCACCCGGGTCCACTCCGCCATCCAGTCCAGCTCCCGTGCCTGATCCTCCCAGAAGCGCATCCAGTCGTGTCCCGCCTCGTAGAGCGCCGCGGTGCTCGCCGCGCTGGCCGCGAATTTCGCGGTGGTCGGGAAGCGCCGCTTCTCCGAGAGCAGGGTATCGATCTGGTCGCTCATCTAGCGCTTCTCGATGGGGACGAACGGACGCTCGCCCTGGCCGGTGTAGATCTGGCGGGGCCGGGCGATCTTCTGGTCCTTGTCGAGCAGCATCTCCTCCCATTGCGCCAGCCACCCGGGCATGCGTCCCAGGGCGAAGAGCACGGTGAAGTATTCGGTGGGATAGCCCATCGCCTGGTAGATGAGCCCGGAGTAGAAATCCACGTTGGGGTAGAGCTTCCGCTTGATGAAGTACTCGTCCTCCAGGGCGATCCGCTCCAGCTCCAGGGCGATCTCCAGCTTGGGATTGAGTCCGGTCTCCCGGAAGACGTCGTCGGCCACCTTCTTGATGAGCTTGGCCCTGGGGTCGTACGACTTGTAGACCCGATGTCCGAAGCCCATCAGGCGCCCGCCACCGCCTTTCACCTCCTTGATGAAGCCGGGGACGTTCTTCTTGTCGCCGATCTCGTCCAGCATCGTCAGCACCGCCTCGTTGGCGCCGCCGTGCAGCGGCCCGTAGAGCGCCGCGATGCCGGCCGACACGGCCGAGAACGGATCCACGTGCGACGAGCCCACGGCGCGCACCGCGCTGGTCGAGCAGTTCTGCTCGTGGTCGGCGTGCAGGATCAGCAGGATCTCCAGCGCGCGTTGAAGCACCTTCTTGGGCTTGTGCCGCCCACCGATGCTGAAGGTCATGTTCACGAAGTTCGCGATGTAGTCCAGGTCGTTGTCCGGGAAGACCAGCGGCAGGCCGCGGGAATGCCGGAAGGCGAACGCCGCGATGGTCGGCGACTTGGCGAGCAGTCTCACCCGCTGCAGATAGCGGTTGGCCGGATCGTGAATGTTCTTGGCGTCGGGATAGAACGTGGAGAGGGCCCCCACCACGCCGAGCAGCATGCCCATGGGGTGCGCGTCGTAGCGAAACCCCTCGAGAAACCGTGTGATGTTGGTGTGGACGTAGGTGTGGTAGGTGATGGTCTCGTTCCACTTGATGAGCTGCGCCTTGGTCGGCAGCTCGCCTTCGCAGAGGAGATAGGCCACCTCGAGGAACGACGCCTGCTCGGCGAGCTGCTCGATGGGATACCCCCGGTATCGCAGAATCCCCCGGTCGCCGTCGATGTAGGTGATGGCGCTCCGACATGCCGCTGTGTTCATGAAGGCCGGATCGTACGTCATCAGGCCGAAGTCGTCGTCCGAGACCTTGATCTGGCGCAGGTCGGTGGCACGCACGGTGCCCTCGGCGACCGGGATCTCGTACGTGCGTCCGGTGCGATTGTCGGTGATCGTCAGGCTGTCCTGGGGCACGAAACTGCTCCTTCGGGTATCGCGTCGGAAAGGAATACCGGCGTGCAATTTCGAGTATAACTTGCGCCGGGCCGCGTTCGCCAGCAACCACCCTCATCAGGACTTCACGGCATGAACGGGCGTCTCACCCTGCTCGCCTCCCTGGCCCTCGCCGCGCCGCTCCGCGCCCAGACCACCGTGGACACCGCCGGTTCGGGCATCCTGATCGCCGAAGCGGTCGAGCGGTCCGAGGTGATGGAGAAGCTTCGCCATCTGAGCGACGTCATCGGCCCCCGACTCTCCGGCTCGCCCGCCATGCGGCGGGCCAACGAATGGACCGCCCAGCAGTTCAGGAGCTACGGGCTGAGCGCCGCGATGGAGTCGTTCGACTTCGGAGTCACCTGGGAGCGTGGCCCGCTGTCCCTTCGCATCGTGGAGCCGTTCGACCGCGCGATCACGGGGCACAGCTGGGCCTGGACGGTCGGCACCGACGGGAAGACGCGAAAGGGGCCGGTGGTGCTGGTGGACCTGTCTACCCCCGACAGCCTCGCCCGCTACCGCGACCGGGTTCGCGGTGCATGGGTACTGCCCAGGGCGTCCAATCCGGTTTGGAACCCGGACGGGCCGCCCCAGAGCGCGGAGGATTCGCAGCGCGTGGCGGCCATCCGGGCTGCGCGGGCGGCGCTTACCGCCGATACCTCGGCGCCCGCGGTCCTGCAGCGCCGGCAGTTCCAGATCGATCTGCCCTACGTTCTGAAGGCGGCCGGCGCGCTGGGCACCCTGGTGGACGGCGCCAAGGAGCACGGGCTCATGACCATGAGCGGCTCGCCCAACCGGGTATCCCCGCTCCCGAACGTCGTGATCTCGCACGAGGATTACACCCTGCTCGAGCGCCTCCTCCAGCAGGGGGTGACCCCTCGCCTCGAAGGCCGGGTGGAGAACAGGCTGGGCAAGTCGCCGGTCAAGCAGTGGAACACGGTGGCCGAGATCAGGGGCAGTGAGCTTCCGGGCCAGGTGGTGATCCTCGGCGCGCATCTCGACAGCTGGGACCTCGGCACCGGCGTGACCGACAACGGGGCCGGGTCGATGGTCGTGCTGGAGGCCGCCCGGGTCATCGCGCGCTCGGGGCTCAAGCCGCGGCGGACCATCCGGTTCATCCTGTTCGGTGGGGAGGAGCAGGGCCTGATCGGCTCGCGGGCCTATGCCGCGGCCCATGCGGCGGAGGCGGACAGCGTGCAGGCCGTGCTGGTGATCGACAACGGCACGGGGCGCATCGTGGGTCAGGCGCTGCAGGGAAGGGCCGACCTGGAAGAGCTGTGGCGGGCGCTGCTCGCGCCGGTGGCCCACCTCGACGCCGCCACGGTGCGCGACGCGATGAAGGGCGGCACCGACCACCTCTCATTCGCCTTCTACGGCATCCCGTCGTTCAACTTCGACCAGGACCCCCGCGGGTACTTCCATACCCACCACTCGGAGAGTGATACCTACGACAAGGCGGTGGCGGACGATCTGGCGCAGGCGAGCGCGGTGATGGCGGTGACCGCGTACGAGCTGGCGAACCTGCCGGAGCTGCTGCCGCGGGGGCCGAGGCCGGGACCGGAGCAGATTCCCAATCGGCCGAGTGCGGGGGTAGCGGCGGGACGGTGAGGCATGCTTGCTCATCCTCGGTATGACACGAAGTCTACCTGTCGGCCAATTGTACCGTGCAGGTCGTGTCGAACCCGCCCCGCGTGTTGTAGATCGTGGTCACCGCCAGTCGCCTGGCCCGCAGCACCCGCTGGAGATCCTCGGCGATCTTTGCGGTGGCATGCTCCTGGAAGATCCCCACGCTGCGGTAGCTGGTGACATAGTACTTGAGGCTCTTGAGCTCGATGCACCGGTCTGACGGGACGTAGGTGATGCGGAGCGTGGCGAAATCGGGAAGCCCGCTGTAGGGACAGACCGGGCTGAACTCCCGCGTTTCCGTCACGATCTCCTGCTCCGGACCGGCGTACTCGAACGTCTCCAGCACGCCGACATCTACCGCTTCAGGGCCCGTGAACGGGATGGTCCTGCCTTCGGCTATGGCCATGGCCGAATCCTATCGCTCCTCGTCGCTTCTCACCATCCCGGCTTCCAGCCAGCCATGCTCGCCGCGGAGCACCTGCTGCGCCACCCGGTAGGTCTCGACGTCGTCGTTGTCGAAGATCGCCTCGAACCGGTCGGCGACCCGGCGGCGGGAGTGCCGGCAGAAGACGTCCGCCAGCTCGAGCGCGCCGGCGCCGGCCTCGCCGCCCTGGCGGGCCATCGCGTGCGCCCGGGAGCACGCGGCGGTCATCGCCAGCAGCTCGGCGCCGATCTCGACCAGCCGGCCGAGCACCGCCTGGCGCTTCTCGAGCCTGGGGCCGAAGCGGACCATGCAGTGGAACAGGGTGCGGGCCAGGCGCCGGCAGGAGCGGTCCACGAAGCGGACGTGGTCGGCGAGGCGTCCAAACTCGGAGTAGCGCGGTGCGCGGCTCCATCCGAGGAAGAGCTTGGGATACCAGTAGGCGTAGTAGAGGCCGGAGCGGAGCAGGGCCTTGATCTTCCGGCCCATCGGCGCCTTGGGGTCGATGATGTCGCCCGCCACGCGCAGGTGGGTATCCACTGCCTCCCGGGCGATGAAGAGCCGCATGATCTCGCTGGACCCCTCGAAGATCAGATTGATCCGGAAGTCCCGCATCATCCGCTCGATCGGCTCCGGCCGCTCGCCCCGGCTCCTGAGGCTGTCCGCGGTCTCGTAGCCGCGACCGCCCTTGATCTGGAGCGTGTCGTCGACGATCCGCCACCCGGTCTCGGTGTTCCACATCTTGGCCATGGCGGCCTCGAGCCGGATGTCGGCGTCGCCGCGGTCGGCCAGCAACGACGCGAGATCGGACACCGCCTCCATGGCGAAGATCTCGGCGGCCATGCGCCCCAGCTTCTGGGCGATCGCGTCGTGCTTCCCGATCGGCGCGCCCCACTGCACCCGTTCCGCCGACCAGCGGCGGGCGTACTCCAGCGCCCGCTTGGACCCCGCGACCGCGGAGGCGGGCAGCGTGAGCCGGCCGGTGTTGAGCGTGATGAGCGCGAGCTTCAGCCCCTTACCCTCACCCCAGAGCACGTTGTCCGCCGGAACCTTCACGTTGTGGAAGCGGATGACACCGTTCTCGATCGCCTTCAGGCCCATGAAGTGGAGCCGCTGCACGACCTCCACGCCCGGCCAATCCGCCTCCACGATGAAGGCGGTGATCTTCTTCGGCCCGGTGCGGGCCATCACCACCATCAGCTCGGCGATGGTGCCGTTGGTGCACCAGAGCTTCTCGCCGTTGAGGATGTAGTGGGTGCCGTCGGCCGAGAGCGTCGCCGTGGTCTGGAGGCCCGCGGGGTCGGAGCCGACGTTGCTCTCGGTGAGCGCGAAGGCGGAGACCGCGCCCCGGGCGAGACGGGGGAGGTACCGCCGCTTCTGCTCCGGCGTCCCGAACAGCTTGAGCGGCGTCGGCACGCCGATGGACTGCGCGGCGGAGAGCAGGGCGGTGAGGTTGCCGTCCTGGCTGGTGACCAACCCGATTGCACGGGTATAGCTGTACTGGCTCAGACCGAGCCCGCCGTATTCGGGGTCGATCTTGATGCCGAACGCGCCGATCTCCCCGAGCCCCCTGACGATGTACGATGGGATCTTGCCCTCCCGATCGATCATGTCGCTGTCCACCCGCTCCCGCATGAACCGCTCGAGCCGCTCCATGAACGGCCGAGCCCGCTCGAGGTCGGCCGGATCGGGCGCGGGGAAGGGATGTACCAGGTCGAGCCGGAACGAGCCCTCGAACATCTCCCGCACGAAGCTGGGGGCCTGCCACTCCTGTTCTCGGGCGGCCTCCGCGACCTCGCGCGCCTCCTGCTCCGAGGCGAGAGGAGTGGGCTGCTCGGTAGTTGGAACGAGGACGTCAGTCATGGCGGGTGGATGGGCTGAGGGTGGAGGTCAGGGGGCGCTCGAGTCCGGCGAGCCCGTGCAGCACCAGGCCGACGACATGGCGGCGGCGGCGCTCCAAGTCCTCGACGTTTTCCAGCGTGACGCCGACGGCGGGTGCAACGGTCCGGGCGTGAATCAGGTGAAACCAGCACAGCGCGATGATGCTGAGCAGCAGCTGGGCCGCCTCGCCCGAGGGCGCGTCGTCGAGGCCCAGCTCGGCGCTGATGGCGGCGAGCGCCTCCTGGCCGGCGGGAAGGTGGCTCACATCGTCGAGTTGGGTGCCGCCGTTGAGGGCCTCGCGCTCGATCAGCCGGATGAAGTTGGGTCGGGCGGCCAGGAAGTCGAAGTAGTCGGAGACCGCCCCCGCCAGGATGGCCTCAGCGCTCTGGCCGCTGGCCAATGCGCGTTCCCGGCCGGCCCGCACGGCCTCCCGGACCTCTGCGAAGCAGCGGTCGAGCACGGACTGGTAAAGGTCGGCCTTGGAGCCGAAGAAGTAGCCCGGCGTGCCCCGGGAGACCCCCGCGGCGATACCGACTTCATTCAGGCTCGTGGCGTCGAACCCCTTTTGGGCAAACAACTTCTCCGCCGCATCGAGGATGGCGGCGCGAGTGCGGACGGGGTTGCGTTCGCGATCGGGGGTGGGCTGCATGAGTCCTCGGATGAGGCTTGCTTGTCGTCCAGCAAGTTAGGTGATTCCCCGCCGCCGTCAAGAGGCCCACACCCCGTGCCGCATTACCTTCCCGACGGACCCGCCGAGCGAGGTCATCCCACCCCTCTTCGAGGTCCTTCCGATCCATGCTCTATCTCTGGCTCAAGACCTTCCACATCGTCGGCGTCGTGACCTGGTTCGCCGGTCTGTTCTATCACGGCCGCCTTCTCGTCTATCATGCGGAGGCGCTGTCGTCACCCGAGCCGGACCGCCGAATCCTGGTTGCGCAGTATGGGCGCATGGAGTCACGGCTGCTCCGCCTCATCATGACTCCAGCGATGGGACTTACCCTGCTCACCGCAGCCGGCATGCTGCTCACCTCCACGGGACGGAGCCACCTCACCGAGCCGTGGATGCTCGCGAAGCTGGTGCTGGTGGCTCTCCTGATCGCGTTGCACTTCTGGTTGCGACGGATCATGCTGGATCTCGCGGTGACCCGCGGAGGTTGGAGCGCGGGACGGTTGCGCGTGCTGAACGAGGCACCGACCGTCCTTCTCGTCCTCATCACCATCCTCGCGGTGTTCAAGGCAGCCGTGTCCTGGCGTGGCCTCGGCCTGACAGCGGCGCTGCTGGTGGTCGCCCTTTGGGCCGGTATCCGCGGGTATGCCCGGTACCGGAACCGGGAGGGCGCTCGCCCGCCTCGCCCCGGTCCCCAAAAGACCTAACGACCGGTTTCATCGACCGTTCAGAATCGGCTCGCCAAATATCGTGCATGCCTACGCCTCGGATCTCCCCTGAGCTGATTGCCCGCTACGACACGCCGGGACCTCGAGGACGACGTGGCCCGCCGGCGGGCCATCCTCCAGCTGATGTGCAATCTCGATCTGCCGTATCGCCTGCTTCCACCGCCCTATGGAGCAGGGCAGGATTCGGCTGCAGCCGCTGATGGACGACGGATTGATCACGCCGGGCCTGGAGCAATACGAGGTCATCCCGCTGGGCCGCTGGTTTCTCCGCAACATCGCATGGCGCTGGACGCGTATCTCCCCGGCAGGTCCAGCTCCGCCGGTCTTCAGCCGGACCGTGTGATCGGTCTCGCGTGGGTGAGCGCCTTCGTTCCCGACAAGTCGGTTCATTCGGGTGAAGGATCCACCCGCGCAGCCGCCGTCACCGGGGCATTGGCCGCCGGATCTTGCTGCCCACGGCCGGGCAACGGAACCGGCGCCCAGACGTCGCTCCGGCTGAGCGCCCCGATCAGCAGTCCGGTCCCCACGCCGGTGAATATGCCGGACACGAAGCACTCGCCCGGGCTTGGCTGGAGCCAGTTGTCCGAGTCTCCTCCGAGTGAACACAGCGCGCCGAGCACCAGACCGATGCCCCCGCCGATCAACGCGCCGCGCCCCGCGTTTCCGCGGCGGTCGATCCGAACCTGGAGTTGGGCGATGGAATCCGTGGGGATCTGATCGGCCACCCATGCCGGGCGGCCGCCGACGACGGGCCGATCGAAGGCCAGGCGGTCGGCGTCGAGCGAGAGCATGCGAGCCTTCGTGAACCTGAAGGGATCGTACCGCAGTGAGTAGCGAATGTGGCTGCCGGCCTCCGGCACCGGCGCCGGCGCGGTCACTACGCGGGGCGGAGCGCAGGCCGCGACGACGGCGAGCAGGAGAACGATCGACCCGGGAGTGCGCATGCCGAGCTCCGGAAGTGGCGTCCCAATATTCCTCCCGTCGTTTGAGTGCAGCGTGAGGGTGGTCTGAGGTTTGGTTCACAATGGAGCGGTCGGCGAGCCGGTGCGAACCGAACTCCTAGGCCGACCGACGCGCCAGCGCCGGCTCGATTTCCGTCCGCTCCGTCGCCAGGTACGCCTCCCGCGTCGCCGCCACGTACGCCTCGGCTCCCTTCGGCGCCACCTTCCGGAACAGGGGCAGGAAGGTCTCCCACTGCACCAGGATGGTGCGGGCCCGTGGACTCGAGGTGCGCTCCTCGTGCTCTCGCACCAGTCGCTGGAGCAGCGCGAGGTCGTGCTCGTCCAGGTCAATCAGCTCGACCATGTCCTGGTTGAGCCGGTTCCCGAAAGTACCGGCCTCGTCCAGCACGTACGCCACGCCGTTCGACATGCCGGCGCCGAAGTTCCGGCCTGCGCGGCCGAGCACCGCCACGATGCCGGACGTCATGTACTCGCAGCAGTGGTTGCCTGCGCCCTCAATCACCGCGATCGCGCCGGAGTTCCGGACCGCGAACCGGTCGCCGGCCTGGCCGGCGGCGAACAGCTTTCCTCCGGTCGCGCCGTAGAGCACGGTGTTGCCGATGACGAGGTGCTGGTGGGAGACGTCGGCGTACGCCGCGCGCCTGAAGGGGCGGATGGTGATCTCGCCACCGCTCAGGCCCTTGCCGACGTAGTCGTTCGCCTCACCCTCCAGCTCGAGGTGCATGCCCCGGCAGGTGAACGCGCCGAAGCTCTGGCCGGCGGAACCGGTGAACCGAAGCCGCACCGAGCCTGGCGCCAGTCCGGCGTCGCCGGTCCGCTCCACGATCGCGCCCGCGACCCTGGCCCCGACGGCCAGATGATGGTTGTAGATCTGATAGTTTCCGGAGAACGGCAGTCCGCAGTCCACGTACGGCAGCAGCTCCTCGAGAATCTCCTCGTCGAGCGAGACCAGCCCCGGGCGATCGTTTCGCTGCACCGTGCGCCGCAGCGGACCCGATGGCACCCGCGGGTGGCCTTCCTCGTCGGTCGGCGCCAGCAGCACCGAGAGGTCGAGCATCTGCGCACGAGGCAGGTCGGGGCGCTCGATGCGCTCGAGCAGATCCTGCCGTCCGATGATCTCGTCCATCGTCCGGAAGCCCATCCCCGCCAGCGTCCGACGCACCTCTTCCGCCACCAAGGTGAAGTAGCCGATCACCTGCTCCGGCGTCCCCTTGAACTTGCCGCGGAGGTCGTCGCGCTGCGTGGCGATGCCGGTGGGGCAGGTGTTGATATGACACTGCCGGGCCATGGCGCAGCCCATCGCCACCAGCGGGGCGGTGCCGAACCCGAAGCTCTCCGCGCCGAGGAGGGCCGCGATGACCACGTCGCGACCGGTCTTGAAGCCGCCGTCGGTGCGCACCTCGATCCGGTGCCTGAGCCCGTTGCGCAGCAAGGTGGCCTGCGCCTCCGCCAGGCCCAGCTCCCAGGGCGATCCCGCATGCTTGATGGAGGAGAGCGGCGAGGCTCCCGTGCCGCCGTTGTGGCCGGCGATGAGCACATAGTCCGCGTAGGCCTTGGCCACGCCCGCCGCGACGGTGCCCACCCCGACCTCGGAGACCAGCTTCACCCCGACCCGCGCGCGGGGGTTGACCGTCTTGAGATCGTGGATCAGCTGCGCCAGGTCCTCGATCGAGTAGATGTCGTGGTGTGGCGGCGGCGAGATGAGCTGGATCCCCGGCACCGCATGTCGCAGGCGCGCGATCAGCGCGGTGACCTTGTGGGCCGGGAGCTGGCCGCCTTCGCCCGGCTTGGCGCCCTGTACGATCTTGATCTCCAGCTCCTCGGCCCGGAGCAGATACTCGGTGGTCACGCCGAACCGGGCGGAGGCCACCTGCTTGATCCGGTTATCGGCGCGATCGCCGTTGTGCGCGGGCAGGTAGTTGTGCGGGTCCTCGCCGCCCTCGCCCGAGTTGGAGCGTGCGCCCATCCGGTTCATCGCGATCGAGAGCGTCGCGTGCGCCTCCGGCGACAGCGCGCCGAGCGACATGGCCGACGAGACGAAGCGGCGGCGAATCTCCTCCGCCGGCTCCACCTCGTCGAGCGGCACCGCGTCGCCCGGTCGGACTTCGATCAGGTCGCGGGGTCCGGCCGGCCGGCGCGCGGCGTTCTTCACCAGGAAGCCCGCGTACGCCTCCCCGTCCTCGCTCTTCACCGCCTGCTGAAGCGCCACCACGATGGGTGGCGCCCAGCCGTGGTCCTCGCCGTCCTTCCGGAATCGCACCCGGCCCAGATCCGGCAGCGAGCCGGCCGCCTCCTCCGCCAACGCATACGCCGCGCGATGGCGGGCGAGAACGTCCTCGGCGATCTCCTCGAAGCCGATTCCGCCGATGGGGGACGCCGTGCCGGCGAAGCAGGTGGTGACCACCTCGTGCCCCAGGCCGAGGATCTCGAAGATCTGGCCGCCGCAGTAGGATGAGAGAGTGGAGATCCCCATCTTGGAGAGGATCTTGAGTAGCCCTTTCTCCGCCCCGCTGCGGTACCGTGACGCGGCCTCTGCCGATGTGGGCCGCGTCTCGGACTCGTCTTTCCGTCTGGCTGCCCCGCCGCCCCGCTGCCCCGCTGCCCCGCTCGTCTCAAATGCCTCCCGCACCGCCGCGAGCGCGAGCCACGGATGCACCGCCTCCGCCCCGTAGCCGATCAGCGTGGCGAAGTGATGGATGTCGAGCGCGTCGCCCGCCTCGGCGACGAGACCGACGCGTGCCCGCAGTCCGGTGTGCACCAGGTGCTGGCGCACCGCGCCGACGGCGAGCAGCAGGGGGATGGGAGCGTGGCGCTCGTCGGCGGAGCGGTCGCTGATCACGATCACGCGGGCGCCTCGCCGCGCGGCCCGCTCCGCGGCTCGGCGAAGCGCGGTGAGCGCGGGCTTGAGGCCGTCCACGCCCTTCGACACGTCCCACACCGCATCCAGTGTGACGGTGGAAAAGCCTGCCACGTTCCGCAGCGCGGCCATCTCGTCGTCCAGCAGAATCGGGTGCTCCAGGCGCAGCATGCGGGCGTAGGACGCCCGCTCCAGCAGGGGTGAGCCGCGCCGTCCCAGGTGCATCCGGAGCGACATGACCATGGATTCCCGCAGGGGATCGATCGGCGGGTTGGTGACCTGTGCGAAGCGCTGGCGGAAGTAGGCGTAGACGCTCTGGGGCACCGCCGACAGCGGCGGGATCGGCGTGTCGTCGCCCATGCTCCACACCGGATCGGCCGCGCTCGCGCCCATCGGCTCCAGCACGAGGCGGAGATCCTCCGCCCCGTAGCCGAAGGCGCGCTGGAGGCGGAGCAGCTCGTCGCCGCCGGGAGACGGGGGCACCCGCGCAGGGTCGGGCACCAGCGTCGCCATGTAGCGCGCCACCCAGCGGGCGTACGGCCGCCGCCCAGCGATCTCCCGCTTGGCGTCGAGATTCCGGATCACCTCGCCCTTCGCCGTGTCCACCACCAGCACCTCGCCCGGCCCCACCTTGCCGCACTCCACCACTTCCCGCGGATCGAGGTCCACTACGCCCACCTCGGATCCGGCGACGACGAGCCCATCGCGCCGCACCTTGTAGCGGCAGGGCCGGAGGCCATTCCGGTCCACCGCGGCGGCCGCGAGCACGCCATCGGTGAATGCGATGGCCGCGGGGCCGTCCCACGGCTCCAGCACGCATTGGTGATACTCGTAGAACGCCTTGATCGCGGGATCGAGGTCGGGGTATTTCTCCCACGCCTGCGGCACCATCATCATCGCGGTGTGGACCGCGTCGCGGCCCGAGCGCACCAGCAGCTCCATCGCGTTGTCCAGGCTCGCAGAGTCGCTGCCCTCCCGCCAGATCACCTCCCGCAGCCGCTCGATCTTCGGGCCCCACACCGGGCTCGACAACATCGGCTGCCGCATCGTCATGGCGTTGCGGTTGCCCCACAGCGTGTTGATCTCGCCGTTGTGGGCCAGCAGCCTGAAGGGCTGTGCCAGCGGCCAGCTCGGCAGGGTGTTGGTCGAGTAGCGCTGGTGGAAGACGGCGATCGCGCTCTCGTATTCCGGAAAGCGGAAGTCGGTGTAGAACGCCGAGAGCTGGGTGCCGGTGAGGAGGGCCTTGTAGACGATGGTGCGGCAGGAGAGGGAGCAGGCGTAGAAGCCGGGCAGATTCAGCTCGCCCGCTCGTCGCTCCATCTCTCGTCGTGCCAGGTAGAGCGCGCGCTCCCACGCGTCCTCGTCGGGTGCCAGGGCGGGCCTGCCCACCAGCACCTGCCGGATCACCGGGCAGGACGCAAGCGCGGTCGGGCCCAGCGCGCCGGGATGGATCGGCACGTCGCGCCAGCCGAGGAACGGAATGCCGTCGCCGGCCAGTACCTCCTCGATCATCCGGACCGACGCCGCGAGTGCCTCGGACGGACGGGGCAGGAAGAAGGCGCCGACCCCGAACGGCAGCCCCGGCTGGAGGTGCAGGCCGAGCCGATACGCGTCGCGGTAGAACAGTCGGGCCGGGATCTGGGTCAGGAGACCGGCCCCGTCACCCGAGTTGTCGGTGGACGCGGCGCCGCGGTGCGCCACCCGCGCGACCGCCTCGAGGGCCATGCTCACCACCTCGTGCGACCGCACGCCCGAGGCGGTGGCGACTAATCCGACGCCGCAGGCGTCGCGCTCACGGGAGGGATCGAGTGCCGGGTCGGGCGGCACGGCGGCATGGCGATCGGGGTGGGGGGACCTGCCGCGGGAACCGGCCGGGTGGATCCGCTGCCCATTGGCGGCCATGGTGCCTCCTGCTGGTTGGCGCCCCATCGGCCGGAGAGGCCGGTTGCGGGGCAAGAAAAAAGCCCACTCCACTGGGGAGCGGGCCGGGAGTCATCGCGTGCGCGATCTGCTACCCGGTCGCTCCCTTGGAGCGGGCGGTATTAAGCAGGATGACCGGGGCGAGGACTGCGTGGTTCATGAACGTATTATTATGCACGCCGGCGTATGTGTCAACCCGGTGCCGCAGGGCCGGTGTGCGATCTGTCGTCCGAGCGCGTCATCCCGAGCGGAGCGAGTGGTCGGGTCGCTCATTAGTGGGACCCTCGGAGCTACCTTGCCTCACTCGCATCCGGGCCGATCCCTCGCTCCGCTCGGGATGACACCCCACTTGACAGCCCACCGCTCCGCACGTTAGCCTCACGAACGCTGCCGAACGGCGCACCACCCGAACTCGACGGAAGCCTGACCACCATGCTGCTCGCGCTGTCGCTCGTCGTCGTCCTCCTCAGCCTCCTGCTTACCGTCCTTATTGGTGAGCCAGGGGTCCGCGGCGTGCCGGCACGAGCAACGTGAGACAGTAGCAGCGTCTCCACCGAATGCCCCGGCGCCGCGGACCTGATGGTCCGCGGCGCTTTCGTTTGTCCACCTTCACCGGGAACCGAAAGCGTCTATGGGCACCAGCGACGTCCTCATCTTCGACACCACCCTTCGCGACGGCGAGCAGGCTCCGGGCAACAGTCTCACACCCGAGGAGAAGATCCGACTCGCGCGGCAGCTCGACGCGCTCGGCGTGGACATCATCGAGGCCGGCTTTCCCGCGGCCTCGGAGGGGGACTATCGCAGCGTGCGGGAGATCGCGGCCGAGGTGCGCCGGCCGGTCATCGCCGCGCTGGCGCGCTGCACCGACCGCGACATCGACCTCGCGGGCGAGGCGCTGGCCCAGGCGGAACGCCCCCGGCTGCACGTGTTCATCTCGACCTCCGACCTGCACATGCGGGAGAAGCTGCGGCTCAGCCGGGACGAGGTGGTGGAGCGAGCCCGCGCTGCCGTGCGTCGCGCGAAGCAGTACACCGACGACGTCGAGTTCTCCGCCGAGGACGCCAGTCGGACCGACCCTGATTTCCTCTGCCGTGTGGTGCAGGCGGCGATCGAGGAGGGCGCCACCACCGTCAACCTGCCGGACACCGTCGGCTACGCGATGCCCGGGGAGTACGGCGCGATGTTCCGCGCCGTGCTGGCGCGGGTCCCGGGGGCCGACCGCGTGGTCCTCAGCGCGCACTGCCATGACGACCTGGGGCTGGCGGTGGCCAACTCCCTCGCCGCGATCGCGGCCGGCGCCCGCCAGGTGGAGTGCACGGTGAACGGGATCGGCGAGCGGGCCGGCAATGCCGCACTGGAGGAGATCGTGATCGCCTCCCAGGTGCGGGGCGCCGCGCTCGGGTTCCGCTGCAACGTCGCGCCGCGGGAGATCTACCGCGCCAGCCAGCTGCTGTCCTACCTCACCGGGGTGTTTCCCCAACCCAACAAGGCGATCGTGGGCCGCAACGCCTTCGCCCACGAGGCGGGGATTCACCAGCACGGCATGCTGCAGAACGGGCTCACCTACGAGATCATCCAGCCGGAGATGGTGGGGATCCCCCGTTCGACCCTGGTGCTCGGCAAGCACTCGGGGCGACACGGGTTGGAGCGCCGGTTCCGCGATCTGGGCTACGATCTGACCGAGGCCCAGCTGGGCGAGGTGTACCGCGAGTTCACCGCCCTGGCCGACCGGAAGCGGGAGATCCTCGACGAGGACCTGCTCGCCCTCCTGCACGACAGCTTCCACGACGCCCCCGAGGAGTTCCAGCTCACGCACCTGCGGGTGGTCTGCGGCAGCGTCAGCCCGACGGCCGAGGTGAGGATGACGGGTGCCTGGTCGGGCGAGCGGGCGGCGCGGGGGACGGGCGACGGACCGATCGCGGCAGCCTTCACCGCGATCAGCGAGATCACTGGGCGCCAGCTCGAGGTCATGAGCCTCCAGCTTCGGTCGCTCACGCCGGGCCGGGACAGCGTCGGCCAGGTGTTTCTCCAGGTCAAGGTAGACGGCAAGTCCCTCTCGGGGCACGGCGCCTCGACCGACATCGTCGAGGCCAGCGCCCGCGCCCTGGTGAACGCCCTCAACAAGGCGCGGCACGCCGACAGCCTAGAGTCGAGCTCGCTCAACGCGGTGTACCTGTGGGGGGTGTGATGCCACGCATCGAGAGCCGCGGGCGAGGCGCGTCATCCCGAGCGGAGCGAGGGATCGGCCCGTCGAGCGTTCGGGCACCGAGCCTCACTCTCGTGAGCCGGCCGATCCCTCGCTCCGCTCGGGATGACCGGCGATGACCGAGATCCTGACCGGTTCCCAGATTCTCTGCCGCACGCTCCTGGAGCAAGGCGTGGATCTGCTATTCGGCTACCCCGGCGGCGCGATCATGCCCTTCTATCACGCGCTGCCGGAGTACCCCGGGCTGCGCCACGTGCTGGTGCGCCACGAGCAGGCGGCGGCCCATGCGGCCGACGGGTACGCTCGGGCCACCGGCCGCGCCGGCGTGTGCGTGGCGACCTCGGGCCCGGGCGCGACCAACCTGGTGACCGGACTCGCGACGGCGCACATGGACAGTACGCCGGTCGTAGCGATCACCGGCCAGGTGCCTCGCGCGATGATGGGCCGCGACGCGTTCCAGGAAACCGACATCATCGGTATCACCCAGCCGATCACCAAGCACAGCGTCCTGGTGGAGGACGTCGAGGACCTGGCCGACTCGGTGCGCGAGGCCCTGGCGGTCGCCGTGGAAGGCCGGCCGGGCCCGGTGTTGGTGGATGTCCCGAAGGACGTGCAGCAGGCGAAAGCCGAATGGCGGGCTGGCAGAGCAGCGGGGCAGCGGGGCAGCGGCGCGGTGCCACCGCTGGCGCAAGCGGTCCGCATGCTGGCCGACGCGGAGCGGCCGCTGATCATGGCCGGCCACGGAGTGATTCTCTCGGGGGCCTACGAGGAGCTTCGCTGCCTGGCGGAGCGCACCGGCATGCCGGTGATCACGACCCTGCTGGGCATCAGCGGCTTTCCCGAATCGCACCCGCTGCATCTCGGCATGCCGGGTATGCACGGCGAGGTCCATGTGAATCGCGCCATCCAGCAGGCCGACGTGATTCTCGGCATCGGCCTGCGATTCGACGACCGGGTCACCGGAAACCTCGCGGCCTTCGCGCGGGGTGCGAAGGTGATCCACGTGGAGCTGGATCCGAGCGAGATCGGAAAGAACGTCCCTACCGAGATCGGGCTGGTGGGCGACGCGCGCGAGATCCTCCGTGCGCTCCTCGCCGAGATCAGACCGCGCGACTGCGAGGCGTGGCGGGCCGAGATCGCCGGCTTCGTCCGGCCCCGGCACGAGGGTTTCCGGGGCGCCCTCTCGCCCGAGTTCATCCTCGGTGCCATCGACGGGGCATCCGGCGGGCACTGCACCATCGTGTCCGACGTCGGCCAGCATCAGATGTGGGTCGCGAAGCTCTATCCCTATCGCCGGCCCAACACCCATCTCACCTCGGGTGGGCTCGGCACCATGGGCTTCGCGGTACCCGCGGCGATGGGCGCCGCGCTGGCGCGGCCGGGCGAGCCGGTGTGGGCGATCTCCGGCGACGGCGGCTTCCAGATGAACATGCAGGAGATCGCGACCATGGTGCAGGAGGACATCCCGGTGAAGATGGCCGTGTTCAACAACGGCTATCTCGGCATGGTGCGGCAGTGGCAGCAGTTCTTCCATGGCCGGCGCTATTCCGCCACCCCGATCTGGAGTCCCGATTACCTCCGTCTGGCGGAGGCCTACGGCATCTTGGGCCGGCGAGTGGAGCGTGGAGCCGACGTGGACGCTGCGGTGCGCGACGCGGTGGCGCACCCGGGCCCGGCCCTGGTGGAGTTCCTGATCGAGCAGGAAGCGAACGTCTTTCCGATGATTCCGCCGGGGGCCTCGCTCTCCGAGCCGATCGAGGGAGAGCCCGCCCCGCCCCGGCTCGTGCCGGCATGAGTGGACTTCGCGTGGTCACGGTGCTCCTGGAGGACCGGCTCATCACGATCAACCGTGCCGTCGGACTCATCCGCCGGCGAAACCTGCCGGTGCGCAGTCTGGCGGTGGGACCGACCGACGCGCCGGGAATCTCGAGGCTCACCATCATGTTGCAGTCCGACGACGCGACGGCCGAGCGGGCCGCGCAGCACCTGGAGAAGATCATCGGCGTCCGCGACGCGGCCGCCATACCCACCGCCGCCGCGGTGGCGCGGGAGCTGGCCCTGGTGAAGCTGCGTCCTCCGGCGGAGCGGTACGCCGAGCTGCTGGACGTGGTGCAGCTCTACCACGCCACGGTAGTGGACGAAACCTCCGATGTGGTCATGGTAGAGCTCACCGGCTCGGAGGCGTTCGTCCTGTCGTGCATCCGGGCCCTGGAACGATTCGAGATCCTCGAAGTGGCCCGCAGCGGCGCCGTGGCGCTGGAGTCGGGGGCGACCGCGCCACGGACCGGAACCCACCCTCAACTGGAAGCGGGAGTGAGATGAGCGACCAACCCGTGCGGGTCTACTACGACGCCGACACCGACCGGAGCCGGCTCGACGGACGCACTTTCGCGATCGTGGGCTACGGCAGCCAGGGTCACGCGCACGCGCTGAACCTGCGTGACAGCGGGGCGAGGGTGATCGTCGGCTTGCGCGCCGGCAGCAAGTCCGCCGAGCGAGCGAAGGCGGCGGGGCTCGACGCCCGGCCGGTGGCCGCGGCGTCGGCGGCGGCCGACGCCATCATGATGCTGGTGCCGGACCAGGACGCCCGCGCCGTCTACGAGCGCGACGTCGCGCCCGCGCTCGCGCCTGGAAAGACCCTGATGTTCGCCCACGGATTCAACATCCACTACGGCGAGATCGCGCCGCCGGCCGGGGTGGACGTCTCCATGGTGGCTCCCAAGTCGCCGGGGCACCTGGTGCGGAGCGAGTACGAGGCGGGGCGCGGCGTGCCCGCGCTCGTCGCGGTGCATCAGGACGCCTCCGGCGGCGCGTTGGCGAACGCGCTGGCCTACGCCGGCGGCATCGGCTGCGCCAGGGCCGGCGTCATCGAGACCTCGTTCCGGGAAGAGACCGAGACCGACCTCTTCGGCGAGCAGGCCGTGCTTTGCGGCGGTGTGACCGCGCTGGTGAAGGCGGGATTCGAGACGCTCACCGCCGCCGGCTACCGCCCCGAGATGGCGTACTTCGAATGCCTCCACGAGCTCAAGCTCATCGTGGACCTGATGTATCGCGGCGGCCTGCAGTTCATGCGGCACTCGATCAGCGACACCGCGGAGTACGGCGATTACACCCGCGGCCCCCGCCTGATCACCGAGGAGACCCGGAAGGAGATGCGGCGCATCCTGACGGAGGTACAAGACGGCTCGTTCGCGCGGGAGTGGCTGGAGGAGAACCGCGCCGGGCGTCCCACCTTCGATCGCCTGCGGCAGGAGGATCGCGATCACCTGATCGAGCAGGTGGGCGCCAAGCTCCGCGCGATGATGCCGTGGCTGGAGCAGCCGGGCGGCGGGGCGGTCGAATCGCGCAGTCGGGGAGCGGAAGCCGAACGGTCTCCGGAGCGTCAGCCGCCCCGCCGCCCCGCGGCCCCGCTGCCCCGCTGACATCGTGCCTACCCTGTTCGAGAAGGTGTGGAATGCCCACGTCGTCCATCAGGATGACGGCGGGCCGGCGCTGCTCTACGTGGACCTGCATCTGGTCCACGAGGTGACCTCGCCACAGGCCTTCGAAGGGCTCCGCCTGGCGGGGCGCAAGGTCCGACGACCCGATCTCACGCTCGCGACGGTGGATCACAACGTCCCCACCGGCGACCGGAGCCTGCCGATCGCGGACGAGGTCGCCGCCCGGCAGCTCTCGACGCTGGTGAGCAACGCCCGGGAGGCGGGCATCGAGCTGCACGATCTGGGGTCGCCGGACCAGGGGATCGTGCACGTGATCGGGCCCGAGCTCGGCGCCACGCGGCCGGGCAGCGTCATCGTCTGCGGCGACTCCCACACCTCCACCCACGGCGCCTTCGGCGCCCTCGCCTTCGGGATCGGCACCAGCGAGGTGGAGCACGTGCTCGCGACCCAGTGCATCCGGCAGGCGCGCCCGCGCACGATGCAGGTGCGCTTCGACGGCATGCCCGCGCCGGGCGTCGGCGCCAAGGATCTGATTCTCGCCCTGATCCGGCGGATCGGCACGGCGGGCGGCACCGGCTTCGTGCTGGAGTACGGTGGCGACGCGATCCGCGCGCTCTCGATGGAGGGGCGGATGACGGTCTGCAACATGTCGATCGAGGCGGGTGCTCGGGCCGGGATGATCGCACCGGACGAGACCACGTTCGAGTTCCTGGCGTCTCGCCCCCGCTCGCCGACGGGCGAGGCGTGGCGCCGAGCGGTGAAGGAGTGGAGCGGGTTGCGGAGCGATCCCGAGGCCCGCTACGACCGGACCATCGTCATCGACGCCGGGTCGCTCGGCCCACAGGTCACCTGGGGCACCAGCCCCGGCATGACGGCCGAGATCACCGAGCGCATTCCCGACCCGGCCGACGCGCCGTCGGAAGCGGAGCGGCAATCGTACCGGCGCGCGCTGGAGTACATGGATCTGCAGGCGGGGACGCCGCTCGAGGGTCTCCCGGTGAATCGCGTCTTTCTCGGCTCCTGCACCAACGGGCGGCTGGGCGATCTTCGTGAGGCGGCGAAGATCGTGCGCGGCCGGCGAGTGGCGGGTGGCGTACGCGCGATGGTCGTGCCCGGCTCGCAGCGGGTGAAGGCCGCGGCGGAGGCGGAAGGACTCGATCGCGTCTTCGGCGCGGCGGGCTTCGAGTGGCGCAATCCCGGATGCTCGATGTGCCTCGGCATGAACGAGGACATCCTCGCCCCCGGCGAGCGCTGTGCCTCCACGTCGAACCGGAACTTCGAGGGGCGGCAGGGACGCGGCGGGCGTACGCATCTGATGAGCCCCGCGATGGCGGCGGCGGCGGCGATCGAGGGATGTCTGGTGGATGTGCGGGGAATCGTGCTGAGACAATGAATTAGGTATACAGTTTAATCAGCTGCTATAGAAGGACTTACGGTACTGATATAAAGTAGTTTCGATACATCGACACGCATGGGCGTGCGTCGAGCTTCCCGCTCATGCGCGGGCCGATCCCTCGCTCCGCTCGGAATGACACCATGGAACGCTTCATCGTTCACACCGGCCGGGTCGCGGCGCTCGATCGTGCCCATGTCGATACCGACCAGATCATCCCCAAGCAGTTCCTCAAGCGAATCGAGCGCACCGGCTTCGGTCCCTCGCTGTTCTTCGACTGGCGCTATCGCCCCGACGGCTCGCCCGATCCGACCTTCGAGCTCAATCGCCCCGCGGCGCGCGGCGCCACGATCCTTCTCGCCGGCGAAAATTTCGGCTGCGGCTCGTCCCGCGAGCACGCGCCGTGGGCCCTGGCCGACTACGGCTTTCGCGCGATCATCGCGCCGTCGTTCGCCGACATCTTCCACGGGAACTGCTGCCAGAACGGGCTGCTGCCGGTGACGCTGTCGGAGCAGGCGGTGCGCGAGCTGTTCCGCCGGCATGCGGCGGCGACCGAGGGCTACGTGCTCACCGTGGACCTGATGACGACTTTGGTGCGGGACGCGCAGGGCTTCGAGGCGACCTTCGACATCGCACCCTATCGCCGCGACATGCTGCTGCAGGGTCTCGACGAGATCGGACGCACGCTCCAGCACGAGCCGGCGATCACCGCATTCGAGCAGGCCCGCTCGTGACCCGGTTCTCGCTCGCCGTCCTGCCCGGTGACGGCATCGGCCCTGAAGTCACCGCCGAGGCGCTCAAGGTACTCCGCGCGGCGGCGGACCTGTTCGGCTACCGGCTCGATATCGAGGAGTACGCCGTCGGCGCCGCCGGCGTGGCCGAGTCGGGCGACTCGCTGCCCGAGCGCACCCGGAGCGCCGTCACCCAGGCCGACGCCGTGCTGCTCGGGGCCGTCGGGCATCCCGACCTGGCGGTCGCGGAAGGGAAGCGCAGACCGGAGGCCGGGCTGCTCGCCCTGCGGAAGCTGCTGGGCGCGTATGCCAACCTTCGGCCGGTCACGGTGCATCCGTCGCTGCTGCACGCGTCGCCCCTGCGGCCCGAACGTCTCGCCGGCGTGGACCTCCTGATCGTGCGCGAGCTGACCGGCGGGCTGTACTACGGAGAGCCGCGGGGCCGGGACCGGGACTCGGCGGTGAACACGCTCCGCTACACGGTACCGGAGATCGAGCGAGTGGCGCGGGTCGGGTTTCGGGCCGCCGCCGAGCGGCGGGGTCGCCTGACTTCGGTGGACAAGGCGAACGTGCTCGAGGTCTCGCAGTTGTGGCGGGAGACCGTCACCCGGATCGGCGAAGCGGAGTTTCCCGAGGTGACGCTGGAACACCTCTACGTGGACTTCGCCGCCATGCGGCTGGTGGCCGACCCGGCACGCATCGATGTGCTGCTCACCGAGAACCTCTTCGGGGACATCCTGAGTGACGAGGCCGCGGTGCTCACGGGATCCTTGGGCTTGTTGCCGTCGGCGTCGCTCGGCGAAGGGCCCGGGCTGTTCGAGCCGGTGCACGGCTCCGCGCCCGACATCGCGGGCCGTGGGGTGGCCAATCCCATCGGCGCCATCGCCAGCGTCTCCATGCTGCTCCGCTATGGACTGGCACGACCGGAGGCGGCGGCCGTGGTGGATCAGGCCGTGGCGGCGGTCCTGGCCGCGGGGGCCCGGACCGCGGATCTCGCCCGCCAGGGCGAGTCTACCATGAGCACGACGGAAATCGGCGACGAGGTAACCCGACTGGTACTCTGGGGAAAGGCAGTGGAGCCGGTGCTCGAGCGCTGACCGCGCTCACAGGTCGGTGACCGCGCCCAGGCTCGCGCTCGACACCTGCCGCGCGTACTTGTACAGCACGCCCGAGGTATATCGCGGCGCCGGCGGCCTCCAGGCCGAGCGGCGTCGCTCCATTTCGGGCCCCGACACATCCACCGAGAGCACGCGCCGCTCGGCGTCGATGGTGATCGAATCGCCTTCCACGACGAGCGCCAGGGGTCCGCCCGCGGCCGCTTCCGGCGCCACGTGCCCGACCACCAGGCCGTAGGTGCCTCCGGAAAATCGTCCGTCGGTGATGAGCCCGACCGAATCGCCGAGTCCGGCACCGATGAGGGCCGACGTCGGCGCCAGCATCTCGCGCATCCCGGGCCCGCCCCTCGGACCTTCATAGCGAACGACCACGACGTCCCCGGGCCGGATCGCGCCGCGGAGAATCGCCTCGAGACAGGCTTCCTCCGAGTCGAACACCCGGGCTGGGCCGGTGATCCGCGGTGACTTCACGCCGGTGATCTTGGCGACGGACCCTTCGGGCGCCAGGTTGCCCCGCAGGACGGCGAGATGTCCCCGCTGGTACAGGGGTCGGTCCCACGGGCGGATCACCGCCTGGTCGGACCGCGGCTCGGCCGGCACGTCGCGGAGAGTCTCCGCCAGCGTCCGCCCGGTGACCGTGATCGCGTCGCCGTGCAGCACGCCGTGCTCGAGGAGGATCTTCATCACCTGAGGCACACCGCCCGCCCGGTGCAGGTCGGTCGCCACGAATCGGCCCGAGGGCTTGAGATCGCAGAGTACCGGCACGCGGGCGCGGATGATCTCGAAGTCGTCGAGCGCGAGCGGCACGCCCGCGGCCCGGGCGATGGCGAGGAGGTGGAGCACTGCGTTGGTGGAGCCGCCCAGCGCCATGACGACCGCGATCCCGTTCTCGAACGCTTCCCGGGTGAGGATCCGCCTCGGTGTCAGCCCGGCCCGCACCGCTTCGACCAACACCCGGGCCGATGCCGCCGCGCTCTCGGCCTTCTCGTCGTCCTCGGCGGCCATGGTCGAGGAGTATGGAAGGCTCATGCCCATCGCTTCGAACACCGACGACATGGTATTGGCCGTGAACATCCCGCCGCAGGAGCCCTTGCCGGGGCAGGCCCGCCGCTCCACCTCGCGCAGCTCGGCGTCGCCGATCTTGCCGGCGCTGTGCTGGCCCACCGCCTCGAAGGCGCTCACCACCGTGAGGTCGCGCCCCTCGTAGTGTCCCGGCTTGATGGTCCCGCCGTACACGAATACCGCCGGAATGTTCATCCGGGCGATCGCGATCATCGCGCCCGGCATGTTCTTGTCGCAGCCGCCGATGGCGACGACGCCGTCCATGCTCTGCGCACCGCAGGCCGTCTCGATCGAGTCGGCGATCACCTCGCGGGAGACCAGCGAGTACTTCATTCCCTCGGTCCCCATCGAGATGCCGTCGCTCACCGTGATGGTGCCGAAGATCTGGGGCATGGCCCCGCCGTCGCGGGCGGCGCGCTCCGCCCGTCGGGTGAGGACGTCGAGACCCGCGTTGCAGGGGGTGATGGTGCTCCAGCCGCTGGCGATGCCGACGATCGGCTTCTCGAAATCGGCGTCCTCGAAGCCGACGGCGCGGAGCATGGCACGGTTGGGCGCACGCTGGACGCCTTGCGTGATGGCGGAGCTGCGGAGGCGATCGGGCATGGGGGGAATGTATGAATATTCGGAGGACATTGTCAGGCAAGTGTCACCCTGAGCGGAGCGAAGGGGACCATGCTCGAGATGGTCCCCTTCGCTCCGCTCAGGGTGACACCGGGCCCCCCGCTTCGGCGTCAGGCGTCGTAATACAGGAAGAACTCGTACGGATGCGGCCGCAGGTTCATCGGCGCCACGTCCTTGGTCCGCTTCATCGAGATCCAGGTGTCCAGCACGTCGGGCGTGAAGACGTCGCCCTTGAGGAGGAACTCCTGATCGTTCTCCAGCGCGGTCAGCGCTTCCGCCAGCGAGCCCGGCACCATCTTGATGCTCGCCTTGCGGTCGTCATGCAGCTCGTAGAGGTCCTCGTCGATCGGTGCGGGCGGCTCGATCTTGCGCTGGATGCCGTCGAGGCCGGCCATGAGCATCGCCGCGAAGGCCAGGTACGGGTTCGCGGTCGGGTCGGGGGCCCGGAACTCGACCCGCTTCGCCTTGGGCGAGTTGGAGTACATCGGGATGCGGCAGATCGCCGACCGGTTCCGCGCCGAGTACATCAGGTTGACCGGCGCTTCGAATCCGGGCACCAGGCGGCGGTAGCTGTTGGTGGTCGGCGCGCAGAGGGCCAGCAGGGCGGGGGCGTGGGTGATGAGCCCGCCGATGTAGTGGCGCGCCAGCTCCGAGAGCGAGGCGTAGCCGGTCTCATCGAAGAACAGCGGCGTGTTGCCGTTCCAGAGCGACTGGTGACAGTGCATCCCCGAGCCGTTGTCGCCCAGCAACGGCTTGGGCATGAACGTCGCCGTGTAGCCGAGCCGGTGGCAGACGTTCTTCACGATGTACTTGTAGGTCAGCAGCCGGTCGGCGGTCTGCACCAGGGGGCCGAACCGGATGTCGATTTCCGCCTGCCCGGCCGTCGCCACCTCGTGGTGCTGCACCTCGACCGGGATGCCCGCCTCGATCAGCGCGAGCATGATCTTCGACCGCACGTCCTGCAGCCGGTCCACCGGCGGCACCGGGAAGTAGCCCTCCTTGTGGCGCGGGCGGTGACCCAGGTTCGGGGTCCCGTTACGGCCGGAGTTCCACACCCCTTCTTCGGAGTCGATGTGGTAGTAGCCCTCGTGCGCGTTCTGGTCGAAGCGCACCGAGTTGAAGATGAAGAACTCTGCCTCCGGGCCCCAGCACGAGGTGGTGGCGATGCCCGTGGTCTTGAGGTACTCCTCCGCCTTGGAGGCGATGAAGCGGGGGTCCCTGGAGTACGGCTCCAGCGTGATCGGGTCGTAGATATCGCAGGTCAGCGAGAGCGTCGGCACCTCGAGCACCGGATCCACGAAGGCGCTGGCCGGATCGGGCAACAGGAGCATGTCGCTCTCATTGATCGCCTGGAACCCCCGGATGGACGAGCCGTCGAAGCCCAAGCCGTCGCGGAAGACGTCTTCCTCCAGCGCGCTCGCGGGAATCGAGAAGTGCTGCCACGTGCCGGGCAGGTCGCAGAATTTGACGTCCACGATCTGGAGCTTGCGGTCGCGGACTAGGTCCAGGACCCGGCGGACCTCGCCTGCCTTGGAGGTCCGGGTGAACGACGTTGGCTTGACGCTGGTGGTCATGGACGCCTCTCGCGGGTGGTGACGGTTGGGGTCGGGGAGACCGGTTGTCGGGTCCGATGGGTCACAACGGACGACGCCCCCGAGTCGCCGCGGGCGAGCTCGGGGGCGTCGGGAGCGGGCGGAACTTCGCTCACGCCGGGGGCCCGGGCGCTCGCTCGGGGTGCGGCCGACGGTTTCGGCGGACGATGGCGATCGGCTGTCGGTGGACTTGGGCGTGCATCGGGGCCTCGTGACGGGTGTCGAACGGCAGGTGGAGCATATGGTGCGGGGCGCCGGCTGTCAAGGGAACCGTGCCAAATGTGCAAGTTTTGACGTACAGTTTTTCAGCTTGCAGTGATAACACGCTAGATTGATGTCCCGAGAACGCGAAATCCGCAGTATTCCCGGGACGAATAGGCCAGGCCCTTTCGCCTGGCTCACGATGGCACGCACCAGTGCCGGCCTGCGACTTCGCCGCGCCGCAGCCCCGTTTTGGAGTTAGTCTTCAACCGTGCCCGCGGCTGAACGTCCCGGAGGCGCTCTGACGGTTCTGGTCTGCTCGTCCTGCCACGCCCTGCTCCGCGAGGGAACTACCCACTGCCCGCGCTGCGGCCCGGGGAGCCTCGCGCTCTTCGGCGTGGAGCTCGCCTCGCTCGATCCCCGCCCCACCGACACCCGCGCCCTCGAGCGTCTCGGCCGCGCCCTGGGACCCCACTACCGCGTCGTTCGCCTGATCGGCCGCGGCGGGTTCGCCGAGGTGTACGAGGTGGTGGACTCGGACCTCCAGCGGCGGCTGGCGGTGAAGGTGCTGCGATCCGATCTCCCCTGGACTGCGGCCACCATCTCCCGCTTCAAGCAGGAGGCCCGGGCGATCGCCCGGCTGAGCCACCCCAACACCGTACCGATCCACTTCGTCGGCGAGGGCGAGGGCCTGGTGTACTACGCCATGCCCTATCTCGAAGGCCGCACCGTCGCGGACCTGCTGAAGACGGAGGGGCCCCTGCCCGTGGACCGCGCGCTCCGGATCGTGGAGCCGGTGCTCGAGGCCCTCCAGCATGCCCATGACCACGGGTTGGTGCACCGCGACGTGAAACCCGACAACATCCTCATCGAATCGGGGACCGGCCGGCCGCTATTGGTGGATTTCGGCATCGTGAAGTACCTGGACGGCCCCGCGCACCTCACCGAAACGGGCTTCATCATCGGCACGCCGCTCTACATGAGTCCGGAACAGGCGCTCGGCAGCCGGAGCGTGGATGCACGAAGCGACATCTACGGCATGGGCGCGGTCCTCTTCCAGATCCTGACCGGCGCGCCCCCGTTCGAGGGCACCGATTCTCAGGAGATCGTCGGACGGCACATCAGCGAGCCGGTGCCGTCGGCCGGACTGGAGCGCGACGGGATCCCACCCTGGATCTCCGGCATCGTTCTGCGCTGTATGGCCAAGCATCCTGACGACCGGTTTCCCACCGCCCACGCGCTCCTGGAGGCGATTCGGACCGCAAAGGCCGGTGCGATGGCCTCCACGGTCGATCCCGTGACCATGCTGCCGCGGGCCGACGACACTCCCACCGAGGCGATGGCGGTCGCCCGCCGGAAGCCGGTCGGACGCGGGTGGCTGGTCGGACTCGCGGCGGCGGCGTTCGCCGCCGTCGTGGTGGCGGTGTCCGCGCCCGGGCGCGAGTCCGCGGAATCGCCGGCCGGTTACGAGAGCAAGGGATCGGGGGCCGCCCCGATGGCGCTCTCGCCCGAGACTGGTGCGGAGCTGGTGGTCGAGAACCACCTGACCGAGCCGATCGCCCTGACGGTGAACGACACCGGAGTGATGGTCGCCCCCGGCGAGAGCGGCCGGCTGCCGCTGACGGCGCACGAGGAGCTCGAGGCCCACTGGGCGATGGTGCAGCCATCCACCGGGGATCGGGTGCTCGGCGGCTCGCTGGAAGGCGCGATCACGGCGGAGCGAGTCGGGGGCCGGCTGCACCGCGTGGTGGACGCGGGCGCGGGGGGCGAGCCGAGGTTCACCCCGATCGTGGTGAACCGCACGGGTGGCCCCATCGGTGCTGCCGTTGTGAGCGGCAACGACAGCCTCGACTGCGGATGCCGGATCGCGGATGGCGATTCGCTCAGCCTCGGCTACTACCGCTTTTCGGAGCGGAGCGAGGTGCGGGTGAGCGACGGGTCGGGCCGGAGCGCGCGATTCAGCGGCTTGGGGGCCCGGCGCGACCCGTCCAGCGGCACCGTGGTGGTGCAGGTGGAGCCAGCCGATCTGCGGCCGGCGCCGCGCGCCACACCCCGCCGCTCGAAGCCGGCCCGAAAGACCGTCCCGCCGAGAAATCCACTGGAATCGTTTCTCCCGGTGCGCTGAGCGGTGCGGCGCACGCTCGTCCCGGTCCTCCTCCTGGCGGTCGCCGCGGCCGCCGCCTATCTGCTGCTCGGCCGGACGCGTCTCCGGTTCTCCAATGCACTCGCCGCGCCGGTGCGGCTCGCGATGGAGGGTCGGCCCGCGCGCACCGTCGCCCCCGGCGAGACCGTCGAGGTGGCGGTGCCCGGAGGGGGCCTGTCGGTAGCGGAGTGGGAGCTGGTCCGTCCGCTGTCTGCGGACGACAAGCCCATGGGCGAGGAGATTCGGGGAGCGATCGTGCTTCGCGGACGCGGCACTCTGACCGACAGCGCCTGGGTCCGGCAGGGGGACGCGGACTACTTCGCGCCGCTGGTGACCAATGCGAGCGGCGACCTGCTCCGGATTACGGTCAATGCCGGACTGCTGGGCGCCCGCGATTGCGAGTGCGCGGTTCGCCCGGGCACGAATCGCGTCTTCCTCGGCTATTACCGGCTCTATGGCAACAGCACGGTGCGGGCCCGCTCGCCCTCGGGCGCGGAGGCGACGTTCCGCGATCTCGGGCCCCGGGTGACGAGCCGCGACGGCACGGTCGGGCTCCGTTTCGAGGACAAGGACCTGCGCCTGCCCCCGGCGTCCTGAGCCGGGTCTAGTCCGACCGCTTCCGCCGGGCCCGCAGTACCGATCCCGGCGTCATCGCTGCAAACCCATACTTCCCCCGCACCTTGTCCACCGCCGCCGACAGGTCCTTGAGGCGCTGCCGTTCGGGCGGCTCGAAGAGATCGGCCTCCGCGGTGACGCCCAGATTGGTGGCGGCGATGCCGATGAGACGCACGCCGCGGTTCCGTCGGCGGACGTCCTCGAACGCGCGCCGGAACAGGTCTCGCGCCGCCTCGTACAGCTCGGCATCGAGATCCGTCGCGGTCTCCAGGGTATGTCGGCGGGTGATGGTGTGGAAGTCGTCATGCCGCAGCTTGAGGGTCACGGTCCGTCCCACCAGCTGCTCCTCGCGCAGCTGGCCGGCCACCCGAGCCGTGAGCAGCGCCAGGATCGCCTCCAGCTCCTCTGGATCCCGCAAGTCGCGGGAGAGCGTGGTCTCCCGGCTCACCGAGCGGGGCAGCCGATTCCCGCGGAGCGTCGCGCCCCCGTGGCCGTGGGCCCGCCGCTTGAGCGCGCGGGCGTCGCCGCCCACCAACCGGCCCAATGCCGCCTCCTCCATCTGCTGCACCTGATACACATCGGTGAGGCCGAGCTCGGTCCAGCGGGCGGCGGTCTTGGGCCCCACGCCCGGGAGTGCGTCGAGCGCGAGGCCGGCGAGAAACCCTTCCTCCCAGCCGGCCCGCACCTCCATGAGACCTCGCGGCTTCGCGCTGTCGGAGGCGAGCTTGGCGACCATGCGGTTGGGGCCGATGCCGATGCTGCAGTCGAGCCCGGTCTCCGCGCGCACCGCGTCCCGGATGCGCTCCGCCACCGGCAGCAGCGACACAGGGTAGAGCCGGTCGGTGCCGCCGAAATCGAGGTAGGCCTCGTCGAGCGAGGCCATGACGACCGTGGGGGAGAACCGCTGCAGCACGGCCCGCACGGCGCGGGATGCGTCCCGGTAGTGGACGAACGAGCCCTGGAAGAAGGTGGCGGCGGGACAGAGCCGCACCGCCTGGGCGATCGGCATGCCGGCGTGGATGCCGAACCGGCGCGCGCCGTACGACGCCGACTGCACCACGCCGCGCTGGTCCCGCCGGCCGCCTACCACCAGCAGCTCGACCCCGCGCAGCTCCGGGTGGCGCTGCCGGCAGACCTCGACGAAGAACGCGTCCAGATCCACGTGGAGAATGCGGGCGCTCATGCTATCTTCGACCCACCCACGTACCGGAGCTCCTGTCGATGATGAGCAAGACGATGCAGGACGCGCTCAATGAGCAAATGAAGCACGAATTCTACTCCTCCTATCTGTACCTCTCAATGTCGGCGTACTGCGATCGGGCCAACCTCCCGGGCCTCGCGCGCTGGATGCGCGCCCAGGCGCAGGAGGAGACCAAGCACGCGATGAAGATCTTCGATCACGTGCTCGATCGCGGTGGCCGGGTGGAGCTGCGCGAGCTGGGCCGGCCGCCGGTGGACTTCTCGTCGCCGAAGGACGTCTTCGAGCAGGCCCACAAGCACGAGCAGCAGGTCACCGCCAGCATCAACAAGGTGTACGGGCTCGCCGTGGACGAGCGCGACTTCGCCAGCACCGTGTTCCTCGACTGGTTCGTGCAGGAGCAGGTGGAAGAGGAGAAGACCAGCGGGCTGCTGGCCGAGCAGCTCCGCATGGTGGGCGAGGACCGGCCGGGACTGCTCATGCTCGACCGGGAGCTGGGCCAGCGGAAGAGCGGCGCGGCCGAGGCTTCCTCGGACCCGACGTGAGCGGCCGCCGGGTCGCCTTCCTGGGGCTCGGCGCCATGGGCGCGCCCATGGCGGCGCACCTGGCGAAGGCGGAAACGCTCACCGTCTGGAATCGGACGCGAGCCAGGGCGGAGGGGTTCGCGCGGGACCGTGACGCTCGAGTCGCGTCCACCCCCCGCGAGGCCGCGACCGGGGCCGACGTGGTGCTCACCTGCCTGCCGACCTCGCGCGAGGTCGAGGCGCTGCTCGAGGGGCCGGATGGGCTTCTCGCGGGCCTGGGTCGGGGTACGCTCTTCCTCGACTGCACCTCGGGCGATCCCGCCGCCTCGCGACGGCTGGCCGCGCGGCTCGCGGAGCACGGCGTCGCCTTCGCCGACGCGCCGGTCAGCGGCGGGACCAACGGCGCGGAAGCAGGGACCCTGGCGATCATGGTGGGTGCGGACGAGGGGACCTTCGCGCGAGCCCGCCCCATCCTGGCGCTCATGGGAAGCCGGATCGAGCACGTCGGCCCGGTCGGCTCGGGCCACGCGGTGAAGGCGGTCAACAACGCGCTCCTCGCGGTCAATATTCTGGCCGTGGGCGAGGGCCTGGCGGCGCTGGTGAAGGCCGGCGTCCGGGCGCGGACCGCCCTGGACGCCATCAACGCCTCCAGCGGGCGGTCCTTCGTGAGCGAGACGCTGGTCCCGGAGCGGGTGCTCACCGGTGGGTGGCCACGCACGTTCCGCCTCGCCCTGCTGGAGAAGGACGTGGGCATCGCCCGCGGGCTGCTGCGGGAGACGGGGGTCGACGGACCGCTGCTCGACCTCGCCGGCGATCTGTTCGGCCGGGCCCGGGCCGCACTGGGCGAATCGGCGGACCACCTCGAGGCGATTCGGCTGATCGAGTCTGAAGCCGGGGTGGAAATTCGTGGCTGACCCGCCACTTGCCGCGCTCCTCCCGCCCGCTCACTTTCCGCTCTTATGCCGTCACATCCACGATGAGTGACTGGGGATCGACCAATCGGCTGCCCGCGCACGTCGCCCTGGTCGAGGGCGTGGTGCTCGACGGCGATCTGCACCTCCTCACCCGGCCCGCGTATCCGCAGCCGGGTGGCTCCGAGACCCCACTCGAGATGCTCAACCGGCCCGACGCCTTCTTCGCGCTGACTCTCCACCAGGGCGGCGTCGCGCTGGTCCCCAAGGCGCGGGTCCTGGAGGTCACCTGTGCGGAGGATGTGCCCCCGCCCGACCCCGACCGGGTCACGGCCGCGAAGCATATCGAGCTCGAGGTGATCCTGCCCGGCGGGGCCGAGCACCGTGGGCGGGTGACGCTGGAGCTGCCGCCCGGCCGGCGGCGGGCGCTCGATTTCATGAACGGCGAAGGTGGCTTCTTCGCCCTGTGGTCCGACGGCCGGACTCGCTACATCAATAAGCTACACGTCCGCCTCATCCGTCCCCTCGACTGAGATCTCCGTGGCCCGACTCGACCGCTTCATCCAAGTCATGTACGAGCAGCGCGCCGACACTCTCCAGCTGGCCGTTGGCCAGCCCGCGGCGCTGGTGACCACCGGAGCCGCGCGGGCCATCACGCGTGACGCCTTGAACGACGGGCAGATCTTGGGGCTGGTGCGTGAGGTCGCGACGCCCGAGGTCGCGAGCCGGGTGGGCGGCGGGTCGCCGGTGAGCTTCGGTTACCACTCGCCGAGCGGCGAAGTGCACGTCGAGCTCACGCCCGGCTCCGAGGGCGCTCGCGCGGTGGTGCGGCCGGTGCGCGCGGGTGCCGCCGCGGCTGCGAGCGCGACCGATGCGGCGGAGGCGCGCGCCGAAATGGAAGGTCTGCTCCGGCTCCTGGTGGAGGCGGAGGCGTCCGATCTGCACCTGCGGTCCGGTGAGCCGCCGCTGCTTCGGCGGCACGGCGAGTTGATTCGCGAGGCCATGGCGCCGCTCCCGGCGGAGCGGCTCGAGCGGCTGCTCGCGAGCATCATGTCGCCCCGCGAGATCGCCGAGTACCGCGAGGGGAACGACACCGACTGGGCCTACGAGATCGAGGGGCTCGCGCGATTCCGCTGCAACGCCGGGCGGGACCGTCACGGCCCCTTCGCGGTGTTCCGCGTCATTCCCACGACGGTGCGGACGGCCGACGAGATGGGGTTGGGCCGGGAGGTGCAGAACCTCTGCTATCTGAGCAAGGGGCTGGTGGTGGTCACCGGGCCGACCGGATCGGGCAAGAGCACCACGCTCGCCGCGCTGGTGGATCTCATCAACCGGACCCGGACCGACCACATCATCACCATCGAGGACCCGATCGAGTTCGTCCACCAGAGCAAGAAGTGCCTGGTGACTCAGCGGCAGGTCGGGCTGCACACCCGTTCCTTCAAGCAAGCGCTCCGCGCGGCGCTGCGGGAGGATCCCGACATCATCCTGGTCGGCGAGATGCGCGACCTGGAGACGGTCTCGATCGCCATCGAGACGGCGGAGACCGGGCATCTCGTCTTCGGCACCCTCCACACCACCACCGCGGCCTCGACGGTGGACCGGATCATCGATCAGTTCCCGGCCGACCGGCAGTCGCAGGTGCGGGTCATGCTCTCGGAGTCGCTCCGCGGCGTGATCGCCCAGACGCTCTGCCGCCGAATCGGGGGCGGGCGAGTGGCGGCGCGCGAGATCCTGCTCTCGATTCCGGCGGTTTCCAACCTGATCCGGGAGGGCAAGACCTTCCAGATCCCGTCCATCATGCAGACCAACCGCCGGGCGGGCATGGTCACCCTGAACGACGCGTTGATGGAGCTGGTGGACGGCAAGCAGGTGGAGCCGAAGGAAGCGTACATGAAAGCGGTGGAGAAGGCCGGATTCGCCGCGGCGCTCAAGGCGAAGCGGCACGATACGAGCTTTCTGGGCGAGGGATGATCGACGCGGGGCCGCGGGGCGGTTGCCCCATCCTGGTCATGGTGAATCCCCAGGACATCGTGAATATCGCCGCCGCCGTGCGGATCGCGCGGAACTTCGGAATCGAGCGCATGCGGCTGGTGAACCCGGAGACCTTCGATCCCTGGCGGATCGAGGGCATCGCGCACAACAGCGCGGAGTTCGTCGCCAAAATCGAGATCCTCGATTCGCTCGAGGCCGCCGTGGCCGACTGCGTGCACGTGGCCGTGCTCACCGCCCGCGGCCGCACCGCCAAGCGCCGGACCATCCGCCCCCGCGAGGCGGCGGCCGAGCTGGCGGTCAAGTCCGTCGCCGGACCAGTGGCCATCGTAGTCGGCCGCGAGGACCGGGGCCTCACCAACGCCGAGCTCGACCTGGGCCACGTGCTGGTGACCATCCCGACCGATCCCCAGAGCTCCTCGCTCAACCTGGCGCAGGCGGTCGCGGTCATGGCCTACGAGAGCTGGCTGGCCCGGGGTGGCGAGAGCGTGCCGCTCAAGCGCGCGCGCAAGGACACCGACGCGGCCACCTCGGCCCAGATGGAGGACCTCTTCGATGACTGGCGGCGAGCCCTCTGGGCCATCGATTTCTTCAAGACCCGGCGGCCCGAGAGTGTGATGCGCTCGTTCCGGGAGATCATCCATCGAGCGGCGCCCGACGGTCGCGAGGCGACGCTGGTGCGCGCGATGGGCATCGAAGTGGTCCGCTACCTTGAGCGCGCCGGGCTACCGGCGTCCCGCCCGCCGGTGGCGGATCCCTCGTGAGCTCGGGCCGGTCGAGCGCGTACTGGTCGAAACACCGCTATCCCGATCCCGATGCCGAGCCGGAGCGGACGGCGCCGCTGCACGACCTGCCCACCGCGGCCGCCGAGCGGTTCAAGGCGGTTCGCGGCGGCCTGCTGGCCATTGACGGCGTCGCGGAGAGCGTCAAATACATGGGGGCCAGCTGGCGGTGGAGCTGGGAGTATGGTATCAGCAGCCGCAAGCTGTGCTGGCTGCACGTGGTCGGCAGCGGCCTATCTACCACCTTCACGCTCAGTGACATGGAGGAGAGCCGGCTGCGGGGCGCCGGCCGGCTGCCTGCCGACCTCGCCCGGGCCATCGCGGAGGCCCAGCGCACCGGCCCGCTGCGCTGGTGCTGGCTGGATCTCGGCGACCGGCGCATCGTGGACGGATTTCTCACCTTCGCCCGGCGGAAGGCCGAGTGGCTGAGCGAGCGGCCCGCCCCGCACCGGGGACCGCGGCCCCGCGGGAGCTCCGCCAGACATCTGGACGATCCGGAAGCCGAATGACCGAGTCGGATCATCCGTCGGGATCGGGTTGTGCCGCGCGAGGCGTTTACTATGTTTCGGCGCGCGGTGCGCCCGCCCTCCGGCGGGCTTCACTCTCAGCGTGGGATCGATAATGCGAACGTTGGCAATCGTGCTCGGCGGCGTCGGAGCCGGCGGACTCGCAGCCGTCCTGGCGTTCGCGAGTCCGAAACCGGCCGCCCAGCAGTCCCAGTCCCCCGCCGATTCGATCACCGCCCCGGTCATCAGCGACACGGGCTCGCTCAAAGGCCCCCGCCAGCCGATCTTCTTCCGGCACGACATCCATGCCGGGCAGTTCAAGATCCAGTGCCAGTACTGCCACTACTCGGTGGACGTCTCCCCGGAGCCGGGGATTCCCACGATGCAGACCTGCATGGGGTGCCATCTGGTCGTGGCCGGCGGCGACAGCGCGAGCCGGACCGAGATCCGGAAGCTCCGCCAGGCCTGGACCGAGAAGAAGCCGGTCGAATGGGTGCGGGTGCACTTCCTTCCGCGGCACGCTCACTTCCCCCATCAGCGCCACATCAAGGCCCTCGGCCCCACCGCTTGCGCCACCTGCCACGGCGACGTGAGCCGCATGCCCCAGGTGTTCAAGGTCAACCAGGTGGACAACATGGGCTTCTGCATCACCTGCCACGTGGAGCGGGGCGTGTCGCGGGATTGCTCGGTATGTCACTACTGATCGCGCCGGTGGGCGCGGTGGTTCTATCCGGGCATGGCCGCCTTCTCTGCGCTCAGCATGACACGACGACAGGATCTCCGAATGTCTGACGAACTTCAGCCCAGCACGCTCGATCGGCGCCGGTTCCTGACCGTCCTCGGCGTGTCGGCCGGCGGCGGCGCGATGGCGCTGAGCGGCTGCTCCACCGACCGGGTGCAGAAGCTGGTGCCCTACCTGGTGCAGTCCGAGGATCAGGTACCCGGCGTGGCCACTTGGTACGCCAGCACCTGCACCGAATGCCCGACGGGCTGTGGGGTGCACGTGCGGACGCGTGAGGGCCGGGCGGTAAAGCTCGAGGGAAACCCGGAGCACCCCATCAACCAGGGCAAGCTCTGCTCCCGCGGCCAGGCCGCGCTTCAGGGACTGTACAACCCGGGCCGCATCAAGGCGCCGATGGCGCGGTCGGCCGACGGCGGCTTCGTGGAGATCACCTGGGACGACGCCATCGCCCGGCTCGCCGGCAAGCTGGGTGAGGCCGGCAGCCGGGTCGCGGTGATCAGCGGTGCCGCGCGGGGCACGTTCTCCGATCTGCTCGCGGAGTGGACCGGGGCCCTCGGCGGGCGCCTGGTGCGCTACGAGAGCTTCGACCACGAGCCGGTTCGCGCCGCCAACCGCCAGGTGTTCGGCCTCGATCAGATGCCGGCGCACGACTTCGCCAGGGCGAAGTACATCATCTCGTTCGGCGCCGACTTCCTGGAGAGCTGGGGCTCGCCGATCGAGAACCAGCGTGGATTCGCGCGCGCGCACGGATTCGCCGAGGGCGACGTCGCCAAGTTCGTCTACGCGGCGCCCAGGCGGGACCTCACCGGACTCAACGCCGATGAATGGGTGCCCATCAAGCCCGGCTCCGAGGCGGCCCTCGCGCTGGCGATGGCGAGCGTGCTGCAGGCCGAACGGGGCGAGGACCGGGTGGGTCTCGCCGGTGCGCTGGCATCCTTTACGCCGGCCATGGCGGCTCAGGAGACGGGTCTGAGCCCCGAAACGATCGAGCGCCTCGCCCGCGAGTTCGCGGCCGCGCGTCCCAGCCTCGCGGTCGCCGGTGGTGTGGGGTCGCAGCACGCCGCGTCCACCGAGGTCTGTGCCGCGGTGAACGTGCTCAACTTCGTGGCCGGCAACATCGGGGAGACGGTCCGCTTCGGCGCCGACCTGCCGACCGCCGACGGGCACGCGGAGCTGGCCCGGCTCTCCCAGGCAATGGACGCCGGGGAAGTCGCCATGGTCCTGGTGCACGACGCCAACCCGGCCTACACCCTGCCCAAGGCCAGCGGGTTCGCCGCCCGGTTCGCCAAGGTCGGCTTCAAGGTGTCCACCTCGCTCTACCTGGACGAGACCGCGGCGCTGTGTGACCTGCTGCTCCCCCAGCACCACGCGCTGGAGCGCTGGGACGACGCCCGGCCGCGGGCCGGGGTCCATTCGCTGATGCAACCGGTGATGGAGCCGGTGTTCAATACGCTCCCCGCCGGCGAGATCCTGCTGCGGGTGAGTCGAAAGGCGGCGGGCGCCCTGGCGCGCTTCACGGCGCCGACCTGGGACGAGCACCTGAAGACCCGGTGGCGTGCCCTCGCGGGTGAGCTCGGCGAGGCGGACCCGGCGCAGTTCTGGAATGCGTCGGTGCAGCGGGGCGGAGTCTACCGAGATCCCCCGGCGGCGCCGGCGGTTTCTCTGGCACTGCCGGAGGGCCGGCTGGCGTACACTCGCCCCACCTTCGAGGGAGACGGCAGCTTCACCTTCCTCACCTATCCGCACCCCATGCTGCACGACGGCCGCGGCGCCAACAAGCCGTGGCTCCTGGAGAACGCCGACCCCGTCACCAAGATCACCTGGCACTCCTGGGTCGAGCTGAGCCCGGCCGCGGCGAAGAGGCTCGACGTGCGCGACGGCGAGATCGTCGAGCTGACGTCTCCTTACGGCAAGGTGGAAGGGCCGGTGTACGTGTACCCCGGCATCCACGACGATGCGGTGGCGATCCCGCTCGGGTTCGGCCACACGGCATACGGCGCCTTCGCCCAGGGCCGGGGCGTCAATGCGCTCGACCTGCTGGGCGCGCCGCGGGGTGACTTCGTTCCCTACCTCTCGACCCGGGTCTCGGTACGGAAAACCGGTGCCTACCGAAAGCTCGCCAGCGTCGCCGGCGTTCCCCGACAGCTGGGGCGCGGGATCGCGGAGGCGATCTCGCTGACCGCCGCGAAGAAGGGACTCACGGTCAAGCAGGCCTATCTCGAGGAAGGTCACGGCGAGCACGAGGTCAATACCGAGCGGGAGCTGGAGGCGATTCACGGCTGGTCCGAAGCCCAGAAGCGGGCCACCCTGCACGGGGACTACGCCAACGAGCACCCCCAGTGGGGCATGTCGATCGACCTGGCCAAGTGCACCGGCTGCTCGGCCTGCGTTACCGCGTGCTACGCGGAGAACAACATCCCCACCGTTGGGGAGTCCGAGATCCTGCGCGGGCGGGAGATGACCTGGCTTCGTATCGAGCGCTACTGGGAAGACCCGACGGAGGGCGAGGGCCCGCCCTCGGCCCGGTTCGTCCCCATGCTCTGCCAGCACTGCGGCAACGCGCCCTGCGAGCCGGTCTGCCCGGTCTATGCGGCCTACCACACGGCCGATGGGCTCAACGGACAGGTCTACAACCGCTGTGTGGGTACCCGGTACTGCGCCAACAACTGCCCCTACAAGGTGCGCTACTTCAACTGGTACAAGTACAACGAGGTGGCGTGGCCGGAGCCGCTGCACCTGCAGCTCAATCCCGACGTGACGGTCCGGGCCCGGGGTGTGATGGAAAAATGCACCTTCTGCATCCAGCGTATCCGGGATACCCAGAACCATGCTCGGCTGGAGGACCGGCCGATTCGGGACGGCGAGTTCACCACCGCCTGCGCCCAGGCCTGTCCGTCGGACGCGATCGTGTTCGGGAACGTCGAGGATGCCGCGAGCCGGGTGGCCAGGCTGCAGCAGGATCCTCGCGGCTACCACGTGCTGGAGGACATCAACGTGCGGCCGTCGATCACGTACCTGGCCAAGGTCCTGCACCCGGCGGAGGCCTGAGTCCATGGCTACTGCCGCACCTCCGCAGACCGCCACGCACGGCGGCCACGTGATGACCCAGACCCATGCCGACGTCACCCGCGACGTCGTGGGCACGCTGAGTCCCGCCAGCCGGGGCTACGTGCTCCTGCTGCTCGGCGCGGTCTCACTGTTCTTGATCGGCATCGTGACCTTCCTGATCCTGATCAAGGATGGGCTGGGCCACGCGGGATACCAGCCGCCGATCTTCTGGAGCGTGTACATCACGACCTTCGTGTTCTGGGTCGGCATCGGGCACGCCGGCACGCTCATTTCGGCGATCCTGTTCCTCTTCCGGTCCCCGTGGCGCACGGCGGTCTACCGCTCCACCGAGGCCATGACGGTGTTCGCGGTCATGACGGCGGGTCTCTTCCCGATCATCCACATCGGGCGCCAGTGGGTCTTCTACTGGCTTCTACCGTATCCGAATTCCCGCTTCCTGTGGCCCAACTTCAAGTCGCCCCTGCTGTGGGACGTCTTCGCCATCGGTACTTATCTCACGGTCTCGACCACGTTCCTGGTGTTCGGCCTCATCCCCGACGTTGCGGCCATCCGTGACAAGGCGACCGGGTGGCGGAAGAGCATCTACCAGATGGTCGCGGTCGGCTGGCGGGGCACCGACAACCAGTGGCGGCACTATTCCCGGGCGTACCTGTATCTCGCGGCGCTGGCGACTCCGCTGGTGCTCTCGGTGCACTCCGTGGTGTCGTGGGACTTCGCGATGAGTCTGGTGCCCGGCTGGCACGGCACCATCTTCGCCCCCTACTTCGTGGCCGGCGCCATCTACTCCGGCATCGGCATGGTGCTCACGCTGATCATCCCGCTCCGGCGGTCGCTCCACATCGAGCACATGATCACGGACTACCACTTCGACAACCTGGGCAAGCTGACCCTGCTGACCGGCTCGATCCTGTTCTACGCCTACGGCATGGAGTACTTCGTGGCGTGGTACAGCGGCAACATCTTCGAGCAGACCACCTTCTACCGGCGGGCGTTCGGCTCCTATTGGTGGGCCGGCTGGACCATGATCATCTGCAACGCCTTCGTGTCCCAGCTGCTGTGGTTCCGGAAGATCCGCACCAACCTGACGTCGCTGTTCGTCATCTCGATCTTCATCAACATCGGAATGTGGTTCGAGCGCTTCGTCATCATCGTCTCCTCGCTCAGCAACGACTACATCCCCTGGGCCTGGGACCAGCTCAGCCCGACCTGGGCCGACTGGGGTATCCTGGCGGGCTCGTTCGGCTGGTTCGGCATGTGGTTCCTGCTGTTCGCCAAGAACTTCCCGATCGTGGCGATCCAGGAGATCAAGGAGATGATCCCGATGCCTCGGAAGCGCGGAGGGCACCACTGATGGTCAAGGGAGTCCTGGCCTCCTTCGTCCACATCGACGCGGCGGCCGACGCCATCCGGGCGCTTCGGGCCCGCGGGATCCGCGACATGGTCGTCTACAGCGCCGCGCCCAACCACGAGCTGGAGGAAGCGCTTCAGCACCGGGTGAGTCCGGTGCGTCTGTTCACGCTGATCGGCGGCCTCACCGGCTGCGCGGCCGGCTTCGGCATGACCCTCTGGATGTCCTACGACTGGCCGACACTGGTCGGCGGTAAGCCGATCGGGGCGATCCCGCCGTACGTCGTGATCGCCTTCGAGCTCACCATCCTGTTGGGGGCCCTCAGCACGGTGGCCGCCGTGGCGCTGTTCTCCATCCTGATGGGGAAGCGAGGCGTGCCCTATGACCCGCAATTCAGCGACGACAAGATCGGCATCTTCGTGCCGGCGGCGCAGGACCAGGCCGGGCAGGTGGAGCAGATGATGCGGAACGCGGGCGCGGTGGAGGTGCGGCATGAGTCCGCGTGATGCGGGCCGGCGTTCGCTGAGGACGACCTGGCTGGCGGCGCTTCTGCTCGTCGGTGCCTGTGACTTCTGGTATTACCGGGTCCCGTCGCCGGACCAGCTCTGGCACATCATCCCGTGGTTCGATCACATGATCACCTCCCGCTACGTCCGTCCCTACGAAACCGCCGGCGTGCCGAGATACACGCCGGAGGGCACCGTGCCGGTCTCGGGGGGAGAACCGGATTGGTTGGCCGAATGGGCCGGTGGAAAGACCACCACGGCGGACGCGCTGGTGAATCCGCACGCCCCGGCGGGCAACGACTCCGTGATGGCTGCCGGCCCCGCGGTCCCGGAGATCCCGCGAGCCGTCGAGGCGGCCGGCGACACGCTCTACCAGAACTTCTGCACCGTGTGTCACGGAGTGGCGGGTGACGCCAAGGGTCCGGTGTCCACCCGGATCGGCGCGCCGTCGTTGCTCACCGGCCGGGCGCGAGCCTACAGCGACGGCTACCTCTACAGCATCATCCGCTACGGTCGAGGCGTAATGCCGCGCTATGGCGACAAGGTGTACCGGCCCGGGGACCGTTGGGCCATCGTGAGCCACGTCCGGAAGCTGCAGGCTGCCAGCCCGGCGCCGCAGGAGCCGGCGGGAGCCTCCGCCGGTATTCCTCCGGGGCCCAGCGCGACGGGGTCGACGGGGGGGAGACCTCGATGAGCCCGGGAACTCTTCACCAGCGGCTGGTCCAGCGCTCGCTCGCCGGCAGATACGATCTCTTTCTCGGAGTGGGCGCGGGGCTCGCAGTCCTCGGCCTCATTCTCTTCCTCGGTGCGCTCCGCGGCGACGATGCAATGCGGGCGTGGCAGCTCTTCCACGTAAACTGGCTCTACTTCACCGGCCTGGCGGGCGGGAGTGTGGCGTTCGCGGCGGTGCAGAAGATCACCAACGCCAAGTGGTCGGGGCTGGTCATCCGCTTCGCGGAGGCGTCGGTCGCCTTCCTGCCGCTCTCGCTGCTCGGGCTGGTCCTGACCTTCACGGTCGGCTACCACGCGGTCTACGGCCCCATGGAAACCGCCGCCCACGGCTTGGCGCACGAGAAGGCGGTGTGGCTGTCGTGGCCCTTCATGTTCGCCCGGCTGGGCATCGGCCTGCTCCTGCTCTACTGGGTCGGCTGGAAGTTCATCAAGGCCGACCTGATTCCCGACATGCTCGCCACTCAAGCGGTCGCGGGCCCGGGGCGGCGCTCGCTCTACGAGCGCTGGACCCGGGGGTACGACGGTACGCCGCCGGCGGCCCTGGCCCTGGACGACAGGATCTACCGCCTGGCCCCGCTCTATGTCGTGCTCTACGCCATCGTCTTCAGCCTGGTCGCGTTCGACGGCATCATGGCGCTCCAGCCGCACTGGTACAGCAATCTGCTGGGCGGATTCTACTTCATGGGCTCGTTTCTCGGGGCCCATATGCTGCTGGCGCTGGTCGCCATCTACGGCGCAGCGCACCTCGGCATCAGCGATCTCGTTTCGCCCAAGCAGCGGCACGATCTGGGCAAGCTCGCCTTCGGCTTCACCGTGTTCTGGACCTACCTCATGTGGGCCCAGTTCCTGGTGATCTGGTACGGCAACATGCCGGAGGAGACCGGCTTCGTGTTCGCGCGGCTATGGGGCAACTGGCTGCCGGTGGGTGCCGCCGTGCTCCTCGGCATGTTCATCATCCCGTTCTTCGGCCTGCTCGGCGTGGCGCCGAAGAAGGTCCGGGCCACGTTCGCCTTCTTCGCGACGGTGAGTCTGCTGGCGCTCTGGCTGGAGCGCTATCTGCTGGTGATGCCCTCGGTCACGGCGCTTCCCGGGCCGGTGTTCGGCCTCCCGGAGGCGGGGCCCACTCTGATGTACCTGGGCTTCTACCTCGTTTCGTACGCGCTGTTCGCGCGCACCTTTCCAATGGTCTCGCCCCGACTGGCGGAGATCACGCTCGACCGGGAGCGGGGTCACGCGATCGTCGCGGCGGAATTCGATCACGAGGAGAGTCCGGCGGATTACGTGGCACCGGAACTGATCGAGCGGCGGGAAAAGCCGCGGTAGGCCGGGAATGGCGTCACCCTGAACGAACGAAGGGGGCCATGCTGGGATGGCCCCCTTCGCTTCGCTCAGGGTGATTTCGCGCGTTTCACGCGCGGGTCACTTGCTTCGCATCTCCGCGTTCATACGCCGGATCATCGCCCGCAAGCTGTCGGAGGGCAGGGCACCGGTGATCGCGATCATCCGGTCGCCGCGCTGCATCGCCATGGCATGATCGCCCGCGGGCTCCGCGTCCGAGATAGTGACCGATAGCCCGTTCCCGGCTGCGGCAGTCGAACGGCGGGAGAGGAGCTGGGAGACGTCGCTCGCGGGGCCCTCGATGGTCTGGATCACCTGGCCCGAGGCGAGCTGCTGGGCCACCACCATGAGCGGCCGTTTGCCCTGATCGTTGGCCTGCACCTGCACTCGAAGGACCGGCAGGCCGTCGATGTGCGGCAGGCTCTCTCCGGCCTCGCTCTGTGCGCCGTCCCAGGAGACGGTCCGCCAGATGCCCGCGAACTGCTCGCCCGCCGCGGGGTCACCCTCGTCCAGCGGCTCCAGCTCCAGCGCTGGAGCGAGGTCCAGCACGGCCAGCTTGGCCGCGCGGATCGAGTCCTCGCGCGCCTGCCGCGCAGCGACCCGGGCGGCGGCCGCTTCCGCTTCCGCTCGCACAGACTTCGAATCCGCGGGAATGGCGGAGGGCGCCGGCGCCGGGCGGCCGGGTGAAGGGGCCGGCTCCGCAGCGACCGGGCGCCGTTCGGCGGCGATTGAACGCGACGGAGAGGGGCTTGCCGGCGACAATTCACGCGTCGCCACACTGGTGGCCCGGCCCGGTCCGACCAAAGTGCTCGCGGTCCAGCCGAGCCCGAGCGCGGCCACGAGGCTGGCGGCCCACGCCGCGGCGCGTAGCCGGCGGCGGCGGGTGTGCACCCGCTGATCGGCCAGGCTGCGCAGCGAGTCGAACGTCGGAGGGAAACGACGCGGCGGAGCGAGCGTGGCGAGGAGCGCGGTGGTCCGGTCTCGCAGGGCGGCGATCCCGTCGCGTGTCGCGCGGCACGACGAGCACACGGCCAGATGGCTCTCGATCTCGACACACTGAGACCGACTCAGCCCCTGGTCGAGATAGGCGTGCAGCTCGTCTTCAGGAATGTGCCGCATTGTCTCTCGTCTGTTTCTGCTGTCGATCGTGCGCGTCCACCAGCCGGCGGCGCGCGCGGGCCAGTGTGGTGCCGACCGCACCGACCGCGAGCCCGGTCTGGGCCGCGATCTCGGGATAGCTCAGCCCTGCGTCCCACAGCAGCAGGATCTCCCGATCCCGGGCCGTCAGCGTGCCGAGGGCCTCCTGCACCGACGCCATCTGCTCGTCGTGCTCCACCGTGTCGTCGGCCGCCGGCGTCATCGTCGGCTGCGCGATCGGGTCGCCCTTGAGCAGCGTGAGATGCCGCTTCCGCCGCACCGCCGCTCGGGCTTCATCGCGGGCCAAGTTGGCGGCCACCGCGAACACCCACGCGCGCGGCTTGTCGGGCCGGTGCGCCAGGGCCCGCACGAATACCTCCTGCGCGAGGTCCTCGGCGCGCTCGGCGTCCCACACCTTTCGGTACAGGAACCGCACCACGGCGGTGTAGGTGCTCTGGTAGAGCTTCTCCAGCTCGTCGCTCACGACACCTCTGCGGGTGATCGAGTCGCCCATGAGGACGGGCAACTTATGTCTATTTGCACACTTGGCTTTGATCAGCCGGCCACGGGGCGTCGCCGTCTGCGACGCGGCCCGAACACGCATCCGGGGTGCAGCCCACGGTTCTTCGGGGGCCATTCGGTGCAGAGGTCGGGTTTGGCGGGTCGTCCATCGGCACGAACCCGGCCATGAAGCGAGCAGGCCACCCCGTCGTCTTCCAGATATCCGCACGCGGAAATCATCTCGACGTCGAGGGAGAAGTCGCCTTCCCGCTCCACCTTACAGAGATACGGCGACCTTCGGGTGCGCACCAGGGCCTCGAGGCGACGCTCCGCCTTGGTACACATGATCTCGACCTGGAGATCGCGGCAGCAGGCAGCGGCGCGCCGGTTGTCGGCGGTGCGGCAGGGTGCGTCTGCGCAGGGGTTCGTGCCGGCCAACACCGGAAGGGCTCGGGGCACTGGGGCGGGTGCCGGCAGCGACCTCGTCACCATCCGATTCTGGTCCACGACGCGGAACCGCTGCCCTCCCAGCCGGCGCGGCTGCTCGCCGTTGGGCGGGCGGCGGGGAGGTGCGCCCCGGTAGCCGTACAGGCGACACTCCGCCCCCCCTCCGTCCTCCTGGAGGAAGCGGCAGGGCACGTGCAGGATGGCTTCCACGTAGAGGTCGCCGTTGCCGGACCAGAGCTCCCCGAAGGTGATGTGCTCGGTATGGCCCAGCAGCCAGGTGGCCTCATGATCCAGCGAGGCGTCGCCTTCCTCCAGGGAGCCGACCCGAAGCGTGACCCGCAGGGCCCGGCACTGCGACCCCAGCTCGCGGCAGGGCGGGGCGGTCGGCACCGCCAGACGTGCCCTTGGGGCATTGCTCACAGTCATCGGCATCAATAGTAACCATCCTGGCTGGTGCTGCGGCGCAATCAGCGCCACTTCCTTTCGTGGAAGGCAGCTATATCTTTGTGAACGAGTTCACAAAGTAGAGTTTTCACCGGGTTCTCGGACCATTCATAGTTCTGGAGGCAGATCGGCGATGCGCGTGACTTCCTTGCTGGCTGGGCTGGCGTTCGTACTCGCGGCCTGCGGTGGCGGCGAACAGAAGGCTGAAGATCAGCAGACGACGGCGACTCCCGACCAGGCGGCTCCGGCCGCCGGCGACGCAGCCCCCGCAGGCGGCGGGACCACGCACGACGTCAACATGGTTCTGGAGGGAAGCAGCTACAAGTACGTTCCCGACCAGCTGACGATCAAGTCGGGCGACGTGGTCCGCTTCCATAACGTGAGCGGTGGGCCCCACAACGTGTCCTTCTGGGCCGACAGCATTCCCGGCGGCGCCGCGGATGCGCTCAAGGCCGGTATGCCCGACCAGATGGCCCCGCTGGAGGGCTCGCTCCTCACCGAGCCGAACGCCGTGTACACCGTCAATTTCGCCAACGCGCCGGCCGGCGAGTACAAGTACTACTGCCTGCCGCACCTTGCGCTCGGCATGAAGGCGAAGCTCACGGTTCAGTAGTTCCGCTGTCACTCTGAGTGAATCGAAGGGGACCATGATACCCATGGTCCCCTTCGATTCATTGTTTCAGGGGGACAGTGTTTCCAGTTCCGCTGCGGGATCCAGCCTTGCCACTGCCGCCGCCACGATCGCTCCAACCAGAAGCCCAGCCACCGCGTCCACGCCGTAGTGCATCTGGCAGTACACCACGGCCACCGTGAGCAGCACGGTCGGGAGCGCGAGAATCCAGGCCAATCCCTTCGAGCCCCTCCCCGCGGAGATCGCCGCGGCGACGGTCGCTGCCACGTGCGAGCTCGGGAACGCGGCGCCGTACGAGCTGCCCGTCGCCAGAGTGTCGTACACCATCCGGGCGAACGGATTGTCGGTGAACCACGCGTCCGGACGGGGAAAGACATAATACGGCCCCGCCACGGGAAAGAAGAGGAACACCAGGTAGCAGACCACGAACGTCGACATCACTACCAGGATGAAATGTCTGAGCGCCGGCAGGTCCCGCCGCCAGACGAAGTAGAACGCCGGCGCCACGACGATCAGGTAGTACGACAGGTAGGCCGCATGGAGCAGCGCAGACCAGAACCGGCTCGGCATGGCGCGCCACCACTCCGTGCTGAGCTGGACTCCGAAGATCGCGAGCTCCCACCGTTGCACTACGGCGTCCCGGACATCGACACCGGCCGGACCGTTCAGCACGTCGAGCTCGCTATACAATCCCACGAGCAGCAGCAGCGGATAGATCTCCCGGATGGTGCGGCCGATCGGGCCGAGGCCCGGGCGGGTCACCAGGTACAGCAGGACCCCGAACAGCGCATGCGCGAGGAGGAGCCACCAGCAGCCGGGTTGCGTCGGTGCCCGCGCCAGCGCCACGATCGAGACCACCATGAGATAACCGGTCAGCAGAATGTCCACCGGCCGGAGCGGCGAGTACCGCGCCGTCCCGGCGTTCGCGCCTCCGGCGCGCACCGCTACAACCATCCCTCGTCTCGATACCACCGGTAGGTGTCCGCGAGCCCCGACCCCAGATCATGCCTCGCGCGCCAGCCCGAATCCGTGGTGAGGGGACCGGGGTCCCCGATCCACGCCTCCTGGAAGAACTCGTTCGCCTTGTCGCGGGTGAGGATCGTGGTCTGATCGGTCAGTCTCGCGGCGGCCTCGGTCACGGCGAGCAAAGTCCGTCCGACCGGGGCCGGAACCGGTATGAGAACGACCCGGCGGCCCATGGCCGTCCCGATTGCGCGCACGAACTCAGCGCTGGTGAAGATCTCGGGGTGGCAAGGGTAATATGTCTTCCCGATTGTGGCGGCAGAGGCGCCGGCGGCGACGAGCGCCTCCGCCAGATCGGCACCGTGCACCGCGGAGATCTGCTGGCTGCCATCCCCGAACACCGGGGCCAGACCCAGCCGCGCCATCCGGAAGACCTTGAGCACCTCCCGGTCGCGGGGGCCATACACCGTGGGAGGACGCATGATGACCCAGGGCAGGGCGCTGGAGGTGACGGACGTCTCGGCCGCCAGCTTGCTGCGGCCGTAGTAGGTCACCGGCCGCGGGGGCTCGGTGCCGGTGAGCGGCTTACCCGGCGGCGCAGGCCCCCCGGCGGCCATCGAAGACACCAGGACGAACCTGGGACGGCCCGCCGCGCCGGCGGCGGCGACCAGTCGCGCGGTCCCGTCGCGGTTGCCGCGCATGAACTCGGCTTCGTCTCGCGCGGCGACCAGGCCCGCGACGTGAAACACCACATCCTGGCCCTCGACCGCCCGGGCCAGGGAATCGGCATCGTTGAGGTCGCCGGGTGCCAGGCGCACGCCGAGCGGCCCGAGAGCCGCCGCCTTCCTGGGCGACCGAACCAGCGCCGTCACGTCGGCGCCCCGGCGCCGCAATGCCTCCGCGAGATGACTGCCCACGAATCCCGTTGCCCCTGTCACCAGCGCCTTCATATGGCTCGGTCGTAGAGCCGGTAGGTCTTGTAGACCCGGAAGGTCATCTTCTCGAGACCGGCGTTCATCGCCGCGTTGTCCTCCAGGATCCACCCCGCCTCGCCCCATCGAAACCCGAGCTTTTCGGCCCGGGTCCAGATCCAGTGGTACAGCATGGCGTCGATCGCCTTGCCACGGTACTCGGGAACTACACCGAGCAGCAGGATTCTGGCCCGGTGGATCTGCCGCATCTTGAGCGCCCAGAGCAGCCGGGGGAGCACCGGGAGCAACCGGCCGGAGCGGTTCTTTCGGAACACGACGTTGAGATCCGGCAGCGCGATGCCGAACCCGATGATCCTGCCGTCCTTCTCGGCCACGGGGACGAAATCCGGGATGACCACCGGCCTGAATTGCTCGGCGAGATGGTCGATCTCGCGCTCGGTCATCGGGACGAAGCCCCAGTTCCGCTCCCAGGCGGAGTTGTAGATCTCCTTGATGCGCTCGACCTCCTCGTCGAAATGGCGGAGGTCGATGGGGCGGATGGTGATCCCCAGTCGTTGCCGGATCAGCTCGGTGCCGCGGGCCAGCCGCTCGGGTACGGGAACGTAGACGTCCTCCCGACCGCCTTGATACACCAGGAGATCTTTCGCCTTGGTGAAGCCGCCGCGCTCGACAAGGTGCACGTAGTAGCGAGGGTTGTGCGGCATCATCAGTGCGGGCGGGAAGTCGAACCCGTCCACCAGCAGTCCACACTCGTCGTTCACCGAGAACGAGGCCGGCCCGCGGAGAAGGTCATGGCCGTGGGCGCGACACCAGTCGGCCGCCGCTTCGAAGAGCGCGTCGGCCACTTCCTGGTCGTCGATGCATTCGAAGAACCCGAAGAACCCGACCCGGTCTCCGTGGGTCTCGTTGTGAAGGCGATTGCTGATGGCCGCGATGCGACCCACGACGGCGCCATCCCTCTCGGCCAGGAAATACTCGGCCTCCGCGTGATCGAAGAAGGGGTTCTTGGAGCGCGAGAGGAGGGCTGCGACGTCCCGACGCAACGGCGGGACCCAGATCGGGTCCCGCTCGTGGAGTCGGTAAGGAAGGTCGATGAAGCGCTTGAGGTCCCGCCGATCCCGCGCCGCGCGGACGCGCAGCGGTGGGCTCAGATGACCTCCAGGTCCCGGCCGATGCGGGCGAACTGCTCCAGGGCGAAGTCCACCTGGTCGAACGTGTGCGTCGCCATGAGGCTGGTGCGCAGCCGGCACTGGGACGCGGGCACCGCGGGCGGGGCCACCGGGTTGGTGAAAACCCCGGCGTCGAACAGCCGGCGCCACATCAGAAAGGTCTTCTCCAGCGGCCCGATCAACACCGGCACGATCGGCGTCTCGGTGGGGCCGATCTCGAACCCGAGGCTGCGGAAGCCGTCCTGAAGGCGGCGAGTATTGGCCCACAGCCTGTCCCGCCGGTCGGGCTCGTTCTGCAGTACCTGCAAGGCGGCGAGTACCCCCGCGGTGTTGGCGGGTGGCAACGAAGCGGTGAAGATGAGCGGCCGGCTGTGGTGCTTGAGGTAGTGGATCACGTTCTCGGACGCGGCCACGAAGCCGCCGATGGATGCCAGCGACTTGGAGAACGTGCCGGCGATGATGTCCACCTCGTCTGTGAGACCGAAGTGGGCCGCGGTGCCGTCGCCGTTGGGTCCGAGTACGCCGAGGGCGTGTGCGTCATCGAGCGCAAGGGCGGAGCCGTACTTCCGGGCCACCCGCACCAGACCGGGCACGTCGGCGATGTTCCCTTCCATCGAGTAGACGCCGTCCACCACGATCATCGAGCCTCGGCCGAAGCCGTTCCGCTCCATCCGCCGCTCGAGATTCGCGAGATCACCGTGATTGAAGCGCTCGGTCTCGCCGTAGGAGAGCTTGGCGCCGTCCACGATCGAGGCGTGATCCAGCTTGTCGAGGTAGACGGTCTCGCCCCGGCCGACCAGGCCGGAGATCAGACCCAGATTCGCCGAATAGCCGGTGGAGAAAACGAGACAGGCTTCCTTGCCCAGAAACTCCGCCAGGGCGCCCTCGAGCTGCACGTGCAGGTCGAGGGTTCCGTTGAGAAATCTGCTGCCGGTGCAACCGGAGCCGTAGCGGTGCAGGGCGCGGGACGCGGCCTCGAGGACCTTGGGGTGATGGGTGAGGCCCAGGTAGTTGTTGGACCCCAGCATGATCCGCTTGTGGCCGTCGATGACGACGACGGTGTCTTCCGACTCCGAGATCGGATTGAAATAGGGATAGAGGCCGGCCGCCTGGATCTCGCGGGCCTTGGTGAACGTCCGGCACTTTTCGAAGAGCGCGACCTGTTGAAGCTCTTGAGTATCCACGGTTCCTCGGAGCAGAGAGGAGGTAATTGGTGCCCCCACATGGATTTGCGTTGGAAGACCTTAAAGTAGTGATCCGGGTCTGGTGACACAAGTTGCAGACCCTGCCGCAAACCTCGCGCCGCAATGACGCAAACCCCGGCTCGGCTTTTCGTTACGTGCGAAAGAGTTGTGGAGGCTCGGTTTGGGGCGTCGGGCGCCGGCCGGCGTCCAATGGCCCCGTGTCATTGGGTTGTCCCCTGCTGGCTGCATGAAGATTTCTTGACGGGGTCACCCTCGAACTTGCTTGACTTGGGTGACCCTGGGGCAGAGTTTCCCTCCATGCCCCGTCCCGATGAGTCGTCTCGCCGTTCCTTCCTCCGCAGCGCGCTCCTGGCCGCCGCGGGACTGGTCGGCTCCGGCTCCCTCCTCGAGAGCGAGCGGCTCCTGGCCGCGTCTGTCGGCCCCGAGGACCCCGAGGTGCCGAACGAGGAGGTCGCCCGGATCCTGCGGGAGATCTCGGGCGGGAAGCCGATCCGGCGGGGACACCTCACGCTCGACATGCCCATCGTCGCCGAGGACGGGCGGATTGTCCCCGTGATCATCGAAAGCGACCTTCCGATGACCGCCGACCACTTCATCAAGGCGGTGCACCTCGTCGTGGATCACAACCCCGACGCGCACCTTGCCGCGTTCCAGCTCACGCCCGCCATCGGGTCGGTGTCCATCTCCACCCGCATCAAGATGAAGCGCACCACCTGGGTGCGCGCAATCGCGGCGACCAACACCGGCGACGTGTGGGCCGCATACGCCCGCGTGCAGGTCACGCTCAACGGGTGCGGCTGATGAATCCGACGATCGGCGAAGCCCGGATCCGGGTGCCCGAGCGCGTGACGCCCGGCGAGGTGATCGTGGTGAACGCGATCATCTCCCATCCCATGGATACGGGGTTCTTCCGCAACGCAGACGGCCAGCCGATCCCCGCGTACTTCATCAAGGACGTCGTGGTCACCTACGGCGACCGGGAGATCGCCCGGTTCACCTGGACGTCGGGCATCAGCCGCGACCCCATCGTCAGCTTCACGCTCAAGGCCGACCGCGAAGCGCCCCTGGCGATGGTGTGGACCGACAACAAGGGCGGGGTCTACAAGCAGTCGGCCGACATCCGGTTCGCTTCCGCCTGATCCTCGCCGCACTCGCGCTGGTCGCAGCTCCCTTCGCATGCGGATCGGTCGATTCCGGCGGGACCCTCCCGTACCGGAAGCTTGCCCCCGGCGTCTACGCCGTGCTGGGCGATACCGGGCAGGGCGTCGAGGGGAGGCCCAACGCGGGCTTCGTGGTCACGGCCGATGGTGTCGTGGTGATCGACGCGCTGGCCAGTCCCCGCCAGGGCGAGCAGTTGCTCCGCACCATCCGCCGGGTCACCGACCGCCCCATCGTGTGGCTGGTGCTCACCCATCATCATCCCGACCATCACTTCGGCGCGGTCGTGCTGCGGAATGCGGGCGCGAAGGTGATCGCCCACCCCGACAAGCGCGCCCTCGCCTCGGAAGGCGGCGAAGACGCGCTGATCGCGGACTGGGTACGCGTGGTTGGGCTCGATGCCATGCGCGGCTTCGAGTTCGCCGACACGCCCGACCGGCCGGTGACGTCGTCCGACACGCTTCGCCTCGGCGGCAAGACCATCGTGGTCACGCACCCCGGTGCCGGCCATTCGCCGGGCGACCTGATCGTCTGGCTTCCGGAGGAGGGTGTGCTCTTCGCCGGGGACGTTCTGGTAGAGGATGGGGTGAGCATGATCGTCGACGGGAACTCGGGCGTGCTGCTCGGGGCGCTCGACACGGTGAGCGCGCTGCGCCCCCGATTGGTCGTGCCGGGCCATGGCGCCATCCCCGCGCGTCCGGTCCACCTGGTGCGGCGAACCCGGGACTATCTCACCCGACTGCAGCACGAGATGCGGACGGCGGTCGAGAAGGGCGTTCCAATGCGCCGGGCGATGGCCGGTCTGCCGCCGGCGGACTCGATCCGCCCCGTGTCGCTCAACTCGCGGCGGCGCAGGAACGCCGTCCGGGTCTACGTCGAGGAGGAGCGAAAGTACATGGGGCTGGAAACGCCGTGATCCGCCGGCTCGCCACGGTTGTGATGCTCGTCGCGTTCGCCGCGGCGTGCGGTCGCTCGGGGGCCGCGGGGGTCGCGCCCGCATCGGCGGAGGCCGCCAGGCCTGGGATCATATCGACCGACTCGCTCGCCGCCTGGCAGGCACGGGGCCCCGTGGCCGTGGTGGACATGCGGACGGACGTCTTCACCTACCTTCGCGGCCACCTCCCCGGTGCGGTGTACCTCAACACCGAGACCCTGCGCGCCAGCCGCGGGGGTATCCCGACCCAGCTGCTGGATGGGTCCGCGTACGCGGCGCTGTTCTCCCGTCTCGGTCTCCCGTTCGACCGGCCGGTCGTGATCTACAGCGCCGGCGAGACCCACAACATCGACGCGACGTTCCTCGCGTGGCTCCTGGCAGGGTTCGGCCATCCGAAGGTGTTCCTCCTCGATGGGGGATTCTTCAAGTGGCAGCTGGAGCTCCGTCCGGTCGTCCCGGAGTACCCCCGGTTGGCGGAGACCGAGTTCCCATCGGCGCACTTTCAGCCGGAGCAGGCGTCGCGGGCGGAGGTTCAGGCCGCGTTGCGCGACGGCGCTGTCCTGGTGGACGCGCGGCCGCCCGAGCAGTACGCCGGCGAGGCAGGCGCCCAGATGCGGAAGGGCCACATTCCCGGTGCGATCAGCCACTACTGGCAGGACGATCTGACCCGCGAGGGATTCGGGTACGTCTGGAAAGACACCGCGGCGCTGCGGACCGCCTACGAGGCGCAGGGCATCACGTCCGACAAGGACATCATCGCCTACTGCAACAGTGCCACCGAGGCGAGCCACGTGCACTTCGCGCTGCGGAACCTGCTGGGGTATCCGCGGGTGCGGGTATACGTGGGCTCGTGGACGGAATGGGCGGAGCGGGCGGAGCTGCCGATCGAGGTGGGAGCGGGGCGCGTGTCACCCTGAGCGTAGCGAAGGGGGCCATGCTCGATATGGCCCCCTTCGCTGCGCTCAGGGTGACAATTCTTGTACCGCATCCCTATCGCATCGCGATCCCCGACCGTAGCTGACCCGGCCGCCACACCTTCCCACCGATCATGACCAGCTCCACCGTCTCCAGATTGGCCACGTCCTCCAAGGGGTTCTTGGCGAGCAGCACCAGGTCGGCGTATCGACCCTTCTGGATGGTGCCGATCTGCTGTCCGGGCTGACCGCCGATGGCGCGCGCCGCGTCGCGAGTAGCGGCGAGGAGCGCCGCGGTGGGCGAGAGTCCGATCGAGTCCACCAGCAGTCCGAGCTCACCGAACAAAGTGGCGCGCTCGGCCACCGACCCGTACGAGACGTGGTCGCTGCCCGCGCTGATGCGCACGCCCCGTTTGACCGCCTGGCGGGTGACCTCCATGCCGAACCGCGACGCCGACCGCACGTACTCCTCCTGGAGGGAGGGGATGTGCCGGAGCTTGGCGTCGTACGAGGCCACGCTGTGGCGGACCGCATCGAGCGTGGGCTCGAAGATGGTGCCTCGCCGGGCCATGGAGTCGAGGGTCGCGAGGACCCGGGGATCGAGGGCGGCACCCACCGTGGCCACCGAGGCCGTGGCGGACTGGAGATCGCCGTCGCGCACCAGTGTGTCGCGCTCCTCGACGGTGAACAGCTCGCCGGCCAGCCCCGCCGCGTGCACGACGCCGTTCTGTCCCGCCATCACCTGTTCCATCACGCTGGCCGGCTGGACCCACGCGTGCCCCCACACCGGCATGCCGGCGCGGTGCGCGGCCTCGGTGAGCCGGCGGACCGAGCCGGAGTCGAGGTGCGCATACAGCTTGAGGCCCATCGCCCCGGTCTGCCGCGCCTCCGCTACCAGTGCCTCGGCGTCGCCGTCGGGATCGAACTGGATCGGCGTCCAGCCAAGTTGCTGCATCGCGATGGCCGGCGGCTGGCGGTAGATGGTGCCGCGTGCCGTGCGTACGCCGTGGAACCCGTTGAAGAAGAAGCGGCGGCCCGCCACCAGCTGCATGGCGTGCACCCGCGGCGCCGCCTGGAGCGACTGCACGCGCGAGAGCAGCCCCGCCGGATCGGTGCCCATGTCGCGCACGGTGGTGATGCCCTGCGCCAACAGGTCGCGGAGATCGAGACCCAACTGTTCGCCGGCGCTGCCCCGCATGAGGAAGAGAAGATGTACGTGGCTGTCGATCAGGCCGGGGATCAAGTACTGACCCTTGGCATCGATCACCCGAGATCCCGGCGGAATGACGCACTCGCCGGCGGCGCCGGCGCAGAGGATCCGGTCGCGCTGCACCAGTGTCACCGCATTGGGCACGGGGGCCCGGCCGGTGCCGTCCCACAGGGTGGCTCCGACGATGGCGATGGAAGGGGCTATGGGTGCGGGCTCCGGCCGGGGCGGAATGGACCCTCCGCAGGAGGCCGCGAGCAGGCCGATGGTGGCGATGCCGGCAGGTACGGTAAGAGCACGGGCCATGTGCGGGTCCCTCGTCCAGCTGTCGGGCGTCTGCGCTGTCTCCGTCAGGGGATGGCGGAACGCCCGGTTGTGCGAAAGATGCGACAGCCCGGAGGTCGGGGCGGTGATACGCAATCGCATCGTGCCGTGACCCCGGCCACGGGTAGAACGCCGGGGGGAAAGGCCTTAAGTGGTTCGGCGGGCTTGGGATCGTCGTTGGAGGCACGGGCCTTCGACGGGTTCCCCGCATGGTAAGCGGGCCCCCGCCGCCCGCGAGACCCGCGTCACGCGGGCCGTCTCCTAATAAAGGCGGCAACCGCCATGCCGGGTTCCCGCGGGCGACGTTTCATGCGGTTGCAATGGGTGCCCGCGCTCCCTAGTCTTACCCTCGTGACTCCCACCCCGATTCGACGTCCTCGCCGCCGCCGCCGCACCGAGGCCCTGCGGCGGTTGGTGCGCGAGCATGAGCTTGCCCCTGGCGATCTCATCCAGCCCCTCTTCGTGGTTCACGGCCGGCGGGTCGAGCGCGAAATCGACTCGATGCCCGGGGTCCGCCACCTGTCGGTGGACGAATCGCTCGACCGCGAGACGGACCGGATCGAGGCCCTCGGCATTCCTGCCGTCCTCCTCTTCGGCCTCCCCGCGGCCAAGGACGACGTCGGCGCCGAGAACTTCGCGGAGGACGGCATCGTGCAGCGCGCGCTCCGCCGGTTGCGGGAGCGCCATCCCGACCTCCTGCTGGTGACCGACGTCTGTTGCTGCGAGTACACCAGTCACGGCCACTGCGGCGTGCTGCGGGGCGAGACCGTGGACAACGACGCCACGCTCGAGATCCTCGGCCGCGTCGCGGTGAGCCACGCCGGCGCCGGTGCCGACATCGTGGCGCCGAGCGGGATGATGGACGGGATGGTCGCCGCCATTCGCTCGGCACTCGACGGCGCGGGGCACGACGACCGCGCCATCCTGAGTTACGCCGTGAAATACGCCAGCGGATTCTACGGCCCGTTCCGCGAAGCCGCGGACAGCGCCCCCGCCTTCGGCGACCGGCGGCAGTACCAGATGGACCCGGCCAACCTCCGCGAGGGGCTGCTGGAGGCCGCGCTGGACGAGGCCGAAGGCGCCGACATGCTGATGGTGAAGCCCGCGCTCGCCTACCTCGACGTGGTGCGGGCGGTGCGGGAGCGAACCCATCTTCCCCTCCTGGCCTACAACGTCAGCGGGGAGTACTCGATGGTGAAGGCCGCCGCGAGACTCGGGTGGGTGGACGAACGGCGGCTGGTGCTCGAGGCGCTCACCGGCATGCGGCGCGCCGGCGCCGACGCCATCATCACCTATCACGCCAAGGAGGCCGCGGCGTGGCTGGCGGAGGAGTCGAAGCGTTGACGGATCTGAAGGTCGTCCGGCTCACCACCGCATCCGAGCGCCTGTTCGCGGCGTCCCAGCGCGTCATCCCGGGCGGGGTCAACAGTCCGGTACGCGCCTTCCGCGGCGTCGGCGGCACCCCACGCTTCATCGCCAGGGGGGAAGGCGCGTGGCTGGTTGACGCGGACGGCCATCGCTACGTCGATCTGGTGCTCTCCTGGGGGCCGCTGATCCTGGGGCACGCCCACCCGGACGTGCTCGAGGCGATCGTCGGCGCCGCAGGCCGGGGCACCACTTTCGGCGCCCCGACCGAGCTGGAGCTGCGCCTGGCCGAGCGGGTGGTCGCCACCTTCCCCGCGATGGAGATGGTGCGTTTCGTGAGCTCCGGCACCGAGGCGACGATGAGCGCGGTGCGGCTCGCGCGTGCCGTCACCGGCCGGGACCTCCTGCTCAAGTTCGACGGTTGCTATCACGGTCACGCCGATCACCTGCTCGCGGCCGCCGGATCGGGCGTGGCGACGCTCGGTCTTCCCGATTCACCCGGCGTCACGGCGGCGGCCGTCGGCGACACGCTGGTCGCATCCTTCAATGATCTCGCGGCGGTGGAAGAGCTGTTCCATGCCCGGGGGGAGAAAATCGCCGCCGTCCTGGTGGAGCCGGTGCCGGGCAACATGGGTGTGGTGCCGCCGGTCTCGGGCTTTCTCCACGGGCTTCGGGCGCTCACCCGGCGATACGGCTCCCTGCTGATCTTCGACGAGGTCATGACCGGCTGGCGGGTGCATCCCCGGGGGGCCCAGGTGCTGTACGGCATCGAGCCCGACCTCACGTGTCTCGGCAAGGTGGTGGGCGGCGGGCTGCCCGCGGCGGCGTACGGCGGCCGGCGGGATCTCATGGAGCGCATCGCTCCCGCCGGCCCGGTATACCAGGCCGGCACGCTTTCCGGGAACCCCCTGGCGATGGCCGCGGGTCTGGCGACACTCGACCAACTGGCGCGTCCGGGCACCTGGGAGCGGGCGGAAGCCTTTGCCCGCGACGTGTCGCACGCGATCGAGCGGCGCGCGCGCGAGGCGAACGTTCCGGTGACGGTGCAGCGGGTCGGCACCATGTTCACCCCGTTCTTCACCGCTGAGCCGGTGCGCGACTTCGCCGCCGCGCGGCGCACCGATCGCGCCGGATACAACGCGTTCTTCCACTCCATGCTCGACGGCGGGGTGTATCTCCCTCCCTCCGCCTTCGAGGCGGGGTTCACTTCCGCCATCCACGGCGAGCGCGAGCTGGCGGCAGTCGAGTCGGCGTTGACCTCCACATGGCGGCGGTAGCGGTCGTCGGCGCGGGGGTCGCGGGCCTGACCGCGGCATACCGCCTCAAGCGCCTTGGCGTCCGGGTCGTGGTGTACGAGGCGTCCGAGCGTGCCGGCGGCGTCATCCTGACCGAGCGGCGCGAAGGCTACCTGGCGGAGCTCGGGCCCAACTCCCTGACGGTCGGGGGCGGAGCCGCCGCCGAGGTGCTCACCCAGCTCGGCCTCGACGCCACCCGCGTCGAAGCCCGGCCCCAGGCCCGCAAGCGCTACATAGTCCGGAAGTCCCGGCTGGTGGCGCTGCCCACGTCCCCCTCTCAGCTCCTCACCACCCGTCTGCTGTCCAACGGCGCCAAACTCGCCATCTTCGGCGAGCCGATGGTGGAGCCGGGCGACTCCCCGATGGAGGAGAGCGTCGCCACTTTCGTGCGCCGGCGCTTCAACCAGGAGGTGCTGGACTACGTCGCCAACCCGTTCGTCGGCGGCATCTTCGCGGGGGATCCCGAGCAGCTCTCGGCCCGCCATGCGCTTCCCCGGCTGCACGATCTGGAGCACACTCACGGTTCCGTGATGAAGGCGCTGGGGCAGATGATGCGGGCGGGACGGGCGCAGCCGGGAGCGCCGGCCGCGCCCGGACTCGTCTCCTTCGCCGGTGGCCTGCAGGAGATCCCCGACGCGCTGGTACGCGAGCTGCGCTCGGAGATACGCTTCAAGGCACCGGTCACCCAGGTGCGCCGGGGACCGATGGGTTGGACGGTGAGCGCCGCGTACCAGACGTCCGAGCTGTACGACGGCGTCGTCTACGCCGCGCCGGCCCACCGCGCCGACGAGATCGAGCTCGCGGTCGAGGGTGGCGACCGGCTCAAGACACTCACCAGCATCTCCCATCCGCCGGTCGCGGTACTGGCCCTCGGCTTTCGGCGGGAAGACATCGCCCACAAGCTCGACGGGTTCGGCCTGCTGGTGCCCGATGTCGAGCGGCGCAACGTGCTCGGCGTCATTTTCTCGTCCACGGTCTTTCCCGATCGGGCTCCGCCCCGGCACGAGCTGCTCACCGCCTTCGTAGGCGGGGTGCGCCATCCCGACCTCGCCAACGCCGATCTCAACACCCTGACCGCGAGGGTGCTGGACGACTTTCGCCTGCTGCTCGGCGTTCGGGGTGAGCCGACGTTCCGCGCGTTTCATCTCTGGCCCAAGGCGATTCCGCAGTACACCCTGAGCTACGGCCGGTTCAAGGAGATCATGGACGACGCCGAGCGCCGGAATCCGGGACTCGCGCTGACCGGATCGTACCGCGAGGGCGTCGCGCTGGGCGAGGTCATCGCGGCGGCGGACCAGGCCGCACAGCGGGTCGCGGCCCAGATCGGAACCGGCGAGCGGACGGGCGGACAGTGAGCACGCCGGCGCCGTTCCGTGTCGGTACCCGGGGCAGCGCACTGGCACTGTGGCAGACCGAGCGGATCCGGCAGCTCCTCACCGCGGCGGGACACGCCACCGAGCGGATCGAGATCCGCACCACCGGCGACCTGGTGCAGGACGTTCCGCTTTCCAGGATCGGCTCGGCCGCGCTGTTCACGAGGCAGATCGACGAAGCCATGCTCGCGGGCCGGATCGACATCGCGGTCCACTCGCTCAAGGATCTGCCGACCGAGCTGCCGGCGGGCATCGCCATCGCCGCGATCGGAGAGCGGGAGGATGCAAGCGACGCATTGGTGGGACGGGGCCCGCTCCGGTGGCGCGAGGTGCCGGAAGGGGCGGTCGTCGCCACCAGCAGCCTCCGGCGGAGGGCGCAGCTCCTCCACGCGCGGCCCGACCTGGGCGTGCAGGACATCCGCGGCAACGTGGACACCCGGCTCGCCAAGCTGGAGGCAAATCCCGCCTGGCACGCCATCCTGCTCGCGACGGCCGGCCTCCTTCGATTGCAACGCGGCGACCGGATCGGCGAGCGGCTGGCACCCCCGGTGATGCTGCCGGCGCCCGGGCAGGGTGCGCTCGCCGTTACCGCGCGCGCCGATGCCGCCGCGACGATCGCCGCGGTCAGGGCCGCGGTCCACCACGAGCCATCGGCGGTGGCGGTGAGTGCCGAGCGGGGGTTTCTCCGACGGCTGGAGGGGGGGTGCCAAGTGCCCGTGGCGGCGTACGCGTCGGTTGATTCGACAGGATTCCTGCGTCTGCACGGCAGGGTGATCTCGCTCGGCGGCGACCGGATGATCGAAGGACGGGAGGAGGGCATCGTACGCACGGCGGAAGCAGCGGAGCGACTCGGGTCCTCGCTCGCGCAACGGCTGCTGGGGGAGGGCGCGGCGGTCATCCTGGCCGAAGTGCGCACCGGGGCCGTGCCGGCCGTGCCCGAGCCGTGATGTCGGGACCGGTGGTGTTGACGCTCTCTGCCGATTCTTTCCCCGGATTGGCCAACCGGCTGCGGGAGCTGGCGGTTCCGGTCGAGGAACGGCCCCTTCTCAGCTTCGCACCCCCGGTGGACTGGAGCCCGGTGGATCGGGCGCTGCGCCGACTGGCCCGCTACGACGCGCTGGCGTTCACCTCGCCGAGGGCGGCGACGGCATTTGTCGGGCGCTGTCGCCAGCTCGAGTCGGGCTCGAAACGGGGGCAAGACGCATTGCCAGCGATCTGGGCCGGCGGGCCCGGCACCGCGGCGGCACTCGCTCCTCTGGCCGTGACGACGCGCGCGGCTCCGGAGGAGGAGACCGGGCGAATCGGCGCCGCCGCGGCCCTGGCCGCGGCGATGCTCGAGGCGAGTGTGGAGGGTCCGGTGCTATTTCCTTGCGGCGAGCTGCGCCGCGACGAGCTCCCTACCAGGCTCCGGCACGAGGGCCTCGAAGTAGACGAGGTGGTCTGCTACCGCTCGGTGCTGGCGGACGAGGCGGCTGCCCGGGCGGCGGCCGATCGCGCGGCGATTCTGGTGGTCGCGAGCCCGAGTGTGGCCGATCTGCTGGCTCGCGCCTCGCTGGTCGGCGAGCGGCCTCGGATGCTCGCGGTGGGGCCCACCACCGCGGCGGCGGCGCGAGCGTCGGGTTGGGTGCCGGCGGCGGTCGCCGCGCGGCCCGACATCGAGGCGCTGGTGGCGGGCGTGCGATCACTCGTGGCGACGGGCTGACGCGCCCGTGAGCGATCTCTTTCTCCGCGCGTGCCGGCGGGAGCCGGTGGAGCGCCCACCCGTCTGGATGATGCGCCAGGCCGGCCGCTATCTCCCCGAGTACCGGGCGGTGCGCGCCCGGGCCGATTTCCTCACCATGGTGCGCACGCCGGAGCTGGCGGTCCAGGTCACGCTCCAACCGGTGGACCTGCTCGGCGTGGACGCCGCCATCATCTTCAGCGACATCCTCGTCGTGCCCCAGGCGATGGGCATGACACTCACGGTAGAGGAGGGAACCGGGCCCCGGTTTCACGATCCCGTGGCGTCCCCCGGCGACCTCCGCCGGCTCCGCGAGGTGGACGTCGGCCGGGATCTCGGCTACGTGCTCGATGCCCTGCGGCTCGCGCGCCCCAGCCTCGGTGGACGGGTTCCGCTCATCGGTTTCGCCGGCGCCCCATGGACGCTGATGAGCTACATGGTGGAGGGGTCGGGCACCAGGACGTTCACCAAGGCGAAGCGCTTTCTGGTGGAGCAGCCGAAGAGCGCGCACGCGCTGCTGGAGCGGCTCGCGGGCATCGTGGGCGGATTTCTCGCGGCCCAGGTATCGGCCGGCGCCCAGGCCGTGCAGTTGTTCGACTCGTGGGCCGCGGCGCTGGGTCCCCGTGATTTCCGGGAGTTCGCCTTGCCCTACCTGGTCGAGGCGGTGCGCCTCGCGAAGGCGGCGGGCGCGCCGGTCATCGCCTTTGCACCGGGAGCCGGCTGGGCGCTCGAGGAGATCGCCAATGCGACGAAAGCCGACGTGATCGGCGTGGACTGGCAAACCGATGCCGCCGACGCTCGCCGGCGGCTGGCGAATCATCCGGTGGCGCTCCAGGGCAATCTCGATCCCACCTGGCTCTACGCGGAGCCGACGCTGATCAGGGATCGGACCCACCTGATGCTCGATGCGTTCGGCGGAAAGGGGCACGTGGCGAACCTGGGGCACGGCATTCTGCCCGACGTGCCGGTGGCGCACGCCGCAGCGTTCGTGGCGGCAGTGAAGGAATGGCGGCCACGATGACGGGGTGGGGGCGGGAGGCCATCGCCTCGACCATTGAGGCGCTGCACGACGACGCCACCCGCTTCTTCACGGCGGTGGATGGCGCCGGCTCGTTCCGGGAAGACGTCTGGCAGCGGCCGGGTGGTGGCGGCGGAGTGACACGAATCCTGGCCGGGGGCGAGGTCTTCGAGAAATGCGGGGTGAACCGCTCGATGGTGGAAGGTGTCATGCCGCCGCAGATGGCGCAGCGGCTCGGGGCGCGCTCCGGGATCGACGACGAGACGGCATTCTTCGTCACCGGGCTGAGCATCGTCGCGCACCCCATCAGTCCCATGGTGCCGACCGTCCATCTCAACGTCCGCTTCTTCGAGATCGCCGCCCGGGACGGCACAGTGCTCGACGCCTGGTTCGGCGGCGGCACCGACCTGACTCCGACCTACCCCTACGCCGAGGACGCGGTCCACTTCCACCGCACGCTCAAGGCGATCGCCGACCGGCACCATCCCTCCTTCTATTCCCGATTCAAGGTCTGGTGTGACAACTATTTCGTGAACCTGCACCGGGGCGAGGAACGGCGCGGGGTCGGCGGGATCTTCTTCGACCACCTGCGGCCGGGGGACAGCGGTCTCGACGGTGCCCGGATGCTCGATTTCCTGGGCGACGTGGGGCGGGCGCTGCCGAGCGCGTATGGCCCGATCGTCGACCGGCGGAGGAACGAGCCTTATGGGGAACGCGAGCGCCGCTTTCAGCTCGCTCGCCGGGGCCGGTATGTCGAGTTCAACCTGGTGCACGACCGCGGCACGGTCTTCGGGCTCCAGACCAACGCCAGGATCGAGAGCGTGCTGATGAGCCTGCCGCCCCTGGCGTCCTGGGAGTACGCCCCGAGCTACGAGCCGGGATCGTTCGAGGCCCGGTTGCTCGCGATGCTGGAGCCGCGGGACTGGGCGTCGGTGACGCCCGAGCAGGGAACGGGCTGAGCGTGCGCGCCGAGCAGGCCTACGAGGAGCTGATCCAGCGGGTTCGCGAGGAGGCGATGCTCGCCTCGGTCGAGGCCCTTCTGGAGTGGGACGAGGAGATCCAGATGCCCGCCGGCGCGGTCGAAGGCCGGAGCGAGCAGCTCGCGCTGGTGGCCGGTCTGCTCCACGAGCGAGGCACCGATCCCCGGCTCGGTGAGCTGCTGGGCGAGCTGGAGGGGTCGTCGTTCCTCGCCGATCCCGACTCGCCGCAGGCGGTCAACGTCCGGGAGCTGCGGCGGGACTACGATCGATTCGTCCGGCTGCCGCGCAAGCTGGTCGAGGACCTGGCCCGAACCACTGCGCGGGCGCAGCACGCCTGGGCGGCAGCGCGCGCGGCGTCGGACTTCGCGCCGTATCGTTCGCACCTCGAGAAGATCGTGGCGCTCAAGCGGGCCGAGGCCCAGTGCGTGGGCTACCAGCGGGAGCCGTACGACGCGCTGATCGACGAGTACGAGCCGGGGATCACCAGCGAGATCGTCGGGCGATTGTACGACGCGCTGCGGCGTGAGCTCGTGCCGCTCGCCGCGCGGATCGCCGACGCCGGCCCGCGGCCGGCATTCGGCGTGCTCCGCCGCCCGGTGCCGCTGGAGGGCCAGCGCAGGTTCGCGGAGCATGTGGCCGGGGCCGTGGGATTCGATTTCAGCCGCGGGCGGCTCGATCTCGGCGTGCACCCGTGCTGCACCAGTCTGGGTCCGGGCGACTGCCGGATCGGGCTGCGGTTCGGCCTGCGGGACTTCGTGGGCGGGGCATTGACCGTGCTGCACGAGGTCGGCCATGGGCTGTACGAACAGGGGCTCGACGCCCGGTTCTACGGCACGCCCATCGGGGAGGCCGCATCGGTGGGGATGGACGAATCGCAGGCGCGGCTCTGGGAGAACCGCGTGGGGCGGAGCCTGGGGTTCTGGCGGCACTTCCTTCCGCAGGCGCGCGAGCGGTTTCCGGAGGCGCTGGGCGACGTGGACCTGGACGAGTTCCACTTCGCGCTGAACCGGGTGACGCCATCGCTCATCCGGGTCAACGCCGACGAGGTCACCTACAACGTCCACGTCATGATCCGGTTCGAGCTGGAGCGGGCGCTGATGTCGGGCGACCTGGCCGCGTCCGAGCTGCCCGGCGCGTGGAACGATACCTACCGCCACTACCTCAACGTGACACCGGCGAACGACGCCGAGGGGTGTCTCCAGGATGGGCACTGGGCGGAGGGGCTCATCGGGTACTTTCCGACGTACACGCTGGGCGACGTGTTCGGGGCGCAGCTCTTCGCTCGGGCCCGAGAGGAGGTCGGGGATCTCGAGGAAAGCTTCGCGCGGGGCGAGTTCGACGAGCTGGTCCGGTGGCTGGGGGCGCGGATCTACCGGCAGGGGAGCCGGTATCCTTCGGCGCGGCTGATCGAGGTGGTGACGGGGTCGCCGCCGGATCATCGACCGCTGGTGGAGGCGCTGCGGGTGCGGTATGGGGCGCTGTACGATCTGTGATGATGCGAGCCTGGCTTGGCCGGGGCTCGCGATTCGAATAACTTCCGTTCTCGCAAGGTCTTCGGGGCGGTAGCTCAGCTGGGAGAGCACCTGCTTTGCAAGCAGGGGGTCGCCGGTTCGATCCCGGTCCGCTCCATCGAGGAAGGCTCCCCCACCTCACGTTGTGTGCAGCGGGGGCCTCTGGGCAATTCGCCAAACTTCTCGATCGTGACGTTCATCGTAACCAACCCTTCTCGCTGACCTCTGGATACGCCCCGGCAACTGGCTCGACTCGTCCGACGACTTGGCGAGTGCCGTGCGTAAGCTCCTGCCGAGCAGGGACGGCTTCCCCTGCTCAAACCACTCCATCGCGGTGAGGACTCTCACGGAGGCGGCGGAGATGCACGTGCACCTTCCCAGCTGGGCTGATGGCTTAGCTGGGAGGGGAGCATGGCTCGACGGAAAGTTCGATTACGATCGAAAGGATTAGCTCCTGCGAGCGATGGCCGCTGGGATGGCTGGACCGGCCGGCCTAGTCCCTTCTTCACTCCGACAGCCGATAGCCCTTTCCAACACCATCTTGTAGTGTTGGCGTGGGCGGTAAATAACCACCTCCCAAGGTCCCACGTCAGCTGCAGCGTCAGTTACCCCTGATTCCTCATCGAACTTCGAATTGAGGTCGCTGTCCATCCCGACTGACCGGGCCGCAGCGCGCTGCCGCTCGTCCCGCCCCCCGGTTAATTGTTTTGGGCCGCCCGCCGTCGTATCGCGGCGCTTCGCTTTCTCGGGGACTCGCCAAGCATATCTCACGTAGCCCCGCTCCATCTTGTGTCCAGGAGGCACCATGTCCCGCTTCGGCAGATTTTGCGCAATCTCAGCAGTGGCCATATTGGGAGCTTGTTCCGATCCGGCCGCGCCACCCGCGCCATCCAACGATGACCTGAGTTCGGCTAAAGCCGTCAATCGCACGCCGGACGTTTTCGATATCGTAGGGCCGCTCGACGGCACGGGCCGCATTTTCCCACAGCACCGACTCGTCTGCAATGCCTTCCAGACCTGTATCCGACTTCATCCGCACTCTGGACAACTCAACGGACTTCACGGCCATGGGTTCATGCGAGCCACCGGGTTCACCAGAGCGCGGGTCTTCAGGAACGGCGTCTTTATTGGCCAGACTTCTCGAAGGTTCTTCAGGCGCAATACCTTTGTCTTCTTCGACGCGACAGTCCGAACTCCTTTTTTTGGTGACCGGATTTGCGTCCAGTGGACCGAGGCCGGACCGCGCGGCATCGTTTGTCAGCGCAGGTAGGGTCAGGGGTCTTCGCGTCCGGACGCGCAAATGCATTGCGCTGCGCCGCCGTTCGATAGCACTTCGCAGGGAGCATGGGCGCCGCACGATGAAGCGCTCATGGCGCATAAGTCCCGCCGGAGAACCTGCCCCGACTTGGTGGGCGGCCTCGCTCGCCCGGCGAAGTGCTAAGGGCCCTACAGCTTCGATGGGCCGAGACGTCGGGTAGGGGCGCACTGGGTAGGCGCTTCCGGACGTAGAGGCCGGTACAACTCCCCCGCCACCGTTTGACCAGCAAGGGAACCGATATGACCCGTAGCAACTCCGCCCTCCTGCTGATAGTTGGGAGCGCCCTCCTGAGCGGCGCCTGCCGCGATGGCTCCGATCCCACCGGTCCCACTAACAGGGCCGACAGGCCCACACTTCAGCAAGTTTCCCAGGCCCCCACACCCGATCTGCTCACCGTCGCCAGGGTGGTTCCTGGGTTCGGTGGGCTCTTCCTTGACCGAAACGGTACGCCGACAGTGTACTTGACTGATCCGCGAGGTCGAGGCACAGCGGAGCGGGCGCTCGCCGGATTCATGCGGAGCGAGGGGTTCGCCCCGTCGCAGCTCCGCGTCCTCAAGGGTGATTTCGAGTATCTACGCCTGGACGACTGGTTCAATCGGGCAGCTCCGTTGGTTCTGGGTCAGCCCGGTATTGTCTTGGTCGATCTGGACGAAGGCAGTAACCGCGTGCGCATCGGGGTCGAGCGCGCTACCACGGCCACCAGCGTGCGGAGCCTGCTCGCCGGTCTCAATATCCCGGCCGCGGCAGTCATGGTGGAACAAACGGAGCCGATCCACTTCGCCGCCACTCTGCGCCAGCGGATCCGCCCTGTGCGAGGGGGGCTCCAGATCAATTTCCCCGGTTTCCTTTGCACGTTGGGGTTCAACGCAAGAAAGAGCCGGGTGAACTCCTTCATTACGAATTCTCACTGCACTACGACCCAGGGCGGCACTGAAGGAACGAAGTACTTTCAGGTCACGGCGAACGACTTCATCGGCACCGAGGTTGCCGATCCTCGGTACTTCACCGGCGGGACGTGCCCGCAAGGCCGCAAATGTCGTTTTAGCGACGCGTCGCGTGCTGCCTATGCCTCGGGGGTGGCGTTCAATCTGGCGCGCATTGCCCGGACGACATCACGGGGAAACCTGTCGGGATCGATCACGATCAGCGGGTCGGAGCCGTTCTTCACGATCACCGCCGAGCGGGCGAATCCGGTGCAAGGGGCGCAGGCGAACAAGATAGGGCGCACCACGGGATGGACCTTCGGCACAATCGCCGCAACCTGCGTGCACACCGGTGTCTCGGGCACGAATATCGTGCAGCTTTGCCAGAGCTTCGTGAACGCCGGTTCAGGGGGCGGAGACAGCGGCTCACCCGTCTTCTCGTGGCCCGGAAACGGCCGGAACGTCACCTTGCTTGGCATCCTCTGGGGCGGGGCTCCGTCAGGGACGCAGTTTGTCTTCAGTCCCATGTCCGGAATCGAGCGCGCCGGTGAGTTAGGGGCTCTGACGACGTTCTAGATCAACAGGGTCACGTCGGATAGGAGGCCCGCAAAAGCTGCAGCCTTCGGCCTGATGTTGGCCGCTCTGGTGTCAATAGCTTATGGCTGCCAACACGATTCGCCGGTACTGAGGGCAGGTCTCGCGCCTCCGGCTCTACCATCCGACCTCCTGATAAAGGGGCGTGGCAGAGCCCCTTCTAGTCCCCTACCGCCTCGCTGCCCGTTGCCAGCCAGCAGCGACCCATGTGCAGATCGAAAGAAGATCCTCGCTGCTCGCCTCGAAGGGGGCTACGGAAACCCAGATCGATTCGCTCACAAATAAGAGGGCGGAAAGGGCCACCCGTGAACTGGCGGCTGCCTATCGTAGAACTGGCTAAGCTACGAGATCCACGGGACAGAGACCAACGGCCTTTGGAGCTAAAAGAGAATATCCCGTCCGGCCGAGCCATCCTGGCGGGCAGTAGCTCGCAGGAGCCCTTCGATCACGCAGACCGGAAGGGGAGGAATGACCAGGTGTCACTCAGCCAGGTCCGAGGATCGGTGAACATAAGCCGCCACCTCGAGGCGGGTGTGAAGGGCTAACTTCTCCAGGACGTTGTGCATGTGGCTCTTCACCGTGTGGAGGGCGATGTGAAGCCGCTCAGCAATCTCCTTGTTGCTGAGGCCTTCCCCAATTAACGCGATCACCTCCATTTCACGCCTGGTCATGCTCACGGCCTCTCTGATCGTCCCCCGATCACGGCGGACCGCGTGCTGAGCGACGTGGGAGAAGATCGTGCCGGCCAAGATGGGAGGGAGAACAAGTATCCCTTGAGCGACTGAGCGAATGGCGCTGACAAAGTCCTCCAGCGTAGCGTCTTTCAGGATAAAGCCAGAGCATCCGGCCGCTACGAATTCGACGATCTCCTGCGGCACAGGAAGGAGGTCCATGACGATCACTCGGATGTCCGGGGACAGCGTTTTGACGGCCTCCAGGAGGCGCAAGCTGTCGTGCTCCGCCAACGCCGAATCCAGAAGTACAAGTTGCGGCTTGGCATCCCGCAGCAGCGGCAAAATGGCGTCACCAGCCGCTGCGGTGGCCACAACGGCGAGATCCGGCTGCGCGTTGAGCATAGCCGCGATGCCTTCGCGCAGCAGCCGGTTATCCTCGATGAGCACGAGGGAGATTTTCGCCCCCATGGGCACGCCTCGTTTGGATTGAAGGGGAAGCTTCTAGCCCTCAAGCGTCGACCGTGGGCTCGAGCGCGACCCCACAACCGATCCACATATGCCGTGCTATTCACCGCCGTGAGAGATCCTGCAGGGTTCGCCTAGTCTGGTAATCCTCAGAATACCTACTCAGGGGTACGGGCTACTCAGGGCATTGTACAGCGGAGACGCAGCGTTATTGAACACGTTGCCGATGCCATTCCACAGCACTAGCAGGATAGCGATGAGTCAACGAGAGGAGCGCGATAATCAAGGCGTACGCCACGACACTCACCGGACCCCCCCCAGAAGGGTTGCCACAGCGAGTGCATGGAGCTCCCTGGCGGCCAGATCGGCCGTAATGCGCACCCCTGTGTGTACCATGGGATGCCCACTGGGGGCCTGGGCTGGCAGCGGGAAGCGCACTGCACAGTGGAGCCGCGGGTGGCGCGCTTCAATCCTGCCATGCACGGACAAATGGACGCAAGGGAGATGAGGGCATGGCAGCGGTGTCCCGCCACACAGCGCTATAGCAGAATTCGTACCGGCCTGCGACAATTTGCGCATTGCGTGGCTCATTTGGCCAAGCGACGATTATCTCGATGTCATACATTACTTTGCAAAGGGCGAGACTTGGGTACACTAGGTGGCTGCTGCTCGAGTTGTCTGCTCGGGTCGGGCACGATTGCGACAGGCCTGAGGTGAGCAGTCAGCATCCGAAAAAGGACCACCGATCCCAATAGGGACCCCCTGGGAACAAGTAAGAGACAAGGAGAACAGGAGAAGCACCGCCACCGCGCCAGGAGTGCGAACCCACCCCGACAGCTTGCTACCGAACCATCCTGGGGCCCAGTTCGGCGGCCACAGGCCGATGTCCCACCAGATTCCTTCCACACTAGACTTTTGATAGGTCGTCTTTACCGGGCGAGCCGGGGAGACTAAGGGAACGGTGGAGTGGGCCGGACGACTCGGAATTGATGAGGCAACCGCAAACGCTGTCCCGATGCATACAACTAGCCACTGCGTCGGTCTCGCGAGGTCAGATAATCCCCAAGAGGTTAATGTGTTAGCCGCAGAGAGCGCATGGACTTTCCAAGCCTTCTGCTCTCCCCTCGTGCGGAGAAAGGCCGTTTGAGGCGCGTTCCTGAGGGTGTACCGGAAACAAGCTGGCGAGTGGAAGATGGCAGCGGTGTTCCGCTGTACCCCCAGAGCTGCGGAGTTAATTCGAGAACCGGTACTGCGAGGTCGCGTGTCGCAGGGCAGCCCTTGTAGTAATCTCTGTAACAGTTCCGGTGACGGTGGCGGACGCCAGGTGGCGAGGCAAAGGCGCTCCCGAGGGGAGATGAGCGCCGGTGGACAACCGTCGACGGCCTGGATCGGTTTTGCAAGCAGGGGTCGCCGGTTCGATCCCGGTCCGCTCCACTTGGTAGATCATTGCCCCGATTCTCTTTGCGAGCAGCGGGGCGATTTCGGGTATCGAACTTCCACGGACCTATGAGGCGCTGCAGTCAAAGACGAGAATGAGATCGGGCTGCAGGAGGAGTTCCAGCGCACAGCCGGCGAGCTGGGCGGCTCAGTCGGCTCAGGTGCGCGACGTCGGGGTTAAGGTCCCTCGTCGCCCGCGCGGTAACTTCAGGCACCTCTTCGACCAACGCGCTGGGGAGGTGTTTTGCGTTCATGCGCTACACGTTGGCGACGCAGTCCGTTTCCCCGGTCAGCGCCCCAGACTACCCCACTCCGGACACCAGGACGGCTCCAAGAGCGATCAGGATCGCGCCGCCGGCACGTGACACGCGGGCGCCGGTGGGTCCGATCTTCTCGGCGAGGATGAAGAGGGTCAGGACGCCGACCCACGCGAGGTTCATCACGCCGACCACAAAGAGCACGGCCATCAACGCCCAGCAGCAGCCCAGGCAGAAGATGCCGTGTCGGAATCCCATCAGGAACGCACCGCTCGATCCGTCGCGCCAGTTGCTCATCAGAAATCCCAGCGGACTCTGGCAGCGGGCCAGGCATCCGCTCTTGAGCGGCGTCAGCTGATACGCGCCCGCCGCGATGAGGATGATACCGGCGACGAGGGTGCTCGATGTCGCCATCGTCGATGACAGCAACGCGCCTTCATGCAAGGCCCATTGGGCGGCGGTGGCACAGACGCTGAACGCCAGCCAGACACCGAGGTAGCCGAGGCCGAACGACGGTACGGCCGGCACCACGCCGCGATCCTCCCGCTGGGCGTGCATCCCGGCGAAGAGGAGCAGTACGGGCAGGGCGGGCACGGCCATCATGCCGACCATCATCACCGCCCACATCACGAATGTCAGCAGCAGGTCACCGGCGCCCCACGGCTGATTCATCACCATTCCCATCGCCGCCATCATCGTGTCGCCTTCGATGGGGGACGTCATGTGACGATTCAGGTGGACGAGGTAGGCCCAGGCCAGCGCGGTGATGAGAACGATGCAGCTCGCGATGAGGCCGCGGTCGCGGCGGGAAGGGGCCGGGACCGGTGATGGGCTACGCGCTTCGCCAGGAGAACGGAGCGTACTGGCCATGGTTCTTTCCGCTTGTGTCACTCCAACTCAACCCCAGGGCGTCGACATGGCTCTTCAAGGCGTGGGCGAGCGCAAAGCGGCTCGCGGCGGGATGGCCTGTGTTGTCCAGATAGATCGGCTCGGTGATGCTGGGGTCGATCCCCATGGCCCCTTCGGCGGCCATGTCGACGAGCTTCGCTGCCGTGACCGACCATTTGGCGCCGGTGCGATCGAATCGGATCGGCGCCGATTCCACGCCCAGAAACTTTCCGACCAAGGCTGACAGGGCGGCCATGGGGCCGCCTGCGGACCCGCTCGCGATCGATGCGATCGCGTCGCGTTGCTCGGCGCTCGCGCGCGCGTCCGCGATGACACCGACCGACCAGTTCCCCTTGCCCATTTCCTCCGGCGTCCATAGGAGAACGATGAAGCCGAGTCCGTCGAGTGAAACCGTGCCGTAGCTGCCGCGTTCGATCTGAAACGCCATCGCAACCGCGCAGAACCCTTTGGTCGGCATGACTGCCAGCTGCCCCGGCACGCAGGGACAGACAAAATCGCAACTGCAGGTTTCGTAGTATTGACCCTTGACCTGCCATGATGGTGTAGTCATGTCCCCACCCCCGTTGTGCCGAGTCCGATAGCGATCGATAAGATGCAGAAACCGGGTCGGGAAGGCCAGCAGGGGAGAGCTGGGGGGCTGGCGAGTGGAGGCAAGTGCTGAGTGTAGATTGGCATGAGGGCGAGGGGCGCGACCGAACACGACGCCAGCCGGCGGAGCCGCGGGTCCTTCCGTCTACCCAGCAGCATCGAGGGCCGGGGAGGCCTGTGAGCCGCGGCACAGCCCCGGCATGTATCTAGGTTAGCTTGCCGTCCAACCACGGCGCAGCCAGTGCCTTCAGTCTCTGACTTAGTACGAGCTAGCTAAATGAGTTTGGAGCAATCGAGTGCGAAGGCCGTGTTGCTCGTCGAGGACGACGCAATGCTTCGCGGCATATTGGCGGAGACACTAGCTGCTGAGGGCTTCCCGGTCCTCACGGCTGAAAACGGGGAGCAGGCCCTTGCCATCGCCAGCAGCTTGGACGGCCAACTCGCACTGGTCGTGACGGACGTTCTGCTCCCCGGTATGGATGGCTTGGAACTCGCGGCCGGCCTTGCCGCTCTCAGAACTCCGCCTCCCGTACTGTTCATCTCGGGAATTCTCGAGGGTCGGGACGTGCCTGGTCCGGTACTGCCTAAGCCATTCGGGCCCTTGGTTTTTATCCAGCAGATTGCCCGCATGCTTCCCGTCGGTCCGCATCGATAACTCAGGGAGGCACGGGGACGCTCGCCGCGGTGCGTGCTACTGTGGCATCCGCACGACTCGCCGCTCCACCCGGGGGGCTCACCCTCCTGTTCGCGCCGGACCGCCCTCACTTCTCCATGAACATTGCCCCGCTCCTCTCAGCGCGAAGCGGGGCAATGGGTTTACCAGTCTTTCGAGGAGGCTCAGCGAGTCACGGTGTCACCCTGACGCCGTCTCGGCTGCTGCGATACCCTCTTGGTTGTCCGCTTCTGTACGAAGCGACTCGCCAACACCCCGGCCCCCGCGATCGCGGCGGCCCGAAGGAACGGGTTCGGTATGGCCCTGCCTATGGGACCGGCGAGACGCCGGGTGAGCCAGCTGGCTGCAAGCAGTCGGAACATGAGATATCCCGGTTGAGGACGCGCGAGCTTCGATCCCGCATCGTAAGCTCAGCCGAGCCGGCGGGCGATGACCCGGATCACCAACATCGAGCCACGTCCGCCACCAACGGGCTGCATCCCCTAGCCTAGACCAGTACGGTGAGCACCCCCGTCCCGATCAGCGCCCCGGCCCAGATCAGATCCACGTTCACCCACACCCGCCGAAGCACCCCCACGCCGAGCTTCTCGTAGACCAGCACCGCGGCGAGCATCGTCGCGAGCAGGTAGCCGGTGCCGTGGAGCAGCGTCGCCGACCACGCCGGGAAGCTCGCGCCCGCGATGCCTGCCAGCGCCAGGCCTCCATGACCGGCATGGACGGCATCCTGCGATCGCTCGGTCGCCGACAACATCACCGGGAGCACCATCAGTCCCGCCCCGTGGGCCGTGGCCATGAGCAGCGACCAGATTGCCAAGTCCCGCGGCCCGACCCGCATCCCTCCTCGCGGATGCCGGTGCCGGCGGAGCCGGAAGACGCCGAGCGCCACCAGCGCGACGCCAACGGTCCACTGAACTGCGGTCAGTGGGATCGCCTGTCCCAGCAGCCCCGCCGCCGCCGCCGCGATCGCGATCGCGGCCGCGTGCCCCGCCACTAGCGGCGGCAGCGCTCCCCACAGCGCGGCCCGGCGCTGCTCCTGAAGTCCCAAGGCCACGGCGAAGAGCCAGCCCATGCCAGGGTTGAGCCCGTGGATGGCGCCCAGACCCAGCAGCGCCATACCGGGATCCAGGCCCAGCTCGATCATGACGCGAAGCAGAAGGAGTCGGACGACGCGTCGCCGCCGGCCAGCTTCACCTGGTGTGGGCGCAGGTGAGCCCCCGTGCTCACCAGGAAACGCGGGTCGAGCGCCATGCCGCCGTCGGGCGCCGCGTCCACACGGGCGACCCAGCCGCGGATCCCGTCGGGGTAAAACTGGCTATCCCAGGGCGTGAACAAGGCGTTGGAGACGTAGACCCGCCGCCCGTCGCGGCTCACCTCCACCATCTGGGGACCACCGTTGAGCGCCTGGCGAGGGTCCTTCGGGTGCGCGGTGCGCGCCACGATACCGCCCAGCCGGATCGAGCCGACCATGACCGGGCTGAACGGATCGGACACGTCGTACTGCCGAAGCTCACCGGTTCCCCAGCAGGACACGTACAGGTACCGGTCGTCCAGCGACAGGTTGATGTCGGTCACCAGGGGCGGCACCGCCTTGAAGCCCTGGAGCAGCGGCGGCAGATCGGCCGGATCGGCGGGCTCCGCCGGAATCGTGAGCACCTTTTTCGCCTTCCACTGCCGGTCCTGCGGATCGAGATACCAGGTCCAGACCGACGACGAGAGGTCCTCCAGCGAGATCACCACGCCGGCGAAGCCGTACGCCTTGCGGGGATCCCGGGCGGGACGCAGCTCGAGCACCATCTGGTGCTGCGAGCCCAGGTCGATGGTCTGGAGGTGACGGCGCTTGCGAAGGTCCCACACGTGCAGCGCGTGGCCGTACTTCCCGCCGAGGAGCAGCTCCGGATTCACGCCGTCCTTCACCATGTTCGGCGTGCCCCATTCGCTGGTCACCATCACGTCGTGTCCCAGATGCCAGGCGAAGTCGTAGGCCAGATGCTGGGGGCCGCGCTCACGCTCCCAGGCTCCCCGAATGTCGAAGGTCTCGTGATCGAGGGTAAACAGGCCGCCTGGGCCGTCGCCACCGCTGGAGCCGAGTGCGTTCAGGTAGATACCGTCGGGGCCGCAGTGGACAGTGTGGGGGGCGACGTAGCCGGTACGGCGGTTCAGCTCCTCCGGCTCGATGACCTTTACCAGCGTGGGGCGCCGGGGGTCGGCGCCGACGTCCACGACGTGGATCCGGGAGGAACCGGTCCCCGGCACGATCAAGTAGCGGCGCTCGACATGGGCGTTGGAGGCCCAAGGGCACAGGTGAGAGCTGCAGGCGTTCCAGCCGAGGTGGTGCAACTCGTTGCCGGCGTTGGGAAACTCTACCTTCTCCACCAGCTCGCCGTAGGCGGGCGAGCTGGGGTCGGTGTCCACCACGCCGAGGCCGTCGCGGGTCGTGCCATCGGTGCCGAGCAGCGCGACGTAGGCCAGTCGTTCGGCGGGCGCGCGCATCGCATCGGCCGGGGTGAGGTAGAACGTGGGGTCCGGGGTCCAGCGAGCCATGGCTTCACCTCCAGTGAGTGTGCTTTCACTGGAGATTGCGCATTCTCGTCTGAGACCGGACATGCCGGGGGTGGTGGCGCTCCGGCACGACCTTCATTCCTCCACGATCTGTCCTCTGATCTCCCCGCTCGCCATGTCTCCCGGACCCGTGTTCTGGGCACCCACGCCGTCGTCCGTGTGCACGTTGACGTACGCCCCGCCCGATCGCATCGCCTCCACCAGCTCGTCGAAGGTGATCGCCGGCGTGCCGACGGTGGTTCCGTTGGTCCCGGTCACCAGCACCTCGGCGCCGGCCGCGCAGTCGGGGACCGGCGCCCCGGTGCCGCAGAGGTTGAGCCTCACCGGACCGTTGGCGCCGACCTCGCCGATGTGGATATGGGCCACCACGGGATTCTGGAGATCGGTCACGTTGTCGATCGTATAGGTGATGGCGTCGTCCTCGACTTCGAGTGTCGCCGTGCCCGAGGCGGTCGTGGCGACCGGCGGTACTTCCTCTCCACCGGTCAACTGTGCCGAGAATCGGGTCGCGTCATCCGACGGGCCCTCATCGTCGTCGCAGGCGGCGGCCAGCGGCGCCATCGCCGCGATCGCCAGGATGAGAAGTCTCGTGCCAGTCATGCCAGCCTTCCTTTCCTTTCTCATACGTCTCTCGTAAGCCGAATTCGGCCGACGTCGGCCGGTTCCGACTCACGCTAGCGGATGCCCGGAAGCCGGTCTTGTATCTCCCTAGCCGGTTTGCAGTGGAACAGCGGTAGGCCGCTAGTCCGGTACAAGGCGCTACTCCCGTGCAAGACCCGCGGCCGGACCCCCGCTTATCTACACACCCATGCTCAGCCGAATCAGGCTACCCGTCGCGATCCTGTGCGCGATCGCCGCGGGCCGCGAGGCGAGCGCCCAGACGGTGCTGGACCGGACGCCGAATCTTGCCGGCGCCTGGACCGGCCCGCCGGGGGTGCTCCATTTCAATTTTCTCCACCGGTTCTCCATCAGCCCGGCGCCGGAGCGGAAGGTGAGCAGCGCGCCCACGTTCCTCCTCGCCGCCGGGCTCCCGGCGCGCACCCTCCTCGGCGTGCACTACGCCAGCAATTCGGAGCTTTCCCCGCGCTATCCCAACGAGTGGGAGCTGTTCGGCCGGTACGCCCCGCTCGACCAGGAGCTGGGCGCTCCGCTGGATGCCTCGGCCCAGGTGGGATACAACCTCGCGGCGGAAGGGCTCGACGGTGAACTCGCGGTGGCGCGGCGGCAGGGGCCGGTGCGTCTGCTGGGAGCCCTGCGGGTCCTGGCGGATCCGGGCGAGGCGAGCGGCGCGGATGTCGCACTCGCGGGAGGGATCGCGCTGCGTGTGACGAGAGGGATCGCCCTGGCCGCAGACGTCGCGTCCTTGACCGACCGTGAGACCGGAGAGCGCGTCGCCTGGGCGGCGGGCGTGAGCCTCGCGATTCCTCACACGCCGCACACGCTCTCGCTGCACGCCACCAACACCAACAACGCGACGCTCCAGAGCTCGTCCCGCGGGACCGGGGAGACCCGGTACGGATTCGAGTTCACCATCCCGGTGACGCTCGCCCGCTACTTCGGCGGTCGCCCCGCTCGAACGGACTCGGCGCCGCCGGCTGCGGCAGGTGGCCCGGACTCGGCCACGGCCGTGGTGCAGGACTTCATGTTCCGGCCCACGCGGATCGAGGTCACGGCCGGGACCACGGTCGTCTGGACCAACGGCGGCCAGGTGCTCCACACGGTCACCGCCGAAGACGGCAGCTTCGACTCCGGCCCGATCGAGGCGGGCAGTTGGGGCGCGATCACGTTCTCCCGGCCCGGCACGTACCGCTTCCACTGCACGCCCCACCCCTTCATGCGGGGCGAGATCGTGGTGCGATGATGGCGAAGATCTCCTCGCGGGCTTTGGCGGTGCTCGGCATGACGGCGGGACTGGCCGGCGGCGTGCTGGCGGGCTGCTTCTCGGAGCGGGACGCGACCGCACCCCTCGAGGGCGAGTGCCGCTTCCCGATCGGTGAGGACATTCCTGGGTCTACGGTCGTGGTGATCCGCCGGTTCGCGTTCGCTCCGGCCGACGTGACCTTACGACCCGGCGAGCGGGTCACCTGGATCAACTGCGATGAGGACGCCCACACCAGCACGGCTGATGGTGGGGAGTGGGAGTCACCGCTCCTGGCGCCGGGCGACGCGTTCACCCAGACGTTCGCATCGCCGGGAGAATTCACCTACCACTGCGAGCCCCATCCCTTCATGACGGGGCGGGTGATCGTCGAGTAACCGTGTCACCCCGAGCGTAGCGAAGGGGACCATCCAGGCATGGTCCCCTTCGCTACGCTCAGGGTGACAAGTTCACCGCACCTTCACTAGCGAATGGCCGTGCGCTGCCGCCGCCGCGACGGGCGCACCCGCCCGGAGAGCGGGAGCGCCGCTCGAGGCGGACCTACCAAGCGGCACAGCGCGTCGTGCAGCTCCCTGAACCCGAACGGCTTCCTCAGCACCGGAACGTCGGGATGCGCGGCGACCACGGCGGCCGCCTTGCCGATCGGCGCGTACTCCGCGACCAGGACCACCCGGGTACCCGACCGCTGGGCGGCGATCCGCTCGGCGAGCTGGCCGCCGTCCATGTCGGGTAGCACGATGTTGGCGAGCACGAGCTGGTGAAGGGTGGGGTACTGGCGGAGGAACCGCAGCGCCTGCTCACCGTCTCTCGCGGTTCTCGCCTCGTACCCGAGTGCGCGGACCAGCCGGCTGGTCGCGGAGCGCGTCGCGGTGCGGCTTTCGACCACGAGAACGATCGGCGGGCGGAAGAGCGCCAGCGGCAGGGGATCGGGAGAGAGCATACGCGGCTCCAGGACCGGGGTATCGTCGGCCAGGAACCCTCTCCACGACGAGGGGGTGGTCGTGCTGTCGGTTGTTCCGATAATCAGAGCGCCGGGTCCGCGACTCCGCAAGGGGCGAGTCGCCAAGGGCGAGTCGCCAAGGGGCGAGTCGCCAAGGGGCGAGTCGCCCAGGGGCGAGTCAGCTCCGGTCGGGTGGCGCGGCGGCGTCGCTCATGCGGGTGAGTCCCTCGGGCCAACCCTCGGGCCGCGGGGAGGCACCACGGAACTCGAAATGGTCCTCGCGCAGCAGCCGCGCGCCGGTGATGCGCCCGGCGTTGGCGGGATCGCCGTAGAGCAGGGTGACGACGCGATTGATGAGGACTTCGACCGGCGTCCAGTCGGTGGATTCGAGGCCGGGATACAGGTAAGCGAAATCGGTCTTGAGCCTGGCCTCGCGCCCCCGCGCCTGGGCGGGCTTCACAGGACCTGACTGGCGGGCACTCACGCGGGACCTCCTCCAGATGGTTAAGCGCTGCGACCACGAGTTCGCCGCGGTCGCCACAACGCTACCCGACCGCCCGGAGCCTCGCAACCAGTCCCAGGAGGTGGTCCACGAGGTATGCCGATCGGCGGTGGCGTACGCCGCCGACCAGCGGATCATTGCTCGACCGCGGGGGCCGCGGGCCGGATGTCGCTCGCGAGGGTGCTGAGAGTGAGGAGCTTGTTGACCGCCGCCCACATCGGATTGAGATCCCCACGAACCACCACGTCGAAGGCGCCTCGCTGGCGTGCGATCTGTCGGCTCTGGACCGAGATGTAGGCCGGATGGGGGAGGATCGGGGTCAGAGGCGCCTTCTCGCCCACCGCTCGGAGGGCGTGAAGCGCGGTGGCTTCGGGTAGCTTGGTGTCGAGCATGACCAGATGGAACCGCCGCTGATCCAGCGCGGCCAGCCCGGATTGCAGGTCGCCGGCCTCGGTGATCCGCACACCGCCCCGCCCCCGCACCGCCAGCAGCTCGGCCACCAGGCCGCGATCGAGGACATCGTCCTCGATGACCAGAACCTCCCAGGGGCCGGTCATGGTCAGCCCTCCCTGGAGGACTGCGCGGTGGCCCTCGAGAGCGAGATCGCGCTCAAGGTGACCGAGAAGAGACCGCTGAGCGGCATGGACGACCCTCCGTGGTGGACGGCCTTGCGAGCATGAGCGCCCGCCGGACCGCACCGGCCGAAGAGGCCAGAGGCATGCCACCCATCGACGTGGAATCGACGCGCTCCACGACTCCCACGTAACCGCAATCGGTGTCGTGCCTTAGGTCAAGGCGAACCGAGCGCTTCGAAGCGGCCCGTGTGGTATCCCACCTGTTGCCGTGGCCCCACAAGCGCCACACGCCGGACACCCTCGCCCATAGGCGGGAATGCCGGCGTGTGGGGCTGGGGTCCGGGGGAATTGCCCCCGGGGAAGCTCAGGTGGTCAAGACGTTGCCGTACCGGGTGAAGTCGTCCAGGATCTTGCCGGTTCCGCGAACCACCGAAGTCAGCGGATCCTCGTCCACCCGGACCGGGAGACCGGTCTCATCTATCAATAGCTGATCGAGCCCGCGGATCAGGGCACCGCCGCCGGTGAGCACGATGCCGTATTCGAGGATGTCGCTCGCCAGCTCCGGCGGCGTCATCTCCAGCGCCCGGCGTACCGCGTTCACGATGCGCGAGATGGGCTCCTGGATGGCGTCGCGCACGCCGGCGGAATCGATTCGCACGATCTTGGGCAGACCGGAGACCAGATCCCGGCCCTTCACGTCGAGCTCTTCCTCCGGGAGCAGCGGCACGGCGGAGCCGAGCCGGATCTTGATGCGCTCCGCAGTCGGCTCGCCGATCAGCAGGCTGTAGGTCTTCCGCATGTACTGAACGATCGCCTGGTCCAGCTCGTCACCGCCGGTGCGGATGGACGCATCGCAGACGATGCCTGATAGCGCGATGACCGCCACGTTGGTGGTGCCCCCGCCGATGTCGATGACCATGCTGCCCACGGGCGTCTCCACAGGCAGCCCCACGCCGATCGCCGCGGCCATCGGCTCGGCCACCATCAGGAGCCGCTTCACCCCGGCGGACCGGGCGGAGTCGCGCACCGCGCGGCGCTCCACTTCGGTGATCCCCGATGGTACGCACACGATCACGCTCGGCTTCACCTTGAGGATCGACCGGTCGATCACGAGCCGGAGGAAGTGGCGAAGCATCTTCTCGGCGACGTCGAAATTCGCGATCACGCCGTCCTTCATCGGCCGCACCGCGAGGATGCCGTCCGGGGTGCGGCCGAGCATGCGCTTGGCCTCGAGCCCGATCCCCATGATGTTCCCCGTGGCCTGATCCACGGCAGCCACCGATGGCTCGTTCAGGACGACGCCCTCGCCCTTGACCAGCACCAGGGTATTCGCGGTGCCCAGATCCACGGCCAGCTCGCTTGCGGGACGCCAAGTCTTGCGCTTGGGAAGCTGGCGCCGGCGCTCGGCGCCCTCCTGGGCGATCACATCCGGGCTCGCGGAGATCAGTTCGACAGTGGCTGCCACGTGCTGGTATCCCGAGAAGAAGATGAGAGTCGCCTTGCAGATGTCCCGCGCCGGTTGCGTTTCACCCGGTCCCTGGTCGCACCGCGTACCCGTTCGGTCCGCAGGGCCCTCGTGTCTCTGCGAGGGACGCGCTGCATCGCGCCGATTCGCGAGCCGTGCACCATCTGGCGTAGGTGCAAGAGTTCAGCCACGCGCATGATCGCGGCCCACCCCACGATCGCCTCGCTCGGCTGGCTGTCGCTTGCCTTCGGGTCGGCGCTCCTGGGCGAGGGGCGGCGCCGAGTCGCGGCTGGGGGCATGGTCTCCCTGGGACTCGGGTTGGCAGCATGGCGGGTGAGCTCACCGGAGGGCTCCCTCGCCACGCCGGGCGGCCTCGGAGGGGGCTTCCTGGTCGTGAACGGTGGCCTGCTGGTTCTCGGGCTCGCCCTGCCGGTGTGGGCGGCGCTGAGGCAGGGCTTCGCCCGCGTCAGCCTCGTGGCCGCGCCAGCGGTCGCGCTCGGCGTGGCGCTGGTGGGGTGGGTGTGTGCGGGACTCGTCATCGCCGGAGGATTTCGGGTCGCGGCCGCGGCGGGAGCCCTGGGACTTGCCGGGGTTGTACTGATCCGCGGCAGCCGAGCGTTGGCTTCAACCGGTCCAGCCGAGTGGCTGGGACGGCGGATCTTCGGGGAGCCGCTCCGGCCCCGCTTCGGGGCGGGTGGGCGGGACCGCTGGCTCGCGGCCGGCGTGGCGGCCGGTGCCCTGACGGTGGCTCTGGGGCAGCGCCTGGTGCTCGTGTTCATCGGAATGATCGCGGCGGCATGGTGCGCATATCTCCTCTTCCACCCGCGAGGGGTGCGAGCGGCGCCGCTGACCCCCACTCTCGTGCTGCTGCTGATCCCCACCTACTGGCTGCTTCGCACGATTGCCGGGCCGGTGGGAACGAGCATCGGCGCTCTTCCCTCCGTTCCTCTCAGTCCCGCGGCCGAGGCAGTGGTGACGCCCGCGCTCCTGCTCGTCGCCTGGAGCATCTCCGGTCTCTGGCCCTTCCACCGCCAGGTGCCGGGCGCGTTGCTCGCCCCGGTGGGCGCGTTGCTGTTGCTGCGAATCGCGCATCCGCTCGTGCCGGGAGGTCTGGAGCAGTGGCAGCCGCTCGCCGTTCCCCTGATGGTTGCGGGCATCTGGCACGCCGCCGTCCACCGGCGCTGGTCCCTGTTGGCCGCCGGAGCCGGGCTTCTCGGCATCGTGGTACTCTCGCCCGCGGGAGCGGCCGGCGCCGCGTGGCTGTTCGGCGCGGGCCTCTTGCTGGAGGCGTCGGCGATGCGGACGCCATCCGAAGGCGGGGTGACTCGAGCGATCTCGATTCTGCCGTGGGTGGCCGCCGCCTGGGGCGGCCTGCTCGTTCTGGAGGGAGGACTGCGAAGCGAAGTGGTTTACAGCGCGTTCGGCGCGGCCGGTCTGGCGCTGATTATCGCCGGAGGCGAGCGTTGATTCCTCTCCCGAGCGGGTCCATATTTGCCGATTGAGAGGACTTAAGTCATTCGAAATTTGCAGCTTCCACATCAGGAGTCGGTCATGGCGTTCTCCCTTCCCCCCCTCCCCTACGCCTACAACGCTCTCGAGCCGCACATCGACGAGCAGACGATGCGGATCCATCACGACAAGCATCACGGCACCTACGTCAACAACCTCAACGCCGCGCTGGAGCCGCATCCCGATCTGCAGAAGAAGTCAGTCGAGGAGCTGCTCCGCGACCTGGACAACCTGCCCGACGCAATCCGCACACCGGTCCGCAACAATGGTGGCGGCCACGCCAACCACACGGCGTTCTGGGAAATGATGGCGCCGGGCGGCGCCAAGGAGCCTGAAGGCGCGCTCGCCGCCGCGATCGGCAAGGCCTTCGGCGGATTCGACAAGTTCAAGGAGCAGTTCGCCAAGGCGTGCGCGGGCCGGTTCGGCAGCGGCTGGGCCTGGCTCCTCGCCGACAAGAGCGGTGGGCTGAGCATCGAGAGCACGCCCAACCAGGACACCCCCATCAGCGCCGGGAAGGCACCCGTGCTCGGCTGCGATGTCTGGGAGCACGCGTACTATCTCAAGTACCAGAACCGCCGCCCCGACTACGTGACCGCCTGGTGGAACGTGGTGAACTGGACCGACATCGGCCGCCGGTACGACAAGGCGGTGAAGAAATGAGCGGGACCGCGACGGCCACAGGACTTCCGGCGGTCGGCTCCGCCGCGCCCGACTTCACCCTACCCTCCACCTCGGGGAGCGACGTCACGCTGTCGAAGCTTCGGGGGAGGAACGTGCTGATCGCGTTCTTCCCTCTCGCGTTCACCCGGGTGTGCACCACGGAGATGGGCTCGTTCAGCGAGGACTACGGTGCCTTCGCCGACGCGAACACCGAGGTGCTCCCGATCAGCGTCGACTCGATCCCCACGCTCCGCGAGTTCAAGGCCAAAGAGCACATCTCGGTGGACCTGCTGAGCGACTTCAAGCGTGAGGTGAGCCGCCGCTACGGCACCTTGCTGGAGGACCGGTTTCACTCCAACCGGGCCTACATCCTCATCGACCGGGACGGCATCGTCCGCTGGACCTTCGCCGAGGAATCGACCGGCAACCGCAGGGAGAACGCCGAGCTGCTCGAGCGGATCCGCGCGCTGAGGTAGTCCATCCACCACCCAAGGAACTCGATGCGTGGTCTCCTACTCGCGGCGCTGTGCCTCGGCGCGACGGCGACGGCGGCGTGCCGGATCGAGGACCATACCCCGACGGGCACGCGCCGGGACGAGGATGCGGTCCAGGAGATCATCGCCCGCTACGCCCGGCGCCTGAGCAACCGGGACTGGGACCGGGTGCGGGCGCTCTTCTGGCGGAACGGGACCTACTCGGGGCCCATGGTACCGCGCTCGGCCGGGAACGCGCTGCCCATCGACTCCGCCCTCCATGTCATCGCCCGCTCGTTGGAGGGACCGGAGGCGGCCGCGTTCGACGTGCGGACGTTGCGCACCGATCTCCGGCAGGAAGGCGATCTGGCCGCCGTGTGGGTGGTGCTGCGGCGTCGCACGCCGCTTCCCGGTGCCGGCCCGGTGGAGCGGGACTGGGTGGAGCACCTGGTGCTGCGGCGGATCGGCTCCAACTGGCGGATTCTCAGCGTGGCGGGCTCGTCGGTGGCGAGAGGAAGCCCCCGTGATCCCCGATGACCGCGCGGCCCTGGCGCTGGCCGGGGCGGTCGCGGAGCTGATCGGCGGCGGCCTCGAGGGCGAGCCGGTCCTGGTCGCGGTCACCGACATGCTCCGCCGCGGGCTTGGCGCCGACAGCGTGCGCCTGTGGGTGCGGGCGACCGGCGCGGCCTCGTTCGGCGCGGTGTGCTCGCCGGCGGCGCCGGTCCCCGCGAGGGTGGCTTCGCTCGACGATATCGCAACCGGCCCGGGCAATGCCCGGCTGCTCCTGGAGCACGGCGGGCTGGAGGTCGGTCTGCTGGAGGCGCGCGTCGGACTGGGCGATCGGGAGCGGCAGACGCTCGGCGTGATCTGTCACATCCTGGCACCCTACCTCGCATCGCTGGAGCTGTCCGAGGACCTGGCCGGCGAGGTGGTCGCCCAGTCCCGAGAGATCGAAGAGCACCGCCGCTTCACCAGTTTCATCATCGACAGCCTTCCGCTGGGCCTCTACGTGGTGGACCGCGAGTATCGCATCCAGGTGTGGAACCGCAAGCGTGAGACCGGCACGCAGGGACTTCGCCGGGACGATGTGGTCGGCCGGCCGGTGTTCGAGGTGCTCACCCGCCAGCCGGCGGAGCAGCTCCGCCGGGAGTTCGACGAGGTGTTCCAGACCGGCGAGATTCAGCAGAGCGAGCTGGAGGTGACTCTCGACCGCGAGGTGCGGGTCTTCCGCCTGAGCAAGATCCCCATGCGGCTCGACCGCGATGCCATCACCCACGTCATCACCATCGGGGAGGACATCACCGACTCGCGGGCGGTGCAGGGGCGGATCATGCAGTCCGAGAAGCTCGCCGCGGTGGGCCAGCTCGCCGCCGGAGTCATGCACGAGATCAACAACCCGCTGGCGACGATCGGTGCCTGCGTGGCGGCCATCCAGGGCAAACTGGAGGACGGACCGGCGAGCGGCGCCGTGGTGAACGAGTACCTCGACATCATCGAGCGGGAAGTGGAGCGCTGCAGCAGAATCGTGGACGGATTGCTCGATTTCAGCCGCCCCAAGGGGCGAAGCAAGGTCGCGCTGTCGGTCCCCGCGCTGGTGGATGAGACCCTCTTCCTCCTCAAGCATCACCAGCGGTTCAAGCGGATGATGGTCGAGCAGGAGCTGGCGCCGGAGGTGCCGCCGATACTCGGCAACAAGGAGCAGCTGATCCAGGCGTTGATGGCGCTGCTGTTGAACGCGGTGGACGCGATGGACCAGACGGGCCGGCTCACCGTCCGGGCCGCCCCGGCGCAACGGAGCGACGAGATCGTCCTGGAAGTGGAGGACACCGGGGTCGGCATTCCGCGGGAGGACCAGGCGAAGATCTTCGAGCCGTTCTTCACCACCAAGCCGCCCGGGCGCGGCACCGGGCTGGGGCTCTCGATCTGCTACGGCATCGTGGAGGACCACCGGGGCCGGATCGAGGTGGAGAGCGCCCCGGGTCGCGGCGCGACCTTCCGGGTCTACCTGCCGGTGGCCTCGTGAAGATCCTGGTCGTGGAGGACGACCGCACCGTCGGCCAGTACGTCAAGCGCGGGCTGGAGGAGCAGCGCTACCAGGCCGATCTGGTGGACGACGGGATGGAGGGGCTGCGGCTCGCGTCCGGCGGCCGCTACGACCTCATCGTGCTCGACCTGCGGCTGCCGAACATGAACGGCTTCGAGATGCTGCGCACGCTTCGCGATCGGGGCAACACCACGCCGGTGCTGGTGCTCACCGCGCAGGACTCGGTGGATTTCAAGGTCCAGGCGCTCCGGGCCGGCGCCGACGACTACGTGACCAAGCCGTTCGCCTTCGAGGAGCTGCTGGCCCGGGTCGAGGCGCTCGGCCGGCGGCCGAAGGAGATCCGCGATCCGGTACTCCGGGTCGGCGACCTCGAGCTCGACATCGCCACCCGCGAGGTGCGCCGGGCGGGGGAGCGGATCGACCTGACGCCGAAGGAGTACACCGTGCTCGAGTATCTCATGCGGCACACCGGCCGGGTCATGTCCCGCACCCTCATCACCGAGTACGCCTGGGACTATCACTTCGATCCCGGGACCAACATCGTGGACGTGGTGATCAACCGGCTGCGGAAGAAGGTGGATTCCGGTCACAACCAGAAGCTGGTACACACGGTGCGCGGCGTCGGCTACGTCGTGAAGGCGTGACATGACCACCATCCGCCGCCGGCTGACCTTCTGGTACACCGTCGCGCTCGGCGTGACGGTGGTGGCCTTCGGCACGCTGCTCTACCTGGAGCGGCGCGCGTCCAGCGTGCGGGAGCTCGACCAGCGGCTCCTGCTCGAGGCCGACCTGGCGGAGCGGTGGCTCAGCGAGTCCTACAACGTCCTCGGCAAGATCGTGACGACCGGAGGCGCGCGCCCCGCGCTCGACCCGGGCATCAGCGCCTACCTGGAGGCGGTCCGGGACTACCTCATCGTGGTGGATACCAGCGGCCAGATCCTGGCGCTGTCCGACGTGGCCCGCGAGCTCGGCGGCGGCGATCTCCAGCGGCTGACCAGCGAGCTCGACTCGCTGCGGGTGAAGAAGCAGTCGGGGAGCGTGGACCTCGGGCCACCGACCGGCACGGTGCGCTATCTCGCGGTCCGGGTGGATCGCGCGGGGCCCGAGGTGGGCGGCGTGCTGGTGTCCACCTCGCTGACGCAAGTCGCCTTCGGACCCGCCGCGCTGCTCCAGTCCATGCTGCTCATCGCGCCGGTCATCCTGGCGGGCGCCGCCGTGGTCGGCTACTGGCTGGCCGGCACCAGCTTGCGGCCGGTTGAGGGGATCATGGACGAGGTCGAGGCCATCAGCGACGGCCGGAGCCTCCACCGCAGGCTGGCGGTGCCGATCTCCGGCGACGAGATGGCCAGGCTGGCCCTCACGGTGAACGGGATGCTGGCCCGGCTGGAGAAGAGCTTCGACAGTCTCCATCGCTTTACCGCCGACGCCAGTCACGAGATGAAGACGCCGTTGATGGTGCTCCGGGCCGGAGTCGAGCGCGCCCTGGTGCATCCCGGCGTGCCGGCGGAGATCCTCCAGTCCCTTGATGAGACGCTGGCCCAGATCAACCAGATGTCGGAGATGGTGGAGAACCTGTTGACCCTGGCCCGGGCCGACGAGGGGCGGGCCCCGCTGGCGGTCGAGGAGGGCGACCTCCGCGACATCATCGGTGACGTCGCCGAGACGGCCGGGATGTTGGGCGAGAGCGCGGGGATCACGGTCACCAGCGACATCCCCGGCGCACCGCTGCCGATGGCGGTGGATCGCCACCGCATTCGGGAGATGCTGCTCAACCTGGTGACCAACGCGATCAAGTACACGCCGCAGGGCGGGACGGTTTCCCTCGGCTTGTCGCAGGACGACGGGTCGGTCGTGTTCACCGTGGCCGACACCGGCATCGGCATCGCGCCCGGCGACCTGCCGCACATCTTCGACCGGTTCTGGCGGGCCGACCCGGCCCGCTCCCGCACCGGCGATCGTCCCGGCACCGGTCTGGGTCTTTCGATCACCAAGTGGATCGCGGAGGCGCACGGCGGGTCCATTACGGTGCAGAGCCGGCCGGGTCGGGGCTCGGTGTTCACCGTGCGGCTGCCGATGACAGCGGGGCAGCGGGGCAGCGGGCCGGCGGGGCAGGTGGAGGAGGTCTCGACGACGGCGCAGGCGCGGGGCGTATCGTCGATGACACCATGACACATCGGCGATCTCCCACTATAGTTGTGGCAGCACCGGCCCCTCGTGCCGGGAGACAATCGATCCACGTGGTGATTTGACGCTATTGCAGCCACGTAAAACAATTTGCTAAAAAGCGGCCGCCCCGGGCGCGTCGCGCCCGGGGCGGAGCCTCCAGTATGAGCCAATCCATCGTCGTTCTGAAGTTCGGCGGTACTTCTCTCGCCACTCCGAAGCGTCTCCGGCTCGCCGCACGGCGGGTCCGCGCTCACCTGCGGCGCGGAGAGAAGCCGGTCGTGGTGGCATCGGCGCGTGGCCATACCACCGATCGCATTCTGAGGGATCTGGAGCGCTGCGGCATCGGCTCCGACTTCGCCGATCGCGAGATCGACCGCGCCCTCGCCACCGGCGAGACGCTCTCCTCGGCGATGCTCGCCGGCTGTCTCGGCCGGCTCGGGATCGGTGCGGTCAGCCTCGGCGGTGGCGAGGCGGGCTTCGAGGGCTCGGGCGACTTTGGGCGCGGGGTGATCACCCGTCTCGACCCGGCGCCGATCCGGCGCTTGCTCGCCGGCGGCATAGTCCCCGTGATCGCGGGGTTTCAGGCCACCCGCCCGGATGGCGAGATCGTAACGCTGGGCCGGGGCGCGTCGGACACGACGGCCGTGGCCCTCGCCGCCGTGTTGGGGCCGGTCCCCTGCCACATCGTGACCGACGTCGGTGCGGTGTACGATCGGGACCCCAATCTCGACGCCGAAGCCCAGCCTTATCACGAGCTGACTCATGACGAGCTGTTGCGGCTGGCGGAGGCCGGTGCCCAGGTCGTGCATCCCGGCGCGGCACGCTGGGCACTGGAGCACCGGGTGCCGCTGTGCATCTACAGCTATCGAGCGAGGCTGGATGCGGTGCAAGGTACCCGCGTCGGGTGAGCCGATGTGATCTCGATCACACTTCGCGGCGTTGCGAAGTGAGCTGAGATCAGTCAAGCGCTAATCCCCTTGTCACCGAATTGTCATCTTCAGGAAAAGGCTGTGGTATCGGACCGGTGCTAGCTTCACCGGCACGATGACCCTCCCCCGGAGGTAAGTGCGTGTTCGAGAATCTGATCGAGTCCAAACCCAAGGCCAGGAAGTCATTGGCGCAGTCGCTCGTCTCGCTGCTGGTGCATGCAGCCGTGATCGCCGCGGCCGTCAAGGTCACCGCCGGCGCGGCCGAGGCAGTGAGGGACAGGCCGGTCGACACGACCATGGTCTTCCTGAAGCCTCCCCCGCCGCCTCCCCCGCCACCCGACCAGCCGCCGCCGGATGTGGTCGTCGCTCAGAATCCGCCACCCAAGGGATTCCAGACTATCGTGGCGCCGACCGACATCCCGAAGGACATTCCGCCCATCGACCTGAACGAGAAGCCCTTCGATCCGAAGGACTTCACCGGGAAGGGCGTGGAGGGTGGCATCGCGGCCGGCATCGTGGGCGGCACCGGCCCGGTGGACGTGTCGGGCGAGGTCTTCCTGGAGGCCCAACTGGACGATCCGGTCCAGCCGATCTCCATCCCCCAGCCGCGCTATCCGCCGGTGCTCCAGAGCGCCGGCATCGCCGGCTCGGTGGACCTGCAGTATGTGGTGGATACCACCGGCCACGCGGAGCCCAACTCCTTCAAGGTGATGAAGACGACGCACCCCGCGTTCGCCGAGCCCGCGAAGGAAGCGATCGCCAAGGGCGTGTTCAAGCCGGCCAAGTTCAAGGGCCAGCCGGTTCGGCAGTTGGTCCAACAGCGTATCTCGTTCAAGGTCGGCCAATAATTCCGACAGGAGAGAATTCCAGATGAGCGTTGACCTGATTCACCTCTGGACTACGATGGGCTGGTTCGCCAAGGGCGTCGTCATCGTCATGGCGATCATGTCGGTCTGGTCGCTGACCGTGATGATCCAGAAGTTCTTCCAGTTCCAGCGAAGCCAGGCTGAGACCCGGAAGTTCGCCCCCCAGTTCTCCCGGGCTATCCAGGAGGAGAACCTCGACCAGGCCATCGCGCTGGCCGAGAAGAACAAGAAGAGCCACGTCTCCCGCGTGCTCGGCGAGGCGCTGGCGGAAGTGAAGCCGCTCCTGCGCGATCGCGCCACCATCACCGCCGCCGACATCAACTCGGCCGAGCGCGCGGTGGAGCGCCAGATGCTGATCGTCCTCTCCGAGTTCAAGCGGGGCACCGGCATCCTCGCCACCGTGGGCTCGACGGCGCCGTTCGTCGGCCTCCTCGGCACCACGATGGGCATCGTGAACGCCTTCACCGGCATGGCTCAGGCGGGCGCGTCGGGCGGGCTGGCCGGCATCTCGGCCGGTATCGCCGAGGCTCTGATCACCACCGCCATGGGCCTCCTGGTCGCGATTCCGGCGGTGTGGGCGTACAACTACTTCACTACCAAGATCGAGAACCTCTCCGTGGAGATGACCTACACCTCCAAGGAGCTGATCGACTACCTCATCAAGAGCGTCGGCAGCGAGTTCGGCCGCTCGATCTTCACCAAGGAATTCCAGGCCCAGAAGGCGGTTACGGGCAGCGGGCACGTGTCCGGCTGAACGCCGGCGCCCACCAGTAACCCCGAGCGGAGGTAAGGGCCATGGCAATGGCAGTCGGCAGGACCGGACAGACCGCGGTCAAGTCCGAGCCCAACGTGGTACCGATGATCGACATCATGTTGGTGCTGCTGATCATCTTCATGATCGTGACACCGCTGATCGCGGCCGGATTCAAGGCCACCTTGCCCAAGGGCAAGAACCTGGATCCGCGTCCCGAGGGCGAGAACGAAGTGGTGCTGGGAATCGACGAGGCCGGCCGGTATTTCCTGGACGGCCGGGCGCTGCCCGAGGGCACGCTCGAAGACCAGCTGCGAGGGATCTTTGCGGCCCGGACCGAGGACAAGATCCTCTACTTCAAGGCCGACAATCAGCTGAAGTTCGGCAAAATCCAGGAAGCGGTGGAGACCGCGCGGCGGTCCGGTGTGCGGGTGATGGCGGCCATCACGGAGCCCAGCGCACAGCAGGCACTGTTCGGCGACACCGACGAAGAAGAGGAGAACTGACATGGCGGGAGGAACCGGACAAGCGCGAGGCGAAGTCTCGTCCGAGCCGAACGTCGTTCCCATGATCGACATTCTGCTGGTGCTCCTGATCATTTTCATGATCACCCAGCCGCTGTCCCGGATGGCGATGGACATTCAGGTCCCGCCGCCCGAACAAACCACGGCCACCCAGCAGGCGAACAACCAGATCGTGCTGGAGCTGAACAACGACGGCAGCTACGCCATCAACGGCCAGCCGGTGCCCAAGGACCAGCTGGATACGCAGATTCACGCGATCTTCGACCCCAGGCCCGCCAAGCTTCTCTTCATCAAGGCGGGGCAGAACCGACTCTATCAGGACGTGGTCGAGGCGATGGACGTGGCGCGGGGCGCGGGAGTCCAGATCATCGGATTCACCCCTGAAGAGGCGAACCGCCAACAGTAGGCAGGATCAGGATTTCCCAGGATGAACCCGCGCGGGGGCCCCAAGGCCCCCGCGCGTGCTTTTCATCGGCCGGGCGGCGTCTCAGAAGAGCGGCCCACTATCTTTCGCCAGGCATCTGGCACCATCCGGAGGGATCCACGCGCGAAGCTCGCCAGCCACCGAATCTATTGCTGCCCGTGAGTCGTCGGCGCTACACGTGGTGGGCCGCATCGCTGGCGTTCCATGGGGCGTTGCTGGCGTTCGTCATGCTCCAGGGTGATCGTCTGTGGCGGCGGACCTTGGCGCCCGGCGAGCCGAATCTCTTTCTGATGCCAGGTGGCGGTGGCGGTGGCGGAGGCAACCGCGTGGCGTATATTACGCTGCCTTCGAATCCGCGGCCCGCGCCGGAGCCTCCCACGCCGGTCACGCCCCCGGTAACTCCTCCCGAAGTGGTGCCGCCGCCGGTGCCGGAGCCGGAGGCTCCGCAGGCATCGCCGCCGAAGCCGGTGGACACCCTGCCCGCGGTCGCCACGGCCGACCCCGCCCCGCCATCGGGGGCGGGGGCCGAGGGAACCGGCCCGGGTGACGAGGGCGGATCCGGCAACGGCGTCGGTGGGGGTGCGGGGCCGGGAATCGGCCCGGGTTCGGGCGATGGGAGCGGCCCGGGCACCGGAGGCGAGGGCGGAGTGATCCGTCCCCCGGAGCTCCGCGATCTCGCCTTCCCGTTCGAGAATCCGCCGAAGGAGCTTCGCGGCGCGTCGCTCGACGTCACCTTCTGGGTACGGGTGGACGGACGGGTCGAGCGCTATGAGGTGGAGCCGGAGATCTCCGATCGCGACTATGCCCGCAAGTTCGACGAAGTGATTCGCGCCTTCCGCTTTACCCCGGCCCGGGCGCCCGACGGCACCCGGATCGCGGGCACCACGCGGGTGACGTTCACGCTGCCCGGCAAGCGCAGCTCGTAGCGATCCCGCGTTCGCCTTCCGACCCACCAACCGAGGTCATCGATGAGCCGGCTGTTCCTCCGGAAGTCCGTGCAGGACTGCGAAGACGACATTGTGGAGCGGGGCGGGCTGAGGCGCACGCTCGGCAAGTGGCACCTGACCGCCCTCGGCGTCGGGGCCACCATCGGCGCCGGGATCTTCGCCACCACCGGCACCGCCATCGTGGGGGACGCGGTCCGGCCCGGCGCGGGCCCGGCAATCGTGCTGTCGTTCCTGCTGACGGCGGTGACCTGCGGCTTCGCGGCGTTGTGCTACGCCGAGTTCGCGTCCATGGTGCCGATCAGCGGCTCGGCCTATACCTATGCCTACGCCTCGCTCGGCGAATTGGTGGCGTGGATCATCGGGTGGGACCTGATCGTCGAGTACGCGGTGGGAAACATCGGCGTCGCGATCGGGTGGTCGGGGTATTTCCGGGAGCTGCTCACTCACTTCGGGCTGGCGCTCCCGCCGTGGCTGGCGACGGATTTCCGGACGGCGCAGATGGCCGCCGAGGCGGTGGCGGCAGGGGCCACCGACGCGACCAACCTCTACCTCGCTTCGGCTCTCACCACCGCACCGAAGATCCTCGGCTTCAACTTCATCGCCAACCTCCCCGCCTTTCTCATCGTCGCCTGCATCACCTGTATCCTGGTGATCGGCATTCGCGAGTCGGCGACGTCCAACAATGCGATGGTGATTCTCAAGGTCGCCATCATCCTGTTCTTCGTCGCGGTGGGCCTGACGCTCATCCGCCCGGGGAACTGGACCAGTCCGGAGACCGGCGGCTTCGCCCCCAACGGATTCGCGGGCATCAGCGCGGGTGCGGCGATCATTTTCTTCAGCTACATCGGCTTCGATGCGACATCCACGGCCGCGGAGGAAGCGAAGGACCCCGCTCGCGACATGCCGTTCGGCATCATCATGAGTCTCGTCATCTGTACGGTCCTCTACATTCTGGTGTCGGCGGTGATGACCGGAATGGCGCCGTGGTCCAAGCTGGGCACGGCGGAGCCGATGATCACGGCCCTGGCCCTCGCCGACGGCTCTCCCGGGCTGCTCACCGCCTCCCGCTTCATCGTCTCCCTCGGCGCCGTGTTCGCCATGACCAGCGTGCTGCTGGTGTTCCAGCTGGGTCAGCCGCGCATCTTCATGTCCATGTCGCGGGACGGCCTGCTGCCGCCGATCTTCTCGAGGGTGCATTCCCGGTTCAAGACACCGTACGTCGGGACCATCATCACCGGGACGTTCGTGGGAACCTTCGCCGCCTTCGCGAACATCGCCGAGGTCGTCGAGCTGACCAACATCGGGACGCTGTTCGCCTTCGTGCTGGTCTCCGCGGGTGTCATCGTCCTCCGGCGCGCGGAGCCTGACAGGCCCCGCCCCTTCCGGGCGCCGTGGGTGCCGCTCACGCCGATCCTGGCGATTCTCAGCTGCCTCTATCTGATGTTGCAGCTGCCGTGGCTGACGTGGGTGCGGTTCGGGCTCTGGCTGGCGTTGGGGCTGGTGATCTATTTCCTCTACGGGATCCGGCATAGCCGGTTGGCGAGGCAGCGAGGGGTGTAAGGAGCGGGGCAGCCGTAGCGGACCAATCTCGATGCTTCACCATGCATCACGGCTTTAGCTGCCCGCCGCCCGCTGCCCCGCTGCCCTCGCCAGCCTGAGCGCCCCGACCACGGCATCCACCGGCGCGTCGATTGGGCGGAGCCCCGACTCCTCGCCCAGCCGACCGAGAACGCTCCGGCGGAGCGGACGGTCTTCGGCCAGCAGCCCGCCGGTGAGCGCGACACCGATGGGCGGCGGGGCCTCGAGCAGGGGGAGCAGGCAGATCGCCAGTTGAGACAGCTCGCGGGCGGCGTAGTCGGCGATGCCCTGGGCGAGGGGGTCGCCTTCCGCCGCCACCTCCAGCACATGGGGAGCGAGGGCGGCGAGCTCGGAGGGCGATGCGCTCGCCGCCCAGCGCACCAGGGAATCGAAGTCGGCGCTTCGGGTAGCGGCGAGCACCCGCTCGCTGAGCGCGGTGCGGGGACTACGGCCGTCGTGCGCCCGGCTCACGGCGCCCAGCGCGGCACGGCCGATCGCGTAGCCGCTTCCCTCGTCTCCCATCTGCCAGCCGTAGCCGCCGATGCGCTGGAGCGCCCCCTTCGAATCCCGCCCCACGGCGATGCTGCCGGTCCCGGCGCTCACCACGATGCCCGGCCCCTGCTCGAACGCCCCCGCGAGCGCCAGCTCGATATCGGTCGTCACCACCACGCGTTCCGCGAGATTCTCGCCCCGAAGGGCCTTGGCCAGCTCGCTGCGCTCCGGGTCGCGGCCCGCCCCGGCCGCTCCCACCAGCAGTACGTCGCCACTCAGGCGGCCGAGCCCCGCGACCGCACGGCGCACCACTTCGGCGATCATTCCCGCCGAGGCGAGCGCGCGTCCCGGACGAACCGCGGCGCCGGGTCCCTCCGCACGCGCCAGAATTTCGGCGCCCTCGGAGACCCCGACCGCAGTCTTGCTGCCGCCGACATCGGCGCCGATCAAAATGGGCATGCAACCTCAACCAAGAATGTCATCACTCTCAGGATGACACTGACCTGTCGCTCGAAGAGCTTTCGCCGGACGGAAGATAGCTGAGCCCCACGCCGGTGCAGAACGCGAGCAGCGTCCCCAGCGGCACATACCACGGCCACGCCAGCCGCCCGACCGGCGCCAGCCAGTCCACGCCGCTCTCGGCGAGGCGCTGGGCGAACACCACGACGAGCATCACGACCACGGTGACCGCCACGCTTCCGACCACGTCCCGCCCGGTGGCGCGGGGCCACCGGGCCGCGAGCAGGTAGGTGCCGAGCAGGGCACCGTACGTGATCGACGCGATCGAGAGCGCCAGCACGACCACCGGCGTGTCGTTGCCCGAGGCGTACGCCTCGAACAGCAGCGCACCGCCGATCAGTGCGATGCCCCACCCGGCCGAGAACGCCCGCCCGACACGGAACAGGTGCGCCGGGTCGCGCCGTCCGGTCCAGCTCGCGTAGAGATCGTGGGTCATCGACGACGCCAGCGCGTTGATCGAGGAGCTGATCGTGCTCATCGCGGCGGCGAGGATGCCGGCGACCACGAGGCCGGCGATGCCGGCCGGCAGATGCTCGACGATGAATCGCGGGAAGATCGCGTCGGCCATCAGATCGTCCGGGGCGAGGCCCGCCGACCAGATCGCGGTGCCCACCAGGAGGAAGAGCAGGAACTGGAACATCACCACGACGCCCGAGCCGACCAGCGCAATCCGCGCGTCGGCGAGGGACCGGGTGGCGAGCAGCCGCTGCACGATGAGGTGATCGGTGCCGTGCGAGGCCGCCGAGAGCAACGCACCTCCCACCAGGCCGCCGAGCAGCGTGTAGGTGGACGTGAGGTCCACGGTCCAGTCGATGACGCGCAGCTTGCCCGCTTCCGCGGCCAAAGCGAGGGAGGTGCCCGCCCCTCCGGCGAGATCCCAGGCGATCAGCAGTGCCGCCACCCCGCCGGCGAGATAGACCACCAGCTGCACCACGTCCGCCCAGACCACCGCCTTGAGCCCGCCGAGCCAGGTGTACACCAGGGTGACCCCGCCCATCACCACGATGGAGAAGGGCACACTCCACCCGGTGATCACCGCGAGCGGAATTGCGCCTGCGAAGATGCGCACGCCGTCGCCGAGGAGGCGCGTCACCAGGAAAACGACCGACACCAGCCGACGGGTGCCGGGTCCGAATCGCGACTCGAGCCGGGCGTAGGCGGTCTCCTGCTCGCCCCGGAAGTAGCCGGGCAGCAGCCACCAGGCGACGGCGGCGCGCCCGAGGAAGTAGCCGAAGGTGAGCTGGAGGAAGACGAGGCTGCCCCGGGCGCCGATGCCGGGAACGGAGATGACCGTGAGCGCGGAGGTCTCGGTCGCGACGATGGATAACAGCACCGCCCAGGCGGGAAGCTCGCGGGCGCCGAGGAAGTAGTCTCCCGCGGTGCCTTGCTTGCGGGTGACCCAGAGACCGACGCCCAGGGTGCCCACCAGGTAGAGCGCGATGACCGCGAGATCGATAGTCCGCAGATGGGCCCCAAAGAAAGGGGTGGCTCGACGACGCATCGTCGAGCCACCCCGGTCTACTTTTTACCCCTCACGACTCACGCGGTCTTCACGCCGTGAAGCTGCTGCCGCATCCGCACCCGCCGGTCGCGTTCGGGTTGTTGAAGGTGAATCCCGACCCCTGCATCGAGCTCACGTAATCGATGGTGATGCCGGCGAGGTACTGCGCGCTGAACCCGTCCACGAAGAGCCGGACGCCATTCACCTCGGTGACGAAGTCGTCGTCGAGCGGCCGCTCTTCGATGTTGAGGCTGTACTTGAACCCGGAGCATCCGCCCGGCAACACGCTGACCCGAAGGCCCGCGCTTTCCACCGGCACCTGCTCCTGGGTGATGAACTTCAGCACTTCCTCGGCCGCCCGCCCCGTCAGATTCACGGTGAGTCCACCGGACGGGGCCTGCTGGTCGATGCCACTCATTAGACGCTCCTTGACGGACGGGTGGCCGGCCCCGGCGGCCGGTCCGATCTGGGGTCAAACCTAACGACTCCGAAGCGTCTCTGTCAACGTCGCCTCGAGCGTCGGGTCAGCACGCAAGTTGCGGTAGATCAACGAGAAAGCAGCGATTGCCACGACCGTGTACAGCACCCCCGCGAGGGGGGAGCCGGTCAGCATGGCTCCGACCGCGAAGACGGCGCAGTACACCGCCACCACCCCCGCCAGCCAGTTGAGCCACGAGAGCGCCCCACCCGGGATGGTGTCTTCGCCGTACCCCAGCCGCTCGCTCACCTTGCGCCATCCGGCCCCGCCGGGCCGGACCTTCCGGTAGAACGCTTCCAGGGTGGCATCCGACTCGGGCGGCGTCAGGTACGTGACCGTCAGCCAGACGACCGTGGTGACCGCGACGGTGATCAGCATGGTGAGCGCGTAGTCACCCGAGGCCGTGTCGGACAGGTCGAGGCCCATCGCCTGGAGCGACACCGAAGTCACGAACGAGGCGGCCATGGCGCTGATCTCGGACCACGCGTTCACCCGCCACCAGTACCAACGCAGAATCAGGACGAGGCCGGTGCCCGCGCCGAGGCCCAGCAGCACCTTCCAGCCCTGCTCGACGCTGGTGAGGAACGCCATGACGACGAGCGACAGCACCATGAGGATGCCGGTGGCGACGCGCGAGGCCATCACCTGGCCGCGCGGGCCCGCGTCCGGACGGATGAACCGGAGATAGACGTCGTTCACCAGGTACGAGGCGCCCCAATTGAGATGGGTGCTGATGGTGCTCATGTACGCTGCCGCGAAGGCGGCCAGCATGAGTCCCTTGAACGGGGACGGCAGCACGTCCACCATCACCCGCACGTACCCCTCCTCGGGGTTTGCGAGGTCCGGGTACCGAATCGCGGCGACGAACCCGACCAGGATCCAGGGCCAGGGTCGCAAGGCGTAGTGGGCGATGTTGAACCACAGGGTCGCCAGCAGGCCGTGGCGCTCGTCCTTGGCGGAGAGGATGCGCTGGACGATGTACCCGCCCCCGCCCGGCTCCGCGCCCGGATACCATGCCGCCCACCACTGCACGGCGAGAAACACCAGCAGCGTCGAGAGCGGCAGCCACGCCTGTTCGGTCGGCGGCAGCACGCTGAACGCGGCCTCCACCGAGCCGAAGTGCCGGGCCGACTGATCCACCAGCGAGTCCAGCCCGCCGATCCACTCCACCGCGAGCACCGCGAGGAGAATGGACCCGGCCATCGCCACCACGAACTGGAACGCGTCGGTCACGATGACGCCCCACAGCCCGGCGAGGACGCTGTAGAGCGCGGTGATCCCGAAGAGCACCACCGCGGCCACCCAGGGGTTGATGTCGAGCGTGATGCCCAGGATGGTGACCATCGCCCGGGTCACCCAGCCCATGATGATGAGATTGATGGGAAGCGCGAGGTAGAGCCCGCGGAAGCCGCGGAGCGCCGCAGCCGCCCGGCCCCCGTAGCGCAGCTCGGCGAACTCCACGTCGGTCAGCACGCCGGCCCGCCGCCACAACCGGGAGAAGAAGAACACGGTGAGGATTCCCGAGATCGCCCCGTTCCACCAGAGCCAGTTGCCCGCCACGCCGTACTTCGCGACCAGTCCGGCCACCGCGAGCGGCGTGTCCGCCGCGAAGGTGGTCGCCACCATGGAAGTGCCGGCGAGCCACCAGGGGAGCGACCGCCCGGTCACGAAGTAGTCGGCCAGCGACTGGCCTGCCCTCCGCGTGTACGCGAGGCCGATTGCGGCGGAGGCCACGAAGTAGAGCGCGACGATCAGCCAGTCGGACAGTGCGAGCGTCATGGCGCGTCCCGTATGGATGGTGAGGTCACTGGGGCGATGACACCCTGCGCTCCACGCCCCAGCCCCGGGGGTACAGTGGAGGGATCGAGATCGGAAGCCGGCCGGTGATGGGGGCCGCGCCGGCCAGTGCCCGGGCGACGGCCTCCTCCGTGACGGGGTTCGAGCGCCAGCCGATCAGGTAGGAGCCCACCTCCGGCAGCCGCGAGATCAGGTAGGGGTTTCCAAGCGAGACCAGGACGGTCGGTCGGGCCCGCGCGCTGCCACCGATCAGGTCAACGAGCCGTGTGGGCAGTCCGATGTTGCCGCGCCACGCGGTCGGCTTGTCGGCGGTGACGAAGATAGCCACCGGCCGTCGCGCGAGCGCCGCCGTCGCGGAGTCGTAACTGGCCGACCCGCTGCCGGGCCAGAGCCGGAAGACCGTCGGGGCGAGTCCCTGGCGCCGCAGCTCCGCCGCCAGCGCCAGGCCCACCGTGCGGTTGTCCTCTTCGGCGAAGGTGATCAGGGTGATCGGCGGCCTGGAGCGTCGCAGGCCGTGCACCGTCCCGTTCACGTCCTTCACCATGACCACCGAGCGGGCGGCCATGTCCCGCGCCTCGTCGAGAAACCGGGAGCGCCCCACCACGCCCGGCACGCTGTCGAGCGGGACCGTCCGCCGGGTGAACAGGCCGAGGTCCCGCTTGGCCTCGAGCACCCGCCGCACGGACGCATCGAGCCGCTCGGCCGTGATCACGCTGTCGGCCACCGCGGCCTCCATCGCGGCGATGGCGGCCGCGGGATCCAGTGGCTGGAGCAGGAGGTCCGCGCCGGCCAGGAAGGCGCGAACCGCGGCGTCGGCGCCGTACAGGTTGACTACGCCGCCCATGTCGAGCGCGTCGGTCACCACCAGCCCATCGAAGGCGAGCGAGTCGCGGAGGATCCCGGTGAGGACGCTCGGCGCCATCGTGCCCGGTCGCGGCCCTTCGGGGTCGATGGCCGGAAGCGCGATGTGTGCCGACATCACCACCTTCACGCCGGCCGCGATCGCACTCCGGAACGGGACCAGCTCCACCGAGTCGAGGCGAGCCCAGCTGGAGGGGATGACCGGTAGGGCGAGATGCGAATCGGTGCCCGTATCCCCGTGACCGGGGAAGTGCTTCGCGGTCGCCAGCATGCCGTGGTCCTGGAGACCCCGGACCTCGGCGGCCACCAGGCGGGCCACCGCGGCGGGGTCCTCGCCGAACGAGCGGGTGTTGATGATCGGGTTGTCGGGATTGTTGTTCACATCGGCAACCGGCGCGAAAGCGAGATGCACGCCGACCGCGCGGCCCTCGAGCGCCGTGATCCGGCCCATCTGGTAGGCCGCGCTGTCGCTCCCCGTGGCGGCCACGCCCATATTGGGAGGCAGCGGCGTGCCGCCGTTGAACCGGATGCTGGTGCCGCCTTCGAGATCGGAGGCGATCAGGAGCGGCAGCATGGAGCGCTCCTGAAGCCGGTTCAGCTTGGCGGCGATGTCCAGCGGCGAGCCCACCGAGACGATGAGCCCGCCGACATGGAGCGAGTCCACCCACATCTCCATCCTGGCGAACGACTCGGCGTCGTAAGCCGCGTACGTTCCCGGGATCCACGGCACCACCAGCTGCGCGATCTTGTCGCGGACCGACAGGGCGGCCAGCAGATCCTCCACCGCCGGCACGGCGCGGATCTCGGGCCGAAACGGCTCCGGTTGAGGGGCGGGCGCGGGCGAGGTGGCCGCGCCCCCGCAGGCGCAGAGCGATACCGTCACGAGCGTGAGGAGCTTGGCGTGCACAGGTCTCATATCCTGCTGCTGGGAGCTATGGCGTGGTCGATCGGATGCGCCGCGCCGCCGGGCGCACCGGCCCGATCCGATGCGGTACGACCGGGGATCGAGGTCCTGCTCACCGACAGCGCGGCATTGGTCCGTGACCGGCGGGTCGGCCTGGTGACCAACCAGTCGGGCGTGGATGCGAGCGGTGTCAGCGACGTGGTGCGACTGAGGGCGGCAGGAGTCCGGCTGGTGGCGCTGTTCAGTCCCGAGCACGGATTCCGCGGCGCGGCCGACCCCGGCGCCGCCGTCGCGTCGTCGGTCGATCCGGCCACTGGGCTTCCAATCTATAGTCTTTACGGCAGGACTTCCGCCCCCACCGACGAAATGCTGTCGGGGATCGACCTGCTGCTGGTGGATCTCCAGGACGCGGGCGCCCGATACTACACGTATCTCACCACCACGGTGGACGTGATGCGGGCGGCGGGGGGGAAAGGCATCCCCGTGGTCGTGCTCGACCGCCCCAATCCGATCGGCGGGGCGGTGCAGGGGAACGTGCTGGAGCCGGCCCACATCACGGCGGTCGGCCGGCTGACCGTGCCGATGCGCCACGGGCTCACCCTCGGCGAGCTGGCTCGGCTCGCGCGAGCCGACCTGGACCTTCCCGGGAAGCTGGTGGTGGTGCCGACCGAGGGGTGGCGGCGAGATGCCGCGTTCGACCAGACCGGCCTGCCATTCATCCCCCCCAGCCCCAATCTCCGCACCCTCGAGAGTCTCTTTCACTATCCGGGGCTCTGCCTGTTCGAGGGGACCAATCTCTCGGTGGGGCGCGGATCCGATGCGCCGTTCGAGCAGATCGGCGCGCCGTGGCTCGACACGGCTGCGGTCCTGAGGGCGTTCCGGCAGGCATCGCTCCCTGGGGTGCGGGCACGAGGGGTCGGGTTCACCCCCCGGCTGCCGGGGGACGGCAAGTATGCGGACACGGCTGTGGCGGGGATTCGCCTCGAGGTGACCGATCGTGAGGCCTACGATCCTCCGGCCACCGCGGTCTACCTTCTCGCGGCGGTGCGCCGCTCGCATCCCCGGGAGTTCGGCTGGATCCCCAAGCACTTCGATCGACTGGCGGGGACGACGTCGCTTCGGACCGCGCTCGACGCCGGGGCCGAGCCCGGGGAGATCGTCGAGAGCTGGGGGGCGCCCAGGCGGGCCTTCCTGGAGCGGCGGAAGGTGGTGCTGCTGTATCCCGAGTAGGGTCAGCGGGTCTCTCGAAGAACGCCGGGCCGCCCCCGATCACATCGCTCCGCATAATTGCCCTAACCGGTTCTGCCGGTTATCCTTTGCCCCGGAATTGGGGGTCTGGGGCCAGGGTGTGAATTCACAAGGCGTTGTGCGAGGGTAGAGACGAGCGTGAAGCTCCTGGGAGCACTGGAGAAGCCCTTCTACGCGGCGGTCGATCCGCTGGTGGAGCGGCTGATCAGAGCCGGTGTGCGACCGAACACGATCACCACGGTCGGGACCGGCCTGGTGCTCGTCTCCGCGCTGGCCTACGCGCTCGGTCACATCCGCCTCGGCGGGGCCCTCCTGTTGCTGAGCGGGGTGGCCGACACGCTGGATGGCCAGGTCGCCCGCGGCGGCGCCATGGTCACCAAATTCGGCGCCTTCTACGACTCCACCCTCGACCGGGTCGGCGACGGCGCCACCTTCATCGGGATCGGCGCCTTTCTGCTGACCGCGCCGGACGTCGCCTACCGGATCCCCGCGGTCATCGCCTGCATGGTGGCCATCCTGAGCTCGCTCCTGGTGTCCTACGCCCGGGCCCGGGCCGAGGGCCTGGGCCTCGACTGCAAGGTCGGTATCGCCCAGCGCGCGGAGCGGATCCTCGGTCTGGGGGTGGCCTCGCTGGTGGTAGGCGCCGGTCCCAGGGCACTGGTGCTGGAAGGGCTGGTGGCCCTGCTCGCCGTGGCCTCGATCATCACGGTGATCCAGCGCTTCGCCTATGTGTATCGGGCCGCCAACGGGGTCGATGAGCCCCGGCCGCGGCCCATCGAGCGCGCGGCCGCGCTCGATCCTCTCGCGAAAGGACGTTAGCAGTGGCGGAACAGGTGGCCCGGCGGATCGCGCCGGCGGAGGGAAAGCTCGGAGTTCTGTGCGTCGGCCTGGGTGCGGTGGCGACGACCTTCATCGCGGGTGTGGAGAACGTGCGCCGGGGCGGCGGCCGTCCGATCGGGTCGCTCACCCAGATGGGCACCATCCGGCTCGGCCGTCGCACCGAGGGACGGGCGCCCCTCATCCGCGACTTCGTGCCGCTCGCGGCGCTCGACGACCTGGTCTTCGGGGCCTGGGATCCGGTGCCGGACGATGCATACACCGCCGCGGTGAAGGCGGGCGTGCTCGACCGTCACGAGCACCTCGAACCGATCGGCGAATTCCTCAAGGGACTCAAGCCGATGCCGGCGGTCTTCGACCAGCAGTACGTCAAGCGGCTGGAGGGCAAGAACGTCAAGGCCGGCAAGACCAAGCGCGAGCTGGCCGAGGCGCTGCGGAAGGACATTCGGGACTTCAAGGCCAGGCACGGGTGCAGCCGCATGGTGATCGTGTGGTGCGCCTCCACCGAGATCTTCATCAGCCCGGGCCCCTCGCACTGGACCCTGGACGCGTTCGAGCGGGCCATGGATGCCAACGACCCCTCGATCGCGCCCTCGATGCTCTACGCCTGGGCCGCGCTCATGGAGGGGGTGCCCTTCGCCAACGGCGCGCCCAACCTCACCTGCGACTTCCCGGCGATGGAGCAGCTCGCCAAGGATCGCGGCGTGGCGATCGGCGGCAAGGACTTCAAGACCGGCCAGACCATGGTGAAGACGGTGCTCTCGCCGATGTTCAAGGCCCGGATGCTCGGCGTGGCCGGCTGGTACTCGACCAACATCCTGGGCAACCGGGACGGCGAGGTCCTCGACGACCCCGAGAGCTTCAAGACCAAGGAAGAGTCGAAGCTGGGTGTGCTGGAGTACATCCTCCAGCCGAAGCTCTATCCCGAGCTCTATGGCGACCTCTACCACAAGGTGCGGATCAACTACTACCCCCCGCGCGGCGACAACAAGGAGGGGTGGGACAACATCGACATCTTCGGCTGGCTGGGCTATCCGATGCAGATCAAGGTCGATTTCCTCTGCCGCGACTCGATCCTCGCCGCGCCGCTGGTGCTCGATCTCGCCCTGTTCTTCGACCTGGCCCAGCGGGCCGGCCTCAGCGGGATCCAGGAGTGGCTCTCGTTCTACTTCAAGAGTCCGCAGGTGGCGCCGGGGCTGTATCCCGAGCACGACCTCTTCATCCAGCAGATCAAGCTGAAGAACACGCTGCGGTACCTGATGGGCGAGGAGCAGATCACGCACCTGGGGATCGAGTACTATCAGGATGACTGAGAGCGTCATCCCGAGCGGAGCGAGGGATCGGCTCGCTCATGGGAGTGCGCACCGGAGTCATCCCGGTTCACTCGCATATCCGGGCCGATCCCTCGCTCCGCTCGGGATGACATCGAACCCATGAAATACTTCCACCGCACCCACGAGTCGCCCGACGCCGTCCTGGCGCTGGCCCGCGAGTTCTTCGGCTCCCGGCTGACTCCGGTGCAGGAACAGCCCCGGCGTCTCACCTTCTCCGGTTCCATCGGCCGGGTGAGCGTGACCGTGCAGGCCGAAGGCGGTCACTACACCCTGGTGACCATGGAGACCGACCAGGTCGGCGAGAGCGAGGCCGACAAGCTGGCGAAGCGATTCCTGACCGTCGCGCACACCGCGACCCATCCCGGCCACCGTCCCATCGGCGCCTACTGAGGCGCCGCCCGTGAAGCCCAGGAGAGATTCGACGATGAAGCTGCCCCACCCGGCGTTCCGTTCCCTCATGTTCCTGCTGCTCCTGCTGGGGGTCTTCGCCCCCGCGGCCGTGTCGCTCGCCGCCGCCCAGGAGCCGGCGCAGGCGTCCGCCGAGCACCGCCCCGGCGGCGAGGTGAACATCCGCCTCCCCGACCTCAACCAGGGCGACTTCCTCGGGTTCACCGGGCATGAGATCCTGCTCTCCGGGCTCCTGGTCTGCGTGCTGGGCCTGCTCTTCGGCCTCTGGAGTTACACCCGGGTGAAGAACCTGCCGGTCCACCGGACCATGGCCGAGATCTCCGACCTGATCTACCAGACCTGCAAGGTCTACATGATCCAGCAGGGCAAGCTGCTGCTGGTCCTGCTCGGCTTCATCGGCACGGTGATCGTGGTGTACTTCCTGCTCACCGGGCTGGAGGCGTCCAAGATCGCGATCATCCTGCTGTTCAGCATGATCGGCATGGCCGGCAGCTACGGGGTCGCCTGGTTCGGCATCCGGATCAACACCTTCGCCAACTCCCGCACGGCCTTCGCGAGCCTCCGGGGCAAGGCCTGGCCGGTGAGCGACATCCCGCTCCGCGCGGGGATGAGCGTGGGCATGATGCTGATCTCGGTCGAGCTGCTCTTCATGCTCGCCATCCTGCTGTTCATTCCCGCCGACGTGGCCGGGGCCTGCTTCCTCGGCTTCGCCATCGGCGAGTCGCTCGGTGCCGCGGCGCTCCGGATCGCGGGCGGCATCTTCACCAAGATCGCCGACATCGGCGCGGACCTGATGAAGGTCGTCTTCAAGATCAAGGAGGACGATGCGCGGAACCCCGGCGTGATCGCGGACTGCGTCGGCGACAACGCCGGTGATTCCGTGGGCCCGACCGCCGACGGCTTCGAGACCTACGGCGTCACCGGCGTCGCGCTGATCGTCTTCATCGTGCTCGCGGTGCCGGATACGGCAGTCCAGGCGCAGTTGCTGGTCTGGATCTTCCTCATGCGCATCATGATGGTCCTCGCCTCCGGCTTTTCGTACCTGATCAGCAACGCGATGTCCCAGGCGCGGTACGGCAACGTCTCCCGGTTCAACTTCGAGGCGCCGCTCACTCGACTGGTGTGGTTCACCTCGATCCTCTCGGTGGTGCTGACCTATATCCTCTCGTATGTGATCGTCCCGGACCTCGGCGGGAACGGCGACCTGTGGTGGCAGCTATCCAGTGTGATCACCTGCGGCACGCTGGCCGGCGCCATCATCCCGGAGATGGTGAAGGTCTTCACCAGCACCGAGTCGCGGCACGTCCGCGAGGTGGTGACCTCGTCCCGCGAGGGCGGGGCGTCGCTGAACATCCTGTCCGGCCTGGTGGCGGGGAATTTCTCGGCGTACTGGCTGGGCATCGCGATCATGCTGCTGATGGCGATCGCCTATGGAGTGAGCACGCTGGGCCTGGGCGAGCTGATGAAGGCCCCGGCGATCTTCGCCTTCGGTCTGGTGGCGTTCGGCTTTCTCGGCATGGGGCCGGTCACCATCGCGGTGGACAGCTACGGTCCGGTGACCGACAACGCCCAGTCGGTGTACGAGCTGTCGCTGATCGAGCAGGTGCCCAACATCGACCAGGAGATCAAGCGCGACTTCGCGTTCGCGCCGAACTTCGAGCTGGCCAAGGAGCTGCTGGAGGAGAACGACGGAGCGGGGAACACCTTCAAGGCCACGGCCAAGCCCGTGCTGATCGGCACCGCGGTCGTGGGCGCGACGACCATGATCTTCTCGATCATCATGGCGCTCACCCACGGCCTCACCGGCCAGATGGAGAACCTGTCCATCCTCCACCCGCCGTTCCTGCTGGGCCTCATCACCGGCGGCGCGGTGATCTACTGGTTCACCGGCGCCTCGATCCAGGCGGTGACCACCGGCGCCTACCGCGCGGTGGAGTTCATCAAGGCCAACATCCGGCTCGAGGGCACCACCCGGGCGTCGGTGGAGGACAGCAGCAAGGTGGTCGAGATCTGCACCCAGTATGCCCAGAAGGGCATGTTCAACATCTTCCTCGGCGTCTTCTTCTCGACCCTGGCGTTCGCGTTCATCGAGCCGTTCTTCTTCATCGGCTACCTGATCTCGATCGCCATGTTCGGGCTCTTCCAGGCCATCTTCATGGCCAACGCGGGCGGGGCCTGGGACAACGCGAAGAAGATCGTGGAGACCGAGCTCAAGATGAAGGGCACCGAGCTGCACGCCGCCTCGGTGGTGGGCGACACGGTGGGCGATCCGTTCAAGGACACCTCGTCGGTCGCGATGAACCCGGTCATCAAGTTCACCACCCTCTTCGGCCTGCTCGCGGTCGAGCTCGGTGTGTACCTGGCGGCGGGTGGCAGCAGCGGGCTCTCGAAGGTGCTGGCCGTGGTGTTCTTCCTGGTGGCGCTGTTCTTCATTCACCGGTCCTTCTACGGCATGCGGATCGAGACGCTGGAGCAGGCTCCCGGCACGGGACGGGCGGTTCCGCTCAAGGCTTAGACTGGCGCCTACGGGATGTCGTCCGGGGCGTAGTCCGCGTACTCATCGAGCGCCTCCAGTGCAGCCTGCTGGAGGCGCTCGACCGTTACGGCGTCGACCGACGCCGGCGCCGGCAGTCCGAGGGGCGACCGCCCCGACAGGGCGGCGAAGATCGTGAGCGCGGCGGCGTAGCTGCCTGCGACCGTAGGATGGAAGTCGTCGCTGCCGTAGAGCGGCAAGGTGGGCGTGACGCGCCATGCTGCCCGCCACGCTTCCCCCGCGGGCAGGAAATAGCCGGAGACGTCCCGGGCCGCGAGCGCATACGAGTCGCGCACCCGGTCGAACCAGGAGAGCCGGCTGCGGTCGGGCCAGACCATGTAGAGCGCCGAGCGGCCGCCCGCCGACCGTACCAGAGGGTCGAACTGGCCGGTCCAGTGCCTGAGGTTGACCCGGCTCTCCTCCAGCGAGGAGGGGCCCTGCTGGAGCACGACTACATCCCAGTGTCCGCTCGCGACCCGCTCCCGTGCGCCGGACACCCAGTGGTTCTCCAGCCCGGCGCCCCCGACGAGCTGCGCCTCCACCTCCCAGCCCAGGTCCGCCGCTACGGCGAGCTCCCGGACCATTCCCGGCAGATCGTTCCCCTGGGTCAGACTGTTGCCGATGAACAGCACGCGAGCCCCGGCGCCGATCGGCGGGGGGTTGCCCGCCGTTGGACCGGGAGGCGGAGGGGGAGGCGTGACCGGCGGCTCGCGCGGGGGATCACCGCCGGTGGGCGATGCGCAGCCGGAGAGCATCATGCAGAGGACCAGCATCGCCCACGAGCAGTGAGGCATGGCTACTCCGGCACGTCGGATCTCGGTGATAGCGATTCGGGCAATCCCACAGGTGACGTCGCTCGCGATGCGTGAGGCACGTCCTTCGATCCGCTTGACTCCGCATCTCTCCGAGTGGATTTTCCTGCCCGGGTTCAGGCACCCACAAACAGGATCCGCATGGCCGCCACGTCCGCAACCGTTCCGTCCCGTTCCACCGCCGGTGGTCTCCCCCGCGACCAACTCCTCGAACTCTATTACTGGATGAGGCTTACCCGGTCGCTCGAGGAGCGGCTGGTGAACCTCTACCGCCAGACGAAAGTGGTGGGGGGATTGTTCCGCTCACTGGGCCAGGAGGCCTGCGCGGTCGGCTCGGCCTACGCCCTCCGGCGGGAGGACGTACTATCGCCGCTGATCCGGAATCTGGGCTCCATGCTGGTGAAGGGCGCGAGCCCGGTCGAGGTGATCCGGCAGTACATGGCCAAGGGCGACTCGCCCACCCGTGGGCGGGAGCTGAACATTCATTTCGGGGACGTGGAGGACCGCAATTTCGTGGGCCAGATCTCCCACCTGGGCGACATGGTCCCCGTCATGGCCGGGGTTACCCTCTCCTTCAAGATGCGGAAGCAGCCGCGGGTCGGCCTGGTATACGTGGGAGACGGCGCCACCTCCACCGGCGCTTTCCACGAGGGGATCAACCTGGCCGCGGTGCAGCGCTGTCCGCTCGTCGTGATCGTAGAGAACAACCGGTACGCCTATTCGACGCCGACCCAGCAGCAGTGCGCGGCGGAGCGTCTCGCCGATAAGGCGGCCGGCTACGGCATTCCCGGAGTCCGGGCCGACGGCAACGACGTGCTCGAGGTCCACCGCGTCACTCGGGAAGCGGTAGACCGTGCCCGTCGCGGTGAAGGCGTGACCCTGCTGGAGCTGATGACGTATCGCCGGAAGGGCCATGCGGAGCACGACAACCAGTCCTACGTGCCCGCCGGCGAGCTCGAGCGCTGGGCGGAGGAGAACGACCCGCTCGACCGCTACATCAAGGTGCTGACGGAGAAGGAAGGGTTCGCGCCCGACGCGCTCGCGGAGATCGACGCCCGCGTTACCCGGGAAATCGACCGCGCGACCGACGAGGCGGAGGCTTCACCGTCGCCCGACGCGCTCGACGCGCTGGAAGGTGTCTACGCCGACCCGCCACGGATGCCCGTGCTCTGGTATCGCGAGGGAGTGCGGAGTGCGGTGGAACGGCACGAGCGGCCGGCGGGCTGGGGGACGCACGATGGCTGAGGTCACCTACCTCGAGGCCATTCGCCAGGCGCTGTTCGAGGAGATGGAGCGCGATCCCGACGTCTTCTGCATGGGCGAGGACATCGGCAAGTACGGCGGCGCGTTCAAGGTCACGGACGGGCTGCTCGACCGGTTCGGCGCGGAGCGGGTACTCGACACGCCGATCAGCGAGACCGGATTCGTCGGCGCGGCCGCCGGCGCGGCGCACATGGGGATGCGGCCGGTTTGCGAGATGCAGTTCATCGATTTCGTCTCGTGCGCCTACAGCATCCTCACCAACTATGTGGCCACTGCGCGGTATCGGGCCTTCCTGCCGTGTCCCATGGTGGTGCGGGGACCGAGCGGCGGATACGTCCGGGGCGGCCCGTTCCACTCGCAGAACCCCGAGGCGGCCTTTCTTCACACTCCGGGGCTCAAGATCGTGTATCCGGCCACGGCGTCCGACGCCAAGGGGCTGCTCAAGGCCGCGATTCGCGACGACGATTGCGTACTCTTCTTCGAGCACAAGTACCTCTACCGCCGCATCAAGCAGGAGATGCCGCAGGGCGACCACATCGTCCCCATCGGCAAGGCGAGACTGGCCCGGGAGGGCAAGGACCTCTCGATCATCACCTACGCGGCTACTGTATGGAAGGCGCTCGAGGCCGCCGAGCAGCTGGAGCGCGAGGATGGGCTCTCGGTGGAGGTGCTCGACCTGCGGTCCCTGTTGCCGATGGACGACGAGGCGATCGCGGCGACGGTGAAGAAGACCAACCGGGTGCTGATCGTCCACGAGGACACCGTGACGGGCGGCATCGCCGGGGAGATCACGGCGCGCATCCAGGACCTGGCTTTCGAGTGGCTGGACGCCCCGGTCAAGCGGGTCGCGGCCCACGACGTGCCGCTGCCCTACGCGCCACAACTGGAAGACTTCGTACTTCCGCAGACGACGGACATCGTCAGGGCTGCGAGATGGGTGGCGAAATACTAGCGGGGCCGCGGCCCCGCTACCCGCCGCCGACAACCAGGAGTAACAGCGAATGGCAACCATAGACGTCATCATGCCCCAGATGGGCGAGTCCATCGCCGAGGGCACTCTCTCCCGCTGGATGAAGAAGGTGGGTGAGACGGTGAAGCGGGACGAGCCGATCTTCGAGATCTCCACCGACAAGGTGGACGCCGAGATCCCGGCGCCCTCCGCCGGTGTGCTCAGCGAGATCCTGGTGCAGGAGGGACAGACCGTTGCCGTGCAGACGGTGGTGGCGCGGATCGACACCGAGGCCGCCGCTGGCGCGGAGAAGCCGGCCGCCGCCGCGCCCGCTCCGGCCGCTGCCGCGGCTCCGGCCCCAGCGGCTCCGGCCCCAGCAGCTCCAGCCCCTAAACCTGCCGCGTCCGCGCCACCGCCGCCCCCAGCTCCGACCCAGCCGGCTCCCGCCCCAGCCGCTCGCCCGGCCGCGGAGAAGTCCCGCGCCGGCCACGTCGCGGAGGGCAACGGGGAGATGGAGACCGCGGAGGAGCGGTTGCGCCGCCGATCCACGCCGCTGGTCAGAAAGATCGCGGCGGAGCACAATCTCGACCTCAGCGAGATCCCGGGCACCGGACTCGCCGGGCGCGTGACGAAGAACGACGTGCTGGGATATATCGACAGCGGGGCAGTGGGGCCGCGGGGCGGCGGGGCCGGCGCGCCGATGCCGGCCGGCGCTCCGGCCCCCGTCGCCGCCACGACTGCGCCGCCGCCCCGCGGCCCCGCGGCCCCGCCCGCGGTGCCGGCCGGCGTCGAGGCTTGGGAGGGCGACCGGGTCGAGCCGTGGAGCCGGATCCGCAAGCTCACCGCGGAGCATATGGTGATGTCACGGCGGGTCTCACCCCACGTGAACACCATCTTCGAGATCGACTACACCCGCGTGGCCCAACTCCGCGCGAAGCAGAAGAAGGCATACGCCGACCGGGGCGTGAACCTCACCTTCCTCGCCTTCATCGCGAAGGCCACCGCCGATGCGCTGCGCAAACATCCGGCGCTCAACGCGGCGGTCTCGGGGGAGAGCACCATTCTTCGCCGGGACATCAACATCGGCATCGCGGTTGCGCTCGACTGGGGGCTCATCGTCCCCGTCATTCGTCACGCGGATGAGTTGGCTCTGCTCGGCCTCGCCCGAGCCATCAACGATCTGGGCGAGCGCGCCCGGGCCAAGAAGCTGAGTCCGGACGAGGTGCAGAAGGGCACATTCACCATCACCAACCCCGGCGGGTTCGGCTCGGTGATCGGCACGCCGATCATCAACCAGCCGCAGGCGGCGATCCTCTGCGTCGGATCCATCGAGAAGCAGCCCGCGGTCGTGACGGTGGACGGCAACGACAGCCTCGGCATCCGCACCAAGGGGATGCTGTCGCTGGCCTTCGACCACCGGATCGTGGACGGCGCCGACGCCGACCGCTTCATGGCGGAGGTGAAGAAGACGCTCCAGGAGTTCCCCGAGGCCGCCGTCTGAGATTGCCTTTGGAGGAGATCAGGTAGATGCCGAGACGCATCATCGAGGTGGACGGCGAGCAATGGCAGGTTGCCGTGAGCGGCCGGTTCACCCAGTACACCAAGGACGAGTTCGGCCTCGTGTTCACGCGGGGCACCGGTCCCGACCGCGAGCAGCGCGTGATGCGCTACTCGCCGCTCGGCGCCAAGAGCAGAGAGCTGTCGCTGGGCGAGCTCAGCGACCGGGAGCTGGCGAACATGCTGTCGGTCTCGCAGCCGGCCTGGACCGCACCCGAGCTGGGCTACCGGCGCTGACCGGCCCCGGGCAGGCCACGCCTGCCGGCTTGATCATCGATCTCCACGTCCACTCCACTGCGTCCGACGGGAGCCTGGCGCCGGAGGTCGTGGTCCAGCGGGCCGCCGCGGCGGGACTCGACGCAATCGCACTCACCGATCACGACACCGTCGCGGGCGTGCCTGCGGCGATCGCGGCCGGGGAGCGGCTCGACGTGCGCGTGGTATCCGGGTGCGAGTTCTCCACCGCCGCGCCGTGGGGCGAGATGCACGTGCTCGGCTACTTCCTGCCGACCGATTCCCCGTTGCTGGAGGCCTTCCTCGAGCGTTGCCGGGCCGATCGCGTCCGCCGGGCGCGGGTGATGGTGGATCGGCTCCGGGGGATGGGTGTGGACCTCGATTTCGACGACGTGCTCCGCGAAGCCCGCGGCGGCGCGGTCGGGCGGCCGCACGTGGCCCGGGCGATCGTCCGCGGCGGTGCCGCGCTCGGTTTGTCCGAGGCGTTCGACCGGTACATCGGCCGCGGCCGCCCGGCCTTCGTCGAGAAGGTCCTGCCGTCCTTCGCCGAGGTCGCGGACTTGGTACACTCGGTTCGAGGTCTGGTTTCGGTGGCGCATCTCAAGGACCGTGGCACCCGCTCCTTTCTCGAGAGGCTGAAGCACGAGGGACTGGACGCGATCGAAACCCGCCATCCCAGCCACGACCCCGAGGCGCGCTCGCGCCTGACCGATATCGCCCTTCGGCTCGGCCTGCTCCGTACCGGAGGCAGCGACTGGCACGGTGACCCGGAGCCCGGGGAGACTCAGGGTGCGCTCGGCTCCCAGGAGGTGCCGCTGGAATGGCTGGAAGGACTCGACCGGCTCCGCGCCGACCTGCCGGCGGCGACCGCGCCGTGACCACCAACCTCGAGGACCGATGAGCTCCTCTCGATTCGACTTCGGCGACAAGGTCGCCCTGGTGACCGGCGTGGGCCGTGCGGGACAGATCGGCAACGCCGTCGCCCTCGCGTTCGGCCAGGCAGGCGCCAGGATCATCGCCTGCGACCTCAACGCCGTGGGCGTCGCCGAGCGGGTGCGCGAGTTCGCGGCTCTTGGCGTGGACGCCCGGCCCTGCGCCGGCGATCTCACCCAACCCGACATCGCCGCGCTCGCCGTGGAGACGGCCCTCCGCCATTTCGGCCGCCTCGACGTGGTCGTCAACGTCGCCGGTGGCCTCACGACTTATGGCCCGATCGCCAAGCTCTCCGCGACAGACTTCGACCGGGAAGTTTCCATCAACCTCAAGACCACGGTGCTGGTGTCGCAGGCGGCGGTCGAGGCGTTGAGCCGTACCGAGGGCTGCATCGTGAACTTCGCGTCGATCGCCTACTTCGAGCCCCAGGCGCCGATGGCGGTGTACGTCGCGGCCAAGGCGGCGGTCGCCGGGTTCACCCGCAGCCTCGCGCTCGAGCTGCGGGACCGGAAGGTCAGGGTAAACGCGGTGGCACCTGGGATGGTCCGGACCAGCGACAACGTCGCGGCCGCCGGCGACGATGCCGAGTACGTGGAGCTTCAGGACATCACCGACGGCGTGCTGTCGCTCGCCGGCGCCGAGTCGGCGGGAATTACCGGGCACATCCTTCCGATCGCGCCGGCGGTCTCCGGCCGGTCCTGATGGAGCTGCGGGGGCGGGTCGCGCTGGTCACCGGAGCCGGCCGGCGGCTCGGCCGGGAGCTGGCGCGGGCCCTGGCGGGCCGGGGCATGACCCTCGCCATCCACCACCACGCGTCCAGCGACGGGGCGCGAGCGCTGCGCGACGATGTGACCGCCGCGGGGGGGCGGGCCGAATGTTTTTCCGCCGATCTCACCGATGCCGAGGCCGCGCGCAGCCTGCCCCACCGGGTCGTGGATGCCTTCGGGCAGCTCGACGTGCTGGTCAACTCCGCCGCGGTCATGCACCGCATCGGATTCGAGGAGACCACGCCGGACCAGTACGACTCCATTCTCGATCTCAATCTCCGCTCGGTCTTCTTCTGCACCCAGGGCGCGGCCCCCGCGTTGCGCGCGGCGCGGGGCAAGGTCGTGAACCTCGCCGACCTTGCGGGGCTCCAGCCGTGGCCCGGTTTCGCCACCCACTCGGTGAGCAAGGCCGGCGTCGTCATGCTGACCAGGGTCCTGGCCCGCTCGCTCGCGCCCGAGGTCACCGTCAACGCAATCGCGCCGGGCGCCGTCCTCGTGCCCGAGGAGTACGACGCCGAGGAGCGTGAGCGCCTCGCCAAGGCGACGCCGCTGGGTCGCCTCGGCAGCCCCGGTGACGTGGTCGCGGCGATGCTCTACCTGCTGGAAGGCGGCGATTTCGTCACCGGCGAAGTGCTGACGGTGGATGGCGGACGCATTCTCCGATAGGGTCGAGCTGCGCGACGTCGCGATCGTCGGGGGCGGCTGCTACGGCACCTTCTACGCCGGGCAGATGCTGCGGGCGCGCGAGCGGGACAAGGTGCGATTCCGCCGGCTGCTGGTGGTGGACCGCGACCCGCGGTGCCGGTTCACGGCCGAGATCGGCACCGCCCCAGGCTGCGAGCTCGTCGTGGCGGACTGGGACGCGTTCTTCGACCGCTGGCTCGATCCGTCCGAGGGTGCCGAACCCGACCGCACGGGCGACGCCATCGTTCCCTCTCCCCTGATGCCCCACCTGATGTATCAGTGGCTGGTGCGGCGCGCGCAGGCACGCTGGCCCGGTCGCGCGGTCGGGCAGCGCCCGCTGCTCGAGCCGATCGGCACGCCGTACGATGTCGCCGCGCCGGACGGCACGCGCTACGTCTCGTACGCCGACTGGCTCTGTCCAACCCACTGCGTCGAGCCGGCGGTCTGCCCGGTGATCCGCGCCCCGCGAACCTGGGAGATGAGCGACGCGATGGAGGACCTCACCGCCCGGCTGGGGCGCTCGGTACCGACCGGCGGACCCGCCCTCTTCGTCTGCCGTCACCGGGTGTTCGGGGTGGGCATGTTCGACGTGGCGGCGGTACAGGAGGGAGACCGGCTGGTCGCCGACGCGGGGGGCGCGGGCGAAGGTGGGGGCGAGGTGGACGTCGTGGTGGGGACGGTGTCCGGCTGTCACGGCGCCGTCAGCCTGCTCCACCTCGGTCCTGCCCCCGCCCCGGCCCCATGAACGGCCGGGAACCCGGGCGTGTTCTATATTTGAGCAGCCGGTCAGAGACCCATCCTCTCAGGGGAGCCGTATGAGCCGCAGGGAAGTGCATGACCTCGTCATCGTGGGCGCGGGCCCGGCCGGGCTGTGCGCCGCGATGTACGCCGGCCGGGGGATGCTGGACGCGGTGGTGCTCGAGCGGGGCGCGCCTGGCGGAGAGCTGCTCAATACCGAGTGGATCGACGACTATCCCGGATTCGAGCATGTGCTCGGCCGCCAGCTCGCCGATCTGATGGCGGCCCACGCGATGAAGTTCGGGGGCGACATCCGGCAGGAGAACGTGGAGACGATTACCCGGCGCGACGACGGGATCTTCGAGATCACCACGTCGAGCGGGGCGATCTACGAGGCCCCCGCCGTGATCCTGACGGCCGGCGGCACTCCCACCAAGCTGCAGGTTCCCGGCGAGCTGGAGTATGCCGGACGCGGCGTGTCGTACTGCGCGGTCTGTGACGGGGCCTTCTTCAAGGGCGAGGTGCTGGCCGTGATCGGTGGCGGGGACGCCGCCGTCGAAGAGGCCGACTACCTCACTCGGTACGCCAGCCGGGTGCACGTGATCCACCGCCGCGACGAGTTTCGCGCTTCCAAACTGCTGCAGGAACGGCTCTTCGCGAACCCGAAGATCGAGGTGATCTGGAACAAGAAGGTGGTCGAGTTCAAGGGCGACCCCGCCGGACTGCAATCGGTGGAGATGGTGGACACCGTGACCGGCTTGCCCCACTCGCTTCAGGCGGCCGGCGCTTTCGTCTTCATCGGATTCCAGCCCAATACCGGCCTGGTGAAGGAGCACTTCAAGCACGACGCGTTGGGCTACATGATCACCGACGACCGGATGATGACCTCGATTCCGGGACTCTTCGCCGCGGGCGACGTGCGGGCTCAGCTCACCCGCCAGATCACGACCGCGGTGGGTGACGCGACGACGGCGGCGATCGCGGTGGAGAAGTATCTGGCGGAGCGGCGGAGCGGTGCGCTCGCCAAGGCCAAAGTCGGTGTCTGAGCTCGAGGTGGTCTCGCTGCCTAACGGGCAGCTGTCCCAGAACTGCTATCTCGTGGCAGATCGGAGGACCCGGGAGGCAGTCATCATCGATCCCGGCGAAGAGCCGCCGATGTTCCTCGCCGAGCTCGACACCCGCGCCTGGACCCTCCGCGCCATCTGGCTGACCCACGCCCACGTGGACCACATCATGGGGGTCGGGGCGGTGAAGCGGGCCACCGGGGTGCCGATTCACCTGCACCCGCTCGACCGCCGGATCTACGACGCTCTGCCGCAGTTCGGTGCCTGGCTCGGCCAGGAGCTCGAGGTGCCCCCGCCGCCGGACATGGCGCTCTCCGCGGGCGACCGGCTACGGGTCGGCGGCTTCGAGTTCGAGGTACGGCCGACTCCCGGGCATTCTCCCGGCAGCGTGAGCTTCGTCGGCCACGGGATGATCTTCGGCGGCGATGTCCTGTTCAACGGCTCCGTCGGGCGCACCGATCTTCCCGGCGGCGATTTCGCCACGCTGATGTCCTCCATTCATTCGCAGTTCCTCTCGCTGCCCGACTCCACGGTGATCCACAGCGGGCACGGCCCCGACACCACGATCGGCGTCGAGCGACTCACCAATCCGTTCATCACCGGGAGCGTGAGGGCGTGATGGAAGCGGGGCCGCGGGGCAGCGTGGCGGCGGGGCAGTGCCGGCACACCGGCGGTCTGCTTGCCACGGAGCCGTCTGCCCGGCGGCCCCGCGGGCCCGCTGTCCCGCCTTCCTGCAATCGCTGCAACTTCCCCGTGAGCTCACGCGCCCTGGGCTGCAAGAACCCGTGTCCCAACTGCGGCACCATCTATCCGCTGGGTGACTGCTCTGACTAGCCGGTCCGCGACGGGCATTCTCGACCTCGAGCCGGTCGCCGGCGCCGCGCCGGCGCCGCTCGATATCGCGCGGATCGAACTGCCGCCCCGGCTGCGGCCGGCCGCATCGGTCGGGGTGCTCGACATCACCGAGTTCTTCGGGGACACCACCGGCGGCGTGCGGACCTACTTGCTGGAGAAGGCGAAGTATGTCCAGCGGCACTCGAGCCTGCGGCAGGTGCTGGTGGTTCCCGGCGCGCAGGACGAGATCCTGGAGGCCGGCGGCGTGCGCTGCTACCGCCTCCACGGGCCCTCGATTCCCACCCAGAAACCCTATCGCTTCATGCTGGCCACCCGGTCCACCGGCCGTATCGTCGCCCACGAACGTCCCGACCTCATCGAGGTCGGCAGCGCGTGGTGCGCGCCGTGGCTGGTCCACCTCGCGACCCGCGGCCTGCGGGTACCCGCCGTCTGGTTCTATCACAGCAACTTTCCGCGAATCATCGCACCCCGGCCGCATGCCGCGGGCTGGGGCCGGCTGACCGCGAGCGCTCTGGCGTGGCGCTACGTGCGGCGGCTCGGCGGAATGGTGCAGGCCACGATCGCCCCGTGCAGGACAGTCGCCCGGGAGCTGGAGAGCGCCGGCGTCGAGAACGTGGTCCACGTGCCGCTCGGGGTCGATCTCGACCGCTTCCATCCTGCGCGCCGCGACCGCGCGGCCGAGACGCGCCGCCGCTTCGGACTGCCGGAGGGACCGCTGGCGCTCTACGTCGGACGGCTGGCGGCGGAGAAGGATCTCGACCTGCTGCTGGAGGGGTGGCTGAACGTCGAGCGACGTACCGGAGTCCGCCTGGTACTGGTGGGCTCCGGTCCCGCCGCGCGATCGCTGCGCAGGACGAAGGGCGGCCTCCGTGCGGTATGGCTTCCCTACGAGCGCGACCGCGATCTGCTCGCCGACCTCTATGCCGCCGTGGACCTCGTGGTGGCACCGGGCTCCGCCGAGACCTTCGGGCTCGCCGCGCTGGAGGCGCTCGCCAGTGGTGTGCCGGTGCTCTCCGCCGACCGGGGCGGCGTCGCCGAGACGGTGTCGCTGTCCGGCGCCGGCCGCTTGTATGCCTCCGGTGATCCCGCGCATCTCGCCGAAACGGCCAGCGGGCTCCTGGGAGAAGACCTTCCCGCACTCGGCCGACTCGGCCGGCGCTACGCCGAAGAGCGTCACGGGTGGGATGCGGTCCTCGACCGTCTCTTCCAGGTGTACCGCGGCGTCCTCGCCGCGTGAGCCTGCTGGTCTCCATCCACGACGTCACTCCCGCGCTGGAGGCGGGTGTGCTGCGCCTGTGGGAGATGTGCGCCGAGCGAGGCGTCGCACCGGCCCTGCTGGTGGTGCCGGACTGGCGCGGCGAGTGGCCGCTGGGGCGCCACGGCGGGTTCGTGCGCTGGCTTCGTGCCCGGGCGGACGGTGGTGCCGAGATCGTCCTCCATGGTGAGCGCCACGAACGAGGGGAATTCCGGACCCTGGACCGGGGCGCGGCGCGCGAGCGGATCGACCGCGGGATCGGAACGCTGAGGTCGCTCGGCCTGGAGCCGACCGGCTTCGTGCCGCCCGAGTGGCTGGCCCGGGAGGACGGTCATGCGGCGGCGGGTGACGCGGGCCTCGGCTTCAGCGAGGACCATCGAACCATCCGGGTGTTCCCGGCCGGCCGACTGATCGAGTCGCCCGCGGTGCGGTGGAGCGCTCGATCGGCTGTGCGGGCGTGGGGCTCCGTCGCGGTCGCAGGTGGACGCTGGGCCCTCCAGCGACATGCGCAGTATCCCCGAATCGCATTTCATCCCCAGGACTACGCCCACCCCCGCACCGCTCGGGACCTGCCCGCCACACTGGACCGCTGGCTGACCCGCCACCGCCCGATCGGTTACGGGGCGCTTCGCGTCTCGGCGGTCGATGCCTCTTCCTGACAGCGCCTGATGTCCACGCTCGAGGCGACGGTCGCGTGCATGGTACTCGTGCTGGTGGATCTGATCGCTCGCGCCTGGCGCATCCAGTGGATCGTCCGGGGTCTCGGTCATCGCATCGGATTCTGGGATTCCTTCGTGCTCAACGCCTACGGCGATGCCGCCTGCGCCCTGACGCCGCTGCGCATCGGCGGCGAGCCGGCCCGGCTGGCGGGCATGCTGCAAAGCCGGGTGCCCGCGACCGCGGCGTTCGTCGCCATCAGCCTCGAGGTGCTCGCCGCATGGCCGGTGATCATCGTCGCAGCCGGCTGGGTGGCATGGCGCTACGCGCCGTCGTGGTGGGCGATGGCCGGGCCGCGCCTGGCCGATGCCGCCGCCGATGCGTGGCCCTGGGTGGTGCTGGTGACCCTGGTGAGCGTGGCAGTGTGGTGGTATGCCAGGAGGGTGACGTCCCCCGCGGTGCGACGCATCAGGCGTCCCGTACGCCGCGCGATGGTATACTGGCGCCGCATGCCGGTGTGGCCGCTGGTGGCGAGCCTGCCGCTCAGCTTCCTGAACCTGGCCACCCGGGTGGCGATTCTCCCGGTGCTCGCCTCGACGCTGCCCAGCCCCCCCGAGCTCGGGCCCATGGTGCTCGGCTCGTTTGCGCTGCTGTACAGTCAGATGTTGCTGCCCACGCCGTCCGGCGCCGGCGCCGTCGAGCTCGGCTTCCTTGGCGGCGCCGCCGGAGATCTCGGCGGGCGGTCGGGATGGCTCCTCCTCGCCTGGCGGTTCTACACCAACGGCGTCGGCATCATCTTGGGCGTCGGTCTGGCCGCCCACACCTACGGCTGGCCGGCGCTCCGCCGGCTAGCGCGGCGGTGGAGCGATCCCGACTAGCAGGACCGTGCGCGCCAACGCCTCCGCCACCCCGTGAGGGACGCCGGCCGGCGCCCAGACGATCTCGCCTTCGGCCACCTCCCGCGTCTCGTCGCCCACGGTGAGCCGCGCGCGCCCGGTGCAGACGTAATAGAACTTGTCGGCGCCCGGGTGGGCGTGAACCTTCTGCGATTGCCCCGGCTCGAAGCAGTTCAGGCCGACGAAGAGCCGCTCGCCGGTAAACAGGTCGGCCTTGGCCGCCTTCTCGGCGCCGAAGACGGCGCTCTCGGTGACGCTCCGGAAGAACTCGGTCATCGATCGATCGGTTGAGGGAAGAAATTGCTCCAGATTGGCGATCCCGTGTGCCCGGACTAGAATAAGCCCATGACCGACACCCGCATCGAGCGCGACCCGCTGGGCGACAAGGCTGTCCCCGCCTCCGCGCTCTACGGCATTCAGACCCTCAGGGCCGCGGAGAATTTCCCCATCTCCGGACTTCGGCCGCTGCCGGCCTTCGTGGACGCCGTCGTCTGGATCAAGCGCTCCGCCGCGCTGACCCACAAGGAAACCGGGCGGCTCGAGCCCAAGCTGGCCGACGCCGTCGTCCGCGCGGCCGATGAGGTTCTCACCGGCAAGCACCGCGATCAGTTCATCGTGGACGTGTATCAGGCCGGGGCCGGTACCAGTCACAACATGAACGTGAACGAGGTGCTGGCCAACCGCGCCAACGAGATCCTCGGCGAAAAGCGCGGTGTGTACTCGCCGGTGCATCCCAACGATCACGTCAATATGGCGCAAAGCACCAACGACGTGATCCCCACGGCGATGCGCCTGGCCACCCTGGCCACTCTGCCCCAACTGCTGCTGGCGCTGGAGCAGCTGGCCCATTCGCTGCTGACCAAAGGCGTCGCCTTCGATGGCATCATCAAGTCCGGCCGGACCCATCTCCAGGATGCCACGCCCATCCGTCTCGGCCAGGAGTTCACCGCATACAGCCATACCGTCCAGCGGCACCGCGACAAGCTGGCCCAGGCCGCGGATTGGCTCCGGGAGATGAACATCGGCGGCACGGCGGTCGGTACCGGCATCAATGCGGAGCCTGACTACCCCCGCCTCATGGTCGGGCATCTCCGGCAGGTGAGCGGGCTCGACCTTCGTGAGGGTGTGGACCGGGTCCAGCTCATGCAGTCCATGGGCGACATCGCCTCCTTCAGCGGGGCGCTCCGGGCCTACGTGCTCGACCTGAACAAGATTGCGAACGACATCCGGTTGCTCGCCTCGGGGCCACGGACCGGCCTGGCCGAGATCATCCTGCCCGCGGTGCAGCCAGGATCGAGCATCATGCCGGGGAAGGTGAATCCCTCGATCGCCGAAATGGTGAATCAGGTCTGCTATCAGGCGCTGGGACTCGACCAGACGGTGGCACTGGCGGCGGAGGCCGGCCAGCTCGAGCTCAACGTCATGATGCCGGTGATCACCCACAACATCGTCTTCGCCCTCATGATCCTGGGCAATGCCACGCGGGTCTTCGCCGAGCGGTGCGTGGACGGCATGGAGGCGGACGCGGCGCAGTGCGCCTACTGGCTGGAGCGGAGTCCGGCTCTCGTCACCGCCCTCGCCCCGAAGATCGGCTATGCCGAAGCGGCCAAGCTCGCCAAGGAGGCCGTCAGCACCGGGCTCACGGTGAAGCAGCTGCTGGAGAAGAAGAAAATCCTCCCGAAGGAGGAGCTGGAACAGGTGTTGGACCTTCGCGCGATGACCGAGATCGGCGTGCCCGGGGGGAAGGGGATTCCCGCAGGGGGCTGAGTCCGGGCTAGGGCTCCTTCGCTTCGCTCAGGATGACACTGGTGGGCGGCTCGTTCTCGACACCGGCGGGCGGCCCCAGCTCTCCCTCCGATCCCCGCCGTCCCGCCTGAGGCTCCGCCCGCCGATCGCTCTGCCGGTCCATGCGCCGCTCGAACTGACCGCCGTCCCGCCGGTCGGTGGGCAGATGCAGCTCGACCACGCGAAACGGAGGGGCATCCGGATTCGTCCGCTGCAGGAGTGACAGCGAGACATTGTAGACGGTCACACCGCCCACCGTCTTGCCCTCCCCCGTACCGTGATGGGCGTGTCCATGGAACACCACGTCCACCGGATACCGAATCAGCGGCTCTTCCAGCCGGCTGGACCCGAGATAGGCGTAGATCTCGCGCGGCTCCCCCTCCACCGTACCGGCGATCGGCGAATAGTGGAGCAGCGCCACCCTCCGCTCGGTTCGGAGCTTGCTGAGTGACGTCTCGAGCTTGAGTGCCTCGTCGACCGCTTCCCGGACGAAGAGCTTGATGGTCTCTTCGCCCCACGGTCCGAGCGCGCGCCGGCCGAATCCTCCCGCGAACCCCTTCACTCCCGCGAAGCCGACTCCATGAACCTCGTAGGCGTCGCCGCCGTCGAGCACCTGGACGCCGGCGTCGCAGAGGATCCGGCTCAGCTCCGGCACCTTCCCCGATTCGTGGTCGTGGTTGCCGAGCACGGCGACGATCGGCACGCCCACGGTGGCCAGCGCTCGCCCCAGTTGGCGCCCCTCTTCGGGGTCGCCCCGATCGGTCAGGTCGCCGCAGAGCGCCAGCACGTCGGCCCGCTCCGCCACCGCCGCGAAGAGGGTCTGGATCGGGGGCCCGTAGGCCGCCCGGCCGAGGTGGATGTCGCCGACCGCGGCGACCCGAACAACTCCGGGTGTCTTCACCATTTGCCCCACAATCAACCACCCGGCTGGCCGCCGGAGCGGTGATCCGGACCACAACCCGTTGCCGGGCCGGGGTCTATCATACCCTTCCCCTCTTGGGAGAGCCGGATGGGGCTGTCGCCCACTCATTCGATGGTCGAGACCCCGTCACGCGAGTTCTATCGCGAGGCCATGGAGTTTCTGTCCAAGGCCAATATTCCCTTTCTGGTGGGCGGCGCGTTCGCCTTCGTACATCAGGCCGGGATCGATCGGTCCACCAAGGACCTGGACATCTTCGTTCGGCCTTCGGATGTCCACCGACTGCTCCGCGTCTCCGCGGAGGCGGGATACGAGGCCGACCTCGTGTTCTCCCATTGGCTGGCCAAGATCCGCTCGTCGTCCGGCTTCGTGGATGTGATCTTCAGCTCCGGCAACGGTCTCGCCGTGGTGGACGACCAGTGGTTCGAGCACGCCACCGAGGGAGAGGTGCTCGGGGTGCGGGTGCTGGTGGCCCCGCCCGAGGAGAGTCTATGGTCCAAGGCATTCGTGATGGAGCGCGAGCGCTACGACGGGGCGGACGTCGCCCACATCATCCTGGCCCACGGAGAGCGGCTCGACTGGGGGCGGCTGATCGAGCGTTTCGGCCGGTACTGGCGGGTGCTCCTCTCCCACCTGGTGCTCTTCGGGTTCATCTACCCGAGCATGCGGTCGAAGGTTCCGCCCGCCGTGCTCGAGAAGCTGGTGGACCGCCTGGCGAAGGAGACCCGGTCGCCCGACGCCGAGGATCCGGTCTGCTACGGAACGCTGCTCTCCTGGTCGCAGTACCTGGGCGATGTCCTGGGCGGCAACTTCCGCGACGCCCGGATTCGCCCGCACGGAAATCTCACCCCCGACGAGGTCGCCCGCTGGACGTCGGCTGAGAAGAAGTAGATATTCCAGTCACAATGCGGGTTACGACCTGGACCGAGTACAGCCTCATCATCTCCCTTCATCTGGCCAAGCGCGCCCGGACGGGGGGAGGGCCCGTCGCCGCGCGCGAGCTGGCCGACGCCGAGCGCCTGCCGGCCGACTATGTGGAGCAGATCCTGCTCCGCCTCCGGCGGGCGGGGCTGGTCGAGAGCGTCCGGGGCGCCAAGGGCGGATACCTGCTGGCCAGACAGCCCGCCGACATCTCGGTGCGGGACGTCATGAGTGCGTCCGAGCACCAGACCTTCGAGATCAACTGCGAGACGCATCCGGTGGACGCCGAGCGATGTAGCCCCGGCTCCACGTGCAGCATCCGGCCGGTCTGGCATGCCCTGCAACAGCGGGTGGACGATCTGCTGGCAGGCATCTCGCTGGCCGACCTGATGAAGGAGGAGCCGCAGGTGCAGGAGTTGGTCGGGATCTCGTCGGCGACTTAGCCACGCTCGAGTGCGCGTGCGCTCTGCCCGACCCGGCCGGTCGGGTTTTTCGTTTTGTGGAGGATGTCATGACGGCAGTGCAAGAGCGCTCGGTGGCGAGAGAGCCCGCACTCTGGAAGCTGGTCGGCAACACGCCACTGGTTCCGGTGCAGTTTGCCGGAAGCGGGCGCGGCGGCTTGTGGCTCAAGGCCGAGTGGCTCAATCCCGGCGGCAGCGTGAAGGACCGGGCGGCGCGGGCCATCCTCCGCCAGGGCCTCGCCCGAGGGGACCTGCCCGCCAAGCGCCTGCTCGATGCCTCGAGCGGCAATACCGGAATCGCCTATGCCATGCTGGGTGCGGCGGCCGGGGTGCGGGTCACCATCTGCCTGCCCGGCAACGCCAGCCCCGAGCGCTGGGCGTTGCTGAAGGTCTACGGGGCGGAGGTCGTCGTCACCGATCGGATGGAGGGTACGGAAGGGGCCGCGCGCCGGGCGCGCCAGTTGGCCGATGAGTCGCCCGATCAGTACTTCTACGCCGACCAGTACAGCAACGCGGCCAACCCCCAGGCCCACCGGGAGACGACCGGACCGGAGATTTGGTCCCAGACCGGTGGCCGGCTGACCCATTTCGTCGCGGCGATGGGAACCACGGGAACCATGATGGGGACCGGGAGCTTCTTGAAGGAGAAGAACCCGGCGATCACCCTGGTGGGGGTACAACCCGACTCCCCGTTCCACGGACTGGAAGGCTTGAAGCACCTGGCCACTACCGCGAGCCCGCCCGCCCTCTACGACCCGACGGTTCCCGACAAGGTGGCCGAGATCCCGACGGAGACCGCAGACCGGACCTCCCGCTGGCTGGCCCGCGAGTCCGGACTGCTGGTCGGCTGGTCTGCGGGCGCGGCAATGGCCGCGGCGCTGGATGTGCTGAAGGGCGCGCCCGACGCCCAGGTCGTCGTGATCGGGTGCGACACCGGCACCCGCTACATCAGCGAGCCGCACCGGTGGGCCGAGCGGTGACGCTCCGGCTGCCGGACGGGCTGCTGGGCGAGATCCGGCGGCACGGCGAGAGCGCCTACCCGGCCGAGTGCTGCGGCGCCCTCGTGGGACGGGTGGAGGGCGCGGCCAAGGAGGTCGTCCGGCTGGCGCCCGCGGTCAACCGTCGGACCGACGACCCGCACCGGTATCTCATCTCGCCCGACGATCTGCGGCGGCTCGAGGCCGACGTTCGGCTCGAGGGGCTCGAGATCGTGGGCTATTATCATTCGCATCCGGACCACCCCGCCGTCCCGTCGGGTTTCGATACCGAGCATGCCTGGCCGTGGTACAGCTATTTGATCGTGCGGGTGCAGCGTGGGCAGGGGCTCGACGCGGCCAGCTGGACGCTGGACGAGGAGCAACCGCTCATGCGGCCGGAGTCACTCGAAGTGCTCAGCGAGGTATAGAATGTCCGTGACCGTGACCATCCCGACGCCGCTCCGCAGTTTCACCGGCGGACGCGACGCAGTCGAGCTGGCCGGCGAGACCGTGGGCGAGGTGATCGACGGCTTGCTGGCGACCCATGGCGGCCTCAAGCGCCACCTGGTACAGGACGACGGACGTCTCAGGAACTTCGTCAACCTGTACCTCAACGACACCGACATCCGGCATCTCGACTCCACCGACACGCCGGTGCGCGAGGGCGACGTGCTCACGATCGTGCCGAGTATCGCGGGCGGCCGGCCCGCGGTCGAGACCGAGCTGCCCAAGCTGTCCCACGCGGAGGTGCTGCGCTACTCCCGGCACCTGCTGCTCCCCGAAGTCGGCGTGGAGGGCCAGCGGAAGCTCAAGGCGGCGCGGGTCCTCACCATCGGGGCCGGCGGACTGGGCTCGCCACTGTCGCTGTACCTGGCCGCGGCGGGCGTGGGCACCATCGGCATCGTGGACTTCGACGTGGTGGATCTGACCAACCTCCAGCGCCAGATCGTCCACGGGACCTCGACCCTGGGCCACTCCAAGCTGGAGTCGGCCAAGGCGAGACTCACCGACCTCAATCCCAACCTCAACGTCGAGAGCCACGAGACCCGGCTCAGCGCGGAGAACGCGCTGGACATCATTCGCGAGTACGACATCGTGGTGGACGGGACCGACAACTTTCCCACCCGCTATCTGGTGAACGACGCCTGCGTGCTGCTCGACAAGCCCAACGTCTACGGCAGCATCTTCCGGTTCGAGGGGCAGGCCTCGGTGTTCTACGCCAAGGAAGGCCCCTGCTACCGTTGCCTGTATTCCGAGCCGCCGCCTCCGGGACTGGTGCCGAGCTGCGCCGAGGGCGGCGTGCTCGGAGTGCTGCCGGGCATCATCGGGAGCATCCAGGCGCTGGAGACGATCAAGCTGATCCTCGGTGCGGGCGACACGCTGATCGGACGGCTGGTGCTCTTCGACGCGCTCAAGCTCCGCTTCCGCGAGCTCAGGCTGCGGAAGGACCCGAGCTGCCCGCTGTGCGGTGAGAACCCCACGATCCGGGAGCTCATCGACTACGAGGCCTTCTGCGGCATCGGCGCCGCTCCGGCGTACCAGGGCCCGGAGGTCGTGGCCGAGCAGCTGAAGCAGGAGGTGGACGAGAAGGGAGACAATCTCGTCCTCATCGACGTACGGGAGCCGCACGAGTGGGAGATCGCCCACATCGACGGCGCCCGCCTCATCCCGCTCGGCCAGCTTCCCGACCGGCTCGGCGAGCTCGACGGCCATGCCGAAATCGTGACCTACTGCCACAAGGGCGTGCGCTCGATGAAGGCGCTGGAGATCCTGCGCGGTGCCGGGTTCGGGAAGGTGCGGAGCCTGGCGGGTGGAGTGGATGCCTGGGCCAGCCGGGTGGAGCCGGGGATGGCGAGATACTAGAGAAGTGTCACCCGAACGAAAAAGTGTCACCCTGAGCAACGCGAAGGGGCCATGACTTTGAGTATGGCCCCTTCGCGTTGCTCAGGGTGACACTGCGTGCTCGGGGTGACATCGGTCGTCGGGCGCTCCGATATCATGCCGAAGGCGGGACTCGAACCCGCACGGGCTTGCGCCCACTGCGCCCTGAACGCAGCGCGTCTACCAGTTCCACCACTTCGGCGAAGGGCGCAAAGCTACTCCCTTTGTTCGGGCCGGTCAACCCGCACCGTTGACCCATCCGAAGTGGTGGCCTATCATTTGCTTAGGAAGCCCACGTGAGCCCCGAATCAGCCCCCTCGGCCGAGCGCCGACAGTCGGTCGCCAGGAACCCCAAGGCGACTCACGACTACCACATTCTCGAGACCTGGGAATCGGGCATCGTGCTCACGGGCACCGAGGTGAAGTCGTTGCGGAACGGCAAGGCGTCCATCAAGGAGGCCTTTGCCCGGGTACGCAACGGCGAGGTCTTCCTCGAGGGGATGAACATCACACCGTACGAGCAGGGTAACCGCTACAACCACGATCCTGTCCGCTCCCGGAAACTCCTCCTCCATCGCCGGGAGATCGAGAAGCTGATCGGCTCGGTCGAACAGAAGGGCCTCACCCTGGTCCCCCTCGAGCTGTATTTCCGGAACGGCAAGGCCAAGGTGGTCCTCGCGCTCGGGCGCGGCAAGAAGATTCATGACAAGCGCGAGGCCCTGAAGCGCCGGGTGTCCGAGCGGGAGGCCGCACGGGACGTGTCCCGGGGCCTCTCCCGCGCCGCGAGGGAGCGGTGATCGCCGTCCTGGCGCTGGTCGCCGGCCTCGGCCTCGGCACACCGGGCCAGATCACGGTTGCCGGCGCGCGAGGGGAAACCACCGTGCCCGTGCGGGCCGATCCGGCCGGGGCGCCGGTAGTTCCCGCGTCACAGCTGCTCGCCGCGCTCGAAGGGACCATGCGGATCCACGACGGGTGGGCCGACGTCACCATCGCGCGGCAGCCGTTCCGCTTTCTGGTCGGCGCGCCACTGTACGTCTTCAGCAGCCAGCTCCAGCCGCTGGCGAACCCGGTATGGCTGGCGCGTGACACGCTGTACCTGCCATTTCAATTCGTCTCCGAGATCCTGCCGTATTTCCTCGGCGAGCGGTACCGCTACGATGCCCGGACTGCACGGCTGGAGGACGTCTCCCGCAGGCCGCCGACGGCACGGGCACCGGCGCCGGCCGAGCGACTGCCCAATGGCCTTCGATCGGGGCATGTGGTCACCATCGACCCGGGGCATGGGGGCGTGGACCCGGGCAATCCAGGGACGTACTTTCCTCGCGGCGTACGGGAGAAGGACGTCACCCTCCAGGTCGGCTTGCTCCTCCGCGAGGAGCTGCGGCAGCGCGGAGTCGGCGTCCGGATGACCCGGACCACCGACACCCTGATCGATCTGGGAGACCGGGGCGGTTTCTGTACCGCCGCCTGCGACCTCTTCGTGAGCCTCCACGTGAACTCCTTGGCGCGCCGGCGCGGCTACACCGAGGTCCGCGGCTTCGAGACCTACTTCCTGGCCGAGGCCCGGACCGAGGATGCGGCCCGGGTCGCCAAGATGGAGAACGAGGCCGTACGGTTCGAGGCCGGCGAGTCCCAGGCGGCCATGACCGGCGGGCTCGATTTCATCCTGAAGGACCTCCAGCTGAATGAGCATCTCCGCGAATCCGCTCGCGCCGCCGAGCTGGTGCAGAAGAAACTGCGCACGGTGCACACCGGGCAGGATCGCGGCGTGAAGCAGGCCGGATTCATGGTGCTCACCACCGCCCGCCGCCCGGCCATTCTGGTCGAGATGGGCTACAGCACCAATCCCCAGGACGGTCGGTATCTCACCTCCCGCCGCAGCCAGCGGACCATGGCCGCGGCGATCGCGGACGCGATCGTGGACTATCTGAAGGATTACGAGCGGAAGACCGGCGGCGCGGAAGCCGGAGGCGCGTCGTGAGCGGTTCACGCGCGGTGTCGCTGATCCTGGTGGCCGGGTTGCTGGGCGGCTGCGTGTACTACAACGGCATGTACAACACCAAGCGACTCGCCGGCTCCGCGCGAAAGGCGGAGCGCGACGGGCGGACCTTCGAGGCCAACAACCTCTGGGGACAGGTCGTCACCCGAGCGGAGTCGCTGGTGGCTCGTCATCCGGACAGCAAGTACGTGGACGAAGCACTCGTCCTGAAGGGTGTCGCCCTCTCCCGCCTCAAGCAGTGCCGCTCCGCCGTGGCGCCGCTCGCCCGGGTTCAGCTGCTCCCCGCCGACGCCGAGGTGACCGAGGAGGGGGCGCTCGCGCTGGGACGCTGCCGGCTGGACCTGGGCGAGCCCGAGGCCGCCGACGCGATGCTGGCACGCGTCGCCGAGAGCGAGGATCCGGTGCGTCGCGGGGAGGCTCGCCTGCTGCGCGCCAGAGCGCTGCGGATGACCTCGCGACACGAAGAGGCGGTGGCGCTTCTCGAAGGGATGCCGGGACGGCGCCCGATGAACGAGCGGCTGTTGGCCCTGGCCGGCGCTCGACGAAGTGACGCCGCGCTCGCGCTGGCGGACACCATGCTCGCCACCAGCGATACTACGGCCCGCTGGGACACGGTGGCGGTGGCCATAGGCCGGGAGGACCCCGCGACGGCGTCCGCACTGGTGGATCGCCTCGAGAAACGTCCCGGCACCGCGCCGGATACCCGGGCTCGGCTCCTGCTCGACGATGCGATCCGCATCGCGGCCGTGGACACGGCGCGTGCCGAGGCGCGGCTCCGACAGGCCGCGAGTATCGAGGAGGCCGGGCCGACCGCGGAGCAGGCCAAGCTGCGGCTCACGCGAATTCGACTGTCGCGGGTGACGGAGGCGACCGAGCTACCTCCCCTCGCGAAGGAGCTCGCGGCACAGGCCGCGGCCAAGACGGCAATCTCCAATGAGGCGGCGCAGCTTCGCGAGTGCGTCACCAAGATTCTCGCCGCGGGCGATTCCACCTCCGCGGGTGCCGCGCAGGCCGACCTCCGGCTGTTCCTCGCGGCCGAGTCGGCACGCGACTCGCTCGCCGCGCCGAGGCTTGCCGCCTCGCTGTTTCGCAGACTGGTCGAGAGCGCTCCCGAGTCGCCCTACGTGCCCAAGGCGATCCTGGCGGGCGCGGCGCTCGATTCCGTGTGGGGCGCGTCGGCGGTACCGCTGCTTCAGATGCAGTACGCCACCAGCCCGTACGTGACGTTTCTCCAGGGTGAGGAATCGTACGGCTACCAGGAGCTGGAAGACTCGCTCCGGAGCTTCGCCGTCGGGGCCGCGGCCGCGGGCCGGGCCGGCGTGCGGCGGCCGCCCGTCCGCCGGGATTCGGTGCGGACACGCCCCGGCGCCGGTCCCCAGCCGCGGCGCGGCCTCGTGCCGTGAGCGGGACGGACTCCAGGCTCTCACGCACCGTCTTCGGCCTCCACTTCCAAAACCCATTGCTCCTCGCCGCGGGCACGGCCGGCTTCGGCCGTGAGCTGGACGGCGTCGTGGATCTCGACCGGCTCGGCGGGCTGGTGACGAAGGCGGTCTCGCTCGAGCCGCGCCAGGGGAACCGTCCTCCCCGCGTCGCCGAATTCCGCGGCGGGATGCTCAACTCGGTGGGTCTGGCGAACCCCGGGCTCGCGGCGGTCCGCGCGGAGCACATCCCCTGGCTCGCCGGCCGGCTTCGTCGGGCGAGGGTGCTGGTGAACGTGGTCGGCTTCACCGTCGAGGAATACGCCGCCGTCGTCTCGGGTCTCGACGGGATGCCCGGGATCGCCGGATTCGAGCTGAACCTCTCCTGTCCGAACACCTCCGCCGGGGGCATCGAGTTCGGGGCCGACCCGGGCTGTGTGGCACGCATCGTGGCCGGCTGCCGGGCGCGAACCCGCCTGCCGCTGCTCGCGAAGCTGTCGCCGGTCTTGCCGGACATTCCGGGCATGGCCGTCGTCGCGCGTGACGCGGGGGCCGACGGCATCTCGGTGGTGAACACGGTCCCGGGACTGCTCCACGCGGAGTCCGGCGGGCTACGCTTGGGAAACGGACCCGGTGGCGTCAGCGGGCCGGCGCTTCTCGCGGTCGGGGTGCTGGCCGCCGCGCGCGTGGTCGAGCGCACCGGCGGCATGCCCGTGATTGGGGTCGGGGGGGTGCGGTCCGCAGAGGACGTGCGGCAGTACCTCGAGGTCGGAGCCGCGCTGGTGGCCATCGGTACGGGGGCTCTGGCCGACCCACGCCTGCCGGAACGGATCGTGCGTGCCCTGGAGCGCTCCGGTGGCTGAGGTGATCCTCGCGCTCGACCTGCCCACGGGCCTGGAGGCGATGCGGCTGCTCGACCGCCTCCCGGAAGCCCGCTGGGTCAAGGTGGGGTCGATTCTCATGACACGGGACGGGGCGCCCTTCATCCGCGAGCTCATCGGCCGCGGCCTGCGGGTGTTTCTCGACCTCAAGTGGCACGACATTCCCAACACCGTGGCGGGCTCGGTCACCGCCGCGAGAGAGCTCGGAGTTTCGATGGCAACCGTTCACGCGCTGGGCGGACGGACGATGATGGAGGCGGCCGCGGTGGCCGCCGGCGGCGAGGTGGCGCTGGTCGGGGTCACCGTGCTCACCTCGCATGACGGCGCGTCTTACGGGCGGGCCACCGGCCGGCCCCAGGTAAGCCTCACGGAGGAGGTCGTGCGGCAGGCGCAGGAGGCCGCGTCGGCGGGACTCGCGGGCGTCGTCTGCTCCGCCGCCGAGGTCGCCGCCGCACGGCGGGCGCTGCCGGACGGCGCGATTCTCGTGGTGCCGGGTATCCGGCGTGAAGACGAGGTCGTCGGCGATCAGGTCCGCGTCGCCACCGCCAGGGAGGCCGCCGAGTCGGGCGCGACGCACCTGGTCGTGGGCCGTCCCGGTGCTCCGGGCCACCGATCCGGCGGATGCGTTGCGGCGTCTGCGCGAGGAGGCCGGTTGCGACGCCTCCTGATCCTGACCGCCCTGCTCCTGACGCCGGCGATTGCCGGTGCGCAGGACAGCGGGCTGACCGGCGCCGCGGAGGCGGCACGACAGGCCTGGTCCGAGCACGATGCCCGGGGCCTCGTGGCCGACGCGCCCCGTCTGCTGGTGCAGCTTCCGGGTGCCGACCCGTCCATCGCCCTCGGGCCGGATCAGGCCGCGGCGCTGCTCTCGGATTTCATGGTCCAGGGGCAGGAGGTCGAGACCCTCGTGCGCGCGGCCAAGGAAGTCGAGCCGGGCCGCGGATACGTGGAGCTGCAGCGCCGCTATCGCATCGCAGGCACTCAGGATGTGCGGACCCAGATTCTCCTGCTTGGCTACCGCCTGCTCCGGTCGGGCTGGCGGCTGGTGGAGCTCAGGGTGGTGGGTCAGGTGTGAGAGCCGGATGCTCACTCCGATGAGCAGGCCGATCCCTCGCTCCGCTCGAGGTGACGTGCCAGCCTCGGTACCTTATTTCTGCGCACCCCGGTTCCAGATGTATGCCGCGGTTTTCCACTCGCCGCCGGTTTTCTTCCAGACGGTCACGTAGTTCCCCGTCCCGCCCCCACGCCGGCCGTCCGCAGGTTTGTCCCAGGCAACCTTGTACGTGCCCACCTCGTAGGCCATGTCGCTCGCGTGGGCGACCTCGATGATCTTCGGCTCACGCTCCAGCGTGAATTCACCTCCGGTGAACTCCCCGGCCCACCGGTCGCGAATGGCCTCAGATCCCATATAGCCGTCGCTCCCTTGTGGGAGGTAGTACCCACCATCGGCATAGAACCGCTCTATCGCAGCAGTGTCCTTGGCCGTCAATGCCGCGCGCCAGGTTGCCTCGAGGTCGCGAATCTCGCGCTCCTCGGCGTTGCTGTTGCCCTGCGTGGGGCCGACCTCGACACTGGCTGTACCGACAGGCGAGTACTCGCGACGCACGGCCGCGAACCCGTCGGAGATCTCGATCAGCCCTTGCTGCCTCGCCGAGTCGCGCGCAATCTGGTCCTCCGGCACTCCGATTCGCCGCCACATCTCGGCGGCCCCGATTCCCTCGAAGGCCGGATACAGAAACATGTAGGAGAAGAGACTGTCCCGCTCTCCCGGCTCCGTGCCCACCAGGCGCCAGCGATGGGCCAGAGCGGCACCGAAGTCCTGGTGTGTGGCGCCGAATTTCTGCGCCCTTGGGAACCACACTTCCGTCATGAAGCGCTCGTACTCAGATCGATTGTCGGATCGCACCTTATGCACCAGTACCACGACCGAGTCGCCCTCGCGAGCCGCGTATGCAGGCTCCCCGGAGATACTGGCCCCTGGGGTTGTAGTGGAACGAGCGCAAGCCAATAGCGGCACCAGCGCGAAGAGGAAACGACGCATGAAACCTCCCGGGCAACAGACGTATCAGGTTATGGATGGCAGCCTGGGGAAGTCGGTCACGTTGGGGCCGACCAAAGTCGGGCCGGTTGTAGTCCACTTTCCTTGACGAAGCGGAAGAACGTCTCCGCTTGGTCTCGTCCAACAGCGTGACCGTGAGTTTGCGGCATGTGCTGGCGTCCGTCGATCTTGGCCGTGGCTCCTGCGGCGGTTTCGGTCTCACGGGTACTGCGTCCTGACACTGGCTGTCTTCGCGACGCTCCGGCTCATCACCGCAGCAGGCAACCAAGGCCAGCGTCGAGAGAGCATAAGTCTTCGATGTCGCGCACATCTGTCCGCACTTTGGCTGGGGGCAACTCACTCCAAGGTTCGATCGAATTCCCAGGTCGGCAACGAGGCAGGGCTCACGCTGAAGCTCTCCAGTTCCGCCCACCACCCAACCCAGCCATGTATCAACAGAGCTACGCCACCCAACCAACAGAGGGTAGCGGCGACGGCACCGACGATCCGCAGAGCTCTGCGGAGCCCCTCAAACCGGCCGCTGAGAGTCCACGGGTCCGACAGCCACGGCCGCCAGGGGACAGGGAGCCTTTCCGCAAATGGCGCTACTACACTTCGAAGTCGCAGGTCGGTTGAATCGGTCATCCTGGCCTCCGTCTCACACGGCTGCCGTCTCAGGAGCCACCCACCATCACCGGACGGACTCGGCTGGCAACCCTCGGATCAAGGCGCAGGTACTGGCGGCGGCCTGCGCCAGCTTGGCCGGCAGCAGCCAGTTCGCCTGGCGAGCGTCGAGACTCGCCCGGTGACCAGCTCCAGCTTCTGCAGCCCGCCGTTGTAATACACCAAGTGCTTGTCATCGGGGGACCAACTGGGACGAATACCGGTTCCCACCGTGTCAACCTTGGCCGTGGGCGCATCCAGATCGAGAAGTTCGATGGCAGCGTTCGACTGACCTGCGGTAAAGGCCAGCACATTATTGGTGCGAGCCCAGTCCAGTGCATTCCCCGAGCTGGGATTTGGATCAAGGTACACCGTGGTCGGTGTGGACCAGGCGGCGGTGCGACTAGCGCGAGTGACGACCTGAATCTTCTTGTGAGCCGGTGACGCGGGATTTCGATCCTCCCAGAAGGCGAGGGCAAGACCATCGCTCCGCCACGCCGGCCGCATGAAGGTCGCGGAGTCCGAGGCCGGGGGCTGGTAGACCGGAGTGTGAACGGTTCCCGCGACATTCGTGACCCAGATGCCGATGCCCCCCAGTGCGCCAGTGCGGACATAAGCGACCTCGTCGCCCAGCGGAGACCAGGCTGGCTCTGCGGCGGGGGACGCCAGCGGCCTCGGGATACCGCCTCTAGGCACTCCAGCTACAATGGTCACGTCCACTACCCGGACCGTATCATCCTCGCCCACGTTCGCGCAGGCGAGCTGATACGACGGACCGCTGCCGACGATGGGCGACCATGTTGGGTTGCCGAGCCAGCCACCGCTAGGAGTGACCCGTGCCTGATTGGATCCGTCCGCATTCATGACCCAGATCCCATCGTTCGACCAGGCGATCTCCGGGTTGGCTGGCGGAGCGGCGGGCTTTGCCGAGGCGGGCATGCCGGGCGCCTCTTTGACATCGGTGCCGGTGGGATCAGGGCCGCAAGAGAGACTTAAGAGGCCAATAACGACGAGGAACACGGTACGGCCGGGCATCGCCCACCTCACTTTTCATTGGAGGAACCGAGCGGTCTGACCTTGTTGAACGGCAAGAGATGTGAATCTTGCGATTCCTGTGGAAGCGGATGTCGGCGACGACGAGAGGGAGGACTGTTCCGAGCAGAAACCATCGAACAAGGGAAGGTGGGCGCGAAGACATGGCGCGCTTGGGCGAGACGTGCGGGTCAGGGCTGAAGGTCAGAAGCCGGTACTTGACCTTTCAGGTGGAGAAACCAGATATGGCCAACTGCTTCCGGGCCAGTAGAATCGGGAGCCATCGAGATCATTCGTCATCGCACGGGAGTTCTTACCGTGACCGAGGCAGCGCCGGCTCCCACCTCGGCCCCCCAGTATCGAAGCTGGGCCCGATCCTCGTCTTCCCCGATCCGTCCGCATTCATTATCCAGATAGCTTGCTCATACCAGGTACGGTGCCACGCGATTGCGCGCCCGTCGGGAGACCAGGTAGCGCCGGCGTGGCCGCCCGGAAGCGCATCATCGAGCAAAGTCACGTCGTTGCTCCCGTTACGATCGATTACATGCAACTGAGGATTCGTGCCTTGCCCTTGAGGGAGAGTCTGATACAACAGTTTGGTGCCGTCCGGTGACCACTCGATCGCGCCGTCCCGTGGTCCGGATGTCAACTGCCGTTGGTTGGTGCCGTTCGGGTCAACAAGGTAAATCGCGATTGGACCGTCATAGCCACTGGCAGCGCCGTTTGTGGTCCGGTGAATAGCGATGGTTGCGCCGTCCGGCGACCACAATCCCAGCCATTCGGCGGCGCCGGTGGCGGCCAGCGGTCGAAGTCCGGTACCGTCCGGCCGGATCAAATAGATATCGCCTTCATCGGTTTCCTCTTCACTCTCACTAGTTCCGAAAGCCAGAATACGACTATCGGGGGCCCACTTGGGATCCGCGGCGTTCTTATGGAGGAGCAACAAATCACTCCCATCGGACCGCAGGACATAGAGATGTGCCCCGCCCGGAGAGCCCCATTGGACGAACGCCACTCTCAGTCCGTCAGGTGACCAGCTCACTCCTCCGGAGTAGAAATCAGGTCCCGGTGGGGTGGTGTAGATAGCCGTGGGCCCGCTGCCGTCACTGGCCATCATGACCAGGTCCTTGTCTCGCCAGTACGCGATCCGCGTCCCGTCCGGCGACCACGCTGCATCGCCTCCCCAGAATCCGGGACCGCTCGTCAGCGCCTGGAGGCCACTGCCGTCACTGTTCATGACGTTTAACGTGCTGATACCATCGCCGGTCGGCGACGTCTCGGTGAAGGATTGGAACAGGATCCGATAGGGGACCGAGCAGCGGACCTCGAAGTCGGTCACGGCCGTCGACCCGGGGGCTACGGATAGCAGTCGAGGATTGGGGCCCTCGAAACTACAATTGTCCGCCAGGCCGGTGAGGCTGACTTCGTGCTCACCGGAGGGGAGAACGTCGTAGACCAGCGTGTCGGCCGGGGTGATGAACTCCGGTTCGCCGCCGTCCAGCGCCAGGAGGTAGCCGTCCAGATCCCATCCGACACCGACCGTTCCTACCCGCGCTATCAGCGCGGGCAGCGCCGTGCAGGAAACGGTGAACTCGACCCGCGAGGTATCTCCCGGCGTTGTCTCGATCCGGCGTGACGGACTCGTGGTCGGCGTGCAGTTCTCCGCCCAGCCATCTAGGACGACGGTGTGAGGTCCGGCTTGGAGGCCCAAAACGCTAAGCGTGTCGGTGTGGCCTATCGAACGTACAGTCGCTGCATCTACCGTTATTCCGTAGCCATCGGGGTCGGTATCCACACCGTCGGTGCTGGTGAGGACCATGATCGAGGCAGTTTCGTCGCTTGGTTCGTCGATCGGGCGGCTGATGTCCGAGCCTCCTCCGCAGGCCAGTGCCGACGCGAGAAGGCACGAACGCCATGCGACACGGGAAAAGGGATCGACTGTGTCCATGATTCTCCTCCTTCGTGTTCTCAGCGTTGTAGCGTCACTTCGGCCGGCCGGTCGTGCACACCGGTGAAACCGGTCCCTACCTCTCCCGCCACGCTGCGTCCCCAGCAATACAGCAGTCCATCGCTCGCCAGCCCGCAGGCGTGGTCGGTGCCGACCGCCAGCGCTTGGAGCCGCAAGTCCTCGGCAGCGGGAGACGGGGCCAACCGATCCTCCCGCGTTCCATCACCAAGTTGTCCGAAGGCGTTGGAGCCCCAGCAGTAGGGACTCCCCCCTGTTGCTATCGCGCAGGTGTGTCTACTGCCCAGCGCCAAGGAGCTGAAGCCCAACCCGCCGTCCACGGCGCTCGGAGTAGTCACGAAAGGAGTGGAGAAGAGCGGGCCGACGCCGAGTCGGCCGTCGCCCGCGTCGCCCCAGCAGTACGCCCGACCGCCAACCAACCCACAGGTGTGAGCGAGTCCCGCCGAAAGTGTCGTAAACGTCAGCTCATCGATCCGGGGGCCAGGAACCAGGTGGGTCGTGGTATCTACGGTTCCGACCAACGAGGGGCGGGAAACCGCGGTTCCATCCCCTAACTGTCCGCGGTCGTTTCGACCCCAGCAATAGGCGCCACCGTCGGCCAGCCCACAGCTGTGCTCCCCGCCGCCTGCCAGTGCCTGGAGAGCCGGCCGGCCTTCTACTGCTTGGGGGCCGTCCAGATAGAGCACCTGCTCTCCGTAGCGGTACGCTCCCCAGCAGAATGCAGCGCCGACGGCGTCCGTGGCACAGGCATGCCCGCCGCCGGCTGTAATTCCGGCAAACGGTCCATGCGGAAGCAACGTCGGCGCTCGACGAGTGACGGGAGTCCCCGGCGTCTGCCGATCCCGTCGTCCCAGCTGCCAGGACGCATCACTGCCCCAGCAGTACACCGCGCCATCCGTGGTGAGCCCGCAGGTATGCTCCGCCCCGGCTGCGATCGCGTTGAAGTGGAGATCGCCGACAACCGGGGCGGGGATGCTGCTCGGCTCCAGATCTCCGGTGCCGAGCTGGCCGCTCGAGTTGGAGCCCCAGCAGAATGCGCTCCCCTGGGTGGTGATGCCGCAGGTGTGTGCACCGCCCGCACTCACCGAGCTGAACACCAGCGGTGTGAAGGTGAGGGTCCCGCGGACTTCGAACCCGGCGATACTCCCTGCGATCTGTACCTCACCAACGCCGATGCCGTGCACGAGGCCGTTGCTATCCACCCGAGCGATCGAGGGGTTCAGGCTGAGCCATTGCACTGGCAGCCCCTCGAGCTTTTCTAAGGTGTTCGAGTCCCAGATCGCTATCCAGAATTGCACCTTGCTCCCGGCCTGGGCGGTGTCGGCATCGGAGCCAAAGCCGAGGACGAACCCCACGGGCAGTTGGATGGTCGTGAACTCGGCCTGATACGCCTCCGCGAGGCCGATGCCCTGCGCACTAGTCGCGGTGGACTCCACGACTAGGGTATATGGGGAAGCGGGATTCAGCGGCTCGCTCGGCGTGGCAACCGCAGTCAGGCCGTCACTCCCGAGACTGACGGTGAGCGGCACGAGACCTCCGGGTCCGACCAGCCGCATGCCCGTGCCCTCCAGGGTCTCGCCGTCCATCGGTTCACTGAAGACGATGATGATCAGCGAGTTCAACGAGATGTCCGTCGCGCCGCGCGTAGGTCCCGTCCGCACCACGACCGGCAGGCGATACAGCTCGGCGATGGATGTGAAACGTCGAGTGCCGCCGTCGGCCTCGTGCACCGTGACCTCGATGGTGTCACCCTCCTCGGCCGGCATTGCCACCGGGTCGAATCCACCCTCCTGCATCGGGGTGCTGCTTGCCAGACCGGTACTGCGGTTCAGAATGTCGGCACGCAGGCCGCCCTGAGCCGTTCCACTGACGAGCGAGATGTAGGCGACTGTAGTGACAACTGCAGCGGCGGTCCCGGCGGGTGCCACACTGGGAGAGCTCAGGCTGGAGACCACCAGCCCGCTATTGTTCACCGGCTCCGACGGGCCCGTCATGTCGCGATCCGACGTACATCCGGCGACCACAGCAGCCAACGCCCAGGCAGTCCCGGTGATCTTGGCAGGGGAAATCCGCAGGCGCCCCGACCGGTAGTTCATCGGGAACCCGACCCGCTCAGGGTAAAGCCGGCCCAGTAGAAAGGCGCTCGAGTCTGTTCCGAGGCCAGGACAAGCCGCTGTGCTTGCGCCAGAGCAGTCGAACTCGAGAGGGTCGGAATCAGCTGCGTGTAGAACGCGTCGATGACTCTCGCTGTGGCCCGGTCATCGACCGGCCACAAGGTCGCTAGCACGCTCTCTGCGCCGGCCTGCAGAAATGCCTGAACGAGTCCCACCCAGTCATCCCCCGCGGGCACGTCGGCAACGGCGCCAGCGGCCAGCCCGGTCTCGCAAGCGCTGAGGATCAAGACCTTTGCGCGAAGGCCCAGCCGGTACGCTTCGTGGACTTCGAGGCGACCATCACTCGCAGAGTCAGGCCGCAGCTGTACGAACGAGAAGAGGGGGTTTCTCTTGTTCAGGACACCGAACGTCGCCAGGTGTACGATGTCGTGCCTCGTGGCAGCACGGCGAAAGCGCTCCTCCGTCGCGCCCTCGTTCAGGAGCGTCAGTGCGCGGGAACCGAACTTGTTTCGGATTGTCGCGACTTCTGAATGCGTTCCCGGGAGAGATACCGCGTGAGGCGCCACCGCGAGGACGGTATTGGTCCGCGGCCGGGACGGAAGATTGCCTAGCCGCATCCACGACGAGACGGAGGGAGCATATGTGGTCTCGAAACGCTCGATCAGGAACGTCTCACGTTGCCCTTCAGACACCAGAGCGGCAAACGGCAGATAGTGCAGCTCGGCATGCGGCACGATGAGAAGCCGCTGCTTGTCTCGGAGAAGGCCGGCGAGCTCCACTGGCGCTATCAGGGCACGGTGTAGTCGCTTGAGCGGGGCGCGCCAGGGCTCACGCTGGCCTCCGGGACTTAGCTGCCCGATCTGACTGCGGGTGAAGTCCACCAGGCCCGCCAGTGCCTCGCGTGTCAATGGGACCTCGAACGACTGTATCGTATCCTTGGTCAGCCCAAAGACGATGGTGACCGAGTCCAGCACCAGGTAGTTCAGGATCGCTTCGCCATCGCGCAGCCGCGCTCGGGCTTCAGCAAAGGACACCGTAGACCCGCTCACCAAGGCACCATACGCGGGATTCGCCTCCCTGATTCTTCCCAACAACCGCGCATACGCCGCCTGGGCCCGGCTTAACTCCTCGTTGTCCGCGGCAAGGGGGTCGGCTCGGCCGAAGGTCTCGCGCCGGGCCAGCGGTCGTAGCGCATCGTCCTCTTCCCCTCGCACCAGCTCGGCGATTCGTCGGCGCGCGTCCTGCTCTTCGGACGCCAGGTCGGCAGGAAGAATTGGTGGGTCAATCCGGCCGCGAGAGAGCTGGTCGAGCATCTGGCGAGCGCGCATCCGCTCGCTGACGTCGAAGGCCGATGCCGGACGGCCTCGCTGGTGCTCGAGCCTGACCAGCTGTCCGTACACCGACCACTTGTCGGCCAAGTAACCCGCTCTCCATTCCTCCAGCGGCATGAGCCCCCTCACCTGCTCGATCTCGTCGATCGCGGACCGGAGGATTCGCGCAGCGCGCTCTCGGTCGCCTCGCCGCTGTGAGACCTCGGCCAGTCCGGATCTCAGGCTCCAGGAGAGAGCCGGCGATCGCAGGGTACCCAGTCGCTTGAGTCCTGCAACAAAGTGACTCTCAGCACGCGCCGTGTTGCCCACCTGGATCTCGAGTTGACCCATGGCCTCCATCGCCGCTGCTTCGCCTACCCGATCATCAAGCCGCCGAAATGCGCGCCGGGCCGAGTCATATGCCAGCCGGGCGCTGGGAGAATCACCTGCCTGGAGATCAACATGGCCCGAGAGCAAGCGGGTCACTGCAGCGCCCCGGAGGTCGCCTTGCTGGGTTCTGAGAGCAAGCGCGCGGTTCAGAAATTGGTGAGCGCTGGCAGGCTGGGCCTGACGCAAGAGCAGGAACCCATGGCCCTCGGCCGCCGCTGCTTGCCCCGCCAAGTCATGAGTCTCGCCGTATAGCCGGGCGGCATCGTCGTAATACCGCTCCGCTTCCGGCAGGTTGTTGAGCCCCACAGCCAGCTCGGCCGCGACGAGTGCCAGCTCCGCACGGGTCTCCGGCCCCAACCCATCGCCGCCAGCCAGACGCTCTGCCGAGCGAAGCGCTTCCACCGCCTCCTGCACTTGGCCGAGCTGCACGAAGACGGTGGTCAATGCGATCCACGCAGCTACCACGCCGTCTACCATTCCCGCTTCCTCGTACAAGCCGACGCTCTCGCGCAGATGGCTCATCGCGGCGTGGTAGTCGCCCCGACGCACGTCGAGGAGTCCGAGGTCGTAGAGGACAGTTGCCTGCTCGGGTCTCTCGCCCCGGGTGCGACGTATGCGTATGGCAGCGTCGTAGTTCCCTGTCGCCTCACCATAGGCCCCACGCAGCGACGCCAGATTCCCGAGGTTCACGAGGTTGGCGGCAGCTGGCCCCTGCCGGCCGAACTGCTGGTTCAAAGCCAACGCCCGCCGGTATAGACCGGCTGCCGAATCGAGCTCGCCGAGGGCCTCAGCAATCAGGCCCAGGTTATTGAAATCGGCCGCCCTTCCTCTGCCGTCCGCAGCCCGGTCGCGGTACTTGCCGGCCTGCTGGAACAGGGTCCGCGCCTCCGCCAAACGCCCCTCGGCCTTTGCGACGTTGGCGAGCGACCCCAGCGCGTTCCCCGCCGTGCGATAGTCTCCGATCGCGGTCGCGACCCGACGTGACATTTCCAGGTAGGTCTTTGCACTGTCGGGCTTCGAGGCTGCGAGCCACGCTGAGCCGACATTGCCCCATCCGGATGCGACGCCGGATGAATCCCCGGCCGCCTCCGCCTCCACCACGCTGCGCTTCCATAGCGTCAGGGCGGCCTCCGGTCCCTCTCGGGTAAACGCCTCGTTGCCGGCCAGTCGGAGGCTGTCCGCCCTCACCTTGCCCCGTCTCTGTGGCAAGGACCAGCCGGCGAACCGGCCAACCGTCCGGAGTGGAAACGAGTCTCCCCAAGTGCGGGCGAGGGATCGCGCGATGTGAGCCGCACTATCCAGCGCCCCAGCCGCGCTGGCGCCACTCGAGCTGGCTGCCTGAGCCAGTAGGCGCTGAATCCGGGCCCGCGCGGAGTCGGGATCCATACCGGTCTGGATTACCATGGGGCGCGCCGGAGACGCACCGGCCGAATTGATGACGGAGCTCCCCCCGACCCCTTGAGTCAGGACGAGCAGGACCCGAAGTCCTAGGCCGCCCACGATCACGCTACGGCTCCACTTTCCCGGCTGCACCCACCGAGAACTCGACCAGCTTCGAGCTCAGCCATCGATCCCATCCTGTGTCGGCCTCGACCTTCCAGAAGTACGCCTGGCCAGGCGACAGCGGCAGCGAATCGGGCAACGCCAACACCGAATCGGTGGCTTCGGCCCGATAGAGAATCGTCCCCTCGGCGTCGAAGACGAGGACCCGATAGCGCTTCACCTGATCGAGCGACGACCAGGCGAGCGTCACCGGCTGTGAGACGGGTCCCACCGGGGTTCTCGCCACGATTACGGTGACCGCGCCCTGGGAGGGATCGCGGTGCTGCGATGGCTGCGGACTCGGCACGGGGCCGGGCTGGATGAGGAAGACCACTACAGCAGCGGCCGCCGCGCCTAGGGCGATGCCAGCTCGGAGGATCTTCCGCCGCGGGCTCTGCACTGACACCAGGGGCTGCAAGGCGACTACCTCGTCCCGGCACTCCAGGCATCCTGCCAGGTGAGCCTCGATCGTGGCACGCTGCTCCTCGGTTAGCACTCGGTCGAGGTAGCCCGCGGTCTGCTCTGGCGTCAGGTGTGGGTCGCGCTCTCGGGCATCCGTCACCCAGAAACCTCCTTGCCTTGCTGGCATGAAACGGCAACCCCACCCCGCTTTGCGGCGCCGACCCGAGCATCTCAGCCCTCGGATCCTTCGATCCCACCGGCGCGCAGGGCTCGCTTTAGCGAGAGAAGCAGGGCGTTCAGTCGGCGGTAGACATGAAAGGGGGTGGGGAATCCCATCGCCTTCGCGATCTCGCTCGCGGAGAGGTCGTCCTCGAAGCGGAACTTGAGCAGCAACCGATCGCTAGGCGGAAGGGCCGAGAGAGCGCCCGCTAGGCGTTCCTCACGATGGCGATGGGTCAGGTCGGATTCCGGGGAAGGACGGCCGTGCGCCTCGACCAGATCGGGATCCACTCCTGCCACCAGCCCGTCGGCCAGCTGCCGCCGCAGAAGGCGCTCCCCCGTCGCGCGGGAGGGAGGCTCCCCTCCGGGCGATCGCCCGTAGCGCTGGCGGTAGTGGTCCAGGCAAAGGCGCCGGAAGACCACGAGCAGCCAGGTGGTGAACTTGGTCCGACCCTCGGGCCGGTAAGCCCGCAATCGATGAAAGTCGCGCTCCCGGAGTCGCTCCAAGGCGTAGGCGTACCGGTCCATGGCCCCGTCATAGTCCTTCCCGAGGGAGCGGGCCGCGTGGAGGAGCAGTCGACTGTGGAGCACGACGAAACCGCCCCAGGCCGCATCCCGGGCGGCGGGGTCCTGGGCCGAAAAGAGAGCGACCAGCTCTGGGGGAAGAGCTTCCGCCATGCCCTCAACGCTCGAACTGCTGCCGGGCTGTGGAGATTTGCTAGGGGGTTCGGTGGTTGGCTGACAAGCTACGGGCCGGTACTGAGGACGGCAACCACGGCCTGCCAGGTACGAAGCGGGCTGGGACGCCGGGCTTCGGACGTCGTGTCGCGTCTGACCCTAAGCCCCCTAACCCCCCGCACTTGCATGGCCTTTTCGCTCCCGGTATATTGGCAAGCTAGCCCTTAACCGGTCCGGAGATGTCAGCGTGAAGGTTCGTTCCAGCGTCAAGCCGATCTGCGAGCACTGCAAAGTCGTCAAGCGACAGGGCGTGGTTCGCATCATCTGCAAGCGCAATCCCAAGCACAAGCAGCGGCAAGGCTGATCATGGCACGCATTGCAGGCGTGGATCTCCCGCGCGAAAAGCGGGTCGAGATCGCGCTCACCTACATCTTCGGCATCGGCCGGCCCACCAGTGGCCGGATTCTCGGTGAGACCGGCGTCAATCCCGACACCCGGGTGCGCGATCTCTCGGACGCGGAAGTGGCGCGCCTTCGGCAGATGATCGAGCGCTCGGTCAAGGTCGAAGGCGCCCTTCGCACCGAAGTCGCCATGAACATCAAGCGGCTGATGGATATCGGCAGCTACCGGGGCATCCGCCACCGGCGGGGTCTGCCGGTCCGCGGCCAGCGCACCCACACCAACGCGCGCACCAAGAAGGGGCCGCGTCGGGCCATTGCCGGCAAGAAGAAAGTGACGAAGAAGTAAGATGACCGCTCCCGCTCCAGCCAAGGCGCCCGCCGCCAAGCGTTCCAAGAAGGTGGTCGAGGCCGAAGGCATCGCCCACGTCTCGGCGACGTTCAACAACCTGCTCATCACGATCACCGACATGCGGGGCAATGCCCTTGCCTGGGGATCGGCGGGCAAGGCCGGCTTCAAGGGCTCCAAGAAGTCCACGCCGTTCGCCGCCACCGTGGCGGCCGAGAATTGCGGCCGCGAGGCCATGAATCTGGGCCTTCGCCGGGTGCACGTTCGGGTGCAGGGTCCGGGCAGCGGCCGCGAGTCCGCCATCCAGGCGCTGGCCTCGGTGGGGCTCCGGGTGGTTTCCATTCGCGATGTGACTCCGATCCCGCACAACGGCTGCCGTCCGCCGAAGAAGCGCCGGGTCTAACGCTCTGACAGACGTGACCATGACCATTGATCTGACCGGGTTGGTCCGCCCTCATCTCGTCGAGATGACCAAGCGCGACGACAACCCCAATGCCGCCGAGTTCCGTCTCCAGCCGCTGGAGCGTGGCTTCGGCTACACCCTCGGCAACTCACTTCGACGGCTGCTGCTCTCCTCGCTGCGGGGCACCGCCGTCTGGGGCTTCCGCCTCGACGGCGTGGTGCATGAGCACCAGACCGTGCAGGGCGTGCTGGAAGACGTCCACCAGATCGTGCAGCGGCTCAAGTCGCTCACCCTGGTGCTGGCCGAGGACGTGGACGAGGCCATCCTCCACGTTCGCCGCGAGGGCGCCGGTCCGGTCTACGCCCGCGACATCCAGGAGCACGGATCGGTCGCCGTGAAGAACCCGGATCACCTCCTGTTCACGCTCCAGGACGACCGCGAGGTCAGCATGGAGCTGTACGTGAACAAGGGCCGGGGCTATGTGGAGGCGGAGATGCATCCGGCCGACCGGTCGCTGCCGGTGGACCTGGTGCGCATCGATGCCATCTACAATCCGGTCCGCCGGGCCAACTTCGCGGTCGCCGAGACCCGCGTAGGCCAGCGCACCGACTACGACCGGCTCACGGTTCAGGTCGAGACCAACGGCACCATCACGCCGGAAGACGCGATCGCCTACGCGGCCGCACTTTCCCAGGTCCACTTCCAGTACTTCGTGGACTTCGGCAAGGTACCCACGATGCGGGACGCCGCCGGGACCCCGTCCGCGCCGGGCGGTGCCAACCTCCGCCAGCGTCTCGCCCGGCCCATCGACGACTTCGGTCTCTCGGTCCGGTCGCTCAATTCCCTGAAGAATTCGAACATCCGGACCCTCCGGGACCTGGTCGAGTTCTCCGAGGACGATCTGCTCAAGGTCAAGAACGTAGGCGAGAAGGCGCTCAGCGAGATCGCCGAGCTGCTGCAGCGGGAAAATCTCAACTTCGGCATGGCCTTCGAGGAAACCGACGGCGAGCTCCGGATCGCGCGGCCCGGCGTCCCGCCGGTGGCCCAGCCCGCCGCCGGCACCGGGGAGGTCTGATGCGGCATCGCGCCAAGGGGCGCCAGCTCTCCCGCACCTCGAGCCACAGGCGGGCGTTGCTCAACAACATGGCCTCGAGCCTGTTCGAGCACGGCCGGGTAGTGACGACCGAGGCCAAGGCCAAGGAGCTGCGGCCGTTCGCGGAGAAGCTGATCACCCTCGCCCGTCGCGGCGATCTGCACGCCCGCCGTCTGGTCGAGCGGCGGATCAAGGACCGCGACACCCTGGGCAAGCTGTTCAGCGAGATCGGCCCGCGGTTCGCCGCGCGGCCCGGCGGCTATACCCGCATTCTCAAGCTGGGCCACCGGCCCGGGGACGGCGCGGACATCGCCCGGATCGAGCTGCTCTCCGAGTGATCACCGCCGCCCCAACCGCCGAAACGACGAAGGGGACCCACTCGGGTCCCCTTTTTCTTGACCGGTCCCGCGCGGCGTCAGGCCGCGGGCTGCGGCATCCGAGGGGCCTTCACCACCCGGTTACTCTTCAGGCACTGGGTACAGACCCGCACGCGCCGCGGCGCCCCTTCCACCAGGACGCGGACCGTCTGCAGATTCGGGTACCAGCGGCGCTTGGTCCGATTGTTCGCGTGGCTGACGTTATTGCCGGTGACCGGCCCCTTGCCACACACGGTGCACACCCGCGCCATAAGCTCCATCCTTCACGTTGTCGCCGTCACGTTGTCGTTGCGGATCACCAGAAACCCCTAAACCTAATCGCACGAGCGGCATGAGACAACCCGGCGGCCCAGCGAATGCCTAAAGCCCTCATCACCGGGGTGACGGGCCAGGACGGCTCCTACCTCGCCGAATTCCTGCTCGCCAAGGGGTACGAGGTCGCCGGCATGGTGCGGCGGACCAGCCATCACAGCTACGAGCGAATCGACCACCTGCTGGACCGGATCGAGGTCGTGGCGGCGGACCTGCTCGACCAGCACTCGCTCACGGTGGTGCTCCAGGAGACCAAGCCCGACGAGGTCTACAACCTCGCCGCCCAGTCCTTCGTGCCCACCTCCTGGAACCAGCCGGTGCTCACCGGTGAGTTCACCGCGCTGGGCGTGACCCGGATTCTCGAGGCCATCCGACTGGTGCACCCCGCCGCGCGGTTCTACCAGGCCAGCTCCTCCGAGATGTTCGGCAAGGCGGTCGAGACCCCGCAGCGGGAAACCACGCCCTTCTATCCCCGCTCGCCGTACGGCGTGGCGAAGGTCTACGGGCACTGGATCACCGTCAACTATCGGGAGTCGTACGATCTGTACGCGGTGAGCGGCATCCTCTTCAACCACGAGTCGCCACGGCGCGGGATGGAGTTCGTGACCCGCAAGGTCACCGACGGCGTCGCGCGCATCAAGCTCGGCCTGGCGAAGGATCTCCACCTGGGTAACCTCGACGCCCGGCGGGACTGGGGCTTCGCCGGCGACTACGTGGAGGCCATGTGGATGATGCTCCAGCGACCGCAGGCCGCCGATTACGTCATCGGCACGGGAGAGACCCACAGCGTGCGCGAGCTGGCGGAGCTGGCCTTCGGCCACGTCGGGCTCGACTACCGCGCGTACGTCGTGAGCGATCCACGCTTTCATCGGCCCGCGGAGGTGGACCTGTTGCTCGCCGACCCGGCGAAGGCGCGCGAGGAGCTGGGCTGGAAGCCGAAGGTCACCTTTCAGGAGCTGGTGGCGATGATGGTGGACGCCGACATCGCCAGGCTGTCCGCGGCCGCGAGACGGTGAAGCTGCTCGTCACCGGCGCCGACGGCTTCGTCGGGCGGCACCTGGTACGACGCCTCGCGAGGGACGGCCATCAGGTCACGGCGGCGTGCCGTCCGGGGGGGCGACGAGTGGAGTGGGACCCGGGCGTGACCGAGATCCCGCTGGAGCTCACCGACGACGCCTCGGTGCGCGGGGCCGTGGATTCCGGTTTCGAGGGCGTGGTCCATCTCGCCGCCGTCGCCTCCAATCGGGAAGCGAACGCGGACCCGGGGCAGGCCTGGGTGGTGAACGCCGGCGGGACGGCGCGTCTCGCCGACGCGCTGGGCCGCCGGCGGCAGGCAGGGAAGGGTGACACGCGCCTCCTGCTGGTCTCGAGCGGCGAGGTCTATGGGAGTGAGGGACGCGCGCCCCGCCGGGAATCGGATCCCATCGCCCCGGCGTCGCCCTACGCGGCGAGCAAGGCGGGGGCGGAGCTGGCGGGGCTCGAGGTCTGGCGCCGGACCGGTTTGCCGGTCATCATCGCCCGGCCGTTCACCCACACGGGACCCGGGCAAGCGGTCCGCTTCGTTCTCCCGGCCTTCGTGGCGCGGATGCGGGAGGCCAGGGCGACGGGCGCCTCCACCGTCGCCACCGGCAACCTCGATCCGGTCCGCGACATGCTCGACGTCCGTGACGTGGTGGAGGCGTACGTCCTGCTGCTCGGGATGGGCCAGCCGGGCGAGGCCTACAACGTGTCGCGGGGCGAGGGCAGCTCGATGCGCGAGTTCTTCGACCGGCTCGCGGCGCTCATCGGCGTGCGGGTCGAGCCCGAGCCCGATCCGGCCCTGGCCCGGGCCGCGGACATCCCGCACCTTGTCGGTGACTCGACCAAATTGCGGCGCGCCACGGGATGGGCGCCGTCGCGCTCACTGGAGCAGACTCTGCGGGGACTGGTGGATGCCGAAGCGGACTGACCTGAAGACCATCCTCCTCGTCGGCTCGGGCCCCATCGTGATCGGGCAGGGCGCCGAGTTCGACTATTCCGGCACCCAGGCGGTGCGCGCGCTCAAGGAGGAGGGGTACCGGGTCGTCCTGGTCAACTCCAATCCGGCGACCATCATGACCGACCCGGAGCTGGCCGACCGGACCTACATCGAGCCGGTCACGCCCGAGTGGGTGGCCAAGGTCATCGAGCGCGAGCGGCCCGACGCCCTGCTGCCCACCATGGGGGGACAGACCGCGCTCAACGTGGCCATGGCGCTGCAGCGCGACGGCACGCTGGCCCGCTACGGGGTGGAGCTGATCGGCGCCAACGAGCGCGCCATCCGGACCGCCGAGGACCGCGAGGAGTTCGCCGCGGCCATGCGCCGCATCGGCCTGGCGACCCCGCAGGGGCGTACCGTCCGGAGCCTCGACGACGGGCTCTCGGTGGTCGAGGAGATCGGCTATCCGGCGATTCTCCGGCCGTCCTTCACGCTGGGTGGCACCGGCGGCGGCATCGCGTACAACCTCGAGGAGTTCGAGGTCATGGTGCTGCGGGCGCTGGAGCTCTCGCCGGTGCATTCCGTCCTGGTGGAGCGCAGCGTCATCGGCTGGAAGGAATACGAGCTCGAGGTGATGCGGGACGGGGCGGACAACGTCGTGATCGTCTGCTCGATCGAGAACCTCGATCCCATGGGGGTGCACACCGGCGACTCGATCACCGTCGCGCCCGCCATGACGCTGACCGATCGGGAGTATCAGGCGATGCGGGACGCCGCCATCCGGATCATCCGGGAGATCGGCGTCGCCGCGGGCGGCTGCAACATCCAGTTCGCGGTGGACCCGCAGACCGGCGAGCAGCTGGTCATCGAGATGAACCCGCGGGTCTCGCGCTCGTCCGCGCTCGCGTCCAAGGCGACCGGCTTTCCCATCGCGCGGATCGGCGCCAAGCTGGCGGTCGGCTACCGGCTGGACGAGCTCCCCAACGACATCACTCGTACCACCCCGGCCTCGTTCGAGCCGGTGCTCGACTACGTGGTGGTGAAGATCCCACGCTTCGCGTTCGAGAAGTTTCCTGCCGCCGATCCGACTCTCACCACCCAGATGAAGTCGGTCGGCGAAGTCATGGCCATCGGCCGGACGTTCAAGGAGGCGTTTCAGAAGGGGCTCCGCGGCCTGGAGGCCGACCGCGCCGGCTGGGTCGTGGGAGGCACCACCGCCGACGACCGGCTGGGCGACGGGTCGCTGGAGTCGGTGATGGTGGCGCTCCGCACGCCGACGCCGGAGCGCATCTTCCAGGTCAAGCGCGCGCTGCTTCTCGGGGCGTCGGTCGAGGCGATCGCCGATCGGACCGGGATCGATCCCTGGTTCCTCGACCAGCTGGCGGAGCTGGTGGAAGCGGAGACGGAATGGCAGCGGGGCAGCGGGGCAGCGGGGCAGGGAGACCCCGCGGTGCTCCGCCGGATGAAACGGCTGGGGTTCTCCGACCGACAGCTCGCCGACCTGCGCGGCATCCCCGAGGGAGACCTCCGGGCGCTACGCCACCGTCTCGGCATACGGCCCGCGTACAAGGTGGTGGACACCTGCGCCGGCGAGTTCCCCTCCGCGACGCCGTACCTGTACTCCTCCTACGATGAGGAAAACGAGGCCCGTGCCTCGGGTGACCGCACGGTGGTGATCCTCGGCAGCGGCCCGAACCGGATCGGGCAGGGGGTCGAGTTCGACTACCTCTGCGTTCGCGCGGCGATGGCGTTCCGGGAGATGGGATTCCGCACCGTGATGGTGAACTCGAATCCCGAGACGGTCTCCACCGACTTCGACGTCTCGGACGCCTTGTACTTCGAGCCGCTCACGCTGGAGGACGTGCTGGAGATCGTCCACCTCGAGCGGCCGTTCGGCGTCGTGGTCCAGCTCGGCGGACAGACGCCGCTCCGCCTGGCGCGCGCGCTCGAGAAGGCGGGCGTGCGCATCCTCGGCACGACACCGGAGGCGATCGACCTGGCGGAGGACCGGGGCCGCTTCGAGGCGCTGACCCGGGAGCTGGGCGTGGCCCAGCCGCCCAGCGGGATCGCACACTCGGTCGAGGAGGCGCTCGCGGTGGCGGGGCGCGTGGGTTACCCGGTCCTGGTGCGCCCGTCCTACGTACTGGGCGGCAGGGCGATGGAGATCGTCTACGACGATGCCTCGCTCCGGAGCTACTTCACCCGCGCCGTGCGGGTGGCGCCGGAGCACCCGGTGCTGATCGACAGCTTCCTGGAGGACGCCTTCGAGGCCGACGTGGATGCCATCGCCGACGGCACGCGGTGCGTCATCGGGGGCGTGATGCAGCACATCGAGGACGCCGGCATCCATTCCGGCGACTCGGCCTGCGTGCTCCCGCCTTACCTCATCACCGAGGCGCAGGTGGACGAGATGCGGGAATACACCCGCGCCTTCGCCGAGCGCCTGGGCGTGGTGGGCCTGTTGAACGTGCAGTACGCCATCAAGAACGGCGTGGTGTACGTGCTGGAGGTGAATCCTCGCGGCTCCCGCACCGTGCCGTTCGTCTCGAAGACCACCGGCGTACCGCTGGCCAACCTCGCCGCGGCGGTGATGGCGGGCCGCACGCTCGAAGAGCTCGGACTGCAGGACGACGTGATCCAGCCCTACGTGGCCGTGAAGGAGGCGGTCTTTCCCTTCAGCAAGCTCGCCGGCGTGGACCTGGTGCTCGGCCCCGAGATGCGCTCGACCGGCGAGGTCATGGGCATCGCCGACTCCTTCGGGATGGCGTTCGCCAAGGCGCAGATCTCGGCCGACGGCGCGCTTCCGCTCGAGGGCGCAGTCTTCGTCACGGTGAACGACCACGACAAGGCGAATCTGGTCCCGATCGCCCGCCGGTTCCACGGGCTCGGCTTCAAGCTCTTCGGCACCGACGGCACCGCCCGCTACCTCCGGGCGCGCGGCATACCGACCGAGCGGGTGCTCAAGGTGCACGAGGGGCGGCCCAACGCCATCGACCTGATGGTCTCCGAGCGCATCCAGCTGCTGGTCAACACCCCGCTGGGGAAGCTCACCCAGCAGGACGACTACGCCATCCGCCGCACGGCGCTGCAGCACCGGGTGCCTTACACCACCACCCTGTCGGCCGCGTCCGCTGCGTGCGATGCGATCATCGCCCTCAAGAGCCGGGTGGGCGAGGTGCGGTCGCTCCAGGAGTGGCACGAGCTGGCCCGGGAGATGTCGCCCGAGTGGACCGGTTGACCGCCCGCGACAGCGGGTTCGCGGCCGGGCTGCGCGCCGCAATCCGGGGACAGGTGCGGGAGTCGGAGCCGCTGTCCCGCTACTCCACGTACCGGATCGGCGGGCCCGCCACGGTCGTCCTGCCGGCGTCGGCGGAGGACGTGGCCACGGCCGTCAGAATGGCCCACGAGGGCGGCGTGCCGTGGTTCGCCCTGGGCCTGGGATCCAACATCCTCCTGCCCGACGAGGGACTCGACGCGCTGGTGATCCGCCTCGGCAAGGGCCTCGACCGTCTGGATCGCGACGGGGATCGCTGGGTGGTGGGTGCGGGGCTGCCGGCGCCGCTCGCCGCGCGGAAGACGGCCGCCGCGGGATACGCCGGTCTGCACATCTTCGTCGGTGTTCCCGGGACCGTAGGGGGTGGGGTCTACATGAACGCCGGGTGCCACGGCGGCGACTGGTCGGAGGTGGTGCAGTCGGTGACGGTGGTGGACCAAGCCGGGCGAGATTCGGTGGTGGCCCGGACCGACATCCCCTTCACATACCGGCGCAGCGGGCTGGACCATCGGGTGGTGGTCGAGACCGCGGTCCTGCTCCGCCCCGAAGAGCAGCACCGGCTGGACGAGCAGATCGCGGAGATGTTCGAGTGGCGCCAGAGCGGCACCCCCTTCAACCAGCCGTGCTGCGGGAGCGTGTTCAAGAACCCGGAAGGGCCGAGCTGGAAGCGCGAAGGCGGTCCACGCACGGCCGGTCAGCTCATCGAGGCCGCCGGCCTGAAGGGCGCGCGGGTCGGCGGCGCCGAGGTGTCACCGATGCACGCCAACTACATCGTCAACACCGGCGGTGCCACCGCGGCGCAGGTGCGGGAACTGATCCAGGAAGTGCAGCGGCGGGTCGAAAACGAGTTCGGCGCGCGGCTGGAGGCGGAAGTGAAGGTGATCGGACGCAGGGGTGAGTATGTGGACCCGTCAGTCACGCATTAGGACTTCGATGTCATCCTGAGCGAAGCGAAGGAGACCATGCCGGCACGGCCCCCTTCACTCCGTTCAGGGTGACACGGCACTCAGCACCAGGAATCCATGGCCTACTTCGCCCACGAAAGCTCCTACATCGACGACGGCGCCGAGATCGGCGACGGCACGAAGATCTGGCATTTCTGCCACGTCCTCCCCGGCGCGGTCATCGGGGAGCGCTGCAACCTGGGGCAGAACGTCGTGGTCATGGGAGGCACCCGGCTGGGCAACAACGTGAAGGTGCAGAACAACGTCTCCATCTACGAAGGCGTGATCCTGGAGGACGACGTCTTCTGCGGGCCGAGTTGCGTGTTTACCAACGTCACCAATCCCCGGGCCCACGTCTCCCGCAAGTCGGAGTACCGGCAAACCCTGGTGCGGAGAGGCAGCTCGATCGGGGCGAATGCCACGATCGTCTGCGGGGTGACCCTGGGCGAGTACTCCTTCATCGGGGCCGGCGCGGTGGTCCGGAGCGACGTCCCGGCCTATGCTCTGATGGTCGGCGTGCCCGCCCGCCGGGTGGGCTGGATGTGCCAGTGCGGGGTCCGATTGCAGCTTCAGGGCGGGCGCGCCTCTTGCGCTGCCTGCGGCGCCGCGTATCGGGAGCAGGAAGGGGTGCTGCGCCAGATTGACCGCCCCGGTGACGCTGGCTAAGTTACTTGGCTATCGACGGTTCCGCTTCCTGACGCGCCCGTGCCACGCCTGGTCTTCGCCGGGCCCGGGCGCGTTCCACATGATGCTTCGGCCCCACAACCGGGGCTGGGGATTGGGGTTCGGTGAACGTACCGCTGCTCGACCTGGTGGCCCAGTACAACGGCATCAAGGACGACGTGCTCCGGGCCATGATGGCCGTGGTGGAGCGTCAGGGATTCATCATGGGGCCGGAGGTGGCGGAGCTCGAGGCGCGGGTGGCCCAGCTGTCCAACGCCCGGCATGCCATCGGCTGCGCCAGCGGCACGGACGCCCTGCTCCTGCCGCTCCGGGCCCTCGACCTGAAGCCGGGCGACGAGGTCATCACGCCGGCGTTCACCTTCTTCGCCACCGCCGGCGCCATCCACAACACGGGGGGCACGCCGGTCTTCGCGGACATCGATCCGGCCACCTTCAACGTCACCCCTCGCGCCATCGAGGAGGCCATCACCTCGCGCACCCGGGGGATCGTGGTCGTCCACCTGTTCGGCCAGATGGCGCGCATGGAGGACATCCTGCCGATCGCCCGGCGCCACGGGCTCGCGCTCATCGAGGACGGCGCGCAGGCCATTGGCGCCCGGCGGAAAGTGGATGGGCAGTGGCGCCGGGCGGGCGAGCTCGGCACCGTCGGCACCTTCTCGTTCTTTCCGAGCAAGAATCTCGGCGGGTTCGGCGACGGCGGCATGATGGTGACCCAGGACGACGCGCTGGCCGACCGGCTCCGGAAGCTGCGCCTGCACGGCGGCGCCCGGCAGTACCATCACGAGGAGGTCGGATACAACAGCCGGCTGGACACCCTCCAGGCGGCGGTTCTGCTCGCCAAGTTCCCGCACCTCGAGGCGTGGAGCCGGGCTCGGGGAGACTGCGCCCGCTACTACACCGAGGCGTTCGGCGGACACGCGGACATCTGTCCCCCGGCCGTGGACCCGGCCAACGAGCACATATTCCACCAGTACACGATCCGGGTGCCCCGGCGCGACCAGCTGCATGCCCATCTCAAGGCGGCCGGAATCGGTAACGCGATCTACTACCCGCTTCCGCTGCACCTGCAGCCGTGCTTCGCCCACCTGGGATACCGCCGGGGCAGGCTGCCGGCCACCGAGGCCGCCATGGACACGGTGATCTCGCTCCCGATCTATCCCGAGCTGACCCCTGCACAGCAGGACGCCGTCATCGCCGCCGTTCTCGGATTCTATGCCTGATCGTCACCCCGGGGAGCAGATGGACATCGCGCAGGAGCTGATCGCCAAGGCCGAGCGCCGCGAGGCGCTGTTCGGCATCGTCGGGCTCGGCTACGTCGGGCTGCCGTTGGCCGTGGAGCTGTGCAAGGCGGGATACCGGGTGCTCGGATTCGACATCAGCGAGCGCGTGGTGGACGGCCTCAACGCCGGCCGCTCGCACGTGAAGGACATCTCCGACGCGCAACTGCGCGAGGCGGTCGATGCCGGACGGTTCGAGGCCACGACCGACATGTCGCGCATGGGCGAGCCGGACGCGGTGTCCATCTGCGTGCCGACTCCGCTCTCCAAGTTCAAGGACCCCGATGTCAGCTACATCGTGGCGGCCACCGATTCGGTGAAGCGCACGCTCCGCCGGGGGCAGGCCATCATCCTGGAATCCACCACCTATCCCGGCACCACCCGGGAGATCCTTCAGCCCGCGCTGGAGAGCACCGGGCTCACGGTCGGGGTCGATTTCTTCCTCGCCTTCAGTCCCGAGCGGGTCGATCCCGGCAACCCGGTGTGGCAGACCCACAATACGCCCAAGGTGGTGGGCGGCATCACGGAGGGCTGCACCCGAGTGGCGTGCGCGCTCTACCAGCCGGCCATCCAGCGACTCGTTCCGGTCTCGACCACCGAGGCGGCCGAGCTGGTGAAGCTGCTGGAGAATACCTTCCGCAGCGTGAACATCGGTCTGGTCAACGAGATGGCGATCGTCTGCGACAAGCTGGGGGTGAACGTCTGGGAAGTGATCGAGGCGGCGGCCACCAAGCCGTTCGGCTTCATGAAATTCCTCCCCGGCCCGGGCCTCGGCGGTCACTGCATTCCGATCGATCCCCATTACCTCGCGTGGAAGATGCGCGGGCTCAACTACAAGACCCGCTTCATCGATCTCGCCGGCGAGCTGAACACGGAGATGCCGCTGTTCTGGGTCCGCAAGGTCGCCGAGGCCCTGAATGACCAGGGCAAGGCGGTCCGGGGCGCCACGGTGCTGGTCCTCGGCGTGGCCTACAAGCGGGACATCGACGATATCCGGGAGAGCCCCGCGCTCGACATCATCCGGTTGCTCGAGGGGCAGGGGGCGCGGGTCGTCTATTCCGATCCCCACGTGCCCTGCTTCTCGGAGAATGGGCACGAATACCGCTCGGTGGCGTTGAGCCCGCAGGCCGTGGCCGCGGTGGATTGCGTCATGGTGGTGACCGATCACTCGGCGGTGGATTACCGGATGATCGGACGCAACGCCAAGCTGGTGGTCGATACTCGAAACGCGATGCCGAAAGAGGCGTGACATGCATGTGGCGGTGATCGGAAGCGGCTACGTGGGGTTGGTGGCGGGCGCCTGCCTGTCGGAGACGGGCAACGACGTCGTCTGCGTGGACAAGGACGCCGAGAAGATCGCCCGGCTGCAGCGGAACGAGATCCCGATCTATGAGCCGGGGCTCGACCCGATGGTGCAGCGCAACCAGGCGGAAGGCCGTCTCACCTTCACGACCGACATCGGCGCGGCCGTTCGTGGCGCGAGGGTGATCTTCATCGCCGTGGGCACGCCGCCGGGCGAAGACGGGTCCGCCGATCTCCAGCACGTGCTCGCCGTGGCCCGGGAGATCGGGCGTCACATGAACGAGCCCAAGATCGTGGTCACCAAGTCCACCGTGCCGGTCGGCACCGCGGAGAAGGTGCGACAGGCGGTGAAATCCCAGACCGAGATCCCGTTCGCCGTCTGCTCCAATCCCGAGTTCCTGAAGGAAGGCGCCGCGATCGATGACTTCATGAAGCCCGACCGGGTGGTCATCGGTGTGGACGACGATGAGGCGCGCGCGGTGATGGGCGAGCTGTACGCCCCGTTCACCCGCCAGGGCGGCAACCGGATCCTCTTCATGGACATCGCCTCCGCCGAGGTCACCAAGTACGCCGCCAATGCGATGCTGGCCACTCGCATCTCGTTCATGAACCAGATGGCGCTTTTCTGCGAGCTGGTCGGCGCCGACGTGAACAACGTCCGCCTCGGTATCGGCTCCGATCAGCGCATCGGCCGGGCGTTTCTCTACCCGGGCCCGGGCTACGGCGGCTCCTGCTTCCCCAAGGACGTGAAGGCGATCATCCGGACCGCCGACGACCTGGGGCTCTCGCTCGACGTCCTCAAGTCGGTCGAGGCCGTCAACGAGTGTCAGAAGCTGGTGGTGCTGCACAAGGTGCAGCGCTACCTCGGCTCCGACCTCAGCGGCAAGACAGTGGGGCTCTGGGGTCTCGCCTTCAAGGCCGAGACCGACGACATGCGGGAGAGCCCGACCCTCCCGCTCATCGAAGGGCTCCTCGCCGCCGGTGCGCGGGTGCAGGCGCACGATCCCAAGGCCACGGATTCGGCGCGGGAGATCTTCAAGGATCGGGTGATGTACGCCGCCGATCCGTACAGCGCGGCGCACGGCGCCGACGCTCTCTGCGTCATGACGGAGTGGCTCCTGTACCGCAATCCGGATTTCGAGCGGGTCCTCAAGCTGCTCCGCCGTCCGCTGCTGGTGGACGGACGCAACCTGTATGATCCCGAGCGGATGAAGACCCTGGGCTTCGACTACCACGGGATCGGCCGGGGCGGACGGTGACCCGAGTCCTCGTCACCGGTGCGGCCGGCTTCATCGGGTCGCACCTGGTGGAGGCGCTGGCCCGTCAGGGGCACGAGATCGTAGGGATCGACAACTTCGACCCTTTTTATCCCCGGGAGATGAAGGAGAGGAACCTGGCCGAGATGGGCCGGGCTCCAGGCTTCACCTTCCACGAAATCGATCTGCTGGACATCCCGGCGCTGCAATCCCATCTGACCCCGGATACGGTCCTGGTCCATCTGGCGGCGAAGGCCGGGGTGCGGCCATCCATCGCGGATCCGGTGGGCTATACCCGAGCCAACGTCGGCGGCACCGCGGCGGTGGTTGAGGCGGCGCGGGCCGTGGGCGTGTCGCGCATCCTGTTCGGGTCGTCCTCCTCGGTGTACGGCGACAGCACGCCCGTCCCTTTCCGCGAGGACGTCCCGGCCGTGGCGCCGGTCTCCCCCTACGCCGCCACCAAGCGGGCCGGCGAGCTGCTGCTCCAGTCGGTTGCCCCGCTCTACGGCTTCCGGATCGCGTCGCTCCGGTTCTTCACGGTGTACGGGCCACGGCAGCGCCCCGACCTGGCCATCCACGCGTTCGCCCGCCGGATGGTGGAGGGGAGAACGGTCACCCTCTTCGGGGACGGCACTCAGGCGCGCGACTACACCTATTGCGACGACATCGTCGCGGGGGTGCTCGCGGCCCTCCGCTGGACCGAGGCCGCGCCGATCGGCGTGGAGACCTTCAATCTCGGCGGCAACCGCTCGATCCCCACCGAGGCAATGGTGGACGAGATCTCCCTGGCGCTCGGGATCACGCCGAAGATCGAGTGGGCGCCGATGCAACCGGGCGACGTGCAGCGCACCGCCGCCGACCTCACCAAGTCGGGCGCGGTACTCGGCTACGCGCCCCGGACACCCTTTCGGGAGGGGATCCAGCGATTCGTCGCCTGGTTCCGGGAAGCCTATGGCCGCGCAGACTGAGCGGGTGCTGACTCGTGCCCGCGAGCGTTTCGCGGTGCAGGACTACTACGGGACGGTCCACCTGCTCGAAGAGATCGCCGCCGGCGGCCGAGCGTTCGCGGACGTGCACCATCTGCTGGGCGTCTCCCTGTCCCTGCTGGGGCAGCGCGACCGGGCCCTCGCCGAGTTCGCCCGCGCGCTGGAGCTCAATCCGCGCTATCTCGAGGCGCTGATTCATCAGGGGCTCGTGCTCTACGAGATGGGCCGGGATGCGGAGGCGGAGGATTCGTTCCGCAGGGCCGCGGCCAGCCTCTCACCGTCCTCCGACGGGCTCGCCGCCCCGATCGCGGCCAGGCTGGCCAACCAGCATGCCGAGCTCGCGGAGGCCTACGCCGAGGCGGGCGCGCTCGACCGTGCGGTGGAGCAGTACGAGCGCGCCCTGGAGCTGGGTCCGGGTTTCGTGGACCTGCGCTACCGGATGGCGCGGCTGCTGCTGGAGTCGGGCCGCTCGCTGGAAGCCCGGGAGGCGCTGGAAGAGGTGCTGCGGAGCCGCCCCAATTTCGTGGATGCCGCCGCGGCGTTGGGCCTGGCCCATTATCTCTCCGGCGACGCCCTGGGCGCCCGGGACATCTGGAAGAAATGCCTGCAGCGACGCCCCGAGAATGCCCGAGTGGAGGCCTACTTGGCGATGCTCAGCCGCACCGGCACGTGATCCGCTGGGCCTTCGCCGCCGCCGTGGCGTGTGCGGCCTGCGGCGGCGGCGCCGACGGCGAGCGCCGGGGCGACGAGGCCTACGGTCGGGGTCAGTACCGGCAGGCGCTGAAGGAATACGCGGCGCTCGCCGGTGAAAAGGCGGAGGCCAGGATCTGGGCCAAGACCGGGGCCGCCGCGCTCCACGCCGGCGACCTCCGCACGGCGGCCGACGCCTATCTTCACCTCGCTGGAGAGGATCCATCCCGCACCGAAGAGGCGGCAGAGGGCCTCGATGAGGTGGCGCGGGCCGCCGAGCGATCCGATCAGCCCGAAGCGCTCCAGGAGGCGGTGATCGGCCTCCAGACGGTCGCGCCCGATCGGGTCCCCGGACCCTACGCCCTGGTGCTCGCCCAAAAGGAAGGGGCGGAGCCCTCGGAGCTGGTCACGCTGCTCCCGCGGGCCATCGCCGCGGCGCCCGACCAGGCCACGGTGGATTCCCTGCTCGGCCTCCACGCCCGGCTGTTGCAGCAGACCTCGGGGTGCGGACAGGCGATGTTCCAGTACCGCGCGCTGCTGCGCCGCAGCCAGGACAGCTCGCTCCGGGCGCGAGCCCGGGGCGGCGCCGCCGACTGCGCGCTCGCGCTGGGCCAGCGTGCGCGCACCAGCGGCCAGGATGAGGACGCGGCGCTCTGGTTCGCCGAGGCCGCGAGAATGGACTCGACGTCCGTGACCGGACGGCGCGCGCTGTTCGCGTACGGCGACACCAGGCTGGTCCAGGGCGATACCCTCGCCGCCGCCATCGCGTTCCAGGCCATCGCGGCGGAGGCGGCGGTCATCGATTCTTTCGGCGGGAAGGCGCGCGCCAGGCTCGCCGCGCTGGGACTCACCGCCGCGACCAACCCAGAACCCAGGCTCGAATCACCATGAACCGCCCTCGCTCGCTCGTGCTGGCCGCCGCGACCCTCGTCCTTGCCGGTTGTGGTGGGGGACGCGCCGCCGAGGCCGGGGGCGCATCCGCGGCGGTCCCGGCGCAGGCTGAAAACTCCACGCCGCAGGAGATCGATTCGCTCTACCGCCTGGCGGAGAGCAGGATCCGGCATGCCGAGTGGGGTGACGCGATCGAGGACCTGGAGCGGCTGCTGCTGGAATTTTCTCCCGGCGACCCGCGCATCCCGAAGGCGCGGTATTTCCTGGCCGAGGCGAAGCTCGGCATCGGAAGCCATCTCGAGGCCGCCCGCGAGTTCCGCCGGGTTTCGGACGAGACCCCGAACGATCCCCTGGCGCCCGATGCCCTGCTTCGGGTGGGGGATGTCTACGCCGAGCTCTGGCGCCGGCCGGAGCTGGATCCATCCTACGGGCAGACGGCGCTGGCGACCTATCAGGAGCTGCTCAACCGCTATTCCGGGAGCGCTGCCGCCGCGCGGGCGCAAACGAGCATCGAGGATCTCCAGGAGCGCTTTGCGTACAAGGAGTACCGGGCGGCACTGTACTACTTCAAGCTCAAGGCCTACGACTCCGCGATCCTCTACCTGAAGGACGTCGTCGCCACGTACCCGAGGGCCACGGTCGCGCCCGATGCCCTGCTCAAGCTGGTGGAAGCCTACCGCCGGCTGGGGTACCAGGAGGACGTGCGCGAGACCTGCGGCTACCTGCGGCAGTTCCACCCCAACTCGCTCCGACGCGAGTCGCCCTGTCCGGCCGACACGACCGGAACCTCCTAGGAGAATGGTCGGTCTCTTCGGCGGGTCCTTCGATCCCGTCCATCATGGACATCTCATCGTGGGCCAGTCGGCCGCCGAAACACTCGGGCTCGAGGCCCTTCGCTTCGTCCCCGCCCGGGAGCAGCCGTTCAAGCGGGGCCGCCACGGCGCCTCGCCCGAGCATCGCGCCGCGATGCTCGATCTCGCCGTGGCGGGGTCCTACGGCCTCGAGGTGGAGCGGACCGAGCTGGAGCGCGCCGGCCCCTCGTATACCGTGGATACCCTGCGCGCCATCCGGTCCCGGGAGCCGAGGATCGAGCTGACCCTCCTGCTCGGCGCCGACGCGGCGGCGGAGCTGGAGGCCTGGCATCAGGCCGCCGAGATTCCCCGGCTGGCCACGGTTGTGGTCCTCGCCCGGCCGGGAGCGCCGGTGCCGGAGTCGCCGCTCATCGCCAGGACCATCCGGGTTCCCGCCATCGAAATCTCCGCCACCGAGGTCCGGCGCCGGGCCCGGGAGGGCCGCTCCCTCCGGTACTGGGTGCCCGATCCGGTGGCGGAGTACGTCAGCCTCCATCGGTTATATTTGGACCCAGCATGATCAAATCCATGATGACGGCGGTCTTCGGCACTCGATTCGACCGCGAGCGGAAGCGTCTCCAGCCGGTGGTGGACCGGATCCACGCCGCGGAGGAGGGACTCAAAGGCCTCAGCGAGTCCGAGCTGAAGGCCCAGACGCAGAAATTCCGCGATCGGATCGCCGAGCTAACGGGTGCCGTCAAGACCGAGCTGGAAGAGGTCCGGGCGGCCAAGCACGGGTGTGCCGACCCGGTGGAGCGCGACCAGCTGGAGCAGCGGTTTCATGAGCTGGAGACCCAGTACAAGAAGGCGCTGAAGGACGGGCTCGACCAGATCCTTCCCGAGGCCTACGCCACCGTCCGGGAGGCCTGCCGGCGGCTGGTCGGCACCACCGTGTCGGTGATGGGGCACGACCTGGCGTGGGACATGGTCCCCTACGACGTGCAGCTCATCGGCGGCGTGGTGCTGCACCAGGGGAAGATCGCCGAGATGGCCACCGGCGAAGGCAAGACCCTGGTGGCCACGCTGCCGCTCTATCTCAACGCCCTCGCAGGACGCGGCGCCCATCTGGTCACGGTGAACAACTACCTGGCCCGCCGCGACTCCCAGTGGATGGGCCACGTCTTCTCCTACCTCGGCCTCACCGTCGCCTGTCTGGACGACACGGAGCCGTCCTCCCCCACTCGCCGCGCCGCGTACCAGGCCGACATCACCTACGGCACCAACAACGAGTTCGGCTTCGACTATCTGCGCGACAACATGGTCTTCTCGCTGGACCAGCGGGTGCAGCGGGACCATGCCTACGCGATCATCGACGAGGTGGACTCGATCCTGATCGACGAGGCCCGAACCCCGCTCATCATCTCGGGGCCGGTCGGCAACGAGGCGGACGACAAGTACGCCCAGTTCAACCGCCAGGTGGCGGAGCTGGTGCGGAAGCAGACCGGCGTGGTCAACACCCTGCTGGCCGACGCGGAGAAGTTGCTGGAAGACGAAAAGACCAGACAGGATGCCGCGCTGAAGCTGTACCAGGCCCACCTGGGTATGCCCAAGAACAAGCGGCTGCTGAAGATGGTGAACGAGACCGGCATCAAGCAGCTGGTGCAGCGGATGGAACTGGACGCCATCGCGGACCGCAAGCTGCCGATGCGGCAGCAGCGGATGCGGGAGACCGAGGACGTCCTCTATTTCGTGCTGGACGAGAAGGGGCACTCGGTCCATCTCACCGACCGCGGCGCCGAGGCGCTCTCGCCCGACGATCCGGGGCTCTTCCTGGTGCCGGACATCTCGGAAGAGATCCACCAGATCGACAAGGACCCGGAGCTCTCGGCGCACGACCGGATCGAGCGGCGCCGGCAGGTCGAGGGCGACTACGCGCTCAAGAGCGAGAAGCTTCACATCATCCACAAGCTGCTGCAGGCGCACGTGCTGTACGAGAAGGAAGTGGACTACCTGGTGCAGGACGGCCAGGTGATGATCGTCGACGAGTTCACCGGCCGGGTGATGACCGGACGCCGGTGGGCGGACGGGCTGCATCAGGCGGTGGAAGCGAAGGAGCAGGTGCAGGTGAAGGGCGAGACCCAGACCTTCGCCACCATCACCATCCAGAACTACTTCCGGATGTACGACAAGCTCGCCGGCATGACGGGGACGGCCGAGACCGAGGAGACCGAGTTCTACCAGATCTACGGGCTCGAGGTCAACGTCATTCCCACCCACCGGCCGGTGCGCCGCCTCGATCAGGTGGACCGGATCTACAAGACCCGGCGCGAGAAGTACAACGCCGTGCTCGACGAGGTCGAGCGCCTGCACGGCCTCGGCTGGCCGATCCTGATCGGCACGGTGACGGTGGAAGTGTCGGAGACCCTGTCCCGCCAGCTCAAGCGCCGCGGTCTCAAGCACGAGGTGCTGAACGCGAAGTACCACCAGCGCGAGGCGGAGATCGTCGCGAACGCGGGCCAGCGCGCGTCCATCACCATCGCGACCAACATGGCGGGCCGCGGCACCGACATCAAACTGGGGAAAGACCTCGACCTGACGCAGCCGGAGGCGGGGCTGCAGATCATCGGCACCGAGCGGCACGAGTCGCGGCGGATCGACCGTCAGCTTCGCGGCCGCTCCGGCCGCCAGGGCGATCCCGGGCAATCGATCTTCTTTTTGTCGCTGGAAGACGATCTCATGCGCCTCTTCGGCTCCGACCGCATCGCCCGCTGGATGGACAAGAGCGGGGCGGAGGAGGGCGAGGTCATCACCGGCGGCCTGGTGACCCGGGCCATCGAGCAGGCGCAGAAGCGGGTGGAGCTGCAGAACTTCCAGCAGCGCAAGCGGCTGCTGGAGTACGACGACGTGATGAACCAGCAGCGCGAGGTGATCTACTCGCTGCGGCTGTTCGCGCTGGAGCGGGGCGAGGAGCTGAAGGCCGAGGCGCGGCGGATGATCGAGGCGGCGCTGGAGCGGGCCACCACCCAGTTCCTCGCCGGGGCCGAGCGGCCGGAGGAGTACGACCGGGGCGGCCTCCGCGAGGCCCTCATGCTCCAGTACCTCGTGGGGCCGGAGCAGGTCACCGACCCGCAGGCCTCGCCGTCGCTGGAGCGGATCGTCGAGGTGGTGAAGGCCGAGGGTGAGGAAGCGTTCCGGCGGAAGGTGGAGTACCTGTCGGACTTCGGGAAGACCATCGGCATCCCCGACGTGGACAGTCAGGTGCTCTCCCAGGTGATGCTCGCCGTGCTCGACGAGCGGTGGAAGGACCACCTGTACGATCTCGACCAGCTGCGCAACGCGATCCAGTATCGCGCGTGGGGACAGAAGGACCCGCTGGTGGAGTACAAGCGCGAGGCCTTCGACATGTTCGAGGACCTCATGCGCGACATCCAGTCCACCTTCACCGAGCGCTTCCTCAAGATCCAGGTCAGCGCCGAGCCCCGGCAGGAGCCGCTCCGACAGCCCGCGCGCCGGCCGGTCGCTCCGTCGCCGGCGCCGGAGCCGGCACCGACCGGAGCGGACGACCTGTTCATGGGCGGCGCGCCTCGGGTGCCTCCGCCACCGCCCATGGCACCTGCCGGGCGCGGTCCCGCCCCGGCGCTCACCAGCTCGATGGGGCCACTCGGTCGGCAGGCTGCGGCGACGGTGCCCGAGGTGGGACGGAACGACCCCTGTCCCTGCGGGTCGGGGAAGAAATACAAGAAGTGTCACGGGGCGGGGCGGTGATAGCACCCTAGGTCGGCTCACCTTCACGGCAGGCACTGGAGGCGCTCATGCACCGGCTCAGCACGCCGTGGACGCATGGTGCGCCGCAGGCATGACCCGGCACGATCCGCCTGTGCCGCGGCCTGAGCCGGCCCCCGCGACCGAGGCATCCTACCCTGCATTCGGTTCCCGCTACAGAGTCGAGCGTGAGCTGGGCTGCGGTGGAATGGCAACGGTGTACCTGGCGAGCGACCTTCGGCACGATCGCCTGGTGGCGCTCAAAGTCCTCCACTCGGAGCTCGCCAGCAGTCTCGGACCTGACCGGTTTCTCCGTGAGATCGGCATCGCGGCCCGGCTTCAACACCCCAACATCCTCTCCCTCTACGATTCCGGCATCACCGAGGACCAAGGCGGCGGAGCGCGCCCGTTCTACGCGATGCCGTATGTGCCGGGCGAGTCACTGCGCGACCGGCTGAACCGTGAGAAGCAACTCGGCATGGAGGAAGCGCTCCGAATCACCGTCGAGGTGGCGGCGGCGCTCGGCTATGCCCATGAGCAGGGAGTAGTCCATCGGGACATCAAGCCGGAGAATGTCCTGCTCGACAAGGGGCGGGCTCTCGTGGCGGACTTCGGCATCGCCAAGGCGCTCGATGCCGCCGGCGGGGAGAAGCTGACCCAGACCGGACTCTCGCTCGGTACGCCCGCCTACATGAGCCCCGAGCAGGCCACTGCCAGCACGGTGGACGCCCGAACCGACATTTACAGCCTGGCCTGCATGCTGTACGAGATGCTCGCGGGGGATCCGCCGTTCCACGGCACCACCCCCAGGGCCATCATGGCTCGACATGCGCTCGATCCGGTGCCCTCCGTCAGGACTGCGCGTCCGGGGGTATCTCGCTCCGTGGAGTCGGCGATCTACCGGGCCCTGCAGAAGGTCCCGGGTGACCGATTCGGCTCGGTTGGGGCGTTCGCCACGGCCCTGAGCGGAGCCCATGTAACGGTGGAGACGACTTCCGGCACCCGGCCGATCAACACCCGGCGGGCGGCCATGCTCTCGATCTCGCTCGCTGGGCTTCTGGCCGCCGCCGCCGCGCTGTACTGGTGGCCCAAGTCTGGGGCCCTGCCCGACGAGAATCTCGTCGCGGTCGCCCCCTTCCGGGTGGCGAGCAGCGATAGCGGCCTGGCTTACCTGCGCGAAGGCATGATGGACCTCTTCGCGGCGAAGCTCAGCGATGAGACCGGAACGAGATCGGTGGACCCTCGCCGCGTGATGCAGCGTTGGCGCGCGGCGGCCGAGGACCGGTCGGACCTACCGGAAGTCGAGGCGCTGCAACTGGCCCAAGAGCTCGGTGCGGGACGACTGCTGACGGGCAGCGTCGTCGGCAATTCGGAGCGTGTCGTTGTGAGCGCCGCCGTGCTCGACGTCGCGAGCGGGCGCACCCAGCAACAGGCGACGGTTGACGGTCTGCACGACAGCCTGCCGTATCTAGTAGACCGTTTGGCTGGTCAACTTCTGGCGCTCGGCGCGGGACTGCAGTCGCAGCGGCTGGCCAGCCTCACCAGCGCGTCGCTTCCGGCCATCCGCGCCTACCTGGCCGGCAGAGCCGCCGCCCGCAATGCGGAATGGCCTGCCGCCGTGGAAAATTTCAATCGGGCGCTGGAACACGATTCGGCGTTTGCCCTCGCGGGACTCGGGTTGGCCAACGCAGCGAGCTGGGGGGGTGCCCCCGAATCCCAGCACGACAGGGGAATGCAGCTGGCCGAGCTGGCCAAGGAGCGCCTGAGTTGGCGGGACCGGACCCTCCTCGAGGCCCGGGAGCTGAAGGACCTGCAGGAGGCCGTGAAGAAGATTCCCGACAGCCCCGAGGCATGGATGGAGCTCGGCGACCGGTACTATCACAACGGCAGGCTGCACGGCATCGCCGACGCCGACGAGCGAGCCCTGGATGCTTTTCTCCGGGCCCTGGCCCTGGACTCGCTCACGGCCACGAATCCCAACGCTGAGCCCCTGATGCACTTGAACGAGCTCGGGCTGCGCGCGGGCGACACCGCGCTGGTCCGCCGGCTCCTCACGCTCGCCATCAAGAACGATCCCATCGGCAAGTCCGCGGGCAAACTCGCCTACGCTCTGGCCGAAGTGTCGGGAGACAGTGCCGGGCTGGCCCGAATGCCCGCCGCCTTCGACACGTTGAGCCCCCTGGTGCTGGTGACGATCATCTGGGAAACTCAGGGGCGCGGGGTGCGGGTGAAGGACGCGCAACGAGCGTTGGACGCCTGGACTGCCCGGGTCCAGGGTAAGCCCGGCATCCCGGGAATCCGCCGCCCCTCGCGCCTGCTCGCACACGACCTCGCGCTCAACCGCGGCCGGCCGCGCGAAGCGTTGGCCGGCGGAGAGATCGGCGACTTCCACCCTGGGGGAGGCCCTCGGTCCCTGATCTATGATGCCCTCTACTGGGGGGCGACACTCTCGCCGCTTCCGCGGCGGCGCGGAAGATCGAGAAGCGCCTTGAGAGTGCGCGGCGGCCTGAGTCCGATCCCCAGCTTCATACCTACTATTACGACGTGTGTACGCTCGAGCAGTGGCGACTGGCCCACGAGGATGTGCGGTCGGTGCCCGCCTCGATCACCCGGCTTCGCGCGGCGGCAAGGATCCGGGGGATCCAGTGGCCGGAGGAACACGAACGGTGCGCGGACCTGCTCGATGCCTGGCACGCCACGCTTGCCCGGCTCCCCGAAGCACGGCAGCGACTGGCCCGGGTGGACTCCCTGCAGACCGCCGAGCCGGTCGGCGTCACCGGTTCTGCCATCGAGGCGTCGAACCTGATCGTTGCCCGGCTCTGGACTGCGCAAGGCGATTGGGCGCGCGCGGAGGCTGCGGCCTATCGGCGCTACCGCGGACTGAATCCCAGGTATCTCTCGACTCACCTGCTCGAAGAGGGCCGGGCGGCCGCGCTGGCCGGGCATCGCTCGACGGCTATCCGCGTGTTCGGGCACTATCTGGCGCTGCGGTACGACCCCGAGCCCTCCGTCCTGCCTGAGGTGGAGGAGGTTCGTGCAGAGCTGGCGCGTCTGGTGGGGGAGCCTCAGTCGTGACCCTGATCAGCGACGCCCTGAACCCGCGCTACCCGATCGGGCGCGAGCTGGGTCGGGGTGGGATGGCTACGGTCTATCTGGCGCGGGACCTTCGTCACGACCGGCAGGTGGCCCTCAAGGTGCTGCATCCCGAGCTGGCCGCCAGCCTGGGTCCGGAGCGCTTCCTCCGCGAGATCCGAGTCACCGCGCAGCTGCAGCATCCCCACATTCTTCCCGTCCTCGATTCAGGGGAGGACTCGGGTCTGCTCTGGTACACCATGCCCTACGTCGAGGGCGAGACGCTGCGCCAGCGGATAGCTCGGGACAAGCAGCTGCCCATCGACGATGCCCTGCTGATCGCCCGGCAAGTCGCCGGCGCGCTCGGCCACGCACACGGTCGGGGCATCGTGCATCGCGACATCAAGCCGGAAAACATCCTGCTGGATGGGGCGGGCGCGATCGTGGCCGACTTCGGGATCGCGAGGGCCCTCAGTGCTGCGGGGGGCGAAAGGCTCACGGCGACGGGCCTCTCCATCGGCACCCCGGCCTACATGAGCCCCGAACAGGCCGCAGGCGGCCACGACGTCGACGGCCGGAGCGATCTCTATAGTCTGGGATGTGTGCTGTACGAGATGCTGGCCGGGCAACCGCCGTTTTCGGCCCCCACCGCCCAGGGACTGCTGGCTCGTCACGCGATCGATCCGGTGCCCTCGCTGCGGACGGTGCGTGGAACCGTCTCGCCTGGAATCGAAAGAGCGGTCACCAGTGCACTCGCGAAGGTGCCGGCCGACCGCCCGGCCACGGCCGAGCAATTCGTGGCGGCGCTCACCGCGCCGGACCAACAGACCGAGGTCGTTCGACGCCGGACATCGAGGGCGCGCTGGCTGGCGCCCGCGGCGGCTCTTCTCATCGCGGTGACTGCGGGCGCTCTCGTGTGGGTCCAGCTTCGTCCCGCCGCTGTGAGCGTGCTGCCGTCGGCGTCGGTCATCGCCGTGCTCCCGTTCGCGCCAAGCATCGCCGATACCAGCCTGTCGCGTCTGGGGCGCGACCTGGTGCTCACCGTGAGCGCCACGCTGGACGGCGTCGGAGAGATCCGCACCGTCGATCCCTCCACGGTGCTTGCACAATCCGATGCACCCGCGACGCTGGAGGAGGGCCGCGCCCTGGGCCGGCGTTTCGGCGCCGGCAGCGTGCTGCACGGCAGCGTCGTGCGGATAGGTTCGAAGGTTCGGCTCGACCTCGGGCTATTCACCACCGACAGCGGCCGTGCGGTCGCACGCCTCGCGCTCGCAGCTCCCATCGATTCCATCGAGGTGATGACCGATTCGGTCACGCGGCTGCTCCTGCCACAGATCTGGCGGAGAGGAACGCCGCCCTCACCCACTCTGGACGCCGCGCTCAAGACCAGATCGATCCCGGCGCTTCGAGCCTTTCTCGAAGGGGAGCGCGCCTTCGTGGAGAATGAGTGGGACCGCGCGGAAGAGGCGTACGCTCGTGCCATCGACGCGGATTCGACGTTCTGGCTCGCCTACGCGCGGAGCGCGTACGTGCTTGGGTGGCGCTACCGGGAGTTGGACAGTGTGAAGATGAAGGCGCTCCTGAGCCACCGCTCCAGCCTGCCCGAGTTCGATCGACTCTATCTGGGGGACTCCCTCGAGCCAGGGGCGCGCTCCGATCTCGTCAAGGCACGGCAGATCACCGAACGCTTCCCGGACAACTGGTTCGGCTGGTTCCAGTACGCGGACCGGCTGTATCACTGGGGTCCAATGCTGGGCCATTCCCGTGCGGAAAGCCGGGCGGCATTCGAGGAGACTCTCCGGCTCAACCCGAGGCTGATTCCAGCCTGGGAACACCTGATGCAAGCGGTATTGGGGGATCAGGACACGGTGACGGCGACTCGCGTACTCCAGGCGCTTGAACGTCACGGCGCCGGTCCCGCATTCGTGAAGGAATGGGGTGCCGATCAATTGCTCCAGTTCCGGCTCGTGAACCGCCTGCAGCGAGGCGATGGCCCGGCTGCCGGCGTCCTGGGGGACAGCGTCGCGCGGGACCTCGCAAGGAATCGCCTTGGGCCCCACCACAACCCCGGCTACTTCGGATTTCCCGGTGCCGACATCACCCTCTATCGGCGCATGGCGCGTCTCGGGTTCGTGCCCGACGACGCCCCCTTCTCGATCGCGTTGGCCTGGGCCGCCCGCGGTTCGTGGGATTCCGCGCTGGTCGTGCTGGACCGGTACGTCGGAGGCCCCGGGGAATCCGATTCGCTGGCGCTGCTCAGCCGCTATCGCCTGGCGACGATCGGAGCCTGGGTGGGAGCGCTGCCGGCTGCGGAGGCCGTCACCCGCCGCGATGACGCGCACCGGGTGGTCCCGGGGCTCGGATCCTCCGCCCGTGCCGAGATGGCGCTGGTCGACGGGATTCTGGCGGTCACCCAACGTGACCGTCGCGCCCTGGCCGACGCACGGCGAGCGGTCCAGGCGTCGGGAGACTCCATCACGGGCGTTCTCGATCAAGCTCTGGCGGCGTTCGATCGTTTCCTCGCTGGAGACATCCGACAGGCCGGGAAGTCGCTGGCCGCCATCGAATGGCGGCAGGCCGAAGACTACTACCCCCACGATTTCAGTCGCGTCCTCATGCCGGTGAGCCGGCTCGCGGCTTCCGAGTGGCTGCTCGCCAGCGGGGATACCGCCACCTCGGCGCGGCTTCTCGCCTGGGTCGAAGCCGACATTAATCGGCCCAGTGGCGTGGGCACTTTCATGCTCGAGAGTTTGGCCGAGCTCGAGCGAGCACGGATCGAGGACGCGCTGGGGCATCCGGCCCTGGCTCAGGCACACTACCGGCGGTTCCTGACCCGCTATGACATGCCGGTGCGGGCGCACCGGCACCTGGTGGAAGAGGCGAACGGGGCGCTGGCAAGGCTGTCCGGCCGGGGTGACCCGCCGCAACCCACGGCTCGGTGAGCATGGCGGACTCACCTGAGCCGTTGGAGGAGCGTTAGGAGAGCCCGGCGGGGATTTCTCAGCATCCGGGGACTGCGCTGATGCTCTTCCCCGGCACGGGAAGCCGCTTAATGCATACCGGTTCGGCCGGGGAGGGCTTCTGGGCCCTCGCCACCTTCACCCACGCAGAACCGTGCGCGTTCTGCCAGGTCGCATTGATCCGAACCTCGCCGCCCCTCCGCCCCTCCACCAGGCCGCTGCCATCGACCCTGGCGATGGTCGGGTCGGAGCTCGACCAGCCGATTTCCAGCGGTGTGGCGAGCAGCTTGTCGTCGCCCAGGGCGCTGGCCGTCAGCTGGACGAATGCTCCTCCGTCGATCGTCGCGCTGCTTGGCCTGACCGCCAGGACCAGGATCTCGGAGTCGTTCGAGGGCCCTGGGCCGGTAGGGGTGCAGGCCAGCAGGGTGACTGCGGAAACTGCCACTTGGAGCGGGATGAGGGCGCGCATGGTGGCCTCCGATGGGTGATGGACTCGCGCGGCAGGCGCGACGCCGAGACACCGGACCACAGTACTCTCCAATACTCACGCGCTCCTCATTTGCTCCTCAGCGGGCGCTCAGCGCCGCTGGCGCAACTCGGGTCCGGGCGTGCAGATTCGAGCTACATCAAGTGTCAGATCCTCCAGGTGCCAAAACTGCGTACTCTCACCCGCCGCCGGCCCAGCTTCGAGACGACGCCGAGCCGTCGTGCGCCGAATTCCCGGCGGCTCGTCGCCCCGCACGTGAAGCGTCTCGAATCGGGGTGTTGACCATGATCGGTTCGTGGACCACCGTCCGGCTCCAATACGCCACAGCTCCGTGCTAGACGCACCCGATCTACCGGACTACCTCCGGTTGGATCGCGAGCTCGGGCGTGGCGGCATGGCCGTGGTCTATCTAGCGCACGACCTCCGGCAGGACCGGAAGGTGGCGGTCAAGGTGTTGCATCGGGAGCTCGCAGCCACGCTCGGACCCGAACGATTCCAGCGGGAGGTGCAGCTCACCTCGCGGCTCGACCATCCGAACGTCCTGCCGATCCTCGACTCCGGGGTGTCGTCGGACCGGCTCTGGTACTCGATGCCGCACGTGGATGGCGGGTCGCTGCGGGCTCGACTGCAACGGGAGGGGCAGCTCGGAATCCCCGAGGCCATCCGGATCACCCGTGAGGTGGCGCAGGCCCTGGAGCATGCCCACCAGCGCGGCGTGGTGCATCGCGACATCAAGCCCGAGAACATCCTCCTGAGCGGAAACCGTGTGCTGGTGGCCGATTTCGGTCTCGCCAAGCTGCTCGCTGCGAATGAGGCGCTGAAGCTCACCGAGACGGGGCTCAGCCTCGGCACCCCAGCGTATATGAGTCCCGAGCAGGCTGCTGGAGACACGAGGCTGGACGGCCGAGCCGATGGGTACGCGCTGGGATGTGTCCTCTACGAGATGCTTGCGGGACAGCCGCCGTTCACCGGACCTACGGCCCAGTCGATCTTCGCCCGGCACATCATGGACCCGGTCCCCTCGCTCCGCACGGTTCGGAACACGGTGACTCCGGCGGTCGAGGCCGCGATCGCCAAGGCGCTGGCAAAGGTGCCCGCGGACCGATTCGAAACCGTGGCCGAGTTCGCGGAGGCGCTGCTGGCCGCTCCGGCCGAGGGCATCACGGTGCCCGTGCCGGGCCGGTCACCTCTTACCCCTTCGAGGCGGCGTCTGGCCTGGGGGGGCGCTGCGCTGCTCCTTGCCGCCGGCATCGGTGCCGCCGGGTGGGTGCTCTCCCGCCCGGCCGGTTCGGTAATCGCCCCCGAGGCGTCGGTCATGGCGGTCCTGCCATTCACGCCTGCCGGTGAAGACACCGCGCTCAGTCGGATCGGCCGCGATCTGGCCACGACCGTCAGCGCCAATCTCGACGGGGTGGGCGACATCCGGATGGTGGACCGGCTCACGGTCCTGGCACAGACGCAGGGGCAGAAGGGCCCGCTCTCGCTGAGCGATGCCGGCGCGCTCGGCAGGCGCTATGGGGCGATGAGCGTTGTCGCCGGCAGCCTCGCGCGGGACGGGGGGAAGGTCCGGCTCGATGTCGGCCTTTACTCGAGCGACAGCCTTCTGCCTCTGGCGAGGGCGGTCGTCACCGGCCCGCCGGACAGCCTTGGAGCGCTGACCGATTCGGTGACGTGGCGGGTGCTCGACGCGGTGTGGCGGCGCGGCACCCCTCCCACGCCGACGCTAGAAGCCATCACCACACGATCCGTCGAGGCGCTCCGTGATTATCTGGATGGGGAGCAGGCCTTCATCGCCGGTCGGCGGGGCGACGCCAAGGCGGCGTACCAGCGGGCCATCGCGGCCGATTCCACCTTCTGGTACGCATATTTTCGCCTCGCGAACGCGCATGCATGGGCGGAAGAGGAAGTGGAGCCGGCGATCGCGAAGGCGTACTGGGACCACCGCGGGGCACTTCCCCGCCGCGAGCGCCTGCTGATCGAAGCCACCGACCTGGACAGCGGTTACGTCTGGCGCCGGGCGCGATTGGAGTCACTGGTCCGGGAGTATCCGGACTACTGGCCCGGCTGGTTCATGCTCGGCGACGGCTACGTGCATCTGTTTCCATACATCGGCTCGACTCGAGCCGATGCTCGACGGTGCCTGGAGCGGGTGGTCGCGCTCAATCCGGGGATGGTGTTCGGGTGGGAACATCTGCTGTCGATGTATCAGTTGGACCGTGACACGGCTGCCGCCGCCCGCGCGTTGACCGCGTTGGAGCGACTGGGCGCGGGTCCGACCCTCGCGCGGAACGAGCCAGGAGACCCGATGCTCGTGCAGCGCACGGTGCAGGCACTTCAGACCGGAGACCGCAGGGCAAAGCCACTCCTGGACAGCTTGCTTCACACCGCGCTGGCCGCGGTCGTCGCGGGAGAGCCTATGAACTTCGGTTACCTGTTCGGCCTGGCCGTGGGCTCCCCGGCGGCGCAGATCGAATTCAACCGCCGGTTGCTCCGGGGGGATCTTCCTCCGGCCACGGCCGACGGAGTGCGGTTCTTCACCGCCCTGCACTGGGCCGCACGGGGCGCGTGGGATTCCGCGTTGGCCACGATGGATCAGCGAACCGGCGCCGATTCTGGACGACCCGCGGCGCTCGACGCCTATCGACTCGCGGTCCTCGGTGCGTGGCTAGGTGCGATCCCGAACGGAGAGGCGGCCGCGCGCCGGCCCGCCGCCGCGCGGACGGCCGTGATGAACATGCCGGTGTTCAAGGCGGAGATCGCCTGGCTCGACGGCATTCTCGCCATGGCCCGGCAGGACGCTCGCGGCCTGGCCTCCGCCGCCGCCGCGGTGCGCGCAGCCAACGACACCTTCCCCAGGCGATCCCGTCTGGTGAATCTGGCACCGTTCGAGCTGGCACTGCGTGGGAATCGGCACGCCGCCGCGTCCCAGTTGGCGACGCTAGAGATGGAGTCTGCCGACCACAATCCGTGGATGGGCTACGATACCCATCCGCTCCGGCGCGCCATTCACCGCATGGCTGCGACACCGTGGCTGCTCGCCGTCGGAGATACCGCTCGTGCCGTTGAGCTGCTCTCCTGGCACCACGCGCTCAGTGCGCCGTTCGAGGAGAAGATCGTCGCCGCTCCATTGGCGTATCTCATGCTTGCACGGATCGAGGAGGCCCGTGGCCAGTTCGCCCTTGCGGAGCGGGACTACCGCCAATTCCTGGGTCGCTACGACATGCCGTCGGCGAGCCATCGCCACCTGGTCGAGGAAGGGCATGCTGCGCTGGCCCGTCTCGCCGGTGTGCCGGAGTCTGGCGAGGCACACTGACCTCGTCAGCGCCGGCTCACCAGGAGCCGCCGCGCAGCGGTCCGCTGGCGCAACTCGAGCCCCAGGGTGCAGATTAGTGGTAGATCCAGGTGCCAGAACCCCGTGCGCTCACCCGTCACCCTCGCGACGGCCCCCCCCGTCGGCTGCGCCTTCGACCAAGATTTCAGGGCCGTAGCGCGGCGACCACGCCGCTCTACTCCGATCTCCCACCGGCCGCGCTGTTTGCTCTATCCCTCTCGTGCCTGCTTCTGACGCCGGGCTCCTTCCTCGACGCCCAAGCACCCACAGGAAAGATCCAGGGGCAGGTCCGGGACCAGGTGGGCATGCCCATCCAGGCCCAGATATTCATCATCGGCACCGCCTTCGGCGCGGAGACGGATCCCCGCGGCTACTACTTCATCAACAACATCCCAGCCGGGCCGACGGCGGTCCGGGCCGTCTTCGTGGGCTATCGACCGGTCGAGGTTCGCGACCTCCGGGTACGAGCCGGCCAGACGGTCACCCAGGACTTCATGCTCGAGCTGGCCCCGGTCCAGCTCCAGGGGATCGAAGTCGTTGCGGCGGAGAATCTGTTGGTCCCGCGGGACGAGGTCACCACCAAGCAGCGGGTGCAGGGCGATTTCCTCGAGCGCCTGCCGGTGGATCGGGTGAACGATCTGCTCGCCTTGCAGCCCGGTGTGGTGGCGACCGGGCGACGAGGCGTGCTCGCGCTATCGATCCGCGGGGGCCGGCCGGACGAGGCCGTCACCTACCTGGATGGTGTGCCGGTGACCCCCGGCTATCGGGGCCTGGCCCTCGAGACGCCGAGCACCCAGATCAGCCTCGGCACCAATGCGGTCGAGGAGGCTTCGGTCACGACCGGAGCCAACTCGGCGGAGTTCGGCAACGCCCAGTCCGGATTGATCTCCCTGGTCACCCGGACCGGCGGGACCAGGTTCAGCGGGGCGCTGGGCTACCAGACCGATGAGTTGTTCGGGGTGAGCCATGGTGTCGGCTTCAATCGGATGGAGGCGAGCATCGGTGGGCCCCTCGCCCGTCACCTCACGTTCTTCGCCGCGGGGGTCCTCGAGGGGCAACGGTCGACAGCTTCCGGGCGGGGAAGCGAGAAGGGCCCAATCTTCGTTTCAATAGGTCTCGACACGACGGTGGCAGTGCCCAGGGACGCCAGTTTGCTCGCGGACACCACGCAGGTGCCCGTCTACCGTCTGGCCGTGTCCCGGGGCGAGTGTGACCAGTTCCGCCAGAGCGCCAACGCGGACATCGCCAACAACTACGGCCTTCCCTGCCAGGGAATCCGCATCCCCGGCAGCGTGGCATCCATCCACGAGCTGCTCGGCAAGCTCACCTACACCTTTGGTACCGGCTCCCGGGTGGGGCTGAGCTATCAACGCAGCCAGAACCAGGGACGCATCTTCGACTACGCCAATATCTACAATTCGGCGGCGCTGTTCGGGTCTCGCGATTGGAGCGATGTGCTGACCCTCACCTGGACGCCCAATCTCGTGCGTTCGGCGGACCGAGCGCTGGCGCTCGAGGTGTATCTCTCCTACCAGGAAGACCGCTCCGTTCTCAGCCCTCTCACCCTGCGCAGCGAGCAGGAGACCCGTGATCCCTTCGGCGGTTACTTGATTCGCCCGCTGGGATTCCTGTTCGACTTCGACACCTTTCCGCTCGACCGTGAGCTGGTCGAGAACGTCCGGCTCAATCGACCAGGTACCAGGCGGACACCGTACGACCTCGATAACCCGGGCCAGTTCGCCCTGGTCGATCGCTACCGGAACAATGCGTATGGCCTTCCCGGTTGGAGCGAGAGCGGCGGGCCTGCCGGGCGGCTGCGCCTCTTCCGGGAAAACCGGTATGTCGCCAAGACGAACATCGACTGGCAGGTCGACCGCTTCGACCGGCTGAAGGCCGGGGCGGAATGGGTCCTCTATTCGATTGGCCGCTTCGAGTCGGAACTGTCCGCCCTGGGCGATGCCTACCTCGAGCGACCATTCCGGTGGAATGTTTTTCTGGAGGACCGGCTCGACCTCGGAGACGTCGTCCTGATCGGGGGGCTCCGTTACGACCACTATAATTCCCGGGCGAGCCGGCCCTTCCTTCTGGATACGGTGTCGAGAAGTCCGACCTTCGGTGAGTACCTCAACCTCCCCGGCGCGCCGATCTATGAGGCAGGCGGCACGTTCGGGGACAGGCCCCTGGTCATCTCGCGGCCGGACCGCGCCCACGGCTACCTGAGCCCGCACATCCAGGTCTCCTTCCCGGTCACTGAACGAAGCAACCTGCGTCTTTCGTACGCCCACCAAGTGCAGGCACCCGACTTCGGGCTGGTCTTGAATGGTGTGAACTCCGGCGGACTCGGCTCCGACCTCGACTTCGGCAAGACGATCGCGTTCGAGTTCGGCGTCCGGCACGCCTTCAGCGACGACATGGTGCTGGACGTGGCGCTGTACAACCGGGATAACATCGCCGTCGCCGCGGCGCGGACGTTCCTGGTGGACGATCCGGTTCGCCAGCGCAGAAGTACCCTGGTGCGGGTGACCAATCTCGACTTCGGCAATGCCCGGGGCGTGGACGTACGGCTCGATCGGCGGTTCGGCAACTTCTTCAACGGCACGATCGGCTACTCCTACCAGGATGCGAAGAGTACGGCATCCGATCCCCTGACCAATCAGGATCGAGGGGTGACGGTGGTGAACGAGGTCGGCGGCGTCCTGGGTCCGCCGCCCCAGGAAATCATTCCCACCGTGCTGAGCCGGCCACACGACATCGCCGCGGCGCTCGCGTTCACCTTTCCAGCCGAGTGGAAGAAGGGGAGCATCCTCGGCTCGGTGCTCGGGAATCTGGGTCTCTTCGCAACGGCCCGCTTCGCCACCGGCACACCCTACACGCCCTGCGCAGAGGCAGCAGAGAGCGGAGAATGCCGCCACCTCGGTGCGCCGAACAGCGCCCGGCTCCCTGCATCCAAGCAATTCGACCTTCGGGTCACCAAGGGTTTCGATGTCGGCCGCTTGACTCTCACCGCCTATCTCGATGCTCGCAACCTGCTGAACATGACCAACGTCCTGCGGGTTTTTTCGGTCAACGGAACGACCGCAAACGCCGCCGACCGCCAGACACAGTGGGCGGCCGACAGCACGTCCTTCGCCGAGGACGCTCTGGCGTCCCACGCGTACAACGATGGAGACATCGACCTCAGGTTTCGGGGTCAGCTCGCATCCGGCTGCGACGCTTGGACGACGGCCGGCGGCCGCGCTGCTGCACCCGATTGCCTGTACCTGTTCCGGGCCGAGGAGCGCTTCGGCGATGGAGACCACGTGTTCACGCTTGCCGAACAACGGCGGGCATCCGACGCGTTCTACACGGTAGACCGCGGGGCGCACAATTTTGCCGGCGACCCGCGCCGGCTCCGGCTCGGGATCGAGGTGACCTTCTGATGCGGGTCGGCTCTTGCGTCGTACTGGCGGCACTGCTGCTTGTCGCGCCGGCGTTGGATGCTCAGACCAAGCCTGCCCAGCCAGGATCGGGGCACAAGCCCGATGGCTTCCGCCTCCTCGCCAGGAGTATCGGCGCGCTCAGCGCCAACCAGGTGCTCTGCGGCTTGAACGCGACCGGCCAGATCTGCGTCGACATTACCGGGAGCCCCGAGCAGATCCCTGGCGGGTTCTGGCCCAAGGGCACGCCCAACGGTTACGTCTTCGCCTCCGGGATCCAGGTAGCCGGTGTAATCGGCGGGATCCCATCGGAGAACCCGTGGGCGACCGACACGGCTGGCGCCTTCTTCTATAATCCCCGGGGTCCGGGAAATGGCGAACAGGTTCAGCCTATTTACAACTCGACCGATCCCGACGACGCAGCCAACTGGCCGGCCGCCGCCTTTGTGCCGGATGAACCGAACGAAGCCGACAACCTCTTTCACCCGACCCTCCGTGGCCGGTTGGCGGCCTCGGAGAGCGATGTCTGGTGGCTGACCTGGGACGGGAACCCGAAGCTCAAAGAGCTCCGTGACCACCCGCTCGGGCTGCTGCTGGAACACCGCGGCATGGCCTGGAACGGTCCCAGCGGAAATCAGGACATCATCTATTTCACCTACACGCTCTACAACATCACCTCCACACTTCGGGCAGACTACGTGGGCGTGCGCCCGGCGATGCGGGAGATCCTGCTAGAGAAAGCCGCGGAGTTTCAGCTGAAGAACAACGCGGAGTTCGGGATCACCCTTCCGCCGGGGGGCTATCCGATCACGAGCCTGCATGTCGCCTTTGGCGCGGACATGGATGTGGCCAACGCGGGCACCAACTACTCCTCAGCCAACATTCCCTTCGGGTTGGGGTACACCTACGAGCACAGCTTCGGTCCGCCGGATAATTGGACGTTCGACCCGGAGATCTTTGGACCACCATTCTTCGCCGGTCCGGGCTTCGCGGGGGTGAAATACCTTCGCAGCCCGCGCGACTCGCTGGGTCGCCAGGTTGGACTCACGGTCTTCGGGGCCTGGGCCGCGTCGGCGGCGCAAGATCCGAACAGCCACATCCAACTCTACCGCTATCTCAACGGCAGTCCCAATCCGGCCGTGGGCGACCCCTCCTGCAACGCCGGCATCCCGAAGGTCACCCACATCTGCTTCCTCAACAAGAGCCCGCCGGGCGACATGCGGTTCTATCAGGCCACCGGCCCGCTCACTCTGCCGCCGGGCGGGTTCGAGTCGATCGTGGTGGCCTATATCTTCGCCGCCCCGGTGGAGGCGGCGGGGTGTCCCGCCGGGTGTGATGTCCCTCCGGGTGATCCCACCATCCTCGGAGATCCTGGGCGAATGGCGGCGGGAGTCAATCCGATCGACTCGCTCACGGGCTATCGAGGGTTCAGCGATCCCAACGGCGACGGTCGAGTCGAACAGAGCGAATTCCAGGTCGTTCCCGGCTCTCTCCTGGGGAAGTCCTTGGTGGCGCAGGCGCTGTTCGACAATGGATTCCTGCTATCGTCGACCGCCCCCGACGCACCGGACTTCTTTCTGATACCCGGTCCCAACCAGGTCACGGTGCTGTGGACTCCCTCCGCGACCGAGACCACGGGGGACCCCTCCTTTGGTCTGGTCAACCAGCCGATCTTGCCAGGGGGAACACCGAATCTTCAGTACGATCCGAACTTCCGTCGGCTCGATGTGGAAGGCTACCGCGTCTACCGCGGCCGAGTGGACACGCCGAGCGAGCTGCACCTCATCGCCCAATTCGACTATGCCAACACGTTCATGGTCGACTGGCGGGGTCAAGTGAACCCGGGACCGGGGTGCGCCCCGGAGCTGGGCATCAACTCCATAACGGTCGCGGAGGGCGACACCACCTTCGGGTGTCGCGTTCCCTTTGATCCCCTCATACCCGGCGTGGCGCCCCTGGTGAGCGATACCCACCCGCTGGTTGGGGCGGTCGTGCAAGCCAAGATCGGTCGCGAAGGGCGTCAGGCCCTGGCCACGGGGACGGCGATCATCCTGCGCGCGGACACGGTGGGCACCGGCGCGGCTTTCGGCTGCCTCGCCTCGGCCGGGCCCAACGGCGCCCAGTGTCCCTTGCGCGATTCCGGGGTGCCGTTCGTCTTTGTCGATCGGGGAGTTCGGAACGATCTCCGGTATTTCTACGCCGTGACGGCGTTCGACGTCAACTCCTTTCAATCGGGCCCCGCGAGCCTCGAGTCCGCCCGGCTTGCGGAAGCGGTGACACCGACCAGCGCGGCGGTGAACTACGAGAGCTCCGCCACCGTCGACGTCTCGGTGGTAGGGCGCGGGGCCACGCTCGACACGGCGGCTTCCGGACCGGTGCTCGACCCGACGACCGGCCGCTTCGATCGGCCCTTCCCTCCCGCCACCGGCTTCGGGGTGGAACTGGCTGAGCTGGTCCAGACCGTACTTCCCAGCTCGGGATCGGTCTCGCTTTCGCTGGACAGCCTCCAGCTCGGTTCGGCCTATGAGAACGGTGCGGGCGAACCGGGCGTTCCAGCCATTTACTTCCTGACCTCGAGCAGCGGGGGCTCGACTTCCGGAGTGCAGGTCCCGGTGCTCCAGGACCAAGCCGCAGCCCGGGGGACGAACTCCACCTACTTCGAGGCTGTTCCGGTGAATGACGCCGCGGCCCAACGCTTCGGCGGCGGGAACGGCTTCCGGCTGAGCGGGCGCCTCGATCTTGGGCTGGCCGGGAACTACTACACCAGCGCGTGGGGCCGTGGTTGCCTGAACCGAGCCGCCGGGTTTGCCGCCGCCGGCACGACCGGCTGCGAGTACAACGGGTCGCGCTGGTTCGACGGACCGTCGCCCCAGCGGAACGAGACGAAGAGCGACCCCCAGGCGGCACACCCGCCGGGCTCGGCTTCACCGGGCCCGATGCTTGAGCTGAACAACGCCGGCGCGTTGGCCGGGGTGGCCACGATCCAGATGCCGATCGCTTATGAGACGGCGGAGGCAAGTTACCGCGTCATCGAGGGCGTCCTCGGCGGGGCCCGGCGGGCCGCGGACTTCAACCTCTTCTGGGGCACGCAGGGCCGAATCGACTCGGTCGTCGACGTTACCCACAACGTCGCGGTCCCTTTCGACAGCCTCCGCCTGGCGGGCTCCTGGGGCGTGCTGAACCAGACTGCCACCGCAGCGGCGGGATCGTTCGACGGCCGGGCCGACGTGCTCACCAGCATGGATTTCACCTGTGTCGAGCCGCTTCGTTCCTTCGCGGCGGTGCAGGAGAGCTATCCCTGCACCGCGCCGGCCTACACCTTGAGCCGAACCGCTGCGCCAGGGCCGATCGCCATCTGGGATCAGGCCGCCACGAACGCCAGGACCGCCCCGGTCCGGCCGGGGGCGGGCTTCGCGCTTTATCTGGCCGGCACCATCACCAACGTCGAGCTGACGGCGGGCCTCCCTGGGTCAGGCACCGTCTGGAGCTTACGTACCTACGTCGGTGCGATCAGCGGGGGCCGCGGCGCCGCGGGAGACCGAGGACCCTACACCTTCACTCCGGCCACGCGTCCCCTTACGGCGGTGGGCGTCGAGTTGCGGCTCGATTTCCGGGCGGTGAATCGCGTCGTCGCCGCGACCAGTAACGATCTCAGCCGGGTTCATACGGTGCCGGACCCATACTACGTGACCAGCGCCTTCGAGGTGACCACCGAAGGCAAGGTGATCCAGTTCGTCAATCTGCCGGCCGAATGCATCATCCGCATCTACTCTGCCAGCGGCATCCTGGTCGCATTGCTCGAGCACCATTCGAGCACGTTCGGCGGCTCGGAACGTTGGAACGTTCTCAATCGCAACAATCAGGTGGTGGCCAGCGGGGTGTACTTCTACCACATCGAATCGGGTGATGCGCGACGGGTGGGGCGGTTCGTGGTCGTCAACTTTGCGCGGTAGCCGAGTGGCTCGGCGCCAGGCGGCGACCGCCAGGCGCCTTTCTATTAGCATTGTAAAAGCTGCCGCTGGTCAGGGTCAGTCCAGGCAGGGAACTCCGTCCCTGGGGCAATCCGGCGGGAGCAGGAGGTGTGGAGGGGGCGAAGTGGCCTGGCATCGAACGGAGGTGTCTATGGCTCGTATCACGGGGGTGAGCCCGCTGCTCGTGGCAGTCGCTGCGCTCACGGGCGCTTGCGCCGGCTCCGAGGAGTCGCGCGTCGGCGAGACTGGGATGACCGACTCCGCCCGCTCGGTAGCCGCGAACGAATCGACCGAGCTGCGCGTCTCGAACGTCATGATCGGAAGACAGATTGGACCCGGCAACAGGATCACCGAACCAACTTTTCAGTTCGCTCCTCAGGACACCGTCTATGTGTCGGTGGCAACCGAGGGCAGCGGGGGCGCCACCGCCCTGACCGCGGCCTGGCGGTCCCAAGACGGTAAGATCCTGCAGAAGTCATCGACGCCGGTGCCTGAGGGAGGCGGGAACGCGGAATTCCGCCTGTCCCAGGCCAAGGGGTTCAAGCCGGGTAACTATAAGGTGATCGTGTTTCTGGGCGCCGACTCGGTAGAAACCAGGGTATTTGCGGTGCGTAAGTAGTCGCGGACAAGGGCCGGGCTCTCCGGAGTTGCATCACTCGGAAAATCCCGGCCCGTACGACCTGCTCAGCACGTTGGCAGGGTGGGATGGTCGGTGCGCAAGCAGGGCTCGTCTCCCTTCTTCCGCATTCCGACGACGGTGATCCTGGCAGAGCCGCGTGCGCCTCGCAGGACGGCCGTGATCATCGCGGTGCCGGCACTCACGCCGCTCACGATGCCGCCGGCATCGACTGTGGCGACCGAATTGTCGGAGCTGAACCAGGTCACCGGTGCGTCCCCCGACAGCAGGGCGGCGGCGCTGCCCCGGGGGGTCGCGGTGAATCGAATGGATTCGCCACGGCCGATGCTCGCGCCGGTCGGCGCCACGAGGAGGGCGGGATCCGCGGGATCCACTGGATCCGGGCCTGGCCCGGTCGTGTCGGAGCAGCCGAGGACGAGTGTGAGGGCCGAGACGAGTCGAATGGCCTGTGCGGCGCGCATGACGACCTCCAGTTGAGTAATGCGGCTCGGCGGCTTGCCTGCCCCGGGACGCGTCGCCACAATAGTTCGAGGGACTCACGCGCTCCTCATTCTCCGCTCAGCGGACCCTCATGCTCCGGCTCCGAACCTTCGGGGGCCTGGCCCTCACGGACACCGCGGGAACCCCGGTGCCTACGCCTCGACTTCGCCTCGCGCTGCTCGCGGTCCTCGCCGCGGCGGGGCCACGGGGCATCTCGCGCGACAAGGTGCTGGGGCAGCTCTGGTCCGATCGCCCGGAGCAGAAGGCCCGGCACGCGCTGGATCAGCTTCTGTATTCCATCCGGCGCGAGGCTGCCGCGAACCCCGTGCGAGGACCGGACCCGCTGGGATTGAATGGCGACGTCGTCGCTACCGATCTGTGGGAGTGGGAGGCTGCGATCGCGCGCGGGGATGCCGGCGCGGCGGTGGCGCTCTATCGTGGGCCGTTTCTCGACGGGTTCTATCTCGGCGAATCGGTGGGTTTCGAAGAGTGGGTGGAGACCGAAAGAGCCCGCCTCGCCGGCGAGTACATGCGCGCGCTCTATCAGCTGGCAAAGGACGCGCAGGCAAGCGGCCAGCACACGCTGGAGATCGAGCGCTGGACGCAGCTTGCGGCCGCCGATCCCTGGAGCGAGCGCACTGCGACAGGCCTGGCACGGGCGCTTGCCTCGGCAGCCGACTGGAGCGCCGCCCTTCAACACGCGAGGACCTGGGACGCCCGCATGAGCCGGGACCTCGGCGGCCAGACCCCCGGACTCACGGCCCTGGTGGAGCGCCTCCGGTCCGAGCGGGAACTGAGCTCTGCCCCGCCGCTCGAGGGGCAGGGCCGCTACTCACTCGTTCGCGAGATCGGCCGCGGACTCGTCGCCATGGTGTACCTGGCGCGCGACCGAAAGCTCGATCGCGACGTCGCACTCAAGCTGCTGCGCCAGGAGCTTGCCGCATCCACCGACGTAGAACGGTTTCTGCGCGAGATCCAACTCCTGGCCAGCCTGCATCACCCGCACATCCTGCAGCTGTATGACTCTGGGGTCCTGGCCGAGGGCCCCGGGCTCGCGCGTCCATACTACGTCATGCCGTATGTCGAGGGCGAAACGCTCCGGGAGCGGGTGGGTCGGGAGGTCCAGCTCCCGGTGGATGACGCGCTCCGGATCGCCCGGGAAATCGCGGAGGCCCTGGACTACGCCCACCAACGGCGAATCATCCACCGGGATATCAAGCCGGGGAACATCCTGCTTGACTCGGGCCACGCGCTCGTCGCGGATTTCGGAATCGCGCGCGCGCTCGATGCCGCCATCGGGGAGCGGCTGACCCGGTCCGGCATCACCCTGGGGACTCCCACCTACATGAGCCCCGAGCAGTCGCAGACCGAGGGCGAGGTGGATGGCCGTGCCGACCTCTATAGTCTGGGCTGCGTGTTGTACGAGATGCTGGCCGGCGAGCCGCCGTTCGTGGGTGCGTCGGCGGGGGCCGTCCTGGCGCGGCATCGAGCCGACCCGGTGCCGCCGCTCCGCACGGTCCGGCCCGATGTTCCACCCCGGATCGCGGAGGCCATACACCGGGCGCTCGCCAAGCGTCCGGGCGACCGGTTCGACACCGCCGCCGATTTCGCCCTCGCGCTGAGCTCAGGCTAGAGCTCGGGCTCGCGTGGCGAGGGAACAGGTCGCCGGGGAAGGGCACGTTGCGACGGCGGCGTCCACCCCAAGTTTCGGTGGTGTCCGCACCCATACCCGCCCTGCCGCATGCCGAGCGGCCGCGTGAGCGTCTCTGGACGCTCGGCCCCGCCGCGCTCACCAGCGTCGAGTTGCTCGCCATTCTCGTCGGCACGGGCACCGGCGGTTGCACCTCGCTCGACATCGCCGCCAGGCTGCTGGAGATCGGTGGAGGCTCGCTCCGTCGGGTGGCGATGCGCCCACGAGCCGAGCTGTTGCAAGCCGAAGGGATCGGGCCGGGCAAGGGCGCGCGGCTCCTGGCGGCCTTCGAAGTCGGCGCGCGGCTCGCCGGCGAAGACCGGCCGACCGCGCCAAGAATCCGCGAGCCCGAGGACGTGGTCCACCTGTTCCAGGCGCGTCTCCGCGATCTCCAGGTGGAGGAGTTTCACCTCCTCGCCCTCGACAGCCAGAGCCAGGTGCTCCGGCAGATCCTGGTCACCCGGGGCCTCCTCAACAGCTCGCTGGTTCATCCTCGGGAGGTCTTCCGGGCCGCCATCGCGGAGGCCGCGGCGGGAATCATCGTGGTGCACAATCACCCCAGCGGCGACCCCACCCCTTCGGCCGAGGATCGGGCCGTCACCCGCCAACTGGCGGAAGCGGGGCGCCTGCTCGATCTCCCGCTGTACGACCATGTGATCATCGCCGGCGACCGCTTCGCCAGTCTGGCCACCCTGGGGCTGCTCTAACCGGCCGCGGACTCCCCGGCGTCTCGCTCGCGGGGTCATCTTCGTCGCTCGACCGAGACCTGTTGCTGGGGAGTAGTGGCCGCGTAGGGCGAGCCGAGCGAGAGGCCAGCACTGGTCAGCCCCTGCAAGCCGGTGGCATCGCTCACCGCATTGGCAACGCCGAAATCCATCACCAGCGCGTGGCCGTCGGCCAGGAGGATGTTCTCCGGCTTGATGTCGCGGTGCACTACGCCGGTCTTGTGCGCCTTGGCCAAGGTGTCGCCAATCTCCCCAGTCCACCGTACGACTTCGGGCACCGCCAATGGGCCGGTCCGGGCCAGTCGCTCGCGAAGCGTCTCGCCCTCCACGACGGGCATCACGTAGTAGGAAACCACTTCCGGCCCGACCTGTCGGTGATCACCCCCGAGTCGAGCAGGCAGACGGTGTGCGGATGCTGCAGCTTTGCGGCGACCCGAATCTCCTGCAGGAAGCGGTCGGCGCCGAGGGATGCTCCCAGCTCCGGCTGAAGCACCTTGATGGCCGCTTGGCCATGGTGCTTGAGGTCCTCGGCGAGATACACGTGGCCATGCTGCCCGCACCGAGCTGTCGCTCGATACGGTAGCGTTCGGCGAGAGCGGTCGTCAGGCTCCCGAGCGGCTCGGCCACGTGTCAACGCTCCGTCGTCAGCGGGTCGGGTGATGGAGTGCCCAATATCGCGCTCGCCTGAGCCGCCGGCCAGCACGGTTGCCCTAAGCCCGTTGACGGGCCCCAGGTCGATCGCCATCTTGGCGCGCCAGATCTCGGAGCGCGCGCGACCGCCGGGATGGTGCGCCCGGATATTCCGGCGCACGTGGAGCTGGCGCTGGCGAAGCAGCTGAAGCAGATGTGCGGACAGTGGGGAATTCACCGCGGCGCTGGGAGGCCGGTCATGAGATTCGTGCTCCTGGGTTTCCTGATTCTGGGCGTGGCACCCGCCCGAGCGCAGGAGCAGGGCGTTGCCGTCGGGCAGGAGGCCCCCGCATTCGATCTCGAACGGCTCGAGGGAGGGCGGCTCGACCTGTCCTCGCACCGCGGCCGGCCGGTCGTCGTGAATTTCTGGGCCTCGTGGTGCGCGCCATGCCGGGAGGAGATGCCCAGTCTGATCGAGGCCTGGCGGGAGCATAGCGGGAAAGGACTGGTAATCCTCGCCGTGAATCTCACCGACCAAGAGCGGCGCAAGGACATCGGTCGATTCGTCGGCGAACTCGGCATGCCCTTTCCGGTCCTGCTTGACGCCCGGGGAAAGGTGCGGGAGCTGTACCGTCTTACCTCGGTTCCCACGACCGTGTTCGTGGATTCGGCCGGAATCGTTCGCGGCCTCCACCCCGGTCCGATTTCGCGCGCCTCGCTGGATCGAGGCCTCCAGGCCATCCTGCCGCCGCCGTAAGCCGTCCTGGTCGCCGCCGGGCGGAAGTACTCCGCTCCAACGAATTTGCGCCCTTGGCGGAAGTGCCGTAGCTTGCTGGCATCCCCTTCAGGAGACCAAATGCCGTTGCCGAGGACGGGCCGGGCTCACCGGCTGGGTCTTGGGCTGAGTGTCGTGATCGGCCTGGCCGTCACGCCGGGAGTCGCGCACGGCCAGGGCTGAATGCCGATTCGCTTCACGTCCCCCAGTTTGGGCGGGCATCGGCAGGTGTTTCTCAAGCAGGGTGAGTGGGAAGCCGGCGCGGCGTACCGCCGGCTGACAGCCACCGATTGGTTCGTGGGCGACGAGATTCATCCGGAGCTGTCGCCCAACGGCGGGCCCATGCGGTTCAACATCAGCACCATCGATCTCTCCCTTGCGTACGGAGTGACCGACAGGCTGAGTCTGCGCCTGACGGTGCCGCTCTCGACCGGAACGAATTCGCGGATTCACGATGACCTTGTGCGCCGCGAGACATCCGCCACCGGCCTGGGGGATATCAACCTGGTGGGGACGATGTGGCTGCTCGAGCCGACGACGCACCCGGGCGGTAACGTGTCTCTCGGCTTGGGGGTAAAGACGCCAACCGGCAGCAACGAGGTCAAAGACGACCTGGGGTTGAGGTCCGGTGGTGTGGTGCAGCACGCGGTGCACCCGGGGTTGCAGCTCGGCACCGGTGGCTGGGGAATTCAGGTCGAGCTCCAGGCGTATCAACAATTGTACGGGAGACTGTCGGGCTACGCCTACGGTGCGTATCAGTTGAGTCCGGAAGAGAAGACGGACGTTCTGTTCGCACCGACCGTACCCACCAGCGCCCTGTCGGTGTACGATGTCTACCATGCGCGTGCGGGCCTGGGGTACGCGGCGTGGCCGGAACAGGGCCTCTCAATGAGCCTCGGCGTCCGGATGGATGGGATTCCGGTCCGCGACGTGCTGGGCAAGGACGGTGGCTTCCGAGCCCCGGGGTACACGACCTATCTCGACCCGGGCCTGGCTCTGGCCCGCGGCCCCGGTGTGTTCACCCTGAGCATTCCGGTCCGGCTCCATGGCGAGTTCAAACAGAACGTGAACGAGGACAACGGTCCTCTGCCACCCGGTGACCGGGGCGATCTCGCCAGCTATCTTCTCTTCCTGGGCTACGCGCATCGATTCTAGCATTCGATAGCGGGCAGCATCGGGGAGTCACCACCGCCAACCCCCGCGACCCCGCCAGTCGGGGTCGCGGGGGTTGGTGCATCGGGGCCGTTCCTTGACTCAGGAGCCGAGGTCTTGGACTTGCTCGAGCACCTCCAATCTGCTCTCGGCGAGCGCTACCGGATCGAGCGTGAGCTCGGCCGGGGCGGGATGGCCACGGTATACCTCGCCGAAGACCTCAAGCACGGCCGCCGGGTTGCGCTTAAGGTGCTGCGGCCCGAACTCAGCCCGGCACTCGGCGCGGACCGGTTTCACCGCGAGATCGCGATCGCCTCCCGTCTGCAGCATCCCCACATCCTGAGCCTCCACGACTCCGGCGAGGCAGACTGGCATGCTGTACTACGCCATGCCCTACGTCGAGGGCGAGTCGCTCCGCGAGCGACTCAGGCGAGAGGTCCAGCTCGACGTCGGTGATGCGGTGCGGATCGGAGGCGAGGTCGCCGAGGCGCTGGCGTGTGCTCACGCAGCCGGGGTCCTCCACCGCGACATCAAGCCCGAAAACATCCTGATCTCCGCGGGGCACGCGATCGTGGCGGACTTCGGCATCGCCCGCGCGCTGGACGTGGCCGGGGGCGACCGGCTCACCGAGACCGGTCTCGCACTGGGCAGCCCGCACTACATGAGCCCGGAGCAGGGTGCCGGCGGCGGAACGATCGACGGTCGCAGCGACATCTATGCGTTGGGCTGCGTGTTGTACGAGACACTCGCGGGCGAACCACCGTTCACCGGCCCGACCGCCCAGGCGATTCTGGCGAGGCACTCCATCGACCCCGTGCCCAGCCTGCGGACGGTCCGGCGGACGCTGTCCTTTGCGGTCGAAGAGGTCATCATCCGCGCCCTGGCGAAGGTCCCGGCGGATCGGTATGCCTCCGCCCGCGAATTCCGGGAGGCGCTGGTCCGCGCGGGCCGCGAACCTGCCGCGAGCGCGTCCAACTCACCCCGCCGGCGGATTCTGCTCCAAGGCCTCGCTGCTTCAGCATTGATCACCGCTGCCGCTGCGGGAGTGTGGACCCGGATGGGGAGTAATTCAACCGGGACAACGGATGCCGAGGGGAACCGTCCGGTCGCTGGCCGTGCTCCCATTCGCCAATCTCACCGGCGACTCGGCCCAGCTCTACCTGGCCGAAGGCATCACCGACCAGCTGGTCGCGGCGCTGGCCCAGATCGGGCCGCTGCGCGTCATCCGACTCCAGGGCGATCAGGCCCGCATCCCAGGGTCCGAGCTCGCCAGCGCCCACGCCATCGACGCGGTCGTGGGCGGGTCCCTGCAGCGGTCCGGCGACGCGGTGCGCATTACCGCCCAGCTCACGGGCGCGGCAACGGGGCGGGCCATGTGGGCCCGCAGCTTCGACGGCGAGATGGGGCACATCCTGACCCTTCAGGATCAAGTGGCTCGGTCGCTGGCCGACCGCATTCAGGTATCGCCTGCACAATCTCGGCTTCGTCGCGGCGGCAGCAGTCGGGAGGTCAGTCCCGCCGCGTACGAGGCTTACGTCAGGGGCACCTATTTCTGGGGCAAGGGAACCGAGGCGGGCCACCTGAAGAGTATTGGCCACTTCCAGAATGCGATCGACATCGAGCCGACCTACGCCGCCGCCTACGCCGGTCTGTCGCAAGCCTATCATGAACTCGGCTATCTGACCATCCAGGCGCCGCAGGAGGCTTTTCCCAGGGCCCGCGCCGCGGCCGTCCGGGCGCTGGAGCTCGACTCGACCCTCGCGGAAGCACACGCCTCGCTGGCCCGGAACCAGTATCTGTTCGCATGGGACTTCGCCGCGGCCGACCGCGAGTTTCGACGGGCCGTGGAGCTGAACCCGAACTCCGCGTTTGTCCGGATCTCCTATGGTACCTATCTGGCCGCGATGGGCCGGCGGGAGGCGTCGGTCGCCGAGGCGAAGCGGCTTCGGGAACTCGATCCACTCGGGTTGATGATGCAGGCTGCTGTGGCTCGCCCGCTCTACAATGCCCGCCGCTACGACGAGGCAGTCGCCCAGTCGCTCAAGGCGCTCGAGCTCGATTCGACCTTCAACCGGGCCCATTACTGGCTGGGCATGGCGTACGAGCAGTTGGGTCGTCAGCAGGAGGCGATACGGGAGTTCGAGGAGACAACCAAGCGAGCCGGCCGGCTTCCGGTCTATCTGGCGGCTCTTGGGCACGCTTATGCGAAGGCGGGCCGGCGAGACGAGGCACAGGCCGTCGTGAAGGAGCTGCGCAGCCGGACCGGCTCGGCTTACATCTCACCGGTCGATATCGCCACGATCTACGTGGGCCTGGGGGACAAGGACGCCGCCTTCGAGTGGCTGGAGAAGGGATACGAGGGCCGCGCCTATGGATTGGTCTTCATCAACGCGGACCCTCGGTTCGACGCGCTGCGGGCCGATCCACGCTTCGCCGACCTGATTCGGAGAGTAGGTCAGGAGCCGGACACCGTGGTGCCCGGAGCAGGTACGTCGGCCCCAGGTCCCAGCCCAGGTTCATAAGATTTTCTTCTGCTCCTGGATAGGGCTTCGTCAACTCCCTGGCTAAGACCAACGATCGGCTCAGCGGAATGGGTAAGTCATTGGTCCGTCAAGGGATAGCTGCCGCGCGCCAATCCCAGGCCTTCAGCCGTGCAGCGAGGGCCTTCCCGGCGCGCGTTGACGGGCGCGGGGCGGGTCGCCATCCTGATATAGAGGATGCTGCGGGCCGGTCCTGCCTGTAGCGCTCCAAGCAGGAAGCCAGGAGGCCGAACCCCGCCCTGACCCGAGGGCCGCGGCGGGGCGTGTGGTTGTCTTATGTATTGTCTGTATGTCCCGCCCCCGGACCGGAACCATCGTGACCTCGACCTTGCCCGAGCTCGCACCCGACCTGATGGCCGTGCTGGAACGGCACGCCGATCGGCTGGACCTCGATCTCATCGATCGGGCCCTCCGCTTCAGCGCGTCCGCCCACCGGGGTCAGAAGCGGATGTCGGGCGAGGACTTCGTCTCCCACAGCATCGCCGTGGCGCTCATTCTGGCGGAGCAGCTGCTCGACAGCGCCACCATCTCCGCCGCGCTGCTGCACGACGTGGTGGAGGACTCGGACGTCCGCACGGAGGACATCGCCCGCGAGTTCGGCGCCGAGATCGCGGGGATCGTGGACGGGCTCACCAAGATCTCCAGCCTGACCTTCCGGAGCTCCGCCGAGGAGCAGGTGGAGAACTACCGGAAGCTGCTGCTCTCGATCGCGAAGGACGCCCGGGTCATCATCATCAAGCTGGGCGACCGGCTGCACAACATGCGCACGCTGGAGCACCTGCCGCCCGAGCGACGCCACCGCATCGCCATGGAGACCCGCGAGATCTACGCGCCGCTGGCCCACCGGTTCGGTATGGCCGGCATCAAGGCCGAGCTGGAGGATCTGGCGTTCAAGTTCCTGGAAGCCGAGGACTACCGCGACCTGGTCAATCAGGTCGCGGCCAAGCGGGCGGTCCGGGAGCAGACCATTCTCAAGCTCCGGACCCCGCTGGAGTACGAGCTCAAGCGCGCCGGCATCGACTGGTTCGAGGTCACCGGCCGACCCAAGCACCTCTGGTCAATTTTCCAGAAGATGCGGAAGCGCAACAAGGGCTTCGACGAGATCTACGACCTGATGGCCATCCGGGTGATCGTGCGCACCGTCCCGGAGTGCTACCACGTGCTGGGTGTGATCCACCATAACTGGACCCCGATCCAGGAGCGGATCAAGGACTACATCGCCAGCCCCAAGTCGAACGCCTACCAGTCGCTCCACACCACGATCTTCGGGCCCGGCGGCCAGCTCTTCGAGGTGCAGATTCGTACCCAGGAGATGCATCGCACGGCCGAGTTCGGTATCGCGGCGCACTGGCTCTACAAGCGCGACGGCAAACCCGACGAGCTGGACCAGCACCTCGGCTGGTTCCGCCAGCTCCTGGAGCTGCAGCAGGATACCCACAGTCCGGAGGAATTCCTCGAGTTCCTGAAGGTGGACCTCTACCAGGACGAGATTTTCATCTTCACGCCGCAAGGCGATGTGAAACGGCTGCCCAAGGGGTCCACGCCGATCGACTTCGCCTTCCACGTGCACACCGAGGTAGGTCTTCGCTGCCAGGGTGCCAAGATCAACGGCCGGATCGCGCCGCTGCACCGCGAGCTCAAGAGCGGCGACACCGTGGAGATCCTCACCAGCCAGTCGGCCAAGCCGAGCCGGGACTGGCTGAGCCATGTTCGCACGGCGCGCGCGCGCCACAAGATCAAGCAGTGGATCAATCACGAGGAAGAAACGGTCAGTGTCACGCTGGGGAGGGAGATCCTGGCGCGCGAGGTCCGGCGCCGGCGACTGGACCCGCCGGACGATGCGCGTCTGGCCGCCGCGGCGCAGACCCTTTCCCTGGCGGACGGACGCGGCCTCGAGATCGCGGTCGGGCGCGGCGACGTACCCATCGGACAGGTGATCCGGGCGCTCTATCCGGACCTCCCCAGCGACGAGCTGCAGGAGCCGAAGCCGACGGTCTTCGGCCGCGTCATCGACCGCATCCGCCTCGGCCGCGGCATCAAGATCCAGGGGGTGGACGGCCTGATGGTCCGCTACGCCCAGTGCTGCCAGCCGGTGCCGGGCGATTCCGTGGTCGGCTACGTCACCCAGGGCCGCGGAATCTCGATCCACCGGTCCGACTGCCCCAACCTCCTCACCCTCTCGGCCGAAGAGCGCAGAGTGGAGATCGACTGGCAGGAGAGTCAGGGCGAGTCCTTCTCGGTCCGGCTCGCCGTGACGGGCGAGGATCGGCGGGGACTCTACGCCGACATGATGGAGGCGATCAGCCAGACCGGCACCAACATCCGCGCGGCCGATATCCGAACCCGGGACGGTACCGTGTTCGGCACCATTTTCGTGGAGGTGGACAATCTTCCCCACCTGGCCAAGGTGCTGAAGGCAGTCCGTCGGGTGAAGGGTGTGACCGAGATCGAAAGGAGGGAAGCGCCGACCACTTGACGCAATTTTGCATCTCGCACTGGCATACAAACTGCTTCATCCTGCCTCAGTCTATCGCCTAACCTAGCTCCGACAACAAAGCTACGTCCCTTGTAGCCAGCAGGCCTACTGCGTTATGCGAGAGGACTCTGGTGCGAAAGGAGCTGGAGTGAGCCCTTCGACCGTTGCGGTCGGACGGAGCGTGGTCGGGCAAGGCGTCTTCGCCACCCGGGCGCTCCAACCGGGCCAGGCTATCCTGGTGCTGAGCGGAACGCTCCTCGAGCGCTCGCAGGTGCTCGGGCTCGGACGCGACCGGGGCTACGCCCTCCAGAGCGGACCTCATCACTACCTGGAGCTCACCGCTCCCGGGCGTTACCTCAACCACTCCTGCGATCCCAACGCCGGCATCATGAACGACCGGGTGTTGACCGCACTGCGACGGATCGAGGCGGGCGAGGAGATCCGGTACGACTACTCCACCACGATGAGCGAGGACCACTGGACGGTGGAGTGCCACTGCGGCGAGGCTGCCTGCCGCCGGGTGGTCCTGGGCTTCCACCATTTACCCCCGATCATCCAGAACCGGTATCTCCAGCTGGGGATCGTGCAGCGTTTCATCGTCGACGAGGTGCGGCGGCGCTCACCGGCGCGCCGGGTGGCGCGCCGGCGATCGACACGGCGGCAGATCAGCCTTTGAACGTATCGCAGGCTTCAGGCTGGCCGGCCTCCAGGCCACGCTGGAACCATTGCTGACGCTGCTGCGATGAGCCGTGAGTGAACGATTCGGGCATCACTCGGCCGCCCCCCATCTGCTGCAACCTGTCGTCTCCCACCGCCGCCGCCGCACCCAGCCCTTCCTCCACGTCGCCCTCTTCCAGCTTGGCACGCTGGGCCGCGCTGTGGGCCCACACGCCGGCATAACAGTCCGCCTGGAGCTCCAGCCGCACCGAAAGCTCGTTGGCCAGGTCCGCGCGGCTCTGCCGCGCCTGACGCACCTGCGCCTCGGTCCCGACGACGTTCTGTACGTGGTGGCCGATTTCGTGGGCGAGCACGTACGCCTGGGCAAAGTCTCCTGGTGCGCCGAAGCGCCGCTGTAGCTCCTCGTAGAAGCCGAGGTCGATGTAGACCTTCTCGTCCCCGGGGCAATAGAATGGTCCGGTCGCCGCCTCGGCGAACCCGCACGCGGATTGAACCTCGTCCCGGAAGAGGACCAGCTTAGCCGGCCGGTAGGATGAAATCCGCTCCTGCCAGACCTTCTGCGCGTCGTCGAGCACGAACGACACGAATGACACCAGCTTCTCCTCCTCCGGTGTGGTCTCGGCCGGCGGTCCCGACGCGGTCTCGGTGGGGGTTCCGACGCCCCCGGCTCCCACCAGCGAGAAGAAGTCCCGCTTGAAGACCAAGCTCAGAATGAGCAGGAGGACGAGGGTGCCGATGCCCATCCCTCCGGCTCCACGAATGAAACGCCCCCCGCCACCCCGGCGGTCCTCTACGTTGGCACTGCGGTGTCCCGGGCTCCAGCGCATGTGGTGCTCCTGGCGGGGTTGAAGATTGGCACCATAATACGTTCTGATGGCCCGGCCCGCGAGGCGCGTCCCACCGCTTTTTTGCGTGACACTGGTCACGGTCGGGGGCGGGGGGCCTAGGTAAAGTGGATGTCTGCGTGTCCTAAAATTCTCTGGAGGCCGAGATGCCGAATCCCAAAGAGCCCCTGCCCGACTTCTCAAGTGTCCAGAGCGGGGGGTCTTCCACCGCTCCTTCCGCTCCGGCCAAGGCCGAGGAGAAGACCTACACGGTCAAGAAAGGCGACAGCCTCTCGAAGATCGCCAAGCGGGTGTATGGTGATGCCCAGCAGTGGCGCAAGATCCACGAGGCCAATCGGGACATCATCGACAACCCCGACCTCATCCATCCCGGCCAGGTACTGAAGCTTCCCGGGACCTGAGCACACTTCCTTCGGAGGACGCCAAGATGACGCACGTTGCACGGGCCCTTACCGCGGTCGCGCTGCTGGCCGCGGTCGCTTGCAAAGGACGGGATGCCGCTCCCGACACGAGCGCCGAGAGCGGGGCGACCGCCGCGGCGCCCGCGGCCGACACCGCGGTATCGAAGGAGCTCAAGGTGGCGGGCGTGATGATCGGGAAGCGACTCGGCGACAACAAGCTGATCACCGAGCCGACCTTCCAATTCGCCCCGACGGACACGGTCTATGTGAGTGTGAGTACCGAGGGCGCGCCGGCCAGCGCGGACCTCACGGCCGTCTGGCGCTTCCAGACCGGCCAGACGGTAGATTCGTCGTCCCAGACCATCTCCCCGCAGGGCAACGAGAACACCGAGTTCCACATCACCAATCCCAAGGGATGGCCGGTCGGGACCTACAACGTGACCATCTATGCGGACGGCGACTCGGTAGACTCCAAGAACTTCGCGGTCAAGAAGTAGGAGCCGCCGGCGTTCATGGCGCGGCACTGGATCCTGAAGACCGAGCCGTCCGAGTATGGGTTCGCCGATCTGACGCGTGATCGGCGGACCCGCTGGGAAGGCGTCAGCAACCCCGTCGCCCTCAAGCATCTGCGCTCGATGCTCGAGGGCGACGACGCGTTGATCTATCACACCGGTAACGAGAAATCGTTGATCGGGCTGGCGCGCATTGTCAGCCGGCCCTATCCCGACCCCAAGCGGGACGACCCCCGCCTCGTGGTGGTGGACATCGAGGCGGGCCGCCCGCTGCCGCGCCGGGTCACACTCGCCGAGGTGAAGGCCGAACCGGCGTTCAAGGATCTCGGCCTGGTGCGGCTGTCGCGGCTCTCCGTCGTGCCGGTCGAGCCCGGGCAGTGGACCCGCCTCCTGCGGATGGCGGGCGTCGAGACCTAGCTGGAAAATCCGATTCCCATACGGTCGAGCAACCAGAGCAAGGCGCCCGGCCGCTGCCCCTCGTCCACCCGGCGCAGCGCCCGGGTCACGCGGGCGACCGCCCACGAGCGAAGCGGCTCGGGAGGGAAGGGCACGGGCTTCCGGCGCACCATGGCCAGGTTCAGCAGGTCGCTCGACCGGTCCAGCGCGAGGTGAGCCAGGACGCGACCGGCGATCCGGGTGGTCCCGAGTCCGTGCCCGGTGAAGCCGAGCCCATAGATGACACGGCCATCCAGGGCCCGCCCGAAAAAGGGCGTGAGCCGGGTGGTCGAGCAGATCGGTCCGCCCCACGCATAGGGGAACTCCAGCGGGCCGAGCGCCGGAAAGTGCCGCCGGAAACTCGACTTCAGCGCGTCGTAGTGCGCCGGCGAATGGTCGCAGCCCGGATCGACCCGGTTGCTCCGGTAATATGCCGCCTCGCTGGTGCCCCATAGGATGCGGTCGTCGGTGGTGAGCCGGTAATAGTTGAAGAAGCTTCGGCCGTCCGTGACACCCTGACGGTGTCGCCACCCGATGACGTCCCGCTGCGCAGGCGTGAGCGGATCGCTCACGAGGATGTAGTCGTATAGCGGGATGAATCGCCGCGCGACGCGGGGCAGAATCTGGTGGGTGTAGGCGCTGGCGGTAAGCACTGCCCGGCGGGCGCGGAGGACGCCCGCCGGAGTGCCGACGTCCACCCCCGCGCCGGACGGGCGCAGGGAGGTCACCCGGCTCCGCTCGTGAATCCGCACGCCCAGCCGCTCGGCGCGGTTTCGGAGACCATCCACCAGCTTGACCGGATCCAGGATCCCACCGCCCCGCACCTCCACCCCACCCAGGTAGAGCGGCGAGTCGAGCTCCCGCCGAATCTCTTCCCGGCTCAGATACCGATGACCGGCGACCCCCAGTCGCGCCGCCGTCGCCACCGACCGGCGCGCATCCTCGACCTGCCCCTCGGTGAGCGCCGCGATGAGCCGGCCGCTGGGCTCGTAGTCGCACCGGATGCCGTGCCCGGCGAGGTACGCCGTCATCTCCTCGATGTTGGACTCACCGAGCCGCGCGAGCCGCCGGGCCTCGGCCTCCCCGAAGTGCCGGATGGCCAGGCCGTGGCTGTGGTCTACCGTCTCCGACAGCATTCCGGCGTTGCGGCCGCTGGCACCGTAGGCGGCGACTTCCTGCTCCAGGATGACCACTTCGGTGCCCGGGTCGAGCTCCTTCAGGACGAGTGCGGTCCAGAGCCCGGTGAGTCCCGCGCCGACCAGGGCGACATCGGTGTCGCTCGTGCCCTCGAGCGGGACCACCGGGTGCGGCGGGCGGTTGGCCAGCCAGTAGCAGGAGCGCTCGATCAATGGGCTGGTCATGGGGCTCCGTGCGGCTGTGGGCGAAGCGAGGCACGGTGCTCGTGAGCGAAGCGAGGCACCCGGGGAGGCTGGCCAAGCCCCGCGAACCCCAGCCTCCCCGGGCGCATGGCTTCGCTCAGCGGACATCGTTGATTGGGGAAGCCCGAACAAACTCCGATATCGGTGCTATATTGCAAGACTATGCCCGCGACCCGATTCGAAGTCCAGGCCCCGTTCGAGCCGGCCGGCGACCAGCCCAAAGCCATCGCCGAGCTGTCGGCCGGACTGCGCCGGGGCGACCGGTACCAGACGCTCCTGGGCGTCACCGGCTCGGGCAAGACGATGACGCTGGCGCACACCATCGCCAACCACGGCAAGCCCACCCTGGTCCTCTCGCACAACAAGACGCTGGCGGCCCAGCTCTACGGCGAGCTGCGTCAGTTTCTCCCCCGCAATGCGGTGGAGTACTTCGTCAGCTACTACGACTACTACCAGCCCGAGGCCTACGTCCCCTCGACCGACGTTTACATCGAGAAGGACGCCTCGATCAACCAGGACATCGAGAGCCTCCGACTCCGCGCCACGACCAGCCTGATGGAGCGGGAGGACGTCGTCATCGTCGCCACGGTGAGCGCGATCTACGGCCTGGGCGACCCCGTGGAGTACCGGAAGCTGATGGTGACCGTGCGCCGGGGCGAGCAGCGCGGACGCGACGACGTGCTGGCGGAGCTGGTTCGGATCCAGTACTCCCGCAACGACGTCTCGTTCGAGCAGGGCAGCTTCCGGGTGCGCGGCGATTCGGTCGAGATCTTCCCGGCCTACGCCGAGCAGGCGATCCGGATCGAGTTCTGGGGCGACGAGGTGGAGCGGATCAGCAAGATCGATCCCCTCAAGGGTGATACCATCGCCCACATCGACCAGTGCGCCATCTACCCCGCGAAGCACTTCGTCACCGAGCGGCCCAAGATCGAGCGCGCGGTGACGCTGATCCGGCAGGAGCTGGCCGAACGGCTGGCGGAGCTGAAGGCGGCCGGCAAGCTGCTCGAGGCGCAGCGACTGGAGTCGCGCACCAACTTCGACATCGAGATGCTCCTCGAGGTGGGCACCTGCGCCGGGATCGAGAACTACTCGCGCCCGCTGAGCGGACGGCGCCCGGGCGAGCGTCCGGCCTGCCTGCTGGACTACTTCCCCGAGGACTACCTGGTCGTGGTGGACGAGTCGCACGTGAGCCTGCCCCAGATCGGCGGAATGTTCAACGGCGACCGCGCGCGCAAGCTGACGCTGGTGGAGTACGGCTTCCGGCTTCCCTCCGCGTTGGACAACCGGCCGCTGCAGTTCGAGGAGTTCATGTCGCTGGTCCCGCAGATGATCACCCTGTCCGCCACGCCGGGCGAGTACGAGCTGGGGCTCTCGGGGGGCGTGGTCGTCGAGCAGATCATCCGTCCCACCGGCCTGGTGGACCCCGAGGTGGATGTCCGGCCGGTGCGGGGCCAGGTGGACGACCTGTTGAACGAGATCCGTCTGCGGGAGGCCAAGGGCGAGCGGGTGCTGGTGACCACCCTGACCAAGCGCATGTCCGAGGACCTCACCGACTACCTCCAGCAGGCTGGCGTGCGGGTCCGGTACCTCCACTCCGACATCGACGCGATCGAGCGGATGGACATCCTCCGCGGGCTCCGGCTCGGCGACTTCGACGTGCTGGTCGGCATCAACCTGCTGCGGGAGGGCCTCGACCTGCCGGAGGTCTCGCTGGTGGCGATCCTCGACGCCGACCAGGAAGGGTTTCTCCGCTCCGACCGGAGTTTGGTGCAGACCATCGGACGGGCCGCGCGGAACATCAACGGCAGGGCGATTCTCTACGCCGACCGGATCACCGGCTCGATGCAGCGCGCGCTGGAGGAGATGGATCGCCGCCGGGAGATCCAGCGACGGTTCAACGAGGAGCACGGGATCACGCCGCGCTCGATCGTGAAGTCCATGGAGGAGGTGCGGCTCTCCACCCACGTGGCCGACGCGCGGACCGAGAAGCCGGAGCCGAAGCTGGCGATGCGGGAGCGGCTGGATCTGCACGATCCGGCCAAGCGCGCGGCGATGATCCAGGCGCTGGAGCGACAGATGCGGCAGGCGGCGGCCAACCTCGAGTTCGAGCTCGCGGCGCTGCTGCGCGACCAGGTGAACGAGCTGAGGGCCGTGTCCGCGCCGGACGTCCAGCGAGGCACCCCGGCCAGGGTCCGCCGCCGGGCGTGATGCGCACCGTGACCCAAGCCGAGCTCGAGGCCGAAGGGGAGATGGTCGGCCGCACACTGGCTCCCGGGGAGCTGCTCACCTTCGAGGGCGACCTCGGCGCGGGGAAGACGACCTTCATCAAGGCGATTGCCCGGGGGCTGGGCGTCACCGGGGGCGCGAGCAGCCCCACCTATGCCCTGGTGCATCGCTATGCCGGCCGGCGGGGACCGGTGTTCCATCTGGACTGTTTTCGACTGCGCGCACCGGACGAAGCGGCGGACCTCGATTGGGAAGGCTTGCTGCGGGACGGCGACGCGATCCTGGTCGAGTGGCCCGAGAGGGCCGGCCCGTGGCTCCCGCGTCCGGCCCGGCGCTTTCGCCTGCACCATCTCCCCGATCCCGACCGCCGGGGGCTGGAGAGTCTCTGATGTGGCTGGCACTGGAGACGGCCACGGACCACGCCTCGGTGGCCGTCGGGACGGGGGGTGGCGACGCGGTGGAAGAGGGCCTGACCGGCGCGCGGCGCCATGCGGGCGCGCTGCTGCCGATGATCGAAGCGGTGCTGCGGCGCCGCGCCGTCGGGCTCGACCAGGTGAGCGGAGTAGTGGTGAGCGACGGGCCCGGGAGCTTTACCGGTTTGCGAGTGGGGGCATCGGTGGCCAAGGCGCTGGCCTGGTCGCGCAGCCTGCCGCTGTGGACCGCTCCGTCGCTGGTGGTGCGAGCGGCGGGCGTGGGGGCGCCTCCCGAATCGCTGGTGCTCGCCTTCTCCGATGCGCTGAGGGGCGAGGTGTACGCCGCGGCCGTGCGCGTGGCGCCGCGCCGCATTCGTGTGGAGCTGGCACCAGGCGTCTGGCGGCCGGAGGCCTTGGCGACGCTCGACCTGGCGCCCGACATTCTCGTGGGGGAAGCGCCGCCCGCGGTGGCCGCGGTCCTGGAGCGGTGGACCGGTCTCCAGACGATCGCGCCCCCACGGGGGGCGCCTCACGCGTCGGCGCTCGTCGATCTGGTCACCACCGAGGGCGGCGCACATCGGGTGAACGACGTACAGGGGTGGGAGCCGGAGTATGGCCGGCCGGCGGAGGCGCAGGCACGCTGGGAGATCGCTCATGGACGCCCCCTTCCGGATTCGGTCGGCGGCCCTCGCTGACGCGCCGGCGCTCGTCGCGATTGAGCGCCGGTGCTTCAGCGATCCGTGGAGCGAGCCCAGCTTCCACGAGGCACTCGGATCCGAGTGGACATTCGGCCTGGTAGCGGAGGGTGCGCGGGGAGTCGCCGGATACCTCATCGGGCGAGAGGCGGCGGGGAGCGGGGAAGTCCTGAACCTCGCTGTTGCGCCGGAGTTCAGGCGGCGGGGGGTAGGCGGCGCGTTGCTCGAGGCGGCCCTGGCGGCGTTCCGGCGCCGCCGCGCCACCGAGGTATTTCTCGAGGTGCGCGAGTCGAACCGCTCGGCGCAGGCTCTGTATCTCGCGCGGGGTTTTCGTCCAGTGGGGCAGCGGGCGTCGTATTACCGGAATCCCCGGGAGGACGCGCTGGTGCTGCGCCTGCCGCTGCATCAGTCGGCGTGACCCGGACACTCGACGCGTCACACTGGTTGGCAGGAACTGGACGGGTCTGCATCTTATCCGGGTCCGCACGAAGGACCCATCGTCAGCATCCTGGAGGTGCATGTGAGCCGGAGCCTGAACAAAGTCATTCTGATCGGAAACCTGGGCGCGGACCCCGAAGTCCGCAGCACCTCGAACGGGTCCCGGGTCGCCACCCTGTCGCTGGCCACCAGCCGTCGGTGGAAAAACCAATCCGGCGAGCAGCAGGAAAAAACCGAGTGGCACCGGGTCATTCTGTGGAACAACAAGGGCTCGAGCCTCGCCGATCTCGCCGAGAAGTACTGCAAGAAGGGCGACAAGCTCTACGTCGAGGGGAGCATCGAGTACCGCTCGTGGCAGGATCGGGAGGGCCAGACCCGGTACACTACCGAGATCACGGCCCGCGAGGTCATCCTGCTGAGCGGGAAGAGCGACGGGTCGGAGTCATACACGCCGCCCAGCCGCGTCGCCGCGGCGGCGTCGGCGCCGAAGGGCAAGGACCAGTCCTTCGAGGACTTCCCCGAGGCGCTCGACAGCGAGGACGACGACCTGCCGTTCTGAGCGGGGCCGTGCGGAGCTCCGGCTCCGCCACTGAACGTGATGCCGGTGTGCCGTGCGAGTGGAGCGGACGTGCCCGGGAGGCTGGGGTTGGCGGGGCTTGGCCAGCCTCCCGGGCACGATCGCTCCACTCGCACCGAGCTCCGATCACTTCCTAGCGGGCCGGACCGACCTGTCCGACGGCGGCCTCGGAGTCCGGGAGCCGCGGTGAGCAGAACCGGGTAGGTGCCGCCCAGGTCAGGCCGTGGGGACTTGCCACCCCCTCTCGCGGTGCGCATGAGCGGACCGCTTCAGGGGGCTCCAGCGAGCCCGGCAACACTCTCCTATGTCATTCTTGCTCAACCAGTTAGCCATCCACTGCACCCCACTGCCACCGCTGGCGTTGGATTTGCTCGGGTTCGCCCTGAACCGTCGAGCTGTCCGTCCCTTCCGGGAGAACCCGATGCAGCACTCGCTCCGTTGGTCTTGGCTGGGCGCGATCGCGCTGGCCGCCGGCCCGACATTGGCCGCCGCGCAAGACACCACAAGCCAGAGCCACACCGTCCGTCAGGGCGATACCCTCTGGGACCTGGCCCGCCAGTACCGCGGCGACCCGTTCCTTTGGCCCGACATCTACCGGATGAACACCAGCGTCGTGGAAGATCCGCACTGGATCTATCCCGGCGAGATTCTTCGTCTCTCCGGCACTGAGGCCGTCGCCTCCGTGCCGGCCGAGGACACGCCGGCTCCGCCGGCCGCCGAGGTGAGTGAGCCCGCCGTCGAGACGCCGGTCGTCGCCGATGCGGCGGCAGAGTCTCCCGTGGTGAACACGGCGGCCGAGGAACCGACCCCTGCCAGCCTGGCGTCGCTCACCGCGCCGCGGCCCGAGGACGAGGAGTCCGAGCCGCTGTTCGGCCCGCGCTCGTCCGACACGATGCAGGAGAGCATGAAGGCCTACACCAACCAGCCCTACCGCGCGCTCCGCCGGAGCGAGTTCTACTCGTCGGGCTTCCTCACCGAAAAGCAGAAGCTGCCGTTCGGCAAGGTGATCGGGCCGGTCATGCCGCCGCAGATCCGGGCTGTGCCGCAGAACAGCAATGCCATGCTCTATACCACCATCGCGGTGACCGCCCCGAAGGGTGCCAGCTACCAGGTGGGCGACAGCCTCCTGGTGACACACCTCGGCCGCGAGATCGACGGATACGGCCACGTGGTGATTCCGGGCGGCATGGTGCAGATCACCGACACCGCCAACGGGGCATACCTGGCCAGCGTGATCGCGGTCTACGGCCCCATCCGGGCCGGCCAGCTGGTGTCGCCGCTGGAGCAGTTCGGTGAGCCGGGCAGTGTGAAGGCCACGCCGGTGAGCGATGGGGTGCGTGCCCGGCTGCTGGGGGGGTCGGGCCGGCAGGATCTGAAGGCGCCACAGATGGTCGTGTTCCTCGATAAGGGCCGCAAGGACGGCGTCGCCCCGGGCGACCTCTTCGAGATGCGGCGCCGGCCGGGGCGGCTCGACGATGGGGCCATCCGGATCGACGATGTGATGGCGACGATGCAGGTGGTGCACGTCCGGGAGCGGTCCGCCACCGCGCGGCTGCTCAACGTGATCTCACCCGACATCGCCCCGGGCACCGAGGCCCGTCAGGTGGCCAAGCTGCCGTAACCCGCAACGGCGCCAGCGCCGCCGTTCGACAATCGACGCGCCGGAATTCCGAGAGCGGTGGGGGATCTGCTTCGCGAGCGTCGTGGCTCGTGAGACAGATCCCTCGCTGTTCCCGGGCGGCCGCGTCGCCCTACCGTCCGGCCGCCACACCTCCCTACATTGCGGGCGGTTCCGCGTCCATCCGAGACCCACTGGAGAAAACATGACGAGAGGCAGCGCATGAGCGGCCGGGTGCTGGTCACCGGCGGTGCCGGATTCATCGGGTCCCACATCGCCGAGGCCTATCTGGCCGCCGGTTGGGAGGTAGTGGTGCTCGACGATCTCTCCCGAGGCCACCAGCGGAACATCCCGTCCGGTGCCCGCTTCGTGAAGGCCGACGTCCGGACCCCCGAGGCGCGCAAGGTGCTGGCCGACGGCGGATTCACCGTCCTGAACCACCACGCCGCGCAGATCGACGTCCGGGTGTCGGTGGACGAGCCCGCGCTCGACGCCGGCATCAATGTCGTCGGACTGGTGAACCTGCTCGACGGGGCGGGTGCCGGCGGGGTCAAGCGGGTCGTCTTCGCCAGCAGCGGTGGGGTGGTCTACGGCGATCCCGACGTGGTGCCGACGCCGGAAACCGCGCCGAAGGCGCCGATCTCCCCCTACGGCGTGAGCAAGCTGGCCGGGGAGTACTACATGCGCGCCCTGGCCGCGCTCCGGGGCTTCGAAGCCGTGGCCATGCGCTACGCCAACGTGTTCGGGCCGAGGCAGGATCCCAAGTCGGAGGCCGGGGTGGTCTCCATCTTCGTCTCACGCCTTCTGGAGCGGTGCCCGCTCACCGTGTTCGGCGACGGCAAGCAGACCCGAGACTACGTCTTCGTCCGCGACGTGGCGCGTGCCAACGTGCTGGCGAGTACCGCCGCCGTGCCCGCCGGATCCACTATCGACGACACCGCCTTCAACATCGCCACCGCCAGGCAGACCAGCGTGCTCGAGCTGGCCGACCTGGTGGGCAAGGTGATGGGTCAGAAGCCGGTCGTCGAGATGGCGCCGGCCCGCCCCGGCGAGCTGTATCGCAGCTCGCTCGACATCGCCAAGGCCGGCAGGATGCTCGGCTGGAAGCCGGAGTTCGGCTTCGCCGAGGGACTCCCCCAGCTGGTGGACTGGTTCCGGAAGGAGGGTCGGTGATCCAGCAGACCGGGGGCGCGATCCCCCGCACCCCGATCGAGCTGGTGCTCACCGCCAGTCTCGAGACCAAGCTGGTGCTGCTCGTGACAGTCATCTTTTCCCTGGTCTCCTGGTTCATCATCATCCTCAAGTGGTGGCAGTTCCGCCGCCTGAACAAGCAGGCCGACCGCTTCTTCGCCGAGATGGAGCGCACCACCCGGCTCCAGGACGCCTACCACGCGGTCATGAAACAGCCGCCGTCGCCGTACAACCGGCTCTTCCGGGAGGCGATCACGTTCTACTCCGAGCTCCGGCCGGGCTCGCTCCGGGAGGAGCGGGGGGCCGACCGCAGCTCGCTCACGATGACCCAGCTGGAGGCGCTCAAGATGGTACTGGGGAAGGAGGTCGCGGCGGAGCGGGATCTGCTGGGCCACTACATCCCCTGGCTGGCGACGATCGGGTCGGTGAGCCCCCTCCTCGGCCTCCTGGGCACGACGATCGGCATCATCAACGCGTTCACCGGAATCGCCACCAAGGGATCAGGCAACCTGGCAGCCGTGGCGCCGGGCGTTGCGGAGGCCCTGGTGGCCACGTTCGCCGGCCTGGCGGCCGCGATCCCGGCGGTCATCGCCTACAACCTCTACGTGAACCGGGTGCGGCTCTTCGCCGGCGAGCTCGAAGGCTTCGCCAACGAGCTGATCGGCACCATGGCGCGAGAAGGGCTGGTCTAAATGGCGTCAGGCCTGGGTGGGGGGCTGGGTAGCCAGCGCGGCGAGATGAACCTGAACGCCGACGTCAACGTCACTTCGTTGGTAGACGTGATGCTGGTGCTCCTGATCGTCTTCATGATCACGGCACCGATGATGCAGGGGGGCGTGGACGTCGAGCTGCCCCGGGCCGAAGCGCGGCCCTTGACGCCCAAGGAAGGCATGGTCGTGTCCGTCAATCGGGACGGCCGCATCTTCGTGGATCAGACGCAAGTCTCGTTTCGGGACTTCAGGGTGACTTTCCGGTCGCTGGTGGCGACCCGGAAACCGTCCGGCGTGTACCTCCAGGCGGACACCCGGGTGCCCTACGGCGAGGTGGTGCGGGTGCTCGCGGTGATCCGGGGTGCCGGGGTGCAGAACGTGGGTCTCGTGGCGCAGGAGGAAGAGCCGTCGTGAACCTGCGGGGTCCCGAGCGGAACGAAGGGCGCAGCAAGCTGGCGGGAGCCATCGGAACCATCCTGGTGCACGCCGGCGCGGCGGCTTTCCTGTTCAGCCAGGTGAGGACCTCGACCGCGACGCCGCCGGTCTATGCAGTCAACCTGGTGGCGGCGCCGGCGCCGACGCAGAAGAAGCGGATCGCCACTGAGGCGACACCCCGGCCGCAGCAGGAAAAGCCGGCGCCGGTCAAGCCCAAGCCGACCCCGCCACCCAAGACGCCGCCGAAACCGGAGCCCAAGCCCCCGGCGCCGACCGAGCCCGATGTGGAGGCACCGCCCCCGACGGCGGCACCGGTTACCCCGGCGGAAGGCGAGACACCGAGCACCGGCTCCGACGCGGTGACGATCAAGACGCCGGGGCTGGAGTTTCCGTTCCCGGAGTACCTGCGCAACATCGTGAATCAGGTGTACCAGCGCTGGGACCGCGACGGCGCCAGACAGAACAGCTTCGCGGAGATCAGTTTCCTCATCCGGCGGGACGGCAGCGTGCACGACATTCGCTTCGTCACCCGGTCGGGGAGCTTCGCCTTCGACCTCGGCGCGCAGGGCGCGATCGAGGCGGCGGGGAACTCCACCGCCTTCGGACCCTTGCCGGATGGATGGGAGGCCGACGTCCTCCCGGTGAGCTTCTACTTCAAGCCCGCGACGCAATGAGACGACTTCTCGCTCCATTGATGCTGGTCTTCGCCGCCGCCCCGCTGGCCGCCCAGGACACCACGCTGGTCGAGCAGGGTGTCCGCATCGGCGTCGAGTACTCCGGCGTCCGCCCGGGCCTGGTGGTGCTGCCCGGCGCCGGCCTCGATTCGGCCCGTGCCCTGGTCCGCCGCGATCTCGACTATACCGACCGGTTCGAAATGATCGGCGGCGACTTCGGCAGCACCGATGCCGGATCCGCCACCGAGCCGGCCGGGCCGGTGAGCTACGGCATCTACAAGACCATGGGGGCCCAGCTCGGGGTGGAGCTGATCGCCGCTCCCGGCGGGGTCAGGGCGCGGCTGCACGACATCAACACCCAGAAGGTCCGCAACGAGCAGGCGTTCACCCTGCCGGCGGAGACGGATCCGGGCTACCGCCTCGAGGTGCACCGGATGGCGGACGAGATCACCCGGTGGGCCAGCGGAACGCCGGGCGCCGCGGCGACCCGCCTGCTCTTCGTCTCCGGCAAGCGGGTGTATCGGATCGACAGCGACGGCGAAGCGGCCGTGCCGCTGACGCCCGAGGGCATCACCGCGCTCTCGCCGGTCTGGTCGCCCGACGGAGCGACGATCGCCTATACCCGGCTGGAGGAGGGCCGCGGCGGCGTGGTCGTCCAGTCGCTTGCGAGCGGCGCGACGCAAGTTGCCCCCGGTGCGCAGTCCGCGCTCAACATCACCCCCGCGTTCGCGCCCGACGGCCGCACGCTGGCGTTCGCGCACTCCGATGAGAACGGCACCGACATCTTCACGTCGAACGTGGCCGACCGCTGCTGCGCGCAACGCTTGACCGTGGGACGCTACGCTGACAACTTGTCACCAACCTTTTCCCCAGATGGGCGCCGCATCGCGTTCGTGTCCACGCGCTCGGGTCCGCCCCAGATCTACGTGATGGCCGCGAACGGCACCGATCAGGAATTGCTGGCACCCTTCGACTATGGTGCCACCGGCGCTTCGAACGCTCCTGAATGGTCGCCCGACGGGGCCAAAGTCGTGTTCCACCGCGACGTCTCCCGGAGCCCGCAAATCTTTCTGGTGGATGTCGCGAGCCGGCGCATCACGCAGCTCACGTCGTCGGGCCGCAACGAAGATCCGACGTGGGCGGCCGACGGCCGGCACGTCGCCTTCATCTCCGATCGCACCGGGCGGCGCCAGATCTGGATCTTCGACACCGAAACCGGCCGGGTACGGCAGCTCCAGACGCCAGGGGCGGCCCGGCTTCCTTCGTGGTCCCGGCGGTTGGGCCGGGCCACGGTCGCAACCAACCCATGAACTCGGAGTGATGATGCGCGCTTCTTCCCTGATGCTCCTGGCTTCCTTCGTGCTCGCCGCTTGCGGCGGCGGAACTCCTCCCGAGGAGCCCGCGCCTGAGCCCGCGCCGGCCCCCGCGCCTCCGCCGGCCCCGGCCCCAGTCGACGACAGCGCCGAACGGGAGCGCCTGGAGAAGGAGCGCCTGGCCCGCGAAGCCGCCGAGCGCGCGCGCGCCCTCGAGGCCGAAGTGGGCACGATGATCAACTTCGAGTTCGACCGGGCCGACATCCGCCCGGCGGATCAGGGAACCCTGGATCGGAAGGCCGCCATCCTCGCGGCGAACTCGGGCGTCCGGCTCCGGATCAGCGGGCACGCCGACGACCGCGGCTCCGACGAGTACAACCTGGCGCTCGGCAACCGGCGCGCCGCCGCCGCCAAGCGTTACCTCGAGAACAAGGGCGTCGAGGCCTCCCGCATGGAAGTGGTGTCCTACGGCGAGGAGCGTCCGCTCAACCCCGGCTCGGACGAGGCGGCCTACGCCCAGAACCGCCGCGACGAGTTCGAGGTCACCGCGGGCGGCGGCAACCTCGTCGCGCCGCAGTGAGACCGTCCGTCAGGGTCCTGGCCGTAGTCCTCGGCCCCGTGCTGGTGGCGGGGCCGGGGCTCGCCGGATGCGCCTCGAAGGGCGACGTGCAGATGGTGCAGGGTGAGGTGGCGCTGCTCAAGGCGGAGATGGCGCGGCGGGACTCGGCCCGCGCGGCGGAGCTGGGCCAGGTGATCCGGCTCCAGCGCCAGATCATGGACTCGGTCACCGCCAACCGGCGCGCGGTGGCGCAGCTCAAGGGCGATCTCTCCACCGACCTCTACAACATCCAGCAGCAGCTGGTGCAGCTCCAGGAGCTGACGGGCCAGAGCCAGCAGCGGCTCACCGAGCTTCGCACCCGGCTGGAAGCGCGCGGGGCCCAGATCGAGACCACGCCGCCGATGCCCGGCGACAGCGCCCGGCCGACACCCGAGGGCGGCACCGCCTCGGCCGACCAGATGTACGAGGCATCCCTGGCGCAGCTCCGCCGCGGCAGTCTCTCCACCGCGCGGCTGGGACTTCGGGAGATGATCCGGCAGTTTCCCACCAGCGAGCGGGCGCCCGACGCGCTCTACTTCATCGGGCAGAGCTTTGCCTCGGAGAACCCCGACTCGGCCGCGGCGTACTATCGGCAGGTGGTCGACAGACATCCGGCCTCATCCCGCGCCGCCGCTGCGCTGTATAACCTCGGGCTCCTGGCCGAGCGTCGGAAGGACACCGCGGGCGCGCGAGACGCGTACCAGCGGGTGGCGGAGAAGTATCCCCAGTCCGACGAGGCCGCCCTGGCCCGCGACCGACTGAAGGCGCTCGGGCGCTGAGCCCGGGCGCTCGCCCACGTTCATGACCGGCGCCCCGGGGGAGATGCCGTTCCTCGACCACCTCGAGGAACTGCGCTTCCGCATTCTCCGATCGCTGGCCGCGGTCGTCGTCGGCTTCGGGATCGGCCTGTGGGCGGTGCAGCAGTTCCAGCTGGTGAGCCTGCTGAAGGCGCCGATTGCTCCCTACCTGCTCGACGGCAAGCTCATCGTCACCAGTCCCACCGAGCCGGTGATGATCGTCTTCAAGCTCGGCTTCCTCGTGGGGCTGGTGCTGGCGTCGCCGGTCATCCTGTGGCAGCTCTGGGCCTTCCTCGCCCCCGCGCTCTACGAGCGGGAAAAACGGGCCCTGGTTCCTTCGCTCTTCGTCGGCCTGGTGCTCTTCCTCACCGGCGCCGTGATCGCCTATCTCTTCGTGGTGCCCCAGGCCCTGCGGGTGCTCTTCAGCTTCCAGAGCGAGGCGATCTCGCCCTTCATCACCTACGACGCCTGGTTCGGCTTCGTGCTCCAGGTGGTGCTGGCGCTGGGCATCTCGTTCGAGCTGCCGCTGGTGATGATCATCCTCTCGTGGCTCGGCGTGATCGGGCCGGGAGAGCTGCACCGCTTCCGCCGGTATGCGGTGGTGTGCGCGTTCATCGCGGGAGCGATCCTCTCGCCGGGGGCCGACCTGCTCTCCATGCTGATGATGACGGTGCCGCTGCTGTTCCTCTATGAGGTGGGGGTGGCGGGATCGGCTATCGTCCATCGGCGACGCGCGAAGGAGGCCGCGCTCACCGCGCTGGTAGTGCTGGGGCTCGGCTTCGGGGCCGCGCCGGCGGACGCGCAGGAGCCGGTCCGTCCTCCGCGGACCGCCGCCGACTCCCTTCGCGCGGCGGCCGACACCGGCGCTCCGGGCGCCGCGGAAGAGGACGAGGACTTCGGGCCGGACACCCGCGCCGGGCAGTCCCTCGACAGCGCCACCGCGCGCCGGCTCGGCATGCCGACGGCGCCGTCGCGGAGCTTCGCGCCGCCCGACTCAGTGGTGCAGGAGCTGCTCAGGCGCCGGGGCTACCGCCCCACCCGGTATCGAGCGGACTCGGCCACGGTGTTCGTGGAGGATCAGGAGGTCCGGCTCCAGGGTGAGGCGCTCACCGAGCGCCAGGGCGCCCTGCTGGAGGCCGACTCGATCACCTACCGCCGCGACAGCTGCATCCTCGACGCATCGGGCGACCCGCATCTCTTCGACAATGGCCAGGTGCTGGTGGGCGAGGGCATCAGCTACGACACCTGCCGCCGGCGTGGCGTCATCAATGACGCCCTCACCAGCTTCAACGAGGGATCGACCGTCTGGTTCCTCCGCGGCAGCATCGCGCAGGACTCCAGCTCCAGCCGGATCTATGCCGGATCGAGCGACATCACCAGCTGCGACCTGCCGAGCCCGCACTATCACTTCGCCTCCCGGCAGATGAAGTGGGTCTCCCGCTCGGTGCTGGTGGCGCGGCCGGTCACGCTCTACGTGCGCGACGTCCCGATCCTCTGGCTGCCGTTCATCTTCCAGGACATGCGTCCGGGTCGGCACTCGGGGATCCTGATCCCCCAGTTCGGCATCAACGACCTGGTCCGGCCCAGCCGGGGATACAACCGGCAGGTGACCAACGTCGGCTACTACTGGGCGCCCAACGACTATCTCGACTTCACCGGTCGGCTCGACTGGTTCGCCAACCGCTACGTGCAGTACGGCGTGACCGGCCAATATCGCTGGCTCGACCGGTTCGTGGCCGGCACGGTGGGCTTCAACGAGCAGCGGCAGGTGGGCGGAGGATCGGGGCTCGCGCTGCGGTGGGATCACCGGCAGACCTTCGACCTCTCCACCAGCCTCAACCTGAACTTCAACTACGCCAGCAACTCACGCATCGTCCGCGACAACGCGATCGATCCGCTGCAGAACACCCAGCAGATCGCCAGCTCGGTGAACTTCTCCAAGCGCTACGGATGGGGCACGCTGACGCTGGGCGGGAACCGGCGGCAGGACATCACCGACGGGAGCGTCACCCAGCTCCTGCCGGCGCTGACGGTGTCGCCGGTGCCCCTGGCGCTCGGCGCCGACATCACCTGGTCGCCCGGGCTCAGCCTGACCAACAACACGACGTCGAACCCCGACCGCGACTCGCTGTTCCAGCTGCTGCCGGGTGGGGAGATCGACACCATCCCGATCGACGCGGGCACCCGGGTCACCGCGCTCAACTTCGACACCCCGGTGCGGTTCGGGTCGTTCAACTGGCAGAACTCGGTCCAGGTCACCGACGAGACCACCGAGGGCCGGGACTCGGTCACGTTTCTGGTGGATGATCCCTCGACACCCGATCCCAACGATTCGCTGTCCGTGAGCCGGCTCTTTGCGGGCGACTTCCAGAGCACGCTCGACTGGGATACCGGCATCAACCTCCCGATTCTCTTCCGGGGATCGTGGAAGCTCCAGCCGTCGCTCGGCATCTCCAACACCACCAGCGGGCCGTTCGCGCTCCGCAACCGCAACACCAACGGCGCCTGGGTGCAGCAGGGCAAACGGTTCCGCATCGGCGTGAGCTCGACTCCGACGCTGTTCGCGTTCTTCCCCGGGATCGGGCCGCTCCAGCGGATCCGGCACAGCCTCTCGCCCGTGATCTCGTACAACTACGAGCCGGCGGCCGACGTGCCGGAGGAGTATGCCCGGGCCATCGTCGATCCTGGCGACCCGGTGCAGCTCCGGAGCCTGGCCCGGCAGGCGCTCCAGGTGGGACTGTCGCAGACTTTCGAAGGGAAGCGACGGGGCGAAGGCGGCGATACCGTGGCGGCGAACGCGACCAAGCTGCGGATCCTGAGCATCAGCACCAGTCCGATGACCTACGACTTCGAGCAGGCCAAGCAGCCGGGGCGCACCGGGTGGGTGAACGATGCCATCACCAACTCCTTCCTCAGCGACCTGGTCCCCGGTTTCAGCCTGAGCTTGAGCCACGACCTCTGGGCCGGCCAGGTCGGCTCGGACACCGCCGACTTCGATCCGTTCCTCCAGCGAGTGGACGCCAGCTTCGCGATTTCGGAGAACACCCTGCGGGCGGTCGGCTCGATCTTCGGGCTGGGCGGTAAGGACGGCGACAAGGCCGGGCGGCGCCGCGATGAGGACATCCCGACCTACGTGGCGCAGTCCTCGCGGAGGGCGCGGCCCGGGTCTTTCTATAACTCATCTCAGACGCCGCTTCGTCCGGGCGGCGGCCGGGGCTTCACGGCGAGCTTCAACTATTCACTCAGCAAGACCCGGCCGATTCCCCTGCAGCCGGTACCGGAGGACGTCCAGAACCTCGGCCTGAACATGAGCTTCTCGCCGACCCCCTTCTGGTCGCTGAGCTGGTCCACCCAGTACGACATCACCAGCGGGTCGTTCCAGGGGCACGTCGTACGCCTGGAGCGCGATCTGCACGAGTGGCGGGCAGGGTTCAACTTCGTGGAGAACCCCTCGGGCACGTTCGCCATCTACTTCTCGATCTACCTGACGGACCTGCCGGACCTGAAGTTCGACTACGACCAGACGACGTTCGAGGAGTGATAGAGGTGTCCTCAAGGCGGGACAGCGGGGCTGCAGGGCAGCGGGGCAGGAAGACGCGTCCGGATGCTACCGCCCCGCGGCCCCGCGGCCCCGCAGCCACACTGACGTGGCACACGTTCTGCCTTCGTTTCATCCATCCCTTTCGGAGCCGACTCATGCGCGCCTGGTGGATCTCTGCGGTGGTCCTGCTCGCGGCCTGCAGCAACGACGACAACAATGGTCCCGGCGTGACCCCCGAGGCCCCGGAGACCCTCTCCAGTACTTCACTCGATGGCGCCATCGCGTTGGTGTGGACCGACAATCCCTTCGAGAACGATCCCGACATCTTCGGCAACTACCGGGTCTACAGCACATCGTTCGACATCGACGCGACCGAGAACCAGTGCGGCTCGGATTGGCTGGTCGAGGGCACCACGGTCGCGCCGGAGTTCCTGGTCGGCGCGCTTACGAATGGGGTGCCGCGCTGCTTCTCGGTGACGGCGGTGAGCGTGGACGGTTTCGAGAGCGAACGCTCGCCGCTCCGGGGTGATACGCCCAGACCCGACTCGCGGAACGTCGCCCTGTCCGCCGCGCCGACCACGCCGAACGGGTCCGGCTTCCGGTTCTGGGACGATCTGAACGACGACGGTTCCACCCAGTCCGGTGAGCTCGGCATCGTCCGGAGCGCCAACGCGCCGGACATCGACTTCTTCGTGGATCGCGACGGGAACGGCGATCTGTTCCTCACGCCGGTGCGCGAGGGTACCGGGGTCGAGTTCTACAACGAGAACGATCCGGTGGAAGACCTCACCGCCATCGACTTCGCGGAAGACCTGAGCGGTGAGGGCGGCTACCGGACTTCGCCGATCCAGGCGGTTCCCGGGTTCGGGTACGTGTTCGAGACCGACGGCGGCGACGGGTTCGTCCGCTACGGCGCGGTGCGGGTGCAGCACGTGGGGACGACGTTCCTGATCCTGGACTGGGCATTTCAGACCGATCCGGGGAACCCGGAGCTGATCGTGAGGGGCAGCAGGGCGGCGGGGCAGCGGGACGGCGGGGCAGTGCGGCGGCCGGGCGGGAGGTAGTCCTGACGAGCGGCGCACCGGTTGTGTCGGCCTGATCGAAGCCGTGCCGTGATGTCATCCTGAGCGCAGCGAAGGAGCCATGACCCGATGCATGGCTCCTTCGTTGCGCTCAGATGACGCGATGAGATGAAACACGACACCCCCGCCTTGCCCCACCCTCCCGCCCTCGCCACCTTCCCGCCATGACCACCCGAGACATCACGTTGGACGGCCGGTCGCTCGCTATCGACGATGTGGTGCGCATCGCGCGCGAGGCCGGCGCGCGCGTCCGGATCGACTCGACCGCACGTGAGGCTCTGATCTCGAGCCGGCGGCTGGTGGAGCAGGCCGTCGCGTCGGGACAGACGATTTACGGGATCAACACCGGGTTCGGCAAGCTCGCCAACGTGCGCATCGCGCCCGACAAGCTCGACCAGCTGCAGGTCAACCTGATCCGGAGCCATGCCGCCGGGATGGGCCCGCCGCTACCCGCGGGGGTGGTGCGCGCCGTCATGCTGCTCCGTGCCAACGTGCTGCTGCGGCCGACCAGCGGCGTGCGTCCCGAGCTGGTCGAGATGCTGATGGCGATGCTCGAGGCGGGCATCGTACCGCTGGTACCGGAGCAGGGTAGCGTGGGCGCCAGTGGCGACCTTGCCCCGCTCGCCCACATCGCCCTGGCGTTGATCGGCGAGGGCCAGGTGCTCGACTCATCCGGGGCGGAGCCGGCCGGGGCCGCGCTGCGCCGCGCCGGGCTGAAGCCGTTCCATTTCGCGCCGAAGGAGGGTCTGGCCTTCATCAATGGCACCCAGGCCCAAACGGCGCTCTTGGCGATCCTGGTGCACGATGCGGAGGTCCTGTGGCGTACGGCGGTGGGCGCCGCGGCGATGAGTCTGGAGGCGCTGCGGGGCACGCCCGCGCCGCTCGATCCCCGGATCCACGAGGCACGGCCCCACCGCGGGCAGGTCGAGGCCGCCGCCCTGATGCGCCGGCTCCTGACGGACAGCGAGATCCGGGAGTCGCACAGGGAGGGCGACCCCCGAGTGCAGGATGCCTACTCCCTCCGGTGCGCACCCCAGGTGCTGGGCGCGGTGGCCGACGCCATCCGCTTCGCCCGCGAGACGGTCGGCGTGGAGCTCAACGCCTCGACCGACAACCCGCTGGTGTTTCCCGACGGCGAGGTGATCTCGGGGGGCAACTTTCACGGTCAGCCGGTCGCCCAGGCACTCGACTTCCTCGCCACCGCGCTCACCACCCTCCAGGCGATCGCCGAGCGCCGGGTGGAGCGCCTGGTGAATCCGGACCTCTCGCAGGGGTTGCCGGCGTTCCTGACCGCGGACCCCGGATTGTCCTCGGGATTCATGATGGTCCAGATCTCCGCGGCCTCGCTGGTGGCCGAGTCCCGTACTCTGGCGATGCCGGCGAGCATCGGCTCGATTCCCACCGATGCGAATCAGGAGGACTTCGTGCCGATGGGCATGGCGGCCGCGTGGAAAGCCCAGCGCATCCTGGCGAACGCCCAACGGGTGGTCGGTGCGGAGCTGCTCTGTGCGGCCCAGGGCCTGGAGTTCCTCAAACCACTGCGGCCCGGGTCGGGTGTGGAGGCCCTCTACCGGCGCCTCCGGGGTCTGACACCGGCCGTGATGCCGCTTGCCGAGGACCGACCGCCGGCGCCTGATCTGGAGCGCCTCGCGCAGGCCGTGGCGGCCGGCGACCTGCTGCCCCGCGAGTGACCCGGCGGGTTCCGGCCAGGATTCTTGCCCCGTTCCCACCCGTCCCGGTATCTTTCGACCGCCAAACCCCTTATGCCCTGAGTCCCCCCTTCTCCGCCCGAGTCGCATGAACCTCGAAAAGCTCAAGGACACGGCGCGGAAGTTCGAGCAGAAGGAGGACTGGCGGCGGGCCATCGAGGTGTACCTCAAGGCCATCCAGCAGATCGAGTCGGGGCAGGAAACCTCTCCGGACCTCTCGCTGTACAATCGGGTCGGCGATCTCTACCTCAAGACCAACGACACGGCCGCGGCGGTACGATCCTACGAGCGCGCCGTCGATCTCTACGCCGATCAGGGCTTCTTCAACAATGCGATCGCCCTTTGCGGCAAGATCCTCCGGGTCAACCCCGGCCGGACCCAGACCTACCTCAAGCTCGCCCAGCTCCATGCGCGCAAGAACGTCGTCATCGAGGCCAAGCGAAACCTGATCGAGTTCCTGGAACGGATGAACGCCCTGGGACAGCTCGATCAGGCGTTCGGGTCGGTCAACGAATTCGCCGACCAGTTCTCGGGGAGCCAGGAGATCCGGCTGATGCTGGTGGAGCTGCTTCGCGCCACGTCTCGCGAGGACGAGGCGCGGGAGCAGCTGGAAAAGCTCGCGGGCGAAATCGAAGGACGAGGCGAGCGCCTCGCCCATCGGACAGCCGAGGAGCGACGCGAGGCCCGGCCGGCCGAGGATGCGGCCCCTCGTCCGTCGCGGCCGCCCTCGGCCGGTCTCGTCTTCCTCGACACCGGGATGGATCTCGCGGGCGCTGCCTCCAGCGTGCCGGGGGGAGACACGGCGGAGGTCGTGCCCCCCGAGGGGCTGCTGCTCTCCGAGCCCATCACGGCCGACGACGCCGCCACCGGAGCGGAGGCGCGGGTCGAAGTGGTCCCGGGCCTCGAGCAGACCATCGAGGTAGATCTCGAGCCGGCCGGCGTGGACACCGATCTGGGCCTGGAGCGAGTGGAACCCACCGACATCGAGTTCCTCGGGGAGCCGCTCGAGGGCATGGACGAAGTCGCGGAGGATCTGGAGACCGCGGGCAATCTCGATGACCCACTGTTGGATACCACGGACGACGATCTCATCGTGACGGCGCCCGGTGAGATGATCGAGGTGACCGGCGACGGAGGCGCGGAGCTCGAGTTCATGGAACCCGAGCTCGAAGCCGAACTGGAGGAGGCGTCCGAGCCGGGGACACCGGCCGGGGATCTCCCACTGCTGCCGCTCGAGCCGTCCGGCGAGCCCAGCGTCGTCGAGCTGGAGAGCCTGATCCTCGACGATCCCGACAACCCCGACCTGCATCTCCGGCTGGCCGAGCGCCTGCTCGGCGGCGAGGAGGAGCAGCGAGGCGTGGACGAGCTCGAGCTGGCGCTCGCCGGCTATGAGCGGCTGGGCGACTGGGGCCGCGCCGCCGAACTCTCGGTCCGGCTGACGGACCTGGTGCCCGATGCCATCCGGCACCACCAGAAACGGGTGGAGCTGGCGTTCCGCTCCGGTGAGCGTGCGCCGCTGCTCGCGGCCTATCTCGCGCTGGGAGATGCGCTGGCCAGGGCCGGCGCCACCGACAAGGCGACGGCGGTGTTCGGACGGGTACAGGAGCACGATCCCGGCAACGACCACGCCATCCGCGCGCTCGCCGTGCTTCGAGGCGAGCCCGTGGCGCCGCCGTCTCCGACTCCATTGGCCGCGCCCCAAGAGCCCGCGTCGCCGAGCGCCGAGGCCCCGGAGCCGCCCGCGCCACCGCGGACGGAACCGCCGCAATCGGCCCCGCCGCCGTCGGCCCCGCCGCGCCAGCCGAGATCGGCCGACTCGTTCGTGGATCTCGGGTCCATGATTCTCGAAGAGAACTCTCCGCGCGACACCCGGATGCGGATCGATCGGGCGGACCCGAAAGACAAGGACGAGCAGCGCGAGTTCCACGAGATCCTGGAACAGTTCAAGCGTGGCATCGAGGAGAACCTCGACTCCGAGGACTACGAGGCCCACTACGATCTGGGCATCGCGTTCAAGGAGATGGGTCTGCTCGACGAGGCGATCGCCGAGTTTCAGAAGGCGCTGCGCTCACCCGAGGGGCGGCTCAGGACTTCCGAGGCGCTGGGGATCTGCTTCTACGACAAGGGGCAGTTCGCCATTTCGGAGACCGTGCTGCGCAGGGCCGTCGAGGGAGTGGATGCCGGCGACGAGGCCAAGATCGGCCTGCTCTACTGGCTGGGCCGCGCCGCGGAGGCGCAGGGGAAAGAAATGGATGCGATCAGCAGCTACGAGCGGGCCCTCGCGGTGGACATCCGGTTCATGGATCTGAGCGACCGGATGCACCGCCTCGCCGCGGACCGCCGCAAGTGAGCCCCCAGACCGCCCCCGTCTCCCTGGCCGACATCCAGGCGCCGCTGCGCGCCCGGCTGGACCGGGTCCAGCAGGAGCTGCGCCGTATCGTCCAGGCCGATTTCGGACTGATCACCGAGGTGAACGCGCACCTCTTCCGGATGCAGGGCAAGCTGTTCCGGCCGACCCTCCTGCTGCTGGCCGACGAGGCCACGGGCGAGCCGGAGCCGAAGGCGACGACGCTGGCAGCCGTGGTGGAGCTGATCCACCTGGCCACCCTGGTGCACGATGACTCGGTGGACCACTCGGTGCTTCGCCGCGGCATGCCGACGATCAACGCGCTCTTCAGCCACCAGATCTCGGTCATCATGGGGGACTATCTCTATTCCCGCGCGGTGATCGAACTGGTCGGACTGGGCGATCTCGAGCCGCTCCGGGTGTTGAGCCGGGTCACCAACGAGATGACGGTCGGCGAAATGCGGCAGCTGCTGGCCCACGACCCGCTGCAGTACTCGGAAGAGGACTACGACCTGTTGATCCAGTCCAAGACCGCGTCACTGGTGTCGGGCGCGTGCGAGGTCGGGGCGTTGCGCGCGCCGCCGGAAGAGCGGCTGGCGCTCCGGCGCTTCGGCGAGGCCCTGGGCATGGCGTTTCAGATAGTGGACGACCTGTTGGACTACGTCGGCGACGCGAGCGTGACCGGCAAACCCACCGGATCGGATCTTCGGGAGCACAAGGTGACCCTTCCGCTGATCGCGGCGCTGCCCCGGATGGGCGACACCGACCGGCGCCGGGTGGCCGATCTGCTTCTGGCACCCGAGCCCACCGACGAGCAGATCCACGCCGTGGTGGAGTCGGTGGCCGAGGCGGGCGGTCTGGACTACGCGCGGGAGCGCGCGCTCCGGCTGGCTCAACAGGCCGACGGCGAGCTCGACCGCCTCCCCCCGTCGCCCGCGAGAGACGCCCTCCGCGCCAGCATCACCTACGTGGTGGATCGCCGGCGCTGATATGGCCAGCGGACCGCACCGTCCCGGGTTCTACCTCGGCGTCCTGATCGCCGGCTTCGTCGCCGGCGGCGCGCTCACCGCCCTCCTGCGGCAGACGCTCCCCGACAGCGCGGCACGCACCTTCTTCACCACCACCTGGACCGCCCAGTTCGGCCCTGTCTCCGCCGATCTCCTGGTGGTAAGCTTCACCCTGGGCCCGATCGGGCTGCACGTGTCGCTGCTGAGCCTGATCGCTGTCCTGCTGGCGTACCTGATCGCCCGCTCGCTCTTCTAGGGGGTCCCCGTGGGCAACCTCGGCTTTACCGAGATCATGATCATCCTGGTGGTGGTGCTGCTGCTGTTCGGCGCCAAGCGGCTGCCGGAGGTGGGAGCGTCCATCGGCAAGGGTATCCGCGAGTTCAAGCGGAGCCTGACCGACACCCAGGACGCGATCATGGGGAACGACGACCAGCGGAACCTGCCGCCCCGCCAACCGGAGGAGACGACCCAGTCGAAGTCGTCCTCCGGCGAGCCGAAGCGGCTCTCGCAGTAACTCCTCGGGTCAGATGATGGGAGGCTGCTGCGTCTGAGCGGCCTGTTGCTGCTGCTGTTGCTGGAGTCTGGCCCGGTTGTCCACCACCTTGGCGCCCTCGCGTAGCGCACCCATATATCCTCGAATCCGATCCTGCCGGGCCAGGTTGATCATCTTGGTCCGGTATTCCTCCATGCTCTTGACGAACGCCGCCGAGTCCGCTGCGGTGTGCTTCACGACCTTCATCACATACATCCCCTCCGGCGTCTCGAGCAGCCCGCTTCGCTGGCCGACGTCGAGCCCGAACGCCGTGCCCACCACGGTCGGATCGGTGAGCGGCGGATTCACTCGGGTGAAAGGGCCGAACTCGCGGTGCGCCAAATTCAGCTCCTTGGCCACCTTGGCGTCGTCCTCGCCAGACCGTACGCGCTTGAGGAAGTTCTCGGCGATCGGCTTGGCCAGGGCATGTCTCCGCTCGTCGGCGAGCGCGTGGTGGACCGCCGGCTTGATCTGCGCCAGCGGGGGAACGCCGGCCGGCTGAATGCTGTCGACCCGGAACACGTAGTAGGCAATCTCGGTCTCGATCACCGGGCTGGTGGCGCCCGGTTCGTGGCCTTCGAAGGCCCAGGCGCCCGCGTCGGGGACAACAAAATTGCCCAACTGGACACGCGTGCCTTCCTGGACCGGGCCGGACTTGCCGACCGGCAGCGAGAGCACCCGCGCGACGGTGTCGAGCGCGGCAGGGTCGTCCCGCTCGGCGGCGATGCGCTCCAGGGAGTCGGCCTGCGCGTCGAGGCGATCACGATGCTCCCCCATCACCTCGATCGGAATCAGGATGTGCCGGCCGGTGGCCTTGTCGCCCTTGCGGCTGGTCACCTCGATGATGTGATACCCGAACTGCGAGAGCACCGGCTCGGACACCTTCTTGAGCGGCAGTGCGAAGGCCGCCGAGTCGAAGGCCGGGTCCATGGCGCCCTTGGTCCACTCGCCCAGATCGCCGCCGTTCGCGGCCGAGACGCTGTCCGAGGATTCACGCCGCGCCACGTCGGCGAACGGCTCCCCGCCGAGGATCGCGGCCCGAGCGGAATCGGCGCGCTGGCGGGCCGCCGTCGTGTCGGAGGCGTCGGTGCGGCGGGGCAGCGCCACGAAGCTGAGGAAGGCCGTCCGGGGACGCTCGAACTCCTTCTGGTGCGAGCGGTAGTAGGCGGTCAGCTCGCCATCGGTCAGCTTTACGGCGGAGTCGGGGATGATGTTCCGCGGCACGATGGCAGTGAGCGCCACCGTCACCTTCTCGTTCTCGTCCTTGTATTGCTCCCAGAGGGCCGCGTCGGACAGGTAGATATCCGCCGCCACCACGCGCAGCAGCTTGGAGCGCCGGATCTGGTCGCGATACTGAGCCTCGAGCGCGGGGAGGTACTGCGCACCCACGCTGGAGTTGAGCCAGCGCTGGTACTTGGCGATATCGAACTGGCTGTCGGTCTGGAACTCGGGGACGTTCCGGAAGTCGGCCGGGGGAGAGTTCCGAATGGCCTGGACGATCTCGTCCGTGGTGACCGTGATGCCGCGGCGATCGTACTCGTCCTCCAGCATCTGGGTCTCGATCAGCTGCTCCCAGACCTGGTCCTCGATCTGGTTCCGCTCTTCCAGCGTGAGCGACGCGGGCATGTCGCGCTGGCGGCTGTCGATGGTCTGCTGGACGAAAGTCTGGTAGGTCCGGGCGTCGATGCTCTCGCCATTGATCTTGCCGACCGTCGTGGACATGGTCAGACCCGACCAGTCCACGCTGGTGAGCATGAAGACCAGCATGAGTATTGCAAAGATGGCGCCCGCCAACTTCGCGCTGTTGCGGAATGCTTGCATCATAGGGTGGCGCTCGGTGCTCCAGACCTGGGGGTTGGAAAGGAGCAGGAAGTCTAAGGGCGAGGACACTGAAGCTCAAGGCACGGCGCCGCTTAGCAGTTGACAGCGGGGGGGCGGCTCGCTACTGTCACCTTACTCCCCGCAGCGACTCATGGCAGCGTCCCCCGACCCCGAATCACCACTCGACAAACCGGGATTTGGATGGCACTTAGCGAGATCGAGAAGCTCGAGCGCCGATACGCCGAGAACCCTCAGGGACTCACCTTCGCTCCGCTCGCCGAGGTCCATCGGAAAAACGGCGAGGTCCAGCGCGCCCTCGACCTGCTCGGGTCCGGCCTGAAGATCCATCCCGACTACATCCCCGCGAGCATCGTCCTGGGCCGGTGCCACATGGATCTCGGCGATGTGCACGCGGCGGAATCGGCGTTCCTTCACGTGCTGGCCCTCGACGGCGAGAACGTGATCGCGCTGAAGGCGCTGGCCGACATCAGCGAGCGGCTGGTCAAGTTCGACGATGCCGAGCGGTGGCTGCACACCCTGTTGACCGTGGACCGCAGCAACGACGAGGCCCGGGAACAGCTCCAGCGTGTCGAGATCGCCCGGAGGCAGGCGGAGGTCGCCACCTCCACCGAGCCGTCGGCGGTGCTCGATGCGCCGGTTGACGTGCCGGGCGAGTCCGGGGCCGCCGCGGTCGCCGAACGCGCGCCGCCGGCCCCCTTCGAGCCGCCGGTTGCCGAGCCCGCGGTGGGCTGGGTCTCCCAATCGGGGCAGGGCCAGGCCGCTCCGCCGATGGGAATGGAAGATCTTGAGCCGTCCGCTCTGGGTGCTCTCGCCGACGAGCCGGGAGGCTTGCGGCCGGAGGAGCCGGTCCGGCCGGAGGAACCGAGCCTGCCGGAACCGATTCTGGAGGAGTCGCTCCTCGAGGAGCCGATCCTGGAGGAATCGCTCCGGATGGACGACACTGTCGAGCCCATCGACGGTCTGGTGGGGCGCGAGGTGGAGATCGCGGAACAAGCCGACGAGTTCCGGGTCGAGACCAGCGAAGACATCATCCTTCAGAGCGCCGGGGGCAGTGAGTTCCAGATGCCCGACGCGTCTGAGGAACTCTTTGCCCGGGGAACGCGGAGCGAGCGGGCGCCGTTCGAGGAGGATGCCCTGGTTCCGCCGCCGGCGGCGAAGGAGCCCGAGATCGCGGAGCCCGAGGTTGCGGAGCCCGAGGTTGCGGAGCCTGAGGTCGCGGAGCCTTACCGCTGGAGATTCGCCTCGGAGCCGGAACCGCTCGTCGCGGAAACTGAGTCACCGTCAGCGCAGGAGCCGGTTGTCGCTCCGGAGCCCGCCCCCGCTCCCGAGCCCATCCCCACTCCGGAGCCCGTCCCGGTCCCCGAGCCGCTCGCCGCCCAGGCGCAGACGGCTCCCCGGCGCTCGTACGGGGCCACGGAAACCGGCGGGCGACCGATCGCGCAGGTCTTCAAGGCGATCCTCGCCGCGCGGCCTCCCGCCCAGGCGGCGGCACCGGCGGTCCGTCCCGCTGCCTCCGCCGGCACCAGCTCCGGCGCACCCACACGTCCCGCGGCGGACGCGCTCTCTCTCAGCTCGGTGTTCGGCGAGGAGACATCGGCCACGCCGCCCGCCATGCCGGCGCCCAGTCCGGCCTCGGGCGCGGTCTCTTTCGACGACTTCTTCGGTTCCCCGAGCGGCTCATCCGCGGCCCGCACGCCGCGCGCGGCGGATTCCAAGAACGACGACCTCGACCAGTTCCACACCTGGCTTCAGAACCTGAAGCGCTGAATGCTCATCGCGGTGCTCAACGGCCCCAACCTGAACCTGCTGGGGCAGCGGGAGCCGGAACTCTACGGTCGTACCACCCTGGCCGAGATCGAGGACATGGTGCGCGGCGCCGCGCGGACGCACGGCGCCGAGATCGAATGGTTTCAGACCAACCATGAGGGCGCGCTGGTGGACGCGGTGCAGGGTCTGCGCGGCCGGGTGGACGGCGCCCTGGTCAACGCCGCCTCGCTGACCCATTCGAGTCTCGCCCTCCGGGATGCGGTGCTCGCGGTCCGGGTTCCGTTCGTCGAGCTCCATCTCTCGAACATCTTCGCGCGCGAGCCCGAGCGGCGGCACTCGGTCATCGCCGACCTCGCCCTCGGGCTGATCACCGGATTCGGAGCCCAGAGCTACCTGCTGGCGCTCCAGGCGCTGGTGGGTCGCCTCCGTGCCGGCTGACCGCCGCGCCGAGCGGCAGGGCGCGCTCCGGACGGCGCTGGCAGGCGAGGGTCTCGACGGCCTCCTCGTCACCCACCTGCCCAACGTCCGCTACCTCACCGGCTTCAGCGGATCCGCCGCCCTGCTCCTGGTGCACGCGCAGGCGACGGTACTGGTTACCGATTTCCGGTACGCGACCCAGGCGCCGGCCGAGGCAGGCGACGCCGCGACGGTGGAGGTGGACCAGAAGAGTGTCTGGGACCGGCTCGCCCGGGTGCTCTCCGGACTGCCGCAAGGCACGATCGGCATCGAGGCGCAGTCGATCACCGTCAAGGACGCCGAGCGGGTGGCCGGGCTGACCCGAAGCCGGGTGATGCCCGCGTCGGATCTGGTCGAGCGGCTTCGGACTGTGAAGTCCCCCGAGGAGGTGGCGGCCGTCCGCGCGGCCGCCGAGCTGGCGCAGGAGGCGTTCGCCGAGGTGCTGCCGACCATCGCGGTGGGACAGAGCGAGCGGGAAATCGGCGCGGCGCTGGAGTCGGCGCTGCGCCGCCGGGGAAGCGAGTGGCACCCGTTCCCCACGATCGTCGCGTCGGGCCCTCGCTCGGCGCTGCCCCACGCGCGCACCAGCGCGCGCACGGTGGAGCGCGGAGAATGGCTCCTGCTCGATTTCGGCGCCCAGGTGGACGGATATTGCGCCGACCTCACCCGAACCGTCGTGGTGGGCGCCCGGGCCGACCAGCGCCAGGCGGCCATGTACGACCTGGTCCGGTGCGCCCAGGGCCGGGCATTGGAGCACCTGCGGCCGGGAATGACGGGCCGGGAGGGCGATGCGCTGGCCCGCGAGGTGATCGCGGCGCGGGGATTCGGCGAGGCGTTCGGCCACTCGCTGGGGCACGGCCTCGGACTCGAGGTGCACGAAGCGCCCCGGCTTGCGCCGACCTCCGAGGCGCCCGTTCCCCAGGGCGCGGTAGTCACGGTCGAGCCGGGCGTCTATTTTCCAGGCTGGGGCGGCGTCCGGCTGGAAGACGACTTGTTCCTGGGCGCGGACGGGCCGGAGCTGCTCTCCGACGGGCGAACCGAGCTCGTGGAGCTGGTGTAGTCCGGTTGGTCCCGATTCTCACGATGCCATCATCACACCCGATTCCCGGGCCTTGCAGGCCCCGTCCCCACCGGTCGCCACCGATCCCGGCGACGCCCGGCCGGGTGCCATGAAGCCGGACGCTCGAGGAGGCTCACGTGACCCGGAACGCGCGCCACGCCGCCGCAAGGCCGAAGGGGGTATGACACCACAGGAGATGAAGCAGCTCGCCGAGCTGCTGCAGAACGTGCCGGGTATCCGGTCGATTGAGCTCAAGGACGTCAAGAATCTCGCGCAGCTGCTGCGGGAATCGCCCGAGATCGGCTCGATCGAGATCAAGGGCTGGTTCGGCACCGGAGTGGTCATCACCCGCACCTCCTCGGGACCGGTGTACGCGCCGGCCCTGGCGCTGCCTGCACCCGCCGCGGCGGAGCCGGAGCCCCGGGAGGCGGCCCGCCCGGCGCCCGCTCCGGCGCTCAAGGAAATCAAGTCGCCCATGGTGGGCACGTGGTACAAGGCGCCCGAGCCGGGAGCGGACCCCTATGTGAAGGTGGGGAGCCGGGTGACGTCAGGGCAGACGGTGTGCATCATCGAAGCGATGAAGATCATGAACGAGATCGAGGCCGAGATCACCGGTGTGATCCGCGAGGTGTGCGTGGAGGACGCGCAGCCGGTGGAGTTCGGCCAGGTCCTCTTCCGAGTCGACCCCAATGGCTGAGACCACGGTCACCGGCTCTTCGGCGCCGGGCTCATTCAATTTCAAGAACACCATCGGCCAGATGGTGCAGCGCAACGCCTCGGACCTGCTGCTCAAGGTCGGCCGGCCGCCGACGGTGCGGGTCAACGGGGAGCTCCTGAGTCTCGACGTGCCGCCGCTCAAGCCGGAGGATCTGAAGGCGCTGGCGGAGCAGGTCATGACCCCCCGGCAGGTGAAGGAGTTCGCCGAGAAGAAGGAGGCCGACTTCGCCATCGGGGTCCCGGGTGTGGGCCGGTTCCGCACCAACATCTACCAGCAGCGGGGCACGCTGGCGTTTGCCTTCCGCGCCATTCCGTACGAGGTGAAGACCATCCGGGAGCTGCACCTCCCTCCGGTGCTGGAGGAGATCGCGCTCAAGCCCCGCGGCCTGGTGCTCGTCACCGGGATCACCGGGTCGGGCAAGTCCACCGCGCTCGCCGCGATGATCAATCACGTGAACCAGCACCGCCGGGTCAACGTGATCACCATCGAGGACCCGATCGAGTTCCTCCACCGGGACGTGATGTCGAACATCTCCCAGCGCGAAGTCGGGAGCGACACCCTGTCGTTCGGCTCCGCGCTGCGGCACGTCCTGCGGCAGGACCCGGACGTCATTCTGATCGGCGAAATCCGCGACATGGAGACGCTCGACACCGCGCTCAAGGCCGCCGACACCGGTCACCTGGTCTTCTCCACGCTCCACACCACCGACGCCACCCAGACGCTCAACCGGATCATCTCGTTCTACCCGCCGCACCAGCACCAGGAGATCCGGATGCTCCTCGCCACCGCGCTCCAGGGCGTGATCTCGCTGCGCCTGGTGCCCCGGGCGGACGGGCGTGGCCGGGTGCCGGGCTGCGAGGTGCTCATCAACACCGCCGCCGTGGCCGACAACATGCGGGACATCGAGAAGGCGCTCAACATTCCCGATTTGATTGCCGAGGGCACGGTCTCCTACGGCATGCAGTCGTTCGACCAGTCGCTGATGAAATGGTTCAAGGAGGGCATGATCTCGTATGAGAGCGCCCTCTTCTACTCGTCGAACCCGAGCGAGTTCGCGCTCCGGGTGTCCGGGGTGGACTCGGCGTCCGACCGGAAGTTCTCCGAGATCACCGGGGACTCGGGGGTCGCGCGGTCGCTCGACCTGACGCCTTGATGTTCAAGAAGGTCCTCATCGCCAATCGCGGCGAGATCGCCCTGCGGGTCATCCGGGCGTGCCGTGAGCTGGGTGTGCAGACGGTGGCCGTCTACAGCGAGGCCGACCGCGAGTCGCTCCACGTCCGGTTCGCGGACGACGACGTGTGCATCGGTCCGCCTCCCAGCCGCCAATCCTATCTGCGGATCCCCAACATCATCGCCGCCGCGGAGATCACCGGCGCCGACGCGATCCACCCGGGTTACGGCTTCCTGGCGGAGAACGCCGAGTTCGCGGACACCTGCCGGGCGTCCAACATCACCTTCATCGGGCCCACCGGCGAGCAGATCCGCCAGATGGGCGACAAGGCCACGGCGCGCCGGCTGGCGCAGGAGGCCGGCGTGCCGACCGTCCCGGGTTCCCCGGGAACGATCGAGGATCCGGAGGAGGCGCTGGCGTTCGCCGAGAGCGTCGGCTTCCCGGTGATCATCAAGGCCACCGCCGGCGGCGGCGGCAAGGGGATGCGGATCGCGCTCGACGCCGACCAGTTCGTGCAGTCCTTCGGGCTGGCGCAGAACGAGGCGCTCGCCGCGTTCGGGAACGGATCGGTCTACGTCGAGAAGTACCTCCAGCAGCCACGGCACGTGGAGATCCAGGTGATCGGCGACTGCATGGGCCGTGTGGTCCATCTCGGCGAGCGCGACTGTTCGGTGCAGCGCCGGCACCAGAAGCTGATCGAGGAAAGCCCAAGCCCCGCGCTCGACGCGGACCTGCGCGACCGGATGGGCCGCGCGGCCGTGGCGCTCGCCTCCAATATCGGCTACATGGGGGCGGGCACGGTCGAGTTTCTGCTCGACACCGACGGCAGCTTCTACTTCATGGAGATGAACACCCGGATCCAGGTGGAGCATCCGGTGACGGAGATGGTCACCAGCTTCGACATCGTGAAGGAGCAGATCCGGGTGGCGGCCGGCGAGCCGATCAGCTTCCAGGGCGACGGCAGGCGGCTTCGGGGTCACGCCATCGAATGCCGGATCAACGCCGAGGATCCGTACCGCGGGTTCCAGCCGAGTCCGGGCCAGATCACCGCGTATCACCCGCCCGGCGGACCCGGCGTGCGGGTGGACACCCATGTGTACGCCGGGTATACGGTGCCGCCATACTACGATTCGCTGCTGGCCAAGGTGATCGTGCGGGGCAACGACCGGGAAGAGGCGCTCACCCGCATGGGGCAGGCGCTCGACAGCTTCATTCTCGAGGGTGTCACCACCACCATTCCGTTCCTCGCCCGGGTCATCCGCCACCCGGACTTCATCGCCGGGAAGGTGGACACCCGGTTCCTCGAACGGGAGTCGCACCTCCTTCGTCCCGACGCATGAAACTGGACGTGCTCTTCACCCCGGCCGGCCTGACGCTCACCGAGGTCCAGGGCCGGACGGTCTTCGTGATCGATATCCTCCGGGCCACCACCACGATGTGCGCGGCGATGAGCAGCGGCGCGAAGGCGATGCTTCCGGTCTCCTCCCCCGAGGAAGCGCTGCGCCTGGGCCAGACGATCGGGAGCGACGACGTGCTCCTCGCGGGCGAGCGCAACTGCCTACGGATCGAGGGATTTCCACTGGGAAACAGCCCGCTGGAGATGACCGAGGCCGCGGTCCGCGGTAAGACCATCGTCGTCACCACGACCAACGGCACCAAGGCGCTGCTGGCCTGCCAGGGCGCTGAGGCGGTGCACCCGGTCTGCGCCGGCAACCTGTCGCTCGCCGCGGAGCGGGCCCGCGAGGCGCTCGAGCGGGAGGGTGGCATCCTGGTCGTCTGCGCCGGGCGGGGCGGGGCGTTCTCCCTCGACGACGCCTACGCCGCCGGCCGCCTCGTTGCCGCCACGCTCGGCGGGCCCCGAGGCAGGCGGTGGTGCAACGATGCGGCCCTCGCGAGCCTCGACCTGGTGCGGCGCTACGGGGAGAAATGGGAGCGGCCGCTCAGCCGGAGCCGCGCGGGTCGCGAGCTGATCCGGCTCGGGTTCGGTGAGGATGTGAAGGCCGCCGCACGACTCGATGCGTATCCCGTGCTGCCCAGCTTCCAGGAGCGCCGCGTGACGCTCGCCGCGGTGCCGGTATGACCGGGCCTTCCAAGGCGACGCCGATGGGAGATGGCGGCCGAAGACGCCGCCTCGGCGCCCTGACGGCGCTGGTGGTCGGGCTCTTCGTCGGGCTCACGCTCTTGCCAGTGCAGATCACGGGGCCGGTCGGCGGGTACATCGGATACGCGCTGTGGCAGCTGCTGGGCGCGGGCGCGCTCGGCATTCCCCTGCTCGGCATCGGTCTCGCTCTGGCCGGCTTTGACCGGCTCGGCGGGCTGGACATGAAGCGCTCGGCGGTGCTCATCGTCGGGCTGAGCATACTGGTGCCCTATGTGGTCGGAGTGCTTACACAGATCACGCCTGCCGAGCTCGACATGGAGGTGGGCCAGCGCGGGCTGGCGGCGCGCAGCGTCGGATTGGTGCCAGGTTTTCTCGCGGAGACTATCTCGGGAAAGATCGGCGTGGCCGGCGCGGTGCTGCTCGGCTTCCTGGCGCTATCCGCGCTCACGCTGGCGACCTTCGCGTGGCATCCGCTGCAACGCTTCGAGCGGGATCATGCATGGCAGGGAGACAGGGGCGAAAGCGGGCACGAAGCGGTAGGGGACCAGCCCAAGCGACGCAAGCTGGCGATGCCGGAGTTGCCTGGGGCGAACGGGCCCGAGCCGGAATCGCCGGTTGTAACTCCGATCGCGCCCCGGCTAGTCCGGACGCTCAAGAAGAAGGAGAGAAGGGATATCCCGGGCGACCGGGTGGCGGTGATCGACCCAAGACCTGGTCTTCCTCCGCAGTTGCTTACAGTTCCGAGCCAGGAAGGGGACTCCACCGCGGGCCAGAAGGAGCTTGACCGCCTGGGCCAGTCGCTTATCGAGACGCTCAAGACCTTCAAGGTGGACGGTCGCCCCGGCGGACGAACCACCGGTCCCGTCGTGACCCAGTTCGAGGTGATACCAGCGCCGGGTGTCAAAGCCGGCCGTATTGTGGGGTTGTCCGACGACCTAGCCATCGCCATGCGGGTGCCCTCGGTACGGGTCGCCCCGATCCCTGGTAAGGGCGCGGTCGGGGTAGAGATCCCCAACCCGATCGCGCGGATCGTGACGCTGGGAGAACTCATCGATCCGGACGAATGGAGGAGCCTGCCGGCGGCACTCCCCATTGCGCTAGGCCGCGACCTCGAGGGCAAGCCCGTGGTAGCCGATCTCGCCAAGATGCCGCACCTCCTCATCGCGGGGACGACGGGGACGGGCAAGTCGGTCACTATCAACACCATCATCACCAGTCTGATCTACCGCCACACCCCCGAGAAGCTGCGACTACTCATGATCGATCCAAAAATGGTCGAGCTCTCGATGTACGACGCGTTGCCGCACCTCCGTCGCAAGGTGGTGACCAACAATCATGACGCGGCGACCGCGCTCAAGTGGGCGGAATTCGAGATGCAACGGCGTTACGAACTGCTCCAGGCCAACGGAGCCCGTAACCTGTCAGACTTCAACCGAAAGGTCGACGAAGGCAAACCGCTGCGAAACCCACCTCGGCCCAAGCCCACCCTGGTCACCATCAGCGCGGAGCCATCGGATACACCGCCCGAGTCTCCGCCCGAGGAGACCTACTCCGAGGGAATTCTTCCATTCATCGTCATCATCATCGACGAGCTGGCCGATCTCATGATGACAGTCCAGGGAGAGGTGGAGACCCCGCTCGCCCGCCTGGCGCAGAAGGCCCGGGCCATCGGCATTCACCTCATCCTAGCCACCCAGCGCCCCTCGGTGAACGTCATTACGGGGCTCATCAAGGCGAACTTCCCAAGCCGGATCGCGTTCCGAGTCGCGTCCAAGGTGGACAGCCGCACCATCCTCGACCAGAATGGCGCGGAGGCACTTCTGGGGAACGGCGACATGCTGTTCCTCCCTCCGGGCAAGAGCGAGCCGATGCGGCTCCAAGGCGCCTACATCAGCACCGAGGAGACGGAGCGAATAATGGAGTGGTTCAGGTCCGCCGCGCTTCCGACGCCGCAGGAGCCCGACATCTTCGAGTTGGTCCGCACCCAAGAAGGCGAGGGCGAAGGAGGTGGGGAGGCGAAGGAAGGCGAGCGCGATGCGCTGTTCCGGGAGGCGGCCGAGGCGTGCATCCAGAACCAGGGGGGCTCGACGTCGCTGCTCCAGCGCCGGCTGAGGATCGGTTACGGGCGCGCCGCGCGGATCATCGACCAGCTGCACTACTCGGGGATCCTGGGGCCGCCGGACGGGAGCAAGCCGCGGGAGGTGCTGGTGGGGTTCGATCAGCTGGACGAGTACTGTAAGTGAGGGTCGTCATGACGAGGCACATCGCTTTCGGCCTCATGCTCTGCGCCCTCCCCGGGTCCGCCCCCGCCCAATCCGACGCCGCGGATCGCCTGGTCGGCGCCATGCTGAGCGACACCCCCATCATCCGTGATCTCCAGACCCTGACCGACCAGATCGGCGGCCGGCCGACCGGCTCGCCCGCGAACCTGCGCGCCTTGGAATGGGCGCTTGGGCGCTTCCGCGACGCGGGCGTCGAGGCCAGGAAAGAGCCGTTCCAGATGCCGGGACTCTGGCTGGAGCGCTCCGCCCGAGCGGTGGTGAAGGGCAAGGGCGTGACCTTCGACGCGCGGGTAGCGGCACTCCCTTTCTCCACCGCGACGCCAGCGGCCGGCCTCACCGCGCCGCTGGTCGACGGCGGCAAGGGCACGGAATCCGACTTCGCCGGGCTGCGGGACCGGGCCACGGGCGCGTTCGTGCTGATCGAGACCGACGAGCTGACGGATCTCGACGGGCTCTTCCGAGAGTACACCGAGGCCGGTCATATTGAGCGCCGAGCCATCGCGGCCGGCGCGGCAGGCCTGGTCTACATGTCCTCCCGTCCCGGCAATGCGCTCGCCCGGCACAACGCCGCGCTCGGGTGGGCCAACCGCCACCCGATGATGATGATGGAGCGGGACGCGGCCGCACGCGCCTTCCGGCTGCTGCGGGGCGGTCGCCCCCTCACGCTCACCGCGATGCTCGACATCCACTCGGGGCCGGCGTACCAGACCCACAACGTCGTCGGCGAGATCCGCGGCGGCAGCAGGCCCGAGGAGTTCGTGGTGATCGGCGCGCACCTCGACTCGTGGGACCTCGGCACCGGCGCGCTCGACAACGGCGCCAACGTGGCGATGGTCATCGATATCGCCCGGCAGATCCGCCGGCTGGGGCTCCGGCCGGCCCGCACCATCCGGTTTGCGCTCTGGAACGGCGAGGAGCAGAACCTCAACGGCTCGTACGGGTACACGCTGACCCACGCCGCGGAGCTCGACCGCCACGTGATGGCCTCGTCCTACGACATCGGCACCGGACGGATCACCGGGTTCTTCACCGGCGGGCGAGGCGACCTGGTCCCGGTGCTGGAGCGCGCGCTGGCGCCGGTGCAAGGCCTCGGGCCGTTCAGCCACGTCAACGTTCCCATCGTCGGCACCGACAATTACGACTTCATGATGGCCGGGGTGCCCAATCTGGTGGCGAATCAGGAGTCGGCCAACTACGGCCCCAACTACCACGCGCGATCGGACGAGTTCGGACGGGCCGACCTCGCCCAGCTCCGGCTCAACGCCGCCGTGGCCGCGTCCGCGACCTGGGGATTCGCCACGCTGGACTTCGCGCTGCCGCGACAGACGGCCCGGCAGGTGGACTCGCTGGTCCGGAACAGCGACCTCGCGGAGCAGATGAAGGCGTTCAACGTGTACGACGCGTGGGTGGCGCGGAAGCGGGGGCTCCGGCCGTAGCCGCGGAGGTCAGCCACTTTCGAGCAGCGACCTCGCCATATCCGCGGCCCGATCCATTCCCTGCGCGCCCAGCAACAACACCAGATCACCGTCCGAGCTCCCGCCCACCGTCCGACCCATCGCCCCCGCTAGCGTGGGCTGATACTCGAACGCCACTCCCTGCTCGCGCAGGACGCCGAGCACCGCGTCCCGCTCGTCCGGCTTCACCCGATCGCGCGCTCCAGCCGTGTCCTCGCTCGCCGTGACGACCAGCAATGCCGGTGGGCTCACCTCCCGCACCAGCCGCGCCAGCACGCCGGCGAGCCGGCGGTTGATCTCCGCGCCGCGCGAGCCGCGAATCCCGAAGGCGATGCGGAGGCCTCGATGCGGGATCGGCCGGATGCTCTCGAACACCTGTTCCAGGGCGCGCGGGTTCCCCACGGTGTCGTCGAGCACGATGGGCGACGCCTGCCGCACCGTCTCCATTCGCCGCCGAATCGGCGCCAGCTCGGCGGCCGACTCGGTGACGCCGGTCGGCGTGCCGCCCGCAAGGAGGGTGACGACCGCCGCGAGCGCGGCGTTGGCGACCTGGTGGACGCCGAGCACCGGCAGCACCAGGGGGATCGCGACGGGCGCCAGGATTCCCCCATCCATCCGGGGAAGGGGTGACCGGATCTCCAGCGCGAAGGCCGAGCCGGCTGCGTCGCAGCGGAGCCCGGTCACGGCAGCGGCGGCGTCCGGATCACCCTGGGCCGAGACCGTAACGATCGGTCGCCGAGCCGCGACACCCGCATCGGCCACCACCCGGCGGACGGTCCGGTCGTCGTGGTTCACCACCAGCGGGGCGCCGTCCTCCAGCATGTCGAAGAACCGGGCCTTGGTGCGGAGGTAATGCTCGCTGGTGCCGTGGAAATCGAGATGCTCGTCGGGCACGAGGTTGGTGAGCGCACCCAGTGCGAAGGTCAGGCCCGCCACGCGTCGGAGCACGATGCCGTGCGAAGTCACCTCGAGTACGGCGGTGGTAACTCCCGAGTCCACCATGCGCCGGAGGGCGCGGTGGATCGCGGGGGCATCGGGTGTGGTCATGCCGGTGTCGGCCACCCGGCCCTGCACTCGCACACCCAGGGATCCGATCACGCCGACCCGTGCTCCGCCGGCCGCGAGTGCCGACTGAACCAGGAGCGCGGTCGATGTCTTGCCGAGGGTGCCGGTGATACCGACGAGCCGAAGCTCGCGGGCCGGGTGGCGGTAGAGGGTGGCGGCAAGGCGTGGGACGGCGCCCCGCGGATCGGCGACGACAATGGTGGGGAGGTCGGTCACCGGCACCGCCGAACAGGCGGCGACCGCGCCCCTGGCCCTGGCCTCCGGAACGAAGGCCAGGCCATCGCTCCGGGCGCCCCGCTGGGCCACGAAGAGATCGCCCGGCCGGACCTGGCGGGAGTCCACGGCAATGCCGGTCACCTCGACGTCCGGCCCGTGCAGCGGCTGGGCAATGGCGCTGGCCAGGTCGGAGAGAAGGATGACGGCCTCGAGAAAGGGACCGAGAAAGTCTAATGCAGCTTCCGCTCGGCGGCCTGCCGGTCCCCGGAATTTCGTCCGCGAGCGCGCGGATTCGGTGCGCCGCCGGCACCGGGCTGCCGATATCCTCGTCCCATGCGATCCCGCCGAAGCTTCGTTCCGATCACCCGGTGGGCCGACCAGCGTCAGCGCCGAGGACTCGCGGGAGAGCGTGCAGCCATCGCCTACCTCACCTCGTGCGGCTGGAACGTGGAGGCGCACCGCTTCCGCCTGGGCCGGCACGATCTCGATCTCGTCGTCCGTCGAGGGCATCTCGTGGCGTTCGTGGAGGTCAAGACCCGCCGCTCGGACGCCTGTGGAGGGGCGGTCGAATCCGTCAGCGCACTCAAGCGCCACAAGCTGGGCAAGGTGGCCATGCTGTGGCGGCTCCGGCATGGGCGCGCGGGAGACACGTACCGTTTCGATGTGCTGGCGGTCCGGGATATGGGTGGGGGCAAGTACGAGATCGAGCATGTGGAGGACGCCTGGAGGATGGGATGGAGCGCGTGCTAGATACGGAGCGCATGTCACACGCTAGGGTCATCCCGAGCGGAGCGAGGGATCGGCCCGGGCATGCGAGTGAGCTTCGGAGGCTTGAGCCTCACTCTCATGAGCCAGCCGATCCCTCGCTCCGCTCGGGATAACCAGTGACTCAAAATCATCCACTTTTCTCTATTGCTTCGGCAGGTATTCGGTATTAGCTTGGGGTCCAGCTATCATTGTGTAGCAAAATCAGTCACTACCTCCCAGAGGAACACATGCCCCCTGAAGAAACCCGGCTGGAAGCCGACCGCCGGAAGGCTCTCGGATTGGCCATCTCCCAGATCGAGAAGCAGCTCGGCAAGGGGTCCATCATGCGGATGGGCGCGGAGTCGGCCCGGGTCAAGGTGCCCGCCATTCCCACCGGCGCCATCAACCTCGACGCGGCCACCGGCATCGGCGGCGTCCCCCGCGGCCGGATCACCGAGATCTACGGCCCGGAGTCCTCGGGCAAGACCACTCTCACGCTGCATCTCGCGGCCAACGTCCAGCGGATGGGCGGAGTCGCCGCCTACGTGGACGCCGAGCACGCGCTCGACATCGAGTACGCCAAGAAGCTCGGCGTCAACGTCGAGGACCTGCTGGTCTCGCAGCCGGACACCGGCGAGCAGGCACTGGAGATCGTGGACATCCTGGTCCGCTCCGGCGCGGTGGATCTCGTCGTCATCGACTCGGTCGCCGCGCTGGTGCCGAAGGCCGAAATCGAGGGGGAGATGGGCGATTCCAGCGTGGGTGTACAGGCCAGGCTCATGAGCCAGGCGCTCCGGAAGCTGGCCGGCGCCATCAACCGGTCCAACACCTCGGTGGTCTTCATCAATCAGCTGCGCGAGAAGATCGGCGTGATGTTCGGCAACCCCGAGACCACCACCGGAGGCAAGGCGCTCAAGTTCTACGCCTCCCTCCGGCTCGACATCCGCCGGATCGGCCCGGTGAAGGAGCGGGAGGTGGTGGTCGGCAACCACGTGCGGGTCAAGGTGGTCAAGAACAAGGTCGCGCCGCCGTTCCGGCAGGCGGAGTTCGACATCATGTTCGACGAGGGCATCAGCCACACCTCGCTGCTGGTGGACCTCGCCTCCGAGGCCAACATCATCCAGAAGTCGGGTGCCTGGTACTCCTACAACGATCAGCGGATCGGCCAGGGACGGGAAAACGCCAAGCTCTTCCTGCGCGACAATCCCCCGCTCCTGACCGAGATCGAAGGCAAGGTGAAGGAGCTGCTCGGCGTGCGGCCGGTGGGCACGGAGGCGGGCGAAGAGTGATCGCAGCGGGGCAGCGGGGCAGCGGGGCGGCCGGGCAGGAGCGCCGGAGCCGGATCACGGCGCTGGTGCCCGAGCCCGGTGGGATCGGCTCGGTGCGGATCGAGGTGGATGGAGCGCGGTTCGCCGCCGTGTCGCCCGACGTGGTGCGCAGGGCCGAGCTTCGTGTCGGCCGGGAGCTGGACGATGCGCTGCGGGCCCTGCTCGATGCCGAGGCCCAGGTCGAGGCGGCCTACCGGACAGTGCTGCGCTGCATCGAGCGTCGCTCGTTCGCCCGGACGGATCTGGGGCGGCGGCTGCTGCGCAAGGGTCACACACCCGAGGCCGTCGAGGCGGCGCTCGAGCGCGCGGCCGGGCAGGGGCTGATCGACGATGCCGCCTTCGCCGCCAACTACGTCGAGACCCGGTCTGCCCGGGGCCGGGGCCCGCTGCGACTCACCCGCGACCTGATGGCAATGGGTGTCGAGCGCGGCATCATCGATCGCGCGGTCGCGAGCCACGCACGCGAAGCCGAGGGCAATGGGGACATCCCGCTCGCGCTCGCCCACAAGCGCGCCGCGCAGCTGCGCGATCTGCCGAGGCATGTCCGGCGACGAAGAGTGCTCGCCTACCTGGCCAGACGGGGGTTCAGCGGGCGCGAGGTGTCGGAAATGGTGGGGAAGCTGCTCGCCTAGCGAGCGGCTTCCCTCGCTTATATTCTCCCCCCATGCAGTCGGCCCGGATCCGTCGTCTCTTCCTCGATTTCTTCGTCGCCAAGGGGCACCGCGAGGTGCCTTCTTCGTCGTTGGTACCGGCCGACGATCCCACCCTCCTCTTCACCAACGCGGGCATGGTGCAGTTCAAGCGCACCTTCCTGGGCCAGGAGCGGCGGGACTACGCCCGCGCGACCACCTGCCAGAAGTGCGTCCGGGCCGGCGGCAAGCACAACGATCTCGAGCAGGTGGGCCATACCCGGCGGCACCACACCTTCTTCGAGATGCTGGGGAACTTCTCCTTCGGCGACTATTTCAAGCGCGACGCGATCGCCTACGCCTGGGAGTTCGTCACCAGCCCCGACTATCTCGGCATTCCCGCGGAGCGACTGCGCGTCACCGTCCATCACACCGACGACGAGGCGCGCCTTCACTGGCGCGAGATCTCCGGTCTGCCGGACCACTGGATCTACGGCCTGGGCGACAAGGACAACTTCTGGCAGATGGGCGACACGGGGCCGTGCGGGCCCTGTACCGAGATCTATGTGGATCTGGCGTGGGCGGACGGGCGGACGGGCGGACAGGCGGAAGGGGGCGCGGAGCAAGCTGCCACGCCCGCCGCGGAGCCGTCCGCCCGTCCGCCCGTCCGCCCGTCCGCCGACGACATCATCCCCCAAGCGGCGTTCGAGCGGCTCGCTGAGGAAGGCCGGTTCCTGGAAATCTGGAACCTCGTGTTCATGCAGTTCGACCGGTCGGCGGACGGCACGCTCACGCCGCTGCCGAAGCCGTCGGTCGACACCGGCGCCGGACTGGAGCGGATCGCGGCGGTGATGCAGGGGGAGGACGACAACTTCCATACCGACGTCTTCCTGCCGCTCATCGAGCGGGTGGGCGAGCTGGTGGGCACGCCCTACGACCGGAGCGCGGAGAACCGGGCGTCGTACCGGGTGCTGGCGGACCACGCGCGCGCGGTGAGCTTTCTGCTGGCGGATGGGGTGTATCCGAGCAACGATGGCCGCGGCTACGTGCTGCGCCGGATCCTGCGGCGGGCGGTGCGCCACGCCTGGCTGCTGGGCCGCCGGGAGCCGACCCTCGCGCCACTCACCGACATAGTGGTGGGGCAGATGGGCGAGTTCTATCCCGAGCTGACCGCCAAAGCCGGCTTCATCCACGAGGTCACCGAGACCGAGGAACGACGCTTCCTCGAGACCATCGAGGGCGGGTTGGGCCGGCTGGAGGAAATCTTCGCCTCGGGAGCGCGCACCATCTCCGGCGAGGACGCGTTCAAGCTCTACGACACCTTCGGATTCCCCATCGATCTCACCCAGATCATCGCTGGCGAGCGAGGCGTCGGAGTCGAGCTGGCCGGATTCGAGCGCGCGCTCGAGGAGCAGCGCGAGCGCTCCCGCGCCGCGCGGGGAGGCGCCGCGAAAGCCGGCCGGACGAGCGGAAAGCCGGGCACGGGACCGGCGGTCCACACCGGCAAGGGCGGGAAGTGGCGCTCGGTCAAGCGGGGCAAACAGAAGTTCGTGGGCTACGAGACCACCGATGCGGACACCGACATCCTGGCCTTCCGGCAGGAGGGGCCCCAGGTCGAGCTGGTGCTGAAGGAAAACCCCTTCTACGCCGAGTCCGGCGGGCAGGTGAGCGACATCGGCGCCGTGCGCGGCGACGGGTGGTCGCTCGAGGTGAGCGCGGTCCGCAAGGATCCGAAGGGCACCGTGGTCGCCGGCGAGTTCGCCGAGAGCTTCGAGCCCACCGCGCTGCACGCATCGGTGGACGCGCCGCGCCGCCGGGACATCGAGCGCAACCACAGCGCCACCCATCTGGTGCACTACGTGCTGCGCAAGCGGCTCGGGGGTCACGTGCGCCAGCAGGGCTCGCTGGTCCAGCCGGAGCGGCTGCGGTTCGACTTCTCCCATCACGGCCCGCTCGACGCCGCGACCCTTCGCGGCATCGAGGACGAGATCAACGACCTGGTGCTCGCCAACGACGTGGTCACCACCCGCGAGATGCCGTATCCCGACGCGCTGGCGCTGGGAGCGATGGCCTTCTTCTCCGAGAAATACGGCGACATGGTGCGAGTGGTCCGGATGGGGCCGTCGATCGAGCTGTGTGGCGGGACTCACGTGCGCACCACCGGGCAGGTCGGGCCGTTCCGGTTCAGCGGCCAGACCGGCGTCGCCGCCGGCGTGCGCCGCATCGAGGCGGTGACCGGAGCCGGGGCCTTGCGCGCACTCCGGGATCAGGAACAGCGGCTCGCGCAGGTCGCCGAGACGCTCAAGGCGCAGCCGGAGCACGTCATGCGGAAGCTGGAGCAGCTCCTGGAGGAGCGGCAGCGGTTGGAGGCGCGGCTCGCGGAGGCGATCCGAAGCGGCGGACCCGCGGCGATGACCGGTGACGAGGCGACGGTGGACGGTGTGGATCTCACCATCGCCGAGACCGCGAGCGACGACCGCGCCGAGGTGGGACGGATCTCCGACCGGTTCCGCGAGGGCAAGCAGAACGGCGTGCTCGTGCTCTTCAGCACGGGCGGCCGCGGCGGGATTCACGTCACGCTCACCGACGATCTGGTGCGGGCCGGGCGCAACGCGGGTGAGCTGGTGAATCGGATCGCGGCTTTGAGCGGCGGCAAGGGAGGCGGGCGGCCGCACTTCGCGTCGGCCGGCGCGGGCGATGCGACCAAGCTGCCCGCCGCCCGGGCGGCGACCCGGGACCTCGTCTCCGCATGGCTGGGCGGGCGCGCTGAAGGGAACGGCGCCTGACGGCGGGAGCCGGCTGGCTCGAGCGGGAGACCGCACGCGCCCCGGAGGCGCTGAGGAGCCGGGTGCGCCATTACCTGGCCGGCGCCGGCGACGATGCCGACCTGCCGGCGGCGCTCGCCGCGGCGGGAAGCCGGGCACTCGATCATGTGCTGGCCCGCGCTGGAGACCGCACGGTCGCGCTCGACCTGCTCGCCGCGGACGCGCTCGTCACGCTCGCCCTCCTCGCCCAGGCCCAGGCGTCCCCCGAGCGACTCGGCGAGTTCGCCGCTGCCGTGCTGCGCGACGTGTCGCCCGCCGCGTGATCGACCTCCACTCGCATCTCCTGCCCGCCGTGGACGACGGCTCGCGCTCGGTGGCGCAGTCGGTCAGCGTGATGACGGAGATGGCGGCCCATGGCATCACCGACGTGTGCCTCACGCCCCACCTGCGGGCGGGGCAGCTCGCCGCGGTGCCGCCGGCGTCGCACGACGAGGCGTTCGCCGCCCTGCAGGCGGCGGCCCCGGCGCTGCCCCGGCTGCACCGGGGCGCGGAGGTGATGCTGGATCGGCCGCTGCCGGTGCGCGAGGACGGAGCGCGCCGCTTCACGCTCGGCGGCACCCGGTACCTGCTGGTGGAGTTTCCGAGAATGGTGGCGTACGACACGGTCACCATCGCGCTCACTCGGGTGGTGGAGGCCGGCCTGATGCCGCTGCTGGCCCATCCCGAGCGCTACGCCTGCTGCAGTCCCGAGGCCGTGACCCGGTGGCGCGATCTCGGCGCGCGCATGCAGGTGGACGCGACGACGTTGCTCTCCACCCAGTCGCGCGGGCAGCGGGCCCGGGCGCTCGTAGCCGCCGGCCTGGCCGACATTCTCGCGGCGGACAACCACGGCGACGACCGGCTCATCGGTACCGGCCGAAAGTTCCTGGAGGCGCAGGATGGCGCGCAGCAGGCGGAGCTGCTCACGGTGACGAATCCCCGGGCCATCCTGGCCGATCAGCCCCTGGTGGCGGTGCCGCCGGTGGAGATCAGGCGGACCTGGATGCAGCGGATCCGCCAGCTGCTCGAGGGCGAGTGAAGCCCGCCGCCATCGAGGCCGGACTGGAGGCGCTGGCGCGGTCGGTGCGTGACACCGCGGCCCTGAGCGGGAAGGTCGCCGAGATCGCGGTCCGCTACGCCGCGACGCTCCGGGCGGGGCGGACACTCTTCTTCTGCGGGAACGGCGGGAGCGCCGCCGACGCCCAGCACATCGCGACGGAATACGTCGTCCGCTACTCGGCCAACCGCCGGCCGCTCGCGGCCCTCGCGCTCACGACGGACTCCTCGCTCCTGACCGCTGCCGCCAACGACCTCGGCTTCGAGCGGGTGTTCGCCCGGCAAGTGGAGGCGCTCTGCCGCCCGGGCGACCTGCTGGTGCTCCACAGCACGAGCGGCGAGAGTCCCAATCTCCTCGCGGCGGCCGGCGCGGCGCGGAGCGGGTCCGTGGCCACGGCGGCGTTTCTCGGCCGCGGCGGAGGGGCGCTCGCGAGCCAGGTGGATCACGCGATCGTGGTCCCCTCGGACGACACCGGACGCATCCAGGTGATCCACCTGGCGCTCGAGCACCTCATCGTCGAGCTGGTAGAGGAGGAGCTGGCCCGCGACGCATGATCGCCCTCGACGGCAGGACGGCGCTGGTGACCGGCGGCAGCCGGGGGATCGGGCGCGCGGTCGCGATCCTGCTTGCCCGGGCGGGCGCCGACGTGGCCATCGGCTACCGGAGCCGCGTCGGTGATGCCGACGCCGTCGCGGGAGAGGTGAGGGCCCTCGGCCGCCGCGCGGTTCTGATCGGAGGAGATCTGGGCGATCCCGCCGCGGCCGATCGGATGGCGGCGGGCGTCGGCCAGGCGTTCGGCCGTCTCGACATCTTCGTGGCGAATGCCGGTGTCTGGCCCGCCGAGGCGGTTCCGGTCGGCAACCTCCCGCTCCCGCGCTGGCGCGCGACCATGTCGGCCAACCTCGACGCCATCTTCTACTCCACCCGCGCGGCGCTCGGCGTCATGGGTCCCGGGGGCAAGGTGGTGCTGGTCTCGAGCACCGCCGGCCAGCGGGGCGAGGCCGGCCACGCCGACTACGCGGCCACCAAGGGCGCCATCATCGCGCTCACCAAGTCGCTCGCCATCGAGTATGCCCCCGATATCCTGGTCAACTGCGTCGCGCCCGGCTGGGTGGACACCGAGATGTCCGCGCCGGCGTTCGGCGGTAGCGAGAAGGAGCGTATCGCGAGCACCATCCCCCTCCGTCGGATTCCGTCGGCAGAGGAGATCGCCGGGCCGATTCTCTTTCTCTGCAGCGATCTCGCGAGCCACGTGACGGGCGAGGTGGTGAACGTCAACGGCGGGAGCGTGCTGTGCGGGTGATCCACATTCTCTTCACCGGCGGCACCATCTCCATGCAGCGGGACGCGGCCGCAGGCGGCAACGTGCCGGCGCACGGCGGCGAGGACCTGGTGCGACTGGCGCCCGGCATCGACCGGATCGCGCCGCTCCGGATCGAGGATTGGGCCCGCATGCCGGCCGGCCACTTCGATCTCGAGCGGCTCTGGGCATTGCGGGAGCGGGTCCGCGCCCTGTCGGGATCGGGGGATGTGAGCGGGATCGTCATCACGCACGGGACCGACATCCTGGAGGAGACCGCTTACCTGCTCGATCGCACCCTGGATCGACGAATTCCCGTCGTGGTGACCGGTGCGATGCGCACGTCCAGCGATACCGAATGGGACGGCCCGCGCAATCTGCGCGACGCCGTGACGGTGGCGGCGAGCCCCGCGAGTCAGGGACGCGGAGCGATGGTCGCGTTCGCGGGCCAGGTGTTCGCCGGCGCCACCGCGGTCAAGACCCACGCGACCGATGTCGAGGCGTTCTCCGCCCCGCACGCGAGTCCGATCGGCGAGGTGGAGGACGGCGTGTTGAGGTTCGTGTCGGCACCGCCAAGCGCGGCCGCTCCGATCAGCCCGACGTCACTCCAAGCCCGCGTCGCCCACGTTCCCATGGTCGTGGGCGACGACGGCGCCGTGCTCGATCTGCTGCGCCCGTCTCACGTCGGCGTGGTGATCGAGGCGTTCGGCAGCGGCAACGTGCCGCCGGGCGCCGTCTCCGCCATCGGGCGCTGGCTGGACGAGGGGAAACCGGTGGTGCTCGCCAGCCGCTGCGCCCGGGGAAGGGTGACGCCGATCTACGCCTTCGACGGCGGCGGGGCGCGCACAATCGCGATGGGTGCCGTCCCCGCCGGCCCGCGAACCGCTTCCCAGGCCCGGATGGAGCTGGCCATCGCGCTCTCCGCCGGCGTGCCGTACGGCTCCGCATGAGCCCGCCCGATCCGGTACCGGTCCCCGAGGAGGTGCTCGAGATCGCCCGGGTGCTCGAGGGCGCCGGCTACGAGGCGTGGTGCGTGGGCGGCGCACTGCGCGACGCGCTGCTGGGCGACCCGCACTCCGATTTCGACCTCGCCACCTCCGCGCGTCCGGAGGAGGTGCAGCGGCTGTTCCGTCGGACCGCGGCGATCGGCGTCCAGCACGGAACGGTCGGCGTGATCGACCGCAAGCGGGTCATGCACGAGGTAACCACGTTTCGGCGGGACGTGGAGACCGACGGGCGCCACGCGGTGGTGGAGTATGGCGCATCGCTCGACGAGGACCTGGCCCGACGCGATTTCACGATCAACGCCATCGCCTACCATCCGCTGCGCGCCGAATGGCGGGATCCGCACGGCGGACAGCGGGACCTCCAGGCCCGCGTGATCCGCGCGGTCGGCGATGCCGAGGCGCGCTTCCGGGAGGACTATCTCCGCATCCTTCGCGCGATCCGGTTCGCCGCACGGCTCGACTTCACCATCGATCCCGCCACCTGGCGGGCCGCCCGCGAGGCGGCGCCCGGCCTCGGCCGGCTCTCGGCCGAGCGGGTGCGGGACGAGTGGTTCAAGGGCCTCCGCACCGCTCGCGAGCTGGAAACGCTGGTGCGGCTGTGGCACGAGTCGGGCGCGGCAGCGGTCTGGCTGCCGGAGCTGCGGACTTCCGGTGCGGCCCCATCGGCGACGATCGCTCCGCCCCCGCGCGACCCCGTCCTCCTCACCGCGCTGCTCACCTCCGATCCCGCCGGTCTGCTGCGCCGGCTCCGCGGCTCCAATGCCGAGATCGCGCGCGCGGTCGCGCTGGCGGCGGGACCAGCGGAGCCCGCGGGCGAGGATGAGACTGCCGTGCGACACTGGCTGGCCGTCGTCGGAAGCGCCGCCGACGATCTTGCCGAGCTGAGTCGCCTGCGCTCGGGCGACGTGCCGTCCTGGCGCGCGACCGTGGCCACGATTCGCGAGCGCCGCGATCCCGTCACCCGGGGGGACCTGGCGGTGACCGGGCGCGACCTCGAGGAGCTCGGCCTGAGCGGCAAGCAGATCGGTGAGACGCTCGCAGTGCTGCTCGACCGCGTGCTGGAAGACCCGTCCGCCAACACCAGGGAGCGGCTGCTGGCGCTCGTGCGGTCGGCGCGATGACGGTGAGCACGCTCGGCTTCGCGCTGGCTGCCGCGCTGGGCAACATGGCGGGCGCGCTCGCGGTGGTACGGAGCCTTCGTCGCGAGCTCCGGGTCATCGACGCCTGCCTCGCGTTCGGCGCCGGCTTCATGCTCGCCGTGGCGTTGCTCGGCGTGCTGCCGGAGGTGCTGCGGGACGGGAACGACGGCGCGCTCTACGTGCTCCTCGGCTACCTGGCGGTGCACTTCGCCCAGCACGTCCTCACTCCCCACTTCCACTTCGGTGAGGAGACCCACCGGGTGAGCCGGTCCGCCGGGGTCTCGGCGCTGCTCGGCCTCACGTTGCACACCTTCTTCGACGGCGTCGCGATCGCGAGCGGCTTCCTGGTATCCGGCGAGCTCGGCGTGCTGCTCTTCCTTGCCGTGTTGCTGCACAAGCTGCCCGAGGGGGTGACGATCGCCAGCGTCATGGTGGCGGGCGGCGAGAGTCGCGCGCGGGCACTCGGCGCGGCGGCAGTGCTCGGGCTGGCCACGATCTTCGGGGTCGTGCTGACCGAGCTGGTGGCGCCGCTGGCGCGGCACGGGCTCGCCCTGTCGGCCGGTGTGACGATCTACGTCGCCGCCTCGAACCTGGTGCCGGAGTTCCAGGCCAAGCGCGGATGGCCCAGCGCCCTGGCGTTCTTCGGGGGGGCAATGGGATTCTTCCTGACGGAGCGGCTGCTCGACATGTGGATGCGGTAAGCCGCCGGAGAGGAAGAGCCATGGCCAGGAAGCGCAGTGCGGGGCAGGGCGAGTCGCTCTTCAGGGCGACGCGGGAAGGGCAGCCGCTCGCGGCCAGGATGCGGCCGAGGACGCTGGACGAGTTCGTCGGGCAGGAGCACCTCCTGGCGCCGGGCAAGCCGCTGCGCGAGGCGATCGAGCGCGGAGTGCCGGGCTCGATGATTTTCTGGGGGCCGCCGGGCAGCGGCAAGACGACGCTGGCCCATCTGGTGGCCAGCAGCACCGCGCGGGTGTTCGTCCCCTTCAGTGCCGTCTCCGAGGGTGTGCCCCGGATTCGGGAGATCGTGGGCGAGGCGCGGGCCCGGCTCGATTCGGGCGCGTCGCAGACCATCCTGTTCGTGGACGAGATCCACCGGCTGAACAAGGCGCAGCAGGACAGCCTCCTGCCGCCGTCCGAGGACGGCACGATCACCCTGATCGGTGCCACCACCGAGAATCCCAGCTTCGAGATCAACGGCGCGCTGCTCTCGCGCACCCGGGTCTTCGTGCTCCAGCCGCTCACGGCGGAGGACGTCGCCCGATTGATTCGGCGGGCGCTGGAGGATCGCGAGCGCGGGCTCGGCGGGGTGGATCTGCGGGTCGAGCCCGACGCGATCGAGTCCATCGCAATGGAGGCGGATGGGGACGCGCGGCGCGCGCTCACCGTCATCGAGGCGGCGGCCGCGCATGTGGGCGAGGGCGGCACGATCGACCCCGAGGTGGCGCGCGAGGCGATGCAGAAGCGCTTCGCCCGGTACGACAAGTCGGGCGAAGAGCACTACAACCTGCTTTCCGCCTATCACAAGTCGCTACGGGGAAGCGATCCCCAGGGCGCGCTCTACTGGATGGCGCGGATGCTGGACGGAGGCGAGGACCCGATGACGCTGTTCCGCCGGGCGATCGCCATGGCGGCGGAGGACATCGGGTTGGCCGATCCCAACGCGCTGGTGATGGCGGTAGCTGCGCGGGACGCGTTCCATATGCTGGGTCCGCCCGAGGGGTACCTGCCGCTGGCCGAGATGACCATCTACCTCGCGACCGCGCCCAAGTCGAACAGCGCGAAGGTGGCACTGGGCGAGGCGCTGGCGGCGGCACAGGAGACTCCGGCGGCCCCGGTCCCCATGCATATCCGCAATGCGCCGACGGGTCTGATGAAGGGGTTGGGGTACGGGAAAGGGTATCAATACGCGCACGATTCCCCGGACGCGTACCTGCCGCAGGAGTATCTGCCGGACGAGCTGCGGGGCACGGCGTTCTACACGCCGGGCGGATTCGGGTACGAGAAGCGGGTCGCGGAGCGGATGGAGTGGTGGGAACGGAAGAAGCGGGAGGGGGAGGGAGGGGTGGTCAAGGATACGGAACGTCATCCCGAGCGGAGCGAGGGATCGGACGGCTCATGAGGGTGAGTCGGGTTCCGATGCTCACTCTCATGTCCGGCCGATCCCTCGCTCCGCTCGGGATGACACCCAGCGCGGGATGCCCCCGGCTCGGAATGCCACTTGTGACCTCCCGCACGGCCCGTCCTACCAGCCGTTCGCATTCTCCAGACTGGTCCGGCCCGGGCTTTGCAGCCACTCCGGCCGTCGTACGGGGGCTTATCTTTCCGGCCGGGTGGGAGGGCGCATGGCGCTGAGGTGCTCGGTGGGGCTGCTCGGGCTGGCCGCCGGACTCAGCGGCTGCGCCGGGCTGGGAAATACGCTCAAGAACCCGGACGTTCGGCTCGAGCGTGTCATCGTCAGGGACGTGGGCGTGAGGGGTGGCAACCTCGACCTCGTGGTCGGGCTCGACAACCCCAATCCCTTCGACCTCCGGGGCACCGAGGTGGAGCTGGGGTTCGACGTGGAGGGTACTCACGTCGGCGACGTCAGGGCGGGTGAGGATTTCAGTGTGGAGCGAAACGGTCAGGCTACGCTGACGCTTCCCCTTCGGTTCGAGTGGGCCGGAGTCGGTACTGCGCTTCGGAGCGTGCTGAGCCACGGCGAGATTCCGTACCAGATGAAGGGCCAGATCAAGCTGCAGACCCCGTGGGGCGCGCACAGCGTCCCTTTCACCCGTGAGGGCAGCGCCCCGCTCATCCGCCTGGGCGGCGCGATGTCGGTCCCGAACGCCAACTGAGGGCGAGGAGTTCCGATCCATCGGTAAAGCACCCATCGAAGTCCGCGATCCGATCGAGCGCGCCATCCTGGTCGCCGCACCCCGGAAGGGAACGGGCGACGCCCGGCACGTCACCGATCACCTCGAAGAGCTCACTCGCCTCGTGGATACCGCCGGCGCCGAAGTGGTCGGCCGCATGTCGCAGCAGATCACTTCCCCCAATCCCGCCACCCTGATCGGCGAGGGCAAGGTCGAGGAGGTGGCGCGCACGGTGGCAGAGGCCGGCGCCTCACTGGTCATCTTCGACGAGGAGCTGAGCCCGGTGCAGGGAGTGAACCTGGAGCGCGCGCTCCAGGCCCGCGTGATGGATCGGCCAGAGGTGATCCTCGACATCTTCTCCACCCGTGCGCGGAGTCATGAGGCCAAGCTCCAGGTGGAGCTGGCGCAGCTCGAGTATCTGCTCCCCCGGCTCACCCGCATGTGGACCCACCTCTCCCGTATCCGCGGCGGCATCGGACTCCGCGGCCCGGGCGAGACCCAGCTCGAGACCGACCGACGCATCATCCGGCAGCGAATCCAGGGTCTCAAGGCCAAGCTCAAGGACGTCGAGAAGCACCGGGAGAACCTGCGCGCCGGCCGGGACCCGATGCTGGGCGTAGCGCTGGTGGGTTACACCAACGCGGGCAAGTCGAGCATCCTGCGGGCTCTGTCGGGGCAGCACGAGATCTTCGTCGAGGACCGGCTGTTCGCCACGCTGGACACGCTTACTCGCGAGGTGGACCTGGGTGAAGGGCAGCGCGCCCGCCTCACCGACACCGTCGGGTTCATTCGCAAACTGCCGCACCACCTGGTCGCGAGCTTCCGCGCCACCCTGGAGGAGGCGCGCGGCGCGGACCTCCTGGTCCACGTGGTGGATGCCAGCCATCCCGACTGGGAAGGCCAGATGCGGGTGGTCGAGCGGGTGCTGGCCGAGCTGGAGCTGTCCGACCGGCCCCTGATTCCGGTGTTCAACAAGATGGACCTCGTCACCGACCCGGTCGGTTTCACCGCACGAGTGCGCGAGCTGTATCCCGGGGGCGTTACGGTCAGCACCATGCGGACCAGCGGACTCCAGCCGCTCAAGGCCCTGCTCCGGGAGATGGAGCGCGCGGGCCGCCCAACGGTGCGCGTGCGGCTGCCGGTGTCTGACGGCGCGCGCCTGGCGGCGCTCTACCGTGACGGAGAGGTTCTCTCTCGCCAGGAGGATGGCGCGGCGCTCGATGTCGTGGTGCGGCTGGATCGGTGGCAGGTGGATCGCCTGCGGGGGGAGGGTGTCGAAGTGGTCGAAGGGCCGGCGGGTGGGGAGATGGGGAGGAGGGCGGGGTAAGCGGGGCCGTAGCAACGAGAAGGGTGTCATCCTGAGCGGAGCGAAGGAGCCATAGACTGGGTCATGGCTCCTTCGCTCCGCTCAGGATGACACCCTTCGCCTATCGATGTTCGATTGCGCTTCCGATGCTCGTTGCGCCCCGCTGCCCCCGCTGCCCCCCTTATTTCCCGCTCAGCACCTGCTCCAGCAGCAGCCAGCGGTTCATCCCGGCGAACTTCTGGTGCATCTTCGTGATCGGCGGCGGATCCTGGGCGTCCTCCTCGATCTGGAGATCGGCCAGCGCATCGATCCCGCTGTGAAGGAACTTCCGCAGCCCCTTCTCCAGCGCCATGCCCGCCGTCCGGAAATTGAAGAGCGTGGAGAACTGCAGAATGAAGCCGAGGTCGGCGAGCTGCTGGTTGGTAATGAGCGTGCCGGCCTTCTTCGCCTTCCCGAAGTAGAGCGAGGGCGAGAGGTTGAAGCCCAGCATCTGATCGGGGAAGTGCTTCCGCACGCCCTCGGCGAACTCCCGGGGCTGGTCGAGCTCGGTGTTGTTGAACTCAGGCCAGATCACGTCCACACCCAGCTCCGCGGCCTCGAGCGCGTCGTCGATCGCCATCTTCACGCCGCCCGGTTCCTGGTCGGGCAGGGCGCCGTCGATCGAGTCGGTCCGCGCGATGATCACGATGTCCACCCCGGTGGCCACCGCGGCACCCTTGATGGCCTTGAGCTTGGCGAGCCAGTCCTTGCGCGGGACCAGGACCTTGTTCCGCTTCTGCTTGCCCACGTTCACGATGTGGCCGCAGGTGCGATTCGACGGGTCCTGATTCTCGAGGTGCACACCGGCCGCGCCAACCCGGATCAGCTCGGTCGCGAGGGTGAAGGTCTGAGTGGGGCCGCCGAATCCGGCCTCCATGTCCACGAAGGCGGGCGGGGCCGGCACCAGGTCCTTCCCCTCGCTGTCGTACCACGAGGTATTGCGGGCCCCTTCGATACCCTTCCGCATCTCCAGGACCAGCTCCACCATCTGGTGCGACTGGTAGATGCCGATGTCCGGATACATGCTCTTGGTCGCGGCGAGCTGCCACCCGCTGCCGTAGAGCGCCTTGAAGCCGAGCTTGGTCATGATGGCGGACGTGAACGCGTCGTACGCGCCCGCGGTGTGCAGGTAGGTACCCTTGTCCCGCGCCTCGTGCAGGAGCCGGCGCAGCTTGACCGCCGGGACCTCGCTCTCCGGCGGCGCGAAGAGCCGGCTCACGGCGTCGGCGGGATAGGCAGCGTGGGGGGACACCGGTCGGGTCGCAGTGGCCATGAAGCTCTCCTCGAGTTTGTGAAACTATTCACAAGATAGCGAAAACACCGCCGCCGCGCCAGAGAGCGCGCCGGGGCTCATCTCCAGCGCCGTGCCATACCCCCAACCCCCGGCCACATGTAGATTTACCGCTCCATGTTCATCACCAAGCCGTTCATCAAGGACCGCAAGATCCGCTTCGCTCTCGCGGGCTGCGGGCGCATTTCGGCCAACCACTTCGACGCCCTCGAGAAGCACACCGAGCGGGCGGAGCTGGTCGGGGTGTGCGACGTCGATCCCGCCGCCCTCGAGAAAGCGGTGGGCCGGACCGGCGCCCCCGGGTTCAAGACCCTGGAATCGATGCTCGCCGGCACCGACGCCGACATCGTCATCCTCGCGACACCGAGCGGGATCCACGCCGACCAGGCGGTCCAGGTGTCGGCGGCCGGCCGCCACGTGATGACCGAAAAGCCGATGGCGACCCGGTGGCAGGACGGCAAGCAGATGGTCCACGCCTGCGACCTGGCGGGGGTCCATCTCTTCGTGGTGAAGCAGAACCGGCGGAATGCCACCCTTCAGCTGGTACGACGTGCCATAGAGAAGCGGCGGTTCGGCAAGATCTACATGGTGAATATCAACGTCTTCTGGAGCCGGCCGCAGTCCTACTACGACAGCGCGGCGTGGCGGGGCACCTGGGAGTTCGACGGCGGCGCCTTCATGAACCAGGCGAGTCACTACGTGGACCTGCTCGATTGGCTCATCGGCCCGGTGGAGAGCGTGCAGGCGTATACCGCGACGCTCGCGCGGAACATCCAGGTCGAGGACACCGGCGTCGTGAGCATTCGCTGGCGGACCGGCGCGCTGGGCTCCATGAACGTGACCATGCTGACCTACCCCAAGAACCTCGAGGGATCGATGACGATCATCGGGGAGAAGGGGACCGTTCGGGTCGGCGGCGTGGCGGTCAACCGGATCGACCATTGGGAGTTCGCCGACAGGGATCCGGACGACGAGCAGGTCGAGAAGGCGAGCTACGAAACCACCTCGGTCTACGGGTTCGGCCATCCGCTCTACTACGACAACGTCATCAAGTCCCTCCGCGGCGAGGCGACCCCCGACACGGACGGCCGGGAAGGTCTCATTTCGCTGGAGCTGCTGATCGCGACCTATCTCTCGGCCCGGGATGGTCGGCGGGTGGCGCTGCCACTGGAGTACTAGCCGGGTGGCCCGCGCGGCGGCGCGCCTCGAGGCTCGGGACGAGCGCGGCCCATGAGAGTGGTGTGCATCGTGCCCGCCCGCGGCGGCTCGAAGGGTATCCCGGACAAGAACCTGAGGACGGTCGGCGGGATCAGCCTGGTCGGCCGCGCCGTGCGGGCGGGACTCACCTTCCTGCGCCGGTCCGGGCTCACCGACGCCCGAGTCGTGGTGGACACCGATTCGGAGGCCATCGCGGCGGAGGGTCGGGCGTGGGGCGCCGAGGTGCCCTGGCTTCGTCCCGCGGAGCTGGCCCGCGACACGACCTCCACGGTCGAGAGCACGCTTGCGCTGCTCGGCCGGCTCGGGGCCGGCCCGATCGACGCGATCGTGCTCCTCCAGCCCACGTCACCCCTCCGCACCGACGCCGACATCGCGGCGTGCTGGCAGATCTTCGCCCCCGCCGACCGGCCCTCCGTCATCTCCCTCGCCGCCGTATCTCACCCGATGGAGCTGAGCCTCCGCCTGGGACCTTCGGGCACGCTGGAGTGGGCCGGCCCCGGCGGCGCGCCGAAGCGGCGCCAGGAGTACGCTCCGTCGTACCGCCCGTCGGGTGCCGTCTACGTCACGACAGCCGAGCTGCTGCGATCCGCGGGGGCATTCATCGTCCCGGGCGTGACGCGCGGGGTAGTGTTGCCGACGGAGCGCGCCGTGGACGTCGATCATCCTCATGATCTGATCGTCGCGGAGGCGCTGGTTGCCGCGCAGCCCATCACGCCCGTCGCCGTGGGATCGGGCGCCATCGGGCAAGGCCATCGCTGCTTCATCATCGCGGAGGCGGGCGTCAATCACAACGGCGATCCCGCACTGGCTCACCGGCTGGTGGATCTCGCCGCCGACGCCGGTGCCGGCGCGGTCAAGTTCCAGACCTTCGACCCCGACCTCGTGGTCGCCGCGGGCGCCCGGAAGGCGGACTACCAGATCGCCAATACCGGCGCCGGGGAATCCCAGCGCGACATGCTGCGGCGCCTGGTGCTGCCGCGCGCCGAATTCCGAGCCCTCGCCCGCCACGCCGCGGATCGAGAGCTTCTCTTCCTCTCGACCCCGTTCGACGAGGGCAGCGCCGACTTCCTGGAAGGCCTGGGACTGGCCGCCTTCAAGGTGCCCTCCGGCGAGATCACCAATCATCCATTCCTGGCCCATCTCGCCGCCAAAGGCAGGCCGCTCCTCGTTTCCACTGGCATGAGCACGCTGGTCGAGGTCGGCAGTGCACTGGACACGATCGCGGCGCACGGCGATCCCGGGGTGGCGCTGCTCCACTGCGTCAGTAACTATCCCGCCGCCCCCGCCGACTGTAACCTGCGCAGCATGGACACGATGCGGCGGGCCTTTCAGGTCCCGGTGGGATGGAGCGATCACACCCTCGGCCTGGCCGTGAGTCTCGCGGCTGCCGCGGCGGGGGCTGAGATGCTGGAGAAACATTTCACCATGGACCGTTCGCTGCCCGGTCCCGATCACGCCGCCTCATTGGAGCCCGGCGAGCTGCGCGAGCTGGTGGACTCGATCCGGGTGATCGAGGTGTCGCGCGGCACCGGCCTCAAGGTTCCGGCCGCGTCGGAAGCGGCCAACGCACAGCTGGTGCGGAGGAGCCTGCACGCCGCCCGCGAGCTGGCTCCGGGTCACGTGCTAACCGCGGAGGACCTCATTGCACTCCGTCCGGGCACCGGCGTGGCCCCCGGCGCTCGGGACCGGCTCATCGGCCGCGCCGTGCGGCGCCGCATCGGTGCGGGCGAGATGGTGTCGGAGGACCAGCTTGCCTAGCGCGCGCCGGATCGCCGTGCTCACCAGCGGCCGGCAGGACTACGGGATCCTGCGCAGCACGATCCTGCTGCTGAAACAAGCATCGGATTTCACGCCCCTGGTCTGGGCGGGCGGCACCCATCTCCAGCCGCGCTTCGGCGAGCCGCTCGAGCTGCTGCGGCGCGACGGTATCACGCCGGATCGAACATTAGAGTTTCTGGCGGAGCCCCCAGCGCCGGCCGCGGACGCCGCCCGGGCGCTAGAATCGGTGGCCGGGGCGCTGGCCGCCGACCGCCCCGACGCGCTGGTGCTGATGGGCGACAGGACCGAAACGCTCGCCGCCGGTGTCGCGGCCACCATAGCCGGGATACCGATCGTTCACCTGCACGGCGGGGAGGAGTCGGAGGGTGCGATCGACAACGCCTGTCGGCACGCACTCACCAAGCTGAGCCATCTCCATCTGGTCAGTCACCCCGCCCATGCGGCCAGGGTCGTCCAGATGGGGGAGGATCCCGCCGCTGTGATCGTGGTCGGCGCACCCGGGCTGGACAACCGCTATCGTGACGATCTCCCGGGCAGGGCGGAGCTGGAGCAAAGCCTGGGTCTCCCCCTTGATCCGCCCGTGGTGCTGGTGACGCTGCACCCCACCACTCTGGGGGCATCGCCGAGGGACGAGCTGGAGGCGGTGGCAGGAGCGATGGCGGAGGTGCCGGCCACCTACGTCGTCACCGCGCCCAATGCCGACGCGGGCGGCGTGGCGATCCGCGACTTCTGGGGGCGCTGGGTCGCCGGACGGCAGCGAGTGGTGCTGGTCGAGACCCTGGGCGAGACCCGCTACTGGGGTCTTCTCCGGCTCGGCGACGCCGTGCTGGGGAACTCGTCCAGCGGGATCATCGAGGCTCCGGTGGCCGGCGTCCCCGTGGTGAACGTCGGCGACCGCCAGAAGGGCCGGCTCAGGGTCGGCGGAGTGACGGACGTCCCGGCGCGGGCCGGGGCGGTGGCAGAGGCGCTCCAGGCTGCCCTGGTGAAAGGCCGCGAAGTCACGGCCGCCCCGGGGGGGTACCCGGAGGGCCCTGCCGCGCCACGAATCGTCGCCGCGCTGCGCGAATGGAAGATCCCCCATCCGCCGCGCAAGACGTTCCGCGAGGTCCCATGGCGCGACTGATCCTGATCGGCGGGGGCGAGCACGCTCGCGTGGTGGCCGAGGCGGCCGCCGCCATGGGCGGCATGGAGCTGGTCGGCTTCGTGGATCCCGAGCCATGCGATGAGACCGTCCGGCGTCTGGGCGTTCCGAGGCTGGGGGACGACGGTGCGCTGCCCCGGCATCCCGGGGCCTGGGGTATCATCGGCATCGCGGCGCTGGGCTCGCTGGCCGCACGGCGCAAAATCGTGGAGCGTGTCTCGCCCGCGCTGGAAGGGTGGGCTACGATCATCCATCCCCGGGCATGGGTCTCGTCCACCGCTGCCGTGGAGTCCGGCGCCGTGATCATGGCAGGCGCCGTGATCCAGACCGGCGCCCGCCTGGGTGCGCATTGCGTCGTCAACTCGGGAGCGATCGTGGAGCATGACGTCGAGCTGGGCGCGTTCAGCCATGCGGCACCCGCGGCCGTGCTGGGCGGCGGGACCAGGGTGGGCGAGGGCGCGTACATCGGCATGGGCGCGGTGGTGCGGGATCACGTCACCATCGGAGCGGAGGCCTTGATCGGCATGGGAGCGGTGGTCGTCGCCGACGTGGCGTCGGGCCGCCGCGTGCTTGGAGTGCCCGCCCGATGAGCGCCATTCCCCGGCGGGACGACCGGCTGCTCCGTCTCACCATCCCAACGGATGCGACGGTCCTCGAGGCGCTGCGGGCCATCGATGCCGGCGCGGAATCCATCATCTTCGTGCGGGACGACGCGGGCCGGGTGATCGGCACGCTGACCGACGGCGACGTCCGGCGGGCGATACTCGGGGGAGCGACGCTGGAGAGCCAGTCCCTGTCCCGGGCGATGCGCCGCGACTTCGTGTCCGTCACGGCGGAGGCGGGCCGGGCCGAGGTGCTTGATCTCATGCGAGCGAGACAGATCGAGCAGATCCCGGTGCTCGACGCGGAGGGCAGGCTGTGCGGACTGCACACCATGCGCGAGCTCATCTCCGCCGTGCAGCGCCCGAACCGGGCCCTGATCCTGGCCGGGGGCCTCGGCACCCGGCTGCACCCGATCACGGCCACAGTGCCGAAGCCGATGGTTCCGGTGGCCGGCCGCCCCATCCTCGAGCGACTGGTGCTGCACCTGATGAGCTGCGGGCTGCGGCGGTTCAGCCTGTCGGTGAACTATCTGGCGCATGTGATCGAGGAGCACTTCGGCGACGGCTCCAGCTTCGGTTGTGAGATCGAGTATCTCCGTGAATCCGAGCCCCTCGGCACCGGCGGTCCCATCGCGCTGCTGGATCCCCCTCCCACCATGCCACTGCTGGTGCTGAACGGCGATCTGGTCACTCAGTGCGACCTGGGCCGGATGCTCGACTTTCACGACCGGGGCGGCTTCGCCGCGACGCTCGGCGTCCGGTCGCATTCAGTGGAGGTCCCGTTCGGCGTGGCGGAGGTGCAGGGGAATTGCCTGGTCGGGCTCCGTGAAAAGCCGACCGAGCAGATGCTGATCAACGCCGGGATCTACGTCTTCTCGCCCGAGGTAGTCGGGCTGGCGCCGCGGCGCGAGTTCCCCGTCACCGATCTCTTCCAGCACTGCCTGGACCGCGGCATGCGCGTCGGCGCGCACTTCGTCGAGGAGGAATGGCTGGACGTGGGCCGTCCCGAGGAGCTGCGGCGGGCGCGAGGGGAGCAGCATGCGTAGAGTCGAGGCGCCCCCCTCGCCCGCTCCGAAGGTGGACTCCGTCGCGTTCGACGGCTCGAGCTTCCCGGTTCCCGATGACGAGGCACGGGACGAGGCGTTCGCCCGGCTCGAGGAGCGCGCCCGCGAGGCCCGGGCCCAGGGCATGCGCATCGTAGTGGTGCAGGGGCTCGGCTTCGTCGGGGCCGTGATGGCGGCGGTCGTCGCCAACGCCTCCCACAGCGGACGGCCCCGCTACTTCGTGATCGGCGTGGACCTGCCGACCGCCGCGGCCTACTGGAAGGTCGCGACGCTGCTGGAAAGCCGGGCGCCGGTCGTCTCGGAGGACCCGGCGATCCAGGACTACGTGGACCGTGGCGTGCGGGAGCGCCGCAACCTCACCGCGATCGCGGACGAGCGGGCGTACGCGCTGGCCGACGTGGTGGTGGTGGACGTGCAGCTCGACGTGGCCGAGCGGCATTTCGAGTCGGCGGGCAGCGTGGCCGTGGACATCGAGCCGTTCCGCGCCGCGATCCGTGCGATCGGCCGGCAGCTTCGGCCCGGCGCGCTCGTGCTGGTCGAGACCACGGTGCCTCCCGGTACTACCGCCCAGCTGGTCGTGCCGACGCTGCGCGAGGAGCTCGCCCGGCGCGGCGTCGCGGGCGAGCCGCTGGTGGCACACTCCTACGAGCGGGTGATGCCGGGGCGACACTACGTGCGCTCCATCGAGCGATTCTGGCGGAGCTTCGCCGGGGCGACACCGGAGGCCGGAGACGCCGCGGAGGCATTCCTCTCGACCATCATCGCGGTGGACGAGTATCCCTTGCAGCGGCTGGGTGACACCACCGCCTCCGAGCTCGCCAAGGTCCTCGAGAACTCCTACCGCGCGGCCAATATCGCCTTCATTCATGAGTGGACCCGCGCGGCGGAGGCGATCGGCGTCAATCTCTTCGAGGTGATCCGTGGTGTGGCGGTACGGAAAGGCACCCACGACAACATCATGAGACCCGGCTTCGGAGTCGGCGGCTACTGTCTCACCAAGGACGGCTATCTGGCGCAGTGGGGCATCAGTCAGCTCTTCGGCGCCGATGTCTCGCTCGACGTCACGATCGGCGCCATGGGGATCAACTTCGCGATGCCGCGCCATTCGCTGGAGCTGCTGGCCGAGGCGATGCCTCTCGAGGGCCGCACCGTGCTGCTGGCCGGCATCTCTTACCTCAGCGACGTCGCCGACACGCGCAACTCGCCGAGCGCCGACTTCTGCGACCTGCTCCGCGAGGCGGGGGCCACCGTCGTGGCCCACGATCCCTACGTGCAACACTGGCCCGAGCAGCCGGACGTCGCCCACCTGCCCCTGGACGAGGCGATCGGCCGGGCGGATGCGGTGGTGCTCGCGGTACGGCATCAGGCCTATCTGACGCTCGATCCCCGGCGGCTGGCTCGCCGGCCCGGCACCGTGGTGCTCGATACTCAGGACATCGTGAGCGATGCCAAGGCGGAGGAGCTGCGCGCCGCCGGGGTCCGGACGATCGGGGTGGGGAAGGGCCACTGGCGCCGTCTCGACCGCGAGCGCAAACGATGAAACACCTGCTCACCGGCGGCGCCGGCTTCATCGGCTATCACCTCGCCCGGCGGCTGGCCGACCAGGGAGACGAGGTCCACCTGGTGGACGATCTCTCCCGCGGCCGGCTCGACCCCGAGCTGAGCGAGCTCCTGGCGCGGCCGAACGTCCGGCTGATCGAGGCGGACCTCAACGATGGTGCCGCGCTGCGCCAGCTCGGCGGCGGCTACGACGGCGTGTTCCACCTGGCCGCGATCATCGGCGTGGCGAACGTGCTCGACCGGCCGCACCGGGTGCTGGCGACGAACGCGCGAACCCTGCTCAACGTGCTCGACTGGTACCTGGAGGGTGGCGCGCGACGGATCTTCTTCTCGTCCACCAGCGAGGCCTACGCCTGGACGATGACCTTCCACTCGCTCCCGATCCCCACGCCGGAGGACGTTCCGCTCTCGGTGGATCGGGTGGACAACCGGCGCGCCTCGTACGCCCTCTCCAAGATCTTCGGCGAGATGGCGGTGGTGCACGGCTGCGAGGCGGCGGGCCGGCCGTACACCATCGCGCGCTACCACAACGTCTACGGGCCGCGGATGGGCATGGCCCACGTCATTCCGGAGATGTACCGCCGGGTCTACGAGGGCCAGGACCCGCTGGTGGTCTACTCGGTGGAGCACCGGCGGGCCTTCTGCTACGTGGACGACGGCATCGAAGCCACGCTCCGGCTCATGGCACCCGAGGTGCCCTCGGCGGTGTACAACATCGGGAACGACATGGCGGAGGTGACCATCGGGGAGCTTGCCCGCCAGGTGCTCGCCTGGGCGGGACGGCCCGGCGGGGCGCTCGATGCCCGTGCGGCGGCCGGTCCGGGCATCGAGCGCCGCTGTCCCGACATCGGACGGCTGCGTCGGGAGACCGAGTTCGAGCCCATGTACTCGTTGGAGAACGGGCTCGACCGGACCCTGACCTGGTACCGCGACGCCTTCGACCGGCAGGGCGCGCTGCGATGAAGGACATCCCGCTCTGCGTCCCCCACCTCGGGGGCAACGAGGCGCGCTACCTCAGCGAGTGCGTCGCGACCAACTTCGTCTCCTCCGTCGGTCCGTTCGTGGATCGCTTCGAGGCGAGCTTCGTGGAGCGCATCGGGACCCGATTCGCGGTCGCCGCCGTGAACGGCACATCCGCTCTGCACGTGGCGCTGCTCGTGGCCGGCGTCGAGCGGGACGACGAGGTCCTGATTTCGACTCTCACGTTCATCGCGCCGGTCAACGCGGTCCGTTACGCCGGTGCCTGGCCCGTGTTCATCGACGCGGAGCCGGAGTACTGGCAAATGGACGTCCGCCGGGTCGCGGAGTTTCTCGAGCGGTCCTGTGAGCGGCGGCGAGGCGAGCTCCGAAACCGGGCCACCGGCCGCCGGGTGCGCGCGCTGCTGCCGGTGCACATCCTGGGTCACCCGGTGGACATCGATCCGCTGCTCGAGCTGGCCAAGGCGTTCGGGCTCGTGATCATCGAAGACGCCACCGAAAGCCTCGGCGCGCGCTACAAGGACCGGGTAGTGGGGCACCTGGGTGACGTCGCCTGCTTCAGCTTCAACGGCAACAAGCTGATCACCTCGGGCGGCGGCGGGATGCTGGTGACGGATAGGGAGGACTGGGGCACCCGCGCCCGGTATCTCACCACCCAGGCCAAGGACGATCCGATCGAGTTCGTTCACGGTGCGGTGGGCTACAACTACCGGCTCACCAATCTCCAGGCCGCCGTCGGCTGCGCGCAGATGGAGCGGCTGGACGATCACATCGCGGCCAAGCGGCGCATCGCCGAGCGGTATACCGGTGCCCTAGGGGACCTGCCGGGGTTGTCGCCGATGGCCGAGGCGCCGTGGGCCTCCAGCGCCTACTGGATGTACACCACTCTGGTGGACGAGCGGCGCTTCGGCATGAGCAGCCGCGCGCTGCTGCGGCGGCTGGAACAGGCGCGCATCCAGAGCCGGCCGCTCTGGCAGCCCGCGCACCTCTCCCCCTCGCAGCGCGATGTGCCGCGGGCGGACTGTCCGGTCGCGGAGCGGCTCAATCGGGATGCGCTGAGCCTGCCCTGCTCGGTCGGGTTGACCGATGCCGATCAGGATCGGGTGATCGCAACGATCCGCGCCGCGGCGCGCGCAGGGGAGAAGCGGGAGGCGTGAGCGGTTTGCCGTCGGGCGACTCGCGGCCGCTTCGCGTGCTGTATGTCCTCCACACCGCGGCGCCAGGCGGGGCGGGCCGTAGTCTGGCCTACCTGATCGAGCACTTCCCACCCGGCTCGGTCGAGCCGACGGCACTTTGTCCGCCGGGTCCGCTCGTTACCCAGCTCAAGGCCATCGGGGTCCGGGTCCTCCCGATTCCCGGCATCTCGATGTTCCACAGCGCCGAAGGCATTCCCCTGCGCGGGCTCCGGACGTTGGAGTTGCTCCGCACGGGGTGGCACACGCGATATGGCGGAGTCATCCGGCGCGCCATCGCGGAGGTTCGACCCGATGTCGTGCATCTCAACGATCGCGGCATGCTCCACGCAGCGTGGATCGCGCGGCAGGCCGGAATTCCGGTGGTGCTCCACGCCCGGAGCGTGGCGGACGCGGAGACCCGCTGGGTCGGGCGAGTCTCGAGCAAGCTCGCCCGACGGTACGTGGATCGCGTGGTCGCCATCGACGAGAGCGTGAGCCGGTCGCTGCACGGCATGCCGCGGGTGGAGGTCGTCTACAACCCGTACCCGGCGCCTGCTGAGCCGCCGTCCCGCGAGACCTCATCACCGGTGGTTCGGGTGACGTATCTGACCGGCCTCCTCACGTTCAAGGGCATCTGGGACTTACTCGAGGCTGCGCGGCTGCTTCGCGACCGTCGGGACATCGAGTTCCTGGTCGCGGGCACGAACAGCCGGCCTGACGCGTTTCACCGCTCGATCATCGGGCGGCTGGCGCATCTCCTCGGCTTTGCGCCGGACGTCGAGACCGCCGTCCGAGCGTGGGTCGAGAGGCATGAGTTGGGTGGCACCGTAAAGCTTCTCGGGCAGGTAGATCGCGTGGAGGACGTGCTGCTGCGGTCGGATATCCTGGCCTTCCCCAGCCATCTCAACGGGCCGGGGCGGGCGGTTTTCGAGGCGGGCATGCATGGCATCCCGGCGGTTGTGGCGCTCAAGGATGTCGTGGAGGACGTGGTGAAGGATGGTGTGACCGGATTGATCGTTCCTCCCCGGGATCCCCGCGGGTTGGCGGAAGCGATCGTGCGGTTGGCCGACGATCCCGCGCTTCGCCGCCGGATGGGCCACGCCGCCCGCTCCCGATACGTCACCCAGTTCGACCCGGCTGTCGCCGCCGGACGCCTGCTTCGGATTTATCGGGAGCTAGCCGTTCCCGCCGCGGATTCCTCGGCTGCGAGGCCACTCGCGAGGGCGATTCGCTGAGCTCTCCTTCCAGGCAGCGCACGTTCCTCGTCCTGTCGCAGGTGTACGTGCCCGATCCGGCGGCGGTGGGGCAGCACATGGCCGATGCCGCCCAGGAGCTGGCCCGCCGGGGCCATCGCGTCGTGGTCATGACATCGGACAGGGGCTACGACGACCCGTCCATTCGGTATCCTCGGCGCGAGACGCTCGGGGGGGTCGAGGTGCGCAGGATCCCGCTCACGTCCTTCGGCAAGCGCTCGATCGCCGTGCGGCTGCTCGGCGGCGTGTCCTTCACCATCCAGGCGATCGCGAGGAGCCTCTTCCTTCGGCCGCTCGACGCCATCGTCGTGAGCACCGCGCCGCCGATGGCGTCGGTGGCGGCGGTCGTGATCGGGGCGCTGCGCCGCGCGCCGATCAAGTATTGGGTGATGGACCTCAACCCCGACCAATCGATCGCGCTGGGCATGGTTCGCGCGCGGTCGCTGATGGCCCGGGTGTTCGACCGACTCAACCGTCTCGTGCTCCGCCGCGCCTCGGACGTCGTCGTCCTCGACCGGTTCATGGCGGAGCGAGTCAACCGCAAGCTGGACGTACTCCCCAAGCTCACCATCATCCCGCCCTGGCCGCACGAGGACCATCTCGAGGAAGTCCGCCACGAGGACAATCCCTTCCGGCACCGTCACGGCCTCGATGACAAGCTCGTGGTGATGTACAGCGGTAACCACGGTCCGTCCAACCCGATCACCACCGTGCTCCAGGCCGCGAAGCGCCTGACCGACAAGCCGGACATGGTGTTCCTCTTCGTCGGCGGTGGCGTCGGCAAGGCGGAAGTGGACGTGTCGGTCGGGCCGACGATTCGCTCGCTGCCCTACCAGCCGCTCGACCAGCTCAGGTATTCGCTCTCCGCGGCCGACGTGCATCTGGTCACGGTCGGCGACGCGGTGGTCGGCATCGTGCACCCCTCCAAGGTCTACGGTGCTCTCGCGGTGGGGAGGCCGATTCTGCTCCTCGGCCCCGAGCAGAGCCACGTCGGCGAGATGATCCGCAATCACGACATCGGGTGGCGAATCTCCCACGGCGACGTGGATGGAGCCGAGGCGATGCTGCGCCGTATCGCCGACACTCCGGTGGCGGAGCTCGCGGCCAAGGGTGCCCGGGCCAGGGCGCTCGTGTCCACGCTGCTCGGCAAGGTTGAGCTGTGCGGACGATTCTGTGACGTGGTGGAGCGCGGCGTGGGGAGCGGGTGAGTCGGGCATGAGCGACGACCTCATCCTGGTGACCGGCGCCTCGGGATTTCTCGGGCATCACACGTGTGAGGCGCTGCTCGCCGGTGGCGCCACCGTCCGGGGGCTGGTCCGCAGCGGCGACGGGCCCGCCGGCATCGAGCAAGTTCGTTGCGACGACTTGCTGGACCGTCCGGTCATGCGGCGGGCGGTGGAAGGCGTCGGGGCCGTCGTCCACCTCGCCGCCAGGGTCCACGTGATGTCCGACGAGGCGGCCGACCCGCTGGCGGAGTACCGCCGCACCAACGTGGAGGGGGCTCGCGTGTTGATGGAGGAGGCCCAGGCCGCCGGGGTCCGGCGCCTGATCCTCGTCAGCACGGTGAAGGCGGTCGCCGAGGAATCGGACACTCCGCTGAACGAGGCAACCCCGCCCCGGCCAAGCGATCCCTACGGTATCAGCAAGCTGGAGGCGGAGCGAATGGTCCTGGAGCTGGCCTCTTCGGGGACGACCACGGCCTCGGTGCTCCGCCTGCCGCTGGTGTACGGCCCCGGCATGAAGGCCAACATGCTCCGGCTGTTCGACGCCGTGGATCGCGGCCTTCCACTTCCGCTGGGCGGGGTGCGCAATCGCCGCAGCGTGGTGTTCACCGGCAACGTCGTGACCGCGATCGAGCGGCTGCTGGCGACTCCCGCGGCCGCTGGTGAAGTCTTCTTCGTGCGCGACCCGGCCGATGTCTCGACCCCGGATCTCATCCGCGCCATCGCCCTGGCGCTCGGCCGCCCGGCCCGGTTGGTTCCCGTGCCGGCCCCGCTGTTCCGGGCCGCGGGCGCCTTCGGGGATTTCCTGGCCCCCTGGGTGAAAGTTCCGATGAGCTCCGCAGCGGTGGCCCGGCTGTTCGGCTCGCTCACCGTCGATGCCGCAAAGCTTGCACGGGTAACAGGATTCGAGCCTTCGTACTCGCTGGCGGCGGGCCTTCGGATCACCGCCGAGTGGTATCGTCGGCGTGGCGCAGAGGAGTTGGCTTGACGGCGGCCGAAGAGGGGAGGATACTTCGCCGCCCAACCGGCCCCAGGGTCGCGGCCGCGCTGGTTCCATGCAGCGAGGGGAAGTCTCATGTCTGATGGTCCGATCGTCGTAGCCGGCGCCGGAGGCTTCATCGGCGGGCACCTGGTCGCCAGGCTTCGCACCGAGGGCCGCCGGGTCCGGGCGGTGGACATCAAGCCGCTCGGCGAGTGGTACCAGGTGTTCGACGACGTGGAGAACGTCGTGGCCGATCTGAAGCGCCGGGAGGAGTGCGAGCGGGTCTGCACCGGCGCGGAGCAGGTGTACCAGCTGGCCGCCGACATGGGCGGGATGGGGTTCATCGAGCACCACAAGGCCCTCTGCATGCTCTCGGTGCTCACCAACACCCACATGCTGCTCGCCGCATCGGCCGCGGGAGTGTCGCGCTTCTTCTACTCCTCCTCGGCGTGCGTCTACGCGGCGGACAAGCAGACCTCGCCCGACGTCGCCCCGTTGAAGGAGAGCGACGCGTACCCCGCGATGGCGGAGGACGGCTACGGCTGGGAGAAGCTCTTTTCCGAGCGGATGTGCCGCCATTTCCGGGAGGACTTCGGGTTGGCCACGCGGGTGGCCCGGTACCACAACGTCTATGGCCCGAACGGAACCTGGGAAGGCGGGAGGGAGAAGGCGCCGGCAGCGATCTGCCGCAAGGTCATCCAGGCCAAGCACCGGCGCGAGCCGACCATCGAGATCTGGGGCGACGGCTCGCAGACTCGCTCCTTCATGTACATCGACGACTGCGTCCACGGTACGCTGGCGATCGCGGGCAGCGAGATCCTGGAGCCGATCAACCTCGGTTCCAGCGAGCTGGTCACCGTGAACCAATTGGTCAGCATCGTCGAGGAGATCGCCGGCATCAAGCTGAAGCGGTCGTACAACCTCCGCGCACCCAAGGGCGTCAACGGCCGGAACTCGGACAACACCATGATCCAGCGGGAGCTGGGCTGGGAGCCGTCGATCCGCCTGCGGGACGGGATGGAGCGGACCTACCGCTGGATCCACGACGAATACATCGGGAAATACGGCGACTGAGCTGAGCGGCGTCCGGACGGCCCTCAAGCGGCTCGTCGGCGCCTCCGCCGTCTACGGGCTCGGAAGCGTGCTGGTGCGCGGGCTCAACTTCGCGCTGCTCCCGGTCTACACCCGCTTCCTCAGTCCGGCCGAATACGGTGTCGTGGCTCTGACCGTGACGTGCACCCTGGTCCTCGGCCTGCTGTACCCGCTCGGACTTCGTGCGGCCATTTCCCGGACATACTACGAGAGCGGGACGGTGGAGGAGCGGAAGGAGCGCGTCGGCACGCTCTGGATCGCGATGATCGCGTTCGCGGCGATCTCGGCGCTGCTGCTCGATCGGATCGGCGCTCCGCTGGCTTCAGCCATTCTTCCCGAAGTTCCGTTCCACCCCTACCTGCGACTCGCCGTCTGGACCGCATTTCTCGGCGTGCTCGGCATCGCGCCCCTGGTTCTGCTCCAGGCGGAGGAGCGGCCACGCGCCTACGTATTCCTCACGCTGTGGACCGCGGTCGGCACGACCGGGGTCACCGTATGGCTGGTGGTTCGGGGCGGCGGTGCGGAGGGCTATCTCCAGGGCGCCCTCGTCGGTGCCGCAGTCGCCGCCATCCCGTACCTGGCACTCACGCTCGGCCAGATCCGCCCGGTATTCCGCATGGGCGTCCTCCTGCCGGCGCTCGCATTCAGCCTGCCGCTGGTGCCTCACGCCCTGGCGGGCTGGGCGCTCGAGATGTCGGACCGCGCGATCCTGACGCGGCTGCTGCCGCTGCACGACGTAGGGGTCTATTCGCTCGGCTACCAGCTGGGAGCCGCGATGGGGCTGGTGACGGCCGCGTTCAACGCCGCCTGGGTGCCGTTCCTGTTCGGCACCTTGAAGAACGAGGGCGAGAAGTCGCACCCGAAGCTGGCCCGCCTGGTCACCTACTACGCCGCGGTGCTCCTCTTCATCGGCCTGGGCTGGGCGCTCCTGGTGGAGCACGCGATCACGCTCATCGCCGGTGCTGAATTCCGGCAGGCCTACCGGATCACGCCCTGGGTGGTAGGCGGCTACGTCTGTGCCGGGCTCTACTACGTGCCGACGAACCTGCTGTTCTGGCGGCGGCAGACCCGGGTAATCCCGATGGTGACGCTCGCCGCGGGCATCGTCAACATCGGGCTCAATCTCTGGCTGGTGCCCCGCCACGGGGCCATCGCCGCGGCGTGGTCCACGCTGGCGGCATACGCCGTCCTCCTGGTCCTCACCTGGCGGAGCGCGGAGCGGCTGCATCCGTTCCCCTACGAGTATCGGCGGATAGGGTTGATGGCCGGGTTGGCTCTCGTTCTCTTTCTTGCCGGCTACCTGCTTCCATCTTCCGGCGCCCCGCTCCAGATCGCCGGCCGCGTGCTCCTCTGGCTCGGATTCCCGATCGGGCTCATCGCGCTGGGTGCGCTGGAGCGCAGGGAGATCGCGGCGGTGGCCGGCTACTTCAAGGCTTGGAGAACATTTCGCTCAACGGAGTCCTGATTACGGGGGACGCGGCCACGGTGACCCATCGGGAATTCGTCGAGTGGATCCGCGGCGTGGAGGCCGAGTTTCCGGTCACGTCCTGGACCATCCGGGGCATTCACGCGTGGCCGCTCGTCCGCCTGTCGCTTTCGGCCACGACCTTCCGCTCGGTTTCACCGGGACATTCACTCGCCGCCGGGTGGCGGCGCCTCGGCATCAACGTTGGACAGGGTCTCGCGCGGTGGGCCGCCGCGTATGTTCGCGACCGCCGTGCCAACCGGCGGCCGTGGGCGCGGGCGGACGCGGTGTTCCTGGCCAGCTCGATCGGTCGCCGGCCTTCGCTGGAAGGCAAGCGCTATGACATTCGATCGGGGCCGTACGTCGCGCTGCTCGAGCACCTCGGCGCCCGGCCCCTGGTCTGGGAAACCAGCCCGTACGGCGACTACAACGTGCCCCGCCACACGCCGTCGTTCCTGGTGCAGCCGCATCTGATCGCCCTCCGGGCGGCGTCTCAGGTGCTGCCGCTGGGTGAGGACAAGGTCGCGCTCGAGGGCTACGAGTCGTTTCTCCAGCGAGTGCGTGCCGCCGGACTGCACTTTGCCCACGCGGATCTCGACCGCCTTCGCCGCGACATGCTCTATCTCCGCCGTCTGGCCGACCGGTTCGCCGGCTGGTTGCGCCGGTCTCGGCCGCGGCTGGGATTCGTGGCCAACACCGGCCTCCAGGAGCAGGCCTTCTGCCTCGCCTGCCGCGAGCTGGGCATCACCTCGGTCGAGGTCCAGCACGGGGTGCAGGGCGATCTGCATCCCAGCTACGGATCGTGGTTCGCCATTCCGCCGGGGGGGTGGGAGACTCGTGCCCGGATCTTCTGGAGCTGGGACGAGGAGAGCGCCGCGGCCATCAACCGCTGGGCGGTGTGCGCGCCGGGACATCACGTGGCCGTCAACGGAGGAGACCCTTGGCGCGAGATGTGGATGGCGGACGGCGGCGACCTGAGCCGTCGCACCGAGCGGCTGATCGACGAGCGGAAGCGAGCCGCCGGGTCGGAGCGGCACATCCTGGTGACACTCAGCTCTCAGGGCGAGATCGTGCCCGAGGCGATCGCGGCGGCGGTTCGCGACTCGCCCGCGGGCTGGCGGTACTGGTTTCGCCTGCACCCGGTGAACCAGGCGGACCGGATGAAGGACGCCCGGCGCGTGCTCGGCGCACTCGGCGTGGACCTCGGGCTCATGGAATTCGCCACCGAGGTGCCGCTTCACGGGCTCCTGCGCCACATGGACTGTCACCTGTCCGCGGGTCTGTCCACCGTCGTGACCGAGGCGGCCGCGCACGGTGTGCCGTCGATCGCCTTCGGAGCCGAGGCGCCGGACTTTTATGAGGCGGAGACCGCGGCGGGCATGCTGCTGGTCGCGCGGACGTCACCGGAGATTCTGGCGGCGCTGCACCATTTTCTGAAGGAAGGGCGGCGCGCGGTGGTGGAAGTGCCGGCGAGGGCCCCGGGAGTCATGCAGCGGTTGTTGTCGGGAACGATCCCATGACGATTCTCCGCTCCACCTGGCGGCTCTGGCTCTACATCCTGACGTCGCTGGGGGTCTTCCTGGTGGTGGCGCTGCCGGTGCTCCGGGGCGACATGCAGTTCAAGTTCTACGTCGACACCATGACCTACGAGCGGTTGGCGCGCACGATGCCGCTCAGCTTCGACCTGGTGCAGATCGGCGTAAACCTGTTCGGCCCCGTGCTGGTGCTGAACATTCTCGGCGGCAACCGGTTTCTGGTCTACCTGTTCAACGTGGCGTGTCTCGTGGCCGCGTTCGCCATCGTGGTCCGGACCTTTCCGGTGAGCCGGCCGCGCCTGCTGTTCTACCTGACGATCACGCCGCTGACGTTCAGCAGCCTGCTCTCGATCAACAAGGAGATCATGGCGGTCGCCGCGATCGCCTTCTTCGCCGCATACTACGCCAGCGGGCGGCGGTGGCAGCTCGCCGTGGCGCTGGCCACGTCGTTCCTGGTGCGCTGGCAGATGACGCTCTTCATGCTGGTCTTCATGGGGATGGCCTCGCCCCTCAATCCCTTCCGGCGCCGGCGACTCCTCTCGCTCCTTGTCCTGACGGTCGCGATCTCGATCGTCTACGTGCAGAATCTCGCCACCTTCCGCCGACTCGATCAGGTGGCGGCGCTGGGGGCCCGGGAAGCCGTCGAGGGGAGCGGGCTGTACTCGGCCTTCATATCGGTGCAGAACAACTACGGCTACTTTCTGGTCTTCCTGCCGAAGACCCTGCATCAGATGATCGGCCCGCTCTCGCGGGCGGACAAGGTGACGGACATGAGCAACTTCTTCAACAACGACATCCTGGTCTTCCACTCGCTTGCCACGGCGATCCTCCTGCTCACCGCCTTGTGGCGCCGACGGATCCGGCTCGGTCTGGATCCGATCTACATCGCCGCGGTGTACGCGGCGGTCTTCGGGCTCTCCCCCATTTTCTCGCCGAGGTACTTCCTCCCGGTCTACGTGCTGATCGCCATCGCTCTCTCGCTCCGGCCGGACCAGCCGGAGGCGGCTGTGTCCCGGGAGCCGATGCCGGCGCTCGCAACCGGGTGAGGCTCCTCTGGGTTGGAGGCACCGCGCTCTTCCTCACCTGGGCGCTCACGGGGTGGGTGCGCCGGTACGCACTCCACCGCTCGGTGCTGGACATGCCGAACCCGAGAAGTCTGCACGAGCGGCCGTTGCCCCGAGGGGGCGGGCTCGCGGTCGCGATCGTGATTCTCGGCGGGATCACCATCGGCTGGCTCGCCGGATGGGTCGCCGGGCGGACCGCGCTCGCCCTGGTGGGCGGCGGCACCGCTGTCGCCGTCATCGGCTGGATCGACGACCGCCGGGGCGCTGCGCCGGGGATCAAGGCCGCCGTGCAGTGCGGCGCGGCGGTGTGGGCGCTGGCCTGGCTGGGCGGCCTTCCCCACCTTCACTGGGGTGGCGAGGCGATCCGGCTGGGCGCGCTCGGCTGGATCGTGGGGACGGTCGGGATCATGTGGGGGATCAACTTCTACAACTTCATGGACGGGATCGACGGCCTGGCCGGCGCCGAGGCGGTCGCCGTATCGCTCGCCGCGCTGCTGCTGCTCGGTGCTGCGCCGGGTACCGAGGTGACCCTGGTCTGCGCGCTGATCGGCGGATCGAGCGCCGGCTTTCTCGTCTGGAACTGGCCGCCGGCCCGGATCTTCCTGGGAGACGTCGGCTCCGCCTTCCTGGGATTCATGTTCAGCGTGTTGGCGGTGATGTCGGAGAACACGGGAGCGCTTCCGGTCGTCGGATGGCTCCTGCTGCTCGGCGTCTTCTTCGTGGACGCGACCATCACGGTCGCGCGGCGCATCGCGAGCGGCGAGCCGTGGTACCGGGCGCACCGGACCCACGCATATCAGCGTGCGGTGCAGTCCGGATGCTCCCACGGCCAGGTCACCCTGGCCATCATGGGCCTGAACGCGGTGCTGGCCGGACTCGTCTGGATCGGATGGACCCGGCCGGCACGGATGCCGGCCATGGTAGGGGTGGGAATCCTCCTGCTGGCCATCGTCTACTGGCTGGTGGGGCGACGAAGCCCGGTGTGGAAGGCCGACTCATGACCGGGTATGTTTGGGGCCTGACACCATGGAACCAATGACGAGCCGTCGTCCCCTGCCTCCAGCCCTCGCTGGAGAAGAGCGAGTCTCGCTCCTCCGCGTCGGCGCCGCCATCATGCGGCATCGCGTGCTGGTTCTGAGCACCGCCGGGATCATCGTGCTTCTCGTGGCGGCGAAGCTCCTGCTGTCGCCCCGGGTGTACACGACCGAGTCCTCGTTCATCCCGCAGTCCAACAGCCCCACCTCCAATTTCAGCGGCATCGCGGCGCAGATCGGCATCGCGCTGCCCATGACGGAGCCGGGGCGGAGCCCGGAGTTCTACGCCAGCCTCATCACCTCGCGCCAGGTGCTCGGGGCGGTAGTGGACACCTCGTTCATGATTCCCGGAACCGGCCCCATCACGCTGGTGGAGCACTACGAGTCATCGGGGGAGACGCCGGCGCGGAGGCGTGAGGAGGCGATGACGAGCCTCGAGAAGAACCTCGAGACCAACGTTGACCCGACCAGCGGAGTGGTGGAGCTCCGGGCGACGGCCACCGACCCCGCCCTCGCGCTCATGATCAACCAGCGCGTTCTGGACCTGGTCAACGAGTTCAATCTCCACACCCGCCAGTCCCAGGCCGCGATGGAGCGGCGCTTCACCGAGGGTCGCCTGGAGGAGGTGCGCGGGGAGCTGCGCGAGGCGGAGGATCGCCAGCAGCGATTCCTCCAGCGAAACCGGGACTACCAGAACTCCCCCGAGCTGCTGTTTCAGGCCGAGCGCCTTCAGCGGGAGGTCGAGTTCCGACAGCAGCTCTACACCGTGCTCGCGGAGTCGTACGAGCGGGCGAAGATCGACGAAGTCCGCGACACCCCGGTGATCACCGTGGTGGAGCGCCCCGAGCTGCCGGCGCGTCCCGACCGCCGGGGGCTCTTCAAATGGGGGCTGGTGTCGCTCATCCTCGGCCTGATCCTGGGGGCGATCCTCGCCCTCACCCGCGAGGCCCTGGCCCGTACCCGGTCGGACGAGCCGGCGGAGTACGCCGAACTGGCCGAGCTGTGGCGGTCCAGCAAGGACGACCTGCTCCACCCCTGGCGGCCGCTGCGGAGGGCCATCCGCCGATCCGGCTGATCCCAAGCGTCTCACCCCAGAATCCTCCCAGTCCCCCGTTCGCCCCCCGGCCAGTCCCCACGTCCCCCGTCCCTCGCTCGCCTGCTCGTCGAAACAGCCCGCATCCGGGCATAGAGGTTGCACTTAGCCCATTTCAGGGGCCTGATTTCGATGGCAGGCGTCCCAAGATTTGCAGGTGGGATCGGCTTCTGCGCGAAGCCGGCGTCACGCAGACATGGCAGTGTGGGTCCGTAAGATACAGGCGGTCAGGGGCGGGTTTTCGTCACAGCGCCGTCAAGACGCACCCGCAAATTTTGCACGGCAGGGGCAGGAGATCAGACCGAGGCCAAAGAGATGACACCAGTGTCGCGAAATGACGCGCCCACCAACGCCTATCACCGGACTGCGAATGAGCCTTGAAACGTCAACTAACTCCCCATCTGGCAATAGCTTGACCAAGTCCTTGGGCTCCGCTATTCGTTGACATCACCATGACCCTCCACTTGCCGCGTCACCTGCGGAACCGCCACCTGTTCATGCTCGACGCCGTGCTGCTCGGGCTCTGCACGCTGGTGGCCTTTGTGGTGAGATTCGAAGGGTTTGGCTGGGGCCAGGCCTATCTCTACACCGCCCTGGCGTACATCGCGGTGAGCGTTCCGCTGAAGCTCGGGGTGCTGCATTACGTCGGTCTCTACCGGCGGCTTTGGCGCTTCGCCGGCGTGGCCGAGCTGGAGCACATCCTCGTCGCCACTGCCATCTCGGCATCCCTCTCGACGCTCGTCGGTGCCGCGCTGCTCCCCGGAATCGGTCTGACGCCGTATCGGGTCCCGCTGTCGGTCCTGTTCATCGACGCCTGCCTCAGCGCCGGAGCGGTCGCCCTTCCCAGGCTGTGCATCCGGCTGCTGGGCCGGCGGACCCAGTGGCGCAAGCTGGAGACCGCCCGGCGGGTTCTCATCGTGGGCGCCGGCGCGGCGGGCGAGATCATCGTGAAGGAGCTGCTCAGTCATCCGCAGCTCGGCCTCAACCCCATCGGCTTCGTGGACGACGACCGGAACAAGCACGGCCACCGGCTTTGCGACCTGCCGGTGCACGGCTCGCTGGGGCAGATCAAGGACCTGGTGCTGCGCTACGACGTGGAGGAGGTCATCATCGCGATGCCCCGGGCCACCGGCGCGGTGGTCCGGCAGGTGGTGAAGGCGGCGATGGAGGCCGGGGTGCAGACCCGGACCGTGCCGGGGATCTTCGACATCATCTCCGGCCGGGTGGCCGTCGCCTCGCTCCGGGAGGTGGAGATCCAGGACCTCCTGCGCCGCGAGCCGATCCAGACCGATCTCGAGCAGGTGCGCGTGCTCGCCACCGGCGAGACGGTGCTGGTGACCGGCGCCGGCGGCTCGATCGGCAGCGAGCTCTGCCGCCAGCTGGCCCGGCTGGAGCCGGCCCAGGTGCTGGTGATGGGGCACGGCGAGAACTCGATCTTCGACGTGATGGCCGAGCTGACCGAGCGGTACCCCCACCTGGAGGCGGTGCCGATCATCGGCGACGTGCGCGACCGGGAGCGGATGCGGCGGATCTTCGAGCGCTACCGGCCCTATGCCGTGTTCCACGCCGCGGCCCACAAGCACGTGCCGCTGATGGAGGAGAACGTCGCCGAGGCGATCACCAACAACGTGCTCGGCACCAAGAACGTCGCGGAGCTGGCGGCGGAATACGGCGTGGAGCACTTCGTCCTCATCTCCACCGACAAGGCGGTGCGCCCCACCAACGTCATGGGCGCCACCAAGCGCGTGGCCGAGCAGATCGTGCAGGGGGTGGCGGAGACCACCGGACGGAACTTCGTCGCGGTGCGCTTCGGCAACGTGCTCGGCAGCCGGGGCAGCGTGGTCCCGACCTTTCTCCGCCAGATCCAGACCGGCGGGCCGGTCACGGTGACGCATCCCGAGATGCGCCGCTACTTCATGACGATCCCGGAGGCGGTGCAGCTGGTGCTGCAGGCGGGCGCGATCGGGAAGGGCGGGGAGGTGTTCGTGCTCGACATGGGCGAGCCGGTGCGGATCCTCGATCTCGCCACCGATCTCATCCGCCTCTCGGGGCTCGAGGTCGGCTCGGACATCGAGATTCGGTTCACCGGCACCCGGCCGGGCGAGAAGCTCTACGAGGAGCTGTTCTTCGACTCGGAGAGCGCGCTGCCGACCGACCATCCCAAGGTGCTCCGCGCCAAGAACGGCGTGCTGCCGATCGGGCTCAGCACCGTGGTGGACCTGCTGGTGGACGGCGCGCAGCACGGCTGGACCGACGAGCAGCTCCGGGCGCTGCTGCTGCGCCTGGTCCCGCAGTTCAAGGCCGGCGAGCTGGAGATCGAGGTGGACGTGGAGATCGCCCCCGCCTGATTCAGCGGGTCGCCACCACCACGATCGTCGTCAGCACGCCGAGCACCTGCGCCACCGTCCCCAACAGGCTGGGCAGCGTGCTGGGGCCCTCCTGTACGATCTTCGCGGGCACGTAGACCACCGCCCCCGGCTTGGGTCGGGGCACCTTGTCGGCGAAGATCGGCTTCCGCTTCACCCCTTCACGCTCGCCGTTGGGCTGGGTCACGTAGGCGTGACCCTGGTCCCCCGTCTGGGTGTAGCCGCCCGCCCGGTCCACGTACCAATCGAGGTTCTTGCCGGGCTCGAAGGCCACCGGGCCGGGCGAGTTCACCGAGCCGCGCACCATGATCACCGGGTCGAACTCCGGGATGTCGAGCGAATCGCCGCCCATGAGCACGATGTTGTCGCGGAAGCCGGGCTCGTCCAGCACGCGGGCCAGGTCGATGCCGACCCGCTCGGGCACGCTCCGGCTCACGGAGTCGCGACCCCGGGCCGGGCGTCCGTTGGCCGTCAGATAGGGCCGCGGCTCCGCCAGGACCGGTGAGAGCGGGTCGCCTCCCGTCGGCCGGCCGCCGGTGTACGAGCGGAAGAACCGGACGCCCTCCGGGTATGCCTCCGGGGTGAGCCCGCCCGCGCGGGCGATGATGTCGCTGACCCGGTCGGTCTTGGAGAGGAGCGAGTAACGGCCGGGGAACTTCACCTGGCCCGTGATGGCCACGCTCCGCTGGAGGTCCCACCCCGGCTGCCGCATGATGAGCACGTTGTCGTACGGCTGGAGCTCGGTATCGGGCGCCCCGGACGGGGCGGCGGCAAGTCCGGGCGGCCCCGCGTAATTGTCACCGGGCCGGCGGCCGAACAGATAGGACGAATCGAGTGGAACGCGGATCGTGGTGGCCAGCGCCCCCGGCGCGGAATCGCTCGCCAGGCGCGCGATCTCGGCCTCCTTGAGCCAGGCGTCGGGCGTCAACCCGTCCGCGAGGAGCACCGCGTCCCTCACCGTCATCCCCTCGCGATACGGAACCCGCCCCGGCTTTCGCACCCCGCCCACCACCGCCACGTAACGCTCGGGCCGGAAGGTGGAGCGGGAGAAGACCCGGATCTCGTCCTCCTCCTCCAGCTCGATGTCGTCGGTGACGGCACCGGTGGAGTCCCGGAAGGCGGAGCGCAGCTGGATCATGCTGGAGTCGTCGCGCACCCGGGTGACCAGGATGCGGTCGAGATACACATCCGGCTTCGGCCCGCCCGCGAGCCGGATCGCGTCGCTCAGCGTCATGCCGGGGCTGTGACCGACCTCGCCCTCGACCCAGACGCTTCCGCGTACGGTGACGTAGCTTCGGAGCCGGTCGGCCACGGAGTGGACCGTCACCGAATCGCCGGGGGCCATCGGGACCGCCGGCGCCTCGCCGTTGATGAACTGGTCGGCGCCCACCGCGATCACGACCCGCGCGCGGCCACCCGGCCCGCGGCCGGCCGGCGGAAGCACGCGATGGATCGTCACCCGTGCCTGCGCGGCCGTGGGGTCGAAGCCCCCCGCGTAGCCGATGAGGTCGTGCAGCGTCTCGTCGGCCTTCAGCTCGTAGATCGCGGGTCGCTTGACCTTGCCCGCCACCCGCGCGAATCCGCGATGCACCGGGACGAACACCACGTCGCCGGCCTGGAGCCGGACGTTCGTGGGGTTGATGCCCTGAGTCAGGTAGTCGTAGACATCCACGCTGTCCACGAGCTTGCCGCCCCGGCGGATGTCGATCCGCCGGAGGCTGCCGTTGTTGGTAGGGCCGCCGGCCGCGTAGAGCGCATTGAGCACCGTCCCGGCTGCGGAAACCTGATACGCGCCGGGCCGCACCACGTCTCCGGCCACAAATACCTGCACCTTCCGGAGCTTGGCGAGGGAGACCTGGAACTGGGTGCGGGCATTGGGCGTCCGCCGGACGCCGGAATACACCCGGCCGAGCCGGGTGTAGAGCTGATCCTGGAGCTGACCCATGGTGAGGTTGGCCACGTGGAGCTGCCCGGCCTGGGGGATCACGATGAATCCCTCGCGGGTCACCTCCAGCATGTGGGCCTGCTCGACGTCACCGGTCAGGATGAGGACCAGGACGTCGCCTGGGCCGAGCTGATAGTTCTCGTCCACCGGGCCCGCGTCCATCGGCTCGAACTGGGTCGAGAACCGGCGGAAGGTCTCGACCCCGAAGACCTTGAGCCTGGACGGCTGCACCGCTTCGAGGGAGTCGGCGAGCGAATCGGCGCGCAGGGAGTCGAGATGGCGATAGCGCAGGGAGTCGAGAACCTGACGCACCGAGTCCGAGACCGCGTACATCGAGTCGGTGAGCTGGAGCGAGTCGAGCTCCTGCGGGGAGAGAATGCCGAGCGCCTGGACCGCGTCGAGGGTGCGGGGGCCGGGGCGTACCGCGAGTGTGGTGTCGGCCCCGGCGAGATAGTCGTTGAGAAACGACTCGGGATAGCCCGCGGCCCGGAGCCGGGCGCGGATCTGGTCCTCGGACAGCCCCGACTGCGCCAGCTTCTCGCGGAGCTGCCGGACCATATCGGGCTGGTTCTGGAGCATCTGCCTCGCCTGGTCGGGCGACGGGAGCTGCTGCCCGGGTCGAACCTGCACCGGCACCTGGGCCGCGAGCGCGCCGGGGGTCACGAGCAGGAGCACCGCCAGCGGGATTCCCCACCGCGGGCCACGAGGACTTCGCGAGGCTCTGATGTGCATGGGGCCTGAAGTTCGCTCGTAAGTTACAGGATGTCAACCGTTTGCAGCGATCAATCGCTGCCAGAATCGAAGGGTCTTTCCGGCGATCGCCGCGTCGGTGTACTCGGCCATGACGCGCTGACGGCCCTGGGACGCGAGCCGGTCGCGCTCGGCGGGATCATCGTGGAGCCGCTGGAGCGCCTCCGCGATGGCGACGACGTCCTCCTCCGCGACCACCACTCCCGCCGGACCGACGATCTCGGGCAGCGCGCCGGCGCCGCTCGCGACCACCGCGACGCCGTTGGCCATCGCCTCCATCGCCGCCCGGGGCATTCGCTCGACCCAGCGGGGGGCGGTCCGGGAGGGGAGGACCACCACGTCCAGCCCGGGCCAGATCTCGTCCACCCGCTGTCGGGGCAGGGCGCCGAGCCAGGTGACCCGTCCGGCGATGCCGAGGCGCTCGGCCAGGCCTTCCAGCTCCTCCTGTGCGGGCCCGGTCCCGACCACCGTGATGGTCCAGCGTCCGATCAGCTTGACGCACGCACGGAACAGGAGGTCGAGCCCCTTTTCCGGAATGAGCCGTCCGAAGAACCCGATCGCGAGCCCAGCCTCCGTGCGGCGGGCGGTCTGGAGCGGCAGGCTCACTCCGAGCTGGGGGATCACCTGGTGCTCGATCGAAGCGTGCTGCCTGGTTCCGAGCTTGGCGGCGACCCCGTTGACCGCGATCAGTCCCCTGGCGCGGCCGAGCACCCGAGCCCGTCGCAGCCGGCCCAGAGCGCCATGCCCGCCGGAAAGACTCTCCCCGGTGAGCACCACGTAAGGCACCCGCAGACGCCGGGCCAGCCCGGCGACGATCGCCGCCGCGCGGGTCCACGGCTCTTCCTCTATCTGCACGATCTCGGGCCGGAAGTCGTTGAGCAGGCGTCGCAGGGCGCCGCGGTTCCACAGCGGGTCGGCCCCCGGAGCGGTACTCCCGCGGAGCGCGATGGGGACCGTGCGCACGCCGCCCTCCTCACCGAACACCGTTCGATGCTCGGTGCCGAGGCCGAGCGGCGACCAGCGGTCCGGTACGGCCGCGGCCACCGAGACGCCCAGGGCCGCCAGCGCCTTGAGCTTGCCTCTCGCCGCCGGGTCGGCGTATACCCGGGAGATCACGATGGCTCGCATGTCGCCTCGATGACCTGCGGGCGGGTGCCGTAGCAGAGCGCGATCTGGGTGCGATGCATGCGCTTGGGGTAAGAGTAGGCGCGGGTGCCGGATGAGGTGCCGTAATCTGGCGCGGCGGGGCGTCCCGACCAAGGGGCGGCGTTGACACCGGTCGTCGTCCGTGGTGAACTTGGCAAGTCTTCGATGCGCATACTCCATCTCGCGAAGTATTACTGGCCGCGCTCCGGCGGCATGGAGCGCGTGGTGCAGGGTTTGGCCGAGGGGGCCGCCGGCCTGGGACACCAGGTCGAGGTCGTCGCGGTCGAGACCCTGGGCCGGGCGGGCAGCTCCGGGCGGCAACGCTCCTCGGTCACCCGCGCCTTCTCGCTCGCCGCGCTGGGCTCCCAGGAGATCGCTCCCGGCTACATCGCCGCCGCGTGGGGGCGCGCCGACATCATCCATGTGCACCATCCCCATCCCCTGGCAGACCTGGCCTGCCTGCTACGCGCGAGGCGTACGCCGGTCGTGGTGACCCAGCACGCCGATTCCCGGCGATCCATATACCGGCCCGCAACGCGGCTGGTCCTGCGGCGTGCGGCGGCGGTCGTGGTGCCGAGCCGAGCACACCTGGCCCTCTCCAGCGAGCTCATCGGGTACGAGTCGAAGGTGGAGGTGATCCCGTTCGGGATCGACCAGAGCCGCTGGGAGCTGGTGCCGCCCCCGCCGCCGGGCGCGGCACCGCGCGCGATCTTCATCGGCCGGCTGGTCGGCTACAAGGGTCTCGACATCCTGCTGCGCGCGTTGGAACGGGTGCCCGAGCTCCGGCTCGACATCGTGGGATCGGGGCCCGAGGGTCCGCGACTGCGGACCCTGGCGCAGGCATTGGCGATCACCGATCGGGTCCGCTGGTACGGCGAGTATCCGGACGAGGACCTCCCGCGCCGGATGGCCGACGCCGACTTCCTGGTGCTGCCTTCGGTGACGGTGGAGGAGATGTTCGGGATGGTGGTGCTGGAGGCGATGGCGGCGGGGCGCCCGGTCGTCACCACCGCGCTGCCGAGCGCTGTACGCGAGGTCAACGTCCCGGGCGAGACCGGGCTCGAGGTGCCGCTTCGCGATGTGCCGGCGCTGGCCAACGCCCTCGAGACGTTGTCACACGACCCTGCGCTCCGAAAGCGGATGGGCGAAGCCGGGCGCAAGCGTGTGGCCGAGCGATTCACCCAGACCGCGATGGCCGAGAAGCACATTTCCCTCTACGAGCGGATCCGGGCCGAGCGGAAGTGAGCCGCTAGCCGCGCAGCGGCACCAGCTCCCGCAGCCGGCTCTCTCGCACGAACGGCCCGCCCCAGATCAGCGCCGCGACATAGATCGGAAACAGCGTGTGGGTGAAGAGCGGACTCCCGATGCGCACGTGGGACGCGATGGCCCCGCCCAGATACCCCGTCAGCAGGATGGCGCCCAGCACGGAGGTGCGCGGGACGACGTACAGTACCAGACAGACCAGCTCGATGACGCCGATGGCCACCGCCGTGCTCAGAGGGTAGCCGAGCTGAGGAAAGGCCTCGACCACCGAGGCGTGCGTCACCAGCTTGATCACGCTGTCGAACAGCAGAAAAGCCACCGCGAGACCGCTCATCACCCGTCCGGCCGTCCGCATGGTTGTTCCCCCAGGATTGAAGTCACGAGCTCGCCCGCCTCATGACCCTAGTCGTCCGGCCGGAGTCGAAATCGACATCCGCCCGGCGCGCCACTGGAGGGGTCCTGGGGAGCCTACCGGATGGCACCTTCCTTTCCGGCGATCCGCCGCAGCACGGCTGTCTGCCCCGTGTGATAGGCCTGGTGCCACATGACCGTGGTCAGAAGCGACCGGACCGTCTCGTCGGGGTTGCCGGTGGGGCTCATGGGGGCGGGCTGGTCGAGCAGATCCGGGCTGACGGCGGCGAGCCCGGCGTCCATCCTCTGCGAGGCCTCGTTCATGGCGGTGACCAGCTGCTGGAAGTCGAGCGCCTCGGTTCCCTCACGGATCGGCTCGCCGCCGCGGGCATAGTGCTTCAGCGCGTCGGTACCCAGCACCGGCTGCTGGCCCAGCATCGGGAGTGCGCGGTCGTATACGTGCAGGAGGTGGCCGAGCACCCAGTTCATGCAGTTGCCGGCGGGCTTCGGCTGGACCAGGCTGTCCTCCTGGCTGAGCCCGTGAGTGTTGGCCCGGATCACGTCCCGGGTGATGCGGGTCTGGAGACGCCAGGTGTCGATCTCGGTCGTGGCTGTTTCGGCCTTGGGCATAGGGTTTCTCGCTGGTGCAGGTAGTACGGAATCGCAGCGGATTTCTCAATATATCGTCTCTCGGCGGTCGGTTCTCGTCGCGGGGAGCTACGGGGAGGTATCATCGGCGGCCTTGTGTCATACTGAGCGAAGCGAAGGAGCCAGAGCGACGCTTCGGCTCCTTCGCTTCGCTCAGGACGACACGATTACACCCGCATGCGAATCGGCTCAGTGCGACCGTGCGCCGTGCAAATCCTCGTCGCGAGCGTGGGCCCGCTCGAAGAGAACCGGCCGGAGCCGAACGAACAGGGCGAGACCCGCCGGTGTGCGGCTGCCGTATGCGCCCTCGAGCGACTCGGGGATGAAGTTGACCGCACCCCGAGCCCCAACCCCGAGCGTGGCGCCCTGGAAGGCGGCGAATTCGCGGATGTAGCCGAGCGACAGGGCTACGATGTCGAACTCCGCCTCGGGACCGGCAGACTCGATGACCAGATCTTCCGCGCTCTTCCGCACGTACTCGACCCGACCGAACACGGTGTTGGCTCCGTCGAGCTGGAGGTTGGACTCGGCGATCAGGCTGTGCTCCCAGCCGCCGGCGCCGCCGCCGTCGGGCGTCAGGTGCCTGTTCCCTCCGTAGACCAGGGCCGTAGCCCATTCCCCGTCCCGCCCGAGGGCAACGGTGTGGAGCAGAGAGGCGCTGACCCGGCGCTGGTCCTCGTCGGGCTCCAGCTCTTCCGGGTGCTTCAGGTAACCATAGCTCGCGCTGACGGCCCAGTGCGGGCTCGGCGTGGCCGAGAGTCGCACCCCATAGGAATCGAGGGCGTCGAAGTCGAAATCATAGCGATTCTCGTCCGGCTCCCGGCCGTTGAAGACGGTGCCCTCGAGCTTCGCCGTCCGGGTGAAGATGCCGGCTGTCAGGACGCCATACGTGATGTGCGTGGCGTCCGTCCAGTGGTGGGCCAGCGGCGCGAACGGATCGTTGAGCGCGGAGGGCCGGTGCATGTACGCCACCGGCCCGATCCCGGGCTCTCCGACCGGCGCCGCGTACACCATGACACCGAGCTCGCGCGCCACCGGCCGCTCGTAGAGCGCGGAGATCTCCATGAAGAGATCGTGTGGGTGCTGGCGGTCGTACAGCGGCGCTCCCTGATAGGACTCGCCGCTCTGGAGCAACAGCGGATAGCCCCGGGCGCCGATGGTGACCGGCTCGGCGCTGGCCATGCCGTGCAGGTGCAGCGTGCCACCCGCCAGCGTGCGCATCGCCATGATCATGCCCCAGTTGATGCTCCCGAGCTGGTCATCCCCCCGGCGGCCGCCCTGATGATCGTATTGCAGGAACGCGTCGCCGTGGACCATCAGCATCCAGCTGTCGGCGGAGAAGTGCCAGGCCCGCATACCCGACGCATCGGGAAGCCAGGCGGTACCCGAGCCCATCCGCGTCATCGGGATTCCGAAGGGGCGGGACATCGAGGCGGTGCGATGCTCGCCGTGCGCGGACGAATCGTGGCCTCCATGACCAACCTGTGCCGGCGCGACCGTCGGTATGACGAGTGCTCCGGCCGCGAGCGCGAGAGCGATGCGTCCGGCCTGTGCGACGGGGGAGAGCATGATCCGCTAGACCGCCGCGCGGCGAAGCAGCTGGGCGTTGAGCGCCACGATCACCGTGCTCAGCGACATCAGCACGGCGCCGACCGCCGGAGAGAGCACGATTCCGATCGGAGCCAGCACCCCCGCGGCCAGCGGCAGCGCGACGATGTTGTAGCCGGCCGCCCACCAGAGGTTCTGCACCATCTTCCGGTAGCTCGCCCGCGACAGGGCGATCAGGCGGGGCACGTCGCGCGGGTCGCTGCGCACCAGGACCACGTCGCCCGCCTCGACCGCCACATCCGTTCCCGCGCCGATGGCGATCCCGACGTCGGCGGTAACCAGCGCGGGCGCGTCGTTGACGCCGTCGCCCACCATGGCGACCCGCTTGCCCTGCCGCTGGAGCTCCTCGATCTTCGCCGCCTTGGCGTCGGGCAGGACCTGGGCCAGCACCGTGTCGATGCCCAGCTCGCGGCCCACCCGGTCGGCCACGACCTGCGCGTCGCCGGTCAGCATCGCCACCTCGAGCCCGAGCGCATGGAGGCGCTCGATCGCCTCTCGCGACTCCGGGCGCAGGGCGTCCGCAAGGGCGAATGCCGCCAGCGGGCGATGGCCGTCGAGCAGGTACACCACTCCCTGACCGTCCTTCGCGGCGGCGTCCACGAACGCCTGGAGATCCGGCGCGGGCACCGCGTTCCGTTTGGTCAGGAGGTTGGGGCCGCCCACCGCGTACTGCTTCCCATCCACCCGCGCCTCGACACCGTACCCGGCGATCGCCTGGAACTCGGCGGCGGAGGGCACGGGGATCCCGCGCTCCCGGGTGGTCGTGACGATGGCGCGGGCCAGGGGATGTTCCGAGTCCTGCTCCACGGCGGCCGCGAGCGCGAGGGCCCGCGGCTCGTCCATCCCCGAGGCCCGGATGCCCACCACGCGGTGCTCGCCGAGGGTCAGCGTGCCCGTCTTGTCGAACACCACGGTGGTCAGGTTCCGCGCCTCCTCCAGCCCGCGTCGGTCGCGCACCAGGAGGCCGCTGCGCGCGCCGAGAGTGGTCGAGATCGCGATGACGAGCGGGATCGCGAGCCCGAGGGCGTGGGGGCAGGCGATGACGAGCACGGCCACGAGTCGCTCGACCGCGTAGGAGAGTCCCGCGCCCGCCACGAGCCAGGCCGCCAGCGTCAGCGCCCCGGCGGCGAGGGCCACGATCGTGAGCCAGAAGGCCGCGCGGTCGGCAAGTGCCTGAGCGCGGGACCGGGAGCCCTGGGCCTGCTCGACCAGGCGCATGATGCCGGCGAGCATGGTGCGGTCGCCGGTACCCGTCACGCGTACCCGGAGCGAGCCGCCACCGTTCACCGTGCCGGCGATCACGCGCGTCCCCATCGTCTTCTCGACCGGCTGTGACTCGCCGGTCACCATCGCCTCGTTGACGCTGCTCCGGCCATCCACCACCTCGCCGTCGGCGGGCACGCTCGCGCCGGGCCGGACCAGCACCACGTCGCCGTCATGCAGCTCGGTGACAGGTATCTCCTCCAGCTCTTCGGAGCCGCCGGCCGCCCTGCCCGGCCGAATCCGCGTGGCCGTGTTCGGCAGGAGCTTCGCCAGCTCGTGCAGCGCGCCCTGCGCCTGCGCGATGGACCGCATCTCGATCCAGTGCCCGAGCAGCATGATGGTGACCAGCGTGGCGAGCTCTTCCCAGAGCGGCATCCCGGGGTAACCCAGTGTCACCGCCGCGCTGAAGACGAACGCCACGCCGATGGCGAGCGCGATGAGCGTCATCATGCCGGGCAGGCGGTCGCGCAGCTCCCGAGCCGCGCCCTGGAGGAACGGCCGTCCGCCGTAGGCGAACACCGCGGTGCCGAAGAGCGCCGGGATGTAGCGGCTCCCGGGAAAGACCGGCGCGGTGTAGCCGAACAGCTGCTGGAGCATGTGGCCCCAGATCAGTGTCGGTATGGTCAGGAGGAGGGAGAGCCAGAACTTGTCGCGGAACATCGCGACGGAGTGGCCGCGTGCCGGTCGTGCGAGGTGTCGCGGAGTGGCCCGCGTGGGCGGCATGATGGCCGTCGTTACCGTGCCTCCCGTGCGGGGGCTCGGCCGGGTGGCTGCCGTGGTGATGCCGATCGCTGTCCATCCGGACTCCCGTGAGGGTGCGGCGGCGAGAGGAGCGCGCCGGGAAGCACCGAGGTATAGTAAGGAATGATCTTCAGGGAGGAACGATGAAGCCAGCATGCACCCACCTCGACCAGGTGCGGGACGTGGCCCCCCGCACGCCGGATGGCTGCGAGGAGTGTCTCCGATCGGGAATGCGGTGGGTCCACCTCCGGCTCTGCCTGGAGTGCGGCCACGTCGGCTGTTGCGACAGTTCGCCGGGAAAACATGCCACAAAGCACTTCCATGATACCGGTCACCCGATCATTCGGAGCCTCGAGCGCGGGGAGGACTGGGGCTGGTGCTACGTGGACGAGGAGATGCTCGAGCCCGCCCCGACGCGGCACTAGGCCGCCCCATGACGATCCAGCCGTCCACGGCGCCGATCCCGCCGCGTGGCCCGCGCTGCCGTACGCGGCGTGGGGAGACACGTGCGAGACGCTCCACATGTGGACCCAGATCGTGGGGAAGGCCCGCCTCGCCCTGGCGCCGATGGAGAACCACTGGTGGCAAGTGCCGCTCTACGTCACCGCGCGCGGTCTCGCCACCTCGCCGATTCCCGCCGGCGAGCGGACGTTCGACGCCGAGTTCGATTTCCTGGACCACAGGCTGCGCGTGAAGAGCAGCGATGGCGAGTCGCGGGAGCTTCCGCTCCGGCCGCAGGCGGTGGCCGACTTTTACGGTGCGTGGCGGGAGACGCTGAAGTCGCTGGGCCTCGAGGTCCGGATCTATGCGGCCCCCGTGGAGGTCCAGACCGCCATTCCGTTCGCCGAGGATCGCACTCACGCGTCGTACGACGCGGACGCCGCCGCCCGCTGGTGGCGGATCCTGGTCCAGGCCGATCGCGTGCTGCGGCGGTTCCGCGGCCGGTTTCTCGGCAAGCAGAGCCCGGTGCACTTCTTCTGGGGCAGCTTCGACCTCGCATCCACCCGATTCTCGGGCCGGAGGGCGCCGCTCCATCCGGGCGGGGCGCCGAACTGTCCCGACTACGTCATGCACGAGGCGTACTCGCACGAGTGCAGCAGCTGCGGCATCTGGCCCGGCGGGGGCGCGCTACCGGCGCCGACGTTCTACGCCTATGCCTATCCCGAGCCGGCCGGGTACGCCGAGCACCCCGTCGAGCCGGCGGGAGCGCGCTACGATACCTCGATGAGGGAGTTTCTGCTGCCGTACGATGTGGTGCGCGGCGCCGACCATCCCGACGACGCCTTGCTGGCGTTTCTGCAGTCCACCTACGATGCCGCGGCCGGGCCCGGCGGATGGGACCGCGCCGCGCTGGATCGGCCTCGGGAGCTCTGGCCCTAGGGTTACCGCGATGACGAACGCCGGCCTGGAGCGCGTGGTCGGGGAGGCGGCGCCCGCACTCGCGCGCGCGACCCGGCTGGGCTTCGGGGCGAAGGGTCTCCTGACGATCATCGTCGGCGTCCTCGCGCTGCGCCACGCGCTGGGCCGGGGAGGCGAGTTGACGGGGCAGGAAGGGGCCATCCGCTCGCTGCGCGACCAGCCGCTCGGCCGGGTCACGATGCTGGTGCTGGTGGCCGGACTCGCCGCCTACGCGCTGTGGATGTTCGTGGCGGCCTTCGTGGATCCGGAGCGGAAGGGCAGGGGCCTCGCGGGGATCGCCGAGCGGATTGGGTTCTTCGTCACCGGGATCGGGTACGCCCTGCTGGCATGGGCGGGGCTCAGGCTGCTCCTCGGGAACTCGAGGGGGCCGGGCACGGGTCTCGACGAACTCGCCGCCTACGTGCTCACGCCGGTCGCGGGACGGTGGCTGGTCGGGCTGGTGGGCGCGACCGTGATGATCGCGGGCGTTCTTCAGGTGCGGCTCGGCATCACCGCTGGGTTCCGGGAGAACCTGCGGCGGGACCTGTCGATGCTGGTGCGCGCGGTCACGATCGTCAGCGGCAGGATCGGGTACCTGGCGCTCGGCGTGCTGTCGCTACTGGTGGGCTCGTCGTTCGTGCGGGTGGCCGTGGAGTACGACCCGTCGGAAGCCGGCGGCTGGGATGAGGCGCTCGGGGTGCTCTCCACGTTCGGCGAGGGGGACTGGGCCCTGGGCGCGGCGGCGGCGGGGTTGATCCTGTACGGCGTGTACTTCGTGCTGCTGGTGAAGGCCAAGGCGCTGTAGGGGAGGGGACCATACCTCACGCCGGCCCGACGATCGGCACGGTCAGATCCCGTCTGGCGCGTGGACGCGCGCTGCTGCAGAAGGCGCTCTGGGACCACGCCTGCGATGCAGGCCTTCGAACCCGAACCCCCGACGTGAGGCCCGAGCACGCATGAGCGAACCGAATCCCATCGACTGCGACGAGGCGATGCGTCTGCTCGCGGCGTTTCTGGATCACGAGCTCCACTTCGACGAGCGTGGGGGAGTCGAGCGGCATCTCCAGGCGTGCCGAAGCTGCTTCTCGCGTGCCGAGTTCGAGCGACGGCTGAAGGGCGAGATCACCCGGCTCCGCTGCGAGGAGGTCTCGCCTGGCTTCGAGGAGAGAGTCCGCCGACTGCTCGGCTCCTTTTCCGCGCTGTCCGATGCGGAGCCGGCCGACGGCTCACAGGCATAGAGGAGGACACGATGGTCGCAATCCTGTCGAACCAACGGGAGATCATCTTCGACGCGGTGCGACGGATGTACACCGACGTCGCGAGGATGCCCGCGACCGAATTCCATTTCCCGACCGGCCGCCGGGCGTGCGAATTCGTCGGCTACCCCTCCGACCAGCTCGACGGACTGCCGACGATCGTCGTCGAATCGTTCGCCGGGGTCGGCTACCCGTTCGCGGCCGACGTGATCCGGCCCGGGGACACCGTGCTGGACATCGGCTCCGGATCGGGAACCGACTCGCTCATCGCGGGCGGGCTGGTCGGCGCGGAGGGCAGGGTTCTCTGCCTGGATTTGACGGCGGCGATGCGGGACAAGCTCCGCGCCGGCGCCGCGGTTGCGGGAGCAGCGAACCTGGAGGTGCTCGCGGGGAACGCCGAGGCCATCCCGCTGCCGGAAGCATCAGTCGATGTGGTCACCAGCAACGGGGTCTTGAACCTGGTGCCCGACAAGGTACGCGCGATCAGGGAGGTCAGCCGGGTGCTGCGACCGGGCGGACGGCTCCAGCTGGCGGACATCGTAGTCGAGACGCCGCCTTCGGAGGCGTGCCGATCGCACCCCGAGCTCTGGGCTGAATGCGTCGTGGGGGCCACGACGGCCGAGACCTACGCGACGGAATTCGCAGCCGCGGGCCTGTGCAACGTCGAGGTGCTGAGCCGGAGCGATTACTTCAGCGGCAGCAGCAGTGCCGAGACCCGCCAAGTGGCGGGCTCGTTCGGTGCCCATGCCGTCGTGCTGCGGGGGTGGAAGCCCTAGGCGGCTCCTAAAGCCGGCAGAGAGCACCAGGTTGATCTCCACGAGCCCTCAAAGGCCGTGACGGGGCTGGCTGTGCCAAGACTAGGCTAGATCCATAGAACGTAAACGAACAGGGGCCGCGCTCGGCGCGGGCCCTGTTCGTTTGTGGGGGACTAGCCTCAACTACTTCGTGAAGCGGAACAACGCTTGGTGGTTGGAGCCGTCCTGGAGGCCGAGATGGAAGATACCGCAACGGCCAGCCCAGGCCTTCGCGGTCTTCCAAACATACGTGTACTGATTCGCCGCCGGATCATAACTGAGGCCACCCGGGCTCGCAGTCGTCGCCTCGACCGGAGCCTGTGTGTCGCTGTTATCACAGGCGGAGGTGACGAATTTCGGGTAGCCCTCCAGGAAGATGTCCAATCCGTGATTGCCGCCCAAACTAAATTTGACGGGGATGCCACGGCCCGCAGAGGTCGTATTCACTACGCTGGTATTGGGACCGGGGTTGTCCACCGGCGCAAAGAAACCTTGAAAAGCGAACTCGAACTTGGTCACGATAAATGGCGAGAGCGAAGTGACGAGGCCACAGATGATGTTGCTGCCGGGATCGCTCGAGCTGGTCACCTCGGTCCACGTGCCCCCGGCGCTACCGTGCAGCAGGTGAAGGTTGTCATCGCCGGCGAGAGACGTGCCGCTGTAGTCGATGCAGACGGTAATGGCCCCCGTGTACGTCGCAGTGGTCTGCAATTCGTAGTAGATGGGCGGCTCGCCCAGCTGAAAGCCTTGAGGCGGGGCAGCGCCCTGATTGCTCGTTGTGAGTGTAGTCGTACCCGCCAGTGTCACCGAGGCAAAGGTGAGGGTGGCTGGGCTGGCGTTGGTCTCTGGGTCAACAGGGGTGACCACGACATCAGACCCGGTGGGTGTGGTCCCCGGATCCGTCACAATAACGCCCCAGCTCGGCTGAATATCGTGGTTTGGCACGCTGGTCAGCTGACGGAGGTCGGAGCCGTCGGTATTGATGGTGTAGATGTCTAGCTCGTTGCTGAGGTTGTCCCGGTGAAAGACGATCCTCGCGCCATCTGGCGACCAGTCGGGGTCACCGGTCGGGCTCTCCGTGACACGGATCTCTCCTGTCCCTTCCGCGTCGATCAGATAGAGGCCGTGGGCCCCAGGGCCTACACGCACGAACGCGATTCTTTGCCCGTCAGGTGACCACGCGGGGCTGAAATCCTCCGCGCCACTGGGCGGCGTAGTCAATCGGCGCAAGTCTGAGCCGTCCGCCGCCATGGAGTAGATGGATTCGGGGTGGCCGCGAGTACCCGAGAACGCTATCCGTGACCCGTCCGGCGACCAATCCGACATGCGATTTATTCCCGACTCTTCCATTGTGAGCTGCACCTCGCCGGAGCCGTCGGCATTTATCACGAAGATGTTGGCTTGCCGTGTAAACGCGACCTTCATCCCGTCCGGCGAGAAAGCCGGGTCATCCTCCGGAAGCGAAGTATTCGTGAGATTCCTGACGTTCGATCCGTCCGCATCCATGATGAAGATGTCCTCGAATGCGCCCATATTTGCTCTTCTACTGTAGGCAATTCGCGTCCCGTCTCCCGATACAGACGGATTCCTCTCGACGCTTATTTCGTTCTGCGAAATGTTTGTCTGGCCGGACCCATCCTCGTTCATGACGTAGAGTTCGCTGTTGCCTCCATCGCGGTGGCTGACGAAGACGATGCCACTGGCTGCCTCCAGCGCCGGGGCCTCCACACCAAGTTGCTCGGAGGGTGTCGTAAGCTCAGCTTGGTCGGGATCGCAGGCACTCATGGCGAAGGCGGCTGCAATCAGCACCGAACCCTTGATGCGGCTCGTCAACCCGGCAGATATGGCCGCTGCTTGCCGCCGCCTAGGGTGCAGCGAACGGACGGCTGACGCCCCACGGTTATGGGACGCCTTAGGATGGTACTCGAGGATGTGCATGGTTGCCCCCCGGGACTAGGTGCGGGAAGGCACCCGTCCAGCGGCAGGGGGGTAGCAGACTTAAGCCGCAGACCCAGTGTCGGAGGGTGGATGCATGTGAGGAGCGTTCGCTCGGTTGGAAAAGTGAGCGCACGCGCGCTGGAACATGAGCGTGGTGGAAGTGAGCGCACGCTATAATAGCTCTTTTCCCGTGTTCCCGATAGGTGCTTCCACGGAGGGGTAGTGTCCTGACTAGGACACTACCCACCGAGAGACTTGAATCCGACCGCGCGAATTGCGTTCTCGACAGCGCAGGCTGTCACGGTCGGCGCGCGGACTACATCATTGTACCCCGGGGTCGGGCGGCCATGAGCGGGCACGGCTCTGAGCAGGTGGAAACCGTTGGCCGAAGAGATTACCGTTTGTGTCGGTCGGTGCACGGGCGGGCTGACTTGGACACACGGACAGCAGTTCTCGCAGGACGACACAGGTTATCTCGGGCCCTTAGCTCAGCCGGTTAGAGCAGCGGACTCATAATCCGTAGGTCGTTGGTTCGAATCCAACAGGGCCCACTGGACTGCCGGACGTCACCGCGTCCGGTACACGGGGGCTAGCTCTTCGGCGGCGGTGGCGGCGGCGGAGGATTCGGGTGCGGCGTGCCGAGATAAGGAAACTCCGCAAGCAGGTCATCGTGCGGCACGAGCCCGTCGCCCGGGAGCCTGTTGTTCGAGATCATCGCCAGGCGGGCTGCGACGACGTGATCGGTCAGGGCCCGCCCGTTCGGATACTCGGCAACCTTGCGGGGGTCGTAGCGCAGCATGTCCGGCAATAGACCCGCGTCGTCGATCACCGCCTCGGCCTCCTGGGGCGTGTAACCCCCATTGTGCTCCAGGATCTCGATGGCCTGGTGGAGGAAGCGCTTACGGTCCTGAGCCGGCTCGGTCCGGTTGTACTCCTCTTTGGTCTCGTCGGTGTTGAAGAAGCTCGCGATCGTCGGGTGGCCGGCCCGATCGATATGGTCGAGCTTGCCGTTCTTCCGCAGGCTGGCTCTCCCCCAGATGCCGAGCGTCGGGTTGGCGCCGAGCTCGCTCGTCGGCAACTCCAGCACGATCCCGAAGGCGTTGTAGGGGGCCAGGGTGTCGTTCCCCGTCCAGGGAGACGGAGCGACATGCTTGAGGTCGGTGAAGTTCCTGCCGCTTTGCCAGTCGAACGCCGTCAGCACACCGGCGAAGTCGACGAAGAACGGGTCGCTGCGAGAGCCGGCGAAAAAGGTATAGGGGCCGGAGGTGACGACATTCGGCTTCGCTCCGAAGGACACCTCGGCATCGCGCACGATCGGCTTCCCAACCGCCTCGGCCTGGCGAGCCTCCTGCCCCGTTGCCAGGTAGACGGTCGCTCGCTGCCGGCCGTCCTCGGGCTCGCTGAACACCACGCTGAAGGCGAGGTCGGTGTGGGCGTCGCCGTCGTTGTCGATGTTGATGCGGTAAATGGCGTCGGGATGAAACGCTGCCGCTATGCCGAACGTGTTGGCGTTGAGAATCAACACCGTCCTCGTCGGGTCCGCGGGCGCCTGGAAGACAAAGAGGTCGGTGAGGTCGAGGCGCGGATCCTCGGCCGGCGGTCCGAGCCGCAGGCCGGTGAAGTGGTTCGACATGCGATTCTCCTGACGAGTCCCGGCCTTCCCTTGGATCCGCTCCAGCAGACGTCACCCAACTTCGATCCCCCGCAGCGTCTGGACCGCCGCGACCAGATCCACCCCGCGCTCCGAGCCCCGTCCCGTCAGCTCGCGGAGTCTGCGGGCGCGCCGGCGGTTCTCCATCACCGGCGGCCGCAGCCGGACCGAGACCCCGCAGGCCAGCCGGACGGCCTGTAGCAGGCTGGTTTCGGTGAACGGCTTGGGAAGGATGGGGAGCCGGCGGTCGTGGTTCACCGCGCTCAGGAACCCGGTGACGCCGAGTACCGGGAGGCCAGGCCGGAAGACGGACAGCACCTCGGCCAGCTCCCGGCCCGTCACCCGCGGCATGTTGAGGTCGGTGATCACCAGGTCGAGCCGGCCGGTGTGGCCCTGAATGATCTGGATCGCCTCGAGCCCGTCGGTCGCCTCCAGCACGGACCACCCGTCGGCTTCCAGAAACCGGCGGCCGAGCAGGCGGATCGCGTCCTCGTCGTCGGCGAGGAGCACCATGCCGCGCCGGGCAGACCGGGGCGGTCCAGCTGGGGAGAGCGACTCGGGCTCACTCATGAGCTCACCCGGGATCGAGTCTTTCAGGGGGTAAGCCGAATATCCGCCCGCATTGGGGACCGCGCAAGCCGTTTGCAGCAAGCACCCGCGGCCGCTTGCCGGGGCCATGACCGGTGGTATAGGTTCCCCGTCCCGGAAAACGGGCGATTAGCTCAGCTGGTTAGAGCGCGCGCCTCACATGCGCGAGGTCGGGGGTTCAAGTCCCTCATCGCCCATTCGTGCCAAGTTCCGCCCCCGCTCTCCGTTGCGAGATCGCGGGGCGTTTCCTTTTCGGACCGGCGGCGATCGCAGTGTCCTTCCCGGTGTCAACAGCCTTTGTCAGTCCGAGTCGCTGGAGCCGCTCGTTGAGCCACTTCCGACCCCGGCCGAGCCAGGGATCGCAGGGGCTCGACATGCACGGGAAGCGGACACATGTTCGGGTGCATCACCTGGAGATCCGGAGCACTGACGAGTGGTCAGGGGATTCCCTGTCGAAACTACCCACAGCCGTTCTTGACTTGCCGCTCCCGGCCGTCCTGCCGGGCAAGGTTTCCCATGACAGCCCAACCCTCTCGCGCCTCGCGGATCGTCGTCACTGACGATAATCCCGCGCTCATGGCCTTCTTGGTCACCACACTCCGCGAGGCCGGGCACTGTGTTTTTGCCGCCTACGATGGTGACGCGGCCTGCGAATTGGCGCTCTTGATTCCCGAGCTGGATCTCCTGGTCACCAACACTCGGTGGGGCGAGGTGACCAACCGGGAGCTCATCAAGGTAGTCCGCAGCAAGAGACCTGAATTGCCAATCCTGCACATCGGCGACCCCATGCCAAATCCCGACGGGTTGCTCGATGATGTGCCCGCCCTGCGGCAGCCCTTTACCCCCGATCAACTTCTTGAAAAGGTCAGAGATTTGGTCGCACACCAGTCGGGGAAAATCTAGCTCGCGAGTGGTCGTCGAGGTCGTACGCCTCCTAGTCCGCCCGGGTCGCGGGTCAGAGTTTCGCCGCCCGACCTGACACAGCCCCGCTCGAGGCGGGGCTGTGTCAGGGCGAACCGAAAGCTATGGGATGTACTGCAGGTTGTTGCCGGGACGGACTCCGCCCACGATCTCGATTCGCGGTTGGCCATTCACAACTACGCGGCTGCCCGCAAGCTCAGGGCGCTGACTCGGCAGCGCCGCCCTTGTGGACCACGTGTCGGTGGCGGGGTCATAGGCGCTCATGCTGCGCACCCGCCTGATGGTACCGTCCGGGTCACGTTTCAAGCCACCGATCACGTACAGCTTGCCGCCCAGGGATACCCCGGCACCGGACCAGCGTGGCTGAGGTGGCGGGGTCTTCCGCGTCCACTGGTTCGTGGCCGGGTCGTATACCTGGAAGGCGTTGCCCTCGCCACGTACGCCCGCGTCGCCGGCGGCGTAGAGTTTCCCACCGATAAAACCGGCCATGGGACGCCCGAGCACGGGGAGCGAGAATGAAAGGAATGTCCACTGGTCTGTCGCCGGATCGTACCGATAGAGCGACAGGGGTTCCAACTCGGTATAACAATCATCCTCATCGTTGCATGTGAGCACATACAGCTTACCGCCCAATACGGCCGTTACGCCTCCCCAGGTGTCGTCGGGCATGTCGCGTTTTCGGGTCCACCTATCAGTCGCGGGATTGTACATGAACGATTCACGGCGGAAGAATTTGTCACTGGTCACACCGCCAGAGATGTAAATCCTCCCGTTCACTACCCCGGCTCCGTTCGTCCAGTACGCCGCGATGGGCAGCGATGCTTTAGAGCTCCACGTGTTGGTGGCCACATTGTATGCCTGGACCTTCGCCAGACTCCCGCCAGTGCCGACAGGCCTGCCGCCGATGGCATAAAGGATCGATCGGCCCGAGGCGTTCGGCACGACTGCGGTCGTGAGCCCTATGCGCTCGGTGCCGGGCATGTTTGCGCGCGTGATCCAGGTATTGGAGGCAACCGCGGGTGCGGGATTCGCAACTCGGGCCATCTCCGGCTCGGTGCTCGTGTCCCTACATGACGCGAGCATCAGATAAGTGAAGGCGAGCGCCGTGGCTCGCTTGAAAGATTGTTTCATCTACGTCCTCCGGGCGCACGGTTCGGCGATCTGCAAAAGTTCTGCCTGCGAGCTCGACGATTGGGAGGAGCCCTTCAAGCGAACATCAAGCGCCGTTGCCGTAGACTCGTACAGAGGCCGAACCGGCGGCGAGGGGAGGTGAGCCGCATCACAACGTGAGCTGGATCACAGTGAAGCAGCGGGCATATATGCCTTGACAGCATTCTCCACGCTTCCTACCGTGAGCAGTGAGGGCGGGTATCGCGCCCTCCAGTGAGGGCCCATGAACCGCACCGTCTCACGACGTGACTTCGTTCGCGCCTCCGCGGCCGGCATCGGCTCCGGGACGGCGCTCGGCTCGCTCCTCGGACTCGGCGCCAACCTCGCACCGGCCGCCGCGCGAGCCCAGCAGCTCCGCATCAGAGACGCGAAATCCACGCCCAGCGTCTGCCCCTACTGCGCCGTCGGCTGCGCCACGATCGTACGCACGATCGGCAAAGAGATCGTGAACATCGAGGGCGACCCGCGCAGTCCCCACAACGAAGGCTGCCTCTGTCCCAAGGGGGCGGCCACCTATCAGCTCCACAAGAATCCGAACCGCGCCACCAGGGTCCTGCATCGGAAGCCCGGGGCAACCGGCTGGGAGGAAGTCGAGCTCGAGTGGGCCATGGACCGGGTGGCCGAGCTGGTCAAGAAGACCCGGGATGAGACCTTCGTGGAGCGACTCGCGAGCGGCGCCCTGGTCAACCACACCACCGCGATCTTCGCCCTGGGCGGCGCCACCCTGGACAACGAGTGGAACCACATGCAGCAGAAGCTGCTGCGGGGACTCGGGGTGGTGGGCATCGAAAACCAGGCCCGAATATGACACTCCTCCAGCGTCCCCGGTCTGGGGACTCGGCTCGGTCGCGGCGCGGCGACCACCTACCCGCGCAACATGGAGCGCTCGGACTGCATCGTGTTCCAGGGCTCCAACATGGCGGAGTGTCATCCGGTCGCCTTCCGCTGGCCCATGAAAGCGAAGGTGGATAACGGCGCCAAGCTCATCCACGTCGATCCTCGCTTCACCCGTACCAGCGCGATGTGCGACCTCTACGCGCCGATCCGCGCCGGCAGCGACATCGCCTTCCTCGGCGGCCTCATCACCCACGTCATCAACGACCAGCGGTGGAACACCGATTCGTTCTTCCGCGAGTACCTGCTCAACTACACCAACGCCGCCTGCATCGTCCGGGAAGACTTCAAGGGCACCGAGGAGCTGAACGGGGTCTTCTCCGGCCTCATGAAATACGAGGGCGGCGCGCCGGAGTGGCCCTACGACGGCTTCGTCGGTGCGTACCAGACCGACTCCTGGCAGTATGCCCGGCAGGGGGACGAGTACGGCCAGCCCCGCGGCGGCGAGGAGCTGGCGGCCCCGGGACGAACCGAGGCGCAGAGCAAACCCCGCGCGGACGAGCCGCTCGAGTCGGTGATCCGTTCCCTCCGGAAGCCCCTCCCGCTGCGCGACGAGACCCTGCGGAACCCGCGCTGCGTGTTCCAGATCGTGAAGCGCCACTTCAGCCGCTACACGCCCGAGATGGTGGAGCGGGTGACCGGCTGCCCGCGAGACATGTTCCAGAAGGTTGCGGAGACGATTCTGGAGAACTCGGGGCGCGACCGTACGACCTCGTGGGCGTACGCCGTCGCGTGGACCCAGCACACCAACGGTCCCCAGGTGATCGGGTGCTGCGCGCTGCTCCAGCTCCTCCTGGGAAACATGGGCCGGCCGGGCGGCGGCATCATGGCCCTCCGCGGCCACGCCTCGATCCAGGGCTCGACCGATGTCCCCACGCTCTATCACAGCATCCACGGCTACATGCCGGCGCCCTCCGCGCTCAAGGACCACGGGACGCTCCGGGAATACCTGGCTACCGAGGGCGTCGCCACCAGCTACTGGGCCAACATGCCGAAGTTCCTGGTCTCCTACCTCAAGTCGATGTACGGAGACGCGGCGACGCCGGAGAACCAGTTCGGCTACGACTGGCACCCGAAGATCTCGGGCGACCACTCCCACATGCCGATGTTCGTGGCGATGGCGGAGGGCCGGGTGAAGGGGATGCTCTGCATCGGGCAGAACCCGGCCACTTCGCTCAACGCGGGCCTCGAGCGCAAGGGACTCAGGAGCCTCGAGTGGCTCGTCGTCAAGGACAACTTCCTGACCGAGACGGCCACCTGGTGGTCCCGCGCTCCCGAGGTGGAGGCCGGCGAGGTGCGCCCCGACGACATCGGCACCGAGGTGTTCTTCTTCCCCTCGGCGCAGGTCGCCGAGACCGAGGGGAGTTTCACCAACACCCAGCGGTTGCTGCAGTGGCATTACAAGGCCGCCGATCCGCCGGGCGACTGCCGCTCTGATCCGTGGTTCACCCATCAGCTCGCCCTCCGGCTCAAGCGGCTCTACGCCGGCAGCCCCCTGCCGCGGGACGAGGCGTTCAAGAACCTGACCTGGGACTTCAGTCCGGACGAGGGGCGCGAAGAGGCCATTAAGGGTGAGCCGGACGTGGTGAAGGTGCTCCGGGAGATCAACGGCTATCGCACCGGGAATCCGGGCCGGCACCTGGCGGGCTTCGACGAGCTCGAGGACGACGGCTCCACCACCTGCGCATCCTGGATCTACTGCGGCGTGTTTCCCGCTCCGGACCGGAACCTCGCCGCCCGGAAGGAGCCCGATCCGCCGGGCGTGGAAGGCTCCCACCGCAACTGGGGCTGGGCCTGGCCCGACAACCGCAGGGTGCTGTACAACCGCGCGTCCGCCGATCTCCAGGGTCGTCCCTGGAGCGAGCGGAAGCAGTGGATCTGGTGGGACGGACGGCAATGGACGGGATACGACACGCCGGACTTCCCCGTCACGAAGCCGCCCGGCGCCCGCGCGAATCCGAGGGGCATCGGGCTCGACGCTCACTCGGGGCGAGAGCCGTTCCTGATGATCCCCGACGGCGTGGGATGGCTCTACAACCCTTCGGGTCTGCTCGACGGCCCGCTTCCGACCCACTACGAGCCCGCGGAATCGCCGGTCAGGAACGCGCTGTATCGGCAGCAGTCCAGCCCGGTGCTCAAGTACTGGAAACACGACGACAACCCGCTCGCGACGGTGGGCGACGCGCGCTTCCCCTACGTGATCACGACGTACCGGCTCACCGAGCACTACCTCGCCGGCGCCATGAGCCGCTGGAATCCATGGCTCGCCGAGCTGATGCCGGAGCTGTTCATCGAGCTCTCGCCGGAGCTGGCGGCCGAAAAAGGAATTCGCAACACCGAATGGGTGCGGGTGAGTACCCCGCGCGCCGAGATCCGGGCCAAGGCGCTGGTCACGCGCCGGGTGCGGCCGTTCCGATTGGGTGACCAGGTGGTCCACCAGGTCGGGATGCCCTGGCACTGGGGTTGGGAGGGCGTGGTGACCGGTGCCGTGGTGAACACCCTGACCGCCCTGGTCGGCGATCCCAATGTGAGCATCCACGAAGGCAAAGCCTTCGTCTGTAACGTGGAGAAAGCCTGATGACCGAGCCGATGGGTTTCTACACCGATACCACGGTCTGTATCGGGTGCAAGGCCTGCGAGGTCGCCTGCAAGGAGTGGAACCAGCTTCCCGCGGCTCTGGGCGGGCGGCCGGAGATGAGCGGGGACAGCTACGACAATACCCGGCGGCTGGACGGGACCCATTGGCGGCACGTCAAGTTCGTCGAGCAGTTCGAAGAGGATCGGTATGACGGCCGCTGGCTGATGATGAGCGACGTCTGCAAGCACTGCGTCCAGGCGGGCTGTCTCGAGGTGTGCCCCACCGGCGCCATCATCCGGACCGAGTTCGATACGGTGGTCATCCAGTCGGACACCTGCAACGGCTGCCGGTCCTGCATCGCCGCCTGTCCCTTCGGCGTGATCGACATCAATGCCGTCTCCAACACCGCCCAGAAGTGCACACTCTGCTACGACCGCCTTCAGGTAGGCATGGAGCCCGCCTGCTCCCAGGCCTGCCCCACCGACTCGATTCGCTTCGGCACCATCCGGGAGCTGAAGGAGATGGCCGACGCGCGGGTGCGGCAGCTGCATGGGCTCGGCGAGAGCCGGGCCCGCCTCTACGGGGCGGACGAGAAGTTCCTCGGCGGGCTCAACTCCTTCTACCTTCTGGTGGACGAGCCGGAAGTGTACGGCCTCCCGCGCGCGCCGAAGCTGCCTACGCGGAACCTGCTCCCCGCTTCGCTCTTCTCCACCGCGGGGGCGGCGGTGCTGGCTCTGCTCGGATTCGTGGGCCTGCGGAAGCGGCGGATGGACGAGCACGCCGCCGAGAGGGAGGCAACGGATGCCTGACACCTTCTTCACCGCGTCGCCACACTGGACCTGGTGGATCGTGTTCTACTTCTTCGTCGGCGGGATCGCCGGGAGCGCGTTCCTGCTCGCCTCGCTGCTCCACCTCGCCGGCCGTCCGGCCGACCGGCCGCTGGTGCGCCTGGGTTACTACACCGCCTTCGTGGGCGTGCTCATCAGCGGGGTGCTGCTCATCGTCGACCTCGGCCGTCCCGAGCGCTTCTGGCACATGATGATCGAGTCCAACACCGGCCGGCCGATGTTCAAGGCGTGGGTGCCGATGTCGGTGGGCTCGTGGGCCCTTCTGCTGTTCGGGCTGTTCGCGTTCCTCGCCGCCCTCGCGGCGCTGAGCGAGGGGCGGCCCGACCGGCGCGTGCTCCAGTCAGGGCCGATCCGCGCGCTCCGGCAACGGGGCCCGTCGGCGGTGATCGCGGTGGCGGGGAGCATTTTCGGGCTCTTCTTCGCCGGCTATACCGGGGTTCTGCTCGCGGTCACGAACCGTCCCATCTGGGCCGACTCGACCCTGCTCGGCGTGCTGTTCCTCGTCTCGGCCGCATCGACCGGCGCCGCCGCGCTCATCCTGCTCGCGACCTGGCGCCGCGCCGGCCACCCGGCGTCGGTACGCTGGCTCGCCTGGTTCGATCGGTGGGTGCTGGTCCTCGAGCTGGTGGTGCTCTTCCTGTTCCTCGCATCCCTGGGCTCGGTGGCACGGGTGTTCCTCGGCTGGTGGGGCGTGGTACTGGTGCTCGGGGTGATGGGAATCGGAATTCTGGCGCCCCTGTGGCTGGATCGAGGGCATGGGGCTGCGGCACGGCATCATCTCGTCCGCAGCGCGACCCTGGTCCTCCTGGGTGGCTTCCTGCTGCGGGTCGTCGTACTTCTCTCGTCGCACGACATCCATGTCCTCGGCTCTGGAGTGACCGGTGTGTCGCCCTAGAATCGCTGCCGCCTGCTTCCTTCTGCTCACCGCCTGCGCGAGCCCGGAGGCCGCCCGCACCCGGGGCGGCGGTCCTGGCGCCGATGTCGGGAACCGGGGCGAGCCCGTCGAGATGCACGCCGGCGCCGAGCCATACTACGAGACACCGTGCGCCATGGAGCCCGTTCAATGCACGGGACCGAGCCCGGTCTTCGGGCCGACCTCAGCCTCCGACTAGCCGGCCTCGGGCGGCAAAGGCCCGAGTGGCGGACCTGGCTGGGGCTGCTCGGGGAGGCGGAGCGCGCGCGGGACGGTGCCGGATGGGGTATAGCCATTGACGGCACGGAGGCCGGTGGCACCCGTGCCGGCGCTTCCGCGGATGTACCCCTGTTGCACGGGAGGACACTGGAGGTCGATGCCAGGCCGGGTGCGGCAGCTCGTGCGCCGGCTCGGGGAGATAGCGGCGGAAGAGACCGTGGGGTACCGGCCGTCGGCGGAGGATGCCATGCGGCTACTGGCGGCCGCGGCCCGGCAAGATCTGGACGAGATTCGAGCATTGGCCGCCGCGGCCGGGATCGATCCCGGAGCACTGACCTCCATCGCCCACCTCGTGGCGTTCCCCCTGCTGCAATCGTGTGCCCGGCTGATCCACAGTCGCATCCCGCGCTTCTGGCCCCACGGCTATTGCCCGGTCTGTGCGGCCTGGCCGATCCTCGCGGAGCGCCGCGGCCTCGACCGAACCCAGCGGTTGCGATGCGGTCGCTGTGGCGGGGATTGGCAGGTCCAATGGCTCTGCTGCATTTACTGTGGCGAGCGGGAGCACGAGCACCTGGGAACTCTCATGCCCGAGGAGGGAGGAGAAAGGCTGCACGTGGAGACCTGCGCCAGTTGCGGCGGCTACGTCAAGTCGGTCGCCACCCTCCAGCAGATTTCCGCTTTCGAGCTGCTCCTGCAGGACCTGGAGACGGTCGAGCTCGACCTCGTGGCCCTGAACCGGGGTTACGCCCGGCCCGGGCAGGCGGGCTTCTCACTGGACGTCCGCGTAAGGGACCGGACCTCCGGGTCGGTCTGGTGAGACACCCGGGAAGGCAGGTGTCGAGCCCTCCGACCTACGCTCCGCCGATGCGTCCAGCCGAGATCTGCCGCCAGCTGCTGGCATCGCTCGACGCCTCGGAGGGTCGCCGCCGCCGGCGCAAGCGGAACACCACTCCCGACGCGATCGGGATGGCGATCAAGCGGAGGCTGCTGGAGGGGGCGGTGCGGGACGATCCCGATCCCGCCGCCTTCGAGGGCTGGCTGGTGGAGTGTTGTCTCTCCGCGGGTGAGTCCGGCGGCCCGGGCGGCAGGGACGACCTGTTCGCCGCCAGCGGGCCGGTGCGCGCCATGGCGCTGGAGGTCCTGGCCGAGTGGCGGCTTGCGGAGGCGCCGGGAGCGTTTCGAAGCTGGCTCGGTGAGGGTGCGCCTTCCGACGACGCGGAGAAGCAGGGCTAGATCCTGCGCCTGCGGGTCAGGCCGCGGCTTGCTCCGATCGCCGCACCAGTTCCACTTCAGCCAAAATGCCGATCTCGTTTCCGACCAGCACGCCGCCCGCCCCTACGGAAGAGCTCGATCGCCCTGTCGCGGTGCGGGGACGATGAGAACGCTGCCGCCCGCACCCCGGAGCACGCCGGTGGAGAGGCGCCCGGTCCGCAACCGGCCGTTCCCGCGCCTCATGGGTGATCCCACCGCGATGAGGTCCATGTCCCGGCCCACCTCCAGCAGGGCCTGCACCGGATCGCCGCGGAGTACCATGGTGCGCACCTCCAGGTTCCGCGCGAGGCGGAGGGTGCCACGCAGCCGATGGAGGGCTCTGTCGAGGACCCTGGCCCCGGACCCAGTCCGGTCCCGGGGAGCCACGAATTTCGCCTCCGGCAGGGTGTGGGTGAGGGTGAGACTCCCGCCGGGAGCGAGCAGCGGGACCGTCGCACGTGCCGCGCGCATGCTCGCCTCCCCGAGATCCATGCTCACCAGCGCGGTGCGGGGAAGCAGATTGGCATCGGCCGGCACCGCGAGCACCGGCAAGTCGACCGTCGCCGCCAGCCCAAGCGCCGCGTCCTCCGCTCCCTCCCTCGCAGGCGCGCCTGGCTCCGGAAGGCCGACGAAGACGTACTCCGCTTTCCGAATGCGCGCCGCGTCCGCGGCGGTGGGCAGATATTTTCCGGTTTCCACCGCAGTACTGAAGCAGGAAGCGCGTCCCACGATCTCGTCGACCTGCCGGCGAAGACGGATGTGCTCGGCCTCCCTGCGGCCCGCCTCCCGCTCGTGGCGCTCGAGAGCGGCGGCGCGGGAGAGGAGGTAGGGTGACGGCGACGAGAGTGGTTGCGACACGACGAGAACGTGCGCGTTCACCGCATGACGGCGAGCCACGGCCTCGGCGAGCCGCAAGGCTCCCTCGAGTGGGCTTCGCTCCTCACCGACGATCAGGAGCGGCCCGATGCAGACCCGTCGAATCCGAGGTCGAGCCGGTCCACCTATTCGAGCGGACTTCCCGGACAGGGCGCCTGCCGGATCCTCCCGTGCTGCCGTCCCCGTCATGGCATCCACCTCCGCATTGTCGGGCCGCTCGGGACGAGCGTCTGCGACCTCTGCACCAGTCGCCTCCCGTGCGGCAGTGTACGCCGGCGCTCCTGAAGATTTTCTGAGACCATCGTGAGGGAAGGCTCATGCCGTGGCGCTTCTTCCTCCGCAATTCACACTGCTTTCATGCGGCACCGGGTAGAGTCGTCTCATGAAACAGCGCCCGATCGGGCTCAAGCGGGCCTACGAGCCTCCGGCAGCCAAAGACGGCCGGCGATTCCTGGTGGAGCGCCTCTGGCCCCGTGGCGTCCGCAAGGCGGACCTGCGGCTGGATGCCTGGCTCAAGGACGTCGCGCCGAGCCCGGAGCTGCGCCGGTGGTTCGACCACGACCCGGCGAAGTGGCTGGAGTTCAAACGCCGCTACTTCGACGAGCTGGGGAAGCACGAGGACGCGCTCGCGCCGCTCCGCGACGCCTCCCGCCGGGGGCCGGTCACCCTGGTCTATGGCTCCCATGACACCGAACACAACGCGGCGGTAGCGCTGCGCGAATATGTCGCGCGCCGAGCCGCCGCCATGAGAGGATAGCGTCATGATCAAGCAACAGGCTCAGGCGATCTGGAAGGGTGGACTGAAGCAGGGAACGGGTTCGTTCCGCTCCGGCGCGGTGGAAGGCGAGTATTCGTTCGCCTCCCGGTTCGAGGGCGGGGCGGGCAGCACCCCCGAGCAGCTCATCGGGGCGGCGCACGCGGCGTGCTTCTCGATGGCCCTCTCGCTCTTCCTCGAGCAACAGGGGCACAGCCCGGACGCGATCCGGACGACCGCGACGGTGCACCTGGACCCGGCGCAGCTCGCCATCACCCGGATCGACCTGGAGACCGAGGCGGACGTACCCGGTCTGCCCGAGGCCGAGTTTCCGGCGATCGCCGAGCAGGCCAAGAGCGGCTGCCCGGTGTCGAAGGCCCTGGGAGGCGTGCAGATCGAGCTCAAGTCGGCCAAGCTGATCCCGGTGACCGCGGGCCGGGCGTAGCGGGACACTTTCCGACCAGTGCCGGTGTCCCTCCGAGGCGCTACTCCTGGCCCGCATCTCGCTTCGCGAGCTCGATCCGCGAAGCGACGGTCCCCCATGCCGGAGGATCGCTCGCAGGGAACGACTGCGCCCCGATCTCGTCGATGAGCGCCTCGATCGACTGGCGACGTGCCTGACGCGCGGCTTCGGCGCCGGGGTGGTCGCTCGATGCTGCTGGTTTCGTGTCGTTCATCGCTGCACCTCTTCCTTCCTGGATAGCCGCGCCTCTTTCGCAACTCACAGCCGCGACGCTCCCGAGGTGCAGCGCCGCCCGATCCCGGACACCGGCCGCACGGATCCCCATGTGCACAACTTCACACCGACTTCATCGTTCCTTCAGCGCACAATTGCGAACTTCCTACTCGTGATTCGCACCTCGCGACGAAGGGTCACGACGCGACGCGCGGGCGCTGGCCGGCCGGCGTGGACCTCGAATATTCCCGGCGAGCTCGCCGTACGAGTCGGCGAGCTCGCCCGATGATCCCACTCGAACCGGAGCATAGACCATGAGACGCCTCCCCCGCGCACTGCTGGGCGCCACGTTCGCTCTCGCACTCCTGTCCCTACCGCCGCCCGCCGCGGCGCAGAGCAGCGCCCCGCCCGGCGACGGCTACAAGAAAGTCAGCACCCTCGTCGCCTTGCCTGATTTCCTCCCCGGCCTGGGAACGCTCTACGCCGACCCCGCCACACTGCCCGCCGGCCCCTTCCTCGCCTACGATCGCCAAGGAACCCTGGTCAGCTCGATCTACATGATCCCGCTCGACGACATGAACGCCCAGAAGGCGTTCACGGGGCTCAAGACCGCCCAGGGCAAGCAGGTGGATCACGTCGACGTGGTGTACAACGCCGGACACCCCGGCGTGGCCGAGCCTCACTACCACTTCATTCAATGGTACATCCCGGCCGACAAAGCAGCGGCACTGAAGTAGACCGGGGATGACCACGCGACGGCATTTCATGCGGGCCAGTGGGGCCGCGCTCGCCGGCCTGGCGCTGCCATCCTGGTGGCCGGTGCCGCTCCCGTCCGAGGTGGTCGAGATCTCGATGCGGAGCGACCAGTCGGGCAGCAGGGTCTGGTTCGATCCGGTGGGTGTTCTCGTCGAGCCCGGCACGACGATTCGCTGGGTGGCGGTGGAGAACGTGCATACCGCGACCGCATATCACCCGAGCAACGGCCGTCACTCCTTGCGTATCCCCGAGGGAGCCACGCCCTGGGATTCGGGGTACCTGGTGAATCCCGGGGATCGTTTCGAGACGACGCTCGTGGTGCCCGGGGTCTACGACTTCTTCTGCCTGCCGCACGAAGCGGCTGGGATGGTCGGGCGCATCGTCGTCGGCAGGGCGGGCGGCCCCGGGGCGCTCCCGTTCGACTATTTCGAGGGCGAGGCCGGCACCGGGGACTGGCTTCCCGTGCCCGAGGCAGCCCAACGGACCTTTCCCGCCATCCCGCGGATCCTGCGGGAGCGGGTCGTCCGAGGCATTTGATCCTTTAACGGGAGTGACCGATGAAACGGCTATGGTTGGGCTTCCTCGCCCTGGCGGTAGGGGCTGCGCCGGCGCAGGCACAGAGCAACTGGACGACATATGGCGGAAGCGACTGGAACCAGCGATGGTCCACACTCACGCGCATCAATACCGGCAACGTGAGCCGCCTGGTGCCACGGATGATCTTTCAGACGGGCACAAGCAAGCTCGGCTCGTTCGAGAGCACCCCCATCGTGGTGGACGGCACGATGTACGTGACGACACCGTACAGCGAGGCGGTGATCGCCTACGATCTGCGGGCGAAGAAGCAGGTGTGGCGGCAGGAACCCAAGATCGGCACCACCATCGTGTGCTGCGGTCCGGTCAATCGCGGAGTCGCCCTCGCCGAGGGTCATGTGTTCGTCGGTACGCTCGACGCTCGGCTGCTGGCCTTCGACTCCAGGACCGGAGAAGAGAAGTGGAATGTGGAAGTCGCAGACCCGACATTCGGCTACAGCATCACCATGGCTCCGCTCGTGGTGGGCAGGAACGTGGTGGTCGGGGTCTCCGGCGGCGAATACGGCATTCGCGGTCACCTGACCGCGTACGACATCGCGACCGGACGGCTGGCATGGCGGTGGTACTCGATCCCGGCGCCCAAGGGAGATCCCACGTTCGACGAGAAGGCGCCGAACGGCTGGTGGGGCACCTGGGCCACGAAAGCCGAGGACGCCGACCTGCACCGCGACATCGCCAAGGAGAAGGCCGACAGCGCCAGGTACCCCGACGCCTGGAAGACCGGCGGCGGCGGCGTGTGGACGACTCCAGCTTACGACAAGGAGTCGAACACGATCTTCGCCACGGTCGGCAACCCGTCGCCGGATCTGGACGGCAGTGTCCGCCCCGGCGATAACCTATACACCGACGCCATGGTCGCGATCGACGCGGCCACCGGAAAGACGAAATGGTACTACCAGACCGTGCCGCACGACGTCTGGGACCTCGATGCCACGTCTCCGTCGGTCGTGGCTGAGCTGGACGGGAAGAAGGTCGTAGTGCACGCCGGCAAGACCGGCTGGCTCTACATCGTGGACGCCGCCACCGGCAAGCTGGTGCGCAAGAGCCAGAACTTCGTCCCGCAGGAGAACATGTTCGCGCTCCCGACCGCCGAAGGGACCAGGATGCTGCCCGGCGCCAACGGCGGCTCCGAGTGGTCGCCGATCTCGATCGATCCCCGGCTGGGGTACGCCTTCGTGGCCGGACTGCATCAACCGATGCACTACAAGACCCACTCGGCACCATGGGAGAAAGGCCGGCTCTGGCTGGGCTCGGCGTTCGTGGCGATCCCGGGCGAGGACCAGTACGGCCTCTTCTCGGCGATCGACCTCAGGACGGGGAAGATCGCATGGCAGAACAAGGTTCCCCAGCCGATGATGGGCGGGTCGCTGTCCACCGCGGGCGGACTCACCTTCACCGGCGAGGGCAACGGCAACTTCAACGCGTACGACTCGAAGACCGGCAAGCTGCTGTGGCAGTTCAACGGCGGGGCCGGATGCAACGCCGCGCCCGTCAGCTTCGAGCAGGACGGGGAACAGTTCATCGCCGTCGCGTGCGGGGGGAACTTCCAGCTCAGCTACCCGCTCGGCGATGCCGTGCTGATCTTCGGCCTGCCGAAGACCTGGACCAGTCGATAGGAAGGGCGGCCCACGGTGAGGCCGATGCTGTGGACCGTGGGCCACTCCACCCGGCCACTGCCGGACTTCCTCCGCCTCCTCGCGTCGTATCGGATCGAGGTGGTGGCGGACGTCCGGCGGTTTCCCGGTTCTCGAAGCCAGCCGCAGTACCAGCAGGCGACCCTGAGGACCGCGCTCGGTTCCGCCGGCATAGACTATCTCGCCCTTCCGGAATTGGGCGGCCGGCGACGGCCGGCGCCGGACACCGCGAACACAGGGTGGCGACACCCGGCGTTCCGCGGCTACGCTGACCACCTCGCCGGGGAAGAGTTCGCCGGCGGGCTTTTCCAGCTCCTGATGGTCGCGCGCGGGCTGCGGACCGCAGTCATGTGCGCGGAAATTCTCTGGTGGCGCTGCCACCGGCGAATGATCGCCGACGTCATGGTCTCACTCGGCGCGGGCGTCATCCACATCCTGGATGCGGAGACCGCTCGTCCGCACAGTCTGATGAGGCCGGCCCGTGTCGTTCGCGGTGTGTTGACCTATGCGTCGGAAGCAGCCGTCGGCTGACCGGTGACCGCCGCCGGCGGAGCCAGCTGCCCGCGAGCCTCCAGGCGTGCCAGCAACAGGTGGTAGTACAGCATCCCCCGGTCCGGTCCGAGGGCCTCGAGCACCGTCTCCAGGTCCAGAGGCGCCGATCCACCGATCAGCTTCAGGTTGCGCACCACACTGGTATCGTTGGAAGGGAAGACATCCAGGCGCCCGAGCCCACGCAGCAGGATCACGGCAGCGGTCCACGGACCGATGCCCTTGATGCCGCAGAGCACCCTGCCTGCATCAGCGCTGGGGAGTCGTTCCAGGCCGGCCTCGTCCAGCGCACCGCTCCCAAGCGCATCACCGACACGCCGCAGCGTCGCAAGCTTGCCGGCGCTGAGGCCGGCCGTACGCAGGCGACCGTCATCGGCGTCCTGAAACTGGTCGAGACTCGGAAATCGGTACAGGCGAGCCCCCTCACGCTCGACCGTCCGGGCCAGAACAGCGATGAGGCGGCCCATGATGGTACTCGCAGCCACCAGGCTGACCTGCTGGAAGACGATCGCATTGATGCACGCCTCCCAGAGCGTCGGATACCGAGGCGGTCGAACGCCCTGCATTCGGTGCACCAGCGGGTCCAGCCAGGGAACGCTCGACGCCGCACCGTAGAAGCGCGTGAGATCGACGTCCACGCCGAGCATGCGACGCACGAGCGTGAGAATGCGCGGGTGGTCGTGCCGGTCGCCCTCGATTCCGATGGTCAGCGTGCGAGGGGTCGGCTGGCTGGCGCGCACGACCACGGGGGCACCCGTATCGCCAAGCACGCGGACATATTCCCCTTCGGGGGAGAGCACGTCCACCAGGTTGGTCGAGAGCCGTCGCAGGACGCTGACGGTGAGGTCGAGCCGGAATGGCACCCGCACTGGAACGGTGTACATGCTCTCGCTGGGTCGGCGCTGAATCATGACGGCATCACCTGACTGGCAACGGAGGATTGTATCCGCGAGGTAGTCCTCACCGGCGACCGTCCGACTGGACCGCTGCACCTCGGCCATTTCGCCGGGTCGCTGCGCACTCGTGTGGCGCTTCAGGACCACCACGACCAGACCATTCTCATCGCCGATCTTCAGGCCCTGACCGATCACGTCGGCGGCGACCATGACGTCCGCCGCCATGTGCGCGGGCTCGTACTCGACTACCTCGCGGTCGGCATCGATCCTGCGGCTACCACGATTGCCCTGCAGTCGGGCATCCCGGAGCTCGCCGAGCTCACGATACTCTACCTCAACCTAGTCACGGTCGCCCGGCTCCAGCGCAACCCCACGGTGCGTGCGGAAAGCGAGCTTCGCGGCTTCGAAGGTGCCATCCCGGCGGGATTCCTGGTCTATCCGGTGAGCCAGGCGGCCGACATTACGGCGGTGCGTGCGACACTCGTTCCGGTCGGCGATGACCAGTTGCCGATGATCGAGCAGACCAACGAGATCGTGCGTCGCCTGGCGCGCCTTGCGGGACATTCCGTTGTCCCCCAATGCCGTCCGCTGCTCTCGGAGACACCGCGGCTCCCGGGCATCGATGGCCGCAAAGCGGGGAAGTCGCTGGGCAACGCCATTGCGCTCAGCGCTTCGCCCGACGAGGTCCGTGCGAAGGTGCGCGCGATGTTCACCGATCCGGGACACCTGCGCGCGATCGACCCTGGCCGGGTCGAAGGCAACGTGGTCTTCGCCTACCTCGACGCGTTCGATCCCGACCCGGCGGCCGTCGAGGACCTCAAGACGCGCTACCGAAGCGGTGGTCTGGGAGACATGGCGCTCAAGCGGCGCCTCGAAGAGGTGCTGGAGGCGCTGCTGGCACCGATCCGGGCGCGGCGCCGCGACCTGGGGGAGGATCCCGGCGTCATCGAGACGCTGCTGCGGGAGGGAACGGCGCGCACTCGGACGATCGCCGCGGACGTCCTGCGGGATGTTCGCGAAGTCTTTGGCCTCAACGCATCGCGGCGCGCGACAGTCGGCTGAACGTCTCGCGGCGGCCGCCGCGCCAGATCATGAAGTGATTGTCCCCTCCGGAGGGGAAGCTCACCAACCGGGCGGCGCGGCCACCATCGAAGCGCCCGACCAGCAGCGTGCGGAGCTCGGGGACCCTCGGCAGCCCGTCGCCCTCGCGGAGCGCACTCAGCGGGCCGGAGCCGGCCCGGCTCACCGACCACATCTGACGGCCCTCGTCGAAGGCCAGGTCATCCCGGCCATCGCCGTCGAAGTCCGCCGCGACCGCGTACTCCAAGGACCGATGGAGCGGGGCGTTGAGCCGGGCCCACTGGGTGGTTGCCGAGCTGGAGACCGCCCACTGGTCGCTCAGCGCGGCCACCACGTCGGTGCCGGGGCGGCCGTCGAACTGGCCGAAGCGAAGGGCCTCGAGCGGCAGGGACGAAGACTGGGCCGCGGCCCAGTCACGGGTTCGGCCGTACCAGATCATCCACTGGCCGCTGGCCTCGCGGCGGAAGATGTCGGTCCGGCCGTCGGCGTCGAAGTCGCCGAAGCGCAGCTCGGCCATCGGCACCGGAGCGGTGGTGAGCGGCACGACCGCGCCGAAGCCTCCGGCCAGATAACCCAGGGCGCCGTCTGGCGCCCGCCAGACCACGTCGGTAATCCCGTCGCCGTTCATGTCCGCAAAGCCCAGGTCGCGCACCCGCTTGTCGGAGGGATGGAGCAGTTGCCACGGCTCCACGCCGCCGCGCGATACGTACCAGGCGGTGCCGTTAGCGACGAAGATGTCTGCGCGGCCGTCCCCGTCGAAATCCCCGGTGGCGAGCTCGCTCGAATAATCCGTGTCGAACCGGTTGCCGGTGGCGCTGAAGTTGAACGCACTGTGGTCCTCGCCCCAGCCGGTCGCGTTCTTGCTGCCCTTGAGCGAGACCGCCGCGTCGAGGTCGTCGTGCACGTCCACGTTGGCGTCGAAGCGGGCGCCCACCGTCGGCTTGCCCCGAAGCATGAGCGTCGGGCGGGTCTTCACCAGGTAGTACCCTTGCTCGCCCCGGATGGTGTTGCGTGTGATCTCGAAGTACTCCCCCGCCACGCTGCCGTAGCCGTCGCTCCCGCCATCGCCGTCTTCGTCCACCGTCCCATGCACGTCGAAGTGCTGGTTCCAGTAGCTGCCCTGCATGAAGCCGCCTTGCAGGATGTAGTTGTACCGGGCGATGTAGCCGCTGTACGGGTAACCGTCCGAGGCGACGGCGTGGCGGTTGAAGTCGAACACGTTGCCCTCGATCGTGGCGTAGGCGCCGCCGCCCACGACGACGCCGTACCCGCCGCCATCGAGCGCGTTGTGATGCATGTAATTCCGCTCGACCCGCACGAGGGCCGCGTCGGCGCGGTCGGGCTTCGGCCAGCCGGGATCGTACTCTTCGAGGGTGCGCACGCTCTGGGCGCTGGTGACCCCCACGCCACCGCCGAGCCATTCGGTGAACTCATTGTCGGTGATCAGGATGCGCTTGCCGAGCCCGGCTACCCGGTCCACGGTGACCACGATGGCACTTACGTACTCCTGGCCGTGGGTGCGGTCGCCCGCCTGGGGGCCGCGGAAGTGGATTCCCTCGATTCGGACGTCGTTGGCCGAGACCGCGAACACGACGCCCTCGAGCTTCGAATCGGTGTAGAGCGTCGGACGCTCGCACAGGGTGTCGCCCCGCTCGCCGAGCAGCCAGACGCCGCTGCGGATGGGGAGGTCCCGGCGGTCGCCCAGGTCCCAGAACACGCCTTTGGGGATCACGATGATGCCCGTGAAGCCGGAGCGCAGCGTGTCCTCCAGCTCCTGCGGGGACCCGACCCGCACACGAGGCGGGGGCTCGTACCCATCGCTCACCGCGACGGGTGGTGTCGCCAGCGCTCCGACCTCCGCGCCGTGGGGCCGCGGGGGCGCCGGGGCCGGGGAGTCGGACGCCGGCTGGTGAAACACTTCGGCGATATGCGCGACACCATGGAGCCGGCGAGGCTGGCGGGTGCACGCGAGCGGCGGCTCTGCCTGGGCCTGGGCGGCACCGTTCGGGCCCACGACGGGCCCGAGAATCAGGACGGCCGCGAGGGCGGCTGGAAGGGCACGGCGGGGTGCGATCGGATCGGCTGGCATGGTACCTCTGTGCGAGTTGGCGGTGGGCCGGGAGGACACCCACATCCTGATAACCGCAAAAGAGGTCCGCCGCCCGACACGAGCTACGGTGTCGGCGCGGTCGTCGCATCCGGATGAAACAGCGGCTCGCCCCACTGCTGCACGCCGAACCGCCCGATCCATGCCTGCACATCCGGCTGGGTCAGATACTTCACGAATCGAGCCGCCGCACGCCGCTTGACGGCGGGATGCTTGCCCGGATTCACCGAGTACGCGCTGTAGACGTTCCTCAGGATCGGATCGCCCTCGACCAGCGGCACCAGCGTCAGCCGGTCCCTGAACGCGAGATAGGTCGCGCGATCCGTCAGGGTATACGTCTGGCGCTGCTCGGCGACCAGCAGGGTGGCTCCCATGCCCTGGCCCGTCTCCTCCCGCCGGCCGATGGCGGCCGGCGCGATCCCGGCTGCCTTCCAGAGCGCCAGCTCCTTCTTCTCGGTTCCTGACGCGTCGCCTCTCGACACGAACGACCCATGTTTTCCGATCGCCTGCATAGCGTCCCCGATCCCCTTGCCCTTGGCCCCGGCGGGATCCGCGGCCGGACCGATGATCAGGAAGTCGTTGTACATGATCCGGCGGCCGTCGATGAGATCGCCGCTCTCGACGTAGGGACGCTCGCTCTCCGGGGCGTGGACCAGCACCGCGTCGGCGTCGCCCCGGCGCGCCATCTCCAGCGCGGCGCCGGTCCCGACCGCGATCGGCTTCACCGCGATGCCGGTGGCTTCCCGGAACATGGGGAGCAGGGAATCCAGGAGACCCGTGTCATCGGTGCTGGTGGTGGTGGCGAGGATGATTCCCCCCTCCTGCGCCGCGAGCGTAGGGACGGCGAGTCCGGACGCCGCCAGGAGGAGCGTGACGGCACTGGCGCGGAGTGGCCGCAGTCGGGTGAGCATGCGAGGCTCTCAGAAGAGAACTTGCACCTGGGCGAGCCCCAGGCCGCGTGTGGTTCCGGGATCACCGCTGGTGCGCGAGACATACTCCAGGGTAAACCTGGTCGCACGCCCCCAGGGACGCAGGTGGGCGCCGACCGTCCAGGCCTCGAGCGGCACGGCGTCCATCGCGCCGCGCTCGAACCGCTCGTACTTGGCCAGGGGCTGGAGCCAGGGCGTCACCGGCGCCGCGGCGAGCAAGTACCACCCGCGGTCGTCGTCTCCACCCGCGTCCCGGTGCTGCCCCAGGTACTCCCCGCGCAGCACGCCCCACGGCGACTCGAGGTTGACGTCCACGCCGTAGCGCGTGCTGTCGCCGAAGTAGTGGGCGACGTTGGCTCCGACCGCGACGTAGGGGATCGGCCGCCAGGTGGCGCGCGCGACGCCCAGGAGCGAGGAATCGGCGTTCGAGGTCACGTTCTGGCCGTCCCCATTGAACAGCCCCACCGTCAGTCCCCCGCGGCCGCCGGCCGCGTAATCGGCCATGATGCCGATGTCCCGTTTGGGCGCGAGGCTGTCCACCGCGAAGGCGCGATCGGCCGACTCGACTTCGGCCAGTGAGGTGATGAATTCGCGGGTGAACGGCGTCTTGAACTGGCCGAGTTGCACGCCAATCCGGCCGTCGCTCCATCGGACGTAGGCATCCTGGAGGGCCACGGTCGCGCGCCCGGTGCCGACGTTGCCGGTGCGAAACTCACCCTGCACCCGCCAGCTGATGTCCCCCCGCACCGCGCCGCCCGCGGTGAGCCGCGCACGATTGATCGAGGTCGTGAGGCCGACCCCGTCCTGGTAGGTCTCCCGGGCCTGGATATAGCCGCTCCAGCGAACGGACGGCGGGGCGGGGGTGGACTGGGCCGACAGGCTCGGGGCCACCAGGAGGGCGAGAACCCAGGCCACCATCAGTGTGAGAAGCATGGGCTTTCCGAGGGGCATGGGTTTCCCATGTGCGGAACGTGAGGCGAGCAGCGGAGCGGCCCCAAGGTACCCGGCGCCCCACCGATAGGCAAGTAATTGCCTATCGGTCCGCGGTGATCTACCTCACGCACACGACCGGCCAACCCGCCTACATTCCCTCATCCACTTCACAATTCGGGAGATCGCAAGTGGCCACTCAGCTTCCCCCTCCGTACGTCACCGTACTCGTAGTGGACGACGAGCGCATCTCCCGACACGTTGCCTCTCGCATGCTGCGGGAGCTCGGCCTCAGGGTGCTGGAGGCGGACGGCGCCGAGGAAGCTCTCGACGTGTTCCGTCTTTCGCAGCATCCCGTCGATCTCGTGCTGCTCGATGTGGTGATGCCGGAGACCGACGGGGTGGAGCTCGCGGAGCAGATACTCGCCCACCGCCCGGAACAGCGGATCCTCTTCATGTCCGCCCACCCGGCGGAAGTACTCAGCGAGCACGGCCTCGAGGACCTCGATGTTCTGTTCCTCGCCAAGCCGTACACCATGGATGAGTTGCTCTCCAAGGTACGGCAGGCCATGGCTCAGGAGCGCTCCGCACCCGGATGATCCTCGGAGTAGCGTGATTGGAGCCGAGGGTTTACACTCACATTGCCGTTGCCGGCCCGTTGATCCCCTCCCCTGAGATTGACTGGTGGCTGACCCTTGCCAAAAAGGCAGGGTCCGACATCATTTTGTGGACTCCCGGCCCGGAACGGCGAGGGCGGCACGCATCGGCGTGCCCCGCTCGGCCGGCATTCGTGGCTCGACGTTCGTGAGTTGTATGACACCGACACCAGGGTCGCCTCGTGACGATGCAGACTCTTGATTTCGGCTCCTCGGCAATCACGCTCGCCGACCGAGTCGCCGCCGATCTGCCCGGCTTCGCGCAAGGGCTCGGCCACCCGGACTTCCCCTGTCTCTCGCGGGCCCACAATCCCTCGAGCTGCGTGCCGTGCACCGATTTCTCCCAGTGGCTCCGGGAGCGGGTGCGCATCGGCGACGTGGACGCGGTCGGGGAATACCTCTGGCGCATCCGGGAAGCCAATCCCGGGGTGGGGGACTCGGAAGAAGAATTCCGCCGCCGCTATCATGCGCTGGCCGCCTCGCTGGTCGGGGCCAAGCTGGACACCCACCTGGTCGGCGGCTCCCCGGAGGCGTATCTCGATCTCCGAGTGGTGCTCATTCTCCTGGCGACGCACGAAGGGTTCTCGGGGTTCATCATGACGGGCGAGGCCGCGGACTTTCTGGCGGCGGCGGTCGCGCCTTACGCGTTCACCCTTGCCGGCAGCGAGCGCCTGGTCGAGCTTCGCAACGATTTCGTGCAACGCATGGCCAGTGAGATGAGTTACTGGTGTACCTGGCCCCCGCTCGACGCCGCCACCCTGGACCCCATCGCTCCCTCCGACGACCCCGATCTCGCTGCGCTGCTGGCGCTCTTGCTCCCGCTCCCGCTCGGCGTGCGCGCCCACGCGGCGGACGTGCTGCGGCATCTGGTCGCGGACCCCAGCAACCCGCGCACCCTGGCGAGCCTGAGCCGGTACGAGACGCGGAAACGCGGCCTCGACGTGGCCGAATCCACCCGCCTCATCATGGAGACGGAGTTGGTCGTTCCCGCCACCGAGCTGAAGGGCTGGCTCTCGGGTTGGACCCGCCGCGACCTCCTCGGCTTCCTGGCCCACTGCGGCGTCCGGCCCCGGAACTCCTGGAGCAAGGAGCGGCTGGCCGAGGTCGCCGAGACCGAGTGCGCGGGCCTGTTGCGGCAGCGGATGAGCGAGTCGGGCGTGGTGGAGCTGAACCCCCGTCACATTCGGGGCGCCGGCCTGCTGCGGGAGTATCTCGACGGCGTGAAGGAGACGTGGCGGGTCTGGCTGGGCTTCGGCACCGGCGTGACGTCCTAGATCACACCTCCCCGTCTCAGCCGTCCGATCTGATCGAACCGCTCCTCGTGTACCGCCAGCACTTCCTCGGGTGACACGGTGGACACGCCCGGCTTTCCCACCTCCACACCGGCCGCATAGTTCGCCAGCTGCGCCGCCTCCACCAGTGAGGCCCCCGCCGCCAGGGCGGTCCCGAGCCACGCGGTGACCGTGTCACCCGCGCCCGAGACGTCGTAGACCTGCCGCGCGATGCTCGGAATCCGCAGCGACCGCCCGTCCTTGGTCACCAGCAGCATCCCGTCCGCCCCGAGCGTCACCAGCAGGTTGTCCACCTTGAGCCGGCTGAGCACTTCCGGAATCGCGTTCCGGTTCTGAAGATCTACCGACGCGCCGAGTGCGGACTCCAGCTCGCGGCGGTTGGGCTTGAACACCGTGGCACCCGCGTACTCGAAGAACTGCCGGTACTTCGGATCCACCACCACCGGAATCCCCCGCCGCCGGGCCACCTCCATCACCGCCGAGATGAGACCGGGCGCGAGCGCGCCCTTGTTGTAGTCCTCCAGCAGCAGCGCGTCCGCATCGGCCAACGCCTCCCGCGCGGCGGCGACGAGCCGGGCCAGATCGGCGCCCTCGAGCAGCGCGTCCACCTCGTCGTCGATCCGGACGATCTGCTGCGACCGCGCGATGATCCGCGTCTTGGACGTGGTGGGACGCCCGGCCACCGTGACGACGAAGCGGCCATCGAGCCGCGCCACCACCAGCTCCTGGCGGATCGTGGCGCCGTCGCCGTCGTCGCCCACCGTTCCGACCAGCAGGCAGCTGGCGCCCATGGAGGCGACGTTGGCGGCGACGTTGGCCGCGCCGCCCAGCTTGGCCTGCCGCTCGCGCACGGTGACGACCGGCACCGGCGCCTCGGGCGAGAGCCGCTCGGTGTCGCCGAAGAGATAGCGGTCGATCATGATGTCGCCGATCACCACCACCCGGCTGCTCTTCATGCGCTGGATCAGCTGAAGCAGCCGGTCCCGGCTCAGTTGCGGCGGGTGCGTCACTGGATCACTCCCCGGCGGCTCAGCCCCAGCGTCGCCTGGAGCCGGCCAACGAAGCGGTTCTCGGTATTGCCGGCCAGGTTGCCGGCGTTCGTGATGTGGTGCAGACCGGCGGTGGCGCGGAGGTCGAGCGGGCCCTGCCGACCGCTCAGGGCGACCGCCGCGCGCCAGGTGCGCTCCACCGTGCCGATGAAAAGCTGCGGAAGCTCGCCCGCCTCCGCCGGCGAGGCGGGAAAGGGGTCGTTGATGTCCCCCTCGCCCTGGCGCTGGAGGGTGAGCTCCGGCGTCACCAGCCAGCGGGTGCCCACGGGAACGGAAACCGTCACCGTCGCGCGGTCCATGTCCGCGAAGTTGCGCCCCAGTCCGACGCCGCCGTCGGTCAAGTTCTCGAACGGGTCGAGCGTCCGGAAGGCCAGGCTCGACGCCTGGGTGTAGAGCGCCCGCCAGCCCAGCCGTGCGCCGAGCGGGCCGTGAGCGCCGAGGGTGAACGCCCAGCGGTTGGGATAGCGGTCCTCCCCGGCGGTGTTCTCGTACTGCAGGTCGTCGATGCCGACCTGCGCCTCGACGGTGGTGCCCTTGCCGATGCGATACTGCCCGTCGAGTCCGAAGAGCACGTTGCCGTCGGCGCCGAGCCCGTACTGGTTGGCGAGCAGCAGCAGGCTGAGCGGGTTGCGGTAGCGGCCGTCGAACTCCCGGTCGGCGCCGGCGATCACTGTGGTCTCCCACAGACCGAGCCGCAGCCGGTCGCCGAGCCGGACGCCGAGCCGGTGGGCGAAGAAATAGCGGTGGATGCGCTCGCCGGTGCCGTCGCGGGCGTCCTCCAGGGAGCGGGCCAGTCCGACGAGGCGCACCGCATCCACGCCGACCTCGAAGCCGAGCTCGGTGTCGCTGTACCCGTAGTCGCTGAGGCCGATGCCCTCGATGCCGACCGGCCCCCAGTTGCGATCCATCTGCCCGTAGAACACGCTGCCGTACTTGAACTGCGCGCTGAGGTAGGCCTCCGACATGCGCCAGGCCAGCTCCAGATCGCGGCGGCCGGGCCACTCGGGGTCGTCGGTGATGCGCGGCTCCGCGAGCGGACGGCTCACCAGCGCAAAGGGGCCGATGACGGCCTCGCCGATCAGCTCCCCGTAGGGCCGCACGCCGTCGGAGCCGAGCGGATGCAGCAGGTCGCGGCGGACGTGGCTGTAGGTCTGCACGCCGGCGCGCACGCCGACCATCCAGCGCTGCGAGTCGGCCGGTTCCTGGAGGCCGTCGCGCAGGTCCCGGATCAGCGCGGCCGTCGCTTCGCCGCTGGTGTCGGCGCCCGCGAGCACACGGAGCGCATCGGCGCGGCGGAACGGGCGGACCATCGGCGAGGGGTCGGCGATGTCGCCCCGCGCGATCAGATGCTCCAGCAGCGGGAGCCTGGGGTCGTCGAGCGGAAGGTAGGGAGACGACTGCGCCGCGCCGCGCGCGGGGGCGAGCGGGGCGAGGAGCAGCGCGGCGAGGACGGCGGGGGCGAAGCGGAGCATCGGCGGGGAAAGGAACAGGATCGCGTCACGAGAGTCAAAGGCGGTGGCAGGTTATCTTGGGGCATGGCGAAACAAGACAATCTGGATCCGCAGACGCGGGACCTGGTGCGCTTCGCCGCCGCGATCGCGCAGGGGTACGAGCCCGAGCTGCGCGACCGGGTGGGACCGCTGCGCGCGTCGCAGGTCCCCGCGGCCTGGGTCGAGGAGCTGCTGCTGCAGTCGGTGCTGATGGTGGGTTACCCGCGCGCGCTGATCGCGTTCGCGGTCTGGCGCAAGTTCAGCGCCCTCTCCGCGCCCCAGACCGACGAGGGGCAGGACTACGGTCGGGTGAACGAATGGACCCGGCGCGGCGAGCAGGTGTGCGCCCAGATATACGGTGAGAACTACTCCAAGCTTCGCGACAGCGTGCGCGCGCTGCACCCCGCCATCGACGCCTGGATGATCACCGAGGGCTACGGCCGCACCATGGGCCGGCCGGGGCTCGACCTGATGCGCCGGGAGCTGTGCACCGTGGCGCAGACCGCGGTGCTGGAGGCGCCGAAACAGCTCCACTCCCACTTGCGCGGCGCGCTCAACGCGGGCGCCTCGTTCGGGCAGATCGATGGTGTGCTCTCCATCGTCAATCCGTTGCTCTCCTTCGACCAGTGGAAGAAGATCAAGGAGCTGTGGCGCACCGTCCGCGAGGGGTGGTCGCCGGGAGACTGATGTTCATCGATCGCGCGGTGGTCAGGGTGACGGCGGGAACCGGTGGCTCGGGCGCCAGCTCCTTCGCCCGCTTCAAGTACAAGCCGAAGGGCGGGCCCGACGGAGGAGACGGCGGCAGCGGCGGCAGCGTGTACGTCCGCGCGGACGCCAATCTCGCGACGCTGCTCGACTACCGATATCGGAACGCGTGGAAGGCGGAGCGGGGGGAGCACGGCAGGGGAAAGACCCAGACCGGTGCCTCGTCGGACGACGTCTATCTGCCGGTGCCGCCCGGCACCGTGGTTCGCGATGCCGACAGCGGCGAGGTCCTGGGCGAGGTGCTCCGTCCGGGCGACACGATCCGGGTGGCCAAGGGCGGGCGGGGAGGCCGGGGCAATGCCCGCTTCGCGACCTCCACCCACCAGGCGCCGCGCGAGTGGGAGCCGGGCGAGGAGGGCGAGGACCGCTCGATCGAGCTGGTCCTGAAGCTGATCGCCGACGTGGGGCTGGTGGGCGAGCCCAACGCCGGCAAGAGCACGCTCCTCTCGGTTCTCTCCGCGGCGCGGCCCAAGATCGCGGACTATCCCTTCACCACGCTGGAGCCCAACCTCGGCGTGGTCGGCCTCTCGGGTCACCGCAGCTTCGTTCTCGCCGACATCCCCGGCATCATCGAAGGCGCGCACCAGGGCAAAGGCCTCGGCCTCCGCTTCCTCCAGCACGTGGAGCGGACCCGGGTGCTGGCCTATCTGGTACCGCTGGATCATCCCGATCCTGCCGCCGCGTACCGCGGGCTGCGCCACGAGATCGCGGCGTACAGCGAGGCGCTCGCGGCCAAGCCCCACGTCGTGCTGCTCACCAAGCGGGACCTCCTGCCGGCCGAGGATCCGGTTCCCGCGCTCGCGGCGCCCGATGCGGCGGGAATTCTCGCCGTCTCGAGCGCCGCGGGCACCGGCCTCGATGAGGTGAAGGAGTATCTCTGGAAGTTCGTCGAGACGGCCAAGTCCGAGGAGGCGCCGGTGGAAGCCTGGCAGCAGGAGCACGACGAGTAGTGGACCAGCAGCGCGCCGCCTATGTGGCGCTGGCGCTCACATCGGGCATTGGTCCGAGCCGACTTCAAGCGATTCTCGAGGTCTGTCACACCGCAACCGGCGCCTTTTCGGCGCCGTTCGCACTCTTGCGCGCCATCCCCGGGGTGAGCCCGGCGGCGGCGTCCGCCATCGCCGGCGGAAGTGTCGCGGCCGGCGTGCGGGTCCTGGCGGAAACCGAGCGAATCGGCGGTCGCGCGCTCATCCCGGACGACCCGGAGTATCCCGCACTGCTCCGGGTCATCCCCGACGCGCCGCCGGTGCTCTTCGCGCTGGGCAATCTCACGCTGCTCGATGGTCCGGGTGTGGCGATCGTGGGGAGCCGAGACCACTCGCCCTACGGTGGCGAGGTGGCCAGGGCGCTCGCCTGGGGGGCGGCCGCGTCCGGACTTGTGGTGGTGAGCGGCATGGCGCGCGGTCTCGACGCCGTGGCGCACGCGGCGGCGCTCGATGCCGGCGGCGGCACCATCGGCGTGCTCGGCAACGGGCTCGGTGTCATCTACCCGTCGGCCAATCGCGAGCTGTACCAGCGAGTCGCGGCCGGTGGGCTGCTGCTCAGCGAGTTTCCTCCCGGCGAGCGTCCCACCGCCGGCAGCTTCCCTCGCCGGAACCGGCTCATCAGTGGGCTGGCCCGGGTGACGGTGGTGATCGAGGCGGCCGAGGGATCGGGCGCGCTCATCACCGCGGGCACGGGGCTGGATCAGGGTCGCGAGGTCATGGTGGTGCCGGGCAACATCACCACGCCGCAGTCGGTGGGGGCCAACCGCCTCATTCGCGACGGCGCCGCGCCGCTGCTCGGACTGGAAGACCTGCTGGCGCACTATCCCGAGGCGGTCCGGGCGGAATCATATCCGGGCGCTCTGCCCATGCCGCCCAAGCCCTTGCCGGAAGGGATCGGCGAGGGTGGACGCGCCATCGCCGACCTCCTCGGCCCAGTCCCGATCCAGCTCGATGACCTTGCCGGGCGCTCGGGTCGGTCGCCGCAGGAGCTTCTCGCGGAGCTGTGTGCGCTGGAGATCGCGGGCGTGGTAGCGCAGGGGCCGGGGAGGATGTTTCGGCGCGTGTGAGCGGTACATTCCCCTCGTGCACGTCTACATCCACGTCCCCTTCTGCGCCCGGCGCTGCAGTTACTGCGATTTCGCCATCGCGGTGCGCCGCGAGGTGCCCTCGGCGGCGTTCACCGATGCGGTGCTTCGTGAGTGGGCGGGTTGGCAGGGCCACGAGATCTGGTCCGGCTCCTCCGCAGTGGAATCAGTGTACTTCGGCGGGGGTACGCCGTCCCGGCTCGATCCGAGCGCCATCGCGCGAATCCTCGAGCGCCTCTCCACCGACCGACCACTCGATCCCGAAGCCGAGGTGACCCTCGAGGCCAATCCGGACGACGTCACCGGGCAGGGCGCGCGACTCTGGCGTGAGGCGGGAATCAATCGCGTCTCACTCGGCGCGCAGTCGTTCGACCCCGCCGTGCTCGCCTGGATGCACCGGACGCACTCGTCGGAGCAGATCGGCGCCGCGGCCGCGATCTTACGAGACGCCGGGATCGCGGAGCTGTCACTCGATCTCATCTTCGGGCTGCCCGCGGCCCTGGGGCGGAACTGGGCGGCCGATCTGGCGCGCGCCCTCTCGCTCCGGCCCGACCATCTCTCGCTCTACGGTTTGACGGTCGAGGACCACACCCCGCTGGCCCGGTGGACCGCGCGCGGCGAGGTCACCCCGGTGGACGAGGACCGGTACGCCGTTGAGTTCCTGCACGCCGATCGCGGTCTCGGCGACGCGGGATACGAGCACTACGAAGTCTCCAATTACTCCATGCCCGGCCATCGCGCGCGTCACAACAGCGCCTACTGGCGAAGGGCGCCGTTCATCGGCATCGGGCCGTCGGCGCACAGCGGATGGGGCGCGAGCCGCCAGTGGAATTTGCGGGAGTGGGCTGCGTACGAGCGTGCCGTTGCCGCCGGGGAAAGCGCGGTGGCGGGCGCGGAGTCCCTCGATCCCGCCGCGGTAGAGCTGGAGGAGCTCTATCTCGGGCTGCGGACCCGGGAGGGCGTGCCGGCGGCCCGGCTACCGCCGGAGACCGCCCGGGCCTGGATCGGGGCCGGCTGGGCAGTCTCGGCCGGGGGCAGGGTGCTTCTCACCACCGAAGGGTGGCTTCGCCTGGACGCGCTTACCGCCGCGTCGAGGTAGCCCCGGCCATTTCCCGGCAGGTCTGGGCGCAGGCGCGGCACATCTCGGCGCACGCGGCCATATGGGGGTCGTCGCCGTGGCGGTCGCACTCGTCCGCGCAGCGCTCGCAGACGGCGGCACAGGCCGCGCAGGTCTCCCCGTGAAGGTCCGATCCGCGGATCATGAAGTTGGCCGAACTCTGGCAGATCTCCGCGCAATCGAGCAGGAGCCGCAGGTGGGGACCTTCGATCCTTACCTCGCCCTTGAGGTGGCGGGCCGCGGTCTCCAGACAGATGCGGTGACATCGCAGACAGTTCTCGATGCACTGTTCCATGGAGTGGATGGTGGAGGGCATATGGACCCCGGGTAATGGGTGTCAGGTGGATGGTACCGGGTCAGGTCGCGAGGGTAGGGAGTGGGCCGCGGGGGGTCAAGAGGTGGGATCACGGCGGTTCGCGATGATGTGGCTGTCCGGGTTGGCTTCGGCTCCTTCGCTTCGCTCAGGATGACACGGCAGCTCCAAGATGACACGCAGCTCCAGGATGACACGGCAGCTCCAGCATGCCCCGGCAGCTCACCCGGATTTCGCCCGACGCTCTAAGTCCGTTAAATTCCAGCCGATGCCAGCCCCAGAGCAGTTGAGCGAGCGGGAGCTGCGGGTCCTCGAGGCGGTGGTGCAGACCTACATCGAGACCGCGGAACCGGCCGGGAGCCAGACCATTGCCCGGCGGTTCGGTCTCGGCGTGTCCCCGGCCACCATCCGCAACACGATGAGCGAGCTGGAGGACAAGGGGTACCTCTTCCACCCTCATACCTCCGCCGGCCGGATTCCGACCGACCGGGCCTACCGGATCTACGTGAACAAGATCATGCGCCTCGCCCCTCCGACCGACGAAGCGCGGGAGACGCTGCGCAGCGGGATCTCGGGATCCCGCAACGCGGTCGAGGAGATCGTGCGCCGGGCCGCCCAGGTCCTCGGCGTGCTGACCCAGGAGCTGGGTGTGGCGGTGGCACCGGCGCTGGACGAGCTGGTGCTGGAGCGGCTGGAGCTGGTGCCGGTCTCCAGCGAGCGCCTGCTCCTCGTGTTCAACCTCAGGAGCGGGGTGCTGCGCACCATCTTCGTCGAGGTGCCGGCCAGGGTCTCACCGGAGGCGGTGCAGGAGGTTGCCCGCGTGCTCAACGAGCGCCTGGCGGGACTGACCCTGCTCCGCATCCGGGAGACCATCGGCGAGCGGCTTCGCGACGCGGCGATCCCCAGCGGCGAGACGGCGCTGCTCAACATCTTCGTGGCGGAGCGCGAGGAGATCTTCGACCTGTCCAACGAGACCGGGTCGGTGGTGCTCGGCAGCGCGCAGATGCTGGCGGATCAGCCGGAGTTCGCCTCCAACAGCCGGATGCGGGACCTGCTGCGGCTGACCGAGGGCCACGACCTGCTGAAACAGGCGCTGGCGAGCCGCCGGCGGCTGGGGCTGTCGATCACCATCGGCAGCGAGAATCCGGACACCCGTCTCAGCGACTTCACGCTGGTCACCTCGTCCTATCAGGCGGGCCAGCTCAAGGGGGTCATCGGCGTGATGGGACCGACCAGAATGCCCTACGACAAGATCATCGGCCTGGTGGAGCACACCAGCCGCATGGTGGAAGGACTGCTGGAGTGAACGACTTTTACGTCCTGCTGGGCGTCCCTCGCGACTGTTCCGAGGCCGAGATCAAAAAGGCCTACCGGAAGCTCGCGATGGAATACCATCCCGACCGCAACTCGTCCCCGGACGCGGAGGCGAGATTCAAGGAGATCACCGAGGCCTACGAGGTGCTTCGGGATCCCCAGAAGCGCGCCGCCTACGACCGCTACGGGAAAGCGGGGGTGGGCGGCGGGCCGGGCGGCTTCGGTTTCCATCACGTGGACCTCTCCGAGGCGCTCAACATCTTCATGCGCGACTTCGGCGGAATGGGCGGCTTCGAGTCCATCTTCGGCGGCGGCCGGCGGCAGGACCCGCGCCGGGGGCAGGACGTGCGAGTGACGGTGCGGCTCACGCTGAGCGAGGTGGCCACCGGCGTCAAGAAGTCGGTCCGGCTCAAGACGCTGGAGCGCTGCACGGTGTGCGAAGGCACCGGCGCCAAGCCCGGCACCAAGCCGGTCCGGTGCACCGGCTGCGGCGGAAGCGGGGAGGTGCGCCGGGCCACGCGAAGCGTGTTCGGACAGTTCGTCTCGGTCGCAGCGTGCCCCACCTGCGCCGGCGAGGGGCAGGTGATCCGGGAGCCGTGCGAAGTCTGTCGGGGCGAGGGCCGGGTGCGTGGCGACCGGACCGTGACCGTGGAGATTCCCGCGGGCGTGTCGGGCAACAACTACATCACGCTCCGGGGACAGGGCGCTGCCGGCCCGCGCAACGGCCCCACCGGCGATCTCCTGGTCATGCTGGACGTCAAGGACGACGACCGGTTCGAGCGTCAGGGCGACGATCTGGTCTTCGATCTGCCGGTGTCGTTCTCCCAGGCGGCAATGGGCTCGGAGTTCGTGGTCCCCACGCCATACGGCGACGAGGAAATTCGAGTGCCCGCCGGCATCCAGCCGGAGACGGTGCTGCGCCTCAAGGGCCGGGGACTCCCGGTGCTCGGGCAGAGCGTGAAGGGCGATCTGCTCATCCGGGTGCACGTGTGGACGCCCGAGCGGCTGAGCGACGAGCAGCGGCGGCTCTTCGAGGAGCTGGCCAAGCTGGAGGGCGAGCCGCCCAAGCGCTCGCCCGGGTTCTGGTCGAAGCTCAAGGAAGCACTCGGCGCATGACCTGGTGGGCGATCGACGTGCGCACCCCGCCCGAGGCCCGCGACCGGCTCGGCGCGTGGCTGGTGGCGCGCACCGGACAGGCAGTCGAGGAGCGGGACGACGGGACGCTGGTGACCTTCGCTCCCGACGAGCGGGCCGCGGACCAGCTGATCGCGGAGCTGGAGCGCGAGGCGGAGGGGTACACCGCCGAGACCAGCCGGCGGAAGATCGAGCCGGTGGACTGGTCCACCCGGTGGCGCGATGGCCTCGGGTCGCGGAGCTTCGGCCGGCTCGTCGTGACCCCCTCATGGGCGGCAGGACCGTTCGAGCCGCACGGAGCGGTCGTGGTGCTCGACCCCGAGACCGCGTTCGGCAGCGGGGAGCACGGCTCGACCCGCGTCGCGCTCGTGCTGCTGGAGACGCTGATCCGGCCCGGCGATCTGGTGCTGGATCTCGGCAGCGGGAGCGGCATCCTCGCGCTCGCCGCGGTGAAGCTCGGCGCGGCCCGGGTGGTCGGCATCGAGAGCGATTCCGAGGCAAACGTCGTCGCCGTGCGCAATGCGGCGCGCAACGGCGTCGGGCACGCCGTGGAGTTTCTCGATGGCGACGCCGGCGACCTGGCGCCGCTGCTCGGCCCGGCCGATCTCGTCCTCTCGAACATCCTCCGGTCGGCCAACACCCAGCTGCTGCCGGCGATCGCCGCGGCGCTTCGACCCCATGGCGTCGCCATCTTCTCCGGGATGGAGACCGCCGAGGCGCCGCTGTTCACTCCGGAGCTGGAAGCGGCCGGGTTCACGGTCCTGGAAGAGCGGACGGACACCGGCTGGTGGGGTGTGGCCGCGCGACGGGGATGATGCGGGTGTTGGTGGGGCGGGGCAGCGGGGCGGCGGGGCAGCGGGGCAGCTTGCTGGATGGCGAGGAGCACCATCTCAGGGTGCGGCGGGCCGTCGAGGGAGACGTGGTCGAGCTGAGAGATGGTGAGGGACTGGTGGGTCGTGGCAGGCTGGCCCGCCAGGGCAAGGGCTGGGCGGTGGAGGTGACGGACGCGGCGCGAGCCCCGATGCCTGCCGAGCTGACGCTTGCGGTGGGTGCCGGAGACCGAGACCGGTTCGAGTGGGTCGTGGAGAAGGCGACGGAGCTGGGTGTCACCTCGGTCATTCCGCTGGAGACGGAGCGGACGGCGGGGGTCGCCAGCCGGGTCAGGGCGCAGCATCTCGACCGGCTGCGACGGCAGGCGCTGGAGGCGGTGAAGCAAAGCGGCGCCGCGTGGGCCGTGCGCGTCGATGAGCCTTTGTCGCTGTCGGATCTCGCCGCACGCCGGATGGCGGGTCAGGGATGGGTGGCGGAGGCGAGCGGTGCTGCGGTACCGGCCGTGGTCGGCACCGCGCCGCTCACCGTGGTGATCGGGCCGGAGGGCGGGCTCACCACCGGCGAGCTGAAGCGACTTCGGGACGCGGGATATGTCCCGGTGCGCCTGGGCTCACACACGCTTCGATTCGAGACCGCGGCGATCGCCGCGGCGGCGGCGGCAGCGGCCGGAAGATTACGGGGGGGCGATGGCTGACTGTCTGTTCTGCCGGATCGTAGCCGGCGAGATCCCCGCGACGATCGTCAAGCGGTCGGACGACGCGGTGGCGTTTCGGGACATCGACGCTCGCGCGCCGACTCACGTGCTGGTCATTCCGACGAAGCACGTCCCGGCGGTGAGGGACGCCAAGGGAGCCGAAGGCGAGCGCATGCTCGGCGGCCTGCTGCGCTTCGCGGCCGATGTCGCGGCCGAATTGGGACTCGACGGGGGCGGGTACCGCATTGTCACCAACACCGGCAAGGATGCGGGACAGAGTGTGGATCACCTGCACCTGCACGTGCTCGGCGGTCGAAAGCTCACCTGGCCGCCGGGGTGAGGCTTGCAGTGCGACGAGGCCCGCTTCACGTGTCATCCCGAGCGTAGCGAGGGATCGGCCCGCCGAGCACTGGGGCACCAATCTTCGCCATAGTCGATCCACGTCGGGTTCATGCTCTCCACGAGCGCGAGTTTCTTCACCCGCGCCCAGCTCTTGATCTGCTTTTCCCGCGGGATTGCCACGATCGGATCGTTGAACGATTCGTAGTACACCAGGCGATTGATGATGTACTTACGCGTAAACCCCCGAATCGTACCATCCCGATGCTGCCAGACGCGACGAATCAGATCGTTGGTCACGCCGACGTAGAGCCGGCCGGTTTTGCTCGATAGTACGTACACATACATCGCTGCACGTTGCATGCGGGCCGATCCCTCGCTACGCTCGGGATGACGACACTGCGGAGACCCGTCGTTCCCGCATCACCCCCACAGCCCCAGCCGAGCCCAAATCCCCGCCTTGCCTCCACCCCTCCCACCCCCTAAATTCTATCTGCTCTAACGTTTACGCCCATCCGGGCCGAGAGGGGTGATACACTGCATGCCGGAAGTCATCATTCACGATGACGAGAGCTTCGAGCGGGCGCTGAAGCGCTTCAAGAAGAAATGCGAAAAGGCGGGGATCCTGTCCGACCTTCGCAAGCACCGTCACTTCGAGAAGCCGAGCGAAAAGCGGAAGCGGAAAATGAACGCCGCGGTCCGCAAGAACCGCCGGGGCCCGCGTGTCCCCCGCAGCTAGTGTGGCGGAAGCCTTGCGGGCGGCGATGAATGCCGCTCGCAAGGCGCAGGACAAGGATCGCACCCTCGTGCTGGGCACCATCCTCGCCAATCTGAAGAACCGCGAGATCGATCTCCGCCGCCCTGCGACGGACGAGGAGGTCGTGGAGGTGCTGCGGAAGGGGATCAAGACCCGGCGGGAGGCGATCGAGCAGTACACCGCTGCCGGCCGCACCGAGCTCGCCGATACGGAGCAGAAGCAGATCGCCGTGCTGGAAGAGTTTCTCCCGCCGGCGGTGGACCCCGAGGAGATTCGCGCGGCGGTGCGGGACGTGATCGCCGGCGGAGCCAAGGACCTGGGCAAGGTGATGGGCCAGATCGTGCCGCGCTACAAGGGCCGGGCCGACGGCAAGCTGATCAACCAGATCGTGCGCGAGGAGCTTCAGGCGGGGTGATGGCCGTGGTGCAGCGGGTTCCTTCCGACGGGGTGCCGACCGAATCCGAGGCCGGCACCCCGTCGCCGTTGCCGGCCGAGCGGTCGGCCGACGGGCTGGAGACCATCGAGCTCGGCCCGGTGCTCGAGCTGGTGGCCGGCTACGCCGCCGGCGCGCTCGGCGCCGACCGGGTGCGCGCGCGCCGGCCCACACTCGACCTCGAGTGGATCGCGCTGGAGCTGGCCAGAGTCGGCGAGACCGCGGGCCTCTTTCGCCGGGGGGACGCGCTGCTGGCGGAGGCGGTGCCCGACGTCTCGACGGCGCTCGCCCGGCTCCGGATCGAGGGCAGCGTCCTCGAGGGCACCGATCTGGTCGCTATTCAGCGAGTGCTGGGCGCCGCGCGCCGGGTCCACGCCGATCTCCGCCGGGTGGGCGAGGCCGCACCACTCGCCGCCGCGCTCGCCCGGCCGCCGGCCGACAAGGCGATCGAGCGCCGGCTGGAGCAGTCGCTCGATGCCGACGGGAGCCTGCTCGACACGGCCAGCCCCGCGCTCGCCGCCGCGCGGCGCGGGGTGCAGCAGGCGAGGCAGCGGCTGCTCCGCCGGCTCGACTCCCTGCTCCGCGGCCTGGAGTCGAACGTCGCGTCCGCCGACGCTTCGGTCACCGTGCGCGGGGGACGCTACGTCATTCCGGTCCGCCGCGACTCGCGGAACCGGCCCGCCGGCATCGTGCACGACGAGTCGGGCAGCGCCGGAACACTCTTCGTGGAACCGACCGAGGCCATCGAGCTGGGGAACGCCCTGCGGGAGGCGGAGGTCGAGGAGGAGCGGGAGTCGCTCCGGGTGCTCCGGGAGCTGAGCGCGCTGCTCCGGCCGGAGCTGCCCGCGCTCAAGGATGCGGTGGAGATGTGCGTCGCGGTGGACGATCTAGTGGCCAGGGCCCGCTACGCCGTGGCAACGGAAGGCGAGGTGCCGGAGATGGTCGCGGCGCCGGCGGGGATCCGCGTCGTGAACGGCCGGCATCCGCTGCTCCTCGCGAGCCCGGAGCCGGTGGTGCCGTTCGACCTGGACATGGCGCCCGACGAGCGGACCCTGCTCATCAGCGGCCCCAACACCGGCGGCAAGACCGTGCTCCTGAAGGCGGTGGGCCTGGCGTCGGCGCTGGCCCAGAGCGGGATCGTTCCGCCGGTCGGCGCCGGCAGCAGGCTCCCCGCGTTCGGCGGCTATTTCGCCGACATCGGCGACCGCCAATCCATCTCCGCGAGCCTGTCCACCTTCAGCGCCCACGTCGCCATGCTGCGCCGCGTCCTGGCCGACGCCGATGACGGTTCGCTCGTCCTCCTGGACGAGGTGGGGAGCGGGACCGATCCGGCTGAAGGCGCGGCGCTCGCGGCGGCGATTCTTACATCGCTGACCGGGCGGGGAACGCTGACTCTCGCCACCACGCACCTCGGCGCGCTCAAGGATCTCGCGAGCCACACGCCCGGGGTGGTGAACGCCTCGCTCCAGTTCGACGCCGCGACGCTGACGCCGACCTACCGGTTCGTGAAGGGGGTGCCGGGACGCTCCTATGGTCTGGCCATCGCCCGGCGGCTCGGGATCGCAGCCGACGTGCTCGCCGACGCGGAGGCCCGGGTGCCCGACGCCGAGCGCAACCTCGACGCGCTGCTCGCGGCGGTGGAGGAGCGGGGCAGGGAGGCTCGAGAGACCCAGGCTCGGCTCGACCAGCGCGCCGCCGAGCTGGAAGCGCTCGAAGCACGACTCGCCGCGCAGGATGAAAGCCAGACCGCGCGCGAAGCCGAGCTCAAGCGCCGGGAGAAGGAGGCCGACCGCGCCGGACGGCGGCAGGCGAAGCAGTACCTGATGGATGCGCGGCGCCTGGTGGAGGAGGCGCTCGGCGCGGCGCGGGCGGCGGGTGACGATGCCGCGCGCGAGGCGAGGAAGCTGGTGGAGGAGGGGATACGGGAGGCACGGGACGAGGAGGCGGGGCAGCGGGGCAGCGGGGCAGCGGGGCAGTCGGAGGACGGCAGCGGGATCGGAGTGAAGTCCCGAGTTCGCTTGCCGAGCGGCGGGACCGGCGAAGTCCTGGAGCTCCGCGGCGACGGGACCGCCGTGGTCGCAGCAGGTGCGATGAAGGTGGTCCTCGACGCCGCCCAGCTGACGGCACTCCCCGCGGCCACCGGCCCCGCTGCCCCGCTGTCCCGCCGCCCCGCTGCCCCGCTCCCCGACGTCACCTCACCCCTGGAACTCGACCTACGAGGCCTTACCGGCGACGAGGCCGAGCAGGCCACCATCGCCGCCGTGGACGCGGCGGTGCTGGCGGAGCAGCCGTTTCTGCGCATCATCCATGGCATGGGCACGGGCGTGGTGCGCGAGCGGGTGCGGCGGGTGGTCTCGGGCGATCGGCGGGTGACGCGATTCGGCTTCGCGCCCCGCAACCAGGGCGGCACGGGCGTGACCATCGTGGAGTTCTCCGCGTGAGCATGATCCCGGACGAGACGGTGGATCAGGTCCGGGAGAGTGCCGATCTCGTCGGGCTCATCGGCGAGGCGGTGGAGCTCAAGCGGACCGGCTCGGACTATCGGGGTCCCTGTCCCTTCCATGGCGGCACGCACCGCAACTTCGCCGTCATCCCCAAGAAGAACCGATACTACTGCTTCGTCTGCCACGAATCGGGCGACGTGTTCTCCTGGCTGATGAAGCGGTTCGGGATGGACTATCCCACGGCGGTGCGCGAGGCGGGCCGCCGGGCGGGCATCGTCATCCCCGAGGGTCCGTCGCGCGCGGGCCCCGACCCGCGGGAGCCGCTCTTCGAGGCGGTAGCGGTGGCCCAGGACTGGTTCACTCGCCAGCTCCTCGAGTCGCCCGAGGGTGCCATGGCGCGAGACTATCTGGCGGGCCGGGAGATCCCGCTCGAGATCGCCGCGCCGTACGGCCTCGGCTTCGCGCCGCCGGGGCGCGGTTTCCTCACGGCGATGAAGGAGCTCGGGCTCCGGGATCCGGTGCTGCTCGAGGCCGGACTCACCGCGGCCCGGGACGACGGCAAGGTGATTCCTCGGTTCCGGGACCGTCTCCTGTTTCCGATCCACGACCTCCGCGGCCGGGTCGTCGGGTTCGGGGGACGGCTGCTTCGTCCGGGCGAGCCCAAGTATCTCAACTCGCCCGAGACGCCGATCTTCCACAAGGGAAAACAGCTCTACAACCTGCACCAGGCGAAGTCGGCCATTAGAAAAGAGGAGTCGGTCATCCTGGTCGAGGGCTACTTCGACGTGTTCCGCCTGGTCCTGGCCGGCATCGAGCACGTCGTGGCGCCACTGGGCACCTCGCTCACGGCGGAGCAGGCCGGACTGCTGCGCCGCTTCACGCCGTCGGCGACCCTGCTCTACGACAGCGATCCCGCCGGCCTCCGCGCCACGTTTCGCGCGGGCGACGAGCTTCTCCGCCACGGCGTCCGGGTCCGGGTGGCCACGATGCCGGAGGGAGAGGACCCCGACACGCTGGTGCGGAAGGGCGGCGCCGCGGCGCTGCAACCCATCCTGGACGACGGCGTCGACCTGCTGGAGCGGAAGATCCAGCTGCTCGAGCTGAAGGGATGGTTCGAGGGGGTGGAGCACCAGCGCGAGGCGCTGGACCGGCTGCTGCCCACCATCCGCGCGGCGGCCGATCCCATCACCCGGGACCTCTATCTCAAGACGGTCTCCGAGCGCACCGGTGTGAGCCGCGAGGTGCTGCGGGAGCAGGCGGCGGCTCGACCCGCCGCCGCGGCCGTGGGTCCGCCGCCGGATTCCGCCGTGCCCGTGACCGTGAGGACCGTTCGGCCCGCTCGCCGGCGGCGGGCGGAGGACTTGGGCGCGGAGCGGGACCTGCTTCGCGTCCTGATGAAGGACCCCGCGTGGCTGGCCCGGGCCACGGCCGAGGTTCCACCCGAGTGGTTCGAGGTCGCGCCGTTGCGTGAGATCTACGAGGCGCTGCGCCGCAGTCCCGAAAACGCCGGCGCGGGAATATCCTTGGAGCAGTTGTCGGAGGAGGCCCGCAGGGCGTGGACCTGGCTGAACGGTCTCGAGGCCAAGTACGGCGCGCCCGAGCCGGACGCGACATACGTCGCCGCCGCCCGGGCTCTGGAGGTACGGCCGCTTCGGCGTGAGCTCGCGGCACTCGCACGGAAGAAGTCCGCGGACGCGCTGACCTCGGAGGAATACGAGACGCTGGTGCGCGAGCGCCAGCGACTCACTCGGGAAATCTCTTCGCGGTTTCCCGAGGAGCTGCTCAAACGCAAACTGAGACGGGGGGATGTCGATGCACGCTGATCTGGTCAAGCTGCTCGATTTGCAGGCGAAGGATTCGGCGGTGGGGGAGGTAGAGCGGCGACTGGGTGCCCTGCAGGAGGAGATCGGCGTACTGGATCAGGCGTTGGAGCGGGCACGGGAGGTGCTCGAGGCCGCCCGCCGGGCGGCGGCCGACGCGGCCCGCCGGCGTGACGAGCTGGAGGCCAAAATCGAGAGCTATCGCGTCCTCCAGGATCGGCGGCAACAGCGGCTGGAGCACGTGCGAAATCCGAAGGAAGCCTCCACGCTGATGGCGGAGCTCGACCTGGCCCGGTCCGTGGTGGCCAAGGAGGAGAGCGACTGGGTCCGCAGCGCCGACTCGGTCACCCAGGCTCAGTTCAAGGCGGCTGAAGAGGAGCGCAACGTGGCGGCGGTGGCGGAGGGGCAGCAGCCGGAGCGAGACGGGCTGGCGGCGAGGCGGGCCGAGCTCGAGGCGGAGCTCGCGGCGGCCCAACGGGAGCGGGAGGACAGCGCGTCGAAGCTCGAGCGGTCGCTGCGCGTCAAGTACGAGCGCCTTCGCAAGGCGCGATCGGGCGAGATCATCGTCCCGCTGCTCGGCGGCTCCTGCGGCTCCTGCCATACCTCGATTCCCCTGAACCGACGCAGTCAGATCCGGGCGGGCACGGTGCTCGATACCTGCGAAGTCTGCGGCGCGATCCTGTACCCGCCCGAGAGCGCGCGGACGGCCGAGTGACCCGCCCCTGGGCTATCCTGCCATGGTGACGGTCTTCCAGGCACCGATCTTCCGCTGGGTCGTCGCACCCCGGCCGGACCAGGCCGCCGTGGAGGCGCTCGCGGAGCGCTTGCACCTCCCCCCGGCGCTCGCGGCGCTGCTGGTCCAGCGCGGCCAGGGCAACCCCGACGACGCTCGCAAGTACCTCCGGCCCTCCATCGACGATCTCTCCGGCCCGCGCAGCCTCGCGGGGATGACGGAGGCTGTCGAGGCTATCGTCGCCGCCGTCCGCGCCGGCGGGACCATCATGGTGCACGGCGACTACGACGTGGACGGTCAGTGCGCTACGGCGGTGCTCACCCGCGCGCTCCGCGCCGCGGGCGCCGACGTGGTGCCGTTCGTGCCGCACCGGCTGCGGGACGGTTACGATTTCGGCCCCGCCGGGCTCGCCGCCGCCAGCGAGGCGGGAGCGTCGCTGGTGATCACCTGCGACTGCGGGATCACCGCGGTGGACACGGTGCGCGCCGCGCGCGCCGCCGGGATCGGCGTCGTCGTCACCGACCACCACCTGCCGGGCGACGAGATGCCCCCGGCGGTCGCGATCGTCAACCCGCAGCGTCCCGACGACACCTCCGGGCTGAACCACCTCTGCGGCGCCGGCATCGCCTTCAAGCTGGTGCAGGCCCTGGTGCCCGCGCTCGGCCTGCCGGCCAACCTCCCGTATTACCTGCTCGACATGGTGGCGCTCGCCACCGTGGCCGACGTGGTGCCGCTCCAGGGAGAGAACCGGATCCTGGTGAAGCACGGGCTTCGCCTGCTCGCCGAGAGCAACTGGCCCGGGCTCCGCGCACTGGTGGAGGCCTGCGGGCTGGGTGGCAAGGAGATCCGCGCGGGCCACTGTGGCTTCATCCTCGGTCCCCGCCTGAATGCGGCCGGCCGGATCGCCGACGCGGCCGACGGCCTCCGGCTGCTCCTGAGCGACGACCTCCAGGAGGCCTCGACCCTCGCCCGGCGCCTCGACGGATTGAACGTGGAGCGGCAGGCGATCGACCAGCGAATCCTCGACGAGGCCCTCGGGCAGGTGGAGCAGGACGCCGACCTGGAGCGTGACTCCGGGCTAGTGCTGGCCGGCGAGGGGTGGCACCCAGGCGTGGTCGGGATCGTGGCGTCGCGGGTGGTCGAGCGGTACGGACGGCCCACGTTTCTGATCGCCTTCGACGGCGACATCGGGAAGGGCTCCGGCCGGAGCATCTCGCGTTTCGATCTCCACTCGGCGCTGCTCTCCTGCGGTGACCTGCTGGAGCGATTCGGCGGGCACCAGATGGCGGCAGGGCTCACGATCCGGCGGGAGAATCTGGACGCGTTCCGCGAGCGGTTCGGCGGGCTCGCGCGGGAGACCCTGGCACCGGAAGACCTGGGCCCCGAGCAGCGGGTGGATCTCGAGGTCGGGCTGCACGAGGTGACCTACGAGCTCGAGCGGCTCTGCCGCTACCTCGAGCCGTGCGGCACCGGCAACCCGAGTCCGGTCTTCGGCGTCCGGGGCGTGCGGCTGGCCGGCCGCTGCCGCGTGGGGCAGGGACATCTGAAGGGCACGCTCGACGACGGGGGCTACCGGCTTCCGGTCATCGGATTCCAGTGGGCCGACCGGGTGCCGTGGCTCAACGACGGGCCGGTGGACGCCGCGTTCCGGCTGGAGCTCAACGAGTGGAACGGGCTGCTCAGCCTTCAGGCCCGGCTCTGCGCGCTGGGTCCGCACGGGGCGGTGGTGTGATCGGCTCATGGGGGCAGTGTCACCCTGAGCGAAGCGAAGGGGGCCATGCTGGTGCTTCGGCTCCTTCGCTGCGCTCAGGATGACAACCGGAGCCGTTCGAATGGCACCGGGCGCGGTTCGCGTCGTCGGCGGTGAGTTCGGTGGCCGGCGCCTCACCGTGCCGAAGGACTCCATGGTCCGCCCCACGGCCGATCGGGTCCGCGAGGCGTGGATGAGCATCCTCGGCGAGGAGCTGCGGAGTGCCCGGGTGCTCGATCTCTTCGCCGGCAGCGGCGCGCTGGGGCTGGAGGCCATCTCCCGCGGCGCCACCGCGGCGACCTTCGTGGAGCTGAATCCGGCCTCGCTGGAGGCGCTTCGCGCCAACATCGCGGCGCTGGGCGTGGGGGAGCGCGCCACGGTGCACCGCGGCGACGCGCTGCGGTTCGCGGACGGGCTCGCACCCGGATCGTTCGACGTCGCCTTCGCCGACCCGCCCTACGCCACCGACGCCGCCGACCGCCTGGTGGCGCTCTTCCGCCGCGCGCCGTTCGCGCGCATTCTATCGGTCGAGCACCCCGCCGACCGGCGGGTCGATGGCGACGAGACCCGTCGCTACGGCGACACTGCCGTCACCTTCTGCCGCGCCCCATGACCAGGATCGCGCTGTACCCGGGCTCGTTCGATCCACCGACGAAGGGCCACGAGGATCTGGTGCGCCGAAGCCTCGCGCTGGCGGACCAGGTGATCGTCGCCATCGCCACCAACGGCGCCAAGCAGCCGCTGTTCACCGTCGAGGAGCGGCTCACCATGCTGCGGGAAGCGGTGGGCGCCGACCGGCGGATCTCGATCCAGTCGTTCGACGGGCTCCTGGCCGAGTTCGCCAAGCGGGTGGGCGCGTCCATCATCGTCCGCGGGTTGCGGGCGGTGAGCGACTTCGAGTACGAGTTCCAGATGGCGCTGATGAACCGGCGGCTGCATCCGTCGCTCGAGACGGTGTTCCTGGTCCCCGCCGTGGACCTGACCTACCTCAGCTCCAGCCTGGTGCGGGAGGTCGCACGCTTCGGAGGGGACGTGAGCGGATTGGTGCATCCGGCGGTGGCCGCCGCGCTCGCGAGTCGGTTTCCCCGATGAGCTTCCGCCAGGAGCTGCTGAAAAGGGCGGCGGGGCGGCGAGCGCGAATCGTGCTCTGCGAGGGCGAGGATCCCCGGGTGCGGTCGGCGGCGGAGCGGCTGAAGACGGAGGGCATCGTCGAGCCCATCGTGCTCGGCGGACCCGGCGGTCTGGTGCCGGGGAGCGATCCGCGGCTCGGGCGGATCGCGGAGTACCTGCGGGAGCGCCGCCCGGACGATATCCGGGACGGGGTGCATGCCCTCGACGTCGCCGCCGATCCCGCCAACTTCGGCGCCGCGCTGGTCGCGCTGGGCGAGGTCGAAGGCGCGGTCGCGGGCGCGGTCCTCACCACCCGCGAGGTGCTCCGGGCCGCCCTGTGGAGCATCGGCACCGCACCCGGGGTGAAGCAGGTGAGCTCCTCGTTCTACATGGTCCTCCCCAACGACACGGTGCTCACCTTCACCGACTGCGCTGTCGTGCCCGAGCCGACGGCGGAGGAGTTGGCCGGGATCGCCCTCAGCGCGGCCCGGGACCGCACCAGGCTGGTGGGCGACTCGCCGCGGGTCGCCTTCCTCTCCTACAGCACCAAGGGGAGCGCGGACGGGCCCGGAGTCCGGCGGGTGCGTGAGGCCGCGGCGATGTTCCGCGCCATGGCCCCGAACACCCCCTCCGATGGCGAGCTCCAGGGCGACGCGGCGCTGGTACCCGAGATCGCGGAGCGGAAATCGCCCGGCTCGCCCGTGTCGGGCAGGGCCAACGTGCTGGTCTTTCCCGATCTCGATGCCGGCAACATCGCCTACAAACTGACCCAGCGGCTGGGCGGGGCCGCCGCGATCGGTCCGATTCTCCAGGGACTGGCGCGGCCCATGGCCGACCTGTCGCGGGGGGCCACGGCCGACGATATTGTCGAGGTAGCGGCGATGGTGGCTTTGCAAGGCAACTCGACGACCTGACGGAGTGACCGATGGGCTTCAGCCAGACCAAGGATCAGAGCGGCGTGGCGGTGGTACAGGTGGAGGGACAACTGATCGTGGGAAATCGCCAGGAGCTCAAGGACCTGGTGCAGGCCGCGGTGGAGCGCGGCGAGCGCCGGATCCTGATCGACTTCTCCCGCACCGGATACATCGATTCCTCGGGCCTCGGCGCGCTGGTGTCCATCTCGAAGCGCATTCGGGAGTCCGGCGGCGAGCTGCGGCTCTCCGGGCTCAACGAAGATCTCCGCTCGCTTTTCGAGCTGACCAAGCTCGACACGCTGTTCGCCATCGCGGACACTCCCCAGCAGGCTCTGGCCAGCTTCTAGCGCGCGGCCCATGACCTCGCCCCTGCGCCTCTGCGTCCGCCGCTCGCCGGCCCCGGAGGCCGAGGGTGCCGCGACACTCGTCACGCTCCGGCTCCCCAGCGACATCGGGTGCATCGAGGAGGCCGTCGAGCTGGTCACGCGCCACTGCCTGGCCGGGCACCGCGCCACCCGGACGATCCGGTTCCGGCTTCAGGTGGTCCTCTCCGAGGCGCTGGCCAACGCCATCCTCCGGGGCAACCAGGGATCGCTCGACAAGTGGGTGGACGTGCGCGCCGAGCTGCTGGCCGACACGATTCGCGTCTACGTCACCGACGAGGGACCCGGATTCGATCCGGGCGCCATCCCCGAGCCGATCCAGCCCGACCAGCTCGACGATGCCGGCGGCCGCGGTCTCTTTCTCATCCGGAAGCTCGTGGACGGAGTCCAATTCAACGAGCAAGGGAACTCCATCTGCATGATCCTGCGCCGTCACTAGGACGGCTCGGCCCCGTGCTCGATGGCCTCGGCGCACTCGCGCAGGGACGAGTGCGCCTGTGGCGCTTCGACGGCCGCGGGCTGAAGGTGGTGGGCGGCGGCGACCCCGGATGGAGCCCGACGATTCCGCGGACCTCCGGGCCCGTGCCCACGCCGAGCGGCAGCGTGTGGCTGGCCCGTGTGGGCACCGTCGAAGGCTTCTGGCTCGAGGTGGACGCGGGAGACGAGGACCGCTCCCGGACGGCGGCGGACCGCCTCGCGCCGGTCGTCGCGGCGCTGCTCGACACCGAGCGGCAGCGCGGCTTCATGGCCGAGGAGCTGGCGAGTCGCTACCAGGAGATCGACCTGCTCTACGCCATCAGCGAGATCCTGGGGCAGACGGTGCGGCTGGAGGAGGCGACCCGCACCATCGTCCGGGAAGTGAGCACGGTGGTCGGCGCGAAACGGGCATCCATCATGGTGTTCGACGACACCCTGGGCGCGCTCCGCACCGTCGCGGCACGCGGCTTCGGGGTGGACGGCCTCGTGCCCGTAGCGGTGACCGACGAGTGCTCGGTGGCGGCCAAGGTGTACCGGGAGCAGCGTACCATCGTCCACGACCCCGAGGAGATGGCCGACGTGCCCGGCGACTGCGGGGGCGAGCGCGGGTACAAGGGGCAGGCCTACCTCAGCGTCCCGATCTGCTATGGCGCGCCCGGCGCGCCGCTGCGCTGCATCGGCGTCATCAATCTCACCGACCGGATCGGCGGCGACCGCTTCACGCCGGGCGACCGCAAGCTGGTCGCCGCGGTCGCCAACCAGATCGGCGCCGCGGTGGAGAACGCCCGGCTGGTCGAGCGCGACGCGGTGCAGCAGCAGCTCCGCCGGGAGCTGGAGCTGGCGCACGATCTCCAGCTCAAGCTGCTCCCCTCGCCCGCGGTGCTGCACGGCGACGCCGAGGTGGCGGCGCGATGCCTGCCCGCGGATTCGGTGGGCGGCGACTTCTACACCTTCAGCCGGCTGGGTCGGGGCCGGGTCGGTGTGATGCTGGGCGACGTCGCGTCGCACGGGTTCTCCGCCGCGCTGGTGATGGCGCTGGTGCTCTCCGCCGCCGGCATCCACGCCGCCGCATCGGTCACTCCCGACGAGACGCTCAGCGCGCTGCTCGACAGCCTCTCCACCGAGCTGGCCGAGACCGAGATGTACTTCAGCGTGTTCTACGGCGTGCTCGATCCCCTGGCGGGGCGGCTCTCCTACGCCAGCGCGGGGCATCCCTACGCGTTTCGGGTGCCGCGCTTCGGCGATCCCGAGCGGCTGGACTCCACCGCGCCCCCGCTCGGCCTCGCGACGGCGGGGAGCATCCAGCGCCGGCAGGTGCCATGGGGCGTGGGCCACGACCTGCTCGTCCTGTGGACCGACGGGCTGGCCGACGCGCGCAACGAGCAGGGCGAGCCGTTCGGCGAGGCTCGGATCCTCTCGGAAGTGGGCGCCCATCGCGACGAGTCGCCCGAGGCGATCGTGCAGGCGGTGCTGGCCACGGCGGAGGCCTTCGGCGTGCGGCCGGAGGACGACCGCACGCTCCTGGTGCTCCGGATCTGAGGTGCCGCAGGCCAAGCGGCGCCTCGGCCAGCACTTCCTCTCCGATCGCCGGATTCTGGAGCGCATCGCGGACGCGCTCGGCGCCACGGCGGCGGATACGGTACTGGAAATCGGGCCGGGCCCGGGCGGACTGACCGAGGCCCTCGCCGGCAGGGCGGGGAGGCTGGTGGCGATCGAGAAGGACGCCGATCTCCTCCCCGCGCTCGAGGCCCGGGTGCCCGGCGCCGTGGTGGTCGAGGCCGACGCGCTCGAGACCGATTGGCACGCGCTCGCCGGTCCTGATTTTCTGGTGGCCGGCAACATCCCCTACAACATCACCTCGCCCCTGATCGGCAAGGCGCTCGAGCCTCCGCGGCCGCGCCGGATCGTGTTCCTGGTGCAGAAGGAGGTCGCGGACCGGGTGGTCGCTGCGCCCGGCGGGGAGGCGTATGGGGCGCTCAGCGTCGGGGTGCAGGCGGTGGCCCGGGGGGAGCGGCTCTTCATCGTGCCCGCGGGGGCATTCACCCCCCGGCCCAAGGTCGATTCCGCCGTGCTCCGGCTGACTCCGCTCGCCGAGCCGCTGGTGGGCGACGCGGAGGTAGAGCCGTTCCGCCGGCTGGTGGTCGGACTCTTCGGGTTCCGACGCAAGCAGATGCTGCGGGGACTGCGGGAGCTGACGGGATGGGACGCGGCGCGGGTGGAAGCCGTGCTCTCGAGGGCGGGCATCGAGCTCCGGGTGCGTCCGGAGACCGTCACCCCGTCGCAGTTCGTCTCGCTGCTCCGGCTGCTCGTTGACGGGGGGTGGCAGGCGCGGTAACTTTGTGAAATGTTTCACAAAAATGCGCGCCATGCCTAAGGTCGCCGAGTCCACGGTCCGCCGGTTGTCGCTCTATCTCCGCTTTCTCGAGGAATTCGAGGGGCAGGGGATCGCCACGGTGAGCTCGGGCGCGCTCGCGTCCCGGGGGGGCACCACGTCGGCGCAGGTGCGGAAGGATCTTTCCTTCTTCGGGTCGTTCGGCAAGCGGGGGCTCGGGTATCCGGTGCCCGAGCTGGCCGACCAGCTGCGCGAGATCCTCGGTCTCAAGCGGCGCTACCGCGTGGGGATGATCGGCGCGGGGAAGATCGGCAGCGCACTGGTGCAGTACCGCGGGTTTCGGCAGCGCGGGTTCGACATCATCGCCATCTTCGACAGCGACGCCTCCAAGATCGGGCGGCAGTGGAACGGGCTCACGGTGCTCGACATCAGCGCCCTGGAGCGGGAGCTGACCAAGCAGCCGATCGACATGGCGGTGCTCGTCACCCCGGCGGAGGCCGCGCAGCCGGTGGCGGACCGGCTGGTGGCGCTCGGGGTGAAGGCGATCCTCAACTTCGCGCCGGTGCAGCTGTCGGTGCCGGACGACGTGGTGGTGAAGACGGTGAACCTGGCGCTGGAGCTGGAGACGCTCAGCTACGCGCTGGCGAGCCGGTGATCGTCGCGGGTTGTCATCCTGAGCGAAGCGAAGCGAGGCCATGCTCCGCTCATGGTGCGCCCGGGCACGTCTGATCTCTACTCATTCACGAGCCTCCTGATGCGCCTGCTCGCTGCCGCTGCTGATCCTCTCCGCCTCCCCGCTCGCTCCGCTGCTCGCCCAATCGCCGTCCTTCGACCTCATCATCCTGAACGGCCGCATCGTCGACGGCACGGGCTCGCCGTGGTACGCGGGCGACGTCGGGATCCGGGACGGCCGGATCGCGGCGATCGGTCGGCTCCAGGGTGCGAAGGCCAAGCGTACGGTGGACGCGGCGGGCAAGGTGGTGGCACCGGGTTTCATCGACATGCTGGGACAGTCGGAGATGGCGATCCTGGTGGAGCCGAGCCTGCCGTCGAAGATTTTCCAGGGGATCACGACGGAGATCACCGGCGAGGGCGGCTCCCCGGCGCCGCTGAACGACGCGATCATCGCCGCCGACCGGCCGGGATACGACCAGCTCGGCATCAAGCCCGACTGGCGGACGCTGGCGCAGTACTACGCGCGGCTGGAGCGGCAGGGGATCGGGCTGAACATGGCCACCTACGTCGGTGCCACTCAGGTGCGGCGGATGGTCCTCGGCGACGACGACAAGGACCCGACGCCGGCCGAGCTCGACAAGATGCGGGAGCTGGTGAGACAGGCGATGCGGGACGGTGCGGTCGGGCTGTCCACCTCACTTCAGTATCCACCGGCGCCGTACGCGGAGACCGAGGAGCTGATCGCTCTCGCCGGCGAGGCGGCCAGACTGGGCGGTGTCTACGCCACGCACCTTCGGAACGAAAGCGACGAGATCCTGCCCGCGCTGGACGAGGCGATCCGGATCGGTCGCGAGGCGGGGATCCCGGTGGGGATCTGGCACCTCAAGACCGCGGGGAAGAACAACTGGGGCCGGATGCCCGAGGTCGTGGCCAGGATCGACTCCGCCCGACGGGCCGGGCTGGACATCACCGCGGACACCTATGCCTACCCGGCCTGGTTCAACTCCTTCTCCTCGTTCGTTCCGCCCTGGGCCCACGACGGCGGCACCGCCAAGCTGCTGGAGCGGCTCCGGGACCCCGAGTCGCGCCGGCGGATCCGAAGGGACATGGAGGCCGACGATGCGGGGTGGGACAACAGTTGGAAGAAGATCCCCGGTCCGGAGGCGATCCTGATCGGAGCGGTGCAGAATCCCGAGCTGCGGAAGTTCCAGGGCAAGACGCTGGCGGAGGTGGCGCAGGCCCGCGGCGGCGATCCGATCGAGGCGCTGCTCGATTTCCTGGTGGACGACCGGGCCTACACCGGCGTGGCGGTCTTCGGGATGAGCGAGCCGGACGTGGCGCTGGCGCTGGTGCAACCCTGGGTCTCGATCAACTGCGACTCCGAGGGCGCGGCCCCGGAGGGAATCCTCTCGCGGAGCCACCCCCATCCACGGGCCTACGGCACCTTCCCCCGCATTCTCAGGAAGTACGTCCGGGAGGAGAAGAAGCTCACGCTGGAGGATGCCATCCGGAAGTTCACCTCCCTTGCGGCCCAACGGATGCGCCTCGGGGACCGCGGAGTGCTGAAGGTCGGCATGTGGGCGGACCTGGTCGTGTTCGACCCGGATTCCGTTACCGACCGCGCGACCTTCGCCCGCCCGCATCAGCTGGCGGAGGGAATGCAGTGGGTGCTGGTGAACGGCGTGCCGGTCATCGCGGACGGAAAAGCGACGCGCGCGCGGCCGGGGAAGGTCCTCCGCGGAGCGGGGTACGCGTCCGGAGCGGATGCGTCATCCCGAGCGGAGCGAGGGATCGGGTCGCCGTACGAGTGAGACCCGGCGCTCACTCTCATGCGCCGACCGATCCCTCGCTCCGCTCGGGATGACACCCCACTACACCGCGTCACACCTCCCGCATACCTTGAGCACATGTCCGTCGAAGTCACTTCCGAGATCGGCCCCCTCAAGACCGTGCTGGTCCACACCCCCGGCCCCGAGCTGGAGGCGGTCACGCCCGCCAACCGGGAGGACTTTCTCTACGACGACATCATCGATCTCGAGATCGCCCAGCGCGAGCACCGCCAGTTCGTCTCGGTGCTGAAGCGGTTCGCCAAGGTGTACCAGGTCCGCGAGCTGCTGGCCGAAATCCTGGAGCAGCCGGAGGCGCGGGACTTCCTGATCACCAAGACCATGGACGTCGTCCCCTCGGACGACCTCGCGCTCCAGCTCGGCACCACCCCGGCGGCGCAGATCGTGGAGATGCTGATTCAGGGCACCCGGGAGGAGAGCGGCCCCATCACCACCGCGCTCAACGAGGAGGGATTCGCCTTTCCACCGTTGCCCAATCTCTTCTTCCCCCGCGACATCGGGATGGTGATCGGGCGATACACCGTGGTCGGCTCGATGCGCTACGGGGTGCGGTGGACCGAGGAGCTGCTGATCAAGGCGCTCTTCCTCTTTCATCCGGAGCTGGCCAACGCCGGCCTGCTGTATGACGGATCGGAGGAGAAGCGCAGCAACTACACGCTGGAGGGCGGCGACGTCCACTACCTCCGGCCCGACCTGCTGGTGCTGGGCTTCAGCGAGCGCACCTCGCCGGAGGCGCTCGACCGGCTGTGCGACGTGGTATTCGAGCGGGGGCTCGCTTCCGATGTGCTGGTGGTCGTCATGCCGAAGGCCCCGACGGCCATCCACCTCGACATGATCTTCAGCCACGTGGACCACGGGCTCTGCGTGGTGTATCCGCCCTCGTTCATCGGGCCCGAGCGGCTGCCGGTGCTGCACCGGCGAAAGGGCATGGACGGCGTGCGTGAGATGCCGAACTTCTTCGCGGCATCGAAGGAGCTGGGGCTTCCGCTGGAGCCGGTGTTCGCCGGCGGTGAGAACCGCACCCGCCAAGACCGGGAGCAGTGGAGCTCCGCGTGCAATTTCCTCGCGGTGCGGCCGGGCACCATCGTGAGCTATCGGCGGAACGAGGAGACCCTGTGCCAGCTCGAGGGCGCGGGATTCCGCCTGGTCCCGGCCGTGAACTTCCTGGCGTTCGACGACTGGCGCGAGGCCAAGCACCGGACCGTGATCACGGTCGAGGGCTCCGAGCTGGCCCGGGGCGGGGGCGGTCCCCGGTGCATGTCGCTGCCGCTTCGGCGAGGTGTTCCATGATCGGACTCGCGGCGCATCCCAGCAGCACGCTGGTGGAGCGGGTGCACGGGGTGCTGCGGACCGGCCCTCAGCCCTCCGCGATGCTCTGCCGCGAGGTGCTCGGCCTGAGCGAGGCGCCGCTCCTCATCTGCGACCGGATCGCGGTGGCGTTGCTGGGCTCGGATCCCCGGATCCGGCGGCTGACCGATGGCCGCTGGGGACTGGTGCCCGAGGTCCAGGGCTCGCCGCTGCTGGAGGAGTGCGCCTTCGCGGTGGTGGACGTGGAGACGACCGGCATGCGCGCGTCGGGCAGCGACCGCATCACCGAGATCGCGGTGGTGGTGGTCTGCGGCGGACGGCGCGAGGTCGTGTTCGAGTCGCTGGTGAATCCCGGCCGGCCGATCCCGCCCGCCATCTGCGCGATCACCAACATCACCAACGCCATGGTGCGGGAGGCGCCGACCTTCACCGAGGTCTCCGACCGTGTGGTCGAGGCGCTGGCCGGGCGGGTCTTCGTCGCCCACAACGCGCGGTTCGACTGGAACTTCGTGAGCGCCGAGGTGCAGCGGGCGCGAGCCCTGGCGCTCGACGGGCCCCGGCTCTGCACCGTGCGGCTGGCGCGCCGGCTGGTGAAGGGCGTCGTCTCCTGCGGTCTGGACAGCCTCACCCACTGGTTCGGCTTCGCCAATCCGGCCCGTCACCGCGCCGCGGGCGACGCCCTGGTGACCGCGGAGCTGCTCGAGCGGCTGTTGCTGCTCGCGCGGGACGAGGGTGCCAGAACCCTGCAGGATCTCGCCGCGATCGAGACCCGGCGGGCGCCCCGGAGGCCCCGCCGGCGCCGGCTCGCGATGCCCACGGAACCCTTGGCCGATTCCGCGCCTCCGGAGATGACGTGACGCTTTCTCAAACGTTCCTGGTGGGCGGGCTCAAGTGCCACGTCCTCGAGGGTGGAATCCAGCGCCTCGACGGGGGCGCGATGTTCGGCGTGGTGCCCTATCCGCTCTGGAGCCGGCGGGTGCCGCACGACGAGCGTCATCGGATCCGGCTCGCCATGCGCTGCCTCCTGGTCGAGCACCCGGACGGCCTGACCCTGATCGACACCGCGCTCGGCAACAAGGAGGACGCCAGGTTCCTCGACATCTACGGGGTCGAGAACGCCGGTCTGGAGGGCGCAACCCAGCTGGAGGACGCCCTCGCCGTGGCGGGATTTCTGCCCCGGGACGTCCGCTGGGTGATCAACACCCACCTCCACTTCGACCACGCCGGCGGCAACACCACGCTCGATCCCGAGCTGGAGGACGATCCCCGGCGCCACGTCCGGCCCTCCTTCTCCAACGCCACCTATGTGGTGCAGCAGGGCGAGCTCGCGTTCGCCCGCGCGGCGAACGAGCGGACCCGGGCCAGCTATCTGCCCCACAACTTCGAGCCGATCGCCGCCGCGCACCGCTGGCGCCTGCTCGAGGGCGACGGGGAAGTGCTTCCCGGGATCTCAGTGCGGGTCACACCGGGGCACGTGCCGTTCCTTCAAACCGTGCTGGTCAGTCAAGCCGGGGAGACCGCGGCCTTCGTCTCGGATCTGATTCCGACCACGGCCCACCTCCCGCTGCCCTGGATCATGGGGTACGACCTGGAGCCGCTCCGGACCCTGGAGAGCAAGCGGGGCCTGCTGGCGGATGCGGTCCGGGAGGGGTGGAGGATCGTGTTCGAGCACGATCCGGCCACGGCGGTGGGGACGCCGGTAATGGAAGGGAAGCAGATCGTGCTGACGGACGTGATCGCGGCGCCGGCGGCGGTGCCGGAGCCGACTGCAGGGTGACGGCGGGACGTTTCAGTCGAACGCCAGATCCTTCAGCTCGCCGCCGGCATAGATGCAGGTCCAGTACTTTTCCTCCGGCCCGATTTCGAAGGCGATCTCGACCTCGTCGGGCCGCTCGGGCCAGTAGAAATGCAGACTCGAAATACGCAGCGCGGCGATCTCGGACGCGAGCTCAGGGTCTTCGGCCGCCCCGCGGGCGAGGTAGTCATCGACTTGGCGCTGGAGTGCCGAAAACTCCGCGACCACCTCACGCGCGCGGGCGACGAGCGCCGGCGCAGGCTCCTCCTTGCCGTGAATGCGGATCTCGATGGTTCCGTGCGCTGCCGGGAAGGCACCCTCCCACGCCTCGGCCTTCACGTCGCGGAACAGCTCCCCAAGCTGCGGATCGGTTCGGACGTGGCCGCGCACCCGGCTCGCCACCCGCCTTGCGGGACCCGACAGCCCTTCCCAGCTGGCCGCTATGATGTACCCGGCCATCACGAGCACGAACAGGACCCCAAGGCCGATGGTCGGCCAGCGTAGCCACCAGGACGAAAACCAGGTGCCCAGATAGAGCAGTCCAACGCCGATCGCCAGGCCGATCAGCGCGTCACGAACCGCCGGAAGGTCCTCCTGGGTCTCCTCGGCGGCCGGCTCTTCGTCGGTTGTCGTGACCATCGTTCGCCTCGTCGCGAAGGGTGCCGTCGGTGCGTCATGCCCGACCCGAAGTTGCATCCGAACCACACACTACTTGTTGCCCGGAGCGCAGTTGACTCCCACCCAGCCATCCGCTAGCTTGCTCGGTTCGTAAAGCGGGGAGGAAACTCCCCCACCCTGAGCCTGCGGCCTGAGCCGTGGCGCAACCGGGTCCTGGCTTCCCAGCCGATGGGCCGGCGCATTGCCGGCGGCGGTGTTGGGCGTGGCGGGCACCCGAGACTTTCCAGGGTGCCCCTTTTTCTTGTGTCGTCGGAGGCGTGCCCACTGTCCACAAACGAGCGCGAAAAGAGAACCCGCGTCAATCGCATGATTCGCATCAGTCCGGTGCGGGTCATCGGTCCCGAAGGTGAGCAACTGGGCGTCCTACCCGTCGAGGAGGCGCTGGCCGCCGCCCAGGAGCGCGGGTTGGACCTCGTGGAAGTGGCACCGACGGCCCGGCCCCCCGTGGTCAAGATCATGGACTACGGGAAGTTCAAGTTCGAAGAGGCGAAGGCCGCGCGGGCGGCAAAGAAGAAGCAGCACATCATCCAGCTGAAGGAAGTGAAGTACCGGCCCGGCATCGACGACCACGACTTCGAGTTCAAGACCCGCCACGCCCGCGAGTTCCTGGGCGACGGGAACAAGGTCAAGGTCACCATGATGTACCGGGGCCGCCAGATCGCCCATCTCGAGCTGGGCAAGGCCGTGCTCGACCGGGTGGCCGCGAGCCTCGCCGACATCGGCAAGATCGAAGCCGATGCGAAGCTGGAAGGCCGCAACATGACCATGGTGATAGCGCCGAAGTAGGGCGGACAGTCGGACGGGCGGACGCGGAACGCTCCGCCTGGAAACGGAACCACGGTGAGCCAAGCGGAGTCGACCGCCCGTCCGCCTGACCGCCCGTCCGCCAATCGGAGGAGAGTAGATGCCGAAGCAGAAAACCAAGCGCGCCGCCATGAAGCGGTTCAAGCGGACCGGCACGGGGAAGCTGAAGCGTTGGCATGCCAACCACAGCCACATCCTCACCAAGAAGACGCGCAAGCGGAAGAACCGGCTGAAGAAGGCGGACCTGGTGAGCTCCGCCGACTATCCGCGCGTCAACCGTCTCCTCCAGGCGTAAGGAGCGCACCATGCCCAGAGTCAAGAGCGGCGTCGCGCACCACGCCCGGAAGAAGAAGATCATGCAGGCCGCCAAGGGCGCTCGCGGCGGCCGGAGCAAGCTGTACAAGGCCGCCAAGGAGACCGTCGAGCGCGGCATGCGGTACGCCTACCGCGACCGGCGGAAGAAGAAGTCCGAGTTCCGCGCGCTCTGGATCACCCGGATCAACGCGGCCGCCCGGATCCACGGCCTGAGCTACAGCCGGCTCGTCGCCGGCCTCAAGAAGGGCGGGGTCGAGATCAACCGGAAGGTGCTCGCCGACCTCGCGGTCCGCGACGCCGACGCGTTCGGCAAGCTGGCCGAGGTCGCGAAGAACAACCAGTAGGCCCGCGCCGCGTGCGAGGCTTGCAGCCAACCGCCCCGTGGGGCCGTTCGCGCTCGGCGGGCGGCCCCACTGACGCATAGGTCACCCGTGCCATCGAGCTCCGCCTCCGTGTCCACCGGCTATCCCGATCTCGACGCGCTGCTGCCGCGCCTCGAGGCCGTTCCCACGCTCGGACCTGCCGAGCTCGAGGCCGAGGAGATCGCCATCCTCGGCCGGAAGAGCGGCTCGCTCACCGCGGCGCTCAAGCGCGTCTCGACGCTGCCGGTGGACGAGCGGAAGCGGTTCGGCGCGGCGGTGAACCGGCTGAAGGGACAGTTCGAGACCGCGTTCGCCGCGCGTCGCGAGGTCCTGGAGGCCGAGCGCGCGCGGCAGGAGCAGGCCGGGATCGATCTCACCATGCCGGGCCGCCGGCGCTGGGTCGGCGCGGCGCACCCGGTCACCCGCGTGGTGGACGAGATCGTGGACATCTTCCGCGGCATCGGGTTCACCGTGGCGGTGGGGCCCGAGGTCGAGACCGACTGGTACAACTTTCTCGCGCTCAACTTTCCGGCCGATCACCCGGCGATGGACATGCACGACACGCTCTACCTCGAGGCGCCGCCGGTCGAGGGCGAGCCGGACGGCCGGCTCCTGCTCCGGACCCACACCTCGCCGGTGCAGATCCGGACCCTGATGGACTCGCCGCCGCCGGTGCGGGTGGTGATCCCGGGCATGGTCTACCGCAACGACGCCTTCGACGCGTCCCACTCGCCGGCATTCTCCCAGATCGAGGGGCTCGCGGTGGACGAGGGCGTTTCCTTCGTGGATCTCAAGGCGACGCTGATCCACTTCGCCCACCGGTTCTTCGGCCCGGCCACGAAGACGCGCTTCCGGCCCTCGTTCTTCCCTTTCACCGAGCCTTCGGCGGAGATGGACGTCGAGTGCCAGCTCTGCCATGGCAGCGGTTGCCCGGCCTGCAAGGGAACCGGGTGGATGGAGATTCTCGGCTGTGGCATGGTGCATCCTGCGGTGCTGGAGAACTGCAGTGTGGACGCGGAACGGTATACCGGGTGGGCGTTCGGCATGGGGCCGCATCGGATCGCCATGCTGCGTTACGGGATCCCGGATATCCGGCTGCTGCTCGAGGGGGACATGAGGTTCCTGGAGCGAGTGGCGGGGCCGGGAACGACGCACGTATGAACATCTCCCTCCGCTGGCTCGAGGCCTTCCTTCGCCGGCCACTCGACCCCAGGGACGTGGCCGAGCGGCTCACCATGCTCGGCGCGCCGGTGGACGCCGTCGAGCCGCTGCACACCGATCTCGGGGATCTGGTCGTCGGGCTGGTCGAGGAGGTGCGACAGCATCCCAACGCCGACCGGTTGCGCGTGTGCCTGGTGAACGACGGCACGCCCGAGCGCCGGAACGTCGTCTGCGGTGCGCCGAACGTGACCGCGGGGAAGAAGTATCCCTTCGCGCGGATCGGCACCACCGTCCCGCACGGCAAGGGCGGCGAGCCGATGCGGATCGAGCGCGCCAAGCTGCGCGGCGCGGTCTCCGAGGGCATGCTCTGCTCCGCCCGGGAGCTGGGGCTGGGCCAGGAGCACGACGGCATCCTCGAGCTCGATACTGACGCCGCGCCCGGCACGCCTCTACTGGAGGCGGTGCCGCTCTCGGATCACCGGCTGGTGGTGGACGTGACGCCCAACCGCCCCGACCTGCTCTGCCACAAGGGCGTGGCGCGGGAGCTGGCCGCGGCGTACCAGACGCCCTTCCGGCTCCCAGTCGTTCCGGGCACCGAGGCGCTCGACGTGCCGCCCGCCCGGCGCACCGGCGCGAGCGGGAAGACCGGGGCGATCACCATCACCATCGAGGACCAGGCGTCCTGCCCCCGGTTCCATGCGGCGCTGATCCGGGGCACGCGCGTGGGGACCTCGCCGGCATGGCTGCGGCAGCGGCTGGAGGCGGTCGGCGTACGCTCCATCAACACGGTGGTGGACGCCACCAACTACGTCATGCTCGAGCTGAACCAGCCGATGCACGCCTACGACGCGGCCACGCTCCGCGGCGCCGCGCTGACCGTGCGCCGCGGCCGGGCTGGCGAGCGGGTCGTCACCCTGGACGACGAGGAGCGCAAGCTCGACGGCGAGACCATCGCGATCGCGGACGCCGAGGGAGTGATCGGCCTGGCCGGCGTGATGGGCGGTGCCTCGACGGAGGTCAGCCTCGCCACCACCGACGTCCTGTTGGAGGCCGCCTACTGGGATCCCCCGCGCATCCGCCGCACCCGCCGCGCGCTCGGCATGAGCACCGAGGCGAGCTACCGCTTCGAGCGCACCATCGACCGCTGGGCCGGCGGCGACGCGATGCGCCGCTGCATCGAGTTGGTGCTCGCCGTCGGCGGCGGCGAGCTCGCCGACCCGCCGCTCGACCTCTGGCCCGAGCCGTCGCACCCGCCGCGCATATTCCTCCGGCCCGCGCGGGTGACCCAGGTGCTCGGCGTCGAGATCCCCTGGAACGCGATCGAGCAGTATCTGGTGGCCATCGGCGCCACGGCCGTGTCGAAGCCGGACGACGGGCGGATCGCGGTGGACGTGCCCGGGTGGCGGCCGGACCTGGTGCGGGAGGTCGATCTCATCGAGGAGATCGCACGGCTGCACGGGTACGACGGCTTCCCCTCCGATCTCCGGCCGTTCCGCATGGGGACGCTGCCCGAGCCCGCCGAAGCCGCTACCCTGGCCTCGGTGCGCCAGGGCCTGGTGGAGCAGGGACTCTTCGAGGTCTCCCGCCTCCCGCTGGGTCCCGCCGACGGGAACGAGAGCGTCAAGCTGCTCAACCCGCTCTCTGCCAACGATGCGTGGCTGCGTCGCCGGCTGCTGCCGGGTTTGGTCCGGCTGGTCGAGGGCAACTGGGCCAACCACGTGGAGGACGTGCGGTTGTTCGAGATCGGGACCGCATTCGCCGCGGACGGCGCCGGCCGGCGCCCGCGGGAGGAGCAGCGGGTCGCCGCCGTGCTGACCGGGAGACGTGAGCCGAAGCACTGGACCGGCACCGGGGAGGGGCGCTTCGACCTCTGGGATCTGAAGGGCCGGTTCGAGGCCGCGGTCGCCCTGGCGATTCCCGGAGGGGTGGTGCAAGTTGAACGGAACGCGTGGGTTGCCCGAAACGCCGAGGGTGTGATCGTCGGCGAGGCGGGTCCGCTTGCCGCCGACGCGCCACCCTGGGCCGCTCCGCTCTTCGGTTTCGAGCTGGTGCTCGACCCTTCGCCCCGCCGGCCGCCCCAGTTCACGCCGCTGCCCGCGACACCAGCCTCCGAGCGGGTGCTCGCGCTGCTGCTGCCCGACGGGGTGACCGCCGCACAGGTCGAGGATGTGCTCCGCCGGGTCGGCGGGCCGCTGCTGGAGTCGGTGGAGGTCGAGAGCGACTACCGGGGATCCGGACTGCCCGCGGGCATGCGCAGCGTCGCGTTCCGGCTCACCTTCCGGGCGCCCGACCGGACGCTCCGCGACGTCGAGGTGGACCAGGCCGAGGCGCGGCTGCTTGCCGCGCTCGCGGAAGAGCTTCAAGCGCGCCGGCGCGACGCCGGCGCGGCCCACGGCGGAGAGTGACGTGGCGTATTCCTACGATCGTCCCGATCTGAAGGCCCTGAACGATCTCGAGCAGACGCTCAAGCACCTCACCGAGGAGCTGGCCGGCTGGCGGCGGCGCACCCTGGTGGCCGAGGCGGAGCTGGCCGAGGCGCAGAGCCATGGGGGGAAGGTGGCGGGCCCCGAACTCAAGGAGGCTCGCAAGCGGCTGATCGAGCTGGAAACCGAGAACCAGGCGCTGCGCCATCGGATCGAAGCGGCCCGCGAGCGGCTCAAGGCCCTGGCCGCGCGGCTCTCGTTCCTGGAGCAGCACGGGGGAGGGAACGCGGCGTGAGCACGGCAACCAAGAATGCGGTCCGCGTCACCATCGGCGGCGAGGAGTACACGGTCCGCTCCGAGCTGCCCCCGGAATACACCCGCGAGGTGGCGGCCTACTTCGACGCGGCCCTCAAGCGGGTCCGCGACTCGCTCCCCTCGGTGGAGAGCCACAAGATCGCCATCCTGGCCGGCCTCGCGATCACCGACGAGCTGTTCCAGGCCCGCCGCGGCGACCGCGACATCGCCGCCCGCGTCACCGCCCTCGCCGACGAGCTGGCCCGCCTCCTCCCTCCGGCCAAGCGCGGCAAGCGCGCGGCCGCCTCGTAGGGAGCAGTCTCTCCGATGTCGCCGTCATTCCTCCTCCCCACGCTCGCGGGGGTGGCCGCCGGTCTGGCCGTCGTCCTGATTTTCCTGCTCGTCCACAGGCGCAACCAGCGGCGGGCGGCGAGCGGCCTGCTCGCCACGGCGCAGCGAGAAGCCGCGGCGCTCCGGAGCGAGGCCGCGCGCGAGGCCGAGCGGCTCCGCGCCGAGGGCGTGCGCGCGGCGGAGGCGTCGAAGGCGGAAACCGTGCTCGCGGCCAAGATGGAGACCCTCCAGCTGCGCGAGGATCTCGACCGCGAGCTGCAGCGCAAGCGCGACGAGTGGGAGCGGGTGGAGCGGCGGGCCGAGGAGCGCGCCCGAGGGCAGGACAAGAAGGTCGAGGAGATGAACGCGCGGGAGCGGAGCCTCGACAAGCGGGAGGAGACGCTGGCGCAGAAGGAGCTGGGGCTCCGGGCTCGGGAAGGCGAGGCCGACAAGCTGGCGCAGGAGCAGCGGGCGCGGCTGGAGCGCATCGCGGGGCTCACCGCGGAGGATGCGCGGCGCGAGATCCTGCAGCGCGTGGAAGACGAGGCCCGGGGTCAGGGCGCCGCCCTGGCGCGCGACATCAAGGAGCAGGCCCGGAAAGGCGCCGACCGCGAGGCGCGCCGCATCATCGCCATCGCCACGCAGCGGCTCGCCGCGGAGCACACGGCGGAGTCCACCGTCGCCGCGGTGCCGCTGCCGAACGACGAGATGAAGGGACGGATCATCGGCCGCGAGGGACGCAACATCCGCGCGTTCGAGACCGCGACCGGGGTGGACGTCATCATCGACGACACGCCCGATACGGTGATCGTCTCCTGCTTCGACCCGATCCGCCGCGAGGTGGCCCGCCGGTCGCTCGAGGCCCTGATCCAGGACGGCCGGATCCATCCCGGCCGGATCGAGGAGATCGTCGTCAAGGTGCAGAAGGAGCTGGAGAGCCAGCTGGTGGAGCTGGGCGAGCAGGCCGCCTACGACACCGGCATCCACGGCCTCCATCCCGAGCTGGTGAAGCTGATCGGCCGGATGCGCTACCGCACTTCCTACGGACAGAACATCTACGACCATTCGAAGGAAGTGGCGTGGCTCGCCGGGATGATGGCGGCGGAGCTGCACCTCGACGTCAACCTCGCCAAGCGCGGCGGCCTGCTGCACGACGTGGGCAAGGTGCTGACGCACGACAACGAGGGCACCCACGTGGAGCTGGGCGTCGAGGTGGCGCGGCGCTACGGCGAGACGCCGGCGGTCATCAACTGCATCCAGGCCCACCACGACGACGTCCCGCACGAGTCGGCGGAGTCGGTCCTGGTGCAGGCCGCGGACGCGATCAGCGGCTCGCGGCCGGGTGCGCGTCGCGAGGCGTTCGAGACCTACGTGAAGCGCCTCACCCGGCTGGAGGAGATCGCCAACGGGTTCCCCGGCGTGGAGAAGTGCAACGTGATTCAGGCGGGCCGGGAGGTGCGGGTCGTGGTGACGCCCGACCGCATCGACGACGGCGCCGCGACGCAGCTCTCGGAGACGATCGCGCGCAAGATCGAGAACGAGCTGCAGTATCCGGGACAGATCAAGGTGGTCGTGATCAGGGAGACGCGAGCCGTGGACTACGCTCGATGAGCGCCAAGATTCTGGATGGGGTTGCGCTGGGGAAGACGATCCGGGCGGAAGTGGCGGCGGAGGTGGCGCGGCTCGGCGGCAACGGGCGAAAGCCCGGGCTGGCCGCGGTGCTGGTGGGGGAGGATCCCGCGAGCGCGGTGTACGTGCGCTCGAAGGGGAAGGCCACCGAGGAAGCGGGGATGTACTCGGAGACGATCCGCCACCCGGCGACGATCTCCGAGAGCGAGCTGCTGGCCATCGTGGACCGGCTCAATGCCGATCCAAAGATCCACGGCATCCTGGTCCAGCTGCCGCTGCCGAAGCACATCGACAGCGAGAAGGTGCTGTTCCGGATCGATCCGGCGAAGGACGTGGACGGGTTCCACCCGGTCAACGTCGGGCGCCTGGTGACCGGAGACAGGAAGGCCTTCCGTCCCGCGACGCCCTACGGCGTCCAGCAGATGCTGATCCGGAACGGAATCGAGACCAAGGGGGCCAACGCAGTCATCGTAGGTCGGTCGAACATCGTCGGGAAGCCGATGGCTAACCTGCTGATCCAGCAGGGGCCCGGCGGCGACGCCACGGTGACGGTGTGCCATTCGCGCACCAGGGATCTGCCCGGTGTCACACGGTCCGCCGACATTCTGATCGCCGCCATCGGAAAGGCGGAGTTCGTGACCGCGGACATGGTGAAGCCCGGTGCGGTGGTCATCGATGTCGGCATCAATCGGGTGGAGGACGCTTCGCAGGCAAAGGGTTACCGGTTGGTGGGCGATGTGGCGTATGCTTCGGTTGCCGAGAAGGCGTCCTGGATCACGCCGGTACCCGGCGGCGTCGGTCCGATGACGATCGCGATGCTGCTGCAGAATACGTTGCAGGCGTGGCGGCAGATCGAATCACGTGACGGAGTGTCATCCTGAGCGCAGCGAAGGAGACATGACCCGGGGTATGGCTCCTTCGCTTCGCTCAGGATGACAATTTTCCGACCATGACCTATCCCCTTCCGCTCCCCACCATCGCTCCCACGGACGAAGTCTGGTCCGTCACCCAGCTCACCACCTCCGTGAAGCGGCTGGTGGAGGGCGAGCTCATGCCCCTGTGGATCCGGGGCGAAGTAATGGGGTGCAAGGCCTGGTCGAGCGGCCACTGGTACTTCAGCCTGCGCGACCGGTCCAGCCAGGTGCGCTGCTGCATGTGGAGTCGCTACGCGCAGACGGCCGGTGAGCCCCCGAAGGACGGCACCGAAGTCTTCGTGCTCGGCAAGCCGGGCATCTACGAGGCCAAGGGCGAGTTCCAGCTCAACGTCACACGGATGCTGCCCACCGCCGGCATCGGCGCGGCGCAGCGGGAGCTCGAGCGGGTCAAGGAGCTGCTCCAGCGCGACGGGTTGTTCGACCTGGCGCGGAAGCGGCCGCTGCCCCAGCTCGCCTGCGCGGTGGCCGTGGTGACCAGCGCCGACGGCGCCGCGCTTCGAGACATCATCCACGTGGTGGGCAAGCGGTGGCCCTGCTGCCGCGTGGTGGTGGTGAGCGCGCGGGTGCAGGGAGACGGCGCGGTGCACGGGCTGGCGCGGGCGCTCCGCCTGGTGAACCGCATCCCCGACATCGAGGTCTGCATCCTCGGCCGCGGCGGCGGCGGCCGGGAAGATCTCGCCGCCTTCAACGCCGAAGCGGTGTGCCGGGCGCTCGCCGGGGTGCGGGTCCCCACGATCTCCGCGGTGGGGCATGAGACCGACGTCTCGCTCACCGACCTGGTGGCCGACCACCGGGCGCCCACGCCCTCGGCCGCGGCGGAGATGGCGGTGGCCGACCGGCGGGAGGTCGAGCGCCAGCTCGACGACCTCGCGGCGCGCCTCGCCGGCGGCCTCGGCAGCCGGACCCGCCTCGCGGCCGAGCGGCTGGCCCGCACCGCCGATCGCCTGCAGGGCGCGATGGCCTCGGTGCTCGCCCGGGAGCGCCACCGCGCCGACCGGCTCGCCGGGCAGCTCGACGCGTTGAGCCCGCTCCGCATCCTCGGCCGCGGGTACGCCGTGCCGGTCGGGCCCGACGGTCACGTCCTCAAGCGCCGGGCGGAGTTCGCCCCCGGCGCGCCCTTTCGCCTGCGGGTGGCCGACGGCGACGTCCCCGCCCGCGTGGAGCCCTCATGAGCATCGCCAAGGATCTGAGCCGGCTGGAGGAGATCGTCCGGAAGCTCGAGGCCGACGACGTCGAGCTCGACGCGGCGCTCGCGCTGTTCGAGGAAGGCGTCGTCCGCCTGCGGGCCGCGCGCGAACGGCTGGGCTCGGCGGAGGTGAAGGTCCAGACCGTGCTGGAAGAGGCGGGCGGCGATCTCCGGCTGTCGGATCTCGATGGCTGACACCGCGGCGCGGTCGGCCGTGGACCTCCTCACCGAGGCCCGCGACCTGACCGACCGCATCCTCGATCAGTGGGCAACGAGGCTCCGCGACGAGGCCGCCGGGCGCGACGGCGAGGCGCTGGCGTACGCGCTCGCCACGCCGGGCAAGCGGGTTCGCGCGGCGCTCCTCATCGCCTCGTACCGGGCGGTCGGAGGCCGGTCGCCGGCCGTGGCCGGCGTCGCCGCCGCGGTGGAGACCGTCCACACCTACTCGCTGGTCCACGACGATCTGCCCTGCATGGACGACGACGATCTCCGCCGGGGCCGTCCCACCACCCATCGCAAGTTCGACGTCCCCACCGCCACCCGGGCGGGCTACCTGCTCGTGCCGGTGGCGGCCCGCGTGCTCGCCGCGGCGGCGGACGCGCTGGAGCTCCCGCCGGCCGCGCTCGGCCGAATGGCCGTCGAGCTGTTTCGGGCCGGCGGGATCGAGGGGATGGTCGGCGGCCAGTGGCTGGATCTGGAGGCGGAGGGCCGCGCGCTGGCGCTGGACGATCTGATCGCCGTGCACCGGGGAAAGACCGGCGCGCTCATCAGGGCGGCATGCACCCTCGGCGCGATCGCGGCGGAGGCGGAGCCGGCGGAGGTGGCCGCGCTGACCGCCTACGGCGAGGAAATCGGCCTCGCGTTCCAGGTGGCCGACGACGTGCTGGACGCCACCGGCACCAGCGAGGAGCTGGGCAAGACCGCGGGGCGCGATGCCCAGCTCGCCAAGTCCACGTATGTCAGTGTCATGGGGGTCGAAGCGGCCCGGGCGGAGGCCGAGCGGCTGGCCCGGCGTGCGGTGGCTCACCTCGACGCCGCGGGGGTGCCGAGCGGGGCGTTGGGGGCGCTGGCGGGGTATATTGTAACGCGGAACTCGTAGGGGTCATCCCGAGCGGAGCGAGGGATCGGCCGGCCCATGAGCGTGAGCGTCGGGGCATCGGGGCTCACTCGCATGCCCGGGCCGATCCCTCGCTCCGCTCGGGATGACAACGCCGCTCGGGACGCCGTCTAACCTCAGCTCGCAGATTCCATGAGTCTTCTGTCCACCATCGCCTCCCCCGCCGACCTCAAGCGTCTCCGCCGCGAGCAGCTCCCCCAGCTGGCCCAGGAGATCCGCGACCGCCTGATCGAGTGCTGCTCCATCACCGGCGGCCACATCGGGGCGAGCCTCGGCGTGGTCGAGCTGAGCATCGCGCTGCTGTACGAGTTCGATTCGCCCGCGGACAAGATCGTCTGGGACGTGGGACACCAGGCCTACGCCTGGAAGCTGCTCACCGGGCGGAACGACGCGTTCCCGACCCTGCGCCAGCGCGACGGCGTCTCCGGCTTCCTCAAGCGCGACGAGAACGAGCACGACCAGTTCGGAGCGGGGCACGCCGGCACCGCGGTGTCCGCCGCGTTCGGCATGGCCACCGCGCGCGACCTCAAGGGCGAGTCGCACAAGGTGGTCGCGGTGGTGGGTGACGGCGCGCTCACCTGCGGGCTCTCCTACGAGGGGATGAACAACGCGGGCCACTCCGACCGCGACATCATCCTCATCGTGAACGACAACGGGATGTCCATCTCTCCCAACGTCGGCGCGATCAGCAAGACCCTCGGCCGAATCGTGGCCGACCCGCGGACCAACCGGCTGCGCGAGAAGATCAAGGGGATGACCTTCGCGCTCGGCGGCGTGTTCGGCGAGGGCGTGGTGGACTTCGCCAAGAACGTCGAGGAGAGCGTCAAGAACCTCTTCTCCCCCGGCATGCTCTTCGAGGAGCTGGGCTTCCGCTACTTCGGCCCGATCGACGGGCACGATCTCACCAAGCTCTGCGACACGCTCCAGTTCGTCCGCGGGATGCAGGGCCCCCGGGTCATCCACGTCATGACCCAGAAGGGAAAGGGCTTCGTCTACGCCGAGGCGAACCAGGAGAAGTGGCACGGGCTGGCGGCCTACGATCCCGTCACCGGCGAAGCCCGGAAGAAGGCGAGCGGCCCGCCGACCTGGACCCAGGTCTTCGGCGACGGCCTCACGGCCCTCGCCACGGAGCACCCGGAGCTGGTGGCGATCACCGCCGCGATGCCCTCCGGCACCGGCACCAATCTCTTCCAGAAGCAGCACCCGGGACGGTTCTTCGACGTCGGGATCGCGGAGGGTCACGCGGTCACCTTCGCCGGCGGGCTGGCGACCCAGGGGATCCGGCCGGTCGTCGCCATCTACAGCACCTTCCTCCAGCGCGCCTACGACAACGTCATCCACGACATCGCCGTGCAGCGGCTCCCGGTGATCTTCTGCATGGACCGCGCGGGCCTGGTGGGCGAGGACGGCCAGACCCACATGGGGCTGTACGACATCGCCTACATGCTGGCGGTGCCGGGCATGACGGTCACGGCGCCGAAGGACGGCGACGAGCTGATCGGCCTCCTCCGCACCGCGCTGGCCCACACCGGCGGCCCCTTCTGCACCCGCTATCCGCGCGACAAGGCGCCGACGGAGCCGCGAGCCGCCTCCGACATCGCCGAGGTGCCCTACGGCACCTGGGAGCAGCTGCGCGAGGGCAAGGAGGACGTCGCCATCCTCGCGGTGGGGACGATGGTGGCGCCCGCGGTGCAGGCGGCCGAGCTGCTGGCCGCGGAAGGCGTGGACTGCGCGGTGGTGAACTGCCGGTTCCTCAAGCCGCTCGATTCCGCGCTGCTGGAGTCGCTGGTGCAACGCCACCGGATCCTGGTGACGGTCGAGGAAGGCACCATCGTGAACGGCTTCGGGGCCTACCTCGCGGAGACGCTCCAGACCACGCACCCCGAAGTCCGGGTCGTGGCGCTCGGCGTACCCGACCGGCTGATCGAGCAGGCCCCGCGGGCGGAGCAGCTCGAGCTGTTCGGCCTCACCGCGGCGGGCATCGCCCGGCGGATCACCGCGCTGCAGCACGAGGAGAGCCTCGAGGCGCGATGAAGGTCGGAGTCGTCGGCAATCCCAGGTACCGCGACCTCAAGGCCGTCCTGGACTACGTCGCCGGCCAGGCGTCGGCGCGCGGGCTCACCCTCATCGCCGAAGAGTCGCTCGCGCCGTTCTGGTCGGGCGAGCTGGCCGCGCTGCCGACGGTCGAGCTCGACGCGCTGATCACCTTCGGCGGCGACGGCACCCTCCTCCGCGGCGCCCGCCTGCTCGGCGGGCGCGAGACGCCGATCCTCGGTGTCAATTTCGGCCGCCTCGGCTTCCTCACCACCGCCACGCGCGAAGATCTCGACGCGGCGCTCGACTGCCTCGTCGCCGGCCGGTACGTCACCGAGCGGCGACAGGTGCTCCACGCCGCGATCCGGGATGGATCGGGAGCGCAGCGCTCGGTGCAGATGGCGGTGAACGACGTCGCAGTGCACAAGGGCGGCGTCGCCCGCGTGGTCCGGGTCAACGTCTTCATCAACGGCGAGAACGTCGGCCCCTACAGCGCCGACGGCATCATCGTGGCGACTCCCACCGGCTCGACGGCGTACTCGCTCAGCGCCGGCGGCCCGATCGTGGTGCCGGGCGTCGAGGCGATGGTGGTGACGCCGATCGCGGCGCACACCCTCGCCGTCAGGCCGCTGGTGGTGCCGGGCTCGTACCGGATCGTGATCGAGCCGATCGCGGGGTGGGCGGACGACCTGCTGGTCTCGTTCGACGGACAGACCGGCACCACGCTCGCGCCCGGCGAGAGCGTGGATGTGCGGCGCGCGGACCACCGGGTGTGCCTGATTCGTCTCGGCGGCGACGGCTTCTTCGGGCGGATGCGGCAGAAGCTGCACTGGGGGGATCTGTCGGAGCGGGAGACGGTGAGATGATGACCCCGGCGGGGCGGCGGGGCGGCCCCGCTGCGCCATCATGATCTCCGAGCTCCGGGTCAGAGATCTGGCCACCATCGCCGACGTCACCCTCCAGCTCGGCGCGGGCCTCAATGTCCTCACCGGCGAGACCGGCGCCGGCAAGTCCATGCTGGTGGATGCCCTCGCCCTGCTGCTGGGCGACCGTGCCACCAGCGGCAGCGTGCGGCCGGGCGCCGCCAAGACCATCGTCGAAGGCGCGTTCGAGGGAGTGGACAAGGCGGCCCGCCGGAGGATCGAGGCGCTCGGCCTCGACCTCGAGGACGGCCGGCTGATCGTGCGGCGCGAGGTGTCCGCCGAAGGCCGCTCGAGGGCGTGGGTGAACGGCAGCCCCACGACCGCTGCGGTGCTGGCCCAGCTGGGCGCGCTGCTGGTGGATCTCCACGGGCAGCACGACACCCAGTCGCTGCTGCACACCGACGCCCAACGCGACATCCTCGATGCGTTCGCCCACGCCGAAGCGGAGCGGGCGGCGGTGGCCGAGGCGCACGCGGGGCTCCACGCGCTGAGGATCGAGGAGGCGGCGCTCGCCGCGAAGCGCGACGAAGTCCGCCGACGCGCCGACTACCTCCGCCACGTAGTCAACGAGATCGATGCCGCCCGGCTCAAGCCGGGCGAGGACGAGTCGCTCCAGGTCGAGGCGCGCCGGCTCAGTCAGGCCGGCGCGCTCGCGGAGCATGCGCAGCGGATGGCCGACGCGCTGGAGGCCGAGGAGGGGAACGCACTCGGCGCGGTGACGCTGGCCGACCGCGCGCTCTCCGCATTGGAGAAGGCGGATCCCTCCGTCGCCGGGTGGCGGGAGATGCTCGACGCGGCGTATGCCAACCTCAGCGAGCTGGCCCGCCTCGCCGCCGCATACGCAGAGGAGGTACAGGAGGATCCCGAGCGCCTCGCGGAGGTGGAGCGCCGGCGCGACCAGCTCTTCCGGCTGACCCAGAAGTACGGCGCAACGTTGGAGGCGGTGGTCGCCGCACGGGAGGAGTCCGCCGCGGAGCTGGACCTGCTCGATACGGCCGATGTGGACCTGCGGGCCCTCGGGGCCCGACGGGCCGCCGCGGAATTCGCGCTGGGCGCCGCGGCCGACGCGCTGTCGGAGCGCCGCCGCGAGGCCGCGGAGCGGCTGGCCCGGGGCGTGAACCGCCTGCTGCCGCAGCTCGGTCTCCCCGGCGGCAAGCTGGGCGTCGAGCTGGGCCGCCTGGGGGAGCCCGCGTCACACGGGCAGGAGAGCGTGCAGTTCACCGTCCGGCTCAACGTCGGGCTCGATGCCAAGCCGCTGGCGCGGGTGGCCTCGGGTGGCGAGCTGTCGCGGCTGATGCTGGGCCTCAAGGTGGTTCTGGCGCGGCACGACGCGCTGGCCACGCTGGTCTTCGACGAGGTGGATCAGGGGATCGGTGGGGAAGTGGGGGCGCAGGTGGGTGCGGCGCTGGCGGAGGTGGCGGAGCGGCACCAGGTGCTGGTGATCACCCATCTCCCGCAGATCGCGGCCCGGGCCGACCGGCACCTGGTGGTGTCGAAGGAGGCGCGCGGCGGGATCGCCACCAGCGACGTGCAGGTGATTCACGGGGAAGACCGGGTGGTGGAGATCGCCAGGATGCTGGGCGACGGAGAGGGGGAGGCGGCGCGGCGCCACGCCCAGGCGCTGCTCCGGAAGGAGCGGCCGGCCCGGCGCTGATGCGGGTGGTAGTGCACCGAACGGTGCCGATGCGAGTCAGATCCTTCTTGTCACCCTGAGCAAAGCGAAGGGGGCCATGCTCGATATGGCCCCTTCACTGCGTTCAGGGTGACACCGGTACTTCTTCAATGTGCCCGGATGACTGAACCCGTGAACTAGAGCTGTGCGCCCGGCTTCGACTGGCGCCAGGTGAGCGCCAGCAGCATCCCGGTCAGGTTCGCGCCCGCGCAGACCGCGCCCGCCAGGATGAGATAGCGCGCCAGCCACTGCAGGACGAAGACGCTGTCGATCGTGATCGCCACCAGAATGAGCTTCACGCTGAGCAGCGCGGCGGCGGTGGAGAACAGCAGCAGCTGCACCAGCAGGAGCGGCCGGTAGCCCATCCCCGCGTACATCCAGTAGAGCGCGAGTCCCACCAGCAGCCAGGCGAAGATCGCCGTCCGGGTGCCCCGCGCGAGCAGCTGGAGGTCGCTGAGCAGCGGTGCCACCAGCAGAGCCAGCGCCGCCAGCATGAGCAGCAGGACGATCACCGACCGGCGCAGCTCGCCCGGTGTGGCGTCTTCGGCCGTGTGCTCGGCGGGGCCGCGCAGATTCATCAGTGTCCTCATTCGGCGGCCGAGTAGCGCCCGGGGGCGGCGTCGCCCTGGGCCCGGAGCGAGCGTGCGACGAGGCCGAGCCCTCCGGCCAGGAGTATCAGGATCAGCAGGGTGTCGAACAACGACGTCGGCCTGAAGTACACGTGGAGGTTCGCGATGATCCCCGCCAGGATGATGATCGCCCCGGCGGCGGTGAGCAGCCAGCCGGGGAGCGAGCGCCCGTCGAAGAAGAGCACTCCGATCCCGATCAGGAGCGGCAGGAGCGAGAGGCCGAATGCATTGTAGCCCCAGAGCTGCCACAGTCCAGAGGTCACCGTGACCCGGGTGAGCAGCAGGTAGCCGCCCGCCACCACCATCGCGAAGCCCGCGAGGAAGGCGCCGAGACCGCCCGGCGTTCCACCGGCTCCCCTCATCGGCCGCCTCGATTGTCCGGGGTCATCCGGGAAATATTATCCGGGAATGCCCCGATCCGAAACGGTGGCCCGAATCGGGGGTCACCAGACGCCGAAATAGAGCCGGAGCCGGGCCCTGAGGCGGTGAACGTCGGGCACGATCCCGCCCGAGGCGGAGACCACCCGCTCGTAGGTCCAGCCGGCGTCCACGGGAAGGCCGGTCCCCCCGGGCCGCAGCGCACCGGGGTTGGAATAGGTCACCCCGATGCTGACCAGGGTCGCGCTGGCATCGGTCTCCTGCGCGAGCACGCTGGGGTCCACGCCGGGGATGGCGCCGGTCTCGCTGAACTCGGCGGCGTCCTCGCCCCGGGACCAGCGCTCGAGCGAGCCGATGAGGGCGAAGGTACGGGCCAGCCGGAAGAAGGGCCGGACCGCGAAGGTCGTCACGTCACCCGGATCGAGCCGGACCGGAGCGATGAGGCTCCGCGGCGGAAACGCCTGGCTCGGCGGTGCCACTCGCTCGAGGACGTCGGCCGCCAGCTGCCGGTTGTACCCGCCCTCGACCCGGACCCCGACGTTGCCGCTGCCCAGGTCGAGCACGCCGCGCAGCTCGATGTCGGTCTGGCCGTCCCCGGTTCCGATCGCCAGCGCGCGGTCGAGCCGGCGCCGCTCGCCGGTGGGGAACCGGACCAGACCTTCGGCGGCGAGGCGCAGGCCGCCGCGGCGTCCCTCGCGGTCCCAGCGGTCCGCGATGGTCACCGCGAGCCCGGCCTCCGCATCGCCGCGAAACATCACCTCGGCGTCGCCCGGCTCGAGGCCGATCGGGCCGGCGGGGTCGCCGACCAGTGCCGCGAGCTCGTCGGACGTCGCGGGGGCGGCGGGCAGGTCGGGACCGGTGACGAAGCCTCCCACGCCGAGGTCGGCGTCGAGCGTCGTCTGGAGGCCGGCGAGGCGTGCGGAGAGCGCGGTGCCGGCGTCGCTCGTGGTGGTCGGCACGAAGGGCGACGCGGTGGCGGGGTCGCCCAGGAGGGTGAACAGGTCGTCGAACAGGGTGGCGCCATCGGCCAGGGTCGCCTGGGCGAGGGCGAGGCGGGCGGGGTCGCCGTCATAGGCGCCCGAGGCGATCTGCCCCTCCAGCGTGGTCAGCGCCGCGTCGAACGCGGTGAAGAAGGGACCCTGGGCGGTGGGGCCCGGGTTGGGCCCGGCGTTGGCGCCCTCGGGGTCGAGCTGGAGATCGGTCTGGACCCGGGACCGCGCCAGCGGCAGCCGCCCGAAGATCGCGATGGACCGGGTGATCCCCGCGGTGAGTCCGAGCACCACGGCGCTGACGTCGGCCTGCGCGTCGGTGGTGAGCCCGCCTAGATTGAGGCGGAAGTCGCCGAGTCCGGTGACCCGGCGGATGAGCGTATCGTAGGGCGCGAGGGTGGGGAGGACGTCGCCGTTCAGGGCTGAGGCGGAAAGGGCCGCACCCAGGCCTTCCTTGTCACCGTCGCGGAAGCGCTTGTCCCAGGAGTCGAAGGAGCCGTCCAGCTCGAACCGGACCACGCCGGGCGGGACGCCGACGGGTGCGAGCTGAGCCCGCGCCGTCGAGGGCGCCGCCAGGCAGACGAGGACTCCGAGCCACCGCGCGCCATACCCCACAGTCCCTCCAGAGAGATGCCGACCCCCGTGACGCGATTGTCGTCCGTGAGGCTCGCAAGTTCGCTGTTCGAGTCCTCCTTTTCCAGCCGTCCGGCGGTGGCGGCCTCCGCGCCGGGCCGGGTGAATCTGATCGGCGAGCACACCGACTACAACGGCGGCCCGGTGCTGCCTGTGGCCCTGGAGCGGCGCACGGCGGTCGCGGTGGCGCTGGAGGACGGCTGGTTCTTCGTCTCCGCGGTGGACGGCACCGTCCGGGGAGTGGAGATCGACCGGCCGCTCCGGGGCGACTGGACCGACTACCTGGTCGGGGTCGCCCGGGAGCTGCGGGCCCACCGGGCGGCGCCGACGGGCGCGCGGGTGGCGGTGGCGACCACCCTGCCGATCGGGGCGGGGCTCTCGTCCTCGGCCGCGCTCACCGTCGCCGCGGCGAAGGCGTTGAGCCTGCTCGCCGGCCGGCGTCTGGGGCCGGCGCAACTCGCCGACGTCGCCTACAGGGCGGAGCACGATCAGGTGGGCGTGCACTGCGGGCGAATGGACCAGACCATCGCCGCGCACGCGTCGGCGGGCACCGCGCTGCTGCTGGAGACGGCGACCGGCGCGATGCAGCGGGTGCCGCTGCCGGGACGCCTCTGGGTGGTGGAGACCGGCGTGGCGCACCGTCTCACGGGCGGCGAGCTGAACCAGCGGCGGCGGGAATGCGAGCAGGCGCTGGCCCGGTGCCGGGAGCTGTGGCCCGGGCTGGCGCACCTGGCCGATCTCTCGACCGACGACCTGCCGACGATGGAGGTCCATCTCCCGTCCGACCTCGCGGCGCGCGCGCGGCACGTCGTGACCGAGACGGTCCGCACCCGCGTCGCGGCCGACGCGCTCGCCCGGGGCGACCTCGGCCAGCTCGGCTGGCTGCTGGTGGAGGGGCACGAGTCCCTCCGGACCGACTATCGCTCCACCATTCCCGAGGCCGACGCCATCGTCGAGCTGGCGATGGATCACGGGGCCCACGGCGCGCGGCTGACCGGAGCGGGCTGGGGCGGATCGGTCGTGGTCCTGGCACCGGAAGACGGGAGCGCGCTGGTGGTGGCGGAGATATCGAAGGGCTTCCGCGACCGCTTCGGCCGGGAGCCGGCGGTCTGGAGCACGCGGGCGGCGTCCGGTGTGCGTCGGGAGACGGTGCCGGGATAGCCGGCGTCGGCGGCCGGTGGGCGGGGTATATTCTGTCAGCTGTCCCGCCCGGGTGGCGAAACTGGTAGACGCTTGGGACTTAAAATCCTTTGGGGGCAACCCCGTGCGGGTTCGAATCCCGCCCCGGGTATCGCGATCGACGTGGTGGCCGAAACGCCGGCGCCGGGTGGGTCCCGCCGCGGCATCCTGCGCGCGTTTTTTCGATCTCCCTCCCCGTCGTCCTGTCTCCTATCGTAGTCGATCATGCTCGCCCAGCCCCGCGCTCCCAAGCTCCTCCAGGCGCTGCGCCACGCGATCCGGCTGCATCATTACAGTGTCCGGACGGAGAAGGCGTACGTGGGCTGGGTCCGGCGCTACGTTCGGTTCCACGGGCTCCGGCATCCCGGCGACCTGGGCCGGAACGAGATCCGGCAGTTTCTGGTGGCGCTGGCCGACCGGGCGCAGTTGAGCGCCAGCAGTCAGACCCAGGCCCTGAGCGCGCTCCTGTTCCTGTATCGCGAGGTCCTGAATCAGGACCCGGGCTCGGTGGGCGACATCGTCCGGGCCAAGCAGCCGTCGCGACTGCCCGTGGTACTGAGCCGGGAAGAAGTCCGCGCCCTGCTCGACCGGCTCGAGGGGACGCCACGGGTCGTCGGAATGCTGCTGTATGGAAGCGGACTCCGTCTCCTCGAGGCGCTCCAGCTGCGGGTGAAGGACGTGGATTTCGCCGGGGGTGAGATCAGGGTTCGCCGGGCGAAGGGCGCGAAGGACCGGGTGACGGTCCTCCCGGGGGCGCTGACGGCGGAGCTGCAACGCCACCTGGAGCGTGTCCGCCGGCTGCACCAGCGCGACCTCGCCGGCGGTGCCGGCAGGGCGCCGCTGCCGAATGCCTTCGAGCGCAAGGCGCCGGGGGCGGCGAAGGACTGGAGCTGGCAGTACGTGTTTCCGGCCGCGCGCCGGTATCAGCACCCTTCAGGCGACCGGCGCTGCCCGAGCGCCTCGTGCGGGCGCACTTGGTTGAAGGTATGCCGAAAGGCGTCGAAGCGGCGCTGCTGGGCGCGGAGGGAGCCCGCCGCCGGCCGCGTGGTCTCGGCCTTGAGATCGCGATGCATCCGTTCGTGGCGGCCATTCTGCTGGGGCTGAGGCGGGCTCGATGAGCTCGGGGCGGACACCGAGCTGGAGCCACCAGACGCTGAGCTGCGAGAGGCGACCGAGCGCGCACGAAGCGAACGGCTGGCCGTTATCCGAGCGGATGCGCGCGGGGAGGCCGTAGTCGCGAAACAAGCGGCGGAAGACCAGCTGAGTCGGCTGCAGGCGCGGGCCCTCGAGTCCCTCGCACGCCAAGAGATAGCGGGAGTACGCGTCCTGGACGGTGAGCGGATAGCAGTAGCGGCCATCGCCCAGCTTGAACTGGCCCTTGAAGTCGACCGACCAGACGACATTCGGTCCGGTGATCGGGGTCCGCGGCGGGCCCGGATGAGCGCGGTGCTGCGAGCGGCGGCGGCGCGGGACGCGACCATGCTGGACGAGGATGCGGGGGATTGTCGATCGGACGGGGACCTCGTCAGCCGGGTGCGTATCGAGGAGCAGCTGGTGGAGCTTGCGGGCGCCCCAGCGCCAGGACTTGCGCAGCTGGAGGATCTCGCGGATCAGGGCGGGCGCGGTGGCGTGAGGGCACGCGCTGGGGCCGATGCGAGCGATCGGCGAGGCTCTCGGGCCCGAGACGGGCGTAGCGCTCAAGCCACTTATGGCCGGTCTTGCGGCTGATCCCATAGCGCCGGCAGAGCTCGGCGAACGTGCCTGGGGTGTGCTCGGCATCGAGCACGAAACGCTGACGCTGGTACATGGGTGACGTGACTCTCCAGGGCATCGGAGCCTCCTCTGAGGCCCCTAGGTTATGGAGGTGTCACCCATCAGGTGAGAACAAAGTGTTACCGATCAGCTGAGACTGTACCGGCCGCGCCGGCTAACCGGCGCATGCAGCCGACAGGCCGGACGGGCGGTTGCGCTCGGGCGGCGCCCTCCTAGTGCCGCTGTGGAACGAAGGTCGGTGCGGGCGCGGGCTTGAGGGCCTGCAGTTGATGCGCATTTTCGTTGGGCGGACGCCCAAGTCCGTCGTACAGCTACGCTCTTGTGTGTAGTAGCTTGGCAAGGAGGGTGTATGCATAGAGCTATCAGCCTCATAGTTGCCGTGGTTACGGGAACGCCCGGCACCGCGTCGGGCCAAGCAACGGCCGATACACTGCCAGAGCGAGTGGTCGACAGCGCTTATGCCGCCTTTAATCGTCACGATCCCGCAGCCTTTCTGTCCAACTTTGCCGAATCCTGGTGGTCTTCGGCACTCGAGGACACGGCCGCCGCGCACCGGAAGGTGCGCGCGGAAGAACTAAAGGCGTATCGCGACCTGAACGTCTTTCGGAGCCGGCCCACGCTTCGGCTGGTTCGCCGGCTCCTGGCGGGTCCCTACGTTGTCGATCTCCAGAGTCGGGGCCGTGACAGCGTGCTGCGCCTCGACATCTTTGAGGTACGCAATGGCAAGATCGTGCGCGAGTGGGAGTCGGATCGCCTTCCCTCCCGCCCTCAGGACGCGCGTTGATGCTCCGCGCCGCCTGACCCGCGCATGCAGCCGACAGGCCGGAGGCGCGCGGGGGGCCACTCGGGCGGCGCCCTTCTCGAGCACGCTGTGGAGCGAAGGATTGTGTGGGCGCGGGCCTGAGGGCCCTGCCGCTGATGCGCCAGTCGTTAGACGGACACCTCTATGTTCCGGTGGCTCATCCTCGCGGTGCTCTTGAGTGCACTCACGGTGTCGGGGTACCACCGGGCCCGAGCGCGTCTGGGCGGGGAGACGGTGGCGCGGCGGCGCGAGGGTTCGCACTTCCTTGTCCTTCGCGGCCTAGCAGCGTTGGGGCTCTTCGGAGGCATCGTTGCTCATGCCGTGAGGCCCGAGTGGATGGCGTGGGCTTCGTTCGACGTGCCGCAGACGCTGCGCTGGCTCGGGCTTGGTCTCGGGGTGCTCACCGTGCCGGCCGTTCATTGGGTGCTGAAGGCGCTCGGCCGGAACGTCACTGAGACCGTACTCACCAAGGAGCGCCACGAGTTGGTCACCGGAGGGCCATATCGCTGGATCAGGCATCCCCTCTACACTACTGGTTTGACGCTCTTCTTCGCCCTCGGTCTCATGGCAGGCAGTTGGTTCGTGCTGCTGGCCAGCGTTATCGCGTTCGCCCTGCTCCGGGTGCTTGTGATTCCCCGCGAGGAGCAGGCGTTGCTGGCCAAGTTCGGTGAGCGGTACCAGGCGTACATGTCGAGGACGGGTCGGCTGATGCCGAGGGTGAGGAGCGGCTCCGCGCCTGGTGCCGCCTAACCCGCGCTTGCGGAACAACTGATTGTGCGGGCGCGGGCCTGATCGCCCGCACCTGATGCGCATTTTCGTTAGGCGGTCGCCATCCATGAGCCGAGTCCAAGTCGCGCTTGGCGCTGTCGTGCTTGCGCAAGCGGCGCATTCGGCCGAGGAATATGTTGGCCGTCTCTGGGAATCGTTCCCGCCGGCCCGCTTCGTCAGTGGCCTGGTGTCCGACGATCTTGAGCGCGGGTTCCTCCTTGCCAACGTATTGCTCGTAGCCTTCGGTTAGGTCACGGTAGTGCCCCCGGGGCGCGGCCTAACCCGCGTATGCAGCCGACGGGCGGGAGTGGCGCGACCCTCCCCTCTGGGCAACGCGCCTGGGCGCGCTGCGGAACGTGAGTCTTGGGCGGGCGCGTGCATGATGGCCCGCGGCTGATGCGCAAGTCGTTAAGCCGACACAATTCCCAAGGTACAGGAGGCCACCGTGCCCGCCCGCAAGACAGACAGGACTTCCACGCCCGCCGGCCGGAAGGCCAAGCGCATGGTGGCACTCGGCAAGGCGGCCACGCCACTGCCGGAAACCATGGTGACCGGGAAGGCAAGCTCGGCGAAGGCTGCAGTCGGCGACAAGCCGGTCTTCGCCTACATCGCCGGTCTGCCGCAGCCGCAGCGCGGCATCGCAGAAAGGGTTGATGCTCTTGCGGCCAAGACGCTTCCCGGCCTGCAGCGCTCCGTGAAATGGGGCATGTCCTACTATGGCGTCGGCGCTGGCTGGTGCTTCTGTTGCGGCGGATTCGCCGACCACGTCAAGCTCATGTTCATAAACGGCGCGGCGCTCAATCCGGTACCCCCGGTGACGCCGGTGGCGATGGGCAAGGCTACGCGGGGCGTGGAGCTCAAATCCCTGGACGATCTCGACGAGGGCCAGATCACGGCATGGATGCGGCAAGTCGCGGTCGTCGCCGGTGTCGGGGGGAAGAAGCGGTAGGCGAATTCGGGCTGCAAACGCGAAGCTCGGGTCGACCAAGGGGCGGACTGGCGGGCTCAGAAACGGATGGCGAATCGCATTCGTGTCGGAGTGCGGCCTAACCCGCGCGTGCAGGGACAGGCCGACGTGGGCCGGAGTTCCGTGCGGGCGCCGCGCTCCTGGTGGCCAAACAGTGGAACCGTTGATTTGTGCGGCCGGTAGGCTGATCGCCTGCAGCTGATGCGCAAGTCGTTAGTTCGACGCCCCCCGATCTCTTTGCCCCAAGGCTGGTGGAACCATGAGTCGAGCGACTGCGGCGCGGAGGCTCGCCGCCGACACGGCGGCGCGCGCGGATGCGAATTTCGTGACCCACGTGACCTGGGCTCTGGAGCGCACGGCCGGGATGGTGAGCCACGTTCGACCGCAACTCGTTCTCGCGGATTCAGGCCTGCCCTGCGACACGTTCAATTTCATCTGCCGTGCGCGCCTCGATGGGGCCACGGTGGAGCCGGCCGCGCTCGATGCGGTGTCCTACTTCGCGCGAGTGCAGCGGCCGTTCTCCTGGTGGGTCGGGCCGGATGACCAGCCCAAGGAGCTCGGAGCGGTCTTGGAGCAGCTTGGGCTGGAGCGGGCGGAGACCGAGTTGGCGATGGCGTTGCCCTTGGCGGCCTTCCCCGACACCGTCCCGCAGGTCCCGGGTCTGGAGGTGCGTCGGGTACGGACGGAAGCCGAGCTCGAGATCTTGGCCGAGATCACGGCTGCCAACTGGAGCCCGCCTGATCCCTATGTGCCGATGTTCTACCAGCGGACGGCCGCCGCGGTCCTGCGCGCAGGGGCTCCGCAGTGGTTTTACATCGGCTACCTGCATGGGGAGCCGGTCGCGACGGCCGAGGCGACCGTGCATGCCAGGACAGTTGGGCTGTTCAACATTGCCACTCGACCAGCCTTCCGAGGTCGCGGTATCGGCTCCATGTTGACGTGGCAGCCGCTTCGTGATGCGTGCACAGCGGGCTGTGATCTCGCCGTCCTCCAAGCGGCCGCGGCGGGCGTCGGGCTCTATGGCCGTCTCGGCTTTGTGGCCTTCGGGGAGATCACGGAGTACAAACCGAGGAGCATCGCCGGCGCAAGTCGTTAGGCCGTCGAACCGCGGTATGTCGAATCGTTGAGCCAGAGGCCAAGGCTTCCGTTCCCACGCTGCAAGTGCACGAGAGGCGGTTGCGGAGTACTGCAGGACCTTCCGCCACCCAAGCCGCCCTGTCCCTCGCGCCCCTGCGTAATGCTGGTTTGCGGTGACGGTCCGCCGATTCGATTGGGCGTCATCAACGCGGCTCCCGCTGGGCTTCAGCCTATCTCTGACGCTATTGCGCAATCCACCGCCACGCACTAACCTTCCTATGGGACCCCCATAGGAAGCCCCATGCCCGACAATCAGGCCGTCCAGCCCGGCACCCTCGCCCTCATGATCCTCCGCACCCTCGAGGTCCTGGGCCCCCTCCACGGCTACGGCGTCGCCCGCCGCATCGAGGAAGTCAGCAAGCAGAAGATCCAGCTCAACTACGGCACCCTCTACCCCGCGCTCCTCAAGCTGGAGCAGGAGGGGTTCATCAAGGCCGCCTGGGGCCAGTCCGAGAACAACCGCAAGGCCAAGTACTACTCGCTCACCGCCGCAGGCAGGAAACGCCTCGCGCAGGAAGCCCGCGAGTGGCGCCGCACCGCCGACCTGATCGCCGCGTTCCTCGCACCCAGTGAGGAGGCCCCATGAGATTTCTCCGTCTCGCGCTGGCCCGCCTCCGCGGGCTGTTCGCCGGAACCCGCGAGGACCAGGATCTCCGTGAGGAGCTGGAGTCCCATCTCGAGATGGAGACTGCCGAGCTGATCCGGCGCGGCATGGATCCCGAGACCGCGCGCCGCCAGGCGCGCATGGCATCGGGCGGGCTCACGCAGGCTGCCGAGGCTGTACGGGACCAGCGGGGGCTGCCGTGGATCGAGAACGTCCTCGCCGACCTCCGCTACGGCTTCCGCTCCCTCCGCCGGAACCCTGGGTTCACCGCCGTCGTCGTCATCACCCTCGCCCTCGGCATCGGCGCCACCACCGCGATCTTCAGCGTCGTGCGCGGCGTGCTGCTCAAGCCGCTGCCTCATCGCGACGGCGACCGCCTGGTTTACCTGCGCCAGTCGACCGACGGGCTCGGCGGCGAGAGCATGCTCTTCTCCGTCCCCGAGATCCGCGACCTGCGGGGCGGCGCGCCGGCGTTCACCTATATCGCGGAGTACTCGCCCTGGGACGCCGTGCTGCGGGGCGACGCCGACGTGGCAACCATTCAAGTCGGCCTCGTCACCGGCAACTTCTTCGACGTCATGGGCCTCTCCCCCGTGCTCGGCCGGCTCACCCGCGCGAGCGACGACGGCCCCGGCGTCCCGCCGGTGACGGTCCTGACCCACGACTTCTGGATCCGCCGCTTCGGCGCGGACTCCGGCATCGTCGGCCGGCGGCTCGTCATGGACGGTGAATCGGTCACCGTGATCGGCGTGCTGCAGCCCGCGCCCTATTTCCCGGACCAGGTGGATTGCTTCACCAACATGGTGTTCAGCGAGCACCACCTGAGCGCGACGATGGTCGAGGGTCGCACCCACCGCATGACCGAGCTGATCGGACGGCTGAAGCCGAGCGCAACGCTCGACGAGGCGCGGACCGAGATCACCACCATCCACGAGCGGCTCAAGCGCCAGTATCCCGACGCCTACGATCCGGGGTCCCACTACCGGATCTCGGTCATCCCCTTCAAGCAGGCCATCGGCCAGCGCGCCCAGCTCACCCTCTGGCTGCTCATCGGCGTCGCGGGATTCATCCTCGTCATCTCGGCAGCGAACGTCACCAGTCTCACGCTGATGCGGGGCGTGCGACGAGGCCACGAGCTGGTGGTGCGGACCGCACTCGGCGCGGGCTACGGTCGGCTGCGGCGGCTGCTGCTGGTCGAGAACCTCCTGCTCGCGCTCATGGGGGCCGCGCTCGGCCTCGTCATCGCGCTGGGCGGGCTCGAGCTGTTGGTGCGCCTCGTCGCCCGATACTCGCCGCGCGCCGGCGAGATCCAGCTCGACCGCACGGTGCTCGGGTTCACGCTCGGGCTCTCGGTCGCGATCGCGCTGCTCCTTGCGTTCGCGGCGTCGCTGCCCCGCCAGGACTCCGAGGGCGCGCTGGTCTCGGCCGGACCGAACCGGCTCACCGGTACCCCTGGCAAGCAGCGACTGCAGCGCGGGCTGGTCGTCGCGCAGATCGCGGTGTCGGTGGTGCTGCTCGCCGGTGCCGGACTGCTGACGCGGACGATGCTGGAGCTGTCCGCGGTCGACACCGGTCTCCGGACCGAGGAGGTCTTGACCATTCCGGTGCCGTTCCGCTCGACCGATTCCACCGCCGAGGCCGCCGCCAAGCAGCGGTTGGGCGAGATGGCGGACGAGATCCGGGGGCTCCCCGGCGTGGTGGAAGTGGGCATCGGCTCCGATGTCCCGCTCGCGCCGTCCCTCCTCAACATGGAGCTCAAGGTCGAGGGGAAGCCGTTATCGGCCGGCCAGGCGATTCCGCGCGCGGAAGGCCGCATGGTCGACCCCAACTACTTCCGGGCCGCCGGCATCCCGCTGCTGAGGGGCAGGGAGTTCACCACCGCCGACCGGAAGGGGTCGGGTCAGGTCGCGATCATCAACCAGGCACTGGCCGACATCCTCTTCCCGGGCGAGAGCCCGATCGACCGCAAGATCGCCTGGACCGGCGACCTTCTCCGATTCGCTCCGTTCAACGGTGACTGGCGCACCATCGTCGGCGTGGTGGGCAACACCCACGACGCCGGGCTCGACGCGGCGCCGCCCGCCCTGATGTACATGGTGTTCGCCCAGGAGTTCATCTATTCCGGGGGGCTTGTGGTGCGGGCCGACAGCAACGTGTCTGCGCTGGCAGGCGCGGCGACGCGCATCGTGCGCCGTCTGGCGCCGGGTGTCCCGATCGAGAAGGTGCGGACCGTGGCGCAGATCAAGGACCAGAGCGTCGCGCCACGCCGGCTCAACGCGATGCTGGTCTGGTCGTTCGGGTTCCTCGCGCTGATCATCGCGGCGGTGGGGATCGCCGGCGTGCTGGCGTTCTCGGTGAGCACGCGGATCAACGAGATCGGAGTGCGCATGAGCCTCGGCGCGGCACCGGGCCAAGTGCAGCGGATGATCCTGGGCGAGGGCGGGGTGCTGCTGGCGCTCGGGTTGGTCCTGGGCCTGCTCGGCGCGTTGCTCGCCGCGCGCGCGATTCAGGGGCTCTTGTTCGGCGTCGCGCCGTACGATCCCGCGACGTTCGGCGCGGTCGCGATCGTGATGGCGGTCATCGGGATCGGAGCGTGCTGGATTCCGGCGCTGCGGGCGTCACGGGTGGATCCAGCCATCACTATGCGGGCGCAGTAGACGTTGCCGACAGGGAGGAGTAACGTGTGGGTAGGTTTGTGCGGGCGGTAAGTTGAGGGCCCGCAGCTGATGCGCCAGTCGTCAGCCGGACGCAACGAGGTTCGCGGTGGTCGCGCGAAGTACTGGCTAGGCCGAGTTCACGAACAGGGGCATAAGATGACCCTGAAACACCTGCCACTCCTCCTCCTAGCGTTGACAGTTGCAGCTTGCTCCAAAACCCCCTCTTACGGGAATCCCCCAGCTCGGGACTCAGCCAAGTCGAGGCCCAACGACCAAGCGCAGGAGCCGGGTGATGCACCAACGGATGGAGCGAGGCGAGTTCCATAGCCGGCAAGAGATGAGTGCGAGGTTCTCGACCCCCTTCCAGCGAAGTGGTTGCGGATGTGCCGCGTAAGGAAAGGAAGTAGGTATGGCTAAGCTCGTGTTCGGAATGAACCAGTCCCTGGACGGGTACGTCGACCATATGGCGTTTGCGCCAAGCCCCAGGCTCTTCCGCCACTTCATCGAGGAGGCTCAGGGCCAGGCGGGCAGTGTGTACGGTCGCCAGATGTATGAGGTCATGCGATACTGGGATGACGATCATCCTGAATGGAATGCGGATGAACACGCCTTCGCGGCGGCGTGGCGGAACCAGCCGAAATGGGTCGTCTCGCGCTCGTTGAAGTCGGTCGGCCCCAACGCCAGGCTTGTTGGGGATAATCTTGAGGGCGCGATCCGCGAACTGAAGGCCGAGCGCAACGGGGAGATCGAAGTTGCTGGCCCGGAGTTGGCGCAAAGCCTCACCGAACTTGGCCTGATCGATGAGTATCGCATCTACCTGCACCCCGTCGTACTCGGTCACGGCAAACCATATTTCGCCGGACCTCGGCCGCCGCTCCGCCTTATGACCAATGACCGGATTGGCGAGGATGTGATCAGGTTGACCTACGTTCCTGCTTAGGCTCGCGACTCGCTGGATATGGCCGGGGCGGGCCTGAACTCCGCTCGGGCGCCAAGCTCCTGGTAGCCCAAGCAGCGGAGGCGTAAAAGCGTTCGGTCGCCTCCAGGGGAGTCGCCTTGCCACATCAACGATTTGCTCTCTTAGTGGCGATGCTGCTACTGGCTTCGCCCCGGCTCACGACGGCACAGGAGGTCGTGATGCCGCCGGACTCCGCCCAGTCTCAGATCCGTGCCGTTCTACGCGCTTTCTACCTCCACTTGGAGAATCAGAACTGGGAGGCTCTGTCTCCCTACGTTCTGTCGCCGAAGCTCCTTGAGCGGCGGGGCAGTCCTGAGGACGTCCAGATGGTCGCCAGGGACCGGGCCCGCAGCCGAGGTGGCTCGCACGCGGTCCCGAGGCCGAGGACGTGTCCGGCCAAGCCCTCGGCTTTGATTGATGAGGCGGCCATCCGGCTCGATGGGGATTGGGCGGAGGTGTCGGTTCCCCGATGTAGCAAGGGCACAGCGGGGGTAGATGAGCTCCGCATGCTCTACTTCGAGGAGCGATGGCGCTTCATCTACACGGATCTCTTCGATGGCTCACCGACCGCTGAGCAGTGAACTACCGGCACGGCGCGAGGCGCCGCCTGACCCGCGCATGCGCTGACAGGCCGGAGGCGCGCGGGGGGCCACTCGGGCGGCGCCCTTCTCTAGCGCGCTGTGGAGCGAAGGATTGTGTGGGCGCGGGCCTGAGGGCCTGCAGCTGATGCGCGAGTCGTTAAGCAGCAAGGAGAAGGCGCGATGACCATACTAGCACGGCGCCTTGGCCGGCAGTATGCCGGTCTCGTTATGACATTGGCATGTGGAGACGGGAGCACCGCCAATGATCGTTGCCTTACTGTGGACCTCGTGCGCATCACTGCTCCGACAGACACCATCGGCATTGGTGACACGCTCACCTATCGCGCCGAGGTGCTACCCTCGGACTGCTTGCCGCGAGACATAACCACGGAAGACTGGCGATGGAAGAGTCTCGACACTTTGGTCGCTCGCATTGACTCTCTATCCGGGGTCGCCGAAGGCGTCGCGCCCGGCGAGGTCCTCATCCAGGCAGCGCACGCGATGAACCCTGGAATCGAGAACTGGGCCATGCTGCAGGTCGTGAACCGTGCTGCCGAGAGTACGCGTGACGTGGTTGCCGGGCGCTGACCATTGTGGCTCTGTGCGGCTTGCTGCCTAACCCGCGCGTGCAGCCGACGGGCCGGAAGGGGCGCAGCGCTCCGCTCGGCCACAGCGCGGCCGGAGCGCGCTACGGAGATCCGCATGAGACCGAAGCACCTGTACCTCGCGCTGTGCGTCCTGGGGACGATCCTGCCGTGGGCGGCGTTTCTGCCGTTTGTCCGCGCTCACGGCCTCAATCCCGGTGCCTTCCTCGATCAGCTGTTCGGAACACCGATAAGTGCCTTCTTCGGCTGGGACGTCATCGTCTCGTCGCTCGTGCTCTGGACCTTCGTCCTGTCCGAGGGGCGTCGCTTGGGCATGGCTAGGCTTTGGGTGCCGATCGCAGCCAATTTGATGGTCGGCGTGTCGCTTGGGCTGCCGCTGTTCTTGTACCTTCGAGAAGTGCGACGGGGGGCGACAGGGTGAGAAACCAACTGAGTCATCCCTTACTCGGCTGCATTTGCGGGTCGGGCGGCAGGTAGCGACATCCCAATGGGGTAGGCAAGTGAACGCCAGGAGATGGACGTGACGACAAAGAACATCATCCAACGCTACTTCGATAGCCTCGAGAAGAAGAGCGGCTGGGAGGCATTCCTGGCCGATGAAATGACGTTCACTAGCTTCAGCACCCCCATCAAGCAGGTGACGGGTAAGGGTGCCTACCTCGAGGCCACAAAGCGCTTCTTCTCGATGATCACCGCCGTGGAGCTTAGAGACATGATTGTCGAAGGAGACAAGACGTGTGCGTTGACCCGATATGACCTTCAGGGGCCCGGCGGCCGTGCATTTGACAGCTACGTTGCTGAGGTGTTCACGGTACGGAATGGGAAGATCTTGTCTCTTGAGATCTACTTTGACAGTGCGCCGTTCCCGAAGCCGCCGCCTGCCGCCTAACCCGCGCCTGCAGCCGACAGGCCGGAGCGGTGCAGAGCTCCGCTCGAGCGGCACCCTCCTGTCGCGCCGCCAAGGAAGCGTAGGTTTGTGCGGGGCGGCACCATGATCGCCGGCAGCTGATGCGCAGTTCGTTAGGCCGCACCGACAAACATCAATAGGGCATCTCCCGGCACTTCCGAATCCGGCCGCGCCGCCTACGTCAGCGGGCGCACTTGACGCCGTACTGCCTCGGAATGTGCCAGCTGTCCCACGCCGTCCCCCCGAAAGGATACTTGCCATGCCGAGAGTTATTGCCACACATGGTGTCGGAAACATGGAGACGTGGCTCGCCGGCGGAGCCGAACGCGCGGAGATCTTCAAGCAATTCTCCAGCGGCTATCGCATCTACCGGCACCCGAAGGACAACAAAGTGGCCATCGTGTGGGAGAACGCCGACCTTCCGAAGCTCGAAGCCGTGCTCGCTCACCCCGACACGGAGAAGGCAAAGACCAAGCACACGGTTCGTGAACCAATCGATGTGTACGTCGAGGTCGAAGGCGGCCGTTAACCCGTGGAGACGGGCTGGACGGGCAGGGGGCGCCGTGCGGGCGGCCCCCTCCGTCAGCGCCGCTAGTGAAGCGTAGGTTCTTGTGCGGACGCCGGCCCGATCGCCCGCAGCCGATGCGCAAGTCGTCATGCCGACAACAGATTGCTGTCGAGACACAAGCATGAAAGTCCTCCGAAGCGTCTTTCTCTTCCTGGCTTCAGTGGCGAAGCATCGTGGCACTCACGAATAGCGCCGGCGAGTGACTCATATTCCATTTGTCACCACCGGGGCCTATCCGGTGCGTGCTGGCAATCGCGTCCACCCGCTCATCGATGGCGAGCCTGCATTTCGCCGGGTTTGTGAGGCCATTGATCAAGCCCAAGCGCGGGTGTGGGTCGCTGTCACGTTTCTCTGGGCCAGCTTTCAGATGCCCGATGGTCGTGGTTCGTTCTTTGACGTGCTGGCACGAGCGCGCCAGCGTGGACTCGACGTCCGGGTGCTGTTTTGGCGACCCGATGATGCGACCGCGCATCTGCGAACTAATGCGTTCTGGGGTTCGCCCGCGCATATCGCGCTGCTGGAGCAGCAGGCCCCGGAGATCAGCATTCGCTGGGATCGCGCGCATCCTGGATTCTGTCAACATCAAAAACTCTGGCTCATGGACGTTGGGTGGGGCACGGCGTGCGCGTTCGTCGGTGGCATCAACCTCAATCCCCATTCGGTAGTTGCTCCCGGCCATCGTGGCGCTGAGCACAATCACGACATGTACCTCGAGATCAGCGGTCCGGCAGTCACCGACGTCCACCACAACTTCGTGCAACGCTGGAACGAGGCGAGCGAACGGGACGAGGCGGACGGTCGGTGGGGACCCGATGCCGATCGCGAGCTCGCCTTTCCAGATCGGGTAGCGGCGGCATGCGGATCCACCGTCGCCCAAGTGCAACGGACGATCCATCCTGGCCGCTACGCCAGCACCTACCCCACTCCCGGCGGGGCTCCGTTTGCCATCGCCGACGGTGAGTTCTCCAATCGCGACCAGTACCTCCGCGCCATTCGCGCCGCTCGTGAGTATATCTATCTTGAGAACCAAGCCATCAGCGTGCGCCCAATCCTTGAGGAGCTCGTAGCCGCGGTGAGCCGGGGCGTGGCGGTCGTCCTGGTATCGTCGACAGTGGCCGGCAGCCTGGACGCACGTGCGGATACCCACGGCGAGCGGTTCTGTGACGAACGCCGCACGCTGGCGCGCACGTCGCATTTCACTCTGGCAGGACTGGCCGGCCCGGATGCCAGTAGCGCACGCCGGCCCGTTCACGTGCATGCCAAACTCATGATCATTGATGATGTCTGGGCGACGGTCGGCTCCTGCAACCTCCATCGATATTCCATGCATGGCAACAGTGAGCTCAACATCGCATTCGCCGATGCGGTGACTGTGCGCGCATTGCGCTGCGAACTCCTGGCGGAGCATCTCGGACAGGACACATCCGCGCTCGATGGCGGAGCGGCGCTCCGTGTGTTTCGGACCGTGGCCGAGCGGAATGCGAGTCGCCGGGAGGGTGGAGATCCCGACTGGGAAGGAATCGCCTGCGCGATGGATCCACTCGAATGGTGGGCACCCTGAACGGCGCGATCGTCCGCCGGTCGATGACAAAGGAGAGAAGCTGGTATGAGACGATGCTATGCAAGAGGATGACCTCGTGTTCTACGTGAGGCTGGATCTGAAGCCGGAGTGTGTCGCGGAGTGGAAGGCTGCGCTCATGACCGTGATCGAGCTGATGTCCCGGGAGGCGGCCTTTGTGAGCTGTTCACTGCAGCAAGACGCGAACGATCCCATGTGCTATACGCTCTACGAGCGGTGGCGGGAACCGTCAGTCGATGCCTTCGTCAAGAATCAATTGGAGGGCAAGCATTACCGGCAGGCGTACGAAACGCGCTTGCCGGGCTGGCTACGTGCACCGCGGGCCACCAGCGTCCTTCGACGCATCAAGGAATGGCGCCGGGAGCCAAGGCAGGAGCCAGCATGAGCGGCTCGCATCGGACCACGCACGAGGATCAGGAGGCGGAGCTCCTCCGCTCAACGGAGCGCGAGCGACTTCGCGCGTTGGTCGCTGGCGATGTCGAGCGAGCAGCGCAGCTGCACACCGAGGACTTTCAACTCATTAATCCTCTGGGTGGCGCACTATCGAAGGCGCAGTATCTGGGCGGCATAGGATCCGGTCAGATCCACTATCTGTACTGGGAACCTGAATCCATCGTGGTGCGCCTGTACGCGGATGTCGCGGTGATCCGATACCGGTCGGAGCTCGAGATTGTCGTGAAGGGCCATCACATACCTCGCCAGCGGTACTGGCACACCGATCTGTATGAGCGTCACGGGACGCAGTGGCAGGTGGTGTGGTCTCATGCGACTTCCGCCGACTCCTGATGTGCGATCATTGCACGCGGCTCGCCGCCTGACCCGCGCATGCAGCCGTGGTTAGGCCGACACTCAGGCCGCCTCACCCTCCAGGCATGGCGCCGAGCCGGGGACAGTCGTAGACTGCAGGAACCCCTCCTGTAGGAGCGCGCCATGGCTACACTCCATGATCTGCTCGCGCTGAAAGGGCACGAAGTCATCGCTGTCCAGCCAGCGGACACTGTCCTGCAAGCTGCTAACCTGATGAATGAACGGAACATCGGCGGCGTCGTCGTGCTGGATGGAGGCACGCTCGCCGGCATCTTCACTGAGCGAGACGTGCTCCGGCGGGTCGTGGCGGCTGGGCTCGATCCCGCTACCACCCGCGTGGCCGCGGTCATGAGCGCCCCCGTTCTTACCTGCCCGCCCGACCTGAGCATCGACGAGTGCGCGACCCTCATGACCACCCGCGGTGTCCGGCATCTGCCGGTGCAAGACGGCGCGGGATTGACGGGCATCGTGACGATACGGGATCTGCTGGCGCACAAGGTGAGCGAGCAGCAGACCACTCTCGAGCAGATGAACCAGTATCTGTACGACCTGCGCTGAGCTCCATCAGCCAGCTGCAACGCGTCTCGAGCCGGTGCGGCCTAACCCTCGCACGCAGCCGACGAGCCGGAGGGGGCGCGGCGCTCCGCTCGGCATCAGCGCGCCGCGCAGTAGATGGCCTGATAGTCGTGCTCCTCGGTCTCGGGTGCATGGACCAACAAGTCGGCCGGAAAGCAGTTCCTCCCGACTCGGCCGCGCCCACGCTTCCCTCCACGGCGCGCCAGGATGCCCCGCAGTGGCACCCGGCGGACTCCTTGCACTCAGGCTCGCTGTCGGAAAAGGCTCTGCGTCATGCCCGCGCGCAGCGGGAAGCCCAGCGCCCCTGTCATGTAGTCGAACGTGCAACCGTCATGGCCTTTCTCCCCATCACCGGGGTAAAGCAGGACAGCGCCGCTTTGCGCCAGCGTCTCCGCCGGTATGCGCGAGTATCCGAAGATGCAGGCTGGGCCTTCGCAGAGTGTTACAGCGGTGTACAACCTCTCCTCGACCCGACATCTCAGGCGCTTTACTCACTGCCACTGCCTCAGGATAGCTTTGGCTTAGTGGTCGCCGCTCCAGGCTACCGGCCGCAAGTCTGGTTCGGCGAGATCACTGAGGCCGCGCTGCGCGAGCGACTCGGGGCATTTGACGCGCTTCGCGGTAAGGAAAGGCCTAGACCTGCAGGGCTCTGAGTGGCCTGAACAGCTGACGCCGCCTCGCAGGCGCCCTCCTGCTACCGTACCTCGCTTGGGGTCACCTTTGCAGCCTCGCTGACCGATGTCATCTGGCGTCGCAATCCGGGCGTAATAATGGCACGCAGCCTGGCCCGGGGCAGCCTGACCCGCGCCTGCTGCCGGCAGGCCGGCGTGGGCCGACGCTCCGCTCTGGCGTCACCCTCCTCGAGGCCGGCTATCGGACCGTTGGTTGGTCCGGGCGGTGAGTCGATTGCCCTCAGCTGCCCGCAGGTCGTTCGGCTGACCCACGAGCGCCGCGAAGCTTCAGAGCGCCAGGATGCACGACCATGACTCGCCAGGAACGGAACAAGCGGACGGTCACGGCGTTCTACGACCTGATGTTCAATCAATGCGACCCGGTCGAAGCGGTTCGCCGCTACGTCGGCGACGCCTACGTCCAACACAATCCAGTGGTTCCGGACGGGAAGGACGCTTTCATCGATTACTTCACCCGCATGGCGCGAGATTATCCTGGTAAGCGGGTGGAGTTCAGCCGGGTGCTCGCCGACGGTAACTACGTCGTGTTGCACTGTCACCAGTGGTGGCCGGGTGACGGCGAGTGGGCGGGGATTGACATCTTTCGACTGAATGAGCAAGGTCGGATCGTGGAGCACTGGGATGTTCTACAGCGAGTGCCGAAGCACGCCGCCAATCCGAATACCATGTTCTGAGAGCAGGTGCCGCCCGTCAGTCGGAGGTCTCTATGGGTACGCTCAACTGGGGCCGCATCATGCTCGGGGGCCCGCTGGCGGGTGTCGTCATTGACACCGGGGAGCTGATCGCCGCTCGCTTCTTGCAGGCCCATTGAGGCGGAGTGCGGTCCATGAAAAGCTGATGCGCAGGTCGTTATGCGCCAAGGAGACATCGTGACGGTCAAGCGTATGGACAACGTGGGCATCGTGGTAGAAGACATCGATGCCGCCATTGAATTCTTCGCCGAGCTTGGCCTCGAGCTGGAGGGGCGCGCCCCAATCGAAGGGGACTGGGCAGATGGCGTCACTGGATTGCGCAACATGCGCGTCGAGGTTGCCATGATGCGTACGCCGGACGGTCACGGCCGGCTCGAGATGTCCCGATTTCTCGCGCCGCCTGTGGCCGCCGATCACCGCAGGGCCCCGGTGAACGCTCTCGGTTACCTACGGGTCATGTTCACTGTGGAGGACATCGACGATACGCTCGCCCGGCTCGGCAAGCGCGGGGCCGAGCTCGTCGGCGAAGTGGTCCATTACGAGGACGCGTATCGGCTCTGCTACATCCGGGGCCCCGAAGGAATTCTCATCGGGCTCGCCCAACAGCTCGGGCGGCAGACTGCCCGAGCGAATCCCATGAGACGTGAGCGGTGAGAACTCAAGCATTGGCGACTGACCGGTTAGAAGCGCTCTGCGAAATGAGCTGATCAACCCGCAACCAAGGAGGCGCCTCAGATGAGAAAGGCAACGATCGCTTCTGCTGCTGCGACGGCCATAGCTGCAGCAGGCCTAGCTGGCTTCTCACTGCTGGACGCCTGAAGCCCCGCGCCTCCCGACCTGATGACGCGACTCCTATGAACCGCTACCAGCTCCTGTTCGCGACGCCGGATGTCTCGGTGAGCCGCTTCGACCATCCTCCGCACCAGGGGCATGACGATCCGGACGAGGAAGTCGCGACTCGCTGGGCTATCGCATTCGTACAGTCGGGCTCGTTCGATGTGGTGCAGGGCAGGCGAGGTGTGCGACTCCGGCGCGGAAGCGTGTTCCTGTCTCGACCGGGGTTCATTTTCAGCTGTCGTCACCACGAAGAGTCTCCGAGCGACGTGTGTCTGTCGATCGCCTTCGAGCCTCGCAACGTGGCAGGTTCCGAGCACGCGTGGGCGCGGGCGGGATGGGCCGTACGCAGGTCGCCGACGCCGCGCCTGGCGTATGTTGATCAAAGAATCCGTGACGCTGCCGCCGATGGTGGCCCGTTCCAGCTGGAGCAGTGGGCGCTGGCAGCACTGACCGCTCTCGAGGCCGACGCGGCCGAAGGGATGACGAGAGGACGCTATGCGGCGCGGGACAGGGCCCTCGACGCGGTGGTCGCCACATGCCGCACGGTTGAAATGGACTCTGCGGCGCGGCGGAGCATCGCCGATCGTGCGCGCGACGTGGGACTGAACAGTGCTCAACTCACACGAGCGTTCCGCCGCTACGTGGGAATGGCGCCCCATGCATACGTCATGCGATGCCGGCTGGCGGCGGCTGCCGAACTGCTCGACTCCGGCATGAGCGTGAGCGAAACGTGTTACCGGTCCGGATTCGAGAACTTGAGTCACTTCTGTCGCGCATTTCGGCGGACGCTCGGCGTTCGTGCGTCCTTGTGGCGCAGCGTCGGCCATGACGAGAAACGCCGCAAAGTGCGCGAGCTTGCGGGTCGTCCGTTCTAGCGTCGCCCTGGTCCAGGCGAGATGCTACGAAGCCTCCCCGTCGAGGTGCCACGACGTATGCAGCCATCGTCCATGCGAGCGGACGAACACCTCGGTGGCTCTTCCTCCTTGAGTCTGGCGCCGGCCGCCGCTCTCCGTGACGACGGCATAGTGTGAGAACATGACGACCGTTGCGCCGAAGCGGTGAGTCAGGGTCGAGTCGAAGGAGACTGACACGAGCTTCCCCCCATTGGCCTTGAAGTCGGCGGAGGCGGCAAGGGTTTCCTCGAGAGAGTGCCAGTGCGGGGCGTCTGCGGCGATCGCCACCAGTTCGGGACCCAGCACCTTGCGGAGCGAGGCCGTATCGCCGGAGAACCAGTCCACCCAAACGGCCTCGCGGATGGACTCCAGATCGGCGAGCTCGGCGCCGGACAGGGTCATGGCGATGCGCGGGGCTCCCTGTGCCGAGAGCGGGGTCGCGGCGGCGGCGAGTGCGAGCGCTATGGCGGCGATCTTCATTGATAACCTTTTAGGTGCGAGACGCCGAGAAGCTAGTCAGGATTCAACGAATCGGCTTGCACTTTTCGTTGACCTTTCGAAGCCCTTGAGGCGTCATTTGTCATGGATGGCGCAGGCCGTTGAGAACTGGCACCGCGGTGCCGCCAAGGAAGCGTAGGATGGAGATCGCCATGAGCCAAGACATCGCCAGCGCCGAGCTCGACGTGCTCTGGCCGGACGGCCGAAGCGTCCGAGTGAGTCTCGGTGTCGGCCAGCCCTATAAGGACACCCAGGTGCACACTTGGCACTGCCCCGTTCGGCTGGTCGGCTTGTTCCCACGCCTTGCTGACATTGCTGGGGAGACCAGTCTGCAGGCGCTGCTCCTGGCGCTGCGGCTAATGCACCAGCAGCTCGCGCATATCGAGGCCAAGGGTGCCAGACTCCTCTCGCCGGGGGAGGACGTCGAGGATCCCGACAGCGGCTTCGAACTGGAGTCGTACTTTGGCGGGTTGGGGGATGGCTCAAGCCGGCCCGGCTGAGCTGCGCGCCAGGCCGTGAAGGTGAAACTGAAGTTCCGTGACGCCACACTCGACGACGTTGCGGCCATTGCCGGCCTACAGAATGCGGTTGCTGGCGCACTGACTGCCCGCTTTGGCCCCGGTCCTTGGTCTTCGCTGGTGAGCGAACGGGGAGCCGCACTGGCGCAACGCCATGCGCGCGTTCGCATTGGGAGCGATGGCAAACAAATCCTGACTGTGCTGCGGCTGGCCACGAAAAAGCCCTGGGCTATCGACGTCTCCTACTTCACCCCGGCGAGGCGCGCGGTGTACCTGACCGGGATGGCCGTCTCGGTGGCAGATCAGGGGCAAGGGCTGGGAAGCATGGCGCTCGAAGACGCATGCATCGTTGCAGAAGAGTGGCCCGCCGATGTTGTGCGCCTCGATGCCTATGAGGCGAACGCCGGGGCCGGAGGGTTCTACGCCCGCTGCGGGTTCACGGAGCGTGGCCGGGTCGTCTACAAAGGTGACCCGCTGGTCTATTATGAGCGCCTGCTGCGGTAGATAGACGCAGGCAAGTGCGCCGTGACCCGCGCATGCGGCTGACGGGCCGAGCGGGCACCGGCACAATGGCCCGCAGCTGATGCGCATGTCGTCAGACAGTGGCTGTTCCCACAACCGGTATGCAGATGCGCCGAGTCCTCTACCGCGTGGCAGTGAGCGTTGACGGGTACATCGCCGGGCCCCGCGGCGAGCTCGATTGGATCGTTCATGACCCCGCGGTGGACTTCGCAAAGGTCTACGAGTCCGTGGACACCGTCCTCCTGGGGCGGCGGACCTATGATCTCACCCGCCAGCCAGGTGCACCAGCCTGGCCGCGGGGCTGGCAGATATATGTGTTCTCACGAACGCTGACGCCGGAGGAGCACCCGGGCGTAACGGTCGTGAGCGCCGACGCCGGCCCACGGGTCGCCGCACTTCGGGCTGCGCCCGGCCGGCAGATCTGGCTTTTTGGCGGTGGTAGTCTGTTCCGGAGCCTGCTTGCAGCCAAGCAGGTGGAGGTCGTGGAGGTGGCCGTCATGCCCGTCCTGCTCGGGGGCGGCATCCCCCTTTTGGAGGCGGGAGCACCGCTCACCCGGCTCGCACTCGAGCACGTGGAGAGGTACCCAAGCGGACTGCTCAGCTTACGGTACCGGGTCCCCGGCGCCGCTGTCTGACCCGCGCATGCCGCCGAAACAGCCCCATCGAGGGGTGCCGACTCGCGTCTCGAGCCTCCAGCTCGGTCTTGCGGCAACCCTGCGGCTGTAAGCCAATGCCGCGAGGGATACCGGCAACTGATGCGCAAGTCGTCAGGCAGCACGACAAGCACCGGAGGACCACGATCTGCTGACCGAACTCGAGACCGCGCGGTTGCGCCTTCGGCTCTTTCGGGCCGAGGACCTTGAGCCCTATGCGGCAATGTGCGCCGACCCGGAGGTGATGCGCTATGTGGGCGAGCGCCGCAGTCTGAGTCGGGAGGAGGCTTGGGACGAGATGGCCGCCCTGGCCGGGCATTGGCACCTCCGTGGCTACGGGATGTGGGCTGTTGAGGAGCGTGAGACGGGCAGCTTCGCGGGACGCGTGGGGCTGCACTATCCTGAGGGCTGGCCCGATCACGAGGTGGCGTGGGCGCTGGCGCGGCCGTTCTGGGGGAAGGGATATGCGGCCGAGGCTGCACGGGCGGCGCTCGGGGAGGCCTTCGGCCGGCTGGGGTGGCCGCGCGCCATCAGTCTGATTCATCCCGCGAACACGCGCTCGGTGCGCCTGGCCGAGCGCCTGGGCGAACACTTGGACGGCGAAGCGGTCGTGCACGGGTGCCGGGTGGAGGTGTATGCGCTCTCGAGCTCCGCCTGGCGTGCGGCCTGACCCTCGCATGCAGCCGACGGGCCGGAGGTGAGTCGTTCGACGGACGCCAACTACCTTTGACCATCCTGGTCGGCCAGGCGAAAACTCAGGGTCTGGCGGACAAGCTGGCGTACCACTCTTCCGCGGAGCGCGCGGGCCGGTACGGGTGGCGAGAGACCGGCCACGCCGAAGCCGCTTCATTGAACGCTGGAGGGTACTTTCATCTCGCAATGATGCGGCCGGCGTGGCCGGTCGTATCGCCACCCGGTACCGAGCCCACGCGTCGCGCGGAAGACGCCTGCGTGCGAAAGGGCAGACGGATACTCAGGAGCGGGCTGCTCGAGAGTTTCAACCGGATCATCAACGGCTGCTGCACTGAATGGCTCAATTGTCGCGAGGCTAACCCCGGCCGGGCTCAATGCCGACAAGCCCGACGAGCTTCCTTCGCTGAGGTCGGCACCCTGGAGCAGCTCCGCCACGGTCGGGACACCAGACGGAAGTGGGGGCGGGCTCAGCTCCGGGGCGGGGACACTTGGTTGCCAGGATGGAGCCGCTGCATTCGGATGACTGCGCGGGTTATGCCTCGGCGGCGCGGGCAACTCGTGAGCGGGCTGGGGGGCGAGGAACAGCATCCCCGGATCGACTGGCCGGGCATGGGTTGTGGCGTTTCGGTGTCCCGTCAGGGCGACTGCTCCGCCGACCAGCAGAAGGTGGCAACTCGCGGACAGCACGTACCGGTGGGCGCGGATGCGAGCCTGCGGTGTCGACGCGATCAAGGACTCGAACATGGGTGGGCTCCGGACGAAGACCCATCCAGTCTGCGAACGGAACATTGCGTGCGGGGTGGCCCCTTGGTGACAGGCTGGGGGCGCTTTGATGACAAGGTGCTGAAGATTGCCTTAGGCTCCGGGTACAGCGACGCCAAGGGAGGTTCTGGCCATGCCCATGTCATCTCCGCGGCCCTTGGCCGCGCTGGCCTTCGGCGTTGTCGCGGGGTGTGCGGCGCCCGATCGCGCACGGAAAATCGGCCTGCTGAACTGACAACCGCAGCGGAGCGCGACCATCGATGTACCCGGTGAGGTGAGTGTGGGCGATGCATTTGCCGCGACCGTCATGACATTCGGCAGCAGCAACTGCACGTGGCCAGCCGGGGAGGAAGTCACCACGAGTGGTTCGCTCATACGGCTGGTGCCCTACGACGAGGTTCCGGCGGACGGCGAGACCGTCTGTCTCGCGGATCTTGCCGGCTTCTCCCATTCTCAACCACTGAGGATCGATGCCCCGTGGCCTGCGCGTCATCGGATATTTCGGGCAAGGGGACGACCGGGCCCTCGACTCTGTCGACGTCTCGATCGACGTCGCCCATAGCACCCAGTCCTGTCCGTCGCCGCCTGAGCCGCGCATGCGGCCGACGGGCCGGAGCTGAAGCGCATGTCGTCAGCCCGCAGCAGAGGAATCGCATCTGGCCGAGTCCTTCGGGTTTGAGTGCGTCACCTGTGGCGCGTACCACGTGGGAATGCCGAGCTTCGGCTGGGACTATCCGGTGCAATACCTGCTCATCTCTGAACAGGAGCGTGAGCGCCGCGTCGAGCTCAGTTCCGATGGGTGCGTGATCGACGAGCAGTGGTTCTTCGTGCGGGGTTGTCTGGACATTCCCGTCCATGAGCACGACGACCCGATCTCGTGGGGTGTGTGGTGCTCTCTGAGCCGGAAAAGCTTCTTGCGCTATGGGGAGCTCTTCGACCAGGTTGATCGGGAGCCTGGCGAGTCATTCTTCGGGTGGCTCTGCAGCGCCATCCCAGACTACCCCGACACCCGGCAGCTGAAGACCATGGTCCGCCTGCGCCCCTGGCCAACACGGCCCTTCGTGGAGTTGGAGCCGACCGACCATCCGCTGGCAGTCGAGCAGCGGGAAGGGATCACGGCTGCACGTGCCCGGGAAATTGCCGAGCGGATGATGCACCCGAAAACTCGGCAAGACTGACACCCCAGCGCGCCCGAAGGGCGCTGGGGAATGTGGGTTCGGGCGGGGGCGGGCACGATGGCCCGCAGCCGATGCGCATGTCGTTAACGGCCCCGAGCATCGGTTTGTGGCTAGTGAGAGGGCATCCGCAGTTGGTCGCCCTGAGCCAGGAGGTGCAATATGGGTGAGTTCGCTTGGTCGGAGCATGTGACGGCTTTGAGTGCGGTGCTCGATGCTCTGGAAGGCCGAGCGCAAGGTGGCGAGCGCAACACCCCCGGACTCGCGGCGTTCAAGAGCGCTCTCGATGACCTGCGGCTACGGAGCTGGAGTCTGCTGACGGCGATGCACGAGGAGGACCCCCACGCCTTTCAGGAGCAGTTTCGCACCCACCGGGGCACCGAAATGTGCCGGGCGCTGAGCAGCGACTTGCGGACCGGGAAGCTCAGCGGGCGACAGCCCGACCTTCCAGACTTGGGCGCCGCGGCGCGGGATCTAGGAGCAGCGGTGAAGGAGGCGACCCGCAAGCCTCCAAAGCGGCGCCGCAAGGACGCCCTCTAAGCACTGGCCGCCTAACCCGCGCATGCAGCTGACGGCCCGGACCGGCGCGAAGCTCCGCGCGGGTGACGCCCTCCAGTTGTGCGGCCGACCCACTAACTGGGAAAAATGATGGCCCGTATAGAGGTGAGCGTCGTGGAGCCTGCGATCCGGGCGAGCGTCGACCCCCTCGCCGTAGACTTGGTGGCCCGCTTGCGACAGGTGGTCAGCGAGCCGCCTCGGGTAAAAACCACGAGGCCCTTCTCCAGGCGGGCAGCCTTGGAGATCTATCAGCGCAAGGCTTCGAAAGGGGACCGACCTGAGGTGCGGACTGAGGGTTATCCGGCACTGCTCGCAGCATTGGCCGCTGCACCTGAGGAGGAGGTCGTCGCACACGGGGTGACGTTCGCGGACGCGGTTTACCTCGTGTTTACCGACGCTGCTCGGCGGCACTGCTTGGGAGTGCTCCGCAAGCACCGGCCGGGTCCAGGCACCTGATGCACGGGCGGCCTTTGCGGCCTGGCCTGCGCATGCAGGCGACGAGCCCGAGCAGGCGCCACCCTCCGCGCGGGCGCAGCTCGCCGTGATCGCGCTGCGCAACGTAGGCTTGTGTGGGCGGTGAGTTGGTACCAGTTGATGCGCACTTGGTTAGGCGGAACCGACAAGGATCGCGGCAGATGGAGATTCGATCCGCAAAGCAGTTCTTGGAGTACTGGCACGGTCTACGGGAGCGCACCCGCCGCGTCGTCGTGTGCATTCCTTCCCAGCGACTTGAATGGACGTATCGGCCGGGTGCCTTTACCTTCGGCGATTTGATTCGCCACTTGGCGACTATCGAGCGGTATATGTACGCCGAAACGGTCCTCGGGCGGCCCAGCCGGTATCCAGGATGCGGGCGAGAACTGGCAGACGGCTACGATGCGGTGCTGGCGTACGCCGACCGGCTCGATGGCGAGGCGCGTGCCATGATCGGTCAGTTGAGTGATGCGGACCTTGCCCGGAAGTGCCTAACGCCGGCGGGCACCGCTATTACCACGTGGAAGTGGCTGCGGGCCATGTGCGAACACGAGGCCCATCATCGCGGCCAGATCTACATGATGCTTGGCATGCTCGAGGTGGCCACGCCGCCGCTCTTCGGGTTGACCTCCGAAGAAGTACGGGCGCGGTCTGCCTGATCCGCGCGTGCGGACGACGCGTCGGCGTGATCGCCCACCACCATCACGTTGAGAACTATGTCCTGGGCGAGTGAGCTGGTTCTCGTAATGATCGAGTTCATTGCCAGCCGCGGGCTTTCAGTTGAAAGGCCGGAGATCAATGTTCCTTCCACCGGCTTGGGATACGGTTGGGGCTCAGGGGACTGCCCCTCCCATGGGGAGTCAGCGGAGCATGCGTCGCACTGTTCTGGTGGGTGGCACACTGGTGGCCCGGTCCCACAGCTGCGGCCATACTGGCGGTGATCTGCGGCGTCGCGCCCATCGTGGCTTTCGTTCTCTCGGTGGCATGCATCGACGGCTGGCGGGATCAGCGTGACTCACAACCGCGTGCGGTCTGACCGCGCATGCCGCCGGCGGGCCGGAAGAGGGCGGAACGCCGCTCGGGGGGCGTCCGCACCGGAGCCGCTGAGGAACCGTAGGATTGTGCGGTCACGGGCGGGGTCGCCCGCAGCGGATGCGGGATTCGTCAGGCAGCAACGAGCTTCGAAGAAGCGGAGGGCGGTGGGGGTGAAGGGCTTGGTTTGCTAGGCTACATCACAGGCGGTACTCTTACGTAATGCGCGCCCTTCGGTATTCCATCAACGTCGCATTGGATGGCTGCTGCGATCATCGTGCGATACCCGCGGACGAAGACTTGCATCGTCATTACCTCGAGAATCTCATCCGGGCGATGCCCTCCTCTTGGACCGGGTCGATTGGAACGCGGAGCTCGTGCGCGGGGATCTGGGGGAAGAGCGGTGCAGCCCAGGCTAGCGGGCCATGGGCCGACGTTGTTCGCGGGGCTATCGAGGTATGTCGACTTGAGGCTCGCCAGTCGGCTGGAGCTTGCCTCGGGGGGCGGTGGCGATGCGGTATGAGCCGAGGACGTAGTCACCGGGCCTGCTACGCCGAGTCGCCGGCATCGTGGCGGCGTTAAGGAAGCATAAGACCACCTTCTTGGAAACCGCAGGCGCGAAATGGGTCATGCAAGTTCTAGCGTAACCCTGCCAACCAGTGTGAAACTCGCCGCCGCCCTCTTTGTCGTGTACGGACTGGCAGTGGTACTCAATGCCACTACGGTTCAAGGTGCGACCGGGTGGGTGGGCGCGGCCGACTATCCACGAGCTTTCATCCGTCTGCTGGGCACAGGGATCATCGCGTGGGGATTGCTTCAGCGGGCGCGCTGGGCGTGGTGGGTGGGGCTCACTCTCGCCGTGGTCTGGCTTGTCGCAGGCGCCCTTACCGTCTTCGTGTTCGAGCGGGGCGACGTGCACTGGCTGCGGCCAAGCGGGGTGCAGACATTTCTCGTTGTCTCCCTACTGTGCCTCGGTCTGGTGGTTGCGTTGCTTGTTTCACCATCAGCCCGGGCGGTGTTCCGCCGGCCTGCTGCCTAACCCGCGCACCCTGCCGACGTTAAACGGCGTCGCTCACATCGTCGAAGGCCAGGTCTCGATATGCGGGTTCGGGCGCTTCGTAGTCTGCTTGTCCTGACCTTGGCCGCACCAGCGTGCCAGGACAACGTGGGGCCAGAGGCAACCCTCGCCGTCTCCGGCCCCCCGGACTTGAGGGTAACCGTTTTTCGGTCGACGCACGAAGAGTTCATCTCGCCGGTGGGGCCTATCTCGCAATACGCAGTATGGATCGGTCGGCCAACTGGCACTCGTCCAGATGCCGGCGTGCTCGTGGGGGCGCAGACACCCGTGTTCCTTCGCATCAACGGCGCACTCGCGCGGACCACCGGAGCGGCCATCACAGCCGGGGACTTCGTGCAGGTATGGCGGGACGCCTCGGTGGCGTACGGGGCAGTCCAAGCACCACCCGGAGCGCCGTGCTACCACGCGACTCAGGTAGTCATAGAGCGATAGTGCGGAGCGCCTACCCCGCGCATGCCGCCGACCGGCCGGTGGGGCTCTGCGGTAATACGACGGGCCTTAATGCGACGGGATGCGGCGTTGCCTCAGCAGGACGAAGGGGCCACCTGATGGCGGGAGGTGAGTTGCCGCCCAGCAAGGACCCGGCGGAGGACAGCGATGCACGCTGCGCTCATGCACCTGACCATTGACCCGGCGCTAGCGCCAGCCGCGGCCGAAGCGTTTACCACTGAGCTCTTGACCCGGCTGCGGACCGCCCCGGGCTTCGTTGCCGGTTACTGGGTGGATCCGGTCAACCGCCAAGGCTTCGGCTTCGTGCTCTTCGAGACGAAGGAGCAAGCGCTGAAAGCAATGCCGCCAGCCACCGCCTGGTCAGCGCCCGGGGTGGCAATCGTGCGAGTAGATGTCCGACGGGTCGCAGTCGCAATACCCTAACGTGAGTGGCGCACCACGAGGTAAACTTCGTCGGCGCGCTATGGGAACAGAGGTTTGTGCGGGCCGGCCTTGAGGGCCTGCACTTGAGCGCAGTCGTGAGGCCGCATCACCCACATCGACGGCACGGAGGAGCGCCATGCGGGGCATCCGGCTACTGATCGCGCTGGTGCGTGCTGATGCCTATGGCTCAGGCGCGTTCGGCCCCGAGGTTGCCCGGGCTGCGCGACTCCTGGCGGCGTCCGGGCGGGTGACCCTGTGGGCGGTCGGAGGGGCCGGGCTCGGGTTGGCTCTGGGGTTCGTCGGATTTCTCTGGCTCGCACCCGAGGCGCATGATGGCCCGCTCGAGGGGATCTCTACTACCGGTCTCCTTGGCTTGCTGATCGGGCTGGCCTGGGGACTGTGGCGTGAGCGGAGGCGGCCCGCACCGCGGGATGCGGTTTGACTTGCGCCTGCAGCCGACAGCCGAACGGGCGCGGAGTGCCGCCCGTGCGGCACCCCACATGAGTGCCATTGAAGAAGTGTAGCCGTTCATGAATCCTGACGAGCGAGCCATTCGGTCTCTGGTCACAACCTGGTTCGAGGCCACCGCCGCGGCTGACCTTCCGCGCGTCCTCGAATTAATGGCTGAGGATGTAGTGTTTCTTGCCGCCGGACGTCCTGCCATGCGAGGGAGAGATGAATTTGCCGCTGTCTCCCGAGCCATGGCGGGCAGGCGGGTCGAAGGCACTGCGGAGATCCAGGAAGTCCGGGTCTTCGGCGACTGGGCCTATTGCTGGAACCAGCTCACACTGACGGTCCGTCCTGCTGGTGGCGAGGCAATCACCCAGCTGATGGGGCCGGCTTTGTCGGTGCTTCGGAAACAGGCCGATGGCAGGTGGGTGATCTTTCGGGACGCCAACATGGTTGGCCCTGCACAACGGTGATTCGTGCAACCTGCCGCCGAAATGCCTAGCTACCGCGGACGGCGCCTCGGCCAACTGGTCTGCCTGACTGCCCTCCTGCCGGTGCTCGCCTGCGCGGAGCAGCACGAGCCCCGTGCGGCTCCGATTGTGGCCCGCCGTACCGGCGGCGACTCACTGCAGCCCGGACCCATGGTGATCGTGTGCAAGGCCGACGATGAGGCCTGCGTCCCGAGCTACGCGATCGCCTGTCGGGGCGAGCCTGAAGACTCAGCACCATCACCAGACCTGCCGCCACTCTCGGCTGACGAGGCGGCGTGGTGTGCGGCCCAGTCCAGGCCGGACTCGAGCGGGCGTTGAGCGGCTCAGGGGCTTGTGCGGGCGGACCCAGGATCGCCTGCAACTGATGCAAGTCGTTGGACCGACACAACGGCCAACAGAGTGAGGCGTGGCATTACAGGGACTGCGGCGGTGCTGAAGGAGCTCCGCCAGGCGCGCTCCCGCCCCGCGCGCCGGAACGGCCAGAAAGTGTGGCAACGCGTCTACCAGATCTTCAGCTATAACCAGGATGGGCGCTTCCTTCGAGGGCGCTAGGCACGCGCAAGTCTCCAGGCGGACGCCTCCGGGCACCAGTCGCGGGTCACGCGGGAGGGACGCCGGCAGAATAGGCTGGGGACAACCTCGGCTCTGGAGATCTCCGCCATGTCCAACCGCATGATCATACCCCTCTTGGGGACCTTGGCCCTGCTGCCCAGGGTCATCCTCCACCCGCCTGGGCAGGCCGGCAGGTCGGCGGCAAGGCGGCCAATCCTGGTTCTAGCGATGCTTGCATCGCTCTGCGCGAGTCTTCCGCTCGCTCCTGCCGCGGCTCAGACGTTGTATGCCGGTGCGGGCGTGGGACCCACGCCGGTGCTCGAGGGCGCCGGCGGCAATCGCAACTGGTTCGGGATGGTGGGTTACCAAGGTCCACAGGCATTCGGCGTACGGCTGAGCGGGGCAGAAACGGTGAGCAGGCTCTGGCTGAGCGCAGATGTGACGTACCAGCCGGGTCGGCCAACACGAGTGGTTCGCCCCTATGGCGTCCTAGGGGTGGGTATGGCGTTGGACCTCAACGATACGGATGCCATTTTCACCACGGGAGCTGGGCTCCGGATTCGCCTGAGGCGGCTGATGTTCGCGTTTGTCGAAGCCCGGCTTCAGGCAATCCCCGGGTCTCCCCAATCGGGTCCCAGCGCGATCGTACCTCTCACGTTTGGGGTCGGTGTGGGGCACTGATGGGGTCAAGCTGGGCTACCCCCTGGATGGATCGCGCGGGCGCGCCGGATCCCGTTCATGCGTCGGCAGGCCGGATATGTCGCGGGCTCCGGCCGGGCGCAGCGTCCCTTTGGGACTGCGGATAAAACGTTTGCGAGGGCGCCGGCCCGTCGGTCCGCATTATATGCGCAGACTTTAGGCAGTAACGACTCCATGCGACCCTGAGGTCAGCATGATCGCGTTCGAGATCTGGATCGACGGGCAGAGGACCTGTACTGCTGGGGTGGCCCCATCCGGCGTGACATCGGTAGTTGCGAGCTGGGTCCGTCGACCTGCTCACGACGCCGAGTCGGGCGAACCCGTTGGCGACCGCTTCGATGAGGAGCTCACCCTCGACGTGGGAGGGCTCACTCATGACCCGGATGGCGCCGCGGTTCACGTGGGCTGGCTTCGTCAGCCTTTAAGGCCAGGCCAGCGGATCACAGTCGCTGTTGTCGAGACGGAGGCCGCCGATCCACCTCGGCACCGCAACCGAGAGGATCCGGCGTGGGCCGCTCAACGGAAACGCGAGTACTACGAGCGATTGAAGACGGGGCCCCGGGTGACGTCCTTCGCTCCCCAGTTCCTGGTCGACGATCTCGCGCGTTCGATCGCGTACTACGAGAAGCTCGGCTTCACCTTCGGCGAACCGTGGGACGGGTTCTATGCGATCGGCCACTTGGACGGACTGGAACTCCACCTGAAGGAAGCGCCCAAGCCTGCCGCTGAGCGCCGGCACCGGCGTGAGCACGACCATCTCGACGCCGCGGCCGGGGTCGATGGTATCGAGGCATTCTACGCGCGGTGTACGGGGAATGGCGCACGGGTTGTCAAACCGCTGACGGCGACGGCGTGGGGGACCACGGACTTCTACGTCGAGGACCCCGATGGCTACATCATCAGCTTCGGCGGGCGCCCGGCCTCAGTGCCCTGAGGAAGGAGCGGGTTCATGCCCTCAGGTGTGGAAGAAGCACGCCGATCAGCACGCTCGCACCGTCCATCAAGGCGTGCGAAACCGCCAAGGGCAGCAAGCGACAAAGTCGCAGATACAAGAACGTCACGAACACCGAATGCGGCACCGACGACAATAGACGAAAAGCCATGAACCGCGCATCAAAGGTCAACGGCATAGCCGGGACAAGCACTAAGCCCAGAAGTACACGCGAACGAGTCGCGCCCGCTTGAACCCGACCAGATCGAACAGGCGGATCCGTACACCGACAGCCACGGCTCAGCGTCATGCCATGGAGTCGGCGACGATCGGATGGCGAAGACGGCCGCGACAAGGGCTTGCGCTCCTACAGCACAAGCTGTGCGGGCGAACAGCATCAATGCCGGACCGCGCCATGTCAGCGTCCGTCCATCCCGCCGGCGAAGGAATGCCTCGTAGGAATTCGGGTCCATCGTGCAATGGTAGCACTTTCAGAATGCGACCGCGCCACAGTGCTCGTGAACAGCCTTCGGAGAGCCTGCTCGGCCACTGCGGCGCGGCTACCTTTCTCGTGCGGCCGCTTCTGGAGATAGAGAATTCCTGCTCTTCCCCTTCGGAGCTATCATGGATTTCCCGCACCTGGTTATCGCTCGCCTTTACGAGCATATCGAGCCACTCGACCGGGGCGATCGCTACGAGGATCCGCTTCAGGCCGCTCTTGAGCAGATGGCCATTGGCCGCGTCACCGGTGGGGGCTCCCAGCTCGACGAGCTGGGGGGCATTGCCTACGCGGATGTCGAGATGGAACTTGCCAATGTCGACGAGGCACTGCGGATCGTAGCGGAGGCACTTGAGGCTGCAGGTGCACCGCAGGGTTCCGAACTCATTTCGCACAATCGAGTGGTGCGCGAATTCGGCAGGCTGCAATGCCTGGCCATTTACCTGGACGGGACCAGCCTACCCGACGAGGTCTATGCCGAGCTCGATTTTGAGGCCGTCGTCGCAGCGCTAAGTGCAGCAGCGGGTGACGACAGCTACCGCGGCTTCTGGCAAGGCCCCGAGGAAACCGGCATGTTCTTCTTCGGACCTGATGCCGAAGCGATGTTCGTGACCGTTGAACCTGTTCTGAAGCGCCTCCCGATCGGCCAGAATGCTCGAGTAGTGATACGCCATGGGAAGCAGAGCCTGAAGCCGCGCGAGATCCGCATGCCGAGGCAGTGAGGTGTGGCGGCGCTCCTAGTTCTGCCTCGGGACCGGATCGCCCCACATCCGATGTGTGATCCGCCATTCGCCGTTTGACTGCCGTCGCAAAACCATCAGATAGGTGCCGACGTTGCGACCGGAGTGCAGGCCGTCTTTCGTCTCAAGCGAGAACGCCAGCGCGAAACGTCCCCACAAGGTGCCATGGCGCCGGTCGAGCGCGGCGCCGTCCGTCGTGATCTCCAGAGCTGTAACAGTCGTCGGCGGAGCATTCCGCGGCCACCAGAATGCGCGGATGGCATCGAGGCCGACGATCGGTGGATCTCCATGATGGGGCAGAAGGACTGCGTCAGGTTCGAACAGGCGGAGGATGGCTGCTGAATCGCCGGCGAGCCAGGCGGCTTCGTACGCAGCGTTCACTGCCTTGAGACGGCCGAGGTCGGCGTCAGGGTTCTCCCCACCCACGTCGGAGTGGCAGGCAGCGAGCATCACGAATAGAGATAGATGACCGAAACCGCGCATGTCAGGGTCCCCTACCAAGGTGTGCAGACACCAAAGGTGCATCACTCTACCTTACGCTCGAGGTCATTTCCGGGTTACAGAAGGCGCCTAGCACATGACGATGACGCTCGTCGCGATTCTCGCTCTCACTTTCGTCCTGGGATATTGGATCAGGCAGCGCCAGCAGGCTCGGGTCACCGCCATCGATCCCGAGTCCGCTGAGTGGCAGGCGGCCGTTACCCGGGCCCGCACCACCCTACCACTCCTGCGCGAGCTGTTCCCGGCATATCCCGAGCAGACTCTGGTCAAGGTCGCCATCGCCACGGCTTCGGGCTCACGCGAGCATGTATGGGCCCAACTGAGCGAGCTCGGCCCCGAGACTCTGAAGGCCACGATCGTCACGCCACTCCTTGACCCACCGCCTGAGCGGAGAAGAGCAGGGTGTTCCCTCTGGCGGAGCTGGAGGACTGGCATGTTCTCTTGCCCGATGGACGTATCCGCGGAAGTTTTACGACGCAGGCCCAGATCCAAGTGTGCCGAGCCTCAGGCCAGCCGATACCACGAGAGCTGCGAGGCATCGAGGGCCGACTTGTCGATGGCTGAGGCCGCAAGCAGAGGGAGTGGGAGGATGCTCGACCCATGACCGGCGGCGATGCCCAGATGAGAACCGACATCGCGAGGTACGGATGGCACGTCGTCAAGGTTCTCGAGGACGACGAAGGGCCCGCATTCGCCTTCACCATCGGCTTGTTTCAGCGGTTGGAGCATCCGGAGCTCCTGATGTTCGGCCTTCCGCTCGACACCATGCACTTGATGCTGAATGCCGCCGGCGCAGCGATTCGCGCCGGGCGATTCTACACGGTGGGTCAGGACTACGATGACATTCTGGAGGGGTACAACTGCACCTTCCGTCCGGTGCCGAATCGGCACTACGAGGCATATCTCGGGTCCGCGAGCTGGTACTACGAAGGAGACGACTTTCCGGTCCTCCAGCTCATCTGGCCTGATCGCGAGCATCGATATCCGTGGGCGGCCCCACCCGATGCGTGGATACGCACTGCGCAGCCGGTGCTCGCGGACGACTGAGGTGCGGTTCGCAGGCACGCGAGCGATGTGACCGCCATGGTAAGCAACTCGTGCGGGTTGGCCGAAAGGGGAGATGGATCATGCCGCTCTATCTATCGCGCTTCAGCTACACGCCGGAGAGTTGGGCTAGACTGATCCGGAGCCCGGAGGACCGCCGAAAGGCTGCCCAGACCTACATCGAGTCGGTCGGTGGCAAGCTCCACGGATTCTGGTATGCCTTCGGCTCCTACGACGGTTACAACCTCTGGGAGGCTCCCGACAACGTGTCCATGGCCGCGGTCGCATTGGCGATTAGTGGTGGTGGGGCACTCAGTTCCTTCGAAACGACGGTCCTGCTGACGGTGGAGGAAGCACTGGCCGCGTTGCGCAAGGCGGAGCAGGTCCGCTACCGGGCGCCCGGCGCCTAGATGGCGTCTCTGACATCTCTCACACGTGAGTCCCCGATGGATCTCGAGCGCGAACGCACGCAGGTGCTCAAACGAGACGCTGAATGGGCCAAGCTCGGCTCGAGCGGTCACGATATCGACCGGATCCTGTCTTACTGGACCGACGACGCGCGGGTGTATCCTCCCGAGATGCCGGTAGTAAGCGGCAAGGCCGCGCTCCGAGGGTATGTGGAAGGGGCGCTGGCGATCCCCGGCTTTCACATCACCTGGACCACGACAGATGCGATCCTCTCGCCGGACGGGCAGCTGGCCTACCTGTTGAGTGCCAACTCGGTGACGCTACCGGGTCCGACGGGAGAATTGATCACAACTCCCGGTCGCGCGGTCACCGTGTGGCGGAAAGAACCGGATGGCGAATGGCGCTGCGCCGTGGACATCTGGAATGCGGCTCCTGCCGGAGCCTAGAGATGTGAATCTTGAGCGTGCAGACCGTCTTCGTTGCCAAACGGCGCTTTGACGCCAGTGCGGGCGAGACCTGGAGGCGCTACATCGCCTGGTCTGGTCTCAGTCACTTGCGGGAGGTCGTCTCCCTCGATGAAATCCTGTGCCCGACGGTACCGGAGCAGCTCATCGACAGCGACTGGGATTACAATGTGCAGGCCGACTACCAGACCTTGTACTTCCGCTCCCTGGAGTACCTGCAGGCACGGGTGGCCGACGAGGCCAGTCTGAGCATTCTGGCGGTTCACCAGAATCCGTCGGCCGAGGACCTGGAGGCTGTCCACCTGCCGGGCTTTGAGTTTGCGGGCTTCGATGTGGTTGACGTCTGCGGGGACATCAGTGCGCTGACCAACTGCGGCGGCTTCGACGAGATATTTTCAAAGGCCGAGCTGTCAGACCTGGGACTTCTGCGAGACCTTGGGCGAGCCTACGAAGTCCAGCTCGGCCTCCGCACCGCCTACCCGTACGAGCCCCACGCCCAATGCCACGTCTGGGGAATCTGGCGGCAGCGAGATTAGGCTGCCCGGCGGGTGCAGGCGATTGCAGGTCAGGAAGGCATGCGGCTTGCCGCCTCGCGGGAAGCCGGCGCTTGGGCCGGCATTCACGTCTTCTCGGGTGGAGGTCGTATGTTCCAGCGCGCCCGTAGGTTGGTCGCCCTCGGCAGTGCCGTTGTCGTCCTGTGCATCGCAACTACCACTCTCGCAGCGCAGGGCAATGGCAAGCGATACAAGGTAACGCACGATCGAGCCGCGGCCGTGACTCGCGAAGTGCTGGTGCGCCAGGGCTTCGAAGTGGTGCGGATCGAGACGGACGGACCCGCGCAGGTGGTCTACTATCGGGCCGGCAACCGCGGCAAGGGCAAGGGTAAGGGCAAAATCGAGAAAATGGTGATCCGGCGCGAAGCGGAGCAGGTAATCTTCGTGGATACGCCACCCGCGATCCTGGTGGATATCGACTTGCGACTTCGCCTCTAGTCTTGCATCACCGGACGAGGTCCTGGTCGGGCGGCCGGAGGTTCGCGACCGGCTCCAGGTGGTCCAGGCCGGCAACGTTGAGGAAGCCGGAGAGATCGGCGGCGTGTTCGGCCGTGTCCACCGCGATATCCACGACACCGTTGGTGACGATGGGAATGGCCCGTTCGGCGTTGCGACCCGGCCGTCGCAGAAGGCGCCGAATCGGACGCCAAGGCCCGTCCACATTGTGAAGGTCCACCCCGTGGCTTCTGAGGCGTTCGGCCATCAGGTACATCAGGGTGGGCTCGTAGCGCTGTGTACGAGAGCGAGTGCGGCCCCGCAGGGAAGCGGCCGACCTGAAGGACTCACTCGGCGTTGGCATGCTTACCTCCCGCGAGGGTGCCCATTGCCACCAGGAGTGCTGATTCAGCCTAGGTCCATCCGAGCGACCGGGCAGTGAGGCCTGTCACACTTCAGGGAGGCCGGCGGCCTGCGCCGGTCCTCCTCGGTGGTGAGTGGGCGACCGAGCTCGCTACCTTGCCGGGACGGTGATCACGATGCACGAGCCACGGAACATCATCGGTGCGGCACTCGTCGGGCTCGGCGCAACGCTGCTCATCGATCTTTGGGCATTGCTCTTGAAGCGTGGCTTGGGCATTTCTTCGCTGAACTATTGCCTGCTCGGGCGTTGGCTGCTCCACATCCCCAGTGGAACCTTAGTGCACCCCAGCATCGCCGCCGCACGGCAGAAACCGCGTGAGTGCACCTTGGGATGGGTGGCTCACTATCTCATTGGTGCAACCTTCGCCCTGGTGTTCGTCCTTCTCGCCTCGGACAGCTGGCTCGAGCGGCCGACGCTGTTACCGGCCCTGGCTTTCGGTGTTGCAACCACGCTGGTGCCCTACCTTGTCATGCAGCCCTCGTTCGGGCTCGGTGTGGCCGCGTCGAAGACGCCCTATCCCAACCGGGCCAGGCTGAAGAGCCTGATGACCCACACCGTATTTGGAGTGGGTCTCTACATCTGGGCCCTTCTGCTGGGCCAGATTCTGTTTCGCGACTAGATCGCCCCGGGAATCCGGTTCCAGCCGCAACGAGAGGATGGAGTTTCCGGATATCCTGCCACCGGCAGCGCCGACTGCGCTGGCCGGACTGCTCCGTTACTATGATGCGAGGATGGCGGCGTTTTCGTGACGGACAGCGCCAGGCGTCGAGATGGAACGGCCGAAGCGAGGGCGGCATTGATGTCGCTCGCCATCCTCGGGCTTTATTGTGTCCACGTCCCCCCGGCGGTGGCACAGGCCGGCAAGCTGTTACCCGTCGACCATGCGGTGCGGCAGCCGGACTTCTTCAGCTTTCGAGCGGGACTTCTGAGCGCGCTCGCTGGGCGGGACACCATCGAGGTGCTGAAGGTCGTCGCCCCGCACATCCGTAACACGTTCGGAGATGACAACGGCAGCGCGGCCTTTCGCCGGCTCTGGCGCCTGGAGGCGCCGGATAGCGAGCTCTGGGAAGAGCTGACCGCGGTGCTCGCACTCGGCGGCACGTTCGAGAACGAATCCACCTTCGTGGCCCCGTACGTGTTCAGCCGGTGGCCTTCGCGCTACGACGCGTTCGAATACCTGGCAGTGATCGGCTCAGGGGTCCGGATACGCTCCGAGCCTGACTCCAAGACCACCATGGTGGGCAAGGTGAGCTTCGAGGTGGTACAGCGGGGCCGGACGAACTCCCGGCCATTGACGGCCGCGGAGGCCGAGTCGTGGGAGCCCATCCGGCTGGGCCTGGGTCGGGTCGGCTACGTGGCCAAGCGGTTTTTGCGCAGCCCGGTAGGCTACCGGGCCTACTTCGTTCGTCACGATGGTCGCTGGACCATGACGACGTTCATTGCGGGGGATTGACGAGAGATGCCGGCGGCAGGGTGCGATCGGCGGAAGGGCGTCCCATGAGCGGTTACTACGAGCCTCCTCCCAATGCCGGCTCCGAGTTTCGCGAGCGGCTCTTTCACCCGAAGTGGGCGACCATCGAGGCCGCGCTCGGCCGTGCGGTGCCCGGCGTGCTACGGGACCTCTATGCCGACCCCGCGGCGCTATTGCGCAGCCACTTCTATGTCACCTCACCGGACGGCTCCCGGCGCGTGTGGCTCGATCTCTTCCTCCCCTTGGACGACGAGGCTCTGCGGCCCTACGGCCGCACGCTCCCGGCCGGCGCGGTGGCCTTTGCGGATGACGAGCACGGCGATCCCTACTTCTTCGTTCCCGGCCCGACGCCGTATGGAGACGGTCCCGTCTACGTGCTGGGCGCTTCGGGTGGAGGGACCGGGGAGCGGGTGGCCGACTCGCTGGCGGAGATGCTGACATGGCCCAGGGCGTACGCTCACTGATGTCATCGTCGCTCGGTCTGCACGACGCCGTCCTGGCGCCGTGGTACACCAGTTGTCGAGCCACGGACCGCCTGATCGAGGGTATACCGGAGGCCCTCTGGGCCGCGTCGGTGCCGGGGATTCCGACCCGGACGATCCGAGCGATCGGCGCCCATCTCCACAACTCGCGATGCAACTGGACCGGAACCCTGGGCCGGGAGCATGGCATCGTCCCGCCTGTGAGAGTGGATCACCGAAGGGTTACACGGCGGCAGCTCTCCGCATCCCTCAAGAAGAGCGGTCGCGCCATCGCGACCCTGTTGCAGTTGGGCTGCAGTCAGGGCGGTCGGATCCCTCCCTCCAAGGCCTACGTGTGGCGCAACCTGGCGCTCGATGTGGGGCACGTGCTCACCTATTTCGTCGCGCATGAGGCGCATCATCGTGGCCAGATCATCATGGTGGCTCGCCAGCTGGATTACCGCTTGCCCGGCGCCGTGACGGCCAGACTTTGGCAGTGGCGGGCGCCCGCGCCGCGACGATCGGGGGGCCACGGCGGATACGGGACCTGAGCACGCCCCGATGCGCCTCGACGACGCGCTCGGCGAGTTCAATGCGCTCCGCCTGGGGATGGCAGCGGGGGACGACGACGTCGCACGACTGGACCGGCTGGCACACGCAGCGTTTCACGCCGCGGCACACCTGATCGTCTACGGAAGTCTCGCACCAGGAGCCCCGAACCATGCCCGGCTCGCGACCCTGGGTGGAACGTGGGAACGCGGCTGGGTCGAGGGGGATCGCGAGCAGGTCGGTTGGGGCGCGGAGCTGGGCTACCCGGCGCTTCGTTGGATGCCCGGGAGGGCCGCGCGTGACCGCGTATCTGCTCCGCTCGGAGGCGCTGCCCGAACGGTGGTCGGAGTTGGACCAGTTCGAGGGATCCGCCTACTGCCGGATCCTGGTGCCGTTCTATTCAGTCCGGGGGCTGCGGGCGGTAGGGTATCTCTATGCCATCGCTCCCCGGCCGCATCCCGATGAGAACCGCCATGGCCCGATGGCTCCAGCCGATGAGGAAGTATGACGGACGATCGGATGATCCGACTCCTGGAAGAGATTCGTGATCTGCAGCGGCAGCACGGTGAGCGCTACGGTGAGGCGCTTCGCAATCAGCAGGAATCCATCCGGCTGCAGCAGGCGGGCCTCCGCCGCGTTCGCGTGGCCCTGGCCCTGGCCATGGGCGCACTGTTCCTCGCCGTGGCGATGCTGGTGCTGGTCCTGACACGCGTCGTGGCGCGGTTGCAGTGAGGAGCCGCTCGGGAGAGCGTCGCCTTCACCATGCCAGAGGTTTCAGAGGATCCGGGCGTGCATCTGAGCGAGATTGCCCTACCGAACTCGATGCAGTGCGGGTGACCAGTTGCGGATGCGATGGGTAGGCTGGGGCGCCCTGGGGGTGGGGGCAGTGGGCATCGGCGCCTTGCTCCTTGGGCCGCCCCCCTGGCTCTTCGATTGGCTGGAAACCCGGTTCCCCGGCTGCCTCTATCGCGTGCCCATGCAGGCGCCGGTGGTCGCCCTGACCCTGGACGATGGTCCGGACCCGGTCAGCACACCGCTGATTCTGTCGGAGCTGCGCCGCTATGGAGCGCGGGCCACGTTCTTCCTGATCGCGGAGCGAGCTCGGGGCCGCGACGAGCTTGTGCGCCGGCTGGTGGCGGAGAGCCACGAGATCGGGAATCACTTTACCCGGGATCGGGCGAGCATCCGCCTCGACCTTGACCTGTTCGTCCGGGATCTCGAGCAGGCCCACGAGGTGCTGGCTCCGTTCGGCCCGGTGCGCTGGGCGCGTCCCGGCTCGGGGTGGTATTCGCAGGCCATGATCGCCGCGATGGCGGAGCAGGGATACCGGTGTGCTTTAGGCTCGGTCTATCCATACGATGCCACGATCCCATCCGCAGACTTCTCGATCCGGCACATCCTCCGAAACGTCAGACCCGGTGCGATCCTGGTCCTGCACGACGGTGGGGCGCGCGGCCGCCGGACTGCCCGTGTGCTCCAGGCGATCCTGCCGGTGCTGAAGCGGCGAGGGATCCGGGTCGTCACGCTCAGCGAATTGACCGCCATGGGAGCAACCACGAACCCGGCCGAATCATCATGGTGAAGCTCGTCTACTGCATCCACCGCAAGCCCGGTCTGAGCCGAGAGGAGTTCATTCGGTACTGGGCGGAAGTGCACGTACCGATCGGGTCGCGGATTCCCGGCTTGCGCCGGCTGGTTCACAGTTACGCGCTGGCGACCCCCGGCGACGAGCGGCCCGCCGACTTCGACGGCATGGCCGAGCTGTGGTTCGATGATGTGCCGGCCATCCTCGCGGCACGCCGATCGGCCGAGTGGGCAGCAGCGACGGCCGATGAAGCCAATTTCGTGGACCTGACCCGGACCGCCTACTTCGTCAGCGAGGAGCGCGCGATCCGCCTGTGAGCATCTCACCCGTCCTTGCGCCGATCCGCTCGAGGGGCACCTTGCCTGTGTCCGCCCGACCCATCATACCCCGCAGCCGGAGCAGACCATGGACCTGACCGCCGTGCTCATTCAGCTGATTTCGGGTGCCGTCGGAGGGAACGTCGCGGGACTCGCCAGCAAGGCCAGAAACCTCGGCCCGCTGATCAACACGATTCTTGGCGCGCTGGGTGGATTGGGAGGCGGACAGCTGGCCAGCCAGACCACGGCCGGTGGGACCGCGACGGAAGCCGGCGCTTCCGCCGTCGTCGGAGCCCTGGTTCCCCTGATCGTCGGGATGCTGAAAAAGAAGGCGTAGCCCTCCTCGGAAGACCTTCCTACGTTTCCCAGCGGGCCACGGACCAGCGTCGGTGGTACTCACTCTCGTACGACGCTGCTTTGGCCCTGCGACACAAGACACCTCCCCACTCGTAGTGGAGCGTGCATCGAGCGCCTGCCAGCCAGGCCGCTCGTCGCGCCGTCAACGGGGTGCAACCATGAGCGTCAGGACTGCCGTCGAATCCGAGATTGATCTGCTGGCTGAAATCTGGTACCGGGGCTGGCAGGATGCCCACGAGCGGATCATGCCCGCCGCGCTGGCCCGCCTTCGCACCCGGGAGAGTTTCCGGGAGCGCCTGGCGGCGGCGCTGCCCGACGTGAGGGTCGCGGGGCCCGACGACGGAGCGCCCATCGGCTTCTGCATGGTGAAGGGCGAGGAGCTCTATCAACTGTACGTTGCGGCTGAGGCGCGGGGCACGGGTGTCGCGGCCGAGCTGGTGGCGGACGCGGAGAGGCGCTTTGCCAAGCGTGGGGTGGAGGTCGCCTGGCTCGCATGCGCCGTCGGCAACGATCGCGCCGCGAGATTCTATGAGAAGTGTGGATGGCGCCGCGTCGGCACCGTGTCATACCAACCCGACGCGGCGGGCGATGTCACTCCGCTCCAGGTGTGGCGCTACGAGAAGCGTCTGCGGCCGCCGTTGCCCAAGGCGCCGGACGGAGCCGAGAGCCGGCGGCCCGTGAGGATCGGATGATTCGGCGGCTCCGTGCGTCACTGACTACGATACTCTGGGCCTCCCCCCTGGCTGCTCAGAGCGCGCCCATAGCCGATCACCACCAACACCTCATCGGCCCGACGATCCTCGGGCTCCTCGCCACCGATTCGGGAGGACCGGAGTCGATCACGGCGCCCCGCCTGGTGGCACTCCTCGATTCCGCCGGCATCGGTCGCGCGCTGGTGCTGTCCGTCGCGTACATGTACGGCAGCCCGAGCCGGACGGTGCAGGACGAATACGCCAAGGTTCGGGCCGAGAACGACTGGACCGCCGCTCAAGCGGCCCTCTATCCCGAGCGTCTCCGCGCGGCGTGCGGCTTCAACCCGCTCAAAGATTACGCGCTCGCCGAGCTGGCACGGTGCGGCCTGGATCCCCGGCTACGGCACGCCATCAAGCTGCATTTCGGCAATGCGGACGTGCAGCTGGACAATCCTGCCCACGTCGCGCGACTCCGCGAGGTGTTCCAGGCGGCGAATGCGCGACGGATGGCGATCGTGGTGCACCTGCGGGCGTCCATCTCCCGGGGGCGGCCGTACGGCGCCGCCCAGGCGCGCATCTTCCTGGAGCAGTTACTGCCGCTGGTCCCCGACATCCCGGTCCAGATCGCCCACCTCGCAGGCACCGGCCCCGGATACGACGATCCGCCCTCCGACAGCGCCATGGCGGTACTGGCGGAAGCGGTCGAGCGGGGCGATCCGCGAGCGCGGCGCCTCTGGTTCGACGTCACCACGGTGGCGGACCCCGGCATCTCGCCGGCGAACGCCGCGCGACTGGTGAAGCGGGTTCGCCAGGTCGGCGTCGAGCGCGTCCTGTACGGCTCCGACGCCGCTATCGGGGAGAACTTGAGGCCGCGACAGAGCTGGGCGGCGTTCCGCCGGCTGCCGCTCACCGACAGCGAGCTCGACCGGATCGCGAGGAACGTGGCGCCGCATCTCCGCGAGGACCCCTCGACCGCCGTGCCGGCCTCGGTGGGCCAGGATGCTTCCGCCCGTGCGGCCATTCAGGAGCTGGCCCGGCGGTTCTCGGCCGCGTACGTGCGCGGCGATGCGGACGCGATGACCGATCTCTACACCAGCGATGCCGTGCTCTTCCCGGAGCGATCCGCGGCCATCACCGGGCGCAATGCGATTCGGGATTACTGGACGCTGCCGCCGGGCCGTCGGGTCACGCGACATGTGCTGAGGCCCGCGCAGATCACGATCGACGGCCTACACGCCTACGACCATGGCACGTTCGAAATCGCAGGGGAACGGGACGGCGTGGCCTGGGGGCCCTCCCAGGGTAAATACGTGGTCGTCTGGCGACGGGAGGGTGGCGGCTGGCGCATGCATCTGGACATGTGGAACAGCGGCCCCGAGAAGGCCGGCCCCTGACTGCGTGCAAGAGTGGCGGCCGGACGCATCTCCCCGTTCTTCGTCCGGAGACTGCAATGACTGACAAGCCAGTGGATTCGGGGGCGCGCATCGGCCGGCTCGAGCGGGACATTCGGCGCATGCGTATCGCCGTGGTCGGTGGGCTGGGCCTGGTTTCGACCTTCGCCTTGAGTGGGTTCGGTGAGCCGGCGGACCCGGTGGTGCGGGCCCAGGTGGTGGAGCTTCTCGACACTGGGGGTTCGAGGCGGGCCACCTTGAGCGCGGACAGCGCCGGGTTCGTGTTGATCTTGTTGGATGAGACCGGCCGGCCCTCGGGATCGCTCCGCCTGACCGTGGAACCTCGGCTGACGGTCGAGACGGGGCGGGGCCGCGAGGTGGCGGGGCTCGGGTATCCGAAAGCGCACAATCTGACGGAATAGGACGCCGATCTCGTCGGAGACCAGATGAGTCAGGATGGCCCTCGGTATCGGGCTCGATAGGTTACTCGGGACGGGGTGATACAGACGTGCGTCAGATCATATCCGTGTGCGGTGCCGTGCTGATCCTGCTGCCCATCGCCGCGAGCCAGTTGGGGCGATGAGCACGACGTCACGCCTCTACCAGGTGCTCAACCTGGCCGGGGCGACCATCCTGACGGTAATCGCGGTGCTGGAGCGACAGTACGGATTCATGTTGCTGGAGGGCACCTGGGCGCTGGTGAGCGCCATTGGCCCGGCCAAGCTCCAGCGAACACCCTTCGGCGCCTGACGGCCATTCCTCAGTGCGGCGTCACCACTCGCTCGGGAAGTGCCGCGGACGAAGGACGGTTCACCTGGTCGCGCTCCCGCACCAGGGCACGCTCGGTGAAATCCTGCCGCTCCTGGAGCTCGGTGAGCTCCTGCCGGAGCATGGCCTGCTCGTCCTCCAACGCCCGTATGCGATCGGTCGTGTCCGCGGCGGTGCCCCGAGACGAAGATCTCCGGTCGATCAGTCGAGCCAGCGACCATCCCAGCCTGCCCAGGACCAGGGCGGTGGTCGCGACGAGCGTCAGCTGGGTAATGTCGCCCATATCCATGGGAGCTCCGTGCGGGCAGTGGAAGAGGCCGGTGACAAATGATGTGGACGGTGAGCGCTCGAAGCAACCGCCAAAGGGGCAGCGACTAGATGAAACCATACGTTACGCTGATCACGCTCGGTGTGGACGACCTGGAACGCGCCGTTGCCTTCTACCGAGACGGCCTTGGCTTCCCGACCAAGGGGATCGTGGGCCGGGAGTTCGTGCACGGTGCGGTGGCATTCTTCGAGCTCCAATCCGGGCTGAAGCTCGCGGTCTGGCCGCGAGACGATCTGGCGCACGACACCGGACTGTCCAAGACGCCACGGAGCGCCACCGAGCTGTCCATCGGGCACAACGTGGGGAGCAGGGCCGAGGTGGATTCGGTGATGGAGCAGGCGAAGCGCGCGGGGGCCCGGATCGTCAAGCCGGCCGGACCGACCTTCTGGGGCGGATACGCGGGGTACTTCCAGGATCCCGATGATCACCTGTGGGAGGTGGCCTGGAACCCCAAGGGATGACGGAGGTGCTGCGTCACCTCTTCGCCGTGGCGGTCCTGCCGTTCACCATGGCGGTCGTGATTCCGGTGTGGCTGGCCCGCCGCAACGACATCCGACTTGCCGCGGGCCGGGGTGTGCTCGAGCTCGGTACTCAGGTGATCGGGCTGATGCTGCTCTTCGTCGGGTTCCTGCTCTTCGTGGCGAGCCTGCGCCGCTTCGTCGTCGAGGGACGCGGTACACTCGCCCCGTGGGATCCACCCCGGCGGCTCGTTGTGCAAGGGCCCTATCGCCACGTCCGCAATCCGATGATCTCGGGGGTAATGATGGTGCTGTTCGGGGAGTCGCTGCTGCTGCGCTCGCCGGCCCATCTGCTCTGGGCGGTGACGTTTTTCGGAATCAACGCGGTCTATATCCCGCTGCTGGAGGAGCCGCTCCTGGAGCGGCGTTTCGGTGCGGCCTATCGAGAATACTGCCGCCACGTGCCGCGGCTCCTGCCACGCCTGCGGCCCTGGGCGAGACACGACTCCCCTTGACGGCCTGCGAATGGGCCGGAATATTCGACCACATACGGCCGTAGACGGTCCCTGCCGCTCCGGCCCGGCCTCGCAGTCGGAGTTTTCGCACCACAACCCATCGTCGACCCCGGGACGCACCCGGCGGTCGGGGTTACCACCGTGCCCACACCGTGGCTACACCCGCTAGGCGCACCGGCAGGCACTACTGCCACTGGCGATGCACGCCGGTGAGTGGCCGCGCCCGGTTGTTCTCTTCACCGATACCGCTGACCCGCTGTTCCTCCTGGTTTGCCTTTGAAAGGACACACGCATCATGAGATGGCTACGCTTCGGTTCTGGCCTACTCCTGGCAGCCGCCTGGGTCGTGTCACTGCAGGCGCAGGAACCCGGCGGCACCATCCGCGGGCGCGTCACCGACGAGTCCACGCAACTACCGTTGCAGGGAGCAACCGTCAGAGTCGGAAGCCAGAACATCCAGACCCAGGCGAACGGCGTCTACCTCCTCACCGGGATACCGGCCGGTGCGGACACCCTGTCGGTCACGATGATCGGGTACGCGCCGGTCGCCCGGCCGGTCACGCTGTCGGCCGGTGAGTCGCTCGAGCTCAATATCGTCCTGGCGCCTCGGGCGACTGAGTTGGCAGAGCTGGTGGTCGTGGGCTACGGGGAGCAGCGCCAGGGGAACGTCGCCGGGGCGCTGACCAACGTGACGTCGCAGGAGTTCAACAAGGGCCGCGTCATCACCCCCACCGAGCTGATCCAGAACAAGGTGGCGGGCGTGCAGGTCGTCGAGAACACCGAGCCAGGCGGGCGGACCTCCATCCGGATTCGTGGGGGAACATCCACCACCGCCAGCAACGAGCCGCTCTACGTCGTCGACGGGCAGCCCCTGTCGAGCGAGGTGAACACCGGCCGCGACCCGCTCAACTTCCTGAATCCCGAGGACATCGCCAGCATGACCGTGCTGCGCGACGCCGGCGCCGCCGCGATCTATGGCACCAATGCCGCCAACGGCGTGGTGCTGATCACCACCAAGCGGGCGCGGGCAGGCGAGCCGATGAAGATCGAATACACCGGCTCGATGTCGGCGTCCACCATCACCCGGGTGCCGTCGATGCTGAATGCCGAGCAGTTCCGGGCGGCGGTGGAGCAGTTCGCGCCGGCAAGCGCCGGCCAGCTGCAGAACGCGAACACCGACTGGTTCGGCGCCATCGACCGCACGGGATTCGGGCAGGAGCACAACGTCGCGCTGTCGGGGGCCGGAGCCACGAACGACTATCGTGTGTCATTCAACTTCCTGGATCAGCGGGGCATCATCAGCGAAAACAGTGCCCGGCGGCTTGGCCTGGGCATCAACTTCAACCAGCGGCTCGCCAACGATCGGCTTAACCTGCGCTTCAGCGCGAGGGGGTCTCGCACCGACGACCGATTCACCCCCATCGAGCGTGCTTTCCAACACGGCTCAGTATGGCCCCACTCAGCCCATCACCGATCCTAACTCGGGGACGGGGTTCTACGAGTGGCCGGGCAATAGTTCCACCTCCGCCCATAATCCTGTGGCGATCCTGAATCTCGCCGAGGAGAAGGCCGAAACGTATCGCGCCGTCGGCAACATGCAGGCCGAGTACCGGACGCCGTGGGTCGAAGGGCTCCGGGCCAACGTCACGCTCGGCATCGACGCGAGCGACGGCAAGCGGAGGAACTTCCGTCCCAGCATCCTGCACCGAGGAACAGGCGGAGGGCCGACTCGGCCAACAGACCCGGTTCAACCCGCAGCAGACCAGCACGGTGCTGGAGACCTATCTGAGCTATACCACGCCGCGCCCGGTGGGGCCGGGCACCCTCGACCTGACCGGCGGCTATTCCTGGAGCAAGACCCACATCGACTCGCTCTATTACGAGGGCAACGGTCTCTCCACGGACGACGGTGGTACCGATCAGATCGTGCCCGCGGCCAACGTCACGAACATCGTGTTCGAGCAGCAGAGCAAACTGATCTCCTTCTTCGGCCGCCTCAACTACAACATCAACGATCGGTACATCCTCGCGGCGAGTCTGCGCCACGACGGCTCGTCCCGGTTCGGCGCGGCGAACGACTACGGCACGTTCCCGTCGGTGTCGGTCGCGTGGCGCCTGTCGCAGGAGCCGTTCCTCCGCGGCGTCAAGGGGTTGTCCGATCTCAAGCTCCGGGGATCCTGGGCCAAGACCGGCAATCAGTCCTTCAAGAATTACCTGGCGTACTCATCCTATCAGCTCGGCGACAACCAGGCCCAGTATCAGTTCGGCGACACCATCTTCACGACCGCCCGCCCGAGCGCGGTGGACCCGGACATCAAGTGGGAGCAGACCCGGGCGGTCAATGTCGGCCTCGACTTCGGGTTCGCCAATCAGCGGATCACCGGTGCGATCGACTACTACGACAAACTGACCGACGACCTGCTCTTCGACGTGCCCGTCGCGGGGTTCAGCAACCTGTCGAACTTCGTCACCACCAACATCGGCAGCATGCGGAACTACGGTGTCGAGCTCAGCCTCGGTGCCAGAATCCTGGATGGCGGCGACCGCGGACTGAGCTGGCAGGCGGACTTTACCGCCGCCCGCAACAAGAACAACCTGAGAAGCATCACGCCGTTCGGCGGGTCCGGGCTGAGCATTCTGGTCGGCGAAGCCTCAGGGGGCGTGGGCACCAGAATTCAGGTCCTGACCCCGAACCACCCGGTGAACTCGTTCTACGTCTACGAGCACATCCGCGAGAACGGGAAGCCGATCTACCGCGACGTGAACGGCGATGGGACGATCAACGACAACGACCTGTATGTCGACCAGAACGGGGACGGCATCGTCAACCAGGGCGATCTCCGGCCGTTCCACGACCCCGCCCCGAAATGGATCCTGGGCCATTCCTCGTACCTGGCCTGGGGCCGGTTCGACTTCGGATTCACCCTGCGATCGTACCTCGGGAACTACGTCTACAACAACGTGGCGTCCGCCAACGGCGACTACCGGGAGCTCTTTGCGGGGAGCTCACCCCGCAACCTGCACAGCTCCGTGCTCGAGACCCAGTTCGAGACCCAGCAGCTGCAGTCGGACTATTACGTGCAGGACGCCTCCTTCCTGCGCATGGACAACATGACGCTCGGGTACACGTTCAACCTGCGGGGCCAGGCGGCGCGGGTCTTCGGGGCGGTCCAGAACCTCTTCACCATCACCGGGTATGACGGCGTGGATCCGAGCTCGAACATCACACCGACACCGCTCACCTCCTCGGTGAACGGCATCGACAACAACATCTTCCCGCGCTCCCGCACGTTCAGCGGCGGCCTGAGCCTGACTCTGTAAGCCATGACCACCGGATCAAGACACCCCAGAAGGGACCGAGCCATGAACCGCAATCCGCGTCGTGCGCTTATCGCCGCCACATTTCTGCTCCTGGGCGCAGGCGGTTGCACCGACACGACCGAGCTGCCGACGAGCACGATCACGGACGTCACGTACTTCGACGACCCCACCTCCTACCGGGCCTTCCTGGCCAGGATCTACGCCGGCCTCGCAGTCAGCGGCCAGCGAGGGCCGGCGGGGGACGGGGACATCGACGGCATCGACGAGGGGTTCTCCCAGTACCTGCGGCTCTTCTGGAAGATGCAGGAGCTTCCCACCGACGAGGCGGTGATCGCCTGGGGCGATGTGGGCATTCCAGAGATGAACACTCAGCTCTGGGCCTCCAACAATCCGTTTACCGTGGCGATGTACTATCGGGTCGCCTTTCAGGTCGGTCTGGCGAACGAGTTCCTGCGGCAGACTACCGAGGCCAAGCTGGCGGAACGGAACGTCTCGCCCGAGCTCGCGGCCGACATCCAGGTCTTCCGGGCGGAAGCCAGGTTCCTCCGGGCGCTGAGCTACTGGCACGGGGTCGACATTTTCGGCAACATCCCGCTGGTCACCGAGGAAGACCCGATCGGGCCCACGGCGCCGCTCCAGAACACCCGCCAGGAGATCTACGACTTCCTGATAAGCGAGCTGACCGCGATGCAGGCCGATCTGGCCGCGACCGCCGGCTCGGGAACCTACGGCCGTGCCACCAAGGAAGCTGCGGCGATGCTCCTGGCCAAGCTGTATTTGAATGCCGAGGTCTACACCGGGACGCCGCAGTACGCCCAAGCGCTGGCGGCGGCGGAGCAGGTGATCGCCGGTCCGTTCACCCTGGATCCCAGCTATCAGCACCTGTTCCAGGCGGACAATCACACCTCGCCCGAGATCATCTTCCCGGTCATTCAGGACGGCAAGCGGACCAAGAGCTTTGGCGGCACTACCTTCCTGATCCACGCCTCGTGTGGCGGTTCCATGGCCCCGGGCGACCAGGGTGTGAACGGATGCTGGTTCGGCCTGCGGCTCAAGCGCCAAGCCTACGACCTTTTCGTGGTTCCGGCGGCGGACCCGAGGGGGTCGTTCTTCTGGACCGATGGCCAGACCGAGGACGTCGTCAGTATCAGCAACTTCAACAACGGCGTGGCGGTCCAGAAGTTCACGAACAGGACCAGCACCGGAGCCAATGGCTCCGACCTCGAGTTTCCCGACACCGACTTTCCGATGTTCCGGCTCGGTGATGCCTATCTCATGTATGCCGAGGCCCACCTCCGCGGCGGCGGCGGCGACCGGGCGCAGGCGCTGGCCTACGTGAACGCCCTCCGCCAGCGCGCCTTCGGCGACGCCAGTGGCAATATCGCGGACGGAGACTTCGACCTGGAGTTCATCATCGAGGAGCGGGGACGCGAGCTCCTGTGGGAGGCGCACCGCCGGACGGATCTGGTTCGGTACGGCCTATTCACCGGCGGCGACTACCTCTGGCAGTGGAAGGGCGGGGTGCTTGCCGGCCGGGCCACGGACACCTATCGCGATCTGTACCCGCTCCCAGCATCCGAGCTCACCACGAACCCCAACCTGACCCAGAACCCGGGGTACTGAGCCCGCTCTTCATCGCCCGCCCCGCCGTGACTCCGAGCAGTGACCGGGAGTCGCGGCGGGGCGCCGCACTCCGCCCGCCTGAGCCTTCATGACGATTTTCCGCCTAGCGCTGTTGACCGTCGTGACGCTGATCGTTTCGGCGGCCGGCGTCGCCGCCCAGGATCGCCCGGCTCCGGCACACCTTCGTGGTGTCTATCTGGATCCCGAGGGGGTGATCCGATGGCGCGACGACCGCCGCGAGGTCGCCCTCTTCGGCGCGAACTACGTGCTGCCGAGCGCTTCCGACTACCGTGCGGCAGGCTACCTCCACGCCGACCGGAAACGGATGATCGAGGAGGACATGGCCCACTTCGCCCGGCTGGGCTGGGACGGTCTGCGGCTCACCTTCTGGGGCGACTGGGAGTCATCCGACAGCGCCGGCAATCTGCTCGAGAACGACCACCTCGATCTGCTCGACTGGCTGATCGCCCGCGCGCGAGAGCGCGGCGTCTACCTGCTGTTCAGCCCGATCCAGCTCTACAACGCCAACTGGCCTGACGCACTCGAGGACACCACCTCACCGGGATTCGGCCGCCGCTACAGCCGCGACCGGATGGGAACCGACCCCGCGGCGATTGCGGCGCAGGTGAACTACCTCGAGCAGATGCTCCGGCATGTGAATCCCTACACCGGCGTGGCGCTCAAGGATGAGCCGGCCATCCTGTTCGTCGAGCTGGTGAATGAGCCGGTCCATCATCCCGAAGACCTGCCGGGCTCGGTCCGCTACATCGACACGCTGATCGATGCCGTGCGGCGCGCCGGATGCCGCAAGCCGATCTTCTACAACGTCAGCCAGGACTTCCGGATCGGAGAGGCGATCCGGCGCTCGAAGGCGGACGGAGTAAGCTTCGGGTGGTACCCGACCGGCCTGAACGCGGGCTACGAGCTCCGGGGGAACCAACTTCGCGGCGTGGATGAGTTCCCGGACATGGCACGTCCCGAGCTCGCACGACTGCCCCGGATCGTGTACGAATTCGACAGCCCCGACCTGCGGAACGCCACCATGTACCCCGCGATGGCCCGGACTTTCCGCCAGGTCGGCACGCAGTTCGCGGCCATGTTCGCCTACGACATGCTGCGCACCGCCTCCCGCAACCTCGGCTGGCAGACACACTACCTGAACCTGGTCTACACGCCGCGGAAGGCCATGAGCGCGGTCATCGCGGCAGAAGCGATGCGACGCCTGCCCCGGGCGGGAAGGTACGGTCCTTATCCCCGGAACCTCCGATTCGGCGACTTCCGAATCGCACCCGAGGAGGATCTGGCCGAGCTGGTCGCGCGGGACGCGTTTCTCCATGCCGGTTCGACCCGCTCGAGACCGCCCGACGCCGGCGCGCTGCGCCGGGTGGCCGGGTACGGCTCCTCACCGGTCGTGAGCTACGAGGGACAGGGGATTTATTTCCTCGATCGGGTGCGACCCGGCCTGTGGCGGCTGGAGGTCTACCCGGACGCGGTGCCGATTCGGGACCCCTTCGAGCCGCCGAGCCCCTCGAAGATCGTTACCCGGGCCATCACCCGGGCGTGGCCCATGACCGTCACTCTTCCCGATCTCGGTGCGTCGTTCACCGTGCAACCGCTGGCCGCGGGGGCTTCGCTTGGGTGGCAAGCCACCGGTGGTCGCTTCACGGTGACGCCCGGCGTGTACGTGCTGAGCGCATCCGGGCCGGTGCGTCCCGCCAGTCTCCCGGAGCGGCTCGGGCCGCTCGGATTCGCCGAGTACCATGCACCACCCGCCGACACGGCCCCGCTCGCCGTCGTGCCGCTGAATCCGCCCGCGTTCCTCGCCGGACGACCGGCCGAGTGGCGGGCCCGGATCGTGGACGTCACCGCTCCCGACTCGGTCGCCCTCTTCCTCAGGAGGAGAGATGGCGGAGCACATCGAGCGTTCGCGATGCGGCCGGCTGGTGGGTATGAGTACGCAGCAACCATCCCCGGAGACTCGCTTCCCGAGGGGCCGCGGGAGTTCGTGATCACGGTTTTCCGCGGAGATTCGGCTGCCACCTTCCCGGGTGGACGGAGCGCGAAGCCCAGCGATTGGAACTATTCCTGGGCGGAGTCGTGGATCGCGGACATCCTGGGCGAGGGGAGTGCGCTCCGACTATTCGATCCGGCATCGGATGCTCCGAAACTCGCGTTCACCAGGATCGGCGATGCCGGGCGACGGGGCCTCTTCCGCCTCGAGATCGCCGAGCCGACGGGTCGCCCGGTCTTCCATCTGGCGCTCCCGGTGGACTCGAGCGGATGGAGCCCCGCGGACTACACCGCGTCACTCGCCGTCGGCGACCGGATCACCGCGCGCGGCGGGACGATTGCCTCCGCGGATGCCGTTCGGCTGCGGCTGCGTGGCCTGGGGCGGAGCCAGGTGCTGCACGTCACGCTGATGGAGGCGGACGGGACCAGCTGGACCCGGGCCGTCCGTGTGGACAGCACCTGGAGCGAGCCGACATTGCCCCTGGCCGGTTTTGCGGCCGGGCGGGGCGTGAAGCTCCCTCAGGGATTCCCGGGGGAATGGAACTACTGGGTCGGACCCGCCGAGGATCGCGGCCGCCCCGGCGATGGCCCCAGACTCGAGCACGTGGAACGGCTTCAGCTCTCGCTCAGGAGCGGAGGAGGGAAGGACGGTGACCGCCGACGGATACGGCGTCGAGGTCGAGTCGGTGACCTTGGAGTTCGGCGGAACCGGGGAACGACCGTGAGGCTACTGGCGCAGCGTGGCCGTGCTGTTGAAGAGCTGGGTCGCCACGATGAACTCCACGATCGTGCCGGGGGCGAGCAGGAGCTTGTCGGAGCGGAAGCGCTCGGTGCTCGCAGTTGGCGAGGCTTGCAGTTCGACGCTCCCAGAGTGGGTCAGGTTTCCCGGCACCACGAAGTGGGCCGACATGCCGGGGTTCACGACCCCCAGACGCTGGCTGGTGCCTGCGCCGGTTGCGTAGATCTCCACCGGAAGCGCGTGATGGTTGGTCACTTCCACCCGAACCGGGCTGTCGCTCGGCCCGGGCTCGTCGGGGTCACCCTTGGCGCAGGCGAGCGCGTGCAGCAGGAGCACAGGAACCAGCAGCCTCACTCTGCGAAGCACGGGCGCTCCCATTTGCCTGGTCGCTCCTTCAGCAATTCCCTGGCGTGCGGCGCCGGGGTCGCCCCCAATTATGCGCCCCGCCGATGAGGCGCGCCAGCCTGTCCACCCGGCGCTCGGCCGCTGACGCCGAGATCGGATGAGGCGCAGGTCGTTCGTACAGGGTATGACGGCGATGGCGTCCGCCGTGGCGTTCGGTCGGAGGGCGTGGCCGCTCGGCACGCCGGGTCACAAGGGCCGGTCCGCCACCCGCCTGGATGACGGGTGGAAGATTCTTGCGGGACGATCCGCCCGACGCACAAGAGGCGCGCCTGGACGATTCGCGCTGGGAGCGCATTACCCTGCCGCACAGCGCTCGGATCGAGGCATTGGTGACAGGTCCGACCGGGTCCGACGAGGCGCAGTGGCAGGGCATCTGCTGGTACCGACGGCGCCTGCGCCTGGAGCCGGAAGCGGCCGGTCGCGAGGTCCTGCTCCACTTCGAGGGTGCGATGAACGTCGCCGACGTCTGGCTCGACGGCGAGCGCGTGGGACGTCACCTGGGTGGCTATCTCCCGTTCGTGCTCGACCTCACCGAGCGGGTGAAGCCGGGGCGGGATCACCTCCTGGCCGTGCGCCTGGACAACCGCGACAACCCGATCACCGGTCCCAAGCCACTCGCCCAACTCGACTTCAACATGTACCACGGGCTGTACCGCCCGGTGCGTCTGATCCGCAAGGACAGGCTCTCGATCACCGATCCGCTCCTGGCCGACCGGCCGGCGAGTGGCGGCATCATGGTCACCTATCCCCGTATATCGCGCGATACCGCGATGGTGCGGGTGCAGACGCACGTGCGAAATGGGCATCCCGCTCCCCGAATCTGCCACGTGCGGGCCACGCTGCGGGATCCTGGCGGGGCGGTCGTCGTTTCGGGCGTCTCGGAGGAGCTGGCCCTGCCGCCTGGAGCCGATGCCGACGTGGCTCAGGAGGTGGAGGTAGGAGCGCCCCGGCTCTGGAGCCCTGCTGCGCCCAATCTGTACCGACTCGATTGCGAAGTGCTGGCGAGAGGTCAGGTGGTTGACGCCGAGAGCGCGCGCATCGGCATCCGGCGCATCGCCGTCGCCGGCAACCGATTCGACATCAACGGCGAGCGGATGTTCCTCCGGGGCGCCAACCGGCACCAGGAGCATCCGTACATCGGCTACGCCCTTTCGGATGCGGCGCAGTATCGTGATGCCCGGCGCATCAAGGAGGCCGGCTTCGACTACGTGCGCCTGTCCCACTACCCGCACGCGCCGGCGTTCATGGACGCCTGCGACGAGCTGGGCCTCGTCGTAATGGACTGCATCCCCGGCTGGCAGTACTTCAATCCCGATCCCGCGTTCGTCGAGCTGCAGTACCGGAACTGCCGCGAACTGGTGCGGCGCGACCGCAATCACCCCTGCGTGATCCTGTGGGAGGTGTCGCTCAACGAGTCGCCGATGCCGCCGGAGTTCGTGGCCCGCTGCCATGCGATCGCCCACGAGGAGTATCCCGGCGACCAGTGCATCACGGCCGGCTGGATGCCGGGGTACGACGTCCTCCTCGAGGCGCGCCAGCACGCCGGCTGCCGCGGACGGCCAGGAGCGGCCCTGCCTGGTGAGCGAGTACGGCGATTGGGAGTACTACGCCATGAACGCCGGTCTGGATCAGGGCGCCTGGCAGAACCTGACGCCGGCGGAGAGCAACAGCCGGCAGCTGCGCTGGCAGGGTGAGCGCGCGCTGTTGCAGCAGGCGACGAACTTTCAGGAGGCCCACGACGACAATCAGGACACCGTCGCCTTCGGCGACGGGCTCTGGGTCATGTACGACTACAATCGGGGCTACGCCCCCGACATCGAATCATCCGGTTGCATGGACATCTTCCGGCTACCGAAATACTCCTACCACTTCTTCCGGAGCCAGCGACCGCCGGCTGCGGGTGCGACCGTCTTCATCGCCAGTGACTGGACGCCGCACTCCGCCACCGACGTGCGGGTGTTCAGCAACTGCGAAGAGGTCGCCCTTCTGCTCGACGGGCGCCCGGTGGAGCGCCGGCGTCCCGACCGCGACCGCATGAGCGGGCACCTCGCGCATCCGCCGTTCACCTTCCGGGTCGGGAAGTTCCAGTCGGGGACACTGGAGGCCGTGGGGTACGTGGGCGGCCATCCCGCGGCGAGGCACTCGGTGCGAACCCCGGGGCCGATCGACCGCCTGGAGCTGGCGGTCGATCTCGCCGGCCGGAAGCGCGACCGGGCTCGGCGGGACATCCTCTTTTGCCACGCATCGCTCCGGGACGCGCAGGGAACGGTGGTGTCGGACGCCTGGGAGAACGTCTCGTTCGGGGTCACCGGCGCAGCCAGGCTGGTCGGATCGAATCCGTTCTCCAGCGAAGCCGGAATCGCGAGCATTCTGGTGGATTCCGAACCGGGCGGGGCGGACGTCGCGATTCAGGCCCTGAGCGTAGTGCGGAATGGGGATTCGGTGAGGATTCTGGGGGCGGCCATGGCGCTCGCGGGTCGGGTGCCCCGGTACGAGCTGCGCTATACCACGGACGGTTCCGAGCCCGGGCCGGCGGCGACTCGGTACCGCGGCCCGGTCGCAGCGAGCTCAGGGCTTCGAGCCGGTCTCCTGGTACGGGGACGGCCCGTGGCCACGATCGCGATGGATGCGCCGAAGGTCCGCGTCCCGGCTAGTGCGCCCCCCGATCGGCGCGAACCGTTCCATCGGTGACGAGCGGCGGTCCAGGCGGCGTCACGAGGGGCGTGCTCTGCGTGCCCGCGCGACGAACCCGAGCATCAGCAGTCCGAACGCGAGCAACACCAGCCCCCACCACAGGTTCACGTTGATCCCCAGCGACCGGGCATAGATCGCGTCGTCCGAGATCAGCCCGAACCCCGTGAGCAGGGCGCCGATGATCGAGAACATCAGGCCGATCGGTATTCGCAGGTCGAGGTTCATCGCGGATCACCAGAAGATGATGTTGAGGACGAGCACCATGCCGAGGACGGCGGCGCCCAGGGTGGCGGGCCGCTGGTACCACTTCAGGTCGTGATCGGTGATGCGCGGCGTCAGAGAGTAGACCAGCCCACGGAGGTCGTCATCGGACTTGCTGCCGGTGGTCAAGAGCGAAACGACGATCGTCGTCACGAAGCAGGCGGTCCAGGCGACGATCGCGGTCCAGAAGTTCTGCGCCATCTCGCTGGGATATACATGCAGGGCAGTGCCGAAGAACGCGCCCTTGATGCCCGGCATCGAGCCCTCGGGCAGGGTGAGTCCGTGGTGGAGCGCAGCAACCAGGGTGCCGGTCACCAGGCCGAAAAACGCCCCGTGGCCCGTGGCTCGGCGCCAGAACATCCCCAGCAGGAAGGTCGCGAACAGGGGCGCGTTGACGAACGCGAAGACCAGCTGGAGCATGTCCATGATGTTGTTGAAGCGGGTCGCCGCGTACGCAGCGGCCACGCTGCCGACGATCCCGAACACCGTGGCGGCATGCCCCATTCTCAGGTAGTGCCGGTCGCTCTGTCCGGGTTTGATGTACGACTGGTAGATGTCGTAGGTCCAGACGGTATTGAAGGCGGTGACGTTCCCCGCCATGCCGGACATGAACGATGCCATGAGGGCCGTCAGGCCCAGACCGAGCAGTCCGGAAGGGAGGTATTCGGCGAGCAGCACCGGGATGGCCATGTTGTAGTTGGGTGTGCCGTCGGCTGCCAGGGGCAGCAGTCCGCCGCGGTCGAAGTGCAAGGCAATCGCGATCATGCCCGGCAGGATGACGAGGGCGGGGAAGAGCATCTTCGGGATCGCCGCGAGGAGCGGGGTGCGGCGCGCCGCCAGCATGGATTCAGCCGCCATGGCCCGCTGCACCACCAGGAAGTCGGTGCACCAGTAGCCGAACGACAGCACGAATCCCAGGCCCATCACCATGCCGAACCATTCGACGCCCATCGGGTTCGCGCCCGCCGAGTCGAGATACTTCCAGGAATGGGACCATGCGCCCCCATCGTATCCGGCGCTGGTTGCCACCGGCACCAGCTTCGCGGTCAGGCCGTCCCACCCTCCCAGGTCCTTGAGGCCGAGCAGCACCAGCGGGAGGAAGCCCAGGACGATCAGAAAAAACTGCAGCACCTCGTTGTAGATCGCCGAGGTCAGCCCGCCCAGGAAGATGTAGATCAGGACGATGATGGCGGAGAGCACCACGCTGGTGTGAAAGTTCCACCCCAGCACCAGCTCCAGGAGCTTCGCGAGGGCGTACATCGAGATGCCGGAGGAGAACACGGTCATCACCGCGAAGGTGATCGCGTTGAACCCCCGGGTCTTCTCGTCGAACCGGAGCCGGAGATATTCCGGCACCGACCGAGCCCGCGAGCCGTAATAGAAGGGCATCATGAAGATGCCGACGAACACCATGGCGGGTATGGCGCCCACCCAGTAGAAGTGGCTCGTCATGATGCCGTACTTGGCGCCCGACGCCGCCATGCCGATCACTTCCTGGGCGCCCAGATTGGCCGAGAGGAAGGCGAGTCCGGCGATCCAGGTGGGAATGGAGCGGCCGGACAGGAAGAAGTCCTCGCTGCTCCGCATGGACCGGCGAAGGACCCAACCGATGCCGAGCACGAAACAGAAGTAGACGATCAGGATCGCGTAATCGACGGTACCGAGCTGGACCGCTGGCATAGTCGGTTCTTCCGGAGAGCGGGCTGGATGAACGGAGCGTCCGGCGTATGTTCGGTGAGCCGGCTCCCGGGCGCAAGATCCGCTGGCCGAAGCATGCCGGCGGCCTTACGTTCTCGCCAACCCGGCCGGTCTCGGGCCCGTCGCCACCCACCCTCCCCAGGACACTCCCATGTGCCGGATGCCCGGCTACTTCATAGCATGCCTCGTCGCCGCCTCGCTTCCGGCCGACGCCACGCCGCTTCGCGGCCAGGCCCGGGTGGCCTCGCCGGACGGCCGCAACGAAATCACCGTGGAAATCGTCGAGGGCCGGCTGGCCTACGGCCTGACCCGCGACGGTCGCGCGCTGATTCTCCCCTCGACCCTCGGCTTCGACTTCCGGGGGGCGCCGCCGCTCCGCGACGGGCTCCGCATCACCGATACGACGCGGCAGTCGCACGACGAATGGTGGACCCAACCCTGGGGTGAGGTGTCCCGGGTGCGGGACCACCACAACGAGCTGGCGGTCACGGTGGAGGAGACCGCCGGGCCGCGCCGACGCTTCGTCCTCCGGGTCCGCGCCTTCGACGACGGCGTCGGTTTCCGGTACGAGCTCCCCAAACAGACCGGCCTGGGCACCTTCGAGATCCAGGACGAGCTCACCGAGTTCGCGCTGGCGGACAACTCGCGCGCCTGGTGGATCCCGTCCAACTGGGCCCGCATGGACCGGTCGGAGATGCTCTACTCCTCGGGACCGGTGAGCGTCCTGGACAGCGTGCAGACGCCGCTCACGATGGAGTCGCAGGACCGCCGCACCTTCATGGTGATCCACGAGGCCAACCTGGTGGACTACGCGAGGATGTTTCTGCGCGGCAACCGCACCGAGAGCCGGGTGCTCCGGGCGGCGCTGGCACCGTTGGCGGACGGCGTGAAGGTGCGCGGTCGCACGCCCTTCGTGACCCCGTGGCGCACCATCCAGCTGGCCGACCGCGCCACCGATCTGTCGCCCTCCCTGCTGGGCCTCAATCTCAATCCGCCGAGCGCGATCGACAGCACCGGCTGGATCAAGCCGATGAAGTACGTCGGGATCTGGTGGGGCATGCACATCGGCACGATGAGCTGGGGCTCGGGGCCCAAGCACGGCGCCACGACCGAGAATACCCGGCGCTACATCGACTTCGCGGCGGCCAACCGACTCGGCGGGGTGCTGGTGGAGGGGTGGAACACCGGGTGGGATGGGGACTGGATGAAGAACCGGAACGCCTTCTCGTTCACCCGGCCGTATCCCGATTATGACCTAGAGGGGTTGGCACGGTACGCCCGGGAGAAAGGCGTGCACCTGATCGTCCACAACGAGACCTCGGGCGGGATTCGAAACTACGAGCGCCAGATGGACAGCGCCTTCGCGTTGTACCAATCCCTCGGCCTCGACGCCATCAAGTCAGGCTACGTGACCGACCACACCAGCGAGGGCCACTCGCACTATTCGCAGTACATGGTGCGGCACTATCGCAAGGTGATCGAGACGGCCGCGCGCCACGGCATCATGCTGGACGTCCACGAGCCGATGCACGACACCGGCGAGCGCCGGACCTGGCCCAACATGATGACCCGGGAGGGGTCACGGGGGCAGGAGTACAACGCCTGGGCAGGCGACGGCGGAAACCCGCCGGAACACGAGACTATCCTCTTCTTCACCCGCCTGCTGGCGGGACCGATGGACTTCACGCCGGGAATCTTCGATCTCATGCTCGAGCGGAGCACGGGGACCCCACGGCGGCCTGACGAGGCGCGAATCCGCACCACCCTCGCCAAGCAGCTCGCACTGTACGTGGTGATTTATTCACCGATGCAGATGGCGGCGGACCTTCCCGAGAACTACGAGGGGCAGCCCGCCTTCGAGTTCATCCGGGACGTCGCCGTGGACTGGGACACCACCCGGGTGATCGATGCGCGCATCGGCGACTACGTGGCGGTCGCGCGACGTGAGCGCGGGGGGCAGAGCTGGTTCCTCGGCGCGATCACGGACGAGGTGGGCCGCACACTGGACGTCCCCCTCTCGTTTCTCACGCCCGGCCGACGGTACGTCGCCGAGATCTACGCCGACGGGCCCAAGGCGCACTGGCTCACCAATCCGCTCCCGGTCACGATCAGCCGACGCACCGTGACCTCCGCGAGCCGGCTGCGCGTGGTGCTCGCGCCCGGGGGTGGCCAGGCCGTCCGTATCCGGCCCGCGCGATGACGGCCACCACCGCCGCGGTCCGGACCAAGCCGCGCCTCACGTTCTGGGACATCTGGAACATGAGCTTCGGCTTTCTGGGCATCCAGATCGGCTTCGCTCTTCAGAACGCGAACGTGAGCCGCATCTTCGAGACCCTCGGCGCCAGGGTGGAAGACATTCCCATCCTGTGGATCGCCGCGCCGACGACCGGCCTCCTGGTGCAGCCTGTCGTCGGCTACTTCAGCGACCGCACCTGGAACCGGCTGGGCCGGCGGCGACCGTACTTTCTCGGCGGGGCCGTCCTCGCGTCGCTCGCGCTGGTACTGATGCCGAACTCCCCGACGCTCTGGGTGGCGGCGGGCGTCCTGTGGATCATGGACGCCTCCATCAACATCACGATGGAGCCGTTCCGCGCCTTCGTGGGAGACAACCTCCCCTCGGAGCAGCGCACCGCGGGCTTCGCGATGCAGAGCTTCCTCATCGGGACCGGGGCCGTCCTGGCGTCCTTGCTGCCGTGGCTGCTCACCAGGCAGTTCGGCGTGAGCAACGAGGCGCCCGAGGGCGTGATTCCCGACTCGGTACGGCTCTCATTCTACCTCGGCGCCGCGGTGTTCTTCCTGGCGGTGTTGTGGACGGTGATCCGCTCGAGAGAGTATCCACCCGAGGAGCTGGCCGCCTTCTCGGAGAGCCGGGCGCGGGAAGCCGTGATTCCCGAGCGGAGGACGGCGGAGGAATTCGGCGTCAACGGCAGGCGTCAGATCCGGCTGGGGTGGATGCTTCTCGCTGCCGGCGCACTGTCGAGCGCATGGCTGGCGCGAGCCGGGATCTATCAGGTCATGATCCTGTCGGCCGGCACCGGTGTGGTCGGTCTGCTGCTGATCGCCAGCGGGACGCTGCAGCGCCGAGGCCGCTACGACAACGGCTTCGTAACCGTGCTGAACGACTTCCAGGACATGCCCCACACCATGCGCCAGCTCGCCTGGGTGCAGTTCTTCTCCTGGTTCGCCCTCTTCGCCATGTGGATCTACACCACGCCGGCGGTGACCAGGCACCTGTACGGCACCACCGATCCGGGCTCGGCACTCTACAACGAGGGGGCCAACTGGGTGGGCGTGGGCTTCGGTACCTACAACGGTGTGGCGGCGGTCGTCGCGTTCCTCATTCCGGTCCTGGCGCGGCGGACCAGCCGCAAGGTCGCCCACGCGATCTGTCTCGTCTGCGGCGCGATCGGTCTGCTGTCCGTCCTGGTGCTGGAGGACCCGCGATTCCTGCTGGGCTCGATGCTCGGCGTGGGCATCGCGTGGGCGAGCATTCTCGCCATGCCCTACGCCATTCTGACCGGCTCGCTCCCGCCGTCGAAGATGGGCTACTACATGGGCGTCTTCAATTTCTTCATCGTGATTCCGCAGATCGTCGCCGCGTCGATCCTGGGATTCCTGGTGGGCCGGCTCTTCGGGGGGGAGGCGATCTATGCGCTCGCGGTGGGTGGCGGGTCGCTGCTGCTGGCTGCCGCACTCACCCTACGGGTGGAGGACCGCGACGAGGTAAAGCACAGTGACGTCGCCGAGGCCGACACATGGCGCCCGGACTCCCTCTCCTAGGCCTGATCGGCCTCGCCGCCGCGTTCGTCGGGGGGTGCCGGAAGGCACCGCCCCCGGACGATGTCACACCGGCGATCGCCAAGGCCGCGCCGGTGGGAGCCAGCGCGTTCTGGAACAGCGCAACGATCTATTTCCTCCTCACCGATCGCTTCCTCAACGGCGACTCCACCAACGACCTCGCCCTCGGCCGCGCCCGGGACGGGGGGACGCTGCGGAACTTCGAGGGCGGTGACCTCGCCGGTGTGCTGCGGAAGATCGAGGAGGGCTACTTCGATAGCCTGGGCGTGGACGCCATCTGGATGACTCCCTTCGTGGAGCAGATCCAGGGCGGTGTGGACGAAGGAACCGGCAAGACCTACGGCTATCACGGATACTGGACTCGCGACTGGACCGCCGTGGATCCGGCGCTCGGAACGGCCGAGGAGCTGGCGGCCGTGGTGAACGCCGCCCACCGGCACGGCATGCGCGTGCTCCTCGACGCCGTCATCAACCACACCGGACCGGTGACCGCGAGCGACCCGGCCTGGCCCGACGACTGGGTCCGCACCGGCCCCCCCTGCACCTACCGGGATTATACCACGACAGTGGACTGCACCCTCGTCGCCAACCTTCCGGACATCCGCACCGAGCGGGACGATGCCGTGGCACTGCCACCGGCACTGCGCGAAAAGTGGGAGCGCGAGGGCCGCAGGGAGCGGGAGGAGGCGGAGCTCGACGCCTTCTTCGCCCGCACCGGGCATCCTCGCGCGCCGCGGTATTACCTCATCAAGTGGCTGACGGACTGGGTCCGCGAGCTGGGGTTCGACGGGTACCGGGTGGACACGGCCAAGCACTTCGGTGAGTCGGTCAGCGCCGAGCTGAAGCGGGAGGCCGGGCGGGCACTCGCGGAGTGGAGACGAGCGCATCCGGGAGCGAGTCCCGACAGCCTGCCGTTCTACTTGATGGGAGAGGTGTACGGTTGGGAGGCAGGGGCGGGGCGGGGGAGGGAGTACGATTTCGGGGACCGAAGCCTCGACTTCTTCGCCCACGGCTACGACGGACTCATCAACTTCGGGCTCAAGCGTGACGGGTCGCTGGACAGTCTATTCACGGGATACTCCGCTGCACTGCACGTGGGCGCACTCCGTGGCGTCGCGATCCTCAATTATGTCAGCTCGCACGATGACGGATCACCCTATGACCCGGCCCGCAAGGATCCCTTCGGCGCCGGCACGCGGCTGCTCCTCGCGCCCGGCGGCGCGCAGATCTACTACGGAGACGAGCTGGCCCGGCCGCTCCGGGTGGCGGGCGCGGAAGGGGATGCCAACCTGCGCTCGCTCATGAATTGGGAGGATCTCGAGCGAGGCGGCGCGACCCGCGAGGTGCTGGAGCACTGGCGCAAGCTCGGGCGGTTCAGGCGGGCGCATCCGGCCGTCGGGGCGGGGGTGCACCGGACCCATCGGGTGGAGCCGTACGTGTTCAGTCGGACGCTGGATAGCGGCGATCGGGTGCTGGTGGCAATGGGGGTCGGCGCGGAGGACGTGGAGATCCCGGTGTTCGGCGTATTTCCGGAGGGCGCGGAGGTGCGGGACGAGTATTCCGGTGCGGTCGCCACGGTCGCGGGCGGCGTCGTGTCGGTTCCGGCCGTTTCGGGGTTGGTGCTTCTGGCCGAGCTGAGGTGAGACACTCACCCAGCTCACATCACTCCGGGGCGCGCCCACGTCTCGCCCCGGAGTCTAGGAGCCACGGTGAGCGGAACCGAGGGCCCGGGGAGGCTCGGGTTGGCGGGGCTTGGCCAGCCTCCCCGGGCCCTCGGTTCCGCTCACGGTCACACCGTCACTCAGCAAGGCGAACGGTCACTTCCGGATCCAAACCCTCGCTGTCCGAGGCGGCAGCGTCGCTCTGAGCGACCCGGCGCTGGTCTCCTGATGCTCGCCTGCCGGATATGCGGCCCGATAGTCCCCGTCCGTCCTCACGGATAACTCCACCGGCGCGTCCGACACATTGAACGCGACCACCGCCCGCCGATCGCCCAGAACGCGATCGTACACCAGCAGCCCGCGCCGGTCGTCCGTGGTGATCCAGTTCAACGCGCCATCCACGAACAGCCTGAGGTGCTCCCTCCGGAGCGCCACGAGCTCCCGATACATCCGGTGCATGGCGGTATCCGGCGACACCGGGTCGCGGCGCCTTGGCCGTCCGAAGGGATGCACGATCTCGTCCTCGTGACGCAGATCCGACCACACCATCGGCTTCCGCTCGTCGGGGTCGTCCGCGCCCCACATGCCCACCTCGTCGCCGTTCCAGATGTGTGGCGCGCCGACGTAGGTGAACTGCTGGACCAGGATCATCTCCTGGGTTCGGCGGCTGCGCTCGTCCGGACGATCGATCCGGTAGCCCGGGTCTTCCCGCGGGCTGTTGTGGAACTTGTACCGGCCCGGATTGTAGATGGACGTGCCGAAGCGCGGGGTGTCGTGACTGGCCGTCAGATTCATCATCGCGCGCAGGTGCGGGGCCTCGATGCCGAGGACGAGCGAGTCGAGTGCGGCGGCATACGCGGAAGCAGTCAGCGCAGGCTCGGCACCGGCGAAGAAGGAGCGGGTCGGGGCATACCACCGGTAGTTCATGACCGCATCGAACACGTCGCCCGCCAGCCAGGGAGCCGGGTCGTACATCCTGTCCGGCCAGGTCTCCCACCACACCTCGCCCACCAGGTACGCCTCCGGATTGATGCTCCGGACGAAGCGGCGGTAGTCCCGCCAGAATCCGAGCGGCACCATCTCCGCCACGTCGAGCCGGAAACCATCCACGCCGTCCGAAGGGTCGCCGTCGCCATCGGGATCCAGCCAGCGGCGGGTGACCTCGAATACCAGGTCCCGAACACCCGGCACCAGATTCCCCTCGATCGCGCCGTGGGTCTTGCCCGGCGGCCTCCCGACCTTCTTCCACTCCGGCAGCCACGGCACGCCTACCCACCCGCGGTAGCTGAACTCGCTGGTGTCGGGTGTGGCGGGATCGTCGAATCGGTCGACGGCATACCAGTCGGCGAACGGCGAAGCCCGCTGCTGCGCGAGCACGTCACGCCATGCCCAGAAGGTGATCCCGGTGTGATTCCAGGAGTAGTCCACGATGATGCGCATGTCCCGCCGGTGGACCTCCTCCACCAGCGCCAGGAAGAGGCTGTCGGCGGACGTCCACCTCCAGGTGGACGGATCCACCGGGTCCTCGCCTGAAATGCGGGTCTCGTCGCCACGGGGATCGGGACCGAAATTGCGGTCGATGTGGTGATAGTTCCGGGCATCGTACTTGTGGAGCGACGGCGCGTCGTTCACCGGATTGAGGTAGAGCGCGGTGACGCCGAGCTCCTGGAGATAGTCCAGCCGATCCATCAGCCCCTGCAGGTCACCGCCGTACCGGCGGAACTGCACGGTGCCGTAGAAGTCCTTGCCGGTCGCGGCCGCCCACGGCTCCTGGCGATACCAGTCCTGGGTCCAGGGTGTCGGCCGCCAGCCATCCGGCGCCGACTCGTCGGTCACCCCTTCGATGTCGTGCGTGGTCGGATCGTTGGCGGGGTCGCCGTTGCGGAAGCGCTCGACGAAGACCTGGTACCAGATCGCGTCGCCGGCCCACTCGGGAACCGAGAGGTCGACGGCTGGGGCGTTCAGCGCCGGCTCCGGTGCGCAGGCAGTCGCGAGGAGCAGGCACGGCAGGATCGTCCGGCGGCGTGCCCTCACTTCGGTGGCCGCCCGAACAGGAACGTCAGCGGGTCGTCCAGCCGCGCTCGCCAGGAGGCTTCGGTATGCGTCGCCCCGGTGTAGCCGCGGATCACGAAGTCCCGGCCCTCGATCAGACCCTGACCGAGGAGCCAGTCGCGCACGACCCCGTGGGTCGGAGCGTACAGGGAATCGAGCCCCAGCGTCCCGTAGTCGAACCAGTACCGGGCGCCCTTCGGTACCCGGAGGCCCGCCGCGATGTCGCGGACGACGTATGGCGTCGTGTCCGGCACGCCTGTCGGAGTAAAATTCCGGAAGACCTGCGCCGCCACCGCCTCCGAGAGCGGAAAGTGGGTGGAGATGCACCCGCAGGCGCCGAACGTCTCGGGATGCCGAGTGACGAGGTAGAACGACAGCAGTCCGCCCATCGACGACCCCATGGCGGCCGTGTTCGCCGGACCGGTCCGGGTGCGGAACTCCCGGTTGACCCGGGGCATCAGCTCCTCGATCAGGAACCGCGCGTAGTCAGGCGCGTCGTCCCAGGGCGAGTATTCCGAGCCGCGCGCATCGGTGCTCCAGACGCCCACCACGATGATCGGCGGAATGGCTCCTCGGCGTACCAGCCGCACCACCGTCTCGTCCACTCCCCAGTCCACGCCGGTGTTGGCGATCCGCGGATCGAAGAGATTCTGTCCGTCATGCATGTACAGCACCGGGTACCGCGTGGCTCCGGCCTCGTCGTAGCCCGGCGGCAGCCAGATTTCGACATGCCGGGAGGGCCCGAGGAAGGCGGACTCGACGTCGGTCCAGTAGACCAGCCGGCCCAGGACGCCCGACCGGCGCCAGTCGGCGATGTAGTCACGCGGATCCCGCTTGAAGGCGGCGATGCGATGGACGAGTACCGTGTCCCGGTCGAGCCGCACCCGGTGGCCCGGAGGGATCTTGCCGGCGGCGGTCAGGGCCTCGCGTTGCCACGATCCGAGCGTGAACTTGTACTCGAGCAGGGTGCCTTCGGGGGCGGTGATGCTGGCGTCGCGCTCTCGGCCCGTACCTTCCATGGCGATGCCGTCGGGACGCCAGGGCCCGAGCTCGGGCAGGCTTGCGGCGAGGAACACGGGACCGGTGCCCGGCGGCACCGTCACGCGAATGGTCGCAGTGCAACATCGAGCGCCGGGCCGGTGGAGCGGCTGGATGGCGCCGGGGGCGAATCCGACGGTGAGAAGAGCTGCGAGGACGGGAGCGAAAGCCGGGAACAGAAGGAAACCCTCGCGCGAGTGGGTGGCGGACTGCGCCTAAGGTGCAGGGGACACCTCACTGCGGGCAAGTCCGCCATCGATGTGCCGAGCGCAGTATCATCCGGACAGGAAAGGACGAATCCCGCCGTGTACCTGGTTCGATGGTTGCCGTCGTTGCCATGAGAATTCGGGACTATCGTCCTGGGGAGGACCTGGCGGCGGTTCGTACCTGCCTGATCGAGCTTCAGGAGTACGAGCGGGCGCTGGACCCTCGCGTCCCGCCGGGGGCGGCGATTGCCGACGGCTACCTCGACGGGCTGTTCCGGAGGTGCGTTTCGCAGGAGGGGCAGATATTCGTCGCCGAAGTAGAGTCCGGCGTCGTGGGGTTTGTGAGTGTGCTCACCAACTGTCGATCGGACGCGCCCGACGATGATTCGACACCATTCGCGTACGTGGACGATCTCGTAGTCCTGCCGGCTCACCGGGGTCGAGGCTATGGCCGGGCCCTGTTGAGCCGGGCCGAAGCGTGCGCGGCGGCGCGTGGACGATCCACCCTGCGTCTCCGCGTGAAGGGAGACAACCGCGCGGCACGCGGGCTCTACGCTAGAGCCGGATACCTCGAGTACGAGGTCGAGCTCGAGAAACGGCTCTCCCCTTGAGGCTCCAGCGGCCCCGCCTGCCACTCGAGGTGCTTCCCGAGACCCTCGCGGTCTGCCGGCTGCCGGCCGGTGCCCCCGTGCCGAAGTGGGCCGACAATTCGGGGGAGTTCCTCACCATCAGCCGCACCGCCGGGGAGCTGTCGATCACGGCCGTGCAGGGCGAGGTGCCCGCCGACGCCCGCAGTGAGCGCGACTACCGGGCCATCCGGGTCCGTGGGACGCTCCCGACCACCCTGGTCGGCATCCTTCTGTCGATCGCGGAGCCTCTGGCAGATGCCGGGCTGAGCATCTTCGCCATCTCGACATATGATACGGACTACGTTCTCGTGAAGGAGCACGACCTCGCTACCGCGCTGGAGGCCTTGAGAAAGGCCGGACACGACATCGAGTCCGATCGGACGGCACCGTAGGGCGGTCCAACGATCGACGGGAGGCTGTACGATGGGTTCTGGAGATCTTCCCGAGGTGTGGCTGCGGGGCCCGCTGCCCGACGTCGTGCCGCATCTGACGCCCGCCGCGCATGCACTGCTTCAGGCTCGCGAGGAGTTGACGCGAGCCGTGGCCGCCGCGAGCACCGAAGAGGTGTGGCAGCGTCCCGGTGCGGCGGCGTCCGCGGGGTACCATCTTCAGCATCTCGCGGGCAGCCTCGACCGTCTGCTCACGTACGCTCGCGGCGAGTCGCTCGACGAGGGTCAGCGCCGGGCGCTTCTGCAGGAGGGCACGCCCGGCGCGTCGGCGCCGGCGCTGCTGTCGGCGGCGCACGCGGCGATCGACCGGGCGGTGGATCAGATCCGCGGGACGCCGGCCGAGATCCTGCTGGACCCGCGCGAGGTCGGGCGCGCGCGCCTTCCGAGTACGGTGCTCGGCCTGCTGTTTCACGCGGCGGAGCACACCACCCGGCACTCGGGCCAGGTGGTCACGACCCTGAAAGCGCTCCGGCCGGGGGACGCGTGACCTTTCCCGCGAACACCGCGCTGGTTCTCATCGACGTGCAACAGGGCATGGACGACCCCCGATGGGGTCCGCGCAACAACCAGGATGCCGAGCGCCACATGGCGAGGCTGTTGACCGCCTGGAGGGCCGCGCGGCGTCCCGTCGTTCACGTCCAGCACTTGTCGCGAGAGCCGGATTCCCCGCTTCGTCCCGAACGCAGCGGCAGCGCCCTCAAGGCCGAGACGGCGCCTCGCGGCGAGGAGCCGGTCTTCCAGAAGCAGGTCAACAGCGCTTTCATCGGCACCGATCTCGAACGCCATCTCCGCGAACGCGGGATCGAGCATCTCGTGATGGTGGGACTGACGACCGATCACTGTGTCTCCACGACGGCACGGATGGCGTCGAACCTGGGGTTTGCGGTCACCGTGGTCGCGGACGCGACGGCCACGTTCGATCGGGTGAGCTTCGATGGCGCCCGCTTCACCGCGGAGCAGATGCACCGGCTGGCCCTGGCGAGCCTGCACTCGGAGTTCGCCACTGTGCGGCTCAGCGACGACGTACTCCTGGCGATCGGCGCCACCTGACCGGAGCGCCGACAGGATGGGTGAGCGACCTCCGCCAGGCTTCGACCCGGGCATCGCCGCCTACTACGAGCGAGCGCCCGAGGAGACCAGGCTCACGCAGGGGCCCTTCCAGCTGGAGGAGGCCCGCACCCGGGAGCTGATCCAGCGGTTCGCGCCTCCGCCCCCGGCGACGGTACTGGACGTCGGCGGCGCGGCCGGCGCCTACGCGCTCTGGCTCGCTTCGGCCGGGTACACGGTCCACCTGGTGGACCCGGCACCCCGGCTGGTGGCCGAGGCCCGGCGTCGAAGCGCAACCGCTGTGCGGCCGCTCGCCGGATGCCGGGTCGGTGACGCGCGCGCCCTCGACGCGGCTGGGGAAAGCGCCGATATCGTACTGCTGCTCGGTCCGCTGTATCATCTGACCGACCGGGCGGACCGGATTCGGGCGCTCACGGAGGCTGCCAGAGTCCTCAAGCTGGGCGGGTGGTTGTTCGCCGCCGCGATCTCCCGCTGGGCCTCGGCGCTGGACGGGCTGGCGCGGGAGCTTCTGCAGGACGCCAGGTTCGTCCGAATCCTCGAGCAGGATCTGCGCGACGGCCAGCACCGAAACCCGACCGAGCGCCTGGATTACTTCACGACGGCCTACTTTCACCATCCCGATCAATTGGCTGATGAGATCCGTGCTGCAGGACTGACGCTGACGGGGATCTACGGCGTGGAAGGCCCTGGCTGGATACTACCGGACGTGGCGGAGCGTATGGCCGATCCGACACGTCGGGATGCCTTGCTGCAGGTGGCTCGTGCCCTGGAGACCGAGCCGTTCGTGCTGGGCACCAGCGCCCATCTCGTGGCGGTCGCCCGGGTGCCAGCTGAACCGCACAGGGGGTTTCCATGAGATCCGATCGAAGCTCTCCCCGGACCATCGACGAGTACATCGCGGGGTTCCCCGAGGACATGCAGAAAATATTGAATCGCGTCAGGAAGACGATCAGCAGTGCCGCACCCGAGGCGGAGCAAACCATCAGCTACCGGATCCCCGCCTTCACGCTGGAAGGCCCCCTGGTCTACTTTGCGGCATGGAAGCATCACATCGGGTTCTATCCCGCATCAGCCGGCATCGCGAAATTCAAGAAGGAGCTATCGAAATACCAGGCGGCAAAGGGGTCGGTGCGTTTCTCGCTGGACGAGCCGATCCCGCACGAGCTGATCGCGAGGATCGTGAAGTTCAGGGCCCGTGAGAATCTGGAACGGGCCGCGGCCACGGCGAAGAAGAAGGCAGGACGGCGACGCGCGGGCTGAGCCGCTTCCATCTCCCGGAGGATACGGAGGATGTACCGAGTCCGTCAGCAGGATCTGCCGTTCCAGGGCAGCTCCCACCAGTTCGTTGGAGCCGACAACGGCGACGTCGACATTTCCGTCTTCCTGCTCAGCGCCCTTCCCGGCCGCGGTCCCGGGCCCCACCGGCATCCCTACGATGAAGTCCAGTTCGTGCGGGAGGGTCGGGGCGTCTGGACGGTGAACGGCGAGGAGTTCGAGGCCGGCGCAGGCGACATTCTCGTGATCAAGGCGGGTGAGATCCACGGCTTTCGCTGCATCGGCGATGCCCCGCTGGTTCAGGTCGACGTGCACCTGAGCCCGCGCTTCATTCAGGAGAATCTGACGTGAAGGCCACCGTGTTCGTCGGTGCGAGCCTCGACGGGTTCATCGCCCGACCGAACGGCGACCTGGACTGGTTGCCGCACGATGCCGAGGAGCATGGTTACGAGGCGTTCATCGCCACGGTGGACGCACTCGCCCTGGGGCGCAACACCTACGACAAGGTCCTGACGTTCGGCGCCTGGCCCTACGGCGAGAAGCCGGTCTTCGTGCTCAGCTCCCGACCATTGTCACCGCCCCCGTCGGGAGCGGTGGTCGAGCAGATGGCCGGCGATCCGGCCGACATCGTGTCGCGGCTCTCCAGTCGGGGCATCGGTCATCTGTACGTGGATGGGGGGATCACCATTCAGCGGTTTCTTCGAGCCGGGCTCATTCAGCGCATCGTCGTCACCTGGGTGCCGGTACTCATCGGCACCGGCATCAGGCTGTTCGGTCCGACGCACTGCGATATCCCGCTCAGGCACGTCGGGACACGTCAGTTTGCCAGCGGGCTCGTCCAGAGCGAGTATGAGGTCGTGACCTGACCGCCTCGACCTCCGCCACTTGACGGTCCTGGGAGCGCGGCGCAACCGTGCCGAACTGCACCTTCCGTTTGCTCCGTGGTCACCCGTCCTGGGTGGAAGGTGGCGTCAAGAATGCCCCAGATACTGAGCGCCCTCGCTCTGCTCGTCCGCGACTACGACGAGGCGATCGACTTCTTCGTGGGTACGCTCGGATTCGAGCTGCTGGAGGATACCCCGCTCGGCGCGGGCAAGCGCTGGGTGCGGGTGCGTCCGAGCGGGAAGCCGGGGACGGGAACGTGCCTGCTGCTCGCCCGGGCAGCCACGCCAGCGCAGGTGGCCCGGATCGGCGACCAGACCGGCGGCCGTGTCTTCCTTTTCCTCGAGACCGACGACTTCCGGCGGGACTACGAACGGCTGGCCGGGCGCGGCGTCCGATTCATCGAGGCACCTCGCGAGGAGCCGTACGGTAGGGTCGTGGTTTTCGAGGACCTCTACGGCAACCGCTGGGATCTGGTACAGCAGCGGGTCGAGCGGAACGATGACCGAGACTGAAGACGAGGGCAGCTGGGACATCGAGGCCGAGGTCAGCTGCCCGTATTGCGGGGAGACGGTGACCATCGGACTCGATCCCGGAGGTGGTGCCGTCCAGACCTACGTCGAGGATTGTCAGGTGTGCTGCAGCCCATGGCAGGTGCACGTACACTATGACGACGACGGGGCGGCGCGGGTATGGGTGGAGGCCGCCTGACCAGGCATTCCTCTTTACGGTGTGGGATGGAGGGCCCAGTGAATGCGATGCCGATTTACGTGACGGCGACCGCGGTCAATCTGTGTCTGGTGGTCGGAGGCCTGACCGGATTTCCCTCCGGTCGCACCCAGGAGGACGCCCCGCTGTTGCGTGGCCGTGCGCTGGAGCTGGTCGACGACCGGGGGCGGATTCGGGCTCGTCTGAACGTCGAGCCCGGCGGCGAGGTCGTGCTCCGGTTGCTCGACCGCCGGGGCACCATCAGAGTCAAACTGGGAGCCGGTGAGGATGGCTCCGGGCTGATCCTCAACAACGATGCGACCGAACCCGGCGTGCACCTGCTCGCGAGCGGCGGCGGGAGCAGCATGAAGCTGGCGAACAAGGACGGCCGCGAGCGCCTCATCACCCCCTAGAGCCACCGGATACCGGCCCGGGTCCCGCCATGTATCGGATCGTCTGGGAGTACGAAGTGCAGTCGGATCGGATCGCCGCGTTCGTGGAGCTGTATGGGCCCACGGGTGCGTGGAGCAGTCTGTTCCGCCGGGCTCCGGATTATCGGGGCACCGAGCTCTACGCCGACACGGCCCGGCCCAACCATTTCGTCACGCTCGACCGCTGGACATCGGCGGCGGCGCTCGATGCCTATCTCCCGACCGTCCGGAGAGAATACGCACGCCTGGATGCGCAGGGCGCCACGCTCACCGTGTGGGAGCGGCGGCTCGGGGCCTTCGAATCGGAGGAGACCGACGGGTGACTCCGCTACCGTGGTTCGCGGGGACCCTGGTGCTCGGGCTGGCCTACCGCTACCTCGTCCGGCGCCGGAGGGGACGGTGGATCCGGCTGCCCGACGGGCGGGAGCTCGAGCTGGTCAGCGCGATCGCGCTACGGAGCGGGCCTGCCTGGGACCTGCTGGCTCTCGAGTACGTCTCGACCGAGCCGGCGGCAGATCCCGCGTCACGGCGCCGGGAGGCCCACGGTGTTCTTCTGGCCGCCGCGGCCAGGCCCGAGTTCGCGCAGTGCCGCGAAGCCACCATCACGGCACATCTGGCGGGCGCGCATCGAGGCGCTGTCGCCGACCGGACGCATGTGTTTGGTTTCCACCGTCCCGATGCGGGCGCGGCCTGGGAGCCGGCACCCATGTCCGGGTAAAGAGAGGATCGGCGATGCCGTCGTACGGCGAGTACCTGAAGGTCGACGAGCTGCTTGGCCTGCAACGACCCCTCTCCGTGGGGCCGGAGCACGACGAGATGCTCTTCATCGTCATCCATCAGGTGTACGAGCTCTGGTTCAAGCAGGTGCTGCACGAGCTCGATTACCTCGAGCGTCTGCTGAGGCGAAGCGACGGCGCCCGTGCCCGGCACACGCTGAAGCGGGTCCTGACGATCCTCAAGGTGATGGTCGCGCAGCTCGACATCCTGGAGACGATGACGCCCCTCGAGTTTCTCTCGTTCCGGGACCGGCTCGAGTCGGGAAGCGGCTTCCAGTCACACCAGTTCCGGGAGCTCGAATTCGCGCTGGGCCTGAAGGAGCCGCGGTCGCTGGAGCGCTACCCCGCTGGGAGCGACGCGCGCCGGCGCCTGGAGCGCCGCCTCGCCGCGCGCACGGTGTGGGATGCGTTTCTCCACCTTCTGGCGTCCAATGGCATCGCCGTGCCCGCCGAGGTCCTGAACCGGGACGTCACCCAGCGGGTCGAGCCCTCGGCCGAGCTCCGAGTCGCGCTGGTCGATGTCTATCGGAACCATCCCGACCTCGCCGATCTGTGCGAGACGATGGTGGACCTGGACGAGGGGTTGATGGAGTGGCGGTACCGGCACGTCAAGATGGTGCAGCGCACCATCGGGACCCGTCGCGGCACCGGTGGCAGCACGGGTGCGGAGTACCTGATGTCCACCCTCAACAAGCCGCTCTTCCCCGATCTCTGGGCGATCCGCACCGAGCTGTAGTCATGGATCCCGCCTCGCTTCACGGGTCGCCCAACGCTCTCGCGCCCCACTACTCGAGGTTCGCCGTGGCCGACCGGCTGTTGCTCACCGGCCACTCGCATCAGGCCTGGCCCGATCCGGGCTTCGAAGCCCAGGCGGCGGCATGGCTGGACGCCGCGCATTACGTGGACGACAAGTGGGATCGGGCGTTCGCGCAGGCCGACCGTGTCCGGGCGGGCTTCGCGGAACTGCTCGGCGACCAGGGTGGGGGCATCGCGCTGGGGTCGAACACCCACGAGCTGATCGTGCGCCTGCTCTCGGCGCTGCCGCTCCGGAGCCGCCCCCGGCTGGTCACCACCGATGGCGAGTTCCACACCATCCGGCGCCAGCTCGACCGGCTCGCCGAGGAAGGCCTGGCGGTGGTCCGGGTGCCGGAGGCGCCGCTCGAGTCTCTCGCGGCGCGGCTCGCCGCAGCGGTCGACGATCGCACCGCGCTGGTGCTGGTCTCCGCGGTTTTCTTCGACACCGGCCGCATCGCGCGAGGGCTCGCGGCGGTCGCCGCGGCCTGCCGGCGCCACGGAGCCAATCTGCTGGTGGATGCCTACCACGCCCTCAACGTGGTGCCGCTCTCGCTGAAGGCCGAGGACTTGGGCGATGCGTTCGTGGTGGGCGGCGGGTACAAGTACTGCCAGCTTGGTGAGGGCAATTGCTTCCTGCGGATCCCGGCCGATGGCGATTTCCGGCCCATCGTAACCGGCTGGTTCAGCGAGTTCACGGCGCTGGCGGAGCGGCGGATACCAGACAAGGTCCCGTATGGCGAACAAGGGGATGCGTTTGCCGGTGCCACCTACGATCCCACCAGCCACTACCGCGCCGCGGCCGTGTTCCAGTTCTTCCGGGAGCAGTCCCTCACCCCTGAGCTCCTGCGCGAGGTGAGTCAGCATCAGGTGGGAGTGCTCGCCGCGGCCTTCGATGCCCTCGACCTCGATCCGGAGACGATCAGCCGCGACCGTGCTGTCCCGCTGGGTGAGCTCGGCGGGTTCCTGGCGCTACGATCGCCGGCCGCCACCTCGCTGTCCCAGTCGCTCCGGGCGCGCGGCGTGCTGACCGATGCGCGAGGGGACGTCCTTCGACTCGGGCCGGCGCCGTACCTGTCCGACCGACAGCTCGGAGACGCCGTCGGGCTGCTCGGCGAAGTGGCGGCAGCGGAAAAGCATGCCCCAAGGACGACATCGAAGGTGAAACATGGGAGGCAGGCATGAGCCAACGCGAGCACGATCGGAGAATCGACTACATCGAGTTCGCGATCGCCGACGTCGCAGCGGCCAAGCGGTTCTACGGGACGGTCTTCGGCTGGAAGTTCACCGACTACGGCCCCGACTACGCCAGCTTCGAGGACGGCCGCCTGACCGGGGGATTCAGCGGCGGTGGGTCCGCCAAGCCGGGCGGTCCGCTGGTGGTCATCTACGCCACCGATCTGGAGGCCGCGCTGGGCGCAGTGAAGGCTGCCGGCGGGCGGATCATCCACCCTACGTACGATTTCCCGGGCGGGCGGCGGTTTCATTTCCAGGATCCGGCCGGATACGAGTTGGCGGTGTGGTCGGACCCCGTGAGCCCAGCGTGACGCCGACGGGACTCTACTGGCGCGTGGTGCTCGCGGTTGCCGCGCTCCTCATGCCGGTTACGGCCGGCGCGCAGGTGGCAGCCCGCCGTACGCTCAGCCCGCCGTCGCTCCCGCCCACCCGCGGCTACTCCCACGTCGTGATCGCCCCGGCGGGGCGCCGAGCCGTCATCTCGGGCCAGGTATCCGTTGACAGCCTCGGCGCCGTGGTGGGAGCGGGCGACTTCCGCGCCCAGTGCATTCAGGTGTTCGAGAACCTGGGGCGGGCACTCCGCAGCGCCGGGGCCGGCTTCGAGGATGTGGTGCGGACCGACATGTACGTCACCGATCTCACCCATCTGGACATCCTGCGCGAAGTTCGCGCCCGGTACTTGCCCGCCGAGCATCCACCGGCCAGCACGCTGGTGCGGGTCGTGGCGCTCTATCGTCCCGAGCTGATGATCGAGATCGCGGCGGAAGCGGTCCTGCCCCGGTGATCGCCGGCCGCTCCTACGGCTCCGTCGAGCGGCGCTGGCGCGGAGCGCTCACCTTGGTGCTGGCGATTTACGGCTGGCTCTGTCTTCAGAATCCCCGAACCTACCGCTGGCTCGACAGCCTCGACCTGGCGATCCACGAGACCGGCCACCTGGTCTTCTCCTTCGGCGGCGAGTTTCTCACCCTCCTCGGCGGCACCCTTCTTCAGCTGCTCGTGCCCCTCGCGCTTCTGGTGGCGCTCTGGCGCCAGGGCGACCGGCACGGTGCCACCGTCCCGCTCTGGTGGCTGGGGCAGAACTGCTGGAACATTTCGGTCTACATCAAGGACGCCCGTGCGCAGGAGCTGCCGCTGGTGGGTGGGGGGGAGCACGATTGGGCGCTGATGCTCGCCGAGCTCGACTGGCTGCAGCGGGATCGGGCCATCGGCGGCGCGGTATTCTTCGTCGGATTCGTGCTCTACCTCGCCGCCGTCGTCTTCGGCTGGAGGGCGCTGTCCTCCGGCGGCGAATCCGATTCGTCTCGCTCCCGGACGGATGGCGACGTCGTTACGCTTCTCTGAAGCCGGCCCTGGCCGCGGCGAATACCCAGAGCGGCACGAGCGCGCGGTTCAGTTCTTCAAGCGCCGGGGGTGAGTCGGTGATCCCGGGCGCCTCGAGAGAGGAGATCGGCGATGGCTACCGCGAAGCAGAGAAAGAAGAGGTGAGCGAGGTGACGCAGGAACGACTCCGACCGCACCCGAGCGACAGACTCCTCGGACCGGCCGTGCTCCTCGATCTGCCGGATCTCGCGAAGCGCCTTCGAGCCGAGCCGCATCCGGCGCGGGACGGACATCGGCAGGCGGGGCTGGTCCACCGTGGGCCGCTCCGGCTCGTACTCTTCACCTTCGAGCCGGGCGCCAGGCTGCCGGAGCATCGGGCGCCCGGCCACGTGCTGATTCACTGCCTCCGAGGCGCGCTCGCGGTGCAGGCGGCGGGTACCCGACATCGGGTGGGCGCCAACGAAACCCTTGCCCTGGAGCCGGACGTTCCGCACGACGTCGAGGCCGTGGAAGCGAGCGAGATGCTGCTCACCGTATGCCTGGTCTGACGGGGAGCGATCACCCGCCGGCCATGGCCCCCACGATCAGCAGCGGCTCGACACCCTGGACGACGGCCTCGGGAAGGGGCTTGTCGGGGGATTCGTGGGACAGATCCTGCTCGCAGGCGAAGAACCTCACGAACGGCCGCCGGCGCTCGTCCGTGTGGCCGCGAATCGTACCGCGCAGCATCGGATAACCGGCCTCGAGAGCGTCGAGCACGGCGCGTTGGGTGACCGGACCTTCGACCCGGACCTCCACTTCCTCGCCGACGCGCGCCAGGGTGCGGAGGTGCTGGGGCAGCACGACCCGGATCATGGCAGCGTCTGGACCTCGACGGACAACACCGCCGGGAGGTCGCGGACGATCGGGGCCCAGCTGTCGCCGGCGTCGGCGGACGCATAGACCTGCCCACCCGTGGTGCCGAAGTACACCCCGCACGAATCCAGCGAGTCCACCGCCATCGCGTCGCGCAGGACGTTGACGTAGCAGTCGCGCTGCGGCAGCCCCTTGGTGAGTGGCTCCCACTCGTTGCCGCCCGCCCGGCTGCGGTATACCCGGAGCTTCCCCTCGGGAGGGAAGTGTTCGGAGTCGCTCTTGATGGGGACCACGTAGATGGTCTCCGGCTCGTGGGCGTGGACGTCGATGGGGAATCCGAAATCGGTGGGCAGGTTGCCGCTCACTTCGACCCAGGCCTCCCCCGCGTCGTCGCTGCGCATCACATCCCAGTGCTTCTGCATGAACAGCACGCCCGGTCTGGACCGGTGCATGGCGATCCGATGCACGCAGTGCCCCACTTCGGCGTCGGGGTCGGGAATCCCCTGAGAGCGGAGGCCGCGGTTGATCGGCCGCCAGCTCTGGCCGGCGTCGTCGGTCCGGAAAGCTCCCGCCGCCGAGATGGCGACGTAGAGCCGCTTCGAATCGCTGGGATCCTGCACGATGGTATGAAGGCACATGCCGCCGGCGCCGGGTTGCCAGTGCCGCCCCGTCCCGTGGCAGCGCAGACCGGAGAGCTCCTGCCAGCTGCGGCCGCCGTCGGTCGAGCGGAACAGGGCCGCGTCCTCCACTCCGGCATAAATGGTGTCGGCATCGAAGAGCGACGGCTCGAGATGCCAGACCCGTTGGAACTCCCACGGATGCGGCGTGCCGTCGTACCACTGGTGGGTACCCGGGACGCCGTCATAAGTGAACTCGTTCCCGGTCGGCTCCCAGCTCTTGCCGCCGTCGTTGGAGCGCTGGATGATCTGGCCGAACCACCCGCTGGTTTGCGAGGCGTACAGCCGGTCGGGATCGAGGGGCGACCCCTTGAGGTGGTAGATCTCCCACCCGGCGAAATGGGGTCCGCTGACCTCCCAGCTCTTCCGCTTACCATCGGCGGTCAGGACGAACGCCCCCTTCCGCGTGCCGACCAGGACTCGTACTCGGCTCATTCCCCGGCCCTCCTCTGAGTGTGACGCTTCCGTGGCGCTGGCTGAGGCCCGCCCAATCTAGTCGAACGGCGGCGTGGCGATTCGACATCGCTCCACCTTGCGATGCACCGTGGGCCCGGCCAGGGTTCGTGTTTGGTCGGGCCGGGCAGGCACATTCGACTCGGGAGCCATAACTCCCGTAAGGTAGGGCAGTTATGCGGCTGGGAACTAGATCCGACGGCCCGTGTCGATTTGCCGGGCCCTGATTCGACGCAGTGGTAGAGGCGGGATGGAGACCGGTGGAGATACCAGCGGTGCCCCCGCCATACCTCAGGAGGAAGCGACGATGCGGTTCATGCTCTTGGTGAAGGCCGACAAGGACTCCGAAGCCGGAGTCATGCCGGACCAGAAGATGCTCGCCGACATGGGGAATTACAACGACGAGATGGTGAAGGCCGGGATCATGCTGGCGGGAGAAGGGCTTCAGCCGAGCTCCAAGGGGGCCCGGGTCAAGTTCTCCGGCGGCAAGCGGACGGTGGTGGACGGACCGTTCACCGAAGCGAAGGAGCTGATCGCCGGCTTCTGGTTGATCGATGTGAAGTCGAAGGCAGAGGCGATCGAGTGGGTCAAGCGGGTGCCGTTCACCGGCGAAGCCGAAATCGAGATCCGGCAGGTGTTCGAGTCGGAGGACTTCGGCCCGGAGCTCACTCCGGAGCTTCGGGCACAGGAGGAGCGCCAGCGTGCCCAAATAGCCGCCCAGAGGCGCTGAGATGAGGTTCCTGGTCATCCGAAAGGCCGACAAGTATACCGAGGCCGGCATTCCCCCCACCGAGGATCTGATCGCGGCGATGGGGAGGTACAACGAGGAGATGGTGAAGGCCGGCGTGATGCTGTCGGGAGACGGCCTCCAGCCGAGCTCCAAAGGGGCCCGGGTCAAGTTCTCCGGGGGCAAGCCGCGAGTGACCGACGGCCCATTCACCGAATCGAAGGAGCTGGTCGCCGGTTTCTCGATCCTTCAGGTGGATTCGAAGGAGGAAGCAATCGAGTGGGTGAAGCGCTGGCCCCAGATCGACGGCGGCGGCGAGGTGGAGATCGAGATTCGCCAGCTGTTCGAGCTGGAGGATTTCGGCCCCAGCGAGGCGATCGATCGCATGCGCGAGGTGGGGTTCGCCAAGCCCAGGTGACGTGGCCGGGCGGGTCTTGCCCCGGGAGATGAAGATGGCGTGATTGGAAACCGTGACGGTTTCCGATGCCCATCGCACCATAGACGCGGTCTGGAGGATCGAATCGGCCAGGCTCATCGCCGGCCTGGCCCGAATCGTCGGCGACGTGGGCGCCGCGGAAGACCTCGCGCAGGATGCCCTCGTCGCGGCCCTCGAGCGGTGGCCTGAGACGGGCGTCCCGAACAACCCGGGCGCCTGGCTCATGGCCACCGCGAAGCATCGGGCCATCGACCTGCTGCGACGTCGCTCACTCCTCCAGCGCAAGCACGAGCAGCTCGGCCACGAGCTGGCGGACCGGCAGGAGTCTGCCGTGCCGGATCTCGATGCCGCGCTCGACGACCACGTGGGCGACGACCTCCTGCGCCTCATGTTCACCGCGTGCCACCCCGTCCTCTCCACGGACGCGCGGGTTGCCCTGACGCTCCGCCTCGTCGGGGGTCTGACTACCGAGGAGATCGCCAGGGCCTACCTGGTCCCGGCTTCGACCGTCGCGCAGCGGATCGTCCGGGCGAAGCGGACGCTCGCGGAGGCGGGGATACCCTTCGAGGTGCCTCGGGGGGCGGAGCTCGCCGACCGGCTCTCCTCGGTGCTCGAGGTCATTTACCTCGTGTTCAACGAGGGCTATGCCGCGACCGCCGGTGACGACTGGATGCGGCCGGCGCTGTGTGAGGACGCGCTGCGCCTCGGCCGGATCCTGGCGGGACTCGCGCCCGTGGAGCCGGAGGTGCACGGGCTCGTCGCCCTGATGGAGATCCAGGCCTCCCGCTCGAGGGCCCGGCTGGGGCCGTCGGGGGAACCCGTCCTGCTGCTCGACCAGAACCGGGCGCGCTGGGATCAGCTCCTCATCCGCCGCGGCCTGGAGGCGTTGCGCCGGGCCGAAGCGATGGACGGCGGTGAGGGCTCCTACGCGCTGCAGGCGGCGATCGCCGCGTGTCACGCAAGGGCGCGCATCGCGGAGGATACGGATTGGGAACGGATCGCGGCGCTCTACGCCGCCCTCGCCAGGACGGCGCCGTCTCCCGTGGTGGAGCTGAACCGCGCGGTGGCGCTCTCGATGGCCTACGGACCGGCGATCGGTCTCGAGCTGGTGGACGAGCTGATGTCGGAGCCGGCACTCAAGACCTATCATCTGCTGCCGGCCGTGCGAGGCGACCTGCTCGACCGGCTCGGCCGCTGGAGCGAGGCTCGCACGGAGTTCGAGCGGGCGGCGGGGCTCACCCGTAACGCTCGCGAGCGCGAGGTGCTCACGCGGCGCGCCGAAGAGTCCGCCCGGCGCGAGGCCGAAGCCCTCCCGGTGGCCGCCCCGGCCGGCCCGGAGACGTGAGCCATGGAGCGGCGCATCGTGGGATTCCGGCAGGACGACGAGCAGGATTGGGTGGCCGACCTGGAGTGTGGCCACGGCCAGCACGTTCGTCATTCACCACCGTGGCAGCTGCGTCCCTGGGTCCTGACTCCCGAGGGACGGGCCGCGTACCTGGGCACCTGGTTGTCGTGCCGCCTGTGCGACGAGTCGGGGTCACTTGATGAGCGCTGACGCCGAGCGAATCGCGGAACGCGCCCGCCTCGCCCTGATCGACGGGGCGATCGATGCCTATGAGGATGCTTCGGTGCAGGGCCTCTGTGCCGAAGGCGCCTGGGAGGCAGCCGTATCCGCGATGCGCCGCCTCGATCTGAAGGCGCCGCGGATCGCGGCCGCCGAAACCAGCCCGTCGGGATCCCAGAGCCAACGGGACGGCCGCTCGGATTTCGATTTTCTGTTCGGGAACTGGAGGGTTCGGAATCGGAGACTCAGGGAGCGGCTCAGGGGCTGCGTCGAATGGGAGGAATTCGAGAGCCGCTGCCGGGCCCGACCGATTCTCGGTGGTCTCGGCAACATGGATGAGTTCGTGCTGGAGCGAGCCTCGGGCCGGGTCGAGGCGGTCACGGTGCGCCTCTACAATTCCGCGGCCGGCGAGTGGAGCATCTATTGGGCGGCCGGGACCGGTACCGGCCGCTTCGACGTGCCCATGGTCGGGCGATTCGATGGGCCGCGCGGCGAGTTCTTCTGCCACGAAATGTTCGAAGGCCGGCACATCCTGTCGCGCTTCATCTGGGTCGTGACTTCGCCCGATGCCTGCCGCTGGGAACAGGCCTACTCGGCGGACGGCGGGAAGACCTGGGAGACCAACTGGACCATGGAGTTCAGCCGGGAGCCATGACGGCCGGCGCGCGCGAGCGGGTGTCGCCCCGCCTGTACGATGAGCTCGCTGGCTGGTGGCCGCTCTTCTCGCCGCCCCAGGAGTACCTGGAGGAAGCGGAAGACCTGCTGTCCCGCCTGGGACCCGTCCCCGATTGCGGGGCGGCGACCCTGCTGGAGCTCGGCGCGGGTGGGGGAAGTCTGGCGTTTCACCTGAAGCGCCGCTTCCGTCTCACCCTCACCGACATCGCGCCGGGGATGCTGGCGGTGAGCAACACCATCAATCCGGAGTGCGAGCACCTGCTCGGCGACATGCGATCCCTGCGCCTCGGCCGGCAGTTCGATGTCGTGCTGGTGCACGACGCCATCGCCTACGCCACGGAGCCGGCGGCAGTGCGAGCGACCCTGCGGACTGCCGCGATCCACTGTCGCCCCGGGGGGACCGTCGTGGTCCTACCCGACCACATCCGGGAGACCTTCGAGCCCGGCAGCGATCATGGCGGGCACGACGCGCCCGACGGGCGGGGACTTCGCTACCTCGAGTGGAGCTGGGACCCCGACCCCGCCGATGACACCTACACGGTGGACTACGCGCTCCTGTTGCGAAGCGCCGATGGTCGCGTCGACCTGACGCACGACCGGCACCTCGAGGGTCTGTTCGGGCGAGCCCAGTGGCTGGGCTGGCTTGCCGACGCCGGGATATCGGCCCGCGCCGAGAAGGACCCATGGCGCGAGATCTTCATCGGGACGACCCCGGCGGTGCCGCTGTAGCTCGGAGGAACCGCACGACCGCGGGAAGCACCACTCCCGGCTTCTCCAGGTGCGGCAGATGCGCCGCGGAGTCCACCGGCACGAAGGTGGCCTGCGGGATCTTCTCCACGAGGCTCCCGCTGGCCTCGAACGGCGCCACTTGATCTTCCCGCCCCCAGACGATCAGGACCGGCCGGTCGCTCACGCCGATCTTCCTCAGCAGCTCGTCCTGATGGGGAGCGACCGCGATCGCGGCGCGCGTTCGCCTGAGGCTCTCGCGGGTCCCCTCGAACTGCTGTTGGATCCGGTAGCGTGCCACCCAGTCGGGAAACCGTTCCGGATGCAGGAAATCGAAGCGCTGGCCGCTCGCCATATCCTCGGTGCCGCCCCGGAAGACCATGTGGATGTTCCAGGCCCACGTGGAGCGCTCCTCCGGCGGCAGCTGTCTCCCGGTGTTGAAAACGGGATCAAAATACGAGAGCGATCGCACCCGCTCCGGATGGCGATCCACGAAGCTGGTGACGATCGCGGCGCCGAACGAGAGGCCCGCGAGGTCCACCGGCCCGGCGATCCCCAGGGAGTCGAGCAGCCCGGCGAGCTGGCGAACGAAAAGATCCTGGTCGTACTCGGTGTTCGGCCGGTCGGACCAGCCACGGCCATAGTAGTCGTAGCGAATCACCCGGAATCCCGAGTCGGCGAGACCCTGGTAGAGGGAGTCCCAGATGTATCCGGGAACCGAGAACCCCGCCGCCAGGACGACGGTCCGTCCCGAGTCAGGGCCGGCGGCTTCGTAATGGGTGCTGCCGTCGGCGAGTCGCACGAAGCTCCCCGGTGCCTCGGCTCTGGCAGCGTCGTCGAGCGTGCGGTGCTCGGGGTCCTGCACCTGATAGACCAGGAAGGCGGCGATGCCGGTCACCAGAACGGTACCGATCAACCACCGAAGAAGGCGCATGGAGACCCCTCGGGTTGGAGCGGGAACGGGATTATCGTCGAGTACGGAGTCTGTCGTAGCATGGGTTCAGGGGGAATGGCGCGAGCGATTGCCTGGAGGCTCGAAATGGCCCACTATCTGATCACCGCCTCGCCCCGGGGTGAGCTGCTGCAGGATCTCGGGGCCCGGCTCGCCCGGGACGAGTTCGTCTCACTCCGCCCGTTCGGAAAGGCGCTCTCCGCCTCGTTGCGCCGCGCGCGCCGCCTGCCGAACGGCAAGGCGATGTGGGAGGAGGAGGACTACTGTCAGCCGCCGCTCGCGGAGGAGCGCGCCGCGGTCCTCGACCGGTATTTCGACGACCTGACGGTGGAGCCGGTGGTCGCCGGCACCGGCTGGGCCCTCATCGAGGCCCTGCCCGCGATGTTCCCCGACCTGACGCGCTAAGAAGCAAGGACGGGCCTATGGAAACCATGGAGCGAGCGGAGGCGATTCGGGGCAAGACCTTACGCCTGATCTGGATGGAGGGTCCGACTCAGGGCACAGCGCACGACCACGTATTTCATGCCGACGGTACCGTGGAATGGCACGACGCGAAGAACGCGGACAAGGTGAACGCCGGCGGGCGCGCAGAGAGCGGCGTGCAGGAGCGGCCGCCCTATGCCGCGATGGAGGCTGCGGAGGGAATCTACGCAGTCTCCTACCTCGCCCCGTCGGGCTACACCCTCACCGTCGTGCTCAACTTTCGGGACCGGACGATGGTGGGCATCGCGTCGAGCGCCAAGGACTGGCACCCGGTGCGCGGGCGCTTCGAGATCGTGAACCGGACGGAGGGGTGATGGACACGTTCTACCACAACGAGCAGCGTGCCTTGCAGGCGCGATTTCAGACCGGCCGGATGGCCGACCTGCTGGAGCAGGTCATCGTCCACACCGAGGTGCAGGAGGCCGAGCGTGCCTTCATCGAGAGCCGGGACATGTTCTTCCTCGCGACGGTGGACGCCAGCGGCCAGCCAACCTGTTCGTACAAGGGGGGCGACCCCGGGTTCGTGAAGGTGGTGGAGCCGGGGACAATCGCCTTCCCGAGCTATGACGGAAACGGGATGTTCCTTTCCCTGGGGAACATCCGGGCCACGGCCGGAGTCGGCCTGCTGTTCATCGATTTCGAGACGCCGCACCGCCTCCGGGTGCAGGGCACGGCCTCCGTGGCCGAGCAGGACCCTCTTCTTGCCGAGTATCCGGGAGCCGATCTGGTGGTTCGAGTCGCAGTGTCCAGGGTCTTCGTCAACTGCTCCCGCTACGTGCACAAGTATCAGCGGATCCGGGCTTCGCGCTACGTGCCTCGAGCGCAGTGCGACACGCCGTTCGCCGAATGGAAGCGGATCGACGTGGTGCAGGAGGTACTGCCCGCGCGAGATGCGGGCCGGGCCGCGAAGGCGGGCGGAACGATCACAGTGGAGGAGTACGAAGCCAAGCTTGCCGCCGGCGAGGCCTAGGACCACGTGGGTCGGCCGCACGATCCGCCCTCCGTGCCGCGAGCAGTCGGAAGCTACACCCAGGGTCTCGAAGTCCCCGGGGGATCGCGGCTGCTCTTCGTGAGCGGCCAGATCCCGGTGCGAGTCGATGGCAGCGTTCCGGCCGATTTCGAGGGACAGTGCCATGTGGTTTGGGACAATCTCCTGGCGGTGCTCGCCAGCGCTGGCATGGGGCCCGAGCACGTGGTGAAGGTGACGACCTATCTCACCAGCCGGGACCAGGCGGAGACCAACGGCCGGGTGCGCCGGGAGCGTCTGGGAGACACCCGTCCCGCGCTGACGGTCGTGATCGCCCGGACCTTCGCGCCCGAATGGCTGCTGGAGATCGAGGCGGTCGCGGCCTCGGACTCATGATCCTCCGCGCGCTCGCGGTGTGGTGCCTGCTCGTGGTGCTCGCGGTGCTCAACGGCGGGGTGCGCGACGCCTGGCTCAGCCCCCGCCTGGGCGATCCGATCGGACGCGGGATCAGCACCCTCACGCTGTGCGCGCTGATCCTCCTCGCGACCTGGGCCACGATCGGGTGGATCGGCCCGGCTACGCGCCGCGAGGTGTTCGGGATCGGGGCGATGTGGCTCGCGCTCACGCTCGCGTTCGAGTTCGGGGTGGGACACTACGGCTTCGGCAAGCCGTGGCGGGAGCTCCTCGCCGACTACAACCTGGCTCGGGGGCGCATCTGGGTCGCGGCCCTGATCGTCACGCTGTTCGCCCCTTCCTGGGCCGCCCGGCTGCGCGGGATCGTCGGGCCCACCTGACCACCGAGGAGACGCATGACCACCTACGAGTACGCGATTCTGATCGGGCGCGACGAGGCCGGTCCGTCGGGCGGAGTGACCTGGTACGTCAACGGCATCGGAAAGCCGGTCGGCTCCGAGCTGCCGGCCATTCTCAACCGGATGGGCGGGGAGGGGTGGAGGGTGGTCGGCGTTGGGGACCTCGGCTTCGACGTCCGGACCGAGATCATCCTCATGCGCGAGGGAGGCGGAGGCGAGACGCGATGAGCTGGTGGCGAAGCCTGTTCGGTGGCGGGGAGGCGCCGGAAGAGACGATGCGATTGACGCGCCGGGTGATGGATCTCTTCGCCGAGGGGAAATCCGACGAGGAGTCCGAGCGCGCACTGTTCAGGGAGGGCGTCTCGGTCGATCGGGCTCGCTCGATCGTCGCGGAGGTGCGCCGGGTCCAGCGACGGCTCCACGGCGCCTGACCTCGAGCCCCGTGTGACGCCGCCTCCCGACGCGGACATCCTCGAGCGTCTGCGCGCCTTGGAGCGGGCCGCCCGGCCGCTCGAGCCCGGGGTGACCCGCCGGCGGCGCCTGCGCGACGCGGTGGTGGCCTCGTCCGAGCGTTTCCTCAGGAAAATCGAATTCCTCAAGGCGTTCGAGGAGACGGAGCAGCCGGGGCGCGGATTGCTGGACGTTCCCATCTCGGAACATGGTCTCCCGATCGAGGCCGTCATCGATCTGGTGGAGCGGGAAGTGGTCCGGCCCGGCGGCAACACGGCCTCGGGCGGGCACCTCGCCTATATCCCCGGGGGAGGCATCTACCACTCCGCACTCGGCGACTATCTGGCGGCGGTCAGCAACAAGTACGCAGGCGTTTTCTTCGCCGGCCCGGGGCCGGTGCGGATGGAGAACCTGCTGATCCGCTGGGTGTCCGATCTCGTGGGCTACCCGCCGAGCGCAGCGGGCTACATAGCCTCCGGCGGCAGCCTCGCCAACCTGACGGCCATCGCCACGGCCCGCGATGCCCATGACCTTCGCGGCGCCGACTATCGTTCGGCCGCGGTGTATCTCACGGGCCAGGCGCACCACTGCATCGACAAGGCACTCCGGATCGCCGGGATGGCGGAGGCGCCGATCCGTCGCGTGCCGATGGACGCCTCCTACCGGATGCGACCCGACGCGTTGGCTCAGATCATCGCTGCCGATCGTTCCCAGGGACTCAGGCCGTGGCTGGTCGTGGCCTCCGCGGGAACCACCGACACCGGCGCCGTGGATCCATTGGACGCGATCGCTGACGTCACGGAGCGGGAGCGGTGCTGGTTTCATGTGGACGCCGCGTACGGCGGGTTCTTCCTGCTGACCGGCCACGGCCGGGCGGCGCTCGCGGGCATCGGGCGCTCCGATTCCGTCGTGCTCGATCCCCACAAGGGACTCTTCCTTCCCTACGGCGCCGGTGTCGTCGTGGTCAGGGAGGCCAGGGCGCTCGCCGCCAGTCACGAGCTCTCCAGCAGCTACATGCAGGACGCACTGCGCGATCCGAGCGAGATCTCGCCGGCCGATGTCTCGCCCGAGCTGTCGAAGCACTTTCGCGCCCTTCGGATGTGGCTGCCGCTCATCCTGCTCGGCACCCGGCCGTTCAGTGCCGCCCTGGAGGAGAAGCTGCTTCTGGCCCGCTATTTCCACGGCGAGATTCAGCGTGCCGGCTACGAAGCCGGCCCCCCGCCCGAGCTTTCGGTCGTGACCTACCGTTGGGTGCCTCCGGGGGCGAGCCTCGAGCGCACCAACGCCGTGAATCAGGCCATCGTGGAAGGGTCGAGGCGAGACGGACGGGTATTTCTCTCCTCTACCATGCTCGAGGGGCGGTTCACCCTCCGGATGGCGAGTCTCTCGTTTCGAACCCATCGGCGAACGATCGACCTGGCGGTACGCGTGCTGCGCGAGCAGGCCGCCTCGGTGGGCAACGCCTAGGCGCAGCGTGACACGACGCGCCGTCCCTGTCGCCCGGCAACGGTCCTACGTAGCATCCATGTACTTCCATCGGTTTGTTCTGTCGCGGGCCTGGGGTCGCGATGCGGCAACTTTGTGTTCTGCTCCTGCTCCCGAGCCTGGCGGGTAGCGAGGCACTCGCCCAGGCCCAGCCGCCGCGCTGGCAGCTGGCGTCCGCCTTCGTGCAGCGCGATTCCGTCGCGCTCCGTCGGTTCCTGGCCGCCGACGTCCTGATCTGGCCGCCGGCCCCGGACACGGCCCGGCGAGGGAGTCCGGCGATCCGATACTTCATCGATCTGGCCCTCGCTTCGCGGGTGACCCAATCGGACTTTCGTCCCCGGTCGGTAACCACCGATGGAGCCTACCTGATCGAGGACGGCACCTGGACCTTCACCCACGAGCGGACCAAAGTCCGCGCACGGTACGACCTGCGCTGGCGGCTGGCGGATGGCCGGTGGCGGGTCGGCTTCCTCAAGTGGGAACTGTTTCGTTAGCGAGGGCCACCGATGCGAGAGGACGGAACGGCCGGACCGGGTTGGCTCACCCGGATCGAAACGCTGGGTACCACGATCGTGGTCCTGCTGGTGGGCAGCATGATGGTCTGGTATGAGGCGGTGGAGCGCGAGGGGCGCCTGGTCGTCACCATCGGCGCGGCGGTCCTGATTTATGTCGCGGCGCTGGCGGGCTGCGGCTGGCGTTCCGCGGCCTCCCACATCGCGTGGTGGCCTTTCGCCGCGGCAGGACTGCTGTCGGGCGCGGTGTCCGAGCTCATCAACGCCAGCTTCCTGGTGACCCGCGAGCTTTTCCTGGCCGGCGCCACCGGTGTGGTGATCGGGACCGCACATTGGATCGCCCTGCGCGTGTGGATAGGCTTCACTGGGAATCGCGCCCTATAGCGGAGGACGCATGGCCAACGAGGTCGTCGCGCACTACCTGAGCGGCAAGGTCGTCAAGGGCGTGAGCCTCGACGTGGACCCCGGACGCCCGCTCTGTCACATCCGAACGGCCGAGGGCGCGCTGGAGGTCAAGCTGAAGGAGCTGAAGGCGCTGTTCTTCGTGAAGGACCTCGTGGGCGATGCCGCGCGCGACGAGGCCCTGAAGCTCGAGACGGGCGACGGGCGTGCCCGGGGCTCGTTTCCGATCGAGCTGGAATTCGTTGATGGAGAGAAGCTGGTCGGGCTCACCGTGCGGTACCCGCCGATACGCCCGTTCTTCTTCGTGCTCCCGGCCGACAGCCGGAGCAACAACGTGCGCGTGCTGGTCAACAAGGCGGCGGTGAAGCGCATGGGCCAGCCCCCGCCCCCCGCCGCGTAGACCAGCGAGAACCGGAGGAGACCGGATGATGGAGCTGGACGTGATCCTCAGGCGATTCGAGCAGCCCGATGAGATCCGGGAGATGGTCAAGGGTCGCTTCGAGGTGGTGCACATCGGCGGCTTGACGATCGGCCGGGCCACCTACCAGCCAGGTTGGAAATGGTCCCGGGACGTCGGCCCCACGGTGCGGGCGGACCGGTGCTCGGTGGAGCACGTGGGACTGGTGCTCGCCGGCACCGCGACCGTGGCCTTCGCCGATCGCGTCATCGAGATGCACGCCGGCCAGTTGTTCTACGTGCCGCCGGTGCCGCACGACAGCTGGGTGGTCGGCGACCATCCCTACGTCTCCCTCCACTTCCTGGGCGCCGACCGCTACGCGCGCTCCGGTGAGACCCCCGGCGCGGCTTGACGTCCTTCGCCATATTTGGCGCTATGCCGACTGTGTTTCAGGAGTGAACCGATGAGCAAGCTCTCCCTCCCGCGTCCCGGCTCCGACGAATCGGCTCCCTTCTACCACGGCTACATCGCCGAGGTACCGGACGAGGAGATCGGGACCCATCTGGAGACGCAGTTGACGGAGCTCGAGCGGGTGCTCGCGCCGCTCGACGAGGCGGCCGCCCGTTCGCGGTACGCCGCCGGGAAGTGGAGCGTCAAGGAAGTGGTGGGGCACCTGGCCGATACCGAACGGATCTTCGGTTACCGGCTGCTCCGGATCGGGCGTGGCGACGCGACGCCGCTGCCCGGATTCGACGAGAACGCCTACGTCCCCGCGGGGGACTTCGACGCTCGTCCGCTGGCGTCGGTGGTAGGTGAGCTGCGCGCGGTGCGGCAGGGTACCATCGCGCTGGCGCACGGGCTGCCGGCGAGTGCCTGGGCCCGGCGCGGCGAAGCGAGCGGCAAGGTGATCAGCGCACGGGCGCTGGCGTACATCATCGTGGGACACCTCGCGCACCACGAGCGCGTTCTGCGGGAGCGCTATCTGGCATGATCCTTCGCGTCTGCGACAATGGCCGCGAGCGGATCGTGCCGGCCTCGGCCGAGCTGGTGGAACAGGTCTTCGCGCCCGAGGTGCCCATCGCCGACGGCACCGAGATCACCCTGGCGGAGGGCGACCGCTGGCTCGCCGCAGTGGCGGTGGGAGAACCCGGGGAGGCCGGCGAATTTCTCCTCTCGGGTGCGGAGGGAGAGACCCCGACGGTTTCCGGCCAGGCCACCAGGGATGTCGCGCTTCGGCGGTTCCGCGAGTTTCTGTCCCCTCGGTAGCGGCCGTCAATCACCTGGAGCCTTCGATGCGTCGAGCCCTGACCGGATGGATCGTCGTCGCGGTGCTGTTCACCGCCCTCGGGCTCGGTGCGGTGGTCGGGGCCCAGCTGGCCCGCGCCCGCGATCTGCCGCCGTCCATGATCGGCGACTGGCGCCGCTATGCCAGCGATGTGGAGCAGGGCAAGCGCACTCCTTCGGCCCCGACCGTCCGGATGCTGACCGAGACCGCGATTGCCCAACACGCCCACGCAAGCTCGGCGATCGACCTTCTGCGCCTGCTGGGAGGGGGCGTAGCGCTGCTGGGCATCTTCCTGGTGGTCGATCTCATCCGACACCGCGCCAGGATCGGGAGCGGACCCTCGACGCCGTGAGGAAGGAGCTCGCCACCATCGGCTACCAGGCGGCAACGGTGCGCACCTTTCTCGAGGCCCTGGCGCGGCACCGGATCGAGCTGCTGGTGGACGTGCGGGCCGTGGCCAGCTCGCGCCGCCCGGGGTTCGCCAAGTCGGCGCTGGCGGCGAATCTCCGGGGCGCGAACATCGAGTATCTGCACCTGAAGGGCCTGGGGACCCCGGCGGAGGGACGGGCGGCCGCCCGGGCCGGCCGCCACGCGGAGATGAAACGGATTTTCGAGGGGCACATGAGGACCGCGGGCGCTCAGACCGAGCTCGAGACCCTCGCCGAGATCGTCCGGTCGGATCGTCGGACCTGCCTCCTCTGTCTCGAGGCCGATCCGGCCCAGTGCCACCGGAGCCTGGTGGCGGCCGCGCTCGGCGAGCGCCTCGCACTGCGCGTGACTCACCTGGCCCCCCGGATTGAGGACGCTGGCCGGTGAGCGCGCCTCGGCCTGAGCGTGTGCTTCACGTCTCGTCCGGTCTCCCCATCGGACTGGTCCTGGGGGCCTGCATCTGGGTGCTTTCGGCCTCCATCACCGGGCGCCAGGAGCCGTGGGACTCGCCCGGCATGTACTACGCCGGGGCGCTGCTCGGCGCGGGCCTGATCGGCGGCTTCCTGGTGCCGGCCCACTGGGCCGAAGTGGCCGTCGGCGTCTTCATCGGGCAGGCACTGGTACTGGTGGCTCGGGTGATGGCCGATCCGGCGAACGGCGGTCTCTGGCCCCTCGGCCTTCTCCTGCTCGGGTCCTACTCCCTCCTCTCGCTGCTGGGCTCCGCTCTGGGCTCGCGCCTGCGGCGCCTGACGGCCCCACGATAGATTGCCGGGATCGGCAGATGCCAACCGCCGCACTCCGACGTGAGGAGGCCGTATGTCGCAGCACATCTACAAGACGATCGAGCTGGTCGGCTCGTCCACTGTGGGCGTCGAGGATGCGATCGGCAGGGCCATCGCGAAGGCCGCGGAGACCGTCCGCAACCTGCGCTGGTTCGAAGTGACCGAGACCCGTGGACACATCGAGGGCGCGAAGGTCGGCCACTGGCAGGTGACCCTCAAGATCGGGTTCACGCTGGAAGACGGGGAGTAGCGGGGCGTGAGGTGAGCAGTGCAGTGGTCAGACCCACGAGGGCTCAGCTCCTCGCCGCCGCGGGTCGTACCGTGCCCGACCTGGTCGCGCCGGGTCTGCGCGTGCTGTTCTGCGGCATCAATCCCGGGCTCTACTCCGGGGCCACCGGCCATCACTTCGCGCGTCCCGGCAACCGGTTCTGGCCCGCACTGTACCGGGCCGGCTTCAGCGACCGGCTCCTGCCGGCGTGGGAAGAACATCGGCTTCTCGAGCGTGGATATGGCATCACGAATCTCGTGGCGCGCGCGACCGCGACCGCGGATGAGCTCACCCGCGAGGAGCTGATGGCCGGCCGCCGCAGGCTGGAGCGTCGAGCCCGAAGCAGTGGCGCCGCCTGGGTGGCGGTGCTCGGCGTCGGCGCCTACCGGACCGCGTTCGGCCGCCCCCGGGCGATGATCGGTCGTCAAGCCGAATCCCTCGCCGGAGCCGCACTCTGGATCCTGCCGAATCCCAGCGGCCTCAACGCGCACTATCAGCTGCCCGACCTGGTGCGCGAGTTCGCCGCGCTACGTGCCGCCGCGCACGCGAGGCCCTCCGCCCCCGATCCGCCGGGTCGCCGCGGGTTGGCCGCCGTTAGAGTTCAGTCGAACCGATAACTCGTGGAGAACCCATCCATGCTGCGGCATCCCGAACCCGAGAGCCCGCCCACCGCGCTCGCCGACCCCGTCGGCGAGCGGCTCATGCGGGCGCGCACCATCATCATCAGCGGGGAGATCACCCAGAAGCTCGCCGCCACCATCTCCGGCCAGCTTCTCGCACTCGCCGCCGAGTCCGAGGCCGACATCACCATGTTCGTCAACTCTCAGGGCGGCCACGTGGAGGCGGGGGATACCATCCATGACCTGGTGCGCTTCATCCGGCCGCGGGTGCGCATGATCGGCACGGGGTGGGTGGCGAGCGCCGGCGCGCTGATCTACGTGGCCTCGCCACGGGACCAGCGGTTTTGTCTCCCGAACACGCGTTTCCTGCTGCACCAACCGGCCGGCGGCGCGGGCGGCACTGCCAGCGACATCGACATCGAGGCCCGGGAGATCTTGCGCATGCGGGACCGACTCAACCGGATCTTCGCCCGTGAGACGGGGCAGCCGCTGGAGCGCATCGAGGAGGACACCCACCGCAACTTCTGGCTGGGTGCGGAGGCCGCGCTGCGCTATGGTCTGGTCGGACGCATCATCGAGCGCGTCACCGACCTCGATCAGTGAGCGGAGGTGGCGATGGGCCTGCGTGAGGAGTTCGAGGCGACCGGCACGTGGTTCTTCCGGCACCGCGGATACCTTCCCTTACTCCTCTCCCCAGTGCTGCTGGTCGGCGCGGCCTCCTCCGACCCGATGCCGGATCACCGGCTCGAGCTCGCCTGGGAAGGCGTCTGCCTCGTGCTCGCGCTGGGCGGGCTGGCCATCCGCGCGGCGGCGATAGGGTTCGCGCCGCGCGCCACCTCGGGGCGGGGGACCGGAGGTCCTCGGGCCGAGACGCTCACCACCACCGGCCTCTACTCCGTGGTGCGCCATCCGCTCTACCTCGGCAATTATCTCATGTGGCTCGGCGTGGCGCTCTTCACCCGAACCTGGTGGGCGCCGATCATCATGAGCTTCGCGTTCTGGCTCTATTACGAGCGCATCATGTTCGCCGAAGAGGAATTCCTCCGCCGGCAGTTCGGGGAGCTCTATCTGTCCTGGTCCGCGGTCACACCGGCCTTTCTGCCTCGTCTCGATCGCTGGCGTTCGCCCGAGACTACCTTCAGCGCGCTGACCGTCCTGCGCCGGGAGCCTTCCAGTCTGCTCGCGCTGGTCACGGTATTGACTGCCCTCGAGATCGCGAGCGACCACGCGGCCACCGGCACGGTGACGCTCGATCCGGTGTGGGGAGGCATCCTCGGCGTCACGCTGGTCGTCTGCCTCGCCGCGCGGACGGTCAAGCACCGCACCCGCCTGCTCCATGTCGAGGGCCGCTAGTACGAGTGTCAGCGACGGGTACCGGGATTTCGTGCTCGAGCAGCTTCGGCGAATCGCCGTCGGCGTGCGCGCGCGGAGCATGTTCGGCGGTGTGGGCGTCTATGCCGGCGAGCTCTTCTTCGCGTTGATGGACGACGATACGCTGTACCTGAAGGCCGATGATTCCACGCGTATCCGGTTCGAGGCGCGCGGCATGGGACCGTTTCGGCCGGAGGGCGAGAGTGGCGAAGTGATGCGGTACTACGAAGTGCCGGGGGATGTGCTGGAGGACGTCGAGCTGCTCGCGCCCTGGGTCGAGGACGCGGTCGGCGTGGCCGCGCGAGCCAAGCGGCGCCGCTCCAGGCACTAGATTCGAAAGTCTGTCAGGATTCAGCCGTAAGCACTTTCATAGTAGCGCGTTACACGGATGTGCTAAAGTCGTATAGCAGGGCTGTTCGTCCCTCTTTTCCGAGCTTCCCATCCAGAGCGCACTCTTCCTCGTCGCGGTGTTCGCGGTCGGCGTTCTGTCGGGCGGAACCGCGGCGGTCATCGGGTTCGGCATCGGCAGTCTGCTGACGCCGTTGCTCACGCTCCGCATGAGCCCGGACCTCGCGATCGCCGTGGTCTCCTTGCCGCACCTGCTCGCGACCGCGGTGCGATACGCTCGCCATGCTTCGGCGGTAGATGGGCCGACACTCGTGCGCTTCGGCCTCTGGAGCGCTTTGGGTGGGCTCGCCGGCGCGCTGCTCCAGGCGGCGCTCAGCGGGCCCGTCCTCCTCGCGGTTCTGGGCATGCTCCTGATCGCCACCGGAACCGCCAGCATGATGTCCGGCTTCGGCGGCCGCCGCCCACCAACGGGAGCGGCGCTCGCGCTCGGCCTGTTGTCGGGACTCTTCGGTGGACTGGCCGGAAATCAGGGCGGCCTGCGCGCGGCCGGACTCCTGGCGTTCGATCTGCCGCCGCGCGCCTTTCTCGCCACCAGCACCGCGGTGGCACTGCTGGTGGATCTCGCGCGTACGCCGGTCTATCTCGCGCGCGCGGGTGGCCGGCTGGCTGAGATGGCGCTGCCGATCGTGGTCGCCGGACTCGGATGCCTCGTCGGGACCCTGTGGGGCGATCGCCTGCTTGCCCGGGTCAGCGCCGATGGCTATCGGCGCCTGGTCGGGGCCGGCGTCGCCGCCGTGGGCCTCTGGCTGCTCGGCCGGGCGCTGTAAGGCGGCTTGCCGAGAGTGTTTCCCGCCGGTTACCGTTGGCCCATGACCCGTGACCATCTCGAAGGCCCCTTGGAGTCCGTGCTCGTCGTGGACGATGACGACGGCGTCCGGCGGTTCGCCGCGCGGGTGCTTCGCGAGGAAGGCTACGAGGTTCGGGAGGCCGCCGACGGGGCCGAAGCGCTCGAGCTGCTCAGGGGCGAGGCCTCGAAGATCGCCATCGTGGTCTCCGACATCGTCATGCCGAAGTTGAACGGCGTACAGCTGCTCCAGATGCTCTCCACCATCCAGCCGCGGCTGCCGGTCATCCTGATGTCCGGCTACGGCACCGTCCAACTCGCCGAGCGAAACATCGTGAGTCCGTGCGGCGTGCTCGGCAAGCCGTTTCACCCCGACGTGCTCCTGGCCGAGGTGCGCCGCTGCATCCGAGGCCAACTGACTTGAGGCCCACCATGATCGCCCGCGCCGCGCTCCTCGCCGCCCTCGCCACCGCCCCTGTCGCCGCCGCCCAGGAAGATGCGTCGCACGACCACTCGACGGGCCGTCTCGGCCGGGTGCGCTTCCCGGTCTCCTGCACGGCCGAGGCGCAGCGCCGGTTCGAGCACGCCATGGCGGTGCTCCACTCGTTCTGGTGGGAGGAAGGCGAGCGCGCCTTCGGCGCGGTGCTTGCGGCCGATTCGTCCTGCGCCATGGCGCACTGGGGCCGTGCGCTCAACGCCTGGGGCAACCCCTTTGCGGGAGGTCCGAGCGGACCGGCACTGACCCACGGTGCCGAGGCGGCCCGGCAGGCCGCCGCGCTGCCGGCGCGGACGCCCCGGGAGCGGGGGTTCGTCCACGCGGTCGCTGCGCTGTACCGGGACGCCGAGTCCACGCCGAACGCGGCACGCCTGCAGGCGTACGCCGACACCATGGCCCGGCTGCATGCCGGGGTGCCCCGGGATCCCGAGGTCACCATCTATCACGCGCTGGCGATGCTGGCGACGGCCCCGCGCACCGACACGACGTTTGCCCAGCAGCGGGCGGCGGTCGCGCTGCTCGACCCCCTCTTCGCGCGCTATCCCGATCATCCGGGCTTGGCCCACTACATCATCCATTCGACCGATTCCCCGGCGATGGCGGCGCACGGTCTCGACGCCGCGCGCCGGTATTCCCGGATTGCCCCTGCCGCGCCGCATGCACGGCACATGCCCTCGCACATCTTCGTTCGCCTCGCGCTGTGGGACGAGACCGTGGTCTCGAACTGGCAATCCTACGAGGCGGGGATGGCGCACGGGCGCGCATTGGGCGAGGAGGGCTCGACCGCGGAGGAACTGCACGCGCTCGATTACGCAGTCTACGCCTACCTGCAGCAGGGCCGGGACTCGGCGGCGCGACGCGCGGTCGCGACCGGAGCGGCGCTTCCCGTCCGTACGTCCGGCAACGCCTTGGCCAGCCATTACAACGGGACGGCGATGGCCGCCCGGGTCCCGCTGGAGCTGAGCGACTGGACCTCCGCGGCCGCGTTCCCCCCGCCGGCCAGTTCGGACGCACCCGTCGCGGCCGTGCTCCGGCGCTTCACGCGCGCCATCGGGCTCGCCCGAGCCGGCAAGCCGGCCCAAGGCCGCACCGAAGTCGCGGCGCTCGACTCCCTCGCGCGTGAGCTCGAGACCAAAGAGCCCTACTGGTCGCGCGTGGCGGGGATCAAACGGGATGTCGCGCTGGCCTGGGTGCTTTTTCAGTCGGGCGACAGCGCCGGCGGTCTCAGCCTCGCGGCCAGTGCGGCGGATACCGAGGAAGTCACCGACAAGCACCCGGTGACCCCGGCCGAGCTGCTGCCGGCGCGCGAGCTCTACGGCGACATGCTCCTGGCCGCCGGCCGGTATCAGGAAGCAAGGGCCGCCTACCGTGCCACCCTGGCGCGGGAGCGGGGCCGGGCGCGAAGCCTGTTCGGCCTCGCGCGCGCCGCCGACCTGGCAGGGGATCGTACGTCGGCGACTGAGGGCTACAGCGCGTATCTCGCGGCGCTGAAGCGGGGTGACGGCGCCAGGCCCGACCTCGTCACCGCGCGTGACTTCCTCCGGACCGCGCCAGGGCGGTGATGGAGCGCTCCTACACTACACCCGACGGCCGAACCTGGACCTTTCGCCAACGCCCGGAGGTGCGGCACGGCGAGGTCGGGACCCACGTCACCCTGCTGGTCGAAAGTCTCGGGTGGGTGAGGGTGGTGTCATGCCTGCTCTTGGAGTGGGAGAGCTCAGAGCCCGACCTCGCCGGCCTGCTCGCCAGAGCGGTGCCCGTCGGCGGGTCGCGCGGCGTCGGCACCGATCCCGACCAGCCGGATGGAGCCTAGGCGCCGCCGCCGGCGTGGGGCCCGACGAGCTCGCCGGGGGCGGGTGGCCGGAAGGTGAGATCGAACGCGAGGAAGAGCGTCTTGGAGAACGGGAAGAGGACGAAGGGCACGATCAGCATGAGGGCCATGCCGCCATACAACAGCAAGTTCCACGGCGGGTCGGGCCAGGTGGCGTACAGCACACCGAGGAAGATCGCCGCGAAGATCAGTTCCGCCCCGACGAGGTTGAACATGTACGACCCGACCTGGTACCCCTGCTCGCCGCGCTCCATCGGCAACCCGCAGCGGGGACAGTGATGCCGCATCCGGAGCCAGGAGTCCAAGATCGGCCCGCCGCCGCAGTTGGGGCATCGCAGCCGCATCGCACGCCAGAAGAGCTGCGCCGCCCGACGGAGGAATCGCCACATGGCCGAAGTATAGGCCGGGCGCGATGACGTCGCGAAGGGACCGGGTGCCCTTCGACTCGCGGTACTATGAAAAGCGCGCGCCGTCCGGTACCCGTGAGACGGCCGACGTGTTTCGCGATATCTACCGCCGCCATCACTGGGCGGGGAGCGAGTCGGCCTCGGGTGCGGGGGCAAGCGCCGATCAGACCGCGGAGATCCGCCGTTCCCTTCCGGCGCTGCTGGCCGAGCTCGGCGTCGCGGCGATGCTCGACCTGCCCTGCGGCGACTACGGTTGGATGCGGACCCTCGACCTCCCGGTCGCGCGGTACATCGGCGCCGACCTGCTGCCCGAGATCGTCGAGCCGCTGGCCTCGCGGTTCGCTGACGCCCGCCGGGAATTCCGGGTCCTCGACCTGACCAGGGACGCCCTGCCCGCGGCGGACCTCCTCTTCTGCCGTGACTGTCTGGTACACCTCTCATACGAGGATATCGCCCGCGCCCTCGCCAACGTCCTGCGAAGCGGCATCCCCTACATCCTGACCACGACGTTCCCCGGCGCGGAGCCGAACGAGGACATCGTCACCGGCGACTGGCGCACGCTCGATCTGGAGCGCGCGCCTTTCCGGCTTCCCCCGCCCATGCGTATCCTGAACGAAGGGTGTACCGAGGGCGGGGGCGCATTCGCCGACAAGAGCCTGGGGCTCTGGCGGGCGGAGGAGCTCCGACCGCTCGCGTTTCTGAAGCGATGAAGCCGCCCACGCCGGAGCGACCGATGGCGACGAAACCGATGGCACTGCTCGTGGAGGCGATCCAGCCCCGTGCGGGGCGCCAGGGATGGCACGGTGGGCCCACGCCGCTCGGCGCGCTCCGCGGCGTGACGGCGGCACAGGCCCGCTGGACGCCGTCCGCGCGCCGCAAGAGCATCTGGACGCTGACCCTCCATATCACTTACTGGAAGTATGCCGTGCGACGCCTGCTGGACGGCAGCCGGCGCGGCGCCTTTCCTCGCGGGCCTTCGAACTGGCCCGAGCCCGAGCGACTCGACGAGCGCAGTTGGGCCGACGACATCGCCTTGCTGCGCGAGGAGCACGAGCGGCTGGTGGGGGTGGTTTCGGCGGTAGACCCGGCGGTGCTCGGCAGGCGACCGCCGGGCTCGAAGCGCTGGACCTACGGCGAGCTCATCATCGGAATCGCGATGCATGACGCCTATCACACCGGGCAGATACAGTTGGTGAAGCGCCTCTGGCAGGAGCGATGATCCGGGAGGTTGTTCCCATGACCGAAGCCGATGCCCAGCGGTTCGCGCTCGAGTGGATCGAGTCGTGGAATAGTCACGACCTGGAGCGCATTCTGAGCCATTATTCCGAGGACGTTCAGGTCACCTCCCCGTTGATCGAGACGGTGCTCGGGCCCGGCCGGGTCTCGGTGCGAGGGAAGAAGGCGCTTCGGGCGTATTGGGGCCCGGCGCTGGAGCGGTATCCCGAGCTGCGTTTCGTGCTCTTCCGCGCCTACGCCGGCCCGAACAGCCTGGTGCTTCACTATCAGAGCGTGCAGGGGCTGATCGGCGCGGAGTGCATGGAGTTCGACGGGAGCGGCGCGGTTTGCCGGGTGCTGGCGCACTACGCGCTCGGCGCCGATCCCGTGGCGGCCTGAGGGCGGTAACGACCGCGGCCCGCTCCCACGATCGGTGGGGCGGGCCGCGTCTATGGCCTGGTCGGGTGCGCGAGTGTCAGCCTTCCCGGGCGCTCCGGCGTCGCCGCCGCCGCGCCGCCGCAGCCTTCAGCTGCCGGGCTGCGCTGGGCTTCACATAGTGCCGACGCTGGCGGAGCTCCTTCAGCAACCCCGCCTTCTGTACCTTGCGCTTGAAGAGTTTGAGGGCGTGCTCCAGGCGATCGCTCTCGTCGAGCCGAACTTCAATCACGCTGCCCTCCCGCTGAGTTGATCCGCCGGGCAAGATGAAGGGGGCCGGCACATGTCCCGGGCCCCCTGGCCTCGTCGGAATGCCCTCGTGGTGCGAGGACGATGCACGCCAAGCTTACCCTGTCGGAGCCCGGACGGCAACGTTGCAGGACCGGTTAGACTTCCGCGATGACCGCCTTTCGCTCCATTCTGACGATGGCGCTTATCGTCGCCTGCTCACCCGGTTCCAATGCCGACCGCGAGTTCGAGGGCGTGCAAAGTCGTGGCCGCGTGGCAATGGGAGTCGATCAATACACCTCGACCCATCTCTTCCAGCCGCGATCCGACGGGGGCCGCATCGAGCTTCAGCGCGACCGCGCCGACAGCGCGGGCCGAGCGCAGATTCTGCGGCACCTGCACTCCATCGCCGTTGCCTTCGACGCGGGAAACTTCAGCATTCCCGGCTTCGTGCATGCGCGTGAGGTTCCGGGAGCCCCGGTGATGGCAGCCCGGCGGAATGAGATCAGATACGAGGTGGAGAGCCTGCCACGGGGTGGGGCACTACGGCTGATCAGCCGAGACAGCCTGGCGATCTCGGCGATTCACAGCTTTCTCGCGTTCCAGCGGAGGGATCACCGGGCGGGGATGCACCTTGACGAGTAAGTCCGTCCCGCGATGGCGTACCCTAGAAGATCGACGCGAGGCAGGCCAGTCCGAGCAGGAGCGCGGCCGTGCCCGCCCACCGCGCGCGGGCGCGGTAGCCGGCGGCAGGACCACCGTGCGGAGACCCTGGGAGCCGGGGTACCATGTGTCGGTAGCTCGCCACGAGGTCGGCCCGGCCGGCTTCCCAGAAGCAGTAGAAGGCGTAGAGTGCCAGGGTGACGGAAGTCGCTAAGCAGGCTAGCAGCAGTGGCGTGGGCATCTGGCCTTCCCCGGCGGTGCGGCAAGGTGAGGAGGTGGCGAAATGGGCCGGGAAGGTGCAAACTGCCGCACTATTCCCGCCGATCGGGTCGTAAACGCGTGAAGCGCGTGTATCCTGCATGAGGCGGGCCACTCGATTCCAGTCCGGGCAAAGGAGTGATTCTGACCATCTGTGACGGCCGAGCTTGATCGTGAGGGACGCACACCCATCTTCTCTGGTGAGGGATGTGTTCCGTTCAGGACACCTGGCTCAGGGAGAGACCCTGCCCGTCCACACGGTCCTTTGGCGCCGGCTGGATTACCCGGGACACGAGGCCGCCCGTCTGGTGCACCACGCCCCCTTCTGGCAGCTGGGCGGCACAGCGGTGTTCGCCGAGGAGGGCAGGATCTGCCGGCTGGAGTACCAGGTAGTGTGCGATGCCGGCTGGCGGACCCTCCACGCCAAGGTCACCGGCTGGGCCGGTGGCCAGCCGATCAAGGTAGAGGTCTACACCGACACGGCACGGCGCTGGAGCATCAACGGGCGCGAAGCGCGGGATGTGGCCGGCTGCGTGGACTTCGATCTCTCGTTCAGCCCCTCGACCAACACCATCGCGCTCCGCCGGCTCGCGCTGAACCCGGGAGAGCGGGCCGAGGTCCGCTCTGCCTGGCTCCGCTTTCCCGAGCTCACTCTCGAGCCGCTGGTCCAGTCCTACGTCCGAACCGGCGAATCGACCTACCACTATGAGTCGTCCGGTGGCGAATTCGTAACCGATCTCGAGGTCGACAGCGCCGGGTTCGTCGTCCGCTACCCCCCGCTGTGGGAGGGCGTTTCCGGGGCGTAACTACTTCCGGAAGGCGAGCGTGGTCCGATCGTCCTCCAGCCGAACGCTCAGCGTGCCGTCCGCCGCGAGAATCCCGCTCTTCAGGTCGTCCAGGTCCATGTCGTCCCCGCTGTCCCCGTCGTCGTCATCGTCGTCGTCGAAGAACCGGACCGTGTCTCCCGACACGCTGTACCGGCCGTGCTCCGTCTCCGTCTCGACCTCCGCGCGCTCTCCGCAAGTTTCACGCAGGGTCACGCGCAAGCTCCACAGGCTGTCGGAGCCCAGCGTCAGGTCCCCGCGAGTCACGTGCTCGCGGCAGTTGCCCTCCTTCTCGACCTCCGCGGGGAGGGCGCTCCCGGCGACCTCGATCAACCGGTAGCTCTGCGTCGTCGGCGCAGTCGTCGCCGCGACGGCCAAAGCCACGCCGAACGCCTGGACCATGATGGTGTCAGTCATCGTCATCCTCTCTCAGATCGCGGCGCAGCTGAACCTTCAGCCGCGCCAGGTGGGTGTCGTAGATCGTCCGCTGTGCCGGAGTGAGAAGGCTCCGGATCTCTTCACGGCTCGAGTCCACCAGCCGCTCCAGCTCGGGGAGCTGGGCATCCCAATACGACTCCAGCCGGTCCTCCCGCTGCTCGAACAACCGCTCGACGCTCGCCCGCTGCTGCGCGCTGAGATCGAGGTTCGCGAGGATCGTCTCTTCGCTGTCGTCCGAGTCGTCGCCGTGGCCCCGAGCGGCGAATGCCGGCCAGTCGATGTCGTCCACGATGTCCTCCAGCAAGGCGCCGCCCGCCGCCCCCGCCGCGAACACCATCACCAGGACCACGGTCGCCCTCCAGCGGGGCGCCATCGCCGACCAGCGCGACTGCACGGCGGTCCAGCCCGGAACGCGGCTCATCGGGCGCTCCGGGACCTGAGGGCCACCATGAGCTCCGGGCCGGTCGGCCGGAGACCTCGGCCGAGCGAATTGTCGCTGAGCGCCGCGAGTCGCCGGGCTCCCGATGCGGCGTCGAGCGCGCCGCCTCGCGTGGCGATCGCGGCGTCGGCCAGCCCGAACACCATCACCAGGATCGCCGCCGCGGCGAGAAGCGGCCGGGACCAGGCGGCGAGAACATCGAGAAGCCCGGGTGCGCTACCCCGGCCTTCGAGGATTGCCTCGATCCGGACACGCGTCGTCTCCGTCAGCCGCGCCCAATGCTCGGAATCGCGCGCGGGATCGAGAGCCGAAAGGTCTACCCGCTCGGGATCACTCATCCGTAGTGCCTCCGTCCTCCAGAATCCGCCGCAGCCGGCGCCGGGCGTGATGCAGGTGCGAGCGAACCGTCCCCTCCGGGAGACCGAGGCGCTCGGCGATCTCGCGGTGCTTCCAGCCTTCCAGGTCGTGCAACAGGACCACCTCTCGGTGCTGCTCCGGGATCTGCGCCAGCGCGCCCAGCAGTCGTTCCCGCAACTCCGTTCGCTCTACTCGAGTCGCCGGCGATGGGCCGGTCGCCGGCGTCGTATCGCTCAGCGCCACCACCCGGCGACCGGAGTCCGCGCGCACCAGATTCCGGGCGCGATTGCGAACGATCTGCAACAGCCACTTGCCGAACTTCGCCGGATCCCGGCAGTCGTCGATCCGCTCGATGGCCACGACGAAGGCATCCTGGCAGACATCGTCCGCGTCGGCCTCCACGCCGGTCACGGCGAGGGCCACCGCCCGGCCGGCGCGGAGATAGCGCTGGAGCAGGCGGCCCGCGGCGCGGCGGTCTCCCCGCCGCACGGAGTGCACCAGCTCGGCGTCCGTTTCGTCCATGGCCGTCCTCAAGACACGGGAGCGTCGAAAAACGTTGACGTCGATGCGGTACCCTGAGTATGGTCGGGCCATGCTGAACACCGAGGCCGACCCGCGGGTCTACTTCGCAGCCGAGCGGACGCTGCTTGCATGGCTTCGCACCGGCATGACCATCATGGCGTTCGGGTTCGTGGTCGCCAGGTTCGGCCTCTTCCTCCGCCTGCTTCGGGTCGAGGAGGGGCAGGCGCCCCCGTCACACGGCGCCTCGGCCTATGTCGGCGCAGCGCTGGTGCTCATCGGCGTCGTCGCCATCTCGGCCGGCACCAAACGGTACAAGGAGTTCTGCGTGCTCTTGGGCCCGCAGTCGAAGCCCTCGCCCCACGCGGAGATCCTCCCTCTGGTACTCGGCTGGTCCCTGGCCGTCCTGGGCGTGGTGCTGGTCGTCATTCTGATGGCGTGACCCGCGCTCCGATCTTCTCCCGGCGGTTCGCCGTGCCCGCCGCCGCCATCGACATGCAGGGGCATGTGAGCAATCTGGCGTACGTGGGCTGGATGCAGGACATCGCCATCGCGCATTCGACCGAGGTGGGATGGTCAATGCGACGCTACCTGGAGCTGGGTGCGGGATGGGTGGTCCGCTCCCACTTCATTGAATATCTCCGCCCCGCCTTCGCCGACGAGCAGATCGCCGCGCACACCTGGGTTCCCCGATTCGACCAGCGCTCCACGCCGCGTCGCTATCTGTTCGTTCGCGACGGCGACCGCGTCGTGCTGGCGAAGGCCGAGACCATCTGGGTCTTCGTGGACCTCACCAGCGGCCGGCGGCGGTCCATCCCGGCCGAGCTGCTCGAAGCCTTCGATCCCGTGCCGGAGGAGCGCGAGGTGCGCCGGGCCCTCGGTCTCGCCACCTGACGACTATTCTTAGGAGAGCGGGAGGGGGTTCACCCTGACCAGGGAGGAGCGATGTCCCAGCCGAGTCTGGCGAGCGAGGTCGCGAATCTCCACGCGACCCTGCAGGCGCTCGAGTCGCGCGTGGCGAGCGGGGAGGTTCCCAGCGAGAGCCTGGCGGAGTTCAAGAGCACGGTGGACGACCTGCGGCTCCGGCTCTGGGGCCTGATGAGCGCGGGGACCGCGAACGACTATCGGGCCTTTCAGGAGCGGTTCCGGCTGCGCCGCACACGGGAGATCTGTGAAGGAGTCGCCGCGGATCTGAGGGCGGGAACTCTCAGCCGACGGCACGAAGAGCTGGCTCCCCTGGCGGAAGCCGCCGCTGATCTGGCGCGCGCTATCCTCCCGGCCACTCGTCCCAAGAGCTGATGGTGCACCGGGCGGTCGCTGCGGGACTGATGATGATCGGGTGCGGCGGGAGCACCGCTGGTGGCTCGCTCGATACCACCTGCCCTCGCGCCGGCCCCGACGCCGGCAGCCTGCTGGAGGGGATCGCCGCTCGTGGATGGCCCGGCCCGCCCGACACGGCCGGGTTCCGGCTGGGGGAGGACGTGGTGCTCGTCGCCTGGAAGAATCTGCTCTCGGGACGGGCGCTTACCCTCAGTTGTGCCTACCTGGCGGACGCTGGCGGATGGACGCTGGTGCGGCGCCGGGTGGACGACGGGACCCACACACTTCGACTTTCCCTGCGGGCCACGCCTCCCGCCGTCGTCTACCGCGACGCCGAAGGCAGGCTGCTCGAGGAGCTATCGATGCCCGACAAGTTCAACCTGGAGTTCGAGGGCCGAGAATACACGGTGCAGCGGGGCGACGCGCCGGGCGACGCCGCCAAGGGCGGTGGCGCACCCGTCGGGCGCGACTCCTGGTACATCACGCTCGGGCCCAAGGCGATCACCAGCCTCGAGTCGGTTCCGGGCGAAAGTGACGATGGGTTGAGGACGCGAATTCGGCGCTGGCTGGCGGATCACCCGGAGATGCCCGACAGCGCCCGCATCGTGCTTGGAGGAGGCTGAGGCGGTTCGCCTCAGTCGAGCAGGCGGAGGGAGGCGCTCCGGGGCGACGCGGATCCCTGGTCGAGCGGCCAGGTCTCCCAGGTGAGCGGGCAGCCGTTGCCGAATGGCGGGCTGGGATGGCCGCTGCGACGCATCAGGTCGTGCAGCATCTCGTGGCGGACGACCATCTCGTGGTCGGTCCAATCCGAAGCGAGGAAGATCTTGTGGCCCGGGTCCCAGTGCCCGACGCAGTCGCCGCTGGCGCAGGGGAAGCTTTCACCCGGCACGATCATCCACTCGATGCGGTCGAAGTTGCCGCTCAGGCCGGAGCAGGCCTCCGTCTGCGCCCACCATTCCTGGTAGACCGCCGGGGGCTCCCACGGTCGGCTGCCCGCGGGGTCGAACCCGCAGGCGGCGAGGAGCGTGGCGAGGGCCACGAGGGGAAGGCGAGCGCGGCGGAGCACGCCATCCGCGAAGGCAATGGGCGTGCCGACGCTCGGCGCGGCGCAAGCCGTTCTCTGACAACACGCCGGTCCGTGTTTTCGGCGCCCGCTCCGCCGTCCCCCTGTCGAGATGCAAGACCTCCCGCAGGTCACTAATTCGCTCCGGCTTCGCCGGGGAGGTGCAAGATGTGGCAGCGGTTCTCGAGTCTCCCGATCTCCTGTCTGCTCTCGCTCGCGGCAATTCCTGCCGCCGCTCAGGTCGAGATCACGATCCACGGCGGGCTGCACGCCGGCGTCGGCGCCGCTCAGTACGGGCGCGAACAGCAGCCCCCGCGACCCTCACGGAGCTCGAACCGGCTGCTCGGGGAGGCGACCACGGCGGGCGCCCGGCTCGGCGTCGCCATCTCCGAGCGTTGGCAGATCGAAGGGGGTGCCGCGTGGTCCCGCAGCAGCAACTGGGAAGGCGCAGTGAGTCGGGCGCTGCCATCGGTAGAGGACCGGACCATGTTCCTGAGTGGCACCCTTCAGGGGTGGCTCACGTCGCCCGAGTCGCGCGTCGGTGTCGTCGCGGGGTTGGGTCCCGCCCTGATTCGGGAGAGCCGTCGAGGCGCGTCGTCCGCTCGTCACGTCAATCTCGGCGGTCTGGTCAGCATCGGTGGAGTCATGCGTCTCGATCGGCGGCTCTCGGTGCGGATCGACGCGCAGCAGTATCTCTTCAGCAGCCCGCTCGACCGATCCTACGCCCCGCATTTCGGCGCCCTGTCCTCCGCCCAGCCGTCGTCCGCGCTGCGACACGACCTCGTCATCCTCGCGGGATTCTCGTGGCGGAGCGACTGACGGGGATCCGTCGGGCGAGGCCCGGCGACGCGGCTTCCCTCGCCGCCTTCGCGGCCCGCACCTTTCGCGACGCCTTCGAGCGGCACAACACCCCCGAGGACATGGCGCTGTACCTTGCGACGAACTACAGTCCGGCCCGGCAGGCCGCCGAGCTGAGTGATGGGAGCATCGTGACGCTGGTGGCGGACGGTGAGGACGGTCTTGCCGGCTTCGCACAGCTGCGCGAGGGAACGGCCCCCGATTGTGTCACCGGGCCGAGCCCGATCGAGCTCTGGCGATTCTACGTGGCACGCGCATGGCACGGCCAAGGCCTGGCGCAGGGACTCATGGCATCCAGCCTCGAGGCCGCCGCCGAGCGGGGGGCAGGCACGATCTGGCTCGCCGTCTGGGAGCGGAACGAGCGCGCCCTGGCCTTCTACCGGAAGTGCGGGTTCGAGGTGGTGGGTGACAAGGAATTCGTCCTGGGGACCGACCGCCAGACCGACCGGGTGATGGCCCGGTCGCTCCGATCGCGAGCCGGCTTCCAGGAGGATAGATTGATGCCCGCAGGCTCACCCGGGGAGCGGTCATGACCGGCGATCTCACCATTCCGCTGCGGCAAATCGAGCGCGGCCTCGGCGTCCGCCGCCGGCTCTCGCTCGGCGTGACGGCCGGGCTCCACCGCATCGTGGCGGCACTTGCCGGTGTGGCGTTGGCCGGCCATCCGCGAGCGCGGGGAATCCCGGTGCTGCGCGGGCGGGGGACCGGTGCCGGCTCGCGGGCCCACCTGGAGGCCGCGCTCGACTTGCTCGACCGGCTGTCCCCGGGACTTCGGCACCGACTCCAGCGTCACGTCGCCGGTTTCCTTCTCATCCACCAGCCCCAGGCGCACGGCTTCTACTCCCGCATCACCGGAACCTGCACCCTGGATCTCGACGCGCTCGACAGGGAGTCCGCCGCCGAAGTCGCCGGCACCATGGTGCGCTGCGCCACCGAAGGCTGGCTCTGGCGCTCGGGACGCGGGCGCTCGCGCGATGACGAGCAGCGCATACTGGCCGTCAGCGAGCTGGCCCGGCTGCACTTCCGGCGGCGCGCCGATCACGGGACGAGTCCCGCTCGCTGAGACTCTCCCCGATACCGGTCGCACCGCCGCCTTCCTCACCGTACTCGTCCATGCGCCACCTCTCCGGCTTCGTGACCGGCGCTCTGCTCGCCGCGCTCCTCGGCTCGATCGCGACGCCGTCGCTGTGGGCACAGCGGCGCGAGCGGGCGGGCGTCGAGGTCCGTCTCGACGCGCTCAAGGCCACGGCCGCCAGGGAGGTCGATGCACGCGCGGCCCTGGTGCAGCAGGTGGTGGACCAGATCTTCAGCTTCGGTGAGCTCGGCTTTCAGGAGGTGGAGACCTCGCGCTATCTGGTCGCGCTGCTCCGGCGGGAGGGATTTGCGGTCGATACTGGAATCGCGGGGATCCCCACCGCCTGGGTCGCTCGCTGGGGCAGCGGCGCACCGGTGATTGCGCTCGGATCCGATATCGACGCGATTCCCCAGGCTTCGCAAGTGCCGGGCGTCGCCTGCCGGTTGCCGCTCGTGCCCGGCGCGCCGGGTCACGGGGAGGGGCACAACTCGGGGCAGGCGGTCAATCTGGGCGCTGCGTTCGCGGTCAAGCGGATCATGGAGCGCGACAAGCTTCCTGGCACCCTGGTGCTTTGGCCGGGTGTGGCGGAAGAGCAAGTCGCGGGGAAGCCCTTTCTGGTGCGCGCCGGTGTCTTCCGCGACGTGGACGTGGTCCTGTTCAGTCACGTGGGAACCGAGTTCGGCACCTCGTGGGGCGCGGCCTGGGGATCGGGCCTCGTGTCCGTCCTCTATCAATTCCGCGGAAAGGCCGCGCATGCGGGGGGGCGGCCGTGGCTGGGTCGCAGCGCCCTGGATGCGGTGGAGCTGATGGACATCGGGTGGAACTTCCGGCGCGAGCATCTGCCGCTCAAGCAGCGATCGCACTCCGTCGTCGTGGACGGCGGCGATCAGCCCAACGTGGTACCGGAGACCGCGTCGGTATGGTATTACCTCCGCGAGCTGGACTATCCGGGCATCAAGGGCCTCTGGGCCGTGGCCGATTCGGTAGCGGACGGTGCCGCTCTCATGACCGGAACTACGCGGCTTCCCACCAGGGTGCTCGGAGCGGCGTGGCCCCGGCACTACAATCGGCCAGTGGCAGAGGCGCTGGCCCGGAACATCGACCGGGTGGGCATGCCGGTTTGGACCGCCGAGGACCAGGCCTTTGCCCGTGCAGTCCAGCGCACGGCGGGGCAGAGGGAGTCGGGGCTCAAGACGACGGTGGATTCCATCGATCCCCCGGTGTCCCCGGCGCGGAACCTGGGCGGTCCGTCGGACGACATCGGCGATGTCTCCTGGACGGTGCCCACCGTGGTGCTGCACTATCCGGCGAATGTGGACGGACTGCCGGGTCATCACTGGTCGAGCGCGATGGCCATGGCGACACCCATCGCCCACAAGGGATCGCTGGTCGGCGCCAAGGCGGCCGCGATGACACTCCTCGACCTCCTGCTCCGTCCGGCGCTGGTGGACAGCGCGCGCGGCTATTTCCAAGAGGTGCAGACGAAATCGGTGAAGTACCAGCCGCTGATCCGGCCGGACGACCAGCCGCCGATCGAGCTCAACCGCGAGATCCTGGAGCGGTACCGGCCGGGCATGCGCGCCTACTACTACGACGCCAGGCGCCACCGGACCTATCTGGATCAGCTGGGAGTCGAGTATCCCGTGCTGCCGGACAGCACCGGCGCGTGCCGGTTCACCATCCGGCGACGGACGGAGACTCGATGACCTCCACGCAGAGAGGAGACCCCATGCCCGCCTATGTCGTCGTCAACATCACCATCCGCGACCCGGTCCGCTACGAGGAGTACAAGCGCCTCGCGTCCCCGACCGTTTCCGCCTACGGCGGCCGCTACGCCGCGCGTGGCGCGCCGGTGGATGTGCGCGAAGGGGGCTGGTCGCCGTCGCGGCTGGTCATCCTGGAGTTTCCGGATCTGGAGCGGGCGCGCGCCTGGTGGGCGTCGCCTGAATACGCACCGGCCAAGGCGTTGCGACAGTCGTGCGCGGACACCCAGTTGGTGATCACGGAAGGCTTACCCGGCTGACACCCTTCGGGCTGGAGGCAGCATGCTGTCGGTCACCACACCCACCGTCGAGGGGCGGCGGGTCACCCGGTATCTCGGCATCGTCACCGGCGAGGCCATCCTCGGCGCCAACATCTTCCGGGATTTCTTCGCCGGCATCCGCGACATCGTCGGTGGGCGCTCCGCCGCGTACGAGGAGGAGCTGCGCAAGGCGAAGGCGATCGCGCTGGAGGAGATGGAGCAACAGGCCGACGAGCTCGGCGCCAACGCGGTGCTGTCGGTGGACCTGGACTATGAGACCATTCAGGTCGGGTCCGGCGGAGGGATGCTCATGGTCAGCGCCAGCGGTACCGCCGTCGTGCTGGAATGATGCTACTGGGGAGGGATGGACCAGAAGATCTCCTCGCCGGCTTCGGCGGGGAACGGATCGCTGAATACGTTGCTCCCGGCGCGCCGGACCGGACGAGCCTCGAGACGGAATGCCGCCGAACCCGCCGTGAGGGCGCGTGCCAGCGGGATCACGACCGTCTCCGAGGCCGGCGCGAAGCCGACCCGGGTGGGCCCGTCGAAGGTGCGGCGGAGGAAGATGTCCATATCGTACGACGACCGGTTCTCGATCCGGACCCTGGTACTGGAATCGGGAGCCGGATCCCCGCCACCGGACTTCCCGCCGCAGGCGGCGATCGCGAGCGACAGGCCGAGCATGGAAGCGCGAAGGAGCGAGTACATGATGACACCTCGAGTGAGTGAGCCTCGACCATATCTGCGCAAGAATAGCCTGGCGGCGGCCATCGTACTTGTGGCCATGCTCACACCGGCCCTGGGCTCGGCGCAGAGCGAGGGGATCGTGCGGGCCGATTCCGCCGCACCTCGAGGCGCCGCGGCCTCCGACAGCGTGGCGCGCGATAGTGTGCCGCGCGATAGTGTGCCGCGGGACAGTATGCCGCGCGACAGTGTGCCGGGCGATAGTGTGCCGGGCGACACGGTGGTCGCCGACAGCGTGGTGGGCGACAGTGCCCGGAGGGCAGCGTCGGCGGTCAGTCCCCCTCCACCAGGGGACAGCCTTCTCGGTGCGGCGTGCGGTGAAACGGGTGGCGCTGCTCCCGACCTGGTGCTGGTGAAGTTCCGGCCGACCTCGACCGCGGCCGAGCGCGCGGCGGTCGCCGGCAAGGTGGGCGGCACGGTGCAGGGGCCCAGCGCTCATGCTCCGGGTGCCTGGTATCTGTCGGTGCCCGGCAGCGCGGGAGATCGGTCGGTCGCGGATCGGCTGATTCAGATGTCTCCGGTGCTGGAGGTCGATGTCACTCGCTGTTCGTCCTAGGGCGCCGCTCGCACGAGATGTCCCCGCCAGCCAGGAGCACCATGCTGAGATTCGCTCGCTCGCCGTCGCGGGAGCCGACATTGATTCCGATGCGGGAAGCTCCGCGCTCCCTTTCTCCGCGGTACGGGTCGGCGAGATGCTCTACCTCTCCGGTCAGCTCGGAACCGACAGCACCGGGAATCTCGTGGCTGGCGGCATCGCCCCGGAGACACGTCAGGCGATGGAGAACATCCGTGCGGTGCTGGAGGGGAACGGATCGTCGATGAAACCGCGTGGTGAAGTCCCTGGTCATGTTGGCGGACATGGGTGATTGGGGCGCCGTGAATCGGGTCTACGTCACGAGCGGACTGGCGCTCGGTGCGCGGGTCGAGATCGAATGTCTGGCGACCACCTGAAGCCGCTTCTCTTGCATACTAGGTAAGATCTTGCAAATGAAGGGTTTGCTTGTCGCAATGAAAGTCGTTTCCGGGCTCGGTGCCGCCCGCTGCCACTGCGGGCTCCGTCAGTAGCCGTGCACCGACAGTTGCAGGTCGTGGTGGATGAATTCGACGCCGCTCAGGAGCGGTTGCACCGGCTTGCGGCCCAGGTGCCCGAGTCGCTGTGGGCCGAACGACACGATCCCGCCCGCTGGTCCGTCGGCGAGTGCGTCGCGCATCTCAACCTCACGGCTGAGCGGTTCCTCCCTTTGATCCGTCAGGGGATCGCTGAGGGGAGAGCGCTCGGAGGCACGACGGCCGTACGCCTTCGCCGCGACCCGGTCGGGTGGCTGCTCTGGCGCACCGGGGGTCCGCCGGTACGGTATCGAATCCGCACCACGGCCCCGTTCGTTCCCTCAGGTGACGCGCCGCGGGCGCGCACGCTCGACGACTTCGATCGCCTCCAGGCCGAGCAGGTGCGCTCGGTGCGAGACGCCGACGGGCTTCCGCTCAGTCGCATCTGGATCACCTCCCCGTTCGACGCCCGCCTGCGCTACAGCCTGTTCTCCTGCCTCACCATTCTGCCGCGTCACCAGGAGCGCCATCTCTGGCAGGCCGAGCAGGTGCTGGAGGGACTGCGCCGCGCGAGGTAAGTTGAGGAACCTCAGCCGGAGAATCTCATGCTCCGCACGACCGCTCTCGCGTCCACCGCAGTCGCCGGTGTCGCATTCATCGCAGGTCTCGATGGCGCCGTGAAGCCGTGTGACGGCCGCACCGACGTTGCCGCCCTCGAGGAGATGCTCCCCCGGGCGCGGGCCGCCCTCGACATTCCGGGCACGGATCAGGTCTCGCTCGATGCCGGCCGCCGGTGCATCGGCATCCAGGTCAGAACCACAGGCACCGCGCGCCTGGTGAAGCTGCTGCTCCGCGCGGTCGAGGTGCCGCGCGAGGCGGTGGATCTTCAGGTCGTGGCGCCGCCCTCGGCCCCTCGCGCCTGAGCGAAGCGCTCTTCTCCCGGCTCTCGACCGGGTACGCGAGGTACCGCCCGCAGTATCCGGACGGTCTGTTTGACGCGATCGCCGCCGCCAGCCTGTCCCACGAGGCGGTGTGGGACTGCGCGACGGGGACCGGTCAGGCGGTTCGGGGGCTGGCGCGGCACTTCGCCGTGGTACTGGCGAGCGACGCCAGCCGGGAACAGGTGGCTGCGGCAGAGCGTCACGAGCGAGCCCGCTACCTGGTCGCCCGTGCGGAAGCGGTGCCGCTCCCCTCCAACTCCGTCTGCATGGTCACGGTCGCGCAGGCGCTGCACTGGCTCGAGCTCGCGGAGTTCTACGCGGAGGCCAGGCGCGTGCTTCGGCCCGGTGGCTTGCTGGTGGTGTGGACTTATGGAAATCAGCGGATCGATGGCGGGCGGCTCGATGCAGTCGTTCACGACTTCTATCACCGAGTGATCGGGCCCTATTGGCACCCGCAGCGGCGCTGGGTGGAGACCGGCTATCGCACGCTCCGATTCCCCTTCGAGGAGGTCGCCCTCCAGGTGCCGCCGATGTCGGCCGAGTGGACGCTCGACCAGCTGCTCGGCTACATCGGGACCTGGTCGGCGGTGGCCAGGTGCCGGCAGCTGAGCGGTATCGATCCGATGTCCGAGCTGGCCGACCGGGTGGCGCCCCTGTGGGGGGACGCGGCGTTGTCGCGACGAATCGAGTGGCCGATCAGCGTGAGGGCGGGCCGATGAGGAGGGTACGGCAATGTTGGTAGAGGCGGTGGCCGCGATCCTGGACCGCGATCTCCAGACGCTCGGCCGTGAGGTGGAGGCCTACCCGGACGACGATGCCCTCTGGCATCTGCCGGAAGGCGCGCCGAACTCCGCGGGCACCCTCGTGCTTCATTTGACGGGCAACATTCAACACTTCTTCGGCGCCCAACTCGGGGGCACCGGATACGTGCGCGACCGCCCCGCCGAGTTCTCCGCACGCGGTGTGTCGCGCGCCGCACTCTTGGGACACATCGAGGCCGCACGCAGGGCCGTCCGGGCCGCCGCGAAGAAGATCGGCGACGCCGCCGTCCGGCAGGACTTTCCGGAGATCGTCGGCGGCATGCGGGTGACGACGGGGGAGTACCTGATCCATCTCGTGTCGCATTTCACCTATCACCTGGGCCAGGTGGACTATCACCGCCGGCTCGTCACCCGGGATCGGCGCGGCGTCGATGCGCTCCGGGTCGCCGAGCTGCCGTCCGCTCGCCCGGTCCCGGACTGAGGCCCGCGCGACCGTGATGTCCTGGACCCCGAAGGCACGGCGCTTCTGGCCGCTGTTCCTGCTCCTGCTGCTGGCCGACTGCGCGACCAAGCGAGCCGCGGAGACCCACCTGGTCCCCGCGCACGTGCCCCACGAGCTGTTCGGCGAGCTGGTCAGACTCACCCTCGCCTACAATCCCGGCGCCGCCATGAGCATCAGCCTCGGCGCCCATTCCCGCCTGGGCTTCTCCATGCTCGCGCTCGGCGCGCTGGCGATCCTGGGATACATGTATCGCCGGACGGCCGCCGGAGACGGCCTCGCGGCCGCCGGCCTCGCGCTGATCGCCGCGGGGGCGCTCGGCAATCTGCTCGACCGATTGCGGTCGCCCAGGGGGGTGGTGGATTTCATCGATGTGGGCATCGGCGATCTGCGGTTCTGGACGTTCAATGTCGCCGACGTCGGGATCACTTGCGGCGCGGTCCTGCTGGTCCTCGCGCTCCAGCGCTCAGCAGACCGTGACGGGGCCTGACGCCAGCACCTCGAAGTCGCTTCCGCGTACCCGCATCTCCCGCAGCTGATCCAGTGCATCCTCCCAGGCCGGGTTGGCCGTCCCGGTCACGTACCAGGCGCTCCCCTGGTCGGCCAGGATCAACCCATAGCGCTTCATCGCCGTGAGGATGACCAGCGCGTCGCCGCTGTAGTCCTCGAGCGGAAAGTCCTGCCTGAGCCGCACCCTGGTCCCGTACGGGGGAAGCGCGGCGTCGTCGTACTGCCCGCAGTGGCTCGCCGGCGCGGTGTAGGCGCGGCGCACCCGGGGGATGGTGAACCGAAGCGCGTGGTGCAGCCGATCCTCCGCAACCTCCTCGTACTTGAGCAGACCCGGCAGAATGGGGAGACCCGCGGCGTCGGCGGAGGTCCACCCCGAAGGCCTGGTGTCGTTGGTGGTGAGGTCCCAGGTCGCGGACGAGCTCACCTGAAACCCCGATTCGGTGCGAACGGTGTTGAACAGCTCGAAGAGCCGGCAGTCGCCCTGGCGCAGGACCAGGACGTGGCGATCGCCGGAGGCGGGGTCGGGATCGTCGGTGCTTCCACCTTCGATGTGCGCATCGAGCGGGATCGGCATCGGACCGGGGTCGCTCTCGTCGGAGTAGTCGTAGCCACCGGTGCCGAAAGTGATCGGAACGAGCGGTTGATCGGCTGGTACGATGGTATAGGGGATACCGTAGTATTCCTCGGTGGTTCCCAGGTCCAGGTGGATGGAGTTGTCCGGAGCCATCTCCGCCAGCAGCGCGGCTGAGCCGGGATGCACCGGCTCCGCGGTCACATCGCGGTTCCACGCGTTGTCCGCCGGAAAAATCTGGCAGCCGCCGAGGCTCGGCAGCGGCCCGGGAGGCGCGGGATCGGGCGGATTGCCCGGGGGTGGTGAATCGCCGTCCGGTCCGGCCGGATTCCCGGTGCTGCCGCAGGCTGCAAGGGCGAATGCGAGAAAGGCCAGGGCCAGGCGCATGCAACCCTCGATGGAAAGCAGGAGTGGACCGAGCGCTGCCACGGATGCGCGACGTCGGATGGGCGAGGGGCAAATTCCGTGCGCCGCGCTCGTGTCACGCTGCACGGTCCTGCACGTTTGGGTGGCATTTCTCCCGGTGCGCGCCTACGATCCCACCCGGCGAACTGGTCTCCGTTCGGCGACGGCACCCGCATCCGGGCCGGCATCCCGAAGGGCTGAATCCGGTGCGACCGATGCCGCGTAGGGCGGTCCGTTCGCGGTCGGACGGCAAACTCCAACGGAGAATGACGATGACGTGGTCGATGACGGCTGTCGCGCTCGCGGCGGTGCTGGTGCTTGGTGCCGGTGGTGCTGGGGCGCAGGGGCCTGGCGCAACCCGGGGAGAGATTCAAGCCTTGCTCGATGAATCGACCACCGCGTGGAACCGGGGGGACTTGGACGGCCATCTGGCCGATAACGCCGACTCCATCTCCTTTATGACCCGCAAGGGTCCCATCGTAGGAAAGGCCAAGACGGCCGACGCCCTGCGCCGCAGCTTCTTCAAGGATGGAAAGCCGATCCAGCAGCTGCGCTTCGAGCAGGTCACCATTCGGCCGCTGGGTGACGACCACGCGCTCGTGGTCGGTCGTTTCGTCCTCGACGGCGGGGGGCAGCCGGAGCATAGCGGCTGGTTCTCGACCATCTGGGAGCGGCGGGCCGAAGGATGGCGGGTCATTCACGATCATTCGAGCTGACATGACGCCCCCGCCCAAGCTGGTCATCGAAGCTCCCGACTGGCTCGGTACGGCCGTGGACTGGCTGGCGGCGTATCGCTCCGACGAAGACCGAATGCGCGTGGTGATCGAGCTGGCCCGCCAGAACGTATTGCGAGGCACCGGGGGACCGTTCGGCGCCGGAGTGTTCGCCGCGAGCGGCGGCCGCCTGGTCGCCGCGGGGGTCAACAGCGTGACCCGACTCGGCAACTCGGTGCTGCATGCCGAAACCCTGGCCATCATGTTGGCACAGGCCAGGCTCGGGACCTACGCGCTCGGCGTGGGCGGGGACGAGTCGTATGTCCTGGTGAGCTCGTGCGAACCCTGCGCCATGTGCCTCGGCGCCACGCTCTGGAGCGGAGTCACCGGATTGGTCTGCGGGGCGGCGAGGGAGGACGCCACTGCTGTCGGCTTCGACGAGGGGCCGGTTTTCGCGGAGAGCTGGGCCTACCTGGAGCAGAGGGGCGTGCGGACCGCGAGGGGCGTGCTGCGGCCGGAGGCCGCGGCGGTGCTGGAACTCTATCGAGCCTCGGGCGGGCCGATCTACAACGCCTGAGTCGACCGAGATCCCCGGTGGGCTTGCCGGACGGGCGCCTCCAGAGTTTCGTATACCACGGCCGTTCCCTCACCCATCTGGAGATTCGATGCGGCATCTGTTCCTCCTGCTCGCCCTGCTCGGACTCGGCGGCATCGCGCTGGGCGTGCTCGCGGTCGTCCGGGGCGCCTCCGGCCCGTTCGGCGTCCCATTCAGCTTCGAGAACTACGGTGGGCCGGGCTCGATCATCGCCGGGCTGATGTTGCTGGCGGGGTCGCTTTATCTCCGCTCCATCTGGCAGGACAACAAGTAGCACTGGCACGGTAGCACCACTGCCCTGCATTGGCGAACGGATCACCACGCAGCCCCAATTGTGTGAGGGACCGACGTGATGCCGCTCCTCCGCAGCCTCCTGAAGACGCTGGATGATCTCCGCAGTCACCACCGTCGCCGACTGACCTTCCTCGATCCTCCCATCGAGCGCCGCCGTCCCCGCATCCTGATGGAGGACTACGCGGCGCGGCACTCGATCGAGCACACGCTGGACCGGAAGGCCGAGCTGCGGCGCCTGGCCCCGACCAGGCCGGAGGCGGCCGCCCGCTATCACCAGCTGCTCAGCTACGAACTGGCGGGTCTGCGAGAGGTCGTCAGGACGCTGCAGGCCACCACCGGCGGGCGCGACCTCCTCGAATGCACGGCCGAGCAGCGCGCCGAGATCGAGCGACTGGAGATCGAGGTGGACTGGTGCGCCACCCTGCTGCGGCCCGGCTCCGAAGCGCCGGCGCGGTGAAGCGGCAGTTGCTGCTGCTGGTCGCGGCCGTAGTCGTGGTGGACGCGCTCTTCATCGCCATGTATTTCCTCTTCCGTCTGAGCGACGTTGGCGACGCCGCCCGGATCGGGTACACCGCGGCCTGGACGGTGGTCACCCTGCTGGTGGTGCTCCTCTTCCTCACCCGCATCCGCTCACTGCGCCGCCGATAACGCTGCCGATGACGATGTGATGGTGGTCACCCGCGGCGCCGCATCGAGGGGGTAGTGATGCGCACCGGACCGCCTTACGTTGGTTTTTATGGAACCGGCACGTGCGGTCGAACGCGATCCGGATCGTCCGCTCCCCCATCTGGTCGTGAGTGGCATCGCGCCCGCCGTGCAAGGCGGGCGGTATGCGGTCAAGCGCCTGGTGGGCGACGAGCTGCGCATCGGGGCCGACATCTTCACCGACGGGCACGACGTGCTCGCCGCGCGGGCGCTTTACCTGCCGCCGGGAGAGCGTCGCCCGTCGTCGGTGCCGATGGTCTACTCCTTCGAGGAGGACCGCTGGTCCGGCTCGCTCACGCTCGATCGGGTGGGCGAGTGGCGCATCACGGTCGAAGGGTGGATCGACCGCTTCGCCACCTGGCGCGTCGCCCTGGAGAAGAAGGTCGAGGCGGGACAGGACGTCGGCTCCGAGCTGCTGGAGGGCGCCGACCTGGTGCGGGAAGCGGAGCCCCACGCTCGCGGCGACGATCACCACCGGCTGGCCCACTTCGCCACGTTCCTGGGGGATCCCTCCGCCGACCGCAACACCCGGGTCGAGGCCGGGCTCTCGCCCGAGCTTCAGGCGCTCATGCTCGCCTACGGCCAGCCCTACGGTCTCACCCGGGCCGAGAGCGAGTTTCCGATCCGCGCGGACCGCCGTGAGGCGGGCTTCGCCGCCTGGTACGAGTTCTTTCCCCGGTCCGCGACGTCCGATCCCGCGAAGCACGGCACCTTTCGCGATGCGGAGCGAGCCCTGTCCCGGATCGCGTCTCTGGGCTTCGATGTCGTCTACCTTCCGCCGATCCATCCCATCGGCCGAACCCATCGCAAGGGACCCAACAACGCGCTGGTGGCGAGGAAGGGGGACCCGGGGAGCCCGTGGGCCATCGGCAACGAGGACGGCGGCCACACCGCCGTGCACCCCGACCTCGGGACTCTGGCGGACTTTCGCCGCTTCGTGGAGACCGCCCGGTCGCTGGGCCTGGAGGTGGCGCTGGACTACGCGCTGCAATGCTCGCCCGACCATCCCTGGGTGCGGGAGCATCCCGACTGGTTCTTCATCCGGCCCGACGGAACCATCAAGTACGCCGAGAATCCGCCCAAGAAGTACGAGGACATCTACCCCATCAACTTCTGGTGCGACCGGCGCCAGGAGCTGTGGGACGCGTGCCGCGACATCTTCCTGTTCTGGATCGCGCAGGGCGTGCGCACCTTCCGGGTGGACAATCCGCACACCAAGCCGTTCGCGTTCTGGGAGTGGGTGATCGCGGAGGTGCAGCGGGAACATCCCGATACGGTGTTCCTCGCCGAGGCCTTCACCCGGCCCAAGCGGATGCAGGCGCTCGCCCGGCTCGGCTTCACCCAGTCGTATACCTATTTCACCTGGCGGAACAATGCGGTGGAGCTGACGGAGTATTTGACCGAGCTCGCCGCGCCGGAGATGGCGGACTACTTCCGGGGCAACTTCTTCGCCAATACGCCCGACATCCTCCACGAATACCTCCAGCACGGCGGACGTCCGGCGTTCCGGACGCGGCTGCTTCTCGCCGGCACCCTCTCGCCGCTCTACGGCATCTACAGCGGCTTCGAGCTGGCCGAGAACGTGCCGGTGCGCGAGGGCAGCGAGGAGTATCTCGATTCCGAGAAGTATCAGGTCCGGGTGCGGGACTGGAGCGCGCCGACGAGCCTCGATCCCGAGATCACCCGGCTCAATCTGATCCGCCGGAGCGAACCCGCCCTGCAGCGGCTCACCAACCTGAGCTTCCATGAGAGCGGCCATCCGGAGGTGCTGCTGTACCTCAAGGCCGCCTGGGGCCGCGACCTCCTGTGCGCGGTCTCCCTGGATCCCCGCGAGCCGGTCGAGGCGGAGCTGGAGGTGCCGATCGCTGGGCTCGGCCTCGGCGAGAGCGAGGGCTACGACGTGGAGGACCTGTTGACGGGCGAGCGGGCACGGTGGTCGGGGCAGCGGCAGCGGGTTCGGTTCGATCCCGCCGAGCGGGCGGGCTACATCTGGCGAATCGTGCGCGGTGACGGAGGAAGCGGATGACCGACGAGTCCGGCTGGTACCGCGACGCCATCATCTATCAGCTGCACATCAGAGCCTTCCGGGACAGCGACGCGGACGGCATCGGCGACTTCGCCGGGCTGACCGAGAAGCTCGACTATCTGAAGGATCTGGGTGTGACCGCGGTGTGGCTCCTGCCGTTCTACCCCAGTCCGCTCAAGGACGACGGCTACGACATAGCCGACTACAACGACGTGAATCCCTCGTACGGCACGCTCCAGGACTTCAGGGCGTTCCTGCGCGAGGCCCACAAGCGCGACCTCAAGGTGATCACCGAGCTGGTGATCAACCACACCTCGGACCAGCACCCGTGGTTCCAGCGTGCGCGCCGGGCCCGGCCGGGGTCGAGGGCCCGCGATTTCTACGTGTGGAGCCCCACCGTCGACCGCTACACCGATGCGCGCATCATCTTCAAGGACTTCGAGCGCTCCAACTGGACCTGGGACGCCGAGGCGGGCGCGTACTACTGGCATCGCTTCTATTCGCACCAGCCCGATCTCAACTTCGACAATCCCACGGTCCGGAAGGCCACATTCGCCGCCCTCGATTTCTGGCTCAAGATGGGCGTGGACGGGCTTCGGCTCGACGCGGTGCCCTATCTCTACGAGCGGGAGGGCACCAGCTGCGAGAACCTGCCGGAGACCCACGCCTTCCTGAAGGAGTTGCGTCGCCGGCTCGACGCCAAGTACAGCAACCGGATGCTGCTCGCCGAGGCCAACCAGTGGCCCGAGGACGCGGTGGCGTACTTCGGCGCCGGGGACGAGTGTCACATGGCCTTCCACTTTCCGGTGATGCCGCGGCTCTTCATGGCGGTTCAGATGGAGGACCGCTTTCCGGTGGTGGACATCCTTCAGCAGACACCGCCCATTCCGGAGACCGCCCAGTGGGCGGTGTTCCTGCGCAACCACGACGAGCTGACGCTGGAGATGGTGACCGACGAAGACCGGGACTACATGTACCGGATGTACGCCCGGGACCCGCAGGCCCGCATCAATCTCGGCATCCGCCGCCGGCTGGCTCCCCTGATGGGCAACGACCGCCGCCGGATCGAGCTGATGAACGCGCTGCTCTTCTCGCTGCCTGGGACGCCGGTGGTGTACTACGGTGACGAGATCGGGATGGGCGACAACATCTATCTCGGCGACCGGAACGGCGTCCGCACGCCGATGCAGTGGAGCCCGGACCGGAACGCAGGGTTTTCCCAGGCCAACCCGCAGAAGCTGTACAGCCCGGTCATCATCGACCCCGAGTACCATTACGAGGCGCTGAACGTCGACGCCCAGCAGAACAATCCTCACTCGCTGCTGTGGTGGATGAAGCACATCATCGGACTGCGGCGGCAGTATCGGGCGTTCGGACGCGGCACGCTGCGCTTTCTGCTGCCCGACAACGGACGGGTGCTCACGTTCATCCGGGAATACGAGGACGAGCGGATCCTGGTGGTGGCCAACCTGTCGCGCTATGCCCAGGCCGTAGAACTGGACCTCGCCGACATGCAGGGCGTCACGCCGGTCGAGATGTTCGGCCGCACACCGTTTCCCCAGATCGGGGCCACGCCGTACCTCGTGACGCTGAGCCCCTACGCATTCTACTGGTTCCTGCTTCCCGCGGTGGCTTCGGGCTCCCGGGGGGAGACTCGGGAGTTCAGGGCTCCGGCGGTGAGCTTCACCGGCAATTGGGCGGAGCTGGTGCGGGGCGACGAGCGGGATGTGCTGGAGGCGGTGCTGCCGACCTACCTCCGCGGGAGCCGATGGTTCCGTGGCAAGGCCCGTCAGATCACCTCGACCACCGTGGTGCGGGCGATCCCCATTCCGGTGGGGTCCCGGGACGTGCTCCTGTCGCTGGTGGAGGTTCGCTACCTCGATGCCGATACCGAGGTCTACGTGCTGCCCCTCGCTTACGCCGACGGCGACCGCGCGCGCGAGCTCTCGGTCACGGCGCCGAACTCCATCGTCCTCTCGCGCGAGGGCGGCGGGGTGCTCTACGATGCCATGGCCGACGACGAGTTCTTGAATACCCTGGTGGACGGCATGGGCCGGAAGAAGCACTGGCGCGCACCCCGCGGCGAATTGGTCGGGACCCGCACCAGTGCCTTCGCCGATGTGCGGGGCCCGGACCAGACGCTCCGGGCCACGGTGCTCCGCGGCGAGCAGTCCAACACTTCGGTCAACCTCGGCGATCGGCTGCTGTTCAAGCTGTTTCGCAAGGCGGAGCCGGGACTCAATCCGGACCTGGAGCTGGGCCGGTATCTCACCGATCGCACCGACTTCCGGCGGGTCCCGCTGCTGGCCGGCGGGCTCGAGCTCCGCACCCGCAACGCGGAGCCGATCACGCTCGGTGTGCTGCATCAGTTCGTGCCCAGCGAGGGCGACGCCTGGACCTTCACGCTCAATGCCCTGAGCCGCTTCTTCGAGCGCGCGCTGGTCTCGTCCACTCAGCCGACCGAGGCGGAGCTCGCCCGGGTCTCGATTCTCGACCTCGCGCGGCTCGATCCGCCGGTGGTACTGGAGGAAGCGGCCGGCGGCTACATGACCCAGGCCCGTCTGCTCGGGCGCCGGACCGGCGAGTTCCATCTCGCGCTGGCGGCCGACCGGGAGAATCCCGCGTTCGCCCCGGAGCCCTTCACCGGTCTCTACCGCCGCTCGATCTACCAGTCGCTCCGCTCCAGCGCCCGCACCACCTTCGACCTGCTGCGCCGCCGGATCCCCACCTTGCCGGAGACGTTGCGGGACGAGGCGCGCGGGGTGGTCGCGCTGGAGGACACGCTGCTCAAGCACGCCCGGGCCATCATGGAGCGCAAGATTCCGATGTCCCGGTTCAGGATCCATGGCGACTATCATCTCGGCCAGGTGCTCTTCACCGGGAAGGATTTCGTCATCGTCGACCTGGAGGGCGAGCCCAGCCGGAGCCTCAGCGAGCGGCGCTACAAGCGCTCCCCCCTGCGTGACCTGGCCGGGATGATCCGCTCGTTCGAATACGCCGCGGCCTTCTCGGTGCGACACGGCCCCATGCGCACCGAAGACGTACCGGCCCTGATGCCCTGGGCCCGGCTCTGGACGCGGTGGGCCTCCGCCAGCTTCCTGCGGGGCTATTTCGAAGCCGCGGGTGACGCGACGTACCTGCCGAAGGGTCAGGATGGGTTCGCTGCCATGCTCGATTTCTATCTGCTGGACAAGGCGATCTACGAGCTGCGCTACGAGCTGAACAACCGGCCGGAATGGGTGGGCATTCCGCTCGAGGGCATCCGCAGCCGTCTCCACGCGGAGGCGGAGCGGCCGGTGGGGGCCGGGTCCAGATGAGTCGGGCCGCCGCCACGCCGTCCGCCGCGGCCGATCCCACCGAGCTGGCCCACCTCGCCGCCGGCACGCATGCCGATCCGCACCGGCTGCTCGGCGCGCATCCGGTCAAGGGCGGCGTGGTCGTCCGGGCCTATCATCCCGACGCGGCCGGCGCCGAATGCGTGGTGGAGGGTGGTCCCGACGTCGCGATGGCGTCGCTCGGCGTGCCCGGTGTATTCGGGGCGGTTCTCACGGGCCGGAAGTTGCCGCTCCGCTACAGGCTGCGATTCCATTTCCCCGGCGGCGGAGTCTGGGAGCAGGACGATCCCTATCGTTTCCTGCCCTCGCTGGGGGAGATGGACATCTACCTCATCTCCGAAGGCACGCACCGCCGCCTCTGGCAGGTGTTGGGCGCGCACCCACGACAGCTCGATGGCGTGGACGGGGTGGCCTTCGCGGTGTGGGCGCCCAACGCCCAGGGCGTGAGCCTGCTGGGGGACTTCTCCCGCTGGGACGACCGGCGGCTGCCCATGCGGCGGCTCGGCTCCTCCGGCATCTACGAGCTGTTCGTACCGGGGGTCTCGGCGGGAGCGCTCTACAAGTACCGCATCCTTGGCCCTCGCGGCGAGCTGCGCGTCAAGGCCGATCCCTTCGGCCAGGCGATGGAGCTGCCGCCGGGCACCGCGTCGCGGGTCGCGGCCTCATCCTACCAGTGGGGAGACGCGGAGTGGATGGCGAGCCGGCCGAGCCGGGATCTGCGCCGGTCGCCGCTCGCCGTGTACGAGGTGCACCTCGGCTCCTGGGCCCGCGTGGTCGAGGAAGGGAACCGGCCGCTCACCTACCGGGAGATCGCCCCCCGGCTCATCGACCACGTCAAGCGGCTCGGCTTCAGCCACGTGGAGTTCATGCCGCTCGCGGAGCACCCGTTCACCGGATCATGGGGCTACCAGGTGAGCGCGTACTTCGCGCCGACCGCCCGCTACGGCACCCCGGACGATCTGCGCTACCTGATCGACGCGTGTCATCGCGCGGGCATCGGCGTGATCATGGATTGGGTTCCGGCGCATTTCCCCAAGGACGATTTCGCCCTGCGGCTGTTCGACGGCACCGCGCTGTACGAGCACGAGGATCCGCGCCGCGGCGAGCATCCCGAATGGGGTACCCTGATCTTCAATTACGGCCGGCGAGAGGTACGGAATTTCCTCATCGCCAACGCGCTCTACTGGCTGGAGGAATTCCACGTCGACGGCCTCCGCGTCGATGCGGTGGCCTCGATGCTCTACCTCGACTACAGCCGCGGCGAGGGCGAGTGGGTGCCGAACCGCTACGGCGGACGCGAGGACCTCGAGGCGGTGGAGTTCATCAAGCTGCTCAACACGACGCTGGGCGAGGAGCACCCCGGCTGCTTCACCGTGGCCGAGGAGTCCACCTCGTGGCCCCGGGTGACCGGTCCGGTTCCCGAAGGCGGCCTGGGCTTCACCTTCAAGTGGAACATGGGCTGGATGCACGACACGCTCGACTACTTCGCCATGGACCCGATCCATCGCCGCTATCACCACGAGCTGCTCACCTTCGGGATGATGTACGAGTACAGCGAGCACTTCATCATGCCCCTGTCGCACGACGAGGTGGTGCACGGCAAGCGGACGCTGCTGGAGAAGATGCCCGGTGACGACTGGCAGCGGTTCGCCAATCTCCGCGCGTTGCTTGCCTACCAGTACACCCGGCCCGGCAAGCCGCTGCTCTTCATGGGCGGCGAGATCGGGATGCGGCGGGAATGGAATCACGACAGCAGCCTGGACTGGCACCTGGAGAAGGAGCCACTGCACGCCGGATTGCTCCGGTTCCTGGCGGACCTGGGCGCCGTGTACCGGACCCACTCGGAGCTGTGGCGGGCGGACCCCGATCTGGCCGGCTTCCAGTGGCTCGACGCCGACGACCGCGATCACTCGATATACTCGTACTTCCGGCGCGACGGGGAGCGGCTCCTGCTGGTGCTGCTCAACCTCACCCCGGTGCCGCGGCCGGACTACCGGAGCGGGGCCCCCAGCACCGGCCGCTACACGATGGTGCTCTCCAGCGACGATCCCAGGTATGGCGGCGGCGGCTTCGGCCTCGTGCCCGAGCTTCGAGCCGAGCGGGTCGCCTGGCAGAATCAGCCCGCCTCCATCCGTCTCGGGCTCCCTCCCCTCGGGGCGGTGCTGCTCGCGTACTCACCCGAGTAATCCTCCATGGCCGAGGCACCGGCGGTGCGCTCGCTCGAGCGGGGCGCAATGCCCCTTCCCGACGGTGGGACCCTGTTTTCCGTCTGGGCGCCGAATGCCCGGCTGGTCGAGGTGGTGCTCAACCGGGACGGGCAGTCGGAATCTCATCCGCTGGCAGGCGACGAGGGAGGCGTGCACAGCGGGATCATCCGTCGGGTTCCGCCGGGCACCGACTACGGCTATCGCCTGGACGGAAGAGTCGAGCGGCCCGATCCGGTGAGCCGGTGGCGGCCCCAGGGCGTGCACGGCCCCACCAGGGTGGTGGATCCCGCCGCATTCCAATGGACCGACACGGCGTGGCGAGGGCTCGAGACGGCCGACCTGGTGATCTACGAGCTGCACGTCGGCACCTTCACCCCGGAGGGCACGTTCGACGGGGTCATCGCCCGACTCCCCTCGCTCCGCGAGCTCGGGGTCACCGCCCTGGAGATCATGCCGGTCGCCGAGTTTCCCGGGAGCCGCAACTGGGGCTACGACGGTGTCTCTCCTTACGCGGTGCAGAGCACCTACGGCGGGCCGAACGGCCTCAAGCGCCTGGTCGACGCCGCACACCGTGCGGGCCTCGCCGTGCTGCTGGACGTGGTGTACAACCATCTCGGCCCGGAGGGGAACTACCTCGCCGAGATGGGTCCGTATTTCTCGGACCGCCATCAGACGGCGTGGGGGCACGGGTTCAACCTCGACGGACCGGACAGCGACGAGGTCCGTCGCTACGTCGTGGACAACGCGGTCTACTGGATCACCGAGTATCACCTGGACGGGCTTCGGCTCGACGCCGCCGACAGGATCGTGGATCTGGGTCCGGTGCACATCGCGGAGGAGATCGGCGAGGCGGTCCACGCGCAGGGCGACGCCTTGGGCCGGCGCGCACTCGTGATCGCGGAAATCGACGCCAACGACCCGCGCTGGGTGCGGGGAAGGGAAGTGGGCGGATACGGTCTCGACGCCCACTGGTCGGACGACTTCCACCACGCGGTGCACGTGGCCCTCACCGGCGAGCGCACCGGCTACTACCGCGACTTCACCGATCCGCGTGCCTTGGCCAAGGTGCTCGGCGAGCGGTACGTGAACGACGGTCGCTACTCGCTGCACCGCAAGCGGAAGCACGGCCGTCCCGCCACCGGCGTTCCGGCCGACCGCTTCGTGGTCGCCGTCCAGAACCACGATCAAACCGGCAATCGCGCCCGGGGCGAGCGCCTCGCCGCGCTGGTCCCACCCGAGGCGCTGCGCCTCGCGGCGGCGCTGCTGCTGCTGTCGCCCTACGTGCCCCTGCTCTTCATGGGAGAAGAGCACGGCGAGACCAATCCCTTCCTCTACTTCGTTAGCCACGGCGATCCCGCGCTGGTGGAGGCGGTCCGCGAGGGTCGGCGGCGGGAGTTCGAAACCTTCGCCTGGAGCGGTGAGGTGCCCGATCCCCAGGCCGAGAGCACGTTCGAAGCCTCGCGGCCGCAGTGGGAGCGGGCGGAGATGGGAGGCGGCGCACGCCTGCGGGCTTTGTATCGCGACTTGCTCCGGCTCCGCCGGGCGGAGCACGCGCTGCGGCCGGGTGCCTCGGCCATCAAGGTCCGAGAAGACGAGGTGGGCCAATGGGTCGCCATACGCTACGAAACGGAGGGTGAGGTGCTGGAGGGAATCTTCAACCTGTCCACGGCGGCGGTGGCCGTCCCACCGGATTCGTCGCGGCGGTGGAGCCTCGTGCTCTCCACCGATGCACCGGGCTACGGCGGCACGGGGGAGGCCCGATTGGAACGCGACGTCCGCCTGCCGGCCCGCGCCGCGGTGTTGCTCCGGGCGGTGTCCTCATGAGAGTCTGGCCCGGCGCGCCCGCCCCGCTCGGTGCCACGTGGGACGGCGAGGGAACCAACTTCGCCGTCTTCTCGGAGCGTGCCGCCGCGGTGGACCTCTGTCTCTTCCATCACAACGAGGACGGGCAGGAAGCGGCGCGAATCCGGCTTCGCGAGCGCACCGATCAGATCTGGCACGCCTACCTTCCCGACGTCCGTCCCGGCCAGCTGTACGGGTTCCGAGTCCATGGGCCGTACGAGCCGAAGGAAGGCCACCGCTTCAATCCGGCCAAGCTGCTGCTCGACCCGTACGCCAAGGCGATCGGCGGCACCATTCGCTGGAGCGACGCGCTGTCCGGCTACTCCATGCAGCCGCCCCTGGAGACCCGCGACCTCGTCCCCGATCCCTCCGACAGCGCGGCCGGCCTGCCGAAGTGTGTCGTGGTGGAGTCGGCCTTCACCTGGGGTGACGACAAGAACCCCAGAACGCCGTGGAACCGCACCGTGATCTACGAGGCCCACGTCAAGGGGATGACGATGCTGCATCCCGACGTGCCCGAGCAGATCCGCGGCACGTATCTGGGGCTGGCCACCGATCCCGATCATCGATCATCTCCTGTCGCTCGGCGTCACCGCGATGGAGCTGCTCCCGGTGCACCACTTCGTGACCGAGCGGCGGCTCGCCGACCTGGGGCTGGTCAACTACTGGGGATACGGCTCCATCGGGTTCTTCGCGCCGGACGCCCGCTATGCCTCCGGCGGTCTCGGCCAGCAGGTCGCGGAATTCAAGTCCATGGTGAAGCGGTTTCACCGGGCCGGCATCGAGGTGATCCTCGACGTGGTGTACAATCACACGGCCGAGGGGAACCATCTCGGTCCCACGCTGAGCTTCCGCGGACTCGACAACTCGGCCTACTATCGGCTGAATCCCGAAAACCGGCGTTACTACGTCGACTACACCGGCACCGGCAACACCATCGACATCCGGCACTCGCGCACCATGCAGCTGGTGATGGACAGCCTGCGGTACTGGGTGTCGGAGATGCACGTGGACGGCTTCCGTTTCGACCTGGCGCCGGTGCTCGCGCGGGGCGATGTGGACGTGAGCCCCTTCGCCGAGTTTTTCGACGTGGTGCGGCAGGACCCGATCGTCTCCCGCGTGAAGCTCATCGCGGAGCCGTGGGACCTGGGCCCCGGCGGCTACCAGGTGGGGCGGTTTCCCATCGGCTGGGGTGAGTGGAACGGCAAGTATCGCGACACGACGCGAAAGTTCTGGCGGGGAGACCCGGGGCAGGTAGGAGAGTTCGCCTCCCGTCTGGCCGGCAGCAGCGATCTCTTCGAGGCCAGCCAGCGGAGCCCGCAGGCCAGCGTCAACTTCGTCACCTGTCACGACGGCTTCACCCTGCACGACCTGGTGAGCTACGAGCAGAAGCACAACGAGGCCAACGGCGAGGACAACCGCGACGGGAGCGACGACAACCTGAGCCGCAACTGGGGTGCCGAAGGGCCGACGGACGCGGTGCACGTCATCCGGATGCGCGAGCGGATGAAGCGGAACTTTCTCGCCACACTGGCCTTTTCGCAGGGCGTGCCGATGCTCTCCCACGGCGACGAGATCGGCCGGACCCAGTGGGGGAACAACAACGCCTATTGCCAGGACAGTCCGCTCACCTGGGTGAACTGGCGGTTGTCACCACTCGATCGCCAGCTCCTGGGGTTCGCCCGGACGGTGTTCGCCATCCGGGCGGCCAACCCGGTGCTCCGCCGGCGCAACTACTTCCGCCATCTGCCCGACCATCCCGGCGGGGCCAAGGATCTCACCTGGCTCCGGCCCGATGGCGCCGAAATGACCGAAGCCGACTGGGCCGACCCGACCAATCACGTGCTCGGCATGCTGATTCTCGGGGAGGCGACCGACGAGGTGGACGAGCGGGGGCGCCGGCTGAGGGGGGAGGCGATCCTGCTGCTGACGAACGGGGGCGCCCGCTCCCGTCCCTTCACGCTGCCGCTGATGGAGTCTCCGGGCGGCTGGACCGAGATCCTCAACACCGCGCATCCGGCGCCCCGCACGGTTCGCCAGGGCAAGGTCAGCGTGGTGGCGCATTCGCTGATGCTGCTGCGTCACGAGCGGCCGCGGTGATCGCGTGCCCGACATCCGCGCCACCTATCGGCTCCAGCTTCACGCCGGCTTCCCTCTCTCCACCGCACGGGAGCTGGTACCGTACCTGAGCCGGCTCGGCGTCAGCCACATCCACTGTTCGCCGATGCTCCAGGCCCGCCGGGGCAGCACTCATGGCTACGACGTGGTGGACCCGGGCCGGCTCAATCCCGAGCTCGGCACGGAGGCCGAGCTGGACGCGCTGCACATGGATCTGGCGGCGCACGGGATGGGGATCGTGCTCGACATCGTTCCCAATCACATGGCCGCCTCGAGCGAGAATGCCGCCTGGGACGACGTGCTCGCCCACGGGCCGGCCTCCGCCTTCGCCGCCTGGTTCGACATCGACTGGCGCGCGACCGAGCGCGAGCTGCGAGGCAGGATTCTGCTGCCGATCCTCGGCGACCGCCTCTCGGATGTGATCGGCCGGGGCGAGATCACGATCGAGCTCCGCGAGGGCGTGCCCCGCGTCCGTTACTTCGAGCACGACCTCCCGCTCGATCCCTCCACCATGCATCGGCTCATCGGCGGCGCGACCCAGCTCTGTCATCGCGCCCTGCACCCGGAGCATCCCGCCTGTCTCGCCCTGGATGAGATCGTCGCGGCGCTACGCCGGCTGCCCCGACGCAGCAATCGGCGGGCTGCCGCCTTGGCGGCTCGCCGCGATGCCGCGCCGACGGTCCTCGCTCGGCTGCATCACCTGGCCGCAACGGTCCCCGGCATCGGCCAGGCACTGGCCGAGGCAGCGGCGGCCTACACCGACGGAGCGGAGGGCAAGCGGCGGCTGCGCCGACTGCTCGACGGACAGGTGTACCGGCTGGCGCACTGGCGCCGTGCCGCGCGGGAGATCAACTACCGCCGGTTCTTCGACGTGAACGATCTGGTGACGCTGCATATGGAGGACCCGGAGGTCTTCGCCCAGACCCACGCGGTGGTGCTCGCCTGGCGCCGACGCGGCCTGGTGGAAGGGTTCCGGATCGACCACCCGGACGGTCTCCTCGATCCCCTCGGCTACTTCCAGCGGCTGGCGGCCGCCGGGTTCGAGGGGGCGTCGTCGCCTCCGGTCTTCGTCGAGAAGATCCTGAGTCCGGGCGAGCGGCTGCGGACCGACTGGCCGGTCGCGGGAACCACGGGATACGACTTCCTGAACCAGGCCGAGGCGCTGTTCATCGAGCCGGAGGGCTACGACGCGCTCGAGGCCGACTACCGGCGCGTCATCCGGCAGCCGCTGGAGTTTCCCGCCATCGCGCGCCAGGGGAAGCGCCTGGTACTGGAGACCGGCCTCTCGGCCGGCGTGCGCCGTCTGGCGGATCGGCTCCTGAAGCTCGAGGGCCGCGGCCCGACACTGGCGGCCGTCCCCAGACGCGACCTGATCGTGGCAATCGTCGAGACCATCGTCGCGCTCTCGGTCTATCGCACGTACATCGATGCCCGCTCGCCGACGCCTGGACCCGAGGATCGGCGGCTCCTGGACCAGGCCATGGCCGAAGCCCGTGCCCGGGGACGCGCCACCCCCGCGGCACTGGACCTGCTCGAGAGCGCGCTGCTCGCGCGCGAGACATGGACGTCCGACCTCGAGCGCTTCCGGCTCCGCTTCGTCGAGCGCTTTCAGCAGATCAGTGGACCGGCGACCGCGAAGGGCATCGAGGACACCGCCTTTTACACGTATGTCCCGCTGCTTTCGCGGAACGAGGTCGGTGGAGGACCCGAGGCCCCACTGGTCAGCGCCGTCGCCGATTTTCACGCCGCGAACGCGACCCGCGCCGACCGATGGCCCGAGGGCCTGCTGGCAGTGACGACGCACGATACCAAGCGCACCGCCGACGTTCGCTCACGGCTCGACGTGCTGAGCGAGATCCCGGACCAGTGGGCCGACCGGCGCCAGTTCTGGCGTAAACTCAATCTTTCCCACAAGCGGAGCATCCGGGGTCGCCGGATGCCCGATTCGGCGACGGTGCACCACCTCTTTCAGGCGATGGTGGGCATCTGGCCCATGTCGCCCCTGGGCGTCGGTGACCTGGATGTGTTGAAGGATCGGCTCGGCGGATACATGGTGAAGGCCACCCGCGAGGCCAAGCAGCGCACCTCATGGACCGATCCGGACGAAGACTTCGAGTCGGCGCTGGTGGCCGACGTCGAAGCGCTGCTGACGCCCGACCGCTCGCCGCGTTTCCTCGACGAGCTGGAGCGGTTCGTCAGGGCTGATCGGCAGGGCGGGGCTCTGGAACGCGCTCGCCAGGGCGGTACTGCACCTCACCTCGCCCGGCGTGCCGGACCTGTATCAGGGCGACGAGCTGTGGAGCTTCGCGCTGGTGGACCCTGACAACCGTCGCCCGGTGGATTTCGACCTCCGCCGGCGTCTCCTGGAGGAGGTCGAGGCGGGCATGGCGGGCGATGCAGACGCCAGATACAGGTATCTCACGGACATGGTGGCCTGGCCGGAGGACGGACGGATCAAGCTGCACGTGGTGCGGGCGGCCCTGGCCGCGCGGGCCGCGCGGCCGGCAGCGTTTCGCTCGCGCCACTATCTCGCCCTCGATGCCCGGGGACCGTCGAGCGGCAAGATCGTCGCGTTCGCCCGTGGCGAGGGCCTCGAGCGACTGGTGGTCGCCGTGCCGCGGCTCCTCGGCCGGCATCTGGCGGGCGGAGGCGCGCCGACTGATCCCGTCCTCTGGGCCAACACGACGCTGCCCCTGCCGGACGGGTGGCCTTCACGGTGGACTTGCGCCCTCAGCGGGCGCACGCTCCGATCCGAGGCCGGAGCCGGCCTGTGGGCCGGCGACCTGTTCGGCGTGGTTCCTCTCGCCCTTCTGCTGGCCCACCCCGATCCATGAGTGATGGAGCTTCCATGCGCCTCCAGCCCCTTCCTCCCGGCGCCAGCGTCGCACTGCATGACGACGACGCCCGCCTCGCCCGACCCGAAGATTCATCCAAAGCGGAGCTGCGGGAGGAGCTGGAGAAGCTGACCGACCGTATGGATGCGTTGCAGCGCGCACTGTACGCCGAGGGGACCCGCGCCCTGCTCGTCGTGCTCCAGGGCCGCGATGCGTCGGGAAAGGACGGGACGCTGCGGAAGGTGTTCGCGCCTCTCGACCCGCTCGGGGTGACGGCCACCAGCTTCAAGGTTCCAACCGAATTGGAGCTGCGGCACGACTTCCTCTGGCGGGTGCATCTCGCAGCGCCTCCGCGGGGCACGATCGGGGTATTCAACCGCTCGCATTACGAGGACGTGCTCGTGGTGCGGGTCCGCAAGCTCGCCCCGGAGCCGGTCTGGCGGCCGCGCTACGATCAGATCAATCGTTTCGAGCGTCTCCTGATCGACAACGGGACCGTGATCCTCAAGTTCCTGCTTCACATCTCGCGCGAGGAGCAGCGGCAGCGGCTGGCGGAGCGGTTGGAGGACCCGGAGAAGTACTGGAAGTTCAACGCGGGGGACTTGCAGGAGCGGGAGCTGTGGGACGACTACACCGAGGCCTACCGGGAGATGCTGACGCGGACCAGCACGGCCGAGGCGCCCTGGTACGTGGTGCCTGCCGACGACAAGCCGGCTCGCGACGTCATGGTGGCGCGGACCGTGACCGAGACCCTGGAGGCATTGAATCCCCGCTATCCGGGACCGCCGCCCGAGCTCGAGAAGCTGCGCCGGGCGGTGGCCGAATGACGGCTATATCCGCCCGTCGGGCCCCACGATCACGAAGGTGAGGGTTCCGCCCACCACGAGGAACGGCGCCTTGCTGCCGAGGCTGGTCTGGAGGGCGCGCATCAGCCGCGCGTTGCCGGTGCTGACCACCACGCCGAGCTGCATGGCTCCGCTGGGGCCGCCGCCGGGGGGCACGAAGTTGTCCCAGTCTAGCGTGTAGTCCGGGCGCGCGAACTCGAAGCCGCTCGGGAGATAGGGCACCAGTCCCCCGGGAACCGTTCCGGCTCCCTCCTCCGCGGGCCAGACCCCGTGCTCGTACCAGGCGCTGTAGGCGGCGAGGCGGACCGCCTGAAGGTCCGCGGTGGCGCTCGCGGAGAGGGCGCGGTGCTTGAGATCGATCCACTTGAGCAGAGCCAGGCTCGAGAGAATCGACATCACGAGCACGACGACGAGCAGCTCGATGAAGGTGAACCCGCGGGTCCGCCGGATCATGGGTTCCTCCGGGCGATCACTTCGAAGCTGTTGCGGAGGAACTTGGGCAGCGGCTCACCCGAATCGAGCGTGAGCTCGATGCCGCCGTGGGTGCCCAAGAGGCGCCAGCCGGTGGAATCCACCGGGGCATAGGTCATCCCCTGAATCTGAGTACCGGCTTCTGCCAGCGTCCTGGGCACCTTGCCGTTCTGCTGGCGGTACCGCTCGATGTGCTGCGCAACGTTGGCCATGCCGATCCGAAGGCTCGCCTCCTTGATGGCGACGGACTCGATCGGCCCGGCACCGGGGAACAGCCAGCCGGGGCGCTCGATGTAAAGGTAGGTGCAGAGGAAGATCGAGAAGACCGCCAAAACCAGGATGCTGGGGCGGATCCGCCCGGTGTTCCGCCGCGCCTCGGCCTCGCGCCGCGCCGCCAGGCGCTCCTCGGCCTGGGTCTTAAGGACGCTGTCGAACGCCTCCAGCAGCGCCTGCTTCTGGGGCGAGGCGCCCGGGATCGACGGGGTTCCTGTGGTCTCCTTGGTCATCGCGATCACGCCATGCGGTTGAGTGGACGGCGACGTCAGTGCGAGACGGCCTCGCCGGCTAGGGCACGCTTCACCAGCTCCGGGAAGCTGCGGATCTCGATCGGCTTGGTGATGTAGCCGTCGAATCCGGCCTGCAATGCGCGCTCCCGGTCTCCGCTCATCGCATGGGCGGTGAGCGCCAGCACCCGGAGGCCGCGGTGCGGGGACCCGCGGATCTCGGACAGCAGCGCGAATCCATCTTTGCCGGGAAGCTGAATGTCCATCAGGACCAGCTCCGGCTCGACGCGGGCGATCGTCTCCAGCAAGCCCTCGCCCCCCGCCAATCCAGTCACCTCGTGACCCTTCAGGGTCAGGAGTGTGCGGAACAGCTTCATGTTATCGGGGCTGTCTTCGACGACCAGAATTCTCGCCACGATCTGCACTCCGCGGGCAAAATCCACGCCACTTCGGCCGCTCTTGCTGTCGGGGCGGCACGCGCGCGGGTATTGCCCGGTTGAGGAAACTCTGTATGGATCAGGCGCTTGCGCGCTTGAGCACCGCCACACGCTGGCCTCGAGGGAGCGGATCTGCACCGGCTTGCTTAGGATAGTCGTGCGCCCCGAGGTCCAAGGCTTTTTCCTCGTCTCGCCGTGCTGTGCAGTCTGCACGATCCAGGATGACCAAGTCTACGCCGCTCTGCTGCGCCACGTCGCGCACCCCTCACTCAACGCCGCCGACCACATCGAGCGCTTAATGCGACGGGTCCTCGCTCTGGGTGCGGAGCGCGTTGAGAATCAATTGCCATGTCGGTACAATGCTGACCTGTTCCCGGGTCATTTCACGGCGGCCGCAGCCGCCTCATTCGGGCGGGCGCATGCGCGGCGTGTCGAACTTCAACGGCTTCTGACAGGTGCGCCCGACTTCGCTGACGGTGATCGGCCTGGGCGCGATCGGTGGTTCCGTCGCCTGGCAATCCCGCCTCGCGGGAGTCGACCGGGTCGTCGGCTACTCTCCCTCGCGGAGCGAAGGTGTCGCCGCGCTCAGAGCCGGCGCCGTCACCGAGATCGCGGATAGTCCCACCAAGGCGATCCGGGGCGCGGAGCTGGTCGTGCTCGCGGTCCCGCCCGGCCCGACCCTCGATCTTATCGACCGATTGGCCCCATCTCTCGAGCCGGGGACCACCCTGACCGATGTCTGCAGCCTCAAGGCCCCCGTCATGACGCGGGCTTCCGATTCCGGCATCGACGACCGTTTCGCCGGTTCCCATCCCCTGGCCGGTACCCACGACTCCGGGTTTACCGCGGCCCGGCCCGACCGGCTCCGCGGCTGCGCGGTGTACGTGTGCGAGACGGGGTCCCCCGAGGGACCCCGGATCGCAAGGGGGGTCATGCGATTCTGGGAGGACGTTCTGGAGGCCCACCCCATCCTCATCGACGCCGCCGCCCACGACCGGCAGCTGGCCTGGACCAGCCACCTGCCGCAGGCGGTGGCCTACGTCCTGGCCAAGGCGCTGTCCGATCGCCGGCTCGGTGGGGTGTCGTTCGGAAGCGGCGCGCGGGACACCACCCGCCTCGCCGCGAGCAATCCGGAGATGTGGCTGGACATCCTCATGCAGAACCGGGAGCCTCTCGTGGAGGGGCTCTCGAGTGTAGAGCGCGGGGTGGCCGAGCTCCGGCGGCTCATCGAGGCGGGCGATCGGCAGGGACTCGAGCGCTACCTGGAGACCGCCCGCGAGTTTCGCCGCGGTCTCGACCGATGAGGGTCACCGGCACAATTCGCGCCCCGGGAGACAAGAGCATCACGCACCGGGCTCTGCTGCTGGCGGCGCTGGCCCGCGGGACCAGTCACGTCGGTGGCGCGCTCACATCGCTCGATGCCCGTTCCAGTGCCCGGGTGCTCCGCCAGATGGGAGCCGAGATTTCGCCGCTCCGCGATGGAGCGGTGCTCACCGTCCGGGGACGCGGCCGCTTTCGCCGGCCGGACGGAATCCTCCATTGCGGCAACTCGGGTACCACCACCCGCCTCCTGCTCGGCATGCTCGCCGGCCACCGCTTCCGCGCTACCCTCACCGGCGATGCCTCCCTGCGCCGCCGGCCGATGCGACGGGTGACGGTGCCGCTGGCGGAGATGGGCGCTCGGTTCGAGGAGGGCGGCGGCGACGGGTTGCCGCTCTCGGTCCGCGGCGGCCCGCTCCGGCCGCTCCGCTACGCGATGCCGGTCTCCAGCGCGCAGATCAAGAGCGCGCTCCTGCTCGCCGGCGTCGTGGGCGAGGTCCCGGTGGATCTGCTGGAGCCGAGCGGACGGTCCCGCGATCATACCGAGCGGATGCTGCGCGCGTTCGGTTTCGACGTCGGGGAGCGTGACGGCTGGATCGAGCTCCGGCCCGGCGGGAAGGTCGAGCCGTTCGACGTCCAGGTGCCGGGCGATCCTTCATCGGCCGCGTTTCTGGTCGGCGCCGCGGTGCTGGCGGAGGCCGGGGAGCTGCGGATCGCCGGCGTGGGCGTGAATCCGACGCGCACCGGATTTCTCCGGGTGCTGGAGCGGATGGGGGCGGCCGTTGCCGTCGAGGCGGCGGACACCAGTTTCGGCGAGCCGCTCGCCGATCTCATCGCACGCCCCGCGCCGCTCCGCCGCACCGAGGTCGCGGCGGCGGAGATCCCGGGCCTGATCGATGAGATCCCCATGCTCGCAGTGCTCGCGTCCCGCGCCGCCGGTGAAACGGTCTTCCGCAGACGTCGGCGAGCTGCGGGTGAAGGAGAGCGACCGGCTGGGGCTCATCGCCGACAACATCCGGGCGATCGGCGGCCGGGCGGACGCGCGGGATGACGATCTGTACGTGGAGGGAGTAGAGGCGCCGCCGCGGGGAACGGTACGGACCGCGGGTGATCACCGCATCGCGATGGCGTTCGCGGTCCTGGGTACGCTGCCCGGGGCGCGGGTCGCGGTGGACGATATGGCGTGCGCGGCGGTGAGCTTTCCGAGGTTCCCCGAGACCCTGCGTGGGATCGCCGCGAGGGGACGAGCGTGAAGGGCGGCGTGATCGCGATCGACGGGCCGGCCGCGTCGGGGAAATCGACCACGGCGCGGGCGGTCGCCGAAGCGCTCGGGTTCTCCCATCTGGATTCGGGCTCGCTCTATCGCGGCATGACACTGGTCGGGCTCCGCGAAACCGCGCGTCGGGGCCGCGCGGGCGACGACCCGCTCGTGGTGCTGGGGGCGGAGAGCCTGCTCCGTGCCGCGGAGGATCGGGGACTCATGCTCCAACCCGACGGCGCGGGCTTCGCGGCGTACCTCGAGGGCGAGCCGGTGGACGCCGAGCTCCGAGGCGCCGAGGTGACCGCGCGCGTGTCGGCGATCTCCGCGGTCGCGGTGGTCCGGGAGTGGATCAATAGCCGGCTCCGCGCGATGGTGCGGGCGGGCCGGGACGTCGTGGTGGACGGGAGGGACATCGGTACCGCCGTCTTTCCCGACGCCGAGCTGAAGATCTTTCTCACCGCCACACCGGAGGCTCGCGCCGGCCGGCGCATCCATCAGCGGGGCAGCCCGGTGGACTCCGGAGGCATCGAGCAGGAAGCCGCCGCGCTCGCGGAGCGCGACCGGGCCGATTCGAGCCGCGCGGTCGCTCCCCTGCGCGCCGCCGACGATGCGATTCCGCTGGACACCACCACCATGGCCTTCCCCGAGCAGGTCCGCTTCATCGTCGAGCTTGCTCGTCCCATTTTCGGACAACGCTGATCCGCCGTCCCATCTCCGAACACATGTTTCAGCGAAGCTGAAACGTTCTCCTCGCGCAACTCTTTTTCGTCTTCACGTATCTACCAGAAAGTGCCATCGTCGGTGCGGCGCGGCGAAACGTGAGCGCGCGGCACTCGTAGAGCATGCGGTGCAGTCCTCGCCGGGCCGGGCATTCGCCGGCGAGTCCACTCGAGGTCGCGAGCCCGATCGTGGAATCCGCCCTGAGCCGCCGTCGCTTCATCGTTGCCGCGGGAGCCGTGCTCGCGTCGCTCTCGTCACGAGCGGCCTGGCCGCAACAAATGATGGCCGGCGGCGCGGGGCGAAGCCCGCGTTGGCTGCCGAGCGCGAACCTGCTGCGCTCGCTGCCTCGCATGCTGGAGCTGGCGGAGGTGCCGGGGCTCGCGCTGGGCGTGGTGCAGGAGGGGAAGATCTGGACCCGCGGGTTCGGCAAGGCCACCGAGACGCCGCGGACGTCGGTCTCCGGGGACACGGTGTTCGAGGCGGTGTCGCTCGGCAAGCCGATCTTCGCCTACGCGGTCCTCCGCCTGGTGGACAGCGGGCTCATCGATCTCGATCGGCCGCTGTACGACTACCTGCCGATCCCGGAGGCCGACAATCCGCGGATGCGACGCGTCACGGCGCGCCACGTGCTCAGCCACACGACCGGACTCCCCAACTGGCGGGAGCAGCCCGGGCCGATGCTGCCGGCCACGGAGCCCGGCACCGAGTTCAGCTATTCGGGCGACGCCTACTTCTATCTCCAGCGCGTGGTGGAGTCGGTGACGAACCGTCCGTTCGCGCGCTTCATGCGCGATCACGTACTCGATCCGCTGAAGATGACGCGCAGCAGCTACGTCTGGCTGCCGCGCTTCGCCGAGCGCAAGGCGGTGGGCCGGGACGCCAAAGGCGTCGAGCTCGACGTGGTGGGCGCCATCGGCCGGATGGCGGAGGAGCTGGCGCAGCAGTGGGGCAAGCCGGTGCTCGACTGGCGCTACGAGGACGCGGCCCGCGCGGTCCCCCTGATCAATCCCGAGTGGCCGGCCGTCCCACTGTACATGATCCCGAGCGCGCCGGGCTCGCTGCTCACCACGGTGGGCGACTACGCCCGATTCCTGGAGCGGCTGGTGGCACGGCCGCCCGGGCCGGGTCTCGATCTCAGCGCGGCCTCCCGGACGGCGATGGTGCATCCGGAGGTGCGGCTCAATCGGGCGCTGTCATGGGGTCTCGGGTGGGGCATCCAGCGGGACGAGCACGGCGAGGTGCTCTGGCACTGGGGCGCGAACAACAGCTTCCGAAACTTCGTGATCGCCGAGCCCGCGGCCGGGCGCGCGGTGGTCGCGTTCACCAACGGGGAGGGGGGCCCCAAGGTCTACGAACGGGTCATCGCGGCCGTGACCGGCCACGATCACCCGGCCTTTCTCTGGCTCTAGGCGGAAGGACCGGAGGAAGCCCGCCCAAATGCTTGCCCCACCTTGCGTTGGAGTCCCCTATCGATTAGGCTACGGGGCTCTCCTGGAGCACTTCGGCTCCCGGTGCGCTACTCCAGCCCGCGGCCCGCCCGGCGCGGCAACAACTCAGGGGACGGTACGCTTCGCATGCTCGATCAACTTCAACCCTCGACCGAACAGTTCGCCTCTCCCAGCGGTCTCCGCGTCCGGCAGGACCTCTACGACGAAGAATACTCCGACGAAGATTACGAGCAGATGCTCTCGATGTACGAGGGCACGATGGCGCAGATCGTCGAAGGCGAGATCGTCAAGTCCAAAGTCCTTCGCGTCACCGAGAACGCCGTCATCCTCGACGTCGGCTTCAAGTCCGAGGGCTCGGTTCCGCTCGACGAATTCAAGGATCCCCAGTCTCTCAAGGAAGGCGATGAGGTCGAAGTCTTCCTGGAGCACCTGGAGGACCAGGAGGGGGCGGTCGTCCTCTCCAAGAAGAAGGCCGACTTCATGCGGGTCTGGGAAAAGATCCGTGTGGCCCACGAGAGCGACCAGCCGGTGGAAGGCACCCTGGTCAAGAAGATCAAGGGCGGTGTGGTGGTGAACCTGATGGGCGTGGACGCCTTCCTCCCCGGCAGCCAGATCGCGCTGCGCCGGGTGCCCAATATCGACGAGCTGCTGGGTCAGACCTACGAGTTCAAGATCATCAAGCTGAACAAGCGTCGGCGCAACATCGTCGTCAGCCGCCGGGTGATCCTGGAGAACGAGCGGGCCCACAAGCGCGAGCACCTGATGAAGGAGCTCGCCGTCGGCCAGGTGCGGAAGGGCGTGGTCAAGAACATCACCGACTTCGGCGCCTTCATCGACCTCGGCGGCGTGGACGGCCTGCTCCACATCACCGACATGTCCTACGGCCGGGTCTCGCACCCCACCGAAATGGTCGCGATCGGCCGCGAGGTCGAGGTCAAGATCCTCGACATCGACTGGCAGCGCGAGCGCATCAGCCTGGGCATGAAGCAGCTCCAGTCCTACCCCTGGCAGAACGTCGCGGCCAAGTACCCGGTCGGCACCCGGGTGCAGGGCAAGGTCGTCTCGATCACCAATTACGGCGCGTTCGTCGAGATCGAGCCGGGCATCGAGGGCCTGGTTCACATCTCCGAGATGAGCTGGACCCGCAACGTCCGGCACCCCTCCAAGATCGTCTCCATCGGCGAGACCATCGAGGCTGTGGTGCTCAAGGTGGACGAGGGGGAGGAGAAGATCTCGCTCGGCATGAAGCAGACCGAGCAGGATCCCTGGATGGTGCTGCCGCTCAAGTACCCGGTGGGCACCCGGATTCAGGGCAAGGTCCGGAACCTCACCAGCTTCGGCGCCTTCGTCGAGATCGAGCCGGGCATCGACGGCCTGATCCACATCTCCGACATGTCCTGGACCAAGCGGGTGCAGCACCCGTCGGAGGTGGTCAAGAAGGGTGACGGGGTGGACGTGGTGATCCTCAACATCGACGCGGAGAACAAGCGGATCTCTCTCGGCCTGAAGCAGGCGGAGGAGGATCCCTGGCTCCGGATCGGGGAGACCTATCCCATCGGGATGGAGCTCCGCGGCCGGGCGGTCCGACTGATGGACAAGGGCGTGGTTGTCGATCTCGGCAACGACATCGAGGGCTTCGTGCCGATGTCGCAACTCGGCATCCCCAACATCGAGAACCCGGGCGACGCGGTGAAGGAAGGCCAGCCCGTGGACCTCAAGGTGCTGGAGGTCGACCCGATCCATCACCGGATCGTGCTCATGGTCACCAACTACCCTGACGAGCCGATCATCCCGCCTGTGCGTCCGGAGGTGACGGAAGAGGCGACGAGCCAGTAAGGCGGGGCAGCGGGGCGGCAAGAAAACGAACGACCCTCCGGAACCACTCGGAGGGTCGTTCAGTTCTGCCCCGCTGCCCCGCTGCCTCGCCGCCCCGCGTTCCTCAAAGCTCCAGCTTTTCCTCCAGGGAGAAGGTGAGCGGGGTACCGTCGTTGACCTCTCTCCCCTGGTCGTCGAGCAGACCCCAGGCCAGGCCGCCGCCCGCGCCTACCACCGCGCCCTCCAGCACGCCCGCTCCCGTCACAGCGCCCACCACCGCGCCGGCCGCGGCACCCACGGCGGTCTTTTCTCCGGTGCTGAGGCCGGTCGCATCGGCGTCGGGCTTGGCCACGTCCGCGCTCACCGATCGCATGTCGCCATCTACGTTCACCTTCGCCAGGCGCAGGGTGGCCGCGCTGTCGTCGGTATCGCTCTTGACCAGCTTCACCTCCGCGGGCGACCCCGCCGCGATCACCACCTCGCCCTTCACCACGACGTCCCGGGTTACGTGCGCCTCGAAGCTGTCGCCGATCCGGTCGCTCTCGATCGGGATGTCCTCGTCCAGGGTGACCGGAATCGGGGTGCCCCTGGGAATCGTCAACACCGTGCCGGCCAGAGCCGCCAGGGCCACGCTCGTGGTTCGCATCATATATCTCCTCCTCGTGGTCGTATGTCGGCGAACACGTCGTATGTCGGCGAACACACGGTATATAGGAGATTGCGGCCGCCGGTTCCGCCGCATGGCTTCCAGCGGGCGCGTGCGGTGTCTCACCAAGGCGGCTCATCCGGTTGGGACCCGGAGGCTTGCGCTGCTCCGGTGAAATCTCGGGTGAGCCGTGTCACCTCGAGGCCTTGCGGCGGCCCGCTGCCCCGCCGAGCCGCTGCGCGCTATCTTCTCCCCCCATGCCCGACCCCCGCCAGCTTCTCGAGCAGCTCCATCACCGCCAGTCGCTCGCCGAACAAGGCGGCGGCGCCGCCCGCATCGCCCAACAACACAAGAAGGGGAAGCTCACCGCGCGCGAGCGGCTCGACCTGCTGCTCGACGAGGGCAGCTTCGTCGAGCTGGACCGATTCGTCACCCACCGCTCCAGCGACTTCGGGCTGGATCATCATGTGGTCCCGGGCGACGGCGTCGTGACCGGCTATGGGCGGGTGGACGGCCGGCTGATCTATGTCTTCTCCCAGGACTTCACCGTCTTCGGCGGATCGCTCAGCGAGGCCCATGCGGAGAAGATCTGCAAGGTGATGGACCTCGCGGTGCGGAACGGCGCACCGGTGGTCGGGCTCGACGATTCAGGGGGCGCGCGGATCCAGGAGGGTGTGGCGTCGCTGGGCGGCTACGCCGACATCTTCCTGCGCAATACGATGGCCTCGGGCGTGGTGCCTCAGATCTCCGCGATCCTGGGACCGTGTGCCGGGGGCGCCGTCTACAGCCCTGCGATAACCGACTTCATCTTCATGGTCCGCGGCGTCAGCTACATGTTCGTGACCGGCCCCAACGTGGTGAAGACGGTCACCCACGAGGAAGTCTCCTTCGATGCGCTGGGTGGCGCCGACGTCCACGGCGGGACCTCGGGTGTGGCGCATTTCGTTCACGACACCGAGCCCGAGTGCCTCCTCGCCATCCGGCGGCTGCTCGGCTTCCTGCCGCTCAACAACCTCGACGACCCCCCTGAGCGGCCCACCCAGGATCCTCCCGATCGCCGGGACGAGGATCTGCTGGACCTGATCCCCGACAGCCCCAACAAGCCCTACGACATGCACGACGTGGTGGGGCGGGTGGTGGACGACGGCGAGTTCCTCGAAGTGCACCGAGGCTACGCGGACAACATCATCACCGGCTTCGCCCGGCTGGGGGGGAGGCCGGTGGGGGTGGTGGCGAACCAGCCCGCGGTGCTGGCGGGCGTGCTCGACATCAGCGCCTCGCTCAAGGCGGCGCGCTTCATCCGGTTCTGCGACTGCTTCAACCTGCCGGTGGTGACCTTCGTGGACGTGCCCGGCTTTCTGCCGGGGGTGACCCAGGAGCACGGCGGGATCATCAAGCACGGGGCCAAACTGCTCTACGCCTATTGCGAGGCGACGGTGCCCAAGCTCACCGTCATCACCCGGAAGGCCTACGGGGGAGCCTACGACGTGATGAGCTCCAAGCACATCCGCGGCGACCTCAACCTCGCCTGGCCGTCGGCGGAGATCGCCGTGATGGGGCCGAAGGGCGCGGTCGAGATTCTCTTCAAGGAGGAGATCGCCAAGGCGGCCGACCCCGCCGTCGAGACCGCGCGGCTGATCGAGGAATACACCGCGAAGTTCGCCCATCCGTACGCCGCAGCCGCTCGGGGATATATCGACGACGTGATCGATCCCCGGGACACCCGGCCCCGGCTCATCGACGCGCTGCGAACCCTGCGGACCAAGCGCGATCGCAACCCGCCGAAGAAGCACGGAAACATCCCGCTCTAGCGTTCGCACCAGCCGCGTCCGTCTCGTTTCAGACTGCTCCAAGCCGGTGCCTCGCCCCGCCCGTGGGACGTCTCCCAGGGGTGCCCGAGCCGGGCCGCGGTGCCACCGGCCTCCCCTAGCCATTGGCACGCGGCCATATCATCTTGAGACGTCCATGCACGCGCTTTCCCGGCATCCGAAGGCCGTCCCGCCCGCTCGCTCGCGGGGCCTCCGCCGCGCCGTCGCGACGGGGCTCCTCTCGTTGTACCTGCCGATCAGCCAGCTTCTCGCCCAAGGGGCCATCGACCCCAACGTGGCGCCGCGCGCCGCCGCCCTCGAGCGTGAGGGCGAGCGTCACATGGCCATCGACCTCCTTGGCCGGTACCTCGCCACGGCGCCGGACGACGGCCGGGCCTGGCTCCAGCTCGGCCGCTTCTATCTCTATGACGCCCGCGACTGGCATCGTCACGGGCACCGCGGCGAGCCCGACGGCCTTCTCTATCTCGACTTCGCCGCCACGGCGCTGGAGCAATCCATCCGGCTGGCCGTGGACTCGGGAGTGATCTTCCGGGGCCTCACCGAGGTCGAGCGCGCCCTGATCGTCATGGAGGAGGTCGGCTGGGCCGCGGCGGCCGCCACGCCGGGACGCGAGCGGGCGCCGAGAATGCCCGCGTACGTCCTCGAGCTCGGTGAGAATCTGCTCGCTTCGTGTCCGGCGGGCGGCGTGCTCCTCACCGGCAGCGATCTGGAAGCGCTCTCGGTCTGGTACGGCAGCATCGAACGGCCCTCCGATATCCTCCCGATCCGTCCCGACCTTTACACCACCGACTCGCTCTACCGGCTGCGCATGGCGCGGGCGATGGGGGTGGATCCCGCGCTCCCCGTGCAGCGCGCGCTGGGCGATGTCGCGCCCCGGCGCCCGCTCTGTCTCAGCCCCGGCACCGACAGCGCCGCGGTGCCGGCTCTGACCTGGCTGCCCTATCGCCTCGTACGGGTGAGTCGCCCGCCGGCGGCGGGCACCGAGGCAATGAGCATCAACGAGATGCTCAAGGCCGTTCGGCAGAATCCGTCCCCCTGGGTGGTTCACGTCCGTGACGTCTACGACCGGGCAGCGACCCACAACCTGCTCCTCTGCAGCAGCCTCCTCCTCCTCTTCGGAGATACGCCCCCGCCCGCCTGCCAGCCGTGAAGCGGGTGCTCGTCGCGAATCGCGGGGAGATCGCCCTCCGCGTCATCCGGGCATGCCATGAAGAAGGGCTCGAGGCGGTGGCCGTGTATTCCGCCGCCGATCGTGCCGCCGCGCACGTGCGCGCCGCCGATCGCGCGGTCGAGATCGGGGCCGCCGCGCCGTCCGACAGCTACCTCCGCGTCGACCGGCTGGTACAGGCCGCCCTCGACACCGGCGCGGACGCTGTTCATCCCGGCTACGGCTTTCTGGCGGAGCGGGCGGCCTTCGCCGAGGCGGTGAAGGAGGCCGGGCTCGTCTTCGTGGGCCCGCCCGCCGCCGCAATTCGCGCCATGGGAGACAAGACCGAGGCACGCCGGCGGATGCGTGACGCAGGCGTTGCCGTGGTGCCGGGTGCGCACGAGCCGATCCATGATCTCGGTGAGGCGCGGCGCCTGGCGGAGGAGCTCGGCTTCCCGGTGCTGGTGAAGGCGTCGGCCGGCGGGGGTGGACGGGGCATGCGGGTGGTGCGCGAGCCGGACCACCTCGGTCCCGCGCTCGAGACTGCGGCGTCGGAGGCCGGCAAGGCGTTCGGGGATCCGAGCGTCTACCTGGAGAAGCTCATCGAGCGCCCGCGCCACGTCGAGATTCAGATCCTCGCCGACCGCGAGCGAACCGTCCATCTCGGCGAGCGGGAGTGCTCGATCCAGCGGCGGCACCAGAAGCTGGTGGAGGAGTCTCCCTCTCCCGCGGTGAGCGCCGAGTTGAGGGAGTGGATGGGGGCCGCTGCCGTCGCGGCGGCCGAGGCCGTGGGATACCTCGGCGCGGGGACCTGCGAGTTTCTCCTCGCGCCCGACCTCTCCTTCTATTTCCTCGAGATGAACACCCGGATCCAGGTCGAGCACCCGGTGACCGAGCTGGTCTACGGCGTGGACTTGGTGCGCGAGCAGCTCCGCATCGCCGCGGGGGAGCCGATGCGGGTGCCGTCGCGATGGCTCGAGCCGCGCGGCTGGGCCATGGAGTGCCGGATCACCAGCGAGGATCCGGCGAACGGGTTCCTCCCCTCCACTGGGCGAATCGAGCAGCTCCGGGTTCCGGGCGGGCCCGGCGTTCGCTGGGACGCCGGCGTCGAGGCGGGCGACGAGGTCACGCTGTTCTACGACTCGTTGCTGGCCAAGCTCATCGTGTGGGCACCGGACCGCTCCCAGGCGATCGACCGGATGGCTCGTGCCCTCGACGAGCTGGTGGTCGAAGGCGTGGGCACCAACCAGGGCTTCCACCGCCGGCTCATGGCCGATGCGGAATTCCGGGCCGGCGAGATCGACATCCAGTTTCTCGAGCGGCGGCCCGAGCTCACCACGCCCGCGTTGACCCCGGAGCAGACGATCGCCATCGCCGTCGCCGCGGCGCTCGCCGAGGACGAGGCCCGCGCACTCCGGCGGCCGTCGGTGTCCAACGGGGAAATCGGCTACTCGCAGTGGCTCAACCAGTCCCGGCTCGAAGGGCTCCGGTGACCACCGTGCGGATCCTCCGGCTCGCAACCGGAGGCGACGGGGTCGGACGCATGGACGACGGCCGGACGGTGTTCGTGCCGCGGACCGCGAGAGGCGACCTGGTCGAGCTCACCGATCTTCGACTCCACCGTCGGTATGCCCGGGCTCGCTGCGCCAGAATCCTGGAGTCCTCCGCGGACCGGGTCGAGCCCCGGTGTCCTCATTACGTCCACGACGAGTGCGGCGGCTGTCAGCTCCAGCACGTCGGCGCGGAACCCCAGCGCGCGGCGCGGCGCGGCTTCGTGGGCGACGCGCTGCGACGCATCGGAAAGCTCGACATCCCCGATCCCGAGATGGTTCCCTCGAGCCGGGAATTCGACTACCGCACCAAGATCACGCTCGCGGTAGATGCCGGCGGCCGGCGGATCGGACTCCACCCTTTCGACCGGCCGGATCGCGTCTTCGATCTCGTGCGCTGCCACATCACCAGCTCCGAGCTCATGGCCCTGTGGGCCGAAGTCCGGGAGTGCCGCGCGCTCCTCCCATCGGACCTGCGGCGCCTGGTGCTACGGCTCGACCGCGGTGGCCGGCGTCATCTGGTGTTGATCACCGCGGGTGCGGGGGGCCGCTCGCGCGCGGAATCGCTGCACCGTGAGCTCGCCGCTCGCGGTGCCGAGGTGACGGTCTGGCTTCAGGCCGAAGGCGGAGAGGCCGAAGTCGTGGCTGGTGGGGCGGAGCCATTTCCGGCAACCGTGTTCGAGCAGGTCCACCCGGCGATGGGCGACAAGGTCCGCACCTTCGCCGTCGGTGCCCTCGGCAGGGTGGAGGGGTGCCACGTGTGGGACCTGTACGCCGGGATCGGCGAGACGACGTCCGCGCTGGTGCTTGCGGGCGCCACGGTGGAAAGCGTGGAGTTCGACCCGCGCGCGGTGGCCGAGGCCGAGGCGCGGGGTCCGGCGGCGGAGCGGCACGTTGGTCGGGTGGAAAGCGTGCTCGGCCGGCTCCGCCGGCCCCGCCTGGTGATCACCAATCCGCCGAGGACAGGCATGGACGAGCGGGTCGGGGCCGGGCTGGAGCGCTCGGCGCCGGAGCGGATCGTCTACATCTCCTGCGACCCTGCCACCCTGGCGCGGGACCTCACCCGGCTCCCCAGCTACCGGTTGGCCTCCGCGACCGCGTTCGATCTCTTTCCCCAGACCGCGCACGTCGAGACCGTCGCCGTGCTGGACCGGGCGTCGTGAAGTACATCGTCAGCGTCGCGGGGCACGAGATAGAGGTGGAGGTGGATGGCGACCTGGTCACCGTGGGCGGGCTCACGCGCACGGCGTCGCTCCGGACGATTCCGGGGTCGGCCCTTCGGCAGCTCGTCTTCGACGGCCGTCCCACCCTGCTCGCCGCCCGGAGCGGCGGGCGGGGCCAGTGGAGCGTCGGGGTCGGCGGCGACCGCTGGGAAGTTGAAGTACTCGACGAGCGGACCCGACACATCCGCAGCATCACCGCGGACGGAGATCGCCCTCGCGGTCCGGCCACCTTGCGCGCCCCGATGCCAGGGCTGGTGGTGCGGGTGCTGGTCGAGACCGGCCAGCAGGTGGCGGCGGGCACGGGACTGGTGGTGCTCGAGGCCATGAAGATGGAAAACGAGCTGAAGGCGCCCGCGGCCGGCACCGTGTCCCTGATTCGCGCTGAGGCAGGGGCGGCTGTGGAGAAGGGCCAGGTGCTGGTGGAGTTCCACAGCCCCTGAGCGTAGACCCCGGAGTCCCACTTGACCCTGCCCCTGACGGCTGGCTATCTTGTGAGTCTGTTTCGGTTTGACTCTGTTTCGACCTCAGTTCGACGCTCAAGGAACGCCAAGGCGGCAGCGCTCATGAAGACCTACACGGCCACACCCGACGACATCACCCACGAGTGGCATCTCGTGGACGCGACGGGGGTACCGCTCGGCCGGCTGGCGAGCGTGGTGGCCCAGCTCATCCGCGGCAAGCACAAGCCCACGTTCACGCCCCACATGGACGGCGGGGATTTCGTCGTCGTGGTGAACGCCTCGAAGGTGCGGCTCACCGGCCGGAAAGAGGAGAACAAGACGTACTTCTCCCACACCGGGTACATGGGGCACGAGCGGCACACGCCGGCTCGCGATCTCCTGGCCAAGCATCCCGACCGGGTGATCGAGAAGGCCGTCTTCGGCATGCTGCCCAAGACCTCACTCGCGCGGCAGAAGCTGCGGGGCAAGCTCAAGGTCTACGCCGGCGCCGAGCATCCGCACGCGGCGCAGCAGCCGAAGCCGTTCTCCGTCACCCCCTCCAAGGCGAGCGCATGACCGCGGCACCCGAATTCCGCTGGCAGGCCGTCGGCCGCCGCAAGACCAGTGTGGCCCGGGTCTATCTGACCCCCGGCACCGGCAAGTGGGACGTCAACGGCCGAACGCTGGGCGACTACTTCCCGCGTCCCTCCCTGGTGCAGCACATCCAGCAGTCGTTCACCGCCACCGACACGCTCGGCGCGTTCGACGTGAAGGCGCACGTGGACGGAGGCGGGCAGGCGGGACAGGCCGGCGCGCTCCGTCTGGCGATCGCGCGGGCCCTGGTCGAGGCCGATGGCCAGCATCGGACCAAGCTGCGGGGTGCCGGTCTTCTGACGCGGGACCCGCGTGCGGTGGAGCGGAAGAAGCCGGGCCGCCCGGGCGCTCGGAAGCGGTTCCAGTTCAGCAAGCGGTAGGCGGACGGGCGGATCCACCCATCCGCATCCCTGCCACCCGGCGGACGGGTGGACAGGCGGACGTCACGGTCGTGGCAGCGTCAACATGTTTAGAACCCTTCCGCCTGTCCGCCGGGCGGAGCGGTGTGGCGAGGCGGTACCGCCCGTCCGCCCGACTCCTCACACCGGTGGATTCCGCGCCTGGTGCCCCTTCGGGGGTTGGCGCGGGAGATGAACCCGGTGGCCGAATAACCACTCGAACGGAAGGGACGTCGCACCCGCATGGCACAGCCGCAACTGCAGGACCTGCTCGAGGCCGGAGTCCATTTCGGCCACCAGACCCGACGGTGGAATCCGAAGATGCGCCGGTTCATTTTCGCCGAGCGCTCCGGCATCTACATCATCGATCTCCAGAAGACTCTCCGCCAGATTCAGAAGGCCCAGGAGCTGCTCCGCAGCGTGGTCCTCAAGGGCGAAGGCGTCCTCTTCGTCTGCACCAAGAAGCAGCTCAAGGCCGTGGTACAGCTCGAGGCCCAGAACGCCGGGGCGTTCTACGTCACCGAGCGGTGGCTTGGCGGCATGCTGACCAATTTCCAGACCGTGAAGAAGCAGATCCGTCGGCTTCGGGAGCTGGAGCAGGGTGCCTCCGACGGCGACTTCGAGAACTACACCAAGAAGGAAAAGCTGCTCTTCGAGCGCGAGCGGGTGAAGCTGAGCCGCAACCTCGAAGGCATCAAGCAGCTCGGCCGGCTGCCGGGCGCGCTCTTCGTGGTTGACGCCAAGAAGGAGAAGATCGCGGTCGCCGAGGCCAACAAGCTCGGGATTCCGGTCGTCGCCATCGTGGACACCAACGCCGACCCCGACGTCATCACCGTGCCGGTTCCCGGCAACGACGACGCCATCCGGTCGGTTTCGCTCATCACGGCCGCGCTCTCCGACGTCATCAAGGAGGCCCGCGCCCAGATGCCGATGCGCGAGGTGTCCGAGGACCTCGAGGCCGAGACCTACAGCACCGACTCGGGCTCCGAAGGCGACGCCGACGCCGATCGCAAGCGCCGCCGGCCGCGCCGCAAGCGCCGGCCCAAGCCGGAAGCCATTGCCGCGCGCCTCAAGACCGAGGCCGAGGGCGCACCCGAAGCCCCGGCACCCGCGGGCGCCGGCGAGGGCGGCGCGTAATCGCGGCGGACCGGACCCGTATGAGTCTCCGCCGCTCCTGGCCCGTGCGGGCCGTGAGCGGCGGTCTTACTATTCAGCCCGAGAGCGACCAGAGGAAGCCATGGCAAGCGTGACGATTTCCCCGAAGGATGTGAGCGAGCTGCGGGCTCGCACCGGCGCCGGCATGATGGACTGCAAGCGCGCGCTGGAGGAGGCCGGCGGCGACATGGACAAGGCCGCGGAGATCCTTCGGAAGAAGGGGATCGCCAAGGCGGAGAAGCGGGCCGGTCGGGTGGCGTCCCAGGGCCTGGTGGTGAGTTATATCCACCACAACCAGCAGGTGGGCGTGCTGCTGGAGCTCAACTCCGAGACCGATTTCGTGGCCCGCAACGAGGCCTTCGGCCAGCTGGCGCGGGACATCGCGCTCCACGTGGCTTCGGCCGATCCGGTCGGCGTGACGCCGGAGGACATCCCGGCGGACCTGCTCGAGCGCGAGCGCCGCATCGCCGAGGAGCAGGTGGCGGCGGAAGGCAAGCCGGAGAACATCCGGGCCAAGATCGTGGACGGCAAGCTGAAGAAGTTCGTGGCGGAGCGGACGCTGCTGGAGCAGCCTTACGTCCGCAACGACAAGATCACCGTCGGGGAGCTGATCAAGGAGGCGTCCGGCAAGCTCGGCGAGACCATCTCGGTCCGCCGCTTCGCCCGGTTCCAGATCGGGGCCGCCTGATGGCCCTGGCCTACACCCGCGCCCTGCTCAAGCTGTCGGGTGAGGCGCTGGCCGGGGACAAGGGAAGCGGCCTCGACTTCCATGCGGTCGAGGCCTTCGCGGAGGAAGTCAAGCAGGTGCACGCGCTCGGTGTGCACCTCGCGCTGGTGGTCGGCGGCGGCAACATCATCCGCGGCGCCACCGCCAGCCGCGAGGGGCTCGACCGGGTCTCCGCCGACTACATGGGCATGCTCGCCACGGTGATCAACGCGCTGGCGCTCCAGGACGTGCTGGAGAAGATCGGGGTGGACACCCGGGTGATGACGGCGGTCCGGATGGAGTCGGTCGCGGAGCCCTACATCCGTCGCCGCGCCATCCGCCATCTGGAAAAGCGCCGGCTGGTCATCTTCGCCGCGGGCACCGGCAACCCCTTCTTCTCCACCGACACCGCCGGCGTGCTCCGGGCGCTCGAGATCGAGGCGCAGGTGATCCTCAAGGCCACCAACGTCGACGGCGTCTACACCGGCGATCCGAAGAAGGATCCCAACGCCACGTTCATCCGCGAGCTCGCCTACCAGGAAGCGATCGTCAAGAACTACGCGGTCATGGACGCCAACGCGTTCGGACTGTGCAAGGCCAACCAGCTCCCCATCGTGGTCTTCAACATCAACCGTCCCGGCGCCATCAAGCGGGTGCTCGAAGGCGACCCGGACATCGGGACCATCGTCCGATGAGCACCATACCCGAACTGACCAAGCACGCCCGGGAACTGATGCACAAGGCGGTCGAGAGCACGAAGCGCGAGTTCAGCAGCATCCGCAGCAACAAGGCCAGCCCCTCGCTCCTCGATCTGGTGCGGGTCGACGCCTACGGGAGCACGGTCCCCCTCAATCAGGTGGCGATGGTGGCCGCGCCCGAGCCGCGACTGCTCACCGTGCAGCCGTTCGACAAGTCGCTGAGCCAGGCCGTGGAAAAGGCCATCCGGGACGCCGGCCTCGGCCTCAATCCGGCGACCCAGGGCAACCTGATCCGGGTGCCGCTGCCGGTGCTGTCCGAGGAGCGGCGCAAGGAGCTGGTGAAGGTGATCCACAAGCTGGCGGAGGAGGGACGGATCGCGGTGCGCCACGCCCGCACCGACGCGCTCTCGCGGGTCAAGAAGCTCGAGCACATCTCGGGCGACGACAAGACCCGGGCCGAGAAGGACATCCAGAAGCTCACCGACGACCACATCAAACAGATCGACGGCCTGATTCACGCCAAAGAGGCCGAGATCATGGAAGTGTGACGGATGAGCGACGACCTGCTCCAGCGCGTTCAGGTGCACGGCGTGGTGCCGGCACATATCGCCATCATCATGGACGGCAACGGCCGCTGGGCCGCCGGCCGGGCGCTGCCGCGGCCGCTCGGGCACCACGCGGGCATGAGCGCGGTTCGCGAGGTCGTGGAGGGCTGTCTCGAAGCCGGTGTCTCGGTGCTCACGCTGTTCGCCTTCAGCCAGGAAAACTGGCAGCGGCCCGCGAACGAGATCGAAGCGCTCATGAGCCTGCTCGAGGAATACATCGCGCGGGAGATGACCGAGCTGCGGGCGCAGGGCGTCTCGGTCCGGATCCTGGGCGACGTCGACCGGCTGACTCCCGGCGCCCGGCGCGCCGTGGACCGCATCGTGGCCGAGACCGGCGGTGGGGCCAGGCTCGCGCTCAATCTCTGCATTTCGTATGGCTCGCGGGCGGAGATCACGCGGGCGGCCCGGCTCCTCGCCGAAGACGCGGCCGCCGGCCGGCTCGATCCCGCCGCGATCGACGAGGACGCGCTCGGCCGCCGGCTCTACACCGCCGACTGGCCCGATCCCGATCTCCTGATCCGGACCTCGGGCGAGATGCGGATCTCCAACTTCCTGCTCTGGCAGCTGGCCTACGCCGAGCTGTACGTGACGCCGGTGCTCTGGCCCGACTTCACCCGTCGCCATCTCTTCGAGGCGATCCTGGAGTTCCAGCGGCGCGACCGACGGTTCGGGCGCGTTCCGGCCTGATGGATTCCGAGCTGGTGCGGCGGATCGGGTTCGCGGCCGTCGCGATCCCGCTCGCGCTGCTGATCGTCTGGTACGGCGGACTTCCGCTCGTGGGGCTGCTCGCGGCCGCGGGGGCGCTGGGGACCGGCGAGCTCTTCGGGCTCGCCGAGCGCGGTGGAGTCCGTCCCGCGCGTGCGCTCGGCATGGCGACCGCGGCGGCGATTCCGCTCGCTGTCTACGGAACCCTGGCACAGCCGTCCTTCGCCGCCACGGCCTCGGAGGCGTGGCCCTACGCCGCGGCGGTCTGGCTGATCCTGCTCCTCACCTGGGCGCTGGCCGCCCGTCCATCGAATGCCCGGCCGCTCGAATCGGCGGCGGTGACCCTGCTGGGCGTCGCGTACGCGGGCGGGTTGCCCGCGTTCCTGCTCCTCATCCGTCACGGCGGGCTGCCGCTCCGTAGCTGGGCCGGCGCCACGCTGGTGTTTTTCCCGCTGATCGTCACCTGGGTCTGCGACACGGCCGCCATGTTCGGCGGCCGGACCTTCGGCGGGCCCAAGCTGGCGCCCACCGTGAGCCCCGGAAAGACGAGGTCAGGGACGGCCGCCGGCGTGATCGGCGCGCTGGCGGTCGCTCCGCTCTTCTCGGTGTGGCTCTTCCCCCGGGTCGGCGTGGAGATGCGGCTGTGGCAGGCGCTCGGGATCGCCGGCGTGCTCTCGGTGGTGGGACAGGTGGGTGACCTCGTCGAGTCGGTGTTCAAGCGCCAGGCCGGCGTCAAGGACTCCAGTCATCTCATTCCGGGTCACGGCGGCGTCCTCGACCGGCTCGATTCGCTTTATTTCGTGGTGCCGGCCACCGCGGCGATGTACCGGTATTTCGGAGTGATCCAGTGAGCGACGGCGGACGTAGAGGGGTAGCCGTGCTGGGCTCGACCGGCTCGATCGGCCGAAGCACGCTCGACGTGCTCCGGCGCCAGCGGGATCACTTTGCCGTCGTGGCCCTCACCTGCGGCCGGAACCAGGCGGAGTTCGAGCGCCAGGTGGCGGAGTGGCGGCCGGCGTTCGCCGGACTCGCGGTGCCGGGCGGCGGTGAGCGCTGGCCCTGCGGACCGGAGGTGCTGGTCGAAGCCGCCACTCACCCCGACGTGGACATCGTCGTCAACGCCGTGGTAGGCGCCGCGGGGCTGGACGCGACCCTCGCCGCCCTGCGGGCCGGCAAGCGGGTGGCCCTGGCCAACAAGGAAAGCCTGGTGATGGCGGGCGACCTGGTGGTGCAGGCGGCCTGCGCCGGCGGCGGGGAGATCGTGCCGGTGGACTCGGAGCACAGCGCGGTGCTGCAGTGCGTGGCCGGGCGTGATGCCGGGCTGGGTCGGCTGATCCTCACCTGTTCCGGCGGGCCGTTCCGCGAGTGGCCCGACGCGCGCATCCAGCAGGCGACGGTGGAGGAGGCGCTCCGCCATCCCACCTGGCGGATGGGCCAGAAGATCACGGTGGACAGCGCTACGCTGGTCAACAAGGCGCTGGAGGTGATCGAGGCCCATCACCTGTTCCGGCTCTCCTACGATGCCCTGGAGGTGGTGGTCCATCCCCAGAGCATCGTTCACGCGTTCGTCGAGTTCTGCGACGGCAGCGTGATCGCGCAGCTGGGGTTCCCCAGCATGGAGCTGCCGATTCTGTACGCGCTGACCCATCCCGCGCGTCTGCCCGACACCGGGGTCCGACGCCTGGATCCCGTCGCGGCCGGCCCGCTCACCTTCGAGCCGGTGCGGCGGGACGTCTTCCGCGCGCTGGACGCGGGGATGGCGGCGGGACGGGCCGGCGGCACCGCGCCGGCCGTGTACAACGCGGCCAACGAGGTGGCGGTCGCCGCGTTCCTGGACGGTGCGGTCACCTTCGGCCGCATCAGTGAGATCATCGAGCGGGTGCTGGATGCGCACACGCCCGCGCCGGCAGTCGCGGTGGAATCGGTCCGCGATGCCGACCGATGGGCCCGCGCCCGGGCCCGGGAGCTCGTGAGGAGACCGTGTTGATCACCATTCTCGCTCTTATCGTCGTGTTGGGTGTACTGATCTTCATCCACGAAGCCGGCCACTTCCTGGCCGCCAAGTGGGCGGGGATCTACGTGCACCGCTTCTCGCTCGGGCTCGGCTCGCCGATCCCGTGGCTCACCTTCCGCCGGGGCGAGACCGAGTACTCCATCTCCTGGCTGCCGCTCGGCGGCTACGTAAAGATGGCCAGCCGTGAGGAAGAGGTGACCAGCTCGGCGCTCGAAGGCGGCCGGGCGGAAGCAGTGGTGCCGCCCGACCGCGTGTTCGAGGCCAAGCCGGTGTGGAAGCGCATGGTCGTGATCCTTGCGGGCGTGACGATGAATGCCCTCTTCGCCTGGCTCGCGTTCTCGTTTCTCGCGACCAAGAACGGGCGCCAGATCGACCCCTCGACGACGGTGGGGCAGGTGATCGAGGAGATGGTGCCTCCCGGCGCGGAGGCGCTGCGCGAGATCCCCGCCGGGTCCCGGATCGCCGCCGTCAACGGACGGCCGGTGGCCACGTGGAACGACGTCATCGACGGGATCGCAAACGCGCCCGAGTCGGAGATCCGGATCGAGCTGGAGGGCGGCGAGACCGTGACGCTGCCGATCCATCAGGATGCGCTGGAGCAGCGTCTCAAGGCCTCCCAGGCGCTTCAGCCGTTCCGGCCGGCGGTGGTGGACCAGGTGCTGCCCGGAAAGCCGGCGGCCCGCGCCGGGCTCCAGTCGGGCGACACCATCGTGGCGATGCAGAACCAGCCGATCGGGCAGTGGTACGACGTGCTGGAGGTGCTCCAGGAGAACGGCAAGCAGCCGATCGCGATGACGGTGGGACGCCCGGCCGGCCGGCAAACGCTGACGGTACAACCCGAAGTCCAGACGGTGGAGGGCCTCGACGGGAAGCCGCGCGAAGTGGGGCGGGTGGGCATCTCGGTCAAGCTGGAGCATCGGTCCGAGTCCCTGAGCCTCGGGGAGGGACTGGCGGAGGGCTGGAAGGCCACGATGAGCGCGTCCACCCAGATCGTGCGGACGGTCCGGGGACTGTTCAGCGGCCGGATCTCCCGGCGCGAGGTGGGTGGGCCGATCATGATCGGCCAGCTGGCCGGCGAGAGCGCACGAATGGGGCTGGATCCGTTCGTGGCCTTCATGGCGCTGATCTCGATCAACCTGGCGATCCTCAACCTGCTGCCGGTCCCGGTGCTGGATGGGGGCCAGTTCCTGTTCCTCCTGGCGGAGGCGGTCATCCGCCGGCCGTTGCCGCTCAAGCTGCGCGAGCGACTCACGGCGGTCGGCATGGTGCTCATCGTCCTGTTGATGGGGCTGGCGTTCTCGAACGATATCCGGAGGTTGTTCGGGGGGTGAGAGGGCGGACGGGCGGACGGGCGGAGAGGCGGACAGACGGACAGACGGACGGGCGGACGGGCGGACAGGCGGACAGGCGGAAGCGGGTTCAGGGTGGGATTACCGCATTCCGGTCGCTGGCGCGTGACACCGCTGAATAAAGGCGCCAGGTCAATCGTCCAGCTCGGCTCCGGATCGCTTCGATGGCCGCCCACGACGCCGGCGTCAGCAGTCCACGGTCTCTACTGAAGCGCAGCAGGTAGGATACCTCGGAGAGCGAACCAAGAGCGATATCGAGGAAGCGCCTGAATTCTCGGTTGCCCCGCTTTGCGGCGCCCTCGGCAATGTTGGTCGGGGCGGACAGCGCCGCCCGCCGCAACTGGATGGTGAGCCCGAACCGCTCTTCCTTAGGCCAGTGATCTGTGAATCGATAGATTTCCAACGCCAGCTGATGCGCTACCTGCCAGGCCTCGAATCGCTCGTACGGCATCATCCTGAAATGTCTCTCACTTCTTGACAGACCGGAGTACCCAGCCTACGCGTCCTGGTCCGCCCGTCCGCCCGTCCGCCCGTCCGCCCGTCCGCCCGTCCGCCCGTCCGCCCGTCCGCCCGTCCGCCCGTCCGCCCGTCCGCCCGTCCGCCCGTCCGCCCGTCCGCCCGTCCGCCCGTCCGCCCGTCCGCCCGTCCGCCCGTCCGCCCACCCTTGCCCCACCCCCCAAATCCCGGTTATTCTTCACAGCTACAACGGATTACGGCGCGCGGCATTCAGCGAGGAACAACGGCGGCATGAGCTTCGACAAGCAAGGCACGATGGCCAAGCACCAGGCCCACGGGACCGATACCGGGTCCACCACGGTACAGGTCGCCCTGCTCACCGAGCGGATCAACTCCCTCACCGAGCACTTTCGAACCCACCCCAAGGACCACCATGGCCGGCGGGGACTGCTCAAGATGGTCGGCACCCGCCGCCGCCTGCTGACGTACCTCAAGCGGAGCGACCTCCCGACCTACCGGGCGCTGATCGAGCAGCTCGGCCTCCGTCACTAATCGCCGCGTGCCGCAGGGGGCGTCCTGATCCGATGTATCGGGACGCCCTCTCTGCGTTGATGTGTCCGGGCAGCAAAGAAACCAGAGCCAATAGAGAGAGAGAAGGCAGTGACAGCGCAACGGATCGAAACCCAGTTCGCCGGACGTCCGCTCCTCCTGGAGACCGGCCGACTGGCGAAGCAGGCGGCAGGCTCCGCGGTGGTACGTTTCGGCGACACGATGGTCCTCTCCGCAGTGACCATCTCCCCCAACATCTCCACCCTCCCGTTCTTCCCCCTCACCGTCGAGTATCGCGAGAAGACCTACGCCGCGGGCAAGATCCCCGGCGGGTTCCTCAAGCGTGAGGGCCGCCCCTCCGACAAGGAGATCCTCGCCAGCCGCCTGATCGATCGCTCGATCCGGCCGCTCTTCCCCGAGGGCTTCAAGAACGAGGTCCAGGTCTTCGTCACCGTGCTGTCGGCGGACCAGGAGAACGACGCGGACATCCTCGGCGTCATCGCGGCATCCACCGCGCTCAGCCTCTCGCCGGTGCCCTGGAACGGGCCCCTCGCCGGTGTCCGCGTGGGCCGGGTCGAGGGGAACTGGATCCTGAACCCCACCTTCCAGCAGCTGGAGTTCTCCAGCATCGACCTGGTCGTGAGCGGTACCGCCGACTCGGTCGTGATGGTCGAGGGCGGGTCCCTGGAGGTCTCCGAGGCCGAAATCCTCGAGGCGCTCAAGGTGGCGCAGAAGGGGATCAAGGACGTGATCGGGCTGGAGCGGAAGCTCATGGACAAGGCCGGCGCCGCGCCCAAGATGGCGTGGACCAAGGTCGAGGCCGATCTCGAGCTGCAGGGCCGCGCGGCGGATGCCGCCGAGTCGGCCATGGCGCAGGCGATCAACGCCAAGGACAAGGCCTCCCGCTCCGCCGGCGTGAAGGGCGTGAAGGACCAGACGCTGGCCAGCCTGGTGGGCGAGTATCCCGAGCGCGGCCGCGAGATCTCCGGCTACCTCGAGGACATCGAGTACCGCGTCATGCGGAAGCAGGTCATCGACAAGGGCGAGCGGGTGGACGGGCGCGACCTCGATACCATCCGCCCGATCACCATCGAGGCCGGGGTCCTGCCGCGCACTCACGGCTCCTCCGTGTTCACCCGCGGCCAGACCCAGGCGCTGGTGTCCGTCACTCTGGGTACCACCGACGACGAGCAGCGGATCGACAGCATCGACGTCGCCGGCGAGACCACCAAGTCGTTCATGCTGCACTACAACTTTCCGCCCTATTCCACCGGCGAGGTCAAGATGATCCGCGGCACCAGCCGCCGCGAGATCGGGCATGGCGCGCTGGCGGAGCGGGCGCTGCAGCCCCTGCTGCCGCACTACGAGGACTTCCCCTACACCCTCCGGGTCGTCTCCGAGGTGCTGGAATCGAACGGGTCGTCGTCCATGGCGACGGTCTGCGGCGGGTCGCTCGCGCTGATGGACGCCGGCGTGCCGATGAAGGCGGCGTGCGCCGGCGTGGCGATGGGGCTGATCAAGGAGGGCGACAAGGTCGCCATCCTCACCGACATCCTGGGCTCCGAGGACCATCTCGGCGACATGGACTTCAAGGTCGCAGGCACCGAGAAGGGCATCACCTCCATCCAGATGGACATCAAGATCGAGGGGCTCGACCTCAAGATCATGGAACAGGCGCTGGAGAAGGCCCGGCGCGGCCGGCTGCACATCCTGAAGGAGATGGCCAAGGCCCTGCCGGGCCCGCGCACCGAGCTGTCGAAGTACGCGCCGCGCATCTTCACCATGCAGATCAAGCCGGACAAGATCGGCGACGTGATCGGGCCGAAGGGCAAGACCATCCGCGGGATCCAGGACGCCACCGGCGCCAAGATCAGCATCGAGGACAGCGGCGTGGTCACCATCTCCGCGGTCGGCGGCGAGGCGGGCGAGAAGGCCCGCGCGATGGTCGCCGCGATCACCACCGAGCCGGAGGTGGGCCGCACCTACGAGGGCCCGGTGAAGAGCACCACCGCCTTCGGGGCCTTCGTCGAGATCCTCCCCGGGGTCGAGGGCCTGCTTCACATCAGCGAGCTCCAGCACGGCCGCACCGAGAAGACCGAGGACGTCGTCAAGAAGGGCGACATCGTCCAGGTCAAGCTGCTCGAGGTGGACGAGCGCGGCCGCATGAAGCTGTCCCGGAAGGCGCTGCTCCCCAAGGACTAATCCTTCGTGGATACGGTTCTTCTCGACCAAGGGGTGCACCGGACCACCGCGCCGGACGGGCTGGTCGTCTATTCCGAAACGCTGCCGGGGGTCCGGTCCGCCGCCGTGGGGATCTACGTGCGGACGGCCAGCGCGCACGAGCGGGTCGAGCAGATGGGGATCTCCCATCTGCTCGAGCACATGGTGTTCAAGGGCACCGAGCGGCGCAGCGCGCGCGACCTGGCGCTGGAGCTCGAGGTCCGCGGCGGCAGCCTCGACGCCTACACCGGGCGGGACGCCACCAGCTATCAGGCCCACGTGCTCGACGCCGATCTGCCGCTGGCGGTGGATATTCTCACCGACCTGGTCCGCCGCCCGCTGCTCCGCGAAAGCGACCTGGAGTCGGAGCGGAACGTGATCCTGGAAGAGATCCACGGGGTGGAGGACACCCCCGACGATCTCGTCTTCGAGCTCCACGCCGCCACGCTCTGGCCCGACCATCCCTACGGCCATTCCATTCTCGGCACCCCGGAGACGCTGGCCGCCCTGTCGGCCGACGATCTCCGCTGCCTGCACCAGAGCAACTACCATCGCGGCAACTGCGTGATCGCGGCCGCGGGCAACGTGGACCACGGACGGCTGTTGGAGATGCTGGAGCGCGAGGGCTGGCTCGAGGGCCGGGCGCATGAACGCGGCCGCGAGCGCGCCCGGCCCTCCGTGCCGCCGGCCAGCGCCGCGCGTGGCGTCTCCCGGCGCGAGGAGCGCGACACCGCGCAGAGCCACGTCGTCTTCGGCACCGACACCTTCCCCCTCCGTGACCCCCGGCGGTTCGCCCTCGCCATCCTCACCAACGTCTTCGGTGGCGGCATGTCCAGCCGTCTCTTCCAGCGGATTCGTGAGGAGCTGGGGCTCGCCTACGCCGTGTTCGCCTACAAAAACTTCTACCAGACCTCCGGACAGCTCGGGGTCTACGTGGGCAGCCAGACCGCCAGCGCCGACCAGGCCGTGACGGCGATCCGCGAGGAACACGACCGGCTGGCCCGCGAGGGGCTGCCGGTCTCGGAGCTGGCCCACGGCAAGCAGCAGCTCAAGGGGCAGATCATGCTCTCGTTGGAGAGCCCGCTGGCCCGGATGGGCCGGCTGGCGGGCTTCAGCCTGCACGACGACGAGTACCGCCCGCTCGACCGCATGCTCGCCGAAATCGATGCGGTGAGCATGGAGGAGGTCCGGGCCGTCGCGGCGGAGTTCTTCCCGGCGGATCGGCAGACGGTCGTACGACTCGGGCCGAGCGTGTCACCCTGAGCGCAGCGAGGGGACCATATCGAGCATGGCCCCCTTCGACTGCGCGCAGGGTGACAGGTGAGGTTTGACACCGCTCCACCATGAGCACCGGAACCGACCATTTACAGTCCAGAGGCCCCATGCTGATCGGCGTCCCGAAGGAGATCAAGACCAACGAGAACCGCATCGCGCTGGTCCCGGCGGGTGCCGAGGCGCTGACCAGCGCCGGACACACGGTCTTCGTGGAGCAGGGCGGGGGACTGGGCAGCGGCTTCCCGGATGAGGCCTATACCGCGGTGGGTGCCAAGATCCTGCCCACGGCCGACCAGGTATGGCAGCAGGCCGAGATGATCATGAAGGTGAAGGAGCCGATCGCAGTCGAGTGGCCGCGCATGCGGCGGGGGCAGGTGATCTACACCTACTTCCACTTCGCCGCGTCGGAAGAGCTGACTCGGGCCGTCATCGATTCGGGCGCGATCGCGGTGGCCTACGAGACGGTCCAGCTCCCCAGCGGCGAGCTGCCTCTCCTTACGCCGATGTCGGAGGTGGCGGGGCGGATGTCGGTCCAGGAGGGCGCCAAGTACCTGGAGAAGGTGTTCGGCGGCAGCGGCATCCTGCTCGGCGGGGTGCCCGGCGTGGCGCCCGGCGAGGTCGTCATCATCGGTGGCGGCGTGGTCGGCATCAATGCGGCCAAGATGGCCGCCGGGCTCGGGGCCCACGTGACGATCCTGGATATCTCGCTCGACCGGCTGCGCTACCTCGACGATGTGCTGCCGGCCAACGTCGACACCGCCTATTCCAACCGGCACAACATCCTGGACGCGATCCGCCGGGCCGACCTGGTGATCGGCGCGGTGCTCCTCCCCGGCGCCAAGGCTCCCCACCTGGTGAAGCGGACCGACCTCAAGCTGATGAAGCCCGGGTCGGTCATCGTGGACGTGGCGGTGGACCAGGGGGGGTGCGTGGAGACCATCAAGCCGACCACCCACGAGAACCCCACCTACTTCGTGGATGGCATCCTGCACTACGCCGTGGCGAATATGCCGGGTGGGGTTCCTCGGACCTCCACCCTCGCCCTGACCAATGCCACGCTCCCATATGGACTTAGGCTGGCCAAGCAGGGCTGGCGTGCCGCCTGCAAAGCTGACCCGGCGTTGGGGTTGGGTCTGAACGTGGTGGAGGGCAAGGTGGTCTATCCCGGCGTGGCCGAGGCCTTCCACCTCCCGCTGACCGACGTCGGCTCGGTCCTCTGATTCCGGTTCTGATCACCCGCCTTCCCCACGGGGAGGGGCTCCCCCTGCCGAGCCGGGGCACACCGGGCTCGGCGGGGTATGACCTGCCCAGTGCCGAGGAGGGTGTGCTTGCGCCTCTGGAGCGCAGGGCGTTCGCGACCGGCCTGGCGATCGCGCTGCCCGAGGACTACGAGTGCCAGCTCCGGCCGCGGTCCGGGCTCGCACTGAATCACGGTGTCATCGTGGCGAACACGCCGGCGACGATCGACAGCGACTATCGCGGCGAGGTCAAGGTGATCCTGGTCAACCTGGGCACCGAGCCGTTCGCGGTCACCCGCGGCATGCGGATCGCGCAGATGGTTTTCGCCCGGGTCGAGCAGGCGGACTTTCGGGACGTGACGGAATTGCCGGCGACATCACGAGGGTCGGGAGGATTCGGCAGCACCGGGCGATAGCGGCACGTTTACTCCCTTGAATGCGGAGACGGCCATTCGTTACCTTGTCAACCATGCTTCCGACATCTTCTCGATGAAGCTTCCTTCTTTGAACTTTACATCCTGGCTTCCCGCGAACGAAATCGCGGTGGACCTGGGCACCGCGAACACACTGGTATACGTCAAGGGCGAGGGCATCGTCCTCAATGAGCCCTCGGTGGTCGCGATCGAGAAGAGCACCGGGAAGATCAAGGGCATCGGACTCGAGGCCAAGCGAATGCTCGGGCGCACGCCCGAGGGCATCGTCGCGGTGCGGCCGTTGAAGGACGGCGTCATCGCCGACTTCGACGTCACCGAGAAGATGCTGCGCTACTTCCTCAAGACCATCATCGACAAGCACGTCTTCCGGGTGAAGCCCAAGGTCATCGTCTGCGTCCCGTCCGGCATCACCGAGGTGGAGCGCCGGGCCGTCCGCGACTCCGCGGAGACCGCCGGCGCCAAGCAGGTGCTGATGGTGGCGGAGCCGATGGCGGCGGCCATTGGCGTGGGGCTGCCGGTCGAGACCCCCACCGGCAACATGGTGATCGACATCGGCGGCGGCACTACCGAGATCGCCGTCATCGCCCTCTCCGGCATCGTCTCCGACACCTCGATCCGGACCGGTGGCGACGAGCTGGACCAGGCCATCGTCCAGTTCATGCGGAAGAACTACAACCTGCTGGTCGGTGAGCCGACAGCGGAGGCGATCAAGATCAAGATCGGCTCCGCCGCGCCCACCGGCGACGAGCGGGAGATGGAAGTGAAGGGGCGCGACCTGGTGTCGGGCATCCCCAAGACGGTCCGGGTCCACTCCACCGAGATCCGCGAGGCGGTCCAGGAGCCGATTCAGCAGATCGTGGACGCCGTGCGCCGCGCGCTCGAAATCACCCCGCCGGAGCTCGCCAGCGACATCGTGGACCGGGGCATCGTGATGACCGGCGGCGGCGCGCTGATCCGCGGGCTCGACATTCTCCTGGCCCAGGAGACCGGCCTTCCGATCCATGTGGACGAAGACCCGCTCACCTGTGTGGTCCGCGGCACCGGGCGCATTCTCGACGACTACGAGAAATACCGCAGCGTCCTTTCGGCCTGAGCATGGCCAGCGCGTCGGATCGCTCCTACACGCGCCGGGACACCGTGTTGTTCCTCGCCTGCCTCGGCCTCTCCCTGGTCGGGCTGTTCTCGCCGGCCAAATGGGGTCAAGGCATCTCCGACTCGCTCCGGGATACCGTGCTGGCGCCGCTGGTCTGGCTCCAGGCCCGGGCCGAAGAGGGACGCACCAGCCGGGCCCGCCTCAAAGCCATCACCACCCAGCGTGACTCCGCCGCCATTCTGGCCCAGGGAATACCGTCGCTCGTCGCCGAGAACGAGCGACTCCGTCAGCTGCTCACCCTGAGGCGGCGCGTCCCGACGCCCTATGTGGCGGGCGAAGTCATGCATCAGGCCATCGCGACCGACGGCAAGACCCTCCTCCTCGACGTCGGCCGGAGCGACCTGGTGTCGGAATTCGATCCCGTGATCTCGCCCGAGGGCTTGATCGGCATGGTGCTGACCTCCGCGGAGCGCTCGAGCATCGTCATGACCTGGGCCCATCCCGAGTTCCGGGTCAGCGCCTACACCGTCGGGGGGAACGCGAGCGGCGTCGTCGCGCCGTCGCTCTCCAGCTCGGGCGGCGAGGGCGCGCTGGAGTTTCGCGGGGTGCCCTATCGCGACTCGGTCCCCGCCGGGACGCTGGTGCTGTCCTCCGGGCTCGGCGGTGTCTATCCCAAGGGCATTCCGGTGGGCACGGTGACCGGTGTCGTCCGCGAGCAGGCCGGGTGGGAGCGTGTCTACCGGCTGCTCCCCGCGGCGAACCCCAGCAGCGTGGCGCACGTGCTCGTCCTGGTCTCCTCGGCCACCACCAGCATGGAGCGGGCCTTCCCCAGTGATTCGGCGCTCGAGGCCATCCGCCTCGATTCGCTCGCCAAAATCCGCGCCGCCGACTCGATCGCGACCGCCAGGGCCCTGCGGGCGGATTCGCTGGCGGCCGCGAAGGTCCGCCGCGACTCGATCACCTCCGCCCGTGCCCGCGCCCGCCGCGACTCGATCGCCGCGGCCCGCCCCCGGGCGCCGGCAGACTCGGCCCGATGAGCGCCTCGCGAGCCAGCCGGATCCAGCTGGTGCTGGTCATGGCGCTGCTGGTCCTGCTTCATTTCTATTTGCGGCCGCGCCTCTGGAGCGCGCGGGTGAGCCCCGATTTCCTGCTCATCGCGCTGGTGTTCTTCTCCATGCGCGCGGGTCCTGGGGCCGGGGCCGTGGCCGGATTCATCGTGGGTCTCGTCAACGATGCGCTGACTCCCGCCGCCTTCGGCGCCGGGGCGCTGGCGCACACGGTGGTGGGGTACCTGGCCGCGTGGGGCCGGGCGGTCTTCTTCGCCGACAACCTCCTGGTGAACGCCGGCTTCGTGGCCGCGGCCCTCTGGGTTCGTGACCTCCTCCTGCTGGTGGCGAGCGGCACGCCACAGGGCCGGCTCTTCGTGGAGCTGACGCTCAACAGCCCCTTGCAGGCGCTGTCCACCGCGGTCTTTGCCCTGCTGGTCATGGCCGCGTTTCGCGAGTGGTTCGCCATCAGGCTCGACGTATGAACGGCTTCGATTCCTACCGTGTCCGCGAGCGCGCCGACGTCGCCAAGCTGGTGCTGGTCGGCGTCTTCGTCCTGTTGAGTGGTGCCTTCTTCCGGACCCAGATCATCCAGCACGAGAAGTTCCAGCTCCGGGCCGAGACCAACCGGCTCCGCCCGATCTCGCTGACCGCCCCGCGCGGCACCATCTTCGACCGGAACGGCGGCGTCATCGCCGAAAACGTGCCGGGATACTCGGTGAAGGTGCTCGCGCCCTCGGTGGACTCGCTGCGCGCGGTGATCGCCCGGATCGGCAGGTTCGTGCCGATCGACACCGCCGACGTGGAAGACGTCGTCCGCCGATTCCGTCAGGCGCGCTATCAGCCGGCCGTGGTCTTCGGCGACGCGACCTTCGAGACCATCGCCCGGCTGGAGGAGCATCGCGCCGTCCTGCCGGGCCTGGTGATCCAGTCCGAGCCCAAGCGGCTCTATCCCAGCGGCAAGGCGGTGGCCCACCTGGTGGGCTATGTCTCCGAGGTCACCGAGAACGACCTCACCGCCGAGCGGTTCCCGGGCGCCGAGCTCGGCACGATCGTGGGGAAGGCGGGCCTCGAGCGCCAGTACGACGACACCCTCCGGGGCATCGAGGGCGTACGGTACATGGAGGTGAACGCCCGGGGCCGGCTGGTTCGGGAAGATGCCGGGGGCGCGTCGCTCCAGCCCCGGCCGGGGCAACCCATCGTCACCACCATCGACCTCGACCTCCAGCGGTTCATCGACAGCATCTGGCCCGCCGGAACCCGTGGGGCGATGGTGGCGATGACCCCGGGCGGCCAGATTCGCGCCCTCTACTCGGCTCCATCGTACGATCCCAACGTCTTCGTGGGCGGCATCTCCCGCGCCAACTGGCGCGCGCTCAACGACGACGAGGCGCGGCCGCTGCTCAACCGTGCCATCCAGACCCGCTATCCACCGGCATCCCCCTTCAAGCTGGCGATCGGAGCGATGGCCCTGAAGCGCGGGCTCATCGGGCTCGACACCCACATGCCCACACCGTGCCGGGGCGGGATGCGTCTCGGCAACCGGGTGTTCCGCTGCTGGAAGAAGGAGGGTCACGGCTCGCTCGACCTGATCGGCGCGGTCGCCAAGAGCTGTGACGTCTACTTCTACCAGGTCGGCCTCCGACTGGGGCTCAAGGCGATTCTCGAGGACGGCATACTCATGGGATTCCGGGATCCCAGCGGCATCGACCTGGAGAACGAGAAGAATCCGATCTGGCCGGCCTCCACCGCCTACTTCGACAAGCTCTACGGCCCCAGGTACTGGAGCCCCCCCGCCACCACGCTCAACTTCTCGATCGGTCAGGGGGAGATCACCGAGACCCTGATCAACATGATGAAGTTCTACGAGGGGCTGGCCAGCGACGGGCGGTCGTCCACGCCGTACATCGTGCGGCCCACCTCAACCGAGACGGTGGACCTGGGACTTACCTCGGCGCAGCTCGACGGACTGCGGCACTCGCTGATCGCCGTCGTGGAGCAGGGCACCGCGGCCGCGAGCCGGCGGAAGGACCTGGCGGTGGCAGGGAAGACGGGTACCGCGCAGAACTCCCATGGGAAGGATCACGGGTGGTTCATCGGGTTCGCGCCGGCCGACAAGCCCGAGCTGATCATCGGCGCGATCATGGAGTTCGCCGAGCACGGCTCCAGCGTAGCGCCCTACGTGGTGAAGACGCTGCGCCGGCAGCTGCTGGGCCCTGACACCGTGGGCACCATCAAGATCAAGGCGCTGCTCGACGAGACGGTCGTGCCCCAGGACACCGCGCCCCGGCCGGTCGAGCTCAATCCCGATTCGGCCGCGGCCCGGGCGGTGGAGGATTCCATCCGGCGCGCGGCGCCGGCGACCGTCACGGGTGACACGGTGCCTCAGCCGGCGGACCTGCCGTGAGGGGCCCGACGGTGGACCGACAGCTGCTCCTGGTGAGCGTGGGGCTCATCGCCTTTGGCCTGCTCACCCTGTATTCGGCGGGGCAGACCGACGTGCCGACCCGGGCGGCGGGGGTCTGGCACCGGCAGTTCGTCTGGGTCGGGATCGGCGTCGTCGCGGCCGCCGTGGTCTTCCACGTCTCTCCCCGGCTGCTCGAGTGGCTGGCCCCGGTCATGTACGGGTTCAGCCTGTTCCTGCTGGTGCTGGTGTTGCTGATCGGCACCGGAGCCGGGACGGCACAGAGCAGCAACAGCTGGCTCTCCATCGGAGGCCACCAGATCGGGCAGCCGTCGGAGCTGGCCAAGGTGGCCACGGTGCTCATGCTGGCCAGGTATCTCTCCAGCCGCCGGGAGCCGCCCCGCTCGCTGCGCGACCTGACCATTCCCGGCCTGATCGTGGGGATCCCGTTCCTGCTCGTGCTCAAGCAGCCGGACCTGGGCAGCGCCATTGTCTTCATCGGGATCGCCTTCGCCATGCTGTTCTGGGCCGGCGTGCGGCCCAGGCTCCTCTTCATGCTCGCGTCGCCGGGACTGAGCCTGCTGCTGGCGTTCAACGACTGGACCTGGGGCGCCTGGATGGTGCTGTTCACGGGACTGCTCTTCGCCTGGCGACCATATATCTCCGACGCGCTGGTGGTCTGGTTTCTGAACGTCGCGATGGGCGCGATCGCGCTGCCGCTCTGGAAACAGCTCGCCCCATACCAGCAGAACCGGCTGCTGACGTTTTTCAACCCGGAGGTCGATCCGCGGGCGGCGGGCTACCATGCGATCCAGTCCCGGGTGGCGATCGGCTCCGGCGGATGGTTCGGCACGGGATATACCCAGGGTCCTCAGAAACGGCTGGCGTTCCTGCCGGAGCAGCACACCGACTTCGTGTTCCCGATCGTGGGGGAGGAGCTGGGGTTCATCGGGGTCGTCGTGGCCCTGGCGCTGTTCCTCGCCCTCTTCCTGATCCTGCTGCGGATCTCCCGCCGGGCCACTGATTCCTTCAGCAGTCTCCTGATCTTCGGCATCCTTGGCCTGCTCTTCACGCACGTCTACGAGAACGTGGGGATGACGGTCAACCTGATGCCGATCACCGGAATTCCCCTCCCGTTCTTCTCGTACGGCGGCTCCTTTTTCGTGATCTGCTGTCTCTGTCTCGGCCTCGCGTTCCGGGTCGCCAACGATTCCCGGCAGTCGGGGTATCCGGACGTGTAGGGCGGACGGGCGGACGGGCGGACGGGCGGACAGGCGGACAGGCGGACAGGCGGACAGGCGGATACGCGGACGGGCCGATACGCGTCTGACCTTTCTAACACGGTTTTCGATGACCGCCGAGCAGATACTCGCTTGCGCTCGGGATGACAGGCTACCTTCGCGCCGCCCGTCCGCCCGTCCGCCCGTCCGCCCGTCCGCCCGTCCGCCCGTCCGCCGTCGTCCGCCCGTCCGCCCGTCCGCCCGTCCGCCCGTCCGCCCGTCCGCCCGTCCGCCCATCTTGCTGCCACATAACAACTTACCCCCATGGCCCTAGCGCGCGGGGGCGGGATCGCAGAGATTCCATCGGTTCCGGATGCCCACTGTTCCCTCTATCCGGGTGACCCCCATAACCTATGGCCGTGATGGCATGGTTTAAGAAGGAACGGAAGCCACGCACGTCGCAGCGCGAGCGGTTGGAGATACCGCCCGACGCGTGGGAGAAGTGCGACGGCTGCGGGCACATCGATCTGCGGGAGAAGTTCGAGAAGGCGCTCAACGTGTGCCCCGAATGCGGGCGGCACCGCCGCATCACGGCCGAGGAGTACATCGACATCCTCACCGATCCGGGAAGCTGGCGCGAGCTGTTTGCCGGTCTGCGTTCGGTGGACCCGCTCGGATTCGAGCACTATGCGGACCGGCTCGTCGCCGCCCGCAAGAAGGCGGGGCGGTCGGACGCGATTTACACCGGCACCGCCAGGCTCGACGGCCTGCCGTTCAACCTGGCGGTGATGAATTTCGCCTTCATGGGCGGGTCGATGGGCTCGGTGGTCGGCGAGAAGATCGCCCGGCTGGCCCGGCGCTCGGCGGAGAAGAAGGTGCCGCTGGTCATCGTTTCGACCTCGGGCGGCGCGCGGATGCAGGAGGGGGTGCTCTCCCTGATGCAGATGGCCAAGACCTCCGCGGCGATCGGGCAGCTTCATCGCGACAGCATCCCGTACATCTCCATCCTCACCGATCCCACCACCGGCGGAGTCTCGGCCTCGTTCGCGATGCAGGGCGACGTGATTCTGGCGGAGCCGGGCGCGGTGATCGGGTTCGCCGGCCAGCGGGTCATCAAGCAGACCATCGGCCAGGACCTGCCCGAGGGATTCCAGACGGCGGAATTCCTTCTCGAGCACGGCCAGATCGACGACGTCGTCCCTCGCGGCTCGCTCCGGGACACCACCGCGCGACTTCTGCGGCACATGCAGGGGCAGCGGCCGCTGGCGGAGCACGCCGAGCTGAGCTGACGCGAATCCATCGCCCGCTCCGGCGCCCCACCCGCGGTCTCTCGTTGGGTGGGGCGCTGGCGTTTTGCGGGCCACCTGCGGTCCCCCGAGCATCCCGATGCCGCTGACGTACGAGCAGGCCCTCGAATTTCTGTTCCCCCGGACGACCACGATCAAGTTCGGGCTGGCGACGACACGGGCGCTGCTCCGGTCACTGGGAGATCCCCACGAGGTCGTGCCGACGATTCATGTCGGGGGCACCAACGGCAAGGGAAGCGTCTGCACCCTGGTGGCGGCCGCCTTGCGCGAGGCGGGCTGGCGGGTCGGGGTCTACACCTCGCCCCACCTGGTGTCGTTCCGCGAGCGCATACGGGTGGACGGGGTGCCGATCGGCGAAGAGGCGGTGGCGATGTGGACCGACCGCCTGCGGCCGCTGATTCTCGAGCGACGGGCCACCTTCTTCGAGGCGACGACCGCGATCGCCTTCGCCGACTTCGCGGCCCGCGGCGTCGAGATCGCCGTCGCCGAGGTGGGGCTCGGCGGCCGGCTCGACAGCACCAACGTGGTGCGCCCGCTGGTGAGCGCGGTGACCAAGATCGAGCGGGACCACATGAAGTACCTGGGCGACACGCTGGAGAAGATCGCGGCGGAAAAGGCGGGCATCGCCAAGCCGGGAGCCCCGTTCGTGATCGGCGAGCGGAAGCCCGCAGCTGGTCGAGGTGCTGCGCCGTGCCGCCCATCGGGCGGTCGCTCGGATCGAACCGTCGGCGCGGGCCGATGTGCGGGTGCTGCCGCCGGAGTACGAATGGTCCGGCCCGCTGGCGCTGGCGGGGCCGCATCAGCGCCGGAATGCCGGCGTCGCCCACGGCATTCTCATGGCGCTGCCGCCCCGGTGGCGGCCCGATCCGGAGGCGATCGCCACCGGCTTCGCGGAGGCATGGGTGCCGGGCCGGCTCGACCGGCGGGGCAAGTGGCTCTTCGACGTGGCTCACAACCCGGACGGCATGCGCTCGCTGGTCCAGGCACTCGCGGCCATCCGCCCGCCGGGGCCGGTGCACGCCCTGGTCTCGATTCTCGGCGACAAGGAGTGGCCCGACATGCTGGTGCAGCTCGATCGGGCCATCGACCATGGCGTACTCACCGTGGCTCCCACCGCGGCGAGCCGCGGCTGGGACGCGGCCTGGCTTCGCCGGTGGCTTGGCGACGCGTCGCGGCCTCCCGCCCGCGCCTCGTGGACGCTGGTACCCGACTTCAGGACCGCGCTGCGAGAGGTGCAGCGCGATGCCGGGACGGTGCTGGTGACCGGCTCGTTTCACACGGTCGGTGACGTCATGGCGGAGCTGGGACTGTGAGCCGGGGCAGCGGGGCAACCGCTGCCCCGCCGCCCCGCCTCCCCTTATCTTGCTGCCCATGCAACCCCAGGCCCTGCCGGGATTTCGCGACTTCTATCCCGCCGATCTCGCGCTCCGGGACCACATCTTCCGAACCTGGCGGCAGGCCGCGTCGCGGTATGGGTTCGAGGAATACGACGGCCCGCCGCTGGAGGCGCTGGAGCTGTACACCGCGAAGAGCGGCGAGGAGATCGTCGGGCAGCTGTACAGCTTCACCGACAAGGGCGGACGGGAGGTGTCGCTCAGGCCGGAGATGACCCCGACGCTCGCCAGGATGGTCGCGGCCCGGGCCAACGGGCTCAAGAAGCCGATCCGCTGGTTCTCCATCCCGCAGCTCTTCCGCTACGAGCGGCAGCAACGGGGGAGGCTTCGGGAACACTTCCAGCTCAACTGCGATCTGATCGGCGAGGCGGGCGATCTCGCCGATGCCGAGATCGTGGCGTTGGCGATCGACGCGGTCCGCCCCTTCGGACTGGGGCCCGGGGACGTCCGGGTCAGGATTTCCGACCGCCGGCTGTTGACGGCGCTGCTTCGGGCACTGGAGGTGGCCGAGGCGCAGGTGCCGGTCGTGTACCAGGTATTCGACAAGATCAGGCGCGCGCCCGCCGAGGTCTCGGAGGGGCGGTTGGCCGGCGCGGGCATCGCGCCGGGCACGGTCGAGCGATTGCTCGGGCTCGCCGGTGCCAGAAGCTGGTCCGATCTCGGTGCGCTGGGGAGCGGCATCGACGAGGCGCTGGCGGAAGGCGAGCCGCTCCGGCGGACCATCGACGCGCTCGGCGCCATGGGCTTCTCGGAGTACATCGACCTGGACCTCGGCATCGTGCGCGGGCTGGCGTACTACACCGGCACGGTCTTCGAGCTGTTCGATGCCCGGGGTGAGCTGCGCGCCGTCTGCGGAGGCGGGCGGTACGACAATCTGCTGCAGTCGCTGGGCGGGGTGGACTTGCCCGCGCTCGGATTCGGGATGGGGGATGTCGTCCTGGGCGAGCTGCTCAGGGACCGCGGGCTGGCCCCCGAGGCGCCCGCGAGCATCGATGTATTTCTCGCGGCCATCACCCAGGAGGACCTGGCCGAGGTGCTGGGCCTCGCGCGGGAGCTGCGGGACGCCGGACTCCGGGTGGAGTACGCGCTCGCCCCGCAGGCGGTGGGGAAGCAGCTCAAGCTCGCGGACACGCGCGGCGCGCGGGTGGCCGTCGTCGTGGGCCCGGACGACCGGGCTCGGGGTGAGGTGATCGTGAAGGATCTGCGTGGGAAGGGGCAGGAGTCGGTGGCGCGGGGCGGGGTGCGGGAGCGAGTGGCCGGGGTGGTGTCATCCTGAGCGAAGCGAAGGATCGGCTCGCTCATGAGAGTGAGGCAAGGAGCCATCTCGACTCACTCGCATGACCGGGCCGATCCCTCGCTCCGCTCGGGATGACGCGCCCGTCGGGATGACGCGCCCGTCGGGATGACGCGCTCGCCTCGGGATGACACAGGTAACGAAAGGAAGCAGGGATGGCAGAATCGAAGGCGCTGACTCCCCGGGCGACTGATTTCAGCGCCTGGTACAACGAGGTGATAGCCCGGGCCGAGCTGGCGGACTACAGCCCCGTGCGAGGCTGTATGGTGATCCGCCCCAACGGCTATGCCATCTGGGAGCAGATGCAACGTGCCCTGGACCAGATGTTCAAGGACACCGGTCATCAGAACGCCTACTTCCCGCTCTTCATCCCGCAGAGCTTCCTGAGTCGGGAGGCGGAGCATGTCGAGGGGTTCGCGCCCGAGACCGCGGTCGTCACCCATGGCGGCGGGAAGGAGCTGGAGGAGCCGCTGGTGGTCCGCCCCACTTCGGAGACCATCATCTACGCGATGTATGCCAAGTGGATCCAGAGCTACCGCGACCTGCCGGTGCTGATCAATCAGTGGGCCAACGTGGTCCGCTGGGAGATGCGCACCCGACTCTTTCTCCGGACGACGGAGTTTCTCTGGCAGGAGGGGCACACCGCCCATGCGACCGAGGCGGAAGCGGAGGAGGAGACCCTTCGCATGCTGGGAGTTTACCGGACGTTCATGGAGGACTGGATGGCGATGCCGGTCGTCACCGGCAGGAAGACCGACAGCGAGCGGTTCGCCGGCGCGCTGCGCACCTACAGCTGCGAAGCGATGATGCAGGACAACAAGGCACTGCAGGCCGGCACCAGCCACAACCTGGGTCAGAATTTCGCACGGGCGTTCGAGGTCACCTTCCAGACCGCTTCGGGCGACCTGGACCACGTCTGGAACACCTCATGGGGCGTCTCGACCCGGCTGGTGGGCGCCTTGATCATGACCCATGGCGACGACGCGGGACTGATCTGCCCGCCGCGACTGGCGCAGTACCAGGTGGTCATCGTGCCGATCTACAAGAGCGACGAGGAGCGGGCCACGGTGCTGGAGATCGCGGAGCGGACGCGCAAGGAGCTTGCCGCCGCCGGGATCCGGGTGCATGTGGACGCCCGAGAAGGCATGAAGCCCGGTGCCAAGTACTACGAATGGGAGGGCAGGGGCGTCCCGCTCCGCCTCGAGATCGGACCTCGCGACGTGGCGTCCGGCACGGTCATGCTGGCGCGGCGCACCGGCGGCAAGAAGGAGAGCCTGCCGGCCGCGGGACTGGCGGCCGCGCTCACCTCGGCGATGGACGCCCTCCAGCGGGACATGCTGGAGAGCGCACGGGAGCGGCGCGAGGCCAACAGTGTCCGGGGCGCCACCAAGCAACAGTTCCTGGACAAGCTCGAGGCCGGGGGCGGATTCATCTATTCGGGATTCTGCGGCCGGAACGAATGCGAGATGGAGATCAAGGAACAGACCAAGGCGACGATCCGGGTTCTGCCGGACGAGGAATTCCGCTCGCCCGTGGTCCCGGCCACCTGCATGTGGTGCGGTCTGCCGACGGTAACGGAGGCGCTGTGGGCGAGAGCGTACTGATCAGCGGGGCAGCGGGGCAGCGGGGGAGCGGGGCGGAGACGGCCCGGCTCTTCGCGGATGCCGGTTTGGAGCGGCGCGACACCGCCCTGCATCTGGGCGGGGTGGCGTTGTCGGCCATTGCGGATGGCGCAGGTACGCCGACCTACGTCTACAGCGCGGACGTGATCCGCCGGCAGTTCCGCGCGCTGGACGAGGCGCTCTCCCCGGTGCCGCACCGGATCGCCTACGCGGTGAAGGCCAACGCCAACCTGGCGGTGCTCCGGATCCTGCGGGACCTGGGGGCGGGGGCGGATATCGTCTCGGGCGGTGAGCTGGCGCGCGCGCTCGCGGCCGGGTTCGATCCCGAGCGCATCGTGTTCAGCGGCGTCGGCAAGACCGACAGCGAGCTGACCGCGGCGGTCGAGGCCGGAATCGGTCACGTCCATCTGGAGTCCACCGCCGAGCTCGCCGCCCTCGGCCGGATCGCCGGCAGGCTGGGCCGGAATGTCCGCGTCGGAATCCGGGTCAATCCCGACGTCACGGCGGACACCCACCCCTTCATCGCCACCGGCCAGGGCGGGATCAAGTTCGGGGTGCCGGTCGATCAGGTGTTGCCGCTCGCGCTCGCCGTGGCCCAGCATCCGTTGCTCACCCTCGACACCATCGCGATGCACATCGGCAGCCAGCTGCTGGATGCGCGGCCCTACGCGGAGGGAATCGGACGGTTGCTCGATCTGGTCGGGAAGCTGCGGGAGGCGGGGGTCACGACGCTCCGCTCGATGGACGTGGGCGGCGGCATCGGCATCCGCTATCGCGACGAGCAGCCGCTGAGTCCCGCCGCGCTGGCCTCGACCATCGTGCCGCTGGTGCGCCCGAGCGGGCTGACCCTGCTGATGGAGCCCGGGCGGTACCTGGTCGGGAGCGCCGGCGTGCTGCTCACCACGGTGCTGTCGAGGAAGCACTCGGGGGGCAAGGACCTCGTCATCGTGGACGCGGGGATGAACGACCTCGTCCGTCCCAGCCACTACATGGCCTACCACGAGATGGTCGAGGTGGAGACACTGGGCCGGCCCGCGGCGGAGGTGGACGTGGTCGGCCCGGTCTGCGAGACGGGGGATTTCCTGGCCCGCGACCGCACCCTACCCGGCCTCGACCGCGGCGAGCGCATCGCGGTCCTGGGCGCCGGCGCGTACGGGTTCGTGATGGCCTCGAACTACAACACCCGGCCCCGTCCGGCGGAGGTGATCGTGGAGAACGGGCGCTGGTGGGTCTCGCGACCGCGGGAGCGGCTGGACGAGCTCTACCGCACGGAGCGGGTCGTGCCCTGAGTGGGACGACGGCGCGTCACTCGGCGTCATCCCTCGCTCCGCTCGGGATGACACAATACCTCGGAATCACACAACATGAGGGGATCCAATACGAGTGTCCCAGCACCACGACGGCATCCTGATCATCGATTTCGGCTCTCAGTACACCCAGCTCATCGCGCGTCGGGTGCGCGAGGCCCACGTCTACTGCGAGATCCATCCTCCCTCTCGCACCGTGGACTGGATCCGGGAATGGCGCCCCAAGGGGATCATCCTCTCGGGCGGCCCCAACTCGGTGTACGGCGAGAGCGTCCCCACCGCCGACCCGGAGCTGCTGCGCCTCGGCGCGCCGGTGCTGGGTCTTTGCTACGGCATGCAGCTGCTTGCTCACCTCTCCGGCGGCAGCGTGACGCGTGCGAATCGCCGGGAGTACGGACGGGCGAGCGTCACGGTCGAGGGCGGGCGGCTGTTTCGCGGATTCGGCCGCGGGGAGGAGACGCCGGTCTGGATGAGCCACGGGGACCACGTAGACGTCCCCCCACCGGGCTACCAGGTGACGGCGAGCAGCGCCAACTCTCCCATCGCGGCCATCGAGCACGGTGAGCTGCCGCTCTTCGGGGTCCAGTTCCACCCCGAAGTGGCGCACACGCCGCGCGGCGGTGAGATCCTCAACAACTTCCTCTTCGAGATCTGTGGCTGTAGCCCCGATTGGACGGCGGGACACTTCGTCGAGAGCGAGGTGGCCCGGATCCGGGAGGTGGTGGGCCCCGACCGCCGGGTGATCTGCGGGCTCTCGGGTGGGGTGGACAGCTCCGTGGCGGCGGTGCTGGTGCACCGCGCGGTGGGAGATCGTCTCACCTGCATCTTCGTGGACCACGGCCTGCTCCGCCTCCACGAGCGGGAACAGGTGGAGACGACCTTCCGGCGGCACCTGGGCATCGACCTCCGGGTGGTGGACGCGAGCGCGGCGTTCCTCGAGCGCCTGGCGGGCGTGGAGGATCCGGAGGAGAAGCGGCGCCGGATCGGACACACGTTCATCGACGTCTTCGAGGCCGAGGCCAAGGCGGTGGGGAAGAACGTCGGCTTCCTGGTGCAGGGCACACTGTACCCCGACGTCATCGAGTCCATCTCTCCCAAAGGCGGACCGTCGGTGACGATCAAGACCCACCACAACGTGGGTGGGCTGCCCGAGCGGCTGCCGTTCGAGCTGCTCGAGCCCCTGCGCGAGCTGTTCAAGGACGAGGTGCGACAGGTCGGCCGCGAGCTGGGCCTGCCCGAGGAGATGGTCGGCCGGCATCCGTTCCCCGGGCCCGGCCTGGCGATCCGGATCTTGGGCGAGGTCACCGGGGACAACCTCGACGTGCTCCGCCGGGCCGATCACATCTACATCGAGGAGATCCGTGCCGCCGGTCTCTACGACGACATCTGGCAGGCGTTCGCCGTCCTGCTGCCGATCAGATCGGTCGGCGTGCAGGGCGATTTCCGCACTTACGACCAGGTCATCGCCCTCCGCGCGGTCACCAGCCGGGACGGGATGACCGCGGACTGGTTTCCCTTTCCCCCGGACGTGATCGCCCGGATCTCCAACCGCATCGCCAACGAAGTCGACGGCGTCAACCGCGTGGTCTACGACGTCAGCTCCAAGCCGCCCGCCACCATCGAGTGGGAGTGAAGAGCCGGATGAAGACTGGCGCTAGGTGAACCCGTTCATCGGGGTCGTGGGATTGAGCCGAGCTTGCGGTCGTTGGTGAGAATCAGGCGGCGCACTTTGGGCGCAGGCCCGAAGTTGAGGATGAGCCCGATCTCGATGACGGTACAGCGGAGATAGTTCAGTAGTTGCGCGATATGAGCCTGCTCGATCGCCCGTGCCGCCTTCAGTTCGACCAGGACCGCCCCTTCCACCAGGAGGTCCGCTCGAAAGATCCCGATTGACCGTCCCCGGAATCGAGCGTGCAGCTCGACTTCTGACTCGATCCGCAATCCGGCTTCCCTCAGGGCGATGGTCATCGCGGTGCGATACACCGACTCCAGGAACCCATACCCAAGCTCGCCGTAGACCTGAAAGAACACCCCCACGATCTGCCGGGTGAGTTCTGCGTGCCTGAACAGAGCTTCACCGCGTTTATCTGTGTTCATCTGCGTTCATCTGTGGCCAAACATCCTGATCGCTAGCTCAGTCGCGAGCTCCGACACTACCCTATGGTCGCGGGAGACAGGGTTAGCCACAGATGAACGCAGATGAACACAGATAAACGCAGACAGAGCTTGTTGATGAGAGTGGATGCACCAGGAAACTCTAAGCCGCATCTGCGTTTACCTGCGTTCATCCGCGGCTCACGGGCGAAAAAGGAGCCCATGACGGCATGGCCCCCTTCGCGGAGCCTGACCTGAGCGTAGCCGAAGGGCTCAGGGTTACAAACGACGGTATTGCAACACACTCTTGATATTGAACCCCATCTCAGGACGGTGGGCGCACCACGCGAAGCTCGCGGCGCCGTGCTACCGATGCGCCGCCCGGCGCCTGCACCCGTAGCTCCACCAGGTAGCGGCCCGGCTTGAGCCGCGCGAGCTGCAAGACCCGATGGGAACGGAGCAACGTGTCCGCCGCCGGCTCGCCGAAGCCCAGCGTCACCACCGGCCGCTGCTCGGCCACACCGGCCTCGCCCTTCAGCCGGTAGACCGCTATCTCGTGCCGGTACGCCGCTCCTTCCGTGACACCGGCGACCTCGTAGTAGAGCTCCACCTCCGAGCCCTCCAGGAACAGATCGAACGGGGTGAGGCGCACGGTGTCCCCGGGCGCCGGCTCCCATGCCGCGCTCGTGCTCCGCGTGCCGAGGGCCAGGTCGCTGAGAGTCACGCCGCCGGCTGGTGACGACACGAGCACCGTATCTCTCGGCAGCACCACACCGAGACTGTCGCCGAGCTGCACCGCGGCCCGCCAGCTCCACCGGCCCGGCGGCATGGGCATCTCCACCCGGCCGACCAGATACTGCCCGCGGCGAAGGGCGGCCGGCGCCCGGAAGACGATCGTGGTATCGACGTCCACGACGGGCCGATCGCCCACGCCACTCGCGACCGCCCGGACCCGAACGGTGTAGCGCACACCACCGGGCGTCTTCTCCGGTCGGGTCCCGGCTTCGGCGACGGCGAACACCAGGTGGCCGATGGTGGCCGATCCCACCGATCCCACGGCGACCAGATCGGCCAGCGCGCCCAGCGGCGCGGCGAACTCCAACTCGTGGGTGTCGGTGGTGGTGCCGATGGCGATGCTCGCCTGACCCATGCCGCGCTCCCTGGCGCGCGAGCGCGCCGCGCCATACTGACCCCAGTTGAGCATTCGGCCATACACGTTCGACAGCTTCTGCCGGGAAAGGAGAAGCTGATCCCTGGGCGCGTCCGCCGCACCGCGCAGGTCGAGCACGCTTTCCACCAGCCGGTAATCGTACAGGTCGCCGCCGGCGCTCGCGTCGTACCCGGCGCTGAAGTGGAAGAGCAGGTCGCCTTCGGCCCGGTTGAAACGCCATGACTCGTTCGGCATCAGGCCGAAGACGAACGGCCGGAGCCGCTCCGTGGGCTCGCCGTGACGCACGTAGATGACGCCGCGGTCGTCGATCTCGGTGCCGCCCGAACGGTATGCGTCCGCCGGTCCGTAGTACCTTCGGCTCACCGTGAGCGCGAAGTTGCGCCGCGCGTAGAGCAGCCGGCGGTAGTGCTCGCGGAGCCGCTCGCCCGGCGCGCGCATCTCGAGCCGGTCGCGGTCGGACCAGAACTCTCTGAGAAACCGGGCCCGCCCCGCCTCGCGAGTCTGATCGAAGCGCGCCAGGTCCGAATCGGCGGCCACCGCGGCCAGGTCCGCCCGGTAGCCCGCGACCGCGGCCGGGTCATCGAGGGCCGCACCCTCGTAGTACTCGCGCTCGCCTCCGGCTCCTTCCGCGGCCAGGCCCGCGCGCGCGAGCTCGAGCAGCCCCAAGGCCCGGTTCCCTCCCGCGGCCAGGTAGCGCTCGAACGCCACCCGCGCGGAATCGGTGTTCGCGGCCGCGCCCTCCGCCCGGCCCCAGGCGAGCAGCACCCGCGGCTCCCGGGGCGATCCGGCCGCGGCCCGCCGCAGGGCCGCGACCGCAGGCCCCAGCAAGGCCGTGTCCCGCAGCCCGAGCGTCAACGACGCCAGCGCCTCGGCGGCTGGCGTGAAGGAGGGATCGGACTCTAACGCCCGCCGATGCCAGCCCGCGGCCCGCTCCAGCGTGGGCACACCGACCCGGCTGCCGAGCTCCAGGCGGTTGGCCTGCTCACCCGCGGCACGTCGCTCCTCCGCGAGGCCCAGCCAATGCCAGGCGACCGGCCAGTCCGGACGTTGCTCGGCGGTGGTGCGGAACGCCTTGATCGCGTCGCGGGCGCCGGGAGCGGCGGCGAGCTCGGTGAGCCGAAGGCTCGCGATGCCGAGCCGAAGGCGGTCGACGTCGCGCTCCCGATGGCTGCGCGTCGTCTCCCGGAGCGCGCGCTGGGTGCGCCGGAGTCGGGCGGTGTCGGTGATCGAAGCGAGCGTGTCGGCGAACGCCGAGATCGCGTAGCGGTCGGCCGGCGTCTGGCCGGCAGCCGATGCGACGCCGAAGACGAGGACGAGTGCCGTCAGAGCGGACAGCCGACGGTACCTCACCGGTCAGACCCCCTTGTCCTCCAGCAGCCGGAAGAACTCGTCGGGGCCCGCGAGCGACGCCAGCCGGTCGGGCACGTCAGGCTCCTTGGCGAACTGAGCGATCCGGCCGAGGACGGGGAGGTATTGGTTCGAGATCTCGAGCGGAGGCGCGACGATGAGGAAGAGATGGTGCACCGGCCGGCCGTCCATGGCCTGATACTCGACGCCGGTTTTCGAATGGCCGTACGCGAGTCGAAGCCGGTTGGCCACCAGCGAGCGGCCGTGTGGAATGGCGATTCCGCGCCCCATTCCAGTCGATCCCAGGGCCTCCCGCCGCAGGAGAACGCGCACCAGGGCGTCGCTCGCACGGGTGTCCACTCCCAGCAGGCGCACGAGCTCGGCGAGGATCGAGTCCTTGTCGGTTGCCTGAAGGTCGAAGTCGATCGCACCCGGAGTGAAGAAATCCCTGAGATGCATAGGCGCGGGGCGGAGGGTCGCGGAGGCCGGGAGAGTCGGCGCAACCTAATTCCGCCCCGGAGAGGTGTCAAAGCGGCAGACGCAACACCACGGTCGGCTCCAGCGACTCCGGGCTCGCGATGCGGCCGTCCTCGCCGAAGCGGTCCCACTGACTGTTGCCGATGTAATAGAGCTGGTCGTTCGCCAGCACGCCGAGGGTGGGCTCGTGGTAGCGGGGATGGGCCCGCTCGAGCGTGGTCATCCCCGTCAGTCGGTTCCCACCGGGAGCGAGCGTGAAACGCACTACCCGATGCGGGGTCACACCGTTCTGGATGCCCACCAGGCTGCCTTGATGGAAATACAGTCCGTCCACGCCGAGGGCCAGGACGCTGTCGGCGGTCTCCATCAGGGAGACGGACCGCCGAGCCGGATCCACACGCAGTACCCCCCGCGCGTAGTCGGCCACGTACAGCGTGCGCTCGTCCGGCGTGAAGGCCAGCCCCTGTGCCGAAAGAAGAAGCGGAGACTCGAGGAATCGCTCCAGGCTGTCGCTGCCCGCCCGTATGCGGTAGAGCACAGGTGCCCGGCTGTCGGTGGCATAGACGTCGCCCCCGCGGGTCACCACGAGATCTCCGATCAGGTGGGGAACCCCGTCGGACCGGACCAGGTACCGGCGCGCCGGACGGTCCGAGTGGAGGTCGAAGCGGAGGATCGCGCTCCTGCCGCTATCCGCAGCATCGTAACCGGCAGTCTGGGCCAATGCGGCGGTGGCCACCCAGAGCGCGTTATGCTTTCCATCCACCTTGAGACCCAGCGGGGCCCAGCCGCCCGGCAGCCGCGGCGCGAATTCAGAGATGGCGCCCGTCCTGGTCACCCGGAAGATCTTCGCCTGTCGGACGCTCCCCACATAGAACACGTCCTCTCGCGGGTCGTGCGCGATGCCTTCCGCCAGCAAGTCCGGCTGCGATAGCTCGAATGCCACTCCGCTGGCGACGATCGGGGCCCGGTTGTGCTCCAGTCGCCGGGTCAGCTCGGCGTAGGCTTCGTTGTTCCGCAGTCCCGCGAAATCGGAGTCCGCGGCCACATCGGCCGAGTATCCGAGCGAGGCGAAATGCCCCAGGGCCGCGAGTGCGCCCGCCGCGTCGCCGTTGAGGGCGAGGGCGGACGCGAGAGCATAGATCACTCCGCCGTGTGCTGGGCGGCGCGCCTGGGCTTCTCTGGCGTGCTCCAGGAAGCCGGGAAGGTCGTGTGCCTCGTATGCCCGCACGGCCGCCCGGTAATGGGCCCGCGACTCGGCTACCGGATCGGACTGGGCGACCGCAGGGGCGGAGAGCAGGAGCGTGGCCAGCACCAGGATGCGGACGATGGTCATGGGATGGTGGCTTGGGGGAAAACGGCAGGCCTCTCTCATCGCTACGGACGTTCGGCGACGGAGGTTCCACACGGCTCCGGAGCCGTCATTGCCGGACTCCCGAGCGCCAAGTATTTTCCAGCCATGCAGTTGCCCTTCCCGAGCGAGCACAGGTTTCCTCTCATCCTCGCACCCATGGCCGGCGTCTCCGAGGCGCCATACCGCCAGGTGTGCAGGAGGATGGGCGCCGACGTCGTGATCTCCGAGTTCCTGTCCTCGGAGGCGATCCGCAGGCGCATCCGCAGCACGCTGGAGGGCGCCGAGTTCGAGGACGTGGAGCGTCCCATCGGCATCCAGATCTACGGGGCCGATGCCGCCGCCATGGCCGAGGCCGCGCGGCTCATCACCGAGCACTACCGGCCCGAGTTCATCGACATCAACTTCGGCTGCCCGGTCAAGAAGGTGGTGCAGCGCAACGGCGGCTCGGGCTGCCTCAGGGATCTGGACCAGGTGGACCGGATCATTCGCGCCGTGATCGGCGCGACGCACCTGCCGGTCACCGCCAAGACTCGCAGCGGCTGGAGCGACCAGTCCCGCGATCCGGTGGGGATCGCCCTGCGGATGCAGGATGCCGGCGTGAAGGCCTTCACCCTGCACGCCCGCACCCGCACCCAGATGTTCTCCGGTCGGGCCGACTGGGACGAGATCGCCCGCGTGGTCGAGGCGCTCGACATCCCGGTCTTCGGCAACGGCGACATCACCACGGCCGAGGACATCGTCCGGATGCGAGACCACACCGGTTGCGCCGGCGTGATGATCGGGCGCGGCGCCTTCGGCAATCCCTGGCTCTTCCGCGACGGGCAAGCGCTGCTGGCGGGGCTCCCACAGCCGGCGGCGCCGGGGGCAAGGGAGCGGTTCCAGATCGCGCTCGATCACGCGCGGCTGGCACTCCGGCTCCAGGGTGACACCCGCAAGACGGTGATCGAGTTCCGCAAGCACCTGGGCTGGTACACCAAGGGCCTGCACGGGGCCAGCGACCTGCGCCAACGGCTCTTCCAGATCGAGTCGGTGGCCGAGGCGGAGGCGATCTTCCTCGAGTACCTCGACCCGGTCGCCCACGTGGCGTGAGAGCCGAGCAGATCGGTACCCTGCTCGCCGAGGTCGCGGCCGGACGCCTGACTCCTGACGCGGCGCTCGAGCGGCTGCGCCACCTTCCTTTCGAAGACCTCCAATTCGCCCGGGTCGACCACCATCGCTCCCTTCGTCAGGGCCAGCCCGAGGTGGTCTTCTGCGAGGGCAAGACGCCCGAACAGGTGGTCGCCATCTGCCAACGCCTGGCCGCGATGACCGGCACCTTTCTCGGCACCCGCTGTTCCGAGCGGCATGCCACGGCTCTCCGCATCGCATTCCCCGATCTGGCGTGGAACCCGCTCGCGCGGACGGTCCACCTTCCGACCAAGGACGTCCAGGAAGCGGGGCCTGAGGCGGGCACCATTCTGGTCGTGTCGGCGGGAACCAGCGACCTGCCAGTTGCGGAGGAGGCCGCCGTGGTGGGTGAGGTCTTCGGCCATCAGGTCGAGCGGCTGGTCGATGTCGGGGTGGCCGGAATCCACCGGCTCTTCGCATCCGGCGAGCGACTCCAGAGCGCCGACGTGATCATCGTGGTGGCCGGCATGGAAGGCGCCCTCCCGAGCGTGATCGGGGGACTGGTGTCGGCCCCGGTGATCGCGGTGCCCACCAGTGTGGGCTACGGCGCCTCGTTCGGGGGACTGGCCGCCCTGCTCGGCATGCTCAACTCCTGCGCCGCTGGTGTCACCGTGGTGAACATCGACAACGGCTTCGGCGCCGCCGCCGCGGCCAGCCGCATCTGCCGCCGGTGACGATACGCACGGTGGTGGAAAAGACCGAGCCCAGATTCGTGTGGCTCGACGTGGTGGACCCCGACTCCGAGGAGTTGGTCGAGCTGGCCCACGACTACGGCCTCCATTCGCTGTCGGTCAGCGACTGCCTGGACCCCGAGCACCTTCCCAAGCACGAGGTCTTCGAAAGGCACACGTTCGTCATCCTGCGGGCGATCGACGAGAGCGCGCCCCCGAGCGCCGACACGGTGCAGGCGCTCACGCGCAAGATCGCTGTGTTCTACGGGGCGGAGTTCCTCATCACCATCCACCGCAAAGATCAGCCGTGGCTCACGGCGCTGCAGCAGCGGTGCCTGGTCAACCTGCCGAGCAAGCATGCCGCCCGGAGCGAGGGGATCCAGGCCCACCTCCTGGCACAGCTGTTCAACGCCGCGCTCGATACCTATCAGCGGCCGCTGGAGACCATCGAGGCCCGGCTGGACCGATTCGACACCGACATCTTCGAGGGCCGGACGGGGCCTGGACCGCAGTTCAGGGCCGAGCTGCGCGAGGTCCACCTGATACGGCGCCAGGTCACGCTCTGCAAGCGGCTGCTCTGGCGCACCGTGGACGTCACCCAGCGGGCCATCCCCGGCGCCGGCCGCTCGGCCGCGCTGTTTCGCGACGTGCAGGAGAACGCGGAGAGCTACCACTTCTACGCCGACGAGCTGCTCGACGACGCCAACACGCTGCTCAGCGTCCAGCTCGCCCTCGCATCCCATCGCACCAGCGAGGTGATGCGGGTCCTGACCGTGTTCTCGGTGTTCTTCCTCCCGCTCACCTTCATCGTGGGCGTGTACGGGATGAACTTCGAGTTCATGCCCGAACTCCGCCAGCGCTGGGGATACCCCGCCGTCCTCGCCCTGATGGCCGTAGTGACCCTGGTGATTCTCGGCTGGTTCCGCCGGCGCGGCTGGCTCAAACGATGAGTCTCCTGGCACTGCTCTTCGGTGCCCTGCTCGGCGCAGGCGCGGCGTGGGCGCTGTCGCGCCGTCGCCGGGCTCCGAGGGTGGCGCCGGGCGTCTCCCCCCACCTCCTGCCCGACCCGGCGCTCGAGTGGCTCCGCCGAGCCTACGGCGCCGCCGGCGTGTGGATCGCGGAGATGGACAGCAGCGACGGGGAGCCGCACGCGGAGCGGGTGGTGGACGCCGAGCGTCTCTCGGTGGCTCAGATCGTCGCGGTGGACCGGCGGCTCGAGCGCGCGCGCGATCAGGAGCAGAGCGGCGCCGAGCGGATGGAGGGTGGAACCCTGGTGTTCCACGCCGCGGCGGGGGTGGCGGTAGGCCTGCTTCTCACCGGTGGAGCCGACGGCGCGCGCCTGGAGGCCGCGGAAAGCGACCTGCGCCGGCTTGCCGACGGCGTTCGCCGGCGTCCTCAGATCGTGCAACTGGCGCAGGCGAGCACCCAGGAGGCCTCGCTGGAGTCGGTCGGCAGCGTCGGGCTCCGGCTGGCGTATCAGCTCGAGCGCATGCTGGACGCCCAGGTGGTGGTCACCGCCTACGAGGGAAGCGAGCCGGCGGAGGACGGGACGGAGATTGCGGGCCTGGTGCGGGTCATCGGCGTCTCGGGACGGGGCGACCGTCGGCTGCTCGACTCCACGCTACCGCCAGACAGCGACCTCGCGCGGGTCTCCCGAGGGGACATGGACGCCATCTTCTTCGAGGGCGACCCGCTCGGCGGCGCGGTCCCCGACCGGCGGCAGCGCCCCGGCGCGGTGCTGATACTCCCGATGCGAGCCGGGGAGCGGTTCGTAGGTGGCGTCGCGCTGTGGCCTCCCGGTGGGCGGGAACCGGTGGGCGGCGTCCGGGCCGAGATCCTGGCCGCGCTCGGCAACGCGGGGCCCAGGGTGGTCACCGCCCTGGAGGCCGACCGGCTCAAGGAGAAGACCCGGCTCGATCCGCTCACTGGGCTGCTCAACCGCAGGGGCCTGGACGCGGTGCTCAACCGGGTGGACGTGGGCGATGGGTCGGTCATTTACGCCGACCTGGACCGCTTCAAGGATCTCAACGACAAGCTGGGTCATCCCGCCGGCGATGCCGCCCTGATTCACTTCGCGCGGATCATCCGGGAACAGGTCCGCAACGGCGACGTCGGCGCCCGGATCGGCGGGGAGGAATTTGCCGTCTGGTTGCCGGCCGCCCGTCTAGACGTTGGATTCAGGATCGCGGAACGGATCCGGATCAAGCTGAACACCACCCAGTGGGACTGGAGGGGTCGGGCGTGGCCGCTCAGCGCCTCGTTCGGGGTGGCCGCTTGCCCCGAGACCAGCCGGGAGATCGGCGACCTGATCCCGCAGGCCGATGCGGCGCTCTACGTGGCGAAGAACAGCGGGAGGAATAGGGTGGAGAAAGCGGGGCAGCGGGGCAGCGGGGCAGCGGGGCGGTAGCGGACGGGCGGACGGGCGGACGGATTGGCGGCGACTGAGCCAAGTGGGCGGGCGTAAGTCCTTGACTGGTGGCCAGATCCACCGTCCGCCCGTCGGCCCGTCCGCCTGTCCGCCTGTCCCCCCGCCCCCCGTTCCGTTATCTTCCACCGTCACCCGGGGGCGACTGGCTTCGACGGGTATGAAGAAGAAATGGCAGCGTGCCCAGGTCCAGAGTCCTGGTAAAACCGTCTGGAACGTTTCAACTGCCAACACTGAACTGGCACTGGCCGCGTAAGCTGAGCTAAGCTCGCTTGATGCGCCTTCGGCAGACGAAGCCCGCCCGGGGCGTCGTCGGTCGAATCGAAAATCCGGGCTGGCCAATCGCGTCGCTCCGGCGCGTGCGGTGAGACTTCAGGAGCTTGGCCGAGGGGAGGTCGGTTCGGCACCGACCCGAGGCGACGGCAAGAAGACGAGCCTACGCACGTAGACGCGGTTTCGGAAGCTTACTCGGACCAGGGTTCGATTCCCTGCGCCTCCATCAACAGAACGGCGGGCAAGACCATGCGGTCTTGCCCGCCGTTTTGCCTGCTCCAGTCTCGAGCTCAGCCGGATCGAACCGCGCAGAAGTGCCCTTCGGATTCCTCCGTTCCCAGTCCGCTCCGCCAGGTCCCGGCAAAGCCCTGGTCGGTGACCTGGGTGACCTGAAGCGCGGTATACGCGCCGTCGAAGCGACGGACGTCCTTCCGGTTGGCCTCCGAGCCCACCCGCAGCATGACGCCGCTGGACCCCTCGAGTACGAGGACGCCGGGGCTGAGCGGGTCGGAGGACTTCGGATCTCCCGGTACGACCGCGCCCACCGAGGCGAAGTCCAGCTCGGCGGTTCCATACATCGACGACTCGCCGGCAGATCCGTTCGGCATCAGCTCCATCTGCCCCTCGGCGCTGCTGCCGCGCTTGGCACCCGAGGTGGCGACCATGCGCAGGGTGTACCGCCCGCCGAGCTCGTCCGCGGCTACGGCCTTCGCGCCGGCCTCGACCGGGGTGCACGCCTGGAGCTGGGGATCCGCCTGGGCCTGGTGATTCCCCTGCGCCGCATTACCGCCGCCGCAGGCGGCGAGCAGCATGAGACCGCTGATGCGCCAGGTCGCGGTCATCGGCGGATCACTCCGACCACGCGGCCGTTCGCGTCGATCCGTCGAATGGGGTCGGAGATCACGTCGTCGATCATCCGCCGGCCGCGCCGCTGGCTCGCGATCCGGAATGTCGGATCGAGGGTGAAGGCATCCGCACCGGCTGCGCTTACGTCGTACCCGAGATCCTCGAGCGAGCGAACCGAGATCGCGCTCAGGGGGTTTACGCCGGCGTTGAGGAAGCCGGTCATGATCTCGGGATCGAACACCTGGTCCCGCCAGTGGCTGTTGATGGTGCCCGCCCCGCCGACGTCCATCACCGGCACCTTCGCGCCGATGTACGTCGTGCCGCCCGCGGCGTCGAAGGCGGCGATTGCCTGGGCCCCGGTAAAATGGGGGTCGGCGGCACCGGGATTCTGCGGATCCGCGGGATCCTCCAGCAGGCCGGCCGAGGCCCATAGGGTACCGAAGCCGAGGACGTGCCCCATCTCGTGGAGAATCACCGACTGCAACGAGCCGTCGGCCTCGAGCGCCAGCATATCGGCCTCGTCGAACGTCATCCGGCCGATGACGGTCAGATCGCCGGGCACTCGCACGAAGCAGGGGCCGGCCTGGGCCAGAATGCCGTCCTCACCGTCGATCTCCTCGACGGTAGCGAAGATCGTCAGGTCGTCGAACGGGCCCTGGGTCTCGGGATTCTGGCCGCAGGAGTTGGCCGGCAGCGTCTGGTTCACGTCGGTGAGCTCGCCGGTGACGAGGCTCTCCCACCGGAGCTCGGCCTGGGCGAAGGCGAGCAACTGGGCGTTGCTCAAATCGCCGAGATACCGGATCGTGATGTCGTAGCCGGCGGCGACGGCGGTGGTGGCCAGGAACTGGACCGGGTCGCCGTTCACTTCCGCGCCTTCGACGTCCGCCGTCAGGCTGTTGACGCCGGCGGTTCCCAGGCGCCAGGCTCCCACTCGCGCGATGCCATCGCTGCCGGTGGTCTGGAGCTCGTCGGTCACCGTTCCGCTCGCGTCGCCGACCTCGAAGCGCACCTGGACGCCGGCCACGGGATCGTCGTTGCCGTCGCGAACCCGGACTGCCGGCGCGGTCGGCACCGCGGTGCCTGGTGGTGCGGTTTGCCCGTTCCCCTCGAAGATCTCGAGCGAGGATGTGGAGGCCACGACCACCGACGCCGTCGCGCTGACCTCACCTGCCGTCGCGCTCACCTGGGCCGTACCGGGACTCTGGCCGATGAGCAATCCGGTCGAGCTCACCGTCACGATGTCCGGAGCGTCCGACTCCCAGTCGACGATCGACGCATCCATCGGATCGCCATTCTCGTCCAGCACGGTGGCCGTGAGCTGGGCGTTCTGCCCCACGGCATCCAGGGTGACATCTGTGGTGTTCAGCGAGATCTCGGTGGGAATCCCCGGATCGGACCCTCCGCCGCCGCAGCCCGCGATGACGAGGAGCAGAGCGAACGTCAAGCAGTGGTGAGACTGCCGGCGCCATTGCCAGGATGACATTTAGTTGCTCGCGTAAATTGGTGGGGGGGGGGCGGTGGCCACAGGCGCTGCAAAGCTAAGATGGAGGTACGCGTGCTCGCCAGTCACGATTCCTTCCATCCTGGCGCGGTCCGTCGCACTTCCGGCGGGAAGGCGACTCGCGCCCCTACCGTAGAGCACGGTTTGGCTGGAACTTAGAGGGTGACGTTCCAGATCGTACTCCACTCGAGCGAAGAGGTCCGATGAGCAGCTCACTCGCCACCCAGTACCACGCTCGCGTCGCTTCCGCCGAGGAGATCCGGTCGCACTTCCCGGCGCTCGAGCGGCGGCATGCGGGGCGGCCTGTCGCCTATTTCGACGGGCCCGGGGGCACCCAGGTTCCCCGCCAAGTCGTCGGGGCCATGACCGACTATCTGCTGCACCACAACGCCAACACCCACTGGCGCTACCCGAGCAGTCGGGAGACCGACGCCATCATCGACGGCGCGCGCCGGGCCCTGGCCGATTTTCTCGGCGCCGACCCTTCGGAAGTGGCCTTCGGCGCCAACATGACCACCCTCACGTTTCACCTGGCCCGCGGGCTCGGGCGTGCCTGGGCCGCGGGCGACGAGGTGGTGATCACCGAGCTGGACCACCACGCCAATGTCGCGCCCTGGCGCGCCCTGGAGCGGGACCGTGGCATCGTGACCCGGATGGTGCCGATGGTTCCCGAGAGCGGGCAGCTCGATTGGCTCGCGTTGGAAGACGCCCTTGCCCGCAAGCCGCGGTTGCTCGCGATCGGCGCCGCGTCGAACGCGCTGGGGACCATTACCGACGTCGCCCGGGCGGCCGCGATGGCCCGCGACGCCGGAGTGCTGACCTTCGTGGATGCGGTACACTATGCTCCTCACCGCCCGGTGGACGTGCGAGCCATCGGTTGCGACTTTCTCGCCTGCTCGGCCTACAAGTTCTACGGGCCGCATGTCGGGGTGATGTACGGTCGGGCCGACCGCCTCGCGCGGGTGGAGGTGCCCAAGCTGGAGCCGGCACCGGACACGGTGCCGGAGCGGCTGGAGACGGGAACACTCAACCACGAGGGAATTGCCGGCGCGGGCGCGGCCGTGGAGTTCCTGGCCGGTCTCGCTTCCGGCGACGGACGCAGGGATCGCGTGCTGGCGGCCCTCGGAGAGCTGCACCGCCGGGGCCAGGCCTTGCTCGAGCGGATGCTCACGGGTCTCGCCGCGATCGACGGCGTGCGCGTCTACGGAGCGCCCGCTTCCGCGGCCCGCACGCCCACTGCCGCTTTCACCGTGCGGGACCTGCCTGCCGACGACGTGGCCGACGCGCTGGCCGGGGAGGCGGTATTCGTCTCCACCGGAGACTTTTACGCCACGACGGTCGTGAGCCGGTACGGCCTGGCCTCCCGAGGTGGCCTCGTCCGCGCCGGCTGTGCCGCCTACACCACCCCCGACGAAGTGGACCGCCTGCTGGAAGGCGTGGCGCGGGCGGCAGCGGACCGGAGGACCTGACTCAGGTGGCCGCCTTGACCGGGATGGCCACCTTGGTCTTTTCCCAGGTGAGCACGAGCCGCTGAACGTCTCCGCTCGCCGGCTCCGCGGTGATGGTGAACGTCTCGACCGGGGCACCGAGCTTCTCGGCCGGCACCTTTCCCCGTCCCACCTCCTTGGCCCGGACTTCGTCGGTGTAGGAGTCCTCGTGGCCCCATTGGGAGGTCGAGCTGTTCAGGATGATTTCCCATTCCTTCTCGCCCGGCACGGTGTAGAGGGAGTATTTCCCGGGCTGGACTTTGACCCCCGCAATCTCGAGGGCGACCGGCGTGAAGATCACGGTGGGCTCGTTGGCGCCGGTGCGCCAGAGCTTGCCGTAAGGCACGCCCTGGCCCCCGATCATGGTACGGCCGCGCGCGCTGGGACGGCCGTAGCAGACCTTCACCCGTTGATTCGCCGCGGTGAAGCTGAGGGAGTCGAGCGGGCTCTGCCTCCCCTTGACGGGCACGTCATTGGGCAGGAGGACCGGACAGGCGCTGTCCGCGACGGTGGGTACGGGCGCCGAGGCCAGCGTGAGGAGGGTGAGCGCATGGACCATCATGTGACGCTACTCCGCGTGAATGGGTGAAACGACCAGCGCGTCTCTCGCCTCCAGCGCGAGGGCCAGCGCACGGTCGGCATCGTCGGCCAGACAGTTCAGGTGGCCCATCTTGCGTCCCGGCCTGGGCTCGGCCTTTCCATAGAGATGGAGCCGCACGCCCGGGCGACTGAAGACCTCGGCCCACCGCGGCTCGCCCTCCTGCCACAGATCGCCCAGCAAGTTCACCATCGCCACCGGACTGAGCAGCCGCGGCTCGGCCAGCGGCAGCCCGCAGAGGGCCCGGAGCTGCTGCTCGAACTGGTCGGCCGAGCAGGCATCGAGGGTGTAGTGACCGCTGTTGTGCGGTCGAGGCGCGAGCTCGTTCACGTAGATCGTGCCGCCGTTGGCCACGAACAGCTCTACGCCAAGCACGCCCACATAGTCGAGTGCACGGGCCACGCGCTCCGCCGTGTCCCTCGCTTCGTCTGCCGTGGCGGCAGAGACCCGGGCCGGGACGACCGTCGTCTCCAGGATGCCGTCGCGGTGCCGGTTCTCCCCGACGGGGAACGCAGCCATCGCGCCGTCGTCGCCTCTGGCCAGCACTACGGATAACTCGGTCTCCAGTGCCAGACGCTCCTCCAGCACGCACTCCACACTGCCGAGCCGGGCGAACGCCGCGTCGGCGTCGGCCGGGCGTTCCACCAGCGCCTGTCCCTTGCCGTCGTATCCCAGACGACTGGTCTTGAGGAGGGCCGGCAGCTTCACATCCCGCAGGGCCGCTCGCAGCTCCCCCGCGTCCCGCACCGGGCGGAACGGAGCCGTGCTGAAGCCGGCGCGCTCCAGGAAGCGCTTCTCGCTGATCCGGTCCTGCGCCAGCGCCACGGCCTTCACCGGCGGGCGTACTCGGCAGGAGCGTGCCAGGCGCTCGAGCGCCTCGGCCGGCACGTTCTCGAATTCGGTGGTGACCGCGGCGCATTCGGCGGCAAGCTGCTCGAGGGCCCGGGGATCGGAATAACCTGCGCGGAGATGGACGTCGGCCATTCGGCCGGCGGGGCTCTGGGGATCGGGATCCAGGACCACGACGCGATAGCCCATGGTTCGGGCCTGGAGGACGAACATCCGGCCGAGCTGCCCGCCACCCAGCACGCCCACCGTCGCGCCGGGCAGGATCACGCGCGCTCTCCCGGGAGCTGGAGATCGAGAACCCGGCGGGTCTGCTCCCGGCGCAGCTTCTCGAGCCGCTGGCTCAGCTGGGGATCGCCGAGCGCGAGAACGGCGGCGGCGCACAGGGCGGCGTTCTGCGCTCCGGCCGCGCCGATCGCGAAGGTGGCGACGGGGACCCCGGCCGGCATCTGGACGATCGAGAGGAGCGAGTCGAGGCCCTGGAGGTGTTTCGAGGGCACGGGGACGCCGAAGATCGGGAGCACGGTCTTGGCGGCCAGCATGCCGGGCAGGTGGGCCGCGCCGCCGGCACCCGCGATGATGCAGCGAAGTCCCCGGCCCGCGGCCTCTTCGGCGTATCGGAACAGCAGGTCCGGCGTGCGGTGCGCCGAGACGACGCGGGTCTCGAACGGCACGCCGAGCTCCTCGAGCCGCCGGGCCGCGTGCTGCATCGTCTCCCAGTCGGAATCGCTTCCCATCACCACGCCCACGACGGGCTCGGCCATGCTTTCCTCCACGGCGTCACGGTCAGCGGTCACAGTCCGACAGGGGCGCCTGCTCTACGTTGCCAACGTCGCGATGGCGAGGAGGCAGCAATGGCGGAGCAGACGACGACCGGACCGGCCGAGTCCCGCAGCGTGATCCTGACCCCGGCCGAGCTTCTGGTTCGCGCGGTGCTCGAGCGCCGCACGGTCGATCTGGTATATGAAGGACAGCGCCGGGTGGTCGAGCCCCACCTGATCGGCATCCACGAAGCCGGCGAGCCGATGCTGTCCGGGTACCAGACCGGTGGATTCAGCCATTCCGGGGATCTCCCGGGCTGGCGAACCTTCATCACCTCGAAGATCAACTCGGTCGAGCCGCGAAGCGAGACCTTTACGCCCCGCTCGGACTACAACCGGATGGCCGGCAGGATGCTCGAGGTGTTCGCGCGGGCCTGAGACCCGCCGGTCTCAGACCGTCGCGCGGGTGCGGTCCATGGTGCCCCGGGCCCCCAGCGCCGCCTGCGCGGCGGCCAGCCGTGCGATGGGCACGCGGAACGGCGAGCAACTCACATAGTTCATGCCCAGCCGGTCGCAGAATGCTACCGCGCCCGGCTCTCCACCGTGCTCGCCGCAGATTCCCAGCTTGAGATCGTTTCGCGTCCGCCGGCCCAGGTCGCAGGCCATCTGGATCAGTTTTCCGACGCCGGCCTGGTCGAGCACCTGGAACGGATCGGATTCTATGACCCCGTGCTCGAGGTAATGCGGGAGGAAGCGACCCGCGTCGTCCCGGCTCAGGCCCCAGGTGGTCTGGGTGAGATCGTTGGTCCCGAAGGAGAAGAACTGTGCCTCGCGCGCCAGCTCGTCGGCGGTGACGCAGGCCCGCGGCAACTCGATCATCGTGCCGAGGAGAAACGGCACGGTGATCTGCCGCTCGCGGAACACCTCCTCGGCCACCTGGCGAACGATGAAGGCCTGCTTCCGGAACTCGACCACGCTCGCGGTGAGCGGGATCATCACCTCCGGCATCACCCGGCCCTTCCGGCTCGCCACGGTGCAGGCCGCCTCGAAGATCGCCCGCACCTGCATCGCGGTGATCTCGGGATAGACGATACCCAGGCGGCAGCCCCGGAGCCCGAGCATCGGATTGACTTCGCGGAGCTGGTCGATCAGCGCCTGGAGCCGCGCTACCGGCGTGTCCATCTCGGCGGCGAGCGCCTCGACCTCGCGGGCGTCGTGGGGCAGGAACTCGTGCAGCGGAGGATCCAAGAGCCGGATGGTGACCGGGTAACCCTCCATCGCGCGGAAGATGGCCTCGAAGTCGGCCCGCTGCATGGGGAGCAGCTTGGCGAGGGCGACCTCCCGGCCGGCCTGGTCGGAGGCGACGATCATCTCGCGCATCGCGGAGAGCCGCTCGCCATCGAAGAACATGTGCTCCGTGCGGCAGAGGCCGATGCCCTCCGCGCCGAAGTCCCGGCCCCGGTGTGCGTCGGCGGGCGTGTCCGCGTTCACCCGGACGCGGAGCTGGCGGATCCGGTCGGCCCACTGCATCAGGCGCAGGAAGTTCCCGCTGGGCTCGGGGGTGACCAGCGCCGCCTGGCCGGCGAACACCTTGCCGGTGGAGCCGTCCACCGTGATCCATTCGCCCTCCGCGATGCTGCGGCCGTTCACCGAGAACCGGCCCTCCTTCTCGTTCACCTGGAGCGCCTGCGCGCCGGCCACGCAGGGCTTGCCCATCCCCCGCGCGACCACCGCGGCGTGCGAGGTCATGCCGCCGCGTGCGGTGAGGATGGCCTTGGCCATCACCATGCCGTGGAAATCCTCCGGCGACGTCTCCCGGCGGACCAGGATGGCGGGCTGACCGGCTCGCCCCATCTTCTCGGCCCGGTCGGCGTCGAACACCGCGGTGCCGCAGGCGGCGCCGGGGCTGGCCGGCAGGCCGGTGGTGAGCAGGTCGAGCTTGCTGGTGGGGTCGATGGTCGGATGCAGCAGCTGGTCCAGATCGTTGGGCGGGATCCGCGCGACCGCCTCCTCCTCCGAGATGAGCCCCTCGTCCACCATGTCGCAGGCGACCTGCACCGCCGCCTGGCCCGAGCGCTGGCCCCGCCGGGTCTGGAGCATGTAGAGCACGCCCCGCTCGATGGTGAACTCCATGTCCTGGAGATCGCGGAAGTGCCGCTCCAGGGTGCGAGCCACCCGCTCGAGCTCCTGATAGGCGTGCGGGAGCTTCTCGCGGAGCGCCGTGATCGGGAGCGGCGTCCGGCTGCCCGACACCACATCCTCGCCCTGGGCGTTGAGCAGGAATTCGCCGTACAGCGTCCGGATGCCGGTAGAGGGATCGCGGCTGAAGGTCACGCCGGTCCCGGAGTCCTCGCCGATGTTGCCGAAGACCATCGCCACGACGTTCACCGCGGTGCCCATCGCATCCGGGATGTCGTGCAGTTTCCGGTAGTCGATCGCTCGGCGGGTGTTCCAGCTCTCGAACACCGCCGCGATCGCGCCCCAGAGCTGCCGCACCGGGTCGTCGGGAAACTCACGCCCGGTTTCGGAGCGGATGAGCTCCTTGAACCGACGCACCAATCCCTTGACATCGTCGAGCGGCAGATCGATGTCGCGTTCCGCGCCGCAGCGCTGGCGGGCCTCCTCCAGCAGGTGGTCGAACGGCCGCTTGGGCAGATCGAATACCACGCTGCCGTACATCTGTACGAACCGGCGGTAGGAGTCCCAGGCAAAGCGCGGGTTGTCGCTCTGCCGGGTGAGACCTTCTACCGTTGTGTCGTTGAGCCCGAGATTGAGGATGGTCTCCATCATCCCCGGCATCGAGACCGCCGCGCCCGAGCGCACCGAGACCAGCAGCGGATTGTCGCCGTCGCCGAAGTGCTTGCCGGTGGCGGTCTCCAGGCGCTGCAGGGTGTTCTCGACCTCCACCCGCAGGCGCTTGGGGAACTGGTGGCTCTCGAGATAATGGAGGCAGAGACTGCTGGCGATGGTGAATCCGGGCGGGACGGGAATGCCGAGGGTGGTCATCTCGGCGAGCCCGGCGCCCTTGCCGCCGAGGATCTCCTTCATGGCGGCGGTGCCGTCGGCGCGGCCCTGTCCGAAGAAGTAGACCAGCGGCTGGGTGTAGGGCCCGCTCATGCTGGCGTGGCGATGAGCGGGGACGCGTGCCGCAGCTGCACCAGATCCTCCGGGACCGGGGTAGGGTACTGACCGGAAAAACAGGCGTGGCAGAAGCCGGTGTGGCTCCCCGCCGCCCGCAGCATCCCGTCGAGCGAGAGATAGCCCAGCGAGTCGACGCCGAGGAATTCGCGGATCTCCTCGATCGAATGACTGGAGGCGATCAGCTCCGCCCGAGTCGGGGTGTCGATGCCGTAGTGGCAGGGCCCCGTGATCGGCGGTGAGGCGAGCCGCAGGTGAACCTCGCGCGCGCCCGCGGCACGGATCATCCGCACCAGGCTGCGGCTGGTGTTGCCGCGGACCAGGCTGTCGTCCACCACCACGCACGACCTGCCGTGGATGACGTCGCGCACCGGGTTGAACTTGATCTTGACCTTCTCGATCCGGTGGTTCTGGGTCGGCTGGATGAAGGTCCGTCCCACGTAGTGATTCCGGATCAGGCCGTACTCCAGCTTGATCCCGGACTCCTCCGAGAACCCGAGCGCCATGGCGTTGGAGCTGTCGGGCACGCTGAAGACCACGTCGCCCGTGGCGGGTTGCTCGCGCGCCAGCTGACGGCCGAGGTCGCGCCGCACGCGATCCACCGACTCCCCGAAGACGGTGCTGTCGGGCCGGGCGAAATACACCAGCTCGAAGACGCAGCGGCTCACCGGCCGGGGCGAGAGCCGCGGCAGCTCGGTCACGCGGCCGTCGTCGATGCGCACGAAGTCGCCGGGCTCCAGCTCGCAGGCCATCGCGGCCCCGACCAGGTCGAGCGCGCAGGTCTCCGAGGCGAGCACCATCCCCGACCCGAGCCGGCCCAGCACCAGCGGCCGGAACCCGCGGCTGTCCACCACGGCGTAGAGGGTGCGTCCGGCGGCGATCACCAGGCTGTAGGCGCCCTCCACCTGCTCCAGCGCGTCGCGGATCTGCCCTTCGACCGTGTCCGCATCCGAGCGGGCGATGAGGTGCACCAGCACCTCGGTGTCGGAGGACGTGGTGAAGATGGCGCCCTTCTCCACCAGCTCCCGCTTGAGCTCGGGCGCATTGGTGAGATTGCCGTTGTGGGCGATGGCGAGAGTGCCGAGACGGGTGTTGACGCTGCACGGCTGCGCGTTGGCGAGCACGGTGCTGCCGGTGGTCGAGTAGCGGGTGTGGCCCACCGCCACGTCACCCGGAAGTCCCTGCATGGTGGCCTCGTCGAAGTTTTCCGAGACCAGGCCCATGCCGCGGCTCGACCGCGCGATGCAGTCGCGGTCGATGGCGACGATGCCCGCGCTCTCCTGCCCCCGGTGCTGGAGGGCGTAGAGACCGAGGTAGGTGAGCCGCGCCGCGTCCGGAAGACCGGAGACGCCGATGATGCCGCACATGCCGTCTATTCTCCTGCCGAGCGCTCCGCGTCGGCGTGCTGCATGCGCCGCGGAATCGCTTCGAAATAGGTCCTTCGCAATGTCGCCACGTCCCAATCGAACACGCGGGAGCCGGCGCGCAGTTCCAGCGCGGTACCGCCCACGCGCCCGGCGCGGAAGAGTGGGACCCCGTGCGTCTTCGCGAGCGCCGCCAGAGCCGCCACGCGGTCGGGGGCGGCGGAGAGCACCACCCGGCCCGCGTCCTCGCCGTAGAGCAGGCCGTCGGGCTCGACACCGGGGGCGTAGCCCTCGAGATCCAACGTCGCCCCGAGGCCGGACGGCGCGTAGGGACCGCCGACGGCCGCTTCGGCGAGCGTCACCAAGAGCCCGCCCTCCGAGGCGTCGTGAGCGGAGCGCAACAGCCCCCGATCGGCTGCCGCCACCAACAAGTCCTGGAGCCGGCGCTCGGCCGCGAGATCCACCGGCGGCGTCCGGCCGCCCACGAATCCGCGGATCTCCGCCCAGTACGCCGAGCCGCCGAGCTCGCCCCGGGTCGCCCCGAGAATCAGTACCTCGTCGCCCTCGGCGCGGAAGTGGCTCGGCACTCGCCGCTCCACGCGCTCCAGCAGGCCGACCATCCCGATCGCCGGGGTGGGGTCGATCGCGCCGGTGGGGCTCTCGTTGTAGAAGGAGACGTTCCCCCCGGTGACCGGAGTGTCGAACGCCTTGCAGGCATCGGCAATGCCGCGGCATGCCTCCCGGAACTGGAAGAAGACCTCGGGTTTCTCCGGATTGCCGAAGTTGAGGCAGTCGGTGATGCCGAGTGGCCGTGCGCCGGTACACGCGACGTTGCGGGCCGCCTCGGCCACGGCGGCCTTGCCGCCTTCGTAGGGGTCGAGGGCCACCAGCCGCGCATTACAGTCCACCGTCACCGCCAGACCGAAATCGGTGCCGGGCACCCGGAGCACGCCCGCGTCACCGCCCGGCCCGAGGACCGTGGAGGCCTGCACGCTGGAATCGTATTGCTCGTACACCCAGCGCTTGCTGGCGATGTTGGGGCTGTCGAGGAGCAGCACCAGCGACTCCTGGAGGCCGGCCTTGGGCGGCAGGGTCGGGGACGCCGCGCGGCGGGCGGCTGCCGCCGGACTCTCCCGGGACTCGGGATGATAGATCGGGCAGTCCTCCACCAGCCGCTGGCCGGGGATGGCCGCGACGGTGCGCCCATGGTGCTTGACCCGGTAGATCCCGTCGTCGGTCACTCGGCCGATGGCGGTGGCCGTCAGCTCCCACCTCTGGCAGACTTTCTGCACCTCGGCGACCCGCTCCGGGGTCGCGACCACGAGCATCCGCTCCTGCGATTCGGACAACAGAATCTCGTACGGCGTCATGCCCTCCTCGCGCGTGGGCACGAGCCCGGTGTCGATCTCGACGCCCACGCCGCCTCGGGCGGCCATCTCGGCGCTCGAGCTGGTGAGACCGGCCGCCCCCATGTCCTGGATGGCGACGATCAGACCGGTGGTGATCAGCTCGAGGCTGGCCTCGAGCAGCAGCTTCTCGGTGAACGGGTCGCCGACCTGAACCTGCGGCCGCCGCGCTTCGCTCTTCTCGGACAGCTCCTCGGACGCGAAGCTGGCGCCGTGAATGCCGTCGCGGCCGGTCCGCGCTCCGACCGCGAGCAGCACGTTGCCGACGCCTTCCGCCGCGGCCCGGATCAGATCGGATTCCCGGAGCAGCCCCACGCACATGGCGTTGACCAGCGGGTTACCGGTGTAGCCCGGCGCGAAGCCCACCTCGCCGCCGAGCGTGGGGACGCCGACACAGTTGCCGTAGTCGCCCACACCCCGGACGACCCCGGCGAAGAGATAGCGATTCCTGGGTTGGTCGAGCGGCCCGAAGCGAAGGCTGTTGAGCATCGCCACGGGCCGGGCGCCCATGGTGAACACGTCGCGTAGGATGCCGCCCACGCCGGTGGCCGCGCCCTGGTACGGCTCCACCGCCGACGGATGGTTGTGCGACTCGATCTTGAAGGCGACCGCCCACCCGTCCGGCAGGCGCAGCACTCCCGCGTTCTCACCCGGCCCCTGGACCACCTGCGGGCCGGTGGTGGGGAACGTTTTCAGCACCGGCTTGGAATGCTTGTAGCTGCAGTGCTCCGACCAGAGGGCGGAAAAGACCCCCAACTCCGTGAGCGTCGGCGCGCGGCCGAGCAGCTCCAGGATCCGCTGGTGCTCCAGCTCGTTGAGATTGTGCTCGCGCACTACCTCGGGGGTGACCGGCCGCTCACCCGGGAAGGGCAGCGCCTCGGTCGGGCCGGCGACGGCGGAACCGGTCACTTGCCGGGCTCTTGCTTCTTGCCCGACCCACGGAAGGCCGACAGCGCCTCGGAGAGGACCCGGGTCATGAGCGCGGGGCGGTCCTCGTGCGAGATGACCTCCAGCTCCCCCGCATCGAGCCACATCCCGCCGCAGTGGGGGCAGGTCTCGATCTGCACGCCGTGGAACTCGCCGCTGTCCAGGTCGTAGCCGTCCTTGGGACACTTCATATAGTGGCTCTTCCGCTCGGCCTCGAGCGCGGCCGCCTCGTTCTTTTCCCGCTGCTTCCGGAGCAGCTCGGCGTTCTGCTGGGCGAAGTATTCGTCCTCGTTGCGACTGGGCTTCTCGATGGTCATCGGCTGAGCACCTTCGCGGTAGTGGGCTGCAGGGACCAGGCAGCCATGGAGGTGAAGAATCCGCGTCCGTCGGCGAGGCCGAGGACAGGGTCGTCGGCGCGCTCGGGATGGGGCATGAGGCCCATCACGTTGCCGGCGGCGTTCTGGATCGCGGCGATGTGGGCGGCCGATCCGTTCGGGTTGGGCTCGCCGGGCGAGCCCTCGGTGGCGGCGACGTAGCGCAGCACAATGCGGCCCTCGGCCTCGAGCATCCGGAGCGTCTCGTCCGTGGCGATGAATCGGCCCTCGCCGTGCGCCACCGGGAGCCGGATGCGCTGGTTGACCGTGAACGCGGTGGTGAAGGGCGTGTCGTTCCGCTCCACGATCAGGTCCACCGGCTTGGAGACGAAGTGCAGGCCGGCGTTCCGCATCAGGGCCCCGGGCAGCAGGTGGGCCTCGCAGAGAATCTGGAACCCGTTGCAGATCCCGAGCACGGCGCCTCCCTCCGCCGCGTGGCGCTGGACCGCCTGCATGATGGGGCTGAACCGGGCGATGGCCCCGGCCCGCAGGTAGTCGCCGTAGCTGAAGCCGCCCGGCAGGATCACGGCCTCGGCCTGGCGCAGATCGGTGTCGCGGTGCCATACGAAGTAGGCGTTGGCCCCGACGGCCTCGGCCGCGCGCAGCGCGTCGAAATCGCTGTTGCTCCCGGGGAACCGCACGACCGCGACGTTGCGCATCAGCTTTCCTCGACGTCCAGCAGGTAATCCTCGGTGACGGGATTGGCGAGCAGCTTGTCGCACATCTGGCGAGCCCGGGCCTCCGCGTCGGCCCGGGACGGCGCCGCCACTTCCAGCTGGATCGCCCGCCCGACCCGCACGCCGCCGGCCTCGGCGAAGCCGAGGGCGGACAGCGCGTGCTCCACCGCCTGGCCCTGGGGGTCGAGCAGCCCGCTGCGCGGCATCACCCTCACGTTGACGCGGTACGTCATCATTCCTCCGGCAGCTGTCGGCGATCGCGCCAGTTGGCGCGCCGCTCGTGGGTGACCGGGGGCGACTCCGACTCGCCGCCGTCGGAGATGCGCTCCTCGACCCCGGGGGCCATCTCGGGCCGCTCCATCAATCCCAGGATCGTCGCCCGGGCGATGCCGTAGAACACGTAGAACAGGCCGAGCGGAAACAGAAAATACTCAGGCGCGAGGATTCCACCGAGCAGAATCGTCAGATGCACCGCGAGGCCGAACAGCCCTCGCGCGCTGCGCACGCCGATGGGCGGAAATTTGGGGTACTTCACGTTGCTCACCATCAGGACGGCGAGCAGCAGCAGCAGCACCACCAGCCCCTGGTGCTGGAGATCGAGGTAGGCCAGCGATGCGCGGTACCAGTCGGTCTGGCTGAACGGGTAGTACACCGCCAGCGTGGCTCCGGCGGCGGGAGAGGGGAGCCCGGTGAACCAGCCGGTGGACGGCTTGCCGGCCGACAACACGTTGAAGCGGGCCAGCCGAAGTGCCACCGCCGTGACGTAGATGTAGCAGAGGATCCAGGCGAAGCGGCCGGCGTTGGAGAAGTCCAGGAAGTAGACCAGCAGCGCCGGCGCCACGCCGAAGGAGATGACGTCCACCAGCGAGTCGAGCTCGGCGCCGAAGCGAGTGCCCGTATTGGAGAGCCGCGCCACCCGGCCGTCCAGCATGTCCAGGATCCCCGCGAACACGATGAACCACCCCGCCCAGCGGAAGTTGCCGTTGAAGGCGGAGACGATCGCCCAGAAGCCGAAGAAGAGATTGCCGAGGGTGAACGCGCTCGGCATCACCACGACCACCTGGCGCATGGTGCGCCGCCGGACCCCTTCCTGACGGGGCTCCTGTCTGGGAATCAGCTCCATTCGGCCACCACGGTTACCCCCGCACGTGTCGTGTCGCCGGTGCGGACCAGGGTGCTGGTTCCCACCGGCAGGAAAACATCCACCCGCGAGCCGAAACGGATCATGCCGAGCCGCTGGCCCTGGCGCACGGTGGCGCCGACGTCGTGATCGGTCACGATCCGCCGCGCCACCAACCCGGCGATCTGGCGGATCAACACCTTGCCCGAGGCGGCGGTGACGCCCACCGACGACTGCTCGTTGTCGAGGCTCGACTTCTCCGCCGCCGCGTGGCCGAACTTGCCCGGGTTGTAGTGCCGGTACGCGACGGTGCCGCTCACCGGGTAGCGGTTCACGTGGCAGTCGAAGACGTTCATGAAGATCGAGATCCGGAGCGCCCGGCCGCCATGGAAGGCGGGCTCGTCGGTCTCCACCACGCTGACCACCTTGCCGTCGGCCGGAGCCACCACCATGCGCTCGCCGATGGACCACGCGCGCTCCGGGTCGCGGAAAAAGGCGACCACCCAGATCGACAGCGCGAGCCACAGGACCGTGACTATCCACCAGGCCGTGGATCCGGTTCGGACCGCGACGATCAGCAGGACGAGCGCGATGGCCCAGGCTCCCGCGATGAACCAGCGCCCCTCGGGCGCCGTCCGGATCACGCGCCGTCCTCCAGCTCGCGCCCGGTGATGAGCCGGTACGCCTCGAGGTAGCGGCGGCTGGTGGCGTCCACCACCTCGTCGGGAAGTGGGGGCGGGGGAGCCTCGCCGTTCCACTTCCCATCGCGGCGCAGCCCGGCGAGATAGTCCCGCAACGGCTGCTTGTCGAAGCTCGGCTGCGCCTGGCCCGACCGATAGCGGTCCGCCGGCCAGAAGCGCGACGAGTCCGGCGTCATGACCTCGTCGATCAGCAAGAGGGCACCGGTCCGGTCCAGGCCGAACTCGAACTTGGTGTCGGCGATGATGATCCCGCGGCCCGCGGCATGATCCCGGCCGGCGCGGTATACGGCGAAGCTGGCGTCCCTGAGCCGCGAGGTCAGCTCCGGGCCGACCGCCGCGGCCATGGCCGCGGCGGTGACGTTGACGTCGTGGCCCGAGGCCGCCTTGGTCGCGGGCGAGAAGAGCGGCGGCTCCAGCCGCGCGCTCTCCACCAGCTCTCCGGGAAGCCGCTCACCGGCGAGCGTGCCGGACTCCCGGTACTCCGCCCAGGCGGAGCCGGAGAGATAGCCGCGCACCACGCACTCGAAGGGCACCGGCTCGGTGCGCCGGACCAGCATCGAGCGGCCCGCGATGTCCGCGGCGGCGTCACGCAGGGCGGGCAGCCGGTCGAGGATCTCGTCGGCTCGCGCGGTGACGAAGTGGGAGGGCACCAGGTCGGCCAGCCGCTCGAACCAGAACGCGCTCATCTGGGTCAGCACGGCGCCCTTCCGGGGAATCGGCTCCCGCATCACGATGTCGAACGCGCTCACCCGGTCGCTCGCCACCAGCAGCAGATGGTCCCCGTCCACCTCGTAGACTTCCCGAACCTTGCCCCGGCGGAGCAGCGGGAGCGGAAGGCGGCTCTCGGCCAGGACCCGCGCGGTCATACCCTCACCTCCGCGCTCCCCGCCTCGGCGGCGAGCGGGCGCGCCCGTGCGAGCAGCGGGTGCAGGTACTCCTCGAGGAACTCGCCGACCTGGAGGGCGGCCCGGCCGGTATAGCCGGCGGGATCGAGCTGGGCCCGGAGGTCGGCCGCGGGCACACCGGCGAAGGCCGGATCGGCGGCGAGGCGCTCCAGCAGATCGTTCGGCCCTCCGCGCGACACGGCGTCCGCGACCGCCAGGCTGTGCCGCCGAATCACCTCGTGCAGTACCTGCCGGTCGCCTCCGGCGGCCACGCCGACCATGAGCCAGCGCTCGGTGGCCATGAACGGCATCTGGTCCGCGACGTTCCGCCGGATGACGTCCTCCCGCACCTCGAGGCCCGCCGCGATGTTGGTGGCGAGCACCAGGATCGCGTCGGTGCCGAGGAACGCCTCGGGCAGCGTGAGACGGCGGTTGGCGCTGTCGTCGAGCGTGCGTTCCAGCCACTGGGCGGCGGCCGTGTGGGCGCCGTTGGCCTGGAGCGACATCACGAACCGCGCGAGGCCCGAGATGCGCTCGGCCCGCATCGGATTGCGCTTGTAGGCCATGGCGCTGGAGCCGATCTGCTCGGTCTCGAACGGCTCGAGCAGCTCGCCCTCGTGCTGCAACAGCCGGAGGTCGCCGGCCATCTTGGCGGCGGACTGCGCGATGCCGCTCAGGACGTCGAGCACCATGCTGTCGGTCTTGCGGGGATAGGTCTGGCCGGTGACCGCGAACTGCTCCCGGAAGCCGAGGCTGGCGGTGACCCGACGCTCCAGCTCGCGCACCTTGGCGTGGTCGCCGCCGAAGAGCTCGAGGAACGAGGCCTGGGTGCCGGTGGTGCCCTGGCAGCCGCGGAACCGCAGCGTGGTCACCCGGTGGCAGAGCTCCTCCAGGTCGAGCCCGAAATCCTGCATCCAGAGGGTGGCGCGCTTGCCCACGGTGGTGAGCTGCGCCGGCTGGAAATGGGTGTACGCGAGGCAGGGCATCTTCGCAGTCCGCTCGGCGAATCCCTCCAGCGCCGACAGCACCGCGATGACCCGCCCGAGCAGCAGGCGCAGGCCGTCGCGCATGACGATCAGGTCGGCGTTGTCGGTGACGAAGGCGCTGGTGGCGCCCAGGTGCAGGAACGGCCGCGCCGCCGGGACCTGGTCGGCGAAGGCGTGCACGTGGGCCATCACGTCGTGCCGGAAACGCCGCTCGTACCGGGCGGCCGCCGCGAGATCGGCATCGTCGAGATGGGCCCGCATCTGCGCCAGGGCCTCGTCGGGGATCGGGAGGCCGAGCTCGCGCTCCGCTTCCGCCAGCGCCAGCCACAGCCGCCGCCAGAGTCCTACCCGGTGGGCTTCTCCCCAGAGCAATTGCATCGCGGGTGACGCGTAGCGAGTGCCGAGGGGCGAGGTCCAGCGCTCGTCGCTCATCGGAACACCAGGTCGGTGAAGGTGATCTGGCCCTCCCGCTCGAGGTAGATCCGCGCGATCTCCCCGGCGCGCACGCTGAGGAGGTCGCCCACCTGCTCCGCGGCGCGCACCGGCGTCCGGTTGATGGCGAGAATGACGTCGCCGGCACGCAGGGTGGTCTGCGCGGTGACCTCGGGCGCGACCTTGAAGATCAGCACGCCCTGCTCGCTTCGGATTCCGCGCTCGGCGCGGATCGCCGGGGTCACGTCGATCAGCTCGATACCCTCCAGCAGGCTGTACTTCTCCGCCGTAACCGTCGGCAGGTCCCCGGTGACCACGCGCCGCCGCACGGTCTGCCGTCCGCTCCGCACCGCCAGCAGCACCGAGTCGCCCACGTGCAGGTCGAGCTTCACCGCCTCCCAGTCGAGATAGTTGCGCAGCGGGCGACCGTTGGCCTCCGTCAGCACGTCGCCCTCCCGTAGCGAGGCCTTGGCTGCTGGCCCGCCGGGAGCGACGCTGGTCACCTTGACGCCGCCCGCCCGCTTCCAGTCGCGCATGGCCGACGCGCCTTCGACCTCGAGTCCGACCCAGGCGCGCCGGACCGACCCATGCCGAATGATCTCCTCCGCGACCCGCTGCGCGCGCTCGATCGGGATGGCGAAGCCCAGTCCCACCGACCCGCCGCTGCTGCTGAAGATGGAGGAGTTGACGCCCACCACCTCGCCCAGCGCGTTGGTGAGCGGGCCGCCGGAATTGCCGGGATTGATCGCGGCGTCGGTCTGGATCATGTCGAAGTAGAGCCCGGTCTGCTCGCCGCTGGGCAGGATGTTCCGGTTGGTGGCGCTCACCACCCCGACGGTGACGGTGGGCTCCGAGTTGCCGAGCAGGAAGGCGTAGGGGTTGCCCATGGCGACCACCCACTCCCCGATCATCAGATCGCCGCTTCGCCCCGCGCTCACCGTCGGCAGCCCCTGACGCTTCACCTGAAGCACGGCGATGTCGGTGAGCGGGTCTTCGCCCAGCACGCTCGCGGGAAGGTCGGTGCCGTCGGGCAGGGTCACCACCACGCGTTCCGCGTTGGCGACCACGTGCTGGTTGGTGACGATGATCCCGTTGGGCCGGATGACGAAGCCTGTGCCGTAGCCTTCGATCACGCGCGAGCGCTCGGGCACGAAGAAGAAATCCCACGGCGAGCGCGCCCGCGCCTCGCGGCGCGCAGTGACGTTGATCGAGACCACCGCCTTCGATGCGCGCTCGACCGCGTTCACCAGGGCGGTGCGGCGGGAGGCATCGACTCCGGCCTGGCGCGCCGGGCGGGTCGCGACCGCCGTCTGCGCGCCGGCGCTGCTGGTTCGTACCGCCGGCGCCCGGTCCTGGCAGGCGAGGAGGCCGGCCCCGAGCACCAGCGCGGCGCTATACCCGATCCGCGAGCGCATTGGCCTCCTCGGTCTCCATGGCGTAAAGGGTCGCGGGGTAGGTGGCCGCGACAAAGTAGAGTCCCTGGGGCGGGGCCGGCGGGCTGGTCTCCGAGTTGTCATGCCGCTCCAGCAACGTCTCGATGTCGGCCAGCGGACGTCGAGCGAGACCGACGTCCACCATGGTACCCACCAGCATTCGCACCATGTGATGGAGAAAGCGGTCGGCCTCGACGTGAAAGCTCAGCCCCTGGCCCTCGGGGCGGGCCTCCCACTCGGACCGCACCAGCCGGCAGCGATAGTGCGGCTTGGGCGCCCCCTTGGCCGCGAAGGCGCGGAAGTCGTGCTCGCCGAGGAGCAGCCGTGCGGCCGAGCGGAGCGCACCGGTGTCGAGCGGACGCATGAGGGCCCACTCGAATCGCCGGCGGAAGGGCGAGGCCGCGCCCTCGTCGAGACCGATGTCGTAGCGATAGCGGCGCGTGTCGGCGCTCTTGCGGGCGTGGAATCCCGGCTGCATCTGATGCACCGATTCGACCCAGCAGTCTTTCGGAAGCAGTGCGTTGAGCGCTCGGCGAAGCGCGGGGACGGTCCAGGCCGCGGATGCGGCGAAGCTGACGGCGAGTCCGGTGGCGTGCACGCCGGCGTCCGTCCGCCCCGCGGCGTGGGCCACCGTCCGCCGGGCAAAGAGGCGCTCCAGGACCCGTTCGAACTCGCCCTGAACCGAGCGCCCGGCGGGTTGGCGCTGCCACCCCACGAACCCGGTGCCGTCGAAGTGCAGCGTGGCGAGGAAGGTCCGGCTCATCGGCCCGGAATCTAGCCCGGCGCGGACCCCCGAGCAAGCTACGCAAATCCTTGTCCCATTTGACAAAAGACCGGTTTCTCGGGTACGTTTTTCTCACTCGCCCGATCCCTCCAACCGCCCGCTTGCCCGTGACCCACGACGCGCCGTTGCGACACGCCGTACAGGAGCTCGCCCGGGGGGTGTCGCTCTCCAGCGAGGTCACCGCCGCCGCGTTCTCCGTGCTGATGCGGGGCGAGGCCTCGCCGGTCCAGACCGCCGCCCTGCTCATGGGACTCAGAGCGAAGGGCGAGACCGCGGAAGAGGTGGCCGGCGCCGCCAGGGCGCTGCGCCTCGCGATGCTGCGGGTGTCGGTGGAGCGACCCGATTGTCTGGTGGACACCTGCGGCACCGGCGGCGGACGGATCGGCACGCTCAACATCTCGACCGCGGCGGCTTTCGTCGTTGCGGGGGCCGGCGTGCCGGTGGCCAAGCACGGGAACCGAAGCTTCACGTCGCGCTCGGGCTCGGCCGATGTGCTGGAAGCACTGGGCGTCAACATCCAGCTCGCCGCCGACCACGCGGCCGACGTGCTGCGCGAGGCGGGGTTCGTGTTTCTCTTCGCCCCCAGCTTCCACCCCGCCATGCGGCATGTGGGGCCGGTGCGGAAGGAGCTGGGGGTCCCCACCATCATGAACCTGCTGGGGCCGCTGGTGAATCCGGCCGGCGTCGGCCGTCAGGTGATCGGCGTCGCCGACCCGCACCGTGCGCCGCTGGTGGCCGCAGCGCTGGCCCAGCTGGATGCGACCCATGCGCTGGTGCTCCACGCCGAGGTGGGCATGGACGAGGTGAGCCCGACCGGCCGAACGCACGTGTGGGAGGTGTGTGAGGGGAGGGTGACGGAGTGGGCGATCGACCCGCACGAGCACGACCTGCACTGCGCCGACCTCGACGGACTCGCGGGTGGCGAGCCGGCCGAGAACGCGCAACGGATCGAGCGCATGCTGGCGGGAGGCGAAGGAACCGAGGCGATCCGCTGCGCGGTGGTGCTCAACGCCGCCGCGGGCCTCTATGTTTCCGGCCGGGGATGGACCTTCGGGGAATCGGCGCAGCGCGCCAGGTCTGCGCTGGAAAGCGGGGCGGGCATGGACGTGCTCGCGCGCCTCAGGCAGGCGGCGGCCCCTTCGCTCCGCTCAGGGTGACACGAACCGGGGCGTCAGTACTTCCGGATGACGCCGACCACGACGCCCTGGATCAGGACGTCACGTTCCTGGAAGCGCATCGGCTGCATGGCCGCGTTGGCCGGCTGAAGCCGGATCCATCCGCCGGCTTCGCGGTAGAACTTCTTGACCGTGGCTTCGCTGCCGTTGACCAGCGCGATGACCATCTCGCCATTCTCGGCGGTTTGCTTGCCGTGGACCACCACCACGTCGCCATCGAGGATGTGCTCGTCGATCATCGAGGCGCCCTGGACCCGCAGCGCGTAGTTGGGCCCGCGTCTCGGCAGCATCTGATCGGGGACGGCGATGCTCTCCTGATGCATCAGCGATTCGATCGGCGTGCCGGCCGCCACCTTGCCGAGCAGGGGAACCTCCGTGGCCGCCGAGGTTCCGCGCGGCGGCAGCACCTCGATGGACCGGCTCTCGTTGTACGACCGCCGGATGTATCCCTTGCGCTCCAGGTTGGTCAGATGTTCGTGGACCGTGGCGAGCGACTGGAAGCCGAACTGTTCGGCGATCTCCTCGAAGCTCGGGGCGTAGCCCTGATCCTGGATATGGCCCTGCAGGTAACTGAGAATCTCACTTTGACGCTTGGTCAGCGGCATTGTGCCGTCCCCCTGGGATAGGTGTCCCGATTCGACCGAACAGAGCCCGAATAACTATACCCGAAGACGCGCCGAAGGACAAGATGGCCGTTTCCCTGGATCAGATCCTCGACTCGACCCGCCGCGGATTGCCCTCGCTCCGCGCGCAGCGCGACGCGCTGGAACGCGAGGCCGACGCTCGACCCGCCCCGCCCTCGCTGAGCTGCGCGCTCCAGCGGGACCGGGTCGCCGTCGTGGCGGAGGTGAAGCGCCGGTCTCCTTCGGCCGGCGTGATCCGCGCGGATCTGGACCCCCGCGAGCGCGCGGCGCTCTACGCGAGATCCGGGGCCTCCGCCATCTCGGTGCTGACCGACCCGACGCACTTCGGAGGCTCGGTCGAGGATCTCCGGGCGGCCGCCGATCGGGTGGAGATTCCGCTGCTCCGCAAGGATTTCATTCTCGACGAGCTCCAAGTGATCGAGGCTCGCGCCGCGGGCGCGGCGGCGATTCTGCTGATCGTGCGCGCCCTGTCCGACGATCGGCTCACGGCGCTGCTGGCGTGCGCGAGGGCCGTGGGTCTCGAGGCGCTGGTCGAGGTGCACAGCGCACCCGAGCTGGAACGGGCCCTCGCGGCCGATGCCCGGATCATCGGGGTCAACAGCCGGGACCTCGACACCTTCCGGATCGACGTGACCGGAGCATGGGCCCTGCTGGCCGGGATACCGGCGGATCGGGTCGCGGTTGCGGAGAGCGGGATGGGGGGACCCGACGACGTGGAACGGGCCGCGGCGGCCGGGGCGGACGCCGTGCTGGTCGGCACCGCGCTCTCTGCCGCGGCGGACCCCGCCGCGCTGCTCCGACGCCTCTCGGAGGTGCCGCGCCGTGGCCGCTAGGGTAAAAGTCTGCGGTCTGACTCGACCGGAGGACGCCGGGTATGCCGCCGAGGCGGGCGCTGCCTACCTGGGCGTCGTTTTTGCTGGTGGTCCACGGCAGGTCAGCCCCCCGGAGGCGGCCCGGGTGGTGGCGGCGTCGCGAGGCGTTCCGGTGCTCGGGGTCTTCGGGGGTACTCCCGTCGGGGAGATCCTGTCGCTCGCCAGTGAAATCGGCCTCTCCGGCGCCCAATTGCACGGGCCCTACGCTCGCGAAGATGCCGCCCGGCTCGGGTCCGCGGGGCTGATCGTCTGGCGGGTCGTGCGAATTGCCAGCCCTGCCGACCTGGATCTCCTGCCCGGGGCCGCGCTCGACGCCGAGACGGTCCTGGTCGAGCCCCGCGTCCCCCACGCGGAAGGGGGCAGCGGCGTACCACTCGACCTGGCGGTCGCGGTCGAGGCCCGCCATCGGCTCTCCGGCCTACGCATGGCGCTCGCCGGCGGACTCACCCCCGAGACGGTAGGCGCTGCCATGGCTCTCGTTCGAGCGGATGTCGCGGATGTAAGTTCAGGGGTGGAGTCCCTTCCCGGCATCAAGGATCACCAGAAGATCGCGCGCTTCCTGGAGGCGGTGCTTGGACGCAGCCCTACTGTCGGTTGAACGGGCGGTCGGCGGGCGATTCGGTCCCTATGGCGGCCGCTACGTCCCCGAGACGCTGGTCGCCGCGCTGGACGACCTGACCGCGCTCTACGATACGGCCAAGACCGACGCCGCGTTCTGGGCGGAGCTGGACGCACTGTTGGCCGAGTTCGTGGGGCGGCCTTCGCCGATCTCGGTGGCCCCGCGGTTCTCAGCGGAGATCGGCGCACCGGTGCTGCTCAAGCGCGAGGACCTGAACCACACCGGCGCCCACAAGATCAACAACACCGTGGGGCAGGCGCTCCTGGCGCGCCGCATGGGCAAGCGGCGCATCATCGCCGAAACCGGCGCCGGGCAGCACGGCGTGGCCACCGCCACGGTCTGCGCCCGATTCGGACTGGAGTGCGTGGTGTACATGGGCGCCGAGGACGTCGAGCGGCAGGCGCTCAACGTCTATCGCATGCAGCTGCTCGGCGCCACGGTGATACCGGTCGCCTCGGGCACCCGCACGCTGAAGGACGCGACCAACGAAGCGCTGCGCGACTGGGTCACCAACGTCCCCACCACCCACTACATCATCGGCTCGGTGGTGGGCCCCGATCCCTACCCCCGCATGGTCCGCGACTTCCAGTCGGTGATCGGCCGTGAGGCCCGAGAGCAGATGCTCGAGCGTTTCGGTCGGCTCCCGCGGACGGTCACGGCCTGCGTGGGCGGTGGCTCCAACGCCATCGGCATCTTCACCGCCTTCCTCGACGATGACGTGGAGCTGGTCGGCGTGGAGGCGGCGGGCCACGGCATCGCCACCGGGCAGCACAGCGCCACGCTGAGCGCCGGCTCTCCCGGAGTGCTCCACGGGAGTCTCAGCTATCTCCTCCAGGACGCCGACGGCCAGGTGGCGCCCGCGCATTCCGTGTCGGCCGGGCTCGACTATCCCGGTGTCGGTCCCGAGCACAGCTGGCTCCGCGATACCGGGCGCGTCCACTACGAGTCGGTCACCGACGCGGAAGCGCTTCAGGCGTTCCAGGACCTGTGCCGGCTCGAGGGAATCATCCCGGCTCTGGAGACCGCCCACGCGCTGGCGTGGGTGCGGCGGTCGAAGGGCCGATGGGCAGCGGACGAACCGGTGCTGATCTGTCTCAGCGGCCGCGGCGACAAGGATGTCGCCCATGTGGCCGCACTGCTCGGGGGCACCGGGTGACGGCCGGGCAGCACGCCGACGTTCTCCCGGCCGCCCAGGTCGCCGAGCTGATCACCGGCCTGGGGAAGGCGCTCCGCGCGTTTCATATGTACCTCCCCAACAATCCCATCTATCAGCGCGCCACCGACAATCTCCGCACCGCCTTCACGCCCATCTGGGCGGCGATCGACGAGCTGGTGCTCACGGTGGCCGAGACGGATTTCCTGTGGGAGGAGCAGGTGGTCTACCACCAGCTCAACAAGACCGAGAGCCTCGCCTGGGGGCTCTTCAAGGACGGGATGCGCTCCCTCACCATCCGCCGTGGCGCGGAGCAGGGGGAGCTGCCCCAATTGCTCGAGGCCATCAATCGAGCGCGCTATCTCCCGGCGGACGCCGGGGACGACCTGCTCACCCTGCTGTGGGAGCAGGACTTCCAGTTCATCCAGTACCAGTTCGTCGAGTTCTTCGGCGAGGGCGGCGGATCGATGCCGGAGCAGACCGGCCACTATCCGGCCGGCGGCGACGACGCCGAGGCGCGTCGGCGGCAGGCCCAAGTCGCCGAGGAGGCTCCGCCGCGGCCCAAGGGGGTGGTGGATCTGGAGGACTTCGACTCCACGCTCTACTTCCTCGACGAGTCCGAGATTCATCAGGTGGCCCAGCAGGTCGAGCAGGAGTACTCCCGGGACGTCCGCACGTCGGCGCTGAACGTGCTGTTCGACCTCTTCGAGCTGGAGGGCGAGCCCTCGATCCGCGGCGAGATCATCGACATCGTCGAGCACCTCTTCCCCAACCTGCTCAACGCGCGCGACTTCCGGACCGCCGCGAGCGTGCTTCGCGAAAGCAAGCTGTTGGGCACCCGGGCCCCGGGGATCCTGCCGGAACATCGGGCCCGGCTGGAGGGCTTCGTGATGAAGCTGAGCGAGCCCGCGATCGTGAGCCAGCTCATCCAGTCGCTCGACGAAGCGCGGGATCTCGCGGGCGAGGCGGAGGTGGCGGAAGTCCTGCGGGAGCTCCGCGCCACGGCGCTCGAGCCGGTGCTGAGCTGGATACCGAGCCTGTCCTCTCCGGCGCTGCGATCCGTCCTCGAGCAGGTGGCGGACCGGCTCGCGGCGTCCAACACCGACGAGGTGCTCCGCATCCTGCGCTCGCCGGCCTCCGAGGCGTTGGCCTCGGTCGTCGCGCTGTGCGGGCGGCTCGGCCTGCATCAGGTCGTCCCCGGGCTGGCCGATACCGTCACGCACGCCGATCCCGTCGTCCGACTGGCCTCGGTGCAGACTCTCGCCCAGCTGGGGACGCCGGGCGCGCTCGCCCTGATCGACAAGGCCATCGAGGACGACGACCGCGGTGTCCGGCTCGCCGCGGTGCGCGTGGTGGGCGGGCGGGGGTACAAGGGCGCGCTCAAGCGAGTGGAGTCGGTGGTGCTGGGGAAGGGCGTGAAGGACCTGGACCTGACGGAGAAGATGGCGTTCTTCGAGGCCTACGGCGCCATCGCGGGCCCGGCCGGGCTCAAGGCGCTGAGCGGGATCCTGCTGCCGCGCGGGCTGCTCAAGATGAAGGAGGCGCCCGAAACCCGCGCCTGTGCGGCGATCGCGCTGGGCAAGATCCGCACGCCCGAGGCTCGAGAGATTCTCGACAAGGTGGCGGACGACAAGGACCTCGTGGTCCGCAACGCGGTGAACCGCGCCTTGCGGGAGATCGGGGCGTGACCCTCCCGGCCGACGCCGATCCGCGCCTCACGGCCAGCGATGGGCAGCTGCGCCAGGGCGGGCGATCCCTCCTGCTCGCGTTCTACACCGCGCTCCGCAGCCTCAAGCTCTACCCGATCGAGAACGCCACGGTGCAGAAAGCGCTGGACGATCTCGACGCGACCGCCCGCGGGCTGCTCGCCGTCGAGAACGATCTCGAGGTCCGGCTCGCCGGCGATTTCATCTTCGTCAACGCCACCCGGCTCCGGCTGGAGCTGGACAACTATGCGTCCTTCAGTCACATCCTCGCGATGCTGCGAGCCTTCGACATCGGCGCGCTGCGCATCCATGCCAGCCACCGCCGCGAGTGGCAGATCCTCCTGAGTCTGCTGCTCAGCCTCTCCGAGCGCGGCCAGCCGGAGGAGCGGTTCGACGAGCTGGCGGCACGGCTCGCCGGCGGTGAGGTGCAGGGCCTCGAGGTCGAGCGCGCCAGCCACCACGAGCACGCGGAATCGGAGCAGGCCAAGGAGGCCGCGAAGCGGGTCTATTCCCAGGGCGTCGCGGTCACCAAGGAAGTGATCACCAGCGTACGCATGGGCCGGGCCACCAGCGTGAAGCGGGTGAAGCGCGCGGTCCAGCTCATCGTGGACCAGGTGCTGAACAACGAGACCTCGGTGGTCGGCCTCACCACCATCCGGGACTACGACGAGTACACCTTCACCCACTCCGTGAACGTGTGCATCTTTTCCGTCGCGCTCGGAAAGAAGCTGGGGTTCTCCCGGCTCCAGCTCTACGACCTCGGCATGACCGCCCTGCTGCACGACGTCGGGAAGGCGCGGATACCGGTCGACATTCTGAACAAGACCACGGGCCTCGACGAGCGGGAGTGGCGGGTGATGCAGGCGCATCCCTGGCTCGGGGCGCTGACGCTCTTCATCATGCGCACCTACGACGAGACGCCGTACCGCGCCATCCTGACCGCGCACGAGCACCACATGAAGACCGACTTCACGGGGTATCCGCGGACCGTGCGGCCCCGGGAGCTCGGGATTTTCTCCCGCATCGTGTCGGTGGCGGACGGCTTCGATGCCGCCACCACCCGGCGCAGCTATCAGACCACACCGATCGAGCCGGACCAGGTGCTGCGCGAGATGTGGCAGAATCCCAAGCGGGGCTACGACACGATTCTGGTGAAGGCGCTCATCAATCTGATCGGCATCTACCCGGTGGGTACCTGCGTCATCCTCGATACCTTCGAGGTGGCCATCGTCTCGGGTCCGGACCCGGAAGGGCAGCAGCTCAATCGCCCTCTGGTGCGGATCGCGGTGGAGGCCGAGGGCGGCAGCGTCCCCCCGCCCGGCACCCTGGTGAGCCTCACCGAGCGGGACGAGGCCGGCGGCTACCGCCGATCCATCGTCAAGGTCACCAACCCGTCCCGGTACGGGCTCACGGTCGGCGACTACTTTGTCTGAATCGAGCATCACTCGCACCTTCGAGGCCCTGCGGGCGCGCCGCCGCACCGCGCTCATCCCCTATCTGACGGCGGGCTATCCGGACCTTCGCTCCAGCGAGGAGACGCTCCGCGCGGCAGACGAGCTGGCCGACGTGCTGGAGATCGGCGTCCCGTTCAGCGATCCCCTGGCCGACGGCCCCACCATTCAGCGCGCGACCTTCCAGGCTCTTCAGCAAGGGATGACGCTGGCCGGTACTCTCGAGCTCATCGCGAAGTGCCGGCCCCGCCGGCCGGTCGTCGTCTTCAGCTACCTCAACCCCATCCTCCGCTACGGCCTCGACCGCTTTCTCCGGGATGCCGCCGAGCTGGGGGTCGCGGGGCTCCTGCTCACCGACCTGCCCTCGGGCGGCGACCCGACGGTGGAAGACGCCGTGACGGAAAGCCCCCTCGATCTCATTCGCCTGGTTGCGCCCACCACGCGTCCCGAGCGGCTCCGGACGGCGGTCGCGGGCGCCGAGGGCTTCATCTACCTCGTCGCGCGACTCGGCGTGACCGGAGCAAGCAGCGCGCTGGCCGCCGATCTCGCCCAATCGATCGCCCGGGTGCGCGAGGCGACCGGCCTTCCGGTGGCGGTCGGGTTCGGCATCTCGAGCGCGGAGCAGGCCGCGGCGGTCGGACGGCTGGCCGACGGCGTGGTGGTGGGAAGCGCGCTGGTGGACGCCGTCGGCTCCGGTGGCGTGGCGGCCGCACGCCGGTTTCTCGGAGAGCTGCGGGACGGTCTCGACCTGGCCCCGGCGGTGGCATGAGCGTGGACGTCGGGCTGCTGCTGGATCGCTACGCGCGGCTGCTGGCCGCGGGCGGCATCGCCGTCACCGTGGCCGCGCTCGCAGTGGATACCCGGTGGGTCGACCAGCCCGTGGCCGTGTTGGTCCTCACCGGCATGATCTTCGCCCTCCGCGCGGCCCCGATCCGCCTCAGCAAATACTCCTACCTGACGCAGACCGGGATTCCGGTGCTGATGGGCGCGGTGACTGTGGGGCCCACGCCCGTCGTGCTCGGACTCTACCTCGGCGTGCTCGGATCCGACGTTGCGTGGCTTCGGAAGCTGCCGCGGGCCGGGTTCATCAACGCCGGTCGCGAGGTGCTCGGCTTCATCGCGGCGTACGGCCCCTACGCCGCGGTGCACTACTACACCGGCCGGCCGCCGCTGTCGCTCGATTTCCTTCCCGCGGCCGCCATCCTGGTCTGTCTCTACTTCTTCTCCACCAAGGCGCTCTTCTACTTCACCCTGCTGCTCCGGGACAAGCTGGAATACGCCGAGAAGATCCTGATCCTCCGCTGGGAGATCATCTCCTACCTGCTGACCCTCATCGGCACCGTCGTCGCCGTGGCGGCGGTGCAGACCCTGGCCCCCGTCGGGTGGGTCGCCGTTGGCCTCGCGCTCGGCGTGCTCGGTCTGCTCACTCGCAAGATCATCGAGGAGGCGATCGGCGCCGAGGACCTGAACAAGGTCCACCTGATGGAGACCGCCATCGCCAGCAACGCGACGCTCCAGGGCTCGTTCGACCAGATCGAGCGGCTGGCGTACCGGCTGCTCGACTGGGGCGATTTCCGGGTGTACCGGGTGGACGGCGAGGGGCTCAGTCTGTCGTATCGGGGGACGTATGGCCGCCCCGATCGCGGCGAGCCCCCGGCGGAGCTGTTCCCGATCCGGAAGGAGGCGATGGAGTCGGGGCAGCCGGTGGTGATCCGGGACGTGCGCCGTGATCCGCGCATCGGGCACCTGATGCAGGGCGTCGGCAGCACGGTGGTGCACCCGATCCGGTTCGGGGACGAGCTGCTCGGTGTGGTCGAGGTGGACCATCCGAAGCGCCACGCCTACGGCTCGAAGGATCTCCTGGCGCTGGGGACGCTCGCCAATCAGATGGCCACGGCGATTCACATCGCCGAGTTGCGCCGCCCGCTGCTCAGTACGGTGGGCCAGATCGGAGAGCAGGTCGCCACGCTGGCGCGGGTGACTGAATCGCTGCGGGGCTCCGCCTCTGCGCTCGCGGAGGTCTCCCGGGGGATGCGGCAGGGTACCGCGGACCTCGAGCGCTTCGTCGCCGGGGGGCTCGTCTCCACCGACGCGCTCTCCGCCACCTCCCGGGCGATGGCCACCCAGGGCGCGCAGGCCGCCCGGGCCAGCGGCACCGCCGCGGAGGTGGCGAGCCGCAACCGGGTGGTGATCGGCCAGGCCATCGAACGGTTGATCGGGCTCAAGGGCTTCGTGGCCGGCAGCGTGGAACAGGTGGCCGAGCTCGGGGCGCTCACCACGAGGATCAGCGGATTCATCGGGGCGATCCGCGAGATCGCCGATCTGACCAATCTCATCGCGCTCAACGCGGCGATCGAAGCCGCGCGGGCGGGGCGCGAGGGACGCGGCTTCGCCGTGGTGGCCGACGAGGTGCGGGACCTGGCGGCCCAAAGCCTTCAGGCGGCGAGGAATGCGCGCGGCCTGCTGGAGGAGATCAGCACCCAGGTGGCGACGGTCTCGGACCAGATGGAGCGGGGACGCGAAGCGGTGGCGGGCGTGGAAGAGCTGAGCGCCGACGCGGCGCAGGCGCTCGAGGCGATCGTCGGCACCACCAGCGAGGCGGGCCGCCACGCCGAAGCCATTGCCGCCACCGCCTCGGAGCAGCTCGGGGCCGTGACCGGATTGAGCGAGCAGATCGAGCGGGTGGCGGCGGGATCCGCCCGAACCCGCACCGAGACCGACGAGCTGGCGCAGCGGGCGGAAGACGCCGCGGCGGGGCAGGCCGAGCTCGAGCGGGCGATTCGTCAGCTGGGCGACGTCGCGACGGATCTCCAGCGCATCGCGCGGCATTTCGCCGTCGAGACCTGAGGGCGGTGGCCGCGACGGAGCGCGCGTACGTCGCGCTCGGGAGCAACGTGGGCGACCGCGCCGGGCATCTCGCGGCGGCGCGCGCCGCCCTCGCGGCGCTCCCCGCCACTCGCCTCGCGGCGACGTCGGCCATAGAGGAGACCGAGCCGCTCGCCGGGATGGACCAGCCCCCCTACCTCAATCAGATGGTGCTGCTGGAGACCGCGCTGGAGCCGCGCGCGCTGCTGGCCGCGTGCCAGGCGATCGAGCGCAGCCGCGGCCGGGTGCGGACCGAGCGCTGGGGGCCTCGCACCCTCGACCTCGACATCGTTCGCTACGGCCATCGCCGGATCGCCGACCCCGACCTTATCATTCCGCATCCCGGGCTGTCCGACCGCGACTTCTGGATCCGAGAGCTGGCCGAGCTGGAGGCTCATGAACGCTGACGCGCGTCCTCGATCGATCCTCGACCTTCCCGCCTGGAAGGCCGCAGGACGACGCCTGGTGATGCTCACCTGCTACGATGCGGCGTTCGCCCGGCTGCTGGACCGGGCGGAGGTGGACCTGCTGCTGGTCGGCGACTCGCTGAACCAGGTCATCGCCGGGCAGGAGACGACGCTGAGCGCCACGCTCGACCAGATGATCTACCACGCGGCCGCGGTTCGGCGTGGCGCGCCCGGCACGCTGTTGTTCGTGGATCTTCCGTTTCTCACCTACCAGGTCTCGGTGTCCGATGCGATCCGGAACGCCGGCCGGGTGCTTCAGGAGACCGACGCGAACGGAGTCAAGCTGGAGGGCGGTCGGCACATGGCCGAGACGGTGCAGGCGCTGGTGGAGCGGGGGATCCCCGTGATGGGCCATCTCGGTCTCACCCCGCAGTCGGTGCACGCGCTCGGCGGCTACAAGGTGCAGGGCCGCGACCAGGCGGCGGCCGACCGGCTGCTGGAGGATGCCCGGGCGCTGGAGGCGGCCGGCGCCTGCGCGGTCGTGGTGGAGCTGGTCCCGACCGAGGTGGCGCGCCGGATCACGGCCGCGCTCACCATTCCGACCATCGGCATCGGCGCGGGGCCCGCCTGCGACGGACAGGTCCTGGTGCTGCACGACATGCTGGGCCTCAACGAGGGGTTCTCGCCCAAGTTCCTCAAGCGCTACGCCGAGCTCGGCGGGGCGGTGCGCGATGCGGTCCGCACCTATGCCGCCGATGTGCGGGGAGGACGCTATCCCGCGCGGGAGCACAGCTTCGAATGAGGGCCGGCGAATCGTCGCCGCCTCGTCCATGATCGAGCTCACCACCATCCCCGACCTCAAGGGTTGGGTCCGCGCCCGCCGCCGGGAGGGCCGCCGCATCGGGCTGGTGCCCACCATGGGCTACCTCCACGAGGGACACCTCGCGCTGGTGGACGAGGCCCGCCGGCGCGCCGACGTGGTGCTCATGAGCATCTTCGTCAATCCGCTGCAGTTCGGCCCCACCGAGGACCTCGCGCGCTACCCCAGAGATCTGCCGCGTGACCGGCGGCTCGCGGAGGCGCGCGGCGTGGACGCACTGTTCCTGCCGACCGAAGCGATCATGTACCCGCCGGGCTCCGAAGTCCGGGTGGCGCCGGGGCGGTCGGCCGAACGCTGGGAAGGCGCCGCGCGACCGGGTCACTTCGGCGGCGTGCTCACCGTGGTGGCGAAGCTGTTCCACCTCGTGGAGCCGGACGTGGCGTGCTTCGGACGCAAGGACGTGCAGCAGACGGTACTGATCCGGCGGATGGTGCGCGACCTCGACTGGCCGCTGGAGCTCGCCGTGGTGCCGACGGTCCGCGAGCCCGACGGCCTCGCGATGAGCAGCCGCAACGCCTATCTCGATCCGGAGCAGCGGCGGCGCGCCACCGCCCTGAGCGGTGCGCTCCAGGAGGCGCACGTCGCTTGGCAGGGCGGAGAGCGAAGCGCCGGGGCGATCGAGACCAGGGTGCGTGGATTTCTCGAGTCGTTTCCCGAGGTGCAGGTCGATTACGTCGCCGTGGCGGAGCCCGAGGCGATGGCGCCGGTGACCGAGGTGAGCGCCACGACCATCGTGGCACTGGCCGCGCGGGTGGGGCTCACCCGGCTCATCGACAACATCGTCCTGGGCGAGGGCGTCGCCTGATGGAAGCGACGGGAGACGCGGGCCTGCGACCCACCCTGCCCGAATGGGCGATCGTCACCCCGGCCCGCCGGGAGCACATCGAGCGGGTCGCGGCGCTGGCGACGCGCTGGGCGCTCTCCATGGGCGTGCCCGAAAACGAGCGGCACCGGTGGCTGCGCGCGGTCTGGCTGCACGACGCGCTGCGCGACGCGCCTGAGGAGGAGCTGGTCCGCCTGGCACCGTCCACCCCCGGTCCGCTGGAGCTGCGGCACGGTCCCGCGAGCGCGGCGCGCGCCAAGGCGGAGGGAGAGACCGATCGTGGGGTCCTCGACGCCGTGCGCTATCACTCGATCGGCCTCGCCGAGTGGGACATGGTGGGACGGATTCTCTACTGCGCCGATTACCTGGAGCCCGGACGCAAGCGCGAGCGCGAGTGGAGAGCCGACCTGGCGCAGCGATTTCCCTCGGAGCCCGCGCTGGTGCTTCGCCAGGTGGCGCGGTCCCGGGTCGGCCACCTGATCAGCTCCGGCAGCCCGCTTCTCGAACCGACGGTCCGCTTCTGGAACAGTCTCGTCGCCGCATCCTCCGGATCGTCCTGATCGTGGCCGCCGCGGTGGCGCTGGCCGCCGGCGTTCGGCTGCTGGTCCCCCCGCCTCCGCCCGAGCCGCGGCCGCGCGACCGTACGATTCCCTCGCCCGACCATCGCGTCACGGTGGAGGTGCTGAATGGGGGCCGGCGCGCCGGTGCGGCCCGCGCCGCGACCCGGCTGCTGCGGCGTCACGGACTCGACGTGGTGTTCTTCGGCAATGCCGCCGAGGCGACGGACTCCACCCGGGTGATCGTGCGGCGCGGTGACCCGGCGAGCGGCCGCGAGGTGCGACGGGCACTCGGCGTCGGCCGGATCGTGGTCGAGCCCGACACGTTGCGGCGGGTGGACGTCAGCGTGATTCTGGGGCCGGATTATGCGCCGGGAGAGGATGGGTTGTAGGGGTGGTTGTCGCGACGCTTCGGCTCCTTCGCTTCGCTCAGGACGACACGATCACGCTCCCGTCTCGCAAGCACACGCCAATCACCACATCCATCACGTTCGTGCCGGTGAGCCCCGGGCGGAGCAGGGCGCCGGCGGCGTCGAGCGCGCGGTAGGCGTCGTGCGCGGCGAGATCGCGCGCGGGGTCGCGGCCCGCCGCCGTCACCGCCCGCCAGGTTCGGCCGTCCACGATCGCGCCTGCGGCATCGGTGGGCCCGTCACGGCCATCGGTCCCCGCCGCGAGCAGAGCGAGGCCCGAGGGTGCGTCCACCAGCGATCGCGCCGCCGCGAGGGCCAGCTCCTGGCACCGGCCGCCGAGGCCCTCGGGCCGGGGCCCCAGGGTCACGGTGGTCTCGCCGCCCCAGATGAAGCAGCGTTTTCGATCCGGTTGCGGGATGCCGAGGCCCGCGCAATCTTGCAATAGTGTAGCGGCTACACTCGCACCGGCCGCCGACGCCTCCCCGGCGAGCGGCGTGTCCGACACCACCGGCGCGAGGCCCAACTCTGCCGCCCGCTTGGCCGCAGCTTCGAGAGCCAGGCCGTTACTTGCGATCAGCTCGAGGGTCACGCGCGCGAACGCTTGGTCACCGGGCTTCGGCGTTTCGGCTATTTCGCCCGCTTCGGCCTCGACGACCAGCCGGCGAGCGGACTCCGGCAATTGCTCCCAGAGTCCGGCGGTTCGGAGCAGACCGCGCACGTCGGCCGCGGTGGTGGGGTCGGGGACACAGGGTCCGGATCCGATCGAGGCGACATCGTCGCCGATGACATCGGAGACCACGTACACCCGGACCGGCGCCGGCGCGAGCGCGCGGGCCAGGCGGCCGCCGCCCCAGCGGGAGAAGCGCTTGCGGATCCGGTTCATGGCGGTGATGTCGAGCCCGGATCCGAGCAGCAGGGTGTAAATGCTGGAGAGGTCCTCGGGGGAGATCCCCTCCATCGGCGCACCGATCAGGCTGGTGGTGCCGCCGGAGAGCAGGACCCAAACCTCGGTGCCGGACGCCGCAGCGCGTGCGTGGTCGGCGAGGGCGGTGGCGGCGGCGAGGGATCCGGCGCCTGGCTCGGGATGGTCTCCGACCGCGACCGCGAGCGAGGGATGGGGCGGCAGAGCCGGGGCGGGCGCCACCACCATGCCGCCCGCGGGCTCCAGCCCCCGCTCGCGGAGGACATCGACCGCTGCCCGGGCCATGGGGATCGCCGCCTTGCCGAGGGCGATGATCCAGGGCGTGCCCCCGGATGAGAGGGTGAGTCCCCGGAGGCGGCGGGCCAGCGCAGGCCCCGGATCGACCGCCGCGGTGGCGACGTCATAGAGCTCGGCCAGCACTGCCGCAGGCGACGTCGGGCCGGGGTCGGATTCTGGCAGGAGTCGCTCCGAGGCTTGTGAAAAAAGGTGCAAGACAATATATATGCAGGGTGCGGGCATGAATATTCAGTGCCCGCGCCTCCAATGTAGCCGCTTCCGGTGGGGGCGTCCCGCTCCCGCCCGGCACTCATTACCCTCACCGAGGTTCCGCGCATGGCCGGCCGAAACTTCCTCTTCGTTCCCGGGCCCACCAACACGCCCGATCGCATCCTCCGCGCCATGCATCGCGCCATGGAGGATCACCGCTCTTCCGACTTTCCCGGTCTCGCCGCCCCGGTGCTCGAGGATCTGAAGCAGATTTTCAAGACCACCTCGGGCCAGACCTTCCTCTTCCCGGCGAGCGGCACCGGCGCCTGGGAGGCTTCGCTCACCAACACCCTCTCGCCGGGCGACAAGGTCCTCGCGGCCCGGTTCGGGATGTTCAGCCATCTCTGGATCGACATGGCCCAGCGGCTCGGCCTCGAGGTCGAGGTGCTGGACGCCGAATGGGGCGAGGGCGCACCGATCGAGCGGTACCGCGACGCGCTCGCCGCCGACAAGGGCCACAAGATCAAGGCGGTCCTGTTCACCCACAACGAGACCGCAACCGGCGTCACCAGCGACGTGGCCGGAGTCCGCCAGGCCCTGAACGAGGCCCAGCACCCGGCGCTCCTGATGGTGGACGGGGTGAGCTCGATCGCGAGCATCGATTTCCGGATGGACGAATGGGGCGTGGATCTCGCCGTCACCGGCTCGCAGAAGGGCCTGATGCTACCGGCCGGCCTCGGCATCGTGTGCGCCAGCCAGAAGGCGCTCTCCAAGTACGACCAGGCCAAGCTGCCGCGCTGCTACTTCGACTTCGGCGACATGCGGAAGGCCAACGCCACCGGGTATTTCCCCTACACGCCGCCGCTCCCGATGCTGTACGGGCTGCGGGAGTCGATCGCGATGCTGTTGGAGGAGGGTCTGGAGAACGTGTTCGCCCGGCATCACCGCCTGGCGGAGGGCACCCGGCGGGCCGTGAAGGCCTGGGGGCTGGAGCTGTGCGCCCGGGAGTCCAGGTGGCACTCCGACACGGTCAGCGCGATCATGGTGCCGAGCGGGGTGAACGGCGCCGAAATCATCGACCTCGCCTATCGCCGCTACAATCTGGCGCTCGGCGCCGGTCTCGCGCGGATGGCCGGGCGACTCTTCCGGATCGGCCATCTCGGTGACCTCAACGACCTGATGCTGCTCGGCGGCCTGGCCGGCGCCGAGATGGCCATGCGTGACGTCGGGATGAAGATCACGCCGGGAAGCGGGGTCGCCGCGGCGGAGGAATATTGGCGGAGCAACGCCAGGCCGCTGGACAAGCGGGACCTGCCCCCGCGCGCCCCGGACGCCCAGCCGTCCGCGGCGCCGGCCAAGCCGAAGGCCACGGCGGGCGCCGCGCGATGAGCCACACCCGCTACGAGCCGGCCCGCCCGCGTCTCCAGCGGAGCGAGCTGGCGGTGCCCGGCTCGCAGCCGGCCCTGTTCCGGAAGGCGCTGGAGAGCGAGGTGGACTACGTCTTCCTCGACCTGGAGGACGCGGTCGCGCCGGGCGACAAGGAAGCGGCCCGGCGCAACGTGATCCAGGGGCTGCTGGATCTCGACTGGCGCGGGGCGGGCAAGACCATCTGCGTCCGGATCAACGGCATCGACACCCACTACATGTACCGCGATGTGGTGGACGTGGTGGAGCAGGCCGGCCACCGACTCGACACCGTGCTGATTCCCAAGGTCGGGGTGGCGTCGGACGTGTACCTGGTGGATGCGCTGCTCAGCCAGATCGAGGAGGCGAAGGGCATCCCCCACCGGATCGGAATCGACGTGCTGATCGAGACCGCGCTCGGCATGGCGAACGTCGAGACGATCGCGCAGTCGAGCCGCCGGCTCGAGGCCATGCATTTCGGGGTCGCGGACTACGCGGCGAGCTGCCGGGCGCGCACGGTGAGCATCGGCGGACTCAATCCCGACTATCCGGGTGACCAGTGGCACGCGGCGCTGTCGCGGATGGTCGTCGCCTGCCGGGCTTACGGGCTGCGCGCCATCGACGGCCCGTTCGGCGACTTCAAGGATCCCGACGGATACATCCTCGGGGCCAAGCGCGGCGCCGCGCTCGGCATCGAGGGCAAGTGGGCCATCCACCCCAGCCAGATCGCGCTGGCCAATCAAGTCTTTACGCCGCCGCCGGCGGAGGTGGACCGGGCCAAGAAGATTCTCGGGGCGCTGGAGGAGGCGGCCAGGGAAGGGCGCGGCGCCGCGCAGCTCGACGGCCGGATGATCGACGCGGCCTCCGCGCGCATGGCGCAGAACGTGGTGCAGATGGCGGAAGCGATCGGGAATCGGGCGCCCGCGCGGGTGTAGCGGGTCATCCCGAGCGGAGCGAGGGATCGGCTCGCTCATGCGGGTGAGCATCCAGCGTCACGCTCGGGCACGGGCCGGTCCCTCGCTCCGCTCGGGATGACAATACAGATGCGGCACACTTCACCGGAGGCCATGTGGACATTCACGAGTATCAGGCCAAGGAGCTGCTCGCGGGCTTCGGCGTGGCGATCCCCAACGGGGGAGTGGCCTACAGTCCGGAGCAGGCCGTGTACCGGGCCTCGGAGGTCGGCGGCGCCCGTTGGGCGGTGAAGGCGCAGATCCATTCGGGCGCGCGCGGCAAGGCGGGCGGCATCAAGCTCTGCGGCAGCGAGGACGAGGTCCGCACCGCCGCGAAGGCGCTGCTCGGCAAGCGGCTGGTGACCCACCAGACCGGCCCCGAGGGGCGGGTGGTGCACCGGCTCTACGTCGAGGCCGCCGTGCCGATCGAGCGGGAGATCTACCTTGGCCTGGTGCTCGACCGGAAGAGCGAGCGGATCATGGTGGTGGCCTCGCCTCAGGGCGGGATGGAGATCGAGGAGATCGCCCGGAACTCGCCCGACACCATCGTGCGCGAGGTGGTGGAGCCGGCCGTGGGGATGACCGCGTTCCAGGCGCGCGAGATCGCCTTCGGGCTGAAACTCACGCCGGCTCAGGTCAGCCGAGCGGTGACCACGCTGCTGGGCGCGTATCGTGCCTTTCGCGACCTCGACGCGACCATGGTCGAGATCAACCCGCTCGTCGTCACCGCGGACGGCCAGCTGCTGGCGCTCGACTGCAAGATGACGTTCGACGACAACGCGATGTTCCGCCGGCCCAACGTGAGCGAGCTGCGGGACTACGCCGAGGAGGATCCGCGCGAGGCTCAGGCGGCGGAGCACGGCCTCAACTACGTCGCGCTGGACGGTAACATCGGCTGCATCATCAACGGTGCCGGGCTCGCCATGGCCACGATGGACATGATCAAGCACGCGGGCGGCACGCCGGCCAACTTCCTCGACGTCGGCGGTGGGGCCTCACCGGATCGCGTCGCGGCCGCCTTCCGGCTGGTGCTTTCCGACGGCAACATCCGGGCGATGCTGGTCAACATCTTCGCCGGGATCAACCGCTGCGACTGGGTGGCGCAGGGCGTGGTCCAGGCGACCCGCGAGACCGAGCTCAAGATTCCGCTGGTGGTCCGGCTCGCCGGCACCAACGTGGACGAAGGCCGTCGGATCCTGAAGGAGAGCGGCCTGCCGATCATCACCGCCGACACGCTTTCGGAGGCCGCCGAGCGGGTCGTCGCCGCCATGAAGGGACAGCCATGAGCATCCTCATCGACGAGAACACCAAGGTGCTGGTGCAGGGCTTCACCGGAGACAAGGCGACCTTCCATGCCCGGGAGATGCTGGCCTACGGCACCAAGATCGTAGGCGGCGTCACCCCCGGCAAAGGCGGAGCCAGGCATCTCGACCGGCCGGTGTTCAACACGGTGAAGGAGGCGGTGCGGGAGACCGGCGCCACCGCCAGCATCATCTTCGTGCCCGCGGCCTTCTGTGCCGACTCCATCATGGAGGCGGCCGATGCGGGGATCCGCTTCATCGTCACCATCACCGACGGCATCCCGGCGCAGGACATGATGATGGTAAAGCGCTACCTGTTCCGCTTTCCCCGGGAGCGTCGCACCACGCTGGTGGGTCCCAACTGCGCCGGCGTCATCAGCCCGGGCAAGGCGATGCTGGGGATCATGCCAGGGCACATCTACATCCGGGGCAACGTGGGCCTGATCACCCGGTCGGGCACGCTGGGCTACGAGGCGGCCTCGCAGATGAAGGACCTCGGGATCGGCATCACCACCAGCGTCGGTATCGGAGGTGATCCGATCAACGGCAGCTCCTTCCTCGACCATCTCAAGCTGTTCGAGCAGGATCCCGAGACCGAGGCCGTGATGATCATCGGCGAGATCGGCGGCCCGCAGGAAGCGGAGGCGGCGCTCTTCGCCAAGGAGAACATGAGCAAGCCGGTGATCGGCTACGTCGCGGGGCTCACCGCGCCCAAGGGCCGCCGGATGGGTCATGCCGGCGCGATCATCAGCGCCTTCGGCGACACCGCCGCCGAGAAGGCCGAGATGATGCGGTCGGCCGGGCTCACGGTGGCGGCCAGCGCCGCGGAGCTGGGCTCCACCGTGAAGGCCACCCTCGCCAAGCGCCCTCAGCGGGCCACGGCCACGCGATGAGCGCCAGGCCGACGGTAGTGGTGACCCGCCGGCTGCCGGAGCCGGTGGAGCAGGAGCTGGCCCGGGACTTCGACGCCCGGCTCAATCGCGACGATCGTCCGCTGGGCCCCGACGGGCTCAGCGAGGCGTTGAAGACCGCCGACGCGTTGCTCTGCACCGTGACCGACCGCCTCAGCGCCGAGGTGTTGTCCGCGGAGCCTCGCCGGGCCCGCCTGCTCGCGAACTTCGGCGTGGGATTCAACCACATCGACGTGGAGGCGGCGAAGGCGCGGGGGCTCGCGGTCTCCAACACGCCGGACGTGCTCACCGACGCGACGGCCGATCTGGCCCTGACCCTGCTGCTGAGCGTCACCCGCCGCGCCGGCGAAGGGGAGCGGCATCTCCGCTCCGGCTCCTGGACCGGATGGCGTCCGACCCACATGCTGGGCACCCAGGTCAGCGGCAAGACGCTCGGACTGGTCGGCATGGGCCGGATAGCCCGCGCGGTCGCCAAGCGGGCCCATCACGGGTTCGATATGCGGGTCATCTTCCACGATCCCTACCCGCCATCGCCCGAGGTGGCCGCCTCGCTCGGCGCCGAGCCGCGCGAGCGGCTGGAGCAGGTGCTGGAAGAGGCGGATTTCGTCTCACTCCACTGTCCCGCCACGCCGGAGACCCGCCATCTCATGAATGCCGAGCGGCTGGGGCGGCTCAAGCCGGGTGCCTACCTCATCAACACGGCCCGCGGCGACGTGGTGGACGAGGCGGCCCTGGTGGCGGCGCTCAGGGGTGGTCGGCTGGCCGGCGCCGGGCTCGACGTGTTCGAGCGCGAGCCGCAGGTGTCGCCCGAGCTGCTGGCGATGGAGAACGTGGTCCTGCTCCCGCATCTCGGCAGCGCGACCCGGGAGACCCGCGTGGCGATGGGCATGCGCGCGGTGGAGAATCTCCGGCTCTTCTTCCGCGGGGCACCACTCCGGGACAAGGTCGTGTGACCCACGCCGCGCTCGAGCCGTTCTCCGCGGCCGCCTTGCCGGAATCGGCGGATCCGGCGGCGGCCAGCGCGGCGGCATACGCCGGCGAGGTCGTCGAGCTTCTCTCCGGACTCCTGCTCGACCTGGTGCGCGAGCGGCAGCCGGAGCTGGAGCCGATCCTGCGAGGAGAACGGGCGGTGACCGAGGTGACGCCCGAGCTGCTCGCGCGGACCCTCCAGGTGCAGGGGATCTGGTTTCAGCTGCTGAGCATCGCGGAGCAGAACGCCGCGATGCGGCGGCGGCGGCAGATCGAGGCGGAGCGGGGTCACGAGCAGCTCCGGGGCACCTTCGCGCAGGTGATCTCCTCCGCCGCGGCGGCCGGCGTGCCCGCCAGGGACATTCACCAGCTCCTCGCCGCGCTCCGCATTCGGCCGGTCATCACGGCCCACCCCACCGAAGCCAAGCGCGTCACCGTCCTGGAGAAGCACCGCCGTCTCTACCGCCGGCTGGTCGAGCTCGAGTCGCCCCGGTGGACGCCCCGCGAACGCCAGGCGCTCGTGGCCGGTCTCAAGAACGACATCGAGCTTCTGTGGCTCACCGGCGAGCTCCGGCTGGCCAAGCCGACCGTGCCTCAGGAGGTCTACTGGGGACTCCATTTCTTCAACGAGACCCTGTTCGAGTCGGTGCCCGATCTGATGGAGAAGGTGGAGCGCGCGCTGGCGCAGTCGTATCCCGGCGAGACCTTCACCGTTCCGGCTTTCTTCCAGTTCGGCTCCTGGATTGGCGGAGACCGCGACGGCAATCCATTCGTCACCAACGACGTCACACGCAGCACGCTGCTGGAGAACCGCCTCACGGTCGTGAGGCGCTACCACCGGAGGCTGGGTGAGCTGGTGCACGCGCTCAGCATCACCGAGCGCGCGGTGCCCCCGTCGGACCGCTTTCGTCAGGCGCTGGAGCGCGAGCTGTCCGCCACCGGAGAAGGGGACGCGATCGCGAACCGGAATCCGGGCGAGATCTTCCGCCAGTACCTCGCGATCATGCTGCGGCGGCTGGAGGTGATGATCCGCGCGACCGAGCGGGGAGACACGCGGGTGGATCCCGCGGGCTATGCCTCGGCCGACGCCCTCATCGCCGACCTGCGGCTGATCGAGTCCGAGCTGGATGGCGCGGGACGTTTGGCGCTGGCCGAGTCGCTGGTGAAACCGGTGCGCCGCGAGGTCGAGGCGTTTCGCTTCAGCACCGTCCGGCTCGACATCAGGGACAACACCACCAAGCTCGACGCCGCGCTGCGGACCCTGCACGCCACGACGAGCGGCGGCGCCGAGCCGCCGGCCGATCCGGAAGCCTGGCGCGCATGGATCGCCGCCGAGCTGGCCCGTCCGCTGTCACCGGACGCGACCAGGCCGGTCCTGTCCGGCGACACCGGCGAGACGCTGGGCATGTTCGCCCTGGTGTGCCGGCTGCGGGAGGAGATCGACCGCGAGGCGTTCGGGAGCTTCGTCTTGAGCATGACCCGGAGCGCGAGCGACGTCCTGGGCGCCTACCTGATGGCCAAGACCGCGGGTCTCTTCGCCGACACGGCCGGAGTCGAAAGCTGCACCCTGCCGATCGTGCCGCTCTTCGAGACCATCGACGACCTCCAGCGGGCGCCCGCGATCATGAAGGAGCTGCTCGCGGTCCCGGTGGTGCGCCGCAGCGTGCGCTCCCAGGGCGGGATCCAGGAGGTCATGATCGGATACTCGGACTCCAACAAGGACGGCGGCTTTCTCGCCTCGAACTGGGAGCTGTACAAGGCCCAGATCAAGCTGACGCGGGTCGGGCGCGAGGCGGGATTCCCCATCGCCTTCTTCCACGGCCGCGGCGGCTCGGTGAGCCGGGGCGGCGCGCCGACCGGTCGGGCGATCGCGGCGCAGCCGGCCGGCTCCATCGGTGGCCGGATGCGGATCACCGAGCAGGGCGAGGTGGTCTCGTTCAAGTACGCCAACCGGGGCACCGCCCAGTATCAGATCGAGCTGCTCGCCGCGAGCGTCGCGGAGCACACCCTCAAGTCCGAGCGGGAGGAGGCGCTGGTGCCGACCGCCGAGGGCGACGAGGCGATGGAGGCATTGTCCGGGGCGGCGATGGCCGCCTACAAGCGGCTGATCGACGATCCCAATCTGCTGCCGTACTACCTGGCCGCCAGCCCGCTCGAGGAGCTGACGCTGCTCAACCTGGGATCACGGCCGGCACGGCGGTTCGGCGCCCAGACCCTGAGCGATCTGCGCGCGATCCCGTGGGTCTTCGCCTGGTCGCAGAACCGACACTTCATCCCCGGCTGGTACGGAGTCGGCAGCGGCATTCTCACGTTTCTTCAGGTGCGCGGCCAGCGGGGATCCGCCCTGCTCGGGCGGATGTTCGCCGACTCCCGGCTGTTCCGGCTCATCGTGGACGAGGTGGAGAAGACGCTGTCCCACGTCGATCTCGACATCGCTCGCGAGTACGCGGGCCTGGTCCCCGACGCTGGGGTGCGAGACGCCGTCTTTCCGATGATCGAGGAGGAGTACCACCGGACGGTCGAGGCCGTGCTGCGGATCAGCGGCGGATCCGAACTTGCCGAGCGCTTCCCCCGCTTCCGGCGGAAGCTGGCCCGACGGATGCCGACGCTGAATCAGGTCTCCCGCCAGCAGATCGAGCTGCTGCGGCGGTTCCGCGAGTCCGGCGGAGATCGGACGCAGGAGGAGCAGCTCTCGGCGCTGCTGCTGTCGATCAACACGATCGCGGCGGGGTTCGGGGCGACGGGGTGAGAGTCCCGCTGTCATCCTGAGCGAAGCGAAGGAGCCGGAGTCCGAGCATGGCCTCCTTCGCTTCGCTCAGGATGACAATGCTTCCCTCGCCCCGCCACCCCGCTTCCTCTCCACTTCCACCCGCAGCTGCCCACACGCCGCATTGATGTCCAGGCCCCGGCTCCGCCGCACGGTCGCCTCGATGCCCTGATTACGGAGCCGGTCGGCGAATCGGCGGATGCCGGCGGCCGCGGTCGGTGTGAGGTCCGGGGCGCCGCCCGGGTGCAGCGGCAGGATGTTGACCAGCGCGCCCAGCCGGCGGGCGAGCTTGGCGAGGCGGTCGGCGTCCGCGTCGCCGTCGTTCACGCCGGCGATCATGACGTATTCGAAGGTCACCCGCTTCCGGAACGCCTCGGCCGCGCGCAGCACCGCCTCCAGGTCGTACTTCTTCTCGATCGGCATGATCCCGAGCCGCTGGGCCGCGGTGGTGGCGTGGAGCGAGATCGCCAGCCGGAACTGTTCCGGCCGCCTCGCCAGCTGCTTCATGCCCGGCAGGATGCCGACGGTGGAGACCGTGATGTGGCGGGCGCCGATCCCGAGCCCGTCGGGCGAGTTGAGGATGGTGAGCGCCACGTCCACCGCCGGCCAGTTGAGCAGCGGCTCGCCCATGCCCATGAAGACGATGTTGGTGGGCTTGTCCTCGGGCGAGCGGAGCACGATCTCGCGCACCTGTCCCGCGATCTCGAACGGGGTGAGGTTCCGACGGTACCCCATGCGTCCGGTGGCACAGAAGGAGCAGCCCAGCGCACAGCCGGCCTGGGACGAGATGCAGAGGGTGCGTCGCGCGCCGCTCGGAATGAGCACCGATTCGACCGCCTCGCCATCCGCCAAGCGCCAGAGATACTTCCGAGTCCCGTCGGAGGACTGCTGGATCACGTCCTCGTGCAGCCGGGGGAGGGGATGGGTCGAGTCCAGTTCGGACCGGAGAGGGACAGGCAACTCGGTGGCCGCATCCCAGGTCGCGACCGGCGCCACCCAGAGGCGACGCGCCAGCTGGCCGACGCGGTAGCGAGGCAACCCACGCTCCTCCACCCACGCCGCGAGCGCGGCCCGGGCCTGGTCGGGAGAAAGGTCGAGGAGCGATGGGGGGAACGGGCGTGCGATCACGGAACCTGCCAACCGGATGCGAGGGTGGCGCGGAAGCGCCTTCAACCGGCGAAGATAGCCCCGCCGGACCGGGCGGGAAAGCCCGGGCGGGACGGCTAACCGCAAGGCAGATTTTGCATTGCACCCCCTTCGCGCGGCGGTTACGTTTGTGCATGCTCCCCCGCTCCGCGTCGTGCTGCTGACCGAGCTGCTGACCCCGGATCGGCTGGTGGTGCCGCTGGCCGCCCGAGACAAGCGGGCCGCGATCTCGGAGTTGGCGCACCACCTGGTCTCCCGGGCCGGCGGCGACTTCGGTCAGGTGCTCGGGGCCATCGAAGAACGTGAGTCGGTTCTCACCACCGGTATCGGGTTCGGTGTGGCGATTCCCCACGCCAGGACGGCGGGGGTAAAGGAGTTGACTGTCGTCGGTGGCGTGAGCGAAGCGGCGGTTCCCTTCGATTCGATCGACGGCGAGCCGGTCCGCCTATTCTTTCTCATCGTGGGCCCGGATGCGTCCGCGGGGCTCCACGTCAAGCTTCTGAGTCGCATCGCCCGGTTGGTACGGAGGGAGAACGTCCGCCAGCGGTTGTTCGACGCCCGGACCCCAGATGAGTTCTATCGCATCCTCGTCGACGCCGAAGCGCGCTAGACCCGCAGCGACCGCCTTCCGCTCCCATCTCGCCGGCGCGCTCACCCGAGCCGATGTCGGCCGCGAGGTCCGGCTCGGCGGCTGGGTCCACCGCCGCCGCGACCTTGGCGGTCTCGTCTTCGTGGACCTGCGCGACCGCGCCGGCCTGGTCCAGCTCTCCTGCAATCCGGCCTGGACCCCACCTGACGTCATGACACGCGCGGCGGGCCTCGGCGCCGAGACCGTCGTCTTGGCGCGGGGCACGGTGGAGCTGCGTCCCGAGCCCTCGCGCGACCAGGCGCTGGTCTCCCGGGAGGTCGAGGTGCACGTCACCGCGCTGGAGGTGCTGGGGCCCGCGCAGACCCCCACCATTCCGGTCGCGCGGAAGGAGAAGGAGGATCTGCCGTCGGAAGAGCTCCGGCTCCGCCATCGGGTACTCGATCTCCGCCGTCCCGAGCTGCAGCGCAACCTGATCCTCCGTCACCGGCTCATGCAGGCAACCCGGCGGTACTTCGATCAGCTCGGCTTCCTCGAGATCGAGACGCCGATCCTCACCAAGCCCACCCCCGAGGGCGCCCGCGATTACCTGGTGCCGAGCCGGGTCCATGCGGGCGAATTCTTCGCGCTGCCCCAGTCGCCGCAGCTCTATAAGCAGCTGCTGATGATGGCGGGCCTCGACCGCTACTTCCAGATCGCGCGCTGCTTCCGTGACGAGGACCTCCGGGCCGACCGGCAGCCCGAGTTCACCCAGATCGACATCGAGGCCTCGTTCGTCGGGGTGGAAGACGTGCTCGGGTTTGGCGAGGGAATGGTGGAGGCGATCTGGGCCGAAGCGGGGATCGGCATCGAAACGCCGATCGAGCGGATGCGGTACCCCGACGCCATGGAGCGGTTCGGCAGCGACAAGCCGGACCTCCGCTTCGGCCTCGAGATCTTCGATGCGACGGAGGCCTTTCGACCCGCCGAGTTCTCCATCACCCGGACCGCGATCGAGGCCGGCGGGCGGGTGCGGGGCATCCGGGTGCCGGGTGGCGCGTCGCTGAGCCGCAAGCAGGTGGACGAGATCGAGACGGCGGCCAAGGCCCTCGGCGCCGCGGGTGTGCTGCGACTCAAGATGACGGGTGGCGCCCTGGAAGGGGGCCCGGCGAAACATCTGGGCGCCACGGCGCCAGCGGCACTGAGCCTGGCCGATGGCGATTTGTGCCTGCTGGTCGCCGGCCCCGACCACGTCACCAGCCCGTCGCTCGACCGCGTACGGCAGGAGCTGGCCCGGCGGCTGGACCTGGTGCCGGCCGGCGTGAATCGCTTCGTCTGGATCGTGGACTTCCCGCTGTTCGAGCGCGACCCCGCGACCGGCAGGCTCGGCGCCGTGAACCATCCCTTCACCGCGCCTCACCCGGACGACCTGCACCTGCTGGACACGGCTCCGGAGCGGGCCCGGTCCCTGGCCTACGACATGGTGCTCAACGGCACCGAGCTCGGCGGGGGGAGTCTCCGCATCGCGGACCCGGCCCTGCAATGGCGGATCTTCGGCCTGCTCGGCATCGCGGACGAGGTGGCGGAGCAGCGCTTCGGATTCCTGCTGGAAGGTCTGCGCGCCGGCGCGCCGCCGCACGGCGGCTTCGCTTTCGGGATGGACCGCATCGTGATGCTGCTGTCGGACGCGGACTCGCTGCGCGACGTGATCGCCTTTCCCAAGACCACGGCGCAACGGGCGCTCTTCGAGGGCGCGCCTGCGCCGGTGGACCCGGCCGATCTGGCCGACTTACATCTGGAGCCGAGTGGAGGGAAGCGCGTGAAGCGGGAGTAGGACCCCGCCTCGCGCCGTGCTATGTCGGACGACATCCAACACCGGATCAGCGCCGAGGGGGCGGATCCACTGCTCTTCGCGGGAGTGAACGAGGGCAATCTCCAGGAGCTGCAGCGGACCCTGGGCGTTCGCATCTCCTTCCGCGGCGACGCGGTTACCGTGTCCGGTACCGCGGAGCAGGTGGAGCGCGCCGCGCCGGTCGTGCAGGGGCTGCTCGATCTGGCCCGGATCGGCGAGCCGGTGACGCCGGACGACGTCTTCCGCCTGGCGGCGGACGCGCCCACCGGGGAGGCGCTCACGGCGGGCGACGGCAAGATCGTGCTGCCGGGACTGAGGCGGGCCATCTCCCCGAAGACCCAGGGCCAGCGGGACTATCTCCAGGCGATCGCCAATCACGACATCGTCGTGGGTATCGGCCCCGCGGGCACCGGAAAGACGTATCTGGCGGTCGCCAAGGCGGTCGAGGCGCTCGCGCGCAAGCGGGTCAAGCGGATCATCCTCGCCCGGCCGGCGGTGGAGGCGGGCGAGTCGCTCGGCTTCCTGCCGGGTGACCTCCAGGCCAAGGTGGATCCCTATCTGCGGCCGCTGTACGACGCGCTGGAGGACATGATGCCGCACGACCGGGTGCAGCGCGCGCTGGAGACCCGGACCATCGAGATCGCGCCGCTGGCCTACATGCGCGGGCGCACGCTGGCCGACGCGTTCATCATCCTGGACGAGGCGCAGAACGCCACCGGCGCGCAGATGAAGATGTTCCTCACCCGCCTCGGGGTGAACAGCAAGACCGTGGTGACGGGCGACAAGACCCAGATCGACCTGCCCCGGCGCGAGGAATCGGGTCTGGTCCAGGTCGAGCGGCTGCTGCCGGGAATCGAGGGGATCGCGTTCTGCTACCTGCATGAGACCGACGTCGTACGCCACCGATTGGTGCGGGAGATCATCAGGGCGTATGCGGAAGACCAGAACGGCTGATGTCGCCTAGCGAGCGCACGCTGCCGCCCCGGCCGGTGTCCGGCCGCAGTCTCGGCGAGTCGCTGTACTTCCACCTGGTGCGCTGGCTGCCCCTGATGGGCGCGGCCGTCGTGGGGTACCTGCTGTTCCCGCCACCCGCGGTCGTCATCACCAATCTTCCCGATGTCGGCCAGGTGGCGGCCCGGACCGTGGTCGCGCCCTTCTCCTTCGAAACGCCCAAGACACCCGAAGAGATCAGCAGCGAGGGCGAATCTCGCGCCTCCACCGTGCGGCCGGTCTACCGCTACAGCGCCACCGCCTACGACTCCGCGCTCGCCCGCGCGCGGTCCTTCTTCGCGGAGCTGGAGCGCGCGCAGCAGCAAGGCCCCGACCTGCTGCGCGCGGTGGCGGCCACCAGGGTAAGTCTCGGGGCGGGGGAGACCGAGTACCTCACGGTCGAGCCCCAGCGCCGGCAGGTCCAGTCGGTCGTCACCCATTTCCTCGCCGAGATGCTCTCCCGCGGTGTGGCGGACGCCGGTGTGCTGCGAGGCGAGCCGAGCCGGCAGGTGAGCCTCCGACGGGGCGAGAGCGAGAAGGTCGTGCCGCGCGACTCGGTGCTCTCCTTCGCCGACCTGCTGGAGCGGGCGGAGGCCGCCGCCCACGCGGTCGACCATCCCGACGGGCAGCGCGCCGTGCGGCGCCTGGTGGCGGCGTTCTACCATCCGACCATCGTCCCCGACGTCGCGCTCACCTCCGCGCGCCGGGAGCAGCTCCGGGCGAGCGTGGACCCGGTGAAGTACTACGTGGCCGCGGGCGAGCGGATCACCACCGTGGGCCAGCCGGTCACCCAGGTCGGCCGGGCCAAGCTCGCGGCGCTCCAGGCCCAGATCGCCAAGCGCGGCGCCGCGCACCCGATGCTGCGCGGCGCCGCCGGCGCCCTGCTGTACAACGCCGTGGTGATGGCCGCCTTCTGGCTGCTGCTGCTCTTCTACCGCCGCGAGACGTACGACAAGCTGCGTGAGGTGGTGTTCTTCGGCGCGCTCTTCTCGCTGGTCCTGCTGCTCACGGCGGGTCTCGACCGGGCGTTTCCCGGCCGGCCGGAGCTGGTGCCGATCCCATTCGCCGCGATCGTTGTGACGCTGCTGTACAACGGACGCGTCGGCGTGGTGGCGGCACTGGTACTCGCCATCCTGCTCGACGGCCAGTGGGCCCTGCGCGGAAGCCCGGTCCTGCTCTTCGGCCTGGTGGGCGGCGTGGGGGGAGCGGTGGGGATCCGGGTGGTGCGCCGGCGACGGCACCTGTATGCCACCATCGGGGTGGTGGCGGCGGCCTCCGTGATCGCGTCGATCACCATGGGGCTGATCCTCGGCTGGTCCACCGTCATGATCGCGGCCAGTGCATTTCTCGGCGTCCTGATGGCACCGGCGAGCGCATCACTCGCGATGATCGTGACGCCGCTCGCCGAATCCGCCACCCGCATCACCACCGATCTCACGCTCCTGGAGCTTTCGGACCTCGGCCGTCCGCTGCTGCGCCGGCTGGCCCAGGAGGCTCCGGGCACCTGGGCCCATAGCCTCGCGATGGCCAGCCTCTGCGAGTCGGCCTGCAACATCATCGGGGCAAACGGGCTCCTTGCACGAGTCGGCTGTTACTACCATGACGTGGGGAAGCTGACCAACCCGCAATTCTTCATGGAGAACCAAGCGGGTGGACCCAACCCGCACGACGACATGAGCCCGATCGAGTCCGCCCGGATCATCCGGGACCACGTGCTCGATGGCATCGCGATGGCGCAAACGGCTGGGCTGCCGGTGGCTGTGAAAGCCTTTATCCCTGAACATCATGGGACCACCGAGATCACCTATTTTCTGAACCGGGCGAGGCTGCTCGCCGCCGACGGCCGAGTCAATCGTGCCGACTTCCGCTATCCCGGGCCCCGGCCGCAGTCTGCGGAGACCGCGGTGGCCATGCTGGCCGATTCGGCCGAGGCGGTCATGCGGGTGCTGGAGGATCGGAGCCCGGAGCGGGTCCGGGATGCGCTCGAGCAGCTGGTGGCGCAGAAGCTCGCCTCGGGTCAGTTGGACGAGGCGCCGCTCAGCCTGGTGGATCTCGACCGCATCAAGCGCGAGTTCGCCCGGGTCATGTCCGGCACCTATCACAAGCGCATCGGGTATCCCCGTGCGTCCGGCGCGCCGCCGGAGCTCGAGACCGCCGAGCGTGCGTGAGGTGGTGGTCAACGGCCGCCGCCTTCCGCTGCCGTCCGCCCTGGTTCGCCGGGTGGTGCGGGGCGTACTCGAGGGCGAGCGCCGCCCGGCGCTGGTCTCCGTCACCTTCCTCGGCCGCGACGCGATGCGGCGGCTGAACTCCGAGCACAAGGGCCGCGACGAGCCCACCGACGTACTGGCCTTCTCGATGACGGATGGCGCCGGCGGCACGGTGGGCGACGTGTACATCTGCGCCTGGGTCGCCGCGCGCGAGGCGAAAGCCCGCGGCTTGCCGCTGCGTGAGGAGCTGATCCGCCTGGTGATCCACGGCACGCTCCATGTGCTGGGCCGCACCCATCCCGAGGGTGCCGCGCGCACCCGCTCCTCGATGTGGCGCCGCCAGGAGCGCTATGTCGGAGCACTGGCGTGATCGCGTTCCTGCAGCTCTTCCTCGCTCCGCTGGTTGCCGCCGCGCTCACCCTATGGGCGGCGTGGCTCGCGCTGGCCGCGGAGTCCGACGCCGACCTTCCCCGCGCGCTCGGCGGCGATGCGGCGCAGGAGATGACCGGAGGCTCGCTCTCCCGACACCTGCACGTGGCCCATCTCGCACTCCTGGTGCTCGCCGGCGCCGCCGCAGGCGCGGCGGTAGCCTGGTGGGCCCGCTCCCCCATGGGGGGGCTGATCCGTCTGGTTCCGGCGATCGGACTGGTGTGGATCGTCGGCGATCTGCTTCCCAGACTCGTCGCGGTCGTGGCGCCCGAGCTCACTCGTCCCGCCCGCCGGGGCGCGGCCGCCACCCTCGCGCCGCTCCGCCCCTTCCTCCGTCTCGCGAGCTGGGCCGATGCCAAGGCGCGGAACCGCATTCCCACGCATCCGGCCCGGAACGCCGGTCCCGCCGAGCGCGACATGCTACTGGGCGTCTTTTCGCTGGCGGACACGACCGTGGCCGAGGTGATGACCCCGCGGATCGACATCGTCGCGGTGGACTCCTCCGCGGACCGGGACGAGGTCATCACGATTCTCCGGCGCTCGGAGCACGCGAGGATCCTGGTATACGACGGGCACCCCGACGCGGTGGCCGGCGTGGTCTACGCCAAGGACATCCTGGCGGGCGACGAGGGCACGCCGTGGACCGCCGTCATCCGCCCCGCGGCGTTCGTCCCCGAGGGCAAGACGCTCGACCGCCAGCTCCGGGATTTCCAGCGGGGACCCAGTCACCTCGCGGTGGTGGTGGACGAATTCGGCGGCACGGCCGGCCTGGTGACGCTGGAGGACATCCTGGAGCAGATCGTCGGCGAGATCCAGGACGAGTACGACACCGATGAGGTGGCGCCCATCCAAGTGGTGGGTCCCGACTCGCTCCGGGTCGAGGGCGGCGTCGCGCTGTCGGAGCTGGAGGGCGTGCTGGGACATAGCTTCGCCCGGGAAGACGTGAGCACCGTCGGCGGGCTGGTGCTGGCCGAATTCGGGCGCGTCCCGCGCGCGGGTGAGAGCATCGACCTCCAGGGCTATCGCCTCACGGTGGATCAGGTCGCCCGCCGTCGGGTGCGGCGGGTGGGCGTGCAGCGGATCGCGGAGATGGCGCCGGTCGGCGCCACCGAGCGGAACGGCGCATGATCTGGCTCGTGGTCGCCGTCGGCCTGCTCATCGCGGTATTCGGCGCCACCGCCGGCGCCGCCCTCATCACGGTGAGCCGCGCCGAGCTGACGCGGGCGGTCGGCCGGCGGCTCCGGGGCGCCGCGCCGTCACTGGCGTGGCTCGCCGAGGTGGATGCCTATCTCACCGCGGCGTCGGCCACGACGTCGCTCGGCGTGCTGGTCGTCGGCGCCGCGTTGCCCGGGCTGCTGGCGGGTTCGGGCCGGCGGCTGCCGGTCGTGCTCCTCGCGCTGGTGGGCGTCCCCCTGGTGCTGCTCGCGGCGTATCTGGTGCCGCGGTGGCTCACGCTGCCACGCGCGCAGGGCGTGGCCGACCGGGTGATGCCGCTTCTCCGGCCCTGGAGCCGAATCCTCGGCCTGGTGCTGCCGGCACGGGTGGCCAAGCGGCCCACCGATCTCCGGTCCATCTGGCGTGAAGGCGCCGCCGTGGGTCTTCGGGCCGACGACGAGCTGGTCATGGTCGGCGGCGTGATGGCGTTCAGCGTCCGGCCGGTGCGCGAGGTGATGACTCCGCGAACGGAGCTGGTGGCGGTAGATGAGCACGCCGCCCTGGAGGACATCCGTCTGGTCTTCGCCCAGAGCGGCTACAGCAGGATCCCGGTCTATCGCGGCACGCTCGACGAGATCGTCGGCATGCTGCACGCGTTCGATCTGTTCAAGCTCCGGCCCGGCGACCCGCTACCGGTCCGGCCGGTGGCGGTGACGCCGGCGAGCCGGAGCTGCGGCGACCTCCTGCTCGACATGCAGCGGGAGCGGCGGCACCTCGCGGTGGTGCTCGACGAGTTCGGCGGCACCCTCGGCATCGCGACGCTGGAGGATCTGCTGGAGGAGCTGGTGGGCGAGATCTTCGACGAGCACGATGAGGAAGTGCGTCCCGAGCCCGTCGGGGGGCCGACCGTCTTCGAGACCGACGGCAACGTCCCGCCGGAAGCGATCGAAGAGCGCTTCGGCGTGGCCCTTCCCGACGGCCGCTCGAGCACGGTGGCGGGACGGATCGTCGAGTGGGCGGGCCGCATTCCCAACGCGGGGGAGCGATTCCTGGTGCGCGGGCTGGAGCTCGACATCATCGAGGCCTCGCCCACGCGAATCGAGCGACTGATCATCCGCGCCGGCGGCACGCCGGCCATCGCGCTGCCGTCCGCCAGTGGCGCGGGATGAGCGCCTCCCCCGATCGCGTCGAATGGATGGTGGATCTCGTCCGCAACGGCGAGATCACGGTCTTCGTCCGCCGGGCCCATGATTTCGATCCCGCCGACCTCGCCGACGTGCTCGCCGCGCTCGACGAGGACGAGCGCGTCACGGTGGTGCAGGCACTGCCCCCGGAGCTCTCCAGCCAGGCGCTGGCCGAGCTGCCCGAGGATGCCCACGCGGAGGAAACGCTCGCGGCGCTGAGTCCGGAGCGCGCGGCGGAGATCGTCGAGGAGCTGGAGGACGACGACGCGGCCGGGATTCTCCGCGAGATGGAGCCGGAGACGCAGGAGCGGATCCTCCAGGAGGTCGAAGACCGCGCCGAGGTCGAGCGCCTGCTGCGCTACGACGAGGAGACCGCGGGCGGCCGGATGACCACCCACCTCGTCACCGTACCCGACACGGTCACGGCGGCGGAGGCGCTCGACGAGATCCGGCGGCAGTCGGAAGAGGTGGAGGATTTCTACCAGGTGTTCGTGGTGGACGGCAACCGGCGCCTGGTGGGGATTTTGCCCTTCAAGAGTCTGGTGGTGAGCCGGCCCGAGCGCCCGATCCGCGAGTTCATGGCGGACGCGGACGTCTCGGTCAAGCCCGATCTCGACCAGGAGGAGGTGGCCCGGCTGATGGCGCGGTATAACCTGCCGAGCGTCGCGGTGGTGGACGAGACCGGCCGCCTGCTGGGCCGGGTGACCTTCGACGACGTGATCGACGTGGTCGAGGCGGAGACCACCGAGGACCTGCTCAAGTTCGGCGGCGTCTCTCCCGACGAGGAGCTAGGCGGCGGCTGGAGAGAATCGGTCCGCAGCCGGCTCCCGTGGCTGTACGTTAACTTGGTGACCGCGTCGCTCGCGGCGGGCGTGGTCTACTACTTCCGGGACACCATCGCCGCCACGCTGGCGCTCGCCATCTGGATGCCGGTCATCGCCGGCATGGGAGGGAACGCGGGCACGCAGGCGCTGGCGGTGACGGTGCGGCGGCTGGCACTGGGGCTGATTCCCAGCCACCTCTTCCTGCGGGTGGTGGGCAAGGAGGTGCTGGTCGGCATGACCAACGGTCTCGCCATCGGCGCGGTGGTCGGGCTGGCGGCGGCGATCCTCGGCGAGGGAATCATGCTGGGGCTGGTCGTCTTCCTGGCGATGTCCGGCAACCTGCTCGTCGCCGGATTCGCGGGCGCCTTCATTCCCATCGTGCTGGAGCGCTTCGGGGTGGACCCGGCGGTCGCCTCCTCCATCTTCGTCACCACCTTCACCGACGTCTGCGGATTCATGCTTCTCCTCGGCCTCGCGGGATGGTTGCTGCTGTGACGCTGCGCTGAATGCGCGCCCTCGTCGTCTTCGCCCGGCTCTTTCCCTTCGTCCTCGCCTTTCTCCGGGATCGCCGGCGCTTCATATTCTTCGGCCGACCTCGGCGGCGAAACGACGAGCGCCACCGGCGTCGTGCCGCCAAGCTCACCCGCACCGTCGCCGACCTCGGCCCCGCCTTCATCAAGCTGGCACAGGTTTTCGCCGCGCGAGCCGACATCCTGCCGGAGCCCTACCTGTCGTCCATCGGCACCCTGACCGACCAGGTACCACCGCTCCCGCCCGGAGTCGCCGAGACGGTGATTCGCGGGGAGCTGGGCGAGGAGCCGGCCCGCGTGTTCGACCGGTTCGATGCCGAGCCGCTCGCGGCCGCGTCCCTGGGCCAGGTGCATCGCGCGTCCTACCGCGGCCGCGAGGTGGTGGTCAAGGTGCTGCGCCCGGGCGTCGAGGAGGTGGTGCGCCGCGATCTCGACGTCTCGTTCCGCATCCTCTTCCTCCTCAACCTGCTCTTTCCCGGCCATCAGGTCCGGGCGATCACTGCGATCGTGAGTGAGTTCTCCAAGCGCATCGCGGACGAGCTCGATTTCCGCGAGGAGGCCCGCAACGCGGCGACGCTGAAACGGAATTTCGCCGAGGAGCCGAAGGTGGTCGTGCCCGAGGTCGTGACCGATCTGGTGCGGCGCCGGGTGCTGGTGCTCCAGTACGTCGAGGGGACGCGCATCGACCGGCTCCAGCAGCGGCTCGCCTCCGGCGAGCTCCGCCTGGACACCCTCATGGCGACGCTGGTCGACATGTACATCAAGATGATGCTGGAGGATGGCGTGTTTCACGCCGATCCCCATGCCGGCAATCTCCTGGTGGACGGTGCGGGGCGGCTGGTGCTGCTGGATTTCGGCATGGTGCTGCAGGTGGAGCGCGAGACCCGGCGCCGGCTGGTCGAGGCGGTGATCGCCGCCGCCCGACAGGACGTCGACGGTCTGATCAACGCCTTCTACGAGCTGGGGATCCTGGATCCCGACGTGGATCGCGGCACGGTGCGCGATGCGGCGAGGAGCCTCATGGCCATCACGATCCGGGATGACGTCTCGTCCCGCCAGATCCAGCAGCTGGTGGAGCAGGTGCTCCAGACCTTCTACGAATGGCCGCTGGTGCTGCCCTCCAACCTGGTGTACTTCGGGCGGGCGGCGGTGCTGGTGGAAGGGATCGGCCTCCGGTACGACCCCGACTTCAACGCGCTCGCGACGGCCCGGCCGGTGGTGGCGCGCTCGGCCACCCGCCTGATCCAGGGTGTCCTGGAGCAGGACCCGCGCGCCCGGATCACCGACTGGACCCAGGAGGCGATGGCCGCGGTGCGCACGGTACGCGATCTGGTGCGCCGGGTCGAGCGCGACGAGCTCCGGGTCCGGTCCCATCCCCGCGATACCCTCGAGCTGCAGCGATTCCTCGCACAGCAGGTGCGGCGAGCCCTGCTTGCGCTCTTCGCGTTCACGGTCGCGCTCATCACCAGCGTGCTGTACCTCGCCACCCGGCGGCTCGCCGTCCTGGTGCCGGGGCTTCTGCTCTCGTTCGGGATGTTCCTGGTGATCTTTCTGCTGCCCGCGCACCTGTTCCAGAATCCGCTTCGCTTCCGGCGCAAGTGGCCGGGTCCCTGAGGAGGGTTCCTTCCCGTGCTCGTCCCGAAGCTGGTCACCACCCTCCAGAACTACACCCGCCAGCAGTTCGCCGCCGATGCCGTCGCCGGTGTAATCGTCGGTGTCGTGGCCCTGCCCCTCGCCATCGCCTTCGCGATCGCGAGCGGCGTCACGCCCGACCGCGGGCTCTACACCGCGGTGATCGCCGGCTTCCTCATCTCGGCGCTGGGAGGCTCGCGAGTCCAGATCGGGGGGCCCACCGGCGCATTCGTGGTGATCGTCTACGGGATCGTGCAGCAATACGGAGTGGACGGCCTGCTGGCCGCCACGCTGATGGCGGGCTTCATTCTCCTCGCGCTGGGCCTCGCGAAGCTGGGCGGCGCGATCAAGTTCATCCCCTTCCCGGTCGTCACAGGCTTCACCGCTGCGATCGGGGTGCTGATCGCCATCCAGCAGCTGCGCGATGCCCTGGGCCTCCGCATGGCGGACCCGCCGGCCGAGTTGATCGAGCGCATCGGCGCGTACGTCGAGCACGCGGGCACGGTGAACCCCTATGCCGCCGGCATCACCGTGCTCACCCTCCTGATTCTGGTGCTGTGGCCGCGAGTCAGCCATCGGGTGCCGTCGCCGCTGGTGGCGCTGCTCGCGGGGACTGTGGTCGCCCAGCTCATGGACTTACCGGTGGAGACGATCGGCAGCCGGTTCGGCGCCATTCCCTCGTCGCTCCCATCACCGGTGCTGCCTTCGATCTCCTTCGCGGAGCTGCGCGAGCTGGTCGGCCCGGCGCTCGCGATCGCCACCCTCGGCGCGATCGAGTCCCTGCTGTCCGCGGTGGTCGCCGACGGCATGATCGGCGGACGGCACCGGTCCAACATGGAGCTGATCGCCCAGGGTGTCGCCAACATCGTGTCCCCGCTGTTCGGCGGAATGCCCGCCACCGGTGCCATCGCGCGCACCGCGACCAACATCAAGAGCGGCGGCCGCACCCCGGTCGCCGGCATGATCCACGCACTGACGCTGCTGCTCATCACGCTCTTCTTCGGCCGGTGGGCCGCCCTCATCCCGCTGGCCGTTCTGGCGGCCATCGTGCTGGTCGTTGCCTACCACCTGAGCGAATGGCGGGTCTTCGTCCACGAGCTCCAGGCGCCCAAGAGCGACGCCCTCGTGATGGTGACGACGTTCCTGCTGACGCTGCTGGTGGATCTGACGGTCGGCATCGGTGTGGGGATGGTCCTGGCCGCGTTCCTGTTCATGAAGCGCATGGCGGAGGTCACCAACATCACGATCGTGCGACGCGAGTTCGAGGAGACCGGGTCGCCCCAGCGCGACGAGCAGGGCGCCATCTACCGGCGTGAGATTCCTCCCGGGGTGGAGGTGTACGAGATCAACGGGCCCTTCTTCTTCGGTGCCGCCGAGAAGTTCAAGCAGACGCTGGGCGAGATCTCCCGGCGGCCGAAGGTGCTGGTGATCCGGATGCGCAACGTGCCCGCCATCGACTCCACCGCGATGCACGCCCTGAAGGACCTGGTGCGCCGCACCCGGAAGGAGGGCACGCAGGTGCTGCTCAGCGACGTCCACTCCCAGCCGCTCATCGCGCTGGGACGGTCGGGGCTGCTCGACGAGGTCGGTGAGGAGAACCTGTTCGGGAACGTGGACGAGGCGCTGGAAGCGGCGCGCCAGCGGTTGCAGCCCGCGACGGCCTGAGGCCGTCCCATCCGCTTGCCTCTCCCCCGACGCGGGGCGACCTTACTGCCATGGATCCGGATCTTCTGCTCGCGGACCTCGCGGCCGGCAAGACGGCCGCGCTGGCGCGGGCGATCTCGGTGGTCGAAAACGGCCGACCGGGGTTCGAGCGCTTGCTCGCGGGGGTCCACCGCTCCCTCGGCAGGGCGCGCCGTATCGGGATCACCGGCCCTCCGGGGGCGGGGAAGTCCACCCTGGTCGAGCGCCTGGTCCTCGCCTACCGCTCGGCGGGTCTCCGCGTCGGTGTCGTCGCGGTGGACCCCACCAGCCCGTTCACCGGCGGCGCCCTCCTGGGCGACCGCATCCGCATGGAGTCCGTCGCCCTCGACGACGGCGTCTACATCCGCTCGATGGCCAGCCGCGGGTCGCTGGGCGGCCTCGCCACCACCACTCGCGAGGTCTGCGACCTCCTCGACGCCGCCGGATTCGACCGCATCGTCGTCGAGACCGTCGGCGTCGGTCAGTCGGAGCTGGACGTCGCCCGGATGGCGGACAGCACCGTTCTGGTGCTCGTTCCCGAGTCGGGAGACGGTATCCAGACGCTCAAGTCGGGCGTGATGGAGGCTGCCGACATCTTCGCCGTCAACAAGGCCGACCGCCCCGGGGCCGACAAGCTGCGGCGCGAGATCGAGATCACGCTCGGCATCCGCCGGGGCAACGCGTATCGCAACGTGCCGGCGCATCATGGCGGCGGGGCGGCGGGGCAGCGCGCCGGCGGGGCGGCCAAGCACACCGGTGGTCCATCGGCCGACGAGCATGCTGCCACGCGGCCCCGCGGCCCCGCCGCCCCGCCGGGTGGATGGGACCATCCCGTCGTACTGACCGTCGCCGCGAAGGGGGAGGGGATCGAGGACCTCGTTACCGCGCTCCAGCTTCATCACGAGTGGCTGGCGCAGTCGGGGACGCTGGAGGAGCGACGGCGGCGGCGGATGCTCGAGCGCACGCGCGAGGTGGTGGACCGGGCGGCCCGGCGCTGGATGTGGGGCGAGACCCAGGCCGAGCAGGTCATCGGCGAGCGGCTGGATCAGGTGATGGACGGTCGGCTGAGTCCGTACGACGTGGCCACTGAGGTGCTGGACGGTCTCAAACAGGGTGCCCGCATATGACGACGTGGGGAACCGAGCTGGAGCGGGAGGTGGAGCGGCTTCGCGCGGAGGTGGCGGCCTGGCGCGCGAAGGCCGCGGCGCTCCCGCTGAGGACGGATGCCGAGTTCTCCTCGGTGTCGGGCCGGGAGGTCGAGCCCCTGTATACGCCTCTCGATCTGCCACCCGATCCGCTCACGGCCCTCGGCCTGCCGGGAGAGTACCCCTACACTCGCGGCATCCACCCCACGATGTATCGCGGGCGCCTGTGGACCATGCGGCAGTTCGCCGGCTTCGGGACCGCCGAGGACACCAACGAACGCTACAAGTTTCTGCTGGAGCGCGGGCAGACCGGTCTTTCCGTCGCGTTCGACTTTCCCACCCTGATGGGTTACGACTCGGATCATCCCCGCTCCGAGGGCGAGGTCGGGAAGTGCGGGGTGGCGATCTCCAGCCTGGCCGACATGGAGACGCTGTTCGACGGCATTCCGCTGGACCGGGTGTCCACCTCGATGACCATCAACGGTCCCGCGGCCATGCTGTTCTGTTTCTACGTGGCGGCAGCCGAGAAGCAGGGGGTGCCGATCGACCGGCTCCAGGGCACCATCCAGAACGACATCCTGAAGGAGTACATGGCGCAGCACGCCTGGATCTTCCCGGCGGAGCCCGCGCTCAAGATCATCGTGGACCTGTTCGAGTGGGCGGCCGAGCACACGCCCAAGTGGAACACGATCTCGATCTCGGGCTACCACATCCGGGAAGCCGGCGCCACCGCGGCCCAGGAGCTGGCCTTCACGCTCGCCAACGGCTTCTGCTACGTGGAGCACGGACTCGCCCGCGGGCTGCACGTGGACCGCTTCGCGCCGCGACTCTCGTTCTTCTGGGACGTGCACAACGACTTCTTCGAGGAGATCGCCAAGCTGCGGGCGGCCCGGCGAATCTGGGCGCGGCACCTGCGCGAGCGGTATGGCGCGGCGGACGAGCGCAGCTGGAAGATGCGGTTCCACTGCCAGACGGCCGGCGTGACCCTGACGGCGCAGCAGCCGCAGAACAACATCGTGCGGGTGGCCTATCAGGCGCTCGCGGCGGTGCTGGGTGGCACCCAGTCGCTGCACACCAACGCGCTCGACGAGACCCTGGCCCTGCCGACCGAGGAGTCGGTGCGGGTCGCGCTCAGGACCCAGCAGATCCTGGCCTACGAGACCGGCGTCCCCAACGTTGTCGACCCCCTGGGCGGCTCGTACTACATCGAGGCGCTCACCGATGCGCTCGAGCGCGAGGCCGAAGGGCTGTTCGCGGAGATCGACGCCCAGGGCGGCGTGGTGCGGGCCATCGACTCCGGCTGGTTCCAGCGCCAGATCGCGCATTCGTCGATGCGGTTCCAGAGCGCGATGGAGCAGGGGCGTCGGACCGTGGTCGGCGTGAACGAGTTCGTGGAGGAGGAGGAGCCCCCGGTCGAGATCCTGAAGGTCGGGGACGCGGCCGAGCGCACCCAGCGGGACCGCCTCGAGCGGCTCCGCGGCTCCCGTGATTCCGCCTTGGTCGCGGAGCGCCTCGCGGCGCTTCGCGCCGCCGCGGCGGAAGACCGAAACATCATACCCGCCATGCTGGACTGTGCCCGTGCCTACTGCACGCTGTTCGAGATCCGGCATGTGCTCGAGGAGATATATGGCAACTATCGCGAGCCGGTATTCTTCTGACCGGGCTCGGGGCGACGGCGCCACCGAACGGGAGCGACTCCAGCGGCTCGGGGCGGTGAACGGCGGCCGCCACCGCGTGGTGACCTGCTACCTCAAGCTCGAGCCGCGCGATCGCAGCCGCGGCAAGTATCTCATCAAGCTCAAGAATCGGGTGCGCGAGGTGGTGCAGGCGCTGCCGCGGCTGGGGCTCGACCGCGCCATACAGGATCAGGCCGAGCACGATCTGGAGCGCATCCAGACCTTCCTGAGGAGCCCGAGCAACCTGCCGTCTACCCAAGGCGTGGCGCTGTTCGCCTGCGGCCCCCTCGACCTGTTCGAGGCGATCCCGCTGCCGTTCGTGTATCGCTCCCGTATTGCCGTGGACACCTCGCCGCTCGTGCGCGAGCTCGCTTCGGTGGAAGACGAGTTCGGCCGGTTGCTCACGGTCGTGCTCGACCGGACGGCCGCGCGGTTCTTCGAGGTCACCGCGTACGAGGCCACCGAGCTGCCCAGCCTCAGGGCGGATTCCACCCGTGGCAAGCGGTTTCGGGGCGACGACGACGGGCCTCCCGGATGGGGAGAGCACACCTACAACAACCGGATCCGGGAGGAGAAGCAGCGGCACTACGAGGCCATCGCCCGGGAGCTGTTCGCCATCGACCGGCGCCATCCGGCGCACGGGATCGTGCTCGCCGGCACCGGGACGGAAGCCGCGGCGGTCGAGCCGTTCCTCCATAGCTACCTGGTGGAGCGGGTGATCGGCACGGCCAAGCTGAACCCGAAGGAGGTCACGCCGGCGCTGGTCCATCAGGCCACCCTCGTCGTTCGGGAGGCCTGGGAGCGGGACTCCGAGCGCGCGCTGGTGCACGAGATGCAGGAGGGACTCGGCAGCGGCTGGTCGGTGAACGGGATGACCCCGACGTTGCGGGCGCTCTCGCGCGGCCAGGTGCGCGCCCTCCTGGTGCATGCCGACGCGGGGGAGCCCGGATTCCGGTGCGCCGAGAGCGGACGGCTGACGATCGCCGAGCGCGATTGCAGGGCGGAAGGTGAGCCCGTGCCGGTGCTGGACGTGGTGGACGACGCGATCGAGGAGGCGCTGCGCCAGGGTGTGGACGTCAATGTGGTCTACGAGCCCGAGGCGCGCGATGCGATCGAGGGTCTCGCCGGCCTGCTGCGTTTCCGCTGATCGCCTCCGCCCGCCGGCCGGCGCCGTTGAAGGCGGTGCTCTTCGACGCCGGCAACACGCTTCTCTTCCTCGATCACGACCGCATGGCGGCTGCCGTCGGAGCGGTGCTCGGCGAGCCGCTCGACGCCGGCCGACTCGCCAGAGCGACCGGGGTGGCCTCGCGGGCCGCGGAGCGGGCCGGCGGGGCGGACCGGGATCGTGCCCGGGCATATCTGGAGGCGCTGCTCATCGATGCGGGCGTTCCGGCCGAGCGGATGGGGGAGGTCGCGGTCTGCCTCCAGCAAGTGCACGACGAGAGTCACCTCTGGTGCCGAATCGCCGAGGACACCCGGATGGCGCTCGACCGGCTGCGGGCCCGCGGGCTCCGACTCGGTGTGATCTCCAACAGCGACGGCCGGGTGGAGCAGGCCCTCGTCGCCGCCGGGATCCGCGAGTGGTTCGACGTGGTGCTCGACTCGGCGCTGGTGGGTGTCGAAAAGCCCGATCCCGCTATCTTCCGTGCCGCGCTCGCCGCCCTCGGCGTGGCGGCGTCGGAAGCGCTCTACGTGGGGGACCTGTACCACGTGGACGTAGTGGGTGCGCGAGGCGCCGGCATGGAAGCCGTCCTGCTCGGGCCGGACCTCGACGACCCCGGCCCCGACTGTGTGCGGTTCGCCTCGCTGACCGCGTTGGCCGACGATCTGCTCAACGGAGAACGCCCCTGACGATGCCCGCGACCAAACGCTCGCTCCCCCGGCCCATTCGGGTGCTGGTGGCCAAGCCCGGACTCGACGGGCATGACCGGGGGGCCAAGGTGGTCGCCGCCGCCCTGCGCGATGCCGGGATGGAGGTGGTCTACACCGGGCTGCATCAGACCCCGGAGATGATCGCCACCGCCGCGGTGCAGGAGGACGTGGACGTCGTCGGGCTGTCGATCCTCTCCGGGGCCCACATGACGCTGTTCCCGCGGGTGCGGCAGCTGATGGTGGAGTCGGGCCGTCCCGACATCCTGGTGACCGGCGGCGGGATCATCCCCGCCGAGGACATGAGCGCGCTGCAGGAGCAAGGCATCGGCCGCCTGTTCGGACCCGGCACCCCCACATCGGATCTGATCGAGTACATCGAGTCGTGGGCGGCCCAACACCTCGAATCCTGAGGCGCCCGTGAGCGCTTCCGCTCAGTCCCGGGAGAGCCGGCTCCGGCAGCTCAGCGACGAGTATCGCCGGCTCGCCGCGCGGCTTCAGGAGGGCGGCGGCGCCGAGCGCGTCGCCCGGATGCACAAGCAGGGCAAGCTCTCCCCGCGGGAGCGGGTGCAGGGATTGCTCGACCCTGGTGCGCCGTGGCTCGAGCTCGGGCTGCTGGTGGCGTACGACCAGTACGATGGCCAGGCGCCGGGTGCCGGCGTCATCACCGGGGTCGGCGTGGCCGAGGGCCGGGAGGTCGTCGTGGTCGCGAACGACGCCACGGTCAAGGCGGGCTCGTGGTGGCCGGAGACGATCCGCAAGATCCTCCGCGCCCAGGAAGTCGCGATGCGGCAGCGGGTGCCCATCGTCTATCTGGTGGACAGCGCCGGGGTCAATCTGCCCTACCAGGGCGGCGTCTTCCCCGGCCAGTACGGCGCGGCCCGGATCTTCTATTACAACTCCATCATGCGGCGCTACCTCCATGTGCCGCAGATCAGCGCGGTCATGGGGAGCTGTGTCGCAGGCGGAGCGTATCTGCCGGCGCTCTCGGACGTGATCTACATGGTCGAGGGCACCAGCTTCATGGGACTCGGGGGCCCGAACCTGGTGAAGGGCGCGACCGGCCAGACGATCGACGCGGAGACCCTGGGCGGGGCGCGCACCCATACCGAAGTGAGCGCGGTGGCTCACTACCGCGCGGCGAACGATCGGGAATGTCTCCTGCGGATTCGCGAATACATCGGCCGGCTGCCGCGGCTCGAGGCGGTGAGCCACCGCGTGCTGCCCGAGCGCCCGCCGGCCCGCCCCGCCGCCGACCTCTACGACATCCTGCCGCACGATCACCGGCTCTCCTACGACATGCGCCACGTGCTGGCGTGCCTGCTCGACGCCGGCGTGCTCGATGAGTTCCAGCCCGACGCGGCCAAGGAGATGATCTGCGGGCACGCGCACATCGGCGGGTGGCCGGTGGCCGTGATCGCGAACCAGCGCGGGGTCATCAAGGGACTCCCCGGCGAGCGCCCTCGTTTCGGCGGAATCCTCTACACCGGAAGCGCGGAGAAGGTCGCCTACTTCATCGAGACCGCCAGCCGGGAGCGCCTTCCCATCCTCTTCGTCCAGGACGTGAGCGGCTTCATGGTGGGTCCCGAGGCGGAGCACTCCGGGATCATCCGGGCCGGCGCCCACTTCGTCGAGGCGATGGCGACCGCGGTCGTTCCGAAGATCGTCCTCACGGTGAATCACGCGTCGGGCGCGGGCTATTACGCGATGGCGGGACAGGGGTTCGATCCCGATTTCATCCTCTCGTGGCCCACGGGCAGGATGGGGGTCATGGAGGGCGAATCCGCCGTGATGGCGGTACATGGACCCGAGATCGAGCGCGCGCAGCGGGAGAAGCGCGAGGTGGCGCCCGAAGTCCAGCGCTCGATGGAGTCCATGCGCGCCGATTACGAGATGCAGCTCGATGCCCGGTATGCCGCCGCGCGGGGGCACGTGGACGCGATCGTCACGCCGGAAGAGACCCGGGAGCAGATCGCATTCGCCCTGCGCGTTTGCGCCAACTACCGCGGTCCCCACCTCGGCCCGTTCGTGTTGCCGCCGATCGACGCGGCCACTGCCCGCTAGCGCCTCGATGTTCCGCACTGCCCTACCGGCCGCGTTGATCCTGCTCGGCTGCGCGCCCTCGTCTCATGGTCCGCGGTCCGAGCCTCCGACCCCACGCGCCGATCCCGCGCCCACCGCGCTCCCGCCAGCGGTGGCGCCGCCTCGGGAAGCGACGGTCGAGCGGCTCGCGCCGCCCGAGGTGGCCTACGCCCATGGGTGGATGCCGGTCGCGAGCACCGGCGCGGACCGGTTCATCCAGGAGCACCCGACCTACGATGGCCGCGGCGTCCTGATCGCGATTCTCGACACCGGCGTGGATCCCGGCGTTCCCGGTCTCCGGACCACCCCGAGCGGCGACCCCAAGCTGGTGGACGTCCGGGACTTTTCCGGTGAGGGCAGAGTGCTGCTCACTCCGGTCGTACCGCGCGGCGATACCGTGGAGATCGCGGGGCGCCGCCTGGTCGGATTCGGGCGGGTCGTGGGGCTCAGCACCGGCGGCCCCTACTACGCCGGCGTGCTGCGCGAGCCGGCGCTGGGTGAGCCGCCCGCGGCCGACCTCGACGGCGACGGGGAGTCGAGCGACACCCTGGCGCTCCTCGTCGCCAAGGCCACCGACGGCTGGGTGGTGCTGGCGGACACCGATGGGGACGGCTCGCTGGCGGGTGAGCGGCCGGTCCACGATTACCTCGTCGCGCGCGAGTTCTTCGGCTGGTCGCCCCGGGGCACCGCGCCCCGTGTCAACCTCGCGGCGAATTTCTTCGAGCGCAGCGGGGTGCCGGCCCTCGATCTGGTGTTCGCGCTCGACGCCCATGGCACCCATGTGGCCGGCATTGCGGCGGCGAACGATCTCTACGGGGTGAGCGGGTTCGACGGCGTCGCGCCCGGGGCGCAGCTCCTCGGCCTCAAGATCTCAGACCGCGCGAACGGCAGCGTCTCCACCAGTGGTGCCATCCTGGCGGCGATGGACCACGCCCTCCGGTTCGCCGCCTCCCGACGGATGCCGCTGGTGCTGAACCTCAGCTTCGGCGTGGGGAACGAGCGGGAGGGCGACGCCCGGATCGACCAGCTCCTGGACTCGGTGCTGGCGGTGCACCCTCAGCTACCTATTACCGTGGCCGCGGGCAACGACGGCCCCGGGCTCTCCACGCTCGGCTTTCCGGGGTCGGCCGGCCGGGCGATCTCGGTCGGCGGCAGCGTGCCCCCGGTCTTCCTTCCGCCCACGCGCGCCGGCGCGGCCACCGAGATGGTCGCCGACTTCAGCGCCCGCGGCGGCGAGGTGGCGAAGCCCGACATCGTCGCGCCCGGCGTGGCCTACAGCAGCGTGCCGTTGTGGGATGCGGGCGAGGAGGTAAAGCAGGGCACCAGTATGGCCGCGCCGCACGCGGCGGGGCTCGTGGCGCTGCTCCTCTCCGCGCTCGCGCAGGAGTCGCGGGCGGCGGACGCCCGAACCATCCGGCAGGCCCTGATGGTGACCGCGCGGCCGACGCCGAGCTCGGGGTATCTCGACGAGGGGCGGGGACTGGCCGACGTGGACGCGGCGTATCGCTGGCTGTCCAGCGGTGCCAAGATGCCGGCGATCGAGGTCAATGTCGCGGGCCGGCGGACGGCAGGGGGTTGGGTCTCGGCCGGTGGTGGTAGTGCGAACAGCGGATCGCAGCGGTTCGAGGTCAGACGCGGCGCGGGCGCCTCGCGTGCCACCTACACCCTCCGGAGCGATGCCTCCTGGCTCTCGGCCCCTGCGGCGGTGACCCTCTCGAGCGAGGTGACCGCGGTCGAGCTGCGGTACACCACCGCGGGGCTCGCCGCGCCCGGCGCGTACACGGGTGTAGTCTCGGCCTGGCCGGCCGACACCATGGAGGGTCCCGCGTTCCGCCTGGTGACGACGGTCGTGGTGCCGGCCGGCATTACCGACAGCACGCTCACGCTCCGGGATGCAGTGCCGGTCCAGTCGGGCGATGTGCTGCGCTCCTTCTTCGCCGCCGACAGCGCGCGGCCGCTCGAGGTACGGGTCTCTCCGGGATCGGGTCGGCGGGGAGTCGCCTTTCTGAACGAGCCGGGCGGGGCGCCCTTTCGGGAGGGCGGCGGCCGTCCCTTGGGCCTCGCCGCACCCCCGGCGGTGTACCGGGTGGATGCGCGCGACGTGGTGCAGGGTGACTATCAGGTGTCGGCGACCGCCGTGCCGGGGGCGACGCTGTCCGCGACGGTGACGGTGTCGCACGCTCCGGTGACGATTCGCGCCCTACGCGAGGCGGATATGGCCCAAGTGGATCTGGTCAACGTGACCGGCAAGCCGGCCGACGCGGAGGTCGAGCTTCGACTGCGGGGTGCGCAGCGGCAGGACACGGTGCGTGCGACCGGCTCCGGCATCCAGCGCCTTCCGTTCGACATTCCCGCCTGGGCCACCGGCCTGGAACTGGACCTGGCGATGGATCGCGCGCAGTGGGGCCGCTTCACCGACTTCGGCGTGACGGTGATCGATTCGGCCGGCCGGCAGCTCGCCCAGCGACCGATGCAGTATGCATTCGGACGCCTGAGCACGGTTCTCCCCGATGCTCACGGCGGGGCTCGAGCCGAGCTCACGCTATTGCCCGGCTTTGCCGAGGCCGGGGTCGATCGGCCGTGGAGCGCGGAGGTCACCATTCGGCTGTACGCCGACTCCGCGGTGGCGGTCACGCCGGCGCCAGGAGCGGGCGAGGTTGCCCTCCAACCGGGCGAGCGCGGGTCGGTGTCATTCCGGCTCGGCGCGTCTCCCTGGCCGCTGCCGTCCGGGTTTGCGCCCCTCGGCGTGGCCCTAGTACGAATCGGGAGTCAGGTATGGACCAGGGAGAGCGGCTTCGTGGGGAGAAACGACGAATGACCCAGCGGGTGGTGCGGATCGCCGCGGGCCAGGGGTTCTGGGGTGACTGGCTGGAGGCCCCCGTGCGGCAGGTGCGCGGTGGACCCATCGACTACCTGATGATGGACTACCTCGCCGAAGTGACCATGTCCATCATGCAGAAGCAGAAGTCGCGCGATCCGCGCGCCGGGTATGCCCGCGACTTCGTGCCCTTGATGGAGCGGATCCTCCCGGACGTCGTCCAGCGCGGCATCAAGGTCACGTCGAACGCCGGTGGTGTGAACCCGCGGGGCTGCGCGGAAGCGGTGCTCGACGTGGCCGGCAAGCTCGGCCTCGGAGGGAAGGTCCGGGTAGGGCTGGTGACGGGGGACGACATCCTGGGCCGCCTCGACGAGCTGATCGCCGGGGGTCATCCACTGGCGGACATGGAGACCGGCCGCCCTCTCGCCGAGATCCGTGACCGTGTGCTCTCGGCCAACGCCTACCTCGGGATGGCACCGATCGTGGAGGCCCTGCAAGGCGGTGCCGACGTCGTCGTCACCGGCCGGGTGACCGACACCGGACTCACGCTGGGCCCGATCTTTCACGAGTTCGGCTGGTCGCCCGACGACTGGGACAAGGTCGCCGCCGGTACCGTCGCAGGGCACATCATCGAGTGTGGTGCCCAGGCCTCGGGCGGCAACCTGCTCAAGGGATGGCGCGCGGTAAAGGGGATGGCCGACCCGGGATTTCCCATCGTCGAGGCCTCGGCCGATGGCAGCTTCGTCGTGACCAAGCACCCCGGCACGGGAGGCGTGGTCTCGGTCGCGTCGGTCACGGAGCAGCTGGTCTACGAGATGGGCGATCCCAGGAGCTACATCACACCGGATGGCGTTGCCGATTTCACCAGCATTCAGCTTCGCCAGGCCGGCCGCGACCGGGTGCGGGTCTCGGGCATTCGCGGCGGTCCCCGCACGCCGATGCTGAAGGTGTCGATCGCGTACTTCTATGGTTACAAGGCTGTCGGTACCCTGGTGTATGCCTGGCCCGAGGCGTACGACAAGGCCAGGGCCGCGGACCGCATCCTTCGGCAGCGCCTGACCGACCTCGGCCTGGAATTCGAGCAGATCCTGACCGAGTTTGTAGGCGTCGACGCCACCCACGGACGATTGAGCGGCGAGCCCAATCCCGAGGCGCCCGAGGTGCAGCTTCGGATCGGCGTTCGCGCACCGGACAAGGCGGCGGTCGAGCGGTTCACCCGCGAGATCGCGCCGTTGGTCCTCACCGGGCCGCCGAGTGTTACTGGCTTTGCGGGGGGACGTCCGGCGGTGGAGGAAGTGGTGGCCTACTGGCCTGCGCTGATCGATCGCCGGGAAATCGAGAGCGGCGTAAGGGTGGAGATCCTGGAAGCGGGGCAGCGGGGCAGCGGGGCGGCAGGGCGGTAGGAAGCCCGGCGAGCGCACAGGGAGTGGAGCGGACATGGGACGACAGGCGAGTGGCAAGAGATCATCGAGGAAGTCGGGGAGCGGGGCCACGACCAAGCGGCCCCGTCGCCCCGCGGGGCCGCGGCCCCGCTTGGTCCAGCTCCGCTGGCTCGCTCACGCACGGTCGGGAGACAAGGGCAACACCGCCAACGTGGGACTCGTCGCGCTGGAGCCCGAGTACTACCCGATCCTGGTGCGCGAGGTGACGACGGCTCGCGTGGCGCGGCACTTCAAGGGCATGGTGACCGGGGTGGAGCGCTTCGAGCTGCCCAATCTGAGCGCGCTCAACTTCCTGTTGCATGGCGCGCTGGATGGTGGCGGCACCATCTCGCTCAAGACCGACGCGCAGGGCAAGGTCTACTCCACGGCGCTGCTGCGGATGGAGATCCCGGTGCCGGCCGCGCTCGCCCGGCGCGTCGTGCGCGGATGAGTGCCGGCGGGCCGCTGGCATCCGCGCTCGACGGAGGGGTTCTCACCCTCACGCTCGACCGTCCCGAGAAGCGCAACGCGCTCGGCGCTGCACTGATCGAGGCGCTGCACGCGGCACTCGACCGGGCCGAGCTCGATGCCGAGGTCCGCGTGGTCCTCCTCACCGGCGCCGGCAAGGATTTCTGCGCCGGGGCCGACCTGGACGAGCTGCTGGCGTCGGCCGAGGCTTCCGCCGAGGCGAACGAGGCGGCCGCGCTCCGGCTCGGCGGTCTGTTCAGTCGCCTGCGCGCGCTTCCCAAACCGGTGGTCGCCGCGGTCCGGGGGCGGGCGTTGGCGGGCGGGGCAGGGCTCATGACCGCGTGCGACATCGTGCTCGCCGGCGCGGGCGCACAGGTCGGATACCCCGAAGTCCTTCGGGGCTTCGTTCCGGCGATGGTGATGACCATGCTCCGGAGACTGGTGGGCGAGAAGGTCGCGCTCGATCTCGTGCTCACCGGCCGCACGCTGGGTGCCGCGGAGGCGCTGGCCGGCGGACTCGTGTCCCGGGTGGTGCCCGAGGCGGACCTCGAGCGGGAGTCCGGCGAGCTGGCCCGCGCTCTCGCCGCAGCACCGTCTTCGGCACTGGCGCTCACCAAGCAGCTCTTCTACCAACTCGACGGCCAGTCCTTCGATCAGGGAATCGCCCTCGGCGCGCGGGTGAACGCGCTCGCCCGACAGACGCCGGAGTTCCGGGACGCGATCGCCCGCTTCCTCGCCCGCACATGAGCATCATCCGGGTTCGGCTCGCGCTGTCGCTGAGCGGCATGGTGTTGGCGGTCGTGGCCATCATGACGAATGACCGGCGGGTGCTCTGGGGGGCGGTCGCACTGCTCGCGGCCTCGCTGATCCTGCGGTTTTTTCAGCGCGGCAACCGCCAGGGGGGAGGGCCGACGTGACTGTGACGTGGATCACACGTCACGGTGACGGGGTAAGCTAGTTTCCCGTCGCAACGCTGGACCTCAGCATACACTCATCAACAACGGGAACCAGGAGAAAGGGAATCATGCGCGCGATGCGGAGTGCGGTGGTTGGCGCGGCTCTCGTGGCACTGGCGGCAGCGACGCCGGCGATGGCCCAGGGCGGAGCGAAATTCTCGGTCGGTGGCGGACTCACCCTGCCATTGGGCGACTTCGGGGACGCGGCCAACACCGGCTGGCACGGGCTTGCCGCTGTGTCCTTCGTCCCCAACAACTTTCCCGTCGGCATTCAGATTGACGGCATGTACCAGCGATTCGGGCTGGACGACGGTGGCTTCTTCGGCGACGATGCCAACTTCCGGTTGATCCAGGGCACTGCGAACGCCGTCTACAAGTTCCAGACATCGGAAGACACCAAGATTCGTCCGTATTTGATCGGCGGGGTAGGCCTGTACAACGGGAAGGTCGGCGGTGACGATATCGTCGGTGATACGGAATCGGAGACGGACTTCGGCATCAACGGTGGGGCCGGCTTCGACTTCGCGGCGGGCGCGGTAGCGCTGTTCGTCGAGGGCCGCTTCCACAATATCTTCACCGAGGGTGAGAGCACCAACCTCATCCCGATCACGGTCGGCATCAGGCTCGGCGGGAGCTGAGCCAGGCGCGGCGACTATAGCGAGGCGGCGCACCGGCACTGGTGCGCCGCTTTTCGTACCTATTGCGCCTGGCGGCCGCCTGCGCGCGGGCGCACCGGCCACGCTCCGCCCTTCCCGGATCCCCGTCGATTGGCCCCACCTGCCCATCGTGCGTCATATTTCCCGCGATGGACCAGGCCCGCGCCATCCTGCGGCGCCACTTCGGCTACGACGACTGTCGCCCCGCTCAAGCCCCGGTGATTCAGTCGATTCTCGCGGGCACCGATACGCTCGCCGTGTTACCCACCGGCGCGACCTATCGCCCCGCTAGGTTCAGCGACGTCCTCAGCTTCCTTGCCAGCACACCGGCCACGAGACGATATCCTAGCACATTCCGTCCATCCTGGGCCCCCGAAAGGTCGATGCGGCTAGACTAACCGCATGGCTTCAACCGATCGTCAACGGCTGCCTCGCTGCAACTGGAGCACGCTAGTCGGGCACGAGTCGTCCTTCCCGCACTGACACTTCTGCGACCTCGAGCCCGGCCATGAGGGCAAGCACCGCTGCATGAGCTGCAGCGTGGAGCTCGGCCTGACTGCTTGACAGTTCGCGTACCAGCTGGTAGTTCTGCCTTACCATCCCACGACAAAGGCAGACCCGGTGAAAGCTGGGGCGCAAAGCTACGGGTCCTCGCTGCCCTCCGCGACGCCGCACGGTACTCCCGCCTGACGCCACGAAGAACCTGGGACCGCCGAGCCGCCCTACCACGATGGCTCGGATCATGTCGTTGCTCTGGCATCGTGAACTGAAAGCACTCGAAGGGCCTGAGCGGGGAGTCGCTTTGTAACTGCGGGCAGTCGCCGCAGCCTCTCCAGCGCAGTCCCCCTGTTCGGGTGCGGAAGGACCAAAATCCACATGGCAGGTGTCACCTTGATCCCAGCCACGCGACCGGCGAAGCGATTCGCCCGGGCGCGAAGCGGGGCCTTAGCCGTCTGAGCGGTGTAGGCCGAAGCGATCGAGGCTCGCACATCCGATGCGAACAAACCGCAGCCTCCTACCTGGGCCGGCACACGAGACGAGCTCAGCATGATGACAGAGCACAAGCGGGCCCTGGTTCTGACGCTCGGTTTGGGCGCAGTCGCTCTCGCCTGGGTCGTACTCGCCGCCGAAGTGGTGCCGCCACTGGTCGAGCGCGCCCATCGTGGAGAGGGCCTAACCGTTCTCACCGAGCTGTTCGCGGGCCAGCACCGCAGGTATGACCGTTTTGACCGATTCTGGCTCCGATCTAACTGGACGCTCCTTGCGATACTGGTGGCTATCGGCCTGGCGTTGATCGCCGTTACGATCCCTGAGGTGCAGCGATACATCGACGCACGTGCGGGGCGTGCTCCACCGCTGCAGGTGACACTGCTGCTCGAAGCGAAGCGCGCGCGTTTCCTGCGGATATTTATCGGGATTCTTGTTGGCGGCTCGCTACTGTCAATCGGCACAGGTGTCGAGGTATGGCCTTTCTCCCCCTACCCCATGTACCAGGGCACCCAGGAACCGACGACAAGTCAGGCCAGGGTGGTGATCGTTACGGAGCAAGGCGAGTCGGACCTGCGACACAGTCGGTGGTTGGCGCCTTTTGACCCCGTACGACTCGGGGCAGCGCTCGAGCGATTGAACCAACGCAAGGATCGGGCGGCTGCCCTCCGATCAGTGGCTGCCTTCGCACTCAAGCGATACAACAGCCTGCGCCACCGGCCGATGCCGGCAAACGCGGCCATCGGTGTGCGGATTTACCGAGCAAAGTGGGTGCTCGAGCCCTGGGCGCGCAATCGCAATCACCCCGACACGCTCATCATGATGTTCGAGTGGAAGTAGCCGGATGAGCGCTGAACCGACCACCGGTTGGCTCCGTGCGCGGTGGAACCACTTCTGGTTCACGCCCTCGCAGCCGACCGATCTGGGCATTAGCCGGATCTTGGCTTTTGGGGTCCTTCTGGCGCTCCTTTGGCTCCGAGACTCGAGTGGGTGGGCCACTGTGCCCCGCGCACTGTGGATGCCGATCCCTCTGTTTCGCTTTCTCGAACTGCCGCTCCTCTCGGAATCGGTCCTCCAGGTCCTGGACCTCACCTGGAAGGTGGCCCTCGGGCTGAGTTGTGTTGGCGCGCTGACGCGGATCAGCACGCCGTGTTCCTTCGTACTGGGCATGTACCTGTTGGGGCTGCCGCAGAACTTCGGGAAGGTTCACCACCCAACCGCTGTAGTCGTACTGCTACTCGCTGTGATGGCGGTCGCCCGATCAGGGGATGCTTGGTCGGTAGACAGGTGGTTCCATAGGATCTGGCGGGCGCGGCGCGGTCTCCCCGTATGCTCCCCTCTAGTGAGCCCGGAGTACACTTGGCCGCTGCGGCTCATCCAGGTGCTGTTCGTCCTAGTGTACTTCGGCGCGGCCATCAGCAAGTTGCGCTATTCCGGCCTAGCGTGGGTGACAACAGACAGCCTGCGATTGCTCCTGATTGCGCATCACTATCACCACCTGCCGCCCACTACGTGGGGGCTCTACCTCGCGCAATATCCATGGCTTGGCCACCTACTGGCCGCAGGGGCCGTCGCCCTCGAGTTGAGCATGATACTTGCCATCTTCCATGTGACGGCTCGGCGTATCCTGCTACCGAGCATAGTGGCAATGCAGGGCGGGATCTGGCTGCTCATGGGTGTGCCATTCGGCCCCTATGCGAGTGTCTTGCCCTTTTTTGTATCTTGGAAGCGTTGTCTACAGCGCCTCAATGACTGGTTCGGGAACAATCGAACCTCCGCCTTTACGGCAACTGGGCAATGAAACGAGTGAGGAACTAGAATGGTGCATCTAGGGCAACTCCTGCAGCACCGGGCTAGTCGCGTGGTCGTCGCTTTTTGGTCGTACAGGGTTCTCCAGGTTAGGCTCACCATGACCCTGCGACGGGTAGACCACCTCGATCCCGCACTTCCCGCCACATCCCGCGCTGCTTCGATGCCCCTCGACTCGCCCCGCCCCTACATCATGCGCCATGTCTCCCTCGATGGACCACGCCCGCGCCGTGCTACGCCGCCACTTCGGCTACGACGACTTCCGCCCCGCCCAGGCCCCGGTGATTCAGTCGATTCTCGCCGGCACCGATACGCTGGCCGTGCTGCCCACCGGCGCGGGCAAGTCGGTCTGCTTCCAGGTGCCGGCGATGGTGCTCGGCGGACTGACGGTAGTCGTCAGCCCGCTCATCTCATTGATGCAGGATCAGGTCGCGGCCGCGGAGGGGCGGGGCATCCCGGCCGCATGCCTCACCAGCGGACTCACGGCCGAGGAGCAGGCGGCGGTGCGCGCGCGGCTGGTCGAGGGGCGGCTGCGCCTGCTGTATTTGTCGCCCGAGCGGCTGGAGCGCTTCGCGCCCGAGCTGCGCGCCGCGGGAATCCGCCCTTCGCTTCTCGCCGTGGATGAGGCGCACTGCATCGCGGAATGGGGCCATGATTTCCGACCGAGCTATCGGGGTCTTGCGGCGGCGCGGTATCGCCTGGGGAGGCCGCCTGCCGTCGCGCTCACCGGCAGCGCCACACCCGAAGTCCGGGTAGAGATCGCTCGCGGGCTGGGGTTCGCACCAGGACGTTTCGCCGAGCATCTCGGCTCGTTCGACCGGGCCAATCTCTGGTTCGGCGTCGTCCGGGTCGGGGACGAGGCGGGCCGTCTCCAGGCGCTCCGGCGCCTGATCTCGGGCGACGATCGGATGGCCATCGTGTACGCGCCCACTCGGAGCGTCACCGAGGGAGTGGCGCGGGCACTGGTAGCCGCCGGTCACCGGGCCGCACCGTACCATGCCGGTCTCGACCGCGCCCGCAGGGCCGCCATTCTCGACGCGTTTCTGTGCGACCGCGTCGACGTTGTGGTGGCCACCTGCGCGTTCGGCATGGGGATCGACAAGCCCACCGTGCGACTGGTGGTGCACTGGACTCTGCCGCCCACCCCCGAGTCCTACTATCAGGAGGCGGGCCGCGCCGGCCGGGACGGCGAGTTCGCCCGCTGCGTCCTGCTCTGGCACCCGCGCGACTCCTCCCTCCACCGCCGACAGCTCGACGTCACCTTCCCCTCCCGGCGAACCCTCGAGCGCCTCTGGAAGGAGCCCCGGAAGGCATCCGGTATTCCGGCGAACGTACGGGAGTCCGCCGAGCGGCTCCGGCGCGAGCTGCGTCCCGACCTGGGCCCGGTCGATTGGGCCCCGGTGCGGCAGCGGAGAGCCCGAGCGGAAAACCGGCTGCGCGCCATGGAGCGCTATGCCGGCGGCACAGGCTGCCGGCGCCGTGCGCTGGTAGGATACTTCGGCGAAAGGCTCGCGGGATGTTCGGGGTGCGACCGATGCCACACCGAATTTCCGTCCCGTCCCCTGGCTGCCCCGGTCGCGGCGCGCCTTGGTCGGCTGCGCCAGGCCCTGGGAGGCCGGGCAGGCCCATGGGGCGGCTGCTTGCTCGAACCAGACGTCTTGCTCCGTCTGGCCAGAGATCCGCCGCGCAGCGCGGGTGCCCTTGCCGACGTCCCGGGCGTCGGTGCCGCGGTGGCGGAGCGGTACGGCGGCACCATTCTGGGCGCGCTCGGTGTGCACGGGAAGGGGGCAGCACGGGCGGGGGGAGACGCCGCGGAGCAGGCGCTCGAGGAGTGGCGAGCGGCCGTGGCGCGGGAGATGGGTGTGCCCACCTACGTCGTGCTGGGCGATCGCGCTCTGGGCCAATTGGCCACGGGTAATCTGGGAGAGCAAGGCGTTCCGGGAACGCCGCCGGGCCCGCGATTCCGCGCCAAGTTCGACGCTGAGCTGAGGCGGTTGTTGGCCCGTCTTGGGCGCGCCGCCGGCGCCAAGGAACCGCCCGTCGGGACGTGACGCCGCTGGGTGCTTGCGAGGTCAGGCTTTTGGCAGAATACTGAGATGCCATTCAGAGGGAGCCGACCATGAGGTCTCGTCGGCGGTCCGTGAAGTATGCCGGACAGCCGTTCAGCTTCGAGCGGGTCGAGGAGTGGGGGTCGAGTGAAAATCGGGTCACGTGGGCGGTGTCGAGGCGGGGGGAGTTCATCGGGACTTTGACGAGTCCGAATGAAATCTCCACCAAGGACTTCGACCTGCGGTGCGTGCAGTGGCTGGCGGAGCTGCTCGGCAGCGCCCCGCCGATCAAGTAGGCAGCGGCTCGTCCGGTTTCAATCCACGGACTAAGAAAGGCCCCCGGAGCCCCCAAATGTGGCCCCTGGGGGCCTTTCCGTGAGCCCTCTCACGGTCCGGAGGGACCCGAAACCGTACCCTGAACACGAGGAAGGCTGGGGAACGGAGAAAACCCGGGGGGAACAGCGGAATGACCGACCGGCGCGAGGGGATGCTGCGAGCCGAATTTCAGGATTGGTATCCCAACGTCGAGGCCGGACGGTGGTACCTCGCCGACGAGCTGACGGGGCTGGTTCTGGCCCATCGGCGCTTTGGCACTCCCCAGTGGGAGTTTGAGCAACGCCTTCCCTCGGACGAACACTTCGAGTTCCGCGGTGGCACCCCCCGCGGAGGCTCCCTTACCAAGACCCGCCGCGGCGACTGACCATGGACCAGTTGACCCACGAGTTGCTGGTGTGGCTCGGCGCGGGGAATGGCGTGCTTCGCCCCCGGGAATCCACCGCGCAGGCCGAAGAGGAGTTCCGGGAGGTGGTCGTGGCACTCCGCCGGCTGCGCGAAGACGGCCTGGTGACCTACCTGAACGGACACGTGAGCGAGACCACTTCGGGCATCTTTCTGGCGGTTGGACCGGTCCTGCTGACGCCCGAGGGGGAGCTCGCCCTCGAGCGCGAACGGCGAGCCGGGACGCGTCCGACCTGGCCCGGCCCGCTACCCTGGCGGGTGTGACACCTGGGAGAGACTACTTCCCCTTGGCCTCCAGGCCATCGAGGTCCATGTCCTCGACGACCTTCCTGGCCGATCCCTCGCCCAGGCCCCGCGCGTCGGCCTTCACGATGAAACGCTCGCCCACCAGCACCGCGATCTCGCTGCTGCCGTTCTTACTCCATTTCTCCAGGGCCGGGTACCCTTCGACCTTGACGCTCTTCTCGTATCCCTCGGTGCTCTCGCGGGCCACGTTCATGTTGAGCACCATTTTGAAGGGGACGTAGAGAAACGGGATGTGCGCGTAGTCGAAGATGCCGACCTCGATGCTCCGGGACCCGTCTGCACTCCTGAAGTCCACCTCCGCCTGGGAGTATTGCCAGCTTCCGGCGGTGGTGGTCTCTCCCTTGGGCTCCTCGGCCCTCATCCCCGACACCTTTGTCGGGAGGAACTCGATCAGCTCCCGAAAGGCCACCGGGGGCACCGGCTTCCGATTGCTGGTGAACCCTTCCGCCGCCTTCTGCATCTGCTCGGCGGCAGCGGTGATCTGGGCGAGAGGATTGTTCGGATCGGGCGTGGATTCGCCGCAGGCGCAGACCCCGCCGGCCAGCGTGATCGCGAGAGGCAGGGTCGTCCAGCGGGACATGACACCTCCGAGTTCGGCGATCGCTACGAGTGGATGTCGGGATCGCACGAAGATCAGGCTGGGTCCCACACCGCGCAAGCGCCGACCGGCTATATTGCCCTCCGACCAAACCCCGCGTGCTCCTCCTCCGGGACCGAACATGGACGACGCACTCTACTTCACCGAGCATCACCACCAGGTCCGTGAGATGGTGCGGGACTTTTCCGCCAGCCACATCGCGCCCGTCGCGCGCGAGCTGGACCGGACCTCGGAGTTTCCCTGGGAGAACATCAAGGCGATGGGCGAGCTCGGCCTCCTCGGCGTGCCGTGGAGCGAGGAGCTTGGCGGCGCCGGCATGGACCAGCTCTCTTACTACATCACCATCCACGAGATGGCCAAGGTGGACGCGAGCCACGCGCTCACCATCAGCGCCCACACCAACCTGGGCACCTCTCCCATCGTCGAGTTCGGCACCGCCGAACAGAAGGCGCGCTACGTCCCGCTGCTGGCCTCGGGCCGGGTGCTTGGCGGCTTCGGTCTCACCGAGACCGGCGCCGGCAGCGATGCGGGCGGCACGGCCACCACCGCGATGGATAAGGGTGACCACTACCTGCTCAACGGGTCCAAGGTGTTCATCACTCATGCGGGAGTGGGCGAGATCTTCTCGGTCACCGCGCGGACCGAGCCGGGGCTAGGGAACAAGGGCATCACCAGCTTCATCGTCACCAAGGACAGCGTGGATCTCGATCGCTGCCGCCAGGTGGGTGTGGGCCACGCGGAGGACCTGCCCAAGACGAAGGGCGTCCGGGCCGGCAAGAAGGAAGACAAGATGGGGTGGCGCGCGAGCGATACCCGCGAGCTGGTATTCGAGGACGCGGTGGTCCCCAAGGAGAACGTGCTGGGCAAGCCGGGATACGGCTTCATCAACTTCCTCAAGACGCTCGACGGCGGCCGCATCGGGATCGCCGCCCTGTCGCTCGGCATCGCCGAAGGGGCGTACGAGGAGGCGCTGCGGTATGCCGGTGTCCGGAAGCAGTTCGGTCGCTTCATCGGGAGCTTTCAGGCGGTGAGCTTCCAGCTGGCGGACATGGCGATGGAGATCGAGGCCGGGACCCATCTGCTTTACCACGCCGCGTGGCTCAAGCAGAACGGCAAGCCGTTCAAGAAGGAGGCGGCCATGGCCAAGCTCTATTGCTCCGAGCTGGCCATGCGCACCACCACCAAGGCGGTGCAGATCTTCGGTGGGTACGGCTACACCACCGAGTACCCGGTCGAGCGGATGATGCGCGACGCCAAGGTGTGCGAGATCGGCGAGGGCACCAGCGAGATCCAGCGGATCGTCATCGCCCGGCAGATCCTCGGCGAGGTGGTCGATTAGTGCCGGCCAATACCCAACACCCCCCTGTCCCGGGTATCTTTTTTCCCGACAACAACGCGCCTGGTGGCGCGTTTGTATTGCGGCTCCGTGCCTGCCGAGGTAGAGACGTGTGAAGCGTGAAATCCTGATCAACGGGAGCCAGCGCGAGACCCGCGTGGCGATCCTGGAGGACGACCGGCTGGTGGAGCTGCTGGTGGATCGCCCCGACCATCGGCGCACCGTCGGCGACATCTACCTCGGCCGGGTCGAGGCGGTCCTGCCCGGCATCCAGGCCGCGTTCGTAGACATCGGTCAGGAGAAGAGCGCATTTCTCCACGCGTCGGATCTGCTCGAGCCGGACGAGGACGAGGAGCCGGACGACGAGGCCGAAGGGGAGGACGAGATCGAAGGCGATCCCCCCGAGACGGCCGTGGAAGGCGTCGCGGTCGAGGAGGGCGGCGCCGAGCGACGATCGGGCTGGCGGGGAGGTCGGGACCGCCGGCGCCGGGGCAGGGGCAACGGTGGAGCGGGCAACGGCGGAGCGGGCAACGGCGGTGGGGGTGAAGGGCGGCAACGAGAGATCTCGCCTCGCAGGGCGCTTCCGAACATCCAGGACATCCTCAAGAAGGGGCAAACCCTCCCGGTCCAGGTCACCAAAGAACCGATCGGCACCAAGGGGTGCCGGGTCACCGCGCAGATATCCCTGCCGGGCCGCTTTCTGGTCTACATGCCCTACGCTTCGAAGGTGGGTGTGAGTCGCAAGATCGAAAGCCGGGAGCAGCGGGCCAAGCTGCGGGAGATGGTCGGCAAGCTGCTGCCGAAGGATGCCGGCGGGGTGATCGTCCGGACGGTGGCCGAAGGGGTGACCGAGGAACATTTCCGCCGCGAGATCGAATCGCTGCTTCAGCTCTGGCGGAAAATCAATCGAAAGAAGACCTTCGTCCGCCGGGCGCCGGCGCTGCTCCAGCGGGAAACCAGCCTCACCCGGGGCATCATCCGCGACCTGTTCAGCGCCAAGGTGGACGCGCTGCACGTGGACTCGAAGGAGCTGTACAACGAGATCGAGCAGTACCTCAACCAGATCGACCCGGAGCTGATGGGCCGGGTGCATCTCTATACCGAGCCCACGCCCCTCTTCGACAAGTTCGACATCGAGTCCGAGATCCGTGACCTGTTCAAGGCGCGGGTGGAGCTGCCCACCGGCGGATCGCTGATCATCCAGCCGACCGAGGCGCTGGTGAGCATCGACGTCAACACCGGCCGCTATACCGGCAAGAAGGATCCCGAGAAGACGATCCTCCGGACCAATCTCGAGGCCGCGCGGGAAATCGCCCGGCAGATCCGACTCCGCGACATCGGCGGCATCATCGTCTGCGACTTCATCGACATGGAGACCCGCAGCAACCGGGACAAGGTCCTCCAGGAGCTGCGGACCCACCTCGGCCGCGACCGCGCCCGCACCAAGGCGCTGGCCGTCTCCGAGCTGGGCCTGGTGGAGATGACCCGGCAGCGGGTCCGTCCCTCCCTGTGGCACTCGATGACCACCGACTGCCCCACCTGCGCGGCCAGCGGCCGAGTGTTTACGCCCGAGGTCGTGGCGCGGCGCCTGGAGCGGGCGCTCAAGCGCGCGGGCCACGAGCACCGGGAGCGCCAGCTGACGGTTCGGCTGCACCCCGAGGTGGCGCTCTATCTGCTGGAGGAGGAGCCGCGCCTGCTCCAGACCCTGTCCAAGCTCACCAACCTCGACCTCGAGCTGCGCGACGACCCGATGATGCGGCTGGACGAGTTTCGCCTGATGAGCCGCCCAGCGGGAAGGGACGTGACGGAGCTGTACGCGGTGGCGTAGCGCAGTCGCTGTCACCCTGAGCGCAGCGAAGGGGGCCATGCCGAACATGGCCCCCTTCGCTGCGCTCAGGGTGACACTCTCGTTTAGCACTCGAGACCTTCGAGCGCTTGACACGCTGACGCGGTTTGATATCTTTGGCGCCAAGCGATTAGCACTCCGGGAGACCGAGTGCTAACACCTTGCAGAACAATCTCTTACAAATCACACGCGGTGGAGGTTCCACGATGGCGACTGCGACCAAGGCCAAGACCCTGAAAATTCAACCGCTGGAGGACCGGGTGGTCATCGCCCCGGCCGACGAGGCCGAATCGATGCGGGGCGGGCTCTACATCCCTGATACCGCCAAGGAAAAGCCGACCCAGGGCGAAGTCATCGCCGCCGGTCCGGGTCGTTTCGAGAAGGGTGCCCGGGTGCCGATGGAGCTCAAGGTCGGCGATCAGGTGATCTACGGGAAGTACAGTGGCACGCCGTACACCTTCGAGGGTGAGGAGTACGTCATCATCAAGGCCACCGACGTGCTCGCCAAGCTCGGCTGATTTCGACCAGTCGCAACTACCAAGGAGATACACAGATGGCTGCGAAGGAACTTCAGTTCAACACCGAAGCCCGCGCCAAGCTCAAGAGGGGCGTCGATCAGCTCGCCGAGGCCGTGAAGGTCACCCTCGGGCCCAAGGGCCGGAATGTCGTCATCGACAAGAAGTTCGGCTCGCCGACGGTCACCAAGGACGGCGTCACCGTCGCCAAGGAAGTCGAGCTGGCCGATTCGATCGAGAACATGGGCGCGCAGATGGTGAAGGAGGTCGCCACCAAGACCTCTGATCTCGCCGGCGACGGCACCACCACCGCCACCGTGCTGGCCCAGGCGATCTTCCGCGAGGGCCTCAAGAACGTCACCGCCGGTGCCAACCCGATGGAGCTGAAGCGGGGCATCGAGAAGGCGGTGGAGGCGGTCACCGAGCAGCTCAAGGCGCTCTCGGTCCCCTCGGCCGGCAAGAAGGAGATCGCCCAGGTCGGTACCATCTCCGCGAACAACGACAAGGAGATCGGCAACCTGATCGCCGAGGCGATGGAGAAGGTGGGCAAGGACGGCGTCATCACGGTCGAGGAGGCTCGCGGCCTGGAGACCACCCTGGAGACCGTGGACGGCATGCAGTTCGACCGCGGCTACCTGTCGCCCTACTTCGTCACCGATCCCGAGAAGATGGAGGCCGTCCAGGAGGACGCCTACATCCTGATCCACGACAAGAAGATCTCGGCGATGAAGGAGCTGCTCCCGATCCTCGAGAAGGTGGCCCAGAGCGGCCGTCCCCTCGTCATCATCGCCGAGGACGTGGACGGTGAGGCGCTGGCCACCCTGGTGGTGAACAAGCTCCGCGGCACCCTCAAGGTCGCCGCCGTGAAGGCGCCGGGCTTCGGCGACCGCCGCAAGGAGATGCTCCGCGACATCGCGGTGCTCACCGGCGGCCAGGTGATCTCCGAGGAAGTCGGCTTCAAGCTGGAGAACGCCACGCTCAACGATCTGGGCCGGGCCAAGCGGATCGTGGTGGACAAGGACAACACCACCATCGTCGACGGCAAGGGCAAGGAGAACGACATCCAGGGCCGGATCAACGAGATCAAGGCGGCCGTGGAGAAGACCACCAGCGACTACGACCGGGAGAAGCTCCAGGAGCGGTTGGCCAAGCTCTCCGGCGGCGTGGCCGTGATCAACGTGGGCGCCGCGACCGAGACCGAGATGAAGGAGAAGAAGGCCCGGGTCGAGGACGCGCTGCACGCCACCCGCGCCGCGGTCGAGGAAGGCATCGTGGCCGGCGGCGGCGTCGCCCTGATCCGCGCGCAGAGCGTGCTGGACAAGATCCGCGGCACCGAGGACGAGAAGATCGGCGTCGAGATCGTGCGCCGGGCGCTCGAGGAGCCCATCCGGATGATCGCCCAGAACGCGGGCGCCGAGGGCTCGATCGTGGTCGCCAAGGTCAAGGAGTCGAAGGACAAGAACTTCGGCTACAACGCGGCCACCGACACCTACGAGGACCTGGTGAAGGCGGGCGTCATCGACCCGACCAAGGTGACCCGCACGGCGCTGCAGAACGCCGCGTCGATCGCCGGGCTGCTCCTCACCACCGAGTGCGTGGTGGTGGAGAAGAAGGAAGACAAGCCCGCTCCGGCGGCGCCTCCGGGCGGCGGCATGGGCGGGATGTACTAAGATCGGTCTTGCCGATCCCGTATCCCCAGCGTAGCGAGGGATCGTGCAGTGAAGCGCCCCGGACGATTGTCCGGGGCGCTTTTTTCTTGTCCTCTGGACTCGCAGTCCGGATTCGGCTACCACGCGCGTTTCTAATGGATTCGGGGTCCGAATGCGGCGCGTACGCCGCTGACCGCCTCGCTACGGTGTGGCCACCCCATGAGCGCCCGCCTCGCGTGCGCTCGATCCCTTCCACACCGGAGAATTCTATGCGCTACCTCTCGTTCGCTGCGCTGCTCGCCACGGTGGCGGCCTGCGGCGGCGACACGCCCGCAACCCAGCCCCACCAGGTATCCGCAAGCCAGGTGGAGGTGCGATACACCGTCGAGCGGCTGCCGTCGCTGGGCGGAACCCAGAGCCGCGGCATGGCCATCAACAATCAGGGCTGGGTGGCCGGCTGGTCCCAGCGGGCCGACGGCACCCGCCGCGCAGCCTTCTGGCGCGACGGCTCGGCCACGCTGCTCGGTACGCTGGACGGGCCCAGCAGTACGGTGCCGTGGCCCGGCCTCAACGACGCGGGGATGATCGTGGGCATCTCCCAGACGGGCGAGACCGACCCGCTGGGCGAGGACTGGGCCTGCGAGCTCGGCGGATTCCTCCCTGACGATACCGATCGCATCTGCCGCGGGTTCTTCTGGGAGAACAACGTCATGCGGGAACTGCCTACCCTCGGTGGGCATCACGGCTTCGCGGCCGGCGTCAACAATCGGGGCCAGATCGTCGGGTGGGCGGAGACGTTGGTGGAGGACGAGACCTGCGACCAACAGTCCAGCCAGGTGCTGCAGTTCCGCGCAGTGCTCTGGGAGCCGAAGGGCGGGAACAGCGGCCGGATCAAGGCCACCGAGCTGCGCCCCTTCGGCAACGACGCCACCTCGGCCGCCACCGCGATCAACGACGACGGCGTCGCGGTGGGTATCTCGGGGCGCTGCGACCAGGCGGTGGGCCGCTTCAGCGCCCAGCATGCCGTGCTATGGGACAAGAATGGCAAGCCGACCGAGATCCCCAATCTGGGCGGGACCTCGTGGCACACGCCGATGGACATCAACCGGCAGGGCGACGTGGTCGGGTTCTCCAATCCGGACGAGCCGGGTGACGAAACGGGAGAATTCATCTCCCGCGCGTTCCTCTGGGTCCGCGGCTCTGCCGTGGCCATCGACATCGGCACGCTGGACGACGATCCCGTCAGCGAGGCATTTGCCATCAACTCCGACCGGCAGGTGGTGGGCATCTCCTTCGGCGATGCCGTTCTTGGCCCCCGCGCCTTCCTCTACGAGAACGGCGAGCTGACCGGCCTGAACGACCTGGTGGACATCGCGCCGGACGTGCTCATGTCGGCCCAGGACATCAACGAGGCCGGGCAGATTACCGGCCGGGTGCGGGACGGCCTGACCGGCGAAGTGTTCGCCTTCGTGGCGACACCCGTCGAGCCGTAGGAAGGGGGCGTGCCGCCGGGGCGCTTCGGCTGTCGGGCAACCTGCTTTGGCTCAGGGCTCGAACGGGCTGTGACCGCCGATGTTTTGACGGCCGTCCGTACCGTGGGTATCTTGTCCTGAGGCCCCCTCCACGTATGTGACTGCGCGAGGCTTACCCACAGGTGAGCGCAGCGATTGACCAGTTGATCCGAGCCGCCGATGCAGGCGACGGCTCGGCCGCGAGGGAACTCTTCGCGGCGCTCTACCAGGAGCTCCACCGGCTCGCCGAGCGCCAGCTTCGGCGCTCAGGCCCCGAGCTCACCCTGGGGACGACCACGCTCCTCCACGAAGCCTACCTCGACCTCGCCGACCACTCGACGATCAGGTTTCCCGACCGGCCGAGATTCCTGGCGTATGCCTCGCGGGTCATGCGCAGCCTCATCATCGACTACGCCCGGCGGCAGCGAGCCAAGAAGCGGGGCGGGGAGTTCCACCTCACGCAGTCGGGGCCGGATGACCTGCCGGGGGTCGGGCCGACCGACACCGAGGACCTCGAGCGACTGAGCGACGCGCTGGAGACACTGGGCGAGGTGGATCGCGCCCTGGCGGAGCTGGTGGACCTCCACTTCTTCTGCGGGTTCTCCCTGATCGAGATCGCGGGGCTGCGGGGCGTGTCGGACCGCACCGTGCAGCGCGATTGGCGCAAGGCGAAGCTCGTGCTGCACGGACTGCTGCAGGAGCCGTAGCGATGTCCCACCGGAAGGCGATTCCGTCGCCATGCCGCTGAGCAAGAATCTCCTGCTGGAGGTGTACCCACTCCTCGATCAGGCGCTCGACCTCTCCCCGGCCGAGCGGTCCGTCTGGCTGGATCGGCTGCGGTCGGAGAGACCCGGCGTCGTGTCGGAGCTCCAGGCGCTGCTCGACCAGCAGGATGCCCTCGAAACCCAGCGGTTCCTCGAGGGTGGTGGCTGGGGGCAGATGCTGGAGGCCGATCCCTCACTGGCGGGCCTCGTCGTGGGCGCCTATACCCTCGAGCGGCCGCTAGGCCGCGGCGGTATGGGCAGCGTCTGGCTCGCGCGCCGGAGTGACGGTCGGTACGAAGGCACCGCGGCGGTCAAGCTGCTGAACCTCGCGCTGCTCGACCGGGTCGGAGCGGAGCGGTTCCGGCGCGAGGGAACCGCCCTCGCCCGGCTCACCCATCCCAACATCGCGCGGCTGATCGATGCCGGTGTGACGGCCGGCGGCCAGCCGTACCTGATCCTGGAGCACGTCGAGGGACGCCACCTCGATCGCTATTGCCACGAGGAGCGGCTGGGGTCCCGCGACCGTCTCTCCCTCTTTCTCCAGGTGCTCGCCGCGGTCGGCCACGCGCACAGTAACCTCATCGTCCACCGCGACCTCAAGCCCTCCAACATCCTGGTGGACGGCGAGGGCCAGGTGAAGCTCCTGGATTTCGGCATCGCCAAGCTGCTCGAGAGCGAGCCGTTGACGGCGGAGCATACGCTGCTGACCGATCTCGCCGGGCTCGCGCTCACTCCGCAATACGCATCGCCCGAGCAGGCCTCGGGTGGGGCGGTGACCACCGCGACCGACATCTACGCCCTCGGGGTCCTGCTCTACGTGCTCCTGTCGGGCCGGCACCCGACCGGGGAAGGGTGTCACACCGCAGCCGAGCACCTCCGCGCCGTGCTCGAGACCGAGCCGCCCCGCCTTGCCCAAGCGGACGACCTGACCAACATCGTCGCCAAGGCGCTGAAGAAGCACCCGGCCGAGCGCTATGCTACCGTGGCGGCGTTCGCGGACGACGTGGTCCGCTACCTCAAGCACGAACCGGTCAGTGCCCGTCCCGACTCGGTTGCGTATCGCACGGCGAAGTTCGTCCGGCGGAACCGTACGGCCGTCATCCTCGCTTCGTTCACCGTGGTCGCGATGGCCGCCGGCCTGGTGGGAACCGTGACGCAGGCGCGGGCCGCGGCCGCCCAGCGGGACTTCGCGCTGCGGCAGCTCTCCCGGGTGGAGGCGGTCAACGATCTCAACGGTTTCCTGTTGTCGGATGCCGCCCCGTCGGGCAAGCCGTTCACGGTAGGGCACCTGCTCGCCCGGGCCGAGAGCGTGGTGATCCGCCAGCACGGGGACTCCAGCGCCAACCGGGTGGAGATGTTCATCGCGATCGGACGGCAGTACGGCTCGCTGGACGAGGCGGGAGCCGCGCGGCGACTCTTGGGGCAGGCATACGATCTCTCACTCACGCTCGACGACCCCGCGGTTCGAGCCCGCGCCGCCTGTGCGCTCGCATCGGCGCTGGCCGACTCCACGCAGGGTGAGCGCGCGGAGCTCCTGTACCGGAACGCGCTGCAGGAGCTGCCTGACGCTCCGCAGTTTGCCCTGGACCGCATCTTCTGCCTGCTGCGAGGCAGTGAAGCCGCCCGGGCCAGAATGCACGGTGAGGCCGGGGTCGAGCGAGCCGAGGCGGCGCGCGCCCTCCTGAGTCAGGTGCGCTTCCCTTCGCCTGTACTGGAGATGCGGGTGCTGATGGACGTTGCCGAGTCGTACCGGATGGCGGACCGATTCGCTGATGCGAACCGGGCATTCGAGGAAGCCAACCGCCGGCTGGTGGCGCTGGGCCGCGAGAACACCGAGACCGCCGGCACGCTCTACAACAACTGGGCCTTGTCCCTGCATCTGGCCGGGAGGCCGCGGGAGGCGGAGGTCCTCTTCCGTCGGGCGATAGCCCTCGCTTCGTCCGAAGAGGGCGAGGGCACCGCCTCGCCGATGCTGCTCACCAACCTGGCCCGCACGCTGAGCCGTCTCGGTCGGAGCCGGGAGGCGATGGAGTATGCCGAACGGGCCTATGCCGAGGCGAAGCGCGCGGGAGACGAAACGGTCGTCAACCAGGTGCTCCTTCTGCGAGCCGGGGTGTACAGTGATCTTGGCCAATACGCGAAGGCCGACAGCATGCTGGCCGAGGTGGTGCCCAGGCTGCGCAGGATGTTCCCGGCCGGGCACGTGGTGTACTACGCCCTCGCGCGGGAGCAGGCGCGGTTGGCCCAGGCTCGAGGCGACCTCGCCTCGGCCGCCGGAGCGATCGAGCGCGCCCTCGACATACTCAAGGACGATTACTCGGAGCGCTACCCCGTATCGCAGCTGCTGTTGCGCCGGTCGGAGGTAGAAGTCGCCTTGGGCCGTGCGGCAGCGGCCAAGCTCGATGCCACCCGGGCGCTGGAGCTCGCCCGGCAGGCCGTGATGCCGGGGGCGCCGTCCGCGAATCTCGGTGATGCCTACCTGGGGCTGGGACGGGCGCTCCGTGCCAACGGCGAGGAGGCTGCCGCAAAGTCGGCCTTCGCGATCGCGGGCGCGCACTTCCGGCCCACCTTAGGTCCCGACCATCCTGACAGCCGAATCGCCGCGGCAGGGACCAGGAAATAGCATCCGTATGACCAGCAGTCGAACGCCCCGGGCCGGTGCCCGGGGCGTTTTCGCGTGCCCTGGCCCTGCAGCCGACCAGGCCCCCGCCCCCGGCCGAGGCGCCGTGAGAATGACCGGCACCCCGGCGCGTCCTACCCATGACACCTCACCCCAACCCCATCGCCCCCGAGGGCACGGAGCCTGACCATGTCCGCTCGCATCGCAGTCGGTCCCAGCATCCTCGCCGCGCTCGCGACGCTCACCCTGGCCGCGGCGCCGGCGGCAGCTCAACGGTTGTCCCTGTCGCCCACGATCGGGGTCTACATCCCCACGAGCGAGCTGGTGAAGGCGACGCAGGGCGAGGAGTTCAAGCAGGAGATCGCGCTCTCGGTGGGCGGCCGCCTCGGGGTCACCCTGAGCCCCCGCTTCGGCGTGGAGACCTCCGTGAGCTACGTGCCGAGCAATCTCCGGTTCACGTTCGACGGGAGCGAGACCGAGACCGACGCAAACCTCCTGCTCGGCACCGTTCGCGCCACGTTCCACGCGATCCCGATGACCAGTCCGGTGTGGCTCAGTCTCAATGGTGGCGTCAGCATGATCCGGCGGGGCGGGGAAGCCTACGCGGACATCGAGGATAACACCGATGTGGGTGGTGTGGTCGGTGCGACCGTCGGCTTCCGGCTCGGCAGCATGCTGAGCTTCTACGTCGCGGCCGAGGACTACATCTACGGGACCCGGATCGAGGAGGCCGGCCTGGGTGACGAGAGCCGGACCCAGAACGACGTTCAGATCGCCTTCGGCTTCGGGTTTCCGGTCGGCCGCTGAGCCCGCGAGACCTGGGGCCGCCGGGAGGCTTGGTTGGCACGGAACCCGCGATTAGACTGGTGCGGTCGTCAGCTGGCCCACAACACGTCATCCGCGGGGGACAAGTGAAGTTCAGGTGGATCCTGGCAGGGACGCTGCTGCTCATGCCGACCGTTGCCGTCGCCCAGCAGTCTCCGATCCTGGGCACGTGGAAGTTCGATCTGAAGCAGGGGGACAAGAAGCCCGGTCCCCGGACGGTGATCGTGCGGGCTGACAGCAGCGCGAGCTATGGAACCGAGACGGTGCGGTGGCGTGTGATAGGCGACAGTCTCGCCCTGGCGCTCGGCGGCGAATGGGTGAGCTACCGAGTGAAGGTGAAAGGCAGGCGCCTCACCCTGTCCGGCGGGGATCTCGTCGAGCCGGTCACCTTCGACCTGATCGGGCCACCGACGCCGCGTCCGGACACGGTAGCGGTTCCTCCGGACCCCAACACCGAGTCCATCTGACGCCGCACGGCGGCGCAGCGCACTGAGGGGGCCATGCTCGGCATGGCCCCCTCGATCGTCCGGGGTCTAGAGTCCCAGCTGGAGCTGCCGTCCCGCGGCGTATGTGATCGGTATCGGTCCCAGCGGTTCATCCTGATCGGCCACGTGGAGCGTTCCGCCGAAGCCTGCGCGCCGAAGTGCGGTGGCGACCGTGGCGCGCGCGTCGTGCGCGGTATTGCACTGTCGGCTGAGGTGGGCCAGGACCACGACCCCGAGGCCGGGATGGTGGACCTCGACTAGAAGCTCCGCCGCGGCACGATTGGACAGGTGTCCGCTCGAGCCCGCGATCCGGCGTTGCACCACGGGTGGGTAGCTGCTGGTTCGAAGGAGCACGTCGTCGTGGTTGGCCTCGAGCACGATGGCCGAGAGGTCGCGGAGCAGGTACCGGACGGCCGCCGTTGGCCGGCCGAGGTCGTAGGCGACGCCGACTTTAATGCCGCCGGCCGTCTCCACGGCGAGCGCCAGCGGCTCGGCGGCGTCGTGGCTCGTGGGACAGGCGGTGACGACGAACGGGCCGATCTCCGCCCGCGCGCAGAGCCCCAGCGGGCGGTGCTCGGCATGGCGCAATCTCGGCTCGAGCCGCGTCCAGGTCCCGGGCGCGGTGAGCACCGGGACGCCGAGCCGCCGCGCCAGCCTGCCCGCCCCGCGCGCATGGTCACCGTGCTCGTGGGTGAGCACGATCGCGCTCACATTCTTCAGGGTGAGTCCTGTCGTTTCCGCTCTCCGCTCGATCTCCCTCGAGCTGAACCCCGCGTCGATCAGGATCGCCGCGCCGTCGTGCTCCACGGCGCAGCAGTTGCCACGCGATCCCGACCCCAGCACGTACAGCGCCGTCATCCCTGCCGGCTCCTTCCGTAGGCTCGTCGCAGCGATTCCTGCCGCGCCTCCGACCAGGCGACGTCCCGGCGCGCGAGCACGCGCCGCGCCACGGTGAGGAATCCCTCCTCGGTGATCCGCTCTCCCGCGGAGCCCCAGGCGAATGCCGGGACATACCTGGGCGGGACGATCGCGCCGAACACGTTGGCGCCGGCGCCGACTACCGTGCCGGTCGCCAGCATCGTCCCGACGGCGGTCTTGGCGTGGTCGCCGAAGAGAGTCCCGAAGTTGGAGCGTCCGGTCTCGATCCGCTTCCCCTCTACTTCGAGCCGCACCGGCCCGTAGGTGTTCTTGAGGTTGGAGGTGGTGGTGCCGGCGCCCAGGTTCACCCAATGGCCCACCACGCTGTGTCCGACGAACCCGTCGTGCGCCTTGTTACCGTAGCCCAGGAAGACACTGGTGGCGATCTCACCTCGCACCCGGCATTCCGGCCCGAACACCGACCCGCGCACGAACCCGCCCAGGACCTTGGTGCCGCCACCGACGTAGGTCGGACCTTCCAGCCTCGTGCCGCTCCGGACCTCCGCGCCCTCCTCGATCACCACGGGCCCGTTCCTGACGTCGAAGACCACCCCGGGCTCCACGACCGCGCGGAGGCTGATGACGTCGCTCGGGTCGCCCAGGACGATGGCGCCCTCGGGCACCCCGGCGGACGGCGCCGCGCGGAAGTCGGCGCAGTCGGCCGGCAGCAATCGCTCGAGCGCCGTGATCAGGTCGTAGGCACCGCGAAGCAACACGCCGTCCACCTCGAGTCCCGGACCCTCGTCCGCGGGCCGCCATTGCTCTCCGGACGGCACCACCCATCCGACCGTTGCGCCGGCGTGGGTGAGCCGGCGCACCGGCGCCGTGGATTCGATTGGAGCGCCGGACGGGGCGAACCAGGAGGCTGCGATGATGGCGGGGCCTTCGATCGGCATCGGGGAGTGCGCCGGCGGCTCGTCGAACTCGGTGAAGCCCGCGACGTGCGCGCCCAGAATCGCCGTGGTATCGCGTTGGAGCGCGCCCTCCCAGCGCTCCCGAATCCGCCAGAGCCCGGCACGCAGCTCCGACACAGGCCTCACCCCCGCGAAGGGGGCCCACGCCGCCCCTGCCGGATCGGGCTCCAGCAGATAGAGCGACGTCACGGCGCGATGTCCCGCACGGCGGGGGGCAGCGCGTCGAGCAGTTGCTTCATCGAAGCGGCGCGGTCCGACGGCATGACGAGAATGCGGCCGTTGGCCTGCACCACTACCAGCTCCTGAACGCCGAAGAGCACGATCGGATCCCGATCCGACCAGACCACGCAGTCCTGACTCTCGTGCAACACGGCCTCGCCCACCACGATGTTGCCGCCGCTGTCCCTGGGTCGAACCCGCGTCAGCGCCTGCCAGGTGCCGACATCGTCCCAGGCGAAATCTCCTCGCACCACCGCCACCGCGCGGCTCCGCTCCAGGAGGCCGACGTCGATGGAGATCGGCTCCACTTCCCGGAAGAACCGCTCGACGTCTCCGTCATCGAGAGCCGGGAGCACCTTGGCGACCTCCGGTGTATGGGTCCGCACCTCCGCCAGAAGGCGGGTCGCGGTCCAGGCGAAGAGGCCGCTGTTCCAGAGCGCGCCTGCGGCCATGAAATCCAGCGCCGTGGCGGCGTCCGGCTTCTCCGAGAAGCGGGCCACGCTGTTCGCGGTCTCGTCGAGAGGCGGCCCGGGGACGATGTAGCCGTAGCCGGTTTCCGGTCGGGACGGCACCATGCCGACGGTCACGAGCCGGTCATGCTGGCGCGCCGTGGCCAACGCCACGTCGGCGGTGGTCCGGAAGGCCGCCGCATTACCCACCGCCCAATCGGCATGGAGCGAGAGGACCTCGGCCGCCGGGTCGCGCCGTAGAGCCTCCCAGGTGGCCCAGATGAGCGCGGGCGCAGTGGACGCCGCGCGAGGCTCGATCAGCAGGTTCTCCGCCGGCAGCCGGAGCCGCTCGCGAAGCTGGCCGGCGATGCCGGAGCCGGCGACCACGAGGGTCCGCTCCCTCGGGATCAAGCCGGCGAGGCGGTCGACCGCATCCTCGACACTCGATTTCGGCCCCGCCAGCGGCAGGAGCTGCTTGGGGTTCTCGGGCGTGCTGAGGGGCCAGAAGCGGGTGCCGGAGCCACCCGCGAGGAGTACCGCCCACCTCACGAGCGGCTCACAGGAGACCGACGAGTGCCGGCCGGTGCTGCCGGAGGTCGTAGAGCAATGGGCCGATGTCCGCGCCCGCCCGCGCCAGAACGGCAAGCCAGTCTTCGGCGCCGGCGCGCGCCAGCACGACGGTACCGCCCGCGAATTCGAGCACTGCGGTCGTCAGCTCACCCCGTGCGGTGCCGTCGCCGAACCTCGTCCCATACAGTGCCAGGGTGGCCGCCAGGGCGGCCACGGTCTCGGGCTCGAATGGTCCGGTTGCCGCGTGTTCGATCGGCAATCCTTCGCCGCTCAGCAGCAGGGCGGCCTGCACACCGTCGCGCGCCGCGAGGCTGCGCAGTACATCGCCCAAACGGGCCATTCTTAGGCGCTCCGTCACCGGGGAAAAAGGTGAGCGCAACGTAGAAGTCGCCTCGGGCGAAGTCAAGAAACCATGCGTGGTTGACCCGACTCGAATCCACTCTTAGAGTTCTCTCTCTATGCCGACGATCCGCCGTCTCGTGTCCCTCCTCGCGCTGCCGGTGCTCGCCGCCTGCAGCGACGACGACAACCTTCCCGATCCCACCGAGGCGAATGCCGTCGATACGGTCACGGTCGGCTCGCTGACCGACACGCCGATCACCACGGCAAGCGGCTTCTCGGTGGCGCTCGGGGCCGTCCGCACCGACCTGACCGCCGACTTCGATTTCGCTTACGACATCGATGGCCCGCCGGAAACGGGCCAGAGTGTCGTGCTGCCGCGGGCGGCCCTCGGCCTTACCTCCAACGGCGCGGCGGAGCCCGGTGTGATGCGGCGCGACGAGGCGTTCGATGCCATCGAAGCCGCGCCGAGCAACGGGTACGTCACCGAGGAGGCCGTGCCCATCGCGCTCGGCGAGGTCTACATCGTGCGCTCCCGGATCACCTGCAATATCGGCGTCCCGCGCTACGCCAAGGTCGAGATCATCGGCCTCGAGGACAATTTCCTCATACTCAAAGTTCTGGCGAACAACAACTGCGGCTACCGCGGCCTCGAGCCCGGCTTCCCCGACCGCTGACCTTCACGTGATCGATCTCAGGCGCCTGCGCCAGGATCCCGAGGGCAGCCGCGCCAGCCTGCTCCGGCGCCGCGATCCGTCGGTGGCCGAGTCGGTGGACGCGCTGCTCGGGCTCGACCGCGAGCGCCGGGAGATCCTTGTGCGGGTCGAGGCGCTCAAGGCCGAGCGCAACGCGGCGAGCGAAGAGGTCGCGCGCCGCAAGCGCGCGAATGAATCGGCCGAGGACCTGATGGCGCGGCTCAAGCAGTCGGGGGAGGAGGTGAAGGCTCTCGACGGCCGCTTGCGTGAGGTCGAAGCGGACCTGGAAAGTCGCGCGCTCACCCTGCCCAACTTCCCGGCTGAGGGCGTCCCCGAGGGCGACGCCGGTGCCAACCGGGTCGTGCGCACCTGGGGCGAGCCGCCTGCCTTCGATTTCCAGCCCAGACCCCACTGGGAGCTCGCCTCCGCCCTCGGAATTCTGGACCTGCCCGCGGGCGCCAAGCTGGCGGGCTCGGGTTTCGTGGTGTTTCGTGGGGCAGGTGCCAGGCTGGGCCGCGCGTTGGCCGGGTTCATGCTCGATCTGCATACCCGGGAGCACGGATACATCGAGGTGGCGCCGCCGTATCTGGTGAACCGGGCCACGCTGACCGGCACCGGTCAGCTTCCCAAGTTCGAGGACGATCTCTACGGCGTCGCCAACGACGACCTCTTCCTCATTCCCACCGCCGAGGTGCCGGTCACCAACCTGCACCGGGACGAGATCCTCGAGGCGTCCGACCTCCCCCGCGGGTACGTCGCCCACACGCCCTGTTTCCGACGCGAGGCCGGCGCGCACGGGAAGGACACCCGCGGGCTCATCCGGGTGCATCAGTTCGACAAGGTCGAGCTGGTGCGATTCAGCCGGCCGGAGGAATCGGACGCCGAGCACGAGCGCATGACCGGACACGCCGAAACGGTGCTCCAGCGGCTCGAGATCCCCTATCGCGTGGTGGAGCTGGCCGCGGGCGATACCGGGTTCGCCAGCGCGCGCACCTTCGACCTCGAGGTCTGGGCCGCCGGTGTGGGCGCGTGGCTCGAGGCTTCTAGCTCCAGCACCTTCACCGATTTCCAGGCCCGCCGCGCCAACATCCGGTTCCGCCCCGAGCCGCGGGCCAAGCCGGAGTTCGTCCACACCCTCAACGCATCGGGCGTCGCCTTCCCGCGCACGATCATCGCCCTGCTGGAGAACAACCAGGCGGCCGACGGGTCGGTTCGCGTGCCGAAGGCGCTGGTACCGTACCTCGGTGTCGACCGCCTGGTTCCGACCGCCTAAGGAGCGGCTGCGCCGGCTCGCGCCGACCGTCGCGGTGCTCCTCGTGGCCGTGCTGTCGGGGCTGAGCCTGGGAACCGGACTGCTCATCATCCGGCATTTCAAGGCCGATGCGACCGCCACCAGCCGGCTCTACTCCGGGGTGTTCGGGGGGCTCAACGATCCGGACCCCGGGTCGGAAGCCGAGGCGCTGCTCCGCCTGGGCGAGGAAGTCCGGGCGCTGGGCCTGCCGCTCATCATCACCGATCAGACCGGGCGGGTCACCGCGGCCGCCAATCTCCCCTTCGAGGCCGCGCTCGACGATCCGAGGGTCCTGGCCTATGCCGCGCGGCTCGACCGGCAGAACCCGCCGATCGTGGACGCCATCGGCACCGTGCATTACGGACCGCTGCCGGCCCAGCGGAACATCACGGCGCTGGCCGTGCTCCAGGCGCTCACCATTGCCGTGATGGTATCGGTAGCGGTGTTCGCCTACCGCAACGCGATGGCCGCCCAGCGGGACCGTCTCTGGGTCGCCATGGCACGTGAGGCGGCGCACCAGATGGGTACGCCGCTCACCAGCCTCCAGGGTTGGATCGAGCGGGTGCGGTCCCGGCCGACTCCGCCGCCCGACCTGGCCGATCACCTGGCAGCCGACGCCGAGCGGCTCGACCGGGTGGCTCAGCGCTTCGAGCGGATCGGCAACCCGGCCAAGCGCGAGCCGATCGGCCTCGGCGCGCTGGCCGATCGCGTCGGGGGCTACTTCCGGCCCCGGCTGCCGCGGCGGGCCAACCCGATCGAGCTTCGCCTGGAGGCGCCGGGCGCGGGACCGAGTGTGGTCGGGGATCCGGTGCTGCTGGAGTGGGCGCTGGAGTCGCTGGTGAAGAACGCGATCGACGCGCTGCAGGGACGTAGCGGCACGATTATCCTGCGGGTCGGGGCCGCCGAAGGCATGGGTGAGATCAGGGTCATCGACGATGGGCCCGGTGTCGCCAAGGAGATCCGCCGCACCATCTTCGAGCCCGGCATCACCACCAAACGGGGCGGCTGGGGCATCGGTCTCGCGCTGTCCCGCCGGGTCGTCGAGGACGCCCACCGCGGTACCCTGCTGCTCGAGCCCACCGACAAGGGAGCCAGTTTTCTGATGCGCATTCCACTCGCCGACCAGGCCGGATGATCGACACCTCTCCGCCCGATCTCCCAGTGGCCTTGAATCCCGCGCAGCAGGAGGCCGTGGAGCACGTGCACGGCCCGCTGCTGGTGTTGGCCGGCGCGGGCTCGGGGAAGACCCGCGTCCTCACCACCCGGATCGCCGCCCTGATCGACCGGCACGGCGTACCGCCGGAGCGCATCTTCGCCGTCACCTTCACCAACAAGGCCGCCGGCGAGATGAAGCACCGCATCGGGCGGCTGCTCGGTCGGGATCCCTCCGGTCTATGGATCGGCACCTTCCACTCGCTCTCCGCGCGGCTTCTTCGCCGCGAGGCCGAGCTGCTGGGCTTCACCCGGCAGTTCACTATCTACGACGAGGACGACCGGCTCGGCGTGATCAAGCGGCTCATGGACCAGCGGGGCCACTCCACCAAGATGTTTCCGCCGCGCGCGGTGCAGTCGCTCATCTCCGCGGCGAAGAACCGGATGGTGCCGCCGTCCGAGCTGGCCGCGGGATCGCCGTTCGACCGGCTCGCGGCGGTCGCCGCGGACGTGTACGCCGGTCTGGGACCGGCGCTGAAGGCGGCGAACGCGATGGATTTCGACGACCTCATGCTGCACCCGCTCACTTTGTTCCGGGAGCATCCCGACCGGCTCCGCGCCTATCAGCAGCGGTTCAACTTCGTTCTGGTGGACGAGTTCCAGGATACCAACCGGGCCCAGTATCGGCTCATCCGGCTCCTGGGTGCCCACGGCAACGTCTGCGCGGTGGGCGACGACGATCAGTCGATCTACGGCTGGCGCGGCGCCGACGTCCGCAACATGCAGGATTTCCTCACCGACTTTCCAGGCGCGAAGCTGGTGCGGCTGGAGGAAAATTATCGCTCCACCCAGATCGTGCTCGATGCCGCGAACAGCGTGATCGCCGAAAACACCGGCCGGATCGGCAAGACTCTCACCACCCGCCGGCGCGGCGGTGAGATGGTGACGCTGCTCGCCGCGGCCGACGAGCGCGACGAGGCGGAGTGGGTGGTGCGGGAGCTGGAGCGCCGCAGCGCGGCGGGCGACTGGAGCTATGCCGAGATGGCGGTGCTCTACCGAACCAACGCCCAGAGCCGGGCCATGGAAGAGGCGTTCCGCCGCGCCGGCATCCCGTACCGGCTGATCGGCGCCATCAGCTTCTACGAGCGCCGCGAGGTGAAGGACCTGCTCGCGTACCTGCGGCTGGTCGCGAACCCGGCCGATGACGAGGCCTTCCTCCGCGCGGTCGGGGTTCCTCGCCGCGGACTCGGTGAGGCGAGCCTGGCCGTGCTCGGCCAGGCCGCGGCCAAATGGGGCAAGCCGCTCCTGGAGACCGCCCGCGGCGCCGACCGGGTGCCCGATCTCCGCCCCAACGTGCGGGAGGCCTTCCGCTCGTTCGCCCGGTTCATCGACGGAATGACCGAGGGGTCGGGCCGGCACCCGCCGGCCGACGTGCTGGAGCAGATCATCCGCGCCATCGACTACGAGGCGGTGCTCCACGCCGAAGGCCCCGAAGGCGCCGACCGGTGGGAGAACGTGCGCGAGCTGGTGGCGTCTGCGGCCGACTGGTCGGAGGAAGTGAGCGAGGATCCCGAGTCCGGGACACCGCTCGAGCGGTTCCTCGCCGAGGCGGCCCTGCTCTCGTCGGCCGAGACGGTGGTCGGCAACGACGAGGGAGTGACCCTGATGACCCTGCACACCGCGAAGGGGCTCGAGTGGCCCGTCGTGGTGCTGTCGGGCCTGGAGCACGGGCTCTTCCCGCTGGCGCGGGCCGAGGAGCAGATCGACGGACTGGAGGAGGAGCGGCGCCTCTGCTACGTCGGTCTCACCCGGGCAAAGGACAAGCTCTACCTGACCTGGGCTCGGGCACGCCGGCGGGGCGGAGAGCTTCGGCCGGGCATCCCCTCGCGATTCCTCCGGGCGCTCCCTCCGGGCATCGTCGAAGAGCGGCGGACGACGTCGCTCTGGGCGCCGGATTGGTCCGCGGGGCAGCGGGGCGGCGGGGCAGTGGGGCAGTGGCGGCGCAGTGGAACCTGGCGTGAAACCGACCGCCCCGCCGCCCCGCTGTCTCGCGCCCCCGCCGAGGAATCTCAGGATACGCCGCGCTACGTCAAAGGGGAGCGCGTCCGGCACCGGCGATTCGGCAGCGGAACCATTCGCGGCCTCAGCGGTGTCGGCCGCGACCTGAAGGTCTCCGTCGCGTTCGACGACGAGGAGGTCGGCGAGAAACAGCTGCTCGTGGCGTATGCCGGACTCGAGCGCGAATGGGAGAGTGCATGACTATCGGCCGGGACGAGGTGTTGCACGTGGCCGGGCTGGCGGAGCTCGCCGTCCGGGAGGACGAGCTGGATCGGCTGGTGGACCAGCTCAACCGCATCGTGGACTACGTGGCTCAGCTCGATCGGGTGCCGGCCGACCGGATGGCGGCGGCCTTTCTCCCCGGTCCGCAGTCGGTGGGGCTGCGGGAGGACGTGCCCGGCCCCGTGCCCCTCGCCCGGCCCCCCGGGGCATTCGCACCCGAGTTTGCCGAAGGCTTCTTTCTGGTGCCACGGCACGAGGCGATGGAGGAGGGATGAGCGTCGCCAGCGAGCGCGCCCGGGAGACGGGCGCACGGCTGGCCGCTGCGGAGCCGCTCAACGCGACGCTGCACTGGTCGCAGGCACTGCTCGATGCCGAAGCCGCGCGGGTGGACGGCATGCGATCACCGGGCCTGCTCGCGGCGCTGCCGATCGCGCTCAAGGACAACCTCGTCACCGTCGAGCAGCCGACGACCTGCGGCTCGCGGATTCTCGAGGGGTACGTCTCGCCGTTCACCGCCACCGCGGTCAATCGACTCCGCGAGGCGGGCGCGATCATCGCCGGCAAGACCAACATGGACGAGTTCGCCATGGGCTCGTCCACCGAGCATTCGGCGTACGGACGGGTCAAGCATCCGCTCGACCCGGCCCGGGTGCCGGGCGGCTCGTCCGGGGGATCGGCCGCCGTCGTGGCTGCCGGCGTCGTGCCGGTCGCGCTCGGCTCGGAGACCGGCGGCTCCGTGCGGCAGCCGGCGAGCTTCTGCGGCGTCGTCGGCATGAAGCCCAGCTACGGTCGGGTGAGCCGCTACGGGCTCGTCGCCTTCGGCTCCTCGCTGGACTGCATCTCGGTGCTCAGCCGGAACGTGGCTGACGCCGGCCGGGTGCTGAGCGTGATGAGCGGGCACGATCCCCTCGATGCCACCACGATCGCCCGCCCGCCCATGCCGGTGCCCGAGCCGCTGGCCGATCTCACCGGGCTCCGCATCGGATTGCCGCGCGAGTACTACCCAACCGATCTCGACGGTGGGGTCGCCGCGGCGCTGCGGCGCACACGCGAGGCGATCCAGGACCTCGGCGGGGAGACCTGCGAGGTGTCCCTGCCGCATTCGCCGTACGCGGTGCCCACGTACTACATCGTGGCGCCCGCGGAGGCGGCGGCGAATCTGGCCCGGTACGACGGGGTTCGGTACGGCCCCCGGAAAGTCGGCCCGGAGGGCGACATCCGCTCGCTCTATCGCGCGACCCGCGGCGAGGGCTTCGGGGCCGAGGTGCGGCGCCGGATCCTGGTGGGTACCTACGTGCTGAGCGCGGGCTACTACGACGCATACTATCGGAAGGCGCAGCGGGTACGGGCGCTCATCGCCGATGACTTCACCCGGGCCTTCGCGTCGGGCGTGGATCTGCTGCTCACGCCGACAACCCCGACGCCGGCGTTCCGCGCGGGCGAAAAGACCGACGATCCCGTCGCCATGTACCTGGCCGACGTCTTCGTATGCCCCATCAGCCTCGCCGGACTGCCGGCCGTGAGCATCCCGGTCGGTCGCAGCGAGGGGCTGCCGGTCGGCGCGCAATTGGTCGCGCCGTTCATGGAGGACGAGCGGCTGCTCGCCGCGGCCGCGGCGATCGAGCGGTCGGTGCCCGCCGAGGCGGAGGCCCGCTGATGGCGTGGGAGACGGTGATCGGGCTCGAAGTGCACGTGCAGCTGCGTACCCGCACCAAGATGTTCTGTGCCTGCCGCACCACGTTCGGCGATCCGCCCAATACCAACGTGTGCCCGGTCTGCCTGGGACTTCCCGGTGCGCTGCCGGTGCCCAACGCGGAGGCCGTTCGGCTCGGCGCCGCGGCGGCGCTCGCCCTCGGGTGCACGGTGCACCACGCCAGTCTCTTCGCCCGGAAGAACTATTTCTATCCCGATCTTCCCAAGGGATATCAGATCTCCCAGTTCGACCAGCCGCTCGCCACCGGTGGTCGGGTCACGTTCGAGTCGCCCGAGCGTGGCCGGATTCAGGCCGGGGTCACCCGGCTCCATCTCGAGGAGGATGCCGGCAAGCTGGTGCACGACCGCTTCCCGGGAAAGACGGCGGTGGACCTGAACCGCGCCGGGGTGCCGCTGGCGGAGATCGTGAGCGAGCCCGATTTCCGCTCGCCCGGCGAGGCACGGGCCTACCTGACCACCCTGCGCCAGATCCTGATCTACGTCGGCGCCAGCGAGTGCAGCATGGAGCAGGGGAGCCTCAGGGTGGACGCGAACATCTCCCTGCGGCGCCCGGGGGAGTCCGCGCTCGGCACCAAGGCCGAGGTGAAGAACCTCAATTCCTTCGCCAATGTGGAGCGCGCCCTCGAGGCGGAGCGGGTTCGCCAGATCGACCTGCTGGAGCGCGGCGGGAAGATCGCGCAGGTGACGCTGCTCTTCAACGCGGCCAGCGGGCAGGTGAAACAGCTTCGCTCGAAGGAGGAGAGCCACGACTACCGCTATTTCCCCGACCCGGATCTCCCGCCGCTGGTGGTGGACGACACCTGGATCGCGGAGCGTCGTGACGCGCTGCCGGAGCTGCCGGAGGCGCGCCGGAGTCGTCTGGAGATGGCGCTCGGCATCCCGGCGTACGACGCACGGGTACTCACCAGCGAGATCCCGCTCGCCGACTACTTCGAGTCTGTCGTCGCGGAGGGGGTAGACCCCAAGACCGCGGCCAACTGGGTGATGGGCGATGTCATGGCGAGCTTCAACGAGACCGGCGGGTTCCCCGTGTCCCCGGGCCGTCTCGCCGGCCTGATAGGGCTGGTCCAAGGCGGCGCGCTGAGCCACCAGGCGGCCCGGCGGGTCTATGCCGAGATGGCCCAGTCACCCGACGGCGAGCCCGCGGCGGTGGCCGAACGGCTGGGGCTGGTGCAGGTGAGTGACCAGGGTGCGCTGGCGGCCTGGGTCGATGAGGTGCTGGCCGGGCATCCCGCGGAGGTCCAACGCTACCGGGGTGGCGAAACCAAGCTGCTGGCGTTCTTCGTGGGTCAGGTCATGAAGCGGAGCAAGGGGAAGGCGGATCCGAAGGGCGTGCAGCCGGTGCTTCAGGAGAAGCTGAAGTAAGCGTCACCGCGGTCATCGGGTCGAGTGAGATCGACCCATACCGCAGGATCCAGTGCAGATGCGGCCCCGTCACCCGCCCGCTCCGGCCCACGGCGCCAATGCGCTGACCCGCCGTGACCGTGTCGCCCTCGGCGACGCTCGCCTGGCTCAGATGGAAGTAGCCCGTCACCAGGCCCGCGCCGTGATCGAGGTAGATCGCGCGCCCCGCCAGATAAAAATCCGCCACCAGCGCGACCACGCCCCTCGCGGCGGCCACGACCGGCGTCCCGACCGCGCCCGCGAAGTCCGTCCCGGTGTGGCGACTGGTCACTCTGCCGTTGTATTCGCGGGCCCCGCCGTAGGGACTGGTGATCCGGCTGTTCCGTGGCAGCAGGAGCGGAGCCGACCATAGTCGCGGGGTGTCGTGCGCTCGGCGGGAGACCTCACGGGCCCGGGCAGTCTCAGATTCGAGCCGCGCCAGGGTGGCACTGTCGTACTGCACCATACGTGGCGGCACCCGCAGCCGCTCGCTCGGGTAGCTGGCTCGGCACACTGGCAGCGCCAGGGTCATCGAGTCCACCTGTTCCGCGCGAGTGAGCCGCAAGGCGATCGTGAGCGTGTCGTCCCCTTCGACCGGAACGCCGAGCAGCGCGACGAAGCCTCGCTCCGCGGACTGGAAGTGGAGCGGCTCCCCCGCCGCGTCGCCTTCGACCGCCATCAGCCGCGGCTGATCGTTGCGGGACCAGTCGTCCTGGACTTCGAGCCACACCGCCGAGCCCCGGGTGGGTGTCGGCGGTCGGGTCCGCACCACGGCGGACGGCGCGGCGAACTGGGCCGCGGCCTCGCCGGCGCCCGGCAGCCACAATAGCGCCGCCACGACCGACCAGGGCAGGGGCCGGCTCACCGAGCCAGCCGCAGGATGAGCGCCTTCTGCTCGGGGAACTCTCGCGTCAAATCCTCCACCCTCCCCATCTCGAAATCGGCGAAATCGAACCCCGGAGCGACGGTGCACCCGCAGAGCACTGCATCTCGCTCCGGCTCTGCGGCCTGCCAGGTGCTACGGGGAACCACGATCTGTGGATTGGAGGAGTCGAGCACGCCCGTGCCCACGCCAAGGAGGTACAGGTGCAGCGCGCCGCCGTCGTAGTGATGCCAGACCTCGTCGGATGCGACCCGATGCCACGCGCTTCGGGTTCCCGGCGGTAGGAGATAGTGGATGGCGGTCGACGCTGAGCGACGCCGGCCGTCGGGGAGGTCGAGGGTGAGCGAACTACGGAAGGTCTCCCGGTAGTACCCGCCCTCGGGGTGGGGCGCGAGACCCAGCCGGCGGATGGTATCGGCGGCGTCCATCGGCGGCAGGGCCCGGCTCAGCGCTTGCCGTTGACCAGCGCCTTGGGCGAAGGCGCGGCGCCCTCGGGCGCGCGCCACGGAAGCTTGTGAGGGACTTTGATCCAATGGTCCAGCGGACGGTCGGGGAGGCCGAAGTGCTCCTGCGCCGCGTCGCGCAGGCGCGCTGGATTGCGCCGGCCGGTGGAGCGGAGCACCCGCCGGCGCAGCTCCTTCGCCACCTTGAGCGGACGCTCCCCCGACGGGTCGAGCTGGTGCGCGCTGACGCTGGAGCCACCGAGCAGCTCGATCATGTAGTCGAACGACAGGCCCAGGTGCCGCTCCACATCCTGGTCCGCCAGACCCCAACGGCTGAACTCCCGGGCCACCTGGCTCGCCCGCTGCCAACTGGTGGTCTCCGTGAGCCGCACCATGCCGCGGAAGAGTCGCCGGTTGGTCCGCACGCTGAAGATCGTGGGGGCGATGAGCCGGTCGAGATGCGCATCGGCCTCGGAGTGGTCGAGCAGGATCACGTCCTTCGCCGCCCGGGCGTAGGCGTCGCCCAGGTGGGCCTCGACCCGGGTCTCCCAGTAGGAGTGGCCCACCGCCGCGGTGCTGCTGGTGAGCATGAGCTGCCGGGGCACGAAGTAGTTGTGGGCGATGGTGTCGGCCGACAGGTGGCAGAGGTAGCCGAGGCCGAACGCGCGCATCGCGTCCGATCCCGCCAGGTCGTGGATCTCCTGACCCACGTGCCAGAAATGGCAATGCCGGCCCAGCGGCGCGTAGTGCTTCGCGATGGAGGAGTCGGCCGCGATGTTGCCGTAGAGGAAATCGAAGGGATAGGCTCGGAGCAGGTCGGCGATCGCGGCGGGAAGCACCGGAAGATTCGCCAGCACCGACTCCCCGAGATAGATGTGCGTCCCGGGGGTCCAGGCGTAGGCCGACTCGGGAGCGATGAGAAAGAAGAGCCCGACGACGATGACCGCCCCCGCGAGGCGGGCAGGCGTCACCGGCGGCTCGGGACCAGGAGCCGGCGCACCCGGCCGAGCATGCCGTTGCCCTGGCGTGAGGTGCGGAGGGCGGCCGCCACGTCGAGCGCGGTGTCCTCCACCTCGTCGTGCACCAGGTCGTAGAGCGTTTCGAGGTCGGCGAGCTTGGTCTCGATGCTGTCCACCCCGCGGACCAGCTTGCGGCGAACCCGGCGGCTGGTCTGGGTGAAGGCGCCAACCTCCTGCCGAAGCAGGAGCACGAGGTCCTGACCCTGCTCGGTGAGCCGCCGTGCGGCGGTGATGGTCTGGGTGACGTCTTCCTGATGTCCCTGGATCATGGCGCTCAGCTTCCGGGTCTCGCCGGCGATCCGAAGCACGCCTACCGCCACGGCGACAGCGGCGCCGAGCAGGGAGACGGCGATCACTACCAGCGAAATCGCAACCGTCGGCCCCACCCAGTCGGGCGTGACGCCGGCCTGTATCACCGCGAGTGTCAGCATGCGTCCCTCATCCTCGAAAGAGCCAGGTGGCCCTGGGTGCGACATCGCACCCGGTGAAAACAATCGCCTCGCGAGTCCACCGCAACCCCCTCGCGCCGCTTGACGAGTGCAACGGCTTCCCGCAGCTTTGGCCATGCCTCCTCGATTCCTCGTCCGCGGCGGTCGCGCGCTGCGCGGCACCATCCGCCCAGCCGGCAACAAGAACGCGGCCCTTCCCATCCTCGCCGCCACCGTGCTCGCCGACGGCGTGGTCGAGCTCGACAACATCCCCCGCATCCGGGACGTCGAGACCATGCTCGCCGTGCTCATGGATCTCGGCGCGCAGGCCGAATGGACCGCGGCGAACACGGTGCGGATGGATACCCGGCCGCTCCGACCCAAGCCGCTCGACCCCGCGCTCTGCGCCCGCATCCGGGCGTCGATCCTGCTGGCCGGACCGATGCTCGCCCGGTTCGGCGCGGTCACTCTGCCCCCGCCGGGGGGCGACGTGATCGGCCGCCGCCGGGTGGACACCCACTTCCTGGCGCTGGAGCAGCTGGGCGCGTCCGTCATGGTGGGCGACCGGTACGAGCTGGAGGCGAAGAGCCTCACCGGCAGCGACATCTTCCTCGACGAGCCCAGCGTCACCGGCACCGAGAACGCTCTCATGGCCGCGGTGATGGCCAAGGGCCGCACCATCCTGCGGAACGCGGCGTGCGAGCCCCACGTGCAGGACCTCGCCCGCTGTCTGGTCGCCATGGGGGCCCAGATCGAGGGCATCGGCTCCAACGTCTACGTGATCGAGGGCGGGCGCCCGCTCGGCGGGGCCAGCTACGCCATCGGACCCGACCACATCGAGATCGGGAGCTTCATCGGCCTCGCTGCGGTGACGAACGGCGAGGTCACCATCGATCCGGTGCGGCCGGAGGATCTCCGCAGCACGCTGCTCGGGTTCGAGCGGCTCGGCATCCGTCCGCGGATCGAAGGGAGCAAGCTCACGGTGATGCCCGACCAGGAGCGGCGAATCCGGCCGGACCTCGGCGGGCACGTGCCCAAGCTGGAAGACGGACCGTGGCCGGCGTTCCCCGCGGACGTCATGTCCACCACCATCGTGACGGCCACCCAATGCGCCGGCATGCTGCTGGTCTTCGAGAAGATGTTCGAGTCCCGCCTCTTTTTCGTGGACAAGCTGATCGGGATGGGTGCCCGGATCGTGCTCTGCGATCCGCACCGTGCCGTGATCTCCGGCCCCGCGCCGCTCAAGGGCGGCATCGTCGAGTCGCCCGACATCCGGGCCGGCATGGCCATGCTGCTCGCCGCGCTCGCGGCCGAAGGCTCGAGCACGATTCACAACGTCGGCCAGATCGAGCGGGGCTACGAGCGGATCGACGAGCGCCTCCGGGCGCTGGGAGCGGACATCGAACGGGCGGATGGCTGAGACCGCGAGGCAGCAGGGCGGCGGGGCAGCGGGGCAGCAGGGTTGCTCGGCGGTCGAGGTCCTCGGAGAGGAGTTGGTGTCGGACGGTCTGCCCCGGTTCGAGCTGGCGGCCTGGAAAGACTCATTCGGACTGGTCGCCGGGATCACGGGTCGGGGTGATGGGGAAGGAAGGGGATTCGACCTCGGCCTGTGGAGTGATGCTCCAGTCGGTGAGGTGATGAGCCGGTGGCGGGCGTTTCGACGCTCGCTCCCGGCATTTTCATCGGTGGTGCTGGGGAATCAGATCCATGCCGCCGAGGTGAGGGTGGCGCCCCGGTCCGATGGGTGGCGTCAGGTGGAGGGCATCGACGGCTGGGTCACCACCTCGCCCGGCGTGCTGCTGACGGTGACGGTTGCCGACTGCGTTCCGGTCTACCTCGCGGTCCCGGGCAAAGGCGTGGCATTGCTCCACGCCGGGTGGCGAGGCACCGCAGCGGGCATCCTCCAGCGCGGCGTCACGCGATTGCTCGCGGAGACAGCGGCTCCTGCGGCAGAAATTGTAATGCATTGTGGTGTAGCCATTTGCGGTATGTGCTATGAAGTTGGCTCTGAGGTTATGATCGGCTGCGGCGCGGCCGCCGATGGCCCCGGTCCATGGCACGTCGACCTGCGCCACACGCTGGCAAGCCAGGCCTCAAAGCTCGGCGTCCGTCGCATCTCGATTTCCTCCCACTGCTCCGCCCACGACCGCCCTACCTTCTATAGCCACCGCGCCTCCCGCGGCACCGACGGCCGAATGGTCGCCTACCTCGGCATGCCCGCCCCGTGAACGCCGCCCCGCCGCCCCGCCGCCCTGCGGCCGCGCCGCCCCGCTTGATTGACTCTTCCCCGCATCGGCGCTAGTATCCACGTGCTGTTCCGGGGGCGCCAACACGGGCCGACTGTTGATGTGGGGGAGTTCCCCCACATTTTTTTTCCGCTTCCGATGTCTGTTGACGCGCTGCTCAATCCGATTCGCGCCCATCTCGACGCCCTGGGCTTCGAGCTGGTTGATCTCAGACGAACCGGAACGCTGCAGCGCCCCATCCTGCAGGTACGGGTGGACCGCCCGGACAGCCGACCCGGCCAGGGTGTGACGGCCGACGACTGTGCGGGGATCAGCCGGTCCCTCGAGCGATTCCTGGAATCCAGGGCCTTGGTCGGCCCGCGATACGTGCTCGAGGTGTCCTCCCCAGGCCTCGAGCGGCCGCTTCGCTGGCCGGAGCACTGGCGTCGCTTCATCGGCCGCCGGGCCCGGGTCCGGGCGGAGCCGCTGGGCGGACGGCGGATCGTCGAGATCGTCGCGGTTCCCGACGATGAGCACGTGACGCTTCGGCCGGAACAGGGCGACGACATCACACTCGCCCTCGACACGATCCGCGATGCGACGCTGCTGGTGGACTGGGCCACCGTGGGCAGACGACATGGCCCCGATTCCTTGGAGTAACACCGATGGCAGGTTCGACCGAGATGTTGGCCGCCTTCCGCGAGCTGACCACCGCGAAACAACTCGAGCGCTCCGATCTCCTGGAGCTGTTGCGGGACGGCATCCAGGCGGCGCTGGTCCGCAAGTTCGGCCCGAACGTCAAGTTCGAGCTGAACGTGGACGAGTTGCAGGGCACCATTCGGGTGGTCCGCCTGCGCCAGGTAGTCGAGGCGGTGGAAGATCCCAGCTGGCAGATCGCGCTGGAGGAGGCACGCTACGAGGACCCCGACTTCCAGCTGGGCGACATGCTGGAGGAGGAGGTGCCGTTCGTGGACTTCGGCCGTCTCGCCGTGCAGGCGGCCAAGCAGCGGATCATCCAGCGGGTGCGCGAAGGCGAGCGGGCCCGGATCCGGGAGGAGTTCACGTCCAAGGTGGGGGAGCTCCTGTCCGGCGAGGTCCAGCAGATCGAGCGGGGCAAGCTCGTCATCATGCTGAACAAGTTCCGCGAGGCGGAGGCGATCATCCCGTACCGGGAGCAGAATCATCGCGAGCACTTCCACCAGGGTGACACCATCCGCGCCGTGCTGAAGCGGCTGGAGGAGACGCCCAAGGGGCCGCGGCTCATCCTCTCGCGGGGTGACCCCCTGTTCGTGAAGGCCCTGTTCAAGCTCGAGGTACCCGAGATCCAGCAGCAGATCGTCGAGATCCGGGCCATCGCCCGCGAGGTGGGCAGCCGGACCAAGGTCGCCGTCATCTCCCGCGACGACTCGATCGACCCGGTCGGCGCCTGCGTCGGGCTCAAGGGCTCGCGCGTCCAGGCGGTGGTGAACGAGCTGGGCGGCGAGCGGATCGACATCGTCCCCTGGTCGCCCGATCCGGAGCGGTTCGCCCGGCTCGCACTCGCGCCCGCCCGGGTCGCGAAGGTCTTCTCCGATCCCGAGGCGAAGACCATCCAGGCGGTGGTCGACGAGGATCAGCTCTCGCTGGCGATCGGCCGGAACGGGCAGAACGTCCGGCTCGCCTCGGAGCTGACCGGCTGGAAGATCGATCTCTACTCCAGCCGCGAGTGGCTGGAGCGCGGTGGCGAGGGCCCGCTCTTCGCGCCCCTGCCGCCCGAGGAGGAGATGGCCTCCCAGGTGCCGCTCAGCGAGCTGCAGGGCGTGTCGCCCGAGCTCACGGCGATCCTGGAGAATGCGGGCTACAAGATGCTGAACGACATCCTCGACCTCGAGCGCGAGGACATCGCCCGGATCCCCGGCATGACACCCGAAGCGGGCGATCAGCTGATGGCGTTCCTGGCCGAGCTCACCGACGAGGACGGCGGTGAGGAGAGCAAGCCCCGGGCATGAGCCGGCTCCTGGGCCTCATCGGCCTGGGGCACCGCGCCCGGAACATCGCGGTCGGTGTGGAGGCGGTGCGGAAGGAACTGCAGGCAGGTAAATGCCGGTGCGTGGTCGTGGCGGAAGACGCCAGCCCGCGCGCCGTGGACAAAGTGGTCCGGCTGGCGGCCGCCAAGGGCGTGCCTCTGCTGGCCGGACCGGGCGCCGCCGCGATCGGCGCGCAGTTGGGAAAGCCGCCAGTGATGGCGGTCGGTGTGCGGGACCGCGCGTTGGCCGGCGGCATGGTGCAGCTGGCGCCCGCACGCACCTGATGGAGGCCTGAGTGGTCAAGACGAGAGTTCACGATCTCGCCGCGGAGTTCGGCGTACCCCCTGAGCAGCTGCTCGGCATGCTCAAGGACATGAACATTTTCGTGCGAAGTCACCTGTCCGCCCTGGAGAACGACCAGGTGTCGGCCATCCGGGTGCGCTGGGAGCGCGAAAAGCGGAAGAGCACCGAAGAGCCGACCGCCAGGAAGGGCCGCCGCAAGGCGGTGAAGGCGGAGCCCGCGCCCGCGCCGGCGGAGCCGCGCCCGGCCAAGCGCCGACGGACCGCCGCCGAGGTCGCCGTCGCCGAGGCCCAGGCCGAATCGGAGCGGGCCGCCGAGCTCGCCGCGCTGGAACTCGAGCGCCCGATCGTCCACGAGGTCGAGGAGACCGCGCCGGCCCAGAGTCTCGAGGAGCGGGCCCGCGCCCTCTTCAAGGACTTGCCGCCCGCGCCGGCCGAGCCCTACGAGGAGACCGCCACGGCGGAAGCGGCCGCGCCGGCCCGCCCAAGCGATGCCGTGCCCGCGCCACCGCGCCGCGCCACCCCGACCGATTCGCCGCGCGCACCGTTCATCCCGCCGCGGATCCAGCGTCCGCCGGCCAGTCCCCGCGGGCCCAAGCCGGTGTTCAGCAGCAGCGCTCCGTCCGCGCCGGGTCGTCCGGGCGCGCCCCCGCGACCGGGATCGGCGCCGCCGGCCCGGACCTTCGGTCCCGATGCCGAGAAGGGCGGCGGCCGGAAAAAGGGGAAGAAGGGCAAGCGGTCGATGGTGGACCAGGACGCGGTGCAGGCCAACATCCTGCGCACCCTTCAGGGAATGAAAGGGGGCGCCGGACGAAAGGGCCGCCGATCCGACGAGCCGTCGTTCCGCGACGTGCAGGCCGGACGAATGGCCGAAGAACGGGAAAAGGAAAAGACCCGGATCCGGGTGAACGAGTTCATCTCGGTCTCCGAGCTCGCCGGCGCCATGAAGGTGCCCGCCACGCAGATCGTCCAGTTCGCCTTCAAGGAGCTGGGCCTGATGGTGACCGTGAATCAGCGGCTCGATTTCGACCAGATCGAGCTGATCGCGTCCGCATTCGGCTTCGAAGCGGTGCGGGAGGACGAGTACGCGGCCCAGGCCGAGGCCGATCAGGTCGAGGAAAGGCCGGAGCAGCTCGTGCCTCGTCCGCCGGTCGTCACGATCATGGGGCACGTGGACCACGGCAAGACCTCGCTGCTCGACTACATCCGGAAGGCGAACGTGGTCGCCGGTGAAGCGGGCGGCATCACCCAGCACATCGGCGCCTATAACGTCACCCTGCCGGGCGACCGGGAGATCACCTTCCTCGACACCCCGGGCCACCAGGCCTTCACCGCCATGCGTGCCCGCGGCGCCCAGGTCACCGACATCGTCGTGCTGGTGGTGGCGGCGGACGACCAGGTGATGCCGCAGACCATCGAGGCGATCAGCCACGCGAAGAACGCGGGCGTACCGATGATCGTCGCGATCAACAAGATCGACCTGCCGGGTGCGAACGTGCCCAAGGTCAAGCAGGATCTGCTGCAGCACAACGTGGTGCTGGAGGAGTTCGGCGGGAACACCCTGGCGGCCGAGATCTCGGCCAAGAAGGGCACCGGGGTGGACACGCTGCTGGAGCAGATTCTCCTCCAGTCCGAGATCCTCGATCTCAAGGCCAATCCGGAGAACACGGTGCAGGGCACCGTGCTGGAAGCCACGCTCGACCCCGGCAAGGGTCCGCTCGCCACCATCCTGGTGCAGAGAGGCACCCTGCGGGTGGGCGACAACTTCATCTGCGGCAAGTTCTCCGGCCGGGTGCGCGCGCTCTACGACGAGCGCGGCAAGACGGTGAAGGAGGCCGGGCCCTCCATTCCGGTGCAGATCCTCGGATTCGAGGGCGTACCGGCGGCCGGCGACACGTTCGCCGTCGTCACCGACGCGGTGGAGGCCCGGGAGATCGCGCAGAAGCGGCAGCGGCTCGAGAGGGAAGCCCAGAACCGGCGAACGGCGCGAGGCGGCACCCTGGAAGACTTCAGCCGCGCCCTCAAGGAGGGCGAGGTCTCGACCCTTCGCATCATCATCAAGGCGGACCAGGGCGGGCCGGCGGAGGCGCTGGCGGACGCCCTGGCGCAGCTCGGCACCGGCGAAGTCCGGGTGGACGTGGTCCACCGGGGCGTGGGCGCCATCACCGAGAGCGACATCCTGCTCGCCAAGGCGTCGGGCGCCATCGTGCTCGGCTTCCACGTGCGGCCCGACTCCAATGCCCGCGCGGCCGCGGAGCGGGAGCAGGTGGACGTGCGGACGTACCGCATCATCTACGAGGCGGTGGAGGACGTGCGGAACGCCCTCGAGGGGCTGCTGAAGCCGGAGGAGCGGGAGACGGTGCTGGGCGAGGCCGAGGTGCTGCAGCTCTTCAAGGTGAGCAAGGTCGGCACCATCGCGGGTTGCTCGGTCCGCTCCGGCACCATCCAGCGCACCGCGAAGGCGCGCGTCATTCGCGACGGCGTCCAGGTCTACGCCGGCTCGCTGTCGAGCCTCAAGCGGTTCAAGGACGACGTCCGCGAGGTGCGCGAGGGTCTCGAGTGCGGCATCGGCATCGAGAACTTCAACGACCTCAAGGTCGGCGACCGGATCGAGTCGTACCGCATGGAAGAGGTGAAGCGGACGCTCTCCGCCAGCGCCGCCGGAGGCGCGGCGGCGTCCTAGCGCGGCCGCCGCGGTTCACCGCCATGCTCCTCGCGATCCAGACCTGGGATCTCCACCTTCCCAACTGCCACTCCCTCAAGGAGAAGCGGGGAGTGTTGAAGCCGCTGACCACCGGGCTTCGGCGCTCGCTCAACGTGTCGGTAGCCGAGACCGGGCATCAGGATCTCTGGCAGCGCGCGGAGATCGCCTGCGCGGTCGTGGGGACGGCCCGGCCCGTGGTGGAGGAGATCCTCCGGGCCGCGGATCGAACGGTGGAAGCGACCGATGGGGTGCGGATCGTCGACACGGTGACCGAGTTCCGATGAGGCAGCCTTCCCGCCGGCCCGAGCAGGTCGCCGGCACCCTCCGGCAGGTGATCGCCGACGCCCTGACGCGCGAAGTGCGCGATCCGCGGGTGGGATTCGTCACCGTCACCGGCGTGGTGGTGACCAACGACCTCTCTCACGCCCGGGTGATGGTGAGCGTACCTGGCGACGAGGCGGAGAAGTCGAGGGCGATGGAGGGGCTCCAGAGCGCGGCCGGCTTTCTGAGAACCCGTGCCGCTCGGGCGCTCACCACCCGGTCGGTGCCCGAGCTGCACTTCGAGCTCGACAAGGGCATGGAGCACGCCGCTCGGATCGGGGAGCTGCTCGAGTCGATACGCCGGGAGGAGCGGGACTGATCGGAGCGCTGCTGGTCGACAAGCCCGCGGGCATCACTTCGCACGATGCGGTCCAGCGGGTCCGCCGGGCGCTGGGGACCCGGTCGGTGGGGCATACCGGCACCCTCGATCCCTTCGCGACCGGACTGCTGGTGGTGCTGGTGGGACGCGCGACCCGGCTGGCGAGGTTCGTGGAGCCCCAGCCCAAGACGTATCTCGCGACCGCCCGGCTCGGCGTGCAGACCGACACCGACGACCTCACGGGCACGGTCGTCCAACGGGTGGGTCTCGAGGAGCTCAGCCGGGAGCGGGTCCTTGAAGTCCTGGCTGGGTTCGAAGGCGAGCAGCGGCAGCGGCCCCCTGCCTATTCCGCCAAGCACGTCGCGGGGGAGCGGAGCTATCGGCTGGCGCGTCGCGGAGCGGCGGCGGAGCTGCCCGAGACGACCGTCACCGTCCACCGGATCGAGCCGGTGGCATGGGCGTCACCCGAGCTGACCTTCCGGGCCACCGTCAGCGCAGGCACGTATCTCCGGGCGATCGCCCGGGACCTGGGCGATCGGCTCGGCGTAGGTGCCCACCTGTCGGCGCTGCGGCGCGAGGCGATCGGCCGGCTGCGGGTGGAGGATGCGGTGCCGCTCGATCGGGTGGATAAGGCTCGCTTGCTTCCCGCTGCCGACGTGCTCCGGCATCTGCCGGTGATGGAGCTCGATCCCGAGGCGAAGGCGGCGGTGGTGCACGGCCGGCCGGTGGCCGACAGCGGCGGGGCGGCGGGGCGGCGGGGCAGCGGGGCCGTGATGTTGCTGGACGGTGGGGAGGTGGTGGCGGTCGCGCACAGCGATGGTGGTTGGCTCAAGCCCACCGTCGTCATCGGCTCCGCGTGAGCGGCCCCGCGGCCCCGCTGCCCCGCTCACCGACCGGCACGGTGGTGACCGTCGGCTCGTTCGACGGCGTGCACCTGGGGCACCAGGCGGTACTGCGCGAGATCGCGGAGCGGGCCGGCGCGGCCGGGCGGACGAGTGTCCTGGTCACCTTCGAGCCGCATCCGCTCGAGGTGGTGAATCCGCAGGCCGCACCACCGCTGCTCACCACCGGTCCGGAGCGGCGCGAGGTCCTGGCGCAGACGCCGCTCGACTTCGCGTACTTCCTCCGGTTCGACCGGCATGTCGCCGCGATGACGCCGGAGGAGTTCGTTCGGACCGTCCTGCTGGAGCGGTGCGGGATGCGCGAGCTGGTGATCGGCCACGACCACGGATTCGGTCGCGGGCGCAGCGGCGACGTGGACACCCTCCGTCACCTGGGCGGCGTCCTCGGGTTCGACGTGGACGTGGTGCCCCCGGTAGACTTCGGGGATCAGCACGTCTCCAGCTCGCGGGTGCGGCGCGCGGTGGGAGGCGGAGACCTCCTCAGCGCGGCCAGGATGCTGGGCCGGCCCTACACCGTGAGCGGTCTGGTCGGGCACGGCGAGCACCGGGGTCGGCAGATCGGCGTCCCCACCATCAACCTGGTGGAGGTGCCGCCGCAGAAGCTGCTTCCCCCCGACGGCATCTACGCGGTGCGGGTGGAGTGGCGGGGCGGCCGCGCCGGCGGGATGATGAATCAGGGCCCCAAGCCCACGTTCGCCGACGGGCGCCGGTCGCTCGAGGCACACCTCTTCGATTTCGAGGGTGACCTCTACGGCGAGTGGGTGAGGATCGAATGGGTGGAGCGGCTCCGCGACGTGGAGCGCTTCGCTTCGGTGGAGCAGTTGAAGCAGCAGTTGGACCGCGATCGCGTTCACGCCCGGGCGGTGCTCGCCCGCGGCGGCTCGATCCTAACCGCGTGAACCCACGCCCGAGCCTCGACTGACGATGTCTCTTCGCAACCGCCTGCTGGTCATTCTGGCCCTGATCGCCCTCAGCGTCTTCTACCTCGTACCTCGGGACGTCACCACTCGGGAGCGCGACCTCGAGACCGGCGTGATGACCGACAGGGTACAGAAGCGCGTGCCCCTCAAGCTCGGCCTGGACCTCCAGGGCGGAATGCATCTCGCCCTGGAGCTGGATCAGTCCAAACAGGTCTCGGCCGATCCCAAGCGGGATCTCGACCTGGCACTCACCGTGCTGCGCAAGCGGGTGGACGAGTTCGGCGTCAGCGAGCCGGTCACCCAGATGGTAGGCGACGACCGGATCGTGGTGGAGCTCCCGGGCATCGACGATCCCGCGCGGGCCAAGGCGATCGTGCAGCGCAGCGCCTTCCTCGAGTTCCGCATCACCAACGAGACCAGCGCGCTGGAGAAGGCCATTCCGGCCATGGACCGGGCGCTGCGAGGGCTCGGCATCCGCGGCCCGGCGACGCCGGCCGGGAAGCCTTCCGCGGTCGAGCAGCTGCTGGGGGGTGACAGCGCCGCCGGGAAACCCGCGGCCGACAGCGCGTCCAAGAAGGCAGGCGCCGCCGACAGTGCCGCTGGCGACACGGCGAGCGCTGCACCCGCCGATGCGGGCGGCGGCGTCCTTGCCGGATTGATCCAGCCCTCCGGTGCCGCGGGCGGCGCGGCCCCGGGCGAGTACATGGTCCCCGAGACGGCCTACCCCCGGGTGGACAGCCTGCTGAGCATCCCCGCCGTCGCGCGTCAGCTCCCCCGCGGCGTCACCCTGCGCTGGGCCGCGACGCCGATCAGCGTGGGCGTCGAATCCTACCGGTTCCTCTACGCGCTGGACGATCGTCCCATCATCACCGGCAGCAACCTGGAGGATGCGCAGGCGCAGCTCGATCCGCTGACCAACGGCCCGATCGTGACCTTCCAGCTCGATCGCGCCGGCGGGCGCAAGTTCGGCGAAGAGACCGGCCGCCACGTCGGCGACTATATGGCGATCATCCTGGATGGCCGGGTGCAGGGGCGGCCGCCGGTGATCCAGAGCCGGATCGGCCGCAACGGCCAGATCACCCTCTCCGGCCGGACGCTCCAGGAGGCGCAGGACCTCGCCCTCACGCTCAAGGCCGGCGCGCTGCCGATCCCGCTCCGGATCGTCGAGGAGCGGCAGGTGGGTCCCAGCCTCGGCAGCGACGCCATCCGTTCGGGCATCATCTCGGGGATCATCGGTGCTGCCTTCGTCGTGCTTATCATGGTGCTCTACTATCGCGTGGCCGGCGCGCTCGCGATCGCCGCGCTGGCGCTCTACCTGCTCTTCACCCTCGGCGGCCTCGCCATGCTGGACGCCACGCTCACCCTGCCGGGGCTCGCGGGCCTGGTGCTCTCCATCGGCATCGCGGTGGACGCCAACGTGCTGATCTTCGAGCGAATACGGGAGGAGCTCGCCGCGGGCAAGACGGTGCGCCTCGCCGTGGACGAGGGGTTCAAACACGCGATGAGCGCGATCATCGACTCCAACGTGACCACGGTGCTGACCGCGCTGTTCCTCTTCCAGTTCGGCACCGGGCCGGTCAAGGGGTTCGCCGTGACCCTGATCCTCGGCACCGCCGCCTCGATGGTCACCGCCATCTTCGTCACCCGGACCCTGTTCCTGATCTGGATGGACCGGAAGCCCACCATGGCCACACTGAGCATCTGATCCCATGAGACTCTTTGCCAACGCGAACTACGATTTTCTCTCCCAGCGAACCTGGGCCTACGGGGTCTCCATCGCCTTCAGCGCGATCGGGCTCATCGTGCTCCTCATCCGCGGCGTGAACTACAGCGTCGAGTTCACCGGGGGCACCCTGATCCAGGTCGAGACCCAGCAGCCGGCCGATGTCGGTGCGCTGCGCAATGCGCTCCAGGAGCGGGGCATCCCTAACGCCGAGATCCAGACCTTCGGATCGGACCGTGAGATCGTGGTGCGGGCGCGCGTCGCCCGCGAAGGCACGGACGCGAACGACACCCAGGCGACCGCCGAGGCCGTCGGTCAGGCGCTCGACGCTACGCTCGGCGCCGGCAAATACCAGATCCTCCGGACCGAGGCGGTGGGCCCCAAGGTGGGCGGCGAGCTGCGACAGCAGGCCCTGCTCGCGATCCTGATGTCCTTCATCGCCGTGCTGGCCTATCTGGCGTACCGCTTCGAGTGGCGCTTCGGCGTCGCCGCGATCGTGGCGACCGCCCACGACATCATCGCAGCGATCGCGTTCATCGGGCTCGCCCGGCTCGAGGTCAGTCTTTTCGTGGTGGCGGGACTACTCACGATCGTGGGCTACTCGCTCAACGACACCATCGTGATCTTCGATCGCATCCGGGAGAACCTGCACCTCAGGAAGCGCGAGGGTCTCGCCAGCATCCTCAACCGCTCGATCAACGAGACGCTGCCGCGGACCTTCTTCACCGGTACCACGGCGTTCGGCAGCCTGCTGGCGCTCAGCATCCTGGGCGGCGACGTGGTGCGACCGTTCTCGCTGCTCATGTTGTTCGGCGTGATCGTGGGCACGTTCTCGTCGATCTACATCGCCTCGCCCGTGCTGCTCGCGATCGAGACCCGCTGGCCCGGGCCGGACGCCAAGGGGCATCTGGGGCAGAAAGCAACGCCGACTCCGACCGGCAGCCGCAAGCCCCAGCCGGTAGGCTGAGGCGCGGTCGTCCCGGCGACAGGTATGTCATCCTGAGCGAAGCGAAGGAGCCATGACCCGGCCTGTGGCTCCTTCGCTTCGCTCAGGATGACAGCGCTTCGCACCCATGCTGGTCGATACCCATTGCCACCTGGCCGACCCCGCCTACGACACGGACCGCTCCGACGTCCTCGAGCGCGCCTGGTCCTCCGGCGTCGCTCACGTCGTCGTCATCGGTGAATCTCCGGAGGCCTCCGACCGCGCCCTCGCCCTGGCGGCGGGGGAGTCACGCCTTTCCGCCACCGCCGGCATCCATCCCCACGACGGGAAGCGCTGGAGCCCCGAAGTCGCCGACTGGCTGCGCGAGCGCCTCCGCCATCCGCGGGTGGTCGCCGCCGGCGAGATGGGCCTCGACTACCATTACGATCACTCGCCCCGCGCCGAGCAGCGCGCCGCGTTCGAGGCGCAGCTCGCGCTCGCGGGGGAGGCCGGAAAGCCCGCGGTCATCCATGCGCGCGAGGCCGATGACGACGTGGCCGCCATCCTCCGCGGCCAGCCCGGTGTAGCTGCCGTCCTCCACTCGTTCAGCAGCGGACCCGGGCTCTTGCGAGCGGGGCTGGTCCTCCGCCACTATGTGTCGTTCAGCGGGATGGTCACCTTCAGAAACTGGAGCCTGGACCAGGCGATCCTGGACACGCCGCTCGACCGGCTGCTCCTGGAAACCGATGGCCCCTATCTCGCCCCAGTGCCGCATCGCGGGAAGCGGAATGAGCCGGCCTTCGTCCGGCAGGTGGCGGAGCGGATCGCGGTGCTGCGGGGCCTGGCACCCGACGAGCTCGTGGCGCGCACCTCGGAGAATGCCGCCCGCGTGTTCGGTATTCATCTAGCCAGAGTGGAGAGCCGCGCCCCGTGACGAGTGTACCGTCCGATATCGCCATCGCCCAGGCAGCCAGGCTGCGCCCGATCGCCGAGGTGGCGGGCGAAGTTGGCCTCGGCCCCGACGAGATCCTCCCCTACGGCCGTTACAAGGCCAAGATCAGCGCCGAGGCCATCGCCAAACGCAAGCCGAAGGGCCGGCTCGTGCTCGTCACCGGGATCAACCCGACGCCGGCGGGCGAAGGGAAGAGCACGGTCACTGTCGGTGTGAGCCAGGCGCTCCGCCGGCTGGGCAAGAAGGTGGTCGTGTGCATCCGCGAGCCCAGCCTGGGCCCGGTGTTCGGGGTAAAGGGTGGCGCGGCGGGGGGCGGGTACGCCCAGGTCGTCCCCATGGACGAGATCAACCTGCACTTCACCGGTGACTTCCACGCCATCACGTCGGCGCACAATCTGCTCTCGGCGATGCTGGACAACCATCTGCACCACGGCAACGCGCTGGGGATCGATCCCCGACGGATCACCTGGCCGCGGACCATGGACATGAACGACCGGTCGCTCCGCTCCATGGTCATCAGTCTCGGCGGCATCAACGCGGGCCCGGTGCGCGAGGATCGATTCGTGATCGTGCCGGGGAGCGAGATCATGGCGATCCTGGCGCTCTCCACGGACCTCGCCGACCTCGAGACGCGGCTCGGCCGCATCATCGTCGGGCTCACCCGCGACCGGAAGCCGATCACCGCCTCGGATCTCAAGGCGTCGGGTGCCATGACGCTGCTGCTGAAGGACGCGATCCTTCCCAACCTGGTGCAGACCCTCGAGGGGGGGCCGGCGCTGGTGCACTGCGGTCCGTTCGGCAACATCGCGCACGGCTGCAACTCGATCGCCGCCACCAGGCTCGGTCTCTCGCTGGGGGAGATCGTACTGACCGAGGCGGGCTTCGGCGCGGACCTCGGGGCCGAGAAGTTCTTCGACATCAAGGCCCGCTTCGGCGGGCTCAAGCCCGAGGCCGCGATCGTGGTGGCCACCGTGCGCGCGCTCAAGATGAACGGCGGGGTGAAGAAGGACGCCCTGGGCAAGGAGGATGTCTCCGCGCTCCAGCGCGGGCTGGTCAACCTCGAGGCCCATGTGAAGAACGTGCAGAAGTTCGGCGTGCCGGTCGTCGTCGCGCTGAACCGGTTCACCTCGGACACCGAGGCCGAGCTGAAGACGCTGCTCGACGCGGCCCATGGGTGGGGCGCGCGGGCGGCGCTGAGCGAGGTGTGGGCCAAGGGTGGCGAGGGCGGCGAGGCGGTGGCCCATGAGGTGCTCGCGCTGCTGGACGAGAAGAAAGCAGCCTTCAAGCCTCTCTACGACGTCGCCAGGCCGATCAAGGAGAAGATCGAGACGATTGCGCGGGAGATCTACGGGGCCGGCGGTGTGGACTACTCGGCGGCTGCGGAGAAGAACATCGCCCAGTGCGAGGCGATGGGCCTCGGCCAGACTCCGATCTGCGTCGCGAAGACCCAGTACTCCTTTTCCGACGATCCCGCCAAGCTTGGCCGCCCGACCGGCTTCCGCCTCACCATCCGCGACGTATACCCGTCGGCCGGCGCCGGGTTCGTCGTCGCGCTCGCGGGCGACATCATGACCATGCCGGGCTTGCCAAAGGTCCCGGCGGCCGAGGGGATGCGCGTCCTCCCCGACGGAACCATCGAGGGGCTCTCCTGATGCCGACCGCCAGCGTCGCGACGTCCGGCGCGCCCCGCGCCATCGGTCCCTACAGCCAGGGGATCAAGTCCAACGGCTTCCTCTTCACCGCGGGCCAGGTGGGGTTCGACCCCGAGAGCGGGGAGCTGGTGGACGGCGGGATCGCGGAGCAGACCCAGCGCGTGCTTCAGAATCTGCGGGCCATCCTCCGCGCCGGCGGCACCGAGCTCTCCGCCGTGGTCAAGACCACCGTGTTTCTGGTGGACATGGCCGATTTCGCACTGATGAACGAGGTCTACGCCGAGGTCTTCGGCGATCACCGGCCCGCGCGCTCGACGGTCGCGGTCGCCTCGCTCCCCCGCGGCGCCCGGGTCGAGATCGAGGCGATCGCCGCGCTCCCTTAGATTCGGGGTGGGAGCGGATCGGGCCTGGTGGTCTGGCCGGTCTTCAAAACCGCGATGGAGACGCCTCCGGCGGCTCCGGTGGGTTCGATTCCCACACGCTCCCGCCACCCCCGTCCTTTGACACTGGAGCGCCACCTCACGTGAGCCCGCTTCGCGCCGCGACGGTCCTCGTCCTGCTGCATGTTGCCGGCGGGGCACCGAGCCTCCAGGCCCAGGACACGACCGCCGCTCCTGCCGGGGCAGCCGCCGCGGTGCCGCCCGACTCCGCCGGGTTTACGCCCATCACGCCGATCAACGCCTTCTGGCGCTCCTTCCTGCTCCCGGGGTGGGGACAGGCCCGGCTGAACCGGAAGCTGACGGGGGGTATATTCGTCGCTTGGGAGGGCGTGACGCTCGGCATGAGCCTCAAGACCCGTCACGAGCTGGCCTATCTCCGCCGGACCGGGGCCGCTCGCGCGGAGAACAAGCGTCGTGAACACGAGGATTGGATCGTCCTGCTCGCTTTCAACCATCTCTTTGCCGGCCTCGAGGCCTACGTCGGGGCGCATCTCGCCGATTTCCCGGGAGATCTCCAGATCAGGGCGGTGCCCGGGGGTTTGGGCGCGTCGGTGACCGTTCCCCTCCGGCTTCGATGAACCGGCTGCCGATCGGCATCTTCGACTCCGGGATCGGGGGACTCACCGTCGCGCGCGCGATCTTCGAGCAGCTGCCCGACGAGTCCACCGTGTACTTCGGGGATACGGCCAGGGTGCCATATGGGCCGAAGTCGCCCGAGACCGTGCGGCGCTACAGCCTCGAGATTCTCCACTGGCTCCTCGAGCAACGGGTCAAGGCGGTGGTGATCGCGTGCAATACCAGCACCGCCCACGCACTGGCGTCGCTCCAGGCGGAGTCTCCCGTCCCGGTCATCGGGGTGATCGAGCCGGGCGCGCAGGCGGCGGCAGCGGCCGGCGGCGCGCGGCCCATCGGCGTGATCGGCACCGCCGGCACGATCGCCAGCAATGCCTACGCGAAGGCGATTCATCGGGCGCACCCGGAGGCGAAGGTCGAGCAGCGAGCCTGCCCGCTCTTCGTGCCGCTGGTGGAGGAAGGCTGGTTCGAGCATCCCGCGGCCGATCTCATCGCGCGCGAATACCTGACCCCGTTCACCGAGGCGGGCGTCGGCACGCTGGTGCTGGGCTGCACCCACTATCCGCTCCTGAAGCCGCTGCTTCAGCAGGTCATGGGACCGGATGTGCGGCTGGTCGACAGTGGGGAGGAGACTGCGCGGGTGGTGGCGGCGGCGCTCCGGGAGCGCGGACTCGAGGCGCCCGAGGGCGCCCCGGCAACTCACCGGTTCGTGGTGAGCGACGACGAGGCCCGGTTCCGCCAGGTTGGCGCCCGTTTCATCGGGGACCGTCTGGATCGGGCGGAAGTGGTACCGCTGGGCTGAACTGCCGAAGCTCGGCCCCGTCCTCGGTCGCCACCGCGTACCGGAAGCCGTCGAACCAGGCGCCGGGGTTGAGGTAGGTCCCGCCCGATGGGGTGTGGGAGAGTTCGGCGCGATGGGTATGGCCCATGATGACCATGTCCAGCTGCGGCTCGCGCGACAGCAGCGCGGCGGCCCAGGCGCGTTGCTGGTCGGCCGCCGCCTCGAGTCGTTTCGCGTCGGTGCTGTGGTCGCCCAGCCTCGGGCTCAGCATCTCGACCAGCCTGATGCCGAGATCGGGGTGCATGGCGCGGTAGGCCAGCGACGTGATACGGTGGTTGATGACCCGGTGCAGCAGCATCGCCCGCCGGCGCGGCTCGGTCAGGCCGTCACCGTGGATGGCCGCGACGGCCCGGCGGCCCAGCTGGAACGTCAGCCGGCGCGGGTCGAATCGGAGCCCCAGGTCGCGGCCCCAGAGATCGCCGCCCCAGCGGTCGTGATTCCCCCCCACCATCAGCACCGGCAGGCGGCGGGCGAGCCGGGCCAGGGCCGCGGCCACCTGAAAACCGCGGCGGGGCACCACGTGGGCGTAGGAAAACCAGAAATCGAAGAGGTCGCCGTTGACCAGCAGGCTGTCGCCCAGGGTCGGAACGGCGTCGAGGAAGGCCAGGAGCGCCTCCTCGACGGCAGGTGGTGTCGCGCCGAGATGGGCGTCCGAGACGACGACGAGGGTGGGGCCCAGCACGGGGCCAAAGATGGGCCGCGCCCGGGACCGCCGCAACCGGCGCGCCGCGCACTGTCACTTTCCCGGCGCCCCGGACGTCTACCCGTGAAGCCGCCCGTGCTCGCCCCCGATGTGTCGGAGACCTTCGTACGGGTGAACTATTCCGAGACCGACCAAATGGGCGTGGTGTATCACGCCCGGTACCTCGTCTGGCTCGACGTCGCCCGAACCGAGCACCTCCGGCTCGCCGGCATGAGCTACCGGGAGCTGGAGGAGGCCGGCCTTCGGCTGGCTGTCGCGGAGGCGTCGATCCGCTACCGCCAGCCCGCCCGCTTCGACGACCGGCTGCGCGTCCGCTGCTGGGTTCGCGACCTCGCGTCCCGGCGCATCGATTTCGGCTATGCGGTCGAACGGGAGGAGGACGATCGCCTGCTCGCCACCGCCTTCACTTCGCTCCTGTCGCTCGACCGCGCCATGAGCTTTACCCGGTTGCCGGACGCGGTGCGCCACGCCATGCGTCCGATCTCAGATCCGGTGAGCCTGCAGCTCGCCGTCGAGCCACGGAAATCTTCGACGCATGCACCCTGACGTTCATCGCCGACTTCGCTCCGCCGCACGCCTCGTTCTCCTGTCCGGTCTCGCGCTCGTCTCCGCCGCTGCTCCCGCCCGGGCCCAGGAGGAGGCCGTCGTCGAGCAGCTCGCGCCGGTCCTCGCGGCCGAGGACGCACGCAACTTTCAGCCGGCGCTCTTCCGCAGCGCCCTGGTGTCGCCCGACTCCCTGGTCCGTCGCCTCGCCGCGATGGCTGCGGGCCGGATCGGCGATCTCCGGGCCACGCCGCTCCTGATTCCGCTGCTCTCCGAGCCCGATTCAACGGTGCGAGTGGCCGCCGCCTTCGCGCTCGGCCTGGTCCGCGATACCGCCGGCGCTCAGCCGCTCATGGATCGCCTCACCGGGCTCCCCCCGCTCGACGCCCCGACGGCGCAGGAGGCCATCACCGCCCTCGCCAAGATCGGAGGGGCCCGGGTCGGTCGCTTCTTCGAGGGCATCCTCGGCGGCAGCGTCGTCCCCAGCCGGGAGGATCGCCGCCCCCTGCTGAGCCAGATCGTGCTGGAGTCGTGGCGGCTCGGGCCCGATGCGCCGGTCGGCGTGCTGCTGCCGTTTCTCGAGGATACCGCCGCCTCGTTCCGCTGGCGGGCCGCGTACACCCTCGGGCGGGTCCGCGCGCCCGAGGCGGCGGCGCGCCTCACCGTCGCGCTCCGCGACCCCGACGCCACCGTGCGCGCCATGGCGGCGCGGGCGCTCACCCGTGAGTACACCGACTCGGCCGGGCTCGCGCCGTCCAACGTCGCGACGCTGCTGGCGCGGACCGCAGCCGACGAGATAGTGCAGGTTCGAATCAATGCCTTGCGCTCGTTGGCGAGCTTCGGCGATTCCACCGTCGTCCCCCGGATCGCGCCGATGCTCGGCGATCCCCAGCCGAACGTGCAGGTTCAGGCGGCGATGACCGCGGGGGACCTCGGCGGGCGAGAAGCGGCCCGGGGGTTGGCACGCCTCCTGGCCGGTAAGGGACCGTTCGGCGTTCGGCGAGCGGCCCTGGTCGCGCTGGCTCGCGTGGACAGCACCGCCTTCGCTGCCGCCGCCGCCAAGTGGAAGGGGAGCGCCGACTGGCGCGAGCGGGCGGCCGCCGCGGAGGGCGCGGCCGCGGCCGGGCCCGGTCCGCGGCCGTGGTTCCTGTCCGACCGGGACTCACGGGTCATCACCTCCGGGCTTCAAGCCTGGTCTGCCGAGGTCGAAGGTCCGGATTCGGCGCTGGTCCGGGCGGCCCGACCGTTACTGCAGCACCCCGATGCCGCAGTGCGGAGTATCGCGGCCGACGCGCTCGGGAGGGCCGCCGGGCCGGAGGATCTCGCGGCTCTGGTCTCCGCCTTCCGTCGCACCGCGCGCGACTCGTTTCCGGACGCGGCGCTGGCGGCGCTCGGCGCCATCATGGCGATCCGGAGCGTATCGCCCCAGCTGCAGACCCGGGTGGACCAGGAATTCGTGGCCTCGGCCCCGCGGCCGGAGGACTACGTGATCCGGCGCTGGGCGGAGGACAACTGGCCCGAGCTCGCGGCGCGGTGGGGGCCGTCCACTCCCATCGCCACCGGCCGCAGCCCGGAGGACTACCGCGACCTGGTGCGACACTTCCTGCTCGCGCCCGATTCCATCGCGCGGCCGAAGGTGACCATCGAGACCGATCAGCGCGGCGCGATCGAGATCGAGCTGCACGGCCCCGAGGCCCCTTTGACAGTCGCGAACTTCCTCCGCCTGGTCGACCGGCGCTTCTTCGACGGCAATCGCTGGCACCGGGTGGTTCCCAATTTCGTGATCCAGGACGGCGATCCGCGCGGGGACGGCTTCGGCAGCCCGGGCGGCGCCATCCGCGACGAGATCAACCGGCACCGGTATGTGGGCCCGATGGTCGGCATGGCGCTCTCCGGTCCCGACACCGGGTCCAGCCAGTGGTTCATCAATCTCAGCCCCCAGCCGCATCTCGACGGCACGTACACGATCTTCGGACAGGTCAAGTCCGGTCAGGGCACCCTGGCCCGGATCACGCAGGGAGATCTGATCCGGACGATCCGCATGAATTGAGGTTGCGATGCCAGCCCTGACCAGATGGTCGCTCCTCGTGGCGATCGGGATTCTCGGCGCGATTGCACCGACGGATCTCGCGGCGCAGTTCTTCAGCTTCGGCCAGAACAAGATTCAGTACCGCAAGCTCGAATGGCGGATCCTGCGGGGCGCGCATGTCGATCTTTACTACTATCCCGCGGAGGCGGAGTTGGCGCCGGCCGCCCTGGCCTACGCCGAAGCGAGCTATGACACGCTGGCGGTGCAGTTCGGGCACGACGTGGCGGAGCGGGTCCCGCTGATCGTGTACGCCTCGCACACCGATTTCGAGCAGACCAACATTCTGCCGTTCACGCCGCCCGAAGGCCTGCTCGGCGCCACCGATTTCCTCAAGCGCCGGGTCTCCCTCCCGTTCCGGGGCAACTTCGCCGAGTTCCGGCACACGATCCGTCACGAGCTGGTGCACGTCTTTCAGCTCGATCTGCTGACCGAGGCGTACCTCCAGGCGCCGCGACACGGACGCTTCAACTTCCCGCTCTGGTGGAGCGAAGGGTTGGCCGAAGTCTGGTCGGGTGGACAGGATGCTCGGGACGAGATGGTGCTGCGCGACATGACGATGAGCGGCCGGCTGCCCACCTTCCGCCAGCTCACCTGGGTCCTGGGCGGGATCGTCTATCCTCTGGGCGGCCAGATCCACCGCTGGCTGGCCGACACCTACGGCGACTGGCGCGTGGCCACGATGTACAAGGAGCAGAACCGCCACGACAGCTTCGAGGCGGCCATCGTTGCGGTGTACGGGAAGACCCTCGACCAGTTGAGCGACGAGTTCCAGCTGGCGATGCGGCGGCGCTACTATCCGTCGGTGGACAGCCTCGCCCCCCTCACGGTCCTGGGCCGCGAGGTGGTGAAGCTCGCAGTGAAGCCCGTCTTCCTGCCCGATACCAATGGAGGCTCGGGCGAGGTCGCCTACCTCTCGCCCCGCACGGGGTACGTCTCCATCTATCGCCGCGGGCTGGACAGCGGGCGCACCCGCACGGTCGTCACCGGCGGCCGCAGCGCCGAGCTGGAGTCGTTTCATGCGTTCGATTCCCGCATGGACGCCTCCCGTCCCGGGCTGCTGCTGTTCATCGCCCGCTACGGCGACCGCGATGCGCTCGTCGTGTGGGACCTGGAGGAGAACGAGGTGCGGGGCCGGTACCAGTTTCCCCAGCTGGTCTCGATGCTCTCCCCCCAGTGGATGCCCGACGGGAACAGCATCGTCCTCAGCGGTCTCTCCGAGAGCGGGATCTCCGACATTTACCGGGTGCACCTTCCCGATGGGACCCTCGAGCCGCTGACCGCCGACCACTACCAGGACCTCGATCCCACCCCGGGGCCCGACGGCCGGCGCATCGTCTTCGCCTCCGACCGTACCGGCGAGGGGCTGGAAGGCGCGGCGAACCTGTACCTGCTGAATCTCGACAGCGCCCGGATCGAGCCGCTGACTGCCGGCGACTGGAAAGACGAGTCGCCGGCCTGGGCGCGTGACGGCCGGATCTATTTCACCTCGGACCGCGACGGCGTGCTCAACGTCTTCTCGGTGGACACACTGGGCGACGGCCGCAGGGAGACCTCGTCCTGGAGCGGCGCCTTCGATGGCGTGCCCCTCCCGGACGGATCCGGTCTCCTGGTCGGCGGTTTCCACGACCTGAGCTGGAACCTGTACCGCTACCCGGTGGATACTCTGGCGCGGAAGGAAAGGTTCTCACTGCGCGCCGCGGACACGACCGGATCCTGGAGCTGGCTCGCTGCGGGGGACACCACCGGCAGCGTCACCGCGACTCGGGAACCGTACCGCTCCCGCCTCTCGCTCGACTTCGCCGCCGGGGAGGCGGTCCTCATTCCGGGCTATGGTGGGGCCCAGGGCATCTTCTTCGTGATGAGCGACCTGCTGGGCGACAACCTGTTGTTCGGCTCGATCGGGTCGTTCCAGGGCCGCCGCCTCGGCAGCATCATCTCCAACATCAACGCCAGCGCCATCTACCTGAACCAGTCGCGGCGGGTCAACTGGGGATTCGGGGCCTTCCGCACCAAGGGGCGGAACTTCGAAGGCGACCGCGTCGTGGCCTACGACGAGACCGCCTACGGCGTCCTCGGCGTCATTCGCTATCCCCTGAGCCGGTTCACCCGGGTCGAGGGCACCTTCATCGCGGAGCACTCCGACCGGGTGGACTTCACCCTGCCGGTGGACCAGCCTCGCCGGGAGGGCTGGATCGCCACCCACCTGCTGAGCTACGTGCACGACAACTCGCTCTGGGTGAACAGCGGACCCATCGACGGCGGGCGTTTCAGCGTCACCGCCGGCCTGTCCAACGACTTCACCAACAGCCGGTTCGACAATTACCTCATCAGCGCCGACGTGCGGCGCTACCTCCGCCTGGGGCGCCGGAGCACCTGGGCCCTCCGGGCCTACGGGTTCTACAGCGGCGGCGACCGCCCGCGCCGGACCAACATCGGCGGCACTACGGCCCTGCGCGGCTATCCCCAGTTCGGCTACATCGTGGGCTCGCAGGCCTACATGGCCAATCAGGAGTTCCGCTTCCCGCTCCTCACCCATCTCACCCTGGGAACCCCCTTCGGCGACGTCGATTTCCCCGAGATCCAGGGCGCCTTGTTCACCGACGTGGGCAAGGCGACCTTCGAGACCTTCACCGACCGGGCCATCCTGGGAAGCTATGGGATTAGCTTTCGGATGGCCTTGGGACCGCTGGCGGTGCTTCGACTCGATCTCGGGCGCCGTTTCGCCACCGATGACTTCGAGGGCTACAGCCTCGCCAGCGACCAGCGGGATCCTGGCTTCCTGAGTTTCTTCTTCGGCTATAACTACTGATGGCGCAACGCCTTTTGATTGACCGGCCAGCGCGGCTCACATATCTTGGCTTGGCGCTGGTCGGGCTGGCGTGCCGGGGTGCGCCCGGCACCGTGGTCCCTGCCTCGGCGGAGCCTGTGAGTCGGGACCAGGTCGCCCGGTGGGTACAGAGCTCTCAGCCGACCGAGCATCGCCTCCACCGTTTCAAGTGGCTGTTCCGCGACGACAAGTCGAGTGCGGGAGGGCGGGGAAGCGCCCGGATCGCACCGCCCGACTCGCTGCGCTTCGACGTGGCCGGGCCCTTCGGGTCGGGCGCCGGATCGGCCGCGGTGGTTGGGGACCAACCGCTGTGGGCCGAGCCGCCCGACGCGGTCGAGAAGATGGTGCCGAACTATCACCTGATGTGGGGAATGTTCGGGGTGGCCCGGCTGCCGGACTCCGGCGCCGACCTGCGGGGGCTCTCCGAGGGTCCGGTCACCGCGTGGCGGTACGTGGAAGCCGGCGACACCATCGAGTACGCGCGCACCCGGGGGACGCCCACGCGGATGCTGACCGTCGTCCGTCGGGGCGGCGAGCTGGTCGGACGTGCCGAAGCGACACTCGACTCGAGCGGCGCCCCGCTCACCGCGAAGCTCACGGTGCCGAGTGTGCCGGCCAGGCTCGACCTCACCTTCCTCTCGACTGCGCGGGCCGAATTTGCGCCTGATATCTGGGTTTCTCGCAAGCCTTAGCACTCTCGCCCTCGGCGGCTGCCTCTACGGGTTCGCCGGCGGGGGCCTGCCGCCCAGCATCAAGACGGTCGCGGTCCTTCCCTTCGACAACCAGACGCCCGAGCCGACGCTCACCCAGGAGATCGCGGTCGCCGTGCGCGAGGCGGTCGAGGGCCGGCTTGGTCTGCGTCAGGCCAGCGAGAGCCAGGCCGATGCCGTGGTGCGAGGGACTATCAGCCGGTACGAGCCCGACCTGCCGGTCGCCTATACCGGTGACGACGAGGGCGCGGGGCAGGTGACGGTCACCCGCCGTCTGGTGCAGATCGTCGTCTCGGTGGAGATTCTGGACCAGGACGGCGGCAAGCCACTGTGGCAGCGCAGCGGGCTGCTTCTCAAGGGCGATTACGACCCGGGCGAGGAGGCGGAAGGACGCGAGAAGGCACTGAACGAGCTGGTGACCAACATCGTGGAGGGCGCCCAGTCCCAATGGTAGCTCGGGATCGGAGCCGCTTCGGCGGCAGCACGATGGGATGCCTCTTCTCCCTGGTGCTCTTCCTCGGCGCGCTCTACTACGGCGTGCACATCGGCCAGGTCTACGTGCGATACTACCGGCTGCTCGATGCCATGCGCTTCCAGGCGCAGTTGGCGCCGACCATCAAGGACAATGCCGTCATCGACCGGAGGCTGACCGCGGCGGCGGATACCATCCTCGGACACCCGCTCCAGTTCCGGATCGACCGCCGCCCGCGACGGATCACCATCCAGACCGAGTACAGCGATCGTGTCGATCTTCCCTTCTTCAAGCACACCTTCCTGCTCCGCCCCCGCGCTGAAGCGCCGCTCTAGACCCGGGCCGCGGCGGGCCTTTCGGGCCGCCGCCGTCGCCATAGCCGCCGTCCCTCTCGTCGCCGCCGCGGACGGCGTGAACGTCGCGCGGTTCTTCCTCGTCCTGGCCACGATTCTGGTAGCGGCCAAGGTCCTGGGCGAGCTGGCCGAGCGCATCGGGCAGCCGGCGGTGCTCGGCGAGCTGGTCGCCGGCGTGCTCTTGGGCGGGAGCGCGCTCGGGGTGGTGCCTGCCGGCGGCGCGGAAGCGGAGCTGATCCATGTGCTCGCCGAGCTCGGCGTGGTGCTGCTGCTCTTCGAGATCGGTCTGGAGACGGACCTCCGGGAGATGTTCCGGGTCGGTCCCGCCGCGCTCGCCGTCGCGGTCGTCGGCGTCGCGCTGCCGTTCGCCTTCGGCTACCTGTTCTGGCGCTACGCCCCCCACGCGCAGTCGGGCAGCGACGACCTCGTCACGGCCGCCATCTTCATCGGTGCCACCCTGACCGCCACCTCGGTCGGCATCACCGCCCGCGTGCTCTCGGACCTGGGGCGGATGAATACGGCGGAGGCCCGGATCATCATCGGCGCGGCGGTGATCGATGACGTGCTGGGACTCGTGATCCTGAGCGTCGTCACGGGCGTGGCCGCCGGCGCGGCCCTCAGCTTCCTAGGTATCCTCCGCACGCTCGCGGTGGCGGTCGGATTTCTGGTCGTCGCCGTGGTCGTCGGCCGGTTCCTGGCGCCCAAGCTCTTCGACGTCATCGATCGGATGCGGGTGCGGTACGTGCTGGTGGTCGCGTCCATCGCGTTCGCCATCGGGCTCGCCGCCCTGGCCGGGCTGGCGGGGTCCGCGCTCATCATCGGTGCGTTCGCGGCCGGGCTGGTGCTGTCCGGCACGAATCAGTTCGACACCATCGAGCATGAAGTCCGTCCGGTGGCGTCGATCTTCACGCCGATCTTCTTCGTGAGCGTGGGCGCCTCGGTGGATCTGGCCCTGCTGAATCCATCGACATCGGGGGCACGGGCCACGCTCCTGATCGCCGGGGCGCTGATTCTCCTCGCCGTCGTCGGCAAGATCGCCGCCGGCTGGGCGGCGCCCTGGACTCGATTCCGCCGGATCGTCGTCGGCGTCGGCATGGTGCCGCGTGGCGAGGTCGGTCTCATCTTCGCCGACATCGGCCGGCGCTCCGGGGTCCTGGGCGACGAGGTGTTCGGGGCGGTGCTGCTGATGGTCATGGTGAGCACCTTCATCGCCCCTCCCGCGTTGAAGGCGCTGTTCGCCATGGAGTCCTCGGGGCCGGACACATGATCCCGACAGGAGGGAAGGTCCGTGCGCTCGCCGCGGCCATCGCCTGGCGGCGATCGCTGGCCGGCCCGCTGGTGTTCACCAACGGCGTGTTCGATCTGCTGCATCCGGGACACGTCGAGCTGCTCGAGGCTGCCCGTCTCGAGGGCGTCGCGCTGGTGGTGGGCGTGAACAGCGACGCCTCCGCCCGCCGGCTGGGCAAGGGCCCCGGGCGCCCGGTGTCGGGCGAGGCCGCGCGGGCCCGGGTCCTTGCCGGCTTGGCGGCAGTGGATTGCGTCGTGATCTTCGACGAGGACACGCCCCTCGCCATCATTCAGACGCTCGAGCCCGAGGTGTTGGTGAAGGGCGCCGACTACTCGCGCGAGGATATCGTCGGGGCCGATTGGGTGGAGGCCCGCGGCGGCCGTGTCGTGCGGGTGGCCCTGCTCGCCGGTTATTCGACTTCCGCCCTCGTGGAGCGTCTCCGTGCCCCGTCCTGATGGCCGCGCCAACGATCAGCTGCGTCCCCTCGTCCTGGAGCGCAGCGCCAATCCCTACGCCGAGGGATCCTGCCTCATCCGCATGGGCGGCACCCTGGTGCACTGCACCGCGAGCGTCGAGCCCGGCGTCCCGGGATTCAAGAAGGGGACGGGCGAGGGGTGGGTCACGGCCGAATACGCGATGCTCCCCCGCGCGACCGTCGAGCGCACCCAGCGCGAGCGGAACGGGCCGGGCGGTCGCACCCAGGAGATCCAGCGCCTGATCGGCCGCTCGCTTCGCGCGGCCATGGCCACGATGGCCTTCGGCGAATACACCATCCGGATCGATTGCGACGTGCTCCAGGCTGATGGGGGCACGCGTACGGCCGGCATCACCGGCGGCTGCATCGCGCTGGCCGACGCCTGCGCCTGGCTCTCGGCCAAGACCGGTGTCCCGTCGCCGTTCGGGAATCTCGTCGCCGCGGTGTCGGTCGGCGTGGTGGAGGGCGAGGAGCGTCTCGATCTCGCGTATACCGAAGATCGCGACGCGTTCGTGGACTCCAACGTCGTGATGCTCCATCCCGCCAGCTACGTAGAGGTGCAGGGGACCGGCGAGCACGCCACCTTCTCCCGGGCCCAGCTCGAGACCCTGCTGGACATGGCCGAGCACGGCATCGCCCAGCTCTTCGCCGCGCAGCAGAAGGTGCTCGGTTGGTGAAGCTGCTCGCCGCCACCCGGAGCGCCGGCAAGCAGCGCGAGTTTCGGCGGGTGCTGGAGCCCGCGGGGATCGAGGTGGTGTTCCCCGACGATATCGGTCTCTATCCGAAGCCGGCCGAAGCGCTGCTCGAAATGGGTGAGTCGTTCGAATCCAACGCCCGCCAGAAGGCCGAGCACTTCGCTCGTCTGAGCGGCCTCCCGACCGTCGCCGACGACTCCGGACTCGAGGTGCTCTCCCTGGGCGGTGCACCCGGTGTGCGCTCCCGACGGTGGGTCGGCGCAACCGGCGACGAGGCGGCGGTGGATGCCGCCAACAATGCGGAGCTGATCCGCCGCCTGGCCGGTGCCACGGGGTCGCGCCGGGGCGCACGGTACCGGTGCGTGCTGGTGTACGTCCCCGCGGCCGGTGCGATCCCGCATGTGTTCGAGGGCGTATGTGCCGGCCGGATCCTCGATCAGCCGAAGGGCGACGGGGGCTTCGGGTACGATCCCTATTTCCTGAGCGACGAGCTGGGCAAGACGTTCGGTGAGGCCTCGCCGGCGGAGAAGGATTCGGTCAGCCACCGGGGCCGTGCCCTCCGCGAGCTGGTCGCTCGGCTGGGGCACCACTCCCCGGCGAGTTGACATATCAACATCGGTTGATATATTAGCGCCATGGCCACCCCTGTCGCCCTCGACACTGACCGCGCTGTCCGGCTGTTTCACGCCCTGTCGGACCAGACCCGGCTCGACATCCTGGAGCGGCTCCGGCGGGGTGAGCGCTGCGTGTGTGAGCTCACGGACGCGCTCGACGCGGCCCAGTCGAGGCTCTCGTTTCACCTTCGCGTGCTGAAGGACGCCGGGCTGGTGACGGATCGGCGCGAAGGGCGCTGGATGTACTACACCATCAACGCGGAGGCCATGGCCGAGGTGGCCGAGCTGGCGCAGACCATCGCGACGCCATTGCCGCCGCGGGCGGACGGCTGCTGCTAACAGGGCTTTCTTTTTGAATTACACATCAACATTTCTTGATCGAGGAGGGGCAAGGTGAGCACCGGTGACTTGAAGTCGATCGTTCGAGAGCGGTACGGGGAAGCGGCGCTTCGGGCGACGAGTGGGGATCGGTCTTCCTGCTGTGGCAGCAGCTGTGGCTGCGGCACGGCTGACCCGATCACCTCGGATCTCTACAGCGCGGCTGAGACCGCGGTCATTCCGAAGGAGGCGGTGCTCGCCTCTCTCGGCTGTGGCAATCCGACGGCTCTGGCGGACCTCCGCGAGGGCGAGGTGGTGCTCGACCTGGGGTCCGGCGGGGGAATCGACGTGCTGCTGTCCGCCCGGCGGGTCGGTCCGACGGGCAAGGCGTATGGGCTCGACATGACCGACGAGATGCTGGCGTTGGCTCGCGAGAACCAGCGCAAGTCAGGGGTGGAGAACGTCGAGTTTCTTCGCGGCGAGATCGAGGCCATTCCGCTCCCCGACAGCTCGGTGGACGTGATCATCTCGAACTGCGTGGTGAACCTCTCGGGCGACAAGCGGAAGGTCATCGCCGAGGCGTTCCGGGTGCTGAAGCCGGGCGGGCGCTTCGCGGTCTCCGATGTGGTGGTGCGTGGCGAGGTGCCGTCGCAGGTGCGGCAGAGCATGGAGCTGTGGGTCGGCTGCGTCGCGGGAGCGCTGACCGAGCGCGAGTTCGAGACGTATCTGGCCGACGCCGGGTTCGAGGACATCTCGGTCGAGCCCACCCGGATCTACGAGTTCGAGGACGCCCGGGCGTTTCTGAGCGGCGCGGGGCTCGACTCCGAGATCCTGGCCCGGGAGGTGGGCGGCTGCGTGATGGGCGCATTCATCCGCGCCCGGAAGCCGTGACCGCGAGCATTCGCGTGGCGACGCCGGGCGATTTCGCCGGCGTCGTCCGGCTGCTGGAGGCGGCCGGCCTCCCGACGGCCGGCCTGAGGCCGTCGCTCCCGGATTTCCTCGTGGCGGAAGAAGGTGGCCGGATCGTCGGGACCATCGGACTCGAGGTATACCGGGACCACGGGTTGCTGCGTTCGGCGGTGGTGGAGGCCGGCAAACGGAATTCCGGACTTGGGAGCGAGCTGGTCGAGAGCCTCTTGCGCCGAGCGGAGACGCGAGGCACCCGAGAGGTCTATCTGCTCACCACGACGGCCGAGCGATTCTTCCCCCGGTTCGGGTTCACCGCGATCGACCGGGCGGAAGTCGCGACGCCGGTCCTGGCCTCCGAGGAGTTCCGGGGAGCCTGTCCGGATACCGCGATCGTCATGCGATGGGTCGTGCGAGCCGAATGAGCGACGTGTTTCGCGTGCTCTTTCTTTGTACCGGGAACTCCGCCCGCAGCCAGATCGCCCAGGCGCTGCTCGAGCACGACGGGGCAGGGCGCTTCGAGGCGGAGAGTGCGGGCACCGAGCCGGCGGCGAAGGTGAACCCCGGCGCCATCGAGGCCCTCGCCGCTGCGGGCATCCGGTGGGGCGGCCATCCACCCCGGCGCGTGGAGGAGGTCGAGCGTCGCGAGTGGGATCTCGTCGTCACCGTGTGCGACGATGCCAGGGAGTCGTGTCCCGTCTTTCCTCCCGGACCGATCATCGCGCACTGGGCGATGCCCGACCCTGCCGCCGTGAAGGGCCACGAAGCAGCCAGGCGGGCCGCCTTTCTCGACACGCTGGCCGTGCTGCGCCGGAGGGTGGGCGCGCTGGTCGGGCTCCCCGTAGAGGATCTCTCCCGTGCCGAACTCGAGGAGCGGATTGGCCGGATCGGGGCCATACCGTAGCCCGGGTCCAGTAGTAGGCGGCTTGCGTGGGTTGCTACATGAGCTTCCAGCGGTCCGACAGCGTCACTAAGTTGAGCGCGTGCGCGCGGTGCCTCACGGGGCCCACGCCGCGGTTGTTCGGGGTGTGGCGCAGTCCGGTAGCGCGCCTGCTTTGGGAGCAGGAGGTCCCGGGTTCGAATCCCGGCGCCCCGATGGTTGAGTCCGAGCCCGCCAGTCAGCCTGTCGGCCCGCCCAGTGCGCCTGTAGCTCAACTGGATAGAGCACCCGCCTTCTAAGCTCCCCCCAGCGCCGAATGTGACCCATCATCGCGATGGAACGTCGGAACGACGGGTTCGCAGATCATGAAGCCGCGGATCACGGTTGGACTCTCCACGAAACTCGAAGTGGCGGGGATCGCATACCCGTTCATGAGGTGGGACTCCCTGCGCCTCGGCTAGCGCGAGTAGACTCTCGGCCATTGCCCAAGCAGGCCACCACTCGTTCGGGGCAATGCCTCGGTATAAGTGGGCGTATTGCGGCCTGAGGCGTACCTGTCGTTCACGACCGTGTCTTTGTGATTCGTGCATGTACCCTCCGCTCGTCAATGCCGAGTCCGGAGACCCTAGTCCCTTGCGCGTGGACCCAGGCCACAGTCGCTTCTGAAGCGCTCGAGTGCATCCCGATCAGGGATGAAGGCACTACAGGAGAACTCGAAAAGGTACACCTCGGCCAGGATCAGAATGAGGCTCGCACCCAGCTACTACCGCCGGGACGGGGCCGCGTCAGATGGGACCTCGGCATTGAGGGCATTCAGGGGGTTTGAAGCCTGTGCCGGTGTACCGCGGGGATCAAGTCCAAGGGGTGGCCCGAATGCCTGGCGGGAGTGAGGTAAGCCGGTCTAAGTTGTTGCGGCACAATCTGGCGCCTGTAGCTCAACTGGATAGAGCACCGGCCTTCTAAGCCGGTGGTTGCAGGTTCGAGCCCTGCCAGGCGCACTGGCCTTCGCAACGTCCCGCACCCGGATCTCTCCGACCGTAGACACCCGCGCCCGTTCCGGAAATATTGTGCGTATGCACGACGACCCGGCGTTTCAGGATCCTTCGGACAAGTCCCGCGGCGTAGCCACCGCGCTGGCCTCTCTCCTCGGGGCGTTCGGGGCCCACCGGTTTTACGTCGGCAAGAACGGCAGCGGGGCACTCATGGCCGTCACCCTGGGTGGGTTGGGCGTGTGGTGGCTGTACGATCTGATCGTCGTCGCCGCCGGCGATTTTCGAGATGTCGACGGCCGCCGCGTGAGCCGGTGGGATCCAGCCGCGGGTGATGCGCGGAGCACCGAGCTGCTTGCGCAGGAGGTGGACGCCCTCCGTCTCGAGGTCGCCGACCTGACCGAGCGGGTGGACTTCGCCGAGCGGCTCCTGGCCCAGCCGCGCGACGCCTCTCCTTCCCTCCCGTCCCGGCCAACCTGAATGGGCACCATCGAAGCCGTGGCCGGTCGGCTCCTGCCCCGGCGGGAAGACCTGCGCGCCATGGTCCGGCTCGCGGGGCCCGTCGTCATCATCCAGGTCGGCATGATGCTGATGGGCGTGGTCGACACCATCATGGTCGGCCACGTCTCCGAAGTCGCGCTCGCCGCGGTGGCCCTCGGCAATCTCTACTTCTTCGGCCTCGGGGTGTTCGGGATGGGCACCCTCATGGTTCTGGACCCTGTGGTGGCTCAGGCCGTCGGCGCGCGCGACGATCCCGCCATCGCGAGAGGGATCCAGCGCGGCGCCCTGCTCGCCCTGATGATCGGGGTGCCTGCGAGTCTGCTCCTGCTCCTCGCCGAGCCGTTCATGCGGCTCGCGAGCCAGCCGGCCGAGGTGGTGCCGCACGCCGCCGCCTATGCGGTGCGCATGGCCCCCGGCGTGCTGCCGTTCTTCTTCTTCGTGGTGCTCCGTCAGAGCCTGCAGTCCATGCACCGGACGGGGCGCATCGTGCTGGCGATCGTGGTGGCCAACCTGGTCAACCTCGGCGCCAACTGGGTGCTCATATTCGGTCACCTCGGCTTCCCGGCCATGGGGGTGGTGGGCTCCGCCTGGGCTACCACGCTCAGTCGGTGGCTGTTGGCCGGGCTGGTCCTTGCTCTCAGCTGGCGGACGCTTCGGCCTTACCTGCTGCCGGTCCGGCCCGAGGTGTGGCACTGGGCGCCGCTCGGCAGGATGCTTCGGCTGGGTGTCCCGATCGGGCTCCAGTACACCCTGGAATTCGGCGCCTTCGCCTTCGTGGCACTGATGATGGGATGGATGGGCACGCGGGCCATGGCCGGACACCAGGTCGCGATCAACCTGGCCTCGCTCACCTTCATGGTGCCCCTCGGCGTGGCCGACGCCGGTTCCATCCTGGTGGGCCACGCGGTAGGGCGGGGGGACCTTCCCGGGACCCGGGGCGCCGCGAGGGCAGCGCTGCTCTGCGGCATCGGCTTCATGAGCTGCACCGCGGTGGTGTTTCTCTCGTTCCCCGGCCCGCTGGCCCGCTTGTATACCACCGAGGCTCCTGTGATCGCGGTCGCCATGGGGCTCATTCCCCTCGCCGGCGTGTTCCAGGTCTTCGACGGCACCCAGGTGGTAGGCGGCGGCATCTTGCGCGGGCTGGGCGAGACCAAGGTCGCGATGCTGGTGAACCTGCTGGGCTACTGGTTCTTCGGCCTGCCGGTGAGTTATCTGCTGGGGTTCGTGCTGGGATTCGGGCCGAGCGGGCTGTGGTACGGGCTGGTCCTGGGGCTCGCCGCCACGGCGACGATCCTCCTCCTGCGGGTGCGCATGGCCCTCGCGAGGGAGCGGCGGCGAGTGCTCATCGACCACCCCCCGTTGGAGACGGTGCTGGGGTCCTGAGGGTGGCGATCCGCCTCCGGGCCGCCGCCCCTACCCGGGATGTCGAGTCCAGGGGGAGGTGGCGGCCTCGAGACGGATCGCCCGAGCTCAGCGCGAGGCCTCTTCTTCGCTCTCGAGCCCCTCTTCCTCGGCCTCGATGTTGATCACACTTTCCGCCAGTGCCGTAAGCCGCTGGTCGGTGGCCTCTTCCTCCTCGAGAGTCTGGCCGAGAAGGTCGTGTATCTGATCCAGCCCCAGCATCTCGGCATAGGTGCAGACGCAGCCGTAGGAGGCGATCTCGTAGTGCTCCACCTTCTGGGCGGCGGCGATCAGCGCGGCGTCGAGCACTTCGGGCTCGGCGTCCTCTTCCATGGTCTTCTTACCTTCTTCGATCAGGCCGGCCATGCCCTCGCACTTCTTCCCCTTGGCCGGCAGGCCGAGCAGCTTGAAGACCTCTTCGAGCCGCTTGACCTGGCCTTCCGTCTGGACCCGGTGTTCCTCGAAGGCGGCCTTCAGGTCGGAGTTGCTGGCGGCCTTGGTCATCTTGGGGAGTGCCTTGAGGATCTGGCCTTCGGCGTGATAGATGTCCTGCAATTCGTGGACGAGCAGGTCGTCCAGCGAGGAAAGCTTGGCCATGATTTGCTCCTTAAGCTCAATTCTGTCGGAGTGACTCGCTCCGAGATCGTTCGGAGAGCGGCGACGGCGCAGAACCTACCGCCCGCGCCCCGGCGCAGACCGTGCTCTGGGTCACCGGAACGCGTGGATCGGTATCTCCTTCCCACGGACTGACTGAGCGACGGCAGCCACCACATGCAGACCACGCTCGCCGCCCTCGCGGTCATCACCGTAGGCTATATCCTCGCCTACCTGCTCTTCGACCGCCTGCGCGACCGCTATGGCTACGTCGGCGGCGCCGAGTACCTGGTCATCGGCTTCCTCCTGGGTCCGCGGGTCACCGGCCTGCTCGATGCGGGGCAGGTGCAGGACCTCACGCCGATCGTGAGCCTCGCCCTCGGGTGGCTCGGCATGCTGCTGGGGACCTACTTCCGGCTGCCGACCATGGCATTGATCGACGGCGACCACTTGCGGGTGGCCTTCGCCGAGGCCGTGGCCACGTTCTGCAGCGCGCTCGCGGCGCTGCTGGGACTCTTTCGGTACCTGGCCGGCGTTCCGTGGCCGGAAGCGGCGGTGCTCTCGGTGACGCTGGCGGCCGTCGCCACCCTGAGCTCACCGGTGGCCGTGGACGCCGTGGTGGACCGGCTGCGCGTGCGCTCCCGGGTGCCGCCGGTACTCCAGCTCGCGGCCCGGATCGACGCGCTGATCGCGGTGGTCGCCTTCGGGCTCGTGCTG
>CAWGVP010000005.1:880000-1062681 GCA_963826065.1 uncultured Gemmatimonadales bacterium
AGCCGTGGCGATCTACCCTTGAGCAGGTTGAAGCCGCCGTAACAGGCGGTGGAGGACCGAACCCATGTGGGTTGAAAACCGCTGGGATGACTTGAGGGTAGGGGTGAAAGGCCAATCAAGCTCGGAGATAGCTGGTTCTCCCCGAAATATATTTTGGTATAGCCTCGGGAAATGAGTTCACAGGAGGTAGAGCACTGGATGGGTCCGGGTCGTGAATAACGATACCTCCCCCAACCAAACTCCGAATGCCTGTTGAATGCTGCCCGGGAGGCAGTCGCGGTGCGCTAATGTACCGCGGCGAGAGGGAAAGAACCCAGAGCCTCAGCTAAGGCCCCGGAGTGGCGGCTTAGTGTAGCAAAGGATGTGGGTATGCTGTGACAACTGGGAGGTTGGCTTAGAAGCAGCCATTCCTTTAAAGAGTGCGTAATAGCTCACCAGTCCAGCGTAGCCGCGCCGATAATGGTCGGGACTTCAAGCCGCCCGCCGAAGCTAGGTCTTCTACACTTTGGTGTAGAGGGGTAGGGGAGCGTTCCCAGAGCCGTGAAGCCGGGGCGGAAGCCTTCCGGTGGAGCGATGGGAAGTGAGGATGCCGGATTAAGTACGCGTGAAACCGGGTGAAAACCCCGGTCCCCGTAAGCCTAAGGGTTCCTGAGCCATGTCGATCAGCTCAGGGTCAGTCGGTCCCTAAGTCGAGGCCGAGAGGCGTAGACGATGGGAAACGGGTCAACATTCCCGTACCAACTGCAAGCCGTTACGAGTTCGAGGAGGGACGCAGGAGCAAGGTGACCGGCGGGTGGTGGATTTTCCGCTGCAAGGTGGTAGACGTTGCCCGGTAGGCAAATCCGCCGGGTTAGTCGAGAACCGATGCCGAAGGGGCCGCTAGGCCCCGTCAAGGGTGGCCGACGCACACTGCCAAGAAAAGCTTCGCGAACCAGGACTGCAGTTGACCGTACCGTAATCCGACACAGGTGGGCGAGGCGAGAAGCCTAAGGGGCTCGAGTGATTTACGGAAAAGGAACTCGGCAAAATGACCCCGTAACTTCGGGATAAGGGGTGCCGGTTGTAGGTGACTCCGTACAGGAGAAGCCCAAGCCGGCCGCAGAGAATCGTCCCAAGCGACTGTTTAGCAAAAACACAGGAGCGTGCCAAGGCATTGTCCAAGCCGACGTATACGCTCTGACTCCTGCCCGGTGCCGGAAGGTTAAGGCAAGCGGTCAGCGTGGCTTGCCACGCGAAGCTGCGAACCGAAGCCCCGGTAAACGGCGGCCGTAACTATAACGGTCCTAAGGTAGCGAAATTCCTTGTCGGGTAAGTTCCGACCTGCACGAATGGAGTAACGACTTGGGAGCTGTCTCTTCCGTAAGCTCGGCGAAATAGCAGTATCGGTGAGGATTCCGATTACCCGCGACAGGACAAAAAGACCCCGTGCACCTTTACTACAACCTGTCATTGAACGTCGGTATGACCTGCGTAGCATAGGTGGGAGCCGTTGAGGCGCCGGTTTCGGCTGGCGCGGAGGCAACAGTGAAATACCACCCTTGTTTTACTAACGTTCTCACTCAGGCGGTAACCCCGCCGAGGACCGTGGCTGGTGGGTAGTTTGACTGGGGCGGTCGCCTCCTAAAGAGTACCGGAGGCGCGCTATGGTGGGCTCAGTGCGGTCGGTAATCGCACGACGAGTGTATAAGCAGAAGCCCGCCTGACTGCGAGCGCGACGGCGCAAGCAGGGACGAAAGTCGGCTTAAGTGATCCGGTGATCCCGTGTGGATGGGTCATCGCTCATCGGATAAAAGGTACGCTGGGGATAACAGGCTTATCGCGCCCGAGAGTTCACATCGACGGCGCGGTTTGGCACCTCGATGTCGGCTTATCACATCCTGGGGCTGGAGAAGGTCCCAAGGGTCCGGCTGTTCGCCGGTTAAAGTGGTACATGAGCTGGGTTCAGAACGTCGTGAGACAGTTCGGTCTGTATCCGTCGTGGGCGTGGGAGTGTTGAGGGACGTCGTCTCTAGTACGAGAGGACCGAGACGAAGCGACCGCTCGTGTACGGGCTGTTCCGCCAGGGGCAGCGCCCGGTAGCGATGTCGCGCGGAGATAACCGCTGAAAGCATCTAAGTGGGAAACTCTTCCCAAGATGAACACTCCTGGACCATAAGGTCCCTGAAGGGCCCTGGGAGACTACCAGGTTGATAGGGCGCAGATGTACGGAGGGCAACCTCTTCAGTCGAGCGCTACTAATCGCCCGTGAAGTTTGATCTCTTCGATCGATTCCACGCACTATATCATCCATCCGTCGCTTGTCAGTGGATCCCGGGCTCGCCCGGGGTCCACAGCCTATTCGGCTGACGACTAGCGCGCAGGGGCCACACCCGTTCCCATTCCGAACACGGCAGTTAAGCCCTGCAGCGCCGATGGTACTGCCACTGAGAGGTGGTGGGAGAGTAGGCCGTCGCCAGCCTTTTCTTGCCAAGCCCGGCGTTCCTTCACGGAATGTCGGGCTTTGGCGTTTCCGGCACTCCAGTTCCCTGTGTTCCTCCAGGCGCGCAATATTCCCTGTCGCACCCCACGCTCCGTGCCGCCCCCGTCACGGTTACGAGACTCGGAGACCGATGCCTCGCTCCGGAAGCATCGCATTGGCCGGCGCGCCCAATGTGGGCAAGTCGTCCCTGCTCAATGCGTTGGTCGGCACTCACCTGGCGATTGTGAGTCCTAAGCCGCAGGCCACCCGGCTGCCGGTGGTGGGACTCCGCACCGAGGGCGACACCCAGTTCGTGTTCCACGACCTGCCCGGTCTGCTCGAGCCCTCCTACCTCATGCAGACGCGCATGCGCGAGATGGCCGTCGAGGCACTGGGCAGGATGGATCTCATTCTCCATCTCCATCCTGCTCCGGACGCGCCGGCCCCTCCCCTGGTCGAGATCGCGGGCCTCACGGCACCGCCGGCCGCCCCCGTGGTGACCGTCTATACCAAGTCCGACCTGCTGCCGGCGCGGCGCCGAGCGGAGCTCGAGCGCGTGGACCTGGTCGTCTCCGCGGTGAGCGGCGCCGGGATCGACGAGCTCCTCGCGCTGATCCGGGATCGGCTGCCGGAGCGGGAGTTCGCCTACGATCCCGACGACGTCGGCACCCAGCAGCTTCGTTTCTTCGTGGTGGAGTATCTGCGGGAGGCGGCCTTCGAGCTCCTGGGAGACGAGCTGCCCTACAGTTTCACCGCCGAGGTGGAGGAGTTTCGCGAGGCGGAACGGCCGGTGTACATTCGGGTCACGCTCTTCGTGGAGCGTGAGTCGCAGAAGGGAATCGTGATCGGCCGCGGCGGCCGCACGCTCGGAGCCATCGGTGCGCACGCGCGCGCGCGGCTGGAAGAATTGCTCGGCGTCCCGGTGTTTCTCGACTCCTGGGTGAAAGTGCTGCCCAACTGGCGCCGGAATGCGGCGACGCTGACGAGGCTCGGATTCCCCGAGCCGGAGGAGTCCCCATGACACTCGCCCCCGACCTGCTCGAGATCCTGGTCTGCCCCAAGTGCAAGGGCGACCTCGAATACCGCACCGAGCCCGAGTCCCTGGTCTGCCACGCCTGCCGGCTGGTCTACGCGGTCGAGGACGGCATCCCGATCATGCTCATCGAAGAAGCCAAGCCGCTCTGAGCCCCGACCCCAGCCCCCGCATCAAGCCTCACACATTGAGCGAAAGCGCGGAGCAGGCGCTCGCACAGGCGCGGGACGAGGCTCGCCGGCTGGGGCACGATTCGATCGGCGCGGAGCATATCCTGCTCGCCTTGCTTCGTCCCGGCGGGAGCGCCGAGCCGATGCTTCGCCGGCTCGGACTCGAGCCGGAGCAGGTCCGGACTCGGCTCGAAGGCGGTGGTCGGCGCGGCCGGCCGCGGCGGAGCGGGGAGGAACTGGCGCACACCTCGCACGCCAGGCGGCTCATCGAGGCCGCCTCCCGGGATGCCCGGGAAGCGGGGGTCGAGCTCTCGGCGGAACATCTGTTCCGGGCGGCGTTGCGGGAGCCGCGGGGCGCCATGGCACGGATCCTCGCCGACGGCGGCATCTCCCCGTCGGATGTGCGCCGGGAGGCACCGGACCCGGCCCCCGCGACCGGCCGCGCCTCACGCCGGCCTTCCTCCCGAGGGTCGACGTCCGAGCGGCCTTCGGCGGAGCGGCCGTCGTCCCAGCAGCCTTCGGCCGAGCCGCCGCCGACCGCGGGCCTGCCGCCCCATCTCCGGAAGTCCGCCACGCCGCGCTGGCGGCTCGTCCTGCTTGGCGCCGTGCCTGTCAGCATGGTGCTCGGGTATGTGCTGCACGCCCCGGCCGTCTGGATTTTCATCACCGCGTGCCTCGGTGTGCTGCCACTCGCCGGCTACATGGGCGAGGCCACCGAGCACCTGGCGCACCGCACGGGTCCTACCGTCGGTGGCCTGCTCAATGCGACCTTCGGCAACGCCGCGGAATTGATCATCGCCCTGGTCGCCCTGCGCGCCGGATTGGTGGATCTGGTCAAGGCCTCGATCACCGGAAGCATTTTGGGCAACCTGCTGTTGATCATGGGACTGGCCATTATCGCCGGAGGGTTGAACCGCTCGGAGCTCCGCTTCAACCGGACCAGCGCCGGCATGAGTTCCGGCATGCTCACGCTCGCGGTCGTCGCTCTGGCCTTTCCCGCCCTCTACCACGCCGTGCACCCTGAGGCGGCGGCGCGGGCGGCCGAGCTGCACATGTCGGAGGCGGTGTCCCTCATTCTCATCCTCACGTATGGCTGCTCGCTGCTCTTCACGCTGCGGACCCACCGCCGGCTCCTGGGTGGCGAGGCCCATCCAATCGATGGCCCGGTGTGGAGCCCGCGAAAGGCGCTGCTGATCCTGGCCGCCGCCACCGTTGGCGTAGCCATCGAGTCCGAGCTTCTGGTGCACGCGGCGACCGAGACCACCGAGGCGCTCGGGCTCACGCCCATCTTCCTCGGCCTGATCGTGATCCCCATCATCGGCAATGCCGCCGAGCACGCGGCCGCCGTCGTGCTCTCGCGGAAGGGACAGATCGACCTCGGACTCCAGATCGCGCTCGGCTCGAGCACGCAGATCGCGCTCCTGGTGGCGCCCGTGCTGGTGTTCGCCGGCGTGCTGATGGGACAGGACATGAACCTGGTCTTCCGGCCCTTCGAGGTGCTCGCGGTCGGCATGGCCACGGTGGTGACTGCCATAATCACGCTGGACGGCGAGTCCCACTGGTTCGAGGGGGTCCAGCTGCTGGCCGTCTACCTGATGGTGGCGGTCGGGGCCTTCTTCCTCTGATTGACTTGCGGGGGCCGGAGTCCTAAGTTAGCCAGTTGTAAATCCTTACGAGAGGGCAAAGGGGTGCGGACTCGCCCGACGATTCTCTTCTACTCGCCGGACGGCTGCCCGGTGCCGGCGTTGGTCCGCCAGTGGGCGGCCGCCAACGCCTTTCCTCTTCTGGTCTTCAGCCGGCCGGACGAGGTCGAGGCGATCGTGCTTCGAGGCCATCCCTGCCTGCTCTTCGTGGACGGGAACGGCGCCCGGAATGAGGGGGTCACGCTGGTCCGCCGGCTGAAGAGCGACGCCTTCACCGCCATCGTGCCGGTCACCGCCCTCGCCGCCGATCACCATCCCGAGCAGGTGCAGGCCTGGTTCTCGGCCGGCGCGGACGAGGTGATCAGCAGTCTCTTCTCGCCGGCGGAGCAACGCTCCCGGCTCGACGCGATGCTGGTGCGGACCGAACGGGACGTCTCGGTGCACCCCTCCACGCGGCTCCCCGGGACCACGGAAATCGAGCGCGAGATCCGGCGCCGGCTCGAGTCGGACCAGGAGTTCGCCGTCTGCTATGCCGATCTCGATCACTTCAAGGAGTTCAACGACCGGTACAGCTATTACGACGGCGACCGGGTGATCTACCTCCTCTCGCGGATCCTCCACGACGTCGTCAAAGGGTTGCTGGGCGCGCGCGGGTTCGTGGGGCACATCGGCGGCGATGACTTCATCTTCGTGGTGCCGATCCCGGACATCAGTCTGGTGTGCAGCGAGATCCTCGACGTCTTCGACACCCTGATCCCGCTGCAGTACAACGATCAGGACCGCCGGGCGGGATATTTTTTCGGCAAGGACCGTCGGGGCCAGCTTCATCGCGTTCCGTTGATGACCCTCTCCATCGGCATCGTGACCAACCGGCACCGGAAGTTTGCGCATCCGGCGCAGGTGAGCGAGCTTGCCACCGAGATGAAGAGCTACGCCAAGACCTTGCCGGGGTCCGTGTTCGTGGTGGACCGGCGGCAGGGTACCAACGGCGACGAGCGCCAGGGATCGTCCGCCAGGGAGTTGTCGTGAGGACGAAGCGATGAACGTGACCTGCCCGAACTGCGCTACCATCTACCGTGTGGATCCCGCCAAGGTGCCGGAGGCCGGGGTGCGGGCCCGCTGCGCCGTGTGCAGCGCCGTGTTCGCGGTCAATCGGGATCGTGCGGAGATGCCCGCTACCGTTGCGGCGACGGCTCCCGCCGCGGCGACCGCTCCCGTTGCAGCAACCGCTCCCGCCCCCCCGAAGCCACCGGTTCCTCCGGCCGCCGCGGCGCCCTCACCGACAGCCGCCGCGCCGGTCGCGTCACCACCGCCCCCCCCGGCCCAACCCCTCTCCGCACCGGCGCCGCCGCCCGCCGCCCGTCCGGTGGCGCCTGCTGCCATGCCTCCCCGGCCGGTGACGCCCCCCGTGCCGGCCGGGGCGCCAGGCGCTGCCGGCGCGCCTCCGCGGCCGGCGGCGCCGACGCGCCCCCAGCAGCCGGTCGCGCCTCCCGCGCCTCCCGCGCCGACCGTGGCCCCATCACCGCCGCCCCGTGGGGCTGCGGCCGCGCCCGGCCCGGGCGCTCGCCCTACCAACCCGTTTCTCTCCCAGGACCCGTCGCTCAAGGCCCGCCGGCTCGCCCGCGCGCTGGTTTCCGACATCGTCGTATACCACCCGGCCAAGCGGCAGGAGGGGATCCGGGACGGCAACCTGAAGGAGCTCTTCGAGGAGGAGATCAAGAAGAGCTGGGAGGAGTACACCGAGCAGGTGGGCCGTGAGGTGGCCGAATCCACCGGGTTCTTCCGCGAAGCGCTGAACGAGATCCTCGCGGGTGGGAGGCAAGTGTTCTAGGCGGGGCGGCGGGGCGCGGGGCGGCGGGGCGGTCCAGCAGACCGGCGGATCGCCGGGAGCGGTGCCAACGCCCCGCCGCCCCGCTGCCCCGCTGCCCCGCTGCGCTTATCCTTCCTGCTGACCCCCCGACCAACGAGGCCAGCCCATGTCCGAACTGCACGACCGTCTCATCGAGCTTCAGCACCGGGTCGCCGAGCTCCGAGACTTTCTTTGACCTCTCCGCCAAGACCGAGCGCCTGACCGCGCTCGAGGCGCGTCAGGCGGAGCCGGGCTTCTGGGCCAACCCCGACGCCGCTCGTGCCTCGGTGCAGGAGCTCAAGACCCTGAAGGCCTGGGTCGTTCCCTACGAGAATCTGAAGCAGCGGATCGAGGGTGCGGTCGAGATGGCCCAGCTCCTCGAGGCCGAGCCGGACCCCGCCATGGAGGCGGAGGTGGCCCGCGAGGCCGATGAGCTCGCCGGCGGCGTGGAGAAATTCGAGCTCCAGGCCATGCTCCAGGGCCCCGAGGACAGCCGGGACGCGCTGCTCACGATCCATCCAGGCGCCGGCGGCACCGAGTCGCAGGACTGGGCCGAGATGCTGATGCGGATGTACGTCCGGTGGGCCGAGCGCCACGGATTTCAGGTGTCCATCCTCGACCTCCTGCCGGGCGAGGAGGCGGGCATCAAGTCGGTCTCCATCGAGATCAAGGGCGAGTACGCCTACGGCTACCTGAAGGCGGAAAAGGGCGTGCACCGGCTGGTCCGGATCTCCCCCTACGACTCCCAGGCCCGGCGCCACACGTCGTTCGCCTCCGTCTTCGTCTATCCGGAGGTGGACGACACGATCGAGATCGAGCTGCGCGAGGAGGACATCAAGATGGACGTCTTCCGCGCCTCGGGGGCGGGCGGCCAGCACGTCAACAAGACGTCGTCCGCCGTGCGCCTCACGCACCTGCCCACGGGCGTGGTGGTTTCCTGTCAGCAGGAGCGCAGTCAGACCAAGAACCGCGCCACGGCCATGAAGATGTTGCGGGCCGCTCTCTACCAGCGAAAGTTGGAGGAGCAGGAGGCGGCGCGGGCGGTGGTCGAGGCCACCAAGACCGACAACTCCTGGGGCAACCAGATCCGCTCGTACGTCTTCCAGCCTTACACCATGGTCAACGACCACCGAACCGAAGTGAAGGTGGGCGACGTACAGCGGGTGATGGACGGTGACCTCGACGAGTTCATCCAGGCGTATCTCAAGCGATTCGGAGGCAAGGCGGCGTGAGCGCGGTCGAGGAGCGGTCGTACATCGAGGCGGCGCGGCGGGAGAAGCGGGCGGCCCTGGAGGCCGCCGGTGTCCCCGCGTTCGCCTACCGGTACGACCGTACCCACTCGGTCGCGGAGGCGCGCGCGCTGTACCGGGACGACATGGGCGACGACGGACCGCAGGTGGCTCTCGCCGGCCGGATCGCCTCGCTTCGCTCCCAGGGAAAGACCAGCTTCGCGGACCTCGAGGACGGATCCGGTCGCATCCAGCTGTACCTGCGACGGGACGAGCTCGGCGAGCATTATCGACTTCTCGAGCAGCTCGATCTCGACGATCACCTCGGCGTACAGGGCCGGCTCTTCCGCACCAAGCGCGGGGAGCTGAGCCTCCGCGTCGCCGAGCTCACCCTCCTCGCCAAGTCGCTCCGGCCGTTGCCGCGGGGAAAGACCCAGGCGACCGATGAGGGTGCCGTCACCTTCGGCGGACTCACCGACCCCGAGGTGCGCTACCGCCAGCGCTATGCCGACCTCGCGGTCCACCCCGAGGTTCGGGAAGTGTTCCGGCTCCGGGCCAAGGCGATCGCCTGGATACGGCGATACCTCGACGAGCGTGGGTTCCTCGAAGTCGAGACCCCCATCCTCCAGCCGCTCTATGGCGGCGCCGCGGCGCGGCCGTTCGTCACCCACCACAACGCGCTCGACATGCCGCTCTATCTGCGGATCGCGGACGAGCTGTACCTCAAGCGCCTGCTGGTGGGCGGGCTCGAGCGGGTCTACGAGATCGGACACGACTTCCGGAACGAGGGCATGGATCGGAGCCACAATCCCGAGTTCACCATGCTGGAGGCGTACCAGGCCTACGCCGATTACACCGACATGATGGCGCTCACCGAGGGGCTGGTCGCCGGCGTGATCGAGCACTGTCTCGGCACCCACACGCTCGAGCGCGGCGGCGTCACTCTGGACTTCACCCCGCCGTTCCGGCGGGTGAGCTTCATCGAAGGGATCCGGGAGCAGTGCGGGCTCGACCTCCGCACCGCCTCGGACGACGAGATGCGCCGGGTGCTGATCCAGGCGGGGGAGCCGGCCGACGTGGCCGGGGAGATGCAGGGTGGCAAGCTGCAGGACGAGGTCTTCAAAGTGGTGCTCGAGCCGCGGCTGGTGCAGCCCACGTTCGTCCTGGACTACCCGAAGCCGCTGTCCCCGCTCGCCAAGGAACACCGGACCGATCCGGCGCTCACCGAGCGCTTCGAGCTCTTCGTGGGCGGGCGCGAGCTGGCGAACGCCTTCAGCGAGCTCAACGACCCCGACGACCAGCGGCGCCGCTTCGAGGATCAGGCACGGCAGCGGGCCGCCGGGAACGAGGAGGCCCACGCGTTCGACGCCGATTACATCCGCGCGCTGGAGTACGGCATGCCGCCGGCCGGCGGGGTGGGCCTGGGCATCGATCGGCTGATGATGATCATCGCCGACCGGCCCTCGATCCGCGACGTGATCCTGTACCCCGCGATGCGGCCGGAGGAGTGATGAGGGGACGATGGTCCGACGGGCTCCGCGAGCTGGCCGCGACCTTCCGGCGACCGTCGAAGCTGGAGTGGCGCATCGCACGGCGCTATCTCCGCAGCCGGCGAGGCTCTCGGACGGCGTCCCTCAACACCGTGATCTCCACCGGTGGCGTCGCGGTCGGGGTGACGGCCCTCATCGTGGTGCTCGGGGTGATGAATGGTCTCCGGAACGACCTGCGGGAGCGGATCCTGGTGGCCAATCCGCATCTTCGCGTCCTGACCTACGGCGCCGGGCTCCGGGTGGACGACTGGCGACAGGCCCTCGATACGATCCGGTCCCAGCCCGGGGTCGTCGCCGCGGCACCCGAGGTGATCAGCCAGGCGGGCATCACCGCCGGCCAGGACTATGGCGAGGGCGTCAACCTGCTCGGGTTCGACCCCGACACCGGGAAGATGGCGGTCACCTCGCTGCCGTCGGCCATCGAGAAGGGCGACCTCTCCTTCAAGGCCACCAAGCCGGGCGTCGATGGCGGCATCCTGCTGGGGAACCGCCTGGCCAACCGCCTTTCCGTCTATCCCGGCGACATCGTCACGCTGGTGCCGGTGACCGAGGCGAAGGTGAACCCCGCGCTCGGCGTGGCGGTCCCCCGGTTTTGGAAGTTCGAGGTCACCGGGCTGTTCGACACCGGGATGTTCCAGTACGACAACCAGTTCGTGGTGATGTCGCTGGACAATGCCCGGCGCTTCACCGGCCTCGGAGACGCGGTCTCGGGGATCGCCGTCCGGGTGGCGGATCCCGACCTCGCCCCGGTCATCGGCGAGGCGCTGGAGAAGCGGCTCGGGTATCCGTACCGGGCCCTCGACTGGCAGACCCAGAATGCCAGCCTGTTCAGTGCCCTCCAGCTCGAGAAGCTGGCCATGGGACTGATTATTTTCTTCATCATGGTGGTGGCGGCCTTCAACATCGTGGGCACGCTCACCATGGTGGTGACGGACAAGACCAAGGAGATCGGGATTCTTCGGGCCATGGGGCTCACCTCCCCGGCGGTGGCCCGGGTATTCCTGATCCAGGGCGCCGTGATCGGCGTGGTGGGGACGCTCCTCGGACTGCTCCTCGGCCTGACGGTGGCCTACGTGGTGGACGAGTCGGGATGGATCCGGATCAATCCCGCGGTCTACTTCATCGATCACCTGCCGGTGCACGTCGAGCCGCTGGACGTCGCCATCGTGGTGGGGGCGAGCATCGCGGTCGCCGTGCTCGCGACGCTGTATCCGTCCCGCACCGCGGCCGGGCTCACGCCGGTGGAAGCGATCCGGCACGAATGAGCGCCATTCTCGAAGCGGCCGGCCTTCGGAAGGTGTATCAGGGCGGCGACGGTCTTCCGATCGAAGTCCTGGCCGGCGTGGACCTCTCGGTGACCCGGGGCGAGTTCGTAGCCATCGTGGGCTCCAGCGGCTCGGGGAAAAGCACCCTGCTGCATCTTCTGGGGGCGCTCGACCAGCCGTCTAGCGGCACGGTTCGGCTGGATGGGCGGGACTTTGGAGAGCTGGACGAGACCGCGCTGGCGCAGGTGCGAAACCGGAAGATCGGGTTCGTGTTCCAGTTCCATCATCTGCTCCGGGAGTTCACCGCGCTGGAGAACGTGATGCTGCCGCTGCTCATTGCCGGAGAGGACGACACCCGGGCCCGCTCGCGAGCCGAGGAGCTGCTCGCCGCGGTGGGCCTGGCCGGCCGCATGTCCCACCGGCCGGCGGCGCTCTCCGGCGGCGAGCAGCAGCGGGCCGCGGTCGCCCGCGCCCTCGCGGCCGACCCCGTGCTGGTGCTGGCCGACGAGCCGTCGGGCAACCTGGATACCGCCAACAGCGAGCGGTTGCACCAGCTCTTCGCCCGGCTCTCGCGCGAGTTCGAGACCGCCCTCGTCGTCGTGACCCACAACCGGAACCTGGCCGGACGCGCGGACCGGGTACTCTCCCTCGAGGGGGGCCGGCTGGTGCCGCTCGCCAGCGTGGAGTTGATGCCCTGATGCCCTGCGACCAGTGCCGCGAGCGTGAGGCCGTCATCCACCTCACCCAGATCGTCAACGAACAGGTGACGACGCTGCACTTGTGCGAGCGTTGCGCGGCGGAGAAGGGCGTGGAGAGCCCGAGCGGCGTGGTGAAGACTCCGCTGGGGAGCTTTCTCGCCGCGATGGGCAAGAACCTGCCCGAGACCGTGTCCGCTCCGCGCTCGGGCGACACCTGCGTGCGCTGCGGCGGGTCGCTGCAGGACTTTCGGGAGAGCGGGCGGCTGGGCTGCCCCGAGTGCTATCGATCCTTCGAGGTACCGTTGCGGGATCTTCTGCGCCGCCTGCACGGCTCGACCCATCACGTGGGAGAGCGGTACGCGGAGCGGGGCGCGGAGCCGGGCGCGCCGGTGAACGAGGCGCGGGTGGAGACCGCGGACCTCCGCGAGCAGCTCCGGCTCGCGGTCGAGACCGAGAACTTCGAGCTGGCCGCCGAGCTGCGCGACCGCCTGCGGGTGATGGAATGATCGACCTGAGCTTGCTGGCCGACGGCGGGGTAGGCTGGCTCGACGCCAGCGGACCCTCGAGTCACCTGGTGCTCTCCACCCGGATCCGGCTGGCCCGCAACCTCGCGGGCCGGGTGTTTCAGGGACGCAACTCGGAGACCGAGCGGGAGGACATTCTGTCGGTCGTCGAGCGCGCCGCCCGGGAGTCGATGTTGCTCCGCCAGGCGACCAAGTTCCGGCTCGACCGGCTGGACCGCACCGACCGGCAGCTGCTGCACGAGCGCCACCTGGTGAGCAAGGAGCTGGCGGGGCTGGACGCCGACGGCAGGGTCCGGTCGGGGGCCTCGGTGCTGGTGCAGGACCGGATCGGCGTCATGCTGAACGAGGAGGATCACCTCCGGATCCAGGGCCTCCATTCGGGCTTCGCCCTGGAGGCCACCTACGCCGAGGTCGACCGGCTGGACTCCGAACTGGGACAACGACTTGCTTTCGCATTTCACCCTGAGTTCGGTTATCTTACCTCGTGTCCGACCAATGTGGGTACCGGCCTTCGGGCCTCCGTGCTCATTCACCTCCCCGGCTTGGTGCTCACCAAGGAAATCTCGAAGGTGTTGCAGGGCCTGGCGCAGGTGGGGCTGACGTTCCGCGGCCTGTACGGGGAGGGAAGTGAAGTCGTCGGCAATTTCTTCCAACTGTCCAACCAGACCACACTAGGCAGCTCCGAGCACGAGCTGCTCGACCATCTGGGCAAGATGGTACGTCAGGTCATGGACTACGAGGAACAGGCGCGGCAAGTGCTGCTGCGGGACGCGCCGGCGATCATCGAGGACAAGGTCTGGCGTGCGTACGGCCTCCTCCGCTACGCTCGGGCGTTATCGTTCGAGGAGGCGATGAACCTGTTGAGCGGCGTGCGGCTGGGCGTCGGCGTGAGCCTGATCCCGGACGTTGCGATGTACACCCTGAACAAGCTGTTGGTGTACACCCAGCCGGCCCACCTGGCGGTGGCGGAGGGGGTCGCGCCGACCGAGGGTGACCTGCCGATACGGCGGGCACGGTTCGTGCGCAAGGTGTTGGAATCCGAAGTGGGGCGTCGTGGATGAGCCGCGGCGACGGCTTTCGGAGTGAGCTACGTGGGGCACCGCGATGAACGGCTATAACTTCACTGATCGGGTCCGCAAGGTCCTGCAGATGGCGCGGGAGGAGGCGGCGCGTCTGCATCACGAATACGTCGGGACCGAGCACATCCTGCTCGGCCTCATCCGCGAGGGTGAGGGGGTGGCGGCGGCCGTCCTCACGAATCTCAACGTCGATCTCGAAGACATCCAGCAGAAGATCGAAGAGACCGTCAAGAAGGGTAAGGCTGCCGCGGCCGCCGGTCCCGACCTGCCTTATACCTCCCGTGCCAAGAAGGTGCTCGAGCTGGCCATGACCGAGGCCCGCGAGCTCAACCACTCCTACGTCGGCACCGAGCACCTGCTGCTCGGCCTCCTGCGCGAGGAGAAGGGCATCGCGGCCCAGGTACTCACCGACGCCGGCGTGAACCTGGAGCAGTCGCGGGCTGAAACGCTGCGGCTTCTCGGCAGCGACATGCCGCAGGCCTCCGCCGGCAGCTCCGGCTCCCAGCCCAGCGCGGCGCCCAAGTCGGAGAAGAAGTCCAAGACCCCCGCGCTCGACCACTTCTGCCGTGATCTGACCCAGCTCGCCGCGGAAGGCCAGCTCGATCCCACGATCGGCCGGGCCAAGGAAATCGAGCGGGTCATGGAGATCCTCGCCCGCCGGAAAAAGAACAACCCGGTCCTGATCGGCGAGCCCGGCGTGGGCAAGACGGCCATCGTCGAAGGGCTGGCCCTGCTCATCGCCAACGGGCTCTGCCCCGACGTGCTGCGCGACCACCGGGTGCTCTCGCTGGACATGGCGGCGGTCATCGCCGGTACCAAGTACCGGGGCCAGTTCGAGGAGCGGCTCAAGGCGGTGATGAACGAGATCGCCCAGAACAAGCAGATCATCCTGTTCATCGACGAGCTGCACACCCTGGTCGGCGCCGGCGCGGCCGAAGGCGCGATCGACGCGTCCAACATGCTGAAGCCCGCGCTGGCGCGCGGTGAGCTGCAGTGCGTGGGCGCCTCCACCCTGAACGAGTACCGCAAGTACATCGAGAAGGACGGCGCGCTGGAGCGGCGCTTCCAGACGGTCGTCGTGGAGCCGCCCTCGGTGCCCGAGACCGTGGAGATCCTCAAGGGCCTGCGCAAGAAGTACGAGGACCACCACCGGATCAGCATCCCCGATGCCACGCTGGCGGCGGCGGCGGAGCTGTCGGAGCGCTACATCACCGACCGGTTCCTGCCGGACAAGGCCATCGACGTGATCGACGAGGCCGGCGCCCGGGCACGGCTGGCCTCCCAGGTGCCACCGGCCGAAGTCGCCGAGCTCAAGGCCGCGCTGGAAAAGGTCAACCTCCAGAAGGAAGACGCCGTCCGCGACCAGAACTTCGAGCGCGCCGCGTCGCTTCGCGACCAGGAGCGCGACCTCCAGAACCAGATTCGGCTCAAACAGGAGGAGTGGGAGAAGGATCGGCAGACCCGCCGCCCGGTGATCGACGAGGAGGCCATCGCCTTCATCGTTTCCCGCTGGACCGGCATCCCGGTCACCCGGCTCCAGGAGGCGGAGACCGCGCGGCTGCTGCGGATGGAAGACGAGCTCCACGGGTCCGTGGTGGGTCAGGACGAGGCCATCGTGGCGGTGTCCCGTGCCATCCGCCGCTCGCGCGCGGGGCTCAAGGACCCCAACCGGCCCATCGGCTCGTTCGTCTTCTCCGGTCCCACTGGAGTGGGCAAGACCGAGCTGGCCCGGGCGCTGGCGAAGTTCCTCTTCGCCGACGCGCAGGCGCTGATCCGGGTGGACATGTCGGAGTACATGGAAAAGTTCTCGGTCAGCCGGCTGATCGGGGCGCCGCCGGGCTACGTGGGCTACGAGGATTCCGGCACCCTGACCAAGGCTGTGCGCCGGAAGCCCTACTCGGTCGTCCTTCTGGACGAGATCGAGAAGGCGCACCCGGACGTGTTCAACATCCTGCTCCAGGTGCTGGACGAGGGACACCTGACCGACAACTACGGCCGGATGATCGACTTCAAGAACACCGTGGTCATCATGACGTCCAACGTCGGCGCCCGGGACATCATGCAGGGCAAGTCGCTCGGCTTCCACGGGGCGGATGCCAAGTCCAGCTTCGAGAAGATGCAGGAACGGATCAAGGACGAGATGCAGAAGGTGTTCAATCCCGAGTTCCTGAACCGGCTGGACGACGTCATCGTATTCCACCCGCTGTCGAAGGACCATATCGCGCAGATCGTGACCATTCTGCTCAAGGAAGTGCAGCGTCGCCTGGGCGACGAAGTGCGGCTCACTCAGGCCGCCATCGACTTCCTGGTCACGAAGGGGTACGACGAGAACTACGGCGCCCGGCCGCTCAAGCGGGCGATCCAGAAGTTCGTCGAGGACCCGCTGAGCGAGAAGATCCTGATGGGAGAGTTCGGGCGCGGTGACGAGATCGAGGTGGATGTCGCCCCCGACGGCGAGCGGCTGGTGTTCAAGGCGCTGACCGGCACCCAGGCCTGACGCCGCCCGCGCCGGCCCCCCGCGGGGCCGGCGCGCCCACACCTCACCCCGTGCCGATGCAGCGTTTCCGTCCCTTCCTCGCCGCCGTCGCCCTCCTGTTGGGGGGACCGGCGGCTCTCGTTGCCCAGGAGCCGCAGACTCCGCCCATCGTCGACAGCATCGTGGTCGAGGGCAACGCTCGTCTCACCCCTGCGCAGATCATCGGCACCGCCGGCCTGGTCGTCCGCCAGCCAGTGAACTACCGCGACATCCAGCGCGCCATCACCGCGCTCTTCCGCACCGGCCAGTTCGACGACGTGGTGGTGGAGCAGCGGGTCGTGGGCGAGCGGCTGGTACTGGCGCTCAAGGTGAAGGAGCGGCCCGTCCTTCAGCGCTGGGCGGTGCGCGGCGTTGACCGCCTTTCCGAGGGCGCGGTGAAGGGCCGGGTCAAGCTGGTCGAGGGGCGGCCGCTCGACCGGAACGCGGTGGAGCAGTCGCGGGCCTCGATCGACTCGCTGTACAAGGAGGCGGGGTATTACGCCGCCCAGGTCAAGACGCTCGAGCTGCCGCAGGACCGGGACCAGATCAGGGTGGTGTTCGACGTCGTCGAGGGCAGCCGGGTCGCCATCAGCCAGGTGACCGTGGACGGCAACCAGCGCTTTTCCGACAAGACGGTGGTAGGCCAGATGTCTACCCGTCCCGAGGGATTCTGGTGGTTCCAGCGGGGCGAGTTCGACGAAGAGAAATTGGAGCAGGACGTGCGCGAGAAGCTGCCCGGCTGGTACGCCGACCGCGGCTTCGTGGATTTCCAGGTCACCGGCGACTCACTGACGGCGGACAGCGCCGCGGGCAAGGCGGTCCTCCATCTCGACGTCGAGGAGGGACCCCAGTACTCGGTCGGCACCTTCGATGTGGAGGGTAACCGCCGCTTCTCCACCGACGAGCTGATGGCGTTCTACCCGTTCGGGCCGGTGGATCGGACCGGCGCGCCGGCCGGCAGAACCCGGCCGTTCAACCGCTCGGAATGGGACGCGGCCACCGAAAAGGTCCGGGATCTGTACGCCAACAACGGCTACATCTACGCCGCCGTCACCACCGAGGAGAACCGCCGCACCGGCCCTGGCGGCAAGCCCTACGTCGATCTCGGCTGGGCCGTGCGCGAAGGCTCGCCCGCCACAATCAACAAGATCGAGATCCTGGGCAACGACGTCACTCACGAGCGGGTGATCCGGGAGGCGATCGTCATGCTCCCGGGCGACCTGTTCAGCCGGGAGCGGCTCATCCGCTCGTACCAGAACGTCTCCAACCTCGGCTTCTTCCAGCAGCCCATGCCCTCGCCCGACGTGCGGCCGTCGGAGAACGGGGTGGACGTGGACGTCGTCTTCCGGGTGGAAGAGCGTCGGACCGGCAACATCAATTTCGGCGCCTCGCTGGGGCAGGGCACCGGGGTCGGCGGATTCCTCGGGCTGGAGGAGCCGAATCTGTTCGGCCGCGGCAAGCGCGGCCGGCTGCAGTGGCAATTCGGCAAGAACATCAACGACTTCACTCTCAGCTACACCGATCCCAACATCCGCGAAAGCCGGATCTCGGGCACGGTCTCCCTCTTCGACAGCCGGGCGCGGTTCACCGTCGGTGACCTCGGCCGGCGGAAGCAGACCGGCGGCTCGGTGCAGCTCGGATTTCCCTTCTTCGGATCGCGCTACACCCGCCTCTTCACCTCCTACTCCTTCCAGCGCATCCGTTACAGCGAGGGGTCGGACGATCTGCGGGAGCGGTTCCGCTGTACCAGCTGTACCCGCTCCTCGCTGGGTACCAGCATCCTGCGCGACACCCGGTTCGGCCTGCCCTTCGCCACCGGCGGCTCCATGACCCAGGTGAGCGGCGAGCTCAACGGGGGCATCCTGGGGGGGACAGGCAATTACCGGAAAGTGGACCTGGAGGGCCGCTGGTACGCCCCCTTGGGGGGTCTGGGCAGCGGGGGAGAGTTCGGCGGCGGGGTACAGTTCGTGCTTGGCTTCACCGCCAAGTCGGGGTTCATCTTCGGCGACGCGGGACCGTTCTTCACCGAGCTCTACTCACTGGGCGGGGTGCAGTTCGGGATCCCGCTCCGGGGCTACGACGAGTTCGCCATCACGCCGAACGGGTTCGATCCCGAGGCGAGCGGCAATCGGGCGAGCCCGGACGCCTTCGGCAAGTCGTACGCGGCCTTCACCGTGGAAGCCGGCGCGCGGATCAGTCAGTCGCTCTACGTGAGCACCTTCTTCGACGCGGGCAACGTGTATCGTTCCGCCCGCCAGTGGGACCCGACCCGGTTGTTCCGCGGTGCGGGCTTCGGTGCCGCGGTGATCTCGCCGCTGGGGCCGATCGGAGTGGATCTCGGATACGGATTCGACCGGGTGGACGGCGATGGCCGTCCGGAGCCCGGATGGCAGCTGCACTTCAAACTGGGCAATTTCTTCTAGTGGATCGCACCTTTCATCGGGAGCCGAGCATGAAGCTGTTCGTCGTAGGAGCCTGGATCGCGTCCTTCACACTGCTGGGAGCCGGCGGGGCCGTCGCGCAGCAGGGGGGAGGGAAGGTCGCCTACGTCAACACCCAGGCTATCCTCAAGCAGACCCCCGGGTATACCCAGGCCGAGTCCACGTTCACCAAGGAGATCGAGATCTACCGGGTCGAAGTCCAGAAGCTTCAGGCGAGCCTCGACTCGGCGGCCTCCGATTTCGAGCAGAAGTCGGTGATGTTGAGCCCGACCCAGCGCGACTCCAGGCGCAAGGAGCTGACGGCGCAGCAGCAGAAGCTGGAGCAGCGGACCCAGGAGCTGCAACAGAAGGCCGCCACCCGCGAGCGGGAGCTGCTGGAGCCGATCCAGACCAAGGTCAACAGCGTCATCGAGGGCATCCGCGCGGCGGGGAACTATGCCGTCATTTTCGACGTGAGCGCTCCCAACAGCGGCATCGTGACCGCCGACAAGTCGCTGGATCTGACCCAGCGCGTCGTTCAGCAGCTCAAATCCGGCAGCTGACCGCGTGACGTCGGAAGGGCTCACCGCGCAGGCGGTCGCCGACTTCGTCGGCGGCCGCCTGCTTGGCGATGGGGAGGTACGTCTCAACGGCGTCGCCCCGATCGACCGCGCGGGCCCCGGCACGCTCACCCTCGCGGTGTCTCCCCACTTCGCGGCCGCCCTGGCGGCCTCCCGCGCCGCGGCGGTGCTGCTGCCACCGTCCCTCGAAGGATCGCCCGCGGGACCCGCCGCCCGCATCGTGGTGAACGATCCCTACCGCGCCATGGTCCGTGTGCTCCCTCGGCTGTTCCCGCCCACCGCCCGCTCGCCGGGCGTCGATCCCACCGCGCGCATCGGCCCCGACTGCCGGCTCGGCGCCGACGTCACGATCGGCCCTTTCGTGGTACTGGGGCGGGGCGTGCAGCTGGGCGACCGCTGCCAGCTGGCGGAGGGAGTCTCCCTCGGCGCCGGCGTCGTCGTGGGAGAAGACAGCCGGATGGACGCCCGAGTGGTATGCTATCCCGGCGCCCGTATCGGGCGGCGCGTGATTCTCAAGGCCGGGGCGGTGATCGGGGGCGACGGGTTCGGGTATCTTTCCCGCGGCTCGGGGCACGAGCGGATTCCGCATGTCGGCAGCTGCATCCTCGGCGACGATGTGGAAATCGGCTCCAACTCATGCGTGGACCGCGGCAGCCTCGACGACACCGTGATCGGCCAGGGCACCAAGCTCGACAACCTGGTGCACGTGGGTCACAACGTGCGAATCGGCGAGCGCTGCCTGCTGATGGCCGGCGTGGGGGTGGCGGGGAGCACTCGGCTGGGCAACGACGTGATCCTCGCGGGGCACGTCGGCGTCACCGACCACCTCACGATCGGGGATCGGGTCCAGGTCGCGGCCAAGAGCGCGGTGATCGGAAACGTGCCGGCCGGGTCGGTGTTCAGCGGTCATCCGGCGCGTCCCAACCGGCAAGTGCTGCGGGCCCAGGCGGCGTTGTACCGGCTGGCCCCGATCGTCGGGGACCTCGAGAACCTGGTGGCGGAGAGGCGACGGGATGCCTAGGCGGACGCTGGCGCGCGAAGCCACTATCGAGGGCATCGGTCTCCACACCGGCCAGCGGGTCACCGCCCGGTGCGTGGCCGCCGCGCCGGGGCAGGGGATCGTCTTCCGCCGGGTGGATCTCGCCGGCGTGCCGGAGGTGCCCGCGCGGCTCTCGCACGTTCGCTCCACCGAGCGGCGCACCGCCCTGGGGGAGTCACCCGGGACCGTCGAGACCGTGGAACACCTGCTCGCTGCGGCTGCCGCGCTCCAGCTCGACGATCTGATCGTCGAGCTGGACGGCCCCGAGCCGCCGATCGGCGACGGATCGTTCCAGCCTTACCTTACGGCGCTTCAGCAGGCGGGCATCGCCGACCAGCCGGGTGACCCCGTGCTCTACAAGGTCCTGGCCCCGTTCCAGCTCACCGAAGGCGACTCCACCTACGTCGTGGCGCCCGCCTCGGGGCTGCGGCTCACCACCACGATCGAATGGGCCCATCCGCTCATCGGCCGTCAGTCGGGGAGCTACGACATCACGCCCGACGCCTTCGCCCGGGATCTGGCGGCGGCGCGGACCTTCGGCTTCGTCCGCGAGGCGGACCTACTGCGGGCCCGGGGCCTCGCCAAGGGTGCCGACCTGGACTCGACCCTGATACTCTCCGACCACGGTCTGGTCGGGGGCGAGCTGCGGTGGCCCGACGAGTTCGTGCGCCACAAGGCGGGCGACATTCTGGGCGATCTCGCGCTGGTCGGCGGACGGATCGAAGCGCACGTGGTCGCGAGCAAGCCGAGCCACCAGGGCAATATCGCGCTGGCCCGTTGGCTCCGCCGGACCGGACAGCGCGTCGGAGGCGTCGCGATGGACATCGGCAGGATCCTGGATGTGATTCCGCACCGCTATCCCTTCCTCCTCGTGGATCGCATCATCGAGGTGGAAGGGACCACGCGGATCGTGGGGATCAAGAACGTCACCATCAACGAGCCGTTCTTCCAGGGCCACTTCCCGGGCCATCCGATCATGCCCGGCGTGCTGATCATCGAGGCGATGGCGCAGGTCGGCGGCATGCTGCTCCTCGGTACCATCGAGGATCCCGACCAGAAGGTCGTGTACTTCATGTCGCTCGACAACGTGAAGTTTCGCCGGCCGGTGCTCCCGGGAGACCAGCTGCGCTGCGAGCTGGAGATGGTGCAGAACCGCGGCCGCACCTGCCGCATGAAAGGCATGGCCTACGTGGACGGCAATGTGGTCGCGGAAGCGGAGATGATGGCCCGCGTGGTGGATCGGTGACCACCACCGTCCACCCGACGGCCATCATCGATCCCGGCGCCGAGCTCGGCGTCGGGGTCGAGATCGGCCCCTGGGTGATGGTCGGTCCTCGTGTGACGGTGGGCGACGGCTGCCGGCTCGGGCCCCGCGTCCGCCTCCAGCGCAATGTGAAGCTGGCCGCCGGGGTCAGCGTCGGCGACGGCTCGATCCTCGGCGGCGATCCGCAGGACCTGAAGTTCCAGGGCGAAGAGACCTGGGTCGAGGTGGGGGAGGGCACCATCATCCGGGAGTACTCCACCATCAATCGCGGGACCTCCGCCACCTACCGCACCGTCGTCGGCGCCCAGTGCTTCATCATGACCTACGTCCACCTGGCGCACGACTGCCATGTGGGCGATCAGGTGACCATCGCCAACGGCACCCAGTGTGCCGGTCACGTCACCATCCATGACCGCGCCGTGCTGAGCGGACTCAACGCCATCCATCAGTTCGTGACCATCGGGACGTACGCCTTCGTGGGTGGAGGCTCGCGGGTGAACCAGGATATCCCGCCTTACGTGAAGGCGGTGGGCAACCCGATGGAGCTGTACGGACTCAACTCCATCGGGCTCCAGCGGGCCGGCTTTTCAGGCGAGACCATCGCGGCGCTGAAGCGCGCCTACCGCCTGTTCTTCAACTCGGATCTCAACCTCTCCCAGGCACTGGAGCGGGCGCGAGCCGACCTGCCCCCGCTGCCCGAGGTCGAGGTCTTCCTCGATTTCGTCGAGTCCTCCGAGCGAGGTGTGCCGGCGTGAGCCCGCTGCTGCCGGTCGGAGTCGTCGGCGTCGGCGCGCTCGGCCGGCACCACGCCCGGCACCTGGCCCAACTCGACGGCGCCCGCCTGGTCGGGGTCACCGACATCGATCCGGAGCGCGCCCGGACCGTGGCCGCGGAGCTCGGCACCGAGGCGTGCGACCTCGACTCGCTCCTCGCCCGGGTCGAGGCGGTCACCGTCGCGGTTCCGACCCCGGCTCACGCGGAGGTGGGGCTCTGCGCGCTGGAGCGGGGCGTACCGGTGCTGATGGAGAAGCCTCTCGCGGCGACCCTCGACGAGGCGGACCTTCTGATCGCCGCCGCGGCGCGGAGCGGGGTGCAACTGCAGGTCGGTCACATCGAGCGGTACAACCGCGCGATCCGCGCCGCCGAGCCGTACCTCGACGGCCCGCGATACATCGAGAGCCAGCGGCTGGCACCGTTCCAGCCCCGCGGCACCGATGTCGCCGTGGTGCTCGACCTCATGATCCACGACCTCGACCTGGTGCTGCACCTGACCGGCGGCGCCGAGGCCACCGAGGTACGCGCCTCCGGCCTCTCGGTGCTCTCTTCCCACCTCGACATGGCGAATGCACGGGTCGAGTTCGCCAACGGTGCGGTGGCCCTCGCCACCGCCTCCCGGGTGTCCCGCGAGCGGATCCGCCGCATGCGGCTCTTCCAGCCCAACGGATACCTGTCGCTCGACCTGGCGGCGGGCGGCGGCGAGTTCATGCGCCTCCGGAGCGACTGGCGGCCGGGCACCGGGGCCCAACTCTCCGACGTGGTCGAGCGGCTGGTGCTGCAGGCGCCCGAGGCCGACGCGCTCGGTCTCGAGCTCCAGAGTTTCGTGCATGCGGTCCGGGGTGACCGCGAGGTCGTGGTGGGCGGTGCCGAGGGTCGGGCCGCCCTCGCGCTCGCCCTCCGCGTCGCGGCCGTCGTGCAGACCGCGCCTCTCGCCGCGCCAGCGGCGGGATGATCGCGCGCGCCGGCCCGCGCATCTTCGTCTCCGCGGGCGAGCCGTCCGGCGATCTCCACGGGGCGGGCGTGGTGCGCGCCCTGCGGGAGCGCTATCCCGATGCGGCGATCGAGGCGCTCGGCGGTCCGCGGATGGCGCAGGCCGGCGCCACCCTCCGCTACCCGATGGAAGGCCTCGCGGCGTTCGGTGTGGTCGAGATCGTGAGCAAGCTGGGCGCGCATTGGCGGCTGCTCCGCTCCCTGCGGCAGGACTTCCGGGCCGGACGCTACGATCTGGTGATCCTGATCGACTACCCCGGTTTTCACCTGCGGGTCGCCGAGGCGGCCCGGGCGGCGCGCACCAAGGTGCTGTATTACATCGCGCCACAACTCTGGGCGTGGCGGCCCGAGCGGGCGCGCCGGCTGGCGGCCGCGGTGGATCGGCTCGCGGTCGTACTGCCCTTCGAGCAGCCGTTCTTCGGCCGGCTCGGCCTGCGCAGCGATTACGTGGGGCACCCGCTGGTGGACCGGTCGCCGTCGCCCAGCCGGGCCGCCGCCAGGGAGAGCCTGGGCATCCCGCCGGGAAGCACCGTGCTGGGTCTCTTTCCGGGGAGCCGGGCCCAGGAGATCCGCCGGCTCTGGGTGCCGTTCCGCGACGCGGGAGCCCGGCTGCTGCGGGAGTCGCGCTGCGACCGCGTCATCGTGGCGGGAACCGAGTGGGGAGAGTATCCCGATCCCGGCTCCGCCGAGATCGTGCGTGGGGATCCCTCGCGGCTGCTCGCGGCCGCCGATGCGGCGCTGGTCAAATCGGGCACCACCACGCTGGAAGCCGCGCTCGCGGGCACGCCGATGGTCGTGGCGTACAAGGTGCACCCCGTCACCTACCGGGTATTCCAGCGGGTCCGCACCGTCGAATGGGTGAGCCTGGTGAATCTGGTGGCCGAGCGCGAGGTGGTGCCCGAGCTGCTCCAGGACCGCGCAGATGCCGCGACCCTGGCCGACGCGCTCCGGCCGCTGCTGGACCCGCGCGACCCGCGTACCGTCGCCCAGCACGAAGGGTTCGCGCTGGTGCGCCGCCGGCTGGGCGAGCCGGGCGCGACGACGCGGGTGGTGGCACTCGCCGGCGAGCTGCTCGGCGCGTGAGACTCAGGGTACCGCCTGCGGCCGCGCGAGCGGTCGCCGCGCCGGTCATGCGGCTGCTGGCCGGCACCTGGCGGGTGCGGACGGAGCACGAGGACCGATGGCGCCCCCTGTACGAGACGAAGCGCCCCCACGTGTTCCTGCTGTGGCATGAGGCGCTGCTGCCGCTGCTGTGGCACCACCGTCGCCAGGGCATCGCCATCGTGGTGAGTGAGAACCGCGATGGCCAGTACCTGGCGGATTTCGCGCTGAAGCTCGGCTACCGCGCGGTGCGTGGCTCGAGCTCGCGCGGGGCGGCGCGGGCGCTGCTGGGGGCGGTACGTGAGCTCCGGGCCGGGCGGTCGGTGGCGTTCACCCCGGACGGGCCGCGGGGCCCCCGGCGAGCGCTCAAGCCGGGGGTGGTCGCCGCGGCCCAGCGGGGCGGAGGCGTGATCGTCCCGATCCACGCCCGGGCCGACCGGGCGTGGCGGTTAGATTCTTGGGACCGATTCCTGATTCCCAAGCCCGCGGCCAGGGTCACCGTCGTCTACGGTCGCCCGTTCGAGGTCGAGCCGGGCGACGGAGGACTCGCGACAGGGCTGAGGGAGGCCGGGGTGAGGCTGGCGGAGATCGCGGAGACGGGTGGATGACGCGGCGGGGCGATTCCCACCGGGTAATGCGCTGGCTCTGGACCAGCGGCCGGGCCGACGCGCGGCTGGCGCGCCTCGCGCTCCTGCCGGCGTCCGGGCTGTGGCGCGGGGCGATGGCCGTGCGCGGCCTCGCGTATCGTCGCGGCTGGCTCCCGGTGCGCGACCTGCCGCTCCCCTCGGTCGCGGTCGGCAACCTCACCGTCGGCGGATCGGGCAAGACGCCGATCGCCATCTGGATCGCCCGGCACTACATCGAGTCCGGCTTCGCACCCGGTATCCTGCTGCGCGGGTACGGCGGCGACGAAACGCTGGTGCACCAGCACGCCGTTCCCGGTGCCGTGGTGATCGCGGACCCGGATCGGGCGTCGGGCGCCGAGCGGGCGCTGGCCAACGGAGCGCAGGTCCTGGTGCTGGACGACGCCTACCAGCGTCTCGACGTCCGCCGCGACCTCAACATCCTGGTCATGAGTGCGGAAACCACCAGGGCGGTCCGCTGGTCGCTCCCCGCCGGACCGTGGCGGGAGAGCTGGAAGGCGCTGGACCGCGCCGATGCGGTGATCGTCACCCGGAAGCGGGCGACGCGGGAGGCCGCTCATGCCCTCGCCCAGGAGCTGGAGGGCCGGGTGCAGGGACCGGTCGCGATCGCCCATCTCGGCCTCAGGTCGCTCGAAGGGCTGGTGAGCGGCACGCTCGCCCCCGCGGCGGCGCTGGCCGGCAAGCGCGTGGTGGCCGCGTCCGGCATCGCGGACCCCGACGCGTTCGTCGCCCAGGTCAAGCTCACCGGCGCGGCGGTGCAGGTCGCCACCTGGAAGGACCACCACGACTACCGGGACGAGGACGTCGCCTGGCTCGCGCACGCGGCGCGGCGGGCCGATCACGTGGTCATCACCCAGAAGGATGCGGTCAAGCTTCGCGACCGCTGGCCTGCCGCCGTTCCCGAGCCGCTCGTCGCGCTCCTCGATCTCGAGTGGGAGGAGGGCGGCCAGCGGATCGAGGCCGCGCTGGATGCCGTCGTCACTCCCATCGAACGACTGTAACACCAACCCGGACAAACCACCTCGTCTATGACCACCGTGTCGCGCAGCAATCAAGACGTCATCCGACCCGACAAGGACAGCGCCCTGCTCGGCGAGGGAAACCCCTTCGAGGCGATGATGTCGCGCTTCGACTACGCCGCGCAGCGGCTGAGCCTCGACCCCGGCCTCTACAAGGTGCTCCGGGCGCCGGAGAAGCAGATCATCGTCTCGGTGCCCATCCTGCGAGACAGCGGTGAGGTGGACGTCTACACCGGCTATCGGGTGCTGTACAACACGTCCCGGGGCCCCGCGAAAGGCGGGATTCGGTTCGACACCGCGGTCACGCTCGACGAGGTGACCGCGCTGGCGGCGTGGATGACCTGGAAGTGTGCGGTGGTCAACATCCCCTTCGGCGGGGCGAAGGGCGGGGTGGCGTGCGACCCGTTCCAGCTGTCCAACGCGGAGCTCGAGCGCATCACCCGGCGCTACACCTCGGCGATCATCGACACGCTGGGGCCCGACTCCGACGTGCCGGCCCCTGACGTGAACACCAACGAGCGGGTGATGGCGTGGATCATGGATACGTACTCCATGCACAAGCGCCACACCGTCACCGCGGTGGTCACCGGCAAGCCGGTCGAAATGGGCGGCTCGCTCGGCCGTCGGGAGGCGACGGGCCGAGGCTGCATGCTGGTCACCCGTGAGGCGTTGAAGCGTCTGCGCATGCCGATCGAGGGGACCCGGGTCGCCATCCAGGGTTTCGGCAACGTGGGGTCGGTCGCGGCTCAGCTCATGGAGAATCTCGGCCTGATGGTCGTGGCGGTGAGCGACAAGTCGGGGGGCATCTACAATCCGAAGGGCCTCCGGGTCCGCGACGTGCTCCAGCACACCCGCCAGAAGCGATTCCTCAAGGACTACAAGGAAGCCGACCACATCAGCAACGAGGATCTGCTGACCATCGACTGCGACGTGCTGGTCCCAGCCGCGATGGAGAACGTGATCACCAGCCACAACGCGAAATCGATCAGGGCGCGGATCATCTGCGAAGGCGCCAACGGACCGACCACGGCGGGGGCCGACAAGATTCTGGAGGAGAATGGGGTCTTCGTCATTCCCGACATTCTCGCCAACGCCGGCGGGGTGACCGTGAGCTACTTCGAGTGGGTGCAGGACCGCGGCGGATACTTCTGGGACGAGGAAACGGTCAACCAGCGGCTGGAGCGGATCATGGTCGAGTCGTTCGAGGAAGTGGCCAGCATGGCCGGCCGGCACGGGATCAATCTCCGGATCGGCGCCTACATGCTGGCGATCGAGCGGGTCGCCGCGGTGCACCGGCTGCGGGGGATGTACGCGTAAGTGCATTTCCATCTCCTCGCCGTCGGCCGTCTCCGGCCCTCCTATCGCGAGGCGTGCGACGACTACCTGCGGCGGCTGGGAAGGTCCGTCAAGGTGACCGAGGTGGAGGTGAAAGAGGCGAGCCGGGCGCCTACGACGAACGCCCGGCGCGAGGAAGAAGCCCGCCGGCTGCAGGCCAGGATGCCGGGCGGCGCGACAGTAGTGGCGCTGGCTCGGGAAGGCTCAGCCTGGACCAGCGAGGAACTGGCGGCGCGGCTGGAGGGTTGGAGAGTCGCGGCCAGGCCCGTTGCCTTCCTCATCGGCGGCTCGCATGGGCTCGCTCCCGCGCTGCTCGCGTCGGCGGCCGTTCGGTGGAGTCTCGGGCCCCTCACTCTGCCGCACGAGCTGGCCCGCGTCATCGTCGTCGAGCAGCTCTACCGGGCGTTCACGATTCTTCGCGGCGAGCCGTACCACAAAGGACGACCCTGACACCCGATGCCGGAATGGTTCGAGGAATGGTTCGGTGAGGAATACCTTCAGCTCTATCCGCATCGGGACCAGGCGGAAGCCGACCGTGCGGTCGCCCTCGTGGCCGAGGCGACGGGGCTTCGGCCCGACTGGCGGGTGCTCGACGTCGGATGCGGTGCCGGGCGCCACGCTCGCGCGTTCCGCCGGATCGGCGCCCGCTGCGTGGGACTCGATCTGTCGCTCACGCTGCTCCGCGTCGCGCGCGGCGTAACCGACGCGCCCCTGGTTCGAGCCGACATGCGCCGCCTCCCCATCCGCCCCGCCAGCATGGATCTGACCGTCAGCCTCTTCACCAGCTTCGGATATTTCCAGCACGACGAGGAGCATGCCGGAGCACTGCGCGAGATGGCGGGGACGCTGCGGCCCGGCGGCTGGTTCGTCATCGACTTCCTGAACGCGGGCGAGGTGCGTGCCCGGCTGACACCGAAGGAAAAGGTGGCGGTGCGGGGCGGCGAGGTGGAGGTAGCACGCTCCGTCTCGGCCGACGGACGGTACGTCTGCAAGTCCATCGTGACGCCGGCCGGCCGGAAATTCTCGGAGCGGGTGCGGTTGTTCGAGCCGGCGCAGATCGCCGCCATGCTCGGCGATGCCGGCATCGAGGTGCGCCACCGCTTCGGCGACTACGACGCGGCGCCGCTCCGTCCGGGATCGCCGCGCACCATCCTCGCCGGCTCGGTCGCATGAGCTTCCGATTCGTTCCGACGCCGCTCGACGCGCCACTCGTGCTTCCGCCGGCCCGCGACGGCGGCCTCGACCCCTCGCTGGAGCAGGCGTTCGTCCCTTCGGCAACCACCGAGGCGGCGCTGGAGCGGCTGCGCGAGCCCGGTGCCCTGGCGGTCACCAGCGGGCAGCAGCCGGGGCTCTTCACCGGCGCGCTCTACACCGTGCACAAGGCGCTCTCCACCGCCGCCCTCGCGCGGGTGCTGGAGCGCCAGTGGGGGCGGCCGGTGGTGCCCATCTTCTGGGTGGCCGGCGACGATCACGACTTCGCCGAGGCGAGCGAGGCCGCGTGGCTCACCGCGGACGGCTCGCTCGCCTCGGCCGCGCTCCCGCCCCGTCCGCCCGAGGCTCCCCTTACGCCCATGTATCGCCAGCCGCTCGGCGAGGGTGTCGCCGTCGCGCTCGCGGCACTCGAGGCCAGCCTGCCGGCGTCCGAGTTCCGTGACGAAACGCTCGCCTGGCTTGCCCGGCACTACCGGCCCGAGGCCACCGTCGCCGCGGCCTTCGCCGGCGCGATGGCCGAGCTGCTCGCCCCGGCCGGCATCGTCTGCTTCGACAGCACGCATCCGGCGGTGAAGCGGGCGGCAGCACCGCTCGTCCTCCGCGCGCTGGAGCGGGCCGCCGATATCGACGCCGATCTCGAGCGACAGGCGGAGGCGGCGGGCCAGGCCGCGAGGACCTCCGGGGTGGTGCTGGGCGACGGTGCGGCGCTCGTCATGCTGGAAGGGGCCCAGGGCCGCGACCGTCTGGTGGCCGCCGACGGTGGATTCGTCACGCGCCGGGGCAGGGAGCGGTTCGATCTTCCCGCGCTGCGCCGGATCGCGGAGTCCGAGCCCACCCGGCTCTCGCCCAACGTGCTGCTCCGTCCGGTCATCGAGAGCGCCCTCCTGCCGACGGTGGCCTACCTCGGCGGGCCGGCGGAGCTGCGCTATCTGGCGTTGACCCCGCCGATCTACCGGCGGCTCGGCGTCGTGCCGCAGCGGCCGCTGCCGCGATGGTCGGGTGTCCTGGTGGAGCCCCGAGTCGACCGCGTCCTGGAAAAGTTCGGCCTCGACCTGCCCGATCTGCTCGGCCCGCCGGGCGTCCTCGAGTCCAGGCTGGTCCGTTCTCACCTCCCGGCCGAGACGCGGGTCGCGCTGGAGCGTCTTCGTGAGGCCCTGGAGTCCGAGTATGCCACGATCGAGCGCGGCGCGGCCGAGATCGACCCCACGCTGGTGCGGCCGGTGCAGGGCGCGCGAAATCAGGCCCTGGCCGGCACCCAGGAGGTCGAGAAGAAGCTGGTCCAGCACCTGAAGCGGCGACAGGAGACGGAGCTGAGCCAGATCGCCAGGGCTCGGACCGCCGTCCAGCCCGGAGGGAAGCCGCAGGAGCGGGTCCTGACGGTGGCGCCGTTCATCAGCCGCTACGGGCCCGCCCTCGTGACCGATCTGGGCGAGGCCATCGAGTCGTGGTATGCCGGCGCCCTTGAAGGGGCGTCGGCGCGGTCTTAGACTCGAACCCATGTCGGTGATCGCGCTCATCCTCCTCGTGGCGCTGCTCATTCCCATCATGGGTATCGTCGTCGATTCGCCGATCGGCCGGGCGCTGGCCCGGCGGCTGGAGGGGCCGCGCGATGTCCCGCCCGGCCTCGACGAGCTGGCCCGCAAGGTCGATCTGCTCGAGGCCGAGGTGGACGACCTCAACAAGAGCGTGCAGACGTTGCAGGACGAGAACCAGTTTCTGCAGCGCCTGCTGTCCGACGGCCCGACTCGCTCGACGCTTCCACGGCCACCCGCCTGAGCACTCCCGAGGGCCGTGCGCCCCGGCCCGCGGTCCGGGTCGCGGCGGGAATCCTGCTGAGCCGGATCATCGGCCTCGTCCGCAATCGAGTCTTCGCGCATTACTTCGGCACCTCCGACGCGGCCGACGCGTTCAACGCCGCCTTCCGGATCCCCAACTTCCTGCAGAATCTGTTCGGCGAGGGCGTACTCTCCGCCTCGTTCATCCCGGTCTACGCCGGCCTGCGGGCGCGCGACCGCGGCGATGAGGCGTCCCGGACGGCAGCGGCGGTGGCAGCCCTGCTCTCGCTCACCGTATCGCTGCTGGTCCTGGCCGGCATCCTGCTGGCGCCGTGGCTGATCGCCGTCATCGCTCCCGGCTTCGAGGGCGAGAAGCGCGAGGCCACCACCCGGCTGGTGCGGATCCTGTTCCCCGGGGCGGGTCTGCTGGTCCTCTCGGCGTGGTGCCTGGGCGTTCTCAACAGCCACCGCCGCTTCTTTCTGTCCTATGTCGCGCCCGTGGTGTGGAACCTGGCGATCATCGCGGCGCTCGTCGTGTACGGCGGCGAGGCCGGCCAGTACGACCTGGCGATGATCGCAGCATGGGGCTCGGTGGTGGGCAGCCTGCTGCAGTTCGCGGTGCAGCTGCCGACTGTGCTCGGTCTGCTCGGCGGGCTGCGCACCGGGCCGCTGCTCGGCCCTCCCGTGCGGACCGTCATCGGGAACTTCCTGCCGGTCTTCCTCGGCCGCGGTGTGGTCCAGGTGAGCGCGTACGTGGACACGGTACTCGCGAGCCTGCTTCCCACGGGCGCCGTGGCTGCCGTGTCCTACGCGCAGGTGCTCTATACCCTGCCGGTCAGCCTCTTCGGCATGTCCGTGTCGGCTGCCGAGCTGCCCGAGATGGCGAGCGCCACCGGCACCGAGGCGGAACGGGCCGGCTTCCTGCGGCGGCGACTCGAGGCCGGCCTCCGGCAGATCGCGTTCTTCGTCGTGCCCTCCGTCGTCGGGTTCGTCGCGCTGGGCGATGTCGTCACCGGTGCGCTCTACCAGTCGGGCGAGTTCACCCGCGATATGACGGAGTATGTCTGGGTCATCCTCGCGGCGGCATCGATCGGCCTGCTCCCGTCCACCCTGGGGCGGCTGTATTCGTCGGCCCTCTACGCCCTTCACGATACCCGCACGCCGCTCCGTATCGCCCTCATTCGAGTGACCCTCGGCGTGGCGCTGGGCTACGGACTCGCTCTGCACCTGCCACCCGCGCTCGGGCTCGATGCCCGGTGGGGCGCGGCCGGAATCACGCTGGCGTCGGGGCTCGCTGCGGCCGTCGAGTACCGGCTGCTCCGCCGGGCGCTGAGCGCGAGGATCGGGGTGACCACGCTGGATTGGGGATCGCTCGCGAGGCTCTGGGCCGCGGCCCTCACCGCGGCGGGGGGTGGGTGGCTGGTCCGTTCCGCGCTCCCTCCCTTGCCCCCCATCCCGGCGGCGGCCCTCGTGCTCGGAGCCTTTGGGGCGGCATACCTGGCCGGAGCGGCGATACTCGGCGTGCCGCAGGCCCGGAGGCTGCTCCGGGTGGGGTGAGGCGGCCGCGGTCCCGTTAAATTTCCCTTCGTGACTATCCCGGGTCTCCCCGACCAGCTTCAACGCAAGCTCGACACCCTGCCCGAGGGCCCCGGCGTCTATCTCTGGAAGGACGCCGCGGGCGATGTGCTCTATGTCGGGAAGGCGAAGCGGCTCCGGAGCCGGGTGCGGAGCTACTTCGCTACCGACTTCACGACCAGCGCCCGGAATCAGCTTCTCCAGCGGCTCATCGCGGACGTCGAGACCATCGTGGTGCCGAGCGAGGCGCAGTCGCTCATCCTCGAGAACAATCTCATCAAGGAATACCGCCCCCGGTTCAACGTCCGCCTCAAGGACGACAAGAGCTACCCGTCGATCGCGGTGACCTTGGCCGAGCCGTTTCCCCGCGTCCTGGTGACCCGCCGGCGCAACATCCCGGGCGCCCGGTACTTCGGACCCTACACCGACGTCGGCCAGCTGCGTCGAACCCTCGCGATCATCCGGCGGTTGTACACCGTCCGGAGCTGTCACGACGTGCTGCCCCAGGATCGACGGGAGCGTCCCTGTCTGGACTATCATATCGGCCGGTGTCAGGCGCCGTGCGTCGGCTGGCAGGACCAGGCGGACTACCGGCGTATGGTGGACGACGTGCTGCAGTTCCTCGAGGGTAAGACCGGTGACCTGCGAGGCAGGGTGCGGGACGCGATGCTCGCCGCCAGCGAGCACGAGAACTACGAGCGGGCGAAGGAGCTGCGCGACGCGCTTCGGTGGCTGGAGAAACTCGAGGAGCCGGTGGCGGTCGAGGTCATCGGCACGGGTGACGCCGACGCGATCGGCTTCGCCCGGGATGGAGACGATGCCGCCGCGGTGCTGATCCGGGTCCGTGAAGGCCGGGTAGTGGGGCGGGAGCATCGATTTCTCGAAGGAGTCGAGGAGGAGCGGGACCCTGCGATCCTGAGCGCCTTCCTGGTTCGCTACTACGTCCCGGCGGAGGCGCGCGCCCGGCGTATCGTGCTGCCGTTCCCGCCGGACGACTGGGACGCGCTCCGGGAGTTGCTGCCGGATTCCGATTGGATCGTGCCGCAGCGGGGCACCGCGCAGCGGTGGCTCGAGCTGGCCGACCACAACGCGCGCCATCTGCTCGAGAGTCTCCGGATCGAATCGTTCGAGACCGAGGAGCGGGCGGAAGATCCCGTATACGCCCTCGGCCGCGATCTCGGTCTCAGCTCGGTACCGCGCAGCCTGGTCTGCATCGACATCTCGCACAACCAGGGCAAGGACACGGTCGGGTCGCTGGTCTGGTTCGAGGCCGGGCGACCACGCAAGAGCGAGTACCGCAAGTTCAAGATCGAAGGCCCCGGCCAGCAGGACGATTTCGCCGCGATCCAGGAGGTCGTCAGCCGATACCTCACCCGCCGCCGCGACGAGCAGCTCCCGGTTCCCGAGCTGATTCTCATCGATGGCGGCAAGGGGCAGCTCAACGCCGCGCTGGAAGCGGCGGAGCGACTCGGCTTCACCGACCTCCAGTTCGCCAGCCTGGCCAAGCGGGAGGAGGAAGTCTTCCTGCCGGGACGGCCCGACTGCCTTCGGCTCTCACGGCGCAGTCCGTCCCTGCGGCTGCTTCAGCGCATCCGCGACGAGGCGCACCGGTTTGGACTGGCCTACAATCGCAAGCGCCGCACCCAGCGGACCATCACCTCCGAGCTGCTCAACATTCCCGGGGTCGGCCCCCGCCGGCGGCGCCTGCTGCTGGAACGATTCGGAAGCCTTGCGGGCGTGAAGTCCGCGTCGGTTTCGGAGCTGGCGACCGTGCCGGGATTCTCCACTCGGCTGGCCGAGCGGGTGCTCGAGCACCTTCAGACCCGGGTCTGAGTGCCGGAGCTTCCAGATGTCGTGGTGTACCTGGAGGCGCTGGAGCGCCGCGTTCTCGGCCGCCGGCTGGACGGCCTCAGAGTGACGAGTCCGTTCGTCCTCCGGACGGTGGATCCACCCGTCTCGGAGGTAGCGAACCGCCGAGTGACGGTGTTGCGGCGCATGGGCAAGCGGCTGGTGCTGGGTCTGGACGACGATCTGTTCATCGTCATCCACCTCATGATCGCCGGCCGGCTCCGCTGGGCCGCCGCAGGGGCGAAGGCGCCTGGCAAGATCGGGCTCGCCGCGCTCGACTTCGAGAACGGCACGCTGCTCCTCACCGAGGCCGGGTCGAAACGGCGTGCCTCGCTGCACGTGGTCGCGGGCGCCGCGGGACTCGCCCCGTTCGAGCGCGGCGGGCTCGAGCCGCTCGACGCGACCCGGGAGGAGTTCGTGGAGCGACTGCGGCTCGAGAATCACACGCTCAAGCGCGCGCTCACCGACCCCCGGCTGTTCAGCGGGATGGGCAATGCCTATTCCGACGAGATCCTGCACCGGGCGCGGCTCTCCCCGCTCCGACTCACCCGCCAGCTCGGCGAGGAGGAAGCGGTGCGGCTCCGCGAGGCCGTCCTGACGGTCCTGACCGAATGGACCGAACGGCTGCGACAACAGACCGGCGACGGCTTCCCGGAGAAGGTCACGGCCTTCAGGGAAGGCATGGCCGTCCACGGGCGATTCCGTCAGCCATGTCCTGTTTGCGGGACACCCATTCAGCGTATCCGATACGCTGAGAACGAGACCAACTACTGTCCGTCTTGTCAGACGGAGGGGAGGCTCCTGGCCGACCGGGGGCTCTCCCGACTGCTTCGGCAGGACTGGCCGCGGAGCCTGGACGAGATGGAGGAACGACTCAAGTCCTGATTCCGTGGCGGGTTGGCGCGGCACCTCGGGGATTTGCCTGAGAGGGCGATTGCGGCCATATTTATAAGTCTATGTCAGATGGACGTTTTGCCATTCTGGATCCGGCGGCCGGGATCAGCGGGGACATGCTGCTTGGCGCCCTCGTCGCGGCAGGCGCGTCCCCGCGATGGATCCAAGGCATCCCCGATCGTTTGGGGCTGTCCGGCGTCGGCGTTCACGTCGAGCAAGTCGATCGCTGCGGTCTTCGCGCGACCAAGGTGAATGTCGTCCTCGCCGACGGCAGTCACGAAGCACCCAGCGACCTCATCCATCAGCCCCACAGCCACCCCCATTCCCACGATCATCACCACGCTCCCCATCGTCACGTGGGCGAGCTGGTCCGGATCCTGGAGCGTGCCCCGCTGTCGCCGTGGGTGCGCGAGCGGGCGGTCCGGGCCTTCCGGCTGCTGGGGGAGGCGGAGGGGAAGATCCACGGGGTCGAGGCGGAGGAGGTCGCGCTGCACGAGGTGGGTGCCATGGACGCGCTGGTGGACGTCGTCGGCGGCATCGAGGGGTTCGAGCAGCTCGGCATCGACCGCATCCATCATCGGCCGGTCGCCGTGGGGAGCGGTTGGGTGCGCGCGGCGCACGGCGCGATTCCGGTGCCCGCGCCGGCCACGGCGGTGCTGCTCGAAGGTATGGAGATCGTGACCGCCGGTCCGGTCGTGGGTGAGGCGACGACACCGACCGGCGCCGTACTGCTCCGCGTGCTCTCGGCCGGCCCTCCACCCGCTCGGTGGCGCGTCGCGAGCGCGAGCGCATGGGGCGCGGGCGGACGCGATCCGGAAGGGTATCCCAACGCGCTCCGGCTCATCCTGGCAGAGCCCGCTCGCGAGGCCGGCGAGGTCGTGGTGCTCGCCACGGATCTCGACGACCTGAGCCCGGAGTATCTGGAGCCGCTCCGCGACGCGCTCTTCGGAGCAGGCGCACTGGATGTCCAGATGTGGGCGACGCAGATGAAGAAGGGCCGGATCGGTTTCCGGGTGGAGGTCGTGGTGCCCCCCGCGGAGGCCGACCGGGTGTCCGAGGCCCTGCTGCGGCACAGCACCACCGCGGGCATCCGCCGACAGACGGCGGAGCGCTTCACGCTGGCGCGCCGCGAGCTGAAGCTCGACACGGGCGAAGGGATCGACGTGCGGGTGAAGGTCTTGGATGGACCCGACGGTCCGCGTGTAAAGCCGGAGTACGACGACGTGGCGGCGGTGGCGCAACGCACCGGCCGCCCCGCCCACGAGGTGGCAAGGGACTTGCACCAGCGGGCACTCCGCCTGGTGAGCTACGACACAGCTGCCAAGGCCGTGACCCCGAACAAGGAGTCGTGAAGAGTGAAAGCGATCATCGCGTCGGCCGTTCTGCTTCTGCCTCTCGCCGCCACTACCGCCGAGTCTCAGCAGCGCGTGCTCAGCGACCGGGTGGCGAAGGCCATGCCGACGAACTATCAGGCGCCCGACTGCGGATTGAAGTCGGGCCACTTCAAGGTCAGCAGCGGCGGTACCTATCTGAAGACCGCGGTGGAAGCCGACGTCCCGGAGAACCAGACGCGCGCGCTCGACAGCGGTGAGCGGGTCCTGCTCGAGGCGATGAAGGAGAACAAGCAGGCGGACAACCCCGCGGCGTGGTACTACCTGGGGCGCATCTATCTGCAGCGCGGCGATATCTACGGTGCCGACTCGGCGCTCTCCCGCGCGGAGAAGATGGCGCCGGCGTGCGCCGCCGAGATCGACCTGTACCGCCGCAACGCGTGGGTCGCGCTCATCAAGGGCGGGAACGGCTTCGAGGAGCAGAAGAACCTCGACTCTGCGCTGGTGCTCTACCAGCAGGCCGGGACGGTCTACCGGAAGTCGCCGATCCCGTACTACCAGGCGGCGTCGGTGTTCAACGAGAAGAAGGCCACCGACAGCGCGGCGGTCTACTTCGGCCGGGCAGTCGAGGCCGGGGCCAACACCAAGGACACGACCGAGCAGACGATCCGGAATCGGTCGGCGTTCAATCGCGCCGCGCTGCTTCTGAACGCGCAAAAGGATGCCGAGGCGGCGGCGGCGTTCGAGCAGTATCTCACGTGGGTGCCCAACGACATCGAGGCCAAGCGTGGCCTCGCCGGCGCGTATCGGCGCCAAGGCCAGACCGACAAGGCGCAGAAGCTGGAGCAGGAGATCGTCGCGGCGGGCGGGACGGCGGCCGCGCCCGGGGGCGCGCCCGGCGCCGGGGCGGGCAGCGCGGATCTGATGAACGTGGGTGTCGGCTTCTACAACGACAAGAAGTACAAAGAGGCCGCGGAAGCATTCGGCAAGGTGGCGGAGGCGGAGCCGTACAACCGGGACGCCCTGTTCAACCTGACGAACACCTATCTCGCCCTTCAGGACGGGCCGAAGCTCCTGGCCTCGGCGCAGCGCCTCGCGGCGCTGGAGCCGCTGAACGAGAACACCCTCAAGCTGGTGGGCGAGGGGTTCAAGATGTCCAAGCAGGTGGATTCGGCGGTGAACGTCGCGGAGAAGGTGCTGGCGCTCCCGACCGACATCCAGGTCAACGATCTCACGGTGTCCGGCACGACGGCGACACTGACCGCCACCGCCACCGGACGCGAGGCGCAGACTGCGGCCGGCAAGCCGATCAAGCCGGCGCCGGTCGCCCTCACCGTCGAGTTCCTCGACCCCAAGGGCACGGTGGTCGCGAGCCAGGACGTGCAGGTGCCCGCGCTCGAGGCCGGCAAGACTCTGGAGGTGAAGGCCACGGGGCAGGGTGGCGGCATCGCGGCCTGGCGGTACAAGCAGAAGTAGCGGGAGGGACATCATGGCTGGAGTCCAGGCTGACGGCGGCCTCACCACCACCCGGGCGCCGTTCATCGAGCAGGCCCAGGCCGAAGGCCGGCTCTACATCCATCAGCCGTACGAGCTGTATTCGGACGGCAACCATGACGCGTGGCGCCGGCTGTTCACCAGGATGGAAGACCGGTGGCGGCGCTACGCGAATCCCCGGTTTCTTCAGGGCATCGACAGCCTCTGTCTGGATCCCAGCCGGGTGCCGAGGCTGGAGGACGTCAATCGATTTCTCAGCCCGCTCACCGGCTTTCAGGCCAAGCCGGTGAGCGGGTACGTCCCCTCCTTTCTGTTCTTCGATTGTCTCAGAAACCGCGAATTTCCCACCACCATCACCATCCGCGACGGCGCCTCGCTCGACTATCTGCCTGAGCCGGACATCTTCCACGACATCGCCGGGCACGTTCCGATGCACACCGACCGTGCCTTCGCGGACACCCTGGTGCGCTTCGGCGACTGCGCTCATACCGCGGCCGCGATCGCGGCGGGGATCAAGGACGAGCAGGAGAAGATCCGGCGGGTCAGCAGCATCTTCAAGGCGATGGCGCGGTTCTTCTGGTTCACCATCGAGTTCGGGCTGATGCGGAGCGGCGACGGGCTCAAGGTGTACGGCAGCGGCCTGCTCAGCTCCTACGGCGAGATCGCCCACGCGATCGACTCGCCCGCGGTGCAGCGCTATCCCATCCAGCTGGAATGGGTGATCAACCAGTACTTCGAGATCGACCACTACCAGCCGCTGCTGTTCATCGTGGACTCGTTCGATCATCTCTTCGATCTGGTCGGCCAGCTCGAACGATGGATGCGGGACGGGCGTCTCGACAACGTGTCGCCGGGGGAGCCGGCGGTGAGCGAGCCGGATCTTCGCAGCTTTCTGGAGGCATCGGAGGGGAAGTAGCCGCGGCTTGACTCTGTCGGCAGCGGGCCTAACATTCCCCGAATTCTGCGGGCGTAATTCAGTGGTAGAATGCCAGCTTCCCAAGCTGGACGTCGCCGGTTCGAGTCCGGTCGCCCGCTCTGTGAAGCAAACTTCAACGAATACCGGGGCGGCATTGGTCGGCAGTCGACCATGTCGCCCCGGTGTCCTACGGGAGCTTCGCCGGCCGTAGCACCCCCTCGACACGTGATCTTCCTCACAGTCGTAAGTGGCCGATACTGAAGATCTTAAGTGGCAACTTCGCGGCCTGAGAATGGCGTGCTTCCTGCGGGTCAGACCACGCGCCGCCATGCGATCGACCAGGTCAGACCCACAACCGACAGGATCATGAAGCATCCTACCGGACTGAAATTCCGAATTGGAGTTCTTCTCCTCGCCGCGGGCACGCTGCGGTGCAGCGGCAATGGTCCCGTGGTTCCGCCGGAGGCGTCGGCGATCGGGAAGGTTGCGGGCGACGGCCAGAATGGCGTGGTCGGCACCATGCTTCCCGATTTGCTGATCGTCCGGGTGACGGACGAGGACGGAGCACCGGTGGCCGGGGTGCCTGTGGAGTGGGAGGCCGGTGGCGACGGCACCGTGTCGGACGCGACGGTGGAGACGGGTGACGACGGCACGGCCGGTGTGCATCGCACGCTGGGGACAACGGTCGGAGAGCAGCTCACAACCGCGGTCGTGGATGGGCTCGATGGGTCTCCGGTGACCTTTACCGCCACGGCGCTCGATGCCCCGGCCGGAACGTTCGTCATCGTCACCCAGCCGCCCGCATCGGCGCTCGATGGTGAGGTCTTCGACGCGGCGTCGCAGCCGGTCGTCAGACTGCAGACCGAATCCGGAGACCCGGTGGCGGGCGCCACGGTCACCGCGTCGATCGAGTCGGGCAGTGGCACGCTCGAGGGCGAACCGACTGCGATCACCGGCGCCGACGGCGTGGCGAAGTTCGGCGATCTGGGAATCGAGGGCCAGGGCGCGCACACCATCGCCTTTACCGCGGGCGAGGAGCGCGCCACATCGTCCAGCATCGCGGTGTCGGCGCTGCCGAGCGAAGCGACGACGGGAGAGTGGGGCCCCGAGGTGGCATGGAACATCGTCCCGCTTCACATGACGCTGCTGCCTACGGGCAAGCTGCTGGCATGGGGCCGCGAAGAGATCGGCGGTGGGATGGGCCAGCCCCGGCTGTGGGATCCGTCGAGCGGTAGCCCCTCCGCGGCGATCACCGTCGCCAACGACACGATGCTGTTCTGCGCGGGCCACGCGCTGATGGCCGACGGCAGACTCATGGTATCCGGTGGGCACAAGGCCGACGACGAGGGACTCGACGTCACCAATATTTTCGACCCCAACAGCGAGAGCTGGGTGCCCGGCCTTCCCAAGATGGCGCATGGCCGCTGGTATCCGACGGTGACGACGCTGCCCGATGGCCGAATGGTCACCGTGGCGGGCCAGGACAGCGCGTCGAACGTCGTCCGGATCCCGGAAGTCTGGGAGAACGGTCAGTGGGTCGAGCTGCCCGGGGCGGACAACGTGGAGGTACCGTACTACCCGCGGAACTTCATCGATCCGCTCGACGGCCGGGTCTTCATGGCAGGCGAGCGGGTCAGGTCCCGGTGGCTCGACGTTGATGGTGCGGTCGGCGCCGAACGCGGGCGCTGGACCGACGGCCCTTCCCACATCTGGCCCTTCAACCGGGACTACGGCTCCGCGGTGATGTACGAGTCCGGCCGAATTCTCTATGTCGGGGGCGGTGGATATACCGGGTGGGACACACCCGACCCCAAGGACAACGCACCGACGGCCACGGCCGAAAAGATCGATCTCAATCAAGGCTCACCCAACTGGACCGCCGCCGGCTCCATGAGCTCGCCCCGGCGACATCACACCGCGACCGTCTTGCCCGACGGCCGGGTGCTGGTGACCGGCGGAGTGAGCGGCGGCGGATTCAACGACGAGCCCAGCGGCGTGCGCGCGGCCGAGATCTGGGACCCGGCGACGAACGACTGGACGGTCCTGGCGAGCAACGCGGTCAACCGCGCCTATCACTCGGTCTCGATCCTGATGCCGGACGGCACCGTGCTCCACGGCGCCAGCGGCGACGCCAACATCCCCGCCACTACGACGCCGTACCCGGCGCGGCGAAGCCACGAGATCTTCCAGCCGCCCTACCTGTTCAAGGGAGCCCGGCCGGCGATTTCCGCCACCCCGTCCACCGTGGGCTACAACCAGAGCTTCGAGGTCTCCACCCCGGCCGCCGGACAGATCACCCACGTGCGCCTGATCCGGCTTGGCTCGGTGACCCATGCGTTCGACGCGAACACGATGGCGGTGTCGCTCGACTTCACCGCGGGGGACGGCAGCCTCACTGTCACGGCCCCACCCAACGCCAATGTCGCCACTCCCGGGCATTACCTGCTCTTCGTGCTCAACCGGAACGGCGTACCCTCCACGGGAGCGATCGTCCGGGTGCAATAGAGGCAGCGATCTCCGCGCAATTGGGCTCCGGCCGGCGGGGGCGTGACAGCACGAGCTGTCATGCCCCCGCTAGATTTCGCGGGTGACTTCTCCCCCCGCCAACACCGTCCATGCCGACGCGCTCGAGCGCGCGCTCCACGAACGCTTCGGTCTCTCCAGCTTTCGCCCCGGGCAGCGTGAGGCGTCCCACGCCGTGCTCGAAGGGCGGGACGTCGTCGCGGTCATGCCCACCGGAGCGGGCAAGTCGCTCTGCTTCCAGCTTCCGGCCCTGCTGCTCGATGGCCCCACGGTCGTGGTGTCGCCGCTCATCGCCCTGATGAAGGACCAGGTGGACGCCCTGCGCGGCCGGGGCATCGCGGCAGCGGCGCTCCACTCGGGCATGCCGCTACCGGAGCGGCAGGCGGCGGAGGCCGCGCTCGCTGAGGGCCGGCTCAAGCTGATCTATGTCGCGCCCGAGCGCCTGGGCCACGGCGGCTTCCGCTCGGCGCTCGCGCGGTCGGGCCCGGCGCGGCTGGTGGTGGACGAGGCACACTGCATCAGCCAGTGGGGGCACGATTTCAGACCGGATTACCGGCGTCTGGCGCGCTTCCGCGCCGACCTGGGGGTGCCGGCGGCGGCATTTACCGCCACCGCCACGCCGGAAGTGCGCGCCGACATCGCCGACCAGCTCGGGCTGCACGCTCCGCTGGAGCTGGTCACCGGCTTCGAGCGGCCCAATCTGACGCTCTCGGTGGAGCGCTGCCGGGGACGGGAGGATAAGCGGGAGGCACTGGAGCGCCTGATTCGCGAGATCGGCCTCCCGGGCATCGTCTACTCCGCCACCCGGAAGTCGGTGGAGCTGTGGGGCGATATCCTGGGCGACATGGGCCTGTGCACCGGACGCTACCATGCCGGCATGGGCGACCAGGAGCGTAACCGGGCGCAGGATGATTTCCTGGCCGGGCGGGTAGACGTCATCGTGGCCACCAACGCCTTTGGCATGGGGGTAGACAAGGCCGACATCCGCTTCGTGGCCCATGCGGAGTTGCCGGGCAGCATCGAGGCCTACTATCAGGAGGTGGGCCGGGCCGGTCGAGACGGCCTGCCCTCCCGGTGCACCTTGCTGTTCTCCCCCGCCGACGTCCGTACCCAGGAATTCTTCATGTCGGGTGCCAATCCCGCACCCGGGGTATTTCGCGACGTGTGGCGGCAGCTCGGGGCGGGGGCAAGCGACGAACAGATCGAAGAGCAGGCCGGCGGCGATGGCGCAAGCGGTATGGCCGCCGTCACGGCCGCCCGGCTGCTGCGCCGCGCCGCGGAGAGCGCCGATGTGTCGCCGGGAAGCGGCCCACCGCCTCTCGACCTGGAGGGAAGGGCCCTGAAGGCGCGGCGGGACCGGGAACGGCTGGACACCATGGTGCGGTACGCCTTCTCGCGCGGATGCCGCACCCGGTTCGTGTACGATTACTTCGCGGGCGGTGCGCGGGGCGGGGCGGCACCCCGCTGCGGCGTCTGCGACGTCTGCCTCGGCTGGCGGCGCGGGGCAGGTCGCATCCTCGACGACGACGAGCTGCTCCAGGTGCGGATCGCGCTCTCCGGCGTGGGGCGACTCTCCGGCCGGTTCGGCGTGGAGCGCGTGGCCCAGGTGCTGGTGGGCAGCAAAGGGCGCGAGGTGCTGGACCGCGGCCTCGACCGCATACCCACCTACGGCAAGCTCTCCACCATGGCACTGGATCAGGTGAAGGACTTGCTGGGCGTGCTCGCCGATGCGGGTCTGGTGGAGCGTCAGGGCATCGAAGGAGGAAGACCGGGCGCGTTCGTGCTGGCGCTCACCGCCGAGGGCAGGGCGGTGGCCCGGGGCGAGACTCGGCCCGAGCTGGCGCTGCCGGCTCGCAGCGCGCCGAATCGCCGCCGGGAGAGGGGGGCCGCCACCGCGGGGGAGAATACCGTCGAGCCCGATGCCGACCCGGTGCTGCTCGCGCGACTCAAGGCATGGCGCACCGAAGAGGCACGCCGGAAAAGCGTCCCGCCGTACGTCATCTTCCACGACCGCACGCTCGCTGCGGTCGCCGCAGCCAGGCCGGCCGGAGAGGACGAGCTGGCCAGGATCAAGGGCATCGGGCCGGCCAAGCTGGCCGCCTACGGTGAGGCCCTGCTGAAGCTGCTCGCCTAGCGGGTCACTTCCAGAAACGCGGTGGGCGGCGCCGCCGTCCGGTCGCGCTCAGCGGCCGGGGAGAAGGTGGTGTTCCACCAGCCGCGGGCGTCGGCCTGCGTCCAGTCGTCGGCGCCGGCACGGGTGAGCGCCTCCGCCAGCGCGGCCGCGTCCACCGGCCGATCCCCAGGCGCCTTCGCGAGGCAGCTCAGGATGGCCCGCTCCAGGGGCTCGGGCAATGGACGCCCCAGTCGGGCGGACGGAGTCACCGGCTCGGCCTGAAGGTGCTTCACCACCAACTGCAGCGCATTCTCTCCCTCGAAAACCAGCGCTCCCGTCAACAGGAAGTAGCCGACGCAGCCGAGCGCGTAGAGATCGGCGCGTCCATCCACCTGTTCCCCGGAGGCCATCTCCGGCGCCATGTATGCCGGGGTTCCCGACATGGTCTCGGGGGCCGTCAGACGGACGTCGCTGCCGAGCCACTGTGCATCGCGCTTGACCAGCCCGAAGTCGAGCACCTTCACGAAATCGTATTGCAGCCCGACCCGCCCGAGGTGGAGATTGGCCGGCTTGATGTCTCGGTGGACCATCCCGCCGGCGTGGGCCTCCGCCAGCGAGAAGCAGGCCTGCCGAAGGATGCAGGCGACCCGGGCGGGCGGCTGGGGCCCGTAGCGACCGATCAGGGTCTCGAGGTCGCACCCCTCCAGCAGCTCCATGACATAATAGAGCCGGCCGTCGCGGGTGATGCCGAAGTCGTAGAGCTGGATGGTGTGCGGGGATCGAAGGCCGGCGGCGGCCTCGGCTTCCCGCCGGAACCGCTCCTCCGCCATCCGCGATCCATCCAGCATGACGCGCCCGGAAATCAGCTTGATCGCCGCCGGGCGGGCGAAGAGCCGGTGGTCGGCCTTCCAGACCTCCCCCATGCCGCCACGCCCGATCAGATCGACCAGGCGGTAGCTGCCGAGCTGGCGCGCGCGCCTCACCTTCCGGCCGAGATGAATGATGATCTTCGCCGGCAGCACGGCGAGCACCGCGCAGATGTAGTTCGGGAGGTAGGTCCAGACCAGCAGGCCCAGCGGAGGCAGGTCGAGGCCTCGTGCCCTGGCGATGAGGAGGCCGACCGGGTCCATCGTGGCCGCGATGATCGAGGTGAGGAGCACCGTGCGTGGCGCGGCCGGGACGATCGAGGGAAAGATGAGGATCAGTACGCAGATCCACGACAACCGTCCGGCCAGCGCCAGCGGCTGCCATTGGTTGATGATGCCGATCGCGAAGGCGAGCGCGACCTCGTAGCCGCTCGCGACGGCGGCGAGACGCCGGCCGTCCCTGGCGACCCGGGGGGCGATCGCATACACCCCGAGCGAGATGGCCAGGCATGCTGCCGCCAGGACGTCCGCGAGCGGCGGCCAGGGGATCACCTGGTCCGCGGCCAGTCCCAGGCGCGGGGAGACCAGGTGATTCATGGTCAGCCCGATCACCCACAGGGTGCCGAAGACGAGGCAGGCGATTCGGAGCCGCCCGGCGGCCTCTTCCGACAGATCGTCCGGGAGGATCGTATCGGGGGCGCCCGCTCCCGTGGGGGTGCTGGTCGGGCGCGGATCCAGGAACCTGGCGTCGGTCATGTGGGGTGTCTGGAGGTGGGAACGTCTCAATCTCACGTCCAGGACCGGGTTTGCCAATCCCATCGGCACCTTGACTGACCCCGGGACCGGTCCATCTTTCGGGCACCCAACATCGTCAATCGCCGGAGGAGGTGGGACGTGACGGATGGCGTTCGCCGGCCCCTGGCACGGATCAGCGAGGATCCGGTCGTCCGGGTTGCCGCGTATTACGTGTTGCTGGCATCGGCCACCGCGCTGGTCTGGCAGGTCTTCCCCGGCCTCGCCGCGGTCTTCTCCGCCGAGCGCCTCGACGCCGTCAGCTCCACCACGTCGCAGCCCGACCCGCTGCTCGAGGCCCTGGGAGCGGCCGCCCCGACCATGGCCCCGCCGGTCGCCCTCGCCGTCACCACCGCGCTCTGCATGATCGGCGCCTTCCTGCTGATGCTGCCCGTGAGCTGGGTATACATTCTCACCCGGCGGAAGAAGGGCTTTCGGCAATCGGTGGTGCAGACCCTCATCATCCTGCCGATCGTGGTTGCCGGCGTGGTGCTGCTGGTGAAGAACAGCATCGCGCTCGCGTTCAGCCTCGGCGGCATCGTGGCGGCGGTCAGCTTCCGGAATACGCTGCGTGACACCAAGGACGCGGTCTACATCTTCCTGGCGATCGGCGTCGGCCTCGCGGCCGGGGTGCAGGTGATGTCCGCCGCGGCGGTGATGTCGTTTCTCTTCAACGTCATCGTCGTGATCTTCTGGTATACCGATTTCGGCCGCGCACCGGCGCACCTCGAAGGCCCCCGCGCGGCGCGGCGGCTGGAACGGTCGCTGGCGCTGGCGAACCGTACCGGGGCGTTCGTCGCGCAGCTCGATCGCGAGATCCTGAAATCCATGTCGCCGGAGCAGCTGCAGGCGCTCGCCTCGCGCGCGCGACAGCGTGTCGGTGACGGGAACAAGACCGGCCCGCCCAAGCCGCCGAAGCCGCTCGACACGGTGGTCCGGGTCCAGAGCCCGGACCCGGAGAGCGCGCGGCCGCAGATCGAGGCGGTCTTCGCCACCCAGGTCAAGGAGTGGAAATTCTCCTCGACCCAGCGCGACGCCGCCGGCAGCGCGGTGCTGGAGTACCGCGTGCGGCTGCGCAAGAGCGTTCCGGCGTCGGTGCTCACCGGAGAGTTGCGCTCCCGCCTGGGCCCGCGCGCCTCCGGAGTCGAGGCGAGGTAATCACCCCCGCGTGAGCGAGCTCCTCGACCAGATCCAGCAGATCCTTGGCGACCGCTACATCATCGAGCGGGAGATCGGTCGCGGGGGTATGGCGTTCGTGTTCCTGGCGCGCGACCGCCGCTACGAGCGGCAGGTCGCGGTCAAGGTGCTCGATCCGGAGATCGCGACCGCCGTTGGCGCGGAGCGCTTCCTGCGCGAGATCCGGATCACCGCCCAGCTCCAGCATCCGCACATCGTCTCCCTGATCGATTCGGGCGAGGCCCGCAACCTGCTCTACGCCGTGATGCCGTTTGTGGAGGGCGAGTCGCTCCGCGACCGGCTCATGGCCAGCGCCCGGCTCTCCACGACCGAGGCGGTGACGATCGGCTGGGAAGTGGCGGACGCCCTCGACTACGCCCACCGCCGGGGTGTGGTTCATCGCGACATCAAGCCGGAGAACATCCTGGTCTCCAACGGCCACGCGCTGGTGGCGGATTTCGGCATCGCCCGCGCGATCGGTCTGGCCGGCGGCGCCACCCTGACCGGCGTCGGCTTTCCCATCGGCACCGCGGCGTACATGAGTCCGGAACAGGCGACCGCGGCCTCGCCGGTGGACGGACGGAGCGACATCTACAGCCTGGGCTGCGTGCTGTACGAGATGATCGCGGGACGCATGGCGTTCAGCGGCCCGAGCCTCAAGAGCGTGCTCACCCAGCAGCTCACCGTGGATCCGCCGCTGGTCCACATCTCCCGCCCCGACGTCCCTCAGAACATCATCGCCATCGTCCGCCGCTGTCTGATGAAGCGGCCGGAGGACCGTTACCAGACGGCGGGAGAGCTCGCCCAGGAGCTCCGCGCGGCGCTGGCCGATCTCCCCCGTCTCTCGACACCGGTGCCGCGGGCGCCGGTGCCGGACCAGGAGACCGAGAGCGACGGGTTGTTGTCCGCGGCCGGCCGCTGGATCGTACCGGCCGCCCTGCTCGCCATTCTGCTGCTCGTGGTGATGTTTTTCTACCGTCAGCGAGGCAACGCAGACCCCGCCGCAAGCCCCGCCGGCCCCTACAGTGCTTCGGTCGCGGTGCTTCCGTTCACCAACCTGAGTGGCGGGGAGGCCAACGACTACTTCAGTGAGGGCATGACCGACGAGATCATCAACCAGCTGGCCCAGGTCGAGAGCCTGAAGGTGATCTCCCGGACATCGGTCGTCGCGCTCAAGGGGAGCAATCTCACGCTGCCCCAGATCGCCGAGACCCTGGGCGTCCGCCATATCGTCGAGGGGTCGGTCCGCCGGCAGGGAAGCCGGGTACGGGTCACCGCCGAGCTGATCGAGGCGGCCAGCGACGCGCATCTGTGGTCCGGCAGCTTCGAGGGTAATCTGGCCGACAGCTTCCGGGTGCAGGAGGAGATTGCCCGGAAGGTCAGCGGCGAGCTCCTGACCAGCATCCGCGGCGTCCGGCCGATGGCGTCGAGCGCCATGCCGAACGAGAGCGCCGCCTTCGACGCACTGCTCCTCGGCCGTCATTTGATGGAGAGCCGTTCGCCCAAGGGGGTGGAGGGGGCGATCGCCGCCTTCCGTGATGCCGTCCGTGCCGACTCCGCGTACGCGCCGGCCTACGCCGGCCTCTCGGCGGCGTATGTGCTGCACGTGGTGTATGGGTTTCCCGGAGGGGTGAACGCGTATGCCGCCACCGCGCGCGCCCTGGCGCTCGCCGACCGCGCGGTCGCTCTCGATCCCGCCCTGGCGGAGGCCCGCCTGGCCCGCTCCGATGCGCTGCTCATCAGCCTGGCACCGGACGACGAGGTCCTGCGCACGCTCCGCGAAGCACGCCAGCTGACCCCGGGATCGGTGGGCGTCTACCTGTCGGTGGCACATGCCCTGGAGCACATGGGGCGGTGGGACGCGGCGCTCCAGCAGGCCCAGCGCGCTCTCGCCCTAGACCCGTTGTCCACCGGGGTGCGGCACTCCACCATCACCATCGCGCTGGGCGCCCGGCAGTACGATCTGGCGCTCGACGAGGCCCGGCGCGCCCGAGCCTTCGATCCCAACGACCGGATCGCGGAGATGCTCCAGGGCAACGCGCTGTTGCTCAAGGGCGACGCGGAAGGGTGCGCGGCGCTGCCGCTGAGCGGGTGGCTGGGCACCAAGGCCATCTGCCTGCACCAGGTGGGGCGCACCGGGGAGGCGGAGGCCCTGGCCGACTCACTGGCCGGGATGCTCCAGCGCGGCGAGTATGCCATCGTGCCTCAGTTCGCCGCGCTGGCGGGCTACCGCGCCTGGGTGGGTGATGCCGGGGGCGCGCTCCAGTGGCTCGAGCGGGCGGCCGACATATCGCCGATGATCCATTACTGGCATCTCGAGTCAGGACTGTTCGATCGGGTGCGCCGCGATACCACGTTCGTCGCCGGGATCTATCGGCTGGAGAGCGGGATCCGGGCCCGGATCGCCGAAAGTCGGCGCGAGCTGGGGGAGCGGCTGGAGTGAGTCGAGAACGCGAAGCCGAGGTGAAATGGGACGTCGCCTCGCCCGAGCTCCTGCGGGAACTGATCGCGTCGCCCCCTCCACCCGGCCTTCGTGAGACCGCGACGACCCGTAGCTTCCACCGCGACATCTACTACGACACCACCGACGGCGCGCTCACGCGCCGCGACGTGACCTGCCGCTTCCGGCTCGGGGCCGACGACCGGCGGACGCTGACGGTGACGCTGGCCGCGACCCGGGAGCGCTTCAGCTCCTCGGTGGCGGGCCTGGACCTGGCGGCCGCACTGCAGGGGGACAGCGAGACCGCGCGACGGCTCCGAGGTCTGGTGGACCCGACGACGCTGGAGCCGTTGGCCGAATTCGAGGTGGAGCGGGTCATCCGCAGCCTGGCGGGGCGCTGGCCCTGGAACGCCCGCTACGACCTGATCTACGACGCGGTCACGGTGCGTTACGAGCGGCTCTCGCGCGAATTCCGCGAGATCAAGCTGTGCCGCCGCAGCCAGGGCAGGCCGGACCTGGCGGCGGTCGCCGGGGCGATACGGCAAGTCTCGGGCATCCGCTCGATTCTGGAGAGCAAGCTGGCGCGGGCGCAGCGCATGGTCGCCACCCTCGAGGGCGAGTCGCTGGCGCGCTCCCTCGGCACCGGCCGGGCGGTGACCCTGATCGCGCTGGACGGCGGCGCGCTCGCATTCCAGCGCAAGGGCGAAAGCCTGACCCTCCCGATCGCCGATGGGCAAGGGGAGGCCGCCGCGCGGCACCTGTTGCGCGCCACCTTCGGCAGCGCCGTCGGTGATCTGGCGTTGCTGGGCACGGCGAGCGGGCGTGGGGCGGCGGGCAGGCTGCAGGAGGTCTGGGTCGTGCGGCGGCTCAGGCTGGACGGCGAGCAGGCGGACGGCATCGTGTGGGTCCCGACGGCGGAGGTCACCGGTCGCGCCGGCTCGGTCGAGCTGCAGGACCCGGACACGCTCGCCGCACTGGCGGTGACGACGCGGTCCGATCTCTTCCGCACCGGCGACCTCCGCGACTCCGGCGGGAGAGTTCGCCGCTCGCGGCCGACCCGGCCGCCGCCGGTCTCGTCCGACGAGGCGGAGCTCCTCCTCGATGCCGATCTCAGCACGCTCGAGTTTCAGAGCCGGGTCCTCGCGATGGCCGAGGACCCGGCCACCCCGCTGCTCGAGCGGCTCAACTTCCTCGCCATCGTGAGCGCGAATCTCGACGAGTTCTATATGGTGAACGTCGGCGCGCTCAAGGAGAAGGACGAGGGGACCAACGCGGCCCGCCTCGAGGCGATCGGCATTCGCGCGCGCGGACTGCTGGCCCGGCAGGACCGCGTGCTGGCCGAGTGCGTGGGCGCTCTAGCGAACGCGGGCGTCAGGCTCCGACGCTGGGACGAGGTGCCGCCCACCAGCCGGGCATTGCTGGAGGCCCAGTTCCAGCGCGAGATCTTTCCGCTTCTCACGCCGCGGGCCATCACGGTGAGTCCCGGGTTCCCGGTGGCGGTCATGCCTCATTTGACGCCGCTGGTGGCCGTCGTGCTCCAGGACGCGCAAACCGGCCCGCTGCACTTCGCCTATCTGCGGCTCCCCGAGCGGATCCCGCGCTTCCTGCCGATTCCGGATTCCAGCGATCTCATCCCGTTGGAGGCGGTCGTTCGGGCCAATCTCCATCTGGTATACCCTGATCGCCGGATCGACGGGGCCTGGCTCTTCCGACTCACCCGGGCGGCGGAGCTCGACCTGTCCGACGAGGACGCGGGCAACTTGCTCCAGGCGATCGAGGAGTCGGTGAGCCGGAGGGCGCTCAACCCGATCGTGAGGGTGGAGGTGGAGCGCGCCATGCCGCAGCCGGTCAGGGAGCGTCTGCTATGGGAGCTCCGCTTCGAGCGTGGCGCCGGCGCGGGGTCGGTGCGGGAGCAGGACCTGGTCGAGATCGACGGAATGATCGACTTGCGCGCGCTCCGAGAGCTCATGGGGGCCCCGGTGCCGCAGGGGCGCTTTCCCCCCGCGGAGGGTCGCAATCCCTGGCCGCTCGACCGGGAGCTGTGGGGCATGCTGCGCCGGCGCGACGCGCTGGTCTACCATCCCTTCGAGCGATTCGCCGACACCACGGTACGCTTCTTCACCGAGGCGGCCGACGACCCGGCGGTGGTGGCGATCCGACTCACGCTCTATCGGGTGGGCGAGCGGTCGCCGATCGTGGACGCGCTGACCCGCGCCCTCGAGCGAAAGAAGGAGGTCGCGCTGTTCGTCGAGCTGAAGGCCCGGTTCGACGAAACCCGCAACGTCGGATGGGTCCGCCGGCTGGAGGAGGCCGGCGCCACCGTGGTGTACGGCGTCGTGGGACTCAAGAACCACGCGAAGGTCGGCCTGGTGCTGCGGCGCGAGGAGGACGGGCTGCGGCACTACGTCCACATCGGGACGGGCAACTACAACGCGGCGACGGCCAAGATGTACACCGACCTCTCGCTCTTCTCCGCCGATCCCGACCTCGGGGCCGACGTGCACGACCTGTTCAATCAGCTGACCGGCTCGAGCCGCGCACCCACCGGATCCTTCCGCCGGATCGCCGTCGCACCGGAGGGCCTCCTGCCGTGGCTGCTGGAGCGGATCGAACGGGAGACCGCGCATGCTCGCGCCGGCCGCCCTGCCCGGATGCGCGCCAAGCTCAACGGACTGGCGGACACCGAAGTGATCCAGGCGCTCTACCGCGCGTCGCGGGCGGGAGTGACGATCGAGCTGGTGGTCCGAGGACTTTGCACGCTCCGACCTGGTGTTCCGGGACACTCCGATCGTATCCGCGTCGTGAGCCGGCTGGGCCGGTACCTCGAGCACGCGCGCATCTACCATTTCGCGAACGGTGGGGAGGACGAGTATTACATCGGGTCGGCGGACTGGCGGCCGCGGAACCTGCGGATGCGGGTGGAGGTGGTCGCTCCGGTGGGCGATCCCGATGCGCGGGCCACACTCGATTCGCTGCTCACCGAGGAGCTCGCCGATCCTTCGGGGTGGCTGCTCGGTTCCGACGGCGGCTACGTGCGCGCGGGGGGCGAGGTCGAGACCTGAGAAGGTACTTCGGCCCATAGTATTGAAGTGGGCCAATGTCTTGAATTTAGGCCCCTGGCCTGCGATCTTCTCCGCATGATCAGGGTCACCGCCGTAGCGCCGGATTCGATCGCGGAGGAGCTGGGGCTCCGGGAGGGCACCGAGCTGGTGTCTGTGAACGGGCGCGAGCTGGAGGATTTCCTGGACTGGGAGTTCCTCACCGCCGAGGAGCAGTTCCTGCTGCACGTGCGGCAGCCCGACGGCGAGGAGATCGAGTTCGACATCGAGCGGCCGCTGGCCGAGTCGATCGGCGTCTCGCTCGAGCCCGCGCGGATCCGCCGCTGCGCCAACCGCTGTGACTTCTGCTTCGTGGACGGGCTGCCGGACGGACTCCGCGACGTGCTGTACATCCGGGACGACGACTACCGGCTCTCCTTCCGCTACGGCAACTTCGCCACGCTGACCAATCTGAAGCCGCGGGACGTCGAGCGAATCATCGAGTACCGGCTCTCGCCGCTCTATGTATCGGTGCACGCCACCGACCCCACCGTTCGCCGCTACCTGCTGCGCAATCCCACCGCGCCCGAGATCATCCCGCAGCTCCGCGGCTTCGCGGAGCACGGCATCGAGTTTCACACCCAGGTGGTGATGTCGCCAGGGGTGAACGACGGCGACGTGTTGCGGAAGACGCTGCGCGAGCTCTACGAGTTCGGCCCGGCGATCCTCGGCTGCTCGGTGGTGCCGGTGGGACTGACGGAATTCAGCAAGCACCATCTGGTCCGGGAGCCGACGGTGGAGGAGTGTCGCGCCGCGATCGCGCTGGTGGAGGAGCGCGCCGCGATCGCCTTGTCGGAGCGGGGCACGCACTGGGCATTCGGCGCCGACGAGCTCTACCTGCGCGCGGACGTGGATCTGCCGCCCGCCGCGATCTACGACGGCTTCGAGCAGGTGGAGAACGGGGTCGGCGCGGTGCGCTGGCTCCAGCAGCGGATCGCGTCCCGGTCGGAGGCGATCGGCGGATGGGAAGGGCGGCACGTCGGCGTCGTCACCGGAACCGCGATGGGCCGGCTCATGCCGATGGTGCTGGAGCCGCTGGCGCGCGTGACCGGCGCGCGGTTCGAGCTGCTGCCCGTGGTCAACACGCTGTTCGGCGCGTCGGTCACCACGGCGGGCCTGCTGCCGGGCACCGCGGTGCAGGACGTCCTGCGCGGCCGTGGCGATCTCGATCTCGTGCTCCTGCCCGGTGAGTGCGTGAACGACGACGGCCTCTTCATGGACGGCATGAGCGCGGACCTGCTCGCCGCCGCCTCGCCGGTCGAGATCCGATTCTCCAAGGACTTCGCCGACGTGCTCGAGCAGAGAGTCGCGGCGTGAGCAAGCCGACCGTCGCGATCGTCGGCAGACCCAACGTAGGAAAGTCCACTCTCTTCAACCGCATCCTCGGCGGCCGGCCGGCCATCGTATCCGAGCGGCCGGGCACGACGCGTGACCGGCACTTCGGGGACGCGGAATGGGGCGGACGCCGCTTCTGGGTGGTGGACACCGGAGGCCTGGTGCCGGAATCGGACGACTCGATGGACCGCGCCATCCGGCAGCAGGTGGAGTTCGCGCTCGCCGAGTCGGACGTGGTGGTGTTTCTGGTGGACGGCAAGGAGGGCGTACACCCGGTGGATCAGGCGATCGGCGAGCGCCTGCGGCGGGCCAAGGCCCCGGTGGTACTCGCGGTCAACAAGCTGGACGACCTCGAGCGCAGCATGGCCCATCTCGACTTCTACGAGCTGGGGTTCGGAGAGCCGCTCGGACTCAGCGCCGCCGTGGGGAAGGGAAGCGGCGACCTGCTCGACGCGGTGGTCGAGAGGCTGCCGGCCTACGATCCCGCGGAGTCGGAGGACACCATCGGCGTCGCGGTGCTGGGCCGCCCCAATGTGGGGAAGTCCTCACTGGTGAATCGGCTGCTGGGCGAGGAGCGGCACGTCGTGGCCGCCGAAGCGGGCACCACGCGCGACGCGATCGACTCCCTCTTGCGGTATCGCGGCAAGAATCTCAACTTCATTGATACCGCAGGCTTACGGCGTAGGGCTAAAGTACAGGATGACCTCGAGTTCTACTCCACGCTGCGCACCGAACGCGCCGTCGAGCGGGCCGAGGTCTGCGTCCTGGTGGTGGATGCCACGCTCGGGCTTCACAACCAGGACCTGCGGATCGCCACCGAGGCCTGGGACCGCGGCTGCGGCCTGGTCGTCGCGGTGAACAAGTGGGACCTGATCGAAGAGAAGGACGCGAACACGGCGCACCGGGGACAGGAGGAGCTTGTCGCGAAGGCGCCGTTCCTCCGCCACGTGCCGTTCGTGTACGTCTCGGCGCTCACCGGCCAGCGCGCCCGCAAGGTGCTCGACCACATCCTCGAGGTGGCGGAGGCCCGGGAACGGCGCATTCCCACCGCGGAGGTGAACCGGGTGCTCGGCGATCTGCTGGAACGCAGCGGTCCGCCGCAGAAGCCGGGCGAGGAAGTGAAGCTGCTCTACGCGTCGCAGATCGGCACCGGACCGCCGACGTTCGCCATCGTGAGCAACCGCCCGCGCGACGTCCCCGAGTCGTACCAGCGGTACCTGGCGAACGGGTTTCGTGAGGTCTGGCCGTTTCCCGGCTCGCCCCTGCGACTCAAGTTCACCAGCCGGGGCTCCCAGCGGTGAGCTCCGCCGCTCTCTGGCTGATCGCCTCGTACTTCGTCGGCGCGATCCCGACCAGTTATCTCGCCGGCCGGCTCTTCCGCGGAATCGACCTCCGCGAGCACGGCAGCAAGAACCTGGGCGCGACCAACGTGTATCGCACGCTCGGCTGGAAGTACGCGATACCGGTCGGACTGTTCGATATCGCCAAGGGTGCCGTACCGGTGCTCGTCTTCGCGCCCACGGTGTCGGACTCGCAGGTGTTCGCCCTGGTGTGCGGCATCGCGGCGATCCTGGGGCACGTCTTTTCCGTGTTCGTGCGGTTCAGGGGCGGTAAGGGCGTGGCGACCGCGGCCGGTGTCATGCTGGGACTGACGCCGCTGGCGCTGGGAGTGGCCGCGCTGACGTGGCTGCTCATCGTGGCATTGAGCGGTTACGTGTCGCTGGCCAGCATCGCCGCCGCCGCCGTCTTTCCGGTCGCGGTGTACTTCCTCGAGCGATTGGAGCGGCCCGAGATCCTCTGGCTCGACATTCTGGTCGCGGCGGCCATCGTCTGGCTGCATCGCGCCAACATCCGCCGGCTGCTCGATGGAACCGAGAGCCGCTTCGGACGGCGGGCGGCGCCGCCCGCGCGCCCGTGACCAGGGTCGCGGTGCTGGGGGCGGGGAGCTGGGGGACGACGCTCGCCGACCTCCTGGCCTGCAAGGGCGACGAGGTCCGCCTGTGGGCCTTCGAGCCCGAGGTGGTCGAGGCGATCAATCGGGATCGGGAGAATCCGTTGTTTCTCCCGGGCGTGTCGCTCTCTCCCGGTATCCAGGCGCTGGGCGACGCGCGGCAGGCCGTCGCCGGCGCCGAGGTGATCGTCTCCGCACCACCCAGCCACGTGGTGCGCACCGTGATCGCGGGGCTCGGCGGTGCGGTGCCGCGCGACGCATTGGTGGTGAGCGCTACCAAGGGGATCGAGACCGACACCCTGGCGCTGATGTCGCAGGTCTTCGCCGAGTGTCTTCCGGCGAATCGGTTCGCCGCGCTCTCGGGGCCGAGCTTCGCCGCGGAGGTGTGCGCCGGGCAGCCGACCGCGGTGGTGGCGGCGGCACGCGAGGCGGCCACCGCGGAGGCGGCGCAACGGATCTTCGCCACCTCCACGTTCCGGGTGTATCGCAACCTCGACGTGACCGGGGTGGAGCTGGCCGGCGCGCTCAAGAACGTGATCGCGGTGGCCGCCGGCATCGCGGAAGGGTTGGGCATGGGGCACAACCCCCGTGCCGCTCTGATCACCCGCGGCCTCGCGGAGATCACCCGCCTGGGCGTGGCCATGGGAGCCGATCCGCTCACCTTCGCCGGGCTCGCCGGCATGGGCGACCTGGTGCTTACGGCGACCGGCGGCCTGAGCCGCAATCGGACGTTGGGGGTGGCGCTGGCCGAAGGGCAGTCGTTCGAGCAGTACCGGGCCACGCACCGGAGCGTGGCGGAAGGGGCCAATACCTCGCGCGCCGGTGCCGCACTGGGCGCGCGCCTCGGCATCGAGCTTCCGATCATCGAGCAGGTGTGCCAGGTCCTGTTTCGTGGCAAGCCGCCGCGCGAGGCGATCACCGATCTGATGGGGCGAGAACTCAAGTCGGAGCAATGGCGATGAGACAACGGCGATGAGCACTTCACGTCAGGTGCAGGAGTTCTACTCGATCGGCGAGGTCTGTTCGCTGACCGATCTCAAGCCCCACGTGCTGCGGTATTGGGAGAGTCAATTCCGCTTTCTCAATCCGGCGAAGAACCGGTCCGGCAACCGGGTCTACAAGAGCCGTGAGGTCGAGCTGATCATGCTGGTGAAGCACCTGCTGTACACCGAAAAGTTCACCATCGACGGGGCGCGGCAGCGCATCGACCAGCAACGCCGCACCGGCGAGCTGCGAGCCAGCGCTCGCAAGGCCTTCGAGGTGGAGCTGGCGGGAGAGGCGAGGGCGGCGGTGGAAGCCGTGATCGCGATCCTGGACGGGAAGGCGCCGGCGGCGGCGCCAGCCGTCGCCGGAGCGCCGCCCGCGCGGGGCAGTGGGGCAGCGGGGCCGCGAGGCAGCAAGTCCGCCGGAAGGTGATCCGCTATCTTTGCCTTCCATGAACATTCTGGTCACCAACGACGACGGCATCCTCGCCCCCGGCCTGGCGCTGCTGGCCGACGTATGCCGCGAGGTGGGCAATGTCACGGTGGTGGCGCCGGACCGGGAGCAGAGCGGCACCTCGCACTCCCTCACGCTGCATCGGCCGCTGAGGCCGGCGCGCCGCCCCGACGGGGCGTGGCAGATCGACGGCACGCCCACGGATTGCGCCATGCTCGCGATCCAGGCACTGATGCCGGAGCGGCCCGATTTCGTGTTCTCCGGCGTGAACCACGGACCCAACATGGGTGAGGACGTGCTGTATTCGGGCACTGTGGCCGCCGCGATGGAAGCGGTCACGCTGGGGGTTCCGGGTATCGGCATCTCGTTCTCCGGTAACCAGCCCGAGACGATGAGCACTTACCACGACCTGCTGCTGCAACTGGTTCGCCGCATCGTGGGCGTGCCCGACTTTCCGGAGCAGACCCTGCTCAACATCAATCTTCCCAAGGTGCCCGCCTCCGAGGTCCGCGGTATCCAGGTGACCAAGCTCGGCAGTCGTTTCTTCTCCGAGTCGCTGACCCGAATGAAGGACCCGTGGGGCCGGGAGATCTACTGGATCGGCGGCGGGACGATTACCTGGACCGGGGGCGAGAATTCGGACCACCTGGCGGTGGCGGAGGGCTTCATCTCGGTCACGCCGCTCCACATGGACCTCACCAACTACTCGTTGCTCGAGACCGTGAGCGGATGGTCGCTGGAGGGGTAGGGGAGGGTGACGGGTACGGCGGCTACCGCGCCCAGCTGGTGGAGACCCTTCAGCGCAAGGGAATCCGCGACCTGGCGGTGCTGCGCGCCATCCGGATGGTGCCTCGCCATCTGTACGTGCCCGAGAGCGTGCGCCATCGGGCATACGACGACGCCGCGCTCCCCATCGGCAGCGGGCAGACGATCTCGCAGCCATGGGTGCAGGCCCGGTACCTGGAGCTGTTGGGTCTCACCGGGCGCGAGCGCGTGCTCGAGGTCGGCACCGGCTCGGGCTACCAGACGGCCTTGCTCGCGATGCTCTGTGACGCCGTCTTCAGCGTCGAGCGGATCCCGCTGCTGGCGCAGCGGGCACGAGCGGCGCTGGAGGCCTCGGGCATCCGCAACGTCACCGTCCTGGTCGGGGACGGGACGCTGGGGTGGCGGCCGTTCGCGCCCTACGACGCCATTCTGGTGGCGGCCGCCTCACCGGAGATCCCGACTCCGCTCGCGGAGCAGTTGGCCCCGGGGGGCCGCATGGTGATCCCCCTCGGCGATCGAGCGAACCAGACGCTCACCCTGGTCCGCCGCGAGGGCGACGGACTCCACAGCACCACCGTGGCCGATGTGCGGTTCGTGCCGCTCCTCGGCGAGTTCGGCTTCCGCTAGGCCTTTCCGGAGACCCGCATGGATTTCGTGCAGTCCGTCATGGATCTCTTCCTGCATCTCGACGATCACCTGAGCCAGATCATCACCAGGTACGGGGTCTGGACTCACCTCATCCTCTTTCTCATCGTGTTCGCCGAGACCGGCCTGGTGGTGACGCCGTTCCTGCCGGGGGACTCGCTGCTGTTCGCCGCCGGCACCTTCGCCGCGCTGGGCTCGCTCGACGTGTGGCTGGTCGTCGCGCTGCTGATCGGGGCGGCGATCCTGGGCGACACCGTGAACTACTGGGTGGGAGCGTGGATCGGGCCGCGGGCCTTCAGCGGGAATGTACGGTTCCTGCGCAAGGACTACCTCGACCGAACCCATGCGTTCTACGAGAAGCACGGCGGCAAGACCATCATCCTCGCGCGTTTCGTCCCGATCATCCGGACGTTCGCGCCGTTCGTGGCCGGAGTCGGCGCGATGAGCTATCCGAAGTTCATCACGTACAACATCGTCGGCGCGGTGTTGTGGGTGGGGTTGTTCGTGCCGGCGGGCTATTTCTTCGGGAACATCCCGGCAGTGCGGGAGAACTTCACCGTGGTGATCCTCGCGATCATCGCGATCTCGGTCCTGCCGATCGCGCTCGAGGCGGTCCGGGCGAGGAGAAGCCGACCCGCGTGACGACCCGATTCGTCGTCTCGGGCATGGTTCAGGGTGTCGGATTCCGCTGGTTCGTCGCCCGCCACGCACGGGCGCTGGGCATCGGAGGGTACGCCAGGAATCTGGCCGATGGCCGGGTCGAGGTCGTCGCGTCGGGCGGGGAGTCCGAAGGGCTCGCCCGGCTGGAGCAGCTCCTGCGGGAAGGCCCGGCCCACGCCCGGGTGGAGCGACTGGAGCGAGAGGACAACGTGGACGAGACCGTTTCTTCCAGGAGCTTCGATATCCGATGACCGCCACCACGACCCTGGACCAGCGGGTGCGCGCCGCACTCCGGCCCATCAACGACTATCCCAAGCCCGGCATCCTGTTTCAGGACATCACTCCGGTCCTGGGCGATGCCGTGCTCCTGCGGGACGTGATCGCGGGGATGGCCGAGCCGTTCGCCGCCCAAGGGGTGACGCACGTCGTCGGCATCGAGGCCAGGGGATTCATTCTCGGTGGGGCCGTGGCGACCACGCTGGGGGCCGGCTTCGTGCCCGTGCGGAAGCCGGGCAAGCTCCCGTGGGAGCGGGTCAAGGAGGAGTACGCGCTGGAATACGGGACCGATGCGCTGGAGTGCCACCGGGACGGGCTCCCGGAGAGGAGCAGGGTACTCGTGGTGGATGACGTCCTGGCGACGGGGGGGACGGCCCAGGCGGCCGGAGAACTCGCCAGGAAAGTCGGGGCCGAAGTCCTGGGGTGGTCCTTCCTGCTGGAGATCGCCTTCCTCAAGGGGCGGGACAAGCTGAGGGGGGCGGGGTGCCGCGTCCTGGCCTCGGTATAGGCAGGCGCCGGGTTGCCCGAAGACTACCCGGCATGGCATCTTTCCAGGCTGCGGACCAGGTGGATCCCGGCCCCCGTAGCTCAGATGGATAGAGCAGCAGTTTCCTAAACTGTTGGCCGCGTGTTCGAGTCACGCCGGGGGCACTCGGACGTCGGAGCTCGACCGGCGCGCAACTCAACTTCACTCGTGACACGACATGGCAACGATGGTGGAAGCGACGACTCGAGACCAACCGCCCGCGGAGACGACAGCTACTCCGTGGTACCGCAACCAGCAGCGCCTGATCGGCGGGGTGGTCCTGGCGGTGCTGCTCCTGGGCGTGGTCATCTGGGCCGTGTGGAGCAGCGGGCAACGCAAGGAGGAGTTCGCCGCCCAGCGCCTGAACCAGGCGCGCGCGGCGGCCGAGGCAGGCAACCTCCCGCTGGCCTCCAGCGAGCTCCAGCGGCTGATCGAGACCTACCGGGGCACCGACGCGGCTACCGAGGCCGTCATCACCCTGAATCAGGTCAGAATGATCAACGGACAGGGCGAGCTGGCGGCCGTCGGCCTCCAGGAGTTCCTGGGGCAGAACCCGCCCGCGAAATACCGGGCGCCGGCCTACGGGCTGCTGGGCACGGCCCTCGAGAACGCCAAGCGGCCCGCCGAGGCTGCCGCGGCCTTCAGAAACGCCTCGGAGTCCGCCGATCTCGACTACCTGCGGGCGCGATACCTGATCGACGCGGGGCGGGCGTACCGGACCGCCGGCAAGACCGCCGAAGCCCAGGCGGCCTACCGCGAAGTCATCGAGAAGCACCCGGAGGCTCCGAGTGTCACCGAGGCCAAGGTCCGGCTGGCTGAGCTGACGGACGGGAAGCTGTAGGCCGCGGGAGGGTGTCGGGGTAGTCAAGGTCGGGACTGGAATGCGTGGGGGCCGTTCGCGGCCCCTCTTTCGTGGACCGAAATCAACGACGTATAAGATATGTTATGTTAAGTAGCTCTGGGGAAAACTGTGGAGAACTGGTGGCTGCCCTGTCGCTATGCTTCATAAGTTGATGTCAGGCTTGCGATTGGATCGCTGGAGCGACTGCGTGGAATTCCTGCTCAGATGCCCTCCCACACCCCCCGGAACAGCAACCGACCCTGGCCGCCGAGCCAGATGTCGTGGGCGCGCCCGCCGACCAGGGCGGCCCGAACCAGCAGCTCCGGCCCTCCCCTGCTGCGGAACCGGAGCGGCAGCGAGGCCTCCCGTCGGGCGGCCAGAGCGATCGCCGCTGCCACCGTGCCAGTACCGCACGCCAGCGTCTCCCCCTCGACCCCGCGCTCGTAGGTCCGGATCGCCCAGGGCTCGCCGCCGTCCGGTGCCGGTGCCACGAAGTTGACGTTGGCGCCCTCGGCGCCCACCCGGGGATCGAATCGGAGCGCGCGGCCGCGGTTCGGGACATCTATCTGCTCGATATTGTCCACCCGGACGACCAGATGCGGCACCCCGACCGTGCCCAGGGCGACCCAGCACTCCCCGGCCGCGGGCTCCAGCCCCTGTACCGCGGCCGGCAGCTCGGCGTCGGGCAGCCGGATTTCCGCGCGATCGCCGTCGCCGTTGGACCGGGCCGGCACGACCCCCGCATCGGTGAGCAGGCACAACTCCCCCGGCTCCGCGAGCTCCAGATAGACCGAGAGCCTGGTGCTGCAGAGGGCGGCATTGCCGCACATGGCGGCCCGGGATCCGTCGGAGTTCCAGTACGTCATCCGGACCCGCCCCGGCGCGTCCGGTGTCAGGATCACGAGTCCGTCGGCCCCGACCCCGGACCGGCGATCGCAGATGGCCGCCACCCGCGTCGCCGGCCAGCGGTCGGGCGAGGTGAACCGGCCGTCGAGCATGACGAAGTCGTTGCCCGAGCCGGTCATCTTGTAGATGATCGTGCCCCTCATAGCTGGCGCGCCAGCGCCTTGAGCCGAAGCCACCAGACCATCCAGATGGCCTCACGCACGATCCGCTTGTTCATCTTGCTCTGCCCTTCGATCCGGTCGGTGAACACGATTGGAATCTCGACCAGGCGGAACCCTTTTTTCCAGGCCCTGAAGCTCATCTCGATCTGGAACGAGTAGCCGTTGGACCGCACCCGCTCGAAGTCGATCGCCTCCAGCACCCGCCTGCGAAAGCACTTGAAGCCGCCGGTGGAGTCGACGATCGGGAGCCCCGTCACCCAGCGGGCGTACTGGTTGGCGCCCAGGGACAGCAGCAGCCGGGAGATGGGCCAGTTGATCACGTTCACGCCGGTCTTGTACCGGGAGCCGATCACCAGGTCCGCGTTCTGCGCGGCCACGAGAAAGTCGGTCAGGAACCTCGGGTCGTGGCTGAAGTCGGCGTCCATCTCGAAGACGAACTCGTAGTCCCGCTCGAGCGCCCACCGGAAGCCCGCCAGATAGGCCTTCCCGAGCCCCGCCTTCGCGGGCCGGTGGAGGACGTGGATCCGGGGCTCCGCCGCCGCCATTTCGTCGGCCATCCGGCCGGTGCCATCGGGGGAGTTGTCGTCCACCACCAGCACGTCGATTCGGGGATCCTGCGCCAGGATCTGAGGCACGATCAGCGGCAGATTCATGGCCTCGTTGTAGGTGGGGATCACTACCAGGGCCCGCTCAGCCATGAGCCGCACGCCGCCTGGACAGGAGAGTCCTGCCGTAGAGCCCGGCGATGGCGAGCAGCGCCAGCAGGCTGATCACCTTCCCCTGGGCGTACTCCGGGGACTCGAAATGGAGGGCGATCTCCTTTGCGCCCGGCGGAATGACCACCGCCATCAGCGCGTGATCCGCCCGATGCACCGGTGCCGGCGTGTCATCCACTCGTGCGTGCCAGTCCTTGTACCAGCTTTCGCTCACCAGCAGATATCTGGGCCGCGAATCGCTGCCCTCCAGCGCGATGCGCATGGATCCCGGCTTCCACTCCGCGAGGCGGGCCTGCACCGCCGTCGTGTCCGGAGCGCCGGCCCGGATCGGCTCGGGAGAGACGGACGCCGTGTCTGAAAGAAGCACCACGTCGTTCAGCGGGAAGCGCGGATCGATCACCGTGGCGACGGTCTGGTCCTCGGGCAGCTTGGCGGCCGACGCGACGACGCGGACGTACCGGGCGGCGGAGTCCCGCTGATACAGCAGGCCTCCACCACCATGCGTGGTCGGCGTCCGGCCCGAGAGGGCGTGAAACCCGGGAACCTCCTGCGAGTCGGGCAGAATCAGGTACTGGACGGCGAGAAGATCGTGGAGGTTCGGGTTGCCCACGTTCCGCCACACGTTCTTGCCGCCGAGCAGGTCGTCGTAGAACCGCAGCTCGTTGCCGTGGTACCCGAGGACGTTCTGGACGTGGTACGCCATCAGCACGGAGCCGGGATAGACGCCCACGTCCAGCACCCGGAACGGCTTCGGCTCCTGACGCAGCCGCTCGGTGATGGCGTCGTCCGAGAAAAGCTCGGAGGCCGGGGCCTCGAAATCGAAGAAGCGCCGATCCACGCTCCAGAGGTCCGCGACGACCACCGCGGCGAGAGCCGCGGTGGCCGCGACACCCCTGAGGCGCCCGGCCCAGATCGCCCAGAAGATCCCACCCGCCAACAGCGTCACCACCAGAAGCCGGAGCCCACCGCGCTGGAGCTCGGGGGCGTTGGCCATGAGCTTCGGCGCCTGCTGGGACGAGACGAACAGCGTGGCCACGCTCTCGAGCACGCCGATCGACCCGAGCAAGCCGAGACCGGCCAGCACCGCGAGCGGAATCGCGAGCGAGCGGAGCGACACCTCGCGCCGAAGCAGGCGGTCGGTGCCGAACGCCGCATAGATCGCGACCGGAAGCGCCACGAGGAAAAAGGCCATGCCGGGCGCACGCACCTTCTTCATCATGGGCATCACCTCGTACCAGACGCTGTAGAAGGGCGTGTGACCGCCCAGCGCGACCAGCAGGAAGAGCAGCGCGATGACGCCCAGGCCGCGGACCAGCCGGGTGCGGCCGCGGTCTCGCAGTCCCAACGCCGCGAGGACGACGACCGCCGCCCCGAGATACTCGGTGTGCAGCTTGAAGAAGTTGCGCCCCCAGTAGCTCTCGAGCATGCCGTTGAACTGGGGCAGGACCGTCGAGAACAGCTCTTCGGGGGGCATGGAGTAGCTGACCGCGTACTCCCACCCGCCGCTGGCGCCACCTTCGCCCCGCGGCGAGAACGGGATGTACGAGAGAAACGGGAGTGCCTGCACCGCCGAGAGGGCCACTCCCACGGTCACCGCGGTCAGCGCGAGACCGAGCACGACAGGCCACCGAAGCTGCCCGGGCCGGTCAGGTGCGTAGAAGACCAGGTAGAGCGTCCAGATGCCCGCCGCGACCAACAGGTAATAGGTCATCTGATAGTGCGGGCTCAGGAGGCCCAAGCCCACGACCAGTGCCAGCAGCGCATAGCCCGCAGGGTTGCGGTCCCGCACGGCGCGCAGAAGGGCCAGGAATACGAGCGGCGCAAGGGCGGAGACGAAGAGCTTGCCATCGTGTCCCGGATTCACCAGGGAGGCGAGGATGCCGGTCATTTCGTAGGCCAGGCCTCCCACCAGCCCCGCCGCCCATCCCGTCCCCAGGGCTCGAAGCAGCAGGTACATCGCGAAGCCGGCGAGCACCAGATGGACGGCGAAGGCCAGGTTCATCGCGGTATCGATCGGCAGGATCCAGCGGAGCCACGCGGTAGGATAGAAGATGTCCCCGTGCATGGCCGCGACGAACGGCATGCCGCCGAAGAGGTACGGATTCCACTGGGGAACGGATCCGGTCTGCCGGAACATCTCGGCGCCAAAGAGACGGAAGCTGTAACCGGCGACGTACTGGTCGTCACCCAGCAGGAAACGGCCGGTCAGCATGGGCCAGCAGAGCGTCAGGGCAGCAGCAGTGAACACCACAGCCGCCAACAACTTCGGATGCCGAGGCTCGAGTAGATTCTGAGGCTCGTCAGAGCGCGACACGCGGCCTCCCCCGGGGAAACAGCAGAAAGGGCGCCGCGGCCCCGAGCTCGGTGACGGTGAGCAACAGGCGGGAGGCGACCGCGAGCGCCGTGGCGGCTCCGATGCCGATGGGTCCCTGCAACATCAATATGAACAGTCCTTCCCTCACGCCGATGCCTCCCGGCGCGAAGAGCGCGAGGAACCCGGCCAGGTACGACGCCGTGAATACGGCGATCGCCGACAGCAGTCCGAGGCCGGCCTCCGGCAGCAGTCCGCGCGCGAGCAGCCAGAGCGCGCCCCCGTAGCCCACCCAGGCGACCGAGTTCGCCACGATGCCGAACACCACCGCTCCCACCGGCGGCCGCACCGAGCCGGCGTCGGGCGCCGCGAGGCGCAGCAGGCGGTCGGTGAGCGCGGGCCAGAAGAGCATGCTCACGCCCGCGACGGCGGCGGCGAGGAGCACCAGGAGTCCGACCTCCGCGCCCGGATATACCGCGCGCAGTGCGCCCCAGCCCGTGAGGGCGACCACGGCAGCCCCAGTTCCGATCGCCAGCAGCTGGAGGATGACCGCCGAACCGGTAGCGGGGCCCGCGCCGATACCCGCGCGCTGGGCCATCACCGCCATCCCGGCGACGGCCCACACCTTTCCCGGGAGGTATTTGCCCAGGCTGGACACCGTCCAGATGCGGGCCGCCGACCAGGCATCGAGCCCGCGGCCCCACCCCAGAAGCATGCGCCGCCAGGCCGCGATCAGCAGCGCGTACATCAGCCAGACGAGGATCGCGCTGAGCAGGATCCAACCCGGCTCGACGCTCCAGTGGAGCGGCTGGGCCCGGAGGTCGTCCCAGTTCTTCGCCAGCGACCGTATGGCGAAGACGACGATGGCGATGCCGAACACCCACTGGAGGACGCGGAGGGCGCGGCTACCCACCCAGAGCCTCGCGGTACCAGCCCTCGCAGATCTCCGCGACGTGACCGGGCTCGAGGCGAGCCCGCCAGGATTCGCCGACCAGTCGAGCCATGGCCTGCCGGTCGGGCTCGGCCAGCAGGCCCAGGATCGCGTCACCCATCGCCTCGGGCGCCGGGAGGGTGAGCCGCCCCGCGCCGGCAGGCGGAACGACGTCCAGCACGCCGCCGCCGTCCCAGCACGCCACGACCGGCACGCCCGCCATCAGCGCCTCCGCGGCGACGAGGCCGAACCCTTCGCCGTAGGCGGGAAAGATCATGAGGTCGGCCGACTCGAGGTAGCTCGGGACTTCCGCCGAGGGGACCGCGCCAGCGAAGCTCACGAAGGCGGCGACGCCGAGCTTGTCGGCCAGCCGCTCCAGGGGAAGGCGCTCGGGTCCGTCCCCGACGATGGTCAGCGGAAGGTCGTGGCCGCAGGACGCGAGGAAGGCCACGGTCTCGATCGCCAGATGCACTCGCTTCTGGGCACTCAGCCGGGCGATGACGACCGCGCCGCCGCCGCCGGTGGACCACGGATGATTGCGGGTGTCCACCGGCATCGGCTGCACGTGCGCCGGATCCACGAAGCGTCCGGCGCCGGTCTGTACCCAGCCGGCGAGCTCGCGTGAGACCGCGGTCACCACGCTCGCGCGCTGGAAGACGGGGCGGGCGAGCGTCCGGGCGATGCGCGAGCGGCGAAGGAGAGCCGCGTCGGTGCCGTGGACCGTGAGTACGCTCGGCACGCCCTTGGGGAGCGCCAGGCCGCCCGGCACCCACCAGTGGGCGTGGAAGAGGTCAGCGCCGGCTTCCGCCTCCTCGCGCGCGGCACGCCGCAGCGCGCGCCACAGCCCGGCGAGCGCGCCCAGCCCTGTCGGCGCCCGCAGCGCGGCCTGCATGGTCCCACGGTAGGCCAGCGTCTCGGCGCCGGCGGACGCGTAGCGGACCCGGCGCACCGGAATTCCGTCGAGCTCGTCTTCGCCTCCCCTGCCCTGATCGCTCGGCGCGACCACGCGCACCGACACACCCCGGCGCGCCAGCGCGCCGGCAAGCGTGGCGAGAAACGCGCCCGAGACGTCGCCGGACCAGCGGGGATAGTTGTGGGTGAGAAAGACCACCCGCACCGCTCAATCCCGCATGTCGAGTTTTTCGATGCGTGCCAGGCTGCGGGCGATCTCGCGGGTCTCCTCCTGCATGCCCGCGATCATCTCGCCCAGCAGCCCGAACCCGAAGAGCACGATGCCGCTGATGACCATCGTCTCGACCAGGTTGAGGAGCGGACGAAAGCCGAAGCCGTATCCGAAGCGCATGACCAGGGCGGTCACGCCGGCCGCGAGGCCGATCAGGAAGAGAATGGCGCCCGCGACGCCGAAGAAGAGCATCGGCTTCCGGCCGAAGCGGAGCTGGAACCAGACGGAGACCAGGTCGAAGACACCGACCGGGATGCGGCGCCAGTTGAACTTGGAGATGCCGGCCTTGCGGGGGTAGAGCGGGACCGGGAGCGCGTCGAGCCGGAAGCCGTCCGCCGCGGCGATCACCACCATGTAGCGGTGCCAGTCGGGCCGCAGCGGGACGTTGAGCATGACCTCGCGGCGATACGCCTTCACCGAGTTGAGGTCCGTCACCCGCACCCCGAAGAGCCAGCGGCAGAGCGCGTTGTAGACCCGGGAGACGAACGCCCGTTCGTACTTGCCCTGCTTGGTGCCGGTCACGATGTCCGCCCGGCCCTGGAGGATGGGTGACACGAGGCCGGGGATGTCGGCCGGCAGATACTGGAGGTCGGCGGGGTAGAAGACGAAGACATCGCCCCGGGCGACGTCGCCGGCGGAGCGGAGCGCGTCGGCGATGCCGCGCTGCCGCCGGTGGGTCACCACGTGGAGGAAGGGATACTCCCGCTCCAGCTCGCGCAACACCCGCGCGCTGTCGTCGCGCGAGCCGTCGTTCACGATCACCACTTCGAAGGAAAACCCGGCGGGAGCGAGTGCCTCGGCGCAGAGCCGGACGAACTCGGGAAGGTTGGGCGCCTCATCCTTGGCCGGAACGAGGACGCTGACGTCCAGCGCCTCGGCGGGAAGGGTCATACGCGCTTCCGCATGCGCGCCGGCAGGATCCCGAGCTGATCCCGGTACTTGGCGACGGTGCGGCGCGCGATCTGGATGCCCTGCTCCTGGAAGAGATGGACGATCTGCTGGTCGGTGAGCGGTTTCCCGCTGTCCTCGTCCGCCACCATCTTCTGCAGCTTCGCCCGGATGGAGCGGGCGCTCGCCTCCTCGCCCGAGGCGGTGGCCAGCGCGCTGGAGAAGAAGAACTTCAGCGGCAGCACGCCACGGGGCGTCTGGACGTATTTCTCGTTGGTCACCCGGCTCACCGTGGACTCGTGCATGTTGATGACTTCGGCGACTTCGCGGAGGGTGAGCGGCTTGAGATACTCGATGCCCTTCTCGAAGAAGTCGCGCTGCCGGTCCACGATGAAGTTCATCACCTTGAGCATGGTCTGGCGGCGCTGCTCGATCGCCTGAATCATCCAGTTCGCGCTGTTCATCTTGGAGGCGATGAATTCCCGGTTCTCGGGGGTCATCTTCTTCTTGTCCCGCGCGATCTCCTGATAGGACCGGCTGAGGCGGAGCCGGGGCATCCCGGTGTCGTTCAGGAACACCTGGTACCGGGTGCCGATCTTCTCCACGATCAGATCGGGGATGATGTAGCCGTCGTTCTGGCTCGAGTACTTGAGGCCCGGCTTGGGGTCGAGCCGGGCGAGCCCGTCGGCGGCGGCCTGCACCGCGGCCGGCTCCACACCGAAGCGCTTGGCGAGGTCGTTCCAACGGTGCGCGATGAGGTCGGGGAACGCCTCGTCCACCAGACGGAAGGTGAGGGAGTCGACGTCCTTGTCCTCGCGCAGCTGGATCAGCAGACACTCGCGAAGGTCTCGCGCGCCGATGCCGGGCGGGTCGAGCTTCTGGATGATGCCGACCATTTCCTCCATCTCGGCCATCGAGTAGTAGGGGGGGGACGGCAGGTCGGCGGGAGGCGCCGCGGCCGCCTCGCCCGCGTCGGGCTCCGGCTCCGAGGTCTCGACGGCGACGGGCGCCGGGACCTCGTCGCTGTCACCGATCTCCTCGCCCGCCTCACCCCGCACATGCGCGGCCACCAGCTGGTTCACCGAAGCCAGGATCTCGTCCAGGCCCGACGCGAGGTAGCCTTCCTCGTTGATGTTGCCCAGGAACTCCTCGGCGAGCAGCAGCTGGCGCGGGCTCAGCGTCAGCATCTGGAGCTGCTCCCGGAGGTGGTCGATCAGGTCCTTGGTCTCGACCGTCACGGGCTCGGTGTATTCCAGCTGCTCGAACTGCTCCCGGGTGCCGCCGACCTCGAACCCGTTGAGGAGGATCTCCTCCCAGTCCATCTCCTCTTCCTTCTCCTTCTGCTCCTTCTCCTGCTCCGAGTCCTTCTGCTCCGGCGTTTCCTCCTCGGGCTCGAGGAGCTCCAGGAAGGGATTGGACAGCAGCTCCTGCTTGAGGTGTTGCTGGAGGTCCATCATGGGCATGTACAGCATGTCCATCGCCTGGTACAGCCGGGGATTGACCCGGAGCTCCTGGCGGAGACTGGTGTGCTGCGAGAGGCCGGTTTTCATGCCACCGCCTCGAGCCGCGCGCGCAGGCGGGCGGTCAGGGTCGGCCCCAGATACAGCTGGGCGACGCGATCGTCGTACACCAGATCGCGAACGCTGCCCGATGCCTGCACTTTGCCCTCGAACATGATGTAGGCCCGGTCGACGATGTCGAGCGTCTGCTCGACGTTGTGGTCGGTGATGAGCACGCCGATCCCGCGATGGCGCAGCCCGGCGACGATAGTTTGAATGTCGTGCACGGCAATCGGGTCCACGCCGGCGAACGGCTCATCGAGGAGCATGAACTTCGGGTCGCTGACCAGCGCCCGGGTGATCTCCAGTCTGCGCCGCTCCCCGCCGCTGAGGGAGTAGGCCTTGCTGCGTCTGAGGTGCTTGATGGACAGCTCGTCCAGCATCCGGTCGAGCCGCTGATGCCGCTCGCTCCGGTTGAGATCGCGGGTCTCCAGGATCGCCAGAATATTTTCCTCGACCGTCATTTTCCGGAAGATCGAGGGCTCCTGCGCGAGATATCCGATGCCGGCTCGCGCCCGCCGGTACATCGGTGCCCGGGTCAGGTCGAGGCCATCCAGCAGGACCCGGCCATCGTCGGGAAGCATCAGACCCGTAATAAGGTAGAACGTCGTGGTCTTTCCCGCCCCGTTCGGTCCCAGCAACCCCACAATCTCACCCTGTTGGACCCGCACCGTCACCTGGTCCACCACCCGCCGGCCCTTGAAGCTCTTGAGCAGGTCCATTCCCTCCAGCACGCTCGCCGAGGGCGCCTGCGCGGTGAGTGGCTTGGCGCGATGGGCGGCGCGGCGGGACGCCTGGAGCAGCGCCTCGTACACGCTCTGCCTTGCCTCCGGCGTCTGTCCCCACCAGGGCACCCGTGGCCGGACCGGGTTCCAGTCTTCGCCCACCGCCTCGAGGATCCATCCTTCGGTGGCGAGCCGGGGCAGCACCGATCGGGTGAGGTGATCGCGCACCTCATCGCCGGTGATCTCGACCTGCACCGGCCCGTCCAGCGGGCGGTGGCAGGCGATGTGGGCCTCCCGGTAGCTCATCACCAGGTCGCCGAAATCCACCGTATCGGAGACACCGGCCGCGCGCGTGATCGCCGCGAGGGCGATCGGAACCGAGGGATCGCGGTCGCCGAGTGTGGCGATCCATTCCGGGGCGCTCATCGCCCGGCTCCCCCACCCGGCGTGGAGTCCGCTGGTGCGGCAGCCGAGTCGCCCATGGCCTCGAGCTGGATGCCGTCGACCTTACCCCGGATGTCCACCCGGTCGACGCCGCCCTGCCCCGCCGCCGCGGAATCCTTCATCGTCACCGTGATGACGTCGCCCCGGGCATAGTTGATGGAAGGCCGCGCGGGCAGGCGCTGGTTCGGCTCGATGTGGTAGGACTGGGCCCCGACCCGCGCCTCGATCCGGCTCAGCGCGGCGCGCTGCGTCCCGGCGGAATCGCGGCTGGCGAATCGCGCGATGACGGTGTCCCCGCGCATCCAGTCACGGTCCTTGGTGGGCTGGTGCACCGTCCCGCCGAGCCACGCCTTGCCGAAGCCCCGGACCTCCCGGAGCCGCTGGCCGGGGGTATCGATCGCGAGCGAGTCGCCCTTCATCGCGTAGCTGGGCGAGGTGGCGGAGGGCCGAGTCCGGTCACCCCAGGCGAGGGTCTGCTCCAGCTTGCGCTGGTTCACGTCGAGGGCGATGGTGTCGGCGACGAGGTCCCATTCCTTGCTGATCGCCCGGGCGTCGCCCTTGGCCACCAGATACGTCAGGTCGCGCCGGTCCAGCTTCAGGTCGATCCGGCTGCCGGTGATGGAGAAGCTGTCGGCCCCGATGCCGCGGAGCATGGGCTTGCCGCCGATGAGGGTGCCGTCGCTCCCCGCGCCCGTGTCGAGCCGAAGCGAATCGGAGCGCGAGGCGAAGTCGGTGCGGTCCACTGTCACCTTGCCGCCGGCGAAGATGCGATCGTCGCCCTTGAACCGTACCCGGTCGCCCACGATGACGTAGGGCTCCGCGGGCTTGCCCCCCGAGTCGGTCGGGAAGTACTGGATCTTCGGCCTACCGGTCGCGTACATCTCCAGGGTATCGCGCACGCCCTTCACCACCCGGTAGTAGTCCAGTGACGGTCCGGTGAGCGTGGACCCCGTCGTGAGATTCTTGGTCACGACGCGCCCCCGGGCCTCCCACCGCTCCTGAGCCTTGTGGTAGGTGCCGCGGTCGGCGTCCATCGTGAGGGTCGAGTCCCGGTACTTCACCCGGCCGATGAACCGCACGACGTTGCCGCCGTAGGCTGCGACGCTGTCGCTCTGCATCGTGATCTTGGTGCCCCGGCAGCTGAGCCGGACGTTGCCGCCGGCGAAGTAGTTGGTCCCCTTCGGGGTTTCCACTACGCTGCCCTGGCGGTCGACGTTGTCGATCTGGAAGACGCAACGCTCGCCCTGGGCGGCAGCGGGGGGCGGGCCCATGAGCGAGGCCACGACAATGGCCGGCCAGAGCAGCGGGGCCCCGCGGCCCCGGTTCACTGTTGCCCCGGCAGGAGCATGCCGTCGCCGGCGACGCCGCGGGGGCGGTCGGTGACGACGTTCCGAAAATCGGGATCGGAGCGGAAACTGTTCCCTTCCAGATGCTCGTCGGCGCGGTCGAAGGTGAAGTGGCGGTCGGTCGAGATCTGGTTGGAAGCATTGTCGTACCGCAAACGCTCGGTGGCGAGCCGGCGCCCATCGGGAGACACCACCACCACCTTGTCGTTCGCCTCCATCGAGCCGTCCTGCCAGCGATACACGCCTCGCTTCGCCGTCAGCGTGGAGCTCTCGGCGCCCTTGAGATCGTAGAACGTGACCTTCAGGTTGGTGAGGTTCGTGACCTGGGTCCCCTCGTAAAAGTAGGCCGTGTCCGCCTCCACCCGGCTGCGGCGGATCCCGTCATTCGTCACGTAATGCGAGAAACCTTCGAGCACCTGGTCGGCGCTGTCGGGCGCCTCGATCGTGGTCGTCGGGCGCGCGCCCGATTCCTCGCAGGCGACGAGGGAGATCGTTGCCATGATTGCGATCGCCAATGCGGCGGACGGGCGGACGGGCGGACGGGCGGACGACTCCGCTGAGACACCGTCGGCCATTGTGCAAGCGGGCCCGTCCGCCCGTCCGCCCGTCCGCCCGTCCGTCACACCGCCCCCGCGCGCATCAGGTCGTGCAGGTGCACCACTCCCTCGATGCTGCCCCCATCGGATACGACCGGCAGAACGATCACGCCGTTCCGCTCCATGGTGCCCACCGCCGCCGCGGCGAGGTCGTCGGGAGCGGTGGTCTTCGGCGACCTCGTCATCACCTGCGACACCGGACGCCCGAGGAAGTCCGGGTCGCGCTCGGCGAGGCGGGTGAGATCGCCGGTGGTGAGCACGCCGGTCAGCCGCCCATCGGCGCCCACCAGCGCGAGCCCCCGGTCTCGGGCGAGACTGACGACCGCCTCGCGCATGGTGGCCTCCGGCGCGAGCATCCGGCCCGGCGGCAGCATCACGTCGCGCACCCGGAGGAGCAGCCGACGCCCCAGGCTGCCACCGGGGTGCAGCGCGGCGAAGTCCTCGCGCCGGAACCCCTTCAGCTCCAGCAGCGCCACCGCGAGCGCGTCGCCCAGGGCCAGGGCGGCGGTGGTGCTCGCCGTCGGCGCCAGGTCGTAGGGACACGCCTCCTCGGCAACCGAACCGTCCAGCACCACCGACGCGACTCGCGCGAGCGGCGAGTCCAGCGCCCCCGTGATCGCGATGATCGGCACGCCCAGACGCTGGAGCGAGCCCACCAGCCCGAACAGATCCTGGGAATCGCCGCTCTTGCTCAGCACGATCGCCACGTCGTTCCGCCCGACGATCCCGAGGTCCCCGTGCAACGAGTCGATCGGGTGCAGGTAGCTCGCCGGCGTCCCGGTGGAGGTGAGCGTCGCCGCGATCTTGCGGGCCACGACACCGGACTTCCCGACGCCGGAGACGATGACCCGCCCACTCGCCGCGGCCAGGAGCCGCACCGCCCGATCGAACTGCTCGTCCAGTCGGTCCGCCACGGCCGAGACCGCCCCAGCCTCCAGGCGGAGCACGCGGCGGCCCAGCTCGATCAGCGCAACGGCGTCAGTCATCCCGCTCGGTCCGCTCGGTGAAATAGCGCTCGAGCATCTCCGGCCAGACTCCCCGCGCCTTCAAGAGGGCATCCACGATCTCCCGGACGGCGCCGTGGCCGCCGGCGGCGCTGGTGACGTGGTCGGCCACCGCGCGGATCTCGGGCACGGCATTGGCTACCGCGATCGGCAGGCCGACCCGACGCATGACCTGGAGATCGGCCAGATCGTCCCCCACGAACGCGACGTCGGTCCAGTCGAGTCCACGCCGCGAGAGCACCTCGCGCAGCGCTTCGAGCTTTCCGGGACCCGGGACCTGGAGCAGCTCGTCGACCTGCAGCTCCCGGGCGCGCATGGCCGTGGCCTCGGACTCACGCCCGCTGAGCCACAGCACCGGGATGCACGCGGCGCGGAGCAGCCGGAGTCCGAGCCCGTCCTGGATGTGAAACCGCTTCAGCTCCACCCGCTCCCCCGCCACCGGTCCGATCCAGATCCCGTTGTCCGTCAGCACGCCGTCCACGTCCAGCGCGAGCAGCCGGATCCGCGCCGCCTTCTCCGGATCAATCTCCATGCGCGCGGGCCCAGAGGTCGAGCGTGCGGTCCAGCAGCGCGGGCAGCCGGTCGAGCGGCCATTGGGTCGCCGCGTCGCTCAGCGCTTGCGCGGGATCGGGATGGGTTTCCAGAAAGAACCCGTCCGCTCCCGCCACCGCCGCCGCCGCCAGCAGCGAGGGGATGAGATCGCGGTCGCCGCCACTCGAGCCCGCGTCGCCCCTGCCCGGCCGCTGGACGGCATGGGTCGCATCGAAGATGACCGGCGTACCGGCGACGTCGCGCAGCCGGGAGAAGTTCCTCATGTCCACCACGAGATCCCCGTAGCCGAAGAACGTACCGCGCTCGGTGACGGCCACCTCGCGGCTGCCGCCGCTCTTCACTTTCTCGACCGATCCGGCCATGTCTTCCGGCGCCATCCACTGCCCCTTTTTGACGTTCACCGGCCGGCCGGTGCGGCCCGCGGCCACCAGCAGATCGGTCTGCCGGCAGAGAAACGCCGGGATCTGCAGCACGTCGGCCACATCGGCGGCAGCCGGGGCCTGCCCCGGCTCGTGGATGTCGGTGATGACGGGGAGGCCGCTCGCCGTCCGGATCCGCTCCAGCGCGCGCAGGCCTTCATCCGGCCCCGGACCGCGCGCGCCGGCCAGCCTGGCGCGATTGGCCTTGTCGAAGCTCGCCTTGAAGCAGACCGGCACCCGCCGCCGCTCCGCGTAACGGGCCAGCACCTCGGCCACCCGAGGAAGCACGTCGCCCGGCTCGACCACGCACGGCCCGGCGATCACGAACGGAGCTCGCTCGAACGTCCAGCCGGTCAACGGCCGGCTTCCACCATCGCCTTGGTCGCCGGCGACTCCCCGCTGCCCCGCCCCTTCCGGCGCTTGAGCGCCGCGCCGACAAAGCCCGCGAAGAGTGGATGCGGACGAGTCGGCCGCGACTTGAGCTCGGGATGAAACTGGCACCCGATGAACCACGCGTGGTCGGGAAGCTCGATCACCTCCACCAACCCGCCGTCGGGAGACTGGCCCGAGAGCCGGAGACCGTACTCCGCCAGCACGTCCCGGTAGGCATTGTTGACCTCCCACCGGTGGCGATGACGCTCGCTGATCTCCGTCACACCGTAGGTTTGGGCCGCCCGGGACCCGGGCCGGAGCCGGGCGGTATACGCCCCCAGCCGCATGGTGCCGCCCATGTCGGCCACCTCCCGCTGCGACTGCATCAGCGCGATCACCGGCGTACCGCACTCGGGCGCGAACTCGGTGCTGTTGCTCTCCGGCAGACGGCAGACGTTGCGGGCGAACTCGATGATCGCGACCTGGAGCCCGAGGCAGACACCGAAGAACGGCAGGTCGTTCTCCCGGGCCCACCGGACCACGTTCACCATGCCCTCGATACCACGCTCGCCGAAGCCTCCCGGCACCAGCACGCCGTCGAACCCCGCGAGCGCCTTTCCGGCGGCTTCCTGGTCGGGGAAGCGATCGCTGGCGATCCACTCGATCTCCACCCGGGCATCGTTCGCGATGCCGCCGTGAATCAGCGCCTCCTGGACCGATTTGTAGGCGTCGTGGAGCGCAGTGTACTTCCCCACCACGGCGATGCGTACCCGGTGCGACGGCTGCAGTACCCGCGAGACGATCGCCTCCCACGCCCCGAGATCGGGATCCTTGGTCTCGAGCCGCAGCCGCTCGCAGACCACGCGGTCGAGCCCCTGATCGTGGAAGCGGAGCGGGATTTCGTAGATCGAGGTCACGTCGGGGCTCTCGATCACGCAATCGAAGTCCACGTTGCAGAACAGGGCGATCTTCCGCTTGATGTCGGCGGAGATGGCCTGCTCGCTCCGACAGATAAGAATGTCGGGCTGAATTCCGATCTGCATGAGCTCGCGCACCGAGTGCTGGGTCGGCTTGGTCTTGAGCTCGCCGGCCGCGGCGATGAACGGCACCAGGGTCAGGTGGATGACGAGCGCGTTGTCGCGCCCCACTTCCTGGCGGAACTGCCGGATGGCCTCGAGGAACGGCAGCGATTCGATGTCGCCCACCGTGCCGCCGATCTCGGTGATCACCACGTCGTGCCCGGGCGCGGTGCGACGGATGGCGTTCTTGATCTCGTCGGTGATGTGGGGAATCACCTGCACCGTGCTGCCGAGGTACTCACCCCGACGCTCCTTATTGATGACCGACTGGTAGATTCGGCCGGTGGTGATGTTGTTCTGCTGGGAGAGCGAGCGATCGATGAAGCGTTCGTAGTGCCCCAGGTCGAGGTCCGTCTCCGCGCCGTCGTCGGTCACGAAGACCTCGCCGTGCTGAAACGGCGACATGGTTCCGGGGTCCACGTTGATATAGGGGTCGAACTTCTGCATGGTGACGCTCAGCCCGCGCTCCACCAGCAGCCGTCCAAGTGACGCGGCGGCGATGCCTTTCCCGAGGGAAGAGACCACGCCGCCGGTGACGAAGATGTACTTGGTCGCGCTCGGACCCGAATTCATAGCTTCACCTCTGAAGTGCTTGCCAGTGGGCTTCCGCCCGTCGAAGGTCGTCCAGCGTGTCCACCCCGGGCTCGACCGGCTCCGCCAGGCGGGCGACCCCGATCGTGAGGCCGTGATGCAGCGCCCGCAGCTGTTCCAGTCGTTCCGCCAACTCGGCTGCGGCGGGCTCCAGCCCGGTCCACCGGCGGAGCGCCTCCCGGCTATAGGCGTAGATTCCGAGGTGCTGCCAGTAGAGTCCATCGCTCGAATCGGTGGACTCCCGCCGGTGCGGGATGACCGATCTCGAGAAGTACAGCGCCCGACCCGCGGCGTCGGTCACCACCTTGACCCGGGAAGGGTCGCCGGCCAGCCCCGCCTCGAGCGGCGCGGCCGCGGTGCCGATGTCGTGGCCCTGGGCCACCTGCTCGATCGACCCCGCGAGCGCTTCTCGCGCGAGAAACGGCTCGTCGCCCTGTACATTCACCACCGCGTCGTAGCCCGCGAACTCCGGGCGAGCCGCCACCTCGGCGACGCGGTCGGTTCCGGTCAGGTGGCCACGATCGGTCAGCACCGCCCGCACCTGGGATCGCTCGACCACCTGCGCCACCATTGGGGAATCGGTCGCCACCACCAGCTCATCGGCCAAACCGTGCTCCTGGACGCGCTGGATGACCCGGGTGATCAGCGGTTCGCCGGCCAGCATCTGGAGCGGTTTATTGGGGAGTCGGGTCGAGCCAAGACGTGCCGGGATGACACCTAGGACGCGCATCATGGAAGCTAACAGCGCTACGGGGTGGAGTCAAAACGCGTGCCGCGCTCGACCGCCGGCCATGCGCTGGTGGCTATCAGCTTGGAAGTGAACGGCTTAGGCGACGAGCGCGAGAAAGTTCGCGAGCAGGCGTTTTCCCGGCGCGGTGCCGACCGATTCGGGGTGGAATTGCACCCCGTAGACCGGCAGGGAACGGTGGCAGAGGGCCATGATCTCCGATCCAACCGCCCGATCGTGCGACCAGGCCGTCACCTCCAACTGCGCGGGCAGACCGTGCGGCGACACCACCAGCGAGTGGTACCGCATCGCTTCGAAGGGAGCGGCGATGCCGTCGAACAGCGGGTGACCGGTATGCGCGACCGGCGTGGTCTTGCCGTGCATGAGCCGGTCGGCCCGAACCACCCGCCCGCCGAACGCCTCCCCGATCGCCTGGTGGCCGAGACACACCCCCAGCACGGGCACTCGGCCCGCGGCGGCGCGAATCAGTGGGACCGAAATCCCCGCCTCTCGGGGGGTGCACGGGCCCGGCGATACCACGATGGCGATGGGATGAAGATCGAGGATGGCCTCGACGCTCAGGACATCGTTCCGGTAGACTACCGGCTCCGCGCCAAGCTCGCCGGCGTACTGAACCAGGTTGTAGGTGAAGCTGTCGTAGTTGTCCAGGACGAGGAGCATCGTGGGCGGAAGCTATTGGGGATCGGCTTCCTCCGCTATGCGTCTGCGCGCTTCTGCTCGGATCGAGTCGGCGAATCGCCGGGCCGTACCGACGAGCGAATCCCGCCCGGCGCGCTGGATCCCCAGCGAATCGAGGGTTCGCTCCACTTGGGCCGCTATGGAGTCGGCGTCCGGGACTTCGATCTGCGGGCCGGAATCCCCCGAGGCCATCGCCGCGGAATCGCGGCCGAAGTCGAGCGACTGCAGCTCGTTCACCACGTCCAGCGGGAGCAGGAGCGGGATCTCCACGTCGCCGGGCTGGAGGGTCGCCGTGCCGTATTCGACCAGGTCGGCCGGGGTGGAATCGCCCGCCAGGCAGCGGAAGGTGTTCTTGTCGGCCTTGTTGCGTCCAACCCGGATGTTCACGTCCGGGTCGGCGTTGTCTCCCTCGATGTTGGCCGCGAGCCGGCACCCGGCCAGACCTTGCGACAACAGGGAGTCTCCCAGGTCCACTTCCAGCTCCACTTCGGTGACGCGGGAGGGTGAGTCCCGATGGAGGGTGACGTGGTCGAGATTGCCCAATTTCTCCCCTGACAGCACAAAGGGAATGAGTCCCAGCGGAATGGTGATGGGCCCGTCGCCCTCTACGACGCTCTCGACCTTGGCCATGCCGCCCCGGACGATGCTCACGCCGATCATCCCGATGGCGAAAATGCCCGCGGCACCGAGCAGGATCTTGAGCCAGTAATTGCGCATAGGTTCACTCCCAGCGGTCCGGTTCGGCGGTCGCACGAGAACCACGGCCGCCCACAAACATCGAGGCCGTGTAATGTTTCAACTAGAGACGCCCCGAGGCAAGGGAAAGTTTCAGTGATTCGAGTCGACGGCCTGCACAAGGTGTACGGGGATCTCGCCGCGGTCCAGGAGCTGACCTTTCATGTCCTTCCCGGTGAGGTGATCGGGCTGGTGGGTCCCAACGGTGCCGGGAAGACCACTACCCTGCACTGCCTCGCGGGCATCACCGTTCCGACCCGGGGCCGGATCCGGGTGGCCGGCCACGACCTTGCCACCGAGCCGGTGGCGGCAAAATCGGCCCTCGCGTTCGTGCCAGACGAGCCCCACCTCTTCGAATATCTCACCGTGGAAGAGCACTTCCGGTTCGTCGCGCGGCTCTATCGGGTGGCCGATGTGGACCGCCGGATTCCGGACGTACTCCGGGAGCTCGAGCTGGAGGAGAAGCGTGACGCCCTGCCCGAGGAGCTGTCCCGGGGGATGAAGCAGAAGCTGGCGATCGGGTGCGCTCTGATTCACGAGCCCAAGGCGCTGCTGCTGGACGAGCCGCTCACCGGGCTCGACCCGGGCGGGATCCGGCGGATGAAGGCCACCATCCTGGCCCATGCCCGGTCGGGAGCGGCCGTGATTCTCAGCTCCCACCTGCTGCACCTGGTCGAGGAGATCTGTACCCGCGTCCTCGTCATGCAGCGCGGGCGGGTGCTCGCCTTCGGGACCATCGCCGAGATCGTCGCGGCGCGGCCGGATCTCGCGGGGCGCGGGCTGGAGGCTGTGTTCCTCCGGCTGGTCGGTCAGGACGGCCCCGAGGAGGCATGACGGGTCCACTCGGATATCTGGCGGCGCGGTCGGTCCGCAATCGGCTGGCGCGACAACTCCGGCGTCTGCGGACACCGCGCTATGCCGTCGCACTCCTCCTGGGACTGGCCTATCTCTGGGCTGTCGGAGTACACCAGCGGCCGTCGCCGGCGCGCGCGGACGTCAGTCCCCAGACGGTCGAGCTGCTGGCAGCCATCGGTGTGCTGGTGGTGGTGCTCTGGACCTGGCTGTTCGGAGCCGATCGGCGTGCCCTCGCATTCTCACGGGCCGAGGTGACCTTTCTCTTCCCCGCCCCACTCACCCGCCGCGCGCTCATTCAATACAAGCTGCTTCGGGGGCAATTCCTCATCCTGTTCAACGTCCTCCTGTGGACGTTTCTCCTGTCGGGTGGATGGGATGCCACCGGGCCGTGGAGGCGCGCGGGCGCCATCTGGGTTCTCCTGACCGTGCTCGCGCTGCATCGGTTGGGCGTGGCCCTGCTGCGCAACAGCCTGCTGGAGCACGGCCGCGTGGCGATCAAGGGGCGGGCGGCGACGCTCGCCCTGGTGGCGCTGGTGGGTGTAATGGTCGCGGTCGATGCGGTGCGGGCCGCGCCCGCGCTGCAAGCGGCCTGGGACATCGGTCTGGAGGCATTCTTCGCAGCTGCGGGCGAGGTGGCGGCCCGGCCCGTCCCCAGTGCGTTGTTGTTTCCCTTCCGGCTGCTGGTGCGGCCGATGCTCGCCGAATCGTGGGGCGATTGGCTCCGCTCGATGCTCCCGGCGCTGGGCCTCCTGGCGGTGCACTACATCTGGGTCATGCGATCCGACGCGGCCTTCGAGGAATCGGCCGCTGCGGCCGCCCTGACCCGCCAACGCTCGGGCCGTCGCGGCGCCTCCGCGTCACGGTTCGTGGCGCGCCGGATTCCTCCGCTGGCTCCCACCGGATGGCCCGCGGGCGCGCTGTTGTGGAAGAACCTGGCGGCCGTCGTGCGGACGGGCCGAGCTCGGACCACGCTGATAGGATTCGCGGCCGCGGGCCTGGTGATCACCGGGCTTTCCATCGGAGGGAACAGTGCGACACTGCTGGAGATCGTCGGATGGCTGGCCGCGATGTGGGCCGGCCTCTTCCTGATACTGGGCCCGCAATGGGTCCGCAACGATCTGCGGAGTGATCTGTCGCGGCTCGCGGTCCTTCGCAGCTACCCCTTGCGCGGTCGGACGGTGGTGGCCGCGGAGGCTGCCGGGTCCACCACGGTGCTCACCGCAGTGGAGCTGGGTCTGCTGGGCATCGCCTACCTCGCTTTCCGGGGCAGCGAGGTCATCGAGCCGCCGGCCGAGCTGCGGACCGCGGTGCTGGTGGCGGCGGTGGTCTTTCTGCCGGCGATCAACTTCCTGGCGATGCTGATCCAGAACGGCGTGGCGCTCGTGCTCCCGGGCTGGGTGCGGGTCGGTCCCGACCGGCCGGTCGGAGTCGAGGCGCTGGGCCACAACATGCTGATGATGCTGGGATTCGTGGCGGTGCTCGCGGCGCTGTTGGTCGTGCCCGCCGCCGCGGCCGCCGGGATCTTCCTGGAGTTGGAGCCGTTCGCCGGGCGGTGGGCGGCCCTGCCCGCTGCGGCCGCAGCTCTGACGGTCGCCACGCTCGAGGCTCGTCTCCTCCTCTCTCGCCTGGGCCGTGTCTTCGAGGCCACTGATCCCTCTTCGGTGCCGGCGGTGGAGGCGCTGTGACGGGCCCCCTCAAGCGCGGCGGCGGAATCGTGCGTCCAGGCTCCAGCGGCCGCCCCCGGCGGCGAAGAAGTAGAGGAAGACGAAGCAGTAGAGGGCGGCCAGCTCGCCGCGGTTCACGCCCGGCCAGAATCCCCGCGGTGCGTGGCGCCAGAAGTAGGCGACGGCCATTTCGCCGGCGAGGATGAAGGCGACGGGCCGGGTGAAGAGACCGATCATGATGAGCACGCCGCCCACCACCTCCAGCACTCCAGATACCCAAAAGACCGAAAGGAGCTCCGCCGCGCCTTCGGTCTCCCCCGATCCGGGCAGGCTCCCGAAAAGCTTGGGATAGCCGTGCTGAAAGAAAAGAAATCCGGTCACGATCCGGAGTGCGGTCAGTGCCCACTCTTTCATTGATGGTCCTCGAAATCGAAGTTGCGTTCGATCAGCGGGCGGAGCCCAGGTACCGTTTCCGGATCTTCGCCACGACGGAGTACGCCGGATCGACGATGTTGGCGACCGTGCTCTCCCCCACCTGCCCGACCAGCGTGTAGGCGTCGAGCTTATCGAACCCGTACTCCTGCTCCATCCACTCGATCAGCTCGACGTGTGCCAGGCGGAAGGCGTCGATCAGCGGCCGGCCGCTGCCGACCACCATGATGTGGTCCTTGTCTTCGAGCCGGGGCCAGTCGATGGTGCGACCCTTCACGACGTCGATCCGGAGCACCACGTCCATGCTGGTTTCCAGGCCGGTGCCGGCGACCTCGCCGTGTCCCTGGCGGGCGTGACCGTCGCCGAAGTAGAAGTACGCGCCGTCGTGAAAGATGGGCAGGTAAACCGTGGTTCCCTCCCGCACCTCCTGGGCGTCCATGTTGCCGCCGAAGTCACCGGGCCAGAGTCCGGCGAACGCCTCGTCACCGCGGGGAGCTACCGCGACCCGGCCGAGCATTGGCTGGAGGTCGATCTCCATGCGCTTCACCCGGCTCTTCGGCATCTCGGTGACCCCGACCATGCGTGTAGTATCGAGCCGCCAGACATAGCGTCGCGCCGGAATGGGATCGTTGAGGAGCCGCACCCGGGTATCGGTCGCGAGCCCGCCGAAGTCGGAGTATACCTGCGAAGCGGCGAGCGCGTGGTTGGGCCGAACCTTGACGATCCCGATCTTGAGCATGTCGCCGGTGGTCGCACCCTCGACGTAGATCGGGCCGACCTCCCCCGGAAAGGCACCGCCCGCCTCGGTGTAGTACGGCCCGAAGTGGGTTCGGCTCACCAGCACGGTGCCAGGCCGCACGCGCAGCACCGGCTCACGCACCGCAAACGTGGGTTGCTGCACCCTGGGCGTGAACCGGACGGTGTCCTGCGCGGTCAGCGGGGGCGTCAGCAGCAGCGAGAGGAGCAGGCACGACCGAATCATGGGGGTGTCTCCTCGAGGTCGAGGTCGCGGTGGCGACCGAACCGGCCGACACGGAGCGCCAGGGTGGGAAGCACGAATAGAGTGAGCACCGTCGAAGTGGCGAGACCGCCGAGGATGACGATGGCCATGGGGCCTTCGATCTCGCGACCGGGATCTCCGCTGCCGATCGCGAGCGGCAGGAGGCCGAGTCCGGTGACGAGGGCGGTCATGAGGATGGGACCGAGCCGCTCGAGCGCGCCCCTAATGGCGGTTTCGGGGCCCCAGGGCATGGCCTCCACCTCGACCAGGTGATCGTAATGCGAAACCAGCATCACGGCATTGCGGGTGGCGATGCCGAAGAGGGTCACGAACCCGACCAGCGACCCGAGCGAGAGCAGCCCTCCGGAGGCGAACACCGCGAGCACTCCGCCCACCAGGGCGAAGGGGAGATTGGCCAGCACCAGCGCCACCCGGCTGGGCTCCCCGAAGGCGAGCCACAGCAGCAGGACGATGCCGGCGCCCGCGAGCAGGCTGTTGAGCAGCAGCTCGCGCCGCGCCTCCCGCTGCGCGGTGCCGGTGCCGCCGATTTCGGCGTAGACGCCGGCGGGGATTCCGGTCAGTTTGGCCAGCCGATCCTCGACGGCGCTGGTGGCGCCCTCGCTGTCGCCGCCGGCGACGTTCGCGGTCACCGTCTGCACCCGGCGGGTGCCGACGTGCATGATGAGTGAGCGGCCCGTGGTTCGGGCGATGTCCGCGACCTGATGCAGCCGCACCAGGCGGCCGCCGTCGGAGACCAGCGGGAGGTCGTGGAGATCTTCGGGTCGCGCACGCGCCTCGGGCAGCAGGGTGACGACCACGTCGGTCGCGCGGTTGCCCTCGAAGAAATGCGCTACGGTCACGCCGCGAGTGGCGACCTCGAGCCCGGCGAGGACGTCGTCGGGACGGAGCCCCGCGGCAGCCGCATCGTGCAGCCGGAGGCGCACGGTCACCTCGGGGGCCACCGCGGGTGGATCGTACTGCACGTCGGTGACGTCGGGAGTCGCGGCGAGCGCCTCGGCCACCCTGCGCGCGGCGAGGTCGAGGCTGTCGAGGTCGTCTCCGAACACCCGCACCACCAACTCCGCGGTCGATCCGGTGAGTGTTTCCTCGATGCGCTCCGACAGGAACCCGCGGATTGCGAAGTTCACTCCCGGGAAACCACCGAGAAGTCCCCGGAGGTCCTGCTCCACGGTCTCCGCCGCCTCCCCGGCCAGGGGCACCAGGCCGACCTCGAACTCGGTGTAATGCGTGCCCCAGGTATCCTCCGAGAGCTCCGCCCTGCCGATGCGCTGCGCGACCGAGCGCACTCGCGCATCGGCGCGGAGCGCCGCGGTCACTCGCTGGCCCAGCCGCAGCGATTCGTCGAGTGAGGTCCCGGGAACCGCCGACATGTGGATCAGGTAGTGCCCCTCACGGAATTCCGGCAGGAAGGTCGCCCCGAAATACGGTATCGTCATCGCGGCGCCGGCGCAGATGAGTACCGCGCCCGCGACGACGGGCCTCGGGCGGCGCAGGCTCCATTGCACGGCGCGCCGATACGCCCGCTTGAGCCACCCCAGGACCGGGGCCTCCGCCACGCGGCCTTCGCGCCCCCCCAGCAGCACCAGCGTCATCGCGGGTGTGACGGTCAGGGCCACGACCAGAGAGGCGAGGGTCGCCAGAATGTACGAGAGCCCCAGCGGCCGGAACAGCGCGCCCTGCACGCCCGTGAGCAGGAGCACGGGGACGAAGACCAGCGCCACCACGAAGGTGGCGTAGACCACGCTGCTACGCACCTCGAGCGACGCCTCGAGCACGACTCGGGCAGCCGGCCGCGGGCTCGGCAGCAGGCGATTCGCCCGCAGCCGGCGCGCGATGTTCTCCACGTCGATGATGGCGTCGTCCACCACCTCGCCCAGCGCGATGGCGAGCCCGCCCAGCGTCAGCGTGTTGATGCCGAAGCCCAGATACTCCAGGACGAGAATGGCGGCGAGCAGCGAGAGCGGAATGGCCGTCAGCGAGATGGCCGCGGCGCGGGCGTCGGCAAGGAACAGGAAGAGGACCACCGAGACCAGGACGGCGCCGAGCAGGAGCGAGGTGGTGATGTTCCGGAGCGCCAGGTCGATGAACTCGGATGGTCGGAAGAGCGAAGGGTGCAGCTCGAGGCCCGCCGCCTCGATCGTGGGCCGGAGCCGCGCGAGCGCAGTCTCCACCCGTCCGGCTACCACCTTGGTGTTCGAGCCTAGCTGACCGGAGATGACGACGACCAGTCCCCGCTCGCCGTTGACCCCACCCTCTCCAAAGCGGGTTTCGGGCGCGTGGACCACCTTCCCCAGATCACCAAGGCGCAGAACCCTTCCCTCCCATTCCCGCACGACAGTCTGCGCCAGATCGTCGGGAGAGCCGACCTGTCCCTCCGCACGCACCGTGAGCCGCTGGCTGGACTGATCGAGGACGCCGCCGCCACGCACCCCGGTGGAGCGTCGGGCCGCCTCGGTCGCCTCGGCGATCCCCACGCCGTGAACCCGGAGGCGCTCGGGATCGAGCTGGATCTGGAGCTGCCGAACCTCACCGCCGAAGACCGCCACCTTGGAGACCCCCGGCACCGCGAGCAGGCGCGGCCGAAGCACCCAGTCCACGAAGGTCCGCTGCTCCATCGGCGTGACCGAGTCCGAGGTGATGCCGATGACGAGCACGGTGCTGGACGACGAGGTGAGCGGCGTCAGCACGGGTGGCTCCACGGTGCCCGGAAGACGCACCGCGACCTCGCCGAGGCGCTCAGCCAGCGCCTGCCGAGCCAGGTGGATGTCCACCCCCTCCGCAAGCACAGCGGTGACGACGGAGAGCCCCTGAATGGAGTGCGAGCGAACCGCGGCGATGCCCTGGACGCCATTGATCGCGTCTTCGATCGGCTTGGTGACCTGAAGCTCCACCTGCTCGGGCGACAGGCCGGGTGCTTCGGTCTGGATCGAGACCTGCGGCGGCGCGAACTCGGGAAAGACGTCGAGCGGTGCGCGTGCCAGGGTGGTGGCTCCGACGACGACAAGGGCGGCGGCGAGGCCCAGCACCACCACACGGTGGCGTATGGACCCGCGGACCAACGATGTCAGCATGCGCGCGGCGCGCGGTTCATTCGCCCGATTCCTCGCCCACCGTGACTCGGGCGCGGAATTCCTCCGAAAGGAGCTCCTGCACTCCGGTGACCACGACGGTGTCACCCACGGCAAGCGGCGGCCCCGCGATCCAGCCTCCCGGCGCGGGGCGATCGGTCGAAACCTTCACCCTGGTATAGCTCCCCGGCTCCCGCTGGAGATACGCCCAGGCGAACCCTTCCCACTGCACTATGGCGCCATCGGGTACGAGCGCACCCTCCGCGGTATCGCGTCCGGGCACGATCGCTGAAACCGCCGTGCCGGGCACCGCCCCCGGCCAGCGACCGCGAGCGCGGTACAGATATGCCGGCAATCGAGTGAGGGGATCGGCCTCCGGTGCGGGACCGATCAGGTCGGCCGGGATCCGGGTGTCCACGCCGGGAGGAACCAGCAGCAGTCGCGAGCCCGCGCTCCTCCCCTGGTCGGACCAGGTGATGCGTACGACGGGCCGGCTGTTGTCGGCCACCTCCAGCAGCACTTGTCCGGCTTCGACGATCTCCCCGGGCTGGGCACCGATGCGCCGCACCAGGCCGGCGATCGGAACCACGAGAGGTCGTGCGTCGGAGACCGCGCCGACGATGGCTCCGGCATCGAGGCGGTCTCCCAACGCGGGCCAGCGCCCGCCCTCCGACACCGCGAGCCGGCCGGACACCGGCGCACGCACTGTCGCGATGCGTTCGGGCTCGGGAACGACCTGACCGATGAGGCGCGCCCCCGCTTCGAACGCCGCGCCCGGGAGCACCGCGGTGGTGAGTCCGATGCGCCGGATCTCGGCAGTGTCGAGGACCAGTCGGGCCTCTCCGTTCTCGACGGCGACACGGCTGGGCGCAACGATCGGATCCTCCGGGTCGGCTCTCGCAGACCGCGTCTCTTCGCCCGGCTCGCCGTCCGGCCGACAGGCGATTCCGCCCGGGATCAGCGCGAGGAGGAGGACGGTTAGGATGACCAGGCGCGGTCTCATGGTCGGCGTGCCTCCTGCGGGTCCACTCGTGGGTCGGGCCACTCGTCCGCGGCCTCGGGGGACGGGCCGCCCGCCGCGCGCTCCAGCTCGAGCGACGCGACGGTGAGGCGTTGCCGAGCCCCGCGCTCGGCGCCCCTGGCCCGGAGCAGTTGAAGCTCGGCTCGAGCGGGCTCCAGCCGCGTCGTCTCCCCGCGCTGGTAGGCGGCCCGATCGCGCTCCAGGAGAACGGTGGCCGCGGCGACTACGGAGTCCGCTCCGGCAACCTCGAGCTGCGCACCGCGGCAACGCTGCACGGCGGACTCGACATCCGCGAGCACCGAGTCCTGCACTTCGGCAACTCGGAGTCCTGCGACTTCGCGTCCCGCCACCGCCTCGGCGATGGCGCCGCGGTTCCGGGCGCCGAGCAGGGCCGGGAGGGCGAGCGCCAGCGTCCAGCGATTCACGCCTTGGTCCCAGATGAACCCGGCCCCGAGCTCGAGATCGGGATACTGACGGGCGACCTCCAGCCGGAGCCGGGATTCGGCGACCGCGTACCGCCCGAGCGCGCGCGCGACTTCGTGGCGCCGCCCGAGCGCTTCACTCACAAAGGAATCGGCCGGGACGGAGTCGAGCGACGCACAGCCGGCCGGCTCGGTGAGCGTGGGCGTCACGGCGCCGACCGCCCGAAGCGGCACCGCGATCGACGCCGCGAGCGCTGCCCGCGCCTGGAGGACATCGTTCTCCGCCTCGGCGAGAGCCAGGCGGGCCTGCTGAATCTCCGTCGCCGTCCGCGCGAGATCGGATGCGCCGAGTGCCGCCTCGGCGTACCGGGCGCGTTCCAACCGATGAACCTCTTCCAGTGCAGCGACCTCCGCGCGCGCGTCGTCCACCATGGCCGTGGCCTGCACGAGCGCCGCCGCCGTCAGCCGCGTACCGACGGCAGCGCTCCATGCGTCGGCCAGCAACTGGGTTTCGGCCAGCGTGGCTTCGGCGCGGGCAGCCTGGAGCCGCGCTCCCCGCTTGCCTCCCAACTCCACGGCGAGCATGCCGCCGATGGCCACCACCCAAGGGCTCCCCTCGTCCCGGCCGCTCACCCGGCGCTCGACCTCGCCCTGTACACCGATCCCGGGGCGCTCGCCCGCGGTCCGCACCGCCGCCCGGGCCGCCCGCCACTCGGCGCGAAGCCGGTGGAGATCGGAACGCAGCATCAGTGCCGCCACGGCCAGCTGCCGGTCCGTCCATCGCGCCGTCTCCGGCCGACCGGCATGGCGCGCCACCAGCGACACGAGGGCGCTGTCGCCCAGGTCCCGGCTTCGCACCTCGGCAGGATGGACCGCGGAATCCAGCGGACGGGGCTCGTAGCGGACGCACCCGAGACAGGCCAGCAGGAGACACAGGCCCGATCGGATCACGTGGTCTCAGCCGCGGGGGTGATACTGCTTGTGAACGGAGCGCAGGTACTCGCGGTCCACGTGGGTGTAGATCTGGGTGGTGGAGAGATCCGCATGGCCGAGCATCTCCTGGACCGCGCGCAGGTCGGCGCCGCCCTCGAGCAGATGGGTCGCGAAGCTGTGACGCAGCGTATGGGGCGTGACTCGCTTCCGGATGCCGGCGCGCTCGGTGGCGCGCTTCACGATTCCCCATGCGCCGACGCGGGACAGCGGCTCGCCTCTCGCGTTCAGCAGGACCCGCCCACCGCTCTTGCCGCGATCCAGGGTCGGGCGCAGCGAATGCAGATAGATGGACACCGCACCGATCGTGCTCCGACCGATCGGCACCAGGCGCTGCTTGCCGCCCTTCCCCAGCACCCGCACCAGGTTTTCCGTCAACAACAGGTCGGTGAGGAGAAGACCGCACAGCTCCGAGACGCGAAGTCCCGCTCCGTAGGCCAGCTCGAGCAGCGCGCGGTCCCGCCAGCCGAGGGGATCGTCGATCCCCGGCGAAGCCACCAGGGCTTCCACCTCGCGCACGCTCAAGGTGTCCGGCAGGGTGCGGCCGCGCCGCGGCGTCTCCAGCCGGTCGCTCGGGTCCTCGGCGATACGCCCCTCGCCCACCAGAAAGCCGTAGTACGTACGGATGGCGGAGACTTCCCGGCGAATCGTCGCGGCGCTGAGACCGAGATCCTTCAATAGGTAGACGAAGTCGCGAAGCAGCGGCCGGCCCACCCGGCCGGGATCGCGGACGCCGCGGGAGAATGCGAACTCACCCATGCGGCGCAGGTCCCGAAGGTACGCCTCGACCGTGTTCGGGCTGTGTCCGGCCTCGAGGGAGAGAAAGTCGCGAAACCCCTCGAGCCAGAAGTCGCGGTCGATCTCGTCGCGCAGTGCCGATGCCGTCATTCCGCCTGCCGGGTCTGGAGCCGACGGCGCACCTCCGCGACCTCCGCCGGGCCGACGTCCAGCAGCTCGGCCGCGACCGCCATCAGGCGGTCCTCCTGCGCGCCGATGGCACCGTCACCGAAGGCGACGGTCCACATCCGCTCCACCAGCTCAAGACGCTGGGCGCGGCCGAAACGTTGACGGAGGCGGTCGGCATACAGGGCGAATCGAGTCCGGCGCTCGTTCTCCGGCGCGGGCTCCGAGAGCGTGGGGCCGGCGGCCAGTCCCCAGCGCTGCCGCAGGTGGCTCGCGACCAGCTCCCGGTCCTCGGGCGTCAGGATCGGATCGGCGTATGCCAGCTCGAGCACCAGCAGCGCCGCCGCCTCCCGCGCGGAGCCCTCGGCGATGTCGGTGCCCTGAAGAAACGTCGGTGCCGCCGGGTCGAGCGCGTCCCGGGTCACGTGCCAGAGTCGCTCACGTGCGCGTCGGCGCCGGCGCGCCCAGTACCAGACCGCTCCCACGGCGAGGAGCAGCACGGTGAGCACGCCCATCGTCAAGTTCACGTCTTCGAGGATCTCGACGATGCGCTCCCAGCTCGCCCCGATCAACGACCCAAGCAGCGTGATCCCGCCGTACCAGATCGCCGAGGCGACCGCCATCGGCACGAAGGTCCGGACGGCACCCAGCCGCACCAGGCCGGCGAACGGCGGCACCACGGCCCTGATCCCCGGCAGGAAGCGGCTGATGAAGATGCCCGCGATGCCGAACCGGAGATACTCGCGCTCGATGACGGCGAGCGACCGGGGGGCGAGCAGGCGACGACCGACGCGGCTGGCGAAGAGCCGGTGGCCGTAGCGACGGGCCGCGAGGTACACCAGCGCCGCGCCGGCCAGGTTGGCCACCCAGGTGACCAGGAAGACCAGGAAGGGGGTCGTGACGCCGCGGTGGGACAGAAACGCGCCGAGCCCGACGGCAGCATCGGAAGGGACCGGTGGCACCACGTTCTCTACCGCGGCGAGGAGAGCGAGGACACCATACACGGCCGCCGGCGGCAAGGAGGAGACCCATTCCAGCAGGGCTTCGATCAGCGAGCCTCCAGCACGGCGACCGCGATCACGGCCAGCCCTTCACCCCTCCCGATGAATCCCATGCCCTCGTTGGTCTTCGCCTTGACCCCGATGGCGCCGGGCGCCACGCCAAGGCGCCCGGCCAGCGAGGCCGCCATGGCCGGCAGATGAGGGGCGAGCCGGGGCAATTCGGTGATGACGGTGAGATCGGCCTGGACCAGGGCATGTCCCCGCCCGATCACCAGCTCGTGCGCCGTCCGGAGCAGCTCCATCGAGTCGGCGTCCTTCCACTGAGGATCGCTGTCGGGAAAGAGCTGACCGATATTGCCGGCGGCGGCGGCGCCCAGGATGGCGTCGGTGAGGGCGTGGGCGACCGCATCGGCGTCGGAATGCCCGGCGAGACCGCGCGCTCCCGGAATCCGCACCCCCGCGAGCAGCAGCGGCCGTGCATCGGTGAAACGGTGGGAGTCATAGCCGATGCCGACTCGCATCAGGCGGGGCAGCGGGGCGGCGGGGCAGCTTGGCCGCGTCTCAAACCACCGGCGTGCGGGCCAGTGCAGGAATCCGTGCACTGCGGCACGGCTGCCCCGCCGCCCCGCTGCCCCGCCGCCCCGCTCATTACGCGGCCACTCCCGCCTCGTCGATCACCGAATAGTCCTGCCGCCGCCGGCGCGGTTGGAAGCCCGCGTCGCGGATGATGCGGTCGATCTCGCCGAGCGTGGTGCGATAGGTGGTGCCTGCCGCGGAGACGACGTTCTCCTCCATCATCAGGCTCCCGTAGTCGTTGGCGCCGAACCTGAGCGCGATCTGCCCCACCTTGTGGCCCATCGTGACCCAGGAAGACTGGAGGTTGGGCACGTTGTCGAGCACGACGCGCGCGATCGCCAGGGTGCGCAGGTAGGTGACCGCGTCGGTCTTCTGGTAGTGCGACATCTCCGGCGTGCCCTCGGGCTGCAGCGGCCAGCAGATGAACGCGGTGAACCCGCCGGTGCGGGCCTGAAGCTCACGGACGCGGACCAGGTGCTCCAGCCGATCCGCCAGGGTCTCGCCCAGGCCGTACATCATCGTGACCGACGTCTTCATGCCCTGGCGGTGGGCCTCCTCCTGGACGCCGAGCCACTCCTCGGTCTGGGCCTTCTTCTTCGCCACCCGCTCCCGGATCTCGTCCACCAGGATCTCGCCCCCGCCTCCCGGAATGCTGTCGAGCCCTGCCTCCCGCAACTCCCGTACGACCTGCGGGACCGCAAGGCCGAAGCGCTCGCTGAAGAAGACCACCTCGCTGGGCGAGAACCCGTGGATGTGGATCGGATGGTTCCGCTTGATGTAGCGCATCAACTCGAGATACCACTCGAACGGGATGTACGGGTTGTGTCCGCCCTGGAGCAGGATCTGCACCCCACCGATGGCCTTGCACTCGTCGATCTTGGCGCCGATTTCTTCGAAGCTGAGGACGTACCCTTCGGCGTTGCGGGGCCGCCGGTAGAACGCGCAGAACTTGCAGTCGGCGACGCAGACGTTGGTGTAGTTGATGTTCCGGTCGATGATGTAGGTGACCACGCTTTCCGGGTGCCGCCGCCACCGCTCGGCATCGGCGAGCCGGCCCAGCTCCAGGAGGGGGGCGTGCTCGTAGAGGTCGAGCAGAGCTTTGAATTCACTTGAGGTGCGGTCTACAACGCTCATGGTTCTAGTAAGTTAGATGTTTGCGATCAGTCGTCATCCCGAGCGGAGCGAGGGATCGGCCGGCTCATGAAAGTGAGCATCGGGACGCACTCAAGCGGCGAGCCGATCCCTCGCTCCGCTCGGGATGACCCCACACCTACGCCGCCGAAATGAACGACAACGACCCGTCCGGGACCAGACCTTCCTGGGCCAGGCGCCGGAAGAAATCGGTCAGCCCGGCGAGGTGGCGGTAGGACAGCGCATAGTCCAGATCGCCGAGATACTCCCGGCAGGCCGGCTCGGCCACGCCGGTCCGGCGGTGGGCCTCCAGCGCCAGCTCATCCAGGTGCGCCAGCCCCCAGGCTCGTGACTCCAGCAGTCCGCGGTGCACCGCCTGCACCGACTGGCCCCGGGCATCGCGACGGGAGGCCCACACCGCGAAGACGAACGGGAGTCCGGTCCACTCTTTCCACGCTTCGCCCAGGTCGGCCCGCACCGGGTACCGTGACTCCGCCGCGAGCAGCAACGCCGCGTCCCCGATGACGAGCACCGCCTCATGGGGCAGGCCCTCGAGCGCGGCGAGGTCGGTCGCTTCCGCCCGCGCGGTGGCGAAGCGCGGGCGCACGCCCCAGCGATGCCGGCAGAGCAGATCGAGCAGCAGGACCGACGTCCGCGACGATGCGGTGACCAGGATGGTGCGGCGATCGAGCTCGGCGAGCGGCCGCCGGGAGAAGAGGGCGACGCTGTGCACCGGCCCGTCGCAGCTGATGGCGAGATCGGGGAGCAAATGGTACTCCGCCGCGTTCCGGGCGTACTCGACGGCGGACACCACGCTCACCTGGAGCTCCCCCGCCGCGAGCAGGTCGTTCAGCTCGGAGGCGGTGCCGCTCACCAGGTCGGCCGGCACGCTCACCAGCCCGCGGTCCACGGCGGCGTAGATCGGGTAGCAGTTGATCCAGGGGATGCGCCCGAGCTTCATGCCGCGTGCACTACCGGCAGCGCCGCCCCGCGCCGCATGGAGGGCTCGGGCGGCGGATCGTCGAACCGGTCGCGCACGGCCTGGTAGAGGCTGTCGCGCTCGACCGGCTGCTTCCCCGCTCCCCGGATCAGGCGCACCAGCTCGAGATAGGGCAGGTGCATGTCGGTGAGGGCGCCCGCCTCGTGATAGATCCGCTCGTAGACCACCGTGCCCTCGACGTCGTCGCAGCCGAAGTGCAGCGCGATCTGCGACAGAAACGGGGTCACCATGGGCCAGTGAGTCTTCACGTGGGGGACGTTGTCGAGGAACAACCGAGCGACTGCGATGTTCTTGAGATCCTCGTAGCCCGTCGTGGCGGTGCCGACCCGACCCATCTCCTCGCCCAGCTCGTTGTGGTCGGGGTGATAGGCGAGCGGGATGTAGGTGAGAAATCCACCGGTGTCATCCTGCAGCGCGCGCAGCTGCGCCAGGTGCGCGATCCGGTCTTCGGCGGTCTCGACGTGCCCGTACAGCATGGTGCAGTTGGTGGGAATGCCCAGCTCGTGTGCGACCCGGTGCACCCGGAGCCACTCCTCACCCGTGAGCTTGCGCTCGGCGATGGTGGCCCGGACGGCGCTACTGAAGACCTCCGCCCCGCCACCGGGGAGACTGGTGAGTCCCGCCTCCTTCATGGCGAGCAGGACTTCCCGCTCGGAGGTCCGCTCGATCCGGGCCAGATGCGCGATTTCCACGGCGGTGAGCGCCTTGATGTGCACCTCCGGATGGCGCTCCTTGAGGCCGCGGATCATGTCGGTGTAGTAGCTCAGCCGAAGCTTGGGATGCAGGCCGCCGACGATATGGAACTCCCGGGTGGGCATGCCCCGCGCCTGCTCCGCCTCGTGGAACACTTCCTCCAGGGACCGGGTGTACGCGCCCTCCTCCTTGGGCATCCGCGCGAAAGAGCAGAACACGCAGGTGTTCCGCAGGATGCACACATTGGTCGGGTTGAGGTGCTGATTGGCGGAGAAGAAGACCCGGTCGCCGTTTTTCCGGCGGTTGGCGAAGTCGGCGAGCAGCCCGAGTCCAAGCAGATCGGTGGTCCCGTAAAGCACCACGCCATCGGCCGGCGTGAGGCGCTCCCCCGCCGTCACCTTCTCGGCAAGAGGGCGCAGCTGTGGGTCGCGCAGGCGGGCTCCATCGATCGCGCCGGACATCCTATCTCCTTGCGGCTACGGAGGTAACGGATGTCGCAATCTACACTGGAGCGGGGGGCCGGTGCCAGCGCGCGCTGCGCGGCTAGGGACGGTACCCGCTCACCGCGAGCGTGACGTTGTGTCCGCCGAATCCGAACGAATTGGAGATCGCGACATCCACTTCCCGCTCGACCTTGCGGTTGGGCGCGCAGTCGAGATCACACTCCGGATCGGGGGTGAACTGATTGATGGTGGGCGGAATGACCCCGCAGGTCGCGGCCAGAAGCGACACGCCGAACTCCAGCGCGCCCGCCGCGCCGAGCAGGTGTCCGGTCATCGACTTGGTCGAGCCGAAGACCAACCGCCTAGCGTGGTCGCCGAATACCGCCTTGACGGCCTCGGTCTCCGCGACGTCGCCCTGAGGTGTGGAGGTCCCGTGGGCGTTGACGTAGCCCACCCGGGTGGGCTCGATCCTGCCGTCCGCCAGGCAGGCGCGTATGGCGCGCTGGGCCCCCTCGCCATGCTCGGCGGGGGAGGTGATGTGATATGCGTCGCCGCTCGCGCCGTAACCGAGTATCTCGCCCAGGATGCGCGCGCCGCGGGCCTGGGCGTGCTCCAGGCTCTCCAGCACCACGATGGCGCCGCCGTCGGCGAGCACGAACCCGTCACGGTCGCGGTCGAACGGGCGGCTGGCCGTCTCGGGGGAGTCGTTCCGGGCGGAGAGCGCCTTCATGTTCGCGAAGGCGGCCACGGTGAGACCGGTGATGGATGCCTCGGCGCCACCGGTGACCATCGCGTCGGCGAGGCCGTGGCGGATCAGGTTGAAGGACTCCCCGATCGCGTGCGCCGACGAGGCACACGCCGACACGGTCGCGAAGTTCGGTCCTTTGAGCCCGTAGCGGATGGAGACCAGACCGGCCGCGATGTCGGGGATGAACATCGGGACGAAGAACGGGGAGACGCGGTCGGGGCCCTTGGTGAGGAAGGCCTTGCAGTTGTCTTCGTAGGTCTGCATCCCGCCGATGCCGCTGCCGATCACGACGCCGGTGCGATCCGCCGACGGAACCTTGCCCTCCAGTCCCGCCTGGACAATGGCCTGGTGCGCCGCCGCGATGGCGAACTGCGCGAAGAGGTCGTACCTCCGCGCCTCCTTCTTGTCGATGTACTGCAGCGGGTCGAATCCCTTGACCTCGCAGGCGAACCGGACCGAGAGCTGTGCGGGGTCGAACTTCTTGATCGGCGCCGCGCCGGGCGTGCCGGCGAGCAAGGCGGACCAGGTGGAATCGACGTCGTTCCCGACCGGAGTCACCAGCCCGAGGCCGGTGACGACGACACGTCGCGTCAACCTACTTCCCGATCTTCTCGTGGAGATAATTCATCGCATCGCCCACCGTGCGGAGCTTTTCCGCGTCCTCGTCGGGGATGTCGATGTCGAACTCCTTCTCGAAGGCCATGACCAGCTCGACGGTGTCCAGACTGTCCGCGCCGAGGTCCTCCATGAAGCTCGCTTCGCTGGTCAGCTTCTCCCGCTCCACGCCCAGCTCCTCGACGATGATGTCCTTGACCTTCTCTTCGACGTTGCTCATGTAGTCCTCGATTGGAGATTCAGGGTCATGTCAGATGACCAGTCCACCATCGACCACCAGAACCTGGCCGGTGATGTAGGCGGCGAGATCGGAGGCTAGGAACAGGGCCGCGCCGGCCACGTCCTCGGGCCGTCCCAACCGTCCCAACGCAATGCCCTGTAATAATGTGGCCTTCGCGGCATCGGGCAAGCCGCTAGTCATATCGGTCTCGATGTACCCCGGCGCGATGCAGTTGGCCAGAATTCCGCGTGCGGCGTACTCCTTGGCCACCGACTTGGTGAACCCGACGAGTCCCGCCTTGCTCGCCGCGTAGTTGGCCTGGCCCTTGTTGCCCGACAGCCCCACGATGCTGGTGATGTTGATGATGCGGCCGCTCCGCCGCTTCATCATGCCCTTGATGGCCACGCGCGTGGTATGGAACGCGCCCTTCAAGTTGGCGTCCAGCACGGCGTCCCAGTCCGCTTCGGTCAGTCGGAGCAGGATGTTGTCCCGGGTGAGACCGGCGTTGTTGACCAGGATGTCGACGGGACCCAGCGCGGCCTCGGCCGCCGCCAGCGCGCGCTCCACCTGCTCCGCCACCGCGACATCGCAGCCCAGGCCCGTGGTGCGCTCGCCGAGCTGCGCGGCCACGTCCCCAGCGCGCGCCGCATCGCGACCCACGATCGCGACGCTGGCCCCCGCGCCATGCATGGCCCGCGCGATCGCCAGGCCGATACCCCGCGTGCTGCCGGTGACGAACGCCACCTTGCCGGCGAGATCGATGGCCCTCATGCGAGGAATCTTTCCACCTCGTCCGCCGTCCCCAGCGCCATCGTCTTCGCGCCGGGGACGATCCGCTTGAGCAGGCCCGACAGAACGGCGCCCGGCCCCACCTCGACGAAGGTCGCGTCCGGCGCCATCGCGGCCGCCGCCCGCATACACTCGACCCAGCGCACCGGCGCGGTGAGCTGGTCGGCCAGCAGCCGTTTCGCGTCGAGGCCGGTGCGTACCGCCGCGCCGCTCGCGTTCGCGATGACCGGAAACGCGGGGTCGGCGAACGAGGCGGCTCCGAGCGCTTCACGCAACCCGTCCACCGCGGGTGCCATCAGCGGCGAGTGAAACGCCCCGCTCACCTTGAGCGGGAGCACGCGCTTGGCGCCTCGGTCCTTGCACCCCTCGCCCGCAGCGGAGACCGCGCCGGGGTCTCCCGAGATCACGGTCTGGTCGGGCGCATTGAGGTTGGCGGCCACCGCGACGCCGTTGCCGTCCGAAGCCTCGTTGCAGGCCGCCTCGACCTCGGCGGTCGCCAGACCGAGCACCGCGGCCATGGCACCCGGGCGCGCGCGGCCCGCGTCGAGCATCAGCTCGCCGCGCCGCCGGACCAGCCGGGCGGCATCGGCCACGGTGAGCGTGCGGGCCGCGACGTGGGCGCTGTACTCGCCGAGGCTGTGCCCCGCCCCGGCCGCCGGCGCACCGAGACGGTCGGCGACGAGCGCGAGGACCGCGGCGGTGTGGGCGAGGATGGCGGGCTGGGCGTTGTGGGTGAGGGTGAGCTCGTCCTCCGGGCCCTCCCACATGATCCGGGAGAGCGGGACGCCGAGGCTTTCGTCGATGGCCCCGAACGTCTCGCGCGCGCGGGGAAAGCGCTCGGCGAGGTCCTTTCCCATTCCCACGCGCTGGGCACCCTGCCCGGGGCACATCAACACCGTCACCACCGGACGACCGCGCTCCCCCAGGTGAACCCGGCGCCGAAGGCGACCAGGAGGACGAGCGACCCCGGAACCACGCGTCCCTCCGCCACCGCCTGGTCGAGCGCCAGGGGAATCGACGCCGACGAGGTGTTGCCGTAGCGGTCGAGGTTCACCATGACCTTCGACATCGGGATGCCCGCGTGCTTCGCGGTGGCGTCGATGATCCGGAGATTGGCCTGGTGCGGGATCAGCAGGTCGATCTGATCCGCCGTGACGCCGGCACGGGTGAGCGCCTCGTCGCAGGCCTCCGCCATGGCGCGGACCGCGGCCTTGAACACCTCGCGACCGGCCATCTTCATGTAATGCGACCGCTCGCAGACCACCTTCTCGCTGATCGGGTCGGAGGAACCGCCGCCGGGACGGTAGAGCAGCGGCGCGAGCCGCCCGTCGGATTTGAGATAGGTGGAGAGCAGCCCGCGTCCCGGCTGGGTCGAGCGCCGCACGACCGACGCGCCCGCGCCGTCGCCGAAGAGGATCGCCGTGGACCGGTCCTGAAAGTCCGTGATGGTCGAGAGCTTCTCCGCGCCGATCACGAGGACCGTCCGGCTCTGGCCCGAGGCGATCAGCCCCTCGGCGACGGTGATGGCGTAGATGTACCCCGGACAGGCGGCGCTCACGTCGAACGCCGCGGCGTTGTCGGCGCCGAGCAGCGCCTGGAGGTCGCAGGCGGTGGATGGGAGCAGCCGGTCGGGGCTGGCTGTGGCGAGCACGATGGCGTCGAGATCGGCGGGGCCGATGCCGGCCCGCTCGAGCGCGATCTCGGCGGCCTCCCGGCTCAGCATCGCCACGCTCTGCTCCGGCTCCGCGATGCGGCGCTCGCGGATTCCGGTGCGCTCCACGATCCACTCGTCCGACGTATCCAGCGTGCGGGTGAGGTCGTGGTTGGTGAGCACGCCCGGCGGCACTGCCGTGCCGACGCTCGCCAGCTCCGCGAAGGGGCGTGGAATCATGCCGGTTCGGCCATCTGGCGCTGGGCGAACTCCGCGCCGATATGCTGACTCAGCCCCGCCCGCGCGGCCTGCACCGCCACCCGGATCGCGTTCTTGATCGCGTTGGGACTGGAGGCGCCGTGGCAGACGATGGAGACACCCTTGATGCCGAGGAGGGGCGCGCCGCCGTACGTGGAGTAGTCGAGGATGCGGTTGAGGTCCGCCATGGCGGGCCGGTCGAAGGCGTCGGGGATGCGCTCCTTGAGCAACCCGACGAAGACGCGGGCCGAGGACTCGTAGAACTTGAGCACGATGTTGCCGACGAACCCGTCGCAGACCACGACATCCACCGGAATCCGCTGCTGGGGGCCGGGGAGGATGTCGCGGCCCTCGATGTTGCCGGCGTAATTGATGCGAGGCGCACGCTTCAGAAGCTGATGGGCCTCGCGCACGACCGCGGTCCCCTTCTCCTCCTCCTCGCCCACGTTGAGCAGCCCCACGACCGGGTTGGGCCGGCCCATGAGATCGCGCATGTACACAGTGCCGAGGTAGGCGAAGCCGAGAAGCTCGCGAGGGGAGCAGTCGAGGTTGGCGCCGCCATCGAGCACCAGGACCGGCTCGGTGCCGGTGGGAAAGAGGGTGGCGACGGTGGCGCGCTCGACGCCGTCATGCAGGCCCAGCAGCATGGTCGAGCCCGCGAGCATCGCGCCGGTGTTGCCGGCGGAGATGAAGGCGTCGGAACGGCCGTCGCGCTGGAGCGCGAGGCCGACGACCATGCTGGACTTGGGTTTCTTGCGGACGGCCTGGAGCGGCTTCTCGCTCATGCCGATGACGTCGGGCGCCTCGTGGAACTCGAGGCGGGCACGATCGGCACCCGGATGGCCCTCGAGCTCGGCCTCGATGGCGCCGCGGCGCCCGACCAGCTGGATCAGGAACCCCTCAGGCAGATCGGCGAGCGCTTCTACAACCCCCGCGACTTCGGTCCGCGGAGCGCTGTCTCCCCCCATCGCGTCCAGCGCGACGCGAATCACGCTCAGGCGTCCTCGACCTCGACCCGCTTCTTGCCGCCGTAGTAGCCGCAGGAATCGCACACGCGATGCGGAAGCTTGGGCGAGCTGCACCGGGGGCACGCCTGGGTGCGCATGCCGGCGCCGGAATGATGACCCCGCCGCAGACGCTTCTTCATCTTCGAGGTTCGACGCTTCGGGACTGCCATGGATTCCTCAAACAGGTTCGGCGGGCACGTGACAGCCGCACGGCCCCGCGTTCAAATCGGCCCCGCATTTGGGGCAGAGCCCGGCGCAATCGTCCCGGCAGAGCAGCAGATGCGCCTGTGTGGCGAGCGCGAGCTCCTCGCGCACCACCGCTCCCACATCGACCGCCGCCGCCCGCTCGGGGAGCGCGTAGAAGTCCGGATCGTCCGCGGCCTCGAGATCGGTGGTAAACACCGCGGCCGGCACCTCGATGTCCACCTCGTCCATGACCTCGGTCAGGCAGCGCCGACACTCCCCCCGAATGGCGCCATGGATATGGCCCCGCCAGAGGTACTCGTCCTCACCCGTCGTCTGGAGGTGCCCTTGAACGGAAACCGGACCCACCAGAGTCAGCCCCAGCCCTGCGAAGGTCGGATCCTCCGGCGAGAGCTCGCCCACCGTCCGGACCGGACCGCGATGAAGGTCCCGAATGTCCACCCGCAGCATAGCCCGTTAAACTAGCTGGGACAAAGACTTGGGGCAACCCCGACGGGTGGGGAAAACCGGCCGCCCTTCAGCGCCAGAGCCCGGCGAGCTCGCCCTCGGAAAAGAAGAAGCGAACCTCGCGATCCGCGTTCTCCTGACTGTCCGAGGCGTGGATGGCGTTTCTCCCTTTCGACTCGGCGTAGAGCTTCCGTATGGTGCCCGCCGCAGCCTCGGCGGGATCGGTCGCGCCGATCACGGTTCTGAGCTGGGCCACCGCGTCCACCCGCTCCAACGCCATCGGCAGACACGGGCCACTGGTCATGAAGCGGACCAGCTCGTCGTAGAACGGGCGTCCCCGGTGCACTTCGTAGAACGCGCCCGCCTGACTGTCGGTGAGGCGCGCCAGGCGCGCCGCCCGCAGCAGGAAGCCCGCTTGTTCCAGATGCGCCACGATCTTCCCGGTCTTGCCGCCCGCGACCGCATCCGGCTTGACGATGCCGAGCGTGAGGGTGGGTGATGCCAAGCGGACCTCCGTGTGAGCTATTTGGCGCTCTTCGCGCTCTTCCGTGTGGTTTTCTTCTGCAGCAGTGCGACGACGTCTACCGGCCGGCGCATGATCCCGATGCCGGCGGCCTCGAAGGCGGCGAGCTTCTCCTCGGCGGTGCCCGACGAGCCGGAGATGATCGCGCCGGCGTGGCCCATGCGCCGGCCCTTGGGCGCCGTCTGACCGGCGATGAATCCGACCACCGGCTTGCTCACCTTCTCCTTGACGAAGGCCGCCGCGTTCTGCTCGTCGGTGCCGCCGATCTCGCCGATCATCACGATGGCGTCGGTCTCCGGGTCGTCCTGGAACGCCGCGAGGCAGTCGATGAAATTGGTGCCGATGATCGGGTCCCCGCCGATCCCGACGCAGGTGCTCTGGCCGATGCCGTTCCGGGTGAGGTGATTCACCACCTCGTAGGTGAGCGTGCCGCTGCGGGACACCAGCCCGACCCGGCCCGCCGTGCAGATGTTGCCCGGGATGATGCCGATCTTGGTCCTGGTGCCGGGCGTGATCAGCCCGGGGCAGTTGGGGCCGATGAGGCGCACCCCCCGGCCCCGCACGAACGGCATGGTGCGGCTCATGTGCAGGACCGGGATGCCCTCGGTGATGCAGACGACCAGAGGGATTTCGGCGTCCGCGGCCTCGATCACGGCCGCGGCGGCGCCCATCGGCGGGACGTAGATGACGGTGGCGTTGGCCCCGGTGTCGCCCACGGCGTCCGCGACCGTGTTGAAGATGGGTACCTTGCCCTCGAACGTCTGGCCGCCCTTCCCCGGGGTGACCCCGGCCACCACGTTGGTGCCGTACTCCAGCATCTGCCGGGCATGGAACGACCCTTCGCGGCCGGTGATGCCCTGGATCAGCAGTCGCGTCGTGGCATCGGCGAAGATGCTCATGCGCCCCCCTTCGCCAGCTGGACCACCCGCTGGACCGCCTCGTCCATGTCGCCCAACGCCGGCATCCCCACCTCGTTGAGGATTTGGATCGCTTCCGCTTCGTTGGTACCGGTCAGGCGAATGACGATCGGGACGCTCACCTTGAACTGCCGGGTGGCGGCCACGATACCGTTGGCCACGTCGTCGGTCCGGGTGATGCCGCCGAAGATGTTGAAGAGGATGGCCTTCACGTGGGGGTCGGCGGTGATGATCTTGAGCGCGTTGATGACTTTCTCCGGACTCGAGCTGCCCCCGATGTCGAGGAAGTTGGCCGGCTGCCCGCCGTAATACTTCACCAGATCCATCGTGGCCATGGCGAGGCCCGCGCCGTTGACCACACAGCCGACGTCGCCGTCGAGCTTGATGAAGCTCAGGTTGGCGCGCCGCGCGGCGGCTTCGCTCGGCTCTTCGGCGGAATCGTCGCGCAACAGGCCGAGATCGGGTCGCCAGAAGAGCTCGTTGTCGTCGATGACGATCTTGGCGTCGAGGGCGAGCACCTTACCGTCGGGTGTGGTGACCAGCGGATTGATTTCGGCGAGCGACGCCCCGTTGTCGATGAACGCCCGGTACAGTTGCTCCATCATTTTCGCCGCCGCCTTCACCTGCGCGAAATCGCGATAGAGCACGAAGGCGAGCGACAGCGCCTGGTGGGCGAAGAGGCCGTAGGTCGGATCTACCGGCAGCCGAACGATCTTCTCCGGCGTCTTGGCCGCCACCTCCTCGATGTCCACGCCGCCCGCGGAGCTGACCATGAAGACCGGGCGCTGAGTCTCCCGGTCCATGATGAGGCCGACGTAGCTCTCGGTCGCGATCTCGGCCGCGGGAACCACCAGGACCTTGTGCACCGTCAGTCCCTTGATCGTCATCCCCAGGATCTGCGCCGCCTCGTCCGCGGCCTCGGCGGGGTTCCGGGCGAGCTTCACCCCGCCCGCCTTGCCTCGTCCGCCGGCATGCACCTGGGCCTTGATCACGACGGTGCCGCCGATCCGTCGGGCGATCGCCTCGGCCTCGGGCGGGGTCGACGCGACGTCGCCTTCGAACATCGCTATGCCCGCCGCCTTGAGGAGCGTTCGGGCCTGGTACTCGTGCAGATTCACACTTCCCTCACGATCGTGGTGCCGGTCTCGCCCCGGAGTGCGGCGGGCCCGGACGACAAATGCGCGATGACCGCGCGGCCGGTGCGGGACCGCGCGAAACCGGCGGCCGCTTCGACCTTGGGCCGCATCCCACCCGCGTCGAACGCGCCCGCCTCGATCATCGCCTCCGCCTGCGCCACCGTCATGCGGCGGATCGGACGGGCGGCCGGCGTGCCCCATCCTTCGTACACGGCCTCGACGTTGGTGAGGATCATCAGGACGTCGGCCTCGAGCTGACGCGCGAGGACGGCCGCGACCCGGTCCTTGTCCACGACCGCGTCCACCCCCTCGAGGCCGAGGATCGGATCGTCGTACACCGGCGGGCCGCCTCCGCCCGCGGCGATGACGATGGTGTCCTGCTCCAGCAGACGCCGCACCGCCGGCAGCTCGAGCACGGCGAGCGGGTGCGGACTCGTGGTCATCCGGCGCCAGGCGCCGGCGCCGTCCCGCTCCACCGTTCGCCCGGCGGACCGAAGCCGCTCGGCTTCCGCCTCGGTGAGCGGGTGTCCGATCGGTTTCGACGGCCGCACCAGCGCCGGGTCGAACCGATCCACCAGCGTCTGGGTCACCACCGTCACGACGTCCCGCGGAATGCCGGCCGTCGCGAGCGCATTCTGCAGCGACTGCTGGAGCATGTACCCGATCCAGCCGGCCGTCTCCGCCACCAGCACGCCGAGCGGCAGCGGCTCGACCACTCGGCGGGCGACCTCGTTGCGCACCAGCGAATCGCCGACCTGTGGGCCATTCCCGTGCACGATGACGATCCGCCAGCCCTCACGCGCCAGCGTCACCACCGCGGCCATGCTCTCCCTGGCGTGCCGAAACTGGTTGGCGATCGTCGCGGGCTCGTCCGCGCGGGACAGCGCATTCCCGCCGAGCGCCAGGACCGCCGTGCTCACGGGCTCTCCGGTCGCAAAACGCGCTGCAAGCTAGTCCTGCCTCTGGGGGCGAGCAAGCTCATCGCTCAGACCTATTCGTCGGCAGGCCGAGCGCCTCGCGGAGGCCTCTCCACGCCTGCCCGAAGAGCGCCCAGTCGCCACGCCGCAGCGCCGAATCCGCGCGCTCGGCCCAGCGCCGCGCCTCGTCCAGACGGGTCGCCTGCGCGCTGCCCGCGATCGACGGCACCGAAGCGCCCAGCAGGTTGCTCCAGGCCTCGCGCAGGTTGCGCCCGGCGCCGAGCCGGTCGCCGGTGGTCGCCAGGGTGACCCAGGAGAGCAGCACGGTTCCCCGCCGGTCCCGCGCGAAATGTGACTGATACGCGACGGGCCCTCCCTCCGACAGCGCCAGCCGCACCGGGCCCGCCTCCAGCTTGCCCCCGTCGTCCGTGACCGAGTCGCTGAGCGCGTCGTAGGATGCGAAATGGCTCCAGCGGCTCTCCAGCGCCGCCCGACTCTGGAGCGCTGCGGCGGAGTCGAAGCGAACCAGGCGGAGCTCATCGGCCGCGCCGGCGACACGGCCGATGAGCAGGCCGCCGATGCGCCGCTCGCCGGGGCGCTCGTACACTGCCATGCGCATGGGGCCCGATGTGTCGGGAGTCCAGGCGATGTCGGTCGCCGGCGGCTCCGCGCGATGGGAGCCCGGCGACGCGCCGACTCCGCCGGCTCCCACGCCGGCACTTTCGAGCTGGCTGGCCTGTACCCGGAAGAGCTCGATCGGATAGGGCGCCGCGCGCTGCACCGTCTCGGGAATGGCGGAGGCCGGCTCCACCAGTCCGTGGGCCGCGGCAGCCCAGGCCGCCGCGAGCCCGTCGGCTCCCGGTCGGAGAAAGATGCGGGTGGCCCCGGTGGACGCTTCCACCGTGGCGAGAAATCCGGCCTGCAGCGCACCGATCTCCCGCCCCCGCCAATCGAGCCGGCGACTCAACGGGAATGTCCGGGCCGCGAGGTACCCGTCGGCAACCCACACCAGCCCGCGATTGACGATCCGCGGCGCGGGCTCACCCCAGCGGGCAAAGGGCGCCAGGGCCGCCAGGCGGGCCGCGGGTGACAATCGCCAGTCCACTTTCGTCTGCGGGGCGGTCTGGCGCAGCAGGCCGCCGGCCTGGAGTGCCCAGGCGAGCATGAGCCGGCGGGTCCAGCCGCCGACCTCGACGCCTCGCCCATCGGCCGGCTTGAGGCGGTACTGCGGGGCGTCGGGGTGAACGCTCTCCAGACCGAGGTCCAGGTATTCGCCGCGCTCTGGCCCCGGCGCGGTGTCGCTGGCCGAATAGAAGAGCGGCTGTCCCGCGCTTCCCACCCTGTCGTCTGCGATAGCGGAAACCGACGCACGTCCGCTCGGCGCGGCTCGCACCGCCAGCCAGACCGGACGGGGCTGGCCGCGAACCGGGACCAGGGCCGCGTCGATCGCGAGCACTTCGGCGGAGTCCGCCGCCGAGATGTGGCCGACCATCTCCGCGCTCCACAGCGAGGGCAGGCCGGGCGGGGCGGGATCGCCATCCGGCGTCACCCGATCCTCGGCCAGTGGCTCCAGACCATAGGCCATGCGGTTGAGCCGATCCACCACCGCGGCGGAGGCCGCCGGCTCCCCTGCCCCGTCCATGGCCGGCGGAACCATCCAGTGTCCGATCACGGAAGCGAGCGAGAGCACGATCCACCCGGCCGCGGCCAGCGCATGCCGAGGTCGGAGTGCCCATGCGGCGGAGAGTCCCGCGGTGGCGAGCGCAACCCCGACCAGGATCGGCGAGACCAGCGTCGTCGCGTTCCAGGTGGCGGCGTCGACCGGCCGTCCCAGCCCCGCGACCTGCTCGTACGGCTCGAGGACGTAGCCCCAGACCAGGGCCAGCGCGAGTCCGGTCAGCAGCCAGCCGAGATGCGAGCGCGCATGGTCGTTGATGGCGGGCCGCCCCTCGAGCCACCGCACGGCGCCGACCAGGATGTAAAGACCGAAGACGATGCCGAGGGCCAGCACGACCAGCAGAAGGGCGAAGCCGTGCGCCAGCCGCCAGGCGGGGAGCTGGGCGACGTAGAGGCCGGCGTCGTGCTGCAGCAGCGGATCGGCGACACCGTAGGTCACGCCCTGCCAGGCGAGCGCCACCTGCTGCCAGCGCTCCGCGCCGCCGGTTCCCACCAGCAGCCCGAGAAGCGCTCCCGAGCCGACCGCCACGGCGAGGAGGATGCCCGGGGTGAGCGCTTCGCGAAACTCCAGATTGGCCACGTTGCGGCGGACCTGCACCGAGCCGACGGCGCGATAGACGATGAGGAGGTGGCCGATGAACCAGGCGGAAGCGAGGAGGAAGCCGGCCAGGTCCAGCGTCAGCCGGAGAATGTGCCAGTCGGTGAGGAAATCGACGGCGGCCGGGGAGATCTGCGCGGCCCACCAGCGGTCGGCGAGCAGGCCCGCCACCCATCGGCCGACGAACAGCAGGGCGACGAGTCCGGCGATCGCGGCGATCAGCCGGCGGCCGCGGCGATTCATGGGGCTAGGCGCGAACGCCCTGCCCGGCGAGCCAGCCGACGACCTCGCCGCGGTAGGCGTCCAGCGCCGCCGGATCGGTCGCCTCGAAGCGGAGCACGAGAATGGCCTGGGTGTTCGAGGCGCGAAGCAGTCCCCAGCCGTGGGGGAAGGTGATGCGGACCCCGTCGATGGTGTTGACCGGGTAGCGGGCGGCGAAATACTTGGCCGCCCGCTCCACGATCGGGAACTTCTCCTCCTCCGGGGCGTCCACCCGGATCTCCGGCGTGGCGAAGGTCTTCGGCAGGTCGGCGAGGTGGGTGGCGAGACCGAAGGGTTTGCGGCTCACGATCTCCAGCAGGCGGGCCGCCGCGAAAATCGCATCGTCGAAGCCGAGATAGTCGCCACCGAAAAACATGTGGCCGCTCATCTCGCCTGCGAGCGGCGCATGCAGCTCCTTCATCTTCGCCTTGATCAACGAATGCCCCGTCTTCCACATGACCGGCTCGGCGCCCGCCTCGCGGAGGGCCGCGGGCAGCACCTCGGAGCACTTCACGTCGAAGATGACCGGCGTGCCCGGCCCGAACCGCCGCACCGCGTCGCGGCCGAAGATCACCAGCAGTTGATCGCCCCAGACGATCTGTCCGGTCTCATCCACCGCGCCGATGCGGTCGGCGTCGCCGTCGAAGGCGATCCCCAGCTCGGCGCCGCCCCGCCGGACGGCCTCCTGGAGATCCTCCAGGTTCTCGGGGACGGTCGGATCCGGATGGTGATTCGGGAAGGTGCCGTCCGACTCGCAGAACAGCGGCGTCACTTCGGCACCGAGCGCCTGGAGAGTCGAGACCGCGATGACGCTGCCCACGCCGTTGCCGCAATCGGCGACCACCTTGACCGGCCGCTCCAGCGTGTTGCGCCCGACGATCGCCTCGCGATAGCGCTGGAGCACCGAGGCATCGCTGGTCTCCTTGCCCGCGCCGCCGCGCCACCGCTCGGCGACGATGATTTCCCAAAGGCCGACGATGTCATCGCCGTGAAAGGCCTCGTCGGCGAGCACCATCTTGAACCCGTTGAACTCGGGCGGGTTGTGCGAGCCGGTGACCTGAAGTCCCCCGTCGGTGCCCAGCGCCGACACCGCGAAATAGAGCGCCGGCGTGGGAAGCGTGCCCACGTCCACGGCGGTGCCCCCGGCCTCGGCGATCCCCGCGCGAATGCCTTGTGAGAGCGCGGGGCCGGAGGGCCGGTTGTCCCGCCCCACCGCGATGGTCGGCGCCCGGCCGACCCGGTCCCACGCGACGGTGGCGAAGGCGCGGCCGAGCGCGCGGGCGAACTCGGGCGTGAGCTCCTCGTCCACCAGGCCGCGGACGTCGTATTGCCGGAAAACGGACTTGGGGACCTTCATGATCCTCTCTCGGGGTCGCCGCGGCTCACTGGCCGGCGAGCGGCAGAGCCGTCTGCGTCAGTGTGCGGGCACTCTCCCCGGCCATCTCCAGGAGGTCACCGGGCCAGAAGCCCAGGAGCAGGACGGCAGCCACCGAGAACGCGATCGCCCCCGCCGCGGTCCGACTGAGCCCGACGCCGGCGTGGCGCCGGGTGCTGGGCGAGGGCCGCATGTACATCGCCATGATGACTGGGAGATAGTAGCCGGCCGACAGGACGCTGGTCAGCACCAGGATGACGGGCAGGATCAACTGGCCTTCCGCCACCACCGCGGTCAGGATGTACCACTTCCCGATGAAGCCGACTGTCCCTGGAAAGCCCACCAGCGACAGCATGCAGACGCTGAGCCCGAATGCAATCGCCGGGCGCTCGGCCGCGAGGCCGGCGATGTCGTCGTAAGTCACGTCGCGCTCGCCGCCCCGGCCCAGCGCGGTCAGGAAGCCGAAGCTCGCCAGGGTGGTGACGCTGTACGCCAGCAGGTAGAAGAGCACCGATCCCGCGCCGGCCTGGGTGCCGGCCCAGACCGCCACCAGCATGTAGCCCGCGTGGGCGATGGAGCTGTACGCCAGCATCCGCTTGAGCGACTGCTGAGCCAGCGCGGTCAGGTTGCCGGCGACCATCGACGCCACGGCCAGGCCGGCGATGATCGGCTGCCAGATGTCGATGACGGACGGGAAGGCCTCGAGGAGCACCCGCACCAGGGCCGCGAAGGCCGCCGCCTTCACGCCGGTCGCCATCAGGCCGCTCACCGGCGTCGGCGAGCCGTCGTAGACGTCGGGCGCCCACATGTGAAACGGCACCGCCGAGATCTTGAATCCCATCCCGATGAGGATCAGGCCCAGGCCGAGCGCGGCCATGAGTGGCATCGGCCGCCCGGCGAGCTGCGCGCCGATCAGGGCGAGATTGGTCGTGCCCGTGGTGCCGTACACCAGCGCGATCCCGTAGAGCAGGAAGCCGGAGGCGAAGGCCCCGATGAGGAAGTACTTGAGCGCGGCCTCGGACGAAAACGGATCGGCCCGGCTGTAGCCGGCGAGCACGTAGACCGCCACCGACATCACCTCGAGGCCGAGGAACAGGACGATGAGGTCTTCGGCCCCGGCCAGAAACATCATGCCGGCCGTGGCCAGCAGGATCAGCGGGTAGTACTCCGGCGCCAGCAGGCCTTCGCGCTCCATGTATCCGAGCGAGATCAGCACCGTGCCGGCCGCGGACAGCAGCGCGACGGCCGATGCCCCGTAGCGGAACGGATCGAGTGCGATCATCTGCGCGAGTCCATCCGGTGTGGCCCGCCCGGCCCACAGGACCGCGAGCCCCGCCCCGCTCAGCAGCAGGCCCGCGAAGGCCAACCACCCGGCCAGCCGGCTGTCCTCCGCCGTCTCGTGCCGCCAGCTCACCACCAGGAGCACCACGAGCGACCACGCCGACAGAAGGATCTCGGGCAGCAGGGCGACGGCGATCCCCATCGGCGTGCCCAGGTCGATGTGGTTCACGGCCGGACCTGCACCGTGTAGCGTCCGGCCGCCACAGGCATCGTCACTCCGGATGGCTGGGTGAGCTGGAGGTACCGTTGGGTGGCCGGCTCCATCCGCCGCAGGACCGGCGCCGGGTAGAGACCGAGCCAGACGATGCCGGCCAGCAGCGGGATCATGATCGCCAGCTCACGGCGTGTGAGATCGGTCAATCGCTCGTTCTCCGGGTTGTCCAGTCGGCCGTAGATCATCCGCTGCAGCGCCCAGAGGAGATACGCCGCCGCGAAGATGACGCCGGTCGTGGCCAGCACGGTGGCCACCGGATAGGCCGTGAAGCTGCCGAGCAGCACGAGGAACTCACCCACGAAGCCGTTGAGCCCGGGCAGCCCGATCGAAGAGAGCGTCACCACGGTGAAGATCAGGCTGAAGATCGGGACCACGCGAGCGATCCCGCCGTAGTCGGCGATCAGCCGGGTGTGGCTCCGCTCGTAGATCATTCCGATCAGCAGGAAGAGGGCCCCGGTGGAGAACCCGTGACTGATCATCACCATGAGCGATCCCTGCACGCTCTGCACGGTCCCGCCCCAGATACCGAGCATCACGAAGCCGAGATGGCTCACCGAGGAATAGGCCACCAGCTTCTTGATGTCGGGCTGCACCATCGCCACGAGCGCACCGTAGATGACCCCGATCACGGCCAGCACCACCACGATCCGGCTCACCGCCGGGCTCATGGCGACGTCGGGGAAGAACGGCACGGCAAAGCGGAGAAAACCGTAGGTCCCGATCTTGAGCATGATCGCGGCCAGCAGGACGCTGCCGGCGGTCGGCGCCTCCACGTGGGCGTCCGGCAGCCAGGTGTGGAACGGGAAGATCGGTACCTTGATGGCGAACGCGATGGCGAAGGCGGCGAAGAGCCAGGGCGCGAGCGGGCCGGCCGCGCCGGCGTGCTGAAGTACCGTATCGTAGGAGAAGGAGACGTATCCCGTGGAGGCCTGGATCCGCCACACCAGAGCGACGATCGCCACCAGCATCAGGAGCGAGCCGGCCATGGTGTAGATGAAGAATTTGATCGCGGCGTACAGGCGGTTGGTCCCGCCCCAGATCCCGATGATGAAATACATCGGGATCAGCATGATCTCGAAGAAGACATAGAAGACGAACAGGTCAAGCGCGACGAACACCCCGACCAGGCCGGTCAGCAGGGTCAGCATCAGCGCGTAGAACGCGCGCTCCTGTTTGGTGATGTAGCGCCAGCTTCCCAGGACGCTGAGCGGCATCATGAGCGTCGTGAGCAGCACCATCACCAGCGAGATGCCGTCGATGCCGACCCGGTAGGCGATGCCCCACCGGGGGATCCATGGGGTGCTCGAGACCATCTGGAGAGTGCCGACACCGGGCTCGAGCGCCCACCAGAGCCCCGCCGACAGCACCAGCTCCAGCGCGGTGACGCCGAGGGCGGTCCACTTGGCCGACGACGGCGGCCCCAGCAGTACCGGGATCGCGCCGAGGAGCGGGAGCACGACCAGGGCGTGGAGAATCCACTGCCCGTAGCCGATCGAGTCGAGGAACTCGTTCATCGCGGCGTCACCGGATCACGGCGCGCAGGATCCAGAGCGCGCCCACGAGGAAGAGGACGACGTAGACTCCCACCTGCCCCGTCTGGAGCCGGCTTCCCACCCAGCCGAGACCGCGGGACAGCCTGGCGCTACCGTTCACGGCCGCACCGTCGATCAGGCCTTGATCCACACCCTTCCAGAGCACCACTCTGGAGAGCCAGACCAGTGGCGCCACGATGGCGGCGTCGTAGATCTCGTCCACGTAGTACTTCCGGTTCAGCACCAGGGCCAACCCGGAGTCCGCCGGAGCCTCGCGTGCGGTCGGGATTCGACGGCCGAGGGTGGCCCGGAAGCCGAGCAGCAGTCCCACCGCCCCCACCAGCACGGCCCCGCCCACCAGCAGGAACTCCGTGGTGCCGTGCGGCAGCTCCAGCGAGACGAAGGCCGCCGCGGCCGCGGTCACCGGCTCCAGCCAGCGTTCCAGGGCATGGTGTCCGCCGATGAAGGTGGGCAGGTTGATCACCCCGCCTATCACCGACAACACGCCGAGAATCACGAGCGGTCCGGTCATGATCCACGGCGCCTCGTGCAGGTGGCGGCTCTCCTCCGCGCCGCTCCGGTTCTCGCCAAGAAACGTCATGGCGATGAGTCGGGCCATGTAGAAGGCGGTGAGGAATGCCGCCACGACGCCGAAGGCGTAGTACAGGTAGTACACCGGCATCTCGGCTCCCCGGGCGAAGGCGGAGGCGAGAATCTCGTCCTTGGAGAAGAAGCCCGAGAACGGGGGGATCCCGGCGATCGCGAGCGTGGCGATCGTCATGAGCCAGAACGTCACCGGCATGTGGCGCCGGAGCCCGCCCATGTTCCGCATGTCCTGGGCATCCTCGTGCGAGTGGGTGGCGTGATACGCGTGGTGCATCGCGTGGATCACGCTCCCGGCGCCGAGAAACAGCAGCGCCTTGAAAAAGGCGTGGGTCACCAGGTGGAAGATGCCCCCCGCGAAGGCCGCCGACCCCACGGCGAGAAACATGTAGCCCAGCTGGGAGACGGTGGAGTAGGCCAGCACCTTCTTGATGTCGTACTGCTTGAGCGCGATCGTCGCCGCGAACAGCGCGGTCACCGCGCCGATCCCGGCCACCACCGCGCTCGAGAGCGGCGCCATCGCGAACAGCACGTTGGTCCGCGCCACCAGGTACACGCCGGCCGTCACCATCGTCGCCGCGTGGATCAGCGCCGACACCGGCGTGGGGCCCGCCATCGCGTCGGGCAGCCAGGTGTAGAGCGGGATCTGGGCCGACTTGCCGGTGCAGCCGAGGAACAGGAAGAGCGTGATCAGGGTGACGATCGTGCCGCCGGCTTCCAATCCCTCGGGGGCCCGTGCGGCGATCTGCGCGAAGTCGAGCGTGCCGAGCGCGCGCCAGAGCAGGAACATGGCGACCAGCACGCCGAAATCGCCGATCCGGTTCATGATGAACGCCTTCAGCCCGGCGTCGGCGTTGGCCTTCTCGGTGAACCAGAACCCGATCAGGAGGTAGGAGCAGAGCCCTACGCCCTCCCACCCGATGAACAGCACCGGGAGGCTGGAGCCCAGCACCAGCACCAGCATGAACGCCACGAAGAGATTGAGGTACGCGAAGAAGCGGGCGTAGCCCGGATCCTCCCGCATATACCCCACGCTGAACAGGTGGATCAGGCTGCCGACGCCCGTCACTACCAGCAGCATGACCGCCGAGAGCTGGTCCACCTGGAAGGCCAGGTCGACCTGGAGCGCCCCGGCGGGCATCCACGACCACAGGGTCACGATATGGGGCTCGTGGGGAGGCCGCCCCAGCAGCTCGAAGAAGACGGCCAGCGCGACGCCGAACGCCGCCAGCAGCACGCCGGGACCGACGATCGAGACCGCGGTTCGGGCGGGGGCGCGGCGCAGGGCCAGGGCGCCGTTGACGAGGAACCCGGCCAGGGGAAGCGCCACGGTGAGCCAGACCCACTGGGAAGCGTGCATCAGCCCCGGAGCAGGTTGATGTTCTGAAGGTCCACCGACTGCTTGTGCCGGAAGATGGAGAGAATGATCGCGAGGCCGACCGCCGCCTCGGCGGCGGCGACCGTCATCACGAAGAAGACCATCACCTGGCCGCTCGCCCCGTGGAGCTGGGCCAACGCGACGAAGGAGAGATTCACGGCATTCAGCATCAGCTCGATGCAGACGAAGAGCACGATGACGTTGCGGCGGAGCAGCACGCCGGCGACACCGAGGCTGAAGAGGATCGCCGAAACCCCGAGCGCCGGGCCCAGCAGCGGGGCCATGCCGTCGGTCATCAGATCTTCCGTCTTGCCAGCACCACGGCGCCGATGATGGCGGCGAGGAGCAGGATGGAGGTGAGCTCGAAGGGTACGAGGTAGACCTGGAAGAGCGGCGCGGCCACCGCGCCCACCACCCCCCGCTCCACCGCCTCGTGGCGGGCCGCCTGGCCGGCCGCAAAGAGGGTGGCCGGGTCGGTCATCTGGGGCGATTGCGCGATCTCGGCCGCGAGCCGGTCCGGGGAGTAGCTCCAGAGGGCGAAGAGCTGGATCGCCAGCAGTCCGGCGATCACCACCGTGGCGGCGACGGCGGCCGGCCCGCGCATGTCGGTCGTCGGGTGCCCCAGGTTCAGCAGCATCACCACGAAGAGGAACAGGACCATCACGGCCCCGGCGTAGACCAGCACCTGGATCGCGGCGACGAACTCCGCGCCCAGCAGCACGTAGAGCGCCGCCAGCGACAGCATCGTCGCCGTGAGCCAGAGGACGGCCGACATGGCGCTGCGGGACAGGATGCACATCGAGGCGGTCGCTACCGCGATGGTGGCGAACACCCAGAAGACCGCTTCGGTCATCTACTCACCCTTGGGGTCCGACGGGTCCCAGAGCGCCGCGACCGGGTGGGTCTGCGACTGGAGCCGCTCGAGGTCGTACACGAAGCGACCGCGGCTGTACTCCGAGTTCTCAAAATGGGTGCCCACGTGGATCGCCTCCTCGGGGCAGACTTCCTGACAGTAGCCGCAGAAGATGCAGCGGAACTCGTCGATCTCGTAGATCAGCGGGTAGCGGTGCCCCTGCTCGTCTTCGCCCGGCACCAGCTTGATGCAGTTCGCCGGGCAGATCTGGGGACAGAGCCCGCAGGCCACGCACTTGGAGCGTCCCTGCTCGTCGGTCAGCATCCGATGGGTGCCGCGCCAGCGGGGCGACAGCGAGTACGCCCCCAGCCCGTGGTCGGCATCGGTGCTCTTCTGCTCCGGGTACTGCATCGTCACCTTCTTCTCCAGCATGTGCTTGAAGGTGAGCGCCATCCCCTTGAGCGTGGCGCGGACATAGCTGACCTGCCGCTCGGGACGCTTCATGACCTTGACGCCGATCGCCATCAGCCCGCCACCGCGGCGCGGGCGCCGCGCGATTGAAGTACCTGCTGCTGTTGCCGGTGGCCGGAGCCCCGGATGAACACACCGCTGTCGAGGAGCCCGAAGACCAGGAAGGCGATCACGAGATTGAGCCCGAAGAGGATGAGGGACTCCATCACCGGGCTGGTCACCCCGAGCCTCCGCTCCACCACGTAGATGGCGACGCAGATCACCATGATGTACGCCAGCGCCAGAGGCATCAGGACCTTCCACCCGAGCGCCATCAGCTGGTCGTAGCGGAACCGGGGCAGCGTCCACCGGATCCACATCACCACGAAGATCCAGAACATGACCTTGAGGAAGAACACCAGCCAGGTGACCAGGGTGGGCAACAACCCGCCGGACCGGTCCCAGTCGGTGAATGGAATGTCCCATCCCCCGAAGAAGAGCGTGGTGATCATGGCGCACACCGTCACCACGTTGGCATACTCGGCGATGAAGAAGAACGAAAACTTCATCGCGGAATACTCGGTGTGGTAGCCGGTGATGAGCTCCGATTCGGCTTCCGGGAGATCGAACGGCAGCCGGTTGGTTTCCGCGAAGCCGGCGATGGTGAAGATGAAGAACGAGAGAAAGAGGGGCATCACGTACCAGAGCCCCGCCTGCTGTCTGGTGATGATGGTGGAGAAGCTCACGTCGCCCGCCATCAGGAGCACCGGGATGAGGCTCAGCCCCATCGCCACCTCATAGGAGACCATCTGGGCGCTGGCTCTGAGGCCACCCAGCAACGCGTACTTGCTGTTGGAAGACCAGCCGGCGAGGGCGATGCCGTACACACCGAGCGAGCTGATGGCGAGGACGAAGAGAAATCCCACCGGCAGGTCCGCCACGACCATGGACATCGGCCCATGGTGGACGAAGCGGCCCAACGGCCCCAGGGTGAAATCGAAATCGACCGGCAGCGGGGCCGCGAAGGGGATCACCGCCGACAGCAGCAGCGCGGGGATGAAGGACAGCGCCGGGGCGACCGTGAACAACCATCGGTTCGCCAGCGCCGGCAGGGTCTCCTCCTTCAAAATGTTCTTCACGCCGTCGGCCGCGGGCTGCAACAGGCCGGCCCACCCCACCCGATTCGGGCCATGGCGGTTCTGCATCCAGGCGCTGACCTTCCGCTCCATGAGGGTGAGCAGCGCCACCCCGATCATGATGATCGTGAACACGACGATCATCTTGATCGTGCTCAGCAGGAGGTAGCCCTTGAGCTCGGGCGTCATCGCGCAGCTCCCGCCCCGGCGGCCGCCTCGCCGAGCACCCGTCCGGTGTACCCGATGTCCTCGTGGCTGAGACCCGCGAACACCGGCCAGCGCTCACCCAGCTGCGCGAAGGCCTCGGCGGCCGTCGAGGGCGCCGAGGCGTCGGGCCCGGGTCCGGCGATCACCTCACCGGCCACCCACCAGACCGGCCGAGCCATGCCCGGCTGGGCCTTGGCCTGCTGGAACCGCTGCACCCTGCGGTCGCGGTTGACGTACGTCCCGTTCTCCTCCGCCATCGTCGTGACCGGCAGAATCAGCTCGGCGTTCCGGGCTTCGGGCATCACGGTCGCGAGGACGACGACCATCCCCCGTGCCCCGGCCAGAGCCGCTTCATCCTCGGGGCCCAGGTCGGCGTCGAGCACCATGACGAGGCCGGCATCCGCCGCCGCCCTCAGCGCCGTCTCCCACGGGGCCGTGTACCCCAGCAGCTGGGCGCCCACCAGATTCGGGGCCCGCTCGCGCCGGAGCGCGAGACCGGGGATGCCCGCCAGCGGCGCTTCGTCACCCAGAGGCACCTGCACGGCCGCCGTGACCTGAATGCGATCGAGCATCGCGCGCGCGAGCCCGAGGGACTCGGTAGATGTCCGGCCGGAGGCGAGGATCACCGCGCTGCCCGAGGTGCCGCGGACCAGCTGGCCCAGCCGGTCGAGCGCCGTATCCCAATCGGTCGCCAGGTGCCGGGCGCCGTCGCGGACCAGCGGCGCCTCCACCCGATCGCCGCGATTGAGCCAGCGGTAGTTCATCCGGCCGTAGTCGCAGATGAAGTGGCGGTTCACCTCGAGGTTGGCCCGCGGCCTGATCCGGACCACGACCTCGTCCCGGGTGTCGATGGTGATGTTGCAGCCCTGCGTGCAGCCGGGGCAGACGCTCGCGGTCTTGTCGAGGTCCCAGGCCCGGGCCTTGTGCAGAAAATCCTTGGACAGGAGCGAGCCCACGGGACAGAGGTCCACCACGTTGCCGGCCCATGGGTGGTCGAGCCGCTGCTGCTCGGCGATGCCGATGTAGGCCCGATCGCCTCGCTCGGACACATTGAGAACCGGCGTGTCGGCCACATCCTCCATGAAGCGGACGCACCGGGTACAGAGGATGCAGCGGTTGGGGACGTACAGCACGTCGGGCCCGAAGTCCTCCACCGGGTTGTACCGCTTGGCGTACTCCTTGTACCGGGTGGAAGGGCGGCCCTCCTGGAAGGTGTAGTCCTGGAGCTCGCATTCGCCGGACTGATCGCAGATGGGGCAGTCGAGGGGATGGTTGATCAGCAGCAGCTCGAGCACGCCTTCACGCGCCTTCTTGGCGGTCGGGCTGTTGACGTGCACCACCTGCCCATCCGCCACCGCGGTGACGCACGCCGGCATCAACTTGGGCGCCTTTTCCACCTCGACGAGGCACATCCGGCACACCGCGGGCGCCGGCAGCGACGGATGATAGCAGTAGTGCGGCACCAGCAGGCCGGCCTGCTTGGCCGCCTCGATGATCGGGATGCCCTTGGGCACGGCGACCTGCATGCCGTCTATCGTAACGGTTACCAGCTCTTGTTCGGCCATCGTCTTCCTTCTTAGAAGGCGGACCGGCGGACGGGCGGACGGGCGGACGATTTGCCTGCGGCGGACAGCGGAGTCAGGAGATCTTCGGCCCGTCCGCCGGTCCGGCCGTCCGCCCGTCCGCTGCTCATCACACCGCCGCGAGCACCGGCTCGCGCGAGCCCGCGATGTACGCCTCGAACTCGGACCTGAACTTCTGGATGCCGCTCACCACCGGGGCGGCGCAGGAGTCGCTCAGGACGCAGATGGTCTTGCCGGTCATGTTCTCCGACAGGTCGAGCAGCAGCTGGAAGTCGTCCGGCTTGCCCTTCCCGGCCAGGATTCGCTCCAGGATCTTGGTGGTCCACGCCGTGCCCTCGCGACACTGGGTGCACTGGGCGCACGACTCGTGGGCGTAGAAGCGGGCGAGTCGCCAGATCTGGTACACCATGTCGGTGCTGTCGTCCATCACGATCATGCCGGCCGAGCCGAGCATGGACCCCTTCTCCACCACGCCTTCGTAGTCGAACAGCGCCGCCTCGGCCTCCTCGACCGTCATGATCGGGACCGATGAGCCACCCGGGATGATGGCCTTGAACTTCCGGCCGGCCGGTGGACCGCCGCACATGTCGTACAGGATGTCCCGCATCGGCGTGCCCATCGTCACCTCGTAGTTCCCCGGCCGCTGCACGTGTCCACAGACCGACACCAGCTTGGTGCCGGTGCTCTTGGGATTGCCGAGGCAGAGCGACTTGTACCACGCCGCGCCGCGGTTCAGGATGTGGGGGACGGCGGCGAGGGTCTCCACGTTGTTGATCGTGGTGGGCATGCCGAACAGGCCCGCCACCGCGGGAAACGGGGGCTTGATTCGCGGGTTGCCCCGCCGGCCCTCGATCGAGTTCATCATCGCGGTCTCTTCGCCGCAGATGTAGGCGCCGGCTCCGCGATGGAGCACGATCTCGATGCGCTTCCCACTCCCGAACACGTTGTCGCCCAGGGCGCCGTTGGCGAATGCCTCTTCCACCGCCGCGCTCATCACCCGCCACGGCTCGGTGAACTCGCCCCGGATGTAGATGTAGCAGCGCTCCGCCCCGATGGCGTACGCCGCGATGGCACACCCCTCGATCAGCGCGTGGGGCGTCCAGCGCATGATCTCGCGGTCCTTGAAGGTCCCCGGCTCCGACTCGTCCGCGTTGCAGATCAGGTAGTGCGGCTTCACCACCTCTTTGGGCATGAAGGACCACTTGAGCCCGGTGGGAAATCCGGCGCCGCCGCGGCCGCGAAGCCCCGACGCCTTGACCTCCTCGACGATGGCATCGCGAGTCATCCCGACCGCCTTGCGGAGTGCCTGGTAGCCTCCGTGCTTGACCCAGCCGGCATAGCCACGCGCCTCGGGATCGCCGAAGTGCTTCGAGAGGACGACGGTCTCCTTCGGATGACTGGGATGCGGATAGCCCATTACTGATACCTCTGCACGATGCCCGGGACCTTCTCGGGCGTGACGTTCTCGATGAAGTCGTCGTCCACCAGAATCGGCGTCGGGAACCCGCAGGCCCCGAGACACTCGACCTCGATGACGGTGAACCGTCCGTCGGGGCTGGTAGCGCCCAGCTCGCCGCATCCGGTGGCCTGGAGGAGCGCTTTCACCACGTCCTCGGCGCCGCAGATGTTGCAGGGACTCGTGGTGCAGACCTGGATGAAGTGCCGGCCGACCGGGTGGGTGTGGTACATGGTGTAGAACGTGACCACACCCTTAACGTAGGCCGGCGTCAGCTCGAGGACGTCGGCCACCTCACCGATGGCCTGCTCCGAGATCCACCCGCGCGCCTCCTGCACCATCCAGAGTGCCGGCAGGAGACAGGCCTGCTTGGTGGGATACTTGGTGAACAGCTGCTCCAGCCTGGCCCGCGCTGGGCCGACGAACACCGGACTGTGGTCCTCCGCCGGTGCCGTGCCGTGGGCCTTGGCTGCCCCGCTCATCGATCCACCTCCCCCATGACGATATCCACGCTGGCATTGATGGCGATCACGTCTGACAGCAGCGCCCCTTCGCACATCTGCGGCAGGCTCGACAGGTTGATGAAGGACGGCGGCCTGATGCGCCACCGCACCGGCTTGGCGGTGCCGTCGGAGACGAAATAGTAGCCCAGCTCGCCCTTGGGATTCTCGATGCCCATGTAGGCCTCGCCGGCGGGCGGCTTGACCCCCTCCATCACCTGCTTGAAGTGGTAGATCATCGCTTCCATGTCGCTCATGGCGCGCGACTTGGGAGGCAGGATGACGCGGGGATCGTCCACGTTGATCGGCGCGCCCTGCAGGCGTCCCAACCGGTCGAGCGCCTGCTCCAGGATCCGGTTCGACTGCCACATCTCCTCGAGCCGCACTCGGTACCGGTCGTAGATGTCGCCGTGCTCGCCCACCGGCACGTCGAAGTCGTAGGTCTCGTAGCCGAGATAGGGGCGGTCCTTCCGGACATCGTAGTCCACCGCGCTGGCCCGCAGCATCGGGCCGGAGAGCGAGAAGTTGATCGCCTCCTCCGCGCTGAGCGCTCCGACGCCCTGGGTCCGGCCGATCCAGATCGCGTTGCGGGTGAACATCGTGTCCACCTCCCGCAGCGTGTCGGGAAAGGTCCGGGTGAACTCGCGGAGTCCGGCCTCGAACCCGTCGGGGATGTCGGCCATGAGCCCCCCGACCCGCGTCAGGCTGGTGGTGAGCCGCGCCCCGGTCCACATCTCCTGGAGGTTGTAGATCCGCTCCCGCTCCTGGAACGACCAGAGAAACGGCGTGAAGGCGCCAAGATCGATCCCGGTCGTGCCCAGCCACACCAGGTGGGAGATGATGCGGCTCATCTCGCAGGCGATCACCCGCAGCACCTGGCACCGCTCGGTGATCTCCAGGCCCATCAGCTTCTCGACCGCCAGCGCCAGACCGACGTTGTTGGCCATGGGTGAGAGGTAGTCGGTGCGGTCGGTGAGCGGGATGATCTGGTTGTAGTGCCGGTATTCGCCCAGCTTCTCGAACCCGGAGTGGAGGTACCCGAGGTGGGGGATGCAGCGCTTGACGGTCTCCCCCTCCATTTCGAGCACCAGCCGCAGCACGCCGTGCGTAGCGGGGTGCTGAGGGCCGATGTTCACCAGCATGCGCTCGGCGCCGAAGCCGTCTTCGTAGGTGCGGGGTCCGGCGCGGCCGGCGCTCAGCGGGACGCGGGTCACCGATCCGTCCTGATCGATCCCCGGGGTCGCGAGCGCCATCTCGACGGTGCGTAGACTCATTTCAGGAACCCCCGCTCGCCTCGCGCCAGGCGCTCCCGCATGTCGGCGGGCAGCTCGTCGTACGCGTCCGCGATGGACAGCTCTTCCAGGGAGTAGTGGGCTTCAGGATTGGCGGCGAGGGCCTGGCGGGTCTGCTCCGCCCGGCTGAAGTGCCCGCGGAGCGGAAAGTCCTTTCTCAGCGGGAAGCCCTCGGCGTACGTCTCCCACATCAGGATGCGCCGGAGGTCGGGGTGGCCGATGAACACCACGCCGAACATGTCGTATACCTCGCGCTCCAGCCAATCGGCGCCCCGCCAGAGGTCCACCACCGAGCGGACCTCGAGCGGCTGCCGCTTGTCGAGCGCGACCTTCACCCGCAAGTCGGCTTTCCGGGTGAGCGAGCGCAGCTGGTAGACCACTTCGAGCGGCAGCTCGGGATCACGGTATTCGACCGCGGTGACATCGGTGAGGTAGTCGAACTGCTGGCCGGGCGTGTCGCGGAGCCAGGCCAGCACGTCGTGGCCGCGATCCCGGCCGACGTAGACGATCGTGTCGCCGCAGGAGACCAGGTGGCGCTCGATGGCCGGGCCGAACTCGGCACGCAGCGCCGGGACGGACCCGGAGACGGGGCTCATGGGCATTCGGCCTGCCTCGGCCCCTGCGCAGCGCTCAGGGCGGGTACGGTGCGGGTGGCCGGCATGTCAGGCGGAGCGAGTCTGATGAACCGAGTTGCCGAAGGGCTCCGAAAGCTCGTCCACCCGCTCGGCGGGCAGGAAGAGCCCGGAAGGGCCGACCAGCTTCTCCTCGCGGAGAGAATCGTCGGTGAAGCTTTCCCCTTTGATCTTTTTCTGGAGGAGGAGAATGCCGTACATCAGGCCCTCGGGCCGGGGCGGGCATCCGGGCACGTACACATCCACCGGGATGATGGTGTCGATGCCCTGCACCATGGAGTAATTGTCGAACACCCCGCCGGATGAGGCGCACGCGCCCATGGAGATGGACCACTTGGGCTGTGGCATCTGATCCCAGATCCGCCGGATCACCGGGGCGAGCTTGAACGGCAGCCGCCCCGCGCAGATCAGGACGTCCGCCTGGCGGGGTGAGAAGGCCTGGCGCTCCATGCCGAAGCGCGCGATGTCAAACCGGCTGGCCGCGGTCGCCATGTACTCGATGGCGCAGCACGCCGTGCCGAAGGGCATCGGCCACAGCGAGTTAGCCCGGGCCCAGTTGGCGAGGAAGTCCAGCCGGGTGGTGACCCAGTTGGGCGAGACCGCCCCGATGGTGGTGATCTCGTCCCCCCGATGCTGCACGGCGGGGTTGGTCAGTCCCATTGCAATGCTCCACGCTTCCAGATGTACACGTATCCCACCGCCAGAACGACGATGAAGACGAACATCTCGATGATGAGCAGCCCGGCCATGTCGGTCAGCTGCCGGAATGCTACGGCCCACGGAATCATGAACACGGTCTCGATGTCGAAGATGATGAAGAGCATCGCGACCAGGTAGAACTTGACCGAGAAACGGTCCCGCGCATCACCCAGCACCGGCATGCCCGACTCGTAGGGCGCGATCTTGGTCGGGGTGCGACGGTAGGTGGAGAGGAGGTGCGAGACGGCCAGCATCATGATCGCATTGGCGATCACGAAGGCGACCAGCAGGAGGACCGGAAGGTACGGCTGCAGCATGAGTGTCCGGTTGAAGGAATCTCTGGCGTATCTGGGTCAAAGTAAGGCCGTTAGGAGGGGGACTCAACCCCGCGGGGCAGCCGGCCGGCGGGCCAGCGGGGCGGTCGCAAGTCGTCGTAAGGACAGCGTTTCCAGCGGGGTGTCGGAGGCCCGCGCTCGGGCCCGGCCCGCGCCCCGGGCGGCCTCCCCGCCCCGCTGCCCCGGTGCCCCGCTGACATCTATATTGCCGCGTCCCGTCAGGGGGCCGGGCCCGCTGCCCCGCTCCGCCGTCCCGCTGCCCGCTGGAGTCACCATGTCGATCAAGTCCGACCGTTGGATCCGCCGCATGGCCCGGGAATACCGGATGATCGAGCCGTTCACCGAGCGGCAGGTGCGTCAGACCGACGCCCAGGGCCGCCGGGTCATCTCCTACGGGGTCTCCAGCTACGGATACGACATGCGGGTGGCGCCCGAGTTCAAGATCTTCACCAACGTGCTGAGCGCGGTGGTGGATCCCAAGGAGTTCGATGCCCGGAGCTTCGTGGAGTTCGAGGGGCCGGTCTGCATCGTGCCGCCCAACAGCTTCGCGCTGGCCCGGTCGGTGGAATATTTCCGGATTCCGCGGAACGTGCTGACGATCTGCGTGGGCAAGAGCACCTACGCCCGGTGCGGCATCATCACCAACGTGACACCATTCGAGCCTGAGTGGGAGGGCCACGTCACGCTGGAGATCAGCAACACCACGCCGCTGCCGGCGAAGGTCTATGCCGACGAAGGCATCTGCCAGGTGCTGTTCTTCGAGGCCGACCCGGACGACATCTGCGAGGTGAGCTATGCCGACAAGGCCGGAAAGTATCAGGGGCAGAAGGGGGTGACGCTGCCGCGGCTGTAGCCCCGTCAGCTGGGCGAGGTGGTGTCCCCCGTCAGGGGCACCCGGGCCCAGTCCCATCCCTCCAGCCCCCGTGCGCCGATCGCGCGCACCGCGACAGTGGCCCCGGCCGGCACGCCGGTCAGCCTGGCCATGGTTCCCTTCACCACCCGCGTCCCCCCGATCTTGCCGCGGCCGTCCTCCCATCGGATGCGATAGGACGTCACCCCCCGCTCCGCCGCCGGCTTCCAGGACACCTCGACCGCGCCACCCGGTCCGCGCGAGGCGCTGACCCCGGTCAGCCGGCTCGGGCTCGACGCCATGAGCACCACCGAGGCCAGCGTCGTCCGGCTCACCTCGGCCACCAGTCGATGGTTCACCGTCTCCAGCACGTCGTGCGGCTGGTGATAGTGTGGGTTTCCCAGCACCGGATAGGAGCCGATGCCCGACACGACGTCACCGAACCCATCGACCAGCGAGTGTGCGTCGGTGAACTTGAAGTAGTGCGCGTCGTAGGTGATCAGATCGGTGAAGAGGAACGCGGCCGCGTGCTGAAGGTCCCGCAATCCGGCGTTGGCGTAGCGGATGGTGTTGTCCAGCCGGTCGTCGTTGGCCCAGCCCAGCATGTCGTTGTTCAGCGCGCCCACCACGCGGTCCCCGGCCTCCTGGGCCACGCGCACGAACTCCTTGCTTCCGCGCAGGCCCGACTCTTCGGAGGTGAACCATACGAAGCGAATCGTCGCCGCCTGGGGCCGGCGCGCGAGCACCCGGGCGACCTCCAAGAGGGCGGTGGTCCCCGAGGTGTTGTCGTCGGAGCCCGGCCCTTCCTTCACTGAATCGAAATGACTGCCGACGACGTACTGGAGCTGCGGATTGGAGGTGCCGCGCAGGGTGGCCACGACGTTGGCCGAACGCACGCCCGGCGCGGGCTCGAACCACTGGAGCTCCGGCTCATAGCCGAAGCCGCGCAGCGTCGCCACGAGGTAGTCGATGGCCAGCCGATTCCCCGGCTGGGTGACGTGCTTGGAATCGAAGCGGAACAGCGAACGGGCGTAGTCATAGATCCGGGACGACGAGATCTCGCCCACCAGCGGCCGCACCCGTGAGGCGACCGGTGCGAACATCGCCCGGCCCCGCTCCCGCAGGTCCCGCTCGCCCCGGAGCGCCGTCCCCACCCGTGCGAGCACCTCCTCCGCGCTCACCGTGTCGGTCAGGTCCACCAGGTAGAGGCCCCGCTCCGGCGAGATGGTGTCGCCGTCCCGCTCGCTCACGATGGCGACCGCGTCGCCGTCCGGACGGACCGCCCACTCGTACTCCGGCGCGATGGTCCGAACGGTGTTGTTATGGAAGAATCGCGTGCGCTCGCCGGTCTGCGGGTCATAGAGATAGCTGCGACGGTGGCGGCCTTCGCCCATCACCCCCAGCACCCGTCCCCCGCTGACGAATCGAGGGGCGATGTCATGTTGAATCTCGTGAGTCAGGCGCCGGGGGGCGCCGCCCTCGGTACCCACGGCGTACAGCTCCCAGTCCTCGCGGGGCATCGACTGATAGACCACCATCGAGCCGTCGGGCGAAATCGCCGGCGCGGCCGTCGGCCTGCTGGAACGGGCCACCACGGTCGGTTCGGCGCCGATGCGGGCGCGCATGATGGTCCAGTCGCTTCCCTGGCGGCTCAGAAAGGCGAAACTGTTCCCGTCCGCGCTCAGTGCGGGAGAAGCGCCGGGGTACGTCCGGCTGGTGCCGTCCGGCGCGCGCACGGTCACGCCCGATTCCGCGGAGGCATACACCAGGTGGTTGCCGGAGGCACGAAGTGGAAGGGAGGCGAGGTCGCTGCCACCGGTCAGCTGCCGGGGCGCCCCGGCGCCGAGCTCGTAGAGCGCCGGCGGCTGGCTCTCCGGATCGGACGTGGCCACCAGCAGCGGCGGCCCGCTGTCCGCGGCGTAGACCAGGGCCAGACCGACGAGTCCGGGCGTCGCAACCGTACGCTCGCCGCCGGTGGCGCCCCGGAGTACGACGCCCGATCCGTCCGCGCTCAGGAACGCGATGCCCGAGCCGTCGGGCGCGAGGGCCGCGCCGTACCCGGGAAGAGTGTCGTATCCGACGCCCGCCGAATCGCCGAGGTCGAGCACCACCGACTGCCGGGCCGAGTCTCCGCCGATCTCGTAGACCAGCCGTCTCCCGTCGGGGCTCCACCTCGGCTCGGCGGCGTCAGGCGCCAGCTCTCGCGTGGCGTAAAGCTCACCGGTGAGCACCGCGATCCGGGGCAGCAGCGTGTCGCGGGCCGACCCCGCGAGCAGGCGCTCGAGCCGCTCGAGGGCCTCGGGATAGCGGCCGGCTTCCCAGGCATACGCGGCGCTGTCGAACGCCACCCGCGCGGCCACCTGTGACTGCAGCGTTCCCGACCAGCCGGTCAGCAGGGTCATCGTCATCCAGACGGTCCATCGCCTCATCGTGCCGCCTCCCTCGTGAGGGCGGAAATATAGCCCGCGACACCCTGCCGCCCGGCAGCGCCCGCGGCTAAACTGCACCCCACTTTCCCTCATGTCACACTCAGCCTCCGGGATTCCCATGCGGACCTGTGTCCGGCTCCTGCCGATCCTGCTCGCGACCACCGCCGCGGCCCAGCAAACCCCGACCGCCGGTGCGCCCGATACCACCGTGTTCCGGCGGCTCGAGCTGCCCACGCCGAACGGGGTCAGAACCGGCAGCGGCGCGCCGGGCGCCGAGTACTGGCAACAGCGGGTCGATTACGTGATCCGAGCGACTCTGGATACCGCTTCCCGGTCGCTTCGCGGAGAGGAGCGGATCACCTACAGCAACAACTCCCCCGACACCCTGCGCTACCTCTGGCTCCAGTTGGACCAGAACGCCTTCAACAGCCAGAGCCGGGGCGCAAGGATCTTCGAGCCGCGGAGCCGCTTCGGCACCGGCGGCGCGGAGGGCGGCGTCCGAGTTCTCAAGGTCGCCCAGCCGGCGGTCGCCGCGGCCCGGGGGCGGCCGGCCGCTCCCGCGGCGCAGCTGCCGTACGTCGTCAACGGCACGGTGATGCGGGTGGACCTGGCCCGTCCCCTGCCGCCCAAGGCGCAACAGGTTCTGGACATCTCGTGGTCGTTTCCCTTCGGACCCAATCGGAACCGGATGGGCATCGAGGAGATCGACGGCGGCGTGACCTACGAGGTGGCGCAGTGGTACCCCAGACTCGCCGTGTACGACGACGTCCGCGGCTGGAACACCGAGCAGTACTACGGTCAGGGTGAGTTCTACCTGGAGTACGGCAGCTTCGACGTCAGCATCACGGTGCCGACCGACATGATCGTGGCCGCCACCGGCGTGCTGCGGAATCCGGACGATGTGTTGACCGCGACCCAGCGGTCCCGGCTGGCCCAGGCGCGGACCAGCGCGAGCACGGTCGTCATCCGTGGCCCGGACGAGGTGAGCGACCCCGCATCGCGGCCGGCGACGCAGTACGGCAGACTCATCTGGCGCTTCACCGCCGACAGCGTCCGCGACTTCGCCTGGGCGGCATCCCGGAGCTTCGTCTGGGATGCGGTGGGGGTGAATGGCGGCAGGACGCTCGCGATGAGCTTCTACCCACCGTCGGCGGCGTCGCTGTGGAAGGAGGCCACGCAGTACGCCAAGTTCGCCATCGAGAACTATTCCACTCAGTGGGCGCCGTATCCCTACCCGACCGCCAACAACGTCCGCGGTATCGAGGGTGGCATGGAGTACCCGATGGTGGTCTTCTGCAACCGGCCCACGCCGGAGACGCTGTACAGCGTCACGGATCACGAGTTCGGCCACACCTGGTTTCCGATGGTCGTAGGGTCGAACGAGCGGCGGTACGCCTGGATGGACGAGGGTCTCAACGAGTTCATCAACTACTACAACTGGACCAAACGATTCGGACTCCCGCCCGAGCACCGGGGAAGTATTCCGGACTACCTGGCCATGGCGACCTCGGGGCAGGAGCGGCCGGTCATGAGCTTCGCCGACCAGGTGCCGGGCCGGTTCCTCGGTCCAACGGCCTACGACAAGCCGGCGCTCGCGCTGCGGCTGCTGCGCGAGGTGGTGGTCGGTCCCGAACGCTTCGACCCGGCCTTCAAGGAGTATTTCCGGCGCTGGGCGTACAAGCATCCCACGCCGGCCGATTTCTTCCGCACGATCGAGGACGGGGTCGGCGAGGACCTGAGCTGGTTCTGGCGCTCCTGGCTCTTCACCACGGCGCAGCTCGATCAGGCGGTCGATTCGATCGTCCTGGCCGACTCGGCGGGAGTGGAGTCGCGAATCTTTCTGCGGAACGCGGGAGGGATCCCGATGCCGGTGGACCTCGCGCTGCTGATGGACGACGGTTCCACCCAGCGCCTCGTGCTGCCGGTCGAGATCTGGTTCGCCGGGGACCGCTACACCGCGATCGTGCGCGGGCCGAAGAAGGTCAACAGCGTGACCGTCGATCCGGAATCGAGATACCCGGACGTCCATCGGGAGAACAACCGTTGGCCCGCCGGGATCAATCAGTCCGAGACGCTGACGACTCCTCCACGGCGATCTGCCACAGGCCGCTGAGCATGTCGCTGGCGTAGATGGAGCCGTTCGCGAGCTGCACCCCCCAGGTGAACGTGTTGCCGGCACCGCCCGGCTCGATGCGGTCGATGAGGCGGTCGGAGAGATCACCGCTCAACGTGCCCGACACGTCCAGCGCCACGACGCCGCCGTTGTAGTAGGCCGCGTAGAGGATCTGCCTGGCCTCGTCCATCCAGAAGTTGTGGGCGCCCGCGCCTGCCAGCGTGTAGCCGGCGACCTCGACGGGATGCTGCAGATCGGAGACGTCCACGACGTGGATGTCTCCGCTGGCATTCCCGCCCACGACTCCGGGACCCTCCTGACCGATGAACAGGTAGCGGGCCTCCTCGGTGACCGGGTTGTGAAACCACCATCCGTTGTGCACGGCGGGCGACCCGGCGATTCCGCTGTCGTCCGTCACCAGCCGGCTCACCTCTCTGGGGTCGGTGGGCGACCCGGCGCGGATGCCGTTGCCGACGTCGTAGATGATGACGCCGGAATCCCAGGCGAAGACGAATGCGAGCCCGTCGCGGACGTAGGTCTCGTGGATGCCGTAGTTCGGTGGGATGGGCACCGTGGCGGCGAGCTCGATGGCGTCGGGACTGGTCACGTCGAAGATCTTGAGCGCCGGATCGGGCTGGTTCTTGGCGCGGTACCCGCGTTCGTCGGCTCCCTGTGCTGATCCTATTGAAACGTCAGACCAGAAAACTCCTGAAGAATGTCACTCCCATCGCTGAAACCGAACTCCGAGCATACTCCGGATGAACAGTTGCCGGCCCAGAGCAGCCCAACGATCCTGGCGCTGTCTCCATCACTGGGGAACCGTGGAGCCAGATAGACCGGTGATCCACTGTCCCCGCCGCTGGAACCGGCCAGAGCGCTGGACTGACACATGAGAGTCTTGGTTGAGCCCGCCAGGTTGCCGTCGTAACAGACTCTGTAGAGGAACCCGCGAGTCGTGCCGGTGGAAGCTCCCGTCTTGGTCAATTCGCAGCACTGCGGATAGATGCTGAAGAGGCCCTTCTTGCTGACGGGCCGTTGAATGCCTATGGTCTTCGAGCCCGGATTCGTGCCAGTGCCGATCACAGTGGTCTCCGCCACCCTGCTGACGGAGGTCGTGGCGGCGTTGTAATTCGCCCAGAGCGCGTCACTGTTCCTGCAAACGCGTCCGCTGGGACAGGGTATTCCGTTCTTCGTGCCGGTCCAGAACGGTGGATCGAACGCCTCAGTTCCTATCAAGTCTCCGCTCGTCACCGACTTCTGGTAGTAGGTCTCGCCGTCCAGCGCACCTTGGACGTCGGAGCAGTGGCTGTTGATCAGGAATCCACGGACTCCGTTGCGGTGAACATTGAAGCCGAGGCTGCAGAAGAACGTGGTCGAACCTCGCCTCCAAAGCGTCTGCAGGCCCCCGATCGTAGGACGCACTCGGTCGGTCAACTGTGCGCTCTGGAACCAGCCATCGGCCCTGTCGATGATGACCGCCGAGCGTGGGATCTTCAGCTGGGGAAGAGATTGCTCCACGAAGCGTCTGGTCGCACCGTCTTGAACAGAAACTCGGACGCGGTTCGCTTCATCATCGAGATCCACCATCGCAACCTTGCGGTTACTGAGGAGACTGCGGGCCTTAACGCGCCACTCAACGAGCTCCATGACGGAGTACTTGGCCGGTCGGAAGGACATCGCCCTTCCTCCAGCTCTCGACGGCGTCAGTTGATCTCGATATGTGAAATAGGATGTCAGCGTGGTCCGGGCCGTAGCCGAGTGGCTCACGTCCTGGAGGTAAACGACATCGCTCTTCGTCAGCGTGTCGAAGTAAAGCCCGCCAAAACCTGGGATGCGTCTCGCCAGGTGCAGGAGTTCACGATCCCAGCCAGACACTGCACTCTCTTCAACGACCGGGGCTTGCACGAGGGCGGGTGCGGGATCAATGGGAGGCGATGAAGTGGGCTCGTCGCTACAGCTTCCCAGCCCGAAGAACGCTATGCACAGCATTAAGAGATGGGGCCTACCCACAGTGGAGGTCGTCATGGAGTCCTCATCCTGATGAGGCCACACGTGCGGATACCGCGGTTGTCAGACCGGAGGATGCACTTGAGCATGTAAGATTCCAGGTCTCGGGACAAGCACCGGAATGCGACAATGAGGGCCCATTTTGCGACACGGCGTCGCAAGACCTAACATGATCGGTCAAAATGGCGGCGATCGGATGTCTCCGTCTGCTGAATGGCCAGTCAGTCCACTTGGATCTGCCACAGCCCGCTCAACATGTCGCTCGCGTACAGGTAGCCGTTGGCCAGCATCACACCCCAGGTGTAGGTGTTATCGCCGCCGCCCGGCTTGAGCTGATCGAGCAGTCGGTTGCTGAGATCCCCGCTCAGCGCGCCGGAGACGTCGAGGGCCACCACGCCGCCATTATAGAACGCGGCGTAGAGGATCTGGGCGTCCTCATCCATCCAGAAGTTGTGGGCGCCGGCGCCGGGCACCCTGAAGAACGCCACTTCCTCCGGCTGGGAGAGATCGCTGACGTCCACCACGTGAATATCACCGCTCGCGCTGGCGCCCACTGCACCAGGACCTTCCTGACCGACGAAGAGATATCGAGCCTCCTCGGTGACCGGGTTGTGGAACCACCAGCCGTTGTGCGCCGCGGGCGAGCCGGCGATGCCGTTGCCTGTCACCAGTTGACTCACCAGCACCGGCGCCGACACCGAGCCCCCCGCCGTCCCGTTGCCCACGTCGTAGATCAGCACGCCCGTGTCCCAGGCGAACACGAATGCGAGCCCGTCGCGCACGTAGGTGTCGTGGATCCCGTAGTTCGGCTCGATTGGCACGCTCACGATCGGGTCGATCGCGGCGGGATCGGTGACGTCGTAGATTCGCAGCTCGGGCTGGGGCTGGTTCTTCGCCGCGAAGGCGTAGCGCCGCCCGTCGATCTCGCCGAAGGTCGCGGTGTGGAGGCCGTTGGCCACCAGGGCGCTGTCGCGGAACGCCGGGTTGAGCGGATCGGTGATGTCATACAGATACAGGCCGGCATTGGGACTTCCCTCCGCGCTAAACATCAGCACCGTGCCGTCGCTGCTCACCTCGACGTCGCTCACGGTCCCGGTGCCGGGTGTGATGATGGAGTCCACCAGCACCGGTGCTCCGTCTGCCACCGACCAGATCTTGAGCGCGTTGCCGTCGGCCCCGGTGCCGGGGAATGAGCCCCAGGTGCCGGTGTAGGCGTAGTTCCCGTGAACCCAGAGGTCGGATGTGAATCGTTCCTCCACATTATTGCCGCCGCCGGCGACGGTCAGGGTGAGTGCCGGGGGTGGCGGCGGGGGCGGAGGCGGCGGATCGATCGGGCCGCCGTCACCATCGCTGCCACAGCCCACCAGCGCCGCCGCCAGCAGCGGCGCCGCCAGCACGCCACGAAGTATCCGTCCTGCGCTCATTGCATGTCCTCGTGCTGATGGGTGTGGGCGGGAAGTGCCGCTCCGTATCGCCCCATGCGACCGTGCCCCGCGCCCAGCATGATCTTGAGGCCCAGGGTACCGCTCCAGAAATTCGACCGGCCGTAGACCTGGTCGACGTCGAACACCGCCCCCGAGATTTCGCTGACCCGGCCGTAGGAGATCTCGATCAGCGGGCGAAGTCCCAGAATTCCCCAGCGCAGCTCCGGCGCCGTGTAGCCCGCGGTGTGGATGGTCCAGCGCGTGATGCCGAAGATCGAGTTCTCAAGGTGAGGTCGCAGCGTCCGGAAGTCCGAGACCCGCTGTTCCTCGGGCCGCTCGGTCCGCTCGAATCGATATTGGAGACGGTGGGGCCCTGGGGTCCATGCACCTTCCGCCAGCAGGCTGTGGAAGACGAAGAACCCGGCCGCCTCCGAGGACCGGGCCCATTCCACCAATGCGTAGGTCCTGCGGGCCCCGATCAGACCCTCCCATCGCGCCGACAGGCTCCACTTGCTCTGTTCGGTGCCGGCGCCCGGTCGGTGCTCTGGGGAGTCCACCTTGGCATGGGAACCCTGGAGTTCCAGGCCCGGCCTCGGCTCAGCGGTGACCCGGGCGGACCAGGAATCTCCGAAGCGGCCGAACCGGGGCCACTGGCTCGGCTGTTCCGGCTCGTCCCCGTTGAACAGGCCCGCCTCGAGAGTCAGGCCGTGCGCCCGTACGGCGGCGATGGCAACCGCCCGCTCCAGGATCTGCGCCAGGTGGTGATTCACCGGGTAGCGCAGGATCGGGCGGGTCATCGGATCGTCGGTGCCGAAGGGGACGAACCCCTTGCCAGCGGTCAGGGAGAGCCGGGCAGAGCCGTCGGCCTGCCGAAGCACGTCGTCAGCGGTGAGGACCAGCTCGTGGAAGTAGGTGTGTGGGTGGCGGCGGTCGATGAAGCCCTCGCCCCAGGCGCCGGGAGCGAGCTCGCCTCCCGCCATCGTGACGCCCTCGAAGTTGAGGGTGGCGAGCAAGCTCAGGTGGGCGGGACCGTCGGCCCGGCCCATGAGGGTGGGCTGGACCAGGCGCAGCTCGCTGAGTCCCCCGTGTCCCGGCACGGGGTCCACGGCCGTATAGGCGGCCACGCCCTGGGCCGCGAGGCGGGCTCGGGGAGGCCACTGGGCCATCGCCGCCTCGGCCGCCGCGAAGGCGAACGCGAGGAGAACTGCGGCGGCCCGCGTCAGTCCAACTCGGCGACGGCGGCCCGGCCGGCCGACAGGCCGGCGCGAAGGAAATCGCGGTTCATCCGCGTGATGGTGTCGATGCTGATCTCTTTGGGGCACGCCTCCTGGCACTCCCCGAACAGGGTGCAGTGCCCGAATCCCTCGATGTCCATGCGCCGGACCATTCCCGCCACCCGGTCGTACCGCTCCGGCTGTCCCTGGGGGAGGAGGCCCAGGTGGGTGACCTTGGCGGCGGTGAACAGCGAGGCGGACCCGTTGGGGCACGCGGCGACACAGGCACCGCAGCCGATGCACTGCGCCGCGTCCATCGCCGTGTCCACGTCGCGCTTGGGAATGAGGATGCCGTTGGCGTCCTGGGCGCCGCCGGTGGGTGCGGTAATGAATCCCCCGGCCGCAATGATCCGGTCGAGGGCGGTCCGGTCCACCACGAGGTCCTTCACCACGGGAAAGGCACGAGCGCGCCAGGGCTCGATTCGGATCTCGTCCCCGTCGCGGAAGCTCCGCATGTGGAGCTGGCAGGTGGCGGTGCCCCGGTTGGGCCCGTGAGCGACACCGTTGATCATCAGGCTGCACGAGCCGCAGATACCCTCGCGGCAATCGTGATCGAAGGCGATCGGCGCCTCGCCGCGGTCCATCAGGCGTTCGTTCACGACGTCGAGCATTTCGAGGAACGACATGTCGGGGCTGATGTCCCGTGCCTCGTAGCGGATCATGCGGCCCGGGGCGTCGGGGGCCGCCTGTCGCCAGACGTGGAGTATCAGGTTCACTTGTAGCTCCGCTGCGCCAGATGCACGTACTCGAACGCCAGCGGCTCCTGGTGCAGCCGGGGCGCAGCGTCGCGGCCGGTATGCTCCCAGGCCGCCACGTAGGCGAACTGCTCGTCGTTCCGGAGGGCCTCACCCTCTTCCGTCTGGTACTCCTCGCGGAAGTGACCGCCGCACGACTCCTCGCGGTGGAGCGCGTCGCGGCAGATCAGCTCGCCCAGCTCCAGGAAATCGGCCACCCGGCCGGCCTTCTCCAGCGCCTGATTCAGTTCGGTGGCGCTGCCCGGCACGTTGACGTCGTGCCAGAATTCCTCGCGCAGCGCCGGGATCAGCTCGAGGGCCTGCTGCAGGCCCGCTGCGTTCCGGGCCATCCCGCACTTGTCCCACATGATCCGGCCCAGCTCCCGATGGAACGAATCCACCGTCCGGGTGCCCTTGATGTCGAGCATTCGCCGGGTGAGCACCGTCGCCTCCTCCTGGACCAGACGGCACTCCGGATGCGACGGGTCGATCTTGTCCAGCCGGTTGGACGCGAGATAGTCGCTGACGGTGTTCGGTAGGATGAAGTAGCCATCTGCCAGGCCCTGCATCAGCGCGCTGGCGCCGAGGCGGTTGGCGCCGTGGTCGGAAAAATTCGCCTCTCCGATGACGTGCAGTCCCGGGATGGTGCTCATCAGGTTGTAGTCCACCCACAGCCCGCCCATCGTGTAGTGGACCGCCGGGTAGATCCGCATCGGGACCCGGTAGGGGTTCTCGTCGGTGATCCGCTGGTACATCTCGAACAGGTTGCCGTACCGCTCGCGGATCGCATCGGCCCCCAGGCGTCCGATCGCGTCGGCGAAGTCGAGGTATACGCCGAGCCCGCCCGGCCCCACCCCGCGCCCCTCATCGCACACCACCTTGGCGGCCCGGGAGGCGATGTCGCGCGGGGCCAGGTTGCCGAAGCTCGGGTAGCGTCGCTCGAGGTAGTAGTCGCGCTCGGCGTCGGGAATCTGATCCGGGGCCCGGGTGTCGCCCGGCTGCTTCGGGACCCAGACCCGGCCATCGTTCCGTAGCGACTCGCTCATCAGGGTGAGCTTGGACTGATACTCCCCGCTCTGCGGAATGCAGGTGGGATGGATCTGGGTGTAACACGGGTTGGCGAAGTACGCCCCGCGCTTGTGCGCCCGCCAGATGGCGGTGGCGTTGGAGCCCTTCGCGTTGGTCGAGAGATAAAAGACGTTGCCGTACCCGCCGGTGCCGAGCACCACGGCGTCGCCGACGTGAGTCTCGATCCGGCCAGTGACCATGTCGCGCACTACGATGCCCCGCGCCTTCCCGTCCACCACGACCAGATCCAGCATCTCGGTCCGGGGGTACATCGTGACGCCGCCGCGGGCGATCTCCTTCTCCAGCTGCTGGTACGCACCCAGCAGCAGTTGCTGGCCGGTCTGGCCCCGGGCATAGAACGTCCGGGAGACCTGGGCGCCTCCGAAGGAGCGATTGGCCAGCAGCCCGCCGTATTCCCGGGCGAACGGCACGCCCTGGGCGACGCATTGATCGATGATGTTGACGCTGATCTGCGCCAGCCGGTAGACATTGGCCTCACGGGCCCGGAAGTCTCCGCCCTTCACCGTGTCGTAAAACAGCCGGAAGATGCTGTCGCCGTCGTTTCGGTAGTTCTTGGCCGCGTTGATCCCGCCCTGCGCCGCGATGCTGTGGGCCCGCCGGGGCGAGTCCTGGAAGCAGAAGCACTTCACCAGGTATCCCAGCTCGCTCAGGGTCGCGGCCGCGGACGCGCCGGCGAGGCCGCTGCCCACCACGAGCACGGTGTGCTTCCGCTTGTTGGCGGGATTCACCAGCTTCATCTCGAAGCGATGCTTGTCCCACCGGCGCTCGATGGGACCGGAGGGAACCCGGGAGTTCAGCGACACGAGAGCCTCGAGTCAGCGGGGCGGCGGGGCGGCGGGGCGGCGGGGCCGCAGGCTCGCGCAGGTGAAATCCACTGGAGCGCACGACTGCCCCGCCGCCCCGCTGCCCCACTGCCCCGCGTCATTCGATTCGCCCGAGAAGCGCCGCCACGACAATGGCGGTGAATCCCAGCCAGATGAATCCGGCCAGCAGCAGGGCCAGACGCCGATGGAGCGGACGGGGCGACGGCTGGCTGATGCCGAGGCTGCGCCCGCTGCTCCACACGCCGTGATACAGGTGAAATCCCAGTGCGAGCATCGCCGCCAGATAGAAGACCGCCACCCACGGATTCCCGAATCCGGACTTCACGTTGTGGTAGGGGTTCAGCTCGATGAAATCCGGATGCACGTCGCCGGTCGTGAAATGCAGGATGTGATACACCAGGAAAACCAGAATCAGCGCTCCGCCCCAGAGCATGGTGCGTGCGGCGAGCGTGGAGACCTGGGGGTCCCGGCCTGCGGCGTACCGCTGGGGCCGGGCGGCGCGGCTCCGCACCGCGAGCTGCACCGCGGCCACGATGTGGAGGATGGCGGCCACCAGGAGCACGACGCGGGCACCCCAGAGCGCCGCGCCGGTGTTGTGCAGCAGGGCCGCGTAGGTGTTGATCCGGTCGGGCCCGTCGAAGACCAGCAGGTTGGCGGCCACGTGGGTGATGAGGTAGGCCACCAGCACGATACCGGTCACCGCCATGACGGCCTTCTTGCCGACCGATGACTCCCACATCGCCTGGATCCGGCTCATAGTCCGGTTTCTCTCATCCGTCCACCATCGCCTGCATCACCCGAACGGCTTCGGCCGACTTGTGCAGATCGGCTCGCTCCTGGTCGGTGAGCCGGATGTCCACGACCCGCTCGAGCCCCTGACGTCCCAGCTTGCAGGGCACACCGCAGAAGACGTCCCGGAGTCCGAACTCTCCCTGAAGCCACGCGGAGCACGGCAGGATGCGCTTCCGGTCCAGGGCGATCGCCTCCACCATCTGCACGGCGGCCGCGCTCGGGGCGTAGTAGGCGGAACCGGTCTTGAGGAAGGCTACGATCTCGGCGCCGCCGTTTCGGGTCCGGTCCACGATGGCGGCGAGCTTGTTCTTCTCCAGGAGCTGGGCGACGGGAATCCCGGAGACGGTGGTGTAGCTCACCAGCGGCACCATGGTGTCCCCGTGCCCGCCCAACACCATCGCCTGGATGTCCTGCACGGACACTTCCATTGCCTCGGCGAGAAACATTCGATACCGGGCGGTGTCGAGCACGCCGGCCATGCCCAGGATTCGCTCGCGGGGGAAGCCCGTCGCCTTCATCGCCACGTAGCACATCACGTCGAGCGGATTGGAGACCACGATCACGATCGCCTGCGGTGCCACCCGGGCGATCTGCTCGCATACCGAGCGCACGATGCCGGCGTTCGTCTTGGTCAGATCGTCGCGGCTCATGCCCGGTTTGCGGGCGATGCCCGCCGTCACCACGAACACTTCGGCGCCCGCCGCCGGATCATAAGTGTTGCTGCCGATCACCCTGGTGTCGAACCCCTCGACCGGGCCGGACTGCCACTGGTCCAGCGCCTTCCCCTGCGGCACGCCCTCGACCACATCGATCATGACCACCGTACGGGCGAGGTTTTTCTCCGCCAGTCGCTGGGCCGCGGTGGCTCCAACGTTTCCGGCACCGACGACGGCCACGGTCTCGAGCATGAAAGGTCCCGCTCCCGGTGTTGAGGTTGAGATCGAACGCGAGTGCCTAAGCCGGGGAAAAGTAGCGGCTTACGTACGGTCGGCAAAGTCTCGTGCGGCGGTCTGTCGCAGGGCCTCATAGACGACGATTCCGACGGCGGTCGCCAGGTTCAGGCTGCGTACGGGACCGGCCATCGGGATGGTGAAACAGCGGTCCGGGTGCTTCTCCAGGATCCGCTCCGGCATGCCCTCGGTCTCACTGCCGAACACCAGGCAACTGTTCGGCCGATAGGGCGCCTGCCAGTAGCTTCGCCGCGCGTTGGCCGAGAAATACAGGCAGCGGCTCCGATCCATGGCATCCCGGAAGGCGAACCAGTCCGGATGCCGCCACAGATCCACGTGCTCCCAGTAATCGAGGCCGGCCCGCCGGAGGTCGGCGTCGTCGAGCGAAAAGCCCAACGGCTCGATCAGGTGGAGCGAGACGTCGGTCGCGGCGCAGAGCCGCGCGATGTTCCCGGTGTTGGGTGGGATCTGGGGCTGGATGAGCGCGACCTGGAGCGCCATCAGCCGCCGCGCGTGTGCATCTCGCGCCGCGGCTCGGCGCGCAGGCTCTCGATCCGATGCAGGACCCCGCGCTCCGCCAGGCCGGCCCGCTGCTCCGCTCCGCGGTCGTCGCGGAGCCGCCAGGCTGCGGCGATGATGTCGGCGATGGCCCGGTCCGATGCGCCGGTCCGAAGCTCCTCGCGCAGGTCCAATCCGGCTTCGCCGTAGAGGCATGAGAGAAACGTGCCGTCTGCGGTGAGCCGGCCGCGATCGCAAGTCCGGCAGAACGGCGCGGTCGTCGATGCGATGACGCCGAAGACGGTTCCGTCGCGCAGGGCGAAGCGCTCCGCCGGCGCCCACTGCGTCTCGGGAAGCGGCTCGACCGGACCGTACCGCCGCGCGATGACCTCCAGAATCTGACGCTGGGAAACCACCTGGTCCATCGACCAGGCGGTGGCGCCGCCCACGTCCATGTACTCGATGAAGCGCGGCTCCACCCCCCGGCCGCGGGCGAACTCGAGGAGATCCACGACCTCGTCGTCGTTGTACCCCCGGATGACCACGGTGTTCAGCTTCACCGACGGGAACCCGGCCTGCCCGGCCGCGTCGATGCCCGTAACCACGTCGGCATGCCGTCCGCTGCGGGCGAACTCCTGCATCCGCTCGGGCCGAAGGGTGTCGAGGCTTACCGTGACTCGGCGGAGCCCCGCGGCGCGGAGCGCGCGAGCCTGACGGCCGAGCAACACGCCGTTGGTGGTGAGCGCCAGATCGGCGATCGCGGCCCGGCGTGACAGCATGGAGACCAGGGTGTCCAGCCCGTGGCGCAGCAAAGGCTCTCCGCCGGTGAGCCGCACCTTCACCACGCCCAGCTCCGCGAAGATGCCGGCCAGGCGGTCGATCTCCTCGAAGCTGAGGATGGATTCCCGGGGAAGCCAAACGTACTCCGCCTCGGGCATGCAGTAGCGACACCTGAGATTGCACCGGTCAGTGACGGAGATGCGGAGATTGCGAAGCGGCCGGCCGAACCGGTCCGCCGGGCCTGGGCCGAACACGGCGTTCACGAGGACTGCACCCCGCTGCCCTCCCTGCCCGCTGCGCCGGCCCCTACCCATTCGACCGACCCGTCTCGATAGAACTCCTTCTTCCAGATCGGCACCCGGCGCTTGACCTCCTCGATCACGAAGCGGCAGGCCTCGAAGGCCTCGTCGCGGTGGGCACCGCCGGCGCCGACGGCCACCGCGACGTCGCCGATCTCGAGCGCGCCGATTCGATGCTCCAGCGCGACCTGGACCGGCCATCGGCTCTCGGCCTCCGCCACGATGCGCGAGCACTCCGCCTCCGCCATTGCGCCGTATGCGGAGTACTCCAGGCGCGCGACCGCTCGCCCGCCGTGGTGGTCGCGCACGCGGCCAAAAAAGAACGCGGCGCCACCATGCGCGGGAGCGTCCACCCGCGCGATCAGCGCCGCCGAATCGATCGGGGTATAGCTGAGGAATGCCACCGGCTCAGCCTCCCGCCAGCGGTGGCAGCAGTGCCACCTCGTCGCCTTCGGCGAGCAGGGTGTCGAGGTCCGCGTGCGAGAGATTGACGGCGCAGAGCGGACGGGGCGGGATCTGGTCGCCTCCGGGGAGCGCGCGCACGTGCTCCAGAGCGTCCCCCACGGTGGCCAGAGCGGGCAGCGCCGCGCGTAGCGATTCCAGCCCCAGCCGGTCGGCATAGCTGGCGAAGAGCAGGATACGCACGTTGACGATGCGGGTCGCTGGCGCTGGCATGACTGGAACCTATCCGCAGTCCCCAGAAGGCGAAACGGCGCGGCGGCAACGAAAGAAGGGCCGCCCGGGCACGAGTCCCGGTGCGGCCCCACGAAAGGCTGCCGACCACTGCTGCCGGCTACATACCTTGGGCGGTCTCTCCGGCGGGCTCGCTCTCGTCCGCCACCAGTGCCCGTAACTCTTTGCTGGGCTTGAATACAGGGACCGGCCGCGCGGCGACTTCGACCGGATCACCGGTGCGCGGGTTGCGCGCCATCCGGGTCTTCCGCCGGCGAATCTTGAAAGTCCCGAAGCCACGCACCTCGATGTTGTGCTGCTGCTTAAGTGCCTCTTTCACGGCCTCGAGGAAGGCGTCCACCACGCGGGCGCAGTCCTTCTTGGAGATCATGGGCCCGGCGGTACGGGCGATCGAGGCGGTTACCTGTTCGACGAGATCGGCCTTGGTCATGCGTCCCCCAGAAGGGTTACAGACAGCGTGGCTCGGGAGGGCATCCTGGCCGATACTATGGGCTTAAGTGTTGTCTGTCAAGGGCTTGGACTTCGGGCCCTTCCTGGGAGCGAGGGAGGAGAGGAACTCCTCGAAGTGCGGGAAGGCATCGTGCGGCCCTGGAGCGGCCTCGGGATGGTACTGCACGGCGAACAATGGGAGCTCGCGATGGCGCACCCCCTCGATGGTCCCATCGTTGAGGTTGAGGTGCGTGACCTCGAGTCCGCTCGCTCCCGGAACCCGCTCGGCGTCGCCAACTACCGCGAATCCATGGTTTTGGGTGGTGATCAGGATCTGCCCGGTGCGCAGGTCGCGAACCGGATGGTTCCCGCCGCGATGCCCGTAGGGCAACTTGGCGGTTTCCCCCCCGAACGCGAGGCCGATCAGCTGATGTCCCAGGCAGATACCAAACGTCGGCAGGCCCGTTCCGGCGAGCTCGCGGATGTTCCCGATGGCGTACTGCACCGCCGCGGGATCTCCGGGACCGTTGGAGAGGAAGAGCCCATCGGGCTCCAGCTCACGGACTTGCGCCGCGCTCGTCTGAGCCGGGACCACCGTGACCCGGCAGCCGGCGTGCACCAGCATCCGTACGATGTTGCGTTTCATGCCGTAGTCGTAGGCGACGACGTGGGGCCCCAGCCCCTCGCTTCGACGTTCACGGACCGTGGCCCGTGTCGCGAGATCGAGGCCGCTCATCGAGGGCGACGCGAGCAGGCGCGCGGTGAGCTCGGGCGTCGGCTCCCGCCCAGGGGCGACGACACCTCGCATCGCACCGCGCTCGCGGAGATGGCGGGTGAGGCGGCGGGTATCCACGCCTTCGATCACCGGCACCTGTGACGCCGCCAGCCAATCGTCGAGGCTCGACGTGGCCCGCCAGCTGGACGGCCTCCGGGACATCTCCCGGACCACGACGCCGCTGACCTGCGGCCGCTCCGACTCCATGTCCTCCTCGTTGATCCCGTAGTTCCCGATCATCGGCGCGGTCATCACGACGATCTGCCCCAAATAACTGGGATCGGTGAACGTCTCCTGGTATCCCGTCAGGTTGGTGGTGAAGACGACTTCGCCGAAGGCGGGATCGAGGGGGCGCAGGGAGTTCCCGGAGAACCAGGCACCGTCCTCCAGCAAAACGAAGGCGGGGCGATCGATCATCCGGTCGCCCCGCGTCGCCCTGCCGTCACTGTCCCGACTTCTGCTGAGGTGCCGGCGCCGGTGCAGGGGCGCCAGGTGCTCCGCCGCCCGCGGTGTCCGGTGTGCCTCCCAGGGGCAGTGGCGCACTGGCGGCCGGAGCATCGGGCGTGGTGGCCCGCAGCCGTTCCTGCAACTCGCTCGACCCGCCGCCTCGAGGAACGAGGGAGAGGAGCAGCGACAGGGCCAGGAACAGCCCGCCGCACCACCAGGTCATCTTGGTGAGGATGGTGACCGCCTGACGCCCGCCGAGGACCGTATCCGTGGTGGCACCGCCGAGCGAAGCGAGTCCCCCGCCCTGACCGGCCTGGAGCAGGACGACCGCGGAGAGGATCAGGGCATCGAGGATGAGCAACGTGAGCAGAAGCGCGAACATTTGATCTCCTGGGCAGCCGGAAAGTCTAGTCACCTGAGCAGGTTGGGTCAATTGCTCGGGCGCCAGGCTCCTCCCACGAACGTCCCCGCGATCACGCCGTTGTCCGCCCCGAAGACGATGGCGTCGAGCAGACCGGACTCGGGGACGTCCGCGAGTGCGGGAGCAGTCAGGTCGATGGCGACGAAATCGGCCCACGCCCCGGCCGCGATGGTGCCCGCCTCGATCCCGAGGGTCGCCGCGCCGCCCGTGGTGGCCGCCGCCAGCGCGGTGGCCGCGACGCCCCCATCCACGTCCGTCAGGGCTCCGCGAAGCTCCCGCCGGAGGCGCTGTCCGTACTCCAGCCAGCGCATCTCCTCGAGAAGCGAGATCCGGGCGTTGGAATCGGTTCCGAGAGAGATCCTGTTGCCCGATTCGTGGACCGCCGAGAGGTCGGGCAGGCCGTCGCCCAGGTTCGCCTCGGTCAGGGGGCAGATGCACGCATGCCAGCCGCGGGCGAGGAACGCGGCCATGTCCGCCGGAGACGTGTGGGTGCAGTGGACCGCCGTGAGCTCCGCCCTCCCTTCCAGCTCGTCGCAGAGCAGGCGGGTCGGGGTCCGCCCGTAGGCGGCAATCGTCTCGGCGATCTCCCCGCGCTGCTCCTCGAGGTGCATGTGGAAGGGGACCTGCCGACGCCCCGCCTCGGTGTACAGGGCCGCGATCTCGGCGATGCCCGCGGCGCGGACGCTGTGGGCGGCCACACCGAGCGACTGACCGGAGCCGAGACGCGCGGCGAGCCGGTCGAGCTGACGCCAATAGCGCGCGAGATCCGGGGTGGCGAATCGGGCCTGGCCCGGCTCCAGCGGCTTGCCGACACCGCCCGCGGCGTAGTACGCCTGAAGCAGCACGAGCCGGATGCCGATCTCCGCGGCGGCTTCCAGGACCACGTCGTCGAACACAAAATCCTCGCCGCGCTCGTGATGCAGATAGTGGAACTCTCCCACGGTGGTGATCCCCGCGTCCCTCATCTCGGCGAACGCGCGGCGGCAGATCCGCGCCAGCGTCGCGCGATCGAGCGTCGAGACCAACCCGTACATCGCCTGCCGCCAGCTCCAGAAACTGCCGCCGCCCGTCGGAAATCGTTCGCCGGACCCGCGGAGCCCCCGCTGAAAGGCATGGGAGTGCGCGTTCACGAATCCGGGAAGGAGGGCCATGCGCTCCAGGGGCCGCGAGGGGTGCTCACCGGACCCCACCGACTCGATGCGCCCGTCCGGGCCGATGGCGATGACGGCATCCGGGACGAACCCGCCGTCGATCCACGTCAGATCGGCCCGCACCGCGTGTCGACTCATTCGGCCGTGCATCTCCGGCGGATCATCTCGTCGAGCAGCCGACCGGCGCGCTCGAACTCCTCGATGGGCAGAAACTCGTTGGGACGATGCGCCACTTCGATGCTCCCGGGCCCGAAGACCGCGCAGCGGAACCCCACCGTCTGGAGCCACCCGGCGTCGGTGGCGAAGGCGACGCTCTCGGTCCCGTGCTGTCCGACCAGCTGGCAGAGATCCCGGTACAGCGCGGCGCCTTCGTCCAACATCATCGCGGGACTCTCCCCCAGGAAGGTCAGCTCGAAGGGCTCGCCGGGCAGCGCGTGGGCCACGGCCGCGCGCACCCGCTCGCTCATCTCCTCAGCGCTCATCCCGGGCAGGAGCCGGATGGCGATCTGGGCGGCGCAGTGGTCCGGGATCACGTTGGCCGCGCTGCCCCCGCTGACCACGCCGACATTGAGCGCGGCGTAGGGAACCTCGGGAAAGTGCTCCCCGTGTGCCGGTCGCTCCGATTCCATGTCGGCTCGGAGGCCCGCGAGCGCGGTGATCGCGCGCGCGGCGGGCTCGATCGCGCTGCGGCCGAGATGGGGATAGCCGCTGTGGGCGGCCCGCCCTCTGAAGACGAGCTGGAGCCGGATCATCCCCTTGTGGAGGCGGACGACCCGGAGCGAGGTGGGCTCGCCGATAATGACGTCGCCGGGGAGCGCGGGCATCTCGTCACTCATTTCGGCGAACCGACGGGCGCCGAGGGTACCGACTTCCTCGTCGTAGGTGAGCAGGAGTGCGAGCGGCCGGTAAAGATGTGACGGGTCGGCTCCGGCCAGGCGATTGACTGCGAGTGCGAGAAACCCCTTCATGTCGGCGGTCCCGCGTCCCACGTAAGTCTCTCCGGCTCTGGTCACCGCGAAAGGATCGGAGCGCCATTCGGGCTCCTCCGCAGGCACCACGTCCATGTGTCCGGAAAGCGTGAGACCCCGCCCGTCACCCTCTTGGGGTCCCGCCTGCACCACGAGATTGGCCTTGGTCTTGTCCTCGGACCAGCCCCGGTCGATGCGGATGCCGGGGCGGTCCAGGTAGTCGGTGACGAAATTCGCCAGGGAGAGGTTGCTTCGCCGGCTGGTGGTATCGAAGGCGACGAGTCGCTCGAGCAGTGCGGCATCGCTCAGGCGCGCGCGGACGCTCATGCCGGGCTATGCGCCATGCCCGACCAGCTCCGCCCAGCCGTCGGGATCGAGGCTCGCGCCCCCGACCAGGACGCCGTCCACTTCGGGCCGGGCCAGCAAGGCGAGCACGTTTCCCGTGTTCACGCTCCCGCCGTACAGGATGGGCACCCGGCCACCGACGCCCCGGCGGGTCAGCTCGAACCGGATCAGCTGATGGACCTGCGCGGCGTCGTCGGGCGTGGCGTTCTTCCCGGTGCCGATCGCCCAGACCGGCTCGTAGGCCAGCACGACACGGCCCCACTCGGATGGGCCGACCCGCTCGAGGAGCGCGGAGACCTGCCGGGTCACCACCTGCTCCGTCCGGCCGCCCTCGCGCTCGGCCAGTGTCTCGCCCAGGCAGACCATCGGGGTCATGCCGGCCTTGAGCGCGGCCATGAGCTTCCGGCCCACCTGTTCATCCGTCTCGCCGAACAGGTGGCGACGCTCGGAATGGCCGATCAGCACCGCGCGGGCGCCGGCTTCCAGCACCAGGGGAATCGAGAGCTCGCCGGTGAAGGCGCCCTTGGGCTCCCAGTGGACGTTCTGCGCGCCGACCGTGACGTCGGGTCGCCGGGCGGACGCCTCACGCGCCGCGGCGATGGAAACCGCCGGCGGGAAGAACCACAGCTGCCTGCCTTCCACCGGCGCGGTGACCTGAAGGAAGCGGGCGAGGAACGACCGCGCGGCCTCGGCTCCGTGATGCATCTTCCAGTTGGCGGCGTAGATGAGAGAGCGAGTCGGCATGTCTTCGGAGAGTGATGGGGTCGTCACACTTCGTCCAGCGCGGCCACTCCGGGCAGGGTCTTCCCTTCCAGGAACTCCAGCGAGGCGCCACCGCCGGTGGAGACGTGCGTCATGCGGTCCTCCAGGCCCACCTGCGCCACCGCGGCGGCCGAGTCTCCACCGCCGATGACCGTGACCGCGCCGTTGCCCGTAGCGGCCGCCATGGCGTGGGCGATGGCCATCGTGCCGTGGTCGAACGGCGGTGTCTCGAAGACTCCCATCGGGCCGTTCCAGACCACCGTGCCCGCGCGCTCGATCCTGGCCGCGAAATCCTTCTCGGTGGCCGGGTCGATGTCGTATACCGCCCAGCCGTCCGGAATACGGTCGCGCGGCACCGTGCGGGTCTGGGCGCCGGCCTTGAGCTCCCGGGCGATCACCGCGCCGACCGGCAGGGCAAGCTTATCGCCGGAATCAGCCAGCAGGTGGCGCGCGAGCTCGACGCGGTCGGGCTCGACCAGCGAGTTGCCGGTCTCCAGCCCCATCGCGGCGAAGAACGTGCAGGCCATCGCCCCGCCGAGCAGCACCTGGTCGACTTTCGGCAGCAGTGCCGAGATCAAGTCGATCTTGCCGCTGATCTTGGCCCCGCCGAGCACTGCGATGAAGGGGCGCCGCGGGCGGTGCAGCGCGTCGCCGAGATACTTCAGCTCCCGCTGCATGAGCAGGCCGGACACGGCCGGCTTGAGCACCCGGGCCACCGCTTCGGTACTGGCGTGGGCCCGGTGCGCCGAGCCGAAGGCGTCGTTGACGTAGAAGTCGCCCAGGGCGGCGAAGCGCGCGGCGAGCTCGGCGTCGTTGCGCTCCTCGCCGGGGAAAAACCGTGTGTTCTCCGCGATCGCCACCCCGCCGCGGGGCAGGCGCCGGGTCTCGGTGACGGCCTGCTCCGACAGCGGGTCGCGAAGGAACGTCACCGGCGAGCCCAGTAGCCGCTCCAGCTCTCGGACGACGGGCTCCAGCGTGTATTTCGGATCGGGCCGGCCCTTCGGCCGCCCCAGGTGCGAAAGCAGCACCACTCGGGTGCCGCGGGCGCGGAGGTATTCGATGGTCGGAAGCGCCGCCCGGATCCGGGTGTTGTCGGCCACCACACCATCCTTGATCGGGCAGTTGAAGTCCACTCTCACCAGGGCGCGCTTTCCCTCGATGGCGCCGCTGTCCAGCGACTCCAGGGCCCGCTTCACAGCCGTTCCCCCACATAGCCCAGCAGGTCGGCGCACCGGGCCGAGTACCCCATCTCGTTGTCGTACCACGAGGTCACGTTCACCAGGGTGCCGTTGACCACGTTGGTCGAGAGCGCGTCCACCGTGCTGGAGTAAAGGGAGCCGATGTAGTCCACCGAGACCAGCGGCTCGTCGCTGACCACCAGCACGTCCTTCAGGGGACCGTCCGCGGCGGCCTTGCGAAAGGCATCGTTCACCTCGTCCGCCGTAGTGGGCTTCTCCACCACGCAGGTGAGCGCGACGACCGACACGTCGGGCGTCGGCACCCGGAGCGACACGCCATCGATCTTGCCCTTGACCTCCGGAATCACCAGCGATGTCGCCTTGGCGGCGCCGGTGGTAGTCGGAATGATCGACAGCGCGGCGGCGCGGGCCCGGCGGAGGTCCTTGTGCGGCAGATCGAGGATCTGCTGGTCGTTGGTGTACGAATGGACCGTGGTCATGAAACCGCTCACGAACCCGAACCGATCGAGGATGACCCGCACCACCGGTACCAGGCAGTTCGTGGTGCAGCTCGCGTTGGAGATGATGTGGTGCTTGGCGGGATCGTAGTCCTGGTGGTTCACCCCGTAGACCAGCGTGATGTCCTCCTTCTTCGCGGGGGCGGAGATGATCACCTTCTTCGCGCCCCCGGCCAGGTGGAGGGCCGCCTGATCGCGATCGGTAAACCGGCCGGTGGACTCGAGGACGACGTCCACGCCGAGGTCCTTCCACGGGAGCTTGGAAGGATCCTTCTCGGTGAGGACTCGCATCGAGTCGCCGTCCACCACCAGGGCATCCTTTTCGGCCTTCACCTCGCCGGGGAAGCGGCCGTGGACGGAATCGTACTTGAGCAGGTGCGCGAGTGTTCTGGTATCCGTGAGATCGTTCACCGCGATGAAGTCGAGGTCCGTCCCGAGCTTCTTCGCCGCACGGAGCGTGTTGCGACCGATCCGGCCGAATCCGTTGATGCCGATGCGAATGGCCACTCTCTCTCCCCCAGGTCAGGTGTTCCTATGTCCAGGCTACGGGCTCCATCGCGCGTGCGAAGGTCACGCCGTCCACGCCGGCAGCCCCCGCGGCGGCCAGCGCCGAAGCGGCGGCCACGAGCGTGGCTCCCGTGGTGAATACGTCGTCCACCAGCACCACCGACACGCCGCCGGCACCCTGGCAGGCGAATGCACCGTCGAGGTTCGCCTGCCTGGCCTCCGGTGTGAGCGCGGTCTGGCTTCTGGTCTCACGCACCCGGCGCAGGATGTCGGTGCGCACCGGCGCCCCGATCCGTCGCCCCAGCGCGTCGGCGATGCGCTCGCTCTGATTGTAGCCGCGCTCCCGCGACCGGCGCGCCCCGAGCGGGATAGGTATCAAGCTTACCCGCCCGGTCAATGGTTCCAACCCGTGCATCGCGTCCCCCATCGCGCCGGCGACCCGCCACCAGCCATCGTACTTGAGCCGGTGCACCGCGCGACGCGCGGATTCCTCGAGCCAGACGGCGCTGCGAACCCGGCGCAGTCCCCCCGGCCATGCGGCGCAGATCCGACACGCCAGGTCGCCAGAGAGAGGCTGACCGCAGCGGGGACACTGCGGGCCGGGGATCGGGCGCCAGCGCGAGCGGCACAGGGCGCAGACCAGAGCATCGGCTTCTCGCTCGGCGATCGGCGCATCACACAGGAGGCAGGCCGCGGGGAGAAGCCAACGCTCCAGATCGCCGAGCGCCGCCCGCCAGCCGGCGAGCCGCTCAGCGAAGCGCGGCATCGACTGCGGCGCGCATGATCTCGGTCGGTGCGGCGACGCCGGGGAACCAGCGCTCCAGCGCACCGGCTCCCTGGGCCACCAGCATGCCCCGGCCGTCGGCGGCTCGCCGGCCGGCCGCGCGCATCGCCCGGACCCAGGGCGTCTCTCCCGTGCGGTAGACCATGTCGAAGGCCACCGCCGCCTGCGGCGCGAGGCCCGGGTCGAGGGGCAATGGGTCGTCGGAGCGCAGCCCCAGGGGGGTCGCATTCACCACCATGCCGCACTCCCTGGGCGCGGCCGGCTCGATCGCACGGTCGGCGATCCAGCGTCCGAACGCCTCGGCGCGCTCCGCCGAACGGGACGAGATCGCCACGCGGGCACCGCGCCGTGCCGCCGCCACCGCGGCGGCGCGCGCTCCGCCGCCGGTACCCACGATCAGCCATGGTCCCGACGGCGGGTCCAGCGGCTCGAGCGCGCGCAACAGCCCCTCGATGTCGGTGTTGCCTCCCACCACGGCCCCGTCTTCACCCCAGAAGACGTTGCAGGCGCCGATTTCTTCGGCCTCCGCGAACCGTCGATCGACCGCGAGCGCGGCCGCTTCCTTGTGGGGAATGGTGACGTTCCCGCCGCCGCCGGCGCGCGTGAGCGCCTGGATCAAGTGGCCGACGTCGGAAGGGTCGCAGCGGAGGGCCACGTAGACCGCGCGCAGGCCGAGGGCGCGGAACGCGGCGTTCTGCATGGCGGGAGAGAGGGAATGCGCCACCGGGTCGCCCAGCAGGGCATAGACCCGGGTGTTGCCGTCGATCACCGCACCGTGCCGGCGACGCGGCTCACCACCGTGCCGATCAGCTCCTGGAGCTCGTCGAATGTCGTGCGGTAGCTCGCCAGCTCGGCGCCGAAGGGGTCGGTCACCTCGCAATGCGCGGGATCCCGACCGGCGTAGGCGCCGAGCAGATGCACCTTGTGTTCACCGCCCAGCTCGGCGACGCGAGCCAGGTGGTGCCCCGACATCGTCAGCACCAAGTCGGCCTCTTTCACGAGATCGCGGGTCAGCAGGCGGGCTCGATGCTCACTCAGGTCGAGCCCGTGTTCCAGGCCGACCAGGTAACCGCCTTCGGAGACCGGGGCGCCTTGCCATGCGCCGGTGCCGGCCGAGGCCACGGTGACATGGTCGATGCCGCGCGCGGTGAGAGCCTGCCGCAGCAGGCCTTCGGCCATGGGGCTGCGGCAGGTATTTCCAGTGCAGACGAAGAGGATGTGCATGTCAAATGATAAGCGGGATCAGGGCGCGAGTCTTCCCGCCGCCCGCCGCAGCTCGGCGCGTGGAATGGCACCTTCCCTGATCATCCGCGGCATCGGTCCGGTACAGTCCACCAGGGTCGAGGGCGGTACGTTGCCCAGCACACCCCCGTCGAGAACGAGCAGATCACCTCGCTCGACCTCGGGCCGGAACACCTCGCGAATCCGGTCGGGCCCGGGAGCGGCCTGATCGCCGGGGCGATTGGCCGAGGTGGACGTGAGCGGGCGTCCCATGGCGGCCACGAGGCGGGCGATGCCGGTGTGCGACGTGTGGCGCACGGCGATGCCCCCTTCCTTGCCGCGCAGCTCGTCCGGCAGATGTCCCTCTCCGCCGCGGAGCACGAGGGTGAGCGGCCCGGGCCAGAAGGCGGCGGACAGGGCCCGGGCCGACGGCGACATCACCAGGCCCCACGCGTCCGCCATGGCCGCACCCGAGACCAGCAGCAGGAAGGGCTTGTCGGGCGGCCGTCCCTTCAACCGGGCGAGCGCCGCGAGGGCCGGCGCCGACGGGTTCGACCCGAGCCCGTACACCGTCTCCGTGGGATAGGCCAGCAGTCCGCCCCGGTCGAGATGGGCATCGACCAGAGGTATGGCCGCCTCGATTTCCTCCGCGGACAGGAACGGGAGCATCATGGGTATGCCCCCGCGAGGGCCTCCGCCAGCGCCAGGTCTTCACGGGTGGTGATCTTGATGTTGCGAGGTGAATCCGGAACCAGCCGCACGACTCCCCCATACGATTCCACCAGCGAGGCATCGTCCGTCGCGGCGCCGGCGCCCGCACCGGCTCGTGCGTAGGCCTCCTCCAGCATCGGGCGGGGAAATCCCTGCGGTGTCTGGGCCCGCCAGAGACCGCCGCGCGGGACCGTTCGTCCGACCAGGGTGGGGTCCGGCCCGACGGCCTCCTTGATGGTATCGCTGACCGGCACGGCGGCGATCGCACCGTGACCGCGCCGGGCATGGCCGATGACCGCGTCGATCACCGACCGGTCCACGAACGGCCGAGCGCCGTCATGGACCAGCACGATCTCGCACTCCGGTCGGAGCGCCTGGAGACCGGCCGCAACCGAGTCCGCGCGCTCCCGCCCGCCCGCGACGACCACCAGCGCCTCGCCCACCAGCGCGGCGAGGAAATCGGGCGGGCGCTCCGCCTCGCCGGGCTGAAGGACTACGACCACCTGCGCCACGTCCGGATGGCTGGCGAACGGCCTGACCGCTCGCAGGAGGACGGGCACGCCGTCGATCGGGAAGTATTGCTTGGGGAGGTCGCCCCCGACACGAGTGCTGCGCCCCGCCGCCACGACGACGACGCCGACGTCACGCGGCAAGCGCGCGCACCAGCTGCTCGACGTGGTCGAGGCCGACCAGTGAGACGCCCGGAACCTGGGGCGGCGTGCCACGGGACGAGCCGAAGACGCGCCTGAAGCCGAGCCGGGCCGCCTCGGCGATCCGCCGCTCGATGGCGCCGCTGGGGCGGATCTCGCCGCCCAGGCCGATCTCGCCCAGGAAGACGACGTCGGCAGGCGCGGGACGGTTGTACAGGCTGCTGAGGAGCGCCGCGGCGACCGCGAGATCGGCCCCGGGCTCGTTGAGCCGTACGCCGGCGGTGACCTGAACGAAGACGTCGAGGTCGGCGAACGAGGTCTCCGCCCGCCGCTCCAGCACCGCGAGCAGGACCGCGAGCCGCTTGGGGTCGAGTCCGGTGGCGACCCGCTGCGGTGTCCCGTATCCCGATTTGGCCGCGAGCGCCTGGACCTCGACCAGCACCGGACGCGTGCCTTCCATCAGGGCCGTGACCGCGCTGCCGCTGATGCCGGCGGCACGAGCCGCGAGGAACACGGCCGACGGGTTCGGGACCGCCACCAGCCCGTGCTCGGTCATGGAGAAGACGCCGAGTTCGTCCACCGAGCCGAAGCGGTTCTTGGTGGCCCGGAGCAGCCGGTAGTCGAGCGTGACCTCGCCCTCGAAGTAGAGCACCGTATCCACGATGTGCTCCAGGGTCTTGGGTCCCGCGATGCCGCCGCCCTTGGTGACGTGGCCGACCACCACCACCGCGGTGCCGCTTTCCTTGGCGAAGCGCATGAGCTGCCCGGAGCATTCCCGCACCTGGCCCACGTTGCCCGGCGCGCTTTCCAGCGTCTCGGTGTACACCGTCTGGATGGAGTCGATGACGACGACATCGGCCGACACCGCGCCTGCGGCGCCGACGATCGCCTCGAGCCGGGTTTCGCCGAGGACGTGCACGGCGCCCGCGTCTTCCGTGAGCCGGTCGGCCCGGAGCCGGATCTGGTCGGGTGACTCCTCACCGCTGGAGTAGAGCACCGTCCGGCCCGCCGTCTCGAGCTGCGCCGCGGCCTGCAGCAGGAGCGTGGATTTGCCGATACCGGGCTCACCGCCGATAAGGATCATCGAGCCCGGGACGATGCCGCCCCCGAGCACGAAATCGAGCTCGTTGATCCCGGTGCGCAATCGCTCCAGCGGCTCGGTGGCCACCTCCCGGAGACGCTTGGGCGGGGCGACCACCCCGGCGCGCCTGCCACGCTGTCCCACCGCCCCGCCGCCCCGCTGGACCGCCACCGGCTCCTCGGCGACCGCGTTCCAGGCCCCACAGCCTTCGCAGCGGCCCACCCACTTGGCGTGCTCGTGGCCGCACTCGGTGCAGCGATAGACCGACCGGGCACGGGCCATGGCTATTCCGGCTCGTCCCGCGCGGAGAAGCTGTCGAACCGGGTGTACTCGCGGGTGAACTTGAGCTGGACGTCGCCGGTGGGGCCGTTGCGGTTCTTGGCGAGCATGACCTCCGCGAGGCCGCGCTTGGACTCGTCCTCCCGGTCGTAGTACTCGGGGCGATGAATGAAGACCACCAGATCGGCGTCCTGCTCGATGGCGCCGGAGTCGCGCAGGTCGGAGAGGATCGGCTTGCGCTCGCCGCCGCGCTGCTCCGAGGCGCGGGAGAGCTGGGAGAGGGCGATGACCGGAATTTCCAGCTCCCGGGCGAGCGCCTTGAGCGAGCGCGAGATGTCGGAGATTTCCTGGACCCGGTTCTCCGAGTACTCCGGGCTCCGCATCAGCTGGAGGTAGTCCACGATGATGAGCTTGAGATCGTTGTCGATCTTGAGCCGGCGCGCCTTGGAGCGCATCTCGAGAAGGGTGATGGACGGGGTGTCGTCGATCCAGACCTGGTAGGTCTGGAGCAGCCCCGCGGCCCGGGCGAGCTGGGTGAAGTCGGAGTCGCGGAGCGTGCCCTGCCGCACCCGATGACTGTCCACCCGCGCCGTGGCCGTCAGCATCCGCTGCACCAGCGCCTCCTTCGACATCTCGAGCGAGAAGATGGCGACACCCTGGCCTTCGGCCGCGGCGTTGGCGGCGATGTTGAGACAGAACGCGGTCTTGCCCATGGAGGGGCGGGCGGCGACGACCACCAGCTCCGCTGCCTGAAAGCCCGAGGTCAGCGCGTCCAAGTCTACGAAGCCGCTGGGCACCCCGGTAATCGCCTTGCCGCTGCGCTGGAGCGTTTCGATGCGCTCCATCGTGGGCCACAGCATCTCCTTGATCCGGGTGAACCCCTCGTCGCCCCGCTGCTGCGAGATCTTGAAGATCCGCGACTCCGCCACGTCGAGCAGCTCGGTCGCGGTGGAGTGGCCGTCGTAGGCTTCGGTGATGATGCCGGTGGAGGTCTCGATCAGCCGCCGCAGGATCGCCTTGTCGCGCACGATCCGGGCGTGGAACTCGAGGTTGGCCGCGGTGGGCACCGCGTCCACCAGCTCGGCGAGGTAGTCGAGCCCGCCGGCGGCCTCGAGCTCGCCCCGGCGCAGGAGCTCGTCGCGGAGCGTGATGTGGTCGATGACCACCCGGCGCTCGACCAGCGCGACCATGGCGCGGAAGAGCCGGCGGTGGCCCTCCCGGTAGAACATCGCATCGTCGACCAGCTCGGCGGCGCGGAGCGCGGCATCCTGGTCCAGCAGCATCGCGCCGAGCACCGCCTGCTCGGCTTCGGCACTCCAGGGGGCGGACCGGCCTACGTAGGGATCAGCGGTCGAGAAGTTGTCGGGCGATACGGACGTCATCCCAGGTCGGCTTCTTCCAGTTCGGGTTGCGCAGCAGTGCCGCGGGATGGTAGGTCACGATCAGCGGAGTGCCGTTGTACGTGTGCACCTTGCCCCGCAGCTCCCCCAGGCCCTTCCTCACACCCAGCAACGCCTCGCCGGCGGTTCCGCCCATGGCGAGGATCACCTTCGGACGAATCAGCTCCAGCTGTCGGTGGAGATAGGGGATGCAGGCCGCGATCTCATCGGGCAGGGGCTTCCGGTTCTGGGGGGGCCGGCACTTGACGATGTTGGTGATGTACACTGAATCCCGAGGAACTTCAATAGCCTCGAGAATCCCTTCGAGCAGCTTGCCGGCCTGACCCACGAAGGGTCGTCCGGTTGCGTCCTCGGTGGCGCCGGGACCCTCGCCCACGAGCACCATGCGGGCGTGCGGATCGCCCTCGCCGGGCACCGCGTTGGTCCGGCCGGGGCAGAGGCCGCAGCAGTGGGTGGTGCGAATCCGCTCTGCGACCGCCTCGATCGTCGGCAGCGCGGCCAGGTCATTGCCGAGCAGCATCGGGTCGGCGGTGATCACGGTGATGCCGGGTCCGGGAATCGGCGGCGCGCCGCGCGCCCACTTCGGCAGCGCTGCCGCGGGCGCCGCTTCGGACAATTGGCTTTCACCCGCCACGCGACCCCCGGACCCGCGGCCGCGCGGTCCCGCGGCCTCGCTGAAAATCACTTCCGTGCCGCCAAGCTCCGCCTGCTGCAACAGGTACCGCCGCCTCAGCTCATCCAAGGGAGCGCTCCACTGCGTCGAGGATCGCGTCCGCGACGTCCCGCTTGGACTGCAGCGGCAGGATCTGCGGTGTGCCGTCGCGCGCGACGATCGCCACCCGGTTGGTGTCGTGCTCGAAGCCGGCTCCCGGCTCCAACGCATCGTTGACCACGATGAAGTCGAGGTCTTTCCGCTCCAGCTTGGCCATGCCCTTGGCCACGGCGTCACCCGTCTCCAGAGCGAACCCTACGATGACGCTGCCCGTCTTCCGAAGCCCCCGGGTGCCGGTGAGAATGTCTTCCGTCGGCTCCATCGGTACCGCGAGCGCGCCGTCCACGCGGGACCGCTTGCTCGCGCTGGGATCGCTGGGTCGAAAGTCGGCCGGGGCCGCGGCCATGACCAGCACGTCAGCCGAGGGTAGCTCGCGCCGCACGGCCGCCTCCAGTTCGCTGGTGTTCTCGACCCGCCGGACCAGGGCGCCGACGGGCGGATCCAGCGCCACCGGGCCGGAGATGAGCACCACCTCCGCGCCGCGCTCCCAGGCCGCCTCGGCGACCCGGTAGCCCATCTTGCCGCTCGATCGGTTGGTGACGACGCGAACCGGATCGATGGACTCGCGGGTCGGACCCGCGGTCACGACGATCCGCCGGCCCGCGAGCTTTCCGTTGCCCCGGAGGGCGCGCGCGGCGTGAGCCAGGATCGTCTCCGGCTCGCTCATCCGTCCCGGTCGCTCCGAAGGGCCCTCGGCCAGCGCGCCTACTTCCGGGCCAACGAACACGACTCCGCGCGACCGCAGCCGCTCCAGGTTCGCCTGGGTCTCGGGTCGGGCGTACATCTCGTCGTTCATGGCCGGGGCGAGGAGGACCGGCGCCGTGCGCGCCAGGAGCAGGGTGCTGAGCACGTCGTCCCCCAGGCCCTGGGCCATGCGCGCGATGAGATGTGCGGTGGCGGGTGCTACGATGATGAGGTCGGCGTCCTGCGGCAGGCGCACATGAGCGAGCGCCCGGCCGGGCTCCCAGAGGGAGGTCAGCACAGGGCGCCCGGTCAGCGATTCGAACGTGATGGGCCCGACGAACTCGGCGGCGCCGCGGGTGAGCACGACGTCGACCCGGGCACCTGCCTCAGTCAGACGCCGGGCGAGATGGCAGCTCTTGTAGCAGGCGATCCCGCCCGACACGCCGAGGACGACGTGCCGGTCGGTCCACACCTCAGGCCTCGGAGCGGCGGCGGCGAACCAGCTTGTAGTTCAGCTCCCCCTCGACCAGGGCCTGGAGCGCCTTGGTGGTGAGTTTCTCCCCCTGGTGCGCCAACTGGTCCTTGGGGAACTCGTTGAGATACCGGGCGAACTTCGCCGCCACCAGAACGCCCAGATACTTGTTCCCGGCCTGCTTGGCGACCTCGGTGGGTGTGATGATGCGCATGAACGCGTGCTCCTAGATGGAAGCGTGAATGTTCTAGATCTTCTGCGCCGCCGCGGCGACATCGTGCCGCAGTCGCGCCAGAAACTTCGGGAGATCGTCCTGCCGGTCCACCCGGCGGGCCTCGGCGTCGAGGATGGCAGCCACCTGGGCCACCGCGACGACGAGATCCTGATTCACCAGCGCGTAGTCGTACTCGGTGACCGCCGCCAGCTCCTCCCCAGCCCGGACGATGCGCTCCCGGACGGCCTCGGGCGGCTCGGTATTCCGCCCCTTCAGCCGGCTGACGAGCACCTCCGCCGACGGCGGGAGAACGAAGACGTGCAGGGAGTTCGGAAAGTTCGCCCGGATCTGCCGCGCGCCTTCGATCTCGATGTCGAGCACGGCGTGCTTGCCCTTGGCGAAGATCCGCTCGATCTCGCTCCGAAGCGTGCCGTAGAGGTGGCCGCCGTAGGTGGCCGACTCCAGGAACTCCCCCGCCTCGCGACGCCGGAGAAAGTCTTCCCGGCCGATGAAGTAGTAGTCCTGCCCCTCCCGCTCTCGCTCCCGCATCGGGCGGGTGGTCGCCGAAACGGAGTAGCCCAGGTCGTCCCGGCCCTGCAACAGATTTCGCGCGATACTGCTCTTCCCTCCGCCGGACGGCGCGGACAGGACCAGTAGGAACGGCTTCACTCGAGATTCTCGAGCTGTTCCCGGAACTTCTCGAGCTCTCCCTTCATGGCGATGACTTCGTGGGCGATCTCGGCGTCGTTCGCCTTGGCGCCCATCGTATTGACTTCCCGGCCGAGCTCCTGCGCCAGGAACCCGAGTTGCTTGCCGGCGGGCTTTTCCCCCGCCAGTGCGCCGCGCGAGGCCGCCGCGTGGGCGCGGAATCGGACCAGCTCCTCGGTGATATCGAGCCGGTCGGCCTGGAAGGCCAGCTCCTGCGCCAACCGGGCGTCGTCCAGGGGACGGCCGTCGAGCAGCTCCGTGACCGCCGCCCGAAGCCGATCCCGCTCCCGCACCAGCCGTTCGGGGGCGCGAGCCGCGATCCGCTCTGCGGCCGTCTCCAGGAGATCGAGACGGTGGCGCAACTCGGCCGCAAGCGCTTCGCCTTCCCGGGCGCGCATGCCGCGGCACTCGGCCGCCGCCTTCGCCACTATCGGCTCGAGATCGCTCCATGCGATCTCGGCCGATTCCGAGTTTCCCGGCGAGAGCACCTCGGGCTGTCGCGCGACCAGCTCCAGCGTCACCTCTCCGCCCAGCCCCAGTGCCCCCTGCAGGTCGCGTAGCCGCTCGGTCACCAGCCGCGCCCGCTCGAGATCCACCGCGAATCCCGTGGCCCGCGCCGGGTACTCGGTCCACCGCCCGTGCAGGGCGACGTGGCCGCGATCGAACTCGCGCCGCAGGCGTTCGCGCATTTCGCCCTCGAGCGATGCCAGTTCCCCTGGCAGCTTGGCGGAGAGATTGAAGTGCCGGTGATTGACGGTGCGGATCTCGAGTCGGATTCGGCCGCCCCCCACCGCACCCTCGGCCGCGCCAAAGCCCGTCATGCTATGGGGCAGGAGGAACCTCCATTTGATCCCGGGAAAGCCGAGAAACTTAGCCGTGAAACGGGGGCGTTGGTAGGTGTCATCCCGAGCCGAGCGAGGGATCGGCGCGCACATGAGGGTGAGCATCCGGACTCACTCGTATGAACCGGCCGATCCCTCGCTCCGCTCGGGATGACGAACGTGCAAGTCGCAGATTTAAAACTGGTTATGGCGCGACCATGAGAATCTAGTTCAAGAACTCCCACCGCACGCCGAACACGCTGCCATACGCCGGGATCTCGAATCCCGGGACGTAGTTCAGCTCCGACGCGCTGAGATTCCCCCGGTCCCAGAACAGCTGAAAGCTCTGCAGCTGCAGTTGCAGCAGACTGCGGAGGAAGGTCGCGCCTCCGAGCGTGACCGGTGCCCCGGCGCCGTCGCGCCCGACGACTCCCCTGCCCCAGCTCTCCATGCTCAGACGCAGCTTGAGATCGAAGATGCCGCTGGGGAACTGTCGCAGGAATTTCGACCGCAGGGTGATGGCGGTCATCGAGTGGGTCGGCGGAATGCCTTCCGGGGTGACGTCGCGGGGATCGCTGTACCACCCTTCCAGCGTGATCCAGCGCAGTGGGGCCAGCCGCGCGCTGACGGTGATCCAGTCGGTCTCGGGCACCGGACCGATCGAGGGGATCCGGGGAAACTCCGAATATCCGAACGGACTGAACGGCCCCGTGTGGGAGAAGGCGAGCCGCACGCCCAGCCGCTCGCGCTCCCAGCCGATCGCGGCCTCGTAGTCGGACAACTCCTGCGCGGTGTCGGCCGAAATGGCGGGCGCGGCGACCATCTCGCCGGTGCGCAGCAGCCCCGTGAGCGCGAGACCACGCACCGGCTGGAGACCGGCGGAGAGCGCCACGTAGTCGGAGCTGCGCCCCCCGTAGTGCCGTTGGTGCACCGCCTCCGCGCCGGCCGACACCGCGGGCACCGGATTCCAACCCGCCGTCCCCCGGAGGTCCAGCGCGGTCCAGCGGGTGCGATGGTAGCCCGAGGCGCCCAGCGAGAAGGTCGGGGTCCGATACGCGACGGCTCCGCCCACCTGGTTGATCTGCTGCTTGATCCCCGCCCCGTCCCACCCGGTGCGGCCATACAGCAGATCGACCCGCGGTCCGAGGCCGTCCTCGCTCGCGCGCCAGGCGGCGCGAAACTGCACATCGCTCCGGCTGGCGTCGAACCCGAGGCCGATGGTGTCGCTCGCCAGCGGATCGCCCACCACGAACGGCCGCCGGTTCGGGCCCGCACGGACCAGCTGATACTGTAGCCCGATGTGGTGCGAGGGCGCGTAGTTCCCCTGGAGCCAGTACTGGGTGTTGGAATAGCTGCTGGAGGAGCCGCTGGCCGTCGGCGAGTTCAGATAGTCCGCGGCGATCCCGAAGCCGATGCCGTTGGTGAACCGGCGCTCGAGCGACCCTTCGTACCGCGCGAAGTCGCCGTCGCCGCGTGCGATCGCTACCCGCGATCGGGGGGCGAGACGGTCGTGCCGCCGGGTGAAGAGATGGATTCTGAGGAGCCCGGGCCAGCGCTCGACCTCGATCCGGTCCAGGAAACTGATGGAGAAGAGTGCGGGGTCGACCGCGACACTATCCACCCCCGCCGCAACATAGGGCAAGCCGTCGAGATAGTACTCCGCCGATGTGGCGCCGCGGGCCTGGAAGTTGACCGGCTCGGGCCGGCCGATGAACCCGCCGCGCCAGAGATAGACGCCGGGAACTTGACTCAGAAGATCGCCGACGGTGACCGCGTGCCCCCACTCGATCGAGTCACGGGTGAAGACAGTCCTGGTGAGTGCCGGACGCGGGCCCGGCGCCTCCAGGCGCGGGAGGACCGGCACTCGCATACCGACCTGCTGCTGCGCCTCGAGAAAACGCGCGGTGTAGTCCACCGTGTCCTCGGCGAGCGAGTCCGGTGTCAGCGTGTCGTCGAGAATCTGGGCGTGGAGAACGGAAGTGGAGAGGGAGCCGCAGAGTGTGAGCAGGATGCCGACGTGCTGGAGCCGCTTCCGGCTCACCGCCCCACGCCCCCGGCGCGACTCAGGACGAACTCGCTGAACAGCCGCACGCCGATGCCGGTCGGGCCCTTGACTCGGGTGGCGTCCTCGCGGTCGGTATACGCCGTGCCGGCGATGTCCAGGTGGGCCCAGGGGAACCCGTCCACGAACTCCCGGAGAAACCAGCCCGCGGAGATGCTGCCGGCGGGCCGGCCGCCGGCGTTCTTCACGTCGGCGATATCGGACTTCATGAGATCGCGATACTCGTCCCAGAGCGGAAGCGGCCAGACGCGTTCACCGGCCAGCTCGCCCGCCTGGCGCACCTCTTCCACCAGCGCATCGTCGCTTCCCATCACGCCCGCCGCGGTGTGTCCCAGCGCGACCACGACGGCCCCCGTGAGCGTCGCGATGTCGATCGCGCAGGCGGGACGGTAGCGGCGGGCCCAGGAGAGCGCGTCGCAGAGGATCAGACGTCCCTCCGCGTCGGTGTTGATGACCTCGATGGTCTTGCCCAGATGGCTGGTGATGACGTCGCCCGGCTTGACGGCGTTCCCCGACGGCATGTTCTCCGTGCTCGGGATCAGTCCGATCACGTGGACCGCCGGTTTCAGCCGGCCCAGCACCTCGAAGGTCCCGAGCACGGCCGCGGCGCCCGACATGTCGTACTTCATGTCCTCCATGTTCTGGGCCGGTTTGATCGAGATTCCGCCGGTGTCGAACGTGACGCCCTTGCCGACCAGCACGATCGGCGCGCCTTCCGCACCCTTGTACTCCAGCACGATGAAGCGAGGCTCTTCCAGGCTTCCCTGCGCTACCGCGAGCAGTGCACCCATCTTCTCCCGGACGATGGCCGCCTTGTCGAGGACGGTGACGGCCATGCCGTGTCGCGCGGCCAGCTCCTCCGCGGTGCGTCCGACGAAGGTGGGCGTGCAGACGTTGCCCGGAAGCACCTGGATGCCGCGGGCGAGCGTCTGTCCCGCGCCGAGCGCGGCGCCGGTGCGGTGCCCCGCCGCGTATCCCTCGTGGTCCTCGGACGCGAGCACATCCACGCGCTCGAGCGGTGGCTTTCGCTCCTCGGACGGTCGCTTCATCTCGAGGAACTGCCACGCGCCCTGCGCCAGGCCTTCCGCGATCGCCTGCCCCGCCTCCGCGGGTTTCAGCGCGCCGCGAGTCTCGTTCGGAAGATGAAACGCGCCCTGGGCCACGCCCAGCGCGCGCATGCGCTTCGACGCGACCGCGGCGGCACGCCGGATCGCGGCACGATCGAGCTCGTCGGGCTTGCCGAGGCCGACCAGCAGGATTCGTCCGGCGGGTCCGGTGGGATAGACCAGGGCAGTCTCGTCCCGCTTGCCACTGAAATCGCCCCCCGCATACAACCGTTGGAGCGCGCCGCCGGCCGCCCGGTCGAGCTCAGCGAGCGAAGGCGGCAGCGGGCCGCGCGCCACGGCGACGGCCAGCAGTGGCGTCTGGTGGCCGGCCGGTGTGGCCCGGACAACGGCGGTCTCGAACGACATAGGGCTCGGCGAGTCGAATGGGGATGATCGAAAACGGAAGCGGAAGCTATACGGTCAGGCTGGCCGGCGGCAACGGGTTTCACCGGTGTCATCCTGAGCGCAGCGAAGGAGCCGGAACCCGAACATGGCCTCCTTCGCTGCGCTCAGGATGACATCCTACTCCGCCTGCGCGGGCGAAGGCACCACGTGCCCCGCGGGCCGCGGCTCGCCGCGACGGAATTTGGCCCCCACCCACGAGCGGAAGTCGTCGATGATCTCGTAGACGGTCGGGATCACCAGCAGCGTCAGCACCGTGGACGTGATCGTCCCGCCGATCACCGCGCGGCCGAGCGGCGCGCGGAAGTCCGCCCCTTCGCCGTGGCCGATCGCAACCGGGATCATGCCGGCGATGAGCGCGAGTGTGGTCATGATGATGGGCCGGAGACGGATGCGACCCGCCTCGATCAGCGCCTCGCGAAGTTCCATGCCGCGCTCCCGTCCCCACTTCGCGAAATCGATCAGCAGGATCGCGTTCTTCGCCACGATACCCATCAGGAGGATGACCCCGATCAGGCTCATGATGTTCAAGGTGTCCCGGGTGATCCACAGCGCGAGGACGACCCCGATCAGCGAGAGAGGGAGCGACACCAGGATGGCGAGCGGATCGAGGAACGAGCCGAACTGGACCACGAGGATGAGGTACATCAGCAGCACGGCGACCCCGAGCGCCGTGAAGATCCGGGTGAAGACCTCCGCCTGGTCCTGCGACTCGCCGCCGTAGGTGATCTCGTAGCCCGGCGGAAGACTGAACTTTGCCAGACCGGCCTGGATGTCGTTGGTCACCTGGGTGAGCGGGCGGCCGGCCACATTGGCCTGAATGATCACCACCTTGTCGCGATCCAGGTGATCGATCTGTGCCGGACCCATCCCCTGCCGGATCGTCGCCACCTGGCCGAGGGGGAGAGTGGAGGGCGTGCCGTTGGGGCCGGTGCCCGCTACCAGCGGAAGCTGCGCCAAGTCGGTGACTCGCGCGCGGGCTTCCGGTGCCAGCCGCACCGTGACGTCCCGCGTCTCGCCCGCGGGGTCCACCCAGTCGCCCGCGTCGATGCCCGCGAACGCGGGGCGCAGCGACTGCGCCACCTGACCGACGGTGATGCCGAGCGATCCGGCCAGTCCGCGGTTGAGCTGGACCTCGAGCTCGGGCTTCTGCCCGCGGGTCGAGAGGCCGACGTCTACGGCGCCCGGCACCTTGGCCACGACCTCGGTGGCGGCGCGCTGCGCCAGCGTGGTCAGCACCCGGGCGTCATCGCCCTTCATCTGGATCTGGATCGCCTTCAACGCGCCCCCGAACCCGCTGGTGAACACCGAGACCTGGGCGCCCCCGATGAGTTTCATCTCGTCGCGCAGGATTTGACCCAGCTCCTCCTGGTGCAGCTCGCGCTCGGCCTTGGGGATCAGCTTTACGTAGACCAGCGCCTGGTCTACCGACGGTGTCTTGAGCGGCACCGGTGTCCCGACCGTGGTATAGGTGTAGGCCACCTCGGGGTGTGCCCTCGCCCGGCGGGCCGCCTCTTCCGCCTTGATACGCGTGTATTCCAGGTTGGAGCCCGGCGGCGCCTCCACGATCATGCTGATCTCGCTCCGGTCGCTCACCGGCACGAATCCGGCCCCCACCTGGCCGATGACCGGAACCAGGGGTAATGCCACCCCCATGACGGCGAGAATGCCCGCGACGCCGAGGGTCTTGAGTCCGGCGCTTCGGACCAGCCCGAACCGGGCGCGCATGGGCTTGGCCAGAATCCAGAACGCGCCCCAGAGCCCGGCGAGCATCACCCCCGCCGCGAGCACCCCGCGGGCCGGGATAGTGAGCGCGGCCAGGAACGTCGCTGTCGCCAGGCCGATCATCATGAGACGGTGGTCGAGTGCCCAGGCGATCAGGTCCTTGTACCGGTCGGCCATCCGATCGAACCACTTGTTGAACCGGTCGAGCGTGCGCGCGATCGGGTTGCGTCGCTCGTGGCCTTCGGTCTGGGGGTCGGGCCAGTAGGCCGACAGCATCGGGTCGAGCGAGAAGGAGACGAACAGGGAGACGAGCACCGAGCAGGCGATGGTCAGCGCGAACGGCTTGAACCACTGCCCCGAGATGCCGTACATGAACGCGACCGGCACGAAGACCGCCACGATCGAGAAGGTCGTGGCCGCGACGGCCAGCCCGATCTCGTCGGTGCCCTCCCGCGACGCCTCGTAGTGGTCCTTTCCCATCTCGATGTGCCGGACGATGTTCTCCCGGACCACGATGGCGTCGTCGATCAGGATGCCGATGGCCAGCGACAGACCCATCAACGACATCGTATTGAGAGTGAATCCGAAGGCCCACACCGCTATGAAGGAGGCCAGCACGCTCACCGGCAGGGCCAGGCCGGTGATCACGGTCGAGCGCCAGGAATTCAGGAAGAGGAACACCACCAGCACCGTGAGCAGTGCTCCCTCGATCAGCGCCTCCTGGACGTTCTGCACGGCGTTGTGCACCCGGGTGCCCGCGTCCTGGACGATCTCCAGCTTCACGCCCGGCGGCATCCGCTGCTGCAGCTGGGTGACGTGGCGGTGGATGATGTCCGTGACCTGGGTGGTGCTGTACCCCTTGGCCTTCAGGACCTCGATCCCCACGGCGTCGGTCCCGTTGAACAGCGCCTGGTCCCGCTGCTCCTCGGTGCCGTCGAGCACGGTGGCCACCTGCCCCAGACGAATGATCTGCCCGTCCCGCTCCGCCACGACCAGCTTGGTGAAGTCCTCCGGCGTGTCCAGTCGGCCCTTGAGACGGATGGCGCGCTCGTCCAGCGCGCCGTTCAGCCGGCCCACCGGCGCCGCCAGGTTCTGCGACTCCAGCGCGGCGACCACTTGGGCGACGCTGATGCCGGCCGCCTGCATGTCGGCGGGACGAATCTGGACCGTCAGCTCGCGCTCCAGCCCGCCGACCACGCTCACCTGCGCCACGCCCGGCACCGTCCGGAGGTCCCGCACGATCATCGGGTCGGCGATCCGGGTGAGCGCGGCCGCGGAGACCTGCGAAGAGGTGAGCGCCAGGGAGAGCACCGATTGCTGCGAGGGATCGAACCGGGTGAGGACCGGCTCCTCCATCTCGGTGGGCAGGTCGGCCCGCTGGGTGGAAATGGCGTCGCGGATGTCCTGCGACGCCTCCTGCACGTCCTTCTCGAAATCGAAGAACACCGTGAACTGCGCCAGCCCGTCGGTGGCGCTGGCCTGGGTCTTGGCCCAGTCGAGCCCGCTGATGGTAGAGAACGCCTCCTCGATGGGATCCACGATCTCCCGCTCGACCGTCTCGGGGGAGGCGCCGGGATACAGGATGGTGACCCCGACGATCGGCTGCTGGATGTCCGGAAACTCGTCGGTGTCCAGATTGATCAGGGCCGCGATGCCGAAGGCCACCAGGGCCACCATCGCGGTGATGGTGACGATCGGCCGGTGGATGGCGAAATCGGAGATGAACATTACCGGCCCGCCTCTTCCTCGAGCACACCGATCCGGCTGCCCGGCGTGACGCCCTGGGCCGACCCCAGTAGCAAGGTGTCGCCCTCGGCGACGCCGGCCAGCACTTCGACCAGCTCGGCCGCCTCATCACGCACGCCGACCTGGACCGCGCTCTGCGCGACCCGCCCGGTCCTGATCAGATGAACGGTGGGGCTGTTCCCACGGCTGTCGATTGCGCTCACGGGAACCGCCACGGCGCGCTTGGTGTCGGTGGCGACGCGCCCCTCGGCGAACAGGCCTGCCACAACCGTGCGGTCGAGGTTCGGGATCGCCACGTAGATGCGGACCTGCCGCGTGGCCGGGTCCACTACCGGGTTGATGCGATCGATCTTGCCGGTGATACGCCGGTCCAGGCCGTTCACGGTGAACTCCACTTCGGTGCCGATCCGCAGCCGGTCGATCTCCTCGGCGGGGACACTGGCTTCCAGCCGCAGCCGGCTCGGGTCCACGATGGAAAAGAGCGCCGCGCCCACCTGCACCACGTCACCGGCATCGACCGGCCGCTCGCTGACCATACCGTCGAACGGCGCCCGCACCTTGGTGTCCTCCAGGTCCTCCTGCGCGTTGGATAGGCGCGCCTTGGCGTCCGCCAGGGCGCCTTCGGCGTTGGTGACATCCCACTGCGCGGTCTCCAGGTCGCGGTCGGCGATGGCGCCGGCCTCGGCCAGCCGCTCGGAGCGCTGGGCGTTTCGCCGAGCCAGCTCGAGTGCCGTCTCCGCGCTCCGCACTGCCGACCGCGCGGAGAGGAAATTGTCCTGCACGGCGTTGTCGTCGAGCCGGGCGAGGAGTTGTCCCCGCTTCACCCGCTGTCCCGCGTCGGCGTACATCTGGAGAACGGAACCGCCCACCTCCGCTCGAACCGTGGCCGCCTGCTCGGCCTCGAGCGAGCCCGAGATCGCCGGTCCGCTCCGCAGCTCGGCGAGCCTCGCGATCGCGATGTTCTCCGGACCCACGGTCACGATCGCCTCCGCGGTCTCGGTGGCACTCGCGTCGTCGTCGCCTTTGCAGCCGGCCAGGAGCAGGGCGACCGTGCCGATAGTCAGAAGCTGTTGCCGCGTCATCGCCCGGCCGCTCCAGTCTGGCTCGTGCTGGTGAGAACGCCCGGCTGCACCTGGGGCGTCGGATATGAGGGTTGCGTCGTGCCGCCCGGTCCACCTGGGGCGGCAGTCACGGGTGCGGCGCCAAACGCCGCCCCAGCCCCCCCGGTCTCCGTACCGAGCGGCAGCGCGGGGAGCAGCTCGAGCCGCATCCGCGCCACCTGGAGATCCCGGGCGGCCTGGGCCCGATTCGCCTGTGCCTGGGCCAGCTGAATCCTGAGGTCGTTCAGCTCGGTCTGGGTCGAGATGCCTTCGCGGTACCGGATCTCGGCGATCTGGTACGCGCGGTCGGCCTGCTCTTCGGTGCCGGCGCTCGCTTCCCATGCCGCGACCGCGGCCTCCAGCTGAAGGTGCGTGTTGCGCGCGTCGAGCTGGGCAAGCTCCCGGGTCTGCTGCAGGCGGAGCTGCGCCTGCTCCAGCCCCGCGCGGGCCACGGCCACATCGCCCTTGACGCGCCCGCCGGTGAAGAGCGGTACCTGGACGCCCACCGCCACCACCCAATCCGACAGGTAGTTGGTCCCGAACGGCGAGCCATCGTCGGGATAGCCGATCTCGGCGTAGTCCGATGTCAGCGATACCTGGGGCCAGCGCTGGGCTCGAGCGGCGCGCAGCAGCCCTTCCTGGGAGGTGACCGCCTCGCTCGCCTGCCGGACCGGGGCGCGCACGTCGGTCCCGGTATCCGCGGGGGTGTCCACCAGCTCGGTGAGGCGGGCGGTGCGGATCATCGTGGTGTCCACCAGCTGGCTGGTGAGCGACAGCGGCTGCTCCAGCGGGAGATTGAGCAGATTCTTGAGCCGGTAGTAAGCGAGATCGCGCGCCGCCTGCCTCTGAATCACGACCGGACGCTGGTTGTCGCGGGTGACACGGGCGCGGAGGAGGTCGAACTCCGATTGGTCGCCGACCTGTCGCGCCAGTCGCGCCTGGCTCAGCGTCGTGTCCGCCTGCTGCAGCGTGGCCCGCGCGATGGCGACCAGGCGGTCCCCCAGGGTCGCGTCGTAGTACGCCTCGGTCACGTCGAGCAGCAGCTGGGCCCGCGCGGCCGTCAGGCCGATCGCGGCGCTCCGCACGTTGGCGTTGGCCGACTGGGTCTGGCCGGAGACCCGCCCGCCGCTGAAGAGCGTCTGCGAGAAGCTGAGGCCGAACCGGTAGCTGTTCTCCCGCCCGAACGGCAGGTCGTCACCCAGGCCCGCGAACGGATCTGCGTTGCTGGCGCATTCGACCGCGGCCTCCAGCGAATCGAGCCGCTCCTCCACCGGCAGCCCGGGCCGCGGCACGAAGGCGTCGCACTCCTCCGGGACCGGTGCGGACGGACCCTCGTCCTCCCCCTGCAAGGCGGAGAACTGGCTCCGCAAGGTCCTGGTGTAGGATGCGGAGCCGGTCAGCTGGGGGAAGTAGGCGCTGCGGGCCTGTCTTCGCGCCCCTTCGGCCCGTGCCAGATCGCTCTGCGCCAATCCCACGGACTCGCTCTCCCGCTCGGCGATCTCCAGGGCCTCGCTCAGCGAAAGCGGCCGGGCCGCCGCGGCCGAGGTCTCCTGCGCCCAACCGCTCGCGACGGTCGTCGCCAGCAGCGCGGCGGCCAACAGCACGGCTCTCATGCACCACTCCGTTCCGCGCCGGCGTCCACTCCGATGCCCCGGAGGAACAGCGCCAGATATTCGGTGAGCGCGTCCGCCGGGTCGGTAGCATACATCGCAGGCACGATGTCACGGCCGATGCCGTCAGCGAACAGCACGCCCATCAGCATTGCGGCCGCGACCCGCTCGTCGAAGGGTGCGGCGGCGAGCCGGTGACGCTTGAGACGCCCGAGGTAGGCAGCGAGCGCACTCGTTGCCCGAACCGGGCAGCTGATCTCGGGGGTCACCAGGTCGGGCCGCTCGGAGAACTCACCGAGGCAGGTTCGGATCAGAGCGGCTCGCTCGTGCAGATGCTGAAGGTGGGCCCGGGTCCACTCGGCGAGCTCGCGAAGCGGGTCCTGCGGCGATTCGGGCAGAGCCGCCTCCCCCACGCCGGGACAGTGGGCGAGGGCTTCGCGGAGCAGGACGTCTTTGCTGCCGAAGTGCCGGAACAGGGTGATCTCGTTGACCCCGGCGGTGGCGGCGATCCGTCGGGTCGTCGCGCCGTGGTACCCGCCCTCGGCGTATACCCGCGCGGCGGCGAGCAGGAGGTCATCCCGGACATTCATGGGCGCGATTATATGGAAGGCATCGAGCTCACGCAAGTAGGCACTTGCAGGCGGGGTTTGTCTGTAGGCCGGGTGTCATCCCGAGCGGAGCGAGGGATCGGCTCGGGCATGAGAGTGAGTCGAGATGTCTGGGCCCATGCCCCATTCGTATGGGCCGGCCGATCCCTCGCTCCGCTCGGGATGACCGTCTACGTCCGCCCCCCGTACCCCAATCTCCTGATCGCCGCGATCCCTGCCGCCGGACCCAGCGCGAGCGCCGGGAAAGCCAACGGCCACCCGACCAGCTCGACGAGCGCCGGAATCATCTGAATGGTGACCATCGTGAGCAGGAAGCCCAGTGAGGTCTGGAGCGTGAGTGCGGTCCCCACCGCGTGCGGGGGACTCAGCTCCGTCACCATGGCGCTGAACTGCGCCGAGTCGGCGACGACGAAGAACCCCCAGACGAGCACCACCGGTGCCAGAAGCCACAGGCTCGCGCCGTAGAACGCCCCGATCGCCAGGGAGCAGATCCCGCTCACGGCCATCGCGATGGTGACGACGCGGGCATACCCGAGTCGCCGCGCCGCCCATCCGCCCCACACCGCGCCGATGCCGCCCGCCGCGATGGCGCCGAAGGCGAGGACCGAAATGGCGGCGGCAGAGGGGGACTCGCCTCCACCGATTCGTGCTGCGGCGCTCGCGGCCAGGAAGGCGGGCAGCCAGGTCCACATGGCATAGAGCTCCCACATGTGGCCCAGGTACCCCCCGGTGGCGAGCCGCGTCTCCCGATGCCCCACCACGCGGCCCACCAGTCGCCAGGAGAACGGGCGCCGGGGGAACTCGAACGGCCCGTCTCGATAACCCACCGCCACCAGGACCGCCGAGAGCGCCGCGCCGGCCGACGCGGCGAAGACGACGCTTCGAGTGCCGCTCGGTTCCATCGAGCGAACCAGGTAGGGCGCGGCCTTCCCTACCGTGAGCGCTCCCACGATGATCCCGATCGCAAGTCCGCGATCACTGCGGAACCAGGTGGCGGCCATCTTCATCGCCGGCGGGTATACGCCGGCGAGGCAGACCCCGGTCAGGAACCGGCAGACCAAGGCGGAGTGATAGTCGCCCGCGGTGACGAGGGCCGCATTCGCGGCGGCACCGAGCAGTGCCGAGGCGGCGAAGTACCACCGGGAAGGAAGCAGGTCCGCGAGGTTGAGCACCGCGGCGGATGCCGTGCCCACCACGAATCCGAGTTGCACGACGGTGGTGAGCCACCCCGCCTCGGCAGCGCTGAGCTGCCACATCTCGCGGTACTGGCCCGAGACCGCGCTGGCGGAGAACCAGAGCGACATTCCGAGAACCTCGGCCAGGGCGAGCAGGCCGAGGACGCGCCAACGCGAGGCATGGCTCAGCCGGACGCCTCGAGAGCCCGGGTGGCGGCCTCCCACTGGGCGAACGCGGCTTCCAGCTCCAGTCTGGCCGCCTCCAGTTCCGCGCCAAGTCTGTGGGCGCGCTCGGCGCCGCCCGGTGCCAGGTATAGGGCCGGATCCTCGAGCTGAGCACCCAGCTCGGCCACCTGCCGCTCCCGCTCCTCCACCTGCTGCTCCGCATCGGCCAGGGCGCGCTCGGCCGTGCGCCGAACCGAATGTCGATTGCGGCGACCCTCTTCCGGACGGCGGGTGGTCTTTCGCTCTTTGATCCGGCGGGATGTCTCCTCCTCCGCCGCCGCGACCGCGGCGGCATGCTCCCGCTCCGCGCTGGCCACCTCCCAATCCGCGAAGCCGCCGTCAAAGTCGGTGATCCGCCCGCGATGCAGCACCCACATGCGTGTGGTGAGCGCGCGGAGGAGCGCCCGGTCGTGACTGACCAGCAGCACGGTGCCCTCGAACCCCTCGATGGCATCCTCCAGCGCCTCGATGGACTCGACGTCGAGATGGTTGGTGGGCTCGTCGAAGATCAGGAAGTTCGCGCCCGAGAGCATCATCATCGCGAGCGCGACGCGGGCCGTCTCACCGCCCGACAGTGTGCCCGCGCGACGCTGGACCGAGTCGCCGGAGAATCCGAATCGTCCCAGGTGGCCCTGGACCGGCCCCCTGCCCCAGGACGGCCGCAGGCCGGCGATGATCTCGTAAAGCGTCCGGTCGGCGGGCACCTGCGCCAGGTCCTGCCGGTAGTGAGCGATGCGGACGGATTCGGGAACCCGGATCTCGCCGGCGTCGGGGCTGCGGTCGCCGACGATAGCGCGGATCAGAGTGGACTTGCCGGCTCCGTTCGGGCCGATGAGGCCGACGACGTCGCCCCGTCCGATCCTGGCGGAGAACTCCCGGACCAGCGTCCGGCCCTCCACTTCGAGGCGTACGTCGGAGGCGACCAGCACCTGATCGCCGCCCCGCTCTTCAGGGGCGAGGCGCAGGGCCATCGTGCCATTCTCCCCGCTCGGTGGGCTCAGCCGGCTCACCCGTTCCAGCCGACGGCGGCGTCCCTTGGCCTGCGCGCTGTTCTGGCCCGCGATGTTCCTGCGGATGAAGTCCTCTTCCGCCGCCAGAGCCCGTGACTGCTTGACGAAGGCGCGTTGTTGCGTGAGCCGGCGCTCCGCCCGCTGGTGGACGAAGTCCTCGTAGCCGCCGGTGTATTCGAAGGCACCGCCGGCCTCCAGATGCAGCACGTGGTCCACCACGGCCTCGAGAAAAGCGCGATCGTGACTCACCACGAGTGCCGTCGCGTCCAGCTGACGGAGATAGTTCTCCAGCCAGCGGGTGGTCTCGAGATCCAGGTGGTTGGTGGGTTCATCGAGGAGGAGGAGATCGGCCGGAGCCACCAGCTGTCGCACCAGTCCCAGCCGGCCCCGCTCGCCGCCGCTCAGGCTGTCGAGCGTGCGATGACGCGCGTCGTCGGGATCGAAGCCGAGACCGTGCAGCACCGCGTCGATGCGCGCCGCGATGCTGTAGCCGTCCTCGCGCTGGAATCGCTCCAGGTCGCGATCGTATCGCGCCAGGGCCTGCTGGGTGACCCCGTCACCGGCTTCCGCCAGCGCGGCACCTTGTTCGGCCAGCGAGCGCTCCAGGTCCAGCAGCGAACGGAACGGGCCCGCGGCCGCCTCCCACACCGTCGCCGCTCCGGCGAAGTCACGCTGCTGATCCATCAGCGAGACCCTGAGGCCGGTGGCCCGCGCGATGCTGCCTTCGGTCGGGATCAGCTCGCCGGTGACGAGGCGGAAGAGGGTGGTCTTCCCTGCCCCGTTCCGGCCGATGATGCCCCACCGGTCGCTCCTCGCGACCGTGAAGGTGACGCCCTGCAGCAATCGGGTCGCGCCGAATTCCACCGTCACGCCCGCGAAGGCCAACTGGGTCACGGTGCGGTCCACTCCCGCCAGGTGGGCTCCGCGTCGCCCACCGTGAGCTGATGCTGTCGGCGCACCAGAGGCATGCGCAGCAGCAGCGGCTCCTCCACCAGCTTCTCGAGCCACCGATCGTCACTCAACCGCGCCGCGCCGAGTCCGAGGTCAGCGTAGCGACGGGAATCCCGGTCCACCAGCGCCACGATCCCGAACTTCTGCGCGAAGCGGCGGAGCTCACCCAATGACGCGGCCCGCTCCTGCAGATCGACGAAGTGGGTCTTGATCCGCCGCTCGGCGAAGAAGCGCAGTGCCTTGCGGGTGTCGGGACTCTTGCGGATACCGAAAATCTGGACTTCCATGGCGCCCAATCTACACCAGCAAGGATGCTCCCACGATCAGCTGGCCGGTGCCCTGATGCACCACGTTCTGCCCGAACATGACCCCGCCCCCGACCTTGCGATACGTCGCGAGGGTGCGTAGCGGCTCCACCCCTCGCGCGAGCGTCTCCTGGTCGGTGGTGGTCACCACGCACCGGTCACACGGCTTGACCGGGCGAAACGTCATGCCGCCGAGCTCGAACTGCCGGAGGGAGTCCTCGGCATGCGGCGCGCAGCCGTCGATCACGAGGTTCGGGCGAAAGCGATTCATCGGCAACGGATGGGTCAGCCTCGAATTGAGTTCCTCCAGTGAAGCCTCGGAAATGAGGAGGAAGGGATAGGCGTCGGCGAAGCTCACCCGCACGCCGGCCGGGGCGTAAGTGGGGTCGGCGGGACGGATCGTCGAGTCGGGCATGTACACCAGGCCACACGGAGCGCCCAGCACGGTGGAGAGCCATTGCGCCGCCTCGGCGCCGAGCCAGACCGCGTCGCACGTGTCGTTCCAGATCGTCGCTCGAATCATCCGATCGCCGGACCGGAACGTCGGTATCTCCAGGGGGAGGTGCAACGGCGGGGTGTTGGGCGCCTCCAGCCGAAGGCTCGACTCCAGGAACGAGGGTCGCACGAGCGCCAGCCGTGGATGGGTGCGCTGGGTGATCATGCGGCCGTCGGGGTCTACGGCCATCCAACGCCGGTCGTACCGCGGACCGAATGAATCCACCGGCCAACGTGTCACCGTTACGCCGGACCCTCCCTTGAGGGGATACACCACGAGACCGCTGAGGCGAAGGCTGGGCATGCGACGAAGCTCTTTCCGTCTACCAGTGGGCGGTGTCACTCACTGCCGGTTCCAATCACGCTTCTCCTGCTCCGTCGGTTGCGAGTGCCGACGATCTGGACTTCAGCGCGCCCCATCTACATCGGCCAAGGTGCGTACTGGCCTGCAAACCGATGCACCTGCTGCGCCCGCTTCGAAGGCGAGCCAAACCCTGGCGACGCTTGGCGGACCAGGGGCTCCCGTGAGTCGGTACTTCGCGGCGTGCAGCGCCTTATCGAAGGCGCCGATGCGCGGCGCCGAACTTGCATCCCCCGGGCCTCATGACATCAATCGACCTCCGATATCTATCGCTGCCGGTCCTCTCCGCAGTTTTGCTATCCATGGGGTGCGGGAGTGAGAGTACCGGCCCGGACGATCCGCCGGACTCGCCGAACCTGGGCCTCGCCATCGCGGTGCGGACCGATCCCGCCACGTTTCAACAGACCGGCGAGTTCGTGCTGGAGTTGATTCCGAACACTACGCAGGGGCAGAGCTTGGTCGCCGAGCCGTGGGACATCTCCACCACGGTCACCAAGCCCGCATCGGTGTCTCCCGCGCTGCTGTCGCAGAATGTAACGGCTCCGGACACGACACCACCTAGCTTGGCGCTACTGGTGGACAATTCCAGCTCGATGTCGACCAACGATCCGGAGAGTCTGCGCGTCGGCGCCGCGACGCTGCTGTGGGAAACAGTGTTGCGGGAACGCCCCAACGGCCAGGTGTCACTGTTGTACTTCGGCGTTCGCAGCTCGCCATCGCCCGGCTTCGGCGCAACCGCGGTGCTACGGGACTGGACCTCGGATCCCGCGAATCTGGCTGGGGCTCTGGATACGCTGTCCGCCGGCGCAGGCTCCCAGATCTATACCTCCACCCTGGAAGTCACGCGCTGGATCGATAGCACGACGCCCGGTGAGGCGCGGCGTGCGCTGCTGCTGCTCACCGACGGGCAACTCAACCGCGAGACCAATTCCAGCGTCGAGGTGTTGGAGGCGGCGCGGCAGGCCGGGGTTAGCATCGGCACGGTCGCCCTGGGCCCGGCTTCCGATCGCAGCACCGATCCCGATCCGGAGGCGGTCGCGTTGCTGCAGGAGCTGGCCAACGGCACCGGAGGGCTCTATTCAGGGGCCGCCACGCCCGAGCGGCTCTCCTCCACGCTGGTCTCCCTGACCTCTCCCGGCTCGGTCGGGGCGCTCCACGCCCGGTTCAAACTCTCGCCTGTTCCGGGAGTTGGGAGCCAGGTAACCGGCAGGGTCAGGTTGGCGCACGAAAGCCACGGGTCGGTTAGCGGTGGCTGGTCGTTTACCGCGCCATGACCGCGTCACGGGAGCAAGTTACGATGTTGCGGGAGTCCGGGCCGGCCTGTACTATATCGAAAACCACTCGGCACAACCGCCTGCCCCAGCCCGGCATCAGCCTCGGCTTCACCACGGTGATGGCCGGGTGGTCAACCTTGCCGCAAACCCCTTCGCCCACTGCTGGTAAGGGCAGCCTGAGCACATGACAGAACGACCGCCGGAACCTGATTTCCCGCCTCGCGATACCCGTTCAGGCGCTCTCGGTCCCGTGCCGCAGTTCGCGCGTCACGAGGAGTCTCCCCTGCGTGAGGGCATTACCGTCGCCAGCCTGTTACTGGCTGTGCGGCACCACCTCCTGCTGGTGGGCGTTGTCACCCTGCTCACGGCGGCGGCAACCGCGTTTCTGCTGTATCGCGCGAGTCCGGAATATCGGGCGACCGCCGTGCTCCGTATGGCCAGCGAACGGCGGCAGCTGGCCACCGGTGTCGACAATCCACCCGCGGCGACCGAGCGGACCGTGGATCCGCTTCTGTCCCTGGTCCAGATCCTGAACAGCCGCACCCTCGTGGGTTCGGTGGTCGATTCCCTGGGGCTCCAACTCGAGGTGCTCCCGACCTCCCTCGTGCAGGCGGTCCGAACGGGCGGTGGTGCTTTCTCCAGTCTGGACCTCCGCGTGATCTCGATCGAGCCGACCGGGCCGGTCGACACACTCTCGCTGCACTTCGGGGACAGCCTCGTCACGGCGATCGCGGGGGGTGTCAATGTCGAGGCAGCCTACGGGGCGCCGCTCCATCTCGGTCGCGTGGACTTCATCGTCCCGGCGCGGCCGGGGGTCCAGCAGGCCACCGTGGTGGTTCTCAGTCGCGACGTGGCCATCGACCACGTGGGGGGCAGACTGAAGGTCGCGCCCCGTGCGGGCACCGACGTGATCGATATTCGGTATACCGGTCCCGACCCGGCGCTCGCCCAGGCGGTGGTCAATACCCTGGCGCGGCACTTCGAGGTCGCCGCCGGGCGCGCGGCCCAGAAGCAGGCTCAACGGCGGCGGGTCTTCCTGGAAGAGCAGCTTCGGGTGACCGACTCACTGCTGGCCACCGCGGAGCGGACCCTCGCCGACTTCCGGAGTCGGCAGCAGATGGGCAGTTCGGGAGAGAACCTCTCGGCGGAGCAGGCCACGCTGGCGGCCATCGCAGCCCAGCGCGCCGAGCTCGAGTCCGACCGGTACCTGTTTTCGTCGCTGTTGGAGAAGCTGGAGGCCGCTCCCCCGGGCCAGCGGGCGGAGGTCTTCCGCGCCCTGGCGTACTCGCCCGAGGTCGCGAGCGACGCGGTGCTCAGCCACCTGCATCAGCAACTGATCGACTACCGCGCGCGCCTGGACTCCCTGACCACCGGACATTACCGGAGCGCTCCTACCGACCCCGACGTCGTGGCGCTCAGGTCTCGCGCCCGGGCGACAGAGGACGAGCTGGTCTCCGCCTTCAGATCCCGGGTCAGTCTGATCGATACGCGTCTGGAGATGTTGAACAGCCGGCGGAGCCGCACCTCCCGGTCGGTGCAGAACCTGCCGGCCGCCCAGGCCGAGGAGGCCCGACACGACCGCCGGGTGCAGACGCTCCAGACGACGGCCGATGGGCTGCGCCAGGAGCACGAGAAGGCCCGGATCGCCGAGGCACTCGAGGCCGCTGACGTCGAAGTGCTCGACCTGGCGCCCAAGCCGTACCAGAGAACCGGGGTACCCCGCTCCGTGGGGCTCGCCCTAGGACTTCTGCTCGGGCTCTTTCTGGGCGGTGGGATTGCGTTCCTGATCGAGTTGAGGAACCGGTCTGTTCGGCGGCCGGAGGAGCTCCAGCAGACCGTCGGGGCGATCGAGCTGGCCGTCATTCCTAAAGTCCATCGTGTCGGCCTCGACTCGGGCCGCCCGAGACAGCTGTTGGGGAAGCTGGTCGGGGGCAACCCCGCCGGGCCTCCGACGGAACTGGTGATCAGCAAGGCCGGAATGGTGTCGCACGAGGCCGAAGCGTTTCGGATGCTGCGGACCAGCCTCAACTTCTGCTGGGGGCAGGGCCCGGTCACCGTGGTGGTCACGAGCGCGGTGCCTCAGGAGGGCAAGACGCTGATCGCGGCCAATCTGGCGGCCACGTTCGCCCGCAGCGGGTCTCGCGTTCTCCTGGTCGACTCCGACCTTCATCGGCCACGGCTCCACCGGATGTTTCGGGTCGACCGCTCACCCGGGCTGACGGAGTGGCTGTCCACGGACGACGCGACCGTGGTGCCGACCTACTCATTCCTGGCCGGCGCCGCTCGCCCCAGGGAATCGGCCCGTGGACCCGCGCCGATCCGGAGATCCACGGTCGACCGGCTCAGTCTGCTCACGGCCGGCAGGGCGCTCCCCAATGGCTCGGAGCTGCTGGAACCCTCGAGACTCCGAGCCCGGTTGTACGAGCTGCAGGAACAGTTCGACCTCATCATCCTCGATTCCCCGCCGGTGCTGGTCAGTGCCGACGCCGCCACGCTGGCCGCCTCCGCACATGGGGTGATCGTGGTCGTTCGTGCGGGGAACACGGATCGAGGTGCGGCCGAGCTGGCCTTCCAACGGCTAATCGCCGCCGGCGCCCGGGTGTTCGGGGCCGTCCTGAACGATCCTGAGGAGATCGTGGCCAGATTCGCGGGCAGGAAGTACTACGCCTACGACTATCAGCCGACCAGCGACTAATCGGAGCGATGTAGGCCCACTCCTTGCTCCAACCGTTCTTTCATCCATTTCAAGCTAGAAATTCGGCGGCGTAAGCCAGTCGTAACTGGCTCTCTTGGCCCGTATTGAGGTACCCATGCGACAGTGAGGTGCAACGGTTCGACGGGCGGAGAGCCGAGGCCGGAATCGAATCGTCCGGGAAGAGGCAGAGTTGGGTTGGACGCGTAAGGCTTCATTCAACTGGAGGCGGTCTCCTGTGATCAATACTCCGTCCGACCCCGCCGGCGCCGTCAGAGGGGACATCGCCCCCACCATCATGGGGGCCCTGCCCGCTCTTGGACGGGAACCGGTTCTCGCCGATCCCGCGGCCGGCCTCGCCATCCTGCCGAGCAACGGCACGGGTGTCCACCCCGCGCCGTTGACTCTCACCCCAACCCCGCCCCGGTCCGGTCGCTCCAGCTTCCTGCTGTTCGCGCCGCCGTCGATCGGCGAGGAAGAGATCCGGGAGGTGGTGGATACCCTGCGCTCGGGGTGGATCACCACCGGCCCCAAGACCAAGCTGTTCGAGGCGCGCCTTCCGGGAGCGGATGGGCGCCCCGGATGCGCTGGCGCTGAGCTCGTGCACCGCGGGACTGCACCTGGCGCTCCTGAGCCAGGGGGTCGGACCGGGCGACGAGGTCATCACCAGCACGATGACCTTCTGCGCCTGCGCCAACGCGATCGAGCACTTGGGCGCGGTTCCCGTGCTGGTGGACGTCGAGCCGGACACGATGAATCTCGATCCCGCCGCCGTAGAGGCCGCGATCACGCCCCGCACCCGGGCCATTCTGGCGGTCCATTACGCCGGGCATCCCGCCGAGCTGGACAGCCTTAACGACATCGCCGAGCGCCACGGGATCGGCCTCGTCGAGGACGCGGCCCACGCGGTGGCGGCACGGTACAAGGGGCGAATGATCGGGTCGGGGGAGAATCCGGTGGCCTTCAGCTTCTACGCCACCAAGAATCTCACGACCGGCGAGGGCGGCATGCTGACCGGCACCCCCGAGCTTCATCGCGGAGGCTCGCAGGCGGAGCCTCCACGGGATGAGCCGCGATGCCTGGAAGCGGTACGGCGTCGGCGGGAGCTGGTTCTACGACGTGTGCGAGCCGGGATTCAAGTACAACATGACCGACATTCAGGCGGCCCTCGGGCTGGTCCAGCTCCGCAAGCTGGAGCGGTTCCAGCGCCGCCGGCGCGAGGTCGTCGCGAACTACAACCTGGCCTTCCACGATACCGATTCGCTCGAGCTTCCGATCGAGCGGCCCGACGGTGGACCACGCCTGGCACCTGTACGTCCTCCGGCTGCGGCTCGAGACGCTCCGGATCGGCCGGGACCAGTTCATCGACGAGCTGACCGCGAGGAACATCGCCACCTCGGTTCACTTCATTCCGATCCACCTGCATCCGTTCTACCGCGACAAGTACGGCTTCACCCCGGAGCAGTTCCCGGTTGCCTACCAGTCCTATCAGCGCATGCTCAGCCTACCGCTGCACCCCGGGCTGAGTGATGAAGACGTCTGCGACGTGGTGGACGCGGTGCTGGACGTGGAGAAGAGGTTCGCTCGGTGAGCGCTGGCCCAATCGTGACACCGTTCGCTCCGGCCGGCGGTCGAGTTCGGACGGCCGGGTGGAGACTTGGACTCGGCGCGGATTGGCGGAGGGTGGGGGGCCTGTGCCGCGAGGCGGCGGTTCACCTCCTGCTCACGGCCGTGGTCTATCGCCTGGCCTTCGAGCTCCGCTTCGACTTCGACACGCCGCCGAACGACGTCCGGCTCTTCTGGATGTCGCTGCCGCTCCTGGCGGCGATTCGGCTTTCCGTCTACGCCCTCACCGGCGTCTTCCGGGCCTACCTCCTGCACTTCGGCGTGCAGGACCTCTTCACCCTGGCGCAGGCGGTGACGCTGAGCACGGTGCTGTTCGTCTTGGCGCTCGTGTTCGCCGACCTGCTGCCGGGCCTCCCGCGCTCGGTCATCGTGCTGGAGTGGGCCGGAGCCATCTTCGCCGCTGCCGGCGTGCCCTTCGTCGCTCGCTCGGTGCGCGAGGCACCGATCCCGTTCGTCAGGCCACGCGGCCGGCGAACGGTCGTGGTCGGGAGTGGGCAGCGCGCCGAGCAGTTGCTCCGGGAGGCTCGGCGGGAGGCGGGCCACGCACTCAATGTGGTCGGCCTGGTGGATCTGGACGGCAGCCAGCTGGGACGCGCGATCCGCGGGGTGCGCGTGGTCGGCCCGGTCGCCGACCTGCCCGCCCTGGCGAAGGGATTAAGCGCGGAGTTCGCCATCATCGCCCTCGAGCACAACGACGGCGCCTTGATGCGCCGCGTCGTGGACCAGTGCATCGCTGCCGGGCTCGAATTCAAGACCTTGCCCTCGCTCTCCGAGCTGCTCGACGAGACCGCCGGCGTGCGCCAGCTGCGGGACGTGCGGATCGAGGATCTGCTCGGGCGCCAGCCGGTGTCCCTCGACCTCAGCCGGGTGGAGGCGGACTTCCGGGACCGCGTCATTCTCCTGACCGGCGCCGCCGGGTCCATCGGTTCGGAGCTCGCCCGTCAGATCGCCCCGCTGCGCCCGACCCGCCTGATCCTGCTCGATCAGGCCGAAAGCGATCTGTACTTCGTGCACCTCGAGCTGCACGAAGCCTACCCCGAGCTGGATCTGGTCCCGGTCATCTGCGACATCACCAACCAGGACCGCCTGGGGCAGGTCTATGCGCAGCACCACCCCGAGTACGTGGTCCACGCCGCGGCTTACAAGCACGTGCCGCTGATGGAAACGAACGTGGTGGAGGCGGTCCGCAACAACGTCCTCGGCACGCTCATCGTGGCGACCACCGCGGCCCGGCACAAGGCCCGGCAGGTCCTGCTGGTGTCGACCGACAAGGCGATCAATCCCTCGAGCGTAATGGGCGGGACCAAGCGGGTGGCGGAGCGCATCATCTTCGGCCTGCCGTCGCTCCGCCAGTCGAGCACCGAGTTTCGGGCGGTCAGGTTCGGCAACGTGCTGGCCTCCAACGGGAGCGTCATTCCCCTGTTCGAGCGTCAGCTCGCGACGGGCGGTCCCATCACGGTGACCCACCCCGACGTCGAGCGCTACTTCATGACGATTCAGGAAGCGGTTCAGCTCGTGCTCCAGGCTGGATCGCTTCCCGAGACGGCAGGGTCGATCGCCATGCTGGAGATGGGTCAGCCCGTCAGGATCCTGGAGCTCGCGGAGAAGCTGATCCGCTTCGCCGGGCGGGTGCCCGGGAAGGATGTCCAGATCGTCTTCACCGGTCTCCGCCCCGGTGAGAAGCTGACCGAGGATCTGGTGTCGGCCCTGGAGGACACGGTGCCGACGTCGAGTCCGAAGATCCGGATCAGTCACACGGTGGAAACCGGTGGCGCCGAGCTGGAGGAGCTCCTCGGCCGGCTGATGCGGCTTCTCGAGACCGGCGATCGCGAAGGGCTGCTGGCCGCCCTGTGCGAGCTGGTCCCGGAGTGCGTGGCGCCCCTCGAAGTCTGGCGGCGGGATCCTGCCTCCCTGTCGGCCGGCGCTCGGGTACTCGAGAGCCGCAACGGCGCCGGCACCAACGGCCATGCCGACCCTTGGAACGGCCGGCATTTGGGCGACCGGCTCTCCCCGGCGTTGGGTCTGCGTGTGACGGACCGTCGGGGGCAATTGTCCTGCCGCCGGAAGGCGCCCAGCAGGCGGGGCGGACGGCGCCGGACCGACGCGTGGCAGCTTCAGAGTTCGGTCGTGCCCACGGCGCTGTCCAGCCGGCCCGCGGCGAGCTGAGGGGCGCGGCCCGGCGGGTCCCTTACAGCAGGAAGCGGGCGGCCAACTGGGCCGGGGAGGTCGGCATCGAGCCTCTCTGAAGCACGAGCCGTCCGGTGAGGAGCACGAGTTTGAGCGTGGTGCGGAGCGGCCGGGCCTGAAGCTGCGTCCAGCAGCGCTCGTCGAGGAGGAGCCGGGTGGGCAGGATCTCGCGGACGTAGCGCTCCTCGAAGTCGGCACCCGCAACGCTGCGTTCCGCTGAAAAAAAGTATAGTGCGCCGTATCCGGTTATGCCGGGCTTGGCCGCCAGCGCTCGGAGCCCCGCCTCGGTGTAGTGCGGCAGGTATGCCGGGGCCTCCGGTCGCGGCCCGACGATGGACATTTCGCCCGTGAGCACGTGAAGAAACTGGGGAAGCTCATCCAGCTTCGTGCGCCGAAGCAGCTTCCCCACCGGCGTGATTCTGACATCGGTGCTCGAAGCCACCGCGGGTCCGCGGCGGTCGGCGTGCCGGACCATCGTGCGGAGCTTGAGCATCCGAAAGATGGCCCCCCCTCTGCCCAGGCGCTCCGCCCGGTAGAAGATCGGCAGGCCCTGGAACACCAGGGCGCCCGCCATACCAACCAACAGCAGGGGACACCAGATCGGGGCGAGCAGTAGCGCCAGCCCGAGGTCGATCGCGCGTAACCTCACGGCGAGGAGCCGAGCGGGCCTCACACCCGCGCCCGCAGCAGCATCAAGGGTTCGGCCGCTTCCATGTTGGCGACGCTGCCCCAAAGGCCGGCCCGCTCCCGAAGCGAACGCAGCGAGCGGGGGTGCGGGTAAGGACGCAGCTCACTTCGATAACAGCGCATCGCGTCCAGCTTCCGGTCCAGTTCGGCCGAGATATCGATGAAGACCGTGGGGGTGAACGCCCGGTCCCGGAGGCTGGCCGTCCACTCGCTGCTGGACGGAGTGTGGAAGGCATAGAGATGCCTGACCCAGGGCGCGGCGAAGGGCCGAGTGGCGACGTCCACGGCCTCCGCGATCCGCACGTGGTCGGCGTTCACGTCGCCCCAGTGGTGGGTGTAGACCACGGTCGGGCGGAACTCACGGATCTCGGCCTCGAGTCGTTGGATCAGCTCCAGGTTGCTTCCGGTGTCGAGCCGCTGGTCGGGGAAGCCCAGACCGACCGTCGTCGCGCCCAGGTAATGTGCGGCCCGCTGCCAGTCCCCGGGCTGATCGTGTTCGCCTTCGCGGTAGCGAATCGATTCGGCCGAGCAGACGATGAGGGCGCGGATCGTGTCCCCGGTCTTGAAGTGGCGGATCACCGTGCCCCCGGGCCCGAGCACCTCATCGTCGGGGTGTGCCGCGATCACGAGGACGCGCCGACCCTGATGGAGAGACTCGAGCGGGGCCCCGGTACGCTCCGCGAGGGCCTGACCGACGGACGTCGGCACCGCGGCACCGCCGTCGCCTTCGAGGCCCGAGAGTCGCAAGCCACCGTCGGAAAACCCCACCACCAGTTCCGAGGGGGTCGCCGCTTCGAGTACCGGCTCCGGGCGACTCGAGCGCGCGGGGAGCCGCTCGACCCGGTGCACCCAGATCCGCCGCCCGCCGAACCAGAAGTACGCGCCAGGATACGGCCGGGAGAGACCGCGGACCCAGCGGTCCAGCGTGGTGGCGGAATGGTCCTGCCAGCGAATGAGCCCATCTTCCGGACGCCTGCGGAGACTCAGCGGAATGCGCCCCAGCGGCCGGTCGGGGATCTCGGCTCGGGCGATCCTCGGCCACTGCTGCAGCCACAGCGCCGCCGAGGCAGCGGAGAGTTTTTGGTAGAGGGTAGCTGCGGTATCCTCGGGCTCGATTCGGCAACTGGTCTGCCCCACCACGGTGCCGCCATCCAGGTCCTGGGTGTAGCGAAGCAGAGTCGTGCCGGTTTTGTCGGCGCCTTGGATGATGGCCCAGTTGACCGGTGCCGGTCCGGCGAGCGCGGGAAGGAGGCTGGCGTGAAAGCCGTAGACGCCAAGCGGGAAGCCGCCGAGAAACGGCGGTCGGAGAATCTCCGAGATCCCGGCGCAGAGCACCCCTTGGACGCCGGCGGCGCCCAAGGTCAGGTATGCCTTGGGCGATTGGATCGAGGGCACCTTCACCAGGGGGATGCCGTCCAGCGACTCGTCGGGCCACGGGGTTCCGCCGGCCGCATGCTCCAGGCTGGCGTCGTCCAAGGCCACGATCACGGCCGGACGCCAGCCGCCCGCCCTCAGCAGCTCCTTCAGGATATCCTGAGCTTCCGAGACCCCGCCCACGTAGGCGAACAATCGATCGGGGGCGGGGTGATTCGACACCGATGGCTCCGTGGATGTGCCGGTGTGAAAGGAGGTTAGTAAGACTGGCGGGTGGCGCGAGCCCTAAGCTATTGGCTCCCGGAAGCCAGCACAAGCCAGATGCCAGCCGGCGGTTGGTATCGACGCAGCAGTCCTGATGCATCGCGGCCACAGGCCCCGTAACGGTCCGGCCCCCGTTCGGGCCCGAACCCGCGAGAGGTGACCGTCTTGCGCCGGTCGGGACGAATAGGTATCTCGTGTCTTCCCGCGAGCACGATCATTGCTTCGCTGCACGGGATTCCCGCGATCTTGGCAACGCTTCCGCCAGTCCGACACGACGCCGTGCCGCTGGCCTGGTCTGAAAGCCGAGCCGGAGGCTGCCACCTCACGGCCGGAGGATGCAGGCGATGCCCCAGCACCGGTCCTCCCTTGCCTACATCACGATGGTCGTGGTAGGTGTCGCGTTGCTGCTGACCTGCCAGTCCGACCACACGGTGGAACCCGCGGAAAGCTTCCAGGCCGCCGCGCCGACGGACCAGCCCCGTCTGGTCGGTGGAGAAGTATTCGTCGGGGCCGGGCAGATCGCTCGGTGCGACGGATCCGGCGACGAGGCCACGGCCACGCTGCTCGATCAGATCCCCGGGACGGTCTTCGTGCTGGGAGACAACATCCGGAACATCGGTACCACCGCCGATTTCACCGACTGCTACGGACCCTCCTGGGGGCGTCACAAGAGCCGGACCAGGCCGTCGGTCGGCGACCTGGAGTACAAGACCGCCGGTGCCGCGGGCTACTTCACGTACTTCGGCGCGGCCGCCGGTGACCCTGCGCTCGGGTATTACAGCTACGATCTGGGCAGCTGGCACGTCATCGTGCTCAACAGCAACGTCTCCACCACCGCCACCTCGCCCCAGATGCAGTGGCTCCGCGCCGATCTGGCATCCAACAGCAAGCAGTGCATCCTCGCTTACTGGCACCATCCGCGTTTCAGCTCCTACTCCACCTCGGTCCGCGCCTCGATCAAGCCCTTCTGGGACACGCTCTACGCCGCCAGGGCGGACGTGGTGCTCAACGCGCACTACCGTCTCTATGAGCGGTTCGCGCCCCAGAACCCGGGTGGGGTGGCCGACCCGCTCGGCATCCGGCAGTTCACCGTGGGCACCGGAGGCCATGGGTTCGACACCTTCGACACGCCCCTGCCCACCAGCGAAGTCCGCAGCTCCGGCACCCACGGGGTGCTGAAGCTGACGCTGGAAGCCGAGGGCTATGCCTGGGAATTCGTGCCGGTCGCCGGCGGTTCCTTCACCGACAGCGGCGCCTTCGGCTGTCACGGGTCCAGCCGGGCCGCCTCGGTCGAGGTCACGCCGGGGTCGGCCGCGGTGGTCGCCGGCCAGACGGTTCAGCTCAGCGCCACCGTTCGCGACCAGTCCGGCACTCCCATCGGCCGACCGGTGACCTGGGCCTCGGACAATACCCAGGTCGCGACGGTGAGCGGTTCCGGCCTGGTGACCGCCGCTGCCGCAGGCAGTGCCTCCATCACCGCCTCCGCCGATGGCGTGACCGGGAGCTCCTCGGTGACCGTGTCCCCCGCGCCACCGTCTGCGCCGGTCATCGTCGGGGCCGGCGACATCGCTTCCTGTGATACAGAGATGGACGAGGCGACGGCCAAGCTGCTCGATCAGATTCCCGGCACCGTCGTCGCCCTGGGGGACAACGCCTACCCCAACGGTACCGCGTCCGAGTTCACCAACTGCTATGGCCCCACATGGGGCCGCCACAAGGCGCGGACCCGACCGGTCGTGGGGAACCACGAGTACAACACGCCCGGAGCGAGCGGGTATTTCGGCTATTTCGGCTCCGCGGCTGGCGAGCCCGGCAAGGGGTACTACAGCTACGATCTGGGCCAGTGGCATGTGATCGTGCTGAACGACAACGTCGATCCCTCCGCCGGCTCGCCCCAGGAACAGTGGTTGCGTGCCGACCTCGCGGCCAACGACCGGCAGTGCACTGTGGCCATGTGGCACTGGCCGCGATTCACCAGCGTCGAGGGGCGAACCACCGCGGCTCACATCAAGCCCTTCTGGGATGCGCTGTACGAGGCGGGAGTGGACCTGGTCCTCGGCGGACACCATCACTCCTACGAGCGCTTCGCTCCCCAGCGGCCGGACGGCACGGCGGATGCGGCGTTCGGGATACGTCAGATCACGGTGGGTACCGGCGGCCAGAGCCTGTACAACTGGGGGCCGCCCGCCGCCAACAGCGAAGTGCGAAACAATACCGCCCGCGGCGTCCTCAAGGTCACGCTGAACTCGGGCAGCTACACCTGGCAGTTCATTCCCGTGGCAGGCCAGAGCTTCACCGATGCCGGCTCGGGGAACTGCCACGGAAAGCCGGGGAGCAGCAACCAGCTCCCGGTGTCCGACCCCGGTTCGCCTTACACCGGCAACGAAGGTGCTCCGGTGTCCTTCGATGGCAGCGGCTCCTCGGATCCCGACAACAATCTGCCGCTGTCGTATGCCTGGACCTTCGGGGATGGCACCACAGGATCGGGCCAGAGCCCGGCCCACACCTACGGCCAGAACGGCGTGTACACGGTGGGCCTGAGTGTCACCGACAGCCGCGGGGGCAGTCACTCCACTACCACGACCGCGACCATCGCGAACGTGCCGCCGTCGGTCCAGGCCGGTGCCGACAAGTCGGTGAATCTTGGCGAGGCAATGAGCATCAGTGCCACGTTCAGCGATCCGGGGGCCTCCGACGGCCCCTGGAGCTACTCGATCGATTGGGGTGACGGCGAAAGCGACACCGGTAGCAGGACGAATCAATCGTCTGCGGTCACCGCGAGCCACACGTTCGCGTCAGCCGGCGAGTACACCGTACGGGTGACGGTCACCGACAAGGATGGAGGCGCCGGTTCGGACCAGCTGGCCGCCACCGTCACGCCCGCGGCGCCGAACGAGGCCCCGACGGCGGATCCCGGGGGTCCCTACTCGGGGACCGAAGGGGTGGCGGTCGCGTTCACTGGTACCGGATCGTCCGATCCCGACGACGACACGCCTCTGACCTACGCGTGGAGCTTTGGAGACGGTTCCACTGGCTCGGGTGCCTCGCCTCAGCACGCCTACGCCCAGGACGGCTCCTACACGGTCACGCTCACGGTCACCGATGCGCGAGGCCTGGCCGGCGCCCCGGCTACGGCCACCGCCACGGTCGCCAACGCCTCGCCGGTGGTGAATGCTGGACCCGATGTCTCCCTGTCGGTCGGCGCCACCCTGGCGCTCGGCGCGACCTTCACCGATCCGGCCCCGAACGATG
>CAWGVP010000006.1:0-427763 GCA_963826065.1 uncultured Gemmatimonadales bacterium
CACCCACTGGCTCACCGCGATCCTCCTCGCTGGATATGCATCGCCAGCGGGCTGCAATCTGACCGGGGCGTTTCCCCATTTCGGCCCCCGCGGCGCCCCTACCCCGTCCCCAACCCCTGGGCCGGCGGTGCCTCCCCCGAGTGGGCCCGGCTCGCGGCTGGCTCGCCGGGTGGCTCAACTGCCATTTCGTGCTGGCCTGGCCGTTCGTCGTCACCGGGCTGGTGTACCTCGCCTTTCTGGCGCTCTCGGGCGAGTGGCGCTGCGCTGCTCTTCCGGCCCCGCCAATCTGCCCCGGTGATTGACATGCAACTCTACAACCTGCGGCTCTAGCGCGAGCATCCGCCGCAGGGGAAACACAACGCTCTGCAAAAGACCGCCTATACCGAAATCCTCTTCTGGGGGCACTTTCGGTGTTGAGCTGGCTTCGCGATCTACAAGCCGGTGCAGCCTCCGGCTGACGGCGGCGTTCGGGGGCTACGGAGCTGGCCCGCTACTGGCACTTCGAGGCCGTGTGGATCTTCGTTGGGTTTACACTGCTGCACGTCGCGCTGGTTTCCTGCTGGTCGATCGGTATCGTCGCGGGCGATGATCACCCGCTGGTACCGCGGGAGGTTCCCGAGTCATGACTGATCGAGCGAGGGTTGCCGGGACTTCCCCCGGCTGGGGCTGGCGGCCGGCCGGTGTCGCCGGTGGCGCCGCGGGGACGGCGGGCGCGTGCTGGAGCCGAGCCTGCGCGCGTTCGGCCGGGTCAACGACTGGGTAGGAGAAAAGATCTTCCTCTCCAGGACCAGGCTGGCACTGGCTACCCGGTCTCCGCCCGCAGGCCGCAGCGCTCTTTCCGCCTACTCGATTACCTGGAATCGAAAGCGGGTCTACCCCGACCCTCCGCCCTACTGGATGCTCCAGGTGGGGGGGCTGGTCCGCTCGCCCACCCGGCTGACCTTGGAGACGCTCGCGGGCGTCCACGAGCGTCGTACACTCAAGCACCACTGCGTCGAGGGCTTTCCGGCCATCGGCACCTGGACCGGCGTGCCGTGTCGGTGGTGACCGGCTGGTGCGGCCGCTGCCCGAGGCCCGCTACCTGCGGTTTGATTCCTTCGACAGCGGGTATTCCAACGGCTGGGACCTGGCCAGGGCCATGCACCCGCAGACGATCCTCGCGTACGCCTACAACGACCGCCCGCTCACCGGGCAGTGCCGCGCGCCCCTCCGGTCTATTCCCCCGTCAAGCTCGGCTACAAGCTGACCAAGAACGTCACCTCCATGAGCTTCACCCGCGAGCGGCACGGCGGGCACTGAGGACCAGGGCTATCCCTGGCTCGCGGGGGCGTCTAGTCTTCTCCTTCCCCTTGGGTTACCGTGGGCTGTTGGCGGCTCGGCCCGCCGCGGCCCCCATGCTCTCCGACGCTGGGCCGGCAGCTCCCGGCCGGCGTTAATCCCGCCGCGCCGTCCTCCTACCTGGTCCTCTCGCCGGTCTACTCCTTGTGGGATCGCGTCGGACGTCACATTAGCCGGCTGGAGGTATTTCTCTTCGGCCTCGCGCTGCTCTACGCAGTGGGCAGAATTCGCGCGGCTGATTCGCCGCCGCCGGCTCTTGTACTTCGAGTAGGAGGGCGGCGGCGCCGCCGGCCGCGGTGGTGGGCACAGGCCACGTTCATCCTGGGCGGGCTCATTTCCCACCGGCCGACCCTCGAGCTGGCTGGCACGGTCGGGACGTGGCGGTGGTGGACTTTCACAGCCACACCAACGCGTCGCACCAACTACCGGGGACGGCCACTGCCCGGTTCGACACGAAGAAGAACCTGGCCTGGCACCGGCGCGGGGGATTCGACGCGGTGTTCGTCACCGACCACAACACCACGGCGGGACTGGCCCCGACCGACGAGCCGGTGGCCCAGTGCCGCGGCCGCGAAGTCAGCGCCTGGAGGGCGCACATCGTGTTGCTCGGCGGCGAGCTGGACTCGGTGCGCGGACAGTACCGCCGGGACTGGGCCGGGCTTCACCAGCCGCTGGCGGACGCCGACACGCTCTACGGCTCGCTCTCGGTGGCCTCCATTCCGGAGTACGAGCGCAACCACTGGGACCGGCTCGATTCGCTGGCGGCGGCGGGCTTTGACGGCTTCGATATCGTCAATGCGTCGCCCAAGGCGAACGAGCTCGCCCGGCGCGCCGCGACACGGCCACCGACCTTGCCCGGCGGACCGGCTCCTTCGTGGTGGGCGTGACCGACCACCAGGGGTGGGGCGCGACCAACATGGCGTGGAGCCTGGCGGAGTGCCGGGCTGGCGTACCCCCCGCGAGCGCCTCTGCGCAGGGATCATCCACGCGCTGAGAGTCGGGGTCCCCGCCGTCACCGTGGTCGAGCGCCATCGGCTGCGCCCCGACTCGCGGGGGCCCACCTGGCTCACCCGGTCGGGTTCGTGTGGGGGACCGGGCGGGGCATGGTGGGCGGTGACGGGGCGTGGCACGTGATCTGGGCCCTGTGATTCGTCGGCCGGACCCGGCATCCGCCGTCACCCTGACAACCGCGGCTGCGGGATATATTCCTACCATGCCTCGCACCCGATTCCTCGGACCGGCTTCGCCCGCGCCCGACCGCAACGTCACCAACGATGACCTCTCCACAGCTGATGGACACCAGCGACGAGCGGATCCGCACCGGACCCGGATCCCGGAGCGCCGCCGGCCGGGGAGGGCGAGACCGGCGTGGACCTGGCCCTCGCCGCCACCACCGCCGCTGGAGATGGCCGACGACGGCTCCGCCATCGACGCGATCGTCTACGCCACGTCCACGCGACTACTTCGCCCCCGGCAACGGGGCGTTCCTGCAGCGCGCTCGGCGTGGGCACGATCCCGGCGATCGACACTCACACCCAGTAGCGGGTTCGTCACGCGCTCTCGGTGGCGGACGCCTGGGTGCGCACGAGCATCCCGCCGGGTGCTGGTGGCCGGCGCCGAGTGCAGTCCACCGCAACGCTGATGACGACCGAGGGGCCAACGTGTCGGTGATCTTCGCGGATGGCGCCGGCGCCGTGGTTCTCGGTCCGACCGACCGCGAGGATCGGGGGATAGTGGCTTTCGATCTTCACTCCGAGGGCGCCCACGCCGAGAAGCTTTGGGTCGACAGCCCGGTCTCCATTATCACCCCCGACTTTCTCCCGAGCACATCGCCGCCGGACGCCAGTACAGAAAAAGGAGGCTCCCCCCTCCCCTCCCTTCCCCCACTCCCCATCTTCCCTATTTCCTCCTTCCTCCAATCCTCTCCGCGCCTTGTGGCTCGCCTCACGGTCTACAGAGGTACTGGCGTCCGGCGGCGATGTGCTCGGGAGAGACCCGGGGGTGATACATCGAGCCCGGGCTGTCGACCCAGAGCTTCTCGGCGTGGGCGCCCTCGGAGTGAAGATCGAAGGCCAGTATCCCCCGATCCTCGCGGTCGGTCGGACCAGAACCACGGCGCCGGCGCCATCCGCGAAGATCACCGACACGTTGCGCCCTTCGGTCGTCATCAGCATTCCGGTGGACTGCACCTCGGCGCCGACCACCAGCACCCGGCGGTACTGCCCCGTGCGCACCCAGGCGTCCGCCACCGAGAGCGCGTAGACGAAGCCGCTGCACTGGGTGCGGATGTCGATCGCCGGGATCGTGCCCACGCCGAGCGCGCGCTGCAGGAACACCCCGTTGCCGGGGGCGAAGTGGTCCGGCGTGGACGTGGCGTAGACGATCGCGTCGATGGCGGAGGCCGACTCGTCGGCCATCTCCAGCGCGCGGTGCGTGGCGGCGAGGGCCAGGTCCACGCCGGTCTCGCCCTCCCGCACCCAGCGGCGCTCCCGGATGCCGGTCCGGGTGCGGATCCACTCGTCGCTGGTGTCCATCATCTGGGAGAGGTCGTCGTTGGTGACGACACGGTCGGGCACGGCGAAGCCGGTGCCGAGGAATCGGGTGCGAGGCATGGTACGAATGTACTCCCGCCGGCGCGGTTGTCAGGGTGACGGCAGATGCCGGGTCCGGCCCACGATCCACAGGGCCCAGATCCACATCAGCCACGCCCCCGTCACCGCCCAGCCCATGCCCCGCCAGGTCTCCCACACGACCCCGAGCGGGGTGAGCCAGGTGGGCCACCACGAGTCGGGGCGCAGCCGATGGCGCTCGACCACGGTGACGGCGGGGAACCCGACTCTCAGCGCGTGGATGATCCCTGCGCAGAGGCGCTCGCGTCGGGTGCGCCAGCCCGGCACGTCCACCAGGCTCCACACCATGTTGGTCGCGCCCCACCCATGGTGGTCGGTCACGCCCACCACGAAGGAGCCGGTCCGCCGGGCAAGGTCGATGACCGTGTCGCGGCGCGCCCGGGTGAGCTCGTTCGCCTTGGGCGACGCATTGACGATCTCGAAGCCGTCGATGCCCGCCGCCACCAGCGAATCGAGCCGGTCCCAGTGGTTGCGCTCGTACTCCGGAATGGAGGCCACCGAGAGCGAGCCGTAGAGCGTGTCGGCGTCGGCCAGCAGCTGGTGAAGCCCGGCCCAGTCCCGGCGGTACGGTCCGCGCACCGAGTCCAGCTCGCCGCCGAGCAACACGATGTGCGCCCTCCAGGCGCTGACTTCGCGGCCGCGGCACTGGGCCACCGGCTCGTCGGTCGGGACCAGTCCCGCCGTGGTGTTGTGGTCGGTGACGAACACCGCGTCGAATCCCCCGCGCCGGTGCCAGGCCAGGTTCTTCTTCGTGTCGAACCGGGCCATGGCCGTCCCCCGTACGTCGTGCGACGCGTTGGTGTGGCTGTGAAAGTCCACCACCGCCACATCCCGACCGGTGCCGGCCAGCTCGAGGGTCGGCCGGTGGGAGATGAGCCCGCCCAGGATGAACGCGGCCAGCGCCACCACCGCGGCCAGCAGCGCGCCGCCCTCCTCTCGAAGTACGAGCCGGCGGCGGCGAATCAGCCGCGCGATTCTGCCCACTGCGTAGAGCAGCGCGAGGCCGAGGAGAAATCCCTCCAGCCGGCTCATGCTGAGCATCGCGACGCCGTCCCACAAGGAGTAGACCGGCGAGAGGACCAGGTAGGAGGACGGCGCGGCGAGATGCACGCCGGCCGGGAGCGGCCGGCCGAGCGGATCGGAGAGCATGGGGGCCGCGGCGAGCCGAGCCGCCAGCAGCCCCACGGTCAGCCCAAGGGGAAGGAGAAGACTAGACGCCCGCGAGCCAGGGATAGCCCTGGTCCTCCCAGTACCCGCCGTGCCGCTCGCGGGTGAAGCTCATGGAGGTGACGTACTTGGTCAGCTTGTAGCCGAGCTTGACGGGGGAATAGAGCCGGAGGGGCGCGCCGCGCTGCCGGGTGAGCGGGCGGTCGTTGTAGGCGTACGCGAGAATGGTCTGCGGGTGCATGGCGCTGGCCAGGTCCCAGCCGTTGGAATAGCCGCTGTCGAAGGAATCGAACCGCAGGTAGCGGGCCTCGGGCAGCGGCCGCACCAGCTCGGTCACCACCGACACCGGCACGCCGGTCCAGGTGCCGATGGCCGTCCAGCCCTCGACGCAGTGGTGCTTGACCGTGTACGACACTCGTGGAAGCCCGCCGAGCATCTCCAAGGTGAGCCGGGTGGGCGAGCGGACCAGCCCGCCCACCTCGAGCGTCCAGTCGGGCGGAGGGTCGGGGTAGACCCGCTTTCGATTCCAGGTGATCGAGTAGGCGGGAAAGAGCCGCTCCGGCGTCCGGGCGGAGACCGGGTAGGCCGGTGCCAGCCTGGTCTTGGAGAGGAAGATCTTTTCTCCTACCCAGTCGTTGACCCGGCCGAACGCGCGCAGGCTCGGCTCCAGCACCGGCCCGCCATCCCACCCGCAGGCGGCCACCAGCGACGCCGGGCCGGCCGCCAGCCCCAGCCGGAGGAAGTCCCGGCGACTCACTCCGCCTCGATCAGTCATGACTCGGGAACCTCCCGCGGTACCAGCCGGTGATCATCGCCCGCAACGATGCCCGATCGACCAGCAGGACCAGCGCGACGTGCAGCAGCGTAAACCCGACGAAGATCCACACGGTCACGAAGTGCCAGTAACGGGCCAGCTCGTAGCCCCCGAACGCCGCCGTCAGCCAGGAGAGCTGCACCGGCTTGTAGATCGCGAAGCCGCTCAACACCGAAAGTGCCCCCAGAACAAGGATTCCGGTATAGGCGGCTTTCTGCAGAGCGTTGTGTTTCCCCTGCGGCGGATGCTCGCGCCTGAGCCGCAGGTAGTAGAGTTGCATGTCGATCGCCGGGCGGACGTCGCGGGGCCGGAAGAGCAGCGAGCGCCACTCGCCCGAGAGCGCCAGAAAGGCGAGGTACACCAGCCCGGTGACGACGAACGGCCAGGCCAGCGCGAAATGCCAGTTGAGCCCCCCCGCGAGCCAGCCGCCGAGCCGGGCCCACTCGGGGAAGGCGCCGCCGGCCCAGGGGTTGGGGACGGGGTAGGGGACACCCCGGGGGCCGAAGTGGGGGAACGCCCCGTAGATCTGCAGCCCGCTGGCGATCATGCCGGCGAGGAGGATCGCGGTGAGCCAGTGGGTGAGGCGCACGATCCCATGGTGGCGCTTCACGGGCGGGCGGTCGCTCACGCTACTCGTACCTCAGCGCGTCGATGGGATCCAGCCTCGCCGCCCGCCGCGCCGGCCAGATGCCGAAGAAGAGTCCTACCAGCGCGCTGAACCCGAACGCGATGGTCACCGCCGCGGGCGAGATCAGCGTATTCCATTGCATGATCCGGGAGAGGGCGACGGCGGTTCCGATGCCGGCCAGGATACCGAGCAGGCCGCCCACCAGGCAGAGCGCGAGGGCCTCCACCAGGAACTGGAGCATGATGTTCCCGCGGGTGGCGCCGAGCGCCTTGCGGACGCCGATCTCCCGGGTCCGCTCGGTCACCGAGACCAGCATGATGTTCATGATGCCGATGCCGCCGACCAGGAGGCTGACCGCCGCGATGCTGGCGAGCAGGGTGGTGAAGACCTGCGTGGTCTGCTGCTGGGTGGCCAGGAGGTCCTGCTGGTTCCGGATGGTGAAGTCGTTCTCGCCGCCGGGGCGAATACGGTGCTCCCGCCGCAGGATCCGCTCGAGATCCACCATTCCCTGCTCAATGGGGACGCCGTCGGCCACCTGCACCGAGAGCGAGCGCAGCCGGTCGGAGCCGAACACGCGGTACTTGGCGGTCTGGAGCGGGATCAGGATCTGCTCGTCGGGGTTGCTCCAGCCGCCCGCGGCACCCTTCTCGCTCAGGATGCCGATGATCTCGAAGTTGATGCCGCCGACCTGGATGGTCTGGTTGATCATCGCGGCCGGGTTGGCGTTCAACATCCGCGGCACCGCGGCGCCGAGCACGGCATAGCGCCGCCGGGCCTCGTCGTCACCGGTGGTGAACATCCTCCCGAAGGGCACCGTGTAGTTCTTGACCTGGATGTAGTTGGGCGTGGTCCCCACCACCTCGATGTTGCTGTTCTGATTGCCGTACTCCACCTGGAGACGGCTTTCCATCTCGGGAACGACGGCCTCGAGCAGCCGGGCGTCCCGGAGCAGGGCCTCGTAGTCGTCGGTGCTCAGGATGGTGCGGTCGGTGATCCGGATCCCGCCGCGCATCGCCTGACCGGCACGCACGGTGAAGACGTTGGCGCCCAGCGCGGCGATCCGGTCCTCCACCGCCTTCTGCGCCCCGCTGCCCAGCGCCACCATCGTGATCACGGCGCCGACCCCGATGATGATGCCCAGCATGGTGAGCGCCGAGCGCAGCTTGTTGGCCCGGATGGACTGGAACGCGACCGCCACCGTCTCGCCCACCAGCATGGGTCAGCGTCCTCCCGGCGCGCGCGTCCCGCCCGGGGTCGTGGTCTGCGGCTGTTGCATGCCCGGCAGCCCTCCGCCGCCGGTGATGCGGTTGATCCGCTCCTGCGACTCCTGCTGCGACTGCACCAGGCTCGCGCTCGGCAGGATCAGGACGGAGTCGGTGGGCTCCAGGCCCGCCACCACCTCGCTGTAGTCGAGGTCGGTGAGACCGGTGCGGATCCAGGTCGGCTTGGGGCCCTCCGGCCGCTTCACGAATACGATATACCGCCCGCCGAACGAGGCGTCCACCGGCCGCCGGACCCGGCCCGGCCCGTTGCCCGCGGCTTGAGGGCGGCTGGTGCCCGGCCGGCTTTGTCCGTCCGTCCCTCCCAACGTCGCCTGGCCCGCTGCCCCGCTGTCCCGCTGCCCTGCTGAAGCCGACCCGCTGTCCCGGCGTCCCGCTGTCGCCGCCAGCTCCTGCTGCACCTGCTCGGCCGAGAGGCCCAGCACCTCTGCCGCCGACCCGACGTCGCGCTGGGTGCGGAGCGCGGCGTTCGGCACCGCGAGCACGTCGGCTCGTTCTCCCACGTGAATCTCGACCTCGCTGTTCATGCCCGGCCTGAGGAGGCCGGCGCGGTTGTCGATCCGCACCAGTACCGCGAACATGGTCACGTTCTGCTCGGTGATGGCCTGGGGCTCGATCTTGAGCACCGTTCCCTCGAAGGGCCGGTTGGGGTAGGCGTCCACCGTCACCGTCGCCAGCTGCCCCGTCTGGATCTTCCCGATGTCGGTCTCGTCCACCAGCGTGCGGACCTGGACCAGGCCGAGGTCGGCCATCTTGAGCAGCACGGTTCCACCGCCCACGTCGCGGGTGGGTGACGAGATCACCTGTCCCCGTTCCACCAGCTTCTCGATGATGGTGCCGGTGATCGGTGCTAGTACGTTGGTGTCGTCCATCTGGTTCTTTGCGTCGTCCACCGCCACCCGCGCCCGCACCACCTCGGCGCGGGCGTTGGCGTAGTCGAGCAGCGCGCTCTCGTGCTCCTGCTCGGTGATGGACTGGGACTTGAACAGCTCGTCGGCCCGGCGCCTCTGTGACGTGGCGTTGGTGAGCCGCGCCTCCGCCACCTCGAGATCGGCCTGGGCCTGGGCCAGCAGGTTGCGCGGGTTGCGGGGGTCCACCCGAACCATGAGCGCCCCGCGCTTCACCAGCTGGCCGGTCTCCACCCTGAGCTCGAGGATCTCACCCGAGGCCTTGGACTTCACCTCCACCACGGTATCCGGCTGGACGGTGCCGGAGGCCTGGGCCGAGACCACGATGTCGCGGCGCGCGACCGGAATGGCCTGGTAGACCGGCGGGGCCTCCTCCTCCTTGCACCCGGCGATACCGAGCCCGACGAGGAGGATGACGCGAGGGGACCACGCGGTCATCGCGGGCCTCCATCGGTCGCGAAGTCCCGTTCCACCCGTCCATCCTTGAGATGCACCTGCCGCCGCGCGTGGGCCGCGATGTCGTGCTCGTGGGTGACCAGGACGATGGTCTGTCCTTCGCCGTGCAGCCCGTCGAACAGGCCCATGATCTCCTGGCTGGTCGCGCTGTCGAGGTTGCCGGTCGGCTCGTCGGCGAGCAGGATGCTGGGCCGGTTGACCAGCGCGCGGGCGATCGCCACGCGCTGCCGCTGGCCCCCGGAAAGCTCGTTGGGCCGGTGCTGCATGCGGTCCTTGAGCCCCACCCGGTCGAGCGCGTCCGCCGCCTGCGCCCGGCGCTCCCGGGAGCCGAGCCCGGCGTACACCAGGGGCAGCTCCACGTTGTGCAGCGCGGTGGCCCGGGGGAGCAGGTTGAACGTCTGGAACACGAAGCCGATCTCCTTGTTGCGGATCCGTGCCAGCGCGTCGTCCCCCAGCTCGGACACCCGGTGCCCGTTGAGCCAGTACTCGCCCCCGGTCGGACTGTCGAGGCAGCCGATCAGGTTCATCAGCGTGGACTTGCCGGAGCCGGACGGTCCCATGACCGCGACGAACTCGTTCTTCCGGATGGTGACATCCACGCCCCGGAGGGCGTGTACGATCTCACCACCCATGTCGTAGTCGCGCTGGAGATTCCGGGTGACGATGACGGCGTCGCGCGGCACGTCGGGCGGCAGCATCGCCATGCGTTCCGCGGTATCGGCTATCGAGCTGGTGCTCACAGGTTCCGTCCGATCAGCGCCTCGAGCGAGGCCTTGGCGCGCAGGTAGTCGAATCGGGCCACCACTACGTCCACCTCCGCCTGGTTGAGCGCCTCCTGCGACGTGAGCACGTCCACGATGGTCGAGGCGCCGACCCGGTAGCGTTCCTGCTGTACCCGGAGGTCCTCCGTCGCCGCCACCACGCTGGTGAGCGTGATCTCGATCTGGCTTCGTGCCGCCGTCAGCTCGGCCAGCCGTGCGGTGAGCTCCGCGGCCACGGCGCGCCGCTCGTCCGCCGCGGTGGCATCGGCCACCTCGAGGCTCGCCGACCGCTCCGCCACCGCCAGCTCCCGCTCGAACCCGTCGAACAGGCTCCAGCGCAGCCCGAGACTGAGCTGCCGCTGGTTGAACAGGTCGTAGTCGTTCGACCGGCTGGCGTTCCACGCCGTGTTGGCCGAGAGTGAGAGACTCGGCCAGTAGGCGGCACGGGAGGCCTTGAGTCCGGCGCGCGCGGCATCGGCCGCCGCGACCGCGCTCTGGATCCGGGGGCTCTTCCCTTCGGCCTCGGCCCGGAGCGCGGCCGTGTCGGGCGCTTCGACCACACGATAGAAGGCCGAGTCGTCGAGCGCCTTCACCCGGCCGATCTCACCGATGAGCCGGGCCAGGCCGGCCTCGGCGACGGCCAGGTCGGTCTGGGCCCGGATCAGATCGAGCTGCGCGTTCCCCAGGGTGACCCTGGAGCGGAGCGAGTCCGACCGGGTGGCCGAGCCGGCGTGCAGCTTGTTGATCGAGGTCTTGAGCTGCTCTTCCGCGCGGCGCACGCTGCTCTCGCGCACCCCGACCAGCTGCTGCGCGGCGAGGGCGTCGAGAAACTGGTTCGTGGTCGCGAGCGCCTGCTGAAACCGCGCATCCACGAGTGAGGCCTCCGCGGCGCTCTGCCCGGCGCGGGCGGCGCTCATCTCCGCTCCGCGGCGAAAGCCGGTGAAGAGGTCGACGCTGGCGGAGAGCGACGTGCTGAGGCTCCGGTTGGAGGTGTTCCCGCTCAGCAGCTGACCGGTCGCCGGGTCGATCCGGGATGGGCCCTCGGAAGAAAAGGTGTTGGCGGACGAGCTGGCCGAGAGCGAGGGGAGATACGACCCCCAGGCGCTTCGCCGCTGCGCCGCGGCGGTCTGGATCTCCGCCGAGGCCCGAACGACGTCCGGCTGGACCCGCTCGGACAGCTTGATGGCGTCGGCGAGCGTGACCACCCGTTCCTGGCCCGGCAGCCGGGCGGGGAGAACGGCCAGCCCCAGGAGCAACAGGGTGGCGACTCGGGATGAGGTCATGCACTCCGGTCCGGATGGGTGAATCTGGGAAGACGCAGTTCCCTGCCGAATGCTACTTCCGGGGCCCCGGGAAGGCAGCCCCGGGGGGAGATGCCCGGGCGGGCTGGAGGGTCGCGGGGGCATGTTGTCATCCTGAGCGAAGCGAAGGAGGCGAAGCCCGAGCATGGCCTCCTTCGCTTCGCTCAGGATGACATGAACCTACCGATCCGCCCGCCTGCGGAACGCCTCCCGCCCCGCGCTGATCGCGAGCCACGCGCAGATCACCCCGAACACGAATGCCGTCTGCCGGGGCAGCACGAAGAAGAGCAGTCCCAGCACCACGAAGATGCCGGCGAGGGGGATGAACACCGACCGGCGCGCATTGCTGGCGATAGTGCGGAGCGCCAGCGCCGCCCGGCGGCCGGCCTCGCGGCGGCTCCGCCGGTGGCGGCTCACGGCGAGCTCGGGCTCGGCCCGGGTGAGCGCGGTCGGCAGCGCCTCGCTGATCCGGCGTGGGCCCCGGACCGGCCGGCGCCGCACCTCCCGGCTCCGGCCGATGTCGAGCCGGAACTGTCGCTCCATCGCCTCCGCCAGAGCGGTGTCATCGATCAGCACATCCAGCTCGTAATTCCCGATCAGGCTCGACGGATTGAGGTTGCTGGAGCCGATCCGGACCCAGCGCCCGTCCACCACGATCGTCTTGGCGTGAAGCATCGGGCCGTCCCACTCGTAGATCCGGACTCCGCTTCGAAGCAGCTCGCGGTAGCCGATCCGGGAGAGGTTGCGGATGAGGGGAAGGTCGCTCGCCCCCGGCACCACCATCCGCACGTCCACCCCGTCCCGCGCCGCGTCGCGCAGCGCCTGGAACAGGCGCGGCGGCGCGACCATGTACGCGTCGGTGATCCAGAGCCGCTCGACGCTCCCCGCGGCAAGCAGCTCGATGACCCGGAAGGCCCGCTCCCGCCCGGGCTCACCGGCGATCACCCGGACCTCGCCGTCTCCCTCGGGCGTCACCCGGCCAGCCGCCTCGCCGTCGGCCAGCGGCTTCCCCGCGGCGGCCCAAGTGCGCGCGAACGACTGGTCGAGCACGGCGGAGGCGGGGCCGCCGATGCGCACCGCGGTGTCGCGCCAGGGCTGGGTCCCCTTCGCGTCGCCGGTCCACTCGCAGCCGATGCAGAGACCGCCCAGGACGGCCGCGGCCCCGTCCGCCACCACCAGCTTCCGGTGGTCGCGGGCGAAGTTGGTGACGATGTGGAGCGGCCGGAGTGGATGGAACGAACGGACTTCGACGCCCGCCTGGCGCAGGTGCCGCCAGAGCTTCCGGGAGGTGAACATGGAGCCGACTCCGTCGTAGAGCACTCGCACGGGCAGCCCTTCGCGCGCGCGCGCGGCCAGGGCCTCGCTGAAGCGCCAGCCCTCCGCGTCGCTGCGGATGATGTAGTTCTCGAAGTGGATCCAGCGGGTCGCGCGGGCGATGACATCCAGCATCGCCGTGTAGGTGTCGGCGCCGTCGATCAGCAGCTCGACCTGGTTGCCGGGGATGGGACGACCTCCGGCCGCGCGGTTGATCGCGCTGGCGACCGACTGCGAGAGGCTGTCGGCCGCGGGGCCGGTCACGTCGATCCGAGCCCGAGGACCTGCTCGTGAGGGCGGAGCGCGGCCAGCACGAACGCGATATGCTCGTCCAGCGGCACGCCCAGCTCGGCGGCGCCCCCGATCACGTCCTCGCGGCTCACCCCGCGGGCGAACGCCTTGTCCTTCAGCTTCTTCTTGACGCTGGTGACCTCGAGGTCCTGGAGGCTGCGCGAGGGCCGCACCAGGGCGCACGCCACGAGAAACCCACACAGCTCGTCCACCGCGAAGAGCGCCTTGGCCATCGGAGTCTCGCGGGGCACGCCGGTATAGCCGGCATGGCCAAGGATGGCGCGCTGCATCGGCTCCGGCAGCCCGCGCGCAGCCAGGATCCTCACTCCTTCCGCCGGGTGCTCGTCGTGCGGGGCATGCGCGGCGTTGGGAAAGCGCTCGTAGTCGAAGTCGTGCACCAGGCCGACCAGGCCCCATGCGTCCGCGTCCTCGCCCGCCCGCTCGGCCATCGCGCGCATGGCGATCTCGACCGCGTACATGTGCTTGCGAAGGGCGTCGGAAGCGGTGTACTCGTGGACCAGCGCGAGCGCTTCGGGACGGGTGAGGGTCATGGGAGGATGGTGAGGGGTCGAACGTTACGCGCCAACCACCGCCGCGGTCAGCGGCACCCGGCTGGCCAGCTCTCCGTCGAGCGCGATCTCGAAGGCGTACTGCCCGGGGCGCGGGAGCGGAATGTCGAAGACCAGCACGGCACCCGCTTCGACGTCCACCACGCCGGCCGGCGGCTCGCCGAACTGGACCGTGCCCTCGCCGCCCAGCAGCTCGGCGCCGGACTCGTCGACGAAGCGAATCCGGATGGTGTGGATGCCGATCTCGGTGCGCCGCCCCCGGACCCGGAGCACCAGGTGAGTGCGGGGGCAGACCGCCGGGAACTTGGTCAGCCAGACGTGCTGGAAGATGCCCAGGACGCTCAGCTTGCCCTGCTGGTCGATCAGGGCGTAGTCGGCCGTCAGAGCGAAGTCGAGGTGCAGGTCAGGATACCCGGATGGAACTGATCACGTCGTTCTGCTTGATGCCGTTTACGACGTCCATCCCCTGCCGGACCTGTCCGAAGACCGTATGAACCTTGTCGAGATGCGACTGCGGGCTGTGGCAGATGAAGAACTGGCTGCCACCGGTATCCTTGCCCGCGTGGGCCATGCTCAGGGTTCCGGCGACGTGTTTGTGGGTATTGAGATGGGTCTCACACTTGATCTTGTAGCCGGGTCCGCCGGTGCCGACACGCGGGTTGCCGGGGTCCTTCGAGAGCGGGTCTCCGCCCTGAATCATGAAATTCGCGATGACCCGGTGGAACCTGGTGCCGTCGTAGAACTCGCTATTGGCCAGCTTCTCGAAGTTCGCCACCGTGCCGGGAACCTCGGTATCGAACAGGTCAGCGACAATGGTGCCCTTGCTGGTCTCGATGGTCGCGGTCTTTGCCACGCGAATCTTCTCCTCGGGAGGTGATGAAGCAATCTAATGGGTGATCTGGCGTTGCCACTCCTCGAGCGTCCCCGCAGGCAGGCCGCAGGTGGCCCCGGTGCAGGCGTAGCCCCGGGTTTCCGAGCCCCCGGCCAGCATGCCCGCGAGCGCCGGCGGCAATCGGCGCTTCGCAGCCTCGGCGGAGGTGAGACGCTGGATCACGCGACGCGGCGCGAAGGCCGCGAGGGCGGCTCGATGCATCGCATCCGCCGTCTCGTCGCCGGCCTCCCCGATCACCACGAAGTGGGTGGAAGGGTTCAGATACCAGTCGAGCGCGAGGAGCAGCGCCGAGCCGTGTAGGCCGAGCTCGACCGCACCCCCCGCGAAGGCGGACAGCAGGGCACCAGCGCGCTCGCGCCACCGCGAGTCCCCGGTCAGCTCGTGCAGCCGCGTGAGGGTGATCCCCGCCACCCCGTTGGCCGAGGGCGTGGGCGTGTCCTGCACCGGCTTCACCCGGGCGGGCAGCAATCCCTCTCCGGCGCTCCCCCCGCGCGCGGTGTCGAACAGCCCACCGGACGCCTCGTCCCGGTAGTCGCGCCAGACCCGCTCCATCAGCCGCTCCCCCCACGCGAGCCACTCGGCTCGGCCGGTGGCCTCGTAGGCGTCGAGCGCGGCGGCAGCGGCCTGGACCTGGTCGTCCAGCAGTCCGGCCACACCGCCGGGTGTGTGCGAGACGGCGTCCGTCTCCGCCGACTCGTCCCGGAGCAGCTCGAGCGTGGCCAGCGCGTGCGCGCGGGCGGCCTCATCGTCGAGCACCGCTCCCGCGCGCAGCATCGCCGAGGCCATCATCGCGTTCCAGTTGGTGTAGCGGGTGCGATCGACGAACGGGGCGGGCCGCCGGCTCCGGGCCTCGAGCAGCTTCCGCTTCGCCGACGCGAGCAGAAGGCTCGCCGCGTCCTCGGCCAGCCCGGTGAGCCGGGCGATCGCAGGCAGCGGCGCCGCGACGAAGAGCACGTTCTTGCCGGGATTGTGGTGCATCTCGCCCGCGGTGCCGATGTCGTAATACGCCACCGCGACGTCGAGCTCGTCGCCGGACAGCACGGCGGCCACTTCGTCCCTCGTCCAGGTGAAATAGTCCCCGTCGTCGTCCAGACCGACGTCCGCGTCCTGGCTGGCCGCGTAGCCCCCCGACGGGTCGGAGGCCACCTCGCGCACCCAGCGCACGATCCCCCGCGCCACCTCGGCGTACTCCTCGGCGCCGAACGCGGCGTGAGCGTCGAGATACGCCTTCAGCAGCTCGGAATTGTCGTAGGACATCTTCTCGAAGTGCGGCACGATCCACTTCGCGTCCACGCTGTAGCGGTGGAAGCCGCCGCCGAGCTGGTCGTACATGCCGCCCCGAGCCATCCCCTCGAGCGTCCGATCGACGATGGTGCGGATCTCCTCGCTGGGGCCATCGTGCCAGCGGTGGAGCAGGAAGGTCAGGGCCGTGGGGTGAGGAAACTTCGGCTGGCTGCCGAACCCGCCGTTGACCGGATCGAAGACCCGCGCGATCCCCTGCTCCGCCTCGTTCAGCAGGGCGGGCGAGGGCTCGCCTGGCAGGCTCTCGTCCAGGTGGGTGTCGAGTACCTTGCGGATCGCCTGGGCCTGCGCTTCGATCTGGCCGCGCCGGGAACGATAGGCGTCGAGCACGCTGGCGAGGACGGTACGGAGTCCGGGCTGGCCGTACTTGCCCTCGGGAGGGAAGTAGGTCCCACCGAAGAACACCTGCCCCTCGGGCGTGAGGAAGGCCGTGAGCGGCCAGCCGCCCTGGCGGGTGAAGGCCTGGACCGCCCGCTGGTATCGCGCGTCCACGTCCGGCCGCTCGTCCCGGTCCACCTTGATGCAGATGAAGTTTTCGTTCAAGTACCCGGCGATGGCCGGATCTTCGTACGACTCGCCGTCCATGACGTGGCACCAGTGGCACCACACGGCGCCGATGTCGAGCAGGATCGGGCGATCCTGCTCCCGCGCCGCGGCGAACGCCTCGGGTCCCCAGGGGTACCAGTGAATCGGCTGATGGGCGGCCGACCGGAGGTAGGCGGAGGCGGCCCGATCGAGACGGTTGGAAGCCATGGAGGGAAGTTACCGCGAAGGGGTGGGCCGTCGGTGACCGACGGCCCGAACTGGCTCTCGCTATTTGTGGCTCAGTGAATAGACGTAGGCCGCGACGGCCTTCACCTCCTCGTCCGTGATCGAGCTTCCGCCCTTCGGCGGCATCGGGATCCCCTTCTTCGCCTTCTCCGCGGGAACGCCGGAGGTCACGGTGGCGACGATGAAATCATAGCTGCCGTCCCCGTGAAGCCACTCCGCATCGGTCAGGCTGGGACCCACCGCCCCCTCGGCATTGCTGCCGTGGCAGGCGTAACACAGTCCGGTCTTGTGAAAGATGGTGTCGCCCTTGGCGATCGCCGCCGGAGTCACGCCGGCCGGGGCCGCCTTGTCCTGGGCAGCCGCCTGCCTGCCGCCGAACAGCGCCGCGACGGCCAGCAGCAGACCGAAGCGTTTGCGGTAATCCATCATGCTCTCCTCTGGTTGACAGGTCCCACGCTCGGCACTGGAGACTAAGCCTGCATCGGACCCGCGCCCAAGGCAAGCGGCGGGCCGAGCGGACGGCGGATACCAAGACATTGCCCGGCGGCCACATAGGTGGCTCGCCGGGCGGTCGCCGTTCGGGGTCGTCGGGGAAGAAGAGGTCAGTTCGTCCCCGGCTGGGGACTCCGGGCCGGTGACGGGACAACGCTCATGGCGGCGTTCTTGGGGCGGAAGATGCCGGGGTCGTAGGCGCTCCGGGGGTTCCAGAGCACCCACGAATCGAGTCCGAGCTCCTCGGCGGCCCGGATCTGCTCCCGGACCATTTCGGGCGTATAGCGAGGCTGGCCCAAGGTGAACGCCTGGAGGTAGGGCCGGATCTCCGCCGTTTCCCCGAGCGGCGCCGACCGGCGGAGCGCGTCCTGCATCGCGCGCCGAATGACCTGGTAGGGCTCGCTGTTGGGGTGCTTCAGGTTGTATACACCGCGCATGTAGTGGCTGGGGTAGACCATGGGCAGCACCACGTCGGCATTGGTGACGAGGTCCTCCCAGTACTGTCCGATCCCCATGTCGCCCCGCGCGCTGGTGGTGAGCCCGAAGACGTCGATGGTGAAAGGAACGCCGAGCGGTTTGGTCCGCTCGCGCAGCAGCTTGAGGTTGCGGGTCACGCCCTGGCGCTTGGTCTCGCCCGGACGCCGGCCCGGAAAGAGGGCGCTGGCCAGCTTGCTCTCGGGCTCGTCCGGGAATCGCACGTAGTCGTACTGCACCTCCGCGAACCCCATCCGCACCGCCTCGGCGGCCAACTCGGCGGCGTAGATCCAGATCGAATCGTTGAAGGCGTCGACCCACGCGAAGTCGAGCCGGTCGCGCCACAGCCCCCCGTCCACGTGCTGGACCGACCACTTGGGCTTCCGGGCGGCGAGCAGCGGATCCTTTGCCACCACGATCCGCGCGATGGGGAAGATCCCGTGCTCCCGCATGATCCGCAGCCGCTCGCGGGTGTCCCGGGCGCGCAGCTCACGGTTCGCGCCGATCTCGATGGCGGTCGGGACCTCGGACCGGTAGGTGAGGTAGCCGGTATCGTCCTTCACGTCCACCACGAACGCGTTGACCTCGGTGCGGTCGGCGAGCCGCACGAGCTCGTGGAACCGCTTGCCGCCGAAGGCCCAGGCATTGACGTAGAGGGCGCGCATGCTGGCGGGCGGCCGGTTCAGCGGCGCGGCCGGCCAGCGAATCGGCTCGGCGAGGCCGGGAACGGTGAACAGGGTATCCGGGGGCGCGGGCGCGGGAGGAAGCTCGTCGCCCCAACGCGGGGACTGCTGGGCTGCAAGGGATGCAACGTGCAGGAAAATCGCCAGAACGCCGAGCACCGATTTGCAGTACATGAGCCCCGATCCGAGGAAAAAGAGAACGCCGGGGCGGACAGCCGCCCCGGCGCCTCCCATCCGCAAATCAGGGGCCCGTGGTGGCCGGCTTGATCTCCACCCGGGCGTTCGCGGCGCGGCCGCGGGGCGTGTTGTCGGTGGTCAGCGGTACGGTCGCGCCGTAGCCCCGCGCCTGGACCTGCTGGAAGCTGACTCCCTTGGTCACCAGGTAGGTCCGCACGGCATCCGCCTGGAGGTTGCTGAGGTGCTGGTTCTGCGCCGGCGTCCCCGCGGCTCCGGTGTGCGCACCGATCTCCACCCGTAGCGAGGTGTCGGCCTGAAGGATCTGGGAGAGCGAGTCCAGGGCGACGTACGACTCGGGCCGCAGCCGTGCCGTGCCCGGCGAGAACCCGACACCGGGAATGACCCCCGGCACGATTCCTCCCCGGGCGGCTGCCGCCGGCCGCGAAGGCTGCGGCCGGGCCACGGGGGCCCGCGGCGTGCGCGCCGGTGGCGCCGCCGCCTGCGGCTCGGGTGTCGCCGCGCCCTGGCCGGTGGGGCATCCGGTCGCGTTGATGGTCGCGCCGGTCGGAGTCCGCGGGCAGCGGTCGAGGCCGTCCAACACACCGTCGCCGTCCTCGTCGCCCGGGCAGCCGAGGGCGTCCACCGTCGCCCCGCTGGGGGTCTCCGAACAGCGGTCGAGCCCGTCCGGGATGGAGTCGCCGTCGCTGTCCTTGGGGCAGCCGCTGGGATCCACCAGCACGCCGGACTCGGTGTCGGGGCAGCGGTCGAGCCCGTCGGCGATGTTATCGCCGTCGGAGTCCTGGGTGCAGCCGTTCGCGTTGACCGAGGCTCCGGGTGGCGTGTTGGCGCAGCGATCCACGCCGTCGGGCACGCCGTCGGCGTCGCTGTCGCTGGGGCACCCGGTCCCGTCCACCTGCGCACCCGAGGGCGTGTCGGGGCAGCGGTCGCGGTTTTCCAGAATGCCGTCGCCGTCGCTGTCGGGGATCGGCTTGCTGCCCAGCATGTAGCTCAGGCCGATGCTGAATCCGATATTGGTGAGGTTGACGGTAGAGTCTTCCTGTTCGCTCTTGTTCCTGCTCATCAGCAGATCGCCTCTCACCAGCAGATCCCGGGTCAGTCCCACCCGCATCCCCGCGCCGATCAGGAGTGCGCCGCTGCTGCCGCAGATGACCGGTCCGGGGGGACAGTCGTCGCCATACGAGGTGTTGCCTCCGCCCAGTCTCAGGTGGGCCCAGGCCTTGTTGCCCAGGAAGAGGTTATAGAGCACCGAGGCCGAAAGGGTTCGCACGCTGACGTCGACGTTGCCCGGATCGGTGCTCGCCGACGCGAAGGCGCCTTCGCCCTCCACCGAAAAGTTGTACGGCAGCCAGAGTCCAACCCGCCCAACTCCGCCGAAGGTCGATCCCAGCTTCGACACCTCGTCGAACGACTGGTACATGCCGCCCGCGCCGAGCTCGACGAGGTAGCGGGACTGCTGGGCCTCCAACGCCGAGGCGCCGAATCCCAGCAAGAGCAGGGCGCAGACATGCCGTATCCCCCGGGCAGCGGCACGGGGGTCGAATCGGTAGGTTCGCATGGATCAAATAGATACGCCGCGAAGTCGGGACTGACAAGGAGGCCCGTCACAACGGCTGGTCCCTCTTGGCTTCACCCCGTGGGACCGCTACGATTCGCGGCGGCACCTCCCCCTCGGCGGAGACAGCGATGCGGGTGACGATCCAGTATTGCGTGGTATGAAACTACGAGCCACGGGCCACCAGTTTGGCGGCCGAGCTTACCAAGGCCTTCCCTGATGCGGATGTGCGCCTGATTCCCTCATCGGGCGGCGTGTTCGAGGTCACGCTGGACGGCAAGCCGGTCTTCTCCAAGAAGGCCAGCCGGAGGCATGCCGAGCCGGGGGAGGTCCTGCGGCTCGCGCGCGAGGTGCTCGGGCGGGAGGGTGGGGAAGCCGGGTGATGCGCATCGCCATCTCGACCGGCGGTGGGGACGCGCCGGGCCTCAACGCGGTCATTCGGGCGGTGGTGCTCTGCGCCCACTATCGCGGCTGGAAGAGCTACGGCATCCAGCGGGGCTACGAGGGGCTGCTTTCGTTCAACGGCGTCGTTCCGCTGGGTCCGGCCGAAGTCCGCGGCATCACCCACCTCGGTGGCACCATCCTCGGCACCACCAATCGAGGCAACCCGTTCCGCTACGTGATGCGGGACGAGCACGGCAACGAGTCGGAGATCGACCGCTCCGACGACCTGGTGGCCGCGTTCCAGGCGAGCGGCTTCGACGCGCTGGTCTCGATCGGGGGCGACGGCAGTCTCCAGATCTCCCACCAGCTCTGGTGCAAGGGCCTGCCGGTCGTCTGCGTGCCGAAGACCATCGACAACGACGTGAGCGGCACCCAGCGCACCTTCGGGTTCGACAGCGCAGTGAGCACCGCGACCGAGGCGCTCGACAAGGTCCACTCGACCGCGGAGAGCCACGACCGGGTGATGGTCGTCGAGCTCATGGGGCGGTATGCCGGCTGGATCTCCCTCTACAGCGGCCTGTCGGGGAGCGCCGACGTGATCCTCCTGCCCGAGATCCCGTTCGACATCGAGAAGGTGTGCGACAAGGTCCGCGCCCGCGAGGCCGCGGGCCGGCGCTTCAGCATCATCGTCGTCGCGGAGGGCGCGCGTCCGAAGGACGGCGCGATCGAGCTGGTGGAACGTCGCGGGGTCGGAACGGTGGATCGGCTGGGCGGGATCGCCAGCAAGGTGGCGCGCGCGATCGAGCTCAGGACCGGCAAGGAGACCCGCACCCTGGTGCTCGGGCACCTCCAGCGTGGCGGCTCCCCGACCACCTACGACCGCCTCCTCGCGCTCCGCTTCGGCGGAGCCGCGGTGCGGGCCATCGCTGACGGGGCGTTCGGCACCATGGTGGGACTCAACGGACCCGACATCACCCGAGTGCCCCTGGCCGAAGTCGTCGGACGAGCGAAGAACGTTCCGCTCGACGGGGACATCATCGCGACGGCGCGGGAGCTGGGAATCAGCCTTGGGGACTGAGCGTCAGCCCGCTGGACCGTGTCATCCCGAGCGGAGCGAGGGATCGGCTCGCTCATGAAAACGAGCATCGAGACTCACTCGCATGCACCGGCCGATCCCTCGCTCCGCTCGGGATGACGAATATGCCCGAGTACCCGCCCACGCCGATCTCCGACGCCACCGAGACTCTGCACGGCGAGACCTTCCCCGATCCCTATCGCTGGCTGGAGGAGGGCGAGAGCCCTACCACCCGCGCCTGGACCGAGGCCCAGAACGCCCTCACGCGCGCCTACCTCGACGCGGCGCCCGGGAGGGCCCGCCTTCGCGAGCGGCTGGATCAGCTGCTGGCTATCGGCGCGATCAGTGTCCCCAACCCCGTCCGGGGCCGGTACTTCTATCAGCGCCGCGACGGCCGGCAGAACCAGCCGGTGCTGTATGTGCGTCAGGGTGTGCATGGCGAAGATCGCGTGGTCATCGACCCCAACGCGCTCGATTCGAGCGGGGCCGTCGCACTCGACTGGTACTACCCCAGCGACGACGGGCGGCTGCTGGCCTACGGACTGTCGGAGAACGGCAGCGAGCAGAGCGTGCTCCATCTGCTGGATCTGGACACCGGAACGGCGCTCGACGATCGGATCCCGCACACCCGTGCCGCGGATCTCGCCTGGCTTCCCGACGGAGCCGGCTTCTACTACACCCGCTACCCCTCGCCCGGGGAGGTGCCTCCGGGCGAGGAGCACTACCACCGCTCGATCTACTTTCACCGGCTGGGCTCGGATTCCCGGCTCGACCCGCTCATTTTCAAGCCGGCCGAGAAGGAGCACTGGCCCAGCGTCGGGATCTCGCCCGACGGTCGCTGGCTGGTGATCGGCGTCGCGCGCACGTTCGACCAGACCGATCTCTATCTCCAGGACCTCCGCGCCGGAACGGCGCCGGTGGCGGTCGCGAAGGACCTGCCCTCGTCGTTCGAGGGCGAGGTGACGCACGGCCGCCTCTTCATGCGCACCAACCTCGATGCTCCCACCTACCGGCTGTACGCCGTGGACCCCGAGCGGCCTTCCCGCGAGGAGTGGCGGGAGCTGGTTCCGCCGCGACCCGACGCCGTCCTGGAAGGCGTCCGGGTCAGCGGGTCACATCTGGCGCTGAGCTATCTCGAGCGCGCCTCGTCCCGACTGCGGCTCACCGACCACGACGGCCGCCGGATGCGCGAGGTCGTGCTTCCGGCGCTGGGTAGTCTCTTCGGGGCGGGAGCGGAATGGGACGGTCAGGAGCTGTTCTTCGGCTTCTCGTCGTACACGGTACCGCCAGGCGTCTACCGGATCGACCTCGAGACCGGCAGGCAGGAGCTGTGGCGCCAGGTGGAGGCGGACGTGGATCCCGCGGCCTTCGAGGTGAGCCAGGTCATGGTCCGCTCCAGGGATGGCACCGGGATCTCGATGTTCCTGGTCCACCGGACCGGGCTGGTGAGGGACGGCAACAACCCGGTGTACCTCACCGCGTACGGCGGCTTCAACATCAGCATGACCCCGGCGTTCTCCCGCTCGCTCTTGCTGTGGCTGGAGCGGGGCGGCGTGGTCGCCATTCCCAACATCCGGGGCGGCGGCGAGTACGGCGAGCGCTGGCACCAGGAAGGCATGCTGGGCCGCAAACAGAACAGCTTCGACGACTTCATCGCCGCCGCCGAGTGGCTGATCGAGCAGGGATACACCCGGCCGCCACGCCTCGCCGCCGCGGGTGGATCGAACGGCGGGTTGCTGATGGGGGCGGTGCTCACCCAGCGGCCTGATCTCTTTCGCGCCGTAGTGATCCAGGTGCCGCTGCTCGACATGCTGCGGTATCATCGCTTCCTGATCGCCCGGCTGTGGATCCCGGAGTACGGTTCGGCGGAGGACCCGGCGCAGTTTCCCTGGCTTCGGGCCTACAGCCCCTACCACCATGTGCGGGACGGGGTCCCCTATCCGGCCGTGCTCCTCGCTACCGCGGAGAGCGACACGCGGGTGGATCCGATGCACGCGCGCAAGATGGCGGCCCGCCTGCAGGCGGCCACTTCCTCTCCGCGGCCGATCCTGCTCCGGCTGGAGTCCCGCGCGGGCCACGGAGCGGGCAAGCCGCTGAACAAGGTGCTCGAGGAGCTGACCGACACCTGGGCGTTTGTGTTTTCGGAGGTTGGGGTCGAGGTTTGACTGATACCGGACAGCGGACATTCCACCGCGGAGTCTTTGCTCATGCCCCAGCCCGACCGCTCTACCGTCACGATGTCGCAACCCGCCAGGTGGCTGGCCTTCCTGCGCATCGTGGTGGGACTCTACTTCGTGAAGTCACTGATCACGAAGATGAGCATCGTCTTCGTCGGCGGCATCCTGCCGGTGCCGGCCGTCTCCGAGCGGTGGATCGGGGTGATGCCCAAGATCGTGGCGAAACAGGCATCGGAGAACCCCATCGCCTCCTACAAACAGTTCCTGGAGGGCACCGTTTTGACCCATCCGGAGCTGTTCGCCCAGCTTACCGCCTGGGGCGAGACCGCGGTCGGTCTCGGCGTCACCCTGGGCCTGCTGACGGGCGTCTCGTCGCTGATCGGGTTGCTGATGGTGACCAACTACGGGCTCGCCACCCAGTGGATGTCCCCCGGCCAGCAGGGATTTCACCTCGTGCTCTTCGCCCTGATGCTGACCTTCTTCATGGCGCGCGCCGGGCGGGCATGGGGGCTCGACGCATGGATCGCTCGACGGAAGCCCGGTTCCCTCCTCACCCGCAGACCGTTCAGCTGAGCGGGGCGCTCAGCTTCCCGTCTCCAGCCAGCTCCGCCAGGCGTCGAAGCGGAACGCCCGACCCAGGAAATCCTCCACCAGACGCGCCGCCGGCGCCGACCCGCCGCGCTCCAGGATGAGCTGCCGGTAGCGCCGGGCGGGCTCGGGTGCCATCAGGTTCGACCGATCGAACCGGCTGAACAGGTCCTTCGCGATCACCAGCGACCACATGTAGGTGTAGTAGAACGCCGAGTACCCGTTCAGGTGGGTGAACGACGCCTGCATGTGGGTGCCCGGCATCGGAGCCACGGCGGTATACGCCCGGGTGACCGCCGAGACGATCGAGTCGGTGTCCACTCGCGCCGGCGGCCGGTCGTACAGGGACAGCGAAATCCTGGCGTACGCCATCTGGGTGCGCACATCGAGCGCACGGCCGAAGTCGGTCGCCCGCTCCAGTCGCCGCACCCGCTCGGCCGGGATCGGCTCGCCGGTCTCGTGGTGACGCGCGAAGCCGGCCAGCACCTTCGGGTCCCAGCTCCACTCCTCCAGCATCTGCGACGGCGCCTCCACGAAGTCCCATTCGGTGCGCACGCCGCTCACGCCGTTCCAGCGCTGCCGCGCCAGCAGCGCGTGCATCAGATGCCCGAACTCGTGGAGGAAGGTCTCGACCTCGCTGTGATCCATGAGGCCGGGCTCTCCCGCGCTGCCGCCCGGGAAGTTGCAGACCAGCGCGGATTCCGGCAGGGCGCCGTCCGTGGTTCCGGTGCGCACCCGGAAATGCGCCGCGTGGCCGTACTTGCCCGGTCTCGGGTGCATGTCGAGGTAGAAACGGCCCACCAGCCGATCCCCCTCGAGCATCTCCCAGCCCTCGACCGACGGATGCCACACCGGTGCGTCCGTCATCCGTCGGAAGGTGACGCCGAACAGGCTCGCCGAGAGGTCGAGGATGCCCTGTTTGACCCGGTCGTAGGGGAAGTAGGGACGCACCTGCTGCGAGTCGAAGTCGTACTCCGATCGGCGCACCTGCTCGCGCAGGTATCCGGTCTCCCATCGGTCGATGGCCCTGGCGGTGGGATGATCCTTCCGCTTGTGCCGCAGCAGCGTCTGGTAGTCCCGCTCCGCCGCCGCCTTCGATGCTGCCACGACGCGGTCGATGAACGCCGACGCTTTTGCGGCGGATCCCACCATCTTGTCGGCCAGCGCATAGTCGGCCCAGGAGGCGAAGCCCAGCAGGCGGGCCAGCTCGTCCCGCCGAACGATCAGGCGGTCGAGCACCCCCATGTTGCCGGGGTAGGCCCGGTTGTCGAATGCGGCCCGCACCCGGCGGCGGAGGTCGTCGCTCCGGGCGTAGGTGAGGACGGGGGTCACATCGGGGTAGTCGGTCGTGAGGCGGATGCGGCCGTCGGCCCCGGGCGGATGCGCGGCGATGAAGTCCTGGGGCAGTCCCTCCAGCTCGTCCGGGGACGCGACCTCGATCGTCCGCACGTCGTCGCGGATGTTGCGATCGAACTCCTGGCCGATCACCACCAGCTCGTCGCGCAGCGCCCGGACCCGCGCCCGGGTCGCGGCGTCGCGGTCCACGCCCGCGAGGCGGAAGTCGCGCAGTATCCGTCTCACGTAATGTCGGGTGACCGAATCGGCTCCCGCCAGGTCCGTGGCCGCGATGGCGTCGAACACCCCGCGGTCGAGCGAGATCTCGGTGGCGAGCGCCGACACCAGCTGGTCGCTCCGTTCGCCCGCCTGCCGGAGTACCGAGTCCGGATGGACGTTCCGGATCAGGCCGGCCTCGCTCGCCGCCCGGTCCAGCTCTCGCATCAACTGGTCGTAGGGCGCCAGCGTGTTGGCGACGGTGCGGCGACCGGTTACCGCCGTCAGACTGTCGAGGAGCCGACGCGCGCGGGCGAGGCGGCCGTCGATGGAGCGATCGAAACTCGCGGCATCGGGATGGCCGGTCCAGAAGGGCCGGTTCTCGCCGTCGATCTCACCGCCGGTCCCATCACCAGGCGACACGGGCACGACCGTGCGGCGGGCGCCGGTCAGGGAGCGTACGCCGCCCACGACCCCGTCGGCCTCGCAGTTGGCGTCCCGCTCGCTGTAGACGACGCAGAACACGCCGTCGGCACGCCAGCGGTCGTACCACATCCGCATCACGGTTCGGTCCTGCCCCGAGAACCGCCGGGAGGGGCCATCGTCGGTGTAGAGCGCGACGTGGGTGTGCACCGTGCCGTCCCACTCGGGCGGGCCGCACCGTGCGAGCGAGGCGGTGGCGGAGATGCCGAGCGAATCCGCGGCGTCGGGCTCGATCGGGAGGATTCGGCTCACGAACACCGAATCGCCGCGAACGTCGGCCGCGAGGCAGGCCACGCGCTCCTGTCTGGCCGCGACGCTCTCGTCCCAGAGCGCGCGCAACGCGGCTCCTGCCTCGGCGCTGAATCGGAAGCCGGCTCGCGAGGACGGGTTCTGGGCGACGGCGGGGCGGAAGGCGACCAGACCGAGACACACCGCGAGAGCGACACGCACCGGAAGTCTCAGTAGGTCGACCGAGGGAAGATCGACAGGCCGGTCGGCCCGTCGATCTCGCAGTAGGCGTCGATGGCGGAGTAGAGGACGCAGAACATCCCCTCGGCATCCCAGCGGCGCCACCAGAGCCGGTTGACGCCACGGTCGGCGCCGGAAAACCTCGCGTAGGGACGAGCACCGTCGTAGAGCGCGACGTGGGTGTGTACGGTGCCCTGCCAGCGCGGAGGCCCGCAGGTGTCCAAGGACTGCCGGGCGGAGACACCGAGGGAGTCGGCCCAGCCGGCGAGGGGAAGGATGCGGGTGACGTGGACGGTGTCGCCGCGGATCTCACCGGCCAGGCACGCCACCCGCTCGGCCTTGGTGTCGTTGCTCGCGAGCCAGAGCCGCCGGAGCTCGGTCTGGGCGTCCGGCTCGAACCGGAATGCCCGAGGCGGCCGGGCGGTCGCGCTCAGCGCCAGCAGCGCCAATGCGACGACCGCCGGCCGGATCACGGGGCTCGGCCGACCACGACCCCCCAGGGCAACTCGCCCGCGGGGATCTTCTTGATCACGGTCATGTCCTCCGTGTTGACCACGGTCACGTCGTTGGAGGGCCCATTGGCGCTGTATAGTTTGCGCCCGTCGCCGGTGAGCGCGATGCCCCACGGACGGACGCCGACCTCCACCGTGCCGATGATCGAGTCGGTGGCGACATCCACCACCGACACCGAGCCGCCGCGTCCGTTGGCCACATAGAGCCGCGTCTGGTCGGGGGACAGCTCCACGCCCATCGGCTTCGAGTTCTCCGGCATCTTGATGGTCTTGAGGGCTTTGTGGGCCTTCGCATCCACCACCGACACGGTCCCGCCGGTCTCCGAGCTGACGTAGGCCCTGCTCCCGTCCTTGGTAAACGCGAGATCGCGGGGACGGTCGCCGACGCTGATCTTGGTGAGCACCTTCCCGCTCTCGGTGTCCAACACCGTCACGTCGTGGTCGGTCTCCCCGGTGACCCAGACGGTCTCGCCGCTGGGATGCAGCTCCACGCCCTCGGGCTCCCGGCCCACGGACACCGTCTTCAGGATCTTCCCGCTCGCGATGTCCACGATGGTGGCCGAGTCCACGTCCTCGTTCGAGACGAAGAGCCGGGTGCCGTCCTTGCTGATATCGAACGCCTCCGGGTCGGAGCCGCCCGGCAGCACCTTGGTCACCTTCCGCGTCGCTACGTCGATCACGCCGATGCCGTCCTTGGTCTTGTCCGCCTTCAGCTTCTCGCACTCCTCGTCGGGCATGGTGGGCGGGCAGCGCGGCGAGCCGCTGAGCGCCACGAAGACGGTGCGGCCGTCCTCGCTGAGCCTGATGCCCCGGGGGCGGGTGCCGACCGGGATGGTGCCGACGACACTGTCCCTGGAGGTGTCGAGGATGGTGAGCTCACCCGACCCCTCATTGGTTACGTACGCGAGCTCGCCCCCCGGGGTGTCGGTGGCGGCCGACGTGGTGTCCCCGGCCGCTCCGTCGGATCGCGCTGCGTCCCCGCCGCAGCCGGCGAGACCGAAGAGGAGCAGGATGGCAGGGAGAGTCGTGCGACGGATCAATGGAGTGTGGTCAGTTGTCATCGAAAATCGCCTTGTCCCGGTTCCGGGCCTGATCGAGACCCTGAATCCGCTGGATGCCTGTAGCGCCGCGGAACACGGCGCCCTCGATGTTGGATTTCGCGAGCCGGGCGCCGGTGAGGTCCGCCCGGCTGAGATCGGTCTGCACCAGGTCGGCATTTTCGAGGTTGGCGTTCCGGAGCCTGGCGCGGGTGAGCGTCGCGTGGGAGAAATCGGCCTTGTAGAGGTTGGCGCCGCTGAGATCGGCGCCGGTCAGGTCCGCGCCGACGAAGGTGGCCCGCATGACGCCCATGGACTGGTTGCCGGGATCGGCCCCGGCGTTGGCGTTCGCCAGGCTGGCCCCGGCGAGATTGGCGCTGCGGAGATACCCGATGATGCGGGTTCCGGCCAGGTTGGCGCCCGCGAGGTTGGTCTTCTCCAGGATGGTGGCGAAGAGGCTCGCACCTTCCATGTTGGCCCGTTGGAGGTCGGCCCGGCGCAACACGGTGCCGTCCATGTTGGCCTTGGTGAGCACCGCGTCGGCGGCCACGGCGTCGGTCAGGTCACAGCTGAACAGGTTGGCGCCCGCCAGCTTGGCACCGACCAACCGGGCCCCTGTGAGGTTGGCGCTCTTGAAGTCCACGCCGGTCAGGTCCAGCCCGCTGAGGTCGGTGCGGGAGAGATCGGGTGCCGAGCCCTCCGCCGCCGCCAGCCGCTGGGCCACCTGGGCGGCGTCGAGCCGCACCGCGGGGGTATCGGCCGCAACGGGGGTGATCGAGCGGAGCGCCCCGACCATCCAGATTCCCGCGACGATTCCAGCTCCCATAGCCACCTCGATCGGTTCCGACGCCAGCGCCCCTGCCCAGGACCGCAGGACAGGGCTCGATTCGGGAACATATCCGCCCCCCGGAGAGTTGGCCATGCGACTTGGTACGCGGGCGACGCGGTTGCGTCACATGCCGCCGGGTGTCACCCTGAGCGCAGCGAAGGGGGCCATATCGAGCATGGCCCCCTTCGCTGCGCTAGGGTGACACCGGCGCTCAACCCTCTTTTCGCGCCGGCCGGCCGGGCGACATCTTGCCGTCGCTTCGCGCCTTCACGTAGGAGTAGACTTTCTCGATGGTCGCGGGGTCCATGCCCAGCGCACACCAGGCGGGCATGCCCTTCTCCGGGCGGCCGGCGCAGACCACCTGGAGGAAGGCCTCCCTGGTGTTGATCGGGCCATCGGGCTTCAGCGACATGATCAGGTGCGGGGCGATGGTCGTGCCCAGCACGTCCTCCCCGTGGCAACGGGCACAGTTCAGGTTGAACTGCTTCCAGCCGTCGTAGGTGGCCTGATCGACGGTGTCTCTCGGTGCCTGGTGGTACTGGTCACGGAGCTCCTGGGCCTCGGCCCGGGTGGTGAGCGCCAGCGCGGCGAAGAGGACACCGGTACCCGCGACCAGACGGCGAAGCGTGGCGGAGAAAGGTGTGCGCATGCTCTGAGTCGGTCCTTTCACGCTATAGGATCGAGATCCGCCGGCCCCGGGGGCCGGCGGCGGAGTGAATTCGTCGGGAACGGTCGTGCGTCAGCCGGTGGGCTTCGCGGGCGGCCCGTCGTCGTCGTCGCCGGCGTTCTCCTCGACGATCGGGAACACCGGGACGTTGTACTGTTGGAGGATCGCCTGAATTTCCGGCTGCTTGCGCGTGAGCAGGGCGTCGAGGCTGTCGCGCAGCTCCGTGTCGCGACGCCGGACGCCCATCGCGATGTTGAACCGGAAGGGGAAGTCGCTCAGCGAATCCCGCTCGGCCAGCGGCGTGACGACCAGCGGGGTTGGCGATCTCTTGGCGAAGTATCCCGCCAGCGGGCCCCACACGATCGCGATATCCACTTCCTTCTTCGCCACCGCCTCGACGATGTCCTCGGGGCGATCCTCGTCGGTGTAGAAGGTGCTGTAGCCGGTGAGGTTGCCGACCACGCCGTAGCGGCTCAGCGCCATGGCGGGCGGGGTGTTCTCGGCGTCGGAGTGGAGGAGGTTCACGCCGATCTTCAGCTTCTTGAGCCGGGGATCGGCGAGCGACTTGACATCGAGGCCGCTGTCCTTGCGGGTGAGGAACACGTAGCCGGAGCGGAAGTAGGGCTTGGTCACCCCGGCCATGTCGAGTCCTGAAGGCGCCTCGATCGCCACGTCGCAATAGCGGCCGTTGAGCGCGCGGCTGAAGAATCCCCGCCGCACCGGCCACCAGGCGTACTCGATCTTGGTATTCCACTCCTTGCCGATCAGTTCCGCGATCTTCTGCTCGAACCCTTCGCCCTTCTGATTCGACAGGGGCATGTTGTCCGGATCGGCGCAGATCCGGAGCAATCCCGGCTTCAGCTGGTTGGTGTGCAGCTCCTGCGCGGCTCCCGGGCCGGCGGAAAACGCCAGCGCGGCCAGGACCACGAACACCACGCGGCCGGCGGGTGAGTGAAGCATTCTGCCCTCCATTCGTGGAACGACAACGCCGACCTCAGGGGCGCAACTGCGCGCCCCTGGGATCGGCGCCGTGCACTACTCGTAATCTAGCCCTGCCGGAGCCGGAGGATAGCCTCCGGCCCCGTGGTGCGGTCTACTTGACGGCCATGTTCTTCAGCCCGAAGACGGTCATGACGCCGCCCTGGGTGCTGAACTGGCCCGCGTCGCCGAAGGCGCCGAGCGCGCCGAGACCGGCGGTCGGATCCTCAGCGCCGATACCCGCGGCCACGCCGATGCCGGCCCAGCCGCCGATGCCGGAGAGGACGGACACGTACTGCTGGCCGTCCGGACCCGTGTAGGTCATCGGGTTGCCGATGATGCCCGACGGGGTCTTGTACTGCCACAGGGTCTTGCCGGTCTTCTGGTCGAGCGCCTTCAGCCAGCCTTCCATGGTGCCGTAGAAGACGAGGCCGGTGGCCGTGGTGAGCGCGCCGCCGTACGCCGCGAGCCCTTCCTTGGCTTCCCAGACGACCTTGCCCTTCATCGGATCCCAGGCGATGAACCGGCCGCGGTGACCACCCGGGCCAGGGAACATCCGGACGATGGCGCCGACGTAGGGCTGACCAGCGGTGTACTTCACTTCCACACCTTCGTAGTCCATGCAGATGTGGTTGGCCGGCACGTAGAAGTAGCCGGTGACCGGCGAGTACGCCGCGGGCTGCTGATCCTTGAAGCCGATCGCCGCGGGGCAGATGCCCTCGGTGTTCTTCTTCGAGGTGGTGCCGTACCGGGGATCCTTCTCCGGCACGCCCGTGGTCAGATCGACCCGCTTGGCCCAGTTGACCGGACCGTAGGGCTCGGCCACGACCAGCTTGCCGTTGGTGCGATCGAGCGTGTAGCCGAAGCCGTTACGATCGAAGTGCGCCAGCAGCTTCTTCCCGCCGCTCTCGAAGAGGACGTTCTCGTTGACGCCGTCATAGTCCCACTCATCGTGCGGCGTCATCTGGTACGCCCACTTCACCTGCCCGTTTTCCGGGTTGCGGGCGAAGATGGTCATGGACCACTTGTTGTCGCCGGGGCGCTGATCGGGGTTCCAGCTGCCCGGGTTACCGGTGCTGTAGTAGAAGAGGTTGAGCTCGGGGTCGTAGGAGTACCAGCCCCAGGTGGTGCCGCCGCCCCGCTTCCACTCGTCGCCTTCCCAGGTCGACACGCCGAGGTCCTTGCCCTTGTGGGAAGGATAGTTGGCGTTGGCGTCGCCGGAGATGAGCACTTCGCTGTCGGGGCCGGTCGAGTAGCCGGTCCACATGTGCTTGCCGTCGTTGACGTTGAACGCCGAGACGCGGCCGCGGACGCCGAACTCACCACCGGAGATGCCGGCGATGACGATGTCCTTGATCACGATCGGGGCGTTGGTCATCGTGGCGCCCTGCTTGTAGCCGGTCGCCTCGGTGCCGGCGCCGGACTTGTCCGGATGCCGCACCTTCCACAGCTCCTTGCCGGTCTTGGCATCGAGCGCGAGCAGCTCGCCCTGGAGGAGCTGGATGAAGATCTTCCCGCTCGGGTGATACGCCAGGCCCCGGTTCACCAGGTCGCAGCACGCGATGGGAATCGCGTCGGGCGACTGGTTCGGCACGTGCTTCCAGATCTGCGGCGCGCCGGGCTTCGAGAGGTCGAGGGCGTACACGATGTTGGGGAAGCTGGTGTGGATGTACAGCACGTTGCCGATGACGAGGGCGTTGCCCTCGTGCCCGCGCAGCGTGCCGGTCGAGAACGACCAGACCGGCCGCAGCTCGGCCACGTTCGAGGTCGTGATCTGCTTGAGCGGGCTGAAGCGCTGCAAGCTGTAATCACGGCCCGTCATGTGCCATTCGCCCTCAGGAGCGTTCAGGGTCCATGCCCCCGAGCGCGCCGCCTGGGCGTTGGCGGAGGCCACGACGGCCAACGACAGGCCCGCCGCGATCCCGCCAGACAGCACCTTCTGCGTGAAACGGTTCATAACTGACCTCAGGATGAAGGGTGATTCTACTGCTCTACTGCAATCGGGTGCCACCTGCTGCGAACACGAGGACTGCGGGAGCGGCGACTGGGCTCGAGTGCCGCATGCATGCCGGTGCTGCACGTGACGGCATGCGGGAGGTGGCGGACGGTGGCCCGCGCTCGGCGGCAGATCCAGCGGTCCGATCCGATGGTCGAATCGCCGGGGCCAGCCGGATGTAGCGCCCGGCGCTCGCGGTACGAGCGGACGGGTCGGTGTCGGGGCACCGCATGAGGGCGAGTGGAGTGGCAATGTAGTGGATCGGAGAGTGCACTGCGGCGGCGTTGCGGCCAGGAGTCGTCGTGGGGTGAGGATACCACCAGACCTCTTCGGTCCATCCACTGGTCCGCGCATGCCAATTGCCACCGTGAGACAACGGAGGATTCGAAGAGAAACTCAAGGTATCCGCCAACGGGAATACGCCCATCATATTCCTCAGCGACGCCGCTGAACCACGATGTATCAGAAATGGACTTCAGTCGGGGGAGGCGGCTCCCTCTAATGAGACCGCTGGAGCTGCTTCCGGTTCCTGCTGGTGCTGCGTGGCGCGCGGAAACCGTTGGCGCCAAACCCGAGTTCGGAACCGGCCAAGTCGCCGACTACGGGAGGCTTAGGTGGGCCAGTATACAGCCTGAAAAATGAACTGTCAATCATTCCAGCCCGGGGGTCCGCCCCACGCCACCCGGGCCCCGGTTCCGGCGAATCCGCCTTCGAAGACGAGCCCTTTTCCCGCGAGGAACTCCCGGCACCGTTCGGCCATCGCGCGACCGGCATCTCTACCCTCCACCAGACCGTAGACGGCGGGGCCCCAGGAGCTTTGCCCCACGCCGGCGGCCCCCCAGGCCGCCATCTGTCGGATCAATCCCGCACCCGGCCCGGGAGCGAACACTCCCCCCTGCTGCGGCGCGAACCAGCTTCCGGTGATCCGCTGAACGGCCGACAGCGCGTCACCGAAGCTGCCCAGGTCCGCTTCTACCAGCGCGGGAAGGAGTTGCATCAGCACGAGATGGGAAACCCGCTCCACCTCCGCCTCCACTGGCGGCGGGAGCCGCTCGAAGGCGGCCGCTTCGGCCTCGCCGCTGAGTCCGGGATCTCCCGGAGGGACGGCCACCACACAACGCCACTCTCGGGGCATGTCGAACCGGCCGATCAGCGGCGCGATGCCGTCCTCACCCGGCCTGCGGCCGCCCTCCACGATGAAGCCCCCGAGCGCGAAGGCCCAGGTGCCGATCGCCGACCGGTGGCCGCGGGAGACCGCGCGGGCCAGCTCGGTGGACTCCGAGGGAAGCCCGTGCAGCTCGGCAAGCGCCCGGGCCACGGCGAGCCCCAACTGGGTGCCCGAGCCGAGGCCGCTGTGGGCCGGAATCCGCTCGTGAACCACCAGCCGCGCACCGTCGGGGAGCCCGTGGAACGCCAGAAACCGCCGGGCGAACTCGGCCGCCCGCGTGGCATCGGGCCCTTCGGCCACGACGCCGCCCGGTGTCCGGGCCCCCTCGAGCAGCAGCGATGGGGAGGGAATCGCGGCCCCCAGCCCGCCGAACCGCCGCCCCAGCGCCCCGCGGAGATCCAACACTCCGAAATGGAGCCGGGCGCCGGTCCGGACGAACACGCTATCGGCCGCGGACATACTCGGTCAGCAGGGTCATCGCCTCGTGCTCGCGAGGACCCGCGGTCTTGTCCACGATCACCTGCAACCTGGCGAGCTCATCGCGGATCTGCTCCGCCGGGATCAGGTGGGTGCGGGTCGCCAGGATCGCCGCCTCCAGCACCGCGTGGCGCGCGCGGTTGAAGCCGAGAAACTCCCGCCGCCGGCCCCGGTGGACCACCCGGGTCTCGATCCGCGAGCGGGGCGGCGTGTCGTCCACACTGACCACCTCCAGCTCGCGCCAGGAACAGGCGGCCTCGAGGACGACACCGCGCACCACCTCCGCGGGGAAGGAGGGAAACTGCGGACTGGAGATCGCGGCCTGCGCGAAGAGCATCACATCGTCGGTGAGGTTGACCACGGCCGCTCCGCTGCCGCTCACGTTCCGGAACGTCGTCGTCTCCAGGAACGGCTTCAGCACCAGGGAGTCCTCACCCCACTCCACGCCCATCGGCGCGAAGTTGATCGCGCCGTCCGGGGCCAGCGATGTCACGATGGTCTCGATGATCACCGGACCAGGTCCACGGGTGGCGGGTCGGCGGCGAGGGAGGCGCTCGCCCTGGGCCGCGCGGCGAGCAGGTGGTCCGCCGCGGGCGGAAGCTCGCGCGGCGTGTCGGGCACGCCGTGCAGGAAGTGGTCGAGCATCCGGTAGCCGTGCTCGGTGAGCACCGACTCGGGGTGGAACTGCACCCCGTACACCGGATGCGTCGCGTGCCGCACCGCCATGATCTCGCCGTCCTCCGACGTCGCGGTGACCTCGAGCTCCGGCGGCACCGAGGCCGGGGAGATCACCAGCGAGTGATAGCGCGACGCCAGAAAGGGGCTCGGAAGGCCGCGGAAGAGATCGGTGCCGCCGTGATGGATCCTGGATGTCTTGCCGTGCATCGGCCGGCCCGCGCGCACGATCTCCCCGCCGTACGCGCTGCCGATGCACTGGTGGCCGAGACAGACGCCCAGCACCGGAATGGTCGGACCCACGTACCGCACGACGTCCGTGGAGATGCCCGCCTCCGCCGGGGTGCAGGGCCCGGGGGAGATGATCACGTGGGACGGCGCGAGCTCGAGGACGTCGTCCACCGTCATCGCGTCGTGCCGGCGCACCAGGGGTGTTTCGCCCAGCTCCCGGACGTAGCGGGCCAGGTTGTAGACGAAGGAGTCGTAGTTATCGATGAGGAGAATCATGCAGCGTCTCGATCAGCCCCCGCGCCTTGTCGAGCGTCTCGCGATACTCCAGCTCCGGATCGGAGTCGGCCACGATGCCGCCGCCGGCTTGAAAGTATAGCTCGCCCCCGCGGGCCACGAACGTGCGGATCACGATGCTGGTGTCCATGGCGCCGCTGGCGCTGAGGTAGCCGATCGCGCCGCAGTACACACCTCGCCGCGTGGGCTCCAGCTCGGCGATGATCTCCATCGCACGCACCTTCGGCGCCCCCGTGATCGACCCCCCGGGAAACGCCGCACGCACCAGGTCCACCGCGTCGCCGGCGGGCTCCAGCTCTCCCACCACGGTGGACACCAGGTGATGCACGGTCGGATGCTGCTCCAGGGCGAACAGCTCCGGGACCCGCACCGTTCCCGGGCGGCACACTCGGCTCAGGTCGTTGCGCAGAAGGTCCACGATCATCAGGTTCTCGGCGCGATCCTTCTCGCTCTCCGCCAGCGCGCGGCCCAGCGCCGCGTCGTGCATCGGCACCAGCCCGCGCGGGCGGGTCCCCTTGATCGGTCGAGTCTCCACCCGTCGCTCGTGATCGAGCCGCAGGAAGCGCTCGGGAGAGGCGCTCAGGACGAGGAGGTCGTCGAAGCCGAGGTAAGCGGCGAACGGCGCCGGATTCCGCCGGCGCAGCCGGCGGTACACCTCGAACGGCGGCTCGGGGATGGGTGCCTGGAAGCGCTGGGAGAGGTTGGCCTGGAAGATGTCGCCCGCGACGATGTACTCACGCACCTTGGCCACCGCATCGAGGTACCCGCGGTGGGTGAAAGTGGACCGGAGGCCGATGGCGGCCGCCGAGTCCAAGGTGGTGACGGGGTAGGAGGGAGCGCGGAGCCGCGGGGCCGCGGGGCCGCCCGACGACGATCGCACGCTTTCCGGCCGAGGGTGCACGGAGTCATCTGCCCCGCTGCCCCGCTGCCCCGCCGTGCGGCGGCGGACCATCTCCAGCCGCTGCCGTGCCCTGCGCTCCCGATCCGGCCCGCCGCCCGGAAGGCCGAGCGAGATGATCCATGCCCGGCCCGCCTGGTGATCCCACGCGATGACCCAGTCGTAGAGCCCGAGCACCACGTCCGGCAGCGCGAGATCGTCGTAGCGGGTGGGCGGAATCCGCTCCAGCACCGCGCCGTAGTCGTAGCCGATGTAGCCTGCCGCGCCCCCCTGAAACGGAGGCAGGCCGGGAACCGGCTCGATCCGGGATTCGCTCAGCATCTCGCGGACGATGCGGAGGGCGTCGCCCTCGGACCTGCGCCACGCGCCGTCCCGCAGCACTTCGATCGTGGTGCCCTTGCTCCGCACCACGATCGCCGGGTCGGCCGACAGAAAAGAGAACCGGCCGAGCCCATGCGCCTCGGCCGATCCGCTGCCCGTCCCGGTGGCACTGTCGAGGAACAGGAGGTAGGGCAGATCGAGAAATCGCTCCGCCACCTCCGCCGGGTCCCCTGGTGCCTCCAGCGGCTCGACCAGCGGCACGAGCTCCGTCATGTCTCGCGGCCCCGCCCCCCCGCCGTCCCGCCGCCCCGCTTCCTCCGGGCCGTCAGTTTCACGTGCTCGGACTTCACGTCGTCCGGCGGCGTGAGATAACCCCAGGCGAGCGCACCTTCCTGGCGGTACGTCTTTCCCAGCGTGATCGCGAGCTTCGCCTTCATCAGCTCCCGGCCCAGGTAAAAGGCGTGGGTGGCTTCGTCCACGCCGAGCTGCGAGAAGATCTCCTGAATGTCGTCGCCCCGCACGAAGATCGAGTCGTTGAAGACGGTGATCGCCGCGTGGTCGGCGAAGATCCGGAAGTTGGGATCGGTGACCGCCTGGTGGAGCCGGCGCAGCTCGGCCTCGTCGTACGCCAGGATCTCGGGGTCCTTGACCGTGATCAGGCGGTCGTCGACTCCCTTGGGAAGGGTCCGGTGGCTGATCGCGTGATGCATCAGTCGCCGGGCGATGTCGATCTCCTGCACCGCGCCTCGGGCCCACGGGATGACCTCGGTGGTCAGCACCGCGCGCACGCCGAGCTCCTGGCAAATCCCGATCAACACGGCGTTGACGCCGGTGCTGTCCGCGCTGGTCAGCTCGGTGATGTTGCCGATGCCCATGAGCTGCCCGGCGTCGGGGTAGCGGCGGTGCACTTCGGCGTAGCGCTCCAGGGAGGCCATGAAGCCGAAACCGATCGGCTCGATGATGGGGTCCAGCAGGTAGGGCACGCCCCACTCCTCGAGCGCCTCGATCGTCGGTTCCAGGGTCTCGATGCCTTCGCCGAGATCGGGGATCACCACGGCGGTCGCGCCCGTGCCCGCGAGCTCCCGCGCCACATCGAGGTTGGACCGGTTGACGCTCAGCACCATCTCGGCGCCGGCCTCCACCGCGGTCAGGATCTCGCCGCGGTCGAAGCTGTCGATGCTGACCCGCATCCCGGCACGCCGCAGCGCCCGAACGACGGCGCCGAGTCCGGGGAACTCCAGGCCCGGCGTGCAGCCGACGTCGATCAGGTCCGCACCGCTCGACCTGAAGTACTCGGCCGAGGCCATGACGGCCTCGGCGGTGAGCTTGGGGGCGTTGTTGATCTCGGCGAGAATCTCGATGCTGTAGGCGCCGTACTCCGCGGCGGCCGCGGCCTGGCCGAAGTAGCGGGGGATCTGGCGCAGGTCCTTCGGGCCCTTTTCCACCCGTACGCCGAAGCGCTCCCGGAGCGCCTCCACATCTCCCTCGCAAAGGCCGGGGATGAGCACGAGATCGGTGCCCGGCGGAACCTCGAGAAATCGCGCGATCCACGGCGTCGTCATCAACGCCGCGACCGTGATCTTCATGACGGCGACGTGGGTCTCGAACGCCGGCTGCATCTCCTCCAGCACACGGCGGAGCGAAGGCTCCGCGAGCTTGCCGGTGACGAACAGAACACGGCGGGGCTCGCCGCCCCGGTCCGGAGCCGCGGCCCCGCCGCCCGGCTGCCCCGCCGACCCGCCTATCGGGGATCTCCCGATCGGACCCACTTGTTCGGCGTGCCTTCCAGGGCGCCGCCCTGGGGACGCCACAGTGCGACCTCCTCGATCTTGGCGGCCAGCTCGAAGTCCTTGTCGGTGATGCCTCCCGCCGCGTGGTTCTGGAGCTTCACCGTGATTCGTCCCCAGGTGACGGTGAGATCCGGGTGATGGTACGCCGCCTCCGCCAGGTAGCCGACCGAGTTGACCAACATCAGCGTGGTGGGCCAACCGTCCGTCTTGTACACCCGCCGGATCCAGCCATCCTCGAAGTACCATCCGGGAAGGGCCTTCAGCTTTTCCGCGATCTCCGTGTCGTTGTAGGTCCGCTCTTTGGTCGCAGGCATGTCGTCTCCTTTTGTATGACTACACCACTCCGCCGTTCACCATGATCATCTGCCCTGTCATGAACTTCGCATCATCCGAGGCCAGGAAGAGGGCGGCCCCCGCGATGTCGTCCGGCGTGCCCCATCGCCCGAGCGGCGTCAGCTCCACGACCTCCCGCCGAAAGCGCGAGTCGGCGTCCTGGCCGAACGCGGTCTCGATGAAGCCGGGCGCGAGGATGTTCACCCGGATTCCGGGCGCCAGCTCGCGGGCGAGCGACTTGCTGAAGCTCATCACCGCGCCCTTCGCCGTGGAGTAGAGCACCGGGTTCTCGCCGGCCATGCCGAGCAGGACGTGATCCCACGACATGTTGATGATCACCCCGCCCTGGCCCTGCTCCCCCATCAGATTCGCCGCGGCCCACGAGGCCAGCACGGTGCCGCGCACGTCCACCGCGAGCAGCAGGTCGAGCTTCTGGATGGGAGTGAGCCGGGCCCCCTCGCCGGTCAGGATGTCGGCGCCGGCGTTGTTGATCCAGACATCCACCCGGCCGAGCTTTTCGCTCGCGGCTCGCGCGAGGGTGGCGATGTCCGGCTCGCGGGATATGTCGGCCTGCACCACTTCGACCCGCCGGCCACCGCTCCGTATCTCGGCGGCCGCCTCTTCCGCGCCGGCGCGGTTCCGGCGATATGAGATGAGGACGTCTGCCCCGGCTCCGGCGCAGCGCCGGGCGATTGCACGGCCGATTCCGCTGGAGCCGCCGGTCACCACGACGGCCTTTCCGTTCAGGGTCACGTCTCCCCTCCGACCCGAGCCGCGGCTAACTTCATAAATCCTAACATATCAGGACCTTAGCATCTCACAAGGAGCGGCGATGCGGTTGTTGGTGAGCGTGCGAGCGGCGGCCGAGGTCTCTCCGGCCCTTGCCGGCGGAGCCGACATCATCGACGCCAAGGAACCGGCTCGGGGATCCCTCGGCGCGGTTGACCCGGAGGTGCTGCGAGCGATCGCGGCGGCCGTGCCACCGACCGTGCCGCTCAGCGTAGCGCTGGGTGACTTCGCTACCGTGGCAGTCGCGGCGGATGCCGTGCGCCGGGCCGTGGGTGTCCTCGATGCATGTCCTCGTCGCGCGCCGCTCTATCTCAAGCTGGGATTCGCCGGCCAGCGATCACCGACCGTCGTGACGCGGACGATCGGCGCCGCGCTCGAGGTGACCGGTGCCGTGTCGGTCCGGCCAGTCGTCGTCCCGGTGGCGTATGCGGACCACGAGCGTGCCGGCTCACCCGAGCCGGAAGAGGTATTGAATGCCGCCATCGATGCCGGCGCCCAGGCATTCCTGGTCGACACATGGGCAAAGGCCGGCGGAGGATTGTTGTCATGCATCGATGCACACGGCTTGCGCTCGCTGGCGGATGCGGCCCGGTCGGCAGGCATGCTGGTCGCGATCGCGGGAAGCCTGGACGCCGACACCCTCGCCCGTCTGGACCGGATCGCGGATGTGGTCGGCGTGCGCGGTGCCGCGTGTCGTGGAGGAAGGGAGGGATCGGTGGATACGGCTCTCGTCCGCCGTCTCGCGGAGCAGGTGCGAGTCCGTACTCACCCGGTCGCGCCTGCGAGATGAGCGTTTGCTCTCGGCCAACGGCACCGATCAAAGCCCGCTCGACCCTCTTGGCAGAACGCGAGAACCCGGGATCAGGAGGGGCCTCGAAAATGGCTCCAAGTTGTTGTTCTGAACCTATGTAGGGGTCGCGGCTCGAGGGCATGAGTATTGCCCCGAGCGGGGACCCCCGACTCTGGATACGATTCTGTTGCCGCACCCCGGCCCCCTGAAGAGCAGATTCGGTCGCAGGCTCCTGGTGCTCTTCGTGGGCTGCGCGGTGCTTCCCACCGCCGTGGTGGCCACCGTCTCGTACCGGCACGTCACCCGCTACCTGATCACCCAGAGCGAGACTCGTCTCCATCAGGCCAGCAAGACTTTCGGGACCGCGATCTTCGAGCGGCTGCTGTTGCTCGACGCCACGCTCCGAAATTTCCCCCACGAGGCGATCCTCAGCGCCAGGACGGACCGGGATTCGAGCCCGGCGGTTCCCGGGGTCGATCCGTCGGGCCGACGCTTCGTCGCCCTCGAGTTCGTGGGAGACGACAGCGTTCGCATTCCCATCGTCGGCAGATTGGGCCGGCTCCCGAGGCTGACCAGACGCAACCTCACCGATCTCGCGGACGGCCTCCCGTTGCTCGCGTCGGTGCACGGTGAGGGACAAGTCACGCGGACGTTCCTGGTTCGGCGGATGGAGGGCGGATCGCGCCGTTCGCCCGTACGCGGCCTGCTCATCGGCGAGATCAACGCCGACTATCTGTGGGCCACGTTCGATCAGAGCCTGATCGCCTCCGGGACCATTCTCACGGTGAAGGACGACAGCGGCCACGTGCTGGTGAGCTCGGTCGCCGGGGTGCACTCCGCGTTCCAGACCCTTGGCCTCGATGCCACGCCCGACGCCGATTCACTCGCCAGCCTCGACCGCGAGCCGTATGTCACGTCCACCTGGCCGATTCTGCTCGACGAGGTGTTCGCCGCGCCCACCTGGAGCCTCGTGCTGGGGCATTCCCTGAGGGAGGTCATGGGACCGGTGTCGGCCTTCACCGACACGCTCCTTCTGATCGTGTTCGCCTCCACCGCTCTGGTGCTGTTGCTCAGCGTGGACCGCATCCGCCGAAGCCTGGTCCCGCTGCGCGAGCTGCAGCAGGGCACCAGGCGCATCGCGGACCGGGACTTCGGCAGCCGGGTGTCGATCCGGAGCCGGGACGAGTTCGAGGAGCTGGGCGCGTCCTTCAATGCGATGGCCGCCCAGCTCGACCGGCAGTTCCAGGCCCTGGCGACGGCCGCCGAGATCGACCGCGCCGTGCTGTCCGCCACCAGCGCCAGCGAGATCGTCGCGACCCTGCTGGCCCGACTTCCCGACGTCTACCCTTGCGCCGCGGTCAGCGTGACGCTCATGACGCCGGACGGCGCCAAGTCGCTGCCGAGCCTGATCCACGACTATGCGAACGCCAGGCGGGCCCACGTCCGCGTGGATCTCCGCTCCGATGACGTGCAGGAACTGCTCGAGGGACCCGATGCGACCACCGTCGTGCCGGTGGACGGGGACTGGGTCCCACCCTACGTGGCGCCGCTCATGGAGCCGGGCCGCCACGCGTTCTTCGTTCTGCCGCTCCGCTTCCAGAGTCACCTGGTCGGTGTCATCGCGTTGGCGGACGGGGCCGAGAGCGCGGCCGATCCCGACGCGCGGATGCAGGTCCGGCGCCTCGCGGACCAGGCGGCGGTGGCGCTGGCAAACGCGCGGATGCTGGAGCAGGTGCGAAGCCTGGCCTACTACGACAGCCTCACCGGTCTGCCCAATCGATTGTCCTACAAGGAGCGCCTGGCGAATGCGCTGGAGGAGGCGCGGCGAGCGGGGGCCCTGGTCGCCGCCTTCTTCATCGATCTCGACCACTTCAGCCGGATCAACGACACCCTCGGCCATGAGGCCGGCGACCAGCTGCTGCAGCAGGTGGCGGGCCGGCTCCGGTCGTCCTGCCGGGAGCGCGCGGACGAGGTCGGCCCCGCGATGGACGCGCTCGATCCCGAGGTGGCGCGGCTGGGCGGCGACGAGTTCACCGTCATCATGCCGGGGCTCGACGACCCCGAGGACGCCGGAAAACTGGCCCGCCGCATTCTCTCCAGCCTGGCCCATCCGTTCCGGATCGAAAGCCACGAGATCTTCGTGAACGCGAGCATCGGGATCGCCGTGTATCCCTTCGACGGCGAGGATCTCGAGAGCCTGCTGATGCACGCCGACACGGCGATGTACAAGGCGAAGGAGCAGGGGGGCAACAGCTATCAGGCTTACTCCCGGTCCATGAACGCGACCGCACTGAAGCGCCTCACGCTGGAGAATTCCTTGCGCCGGGCGCTGGAGCGGGAGGAGTTCGAAGTGCACTACCAGCCGATCGTGGATGCCGTCACGGGATCGCCCGTGTCCGCCGAAGCCCTGGTGCGCTGGCGTCACCCGGATCTCGGCCTGCTGCTGCCCTCGGAATTCATCGCGCTGGCGGAAGAGAACGGGCTGATCGTTCCGCTGGGCGAGTGGGTCCTGCGGACCGCGTGCGCCCAGAATCTCGCCTGGCAGCGGGCCGGACTGACGCCGGTCCGCGTCGTGGTGAACCTCTCCAGCCGCCAGCTCACCCGCGCCATGACCGACGGGGTGGTTCGAATCCTCCGTGACACCGGGCTCGACTCCCGGTATCTGGGCCTGGAATTGACCGAGACGGTGCTGGTGAACCATCAGAAGGAGGGCACCGACGTGCTGCACGCCCTCCGCGCCATGGGCCTGCACCTGTCGGTGGACGACTTCGGCACCGGGTATTCGTCGTTCAGCTACCTCAAGCACTTCCCGCTCGATACGCTGAAGATCGATCGCGCCTTCATCCGGGATATCACCAGCGATCCGGACGACGCCGCCATCTCCACCGCGATCATCGCGCTGGGCCACGCCCTCGGCCTTACGGTGACGGCGGAGGGGGTGGAGACCGACGCGCACGTGAAACTGCTGCGGGAGCAGGGATGCGACGAGATGCAGGGGTATTTCTTCAGCCGGCCGGTGACGGCCGATCGCTTCGCGGAGCTGCTGGTGAAGCGGAACGGGGCGAAGCCGGGCTCGAGGCGGATACGGTCAGTGGGAGCGGCCTGACGAGGGTCCGTCGTCCTGGGGGAAGCGAAGGAGCCTGAGCCCCTCCCAGGCAATCACGTCCACCTCCAATCCCGCCGGCACCACCGTCACGAAGCACCGGTCCACGCCTTCCTCTCCGACATCCGCCGGTTTCACCAGCACCAGGCGCTTCGCGTCGAGCGCCCCGGCGACGAACGCCGCCACGCTGTCGCTGGTCGCGTCCCAGCTGTGCGGGAGCGGGTCCGCCGCGCGCAGCCAGCGCGAGGGCGCCAGCACCGCCACCCGTCCGGCTCCCAGTGTCGCCGCGATCCCGCCCGGCTCCTCCACCAGCGTCGCGCCCTCGATGCGCTCCGCCAGCAGGTGGGCGTACTGATCCATGGCGAGAATCGCCATCCAGTGCGACGCGTCGTCCGAGAGGCCGACGGTTCGGTCCAGCTCGCGCACCAGGTCGGCCAGCGGGCCGCCTCCCGGCACCACCACCACCGCCTGCTGCCGTCCCAGCACCCCGATCGCCGCACAGACTTCGCGGAGCGCGCCCGGGATGCCGAGCAATCCACCGCCGACCTTGATGACGAGCGGCCTCACGGGGTGACAATCGCTTCGGCCAGCAGCCACGCGACCGCCGCGGCCGGCGCGGTGCGCGCGGCATCGCCGATCCGATCCGCGAGGTGACTCACGTCGAGTCCCTGCCGGCGGGCAGCTTCCGCCGCGATGAAATCGCCGAGCCCGGTGACCACCGCGGTGGTGATCCGCGCGTGCCGCGCGTGCGCCCGCCGCACGGCCTCCGCGACCAGCAGGACCTGGGCCTCCGCCAGCGCGCGGGCGATGGTCCCGATCGCCTCCTCGTCCAGCATCTCCGCATCGGCGCAGACCGCGCGGGCCAACCGCTCGCCGGCGAACTCGCGTGTGGCCGGCCGGCCGTCCGGTGTGGCCACGGTGTAGTCATCGGCCTCCAGTGCCCCCAGCCACAGGTACACATCGCCGATCAGGGCGAACCGCTCGGCCGCGAGGGGGCACAGACCGCCCCACAGCGGAACCCCGCGGGAGACCGCCTCGACCGGCGTGCGTAGCGCCCCGGTGTACACCAGCTCGCCGCTCAAGAGACGCTCGGGGTCGGTCCGGCCCACCGTCACCGGCTCGGCACCCAGGAGGGGGATGACGTCGGTGGTGGTGGTACCGATATCCACCAGGAGGCAGTCCGGCATCTGCTGGCCGACGAAGCGGGCGGTCGCGGCCCAGTTGGCGGCGGCGATCTCGAGGGGTCGCCCGCGCGCGTCGGCGGGGTCGAGAAATTCACCTTCGATTCCGTAGACGCTCACCGGCTCACCCGGGAAGGCCGCCGCCATGGCATCGAGCACGAATTCCACGCCCTCGCGCTTGGTCCGGAATGCCTGGGAGAGCTCCGCTGTCATGGTCACCGCGTGCGCTGCCGGCGCGCCACCGAGCCGCTCCGCAAGGCGGCGCAGCGTCGGCACCAGATCGGTGGAGCTCCGCTCCATCTCCAGTGCCGCGGAGGCCGCGGCCGTGAGGGTGGGCCGGCCCCCTTCCAGGTCTACCCGCGCCGCCTTGGTATTCACCCCGCCGACGTCCCAGCCGAGGAGGACGGTGCTAGAATGGGTCATGATGCTCATCCCGGTGCTGGATCTGATGCACGGCCGTGCCGTGCAGGCCAGGGCGGGGGATCGCGCGCGATACGCGACGGTCGAGTCGACGCTGACACCCGGTCGCGGCGGTGATCCCGTCGCGCTCGTCGTGGCGTACCGCGACGTGCTGGGTGCACGCGAATGCTACGTGGCCGACCTCGACGCGATCGAAGGTCGCGCGACGCGTCCACGCCTCCACCAGGACCTGGCGCGGGCCGCCGCCCCCTGCGCCCTGATGGTGGATGCCGGCATTGCCGGCGCAGCCGCCGCGCTCGATCTCCTGGCGATGGGCGTGGGCCGCGCGGTCGTCGGTCTCGAGACGCTTCGCCGCATGGAGGACCTTGCAGCCATCGTCGTCGCCGCGGGGCAGGAGCGCGTGATCTTCGGTCTCGACCTCCACCTGGGCCGTCCCATGCTTCACTCGGCCAACCAGGGGCAGGAGCGCACCGCCATGGACATCGCCGCGCGGGCGGTGGCGGCAGGCGCACGAACACTGCTGGTGCTCGATGTGGGTCGGGTCGGAACCGCCGGTGGGGTGGACCTGGCGCTGCTCGAGGCGCTCCGCCGTGCGTTCCCTTCGGAGCGGCTCCTCGCCGGGGGTGGCGTCGCGGACCGGCGCGAGCTCGACCGGATTCGCGATACCGGCTGCGATGGCGTATTGCTGGCGACGGCGCTCCATACGGGACGCATCGGAGCAGCCGACGTCCGGGCCTTCGCCGTGCCGTCGAGTCAGTCGAGCGCCAGCGCCTCGCGGTAGGTGGCGGCCTGCCCGTAGTTCTCCTCGACTTCGATCTCCAACAGGGTCAGGTGCCGGTAGCCGCCCCGGGTCAGTTCTTCGCGCACCTTGGTGCCGAGATACTGCGCCAGCATCTCCGCGGTGGTGTTCGGAATGGGAAGGAGGGCGCAGTCCGCCCGAGGAAACACGTAGGTCGGCTCGCCGAAGTAGTCCACGGCGATCCGGTTGCCCTCTTCCCGATAGCCCAGCTTGGGATTGAGCTCCGGAAGGAGGACCTTGTGGTCGATCTGATCCACCAGCGCACGGGTGATCTGCTTCAGCACGCTGAAGTCGAGCACGAACATGGTCTCGGCATCCACCGATCCTTCGACGGCCACGCCGACCCGGTAGTTGTGCCCGTGCAGCGTCTCGCACTGGTGGCCGCGGAAGGTGATGAAGTGGGCGGAGGCGAAAACCAGATAATCCTTGCTCACCTGCACGCGAAAGCTGCTCGACACGGCGCTCCTCCCGTCAGCGGTCCCAGCCACCTTCAATAATAGCGACGAACAACGCGGCACAGGTCAAATCGGCGGTGGTGCCCGGGTTGCGGGTGTTCCGCTGATCACGGAGATCCGCGTCGAGCGCGGCGATCGCCGCCCGGCCATCCGCGGCCCCGGTGCCGCCTCTCGACAGGACCTCGCCCGCCCGCTTGCTCACCCGCTCCGCCTCTGACGGGCCGAGCTTCCGGGCGATATGGGTATCGGGCACCGCGGCGAGGAGCGTCAGAAAGCACTCGACCGTCGCCTCGGTCCAGGCGAGCCCGCGCGCTCGGGCTTCGTACAGCGCCGGCGCGCCCACCTCGAAGGTGAACGCGAACCCGTTGGTGTACTCCCGCGCGATCGAATCGCGCCCCGCGGCGAGCGCCATCGCATCGCGCAGCGTCACGGTCGGTGCGGTGGAGACGTCCTCGGCGCTGGCGGCACCCAGCCCGCCCGGCCGGGCGCGCCGGATCGCGACGTAGGTATCGGCGGCGTCGGCAATCGTCGTCTCGTCCAGCACGGCGCGGAGCCGGTCGCGCAATGGCCCGCCCTTCCGGGCGGCCGCCCGGGCCAGTGGTGCCAGCAGCAGCACGATGCCCAGGTTGGTGTTCGTCCTGGTCCAGCGGGAGGTGGCCTCGACAGCCGCACGGATCGTGGCTCCCAGGGGCCGCTCCCCTGCGGCGGCGATCGCGGGGCCGATCGCCACCGCGCTGGCCAGAAAGTCCTCGTACCGCGTGTCGTGAAAGTGCCGCTCCGGCGAGACGTTCCCCGGCTTCGGCGCGCTGACCTCCAGCAGACAGGCGAGCTGCGCCGCGGCCGCGATCTCGTCTCCCGTCACGGTCCCCGCCGCGCCAGATGGTCCACCAACGCCCCCGCGACATCCATCCCCGTGGCTTCCTGCAGTCCCCGCCAGCCGGGAATGCCGTTCACCTCGAGCACGTAGAGCGTACCATCGCGCCCGGGGAGCAGATCCACCCCCGCGTAGTCCGCGCCGACCGCCGCCGCCGCCCGCACCGCGAGCGCGGCCCACTCGTCGGCCAGCCGGGCTTGCAGGGCCCGTCCACCGCGCGCGATGTTGGTGCGCCAGCCGTCCGCCCGCCGCTCGATCGCGCCCAGCACCCTGCCTCCCACCACGAAGACGCGGTAGTCCCGGCCTTCGTGGTCGATGGTCCGCTGGAGGTAGTAGACCCCGCGGATGGTCTCGACGGTGCGGAAGACCCGGTACGCCATCTCCTCGTCCGCCACTCGCGCCATGCCCAGGCCCATGGAGCCGAACAGCGGCTTGACGATGACATCGCCGAGGATCCGGAACGCGGCCATCGCCTCGTCCGGGCTCTCGCACACCACGGTCTCGGGGGTGGGGATGCCGCACTGCTCCAGCAGGCAGGAGGTCCAGAACTTGTCCACCGTACGCTCGATGGCGCGCGGAGAATTCACCACCCGGATGCCCCGCTCCTCCAGCCGGTGCAGCGCATCCACCCGGAAGATGATCTGCTCCAGGGAGCCGGACGGGATGATGCGGGCGAGCACCGCGTCGGCCCGGTCCAGCTCGGCGGTTCCGCTACGCAGGCCCGGGCGGGCGCCGACCGTCGCGGTGAGCCCTTCGTACGGCACGATCTCACCCGAATGCCCGCGCGCGGCCAGCGCGCGGGCCAGCTCTCGAGTGTGCCACCCCTGGCGGGAGGCGAGGACGACGACGTGCACCCGCTACCTGGTCTCCACCGCGATCAGACCCTCGAGCCCTCCGCTGGCGAAGTTGGGCAGATCACCGGCGACCTTCTTGAACCCGGGGGTCGCGGTCCCCTTCTTCAGCGCCTCCATCGAGGGGAAGTACAGCTCGGCCTGCCGGTAGAGTGCGGGCGCTGAGCCGTCGAGGTTGGAGTCGAACCTGGTCAGCTCCGCCCTGGTGAAGCCGATCTCCTGCTGGTTGGCGCCGACCAGCGGCACATGGGTCTCGGCGTAGTACTTCTCGAACGCCGCGGTATCCTTCGGCTGCTTGTAGATGACGGTGACGATCGCCATCGGCTCGCCGGTGGATGCCTCGGTCGCCTCGCTGGTCTCCACCGCCAGCAGGCCGGTGAGTCCGCCGCTGGCGAAGTTGGCCAGGTCGTCCGCCACCTTCTTGAACCCTGCCGTCGCCATCCCCTTCTTCGCGGCCTCCATCGACGGGAAATACAGCTCCGCCTGCCGGTAGTACGCGGGCTTGGAGCCGTCGAGGTTGCTCGAGAACCGGGTGAGGTCCGCGCGGGTGAAGCCGATCTCCTGCTGGTTGGCCGACACCAGCGGCAGGTGCGTCTCGCGGTAGTACTTCTCGAAGGCGGCGGTGTCCTTGGGTGTGTTGTAGATGACCGTGACGATGGCCGCCGGGCCGGCCGCCGCCGGTTCGGCCGCCGGAACGGCATCGGCCGGCGCGTCCGCCTTGTCGTCCGCCTTGCCGCAGGCCGTCGCGAGCGCGAGAGAAGTGACCAGCCACCAACTCGGGAGACGCCGCATGGGGATGCTCCTGTGGATTGTGGGTACGCTATGGCCGGGGATGGAGACTGGCTTCGAGGATCTCGGGATTGGTATGCCCGGCGTGGAACGTGCGACCGGTCTCGGTGCTCGTCAGCCACACTTCGGCGGGACTGAAAAGCAGGGGATCGATCTTGTAGAAGTCGCCATCGTACCGCTGAAAGATGTCGTAGAACGGTGTGCCGTAGTCGCGCGAGGCCGTGGCCGGCACTTTGGACGCGAGCTCGGTGAGCTCGTCGTCGCCCGCGCGGATGGTGTAGCGGGCCTGTCCGCCGTACAAGATACAGTCGTTGGTGCGGCCGATGGCCTTGAGGTCGTTCTTGGCGACCGGCGGGATCGGCGCCGCGCCGTACCCGCTCACCACCCGCCGCACGTCGAAACCGAGCGTCTCCATCTTGTGCAGGCCCGTCTCCAGAATTCGGGCCGAGATCTGTACCCCGCCGGCGAGACTCGCGGTCGGCGCGACGACGAAGCTGAGCTGGGCAGGCGTGAGGCCGGCCTTCTCCGCCACCCACGCTGCGACCGCCGCATCGGGCAGGGTGCGGCCCTCCAGCACGAGGACGCCGTGTTTCGCTTCCTCCCGGTAGTCCAGCTTCTCGAACAGCTCCTTCTCCACCCGGGCGTGGGCCCGCAGCGGTCCGGATCCCATGGCGAAGAACTTGTCCACCGAGATCGCCCAGCCGGCGTATTGTGACGCCATGCAGGACTCCGCGGGGTGGTCGGTCGAGACCACCACCCCGGGCCAGGCCTGCGCGCCGACCTGTACCGTGGCGTACGCCAGGTCGCCCAGGCCGCCCATGCAGATTTCGGCGAGGGCCAGGCCCGCGCCATAGCCGCCCTCGGCCTCGACGCCGGCGTCGATGATGCGGGCTCCGTTGCCGAGTGTGTGGCTGCGGACCCGCAGGAGGTCCGCCTCCTCGACCATGGCGTCCACCAGCTCCGTGGCCCGCTCGTTCATCCGAAGTCCGGTCATTCCGCTGTCCATGCGAGAATCTCTCCCCTTCCGAGATCGGCGAGGTCGCCGCTGTAGCGACGATACAGGCCCGAGACGTACCGGTCGTCCACCGTGATACCGTAGCGGGCGCGGAGCCGGAGCAGTGTGAGCCGGATGTGGTCCGGTTGGTAGGTGCAGGCGTAGCGGTAGGTCGGCGGGATCTCGACCCGTCCCAGCGCCACGATGGAGCCGCGTTTCGACCAGCGGCCGGGCGCCCGACCCGCGCTGCCGAACACGAGCACCGTGCCCGCGATCATCCCGGGGCCTGCCTGCCCGGCGACGTCGCCGATGACGACTACCAGGCCGCGGCGCATCCGGCTGCCGGGCTCGACGCCGCTGCCGCCACGCACTACCAGCTCGCCGCCGGTCATGCCCCGGCGGGCGTCGTCGGCCGCGCCGCCGGCCCGCGCCCCAGCATTCCCATGCACGTCGATGACGCCACCGGACATCCCTATGCCGGTCGCGTCGCCGACGCTCCCATCCACCACGACCTCGCCTTCGCTGAGGCCTGCGCCGATGCGATCTGCCATCGCGAGGTCGCCCTCGAAGCGGAGCCGGCCGGCCGGCTTGCCTTTCACCTCGAAGAGCTCGCCCAACGGGACCGCCTTTCCACCGAGAATAGCGGCCCTGCTCGCCACCTCCGCCCCGCCGAGCCCGGCCCAGCTCCCGGCCAGAACCTCGCCCAGATCCACGCGGGTGTGGAGAGGCTTGCGCAGCCGCGCGACGAGGCCGTCGCTCATGCCTGTGCTCCGGCCATGATCTTTCTGAGATGGAAGTGATGGGGGCCGAGCTTGCCGCCGTAATTGCCGGCCGTGATCGCCACGACCCCCTCGCGGCACGCCGCGTCGATTCCGGCGCGCATCGCGGCCGCGATGGCCTCCGCGTCGGTGCCGTTGATCACGATCTCCAGCACCGAGTTCACCCCTTCGGGCAGCTGGGTCTCGGTCACCGCCCGCAGGGTAGGACAGAATGCGTCGTTGGTCGAGGCGATCATGCTCTTGATGCGGCGGGATCCGACCTTGCTGCCGCTGCGCACCACGCCGCCGGGGAAGGGAAGGATGACGCCGGTGCGGCCCGACATCGCCTCCACCGCGGCCTCCGCCGCTTCGAGGGCGGCGTCCACGCTCCGCGCGAGCATCAGGAAGTTGCCGCCGCCCACGCCTTTCACCATGCCGAACTTTTCCTGGACCAGGAATTCGCCTTCCATCACCGGAATCCGCCAGAACCGCTCGCCCCCGAGCACCTTGCTCGCCTGGAAGCCGTCGCCGAAGAACCGCAGCGCGGCGCCGACGCCGACCCGGTCGGGGGCGTCCGGCAGCCCGTCGAAGCAGGCGGTGGTGGGGCAGGTGAGGACCGTCTGGCCCACCCGCTCGATCAGCCGCTTCGGCAGATCGTCCTTGCTCATGGTCATGAAGAGCACGCTGAAGCCTGGACGTCCGTCGGGGGTCTCGTCCGCCGACAGCTCGCGCTCGATCGCCGCCTCGCACTTGCAGCCGATCACCGAGGTGGCGAAGCCGGTGAGCTTGAGCGTCGCCTCGCGCGCCCAGCGCACCGAACGTCCGGTGATGATCAGCCGGGCCACGCGCATGGTGAATGCCTCGGCGAACGTGTCCTCGATGAGGACGCCGCGGATCTTCACAGCACCGGCTCCCCCGGCAGGTCCCGCACCGGGTAGTTGTCGAACGACACCGTCGAGTAGGCCTGGAAATGCTTCCGAAGGTCGCGCAGCACGGCGTCGTCGTAGCCCGGCGCCAGTCGCAGGCGTGAGCCGGCCGGTGCACGCCGGAGCTGTCCCTCCTCGACGACGAGGCTTCCGCCCTTCACCACGTAGCGCGGGGTGGAGAACATCTTCGCGATGTCGGGATCGCGGACGTAGACCGTGACGTCGGCGTCGGCGCCAGGACCGAGATGCCCCTTGGCGCGAAGCCCGAGCAGCCGGGCTGGTCCCGCCCGCGTCACGATGGCGATCTCGTTGAGGGTGTACTCCCGGGCGAGGCCGTCCGCCAGCGCGCTCCCCGCGAGAAACTTCTGGCTCACCTGCTTGAGCCGGTCGTCCCGCACCGTGCGGTCCATGAGCAGCTGGATGAGCGCCGGATACGACAGGAACGACCCGCCGTTCGGATGGTCGGTGGAGAGCACCACCCGCCAGGGATCCTGGCTCAGGAGGAACAGCTCCAGTCCGACCGCCCACTGGAGCGCGGAGACCGCCGCCTTCTCCTTGTAGGCCAGCGGCACGATCCCGCAGCCGCTCTCCAGCTCGATGTCGATGTTGGTCCACCGGCGCCCACTGCTCTTGTGCAGCAGGTACTCGACCGGGGCATCCGCCGTGATCGTCATGGCCGGTCCGAACATGACCTGGCCGACGTCGGCGCTGGTCTCGGGGTGGGCGTTGACGTATTCGATGACCCGTGACGCGGCGGACGCCCACTCCTTCCCGGGTTCGCCGCCGTAGCAGTGGAACTGGAGATGGGTGAAATGGGCCCGCCGCCCAGCCAGCGTCTCCATGCTGGCGAGCGTGGTGGCGGCGTTCCCGGCGACACCCAGGTTATTGCAGTGGATGTGCACCGGATGCGGCAGGCCCAGCTGGTTGGCCGCCGTGGCCAGCGTCTCCAGGATGGCGCGAGGCGTCACTTCGCGACCGGAGATCGGGTCGTCGAGGGTGGCGACGTTCCGGCCGCCGGTCTTCCAGGCCTCTATCCCGCCGGGATTGACGATCTTCACGGCGTAGCCGCCGGTGGCGCCCAGCATCCACGCGACGTAGTCGCGGGCTCGGTCGTGCTCACCCAGCTCGATCTGGCGCAGCAGGTACTCATCGTTGCCCAGGAGGACGAAGATCCCGCCGTCCACGCAAGGGGTGTCGTCGAGCTCCGCGTGACTGTGGCGCGCCAGGAGCGGCGCGACGGCCGCGTCGAACGCGGTGGTGTAACCCAACCCTGCGTAGCGGTAGCCGGTGGTGAAGGTGCTCGGCACCGTGCCACCGCTGCCCGATCGGGGCATGCCCTCGATCAGATCGGGCGCGGGCGCGGGGTCGGCGGCGTGCTCGTCGGGAATGAGCCTGCGGGCGTGGTTACAGCTCGAGCTGGCGAAATGCGCGTGGATGTCCACGCCGCCGGGCATGACCACCATACCGCGCGCGTCCAGGGTCGGCGCACCATCCGGCAGTGAGGCGACGATCCGGCCGTCCTCGATGCAGACATCGCGCTCCTCCCCGTCCACGCCGTTGGCCGGATCGTGCACCGCACCGCCGACGATCCGCAGGCGGCTCGCGCTCACCGCGCCCTCCGCGCCGGGCGCGACCGCAGCTCGGCCAGCAGCAGCCCGAGTGTCACGGCCGCGGAGCGGGGGCCGTCCAGCACCGGAGTGAGCGGGAGAGGCACGTCGTCCATCCGATATCCGGTGCCGCGCTCGTGAATTCCCGCGACGCCGGTGTCGATGGCTACGCGCGCCCCCGTTACCGCGCTGGCGCCGGGTCCGATCACGACGGCGGGCACCTTCTCAAGCGCGATCATGGAATCGCCGAGCGCGGTCGCCGATCCCGCCACCAGCACCGGGCCCACGGTGCCCGATCGGATCCGCTCGAGCCCCGAGGCGGGGGCCCCCGCGCGGGGTGATCCGCCGGCAAAGCTCACTCGCAGCGGGTGGCCGGTTTGCCAGGTGAGCGCCGCCTCCGCACCCGAGCGATTCCCCCCGGCCCGCAGGCTGCTGATCGCGGCGCGAGTGGGACCGTTCAGCGTCTGCGCCAGCGCGATCAGCCCCTCGGTGCGCTGTGCGTCCCGGGCCTCCCGCGGCGCCTCGGCGTCGTGGACGATGGCGACGTATGCGGCCTCGAGGAGACGCTCCGCGAGGCCGACTGCGGGCTTCAGCCGCTGGGGCAGGCCGTCGAACTTCCGGCCTCGCACCGTTCCCGTCATGACGGCCAGGGCGTCCACCTCGTCCGTCGCGGTGAACTCCGCATGCAGCTCCGCGTCCTTCGGGCCGCGGTCGGCGCCGATCGACACCGACAGCAGCGAGCGCCGCCGGACGTGGGTGGCCGCCACCGCCGCGGCGTAGCGCTCCAGGTAGCGCGGGTAACGATCGCGGGGATCCACCGCCCAGAACAGCACCGCTTCGGCGCGATTCTTCAGCTCTCCCAGGGTCGCGGCGGCGCGCCCGCGGCGCTGGGCGACCGCGATCCCAGCGGCGGCAGTGTCCGACGTGCCGCCGTCCACCTCGGCGCCAAGGGTGTCCGCCACCGCGATGGCCACGCGCTGCGCCTCGGTCGTGATCTCGGGTGCCATGACCACCAGTGGGGTTCCGTCCGCGGCGAGCACTTCCGCCGCGGCGGCGATGGCCTGCTCGATGGTGCCCGGTCTCCCGTCCACCAGGATCTCCCCCGAAATCGTTCCGTCGCCGAACCACCGCTGGGCCAGTGGGCACGGCGGTGACACATCGGCGATGCGTCCGCCCCGCACCGTCACGGTGAGATCGTCGCAGCCGCAGCCGCAGCCGAGGCAGGTCACCGAGTGGATGACTCGATCGGCGGTCACGCCGCGCCTCGGGTTTCGGAGTCGGCGGCCCGATGGATCGCCGCGGCCCTGGCCGCCAGCGCGCGCACGCACGCGGCGGGACTCTTCGCGGATGCGAACACCGTGCAGATGGGCCGTCCGCGGGGGACGCGCTCGCCCCGGTGCGGCACGTCGGCCACCGAGGGATCCCGGAGCCAGGCTCGCGTGGCGCCCAGGGTCAGGTCGCGTCGGGCGAAGACCACGGCCTTACCCACCGTTCCGCGAATCCGGTAGCGCGCGGCCGAGGGGAGCCGGCCGAGACACGCCTCCACGTGCAGCGCGAAGAGCGGAGGCTCCCCGCGCCCTTCCAGCAGCTCCATCGAGGCCGACCAGCGGGGGTTGACCTCGATCGGCCACGGCACCCCTCCTCGCGCGATGAAGTCGATCCCGTTGAGCCCCACCAGCCCGAACTCGGCGGCGACGGCCTCCGCGAGCGCACGCGATCGACCGAGCAGCGAGGCCTCGTGCTGGAAGAGTCCCTCGCCCATGAGGCTGCCGCAGTAGCGGAAGCCGCCTGCGCCGAAGGCCCGATCGCCGACCAGCTGCCGGCTCAGCCCCAGCACCAGCGCATGCTTCCCGTCGGCGAGAAAGACGATGGAGCCGGGCGTACCCGAGAGTCGCTCCTGGAGATACTGATGCCGGCCGACGGGCCGTCCCGTTCGCCAGGCCGAGGTGCCATGGCCGCCGCCCGACCTTCTCGCCTTGAGCAGCCAGCGGCGCGACTCATCGTCGGGCAAACGTGGCGCCACCGCCCGGGTCATCGGCGTCTCGAATCCCCGGCGTCGGAGCGCCCGCATCAGCTCGACCGGCTCGCGCACCCGCCGCAGGACCGACGGACCGTTGCCGAGCAGCCGCCGGCCGGCCGCGAGAGCGGCGACGCTGGAGGGATGGTTCTCGAAGTTGGAGGTGTAGGCGACGTATGCCGCGGAGACGCGCTTCCCGGCGGCCGCCGCTGCGGCGGCATCGAAGCCGCCGTCGTCGCGCCGGAGGGCAATCACCCGGGCGCACTCGCGGAGATCGAGATCGCCGAACGCGTCCACCGCCGTGACCCGCCAGCCGGCGCGCGCCGCCGAGGCGGCGAGGGGACGGGCAGTGACGCCGGCCACCAGCAGTCGCCGGGGCACCTCAGGCATCGGAATCGAGGCCCAGCCGGCGGCGGGCGACCGCCGAGTTGATCACGTGAAGATGGTCGAGCACCGTGCCCTTGGCCTCCCGTAGTCTGAGACGCTTCACCAGCGCCTCGTGCCGTCCCCCCGCGAGCCCGTCCGCCAGCAGGGCGGCACCCTGGGCCCCCTGCTTCGCGACGTGCGCAAACCCCTCGAGCCTCCGCACCACGGCGACGCCCGAGAGCGCCGCATGCAGCCGCTCCAGCAAGCCGGCGTCGGCCGCGTGGCGGCCCGACACGAAGACGTCGTCCGCCCGGGGCGAGGAAATCCTCAGCTGTGAGACCGCTTTCACCGCGCCCTCGACGTAGGCCCGGAGGGCGAGCGAGCGCCCCTCGCGCGAGCTTTTCGCGACCGTCTCCGCCCCGCCGGAGAAGAGCAGGGCCTTGTCCACGGTGCCCGCCAGGAAGGCGACCTCACCGTCCAACGCGCCCGCGGCTCGCCAGCCGATCGGCCCGCTGGTGCCGCCGATGCCGTCCACGATCTGGCCCCGGTCGACTGCGACCGCCGCGGTGAAGGCGCCACCCACCTCCAGCAGGATGAGCGAGATCTCCTCGAGTCGCTGGCCGGTCCGCCCACGCTGCATCTCGATCGCCAGCGCGGCGGCGCACACCTTGTCCGCGGTGCCCAGATCCACCCGGTTGATCTTGCGATGGGCCGGCACCGTGTCGAAGTGGACGACGCCGGGCGTGCAGACCACGGGCAGGCCCGAGTCGGCCAGACGGCGGAGGAACCGCCGGAGGCCCCCGATGCCGCCGCGCTCGTCGGGGCCCGCTAGAAACGCGAGCCGCAGTTCTTCGTCGGTGAGCCCGCTGGCGGGTCGGACCGGCAGCCCGTATCCCGACGGGGCGACGACGAGGTCCGGCGCGCCGCCCTCGGTCAGCGCCGCGACGAATGCGTCGGGGCCGGCGATCGCATCGGGAGTGGGCCAAGTGAGGTCGAGCGACAGCCGCCCGTCGACCAGGCCGCAGACGTCGAGGCTCACGGTGCCGGCGTCGATGCCGACGACGCGAGGCATGGCCTATTTCTTCTTGGCGACCAGCTCCCGGGCGATGTCCGCGATCGTCTCGGCGTCCAGCACCAGATCGTTCCGCGTAAAGAGCCGGGCCACGCATGCCTTGTGGAGCTTGGTCTTGAAGTTTCCCACGCCGAATGCCCCGTAGACCACGACCTTGTCGCGGGTGATGCCCGCGTCGCCCACCTCGACCCCTTCGATGCCGAGCGGCGGGACGGCATTGAGGTCGACGGCGATGCGGAGCGACTTCGCGCCGGTCCAGGCCGACCGCGGCACCATCTGGACTCCCGCCGGCCCGGAGTTGAGCAGTACCTCGGCGTCCTTGCACAACTCGGGCAGCGCGGCCGGATCGGTCATGGTGGTCGCTTCGACCTGGACGTTGAACCGGGCGCTGATGAACTGGCGCGCCTTCTCGCCCTGTTCCGGCTTGCGTGAGGTGATGGTGACGTGGGCGCCGTCCTTCGCCAGGAGGCCGGCGGCGCGCTGTCCCACCGGTCCGGTGCCCGCGAGGATCAGCACCTTCTTCCCTTTCAGGTCGCCCAGCGTCTCCTCGATCTTCACGACCGCGGCCACCGCGGTGGTGTTGGAGCCGTTGGAGTCGAGCATGATGGACACGGTGAACGGCTTGAAGAGGGCGTCCTGCGCCATGGCCAGCAGCTGCTCGCCGGCGGACATGTTGCTGCCGCCGATCCAGACGGCGGTGTTGTGCAGGTCCTTGGGGCCTCGGGTGAAGATGCAGCCGTGAACGAGGTCGCGGACGTCGGTCTCGGTGACCCCGCCGTAGCTCATGATGTCGTCGGCGCCCGCGTCGTAGGCGACGACCTGATCGAAGACACTCGGCAGGCGGGAGCTGTCGAGCTGCAGCAGAAGCTTACGCATTGAACGGAATGCTCTTTCTGTGTCGCCCGGTCTAGGGAACGAACGAGGGGCGCCCCCCGGATGCGGGCCGCCCCTCGCCGAAGTAACGGAACAGCGGGACTGTAGCGATCAGCCTTCGGCGCCGCCGGCGAACGGATGCCGCGCGGCCTTGTACTTCTGGAGGACTTCGTCCACGGTCGGCTTGCCCTGGAGGGCCCGCGCGATGGACTCCTTCACCGCCTGATAGTTGTACTGGTAGATCTTCTTGTCGTCCTTGGCTTCCCAATGGATGAACACGCCCACCAGGATGCAGAGGTCGTTCGCCTGCGCCTTGGAGATGACGCCCTCGCTCACCGAGTCCATCACCGCGCGCGCCACCGCGGCCTGCGCCGGCCCGAACATCTGCACCGCCTGCGTGGCGCCCTTGATGGTCACCTTGTTGAAGAGGAGGGTGTCCGGCTTCGCGGCCAGGTTCGGCGTGACGACCGCGAGCAACGTGGTGAAGCCGTCGGTGTTGCGGGAGAGCGCCTGGGTGAACGCCGCGCCGGCCGGCCCGGACTTCGACCCGATGATCAGGTCGATGTGAGCCACTTCGTTTCCGTCACCGACCAGCGATTCACCGATAAAGAATTCCGCGGCCATACCTGCCTCCATAGTGGCTTTGCTAGTGAAAAATGAGAGAATCTGGCGAAACATAGCGCAGCTCGACGGGACGAATTGTTATCCGACCGGAGCGACGTGGGGAGTTGAGCCACGCAGTCCCGCGAGAGGCGGGTAGCTCGTGCACGGCAGCGCGTAAGTTGCGAGAGCGGCCCCTAGTATGAGCCGCGCCGGAATCGGTGTCAAGGAGGCAGACACCCGGTTCTTATCCCGGCCCCGGACGCCGGAGCACCGCCGCCGCGCAACGCCCGCCGAAGCTCTCCGCCAGCAGGAGCGCCGCCGGCCTGGAATCCTCCCGGATGCTCGTCGCGACCGCGCAACTCGGCAGGTCGGGGTCGACCCGCGAGGTGCCCACGGTCGCGGGCACCAGGCCCGCCTCCAGGGCGAGCACCGCGGCCACGGTCTCCACCGCTGCGCTTGCTCCCAAGCAGTGTCCCAGAGCGGGTTTGAGTGATGTGAGCCAGATGTCTCCCAGGGTCGGACCCAGTGCGGCGGCGAGGCCGCGGCATTCGGCGGCGTCGTTCGCCGACGTGCCCGTCCCGTGGGCCTTGATCCAGCCGATCTCGGCTGGGTCGGTCCGCTCGAGTGCGGCACGCACCGCCCGCGTCACACCGATGCCTCTAGGATCCGGTGCCACGGCGGAGTGTGACTCGCAGCTCGCGCCGACCCCCGCGAGAACCGCCCGTGGGATGGCCCCTCGGCGCCGCGCGTGCTCGGCCCGCTCCAACACGATCGCACCGGCGCCTTCGCCCAACACGGTCCCGCAGCGCTCGCGATCGAAAGGGCGGCACGGCGGCACCGCGTCCGGCGGGGCGAGGACGCCGGCCGCATCGAAGCAGGCGATGATTTCGGGATCGAGCGGGGCTTCCCCTCCGCCGGCCACCACCACGTCGAGCAGACCGAAGGCGAGCTTGACCCACGCTTCGGCCATGGCGAACGCCGCGGACACGCTGCCGGCCGACATGGCGAAGACCGGCCCCGCGAGCCCGTACCGCTGGGCGAACGCCGCGCCACCGGCGCCGCTCATGAAGCGAATCAGGTGCGACGCCCGGGCGGACCTGGTCGAGTTCATGCCGGCGCCGGCCTGGCCGGCCCGGTGCTCCGCGAGCAGTCCGGCCATGGGACCGAGGGATGAGCCCTCGATCACGCCGCAGCGGTCCAGGTCCAGAATCGTCGCCGGCATGCCGGCGTCTTCCCAGGCGCTTTCGCAGGCAGCCGCGAACAGCCTGGCGCTTCGGTCGAGCCGTCGAGCCCAACCGGTCGGTGGAGGTGTCGGCGCGAGAGCGGCGGATCGGCCGCCCAGACAGCTTTGCGGCTCGACGGCGGTGCCGGATCGAGCGATCAGGAGCCGCAAGGCCTCCGTTCCGGGACCGGCGGCGCTCACCACACCGACCCCCGTGACCCAGACCTCGTTGGCGGCGATCATCGCTCGATCTCCAGCCGATCGAGGGCGTCGTTGAGCCGCGCGGCGGCCGTCCGCGAGACGCCGGACGGCCTCGAGAAGACGGCCGCGAGGAGGTCGTGGTCGGGCTCCGCCGACTCGGTGGAGTGGATGCGGTACCAGCCGTGGGTCCGCAGCAGATAGCTGCGCTCCATGCCATCCTCGACCGGCGGCACCGTGAGCACGAGCTCGGCATCCTCACCGGGCTCGAGGCTGAGCATCCGGCCGTCCTGCCGTCGCAGCAGGCCCGCGGCGTCGGCGCCGGAAGCCAGTCGCGCCGAGCGGACCGTGGCCTCTCGGATCAGGACACGATGCTCCGGCTCACTGTCGATTCCCACGCGGTCGATGGTCCAGAACGCCGCGGGTGCTTCGATCCTGATCCGCACCAGGCTGTCTCGAACGCCGGTCAGGCTCAGCGGCAGCACCTGACGCTTGGCGATCTCGGGGCCGGCCTCCCATACCAGGCCCTGGGCTCGCCACCCCTGCGCCGTGAGGACGGAGACCGAAAGAAAGGCTTCCGATGCCAGGTAGCGGCGCAGGCCTTCCGCTCGCGTGGGATCGGCCTCCAGCGAGGCGTACCACGCATCCACTCCGCGACCTTGCGCGCGAACCAGCTCACCGACCAGGAAGGCCGCCCACACCGTGTTCCGGGCATCGATGACGAGATCCACGCTGTTGCCCGAGGGCCGCCGGAAAGTGAGGTCGAGCACGTCCCGCACGTCGTCGAGCCGTGAGGTATCCCGCCGCACCAGGGCCGACTCCCATGACCAGTCGTCGAGGCTCCGCACGCGGGCGAGCGCGTCGTCACCCCGTGAGTCCATTGCCGCCGTCGGCGCCTGGATGTCGCCGAGGACCCGAACCGCGCCCGACGAGGTCGGTGCGACGTGGACTCCCCGAGGGTGATCCACGGCGAGCACGGTGAACTCGTCCACGTGGTCGGTCTCGCGGAGCTCGTTGGCCAGCCGGAGGCGCAGGGTATCGCGCACGGCAACGGCGTGCTGGAGGTTGTCCAGGTCGGTCCGCGCCAGCGCTCGCGCGATCGCGCCGCCGAACGTGCCCGAATCGAGCCGCCAATCGGAGCCATCCCAGCTGTAGACCAGGGGACAGGAGTAGTAGCCGCCGCCACTGCCGCCGCAGCAGCTGCCACCGTCGTCGCCGCCTCCTGATGGCGACGGATCATCGCCATCGGCGGCCGCGGCGATCAGAATCGCCGTGGCTCCGACCCCGGCGATGAGCCCCGCGGTCTTGAGGCCGTCGAACCTGCGGATCTCGAGCGAGCGGATCTCGGCGCGAGGGATGGCGATCGTGCCGTTGGCGGCGGAAGACGCGAGCACCCCGATCAGCGTGTCGCCCGACAGGCGGGGATCCCGCAGCGTGAAGACTCCGCCGTCGTTGCGGGTCACCCGGACCTGGGATCGCTGCTCGGCGACGATCTCGGGGAGTGGGCGGGACGAGCTTCGCCAGCTCTGGCAGGCCACCAGGAGGCAGGAGGCCGCCAGGGCCGGCAGCAAGGGGAAGCGGACGGTGTCCACGGAGAGCTCCGAGGTTGGGGATGGCTCCAACCTCGGATGGGCCCGTCAAGCCGCTATCATGTTCCGGCTCGCTGCAGGATCCTGCGCCGTTGTCCGGCGGTGGTGAAGTCGGAGGCAACCAGCTCGCGGACCACTCGGGCGACGAAGGCGTATCCGCGCGACTCCGTCTCGAGCCAGCGCTGCCACTCCAGCTCATCGAGCGCGGCGCTGGTGCGATCCAGGTCGAGGTCGGCACCTCGAGCCAGCCACTCCGTAGTGGACCGCTCGCCGAGCAGCGCCGCGGCCGCCAGTACGACCTGCGCGTCCGGCGAGAGGCGGCGGAAGTTGATCCGAATCGCGGCGCACAGCGACGCCGGCAGCTCCGACGGCAGGGTGTGATCGAGGGTGCGATCCGGCGCCGGCCAGGCCGGTGCGCCGGCTTCCAGCTCATGGCCCAGCGCCACCGCATGCAGCAGCTCCACGGCATAGAGGGGGAGCCCGCCCGAGTCGCTGGCCACACGGCGCGCCAGGCGGTCCACCTGCTCGCGGCTATAGGATGGGAACGCCCAGGCCACCAGTTGGCTCAGGTCGGTTGCCTCCAACGGCGCGAGCCGCACCGCGGCGCCGGCGAGGTCTCGTCCCAACCGCGAACGCAGCGCCTCGAGCTGCGGGACGGGCGGCTGAATTTCTGCGCTCAGCACCAGCAGCAGGGGCGAATCGGTCAGGTCCCGCAAGACCGCCGAGAGCGCATCGAGCGATGCGTGATCGGCGAAGTGGGCGTCGTCCACGGTGACCAGCAGTGGCCGCTCCTCGGCGGTCGCTCGCAGCAGATCGCTCAGGGCGGCGACCGCCTCGAAGGGCGATGTATCCCGGGCCCCGGGAAAGCGATCGCGAAGTCGAGGCTCGAGGCCGATGAGCGCGGCGAGGGCGCCAGGATCGGCGCCCGCGAGGCCCGGCAGCCGGCTCAGGTCGCCCCGCAGGACGGCCCGCACGGTCCCGAGATGGTCGCCGGCATCGGCCGGGATCGCGCGGACCGTCGCGGTGGCGCCGCCGTCCTGCCGGACCCGCGCCTCGAGCTCTTCCAGCAGCCGGGACCTCCCCGTGCCTGCGTCGCCGTCGACCATCGCCAGACCCGCTCGCCGGCCACGCCGGCACTCCCGCCATGCGTCGAGTAGACGTCCGATCTGCCGCTCGCGTCCGACGAGCGGAGGACGCCGGATGCGCTCCACCCGGATCGCGTCCTCCACAGGCGCGACGGCCGTTCCGCCGAGTGACTGGGCTCGCTGAAGAACACTCGACGCGGCTTCGGCGCCGGGATCGAGCTGCATCGCCAGTTGAGCACGCGCCGCAGCGGCATCCACGCGACCCATGCGCACCAGCGCCTCCGCCGCGGAGACCAGCGCATGCACCGAGCGCGCGCCCCAGCCGGCACGCTCGGCGGCGAGCCAATCCTCGAAGGCCGGTGCCCTGGCGATCCCGAAGCCCTGAAGGAACTCGCTGCGGACCAGCTCCGCGGCCTCGATCCACTGCCCGCGGGCCGCCAGCGCTTCGAAGTCGTCCACATCGAGACGCACCACGTCGGGTGCGAGGCGAATCCGTTCCGGGGTTCCCTCGATGCCGGGCCCCACCGTGCGACGCAGTAGGCGAACGGCCTCGCTCAGCGAGTGCCGGGCGTCGGCTTCGGGACGATCGCCCCACAGGAGTCCGGCGAGGTGGCTTCGCGTGTGACTGCGGCCGGGAGATCGGGCCAGGTAGATCAGAAGCGCGAGGGGTTTTCGCCAGAGCAGCTCCGGAGCCGGAAGACCACCGTTCACGGTGAGCTCGACCGGGCCGAGAGTACGGCAGGCGATCATGCGGTGCAGCGAGCCCGTACTGCCGCCGCGCGGTGGAGCAGTGGCGCGAAGGCCGGGTCCGCGCCGGCCCAGAGCTCCTCGATCCGGCGGGCATGGTCACACGCGGCCGCTGCCGCCCCCAGCTTCACCAGGACTTCGCTTCTCAGCAGCCGCGCAAGCACGCTCAGCGCGACATCGATCTCGCCCTGGCTCGGCCCCCCTTCGACGGACTCCAGGTTGTCCGAGGCCTCGTACCACAGCCACGCCGAGTCCGCGGCCGCCGCCCGTCCCCGCTCGGCGAGCCAGCGGCCGCGGGAGAGGTGGAGCGCGGCTCGCGCGAAGGGACCACCGGTGGACGCAACGGAGTCGACCACGGCGCCGAGATTCTCGGTCAGGGCGATCGCCGAATCGCGCCTGCCGGCGGATGCCAGACGCATCGCGCCCAGAACGGCCGCCAGCTTACGGCCCTCCGGCGACCCCGAGTGATCGGCGGCGAGTCGCATGGCCCACCGCGAGGCGCCGGCCGTGTCATCGGACGCCAGCGCGTCGACCGCGAGCGCCCAGGAAGCGCGCGGGCCATACTGTTGGTCGCCCGCCGCGGCCAGGAGCTCGCGGCGGCCCGCGGCGCGCTCAGCGGTGTCCGCGATCGGCAACCCCAGGGCGGGAAACATCACTCGCCATTCTGCGCGCTGGAACGCGATTCCGGGGGTCCCGGACAGCGACCCGGCCGTGTCGAGTGCCGCCAGTGCCTCCCGCCCGCGACCCAGGACGACCAGCGCAAGGGCCCTCGCTGTGTGCGCGGTCGCGCGGAGCGAATCCGGCCGGGGCGGGCGCGCGAGCGCGTCGCCGAGCGCGAGCTGCAGCTGGGGCAGATCGAACGCGAGCGCCAGGCGTGCGTATTCGCCCAGCCGGTCGATCTTCGCGGCGTCGGAGGTCCACAGGAGGAAGCGCTGCCCCAGCGCCGAGCGAAACGGCGCGAACCTCGCGTACCAGGCCAACCTGAGGAGGTCGGCACGGTCCGATCCCCCCACGGCCCTCACCCGCTCGGCGATCCGGGCTCGGGCCCTGATGGCGCTGTCGGCCTGGGACTTTCGGCCCAGCCGGATGTAACCCCAGCCCGTGTGATCGTAGAGGGTCGTCGGGCCGGTGGACGGATCGCCGCCGCCGACCAGGCGCATGACGTGCAGCGCGCTATCGAGCGGAATGCCGATCAGCGGACCTCGATGAAAGAGCTCGTCGGCGTAGATGAACCTGGCGATCCATCGTCGCGGAAAAGCACCGACGATGCTGTCGAAGCGACGGAAACGCAGCCGAAGGTCCGGCTCGAGCTGGGCCGCGGCGAGCTCCCGGTAGAGCTCCGGAAGCGCATCCTGCCTGGTCAGGTACAGCCGCCGAAGCTCGGCTTCGGCCGGGCGACGCTTCCATCGCAGGAGGACCGTCCGCATCCAGGCCGCCTGGGCGAAGTCGGGGTCGATGGCCAGCGCGCGGTCGTAATGCTCGAGAGCGGTATCCCAATCGTCGAGATGGAACGCATCGTCCCCCGCGATCATCTCGCGCACGGCCTCACGGCTCCAGGCCGCACGACTGGTCACCTCGCGATAGGCCTCGACCTGCGCCGAGAAGAGCCTCCGGACGACGGTGTCCGCGATCGCGTCGGACCACGCCAGTCGGTCGCGCCCCTGTCGGGGAATGTCCGCCGTCTCGAATACCCGGCCGTTGGAGTCCAGGACCGCGATTCGCGCCATGAGATCCCCCGCCCGAGGCGCGAGGCCGCCGTGCACCACGAATCGGCTGTTGAGCTGCCGGGCGGCGTCCCGCTCGCGCCGCGCGACATCGACCGAGTCCCACCAGGCGAAGGCCTCGGTGGTGGCGAGGCTCTGCCACTTGGGCCACCACTCGAGCCGGAAGCCGACCTGCCGGGCCACCGCCCGCCCCAGCGAAAGACTGTCCCCGCCGTCGAACGGGACGATGGCCAGGTCCACGTGTGGCCGACTGCCTTCGACCGGGTCGGCGTCGCCCATCATCATTCCCAGGGCCAACAGCACGGCAAGGACTCCGGCCAGCACGTACCCCCGCCGGAGACCCGTCGCGGGCTCTTTCAGCGATGCCGCGAAGTCCGCCGCCGTCTGCCACCGGTCTCGGGGCAAAGAGGCGAGCGCCCTGGCGAGCCCCGGCTGAGCGAATGGCGGGACACCGGACCAGTCGGCGATGGCCGGGTCCAGGTACAGCGGCCAGCGCCGTCCCGTCCAGGCCTGGTAGAGCACGGCGCCGGCCGAGTAGATGTCGGCTGCCCGAGTCACCTCCTCGCCTTCGTTCTGTTCCGGGGCCCAGTAACTGGGCGTTCCAACCCGCCGCCCTGGTCTGGTGAGGGTCTCGTCCTGGTCGCTCCGGGCGATGCCGAAGTCGGACAACAGCGCGCCATGCTCCGTGAGGAAAATGTTCGCGGGCTTGACGTCGCGATGAACGATGCCGTGGCGATGCACCGCCTCGAGCGCGGTGAGGAGATCGCGGCCCGTTCTGCGCACGGTCTCGCTGTCGAGCGCGCCGGACTCCAGCCGCTGGGCCAGTGTCTCCCCCTCGATAAAGTCCATGACGAAGTACGACAAACCATCCCGCTCGTCCGAGTCGTGGACGACCGCGACGTTCGGGTGCCTGACCTTCGCCATCAGCTGGGCTTCGTGGAGGAAACGGCGGGAGAACTCTTCGGTGGCGAGCTCGGGCTTCAGCACCTTGATCGCGACCGTGCGTGTCAGCCGCGTGTCCTGGCCGACGAAGACGATGCCCATCCCGCCGCGAGCGATCTCGCGATCGACCGTGTAGCGCGGCGCGACGGCATTCCGGAGGCGCTCGAGCAGCGTCATGGTTCGTCGAGGAGGAGTGACGAGAAGCTACCGTCCGGTCCCCAGGCCGTCCACTCAAACGCCCCTGAGGCTCGGAACGGCATTGCACTCCCGTGAGCTTCGGCGTATATTCGGGGTGATGTGATCGCTATCTAACCAATTGACATTAAATTGCTTACAGGATGAAACAGAGTTCCGGCGATTCCCTTCGCCGCTTCCACGTCTTCCTGCGGCGCCTGCGGGCGGGAGGACGCAGCAACATGTACGGCGCCATCCCCTATCTCATGCGGCGGTTCGGTCTCGACCGGGACGTGGCGTTCCGTGTCATCTGCGATTGGGTGGACGCGCAAGATACTGCAGAGCTGGTCGGCGCGGCGGCCGCCGCGCCTGCGTCGCGTCTGCCGGAGAGGACGGCATCGGACCGGCGGGTTTCGCGCAAGCGAGTCCGTGCAAGGAGTTAGCGAGTGGCATGGGCCTCGCATTTCGGGGTGGCGCAGTCATCCCGTACTCCAGCGAGGACCATATGAGACCCGCCGTTGCCTGGTCGCCGATCGTCGGCCTGATGATCACCGTCGCCCCGCTCCACGCTCAGCGGGTGCAGGCGGGTGTGGTGGTACAGAGCGGTCCGATTGCCGGGCACGTCGTGATTCGCGACGGATACTCCACCTACCGGCGTCCCTACGCCCGGCGGGTGGTCGTGGTGGAGCGGCCGCACGTCATTGTCGTGGAGCGGGTCCACCGCCATCGTCCGGCCAAACACTGGTCGCGCCGCGGGTATCGTCCGGTCACGCTCTATTACTGGGACGGACGCTACTACGATCGTTGGGTGGGCCACCGACACGGCGTGCGCACCATCGTCGTGTGGGAGCGGAACGGGCGCTATTACCACGACTGCGACCACGATGACCGCGACCATGTCCGCGATCACGACCGCGACCACGACCGACACTGGGACGACTGACCTGTCCGCGCGCCTCCTCGGCGCCTGATCTCCCAGATCCAGGCTCGTTCCAGTCCATGAAGATCCCGGCACCCGCCGGGATTTTCATTTTTGATGACATTCACTGCCCGCACTGTGAACTGGCTCACCGCAGGTCGTGACATCCGGGCGGAGTATGGAAAGCTGATAAGAGCGGAGCTGGAGAGATGGCGGGAAGCGAGGTTCGCGATGGACGGTCCCACCCGTAGGTTCCTGGTGTTGTTCGCGGCGCTCGCGCTGCTCTGCTCGCCTGCCCCGGCGGAGGCCCAGTACTTCGGCCGTAACAAGGTCCAGTACGACAAGTTCGACTTCGAGGTGCTGCAGACCGAGCACTTCGACGTGCACTACTACCCCCGGGAGCAGATCGCCGCCGAGGCGGCGGCCCGCATGGCGGAGCGCTGGTACAGCCGCCTCTCCACCGTCCTCCGGCATCAGCTTCGCGGCCGCCAGCCGCTGATTCTCTACGCCACCGCGCCCGAGTTTCAGCAGACCAATGTGGTCGGCGGGCTCGGCGAGGGAACCGGCGGCGTCACCGAGGCCCTGCGCCGCCGCATCGTCCTCCCGATCGGCGGAACCCTCCAGGATCTCGACCACGTGGTCGGCCACGAGCTGGTACACGCGTTTCAGTACGACATGACCGGCAGCGGCGGGCCGAACACCTATGGCGCGCTGCCTGGGGCGTCCGCGCTGCCGCTCTGGTTCATCGAGGGCATGGCGGAGTATCTGTCGCTGGGCGCGGCCGCACCACTGACGGCGATGTGGATCCGCGGCGCCATGGAAGACACGCTGCCGTCCTACCTGGATCTGGAGGATCCGCGGTACTTCCCCTATCGCTACGGCCAGGCCTTGCTGGCCTACGTCGGCGGGCGCTGGGGCGATGCGATCATGGGCGACCTGCTGCGCGCCGCGGGCCGGAGCCGAAACGTGTCGCTCGGCATCAGGGCGGTACTCGCCATCACGCCCGAGGAATTGGTCGCACGGTGGCACGCCGCCAGCTACGCCGCCTACGGCCCCCTGAAGGGCAGCACCCAGCCCGCGGAGAGCGCCGGGGTGCGGGTCGTTGCCTCCAAGCACGACGCCACTGCCGGCTACAATATTGCGCCGGCCATCAGCCCCGACGGCACGCGGCTGATGTTCCTCTCCGACCGCGATTTGTTCTCCATCGATCTCTTCCTCGCCGACGCCCGGACGGGCGAGGTCCAGCGCCGGGTTACCGAGACGGCACTCGACCCCCATCTCCAGAGCCTGCAGTTCATTCAATCCGCTGGGAGCTGGCGCGGGGACGGGCGGGGCTTCGTCTTCGCAGGCATCGCCAGTGGTGAGCCGCTGCTCCAGCTGTACGACGCGGAGCAGGGACGGCGCGAGCGGGAGATCCGGTTTCCCCAGTTGGGCGAGATCCTGAATCCGAGCTGGTCGCCCGATGGCCGGTCCATCGCCTTTTCGGCCGTGACCGGGGGTCTCAGCGATCTGTACGTCTACGATCTGGAGCGTGATTCCCTCCGACGGCTCACCAACGATCCTTACGCCGATCTCCAGCCCGCCTGGGCGCCGGACGGCCGGACGCTGGCGTTCGCCACCGACCGCTTCGGCACCGACCTCCAGCTGCTCCAGACCGCACCCTACCGGATCGCGCTGCTCGACGTCGGCACGGGCCGGGTCGAGCCGCTGGCCGGCTTCCCCGGGGCCAAGCACCTGAACCCGCAATGGGCGCCGGACGGCGCGAGTCTCTACTTCCTCTCCGATCCCCTCGGCATCACCAACATCTATCGGGTACGGGTATCGGATGGCGCGCTCAGCCAGGTGACCGATCTGTTCGCCGGCGTCAGCGGGATCACCGAGACCAGTCCGGCGCTGTCGGTGGCGGGTCGAACCGGACGTGTGGTGTTCAGCGTCTTCCGGACCGATGGGTACGAGATTTACGCCATCGATGCGCCCGAAGCGCTGGCCGGCGGGCCGGTCCGGCAAACGGCGCCGGGGCATCCCGGCATGCTGCCGCCATCCGATCGGACCGGATCGGTCCTGGCCCGGCTGCTGCGTGACCCGGCCGGCGGACTCCCGTCTGCCGAAGAGTTCACCAGGAAGGACTACGCCCCAGGGCTGTCACTCACCTACGTAGCGCAACCCTCCCTCTTCGGGGGCTCGGACCAGTTCGGCACCTACATCGGCGGCGGCGCGGCGCTCTACTTCACCGACATGCTGGGCAATCGCAATCTGGTGACGGGGCTCCAGGTGAATGGCGGGCTCAAGGACATCACCGCCCTGGTCGGCTACCAGAACCTGGGCTCGCGGCTCAACTGGGGCATCGCGGCCCAACAGGTGCCTTACATCACGGGTGCATACGCGGCGGGCACGGGGGAAGTGGACGGGGAACCGGTGCTGATCGAGCAGCAGCTCCTGGAGCGGCAGACCAACCGTACCCTCCAAGGGACCATCGCGTATCCATTCAGTGAGGTGCAACGGGTCGAGCTGTCCGCGGGGGGCACGCACATCTCATTCGATCGCGAGCTCCAGACCCGCGGATTCAGCCTCATCACCGGCGAGCAGGTCATCGAGGACGAGGAGGACCTCGAGGCGGGAGAATCCCTGACCCTCGGCATCGGGAGCGCCGCGCTGGTCTACGACAATTCGTTCTTCGGCGCGACCGGCCCCATCGCCGGCCAGCGGTACCGCTTCGAGGTGAGCCCCACGGTAGGCTCGATCGACTACGTGGGCGTGCTGGGGGACTTCCGCCGCTACTTCATGCCGGCGCGGCCCTTCACCCTCGCGACACGGCTGGTGCACTTCGGGCGCTACGGGTCCGGCGGCGAGGATCAGCGGCTCCAGCCTCTCTTCCTGGGCTATTCGGTTCGCGGCTACCGCTTCGGATCGTTCAACGTCAGGGAGTGCAACGCGCCGGCATCCGCGCCGAACTCGTGCCCGGTGTTCGACCAGCTCCTGGGCAGCCGGGTGCTGGTCGGCAACGTGGAGCTGCGCTTTCCGCTCTTCGGCGTCCTGGGGATCGGGTCGGGCTACTACGGCGCCCTGCCGCTGGATTTCACGATCTTCGGGGACGGCGGCGTCGCCTGGGAAAGCGACGTCGATCCCAGCTTTGCCGGCGGAGACCGCGAGCCGGTCTTCAGTGCCGGCGCGGGCCTCCGCTTCAATCTGTTCGGCTTCGCGGTGGTGGAGCTGAACCTGGTGCGCCCCTTCGATCGGCCGGAGAAGAACTGGGTCTGGGAGTTCAATCTGCAGCCGGGGTTCTAAGGGCAGCGGGGCCGCTGGGCAGGGGGGCAGCGGCGAAGCCATGCTTGAGATGGTCCCCTTCTTTGCGCTCAGGGTGACACCGGGCGGTCCTTCGCGCTCGGGTATCCGGTCTCTCCGCCGTGTTGCCCTGCGGCCCCCGCGGCCCCGCTGTCCGTCTACCCCGCCTAAGTTCCAGCCCATGCATCCCTCCCGCGACCACCATCTCCCTCCCGATCCCGACGCCTACCGACACGCCCCGCATCCGCGAGGACGGATCATCGTCATCGCACCGACCCGGGCCGCGTGCGAGACCATCGAGCTGGCGCTCGGGCTCCGGCTCGACACCCTGCTCGAGCGCGAGCACGGTGAGGAGATCCGGGCGCTCGCCACCTCCGGCAAGGGATTCGGCATCGTCGCGGGGACGGGAACGGGCAAGACGCTCGGCATCCGGACCATCGCCGAGGGGATCCTGAAGGAGCCGCTTCGGGTGGGCGTGGTGAACCGGGAGCGCGAGGCTACGCCGGAGACGCCGAGCTGGAACGTGGTGATCGTGACGACCGGCATCGCCCGCCGGTGGTTCCAGGACGACCTCATCACGGGCCGCGACACCGTCATCGTGGACGAGATCCACCAGACCTCCGCCGAGCTGGAGCTCTGCCTGGCGCTGGGCAAGCGCGCGGGATGCCGGTACATCTGGCTCAGCGCCACCGTGGACCCGGAGTTCTACGCGCGCTACCTCGAGAGTGCCGAGGTGCTGCTCACCTACGCGTTCGACCCCAAGCTCAAGGCCCGGGTGCAGGTGCTCCCGCAGAAGCCGGACGAGTTCCTGAACGAGCGCTATGTCCGCCACATCATCAAGGAGCGCCGAGGCGTCGCGGCGTTTCTGCCGACCCGGGCGGAGGTCGAGCGGCTCGGTGCGGAGCTCGGCGAGCAATGGAAGCGGCTCAGCACCGCGTTCTACCACGGCGGCGAGCCGATCCGGGTGATCCGGCCCTTCCTGGAGGGCGAAGTAGAGCGGCCGTTCCTGCTGGCGATGACCGCCGCCGGACAGTCCGCGCTCAACGTGCCCGGGCTCGATACGGTCATCATCTACGACGCGCGCTACGGCAACGTCGTCGAGCGGGGCCGCAACGTGCTTCACCGCCTTTACCTCGGCGCCAACGAGATCCTTCAGATGGCGGGACGGGTGCACGGGCGGGTACCCAACGGCGAAGTCGTGATCCTCAGCGATCGGGACCTCGATTTCAGCCGGCTCCGCCCGACACCCCCCGAGTTCCAGCTCGCCGGCGACGCGGAGCGGGTGGCGATCACCTGCGCGGCCCTGGGCGTGGACGCCCGGGATCTGGACCTGCCCGTGGCGCTTGACCGCACCGCGTACCGCCGATCGGTCGAGCTGCTCTCCGCGCGAGGGCTGATCGAGAACGGCAGGCTCACCACCTACGGCCGCGAGGTGGAGGCGCTGCCGGTCGAGCGTCCGTGGGGCGAGCTGCTGGTGCACGCCTCGACCGAGCTGCTGCCGGTCGTGGCGGTCTGCTCCAACATCGAGTCGCTGCACCGGATGACCCGGGAAGAGCGGGACCTCCACGGGCTGGTGGCCAACGGCAGCGACCACCTCACCGCCTACAACGTGTACGCCGAGGCGGTCAACCAGCACGGCTACCTGGGGGAGGTCTACGGGCTGCCCCGCCACCTCTTCGAGGAGGGACTGGAGGAATGGGCCGAGCGGCGCGGCGTGCTGGTCAAGGCGATCGAGGATACCGCCCTGGGACTCGCCTCGGTCTACCGCTCGCTGGAGCTGCCGCTGCCGCGGCAGCTTCCATATGCCTCGAAGGATCTTCGCGCCGCCTGGATGGATCTGGTCGCCCGGGTGATGCCCTTCGATCTGGTGATCGACGAACACACGGCTGACGGGCAGGAGGCGCGGGTCTCCAAGACTTCGGTCGCGGGGAGCTGGGGTGCGGTGGCGGGGTCACTGCGGTTCTTCGCCGACCGGTTCGGCGTGGCCCGGGCCGGCATCGAGGGGACCACCCTGCCGTACGACCTGGTGAGCCGGTATGCCGTGATGGGACCGGCCAGGGTGGTAGTGACCGGCCCGCGCAAGCATCAGCGGCTCGCGCTGGAGCGCCGCCGCAGCTACTTCGGGTTCGAGCTGGACACCGAGGTGGAGTCCATCTCCGGGCGCCTTCCCGAGGCGCTCCTGCCTCAGGCCCGCGACGTGCTCACCGACGCGCTGGTGGCCGGCGAGGCGGTTCATCCCGACGCCGCCCGGCTTCGGCGGAGCCTGACCATTCTGGACGAGTTGTGGCGCCGCTCGGGCGGCACTCTCCCGGACCTGGCGCCCGCAACGCTCCGAGAACGGGTGTGGGCGCAGCTCGATGGCGTGACGAGCTGGGAGGATTTCCAGCGGACACGCATCGGACTGGAGCCGGCGGAGCTGGTGGACGCGGCCACCAGGGAGCGGCTCGACGCGCTGCCCTCGATGGTCCGCGTGCGGGGGGATGCGGCGCCCCTGGACTACGAGGTAGAGAACGGGGAGGGGGTTGCTCGAGTACGGCTCCGGGAGGGGCAGGCCAAGCGGCTCCGGGCCGACGAGATCCCCCCGCTCGACCGGCCGCTGCGGTTTGCGGTGCAGCGCGGGCGCCACCCACCGATCCAGGCCGATACCGTTCCGGCGCTCCAGGCCCTCCTGCGCCGCGCCCCCAAGCCGGCTCGTGACGAGGTCGATCGGCCGAGGGGCCGGCGGGGACATCGGAGGCCCCGGCGAGGTCCCCCACCCGGTCGGAAGCGCTGACAGTTCTCACGCTCCATTGTGCACCTTTGGGGTGTCCCGGCGTCTTGAAATAGCAGGAGATGTCCGCGGGTCGAGGCTCGCTGACGTCGCGCATTGAAACCACCACCCGTTACCTTCGTAAGTACGGCCATGGCCATGCCAGAAGCTCTCCCAGTCGGAAACCTTCCGTCGGTGTTTTCGCCGCTCGCCAAGGCCCTGCTCGACGGGTTCAGCGAGGGGGTCGTAGTGTTCGACGCCGACGGCAAGATGCTCTACGCCAACCACCAGGCGCGGGAGGCGTTGGCGGGGATGGATCTGGCTGATGCGGGTGCCGACCTTCAGCCCCGGCTGGCCGCGATGGGCGGCAGGCTGCGTCCGCTGCGGGTCGGGTCGCTCGAGCTCGGCGAGGCGATGTTCATCCCCGGTATCGAAGGGGCCACCACGTTGGCTGCCCGGGAAAAAGAGGCTATCGTCAAGACACTCGACGCGCATAACTGGAAGCTCGCCGAGACGGCCAGGCACCTGGGCATCAGCCGCACCACACTCTGGCGTCGTCTCAAGGCGTACGGGCTACACCGAGACGGCCGGAGCAAATGGGCGCAAATTTCGTAGTCGTTTTCCTCTTTGCCGCCGTCGCCCAGACCCCTACTCCCGACTCCACCTCCACTCCCCACGACACTCCGGCCGTCCAGCGGCTGGTCGAGCGCGCGATGGCGCGCCGCCGCGCCTCGGACTCCACCGTCTCCGACTACCGGGCCCGGATCCACTACCGACTCACCGTCGGGGTAGGCCGGCGGCGCTGGGCGCAGGTGCCGGCGTCCGCGGTGGAGGAGCAGGTCGCAGACGTGCACTGGCAGCGTCCCAACGACCTGCGTCTGGACGTCGTCGGCCGGCGCTCGCGGTCCCGCTCGGCGACGCTGCAGCTCTCCAGCGTCTGGGACCGGCCGTGGTTCGTTCCTCGCTCGGTGGACGACTCGGTGCGCATCTTCAGCGACGAGTTCCCGGCGACCGGCGCGCTTCATCCGCTCGCCGCCACGGGCCCCGAGTGGTACCGCTACTCGCTGCACGGGGGCCTCACCGTGGCGTCGGGGACGAGGGGCCGTCTCCGGCTGATCCGGGTGGATGTCACCCCGCGCCGCACGGGGCCGGCGCTGATCGCCGGCCGGATGTGGATCGATTCCGCCAGCGCGGAGGTCGTGCGTCTCACTTTCCGCTACGTCGGGACCGCCCTCTGGGTCACGCCGGACGGGGCCTCGCGCTCCGATTCCTCCTCGGCCCGGCGCGTCAACTCGATCGCCAACCAGATCGTCAGCATCGACGCGGATCTCGAGTACGGGCTTCAGGACGCCCGGTACTGGATGCCGCGGCGCCAGATCATCTCGGGCAGAGTGCGGATTCCGGTAGTGAGCGACGTCGTGATTCCCTTCAGCGCGGTGACGACGTTCGAGGACTTCGAGATCAACACCGGCCGGCCGATCGCCTTCGCCCTGCCATTGCCGGACGTCGGCGATCCGGATTCGCTGGCGCTGGCGCGGAAGGTCCGCCGTGATTCGCTGCGAGCAGAGCGCCGCCGGGGGGACGAGCCGGGCGCCGACAGCCTGCGTTCCTGGGACTACGCGGACCGCTGGGCCGGGGGCCGGTACGAGCTGCACCGGCCGTCCAACGATTCGCTCGCGCGGTTCGACGAGTGGCGCGATTCGCTCTCGCTCGACCCGGATCCGGTCGAGGCGAGGCGGGTCCGGGAGACCGAGTCCGAGCTGGCTCGTCTGGCGGAAGCGCTTCCCGACTCGCTCACCGGGCAGCGGGCGCACGGCGTCGCGTACCAGCGGCTCGCCGATGCGTTTCGCTACGATCGAGTGCAGGGGCTCTCTCTGGGCCTCGGGTACCGCGTCCGCGTGCCGGGCATCGACTTCACCGGACTGTACGGGACCGTGCGCTACGGATTCAGCGACGACCGGGTAACCGGCCGGCTGTCCCTGGTGCGGGACGCGCCGGACGGACGCCTGGTGATCGGTGGATACCGCGACGTGGTGAACGTCGATCCCTTCGCGCCCGCGCCGGGCCTCGGCAACACCCTCAATGCGCTCTTCGTCGCGCACGACAATGGCGATTACGCCCTGCTGCATGGAGGCTCGGCGGGCTACGAGACCTCGCTCCGCAGCGGCCTCGAGCTCAATGCGGCGCTGCGGTACGAGCGACAGACCAGCGTCCGGCGGGAGGCGTCGTCCGAGATCAACGACTTTCTCGGAGGATCCGGCCGCTTTCCGCCGAATGCGCCGGTGGATGAGGGCCGGTTCGCGGGCCTGCGGGTGGGGCTCAACGGAACCGGCGACTTCCGCTGGCAGACGACCGCCGACGTGCTGGGCGGCGAGGGGGTGACGACGGGCAGGGTCTATGGAGAGGTGCGCGGGAGCGTGGGCAAGCGCAGCGGCCTGACCGTCGGGCTGAAGGGCGGAATCGCCACCGCTCCGACCCTGCGGCAGAGTGCGTTCCGACTCGGCGGCGTGGGGACGGTGCGGGGCCACGGATACGGTGTCCGGCGCGGCCAGGCATTCTGGGCGGCGCAGGTCGACGTCACCCCGCTCCCGGGCCGGCTCCGCCCGGTGCTGTTCCTGGATGCGGGTCAGGCGGGAGGGACCGGCAGTCTGTTGGCCGGCCGGGTGCTTGCGGGCGCGGGCGTTGGCCTATCGCTCTTCGGTGGGCTGCTGCGCTTCGATCTCAGTCGCGCGGTGTCGCCGGACGATGCTAGGTTACGATTCGATGTGGTGGTGCAAGGACCGAGGTAGATTCGACATATGACCGACCCCGAGCAACTGCTGGACATCGAGCAGGCCGCAAGGTTTCTCAACGTGAGTGAGACCTCGCTGCGCCGCTGGACGAACGCCGGGCGCCTCGCGTGTCTCCGGGTGGGTCGCCGCCGGGAGCGGCGGTTTCGCACCGCCGACCTGCTGAGCTTCATGGAGAGCCAGCCGGCGGTGCGGGAGACGGCGGATCCGCCCGCCGACAGCCTGCTGGTGGACGGCGTCGCCGTCCGGCACGGCACCCACCTGTGCGGTCTCTACGATACCGACGAGGGGCGGATCAGGCAGGCGGCGAACTTCCTCGTCGGCGGATGCCGGCCGGGGGCCGTGGGCATCCTGGTCGCCAAGTCGGAGGACCGGGAGCGGATCCTCGGGGCACTGGACCATGCCGATCCCCTCGCGCGGCTGGACATCGAGGCGGGGCGGGTGGTGGTCGGGGAGTACGCCCCCACCCTGGAGGCCCAGCTGGACTGGTGGGAGGCCCGGCTGCTCGACGCCACCCGCGCGGGTGCCGGGTCGATCCGGGTGGTGGGCGACATCCAGGGTTTCGCTGAGGTGATCTCGCGGGAGGATGTCCGCACGTACGAGGCGGCATACGACCGACGGATCGCTCATCGATTCCCGGTGGTGACGTTGTGCCAGTACGACGTGCGACGCTTCTCCAGCCTGGCGATCCTCGACGCGCTGAAACTCCACCGCGACAGCTTCCCGCACCTCCCCGAGCTGGTTCTTGCGTGAGCCGGTAGCCACGCTGGGCCGGCTGCTGGCCGCCGGCCTGGTCGGTGCCCTGGCCTGCGCTTCCGGCGAGCCGGCGGATTCGTCCGCCGGCTCGCTGCGCGTCGAATGGACCGGCGCCGACACCGGCATGCTGTCCGCGCCCGCGGTCGCCGAATGGTGCGACAGCCTGGCGCTCCTCGAGATCAGGGCGATTCGCGGCGACACCGGAATCGCCCTGGCCATCTATCCCGCCGATTCCGGCGCGGACTCGGTCCGGCCCGGCAGCTACTCCGTGGTCCCCCCCAAACGGGCCGCCCGCACTCGCCCCGCCTCCGCCGTCGCCATGCGCTGGTTCGCGGAGACGTCCATCCGGGGATTCAGTGGCGACAGCGGCACAGTCGTGCTGGAGGCCGCCGGTGCGGGGCGGCTCTCCGCCCACCTCCGCTCGCCAAGCGAGGGAGGCCGGCTCATGCTGACCGGGTCGTTCAAGGGTCTGACGGTTACACCCGCGCCCCCCGACTGCGCCGGCGCCCCCCCGTCTGCGAGCGATGAGGGGCAGGGGGCGGACCAGGACGACGAGCCCGACTATTTCGAGGACCCCGACCGGAACAACGACGACCCCGACCAGAACGACGACGATCCCGACTAGATTGCGGCCATGGAGAGCACGTACTTCCGCCGAGGCTTTGGGCTCAAGACCGAGATCGAAGGCCAGCTCGCCGCCGACTATCACAGCACGGTGGTGGAGGCGTTGCGGGCCAACCAGTACCGTCTCACCGTCGGCCGCCTGACTTTCCGGCTGGCCCGGGAGTTCGGCTTCTGCTACGGGGTGGATCGGGCGGTGGATTACGCCTACGAAACCCGGATCAAGTTCCCCGACCGCCGGCTTTACCTGGTCGGTGAGATCATCCACAATCCCCACGTCAATCAGAAGCTTCGGGAGATGGGTGTCCGCTTTCTCGCTCGCGGGGAGGCGGGGGAGTTCGACTTCTCGGCGATCACGGCTGAAGACGTGGTGATCCTGCCGGCCTTCGGGGTCACCATCGGGGACTTCGAGCGTCTCCGCGCCATCGGCTGCGTCCTGGTGGACACCACCTGCGGCTCGGTGCTCAACGTCTGGAAGCGGGTGGAAAGCTACGCGCGGGACGGGTTCACCGCGGTCATCCACGGCAAGCACTATCACGAGGAGACCAAGGCCACCGCCAGCCAGGTGATGAAGTATCCGCAGGGCCGCTACCTCGTGGTGTTCGACATGCACGAGGCCCGGATGGTGTGCGACTTCATCGAGCACGGCGGCGATACCGGCATGCTCCGCGAGCGGTTCGCCAAGGCGACGTCTCCCGGTTTCGACTTCGACCGCGACCTGGTCCGTGTCGGCATCGCGAACCAGACTACCATGCTCTCCGGCGAGTCGCTCGCGATCGCCGAGGAAGTACGACAGAGCATGGTCCGGCGCTACGCCGCTGCGGCGGGCGAGCATTTCCGCTCGTTCGACACGATCTGCTCCGCCACCCAGGAGCGCCAGGACGCGATCGTCGCGCTGCTGGACGAGCCGCTCGACGTCATGGTCGTAGTCGGAGGCTACAACAGCAGCAACACTTGCCACCTCGCCGCGCTGGTGCACTCGCGAGGCGTTCGGGTGTTCCACATCGAGGACGCGGACTCGGTGGACCCGGAGACCGGCTCGGTGCGCCATCAGCCTATCGGCGCCAAGCAAGAGGCCGTGACCGAAGGCTGGCTCGGCGAGGACCGCATCATCGGGATCACGGCCGGTGCTTCGACCCCGAACAACAAGATCGGCGAGACGGTAGCGAGAATCTGCCGCACCGCCGGGGTCGATCTGGGAGCCATAGTTGGGTAATCCGCCCCACGGTTCCGCCGGCCGGCCGCCCCGCTTCCTCGATCTCTCCCACACGATCACGCACGGCATGACCACCTATCCCGGTCTCCCCGGGCCCATCATCTGCGACTATCTGAGCCGGGAACGGTCCCGGGAGGTCTACGCTCCCGGCGTGGAATTCCAGATCGGCAAGATCGAGATGGTGGCCAACACGGGGACTTACGTCGACTCGCCGTTTCACCGCTATGCCGATGGCGAGGACCTGTCGGGTCTGGCGCTGGAATCGCTCGCGGAGCTGGATGCGGTAGTGGTGAACATGCCGGCCGGAGTCGGACGCGCGATCGGCCCCGAGGCCTTCGAGGGCGTCGAGCCGGCGGGCCGTGCGGTGCTGATCCGCACGGGATGGGACCGGCACTGGGGCACCGAACGTTACGGCTCGGCCAATCCGTTCATCACCAGGGCGGCGGCCGACCTGCTCGTGGCGGCTGGGGCGCGGCTGGTGGGGATCGATTCGCTCAACATCGACGACATCGAGGACCGCACCCGCCCGGCCCACTCCATCCTGCTCGGCGCGCGCATCCCCATCGTCGAGCATCTGCACGGCCTCGGCGGGCTGCCGGCGAGCGGGTTCCGCTTCTCCGCGGTGCCCCCGAAGGTCGCGGGCTTCGGGACGTGGCCCGTGCGGGCATACGCGACGATCTCCTGAGCACCGTAGTCCTTCCAGCCATGCCCTTTCGCCAGGTCGCGGTCTCCGGCCTACCAGCCATCGCCCTTCGCACCGACGAGCTCGAGGTGGTGGCGGTGCCGACGGTCGGGATGAAGCTCACCAACCTGCGTCGCCCCCGCGGACGTGAATGGCTCTGGCGCAACGAGCAGATTCCGCTGGCGCAGCCTCGGGAGACCGGCTCCTTCGTAGAGACCGCGGACAGCGGCGGCTGGGACGAGTGCTTTCCAACGGTGGGCGCCTGCCCCATTCCCGGCGCGCCGGCGGGATCGCCCGGGCTTCCGGACCACGGCGAGCTCTGGGCAGCCGCATGGACCAGCTCCGCCTACGAGCACGCCGGCGGCGTCACGCTCGCGGCCGCCGCCGCGGGGAATCTCCTCCCGTACGAGTTCCACCGCGAGCTCACGCTCGATCCCCACGAACCGGTGATGCGGCTCCGCTACCGGGTGCGACACACCGGCGACGCGCCGTTCCCGTGGATCTGGTGCGCCCATCCGCTCTTCAACGTGCAGCCGGGGACCACGGTCGAACTGCCCTCCCTGCACCAGGTGAAGGCGGATGCGGTGCACGGGATGGCGGAGCTGGGCCGCGGCGACATCGTGAGCTGGCCCGAGGGGTTCGGCGGTGGGGCAGGCCGGTTCACATTTCCCGACCGCGGTGCCTGGGCGGTCAAGCTGTTCGGTGATGTGGGGCCGTCGGGCAGAATGGTCCTCACCGATCCGCGGCGGGGCGAGCGGTTGGAGATCGTCGTCAGGAGCGAGGAGGTGCCGCAGGTGGGGATCTGGATCAACAACCGCGGCTGGGCACCGGAGGGCCGGCAGCCGTACTACAACCTCGGCCTCGAGCCCGCCATCGGCGCGCCCGACCGGCTGGACGAGGCGGTCCGCGACTGGAAGACCGCGGAGACGCTCTCGCCGGGGGAAGAGCGCGGCTGGGGTGTCGAGGTGCGGCTGCTGGAGGACGGCGAAACCCTGACCTAGCCGCTCTCCGCACCCTGAGACGGCCGCTCGAGCCTGGTGTCGGCCCACGATACCGGATCCTCGATCGGCTCGAGATGGGTGTCCACCACGCTCCGCGGGACCGCCTCCCGGATCCGCTCCTCGATCTCCTCCAGCAGGTCGTGCCCCCGCTGCACCGTCCAGTCCCCCGGCACCAGAATGTGGAACGAGATGAAGCGCCGGGCGCCCGCCTGGCGGGTCCGGAGCGCGTGATAGCGAACCCCCGATCCGCCGTGCGAATCGAGGATGGTCTTGATTCTGGTCAACGTCTCTTCCGGCAGGGAAGTGTCGAGCAGACCGAGCATCGACCGGCGAAGCAGCCGGACGCCGGCGAGGAGTACGTTCAGCGCCACCGCGATCGCCACGATCGGGTCGAGCCGGTGCCAGCCGGTGAGCGCCGCGGCTCCGACGCCGACGATGACGCCGAGCGAGGTCCAGACGTCGGTCATCAGGTGCTGGGCATCGGCCTCGAGGGTGATGGACTCGTGGCACCGGCCGGCGCGGAGCAGCACACGGGCGACGACGAGATTGATCACCGACGCGATTCCGATGATCGCGAGGCCCAGCCCGGGCTCGGCGATCGGCCGGGGATCGAGCAGCCGCTGCACCGCGACGACCACGATGCTCGCGGCCGCGACCACGATCAGCGTGCCCTCGAACCCGCTGGAGAAGTATTCGGCCTTGGTATGGCCGTAGGTGTGCTCCTCGTCGGCCGGACGGGCGGCCACAGACAGCGCGAAGAGCGCCACCAGGGCGGCCACCAGGTTGACGAACGATTCCAGCGCGTCGGACAGCAGTCCGACCGAGCCGGTCAGCAGATAGGCCCCGCCCTTGAGCCCGATGGTGAGGAACGCCGCGACGACCGACAGCGCCGCGAAGCGGAGCAGGCCGCGGCGCTCGATCACCGCGCCGGCTCCAGTCCCGGCTCGGGCAGCATGCGCGCAACGGCCGCCACCGTGAGCGGCGAGCTGCCTTCGGCGCGGTTGTTGACCAGCAGGTATGCCGGGATCCGGGTCTTCACCGCAGTGTCGATCAGCCGCAGGAGGTCGTGCCGGAGCTCGGGGTTGGGCTCCTGGATCCGGTCGTAGGGCGCGAACGCGTCCACCGCCTCGTCGTAGGTCCGACCGGGCCGGAGCAGCGCGCGGGCTACGATGAAGGGGCCCGAGATCGAGCCGGGGAGGTCGAGCTGATCGCCGATGGCCGGCATGCGGGTCCAGGAGTTGAAGACGTGGGCCACCCCGTGCTCCCGCAGCACAGCGAAGTACATGGGGGTGAGGAATTCGTCATTGCGCACCTCGACTGCGTACTGGCCTTCGCGGGGGAGGGCGGAGAAAAACCCGTCGAGCCGGTCGGCGAACTCCGACGGTCCCAGGCCCGCGCCCCGGCCGATCGCCTGGAACTCGAAAACGAACGGCCCCGCGTGGTCGGCGAAAAATTGCTGGTACGGCTGGTACACCGCCTCCAGGAATACCTCGGGACTGAGGAAGTCGGGATTCACCTGGCCCGCGCGCGCGCGGTCCAACGGCTTCGCGAAGGTATGGACCGTGACCTGGTTCCACACCTTGCTGACGCATGGGAACCCCGCCGGGAGGCGCTCGGCGTAGGAGCCCAGCACCTCCTCGGTGGGCGGTGCATAGAAGCTGGAGTCGATACCGACGGTGCGGAAGAGCGGGAACGCGGAGTATTCCTCGAGCATGCGGGCGGAGGCGCCCTTGCCCTCATAGTCCCGATGATAGACCAGTCCCCGCCAGCCCGGGTAGTTCCAGGACGACGCGCCGAACCGAACCAGAGCGGGGATTCGCCGGGCCAAGGCCGCAAAGTCCGGATGCGTGGTTGCCACCGCGCGCAGGCTCACCCGGGGACGATCTTGTACACCGCGCCTCCGGTGGTCATCACGTACAGCTCGCCGGCGGCGTCGCGTCCGAAGCTCGGGACGCTCCCGCCCGGGGCCAAGGTTGGCCACTGGAACTGGTCCACCGCCGTCCCGTTCTCGAACCGGAAGCTGCGCACCCAGCCGCGGCAGAAATCGGAGTAGAAGTAGTGGCCCTGGAGTGCCGGAATCGCCGCGCCGCGATAGACGAACCCGCCGGTGACGGAGCACCCGGCGCCGTGATCGTACGAGAGCACCGGCAGCTCCAGCTCGTCGTCGTCGCAGGGCGCGTCGCGGAAGCAGGCCGGCCCTTCCATCGTGCTCCAGCCGAAGTTGAGGCCCTTCCCTGCACCATCGGCGGCCGTGGTGACGTTGACTTCCTCCCACTCCTGCTGCCCCACGTCGGCGATGTAGAGGTCGCCGTTCGCGGGATCGAACGCTACGCGCCATGGGTTCCGCAGACCGTAGCTCCAGATCTCGGGCAGGGCACCCGTGGTTCCCACGAACGGGTTGTCGTCCGGAACGGCGTAGCCGCCGGCCTCGAGCGGCTCGATGCGCAGAATGGACCCGAGGAGGTCGGCGAGCGACTGGCCCCGACCACCGGGGTCGTTCGAAGAGCCGCCGTCGCCGAGCATCACGTAGAGGTAGCCGTCGGGGCCGAAGATCACCTGGCCCCCGTTGTGATTGGGGAAGGGCTGATCCGCGCTCAGGATCTCCACTTCACTTGCAGCATCGGCCAGGTTGGGATCGCTGGAGACGCGGAAGCCCGAGACCCGGGTGTCGCCGGCCACGTCGGTGTAGTGCACTACGAACCGCCCGTTGGTGGCGTACTGCGGATGAAACGCCAATCCCAGAAGTCCCTGCTCGCTCCCGGTGGACACCTGTGCCGAGAGGTCGAGGAAGGGGCTCGGCAGCACCGCGCCTCCGGCTACGATCCGGATGGTACCACCCTTCTCGACGATGAAGAGCCGGGGATCGCCCTCGGGCGCGGTGAGATAAAGGGGAAAGACCAGGCCGGTCGCGACCGCCTCCAGCGCGACGGCCTCAACGCCTTCCGGAGGGTCGGGCGTTTCACTTTCGAACCGTGACTCGCAGGCACTGGCGGCGAGTGCCGAAATGAGCGAGAGTGATGCCGAGAAGCGGGAAGGCCATCGCCCGACCATGATTCGTCCTCTCACCACCGAGTGCCATTTGATGCAGCGCGGCAGACTGCTGGGAGCGTGCCTGTTGGCAGCCGCCGTGGCGTGCACTCCGATCGGTCTCTGGGTCTACGACGATCCCGGACTCGAGGTCTCGCGGGTTCGATTGGATCACGACACCGCCAGCCCTGATCCTGTGGTGCTGGGGCTCGCCATCAAGAATCCCAACGACTATGACCTGTCCACCGCCCGCTTCGAGCTTCAGCTCCGGCTGGATGATGTCACCGTGGGCCACTTCTCCCGGGACAGCGTCATCCCGGTGCCCCAGCTGGCCATCGCCGACATGGCGTTGCCGCTCACCGTCCCGCCCGGCGTGGTCCGGCATCGCATTAGCGCCCTGAGCAAAGGCACCCACCGGTTCCTGGTGGAGGGCCGGGCGACCTTCTCCACTCCTTTCGGACTCCGCGACGTGCGGTTCGCGCACGCGGGCGATCTGGCGTTTGGCGGAACCAGCAGTCCGGCGGCGGCGGCATCCGACGATTCCGCCGCGGTGCGACGGCTGGAGGAATACGGCCGCCGTGTCAGGGCCTTGGCGCCGCGCTGAAATCTAGCCCTCGCGGGTAGGGTTCCTGGTCCTCTCTTGGCCATTCAACGATCGAAGTCCACCGCGGTCGTGTTCCCGCCGCAGAGGACCACGGCGACCCGCTCGCCCTCGCCCGGCCGGTAGGAACCGGAAAGCAGGGCCGCGAAGGCGGCGGCGCCGCCCGGTTCCGCCGCCACTCTCAGCACCCGCCACAGGGCCTGCTGCGCGGCCGCGATGTCCTCGTCCTCCACCAGCACCACCCGCTCGACATGGTCGCGCGCGAAAGGAAACATCAGCGCGCCCACCTGCCGCGGCGCCAGTGAGTCTGCGGCGATCCCGCCGGCCTCCGCGTCCACCGGCCGGCCGGCCTCGAGCGCGCGGGTGAGCGTGGGCGCCAACCTCGGCTCCACGCCGACGAGGCGGGGCTTTCGGTCGGGAGCATCCGCGTACCACGCGGCCACCCCGCCGAGGAGGCCGCCGCCGCCGACGGCGATGAGCACCGCGTCCACCTCGTTCACCTCGGCCTCGAGCTCGGCGCCCAGGGTGCCCGCGCCAAGCAGAGTCTCCACCTGGTCGTAGGCGTGGACCGGCATGGCGCCGGACGTCGCGAGCCAGCGCTCGCTCGCGGCGAGGGCGTCGGCGTAGCGGTCGCCCTCGATCACCAGCTCCGCGCCGTAGCTCCGGATCCGCTCCAGCTTGACCGGCGAGGCGACGGTGGGCACGAACACCCTGGCCTGGACGCCGACGCGGTGGGCGGCGAAGGCTACGGCCACGCCGTGATTACCACCCGAGGCGGCGACCACGCCGGCGGGGGGACCGTCCGGGTGAGGAGGTTGGCGAAGGCGCCTCTCGGCTTGAACGACCCGGTGTGCTGGAGCAGCTCGAGCTTGAAGAGGAGGCGGAGCCGGCCGGCCAGACCGAAGTCCGCCCCGTCCACTTCGATGACCGGGGTGCGGCGGACGTGCGGCCGGACGACCCGGTGCACGGTGGCGATGGCCTCGCGGTTGATGGCCGGCATGGTTGACAAGCTATGCGACTCATCGCCCGGCAGGTATGAAGACCGCTTCCTCACCGCCCCGCCGCCTCGCTGCCCCGCCGCCCTGCGGCCAGCCGTTCCAGCCGATCGAGGTGGGTCACGGTGACCGTGATCGCGCCGAACTCCTCTTCCACTTTGCCCCGGAACAGAAAAGGCCCCTGATCGAAGAGGACGTGGCCCCGTTCGCGGTAGACCCGGGGAAAGAGCACGGTCTCGATCAGTCCGTCCCCATCGTCGAAGGTGGCGAACTCCATCGGCTCGTCCTTGAGGGTGTGGACCGGCTTGGCCGTGGTGAGCATCCCGGCCATCATCACGTGGCGTCCGACGTAGTGCGGCAGATCGATGCTGCGGCAGAGGGTGAACCGCGCCAGGCTGTCCGCGTGGAGCCGCATCGGATGGGTATCGGTGACGAATCCCAGCGCCGCGTACTCCTCCCGCCGCCTCCGTTCCGCGGAGTACTCCTTGAGGACGGGGACGGCGGGGGGGAGATTCTCGAACCAATCGTTGGCAGCGGGGCAGCGGGGCGGCGGGGCGGCGGGGCCGTGCGCTTCCGCGATCGGGGGCCCTCCGTTGGCCGGAGCAGACTGTCCCGCGGCCCCGCCGCCCCGCTGCCCCGCGTCTATCATCCACAGCATCATCGGCCGAGTCCATCCGTCCGCGATCGAGTCGAGCGCGCCGACCTTGATCAGCGCGCGCAGGTCGTCGGCGGCGATGCCGGTGCGCGAGCGGAGGTCGAACAGGGATCGGAAGGGCTGCATAGTGTTACCCTGAGCGGAGCGAAGGGGGCCATATCGAGCATGGCCCCCTTCGCTCCGCTCAGGGTGACACTGGTGTCCATCGAGGCCACCGTTCCGCGCACGCACGAGCCGCTCCGCGCCCTCCGCGCTCAGCCCCGTCACGAACTGCAGCCCAATCCTCACCTCCCGTCCGCGCCCCGTGCAGCGGATATCGCTCGCGTTCACGTCGGGCGGATGCACCGTGAGCCCCATCCGCATCGCCTCGGCGACGTAGGCGAACGGGTGATAGAATCCGCCGCCGTTGCCGAGCACCGCCGCCATAAACTCCGCGGGATAGTGCGCCCGGAGGTAGCAGGCGTGCTGCGCCACCTGGATGTAGCTCGCCGAGTGTCCCTTGCAGAAGCTGTAGCCGGCGAACGACATGATCATCGCCCACACCCGCTTGATCGTCTCGGGGTCGCGGCCGAGGGCGAGCGCGCCGGCGAAGAACTCCTCGGCATAGCCGGCGAGCTGCTTGGCGGGGCGCTTCTTGGAAAGCGACTTCCGGAGCCCGTCGGCGGTGGCGAGCGGCATCCCCGCGAAGACGGCGCAGACGTTGACCACGTCCTCCTGATACACCATCACCCCGAAGGTGTCGGCCAGCGTGTCGCGCAGCACCGGGTGCAGCGGCTCGTAGGGCGCGCCGTGCAGCCGCTCGAGGTAGGTGCGGATGTAGCGGTTGGAGGCCGGCCGGATGATGCTGGTGTTGAGCACCAGCAGGTCGAAGGTCTCCGCCCGGCTCTTGGCGCAGAGCGCGCGTGAGGCGGGTGACTCGGTGTAGAACACGCCCATGGTCCGCCCGGTGCGGAAGAGCGCCCGGGTGGCCTCGTCCTCGCCGGCGTCGGACGAGGTGTAGTCGAGCAGCCGGCCGGTGTGGCCGTGCACCGCGGCGATCGCGTCGCGGATCACGGCGAGCGAGCGGTTGCCGAGCAGGTCGATCTTCACCAGCCCCGCGTCCTCCGCGCCGTCCTTCTCGAACTGAATGACGGGCACCCGTTCGCTTCGCTCAGGGCAGGCTGTGCTCATGCCAGGGAGCGCCTTCACCGCCGGCTCGATCGGCACGTAGTCGGTGAGCGCGGTAGGGACGATGACGACGCCGCCGGGATGGACCGAGAGATGGCGGGGCACGCCCACCAGCGGCGCCGCCATGCGGGCGAAGTCGCCCCAGCTCGCCGGGAGGTCGAGCCCGCGGAAGTTGGGATGGGAGGCGAGCGTCTCCTCCAGCGGCTCGTCCTCGAAAATGGGGATCCGCCGGGTGACCTCGCGGATCTCGCCCGCCGGGCGCCCGTGCACCTTGGCCACCTCGCGCAGCGCGCCGCGCAGGCGGAAGCAGTTGTGGTTGGCGACCATGGCCGCCTGGGGACGGGGATAGGTGCGGAAGACGTAGGCCAGCACGTGGTCCCGCTCGTCCCAGGGAAAATCGAGATCGATGTCGGGCGGGTCCTTCCGCTCCGGGTTGAGGAAGCGCTCGAAGAGGAGCCCCGCGCCGAGCGGCTCGACGTGGGTGATGCCGAGACAGTAGCTCACGATGGAGTTGGCCACCGAGCCGCGCCCGCAGTGAGTGGGGCCGTGCTCCACGATGTCCTTCACCACCAGGAAGTAGTCGGCGAAGCCCTTCTGGCCGATGATGCCGAGCTCGCGCTCCAGCCGGTCGCGGGTGACCGGCGCGACGGTGCCGTAGCGCCGCTCGGCGCCGGCGTAGGCGAATTCGCGAAGCCGCCGGAAGGACTCGTCCGGCTCGGCCAGGCGCGGAGCCACCACCCGTCCGTCGGGGATGCGATACGTGCATCGCTCGGCGATCGCCTCGGTCTGGCGCACCGCCTCGGGGCAGTCGGGGAAGAGACGGACGAGGTCGGCGGCGGGGCGGAGCCAGGCGTCCCGCGGGGCGGCGTCCCGCGGGGCGGCGGACGGCGGGGCCGCGGGGCCGCGGGGCCGCGGGGCAGCGTCCAGGGCCGACAGCGTCGTGTTGAGATGGATCGCTCGCAGCAGACGGTGGCGCGACCAGTCTTCCGGATGCGCCATCACTACTGCGTTGCTCGCCGCGGCGGGGATGCCGAGCCGCCGCGCGGCCGCGAGCACCGCGTGGCGCTCCTTGCCCGGGATCAGCTCGGCGAAGAGGTCCCGCGCGCCGCTCGCGGCGGCGACGCGCTCGAGGAAAACGACGTCACGGGAGAGGAGGATGAGGCCGTCGCGGTCGGCTGAGAGACAGCCGGAGAGAAGGTGTTTGCCACGATTGGCACGCTGAGCGAAGCGAAGGGGCCCATGTCCGCGCATGGTCCCCCTCGCTTCGCTCAGGGTGACAATACTGCCGTCCCGCCGTCCCGTGGCCCAGTGAATCGCCGAGATCGCCCGGCAGAGCGCCGCCCACCCGCGTTCGTCGGTGGCCAGTGCGACCGTCTCTTCGTCGTCGGTGACCAGATGCGCGCCGAGGATCGGGCGTATGCCGACGGCATCGCACGCACGTTGGAACTCGATTGCCCCGTAGACGCCGTTGGTGTCGGTACAGGCGAGTGCGCGATAGCCCCGCTCCGCGGCCGCGGTGGCGAGTACCTCGGGGCTGGAGACGCCGATGCCGAAGGAGAAATGGGTGTGGACGTGCAGGTGGGTCATGGGTTCTTTCGGCTTTTGTTCGGTATCCTCAGCCGAATGTACCCCTGGGAGCGACCGCGTCAAGCCGCGATCCACCGCCTCGTGAACGCCGGCGGTGCGAGATGCGCGATTGCGGAGATCCTGCCAAGGTCAGAAGTTCTCGCGCGCGACGTCGCCGTCAGCCACGCCAGCCTTAACCCTCCGGACCCCAACGAGTTGCCGTGGCGGCCCAAACCCGGTCACCGCTCCCACGATCCTTGCGTGTAAGCCCGGAGTTACCGCTCCCGGGACATCGCCATGTTCGCCCGTCTGCATGCCCAACTTCATGAAATCCGGCTTGGCCTCCAGCAGTGGCGGCTGTGCCACCACGAGCGCCGGGCGCTTCGCCGTCTCGGTCGGGAGGTCGCCCGCGCAGGGGCCGCCCGGAGCGAGGTGCTGGCACCACTGGTGGGCGAGATTGCCGAACGAGAGCGGCGGGCCGATGCCCTGACGGCGGAAGTCGGGGCGTCGCTCGATGCCGATCGCGCCGACCTCCGTGCCGTGGCGGTCTGGGTGAGACCGGTAGTGATGTTGCGGGGTCTGTGCACCCGGCTGGTGCTCCGGCACCGGCGGTCGCTCGAGCGCCGGGCGCTCGGACCCCGCTTCGAGGCGCTGGGACAACTGGCGGCAGGAACCGGCGCCGACGTCCGGGCCGATCGGGATATCGCAGCGGTGCGGGGACGGCTCGCCGCGATCACCGCGGAGCGCGAGCGTTGGGGCGCGCCGTATGGCGGCCGCGCGCTGCCGCCATGGGCGGCGCGAGCCGGCGCGGAGACGCTGATGTTCGGACGCGCGGTCCTGCGCCAGCTCCGCTCCCACCTGCTGCCGAAGGCTCCCGCGATCGCCGGCCTGGCCGTCGGATGGTGGATCGCGAACACCTACACGGATTCCCACCTCCGCTCGGTCGCGCGGTCACTCGGCATCGGGAGCGGCGGAACCCGCGTCGTCAGCTCGTCCACCTATGAGACGATGAGTTTCTGGCTGCCGCTGCTCGCGGCGGCGATGTGCGCGTATCTCGGCGAGCGCCTGGGGGCCTACTACCGCGGCGGAGGGCCCGCCGACACGTAACTCTCGAACAGCGCGTCGAGCGCCCGGGCCGGATCATCGCTCAGCCCCTCGTGAATGGGCGAGGTCTGGAGCACGTCCGAGCGGGGGGACGTGAGCCAGTGAAACCGCTCCGACGGCGGCTCCAGCGCCACCGGCCCGGCCGCCGGGTCGCCGGCACAGATCCCTTCGAAGGTCTTCAGATAGCGCAGCAACAGCTCGTGGTCCAGCTCGGGGAATCGCTCGCGGAGCTGGACCGGATCGCTCAGCGCGCGCATCCCGAGGAACTCCACGGTGCGCGCGTGCACGATCACCCCGATCGGCGTAAACGCCCCCAGATGCACGTGCGGCACCACCCGCAGCACCGCGAAATCATACGCCAGCGATCCGGGCCGACTCATCGGCGGGCCGATTGCGGAAGCAACGGCATTCGCCTGAGCCGCGCGCGCGCCTCGACCGCCTCGGCGACGAACGGACGCGGCGACTGGAGCCGGGTGCTCAGGTAGCCCCGGTAGCGCGCCCGAATTTCCCCCAGGCCCGCTTCGCCCGCGTATTCGGGCCCGCTCAGGAGCTCGTCCGGCACCTCGTCGATGACGGCAGCGAGCGACTGGTCATCGAGCGTGGCCGCCAGCCCGGCGTCCTCCTGCTCGATCCCCTCGCTGTGATCCAGCAGCACGTGGTTCTCGATGAGCTGGAAGGGACTTCGCACTCTGTCCGGGGTCACGCTTGCCCAGTCGTGATGGGCGTAGAGCGCCGCGCCGTGGTCGATCAACCATGGGCCGCGCCGCCAGACCAGCAGATTCGGGTTCCGGTGGGTTCGGTCGGGATTGGTGACCAGGGCGTCGAGCCAGACCAGCCGCGCGGCGAAATCCCCCGTCACCACATCCGCCGCGGCCGAGCAGTCGAAGTTGAACGCCCCGTCGAGGTAGCGAAGACCGACGTTGAGCCCGTGGCTGCGGCGAAGGACATCCTGGATCTCGGGATCGGGCTCGCTGCGGCCGAACGGCGGCGGGAGGTCCACCAGCGCGAGCTCCGGGACCGGGAGCCCGAGCAGCAGCGCGATCCGCCCGACCAGCAATTCAGCGACAAGCGCCTTCGGCCCCTGTCCGGCGCCGCGGAACTTGACGACGTAGAGGCCGTCGTCCGTCTCCACCACGGCAGGCAGGGATCCACCCTCGCGGAGCGGCTGCACGTAGCGCCTCGCCGTCACGCGCGGAAGGGGCGGCAGGTTGGGCATGGCGGGAAAGTATAGCGTTACGGGGCGCCGGACCCCTACTCCTCCAGGAACCGCTCCAGGATCCGGTTGAACTCCTCCGGCCGCTCGATCTGCAGCCAGTGTCCCGTGCCGGTGATCACCCGGTGGGGAAGCCCCGCGCCGAGCTTGTGAAGGCTGTACGGGAAGTCGTTGGCGGGGGTGATCACCGCCAGGGTGGGCCCGCGAAACCGCGCCAGCGCCGGCTTGGGATCGAATGCCATGGTGGCATTGAGGCCGCCAACTACCGTCGCACGTGGCGTTGCCCGAAGATCGCGGAGCAGCCGCTCCAGCACCCCGCCGTCCGAGCCGGCGATGCTGCTCCAGTAGCTCTCGATCGTCTCGGTGTAGGCCGGAGAATCGAGCGCGTCGAGGAACGGACGGACGTCGGCCTCGGGCGTCTGGGTTCCGTCGCCCACGGGATCGGCCACCAGGAGGTGGCTCACGCGCTCGGGGTGGGCGCCGGCGTAGGCCAGCGCGACACCGGCGCCGAAGCTGTGGCCCACCAGGGCGAATCGCTCGAGTCCCAGGGCATCGGCTGCCGCGCCCACATCCTCCGCGAACAGGTCGATGGCGTAGGCGCCGTTCCGGGGCGCGTCGGACCTGCCGTGCCCGCGCAGGTCGAGCGCCACGCCGCGCCGCCGCTTCCTGATCTCGTCGAGCTGCGCGGACCACTGCCCGGCGTTGCCGGCCAGAGAGTGGACGAACACGACCGGATCGCCGCTGCCGCCATCGTCCACCGCCAGCTTGCCGGCCGGTCCGGCGATCCGCCGGCTCATCGCGCGGCCCTGGCGCGGGCCGGCCGTGCCCAGGCCGGCCGCCGCTTCAGGATCCGCCGATGCACCGGACAGGTCTCCGCGTGCGCTCCGGGCAGATACCCGATGCTCATCAGGAACTCGCCCACGATCTCGCCGCCGGTGAAGCGGAAGGTGGACTTGAACAGCTTGACCCACTCTTCCTTCGACCGCGGATGGTGGGCCGCGAGCCACCCGGCGAACGGCCCGTGGCTCTCGCGCAGCTCCAGGATGCGTGCCGCGTTCGCGATGGCCGCGTCGATCTTGAGCCGGTTCCGCACGATGCCGGGATTCGCCAGCAGGCGCCGGCGCTCCCGCGCGCCGTAGCGGGCGACGACTTCGGGATCGAAGCCGTCGTACGCCTTCCGGAACGCCTCGCGCTTCTTGAGGATGGTGAGCCAGGAGAGTCCGGCCTGGTTGATCTCCAGTACCAGCCGCTCGAACAGCGCCGCGTCGCCGTCGAGCGGGAAGCCGTACTCGGTGTCGTGATACGGCCCGTGCCACTCGTGCGAAGCGGCGATGTCGCAATACGTGATACCCATCTTCGGCTCCGATGCTCTCGTTCGAGCGTCACCCAGGCGGTCGGAGATACAGCGGCCCGATTTCGGTATCTGTTCGGGCTGGTCCCAATGTCGGCCAGCCCGGGCGTTTCGTCAAGCGGGTGTTATTGCCGGCCCTCCGGATTGGGAGACCACTCGCCGCCCAGTGCCTTGTACAGCGCGGCATACGCGGTGGACGCCTCGGTCCGGCTCTGCGCCAGACGATTCTCCGCGTCGAGCTGAGTGCGCTCGGCGTCGAGTACCTGAAGAAAGTCGGCCACGCCGCCGGTGAAACGCAGGCGCGCGAGCTCCGCGGCGCGCGCGCTCGCCTTGGCCGCCTCGTCGAACCGCTCCACCCGGCCGAGCGAGGTGCGATAGCGCACCAGCGCGGATTCCACTTCCTCCAGCGCGCTCAGCACCGTGCGGCTGTACGTCGCCCGCGCCTCGTCCTCCAGCGAGCGGGCGAGGTCCACGCTCGCCTTCACCCGGCCGAGATTGAGCGCGGGCCAGGTGATCACCGGGCCGACCGCGTAGCGGAAGGTTCCGTCTCCGGCGAGATCGCCGAAGTCGGCCGAGGTGAACCCGGCGGTGCCGCCGAGGCTCAGCCGGGGCAGATACTCGGACTTGGCCGCACCGACGAAGGCGTGCTCCGCCGCGACTCGCCGCTCGGCCGCCGCGACGTCGGGACGGCGCCGGATCAACGAGTCGGGTTGCGCGACCGTGACCGTCGTGGGAAGCGTAGGCATCGCGGCCGCGGTCTGCAGCTCGCCCGCGACCGCCGCCGGCGGACGACCCGCCAGGACGCCGATCCGGTACTGCGCCGCCGCGACCTGCGCCTCGAGGGCCGGCACCGACGCGAGGGTGATGCTCAGCTGTGCCTGCGCCCGCTCGGTGTCGAACGCGGTGCCGCGGCCCGCGTCGAGCCGCTGCTGGGTGAGCTCCAGCGTGCGGCGCTGATTCTCCGCATTGCGCTGAGCCACGGCGAGCTGTTCCTGCGCGCCGCGCAGCTCGAAGTACACCCTGGCGAGCTCGGCCGCGAGAGAGACCCGCACCTCACGCAGATCCTCCTCCGCCGCCCCGACCAGGGCACCCCGGGCCTGGACCCCGCGGCGAATGCGCCCGAACAGGTCCAGCTCCCAGGACGCGTCGAACCCGGCGTCCCAGATGTCCTGGTCGGGGAAGCTGCCGCTCCCGATGGGGAAGCTGGCGCTCGCGATCCGCTGCCGGGTGTAGCCGCCGACGGCGGTCACCGTCGGTACGAAGTCGAGCGTGGCGTCGAGCTTGGCGGCGCGTGCTCCGCGGATCCGCGCGCGGGCGACCTCGACGTCGAAGTTGCCGCGCAGCGCCTGGTCCAGCAGCCGGTCCAACGTCGTGTCGCCCAGGGCGCGCCAGTACGCGCCGATGGGCTCCGCGGAGTCTCCCGCTGCCATCGGCACTGCGGTGGGCGACGCCACAGGCGGCGCGAGGCTGTCGAGCCGCTCCCGAAACGCGGCAGGGATTTCTACCTGGGGTTCACGGTATGCCGCCGCCGAAGCGCAGGCATTGAGAAGGAGGGTGAGCAGAATCGCTGTCTTGCGCATGAGTCCTCGTCAGGGCTTTCACCGTCGGTGCAGGTACCCGGTTATACGACAGTTATATAACCATTAGACTTCAAAAGGAGCAGGGTCCCATGGTTCGTGCTTGTTGATGCGTATTTACGACTCTCGAGCGGCCAAATTGCCTGGATCGGCGTGGACTCGCTTCAGCAGCTCCGCCGCGTAGGCCTCCAGGACCTCGCGGCGAACGATACAGTGCAGGTATTGGCCCTCGCGCCGCGCCTCCACCACGCCGGCCCGCACCAGCTCCTTGATATGGTGCGAGATCGTCGCCTTGGTCACGGGGAACTGGTCGCGAAGATGCTGGCAGGCGCAACATTCCTCGTCGGCAATGGCCTCGAGGACGGCCACGCGGCGAGGATCGGCCAGCGCCTTGGATACGAGCTCGAACTGCCCGGGCGCCAGCGGGGTACGGGGTCCCATTCTGTTGCTCACAGTATCATAGTTATCAAACTGTCTCACGGAAGTCAAGGTGCCAGCAGAACACCGAGATCGCGGCGCAACAATAAGATTACGGCGTTGCCCGCGCCGTGATGTCCGCGTCCGCAATACAGCAAGGAACGTCCCATGAGAGCCGTGATCCTGACCGGCGCCGGCGGACCCGAAGTCCTCTCCATCGGTGAGGTCCCTAAGCCGGAGGTCAGGCCCGGTCACATCCGCGTCAACGTACGCGCCGCCGGTCTCAACCGCGCCGATCTGATTCAGCGCCGGGGTCACTACCCCGCGCCTTCCGACTGGCCGGCCGATATCCCCGGTCTGGAGTACGCCGGGGAGGTGGAAGCGACGCGCGACACGACCCGGTGGAAGGTAGGCGACCGAGTCATGGGCCTCGTCGGCGGCGGCGCCCAAGCCGAGCTGGTCGCCGTGCACGCGGACGAGGCGTTGGCCATCCCGGAGGGGCTGTCGTTCGCCGAGGCCGCGGCGATTCCGGAAGTATTCCTGACGGCGTACGACGCACTGGTGACCCGTGGCCGGCTGCGCGCCGGCGACCGCGTCCTGATCCATGCGATCGGCAGCGGCGTCGGCACCGCCGCGGCGCAGATCGCCAGGCACCTCGGCGCGACGGTCATCGGCACCTCCCGAAGCGCCGACAAGCTCGCGCGTGCGCTGGTCTACGGTATGGACTCGGGCATCGACACCAGCACGACGTCGTTCCGCGAGGCCCTCGCCGAGCCGGTACACGTGGTGCTCGACTCGATCGGCGGACCGGCCTTCGCCGACAACCTCGCGGTGCTGGCGCCTCAGGGACGACTGGTGCTGCTGGGCTTCCTGGCGGGCAGCCGCACCAGTGCGGACCTCGGTCCCATCCTGCGGAAGCGCCTCGAGGTGATCGGTACGGCCATGCGGATCCGGACCCACGAGGAGCGGAAGGCGCTGGTTGCCGATTTCGCCGAGCGAATGCTGCCGCTCTTCGACCGGAGGATCGAGCAGGCGGCGCCGCTAAGACCGGTGGTGCAGGAGACCTACCCCATGAGCCGGCTGGCGGATGCGCACCGGCTCATGGAGTCGAACGAGACGTTCGGGAAGGTGGTGGTAGTGTGGTAGGGCAACAGTAAGTGTCATTTGTCATCCTGAGCGAAGCGAAGGAGCCCATGCTCGGGCTTCGGCTCCTTCGCTTCGCTCAGGATGACACGACATTTGACATTGGCCCTCACACCTTGTGCTTCGCCGCCTTCGCGCGCACGAAGGCCGAGTTGAGCGTCGGGAGCTGGTTGAACTCCACCGCCTTCTTGAACATCTCCTTCGCCTTCGCCTTGTCGCCCTTGCCTTTGTACGCCACGCCCAGGCGATAGAGGTTGTAAGGATCCTGCTGGTTCGCCTGTCCGAGATGATTCAGCGCGCCGTCATAATCCTTCTTGGCCAGCGCGATCGATCCCGCCACCTCGTGGCCCAGCCGAATCTGGAAGCGGTTCTTCTTCGCCTCGCTCGCGCGCAGGAACGCGTCACCCTCGGTCGCGGCCTTCGCCAGGTCGCCGCCGGCGAGCGCGACGCGGGCCGTGTTGAAGCGATGGATCAGCCTGGCGTTCTCCTTGACCTCGGCGTCGAGCTCCGACTCTTCCACCACTCGGAGCGCCTGGTCGAACCGCTTCTGCGCGTCCGCGGGCTTGCCCGCCTCGAGCAGGATGTTGCCCATGAAGGTAGCGTCGCCGCCCATGGCGGCCGCGTCGCCGATCGCCGCGCCTAGCGCGTACTGCTTGTCCAGCTCCGCCAGCGCGAGGTCCGTCTTTCCCTCCTCCACGTAGGTCACGGTGGTCTGGAACATCGCGGCGCGTTTCTCGCCGTCGTTCCGGGCGCCGCCGTACAGCTTCTTCGCCTCCGCGCGCGAGTCATCGTACTTGCCCTGGAACATGAGGTTGCTGGCAATGCCGATGTACGACGGGGCGAATTGCGGGTTGAGCTCCAGCGCCTTCCGGTACTGCGCGATGGACTCGTCGAAGCGACCCGTCTTCATCAACAGCTCGGCGTACGAGTCGTAGGGATTGGGATCCTTGGGGATGAGCTCGACGTACTTCTTGAACGCCTCCTCGGCTTCGGGATACTGACCCGCCGTCCGGTACGCGTACCCCATGATGTTGTACGCGGGCGCGTAGTCGGGCGCGATGGTGGTGGCCCGGCGATACTCCTCGATCGCCTTGGCGTAGTCCTGGCTGCCGAAGTAGGTGCCGCCGAGCAGGAAGTGCGCCCGCTCGTCCTGGGGGAACTCCTTCACCAGGCGGGTATAGAGCTCGAGCTGCTTCGCCGGGTCCGCGTTGGCGCCGGCCTGGGCCCCCAGAATGATCAGCCGCTCGCCGGGCGACGCCTTGTCGGCCAGGGCGACGGCGTGGCCCAGGTGGTCGAAGAACTCCTTCGCCGTCGGCGCGCTGTTCGCCAGGTTGAGATGGGCCATCGCGAAGTTCGGATCCTTGGCGATGGCCTTCAGCATGAACTCGCGCGATTCGTGGGCTCGCAGGTTCTCCGCCAGCGTCCGCCCGGTGAGGAAGTCCGCCCGAGCCTGGGCCGAGACGGTGCTGATTGGAACTTTGCCGGCGGCGTGGGATACGGGCTGGGCGGTCTGGGCGGCGGCGGACGGGGCGGAGGCGATCAGCGCGACGAGCGCGGGCGCGAGAAGGCGCCGCGCGCGGTCGGTGGTGTGGGACATGGATCTCTCCTGGAAGGTGGGCCTCTATCCTCTACCCGAGGCCCACCGGAAAAGATTCATGCGCTTCGGGCGGTACCGGGGTCCGACGGCCGGGCGAAGACCCGCACGCTGGTGGGCGACACGAACACCCGTTGCCCCTTGGTGAGACCGAGCTGCTCGTGCTGCGCCCGCGGGATATGGGCCTCGATGCTGCTGCCGTCCTCGGTTCGGTCCAGCTCCAGCCGCACCACCGGTCCGAAGGCCCGGATGTGGCGAACGGTCGCTTCGATGCTGGACTTGCCCGAGGCAGAGGGCGTCAGCTCCACGTCGTAGGTCCGGACGTACGCCACGCCGGCCTGGTCTCGCGCCTCGGCCCACTCGGGTGCCTCCAGCTCGCTCCCACCCACCTTCACGAGCCCGCGATCGATGCGCCCGTGGAACAGGTTCACATCGCCGAGAAAACTGTAGACGAACGGCGTCGCGGGATTCTCGTACACCTCCTCCGGTGTGCCGCTCTGCTCCACCCGTCCCTCGTTCATGATCACGACGCGGTCCGACACCTCGAGCGCTTCCTCCTGGTCGTGGGTGACGAACACGCTGGTGACGTGCACCTCCTCGTGCAGCCGGCGCAGCCAGCGGCGCAGCTCCTTCCGGACCTTGGCGTCGAGCGCGCCGAAAGGCTCGTCGAGCAGGAGCACCTTGGGCTTCACCGCCAGGGCCCGAGCCAGCGCGACCCGCTGGCGCTGGCCGCCGGACAGCTCGGACGGGCGACGATTCCCCAGCGCCTCGAGCTGCACCAGGCGGAGAAGGTTCATCACCGTGTCCTTGATCTCGGCGTCCGAGGGACGGACGGCGCGGGGACGGACCCGGAGCCCGAAGGCGATGTTCTCGAACACGCTCATGTGCCGGAAGAGGGCGTAGTGCTGGAACACGAAGCCGACCTGGCGCTCCCGCACCGGCTGGTCGGTCGCGTCCTCGCCCTCGAAGCGGATCATGCCCTGATCGGCCGGCTCCAGGCCCGCGATGATCCGGAGCAGCGTGGTCTTGCCCGAGCCCGAGGGACCCAGCAGCGCCACCAGCTCGCCGCCGGGCACGTCCAGGTCCACGTTGTCCAGGGCGACGAAGTTGCCGAACGCCTTGCGCAGGTTGCGTACCTCGATGCTCATGCTGCGATCCTTTCGGAAGGACTGTCCGTGTCGGCGGCCTCGGCCATGGCGCGCCGCTGCTGCCATTCGACCAGGGTCTTCAGGGTCAGGGTGACCAGCGCGAGCAGGGTGAGCACGGACGCCACCGCGAAGCTGGCGGCGAACGCGTACTCGTTGTACAGGATCTCCACGTGGAGCGGCAGCGTGTTGGTCTCGCCACGGATGTGTCCGGAGACCACCGACACCGCGCCGAACTCGCCCATCGCGCGCGCGTTGCAGAGGATGAGTCCGTAGAGCAGACCCCACTTGATGTTGGGGAGGGTCACCCGGAAGAAGGTCTGCCACCCGCTCGCGCCGAGCACGATCGCGGCCTCCTCCTCCTCCGAGCCCTGCTCCTGCATCAGCGGAATCAGCTCCCGCGCGATGAACGGTGCGGTCACGAAGGTGGTGGCGAGTACCATGCCCGGGAGGGCGAAGATGATCTTGATGTCGTGCTCGAAGAGCCAGTCGCCGAACCATCCGTGAGCGCCGAAGAGCAGCACGAAGATCATGCCGGAGATCACCGGTGACACCGCGAACGGCAGGTCGATCAGCGTGATGAGGAGGTTCTTGCCGCGAAACTCGAACTTGGAGATGCACCAGGCGGCCGCGACCCCGAACATCAGGTTGGCCGGCACCGCGATGGCGGCGATGAGCAGGGTCAGCTTGGCGGCGCTCAGGGCGTCGGGCTCGCGGATCGCCTCCCAGTAGGCCGGCATCCCCTTGGACAAGGCCTGCACGAACACCAGCACGAGCGGGAGCAGCAGCACCAGCGTCAGGAAGACCAGCGCGATGCCGATGAGGGTGTAGCGCACCGCGCGGGATTCGCCGGTCGCCCGGGTGACGGCGCGGGGCGCCGTCGTGGCTGGACGGCTGATGGCGATGGTGGCCATGGCTCAGACCGCCATGCGGCGCCGGGCCGCCCACTGGAGCAGGTTGATGGTCAGGAGCAGGGCGAAGGAGACCAGCAGCATCACCAGCGCCACCGCGGTCGCTCCGGCGTAGTCGTACTGTTCCAGCTTGGTGATGATGAGAAGCGGCACGATCTCGGTCTTCATCGGCATGTTGCCGGAGATGAAGACCACCGACCCGTACTCGCCGATCGCGCGGGCAAAGGCGAGCGCGAACCCGGTGAGCAGGGCCGGCGCGACCGTGGGAAGGACGACGCGAGTGAAGGTCTGCCAGCGGCGGGCACCGAGGCTCGCGGCGGCCTCCTCGACCTCCACCTCGAGATCGTCGAGCACCGGCTGGACCGTGCGGACCACGAACGGCAAGCCGATGAAGATCAGCGCCACCGTGATCCCGAGCCAGGTGTACGACACCTTGATGCCGAGCGGCTCGAGATAGCCGCCGACCCAGCCGTTGGGGACATAGAGCGTGGTGAGCGCGATGCCGGCCACGGCCGTCGGAAGGGCGAACGGCAGGTCCACGATCGCGTCCAGCAGCCGCCGCCCGGGGAACCGGTAGCGCACCAGCACCCAGGCGACGAGCAGTCCGAACACGGTATTGATCGACGCCGCGACGAACGAGGCGCCGAAGGTGACCCGGTAGGAGGCCACCACCCGCGGGTCGGTAACCGCCGCCCAGAAGGCCGAGCCGGTGAGCTCGGCCGACTTGGCGAAGACGGTCGCCAGCGGGACCAGGACTATGAGGCTGAGATAAGTGCACGTGATTCCCAGGGAGAGTCCGAATCCCGGAAGCACGCTGCGCGACTTGGACCGCATCATCATCCCTTCGTAGGGGTAGAGTCGAGCTCTCTCGTCATCCTGAGCGAAGCGAAGGAGGCCATGCTCGATTTGGTCCCCTTCGCTGCGCTCAGGGTGACACCGATAGTCCTAGCGCCCCGGCTGATAGATCTGGTCGAACAGCGCACCGTCGGCGAAGTGCAGGGCGTGGGTCTTCTTCCAGCCGCCGAAGTCCTTGTCCACCGTGACCAGCTCGATCTTGGGGAACTGGGACTCGTACTTCGCGGCGACCGTCGCGAGTCGCGGGCGGTAGAAGTTCTTCGCGGCGATGTTCTGACCCACCTCGGTGTACAGGTACTCGAGGTAAGCCTCCGCGACGGGTTGGGTGCCGTGCTTCCGAGCCACCCGGTCCACCACCGCGACCGACGGCTCCGCCAGGATGCTGATGGAGGGCGCGACGATCTCGAACTTGCCCGGCCCCAGCTCCTTGATCGCGAGCAGCGCCTCGTTCTCCCAGGCGAGCAGCACGTCACCGATGCCCCGCTCCACGAACGTGGTCGTGGAGCCTCGCGCGCCGGCATCGAGCACCGGAACGTTCTTGAAGAGCTTGGTGACGAACGCCTTGGCGCTCGCCTCGTTGCCGCCGGGCTGGCGCAGGGCCCAGGCCCAGGCCGCGAGGTAGTTCCACCGGGCCCCGCCGGAGGTCTTGGGGTTCGGGGTGATGACCGAGACACCCGGCTTCACCAGGTCGCCCCAATCCTTGATGCCCTTCGGATTTCCCTTCCGCACCAGCAGCACGATCGTCGAGGTGTAGGGCGCGCTGTTGTTCGGCAGCCGCGACTGCCAGTCGGACTTGAGCCAGCGGCCCTTCTCCGCGATCTGGTCCACGTCGTACGCCACGGCGAGCGTCACTACGTCGGCTTCCAGGCCGTCGATCACCGAGCGGGCCTGCTTGCCCGAGCCGCCGTGGGACTGGCGGATGGTCACCTCCTGGTTGGTCTTGCCCTTCCAGTAGGCGCGGAATTGCTGGTTGAACTCCTCGTAGAGCTCACGGGTCGGGTCGTACGACACATTGAGCAGAGTCACGGGCTTGGGCGCGCCCTGGGCGGCCGCCGCGGTGGTGCCCACCGCGAGCGCCAGGGCGATCGAGCCGGGAAGAGCGAGTCGGATACGCATGGTCGGGTGCATGCCTCTCATGAGAGTCGAGTCGGGTCGCGATCAGAACGCGTGCTGGAACCGGGTCACCACGAAATCCTCCGACGCGCGGTCGCCGGTCTCGGCGCCGCCCTCGAACGTGGTGTGCTCGTAGCTGACCAGGACCTTGATCTGCTTGCTGAGGTGCCAGTTGACGCCGAGGCCGAGCCCCTTGGCCTTGGTGGCCGAGCTGCTGGAGCTGGCGAACAGCGGGAAGGCGTCGTCGTCGATGTCGAGCTCCCCGTAGCGGGCGGCCAGCTCGAGCGCGCCGAAGGTTCCGGCCTTCAGGTCGAACGGCTTCTTGGGCGCGGGATTCCTGAAGCCGGCGTACTCGCCGGTGAGGAAGAACGACCCGCTCGCCTGCCAGGCCTTGTGGGTCAGCCGGGCGGTGGTGGCACCGGCCCGGACTTCCTGCCGGTTGATGGTGTATTCACCGAGCACGCCGAACGAGCCGAGGCCGAGGTAGGCGTGCGGCGCGAGCCGGCTCCGCCGCCCATCCGCGACGACCGTGTTGTCGGGCACCAGCGCGTCGCTGCGATAGCGGAAGAAGGTCTGCTGCGAGGCGGAGCGGTAACCGGCCAGATCGGTCGCCGTGGCGCTGCCCTCTTCGACACCCGTGCTTCCCGAGATGCCGAAGCCGAGGCCGCGCAGCGCGCCATCCTTGATGGGCTGGAAGAACACCCGCGCGGCGAGGTCCTTGGCGTCGTTCAGGTCGGTGTCGGGCGAGCCGAGATCGGGGGCGCCGTTAAAGATGCCGGCCTGGTACTCGAACACGCCGCCGGCCTCGCCCCCGATCTGGAGGCCGATGTCACGGCTCGGCGCCAGGTTGGTGGGAAGTCCACGCTCGGCGAAGTTGACGTCGGTGGCCGACTGGAGCCGCTCGTAGCCGATCGGCGGCTTGAACTTGCCGGCTCGCACCGAGAAGGCCGGGTCGAACTTCCCTTCCCAGTACGCATCCAGCAGCGCCGCCTGGCTGCCGGCGAAGTCGGGCATCACGCGGAAGCCGAAGTACTGGCCCACGGTCACTTCCAGAATTGGCCGGGCGCGGCGCAGCAGGAAGTTGTTGCTGATGGCGCCGGCGTCGTCCGAGGGATAGAAGCGCCCGTCCGCCTGGGCGTAGCCCCGCAGCTTGAGGGAGTACTGGCCGTCGGCCGACTTGAGGCTGAACCCGTCCTTGGCGTTCGCCGTCGCCGACTGCCGGGTCTTGGCCGCGGTCGCCGCGCTGTCCGCGGCGAGTTCCCGCAGGCGCTCGAGGATCTTGATCTGCTGATCGAGTGCGTCCACCCGCGATTCCAGGGAGGACGTGTCGACGTTGACTCCGTCTGTGGCGGGCACCGCCGTCTGCGCCACGACCGGTGACGCGACCATCAGACTGCCCATGGTCAAGGTGATGCCGCTGACCCATTGCCGGACCGCACTCATGCGTAAGTCTCCCCTGGTTCATTTCGAGTGACGGACTTCCGGCGGTCCGGTCGGTCCAGTAGCGCGATGCCTCGATGGGTCACCGCGAGTGTCTATCCCCGTTTGTGGTCCGCGCCGCCCTGCTCGAAGCGGACCTTCTCCCGTCGCTCCAGCTGCACCACCCGGCCGTCGTGAATCACCAGCTCGATCGTCCCGTAGCGGATGGACCGCAGGGCCTCCACCAGCTCCTGGAGGAGCAGGGGCGGCAGGGGAATCGGATTGTCTGGGCCGCCGTTGAGGCCGGCCGGCAGAGTCGGGTGCGTTGCCATGAGGGCTATATAGTCTATCTGTCAGATCGAGTAAATAGGCAGGACACATGCCAGGGGCCCTCGCTGGCGGGTCGCCGGCGTGCATGATCTTCGTATACTGGCACCTGGCAATGGCTTACGGGTGACGTAAGCGGCCGGGTAGCGGTGGGAGATGCAACCTGGTGAGCGCCTGGTATCGTGGCGCTTCGCCACATCCTATGGCGTCATCGCGGCACGGAGCGGAAACTTCTCAACCGAGAAACAACCTCCGCGGAGCGTAGCCAGCTCGACCTTCCGGTGGAGGGCGGCGCTGCCGGTCCCGTAGAGGATCGAGCCGTCGAACGTGGTGGATAGCCGGGTTGGTTGACAGGTCCCCACTTCCCACCCGAATATCCCTGCTGGCCCTCGCTCCCGCCGGCCAGACAATCGCACACCCGTCGGTTCTCCTCAGCCACAGAGGGAAGCAGAGCATGGCGCACGCGCAGCTCCCGGTGATCCGGCGCGGCATGGGCCAAACCATGCGGCGCGACCGATGGTGGGTCCAGCCGGCGATCGTCCTGGTCATCCTGTCGAGCTTCATCGTCTACGCGACTTGGGCGGCCTTCCAGGGTCAGCACTACACTCACGGCCCGTATCTCTCACCCTTTTACTCTCCCGAGCTGTTCGGCAGCTCGAGTCACGCCTGGTTCGGACCGAAACCGGCGTGGTGGCCGGCGTGGCTGGTGTTTTCACCGGCCCTGTTGATCCTGCCGTTTCCCGGCCTCTTCCGGGTCACCTGTTACTACTATCGAGGCGCCTACTACAAGGCATTCTGGGCCGACCCGCCGGCCTGCGCCGTCGGCGAGCCGCGGACCCGATACCGGGGCGAGGCCGCCTTCCCGCTCATCCTGCAGAACGTCCACCGCTACCTCCTGTACGTCTCGCTCGTCTTCCTGGTGGTGCTGAGCTACGACGTCTATCAGGCGCTGTGGTTCACCGACGCGGCCACCGGCCGGAGGGAGTTCGGGATCGGCGTGGGGACGCTGGTGCTCGCCGCGAACGTGACCCTGCTGGCCGGGTACACCCTGGGGTGCCACTCGATGCGCCACGTCGCCGGCGGCTACCTCGACCGGCTCTCGCGCCGACCGGTGCGCCGGCTGGCCTACGATTGCTCCAGCTGCCTCAATCGGGCCCACATGCGGTGGGCCTGGACCAGTCTCTTCTCAGTCGCCTTCGCCGACCTGTACGTCAGGCTCTGCTCCATGGGAATCTGGAGCGACTGGAGAATCCTGTGAGCGACCATGGCTGACTATCAGACCGTCGACCACGACGTCCTGGTGATCGGCGCCGGTGGGGCCGGGCTGCGGGCGGCCATCGCCGCGTCCTCCGCTGGAGTGTCCGTCGGGCTGGTCTGCAAGTCGCTGCTGGGAAAGGCCCACACGGTGATGGCGGAGGGCGGGGTCGCGGCGGCGCTGGGCAACGTGGACAACCGTGACGGCTGGCAGGTGCACTTCGCCGACACCATGCGCGGCGGACAGTACGTGAACAACTGGCGCATGGCCGAGCTGCACGCCAAGGAGGCCCCGGATCGGGTCCGGGAGCTGGAGGCGTGGGGCGCGCTCTTCGACCGGACCACCGATGGCCGGATCCTCCAGCGCAACTTCGGCGGGCACAAGTATCCCCGGCTGGCGCACGTGGGCGACCGCACCGGCCTGGAGATGATCCGCACACTCCAGGACCACAGCATTCACCAGGGGATCGACGTGCACATGGAGTGCACGGTGCTCCGACTCTTCACCGACTCGGGCCGGGTAGCGGGCGCCCTGGGATACGACCGCGAGCGCGGCCGCTTCCGGCTGTTCCGCGCCAAAGCGGTCGTGCTCGCGACCGGCGGCATCGGCCGGGCCTACTCGATCACCAGCAACAGCTGGGAGTACACCGGGGACGGGCACGCCCTCGCCTACGAGGCCGGCGCGGCGCTCCAGGACATGGAGTTCGTGCAGTTTCATCCCACCGGGATGATCTGGCCGCCCAGCGTGCGAGGGATTCTCGTCACCGAGGGAGTGCGGGGCGAGGGCGGGATCCTGGTCAACCGCCATGGCCGGCGCTTCATGTTCGACGACATTCCGGAGAACTACCGGAGCCAGACGGCGGACACCGAAGAGGAGGGGTGGCGGTATACCCAGGGCGACAAGAGCGCCCGCCGGCCGCCCGAGCTCCTCACGCGCGACCACGTCGCCCGCTGTATCCTGCGCGAGGTCCGTGAGGGGCGCGGAAGTCCCCACGGCGGGGTGCTGCTCGATATCTCCTGGATCAAGCAGCGACTGCCCGACGCCCGCAAGCACATCATCCGGAAGCTCCCCAGCATGTATCACCAGTTCAAGCAACTGGCCGACATCGACATCACCACGACGCCGATGGAGGTCGGGCCGACCACCCACTACATCATGGGAGGGATCCGGGTGGACGGGGACACCCAGAGCTCCACCCTGCCGGGTCTCTTCGCCGCCGGCGAGTGTGCCGCCGGGCTGCATGGGGCCAACCGGCTGGGCGGAAACTCGCTCTCGGATCTCCTGGTGTTCGGCAAGCGGGCGGGGGAGTTCGCCGCGGCATTCGCCCGTGAGCACGGCCGCGCGGCGATCGACGGCCGGCAGGTGGACGAGACGGCCCGCGCCGCGCTGGCGCCCTTCGAACGGGGAGCGGGCAACGACGGACAAGGACCGTATCAGGTCCAGCAGGATCTCCAGATCATGATGCAGGACCTCGTGGGCATCGTGCGCACCGAGGCGGAGATGGCACGCGCGTTGGAGGAAATCTCCCGCCTCCGGGAGCGGGCGAGGGGCGTCGCCGTCGCCGGAAACCGGGAGTACAATCCGGGCTGGCACGCCGCGCTCGACCTCGGCAATCTGCTCACCGTATCCGAGGCGATCGCCCGGGCGGCGATCGAGCGGAAGGAGAGCCGCGGGGGCCACTTCCGGGACGACTACCCGGAGAAGGCCCCGGCGGGGGCGACGTTCAACATCGTGATCCGGAAGGGGCCGGACGAGGGGATGCAGCTCGCGCGCGAGCCGGTTGGGGAGATGCCGGAGGAGCTGAAGCGGATCATCGAGGAGCAGAAGTGAGAGTCATCCCGAGCGGAGCGAGGGATCGGCCCGCCGGCGCGCTATCACCCGCATGCCCGCGAATCCAGCCTCACTCTCATGAGCGACCCGATCCCTCGCTCCGCTCGGGATGACACGCAAGGACAATCATGGTCACTGACACGCTCAAGCCAGACCTCGCCGAGACCGGCGCCGTCGAGGCGGATGCCCGGCCGACTCCCGAGCCCGAATCCCTCGGCCGGGCGACGTTCCGCATCTGGCGGGGCGACGCACAGGGCGGGAAGCTGGTGGACTACACGACCAGCGTCACGCCGGGCATGGTCGTGCTCGACGCCATCCATCAGATCCAGGCGGAGCAGGCCAACGACCTCGCGGTGCGCTGGAACTGCAAGGCCGGCAAGTGCGGCTCCTGCTCCGCCGAAGTGAACGGGATGCCCAAGCTCATGTGCATGACCCGGCTGAGCGAGCTGCCGCTGGACCAGCCGGTGAGCGTGGAGCCGATGCGGGCCTTTCCCCCGCTCAAGGATCTGGTGACCGACGTCTCCTGGAACTACGGCGTCAAGCGCGGCATCAAGCCGTTCAAGCCCCGGACGCCCGACGCCGCCGACGGCACCTGGCGGATGGCGCAGTCGGACGTGGACCGGGTGCAGGAGTTCCGCAAGTGCATCGAGTGCTTCCTGTGCCAGGACGTCTGTCACGTCCTGCGAGACCACCAGCGGCACGAAGACTTCATCGGACCACGCTTTCTGGTGCACGTGGCGGCGCTGGAGATGCACCCGCTGGACGTCGAGGACCGGGTCGAGGAGCTGCGCCGCGCCCACGGCATCGGCTACTGCAACATCACCAAGTGCTGCACCGCGGTATGCCCCGAGCATATCACCATCACCGACAACGCCATCATTCCACTCAAGGAGCGGGTGGTGGACGAGTTCTTCGACCCGCTGGGGAAGCTGCTGAAGGTGTTCAGCAGGAGGGAGGCCGCACCGTGACGCTCGAACTGAAGCCGATCTCCCGGGAAAGCGTGCAGGGGGCGCTGCAGAAAGCGGAGCGATACCGGGTCATCAACGACCCGTCGTCCGCGGAGAGCATCTGTCTCGACGTGCTGACGGTGGAGCCCGGCAACCAGCAGGCGCTGATCACCCTGCTGCTGGCGATCACCGACCAGTTCGCCGAGGGCCCGACGGAGGGCGTCCGGCGGGCGCGCGAGGTGCTGCCCCGGCTGGACGACGAGTACAAGCGGGCCTACTACGGGGGAATCATCTGCGAGCGCTGCGCCAAGGCGCAGCTCCGGCCGCAGACCCCCGGCTCGGGGGAGAAGGCGTACTACTGGCTTCGGGAGGCGATGAGCTGGTACGAGAACGCGGAGGCCCTGCGTTCACCGGGGAACGACGAATCGATCCTGCGATGGAACACCTGTGCCCGGCTGCTGGACCGGAACGAGCACCTGAAGCCGCGTGCGGAGGAGCCGGTGGAGCTGAGCCTGGAGTGACGCCGATGCGTCAGGTCGGAATCACTACCCTGACGGAGGGTTCAGCCGGCGTCGCCTCCTCGACCTTGCTGTGAAGGGACGCGAGGCTGGTGCCGTCGAGGATCTTCGCCGTCGCGTCGCGGACTTCCTTCATGGCCAGCCGGACGCCGCACACCGCCTCGTTGGTGCAGTCGGCGCAGCGCACGTAGGCGGTCTGGCTGGCGCAGGGGACCGGGGCCAGCGGGCCGTCGAACATCCGGACGATCTGGCCCAGGTAGATGTCGGCCGGGTCCCGGGCGAGCAGGTAGCCGCCGCCCTTACCCTTCCGGCTCTGGAGGATGCCGTGGTTCTTGAGGCCGAGGAGGATGAGCTCCAGAAACTTGGGCGGAATCTGCTCCTCGCGGGCGAGGTCCGCGATGCGCATCGGCTCGTCCCGATTCCGATCGGCTAGCGCGAGGAGCGCCTTGATGGCGTACTTGGCCTTCTTGGAGAGCATGGATGCCGAATATAGTCAGGGCGCGCCGCGCGGGCTGAGCACGGCGAGCTGGCTGCCGCGCGCCACGCCGCGCGAGCCGTAGCGGGAGTGGATGCGGTCGAGGGCGTGCTGTAGGCGGGGCCGCGGCCCCGCGGCCCCGCTGTCCCGCCACAAGTCCAGCTGCCCGCTCATCTCCTCCACCCGTTCCATACTTATCGTCACGCCCCGAACGGCGATGCGCTTGTCGTTCGCCAGGGCGAAGGCTCGGCGGGCGGCGTCCCAGAGGTCGCCGTCGAGGGTGGAGTAGGGGAGGGGGACCGTGCGCGCGACATCGGTGTGATCGGCGTACCCCACCGTGAGCCGGAGCCGCCGGGCCACCAGTCCGCCTCGACGGAGCCGCCGGCCGAGCCGCTCGGTGAGCATCCGGAGCAGCGGGTACAGCACGGCGAGATCGTTGGTGTCGGTGGTGAAGACGTGCGCGGCGCTGAGCTCGGCGAGCCGCTCGGGTGGGAGCACGGGACGAGGGTCGATGCCGAGCGAGCGGGCGCGCAGGGTGCGGCCGGCGCCGCCGAAGACCGAGCAGAGCGCGCTCTCCGGAATCGCCGCCACCTCCCCGATGAGATCGAGCTGATAGTCGTCGAGCCGGCTCCGCATTCTGGGGTGCAGGTCGGGAAGCACGGCGAGCGGATGGGGCGCGAGGAACCCCGCCTCGACGCCGAAGGGCACGACCAGCGCATCGCTCTCCGGTGCGTCCGACCGCCGGTCCGCCCGCACCACCGCCTGGCTCACCAGCTTGTTGGCGGCGACGCCGACCGTGAGCGGGAACCTGAGCCGCCGGCCCACCTCACGCCGCACTCGCTCGGCGACATCCACCGGAGGACCGAAGAGCCGGCCGGTGCCGCTGAGATCGAGGAACGCGTGTCCGTATCCCCGGGGCTCGATCACCGGGGCGTAGGTGCGCAGGATCTCGTGCAGCGCCCTCGAGGCCCGGGCGTACAGCCGGGGATTGGGTGGAATGAACAGCAGGTCGGGGCAGAGCTTCCGCGCCTCCCGCACCGCCATCCCCCGCGCGATCCCCGCGCGCCGTGCCTCGGTCGAGAGCGCCAGGACCACGGCGCGCTCGGCGCCCGGCGGGGCCACCGCCACCGGACGGGTCCGGAGCGCGGGGGCCACCAGGGCCTCGACCGTGGTACAGAAGGCCGGGGGGTCGACGAAGAGGATGGTACGGGGCACGACGCGGGCGCCTCCGATCTTCGGGGTTTATTCGGTTTCTCTCCGAATTATGCCCCGCCGAGGAGGAGTGGTCAAGCCGAGACGCGCCGGCGGCGGGTCTTCTCCCGCGTACCGCAGGTTCGCATCTGACACCAGCGCCGGAGGCCGTTGCGGCTCCGGTCCACATACATCCACCCGCAGTCGTCGCCGTCGCAGATCCGCACGTTCGCCGCCTCGTCCGATCGGAGCAGCTCGGCCGCCGACCAGACCACCGGCCATAGCACCGCACGCGGATCGGATTCCATCCCCTTCCAGCGCCAGGCATGGCGCCGCCCGGACTCGCCGTCCTCCGGTCCCAGCTCGAGATGCTCGAGCGCCTCCGCCAGCAGCCGGTTGAAGCGGAGCAGGGCTGGGCCTGGGGGCTCGCCGCGGGCGACCGCGCCGAAGAGATCGTGGAGGACCTCTCGCGTGCGGTGCACGTCCGTCAGCGCCGATGCCGCCTTCCCGGGACGCTCTGCGAGCGCGCGCCGGAGCCGGCGCCCCGCCGTGGGGGCGAGAACGCCTGCACCTTCCGCCCACCGGGTTACCTGGTCGTAGCCCGAGAGACGCTCTCCTTCGAGGCCGCGCGGAGTCCAGTCCACGGTGTTGACGAAGTCGAGCGCGGGATCGCCCCCGACATAGAGGAAAGCGGGCTCGACCGAAGAGGCGGGGTGTGCCATGTCCTGAATATAGCACCAGTATTATGGCCTTGACAGGTGCAAGGCCGGGGATGTATTCTGCACCAGTATCACGGCGCATACTGGTGCATTGCGTGCGCCCAGCTCCGATTCGGAGGGCACATGATCGCTCGCACCTGGGCCGGGGCCACCCGCGCCGCCGACGCCGACGCCTACCTCGACTATCTCCACGCCACCGGCCTCGCCGCCTACCGCGCCACGCCCGGCAACCAGGGTATCCTGGCACTCCGGCGCATCGAGGGCGACCGGGCCGAATTTCTCCTGCTCACCCTGTGGGAATCGGAGGATGCGATCCGCCGGTTCGCCGGCGACGACATCGGCCGCGCGGTCTTCTACCCGGAAGACGATCGGTTCCTGGTGGCGCGGGACGAGCACGTCACCCACTACGACGTAATGTTCGGCGCGGAGGCGCCCGCCCCATGAGCGCCTCCTTTCGCGCCCGCCTGATCGGCGCCTTCGCCGCGATCTACATCATGTGGGGAGGAACCTTCCTCGCCATCCGCTACGCCGTGGCCGACGTGCCGCCGCTCATGACGATGGTGTTGCGATGCGCCGGCGGCGCGGCGCTGCTCTTCGCCTGGCTGGCGTGGCGCGGCACGCTCCAACGGGCGTCGCGCGCGCAGTGGCTCACGGCGGGAGTCGCGGGTGCATTCCTCTTCCTCGGCTGCCACGGACTCCTGGCGTGGGCCGAGCAACGGGTGTCGTCGGGTGAGGCGGCGTTGTTCATGACCGCCATTCCGCTCTGGATCATCGCGCTCGAGTCGGTCCTCCTCCGGCGTCCGCCGTCGGGTCGCATCCTGCTCAGCCTCTCGCTCGGCGTCGCCGGCGTCGCCGTGCTGACCGGGAGCGACGGATGGTCGGGCCGCATGACCGACCGCGTGGTGCTCATCGTGAGCGCGCTGTTCTGGGCGGTCGGTACGCTGATCGTGCGCCGCGCCGGCACGCCGCTTCCCGCGGCGCAATCCACCGCGATGCAACTCGGAGCGGGTGCGCTGGTGTTGCTCGCGGCGAGCGTGGCGGTGGGCGAGCCGGCCGGATGGAGCCCGGCGGACATCACGCCACGAGCGTCGCTCGCCCTGGTGTTCCTGATCCTCGGCGGCACGGTGCTCGGCTTCGGAGCGTACACCTGGCTGCTGCGGGTGACGTCCGCCGCGGCGGTGAGCACGTATGCGTTCGTGAATCCGGTGATCGCGCTGGGACTGGCCTGGGCGGTGGGCGACGGGGAGCTGTCGGCGCGGACGGGCGTCGCGGCCATGCTGGTGGTGGCGGCGGTGGTGTTCACCAGGGAGCCGAAGCGCGGGGGGACTCCAGAGGAGCCGGTGGTGCTCGAAGGCTCGACGCTTGAGCGTGCGATTCCGGCGCTGGCGAGGCGGCGTCGAGGGGGGCTGGCGCGGGCGTTGTTCGCCAGGGCGCTCAAGCCCGACGCTGGCCCTCGAGTCGGATGATCCCGCGCTCCAGCGCGGCCGTGACGGCGGCGGTCCGGTCGTCCACGCCGAGCTTGGCGAAGATGTGCAGCAGGTGGGTCTTCACCGTGGCTTCGCTGATGTGCAGGTCACGCGCGATGATCTTGTTGATCGTGCCTCGCGCCACCAGGGTGAGCACCTCGATCTCGCGCCCGCTCAAGGCGCCCGATTCGGGTCTGCGGGTGCGTCCGACCAGCCGGCTCGCGACCGTGGGCGAAAGCACCGACTGGCCCTGCGCCGTCGCGCGCACCGCGCGGAACAGCTCCTCGGGAGGCGAGTCCTTCAGGAGGTATCCGGTCGCCCCGGCCTCGACGGCATGCAGGATGTCGGTGTCCGTGTCGTAGGTGGTGAGTACCAGCACCTGCGGCGGACTGGACCGCCCCGGGCGGTCCGCCCGGAGCGCCCGGATCGTCGCAACGCCGTCCTGGACCGGCATCCGCAGATCCACGAGCAGCACGTCCGGCTGTAAGGCCTCCACCAGCCTTACGGCCTCCCGGCCGTTCGCGGCCTCTCCGATCACCTCGAAATCGTCCTGCGTCGCAAGCAGCCCGGCGATCCCGGCCCGCACCACCGGATGGTCGTCGGCGAGCACGATGCGGATCCGGCTCATGTGAGAGGCGCTCCCATCGAGGGGATCCGCATTTCCGCGGTGGTCGACACGCCTGGCGCCGAGGCGGAAATGGTGGTGCCTTCGCCCGGCGCACTCTCCACCGTGAACGTGCCGCCGATCTGCTCCATCCGCTCTCGCATGGAGCGAAGACCGAATCCGAAGCCACTCGATCCCGCCCCACCGACGCCGTCGTCCTGAACGTCCAATACCACTACGTCCCCCATATAGGAAAGGGTGAGCGAGACGCGCGTGGACTGCGCGTGCTTCCAGACATTGGCGAGTGCCTCCTGGGCAGTCCGAAGCAAGGCGACCTCGATGTCCCGGTGGAGCGCCGTCGGCGAGCCGGTGACGCTCAGGACGCACGGGAGCCCGGTGCGCTCGGACCACGCCTCGGCGATGCGCGACATGGCCGCGGGGAGATCGGCGGTCTCCAGGATCTCAGGCCGAAGTGCCGCCATCATCCGGCGCGCCTCCTCGAGGCTCTCGCGCGCGACGCGGCGGGCGGAGGCGATGTGTTGCGCCTCGCTCTCCCCGGCGTCGCCGTTGCCCCGCCCCAGCTCCGCGGTCTCCAGGTGCGCCAGGATCGCGGCGAAGCCCTGCGCCAGCGTGTCATGAATCTCCCGGGCCAGGCGTTGGCGCTCCTCCAGCATGCCGGCCTTTCGCTGGCTCTCCGTCAGCTCGCCGAGGAGCCGCTGCTTCTCGTCCCGCTGGGTGCGGAGCGTCATGAACATGATGCCGATCAGGAGCATGACCACGGCCCGGACGATCAGCATCATCAGGGACATGCCCCCCGCGGGGTCGGCACTTCTGGCAACGTCGCGAAAGGCGAGGTCGATCGGAACCAGCATCAACAGTCCGGCCGGATAACTCCAAGCGAGGGGCATCTCCACGAAATAGCGGGCGAACAGGGGAACGATCACCAGGGTATAGAAGAAATTGTGAAGAACCAGAACGCCCATGAGCGGGGCGCCGACGAAAGCCATCAAACGAAATACGCGTTGGCCGGTCGGGGTGTCCTGACGGCGCCGGCACCTGAGCCAGAGGGCGAACCAGACGGCTGTCAGCAGAGCGATGCCTGCGACCTCGGCCCGCTCCCGTGTGGAGGACGGTCCGAACCCGAGCACGCCGAGGGTGACCACGGTCAATGGGCCATAGAAGAACGGCATCGGGTTCTCTGCGTACCGGCCGAGGATGCGCTCGACCCGTGCGGCGATGCGGCGGTCGGAGGCCGCCAAGGCCGGGGGAGAGGGTGCGGGAGACGGCTCGTGCATACCGCCACTAACCTATGCGGCGTACGCCCGGCCGCCATTCGCCGCCCGTGGGACCCCCGGCTCCACCGAACGGTTGATGCCGGACACGACGAGCGCCGGATACCCGGTCCGGATGGCGGGAGCTAGACTCGCTGTCACGAACCAGCCAGTCTGGCCGTCGACTCGAACACGGAGGGCAGCGCAACCGCCAGGGGGCGATCATCAGACGAAAGCGACGACTCCGATCCTGCCGCAGTGCCCGCTGCCTGTGACGCGCCCGTCACAGGCGGCTCTTCCTTCCCTGCCTGCTGTGCCATTCCGGGCTACGCGAGGCAGTTCACTCGCGTCTCGAGCCACGGTCCGACCCACCCATCCACCGAACGACGGATGCGTCTCACCTCCGAGTGCCGGATACCCGGCGCCGGCGCCGAGCGCGATACTGTGCCGCGTTGAAGGCGACGACACCAGCAACGAGAACGAACGACCACCGGAGGGATCGCGTGATGCATCGGACGGCAATGCTGCTCTCACTCCTGACCATCGCGTGCTCATCGCGGCGCGAGCAGATCACGGCCCAGGGCACGATCGAGGTGGATGAAACCGACGTCATCCCCGCGGTGCGGGGTCGCATCAGCCGCATCCGGGTCGACGAGGGCGCTGCGGTCCGGGCGGGAGATACCCTGGTCACCCTGGTGTCCTCCACGCTGCCGGACGATCTGCACGAGCGGGAAGCTCGGGTCGCCCGGGCGAAGGCCGAGCTGCGAGAGCTGCAGCGGGGCGCCCGGGCCGAGGAGATCGCCCGTGCCGAGGCGGAGCTGCGGAGCGCGGAGGCCGAGGACGTGAGAGCCGGCCGGAATCTGGCGCGGATGGAGGCGTTGCTCCGGGACGACGTGGTGAGCCAGCAGGATGTAGATGAGGCCCGCGGAGAAGCCGGTGAGGCCCGGGGGGCGAAGGAGGCGAGCGAGCAGACCCTGCGGCTGCTCAGGGCCGGTGCGACCCGGGAGGCGCTGGACGCCGCGCGGTCCCGGTTGGAGGAGGCCAAGGCGTTCCTGGCCCAGGGCCGGGCGACCAACGGAGAACTGACCCTGCTGGCGCCGGTGGACGGCGTAGTGCTGCCGCACTATTTCCGCGCCGGCGAAGTGGTCGAGGCCGGCGAGCCGGTGATCACGATCGCCGATGTCTCGCGGCCCTGGATCCGCGTCTTCGTGAATCAGCGGGACGTCCCGGCGCTGCGTCTGGGCGCCACGGCGACGGCCGTGCTCGACGGCGACCCCGAACACCCGATTGCCGGCCACATCGTCGCCGTGAACCACAAGGCGGAGTACACCCCTCGGGTGGCGCTGACCATGGAGGAGCGGGCCGACCTGATGTTCGGCGTGAAGGTGGCGTTGTCGAACGCGGGCGGATCCACGCGCGCCGGTCTGCCGGCCACAGTGAATCTGTCGGTGACGGCGGAGACAGCAGCCCTGCAGGTGGCGGAGGCGCGGCCATGAGCGTGGAGCTCGCGGTGGAAACGGTGGCGATGCGAAAGGTGTTCGGCCGGCTGGTGGCCGTGGATTCACTCGATCTCACGATCGACCGGGGCACGGTGTTCGGTCTGCTGGGATCCAATGGGTCGGGCAAGACCACCACCATCCGCATGCTCTGTGGCCTGCTGGCGCCGAGCGGTGGCAGGGCCAGTGTGATCGGGCTGGACGTCGCCACGCAGGGCGAGCGAATCCGGCGACGGATCGGCTACATGTGCCAGAAGTTCGGTCTGTACGACGACCTGACCGTCAGGGAGAACCTCCTCTTCTACGCGGCGATCTATGGCCTCCGCCGCGAGGCGCTGCGGGCCCGGACCGACGAGCTGCTGGTGGAACTCCGCCTGACGACGCGCGTGGACCAGTTGGTCGGGACGCTGAGCGGTGGCTGGAAGCAGCGCGTAGCCCTGGCCTGCGCCACGGCCCACCATCCGGAGCTGCTGTTCCTCGACGAGCCGACGGCGGGGGTGGACCCCGCGGCGCGCCGGCTCTTCTGGGAGCTGATCTACCAGCTGGCCGAGGGCGGCACGACGATCGTGGTCACCACGCACTACATGGACGAGGCGGCGCGCTGCCAGCGGCTGGGCTTCATGTCGAAAGGGCGGCTGATCGCCGACGGGACGCAGGAAGAGATCCTGCGCCAGTTCGCGCAGCCGTCGGTGGAGGACGTGTTCGTCGCACTCCAGCGCCGGGACGAGGGGGTGGCCGCATGAGTCTGATCGCCGCGCGTCCGCGACTCGTCGCTCTGGCCGATGCTCCGGAAGGAGTTCCGGCAGATGCGCCGCGACCGGTTCACGGTCGCCATGCTGGTCGGGCTGCCGTCGGTGCAGCTGCTGCTGTTCGGCTACGCGATCCGGACCGAAGTCCGGCACGTGCCGATGGTGGTGCTCGACCACTCCCGGACCCAGGAGAGCCGGGCGCTGGTCACGCTGCTCACCAACACGCAGAACTTCGACGTCGCGGGCCATGTGGACGGACAGAAGGAGGCGGACGATCTGTTGGCGACGGGCGGGGTCAAGGCGGCGCTGATCATCCCGCCGGACTTCAGCCTCGACTACAAGCGGGGACGCATTGCGTCCGCGCAGGTCGTGGTGGACGCCGTGGATCCGCTCGCCGCCTCGGCGGCGATCTCGGCGGCCGGGCTGGCGAGCGGGACCGGCATCGCGGCCCTCACCCGCGGAGCGAGTCAGTCCACGCCCGCGATCGACGTCCGGGTTCGGCCGCGATACAACCCCGGCCTGGTGAGCGCCTACAACATCGTGCCTGGACTGGTCGGGGTGCTGCTCACCATGACGCTGGTGGCCATCACGTCCATGGCACTGGTGCGCGAGCGCGAGCGGGGCACGCTGGAGCAGTTGATCGTGACGCCGGTGACGCGGACCAGCGTCATCCTGGGCAAGATCCTGCCGTTCGTCATCGTGGGATACGTCCAGATGTCGGTGATCCTGCTGCTGGGCCACTTCATTCTCGGTGTGCCGCTGCGGGGCAGTCTGCCGCTGCTGTACGCGCTGACCCTTCCCTTCATCATCGCGGTGCTGGGCGTGGGGCTGCTGATCTCCACGGCGGTGAAGACCCAGACCCAGGCAATGCAGCTCAGCACGTTCTACATGCTGCCGAGCATCCTGCTCACCGGATTCATGTTCCCGACCGACGCGATGCCGCTCGTCTGCCGCGTGCTGGGCAACCTGCTGCCGATGACCTACTACCTCGAGGTCGTCCGAGGCATCGCGCTCAAGGGTCTGGGGATCGGGCATCTCTGGCAGCCTGCCGGGATCCTGACCGCCTTTGCCCTGCTGCTGGTGACGGTGAGCGTCAAGCGGTTTTCCAAGACGATGGAATAACAACCCTGCGAAAGGAGCCCACACCCATGCACCGTGTCCCGCGCCGCGCGCGCCTCGCGACCCTGATCGGCACCGCCGCCCTGGCGCTGACCACCTCCAGCGCCTTCGCCCAGGAGGTGAGCTACGACTTCGACCGGTCGGCGGATTTCTCGACGCTCCAGAGCTACACCTGGGTGCGGGGAACGCCGCTGAACGACGACTTCAACCACAAGCGGATCGTGGCCGCCATCGAGGCGCAGCTCGAATCCAAGGGCCTCCATCGAGTCCCGGGCAGCGATGGCCCCGACGTCCTCGTCGCCTATCATGCCGTGTTCGCGCGAGATCTCGCTATTCACGCCGCCTCGTCAGGCTGGGGCGGGTACCGCTTCGCTCCCAGCCGAACCGGTTCGGCCCGGGTCGAGCAAGTGCTGATCGGGACGCTGGTCGTGGAGCTGCTGGATGCCAGGACCGGCGCGACCCTGTGGCGCGGCACCGCGAGCAGAGAGATCGACGTGAAGGCGAGCCCGGAGAAGCGCGAGAAGAACATCGGGCGGGCCACCGAAAAGCTGTTCACGCACTATCCGCCCGAAGGCTGACTGCATGGCCATCTTGACGACGGCTCCGGCAAAGCACAGCGTATGCCCAACCACGGATATCTCATGAGCTCGCATCGGATCGCAGCGCTCACCTGCTGGGTCGCCGCTTCGGGCACCCTGGCATCGCCTCTGGTGAGCCAGGTTGCGCCCCCGCGCGTCGCCCTGGTGCTCGACCAGGAGAGTCCCCGGTTTCAACCACTGCTCGAGGCGTTTCAGGCCGAGCTGGGCGGCTTCTTCCGTCCCGGCGAGCTCACTCTCCTCCCGCCGGCGGCGGGTGATGGCACCGCGGCCGGCGTCGGGAAAGTCCTGGACCGGGTGCTGGGGGATTCGTCCGTCGCGGTCGTCGTGGCACTGGGGGCAATCGGCTCGCATCTGCTGACCCGTCCGCGGGAGCTGCCCAAGCCTTCCATCGCCGGTGCCGTAATCGACGCCTCGTGGCAGGACATCCCGCTGCGCGACGGCGCCAGCGGCGTCCGCCATCTCGCCTACGTGGATCAGTCCTACCACGTGGGGCGGACGCTGGCCGACTTCCACCGGTTGATCCCGTTCAAGAAGCTCGGGGTTCTGCTCGACCGGGATCTGCTCGCAGGCCATCCCCCAACTCCAGGCTGGCGTTTCCGGGCTGGCCAGACAGGCCGGTGCCGAGATCTCGATCGTCCCCGCCGGCGGCAAAGCCGACGAGATCCTCGCGGCGCTCCCGGCAGGCGTGGATGCGGTGTACCTCACCCCGCTTCCGCTCATGGCCGAGGGGGAGCTGACCCGACTGATCGCCGGCCTCAACCAGCGACGTCTTCCCACACTCAGCTATTCGGCCGAGCCCGAGGTGCCGGACGGCGCGCTCGCGTCGTACGAGGCGCCGGAGAACTGGCAGCGTCGGGCGCGGCGGGTGGCCGTGGACCTCCAACGCATCCTGGCCGGGGAGGACGCCGCCGGCTTGCCGGTCCGTCTGGTCAGCGCCCCGCGACTCACCCTCAATCTCGCCACGGCGCGGAAGATCGGGTTCTCGCCCGGCTGGGGCGTCCTCACCGAGGCCGAGCTGGTCGCGGTGGACTCCGCCGGTGCGCCCGATACCCTCACGCTCACCAGTGCCATGCGTAGCGCCGCGGAGGCCAACCTCGATATCGCCGCGGCGCGGCTCGAGGCCGCCGCGGGACAACAGAACGTGCGGCTGGCGCGGTCCAATCTGCTGCCTCAGGTCGGCAGCTCGATCGGGGAGACCTTCACCCGCGAGGCGACCGCGGCCGCGAGCCTGGGCCAGCAGCCGGAGCGGGTCATGGAAGGCGGGGTCACGATGTCCATGCCGCTCTACTCCGAGCGGGCATGGGCGGGCTACGGGTCGGAGCGGCGGCTTCAGGAGGCGCGCGAGGCCCAGCGCGATCAGGTTCGCCTGGACGTGGTGCTCGACGCGGGGTCTGCGTACCTGACGGTTCTGCGGACACGCACCCTCGCCGACGTGCGGCGATCGAATCTCTATCGCACCCGGTCCAACCTCGAGGTCGCCCGGCTGCGCGAAGGGGTGGGGAGCGCCAGCCGCGCCGACATCTACCGCTGGGAGGGTGAGGTCGCCAATGCCCGCCGAGACCTGATCGCGGCCGACGCCCAGGTGCGGGTGGCGGCGCTCGATCTCCGGCGGATCCTCAATCGTCCCATGGGCCGCTCGCTGGAGCAGCAGCCGGTGACGCTGAACGATCCGGCGCTGTTGGCGGAGGACCCGGCGGTGCTCGCTTGGATGGACGATCCCGCCCGGCTGGCACAGCTGACCGGGTTCCTGGTGACCGAGAGCATGCGCCTTTCTCCCGAGCTGGTGCAGGCGGAGGCCGCCATCGCCGCGCAGCGCCGACAGCACACTGCGGCGGGTCGGGCGTTCTGGCTGCCGGATTTCTCTCTCGAGGGAGGCCTCACCAACGTGTTCTCGAGGGGCGGGGCCGGTTCCACCACTCCGCCGAGTTTTTCCACCGGGCCGGACCTGACTTGGCAATTCCGGGTGCAGGCTTCCTTTCCGCTCTTCACCGGATTCGCTCGGGGAGCCACCCGGGCGCAGGCCCGGCTGGACCTGGAGCGGCTCGAAGTCCAGCGTGACGGGGCGCGTCTCGCCGTGGAGCAGCGAGTGCGCTCCGCGCTGGAGACGGCGGCGGCGTCCCATTCGGCCATCGCGCTCACCCGTGACGCCGAAGAGGCCGCCGGGCGCAACTACGAGCTGGTGAGCGACGCCTATGCCCGGGGTGCCGCTTCGATCACCACCCTGATCGACGCCCAATCTGCGGCGCTGGACGCCGCGGAGTCGGCGGCCAATGCGGTGCACGACTTCCTGCTCGACCTCATGCGTGTGGAGCGCGCCATGGGAAGCTTCGCCGTGTTGCGGAGCGATGAGGACCGGCAGGCATTCGTGGACCGCCTCAACGCATTGAAGGAGAAACCATGAGAGGTCACCGCTGGATCGCCCCGGCGCTGCTCGGTGCGAGCGTGGCCTGCGGCCAGGAGGAACTGCCCCCGGCCCCCCCGCTGCCGGTGACCGTCTCGGTCGCCGGCGCCACCGTGGGCGCCAGTGAAGCCCGCTATGGCGGTGCGATCAAAGCCGACGCTTCGGTGGACGTGGCGTTCCGGATGAGCGGGGTGGTGGATCACGTCACCCAGGTTCGCGGGGCCGATGGACGGATGCGCACGCTCCAGGACGGCGACCGAGTGCGTCGCGGCGACGTGCTGGCGCGTCTCCGGCAGAACGAGTTCCGCGATCAGGTGTCCGACGCGGAGGCGAGTCTCCGGCAGGCGCAGGCGGACTACGAGCGCGCCTCCCAGCTCTACGAGAACCGGTCGGTCTCCAAGGCCGAGTACGACGCGGCGTACGCCCGCTATACCGCGGGGCGGGCCAAGCAGAGCCAGGCCGCCATCTCGCTGAGCGACGCGACGCTGCGCTCGCCGATCGACGGGGTCATCCTGCGCCGCGCGGTGGAGGTCGGCTCACTGGCGGGCCCGTCGGCCCCCGCGTTCACGGTGGCGGACACCCGAATCGTCAAGGTCGTGTTCGGGGTGCCCGACATCGTGGTCGCCAGCCTTCGGCTGGGTGAGACGCTTGCCATTCAGGCCGAGGCGATACCGGGTGAGGTGCTCCAGGGTCGGATCACCCGGATCTCGCCCTCGGCGGATCCCAACAGCCGGGTGTTCGAGGTGGAGGCAGCGCTGCCCAATCCCGACAGCCGGATGAAGGTGGGCATGCTCGCGACCCTGCGACTGGGGGACGACGCGCCCGACGCAGGCATTTCCGTACCGCTGGCGGCGGTCGTACGTCCGGCCGGCGACTCCGCGGGTTACGCCGTGTACGTGGTGCGCGACTCGGCGATGGCCACCGCACGGCTCCGGCGGGTGACCCTGGGCGAGACCAGCGGCAACCAGATCGCGGTGCGCGAGGGGCTGGCCAAGGGCGAGCGCGTCATTGTGCGCGGAGCAACCATCGTCGCGGACGGGCAGCCCGTCCGCGTGATGCCGTAGAGGAGCGGGGCATGGCCCATCTGGACGACGCGACCATCATCGCCACGACCCACAACACCGCGCGCTACTTCACCGAGCAGCGCCAGGTCGCCTGGGTGGCGCTGATCGGCACCATTCTCTGGGGCATCATCGGCTATTTCAGCATGCCCCAGCGCAAGGACCCGGAGATCCCGGTCATTTCGGCGCTGGTGATCACCGCCTGGCCCGGGATGGACGCGGAGCGTATCGAGGAGCGGGTCACCCGGCGGATCGAGGAGGTCGTCGCCGAGAACAAGCACGTGGACGTGATCCGGTCCACCACCCGGACCGGCGTGTCGTTCGTCTACGTCGACCTGAAGGAAGGGATCACCGAGACCGGCGAGATCTTCGACGACATCGCCATCAAGCTCGATGCCATCAAGGACCTTCCCGACGGTGCGGGGCCGATCCAGTTCGTCAAGGACTTCGGCAGCACCGCCGCCCTCATGCTCACGGTGGCGAGCCCCCACCTGGACGAGGTGCAGGTCTCGCTCCGCGCGGACGAGGTGCGCGACGCCATCGAGCGGCTGCGCGCGGAGGCGGCCCCCGGCAAGCGAGCGACGCTGGTGTACAACTTCCCGCCTTCCATCTCCGCCGCCTCGACCGTGCGGCCGGCGCTGCTGTACTTGGCCCAGGCCCAGCAGGACGGCGTCTTCCGGGATGCGCGCCTGCTCCAGGGGCCGACCTTCGTGGGCGTGGACGGTGTGACCGACCTGAACGACGCGGCGATCGCCGCGCACGTCCAGCGGTTCGTGGAGGAGCGGCTCCGGGTCTCCGAGTTCCATCCCGATGCCTGGACGGCGGCCGTGATCCGGGATCCGGCGGAATCGCGTGCCCGCCTCCTGGCCGTGGCGGGGGACAAGTACAGCTATCGCGAGCTGGACGACTTCACCGATCTGATGAAGCGGACCTTTCAGACCGTGGAGCAGGTCAGCAAGGTCGAGCTGGCCGGTGTGCTGGAAGAGCAGGTCACGCTGAGCTTCTCCCAGGAGCGCGTGGCGTCCTATAGCGTGCCGATGGGGCAGCTCCGCGACATCCTGAAGGCGCGCAACACGGCACTGGGCGGCGGCCGGATGGAAGTGGGCGACCGCACGGTTGCGCTCAATCCCAGCGGTGAGTTCCGAAACGAGCGGGAGATCGGCAGCGTCATCGTCGGCAGCTCGGCCGGCGGCGCGCCGCTCTATCTCCGCGACCTGGTGGACATCGATCGGGGCTACGAGAGCCCACCCCGATATCTCAACTTCTACAATTGGGTGGACTCGGCCGGGACGTGGAATCGCGGCAGGGCGATTACGCTGTCGCTCCAGATGAAGCCGGGTCAGAAAATCGGCGAGTTCGGGCTGGCCGTGGACTCGACCATGGCCGTGCTGCGCGACCGGCTGCCGCCGGACCTGATCCTGGCCCGCACCTCCGACCAGCCGCTCCAGGTCGAGGAGAACATCAGTCTCTTCATGAACAGCCTCTGGGAGGCCGTGGTGCTGGTGGTGGTGATCGCGCTGATCGGGTTCTGGGAGTGGCGGTCGGCGATGCTGCTGGCGCTGAGCATCCCGCTGACCCTGGCGATGACCTTCGGGATGATGTCCATCCTGGGCATCGACCTGCAGCAGATCTCGATCGCGTCCCTCATCATCGCGCTCGGCCTCCTGGTGGATGACCCCGTGGTGGCCGGAGACGCGATCAAGCGGGATCTCGATCACGGCCATCCGTCGCTGATCGCGAGCTGGCTCGGCCCCACCAAGCTGGCACGCGCGATCCTGTACGCCACCATCACCAACATCGTGGCGTACCTCCCGTTGCTGCTGCTCTCGGGGGCGTTGGGCCAGTTCCTGGTGAGCCTGCCCATCGTGCTCACCTGCTCGCTGATCGCCTCGCGACTGGTGTCCATGACCTTCATCCCGTTACTGGGGTACTACATCCTGCGGCCCGGCAGGAAGGCCACGCCGCCGATTGAGGAGCGACGCCGGCGCGGGTTCGCGGGGTGGTATTACCGGCTGGGCCGCTGGGCGATCGAGCACCGCTGGCGAGTGGCGTTCGCCTCGCTGGGTGTCCTGGTCGCGGGCGGCTTCATCGGCAGCCGGCTCAAGCCGGAGTTCTTCCCCAAGGACCTCCAGTATCTGTCCTACGTCGAGGTGTGGCTGCCGGAAGACGCGCCGCTGATCGCGACCCGCGAGATCACCGAGCGGGTGGAGGAGTTGGTCCGGAAACACTCGGGGGAGTACTTCGCCCATCACGCCGATGGGCACGGTGAAGGCGGCCTGGTCTCCTTGACGACGTTCATGGGCGGCGGTGGTCCCCGGTTCTGGTCAACCTTCGGGCCCGAGCCGCGGCAGACGAACTACGCGCTCATCGTCATGCAGACCCGGAGCAAGTTCCACACGCCGGGGCTGGTTCCGGCACTCCAGAACGTGTTGTCCCGGGAAGTGACCGGAGCGCGGGTCAACGTCCGCGAGCTGGAGACCGGGCCTCCGGTCGGGATTCCGGTGTCCCTTCGGCTGAGTGGCGACCACATGCCGACGTTGCGCGCCCTCTCGGCCCAGCTGATGGAGATCTTTCGCAGAAACCCGTACGCCGAGCGGGTGCAGGACGACTGGGGCGCCGAGACCTTCGCGGTGGACGTGGCCATCGATCCGGACCGGGCCAATCGGGCGGGGCTGACCAATGCCGACGTCGCCGCCAGCACGGCGGTCGGACTCAACGGGCTGCAGCTCACGGCCTTGCACGAGGACGACCGGACGATTCCCGTGGTCGCGCGGCTGCGCATGGACGAGCGGGCACGGCTGGCCGACCTGGAGAATCTCTACGTCTACAGCTCGCAGGGGACCGAGCGGGTGTCGCTCCGCCAGATCGCGTCGCTCTCGACCGGGATGCGACCGGAGAAAATCATGCGCCGGAATCAGTTCCGGACCATCACCGTGGGGGCCTTCCCCCGGGAGGGCAAGCTCGCTTCAGAGGTGATGCTGGCGTCGCAGGCGGAGATCGACCGCTTCGCGGCGAACTTGCCGCCCGGGGTCAAGCTCGAGTTCGCGGGAGAGATGGAGAAGCAGCAGGACGGGTTCGGCGAGCTGGCCATGATCCTGGGCATCTCCATCGCCATGATCTTCATCGCGCTGGCGGTCCAGTTCCAGAACGCGGTGAAGCCGCTCATCGTGTTCGGCGCCATTCCTTATGGCTTCGTGGGCGCGCTCGCCTCCCTGTGGGTGATGGGGTCGCCGTTCGGATTCATGGCCTTCCTCGGCATCGTGAGCCTGGTGGGCGTGATCGTGAGCCATGTGATCGTACTGTTCGACTTCATCGAAGAGGCGCGGGAGAAGGGCGAAGGGCTGGAGGAGGCGCTGCTCGACGCGGGAATCCTCAGGCTCCGCCCGGTGCTCATCACAGTCGGTGCGACGGTATTCGCGCTCGTGCCTCTGGCGATGCACGGAGGCCCGCTCTGGGAGCCGCTGTGCTACGCGCAGATCGGCGGCCTGGCCTTCGCGACGGTCATCACCTTGCTCCTGGTGCCAGTGTTCTACTCGATCTCGGTGCGGGATCTGAAGATCGTGAAGTGGGAGGCGGGGAAGCACTGAGTCGTTGGTCACCCGGAACGCAGTGAAGGGGGCCATCTCGAGCATGGCCCCTTTCACTCCGCTCATGGTGAGACCATAGCTGGCCGGCTGGGGGCGCCTGGAGCGCACCGAGCCACGCCAGCTCACAGCAACGCAGTCTGCTCAGCAGCTTCCGCTGTTCCGCTCCGCTCCGCTCGCCGCCCTTCCAGCTGCGTCCGCCGCACTCGCTCTTCCTCCAGCGGAAATCCATGCTCCCGCTGCAGCCGATCCAGCCGCCGCGTGAGCGCCGCCTGGTATTCCCGGCTCACCCCCTCGCGATCGGCATAGTGAAGCCGGTAGCGCTCGGCGAGGTCCGGAAACTCGCCGGCGAGATGCGGAAGGAAGCGGTGCCGCGCCGCGGGACCGAGCCGGAGCGCCGACCCGATCACGTAGCGGGCACCCGCCTCCTTCGCCGCTACCATGAGCCTGCTCAGTCCCTCGCGGTCGTCGGTGATGCCGGGGACGATCGGCGCGATGAGGAGCCCCGCATGGATGCCGGCCGCGCTGAGCCGCGCGAGCGCGCGGATGCGGGCCGGAGGGATGGGCGAGCGGAGCTCGAGCCGGCGGGCGAGACGGGTGTCCAGTGTCGCCAGCGACACATTGACGGTGACTTCGTTCCGCTCCGACAGTCGCTGGAGCACATCGATGTCGCGGGTGACGAGGGGCGACTTGGAGATGATCCCGACCCGGAGCCCGCGGTAGCCGGTGAGCACCTCGAGGATGCCGCGGGTCAGCCGGTAGCGGCGCTCGGCCGGCTGATACGGGTCGGTAGCGGTGCCGATGACGAGCGAGTCATGGCCCAGCTTCGACGGATCGAGCGTGCGGGCCAGCCGTTCGGCGATGCCGGCCTTGACCAGGATCCGCTTCTCGAAGGCGAGCCAGGGAGGCAGGCTGTTCGCTTCGCCGCCGCCCGCCCGCTCGACCGCGTACTTATGGGTGTCCCGCGCGTAGCAATACGTACAGCCGAACTCGCACCCGACATATGGATTCACAGACCAGAATCCCATACCGGTGCTGGCCGGCGAGTTGAGCACCGAGCGCGCCTCGAGGGAGAGGAAGCGCGTGCCGCGCTCGCGTTGGTCCAGGACCGTGAGCTGGCGCGGGGCGGACCAGCTCGGCCCGGCCTCGAGCGCCAACTGTGCGGCACCGATTCGGGACTTCACCCGCACTTGCCCCAGCCACAATAGACGCAGCTCACGCAGGCGGAGGCGCGGCTCAGCGGCCCGGAGCACTCGGGACACACGCCAAGTCCGTGGACCACAGGCACGTAGTAGATCGTGGGCTTCAGCGCGGGCAATGGTCGGCGGAGCTTCAGCTTGCGGATCGAGTGGAGGAATAGCATTGGCGGCTCGTTTCGGTTTTTGTTCGGGTGCTGAACCGAATATATGCCGTGCCGCCGGGCCGTCAAGACGCCTATGGGGTCAGAGTTGAAGGCGTACCAGCCCCGCCAGCCGTTCAACTATCCGCTCCCGCAGCGGTCGCCGCCGCCATTCCTCGAGACTGATGCGCCGGGACCGCGCCTTGTCCTCTTCGAACACCCTCGCCTGGGCGGCGGCGAACCCGGCGTCGAGGATGTTGAGGTTGGCCTCGTCGTTCAGCCGGAAGGAGCGGTTGTCGAAGTTGGTGGAGCCGACCGAGGTCCAGACCTCGTCCACGATCACGACCTTCACGTGATACATGGTAGGCTGGTACTCGTGGATCTCGACGCCCGCCTCCAGCAGCGGTCCCCAGAGCGAGCGCGAGGCGCGCCGCACGAGTTTCTGATCGATATGGCGGCTGGGCACGATGATCTCGACCTGCACGCCGCGGCGGCACGCGGCCACCAGCGTCGCGACGGCCAGCGAGTCGGGCACGAAATAGGCGTTGGCGATGCGCACGCTCTTCACCGCCGACGCGATGGAGAGGAGATACATCAGCCGCACGCTCTCGCTGGCGTTGTCGGCCGAGCTCTGGAACAGCTGCGCCGCGTGAGACCCCGCGGGCTTCAGCTGGGGGAAATATTCCTCTCCGTGCAGGACCTGCGCGCATGTCTCCATCCAGTTGTCCATGAACGTCGCCTGCATCTGGGCGACCACCGGTCCCTCCACGCGAAAGTGCGAATCGCGCCAGTGATCCGGGTCCTGCGCGTCTCCCAGCCAGTTGTCGGCGATCCCGACGCCGCCGGTGAACCCGACCGCCCCGTCCACGACGAGCAGCTTTCGATGAGTCCGGTTGTTGAGCCGGCCGACGTTGTACCAGCGCAGCGGGTGATACTTCACCACTTCGACTCCCGCTTCCTTCATCTCGTCGAGCATGGACGCATCCATCTTGCCCGAGCCCACCCAGTCCAGCACCACGTGGACCTTCACGCCCGCCTGGGCTCGCTCGCACAGCGCCTCGGCAAATTCCCGCCCGATCGATCCCGACCAGTAGATGAAGGTCTCGAAGCACACCGTGCGCGTCGCGCTCCGGATCGCGGCCAGCATCGCGGGGAAGATCTCGTCGCCGTTGCAGAGGCCGCGCACGGTGTTGCCGGGCACGATCCCGGGGCCGAGCAACGATCCCATCGAGCGGACGAACTGCGGATCTCCGGCCTGGTAGAGATGCTCGATCTCCCGCTCGATCTTCTTGGCGCTGGAGGTCAGGTTGGCGACCACCAGGACGATCAGGGCACCGGCGACGAGTGCCAGTAGGATCCACATGGGCGGAGGGAAGGGGGTTAGGTGGGGCGGTGCCGGTGCGCCGCCTCGTGCGGCGCGACGAAGTCGGCTTCGGTGGGGGGCCGCACCCAGAGATCGAATGCCAGAAAGAGCGTCTTGGAGAACGGGAAGAACGCGAACGGAGCGATCGCCATCAGCACGATGGTGCCGATCTGGAAGAACATCCACGGCGGAGACGGCCACGTCAACCAGAGCAACCCCAACACCCAGACGCTGAACAGCGTTTCCATTGCCATCAGATTGAAGAAGTAGGCTCCCAGCCAGTAGCCCTCTTCGCCGCGCTCCAGTCCCAGTCCGCACACCGGGCAGCTGGGCACCAGCCGCGCCCATCTGACGAAGATCGGTCCGCCCCCGCAGTGCGGACAGCGCAGCCGGAGCGCGCGGGCGAGCAGCCTCAGAGGCGGGCCGCGATCCATTGCTCCACGTCCGCGAGCACGCGCTCGTGATCGAGGTCGGCGAAGAGCACGTGATAGGCCCCGGCGTACTCCCGCAGCTCCCGGTCGTGAAACCGGACCCTGGCGACGAAGTCGCGGCTGCCGTCCGGTGGAACCATCCGGTCGGCCGAGCCATGGAGCACGAGCAGCGGCAGGGAGAACCGGGGCGCGGCGGCCCGCACTCGGGCGATCGCCGCGGTGACCTCGGTCGAGAGGCGCGCCGTGCCTACCCGATGGAACAGCGGATCGGCCAGTACCGCCTCGGCCACCGCAGGATCCCGGGCGAGGCCGGAGAGGTCCAGACCCGTGCGGATGGAGAAGCGGGGCCAGACCCGGGAGAGCACCCGCCCCAACGCCATCAGCGGAGCCGGCACAGCGAGCCGGCCGAGCGGCGGCGAGGCGGCGATGACTCCCTGGATGCCATCGGTCTGTCGGAGGGCATAGTCCAGCACGATGAGCCCGCCGAGACTATTGCCGAGGAGAAAGACCGGGGTGCCCGGCTCTTCCTCGCGCACCAGCTCGATGAATCGGGCGAGATCGTCCAGATACTCGTCCCAGCGCTCCACGTACGCGCGCTGACCCGGTGAACGCCCGTTGCCCCGGACGTCGTACGCGTACACCGCGATGCCCCGCGCGATGAAGAACTGGACCAGGGTCGGGTAGAGTCCGGAGTGGTCGCCCAGGCCGTGGACGTTGACGAGGACCGCCCTCGTCGGGCCCGGCGGACGCCAGGTCCGGCGGAACAGCGAGAGCCCACCCGCACCGGTAAACCACCCCTCCAGCGGCGCTAGCGCCACCGTCCCACCATCCTTCATGACCATTCTCGATCTCCGACCGCCAGCGGCCCAACCCCGCATGAGGATTCTATGTCCATTCGCGTCCGCCGGACACTGGCGATTCAGAGGGGGACCACTATATCCCCGCTATATCCCCGCGCCCTTCAGTCGCGCGCCCGACAGCTCGAGCTCCTGCTTCCGCAGCGCCTCGGCGTTGGGCTTCAGCGCTTCGACGACCTCCCCCGGCACCGCTCCCTTCAGCTGCTCCAGCTGCGCCGCGTTCATCCGGCGCATCTCGTCACGCTGCTCGGCTGAGAGCAGCGTGGTGTCGATCCCGCCCAAGTGCGGCGTCAGGTAGGCGACCGCCGCAGAGAGGTTGCTCCGCACCGTCTTGTAGCGGTCCTCGCCGATACCCGCGGCCCGCGCCCCCGCGGGAATGGTCGCCATCTCCTGTACGCCCATCAACGCCGACAGCGTGTCCTCTCCGCTCTTCGCGCTCCGCAGTTTCTCGCCGGACGCCTGGACCACCGCCAGCTCGGCCTCCATGCCCTTCTTCCATCGGTCGATGTCCGCGACGGTGACCGGCAACGAGGCCTGGTCCGATGCCTCGCCGGCGCCGGCCGATGTGTCCTCCGGCGCTTGGGCTTGCGGGTCGGACTCTGGCGTCCCGCGGTCCGGGGTGTCGCCACCGCACGCGGCGAGGATCAGCGCGGTGAAGAGCAGGGTCGCGGTAGGGAACTGCAAGCTGCTGGTCATGGGCATCCTTGCTGAGGTAAATGTGGTGCCGGGCTCGGCATCAGCGCACGACGAGAAGCGGTGGCCCTTCGTCCAGCCAACCATCGGGATTGCTTCGCACCTCGGCCACGGTGCGACGGGCCGGTTCCACCTCACTGGGCATACCGCCGTCCGGCAGGAACATGAGATGGTAGAGGGTCGGGCCCGCGTTCCTCGCGTGCTCGGCCACGAAGCCCGCGAGCGCCGCCCGCCAGCCGGCGGGTGGCGCCGCAGGGATCGGGCCCCGGCGATGCCGCTCGAGCTCCCGGATGATCCGGTCGCGCGGAAGACCGAGCCGCGAGTAACGCCGGCGCAGGTCGCGCTCGTCGTCCCGGTGATCGGCCTGCCGGGGACGGACGAGATCGCAGGAGCAGCGCCCTACCGTGAGGCGCGCGACGGTCTGCGCGGTCCGCAGCAGGGGGCGGTACCGCGCGACCTCTTCGGCGGGCAGCACGTCGGCGGCGATGCCGGCAGGCAGCATGGATCGGACCTCGCTCAGGGTGAGCGGGCTCGCAATGCGCAGGTCATAGCACACGGTGGATGGTCCCGAGCCGGGACCTCAGATGGGCAGCTCGTCCCGGATCAGCACCAGGATCGCCGCCTGGGGCACGACCAGGTATTTCTTCTCCTCGAACGAGATCTCCACCGCGGCCTTGCGGAAGAAGATCGCGTGATCGCCGACGCGTGCCTGCATGCCGCGGGCCTTACCCTCACGGCTTTCCACCTTCCACGGCTCGTCGTCGAGGGTGCTGACGTCGGCGACCGGATCGCCGGGCCCGGTCGCGACGATGAGCCCGGTCTGCACCTGCTGGGAGTCGATCGCCGTGGCCGGCAGGTACAGGCCGACCCGGGTCCGGTCGTCGCCTTCCTCGGCGGCGATCAGGACCCGGTCGCCCACGACCAGCAATTGTCTCTTCGGGAAATCCATTTGAGCCGAATCCGGCGCGATGTGCGTAGTCGTCACCCTGACGAAGCGAAGGAGCCATGGGTCTGGTCATGCCTCCTTCACTTCGTTCAGGATGACACTTGACATGCCTATACTCCGCGATGCTCACGCTTGCCGTTACCGTTCGCCTCCGCCTGATGGACGGTGACCAGTCCCGTGATGCGGAGGCGCCGCGTGGTCGTGGGCAGCCGCAGGCCGATCTCGTCCCCCACACGGCCGTTCGCGAGCGCGCGGCCGAGCGGGGAGGCGAGCGAGATGTGTCCGGCGTCGATGTCCATCATCTCGGCGAGCACGACGATGTAGGTATCGGTGTCGTTGGTCTCGAGGTCGAGCACCGTGACGGTGGAGCCGAGCCCCACGCGATCGGTCGGTGCCTCGTGATTGGCCAACTGGCCGAGCTGGTTCAACCGCTGGTGGAGCTGCCCCAGTCGCGCCTGAACGAACTGCTGGCGCTCGAGGGCGGCCTTGTACTCGGAATTTTCCCGCAGGTCGCCGAGCTCGACGGCCTGGGCGATGGCCTGAGGAAGAAGGACGTTGAGTTCGTGGCTGAGCTGGTCGACCTCGCGGCTCAGCTTCTCCCGCATCTCACTGATCATGGTAAAACCAGAATAAGGAAGAAGAGCCTGGCGAGGGGAGTCGCCAGGCTGAGTGAAGCTTCGTCGGTGTAAGATACCCTCCGAGCCGGTGAGCGGAAGAGCCCGACTTTGGAAGTGCATGAATCGTAGCTGTTTAGCGGTCGAGAGGCCGACCTGGGTATATCTTGGAACGATGTCTCCCCTTTTCGGTGCCCGCCTGGCCGCCGCGACGCTTCTGGTTCTGGCCTGCGGCGGCCGCCCCGCTGCCGTCACCTCCGCCGAGGCCCCTCCGCTCCCGACCGCCTCCGCCGCCGCCGCCGAGAGCCTGCTGGTGGACGTGCGGTCGGTGGACAGTACGATCGAGGTGGACGCCCGCTATGCCGGCTCCGACAACTTCACCGGCGCGCCGCTCCCCGGGTACGAGGCGCCGCGAGCCCTGCTTCGGCGCGAAGCGGCGCTCGCGCTGGGCCGGGTGCAGGCGAGACTGCGCACCGGCGGGCTGGGTCTCCGGGTGTTCGACGGGTACCGTCCGGTTCGTGCGACGCAGGCCATGATGGACTGGACCGAGCGCACCGGCCGGCGTGAGCTGGTGGACAGCGGCTACATCGCGCGACGAAGCCGCCACAATCTCGGCGTCGCGGTGGACCTGACGATGGTGGACCTGGCGAGCGGCACCGAGGTGCCCATGGGCACGGCGTTCGACACCTTCACCCCCGCGGCGCACACCGCGAATGCGGAGGGCCGGATCCGACGTTACCGGCAGATCCTGGTCCGGGCGATGGAATCGGAGGGGTTCCGGAACTACGAGAAGGAATGGTGGCACTTCAGCTACGAGGTCGAGGGGGCGGTGGCGTTCGACAAGGTGATCAGGTGATCGCGGAGCGGCGGAGCGGCGGGGCGGCGGGGCAGCGGCGAATGCTTGGTCTATGCGTATTTGGGGGACTCGGGGTCGTGATGCCTGCGCCGGGGGCGGCCCAGGCGGGCTCGCCCGCGGGGCCGGTTCCGGTCGCCCGGCTGGCCGAGCGGCGGGAGGCGCTGCTGGATCGGATCGGGTCCGGCATCGCCGTGGTCCGATCGGGCAAGCCGCGCAGCCTCGATCGCGACTTTCCCCAGGACAGCGACTACCGGGAAGACAACGACTTCTTCTATCTGACCGGGCTGGAGGCGCCTGGGGCGTCGCTGGTGCTGATCGGCCGGAAGAACGGACCCGACTCGACGATCCTGTATCTGCCCGAGCGGGAGGCCGCTACCGAGCAGTGGACCGGCTCGACCCTTGGGCCGGGTCCGGAAGCGAGCCGGCTCAGCGGCGTGGCCGAGGTGCGGGATGCCTCGCGAGGGGAGACGGAGATCGCTCAAGTGGGGGCCGGGCGGGATCGGCTACCGGTCCGCGATGCGGCGGCGGAAGTGGCCGCCGTTCGGCAGATCAAGGACCCGGAAGAGATCCGGCGGCTACGCGAGGCCGTCGCCATCACCGGCGAGGGTCTCCGGGCGGCGATGCGGGCGGCCCGGCCCGGAATGCACGAGTACGAGCTGGAAGCGCTGGTCGAATACGAGTTCCGGCGGCGGGGCGCCGAGCGGCTCGGGTTTCCCTCCATCGTGGGCTCGGGTCCCAATGCCACCATCCTGCACTACGACGAGAACCGCCGGCAGACGCGGCCGGGCGAGCTGATCGTCATGGACGTGGGCGCGGAGTACGGGTACTACACCGCCGACGTCACCCGCACCATCCCGGTCTCCGGGCGATTCGACCCCCGGCAGCGCCGGCTGTACGAGCTGGTGCTCGGCGCCCAGCAGGCGGCCATCGACGCGGTTCGCCCCGGCACCGACTTCGCCACTCTCAACCGCGTCGCCCGGGAGTACATGCGGCGCCACTCCGGGAACCTCTGCGGCGGGAGCGGGTGCGACCGCTACTTCGTCCACGGCCTCTCCCACTGGCTGGGCATGAACGTGCACGACGTCGGCTCCTTCGCCCGGCGTCTGGAGCCGGGAATGGTCTTCACCATCGAGCCGGGAGTCTACCTGCCGGAGGAGGGCCTGGGCATTCGGATCGAGGATGACATTCTGGTGACCGAGCAAGGTGCGGAGGTGCTGTCCTCAGGGATTCCCCGTACCGTCGAGGAAGTGGAAGTGGCGATGGGATTTCCTTGACCTTCGTCGGTTAAACTGATAATCTGCGCCGTCACTCTCCCTGGTTTGCGTGGATCCTTGCTCACAGGATGCGTAAGGAATGCACCTTAGGACCTCCGCAGCCCGGCGCAAGGCCGGCGCACTGACCCTGCTCTGCGTGCTGGCGCTGGCCCTGGCGGGCTGCAGCCGGGATCAGTATCCGCAGACGGCGCTGCTGCCGCTCTCCGATTTTGCCCGCATCGGCGACGACGTCCAGGACACCACGTTCTTCTGGGCCCTGGGCGTATTCATCCTGGTGGAGGGGGCTCTCCTCTATGCGATCTTCCGGTTCCGCGGCAAGCCCGGCGACCCCGAGCCGTCTCAGATCCATGGCAACACGACGATCGAGATCATCTGGACCCTGATCCCGGCCCTGATCCTGGCCGCGATCGCGGTGCCCACGGTGAAGGGGATCTTCGAGACCAGCCGCACGCCGGCGGACGCGCTGAAGATCGAGGTGATCGGGCACCAGTGGTGGTGGGAATTCCGTTATCCCGACGCCGGAGTCACCACCGCGAACGAGATGTACATCCCGCAGGGCCGCACCGTCGAGATCCTCAACAACTCGGCCGACGTGATTCACAGCTTCTGGCCGCCGCGCTTCGCCGGGAAACGGGACGTCTTCCCCGGCCGGGAGACCCGGCTCTGGTGGAAGGCCGACTCGACCGGCCTGTTCCCCGGACAGTGCGCCGAGTACTGCGGGATCCAGCACGCGCGGATGGCCTTTCACATCCGGTCGGTGACCCCGTCCGAGTTCGACCAGTGGATCGCCCACATGCAGACGCTCGGCCCCAAGGCACCGGCGGCGCCCGCCGCGGCACCGGCGGGCGACTCGCTCAAGACCGCGAGCGCGGGCGCCAAGGTCCAGGGACCGGCCGCGGATAGCGCGGCGGGCGCGCAGGCCCCCCAGGGTCCGGACTACGCGCAGGGCGAAAAGCTGTTCATGACCAAGGGCTGCATGGGCTGCCACTCGCTCCAGGCGGTGCAGGCGCCCAAGGGCCTGATCGGTCCGAACCTGGCGAACGTCGGCGCGCGGTCGCACATCGCCGCGGGCTGGCTCAGGAACACGGACGAGAACCTGGAGCGCTGGATCCGCGAGCCCCAGGCGGTGAAGAAGGGCGTCCTGATGCCGAACCTCGGCGTCACGGTGGAGGAGTCCCGGGCGCTCAGGGCCTACCTCCGCGCACACAAATAGGATTCGGACATGGCGACGACTGCCCTAGACCAGCAACACGCGCACGCGGCGGCCCACGGGGAGAAGACCGGCCTGTGGAGCTGGATCACCACCGTGGACCACAAGCGGATCGGGATTCTCTACGGCGCCACCGCGTTCTTCTTCTTTCTGCTGGGCGGCCTCGAGGCGCTCCTGATCCGCATCCAGCTGTCCCGGGCCGACAACAACTTCATGGACCCGGACACCTACAATCAGCTGTTCACGATGCACGGCACGACCATGATCTTCCTCGCGATCATGCCGCTGAGCTCCGCGTTCTTCAACTATATGATTCCGCTCATGATCGGCGCGAGGGACGTGGCGTTCCCCCGGCTCAACGCGTTCAGCTACTGGGTGTTCCTGCTGGGCGGCCTGCTGCTCAATTCCAGCTTTCTGTTCGGCGCCGCGCCCGACACGGGGTGGTACGGCTACGCCAATCTGACGTCGCGCCAGTTCTCGCCGGGTCTCAACGTGGACTTCTGGAACATGGGTCTCCAGGTCCTCGGCGTCGCGTCGCTCGCGGCGGCGGTGAACTTCTTCGTGACGATCCTCAACCTCCGGGCCCGCGGCATGACGCTGATGCGGATGCCGGTCTTCGTCTGGATGACGCTCATCACCCAGGTCCTGCTGCTGCTGGCGTTCCCGGTGATCGCCGTCGCGCTGATCCTTCTCATGTTCGACCGGTTCTGGGGCACCCACTTCTTCGTTCCGGCCGGCGGGGGCGACCCCCTGCTGTGGCAGCATTTCTTCTGGATCTTCGGGCATCCCGAGGTCTACATCCTTATCCTGCCCGCGTTCGGCATCATCTCGGAGGTGCTGCCGGTCTTCTCGCGCAAGCCGCTCTTCGGCTACGCGGCGATGGTGTTTTCGGGGATCTTCATCGCGTTCCTCGGATTCGGCGTGTGGAGCCACCACATGTTCGCCACCGGCATGGGCCCGATCCCCGACACCTTCTTCTCCCTGACCACCATGCTGATCGCCATCCCGACCGGGGTGAAGATCTTCAACTGGCTGGGCACGATGTGGTTCGGCTCGCTCCAGTTCAAGACGCCGATGTACTTCGCGGTCGGCTTCATCGCGATGTTCATCATCGGCGGGCTCTCCGGCGTGATGCACGCCCCGCCGCCGGCGGACCTCCAGCAGAACGATACCTACTTCATCGTGGCCCACTTCCACTACGTGATGTTCGGCGGCAGCATCTTCGCGCTGGTGGCGGGGGCCTACTACTGGTGGCCCAAGATGTTCGGCCGCATGCTCGACGAGGGCCTGGGCAAGGTCCATTTCTGGCTGATGCTCATCGGCTTCAACCTGACGTTCTTCCCGATGCACTTCGTGGGGCTCAACGGGATGCCGCGCCGGACCTACACCTACCCGAAGGAGCTGAACCTCGAGGCGCTGAACCAGGCCGAGACGGTGGGGGCCTTCATCCTGGGGCTGTCGTTCCTGGTGTTCCTGATCAACATCTTCAGGACGTCCCGGAAGCCGAAGGACGCGCCGGCGGACCCGTGGAACGGCGCGACGCTGGAATGGGCCATTCCCTCGCCGCCGCAGGAATGGAACTTCGACCAGGAGCCCACGGTGCACGGACGCGACCCGCTGTGGGATCTCAAGCGCCAGAACGGTGGCCCGCTGCCGGAGCCGCCGCACACCAGCGGCGCGGGGATCCACCTGCCCGCCCCCTCGTACTGGCCGCTGATCTCGGCGTTCGGCGTGGCCTCGATCTTCGTGGCGATCATGATGTCGCCCAAGTGGGGCCCGTGGGGCATCGTGGCGGCGGTGGCGCTGCTGTTCTTCGGGATCTACAACTGGCTGTTCGAGAAGGGCTACTCGGAATTCCGCACGCCGTCGCACGGAGGCCACTGAGTGTCGGACCACGCGCACGCCCTGGAGACCTCGACCGGACTGGACAGCCGGAAGCTGGCGATCTGGACCTTCATCGGGTCCGAGTGCCTGTTCTTCGCCACGCTGATCTCGAACTACCTGGTGCAGAAGGGCAAGAGCCTGGTGGGACCGTTCGCCCACGAGGCCTGGACCGACCCGACGACCGGCAAGGTGATGGAGCCGATCATCGAGATCCCGCTGGTCACCGTCGGCACCGCGCTCCTGCTCTTCAGCTCGCTGTTCGTGGTGCTCGCCCTCTACGGCGCGCAGAAGGGCAATCGCAAGATGCTGCTGGGCTGGCTCGGCGCCACGCTCTTCTGCGGCATCTTCTTCGTGGGGATGCAGGTCTACGAGTTCACCCACTTCGTGCACAAGGGCCTGACGCTCCAGCGCAACATGTTCGGCGCCAGCTTCTTCGTGCTGACGGGCTTCCACGGCACCCACGTCACCATCGGGGTGATCTGGCTGGCCACGATGTTCTTCCTCGCGGTCCGGCGGAAGCTGCCGCCCGAGCGGTCGCTCAACCTCGAGATGGCCGCGCTCTACTGGCACTTCGTGGACGTGGTGTGGATCGTGATCTTCCCCGTCGTCTATCTGATCAGGTGAGGGACCGATGACCGCCCAGGCACCCGCGCCGGAGCATGCCCACGACCACCCGACTCCGGGGACGTACGCCAAGATCGGGCTGGTCCTCTTCGTGCTCACCGCGCTCGAGGTCGGTCTCTACGAGTTCACCTTCGGCAAGAGCGCCGGGGCACTCGGCCACGAGATCCAGCCGTTCTTCATCCCGTTGCTGCTGCTGCTCTCCGCCGTGAAGTTCGCGCTGGTGGCGATGTACTACATGCACCTGAAGAACGACAGCAAGCTGTTCAGCGGGGTGTTCGTCTTCCCGCTCATCATCGCCACCATCGTGATCCTCGCCCTCGTCGCGCTCCAGGCGTACCACTGGGCATTCGCCAAATCGGGGTGAGTCCGCTCCTCGCCGTGCTGCTCGACGAGCGGCCACGGCCCATGGTTCCGTACGAGTGGGCGTGGTCGCTGCACCCCAGCGTCCTCATAGGCACCGGGCTCCTCGGTGCCTTGTACTTTTGGGGGATCGGACCGCTCCGCCGCGACCGCGCGCTGGGCCCGCCCGCGCCGGCCTGGAAGGTCGCGTCCTTCTGCGGCGGGCTGCTGGTGCTCCTGGTGGCGCTCAACGGCCCGATGCACGATCTGAGCGACTACTACCTCTTCTCCGCCCACATGGTGCAGCACCTGCTGCTCACCCTGCTCCTGCCCCCGCTGCTGATCGCGGGTACGCCGGGATGGCTGCTCCGGCCGCTGCTCCAGCGACGGCCGATACTGGCCGTGGCCCGGTTCCTCAGCCATCCGGTGACGGCTGCGGTCCTCTACACGGTCACGATCGCGGTCTGGCACCTGACGCCGTTCTACGAGCTGATGATGCGGAGCCACGACGTGCACATCGCCACCCACCTGATGTTCATCGTCGCGGCGACCATCCTGTGGTGGCCGGTCATGAGCCCGGTGCCGGAGCTTCCCCGGCTGTCCTACGGGATGGGGATGCTCTACCTGTTTCTGGCCGGGATTCCGATGCAGATCGTGGCCGCGCTGATCACGCTGTCCGATGAAGTGCGCTATCCCTGGTACTCCGCGGCGCCGCGCACCTGGGGTCTCTCGCCACTGGACGACCAGCAGCTCGGCGGGCTGCTGATGTGGGTGCCGGGAAACCTGTGGATGTTCCTCGCGATCGGAGTATTGTTTTTGCTCTGGGCACGAGAGACGAAATGAGGGCCGCGCACGGAGGCAGTATTGCGGCGAAGCGGCTTCTCCGCTCGCTCCGCCCGCTCCGAATGACGGCCGGTGTCGTTGCCGTCTGCGTCAGCTCGGTCACCGCCGCCCAGCAGGTCCCCACCCCCGATTTCGAGACCCTCGGCTTCGAGGCCGCCGAACGGCTCGGCGAGTATCTCCGCATCCGCACCGTCAACCCGCCGGGGAACGAGACCGCCGGGGCGGAGTGGCTCCGGCAGATGCTGGCGAAGGAGGGAATCGAAGCGCGGATCTTCGAGTCCTCACCGGGGCGTGGCAATCTCTACGCCCGCCTCCCGGGCACCGGATCGAAGCGGCCCATCGTGCTCCTGAGTCACATCGACGTGGTCCCGGCGACGGACTCCGCCTGGCAGGTGGGCCCCTGGTCGGGCGAGACCCGGAGCGGCGCCGTGTGGGGGCGGGGCGCGCTCGACATGAAGGGCATGGGCATCGTCGAGCTGATGACGATGGTGGCCCTCAAGCGGCGAGGGGTGCCGCTCTCGCGCGACGTCATTCTCGTCGCCAACGCCGACGAGGAGACCAACTCCACTGGGGCCGAGTGGTTTACCCGTGAGAAGCGCGCGCTCCTCCGCGATGCCGAATTCCTGCTGAACGAGGGTGGCCACAACCGGCTGGGGCCCACCGGTCAGACGGAGTACTACGGGGTAGCGGTGACGGAGAAGGTGCCCTACTGGGTCCGCCTCACGGCCCGCGGGGCGCCGGGGCACGGATCCGTCCCGCGCCCCGACAACGCCGCGGCCCGGATCTCACGCGCGGTCGGCCGGATCGCCGCCCACCAGACCCCGATCAAGCTCACGCCTCCGGCGGAGCGGTATTTCAAGGGCGTCGCGACCCGGGAGCCCGATCCGCTCCGGCGTCGGTGGCTGGCCGACCCCGCGGCCGCGCTCCGGAGTCGCGCGGGGCGCCTCTTCCTCACCTCGAACCTGTACTACAACGCGATTCTCCGGAACACGATCAGCATCACGGTGCTGCGCGGGTCGGACAAGACCAACGTGATTCCCCCCGAGGCGAGCGCGGAGCTCGACGTCCGCCTCCTGCCCGGCGAGCGGCCGGCGGACTTCGTGCGCGAATTGCGGCGGGTGATCGCGGACTCGCTGGTGGAGATCACCCCGCTCCGGCCGGAGCGCCAGGCCACGATGTCGCCGCTGGACGGGCCCATGATCGAGGCGATCCGCGAGGCGGTGCAGGCGATGGAACCGGGCGCGCTCATCACCACGCCGATGCTCGCGGGGTACACCGACAGCTACTACTACCGCGCGATCGGGATCGGGGCGTACGGCGTCAGTCCGTTCCGGCTGTCGGAAGAGGACGCCCGAACGGTGCATGGAAACGACGAGCGGGTGACCGTGGAGAACCTGCGGTTCGGGGTGGAGTTCATGTATCGGATCGTGGAGCGGGTGGCGCGGTAAGGGGAGCGAAGTCGGCGGGATGACGCCTCAGGCTGCCCTCGGGTCGCCCTACTCCTCCCCCTCCTCCACCGCCCAACTCCCCCCCAGCGCCCGGTACAACCCCACCACCGAGCTCAGCTCCAGCAGCTGGGTCTGGCTCAGTCCCAGCTCCGCCGAGAAGAGCTGCCGCTGCGCGTCGAGCACCTCGAAGTAGCTGGCCACGCCACCGCGATAGCGAATGTCCGCCAGCTCGGCGGCCTTGCGCAGGGCAACCACCTGGCTCTGCTGCGCCACCCGCTGGTCGCGCGAGGTGCGGACGGCGACGAGCGCGTCGCTCGCCTCGCGGAATGCCTCCAGCACCGTCTGCTCGAACTGGAGCCGGGCCTGCTCGGCGCGGGCGCCGGCGGCCCGGGCCTCGTTCGCCAGCCGGCCGCCGGTGAACAGCGGGATCGAGATTCCCGCCTGGAGCTGATACACCTCGGTGTTGCCGGTGAAGAGATCGTCGGCCGTGGACGACTGGCTGCCGTAGTTGCCGGTGATGCTGATCCGGGGAAGCCGCGAGGCCTGGGCCACGCCCACGCGAGCCACCGAAGCCGCGAAGGCCCGCTCCGCCTCGCGCACGTCCGGCCGGCGGCTCAGCAGGGCGGCCGGCAGGGAGTCGGGGACCCGCACCGACTCGACCGCGTCCGCCAGGCCGGCGGTGGCGGGAATGTCGAAGGGGAGCCGGCCCACCAGTGTGGCGAGCTCGTGCTCGCGCTGGGACCGGAGCCGCCGGGCCTGTGCGAGCGCGGCGGCCGGCACGGCGACCTCGCTCTCGAACTGATGCACGTCGAGCTCCGAGATGACGCCGCTCTCGAACCGGCTGCGCGCCAGCTCGAGGGTGGCGCGTCGGGAGGCCAGCGTCCGCTCGGCGATCGCCTCTTCCTGCCCCAGCTCCAGCAGACTGAGGTACGCGGTGGACACGTCGCTCACCAGGGTGAGGAGCGTGGCCCGGTAGGCGGCCTCCTGGCCCTCGAGGTCGGCGCGCGAGGCCTGGACACCGCGCCGGATCCTGCCCCAGAAGTCGAGCTCCCACGCCACATCCGCGGTGACCCGGAGCGCGTCGAATGCCACCGGCTCGAAGGCGCCGAGCGCGATCTGGTTGGTGCTCGCCGAGCCGTTGGCCGAGAGCTCGGGGAACAGCTCCGAGCGCGTCACGCCGACCTGGGCCCGAAACTCTCGAATCCGGGCTACCGCGGTCTGCACGTCCCGGTTTTCCCGAACCGCGAGCCCGACCAGCCGGACCAGGGTCGTGTCCTTGAGGACCGCGAGCCAGGCGAGGTCGGCGGAATCGGCCTGTAGCGCGAGCGGCCGGGTGGCCGGCGCGGAGTCGGCCGCCGCGAGCGAATCGTAAAACGTGCGGGTCGAGTCGGGCCGGGGCGAGAGTCCCACGGTCGCGTCCTCGGGCGCCACCACCGGCTCCCGGTACGAGGGGCCGACGGCGCACCCGCCGGCGGTCAGGCCAAGGAACACCGTGATCAGCGCCGCGCGGCTCATGCGCCCTCCTCGGCCGGCTCCGGAGCACGGGCACCGGCGCGACTGGCCCACCGCTCGCTCAGCCCGCGGATCACCGCGAAGAAGAGCGGGATGAAGAAGATGCCGACCGTGGTGGCCGTGAGCATGCCGGCGAACACACCGGTGCCGAGCGAGTGCCGGCTGGCGGCGCCGGCGCCGCCGGCGAACATGAGGGGCGCCACACCGAAGATGAAGGCGAACGACGTCATGAGGATCGGCCGGAAACGCTCTCGCGCCGCCTGCATGGCCGCCTCACGCACGCTCAACCCCCGGCTGCGCAGGTCGTTGGCGAACTCCACGATCAGGATCGCGTTCTTGGCCGCGAGACCGACCACCGCGATCAGTCCCACCTGGAAATAGATGTCGCTGGGAATCCCCCGCAGCCAGACACCGAGGAAGGCACCCAGCACGCCGAACGGAATCCCCAGAATCACCGCGAAGGGGATCGACCAGCTCTCGTACTGCGCGGCCAGTACCAGGAACACCAGCACCAGCCCCAGCGCGAACACCAGGCCGGCCTCGCCGCTCGAGGCCCGCTCCTGGTACGACTGGCCGCTGTAGGCGAAGCCCACGCCCTGGGCGTCGTACTTGCCCGTCAGCAGCTCCTCGACCGCGTCGAGCTGTTGGCCGGAGCTCACGCCGGGCGGCGCGGTGGAGGTCACCAGCGCCGAGGGGAAGCCGTTGAACCGGCTGAGCACGCTGGGGGCGCCGCGGAACTCGGCGCGAGTGAGGGCGGAGAGCGGGATCATCTCGTCGCTCTCCGAGCGGACGTACAGCCGCCCGATGTCTTCCGGCGTCTGCCGGAAGCGCGACTGCGCCTCGGCCTGCACCCGGTAGGTCCGCCCGTAGAGGTTGAAGTCGTTGATGTAGAGCGACGAGAGCATCGCCTGGAGAGTGGCGAAGAGATCGTCCAGCTCGACGCCGCGGGACTTGGCGGTCTCCCGGTCCACGTGCACGAACACCTGCGGAACGTTGGCCCGGAACGTCGTCGCGGCGCCCGGGGTCTCGGGGAGCTTGTTCATGTCGGCCAGCACCGCCTCGACCTGGCGGGCGAAGACCGGCACGTCCTGCCCCCGCCGCGCCTGGAGGTTGAGCTCCAGGCCCGCCGTGGTGCCGAGCCCCGGGATCTCGGGGAAGTTGAACCCGAAGGCGAGCGCGTCCCTCATCCCGAACAGCTGGCCGTTCACCCGTCCGAGGATGGCGTCCACGCTGTTGTCGGAGTCGCGCTCGTCCCAGTCCTTCAGCAGGACGAACATGGTCGCGCCGTTCGACTGGTTGGCCTGGGCCAGCAGGTTGAATCCGACCAGCGCCGCGAACTGCCGCACGGCCGGCTCCTTCCGCAGCATGCCCTCGACCCGCTCCACCACCGCGTCGGTGCGCTGCCGCGAGGCGCCGTCGGGGAGCTGGATGGCGATCACGAAAAATCCCTTGTCCTCGGTCGGGATGAACGCGGCGGGCACCCGCTTGTAGAGCACGAACGCCAGCGCCAGAATCACGGCGAACGCCGCGAGCCACGCGCGCGGGCGGCCCAGCACCGCACCGACGCGGCTCACGTACCCGCCGGTGGTGCGATCGAACCAGTCGTTGAACCGGCGGAAGAACCGGTTGTGGGTGTCGTGCGGCGTATCCTTGAGGAGCATGGCGCAGAGCGCGGGCGTCAAGGTCAGCGCCACGATGCCCGAGAGCACCACGGCGATCACCAGCGTCACCGCGAACTGGCGGAGCATGGTGCCGGTGATGCCCCCGAGAAATGCGACCGGGATGAACACCGAGCAGAGGACCAGCACGATGGCGACGAGGGCGCCGCCGACCTGGCCCATCGCCTTGTCGGCCGCCACCCTGGCCGAGACCTTTTCCTCGTCCATGATGCGCTCGACGTTCTCGATCACGACGATGGCGTCGTCCACCACGATGCCGATCGCCAGCACCAGGGCGAACAGCGTGAGCAGGTTCACCGAGTAGCCCAGGGCCGAGAGGCCGAGGAAGGTCCCGATGACGCTGACCGGCACGGCCAGGATCGGGATCAGCGTGGCCCGCCAGCTCTGGAGGAACAGGAACACCACCAGCGTCACCAGGGCCATGGCTTCCAGCAGCGTGATCACCACCTCCTCGATCGAGGCGGTCACGAACGGCGTGGTGTCGAACGGGATGGTCCAGAACACCCCGGAGGGGAACGCCTTGGCCAGCTCGTCCATCCGGGCGGTGAACGCCTCCTTCACCTCGAGCTGGTTCGCGCCGGGACGGAGATAGAGCAGGATGTTCGCAGTGGGCCGCCCGTTCATCCGGCCGACGAGGTCGAGGTTCTGCGAGGTGAGCTCCACCTCGCCGATGTCGCCCACCCGCACGAACGAGCCGTCTTCCCGCGCCCGCACGATCACGTCGGCGAACTGGTCCGCGGTCTTGAGCCGGCCCAGCGTCGTCACCGGCAGCGTGAGCTGGGTGCCCGCCGGCGCGGGCTCGCGGCCCAGGGTGCCCGCCGGATTGGTGGCGTTCTGCTCCTGTACCGCGTCGCGCACGTCGCCCACGGTGATGCCGAGCTGCGCCATCCGGTCGGGGTCGAGGCGGATGGTCATGGCGAAATCGAGACCGCCGAAGACGGTCGCGTCGCCCACGCCGTTGAGCCGCTTGAGCTCGTCCACCACGTAGAGCTTGGCGTAGTTGGCGAGGTAGGTGGCGTCGTAGCGGGGGTCGTTGCTGGTGACCGCGGCCACCAGGAGGATGTCGGTCTGCGCCTTCCGGATCACCACGCCCTGCCGGCGCACCTCCTCGGGAAGCTGCGGCTCGGCCACCTTGATCGCGTTCTGCACGTCCACCGCAGCGATGTCCTGGTCCCGGCCGATGTCGAAGAACACCTGGAGGTTCATCACTCCGCTGCTGGAGTTGGACGAGCGATAGTAGAGCAGGCCGTCGAGACCGGAGAGCTGCTGCTCGATCGGCGCGGCCACCGCCTGGGCCACGTCTTCCGCGGTCGCGCCGGGGTAGGTGGCGGTCACCTGGACCGAGGGCGGCGTGATCTGCGGGTAGCGCGCCACCGGCATCCCGAGCAGCGCGAAGGTGCCGAGCAGCACGATCACGATGGAGATCACGGCGGCCAGCACCGGCCGCCGGACGAAGAAATAGGCCTGCCGTCCGTTGCCGTTCTGGTTCGGGGTCACGCTCACTGACTGCCTCCTCGGGCGGTGTCGGCCACCGCGCTGTCCGTCACCGCACTGTCCGTCGTGACGGCACTGTCGGGCAGCGCCACCGGACGCACCGGCTGTCCGGGCACCGCCTTCTGTACGCCTTCCAACACCACACGCTCGCCCGGCTTCAGTCCGCCCTCGACGATCCACCAGTCACCGCTCCAGGTGCCCGTCTCGATGTCTCTGGCCGCGACCGTATCGCCCTTGCCCACGACCAGCACAAACTGCTGGTCGAGCGACTGCTGGACCGCGCGCCGCGGCACCGCCAGGGCGCTGTCGCGCTCGAAGCCCTGGAGTCGCACCCGCACGAACTGCCCCGGCACCAGCGCGCGGTCGTCGTTGTCGAAGGAGGCCCGCAGCTCCTGGGTTCCGGTCGCGGGATCGACCGACGGGCTCACGTAGTCGAGCTTACCTTTGCGAGGCAGCTCGGAGCCGTCGGGCAGAACCACGCGGACCACGAGCGGGCTGCCCGGCTGGATCAATTGCCGGCTCCGCGGATTCTGCGCCCACTGCTGCTGGTCCTGGCTGGATGGGTGGAAGCTCACGTACACCGGATCGAGCTGCTCGATGGTCGTCAGCAGGTCGGAGGACCCGGTGACGCGGGCGCCGACCTCCAGCTGGGTGCGGCCGATCCGCCCGCTGATCTCCGCCCGGACCACCGCGTCCGCCCGGACCTTCCGGGCGTCGTCGTAGGCCGCTTCGGCCGATTCCACTTCCGTCCGCGCGTTGTCCACGTCCTGCTGCGCCACGGCGTTGCGCTCCAGGAGCGGCTCCAGCCGTGCCAGCGTCCGCTTCGCGTTCGCCAGGCGGGCGGCGGCGCTGCGATAGGCCGCGTCGTAGCGTACGCGCTCCAGCCGGTAGAGTACCTGGCCCGCCTTCACCACCGATCCCTCGGTGAAGGGACGCGCCTCGATCACGCCTTCCACGCGCGCGCGGACGTCCACCCGCTTGATCGGCTGGACCTCGCCCACGAACTCGTAGCTCAAGGGGAGCGTCCGCGGCTCGACGGTCATCACGCCGACTTCGGCCGGTGGCGGTGTAGTCGGAGTCGCGTCGCTCTGGCTGCACGCGGCGGCGGCGACCGCCAGCAGCGCCAGGGAAAGTCTCTGGGGGATCACTGGGATTCTCCTTGCGCGGCGAGCACGCCATGGTCGAGAAATGCGACGAGCGCGGTCCAGAGCTCCTCCGGTGTGGAGGGGTGGGCCTCGGTGCCGCCGAGACAGCGGGCGGCCTCGGCGACGCCCATGACCGTGGCGCCGATGACACGGGCCACATGCGGCCCTGAAACGCGGAACTCGCCCTGCTGTCGCCCGGCATCCAGTACACCTTCGATCAGCCGGCGCCAGCGCGCCCCGAGCTCCATGAGCGTCCGGGCACATTCGGGCAACTCACTTCGCTTGGTCTTCACCGCCAGGGCGAGCTCGATGCTGCCCGGCTCCCAGAGATGATCCCAGAACCGGCGGACGAGCTGGTGCAGCAGGTCCCGATAAGAGCCCCGGTGGGAGGCCAGCAACGCCTCCTCCGCCGCTACGAAGCTCGCGAAGCGGTCCTGGGTGACCGCGGTGAAGAGCTCGGCCTTGCTCCCGAAGTAGTGCACCACCAGCGCCGGACTCACGCCGGCACGCTCGCCGACGTCCGCGATGGTGGTGCGCTCGTAGCCGGCCTCGGCGAACACCTCGAAGGCGGCCGTGAGGATCTCGGCGGGGCGCGATTCCGGGCGGCGATTCCAGCGACGACGTTCTTCGGGGATACCGGGTATCTGGGGAGGCGGTTTGGCCAAGCGTGTGTGTCCCTAAAGAGTATTTGTACCGCCCTTCAACAAGTCGCTCAATGTAATGGATTGCTCCTAGGCCGCAACCGACGAAGAGGCTATTAAACCCGAAGTTACTTATTTGTGGTCGTTTGCCGGGAGGAGAGGACCGGGGGCTTCAGCGCCGGACGGCGAGAATCAGGCAGACCCAGCCCGCCAGGAACGCCGCTCCGCCGAGCGGGGTGACGGCGCCGAGCGCGCGGATACCGGAGATTGCGAGGGTGTAGAGGCTGCCGGAGAAGAGCACGGTCCCCGCCACGAAGAGCCAGCCGGCCCGCACCGCCCAGGGACCGGGCCAGCGGGTGGCGGCCCATGCCACGGCGAGGAGACCGAGCGCGTGGTACATCTGGTAGCGCGCGCCGGTTTCGAACACCGCGAGCATCTCGGACGAGAGCCGGGCCCTGAGCGCGTGCGCGCCGAACGCGCCGGCCGCCACGGCGATCAGCGCGGACGCCGCGCCCAGCGAGAAGAACAGGCGTTCCATCGCTACCGCGCCTGGCGAGCCGACAGTCCGGCCGCCGCGAGCTCGGCCGGGGTGGCTCTCCTGTCCACCCAGGCGGCGAACGCGGCCAGCAGGAGCAGGCCCACGATGTCGGTCACCGCGATCGCCGTGACACTCGGCGGCGGCGGTCCGAAGAAGTTCACCAGATAGATCGCGACGAGGATCCCCACCAGACTCGCCAGGCGTCCCGGCCGCGCCGGATGGCGGCGCGAGCGGAAGGCGACGTAGACCGCGACGCCGGCGGCGAGCGTGGCCAGCTCGAGCAGGAGCGTCGCCGTGGGGTTGTTCCACAGACCCAAGCCGACCTTGCGAGAGCCCTCCCCGCCAAATGGGAGGTCGGGTACGTGCACCGGCAGGTCGAGCGCGAAGTGCGAGAGAATGGCGAGGCCCACCAGCGCGGCCGCCTGCCAGTGGCGGCTGGTGTCGCGCGTCGGCCAGGAGTAGTAGATCGCCGCGCCCAGCGCCGCCCACAGCGCCATGCCCAGGAGACTGTGGGAGATCGGATACTCGAGGAACTGCAGCGGGGTCACCGCGGTATATCCCGGATCGATCCTGACCCGCTCCCAGCCCACCAGCAGGAACACACCCCACAGCAGGTCGGCCAGCTGCACGGCGACGAACAGGGTGCCGAGCGACAGCTTGGGTTCCGCGCGCTTGAGCGCGAACGCGACGCCATAGTGTCCGAGAAACATGATGGTCTCCTCAGCCTCGTTCGCCGGCGAGCCACGCTCCGCCATCCACCACGAAGATCGATCCGGTGATCCAGTCGCCCGCGGGGCTCGCCAGGAAGGTGACGAGGTGGCCCACATCCTCCGGCTTGCCCCACCGGCCCAGCGGGATCGCCCGGGCGGCGTACTGGTCCATCGCGGGCACGTTCGGCGCGCCGCCCGGCGGGGTGAACGCCTGCTTCACGCCCTCGGTCGGGATCGGTCCCGGCGCTATGGCGTTCACGGTGATACCATCGGCCGCCCACTCCAGGGCCAGCGTCCGGGTGAGGGCGTCCACACCGGCCTTGGCCGCCGTCGCGTGCGCCATGAGCGGCCAGCCGCGGTAGTGCAGCGTCATGGAGATGGAGACGATGCGGCCGCCGCCCTGGCCCTTCATCACCGGGTGCACGGCCTGGGAACAGTAGAACGTACCGTAGAGGTCGGTCTCGACCACGGCACGCCAGGCGTTGGGCGACAGGGTCGCCGAAGGAGCGTAGAAGTTGCCCGCGGCGTTGTTCACCAGGAGATCGATCCGGCCGTGCTCGTCGGCGGCCCGGCGCACCATGGCTCCGACCGCCTCGGGATCACGCACGTTGGTCTCCACGGTGGTCACCCTGGCGCCGCCCGCGCGCAGCGACTCCGCAGCCGACGCGAGATGCTCCGGCTTCCGGCTGGCGATGGCCACCGTGGCCCCCGCGCGAGCCAGGCAGGAGGCGATGCCGAGCCCGATGCCGGTGCCGCCGCCGGTGATGAGGGCGACCTTGCCCGCCAGCAGATCGGCCGGGAAGATCCGGGACTCGGTCATCGGGAGACGAACGCCTCCAGCCGGCGCTGGAACTCGGGGCCCTGGAGCGCCTGGATCTGGGCGGCACCCTCCGCGCTGAGGGCCTGCTCCAGTCCGCCGAGCTCGTCGCCCCGAACCAGGCGCTTGATGGTGCGCACGCTGGAGGGCGCCGACGCGGCGATCGCCTTGGCGATGGCGTCGACCGCCGGCTCCAGCTCGGCCTCGTCGCGTACCTCGTCCACCAGGCCGAGCTCGCGGGCGCGTGGGGCGGCCAGGGACTCGCCGGCGAACAGGAATCGGAGCGCCTGCCCGAGGCCGAGGAGCCGCGGCAGGGTGTAGGTCGAGCCACCGTCCGGCACCAGGCCCATGCGGGCGAAGGCCGAGGTGAACGTGGCTCCGGTTTCGGCGACCCGCATATCGCAGATCAGAGCGAGGTCGAGGCCGAACCCCGCGGTGGTGCCGCGAAGCTCGGCCACGACCGGAAGCGGGCAGCGCGCGATGGCGAGCACCGCCGATTGAAAGTCGCTGAGACCTCGTTGCAGCAGGGCGAGCGGAGGGATCGAGCCGAGCGAGCGGAGCCAGTGGAGATCGAGCCCGGCGCAGAAATGGCCACCGGCCCCGGCCAATACCACGACGCGGGCCGCGCCGCGCTCATCGATCAGGTCGAGCTCCCGGGCGATCTCGGTCGCGAGCTCGGGGGTCAGGGCGTTGCGCCGCGCCGGCCGGTTGAGGGTCAGGCGGTGGATCGGACCATCTTCACGGGACAGCAACTCTTCGGACATGACACTCTCGGGTGGGCCGGTCCCTCGGCTTTCGGGACGGGCGGGGAAGGAGGTATTATACGATCCCCCTGGTAAAGCTCCGAGTCCACATCCACCTTGACCGTCACCCTGCGGCACGTGCTCACGCGGCCCGCAATCCTGTTGCCGACCGCCGCCGGCGTCGCCGGACGGCTCGCCGTTCGTCTCTGGCTCGCATCCATGGTGTGCTGGTGGGTCGTGGGCATCCAGTTCTCCCGCCTCTGGTGGCTGGTCAACGAGAAGCAGCTCGACTGGATCCTCTTCTGCTACGCCTGGGAAGTGCCGGCCGTGGGCTGGACCGGCGCGGTGTTGCTCCCCTGGCTCCGTCTCCGGGGTCTGGTTCACCGCCTGCCGCTCGGCGATCCCATCACGAGCCGGCAGCTCGCCCGATTCCCGCTCTTCGTCTTCTGGATGGTTCTGGGGACCAGTACGGCGGTGTACGCTCTCGGGGCCTTGCAGGTGGGCTACTTCGCCGCCCTTCCCACCCTCGAAGTCGCCAAGATCATGATCCAGGGCCCCGCGCTCGGCGGACTCTTCGCGGTCGCGGCGTACCTCATGGCCGAGCGCGCGATCCAGGATGTCGCGGTACCCCCGCGCCCACCGGCCGGGGACGAGGAAGGGCGCGTGGTGGAGTCGCTGTACTGGAAGGTGTTCTCCATCGCGGTCGCCCTCACGGTCGGGGTGGCGGTGCCCATCGTGCTGCACGGGCTCAGCCAGACGCAGCGACACCGGGAAGAGCTTCGTGCCGTCGCGCTGGTGGAGGCGGTGCAGGGCGCCTCCAGCGACGTCGGCCTCGCGGCCGCGCTGACTCCGTTGGGACCCGGCACCTACGGCTTCGTGGTACGGCGCTCCAACAACTACATCATCGGGGGACGGGGCACGGGCACCGTGTTCTACGGCGACGGCAGGGGAGACTTCGCACCGATTCAGGTGCGCGACCAGGGCTGGTTCGCCAGCCGCGACGGGGAGCACAAGGTGGTGGCGTTCGTCCACCGGCCCGGGGTGCTCCCCGATGGCGACGGGGCGGTCTTCGTCGCGGTGTCGCCGCTCTCGGATTATGCCGCGGAGCTGAGTGGGGAAGGCCGCACTTCGGCGGCGGTCGCGCTGGCGGCACTGGTGATCGCGCTGATCCTGGCCTCAGGCCTCGCGCGCAGCATCGTGCTTCCCATCGAGCGTCTGCGCGCGGCCGCGGCCCAGATGGCCCGGGGCGATCTCGATGTCGCGCCGGTGGGCTTCGCCCGCGGCGACGAGGTGGCGGCGCTGGCCTACGCCTTCGACCGCATGGCATTCCGGGTCCGGACCGACGGGGCCGATCTCCGGTCGGCATACGAGCAGCTCCAGCGCGCCCAGGCCCAGGCGCTCCAGCACGAGCGGCTGTCCGCTATCGGCCGGGTGGCGTCCGGCGTCGCCCACGAGCTCAACAACCCGCTCTCCGCCGTCCTGCACCTGGCGGAGGACCTCCGGGCCGACGACACCAGGTCGGGCCACGAGCGGGAGGCACTCGACACCATCGCCGATCAGGTGCGGCGCTGCCGCACGATCGTCCGGGATCTGCTCTCGTTCGCCCGCGGACAGGAGCGGCGGCCCGAGAGCGCGGGGGCTTCGACCATCCTCGCACGCGCCGGTGCTGCCGCGGAGCCGTTGCTGCGGGAGACTCGCACCCGTCTGCAGACGAGGGTCGCCCCCGACATGTCCGACATCCTGACCGACGCGCCGGGGCTGGAGCTGGTGCTCACCAATCTGATCGTCAACGCCGTCCACGCCGCGGGCCACGACGGTTGGGTGCGAGTCGACGGAAGCTGGGTGGGTGAGGGGTGGCAATTCGCGGTGGAAGACAGCGGGTCAGGCATCGCGGCGGACGTGCTTCCCCGGATCTTCGAGCCGTTCTTCACAACCAAGCCCGAGGGGCAGGGCACGGGGCTCGGGCTCGCGGTGTCGCTCGGCATCGTGCAACGCCTGGGCGGAACGCTCCGGGCGGAACCGGGCGGCGACGGCCGGGGGGCGCGCTTCGTGGTGCGGATTCCGCCGTCGCCGAACGCGCCGGCGAAGCGGGTCACCGCACTGCCCGGGCCCACCGGTCCGGCCCTCGATGCCGACGGCCGGCCGCGGGTGCTGCTGGTGGACGACGAGCGATCGATTCGCCTGGCGCTGGGCCGCTACATGCGGCGGAACGGCTGGGAGGTGGACGAGGCGGAGGATGGCGCGGTGGCGCTGGGGAAGCTGGACGCGTCCTCGCCGGAGGGCTACGACCTGGTCATCACCGATCTCCGGATGCCGGTGCTCTCCGGTTTCGAGGTGCACGACTGGCTGGCCGTGCACCGGCCTGACCTCTTCGCCCGGCTGATCATCGCCACGGGCGACGTGGCCTCGCAGCCAGTGCGGGAATTCCTCGACCGCACGCCGAGGCCGGTGCTGGAGAAGCCGTTCGAGCTCGCCGCGCTGGCGGAACTGGTGGGGAGGGTGCGGCGGGAGGGGTGAGCTTGTCATCCTGAGCGCAGCGAAGGAGGCCATCTCCGGGCATGGCCTCCTTCGCTGCGCTCAGGATGACAAGCTCACCCCTTGCACCGCCATCCCCATCGCGTGGTACCCGTTATCCACGTACACCACGCTCCCGGTGATCGCCCCGGCGAGCGGACTGCAGAGAAACGCCGCGGTGTTCCCGACGTCGGTGGCCTGGATGGGGCGGGGCAACGGCGCGTTGGCAGTGGTGTACTGAATCATGGTGTCGATGAATCCGATCGCGCTCGCCGCGCGTGAGGCCCACGGCCCGGCGGAGATGGCGTTGATCCGCACGCCCCAGCGTCGCCCGGCCTCGAACGCGAGCGTGCGGGTGTCGGCCTCGAGCGCGGCCTTGGCCGACGACATCCCGCCGCCGTATCCGGGAATGACCCGCTCACCGGCGAGATAGGTGAGCGAGAGGAACGCACCGTTGGGTCGCATCAGCGGCGAGAGCTGCCGCACCAGGGAGATGTTGCTGTACGCGCTCACGCTGACCGCCGCCAGATAGCCGGCCCGGGACGTATCCACCAGCGGCGACTTCACCTCCGGCCCGTTCGCCAGACTGTGCACCACGATGTCCAGCCCCCCCTCGCCGAAGTCCTCCCGGACCCGCGCCGCCAGCCCCTCGATCGTGAAGTCGCCCTGCTCCTTGTAACGCTTGTTCTCGCGCACGTCCTGGGGGACGTCGGCCATGGTATCCCAGGCGGCATCGAGCGGGTAGATCCGCTCGAACTCGAGCTTCCGCCCGTCCGAGAGTCTCAGGGAATCCTCGATCTTTCCCCGCTCCAGCAGCTTGGTGAAGATCCCGAGTGCGGGAGGCCAGCTCCCGAGGCAGATCGTGGCGCCGGCCTCGGCGAGCGCCTTGGCGATGGCGAAGCCGAATCCGGCATCGTCCGATACCCCCGCGACGAGGGCGCGCTTGTTCGTCAGGTCGATGGAGAGCATGGGGGAATAGTAGCCGAACAGCGGGACAGCGGGGCGGTGTGGCCGCCGCGACCGTGATCCGGGCTACGGCACCGCAGGTGATCGCGGTGTTAAACCCCAGGGAGGACCCGGGTGGATTCGGGCAGAGCCAATGTGAAACCAACGACCGGCAGGTATCAGTGCACGCAGGCAGCGAATTCGTCCGTCAGATGCTGGCCCGGACCCTCATCATGGTGGCACTCCTCACGTCGGCCTGCTCCGACCCGGCGACCCCGCCGGGCTCCGAGCCGCCGCCCGAGGAGCCGGCACCCCCGGAAGAGCCCGCACCTCCCCCCGACCCGGAGCCGCCCCCACCGCCGCCGCCCGCGCCGACCTCGGAGACCTTCGTCGGCGCCGGCGACATCGTGGGGTGCACGATCCGCTTCCACGACGAGGAGACCGCCGACCTGCTCGATGGGATCGAAGGCACCGTCTTCGCCCTCGGCGACAACGTCCAGGGCTTCGGCACACGGGAGGAGTTCGCCACCTGCTACGAGCCGACCTGGGGGCGGCACAAGGCACGCACCCGGCCGGCGGTGGGAAACCACGAATACAACGTGCCCGGGGCCGAGCCACACTACGAATACTGGGGCGCGCAGGCGGGCCCGGCCGGCAAGGGTTACTACAGCTACGACCTGGGCGAGTGGCACATCGTGGTGCTCAACAGCAACGTCCTGTTCGAGGAACAGAACGAGTGGCTGGTGGCGGACCTGAGCGCGAGCTCGCGCCGGTGCACGCTGGCCTACTGGCACCATCCCTGGTTCACCTCGAGCTCCTACCGTGGGCCGGCGGAGCTGCAGCGGTTCGTCGAGATCCTCGATGACGCGGGTGCCGACGTGATCCTGACCGGCCATGCGCACGGCTACGAACGCTTCGCGCCCCAGAACGCGCTCGGTGAAGCCGATGCGGAGCGGGGCATCCGGCACTTCGTCGTGGGGACCGGTGGGGCGCCGTTTCACCCGTTCAAGCGCATCAAGCCGAACAGCGAAGTGCGGCAGCTGGCCTACGGTGTGCTGAAGCTGGAGCTGTTCGCCGACCGCTATACCTGGGAGTTCGTGCCGATCGCGGGAGAGACGTTCACCGACCAGGGCGAGGGGCAGTGCCATTGATGGCGGTCCGGTCCATCACTCGCCCCGCAGCACCTCGAGCGGGGTCCGGCGGATGACCTCCCGGCTGTTGAGCAGGCCCACGACTACCGTGAGCGCCACGACGCCGGCCGCCAGAGCGGCGAGCGAGCTCGGCTGGAAGGAGAACCGGCCCTCGAAGACCCATTTCGCCAGCGCCCACGCCGCGGCCGCCGAGAGCACCGCGGCAACCACCGCCGCCATGCTGCCGAGCGCCAGGTACTCCGCGAGGACGATGCGGAAGATCTGCCTGCGGGTGGCGCCGAGGGTACGGAGGAGGGCACCCTCGCGGATCCGCTGAAAGCGGCTGGTCGCGAGCGCACCGATCAACACCAGGGTGCCCGTCGCCAGGGTGAAGGCCGCCATGAAGCGGATCGCCAGCACGACGCGGTCCACCAGCCGCTCCAGCGCCTCCTGGACCACGGACAGGTCGAGCGTGGTGACGTTGGGAAGCCGCTCGGCCAAGCGGCGCTGGAACGTTCCTCGATCGGCGGGTCGCTCGATCCGGGTGAGCGTCACCAGGGTGTGCGGCGCTTCTTCCAGTGAGCCCGGCTGAAATACGACGAAGAAGTTCGGCTCGAACCGCGCCCAGTCCACCTCCCGGAGGCTGGCGACCCTGGTCGGGATCTGGATTCCCTGCACGTCCCACACGATCTCGTCGCCTGGCGCGATGCCGAGCTCTTCCGCCACGCCGGTCTCGACCGAAACGCCGGGGAGCACGCCGCTGGGACGCTCGCCGGCGGGCCACCACGTGCCCGTCTCCAGCCGCTCGGACGCCACCAGCGTGTCGCGATAGGTGGAGCGGTATTCCCTGCGGAAAGCCCAGGCGCCGGCGACGCCGCTGTCCGACAGGATCGCCCGTACCGGCCGACCCTTCACCGAGGCGATCCGCATCGGCACGATGGGAACCGGCTCCGCAAACGAAAGCCCGGCATCGCGCAGCTCACGCTCGACCAGGGCGACCTGGTCGGGCTGGATGTCGAAGAGGACCAGGTTGGGCCGTGCCGGTCCGCCGGAGAGGCGGAGCTGCTCCAGCAGGTTGAGCTGCACCAGGACGATGGTCCCGAGCAGAAACGCGCCGAACCCGATCGCCAGCACGATCGTCACCGTCTGATTCGACGGCCGGTGCAGATTCGACAGGCCCTGGCGCCACAGGTACGGGAGGCCGGACGGAAGCCAGCGCCGCGCGCCGCGGACCAGGGCCCACGACGCGGCCCAGAGCACCAGGAGGGCGACACCGATACCGGCGGCGAAGATGGCCCCCCGCCGGTAGTCGCGCACCTGGATCGCGGCCAGCACCACCAGGCTCACCACCAGCCCCACGGACACGGCCCAGCGCCACGGGTCCCGCGGCGTGCGCTCGGGCTCGTAGTCGCGCCGGAGGGCGGCCAGCGGGGGCACTCGTCGCACCGGCAGCAACGGCAGCAGGGCGAAGATGAGAGACACCCAGAGTCCCATGCCCACGCCGATTCCGATCGCGGACCAGGAGACCGCCGTCTCCACGTCGACCGGCAGCAGCTCGGCCAGCAGGCCGGGCAGCGCCTGCTGGAACAGGAGGCCCGCTGCCGCACCGACGATGCTCCCGGCGAGCGCCATGCCGGCCGCCTCGACCAGGTAGACGGCGAGCACCCGCCTCCCGGTGGCGCCGAGACACCGCAGGACGGCGATCGTGTCCAATCGCTGGCGAATGAACACCACCACCGCGCTCGCCACCCCGATTCCGCCGAGCAGCAGTGCCACCAGCGCGACCAGTCCCAGATAACCGGTCAGGGTCGCGAGAGTCTCGTTGAGCCGCTCGCGGTCGTCCTCCACCGTGCGGAGCTGCACCCGTTCCGGTCGGAGTCGAGTCCGATGCTGCTTGGCGATCGCGTCGGCGGAGACGCCGCCGGGCAGCCGGAGATAGGCCTCGTACTCGGCGCGGGCCCCGAAGCCGAGCAGCCGGGTCTCATCCAGATACTGCGCCGGAATAAAGATGCGCGGCCCGAACGCGGCGCGGATCCCGACGTTGCCGGGAGCCCGAGCCACCGTGCCGCTGATCGTAAAGCGGGCCTCGCCGAGCGCGAGCGTGTCGCCCACGCGCGCGCGGAGCGCGGTGAGCAGCGATGGGTCCACCACGACGTGCCGGCCGCTCTGGAGCCCGGACCATGCCGAGCCCGGGGCCGTGACGATGCTCCCGTAGAAGGGATAGGGGCCCCGAATCGCCGCTACCTGCACCAGCCGGGTGCCGTCGGTGCGCGGCACGTAGGCCATGGCGGAGAAATTCGTGACCCGCGCCACCTCGGCGCCCCGGCCGACCAAAGTGTCGATCAGCCCTTCGGCGCTCGCCGGAAGGCGCTGCCGGCTCTCCAGGGAGAGATCGGCGCCGAGCAGCTCCTGCGCCTGCCGGTGCACCGAGTCACGGAGGTTCGCGGTGAAGGAGTTGATCGCCACGAGCGCGGCGACCCCCACGGCCACCGACGTGGTGAGGAGCAGCAGACGGCGGGGAGCCGCGCGCACCTCTCGCGCCGCCATGCGGAGCACGAATCCGAGCGCCGTCATTCGGCGGTGTCGGCGACGACCCGGCCGTCGGCAAGACGGATGGTGCGGCGGGCGCGGGCGGCGAGGTCGAGGTCGTGGGTGACCAGGACGAGGGTGGTCCCGAGGTCACGGTTCAGCTCGACCATCAGGTCGATCACGCCGGCCCCGGTGCGCGCGTCGAGGTTCCCGGTGGGCTCGTCGGCGAAGAGGACCTTGGGCCGGGTGCTGAACGCGCGCGCCAGGGCCACGCGCTGCTGCTCCCCGCCCGAGAGCTGGGCCGGGTAGTGGTCGCCGCGGTCCTGGAGTCCGACCCGGGCCAGCAGGTCGGCCGATCGGCCGTTCGCGGCCTCTCCGCGGAGCTCGAGCGGCACCTGCACATTCTCCAGCGCGGTCAGGGTGGGAATGAGCTGGAACGACTGGAACACGAACCCGATCTTCGCCGCTCGCATTCGGGCACGGGCGTCCTCGTCGAGCGCGCCCAGCTCTTCCCCGTCGAGATGGACGGTGCCGGCCGTCGGACGATCGAGGCCGGCCAGAAGTCCCAGGAGCGTCGTCTTGCCGCTGCCGGAGGGGCCGACGATGGCGGCGAAGCCACCCGGCTCCACCGAGAACGTGATATCGTTCAGCACCGTCAGCTCACGGCCGGCGGAACGATAGGTCTTGGTCAGCGATACGCATCGGAGCATGGTCTGAATGATATCCAGGTACGGATGGCGGGGTGCGCTGGTTGCACTGGCGGTGGTGGGATGCGGGGCAGAGGAGCGTGCGCCGGGACTCGACCAGGCACCCGCGGCACCGGTTGCCGGTGAGCGAGGCCGCGTCGTGTTTCTCGGCACCAGCCTCACCGCGGGCCTGGGCCTCGATCCGGATCAGGCGTATCCGGCGCTGATCCAGCGAAAACTCGACGACGCGGGGCTGCGCTTCGAGGCGGTGAACGCGGGTGTGAGTGGGGAGACCTCAGCCGGGGCGCGGCGCCGGATCGAATGGCTCCTGCGCCAGCCCACGGCGGTGCTGGTGGTCGAGACCGGCGCGAACGACGGGCTCCGGGGCCTCGAGGTCGACTCCCTCCGCTCCAACATCCAGGCGATCATCGACGAGGCGGGGCGGCTCTCGCCCAAGCCGGCCGTGGTGCTGGTGGGGATGCGGGCCCCGCCGAACCTGGGCTGGGACTATTCCCGGCGGTTCCAGCGAGTCTATTCGGAGCTGGCGCGGGAGAACGATCTGCCGCTGGTGCCGTTCCTCCTCGAAGGCGTGGCGGGCCGTTCCGCCCTCAATCAGGCGGACATGATCCATCCCTCCGCGGAGGGCCAGCAGCGCATGGCCGAGACGGTCTGGAAGGTCCTGGAGCCGATCCTCAGGCGCGGCTCGTAGGCTCGATCTCCTTCAGGACCTCCCTCAACGCCTCGACGGCGGTGTCGATCTCGTCCGCCGTGTTGTAGTAGTGGGGGGAGACCCGGATGGCGGAGGCGGCCCGCTTTTCATCCATGTCGATCACCGCATCGGTCCGGTCGGGCGAGCTGGTATTGATGCCTCGGGCCCGCAGGGCCAGCTTGACGCGCTCCGAAGATCTCCCTCCCAGCTCCGCAGTGGCGATGGCGCAGAGCGACGGACCCCGATCCAACACCCGCACGTCCTCGATGGCGCCCATGCGCTCGCGGGCATAACGGGCCAGGGCCCAGCTCCGCTCGCGGGCGGTCTCGACCCCGACCTGGAGCGCGTACTCCGCCGCGGCACCGATCCCGAGCACCAGCGCATGCGAGAATTCCCAGCTCTCGAACCGGCGCGCATCGGGCGTGAGGGTGAAGTCTTCGGGATCGGTCCAGGTGGCGCCGTGCATGTCCACGGTCCACGGGTAGGCCCCGGCCGCGAGCGCCCGATCGGACACGTACAGGAAACCTGCCCCGCGGGGGCCTCGGAGGAACTTGCGCGAAGCGGCGGCCAGATAGTCGCAGTGCAGACGGGTCACGTCGACCGGGAGCTGCCCCACCGCCTGACACGCATCCACGATGTAAGGCACGCCGGCGTCCCGGCAGATCTCCCCTATCGCCTCGGCGGGCTGTACCAGGCCGGAGTTGGTGGGAATCCAGCTGAGGGCGATGAGGGTGGGGCGACGTCGCGCCACCAGCTCGCGCACCGCCTGGGGATCGATGCCTCCCTCGGGGGCGTCCGGTGCGCGGACGGCCTCTACCCCGCGCCGACGCTCGAGCGCCAGGTACATGATCTGATTCGACGCGTAGTCGGCCCGGCTGGTGAGGATGAGGTCGCCGGGGCCGAGATCGAAGGCCGCGAAGGCCTGCGCGAAGGCGATAGTGGAGTTCTGGAGCATGGCGAGGTTCTTCGCCGAGGTGCCGAGCAGGCGGCCGAGGGCGGCGTAAGCTCCCTGAATGGCGTCCGCGCGGTTCTCGGCCGCCTCGTAGCCGCCGATCTCCTGCTCCAGCGCGAGATGGTCGGTGACGGCCTGGCGCACGGGCGCCGGACTCAGCGCCGCGCCGGCGTTGTTGAGGTGCACGAGGCGCTCACAGCCCGGCGTGTCGGCGCGCCAAGCGGACAGCGCGGCCGGATCGGTGGGCCGGCTCATGGCAGGGCACTCTCGATCTCGTCCATTCCCCGGCGCCATTTCCTTTCCAGAAGTTGCCGGGCGGCCTCCCGGTCACCCTTCCGCAGGGCCTCCGCGATTCTCGAATGCTGAAGACTGGAGAGGCTCACGCGCCCGCCTCGCTGAAGGTAGTGGTGGAGATAGCGCCGCAGCGACCGGCGAAGCGTAGCCACGAGAGCCAGCAGACGGCGGTTGGGGCAGTCCTCCAGCAGCACCCGATGGAACTCTTCGTCGAGCTCGATGCAGCGGGCAATGTCGCCCCTGGTCTGCTCCAGTTGCCGGACGACGTCGGCGAGACGAGCCACTCGCTGAGAGTCGGGCTCGGGGGACTGGTCGAGCGCGAGGGGCTCGAGCGCGGCGAGAATGGATCCGGTGTCGCGCAGCTCGGTTCGATCGAGGGGGGTGAGGCGGAATCCCCGGCCTGCCTCCGCGGAGAGCAACCCCTCGCGGGAAAGTCGCAGCAGGGCCTCGCGCACCGGGGTCCGGCTGACGCCCAACTCGGCGGCAATGCCGGCATCGCGAACCCGGGCCCCGCCGGGGATGGCACCCAGTTGGATGCGTTGCAGCACTTGGAGATAGACCTGTTCGCCGAGTGGGGACCGGGCTATTGGTGTCGACATATTATATCCCGAGTTAAGGATGCTGAATACAATATGTCAGCACTGCCGCCTCCCGCAAGCGCATCCGCGCAGGATCGATCGATCTGCGACAGCGCGCGCTCAGGAGTACCGGGAGACCGGACTCGATTTTCACTGCCCCCGAAGACAGGTTTTACCCTTTCCAGCCCTACCGAACCTCAACCGCCGCCCAGACGGCGGAGGACGCGATGACCGCCACCTGGCCCTTGGCGCTCTTGTACCTCGTGCTTGCGGCGGTTCCTCTGGCCGCGCAGTCGGAGGAGGACCTGCGACAACACTTCGAGGGCAAGCGGGTCACGCTCAAGATCGCGATGCCGGGCACCGAGTCCGGCGTGGACATCTATCCCGGCACCGCCCGTCCGCTCGACTATCCGCGCTACGCCTCCCGTCTCAAGGACAACGGCACCGCGATCCGGGCGGGCGAGGACGCGATGATCACCAAGATTCGGCTGAGGTCCAGCCACATCGAGTTCCAGCTCGACGGCGGCGGCTACGGCACCATGAGCGACGAGACCTCCACCACCGTCCACGTGGGATCCACTCCCAAGAGCAGGCGGGAAAAGAATCTCGAGGGGCAGCTCGAGCGGGAGCAGGACCCGCTCCGGCGGCGGGAGATCAAGGAGGAGCTGGATGACCTTCGGCGTGCCCGCGAGCAGGAGGACGCGCGCAACCGCGCCGAAGTCGCCGGCGCGGAGGAGCAGAAGAAGCAGAACCTGAGGCAGCGACGGCTCGAGGGCGGGTCGCGGTTCAACGTCCGCTATCGCGACCGCCTGCCGGACGCGGTGCTCACGCCGAAGGGCCTGGAGGCCGCGCTCGCGGAGTACGTCACCTTCCCTTCGCTCCCGGTCAACGTGGCGTCGACCGAGCCGGCCCAGCCCGTGGAGACGGGCGACATCGGCCCGGCGCCGGCGCAGCGCGGCGGTCTGCCGCGAAAAGGGATGACGATGAGTGAAGTGGATGATCTGTTGGGCGCCGCCCTGGATAGCGCCGAGCGGCCGGAAGGCGGCCTGCGCGTCGTGACCCGGATCTATCGGACGGGCGATGGCCGGGTCACCGCCGAGTTCGTCGAGGACGTGCTGTTCCGTTACTCCGTCAGGTCCGACTGAGACAGCGTCGGCCCTGACCCGATCGCGACGGTCACCGGGATCGAGACCGCCCCGAATCGGTCGCCTGGCTGCTCGGCGTAGCGCAGGTCGATGATGTGGACGACGAACGCCCCCGCTCCAGCCGGCTCCAGCCGAAAGGTCGGAAATCGCGCCCAGCCGAGGAACCGCCGTCCCACGGTCGTTCGGGCGGCGGCCCGGACTGCCGGATGGTCGGCCGGCCCCTTGGGGAAGACGCGCAGCGACGCCGGGTCCAGGCGAGGCGTGGCCATCCAGCGAAAGTCCGCCGTCCGGTAGACCTCCTCCTGCTCCACCACGACTTTCCGCCGAAACGGATTCATCGGGATGGGTGAGACCATCAGCCGGCTCACCGGCTCGCCCGTGATGGCGGCGATCTCCGCTCCGGCGGCACGTCGGCTCGCCACGGTGGATGCCGCCATGGTCACGACGTAGGCGAGCGAGAGGCCGAGTGCGACCCGTGCGGCCCCGGTGCCGCCCCGCCGGGCGCGGGTCAGCATGACGCCCGCGCCGAGCACGAGCCAGAGCCAGGGATCCACGATGAAGAGGGTGTCGCCGTAGTACCATCGGCCGCTGAACGGCATGAGCCATCGCATGCCGTAGGTGTTGAGCGTGTCGAGGATGGGGTGCGACAGGATGGCGATGGTGGAGAGCAGGAGCAGCTGGCGCGGCACCAGGCCGGAAGGCAGCGTGGCCCGGCGGGCTCGCCGCACCGCCCGACCCAGCAGCATCATGGCGCCGGTGAGCACGAACGGCCACAGCAGCAGCGCCAGGACCCCATGGGTCCACCCGCGCCGAAAGGCGAGATCCGCCTCCGGTCCGAAGAAGTACGCCACCACGTCCACATCGGGAAGGTTGGCCCCGACCAGCAGAGTCAGGGTACCGAACGCGGTCCGTCGGGCCAGTCCGCTCCGGGCGAGCCCGGCGCCGACCAGCGTGTGACAGATCGGATCTATGCCAGCCTCGCGTCCAGCTCGAACGGCACGTTGCCGATGAGGGCCTGGGACACGGGGCAGCCATCCTTGGCTCCCTCCGCCGCCTTGGCGAAGGCCGCCTGGTCGATGCCGGGGACCTGGCCTCGGACTTCCAGGCGCATGCGCGTGATCCGGAACCCGTCGCCGACCTTGTCGATGGTGGCGGAGGCGGTCGTCGTTATGCGCGTGGCCGGCGTGCCGGCGGCCTCGAGCGCCCCGCTCAGCGCCATGCTGAGGCAGGAGGCATGCGCCGCCGCGATCAGCTCCTCCGGATTGGTGCCCTTGGCCCCCTCGAATCGGGTGGGGAAGGAGTAGCTGCCCTGGATCAGTCCAGACTTGCCGGCGAACTGGCCCTTGCCGTCTCGAAGACCGCCTTCCCAGGTGGCGGTGGCGCTGCTGGTAGTCACAAGTGCCTCCTTGTCACAGCCGATACATGAAACCGAGCGCCAGTCGGAACGGGCTGGTGTCCTCCACGAAAGTCCAGCGGAACTCGAGGAAGCCCTTGGTTCGTTGGCCCGGTGGCGCGGTGCTCAGGCCGAAGAAGAGATTGTAGCCGGTTTCGGTGTCCGAGTCATCCGGATGCACGAAGGCGATGCCGCCACCTGCGTAGAGGCTTCCGTTGCCGAAGCGGATCGCCGCGTCGCCGTTGAGCTGCCAGCCCATCCCTTCGTCACGGGGAAAGAAGAGATCGCCGCTGGGCCGGAGCTCCAGGTTGCGGCCCACCGGCGCGGCGGCCTGGGCGCCGACACTCCAGGCCTTGTTCTCGAAGTCGCGGCCCACGCGAGGACCGGCCTGCACCGGGCCGCTGAAGATGGCAGTGCCGCGACGCTGCGCAACGACGTCCGCCGGGAGCAGCGACACCGCGGCCAGCAGCAGGAGCACCCAGCGGCCCCTCACTTCGCGGCGAGCGGTTTGCCGTCCGCGTCGATCAATCGGATCTCGCCGAGGTTCAGCTTCCGGATGCCGGCCTCGATTTTCGATCGATCCCCGACCACGACCCAGACCAGCTTGTCGGGGTGGATCACCGCCTTGGCTGCCTCGCTGAGGGATGCCACGGTCTGCGACCGCACCTTCTCGCCGTAGGTGTCGTAGTAGCGGTCGTCCAGCCCGAAGGTGACGATGTCGGCCAGGGTGCCGGCGATGGCGTCCATCGTCTCCCAGGTGCCGGGCAGCGTGAGGGTGAGCTCCGACTTGGCGCGCGCCAACTCCTCCGCGGTGGGGGGACGATCGGTCAGGATGCCGCCCAGCTCCTTGCGCAGCTCGGCCAGCGCCTCCGTGGTCTTGTCGGTCTGCACCGGCGCGTAGGTGACGAACGGGCGCTGGCCCTTCGCGTCGCGGAAGAAGGTGAACGCGCCATAGGACCAGTGCTTGTCTTCCCGGAGGTTCATGTTGATCCTGGCGGCGAACGATCCGCCGAGCACCAGGTTCATGGCCTCGATCGCCGGCTCGTCGGGGTTCGCCTTGGGCGGCGCGACGTTGCCCACCAGGATCAGCGACTGGATCGCCTCCGGCCGGTCGAGCAGGTAGACGGTCGAGCGGGGCTGCTGCTCGACGGTGCCGATGTTCTTCTCGGGTACGTCGCCCTGGGCCCACCCGCTGAACGCCCGCTCCAGCCTGGGCCGGATCTCGGCCATCGTCGTGGCGCCGACCACGACCAGGGTGGCGTTGTTGGGCTTGAACCACGTGCGGTGGAACCTGATCAGATCGTCGCGGGTGATTCTCGCGGTGGATTCCTCCGTGCCGGAGCCGGTCCAGGGGTTGGCGTAGGCGTGCCCCTCGCCGTAGAGCAGGCCGGGAAAGACTCGCAGCGCCATGCCGACCGGGTCCGCCTTCTCCTGCTGGATCTGGGCGATCCGCTGCCGCTTGAGCCGCTCGAAGTCGGTGCGCGGAAACGACGGGTTGAGCACCACGTCGGCGAAAACCGCGAGAGCGCCGTCGAGCTTGTCCTTCAAAGTCTCGAGCGTCACCGCGGACATGTCGAGGCCGGAGCCGGTGGAGAGGTTGGCGCCGAGGGCGCGGAGCTCGTCGCTGATGGCGATCGCGCTGCGTGTCCGGGTGCCCTCGTCCAGCATCGCCATCGCCAGACTGGCGGTGCCGGGAATGCCGAACTGGTCGGCCGCGTAGCCGGCGTCGAGCAGCAGGTCGAAATGCACCTGGGGGATGGAGGTGGCGCGCGCCAGCACGATCTCGAGACCGTTGGCGAGGGTGTCGCGCTCGAAGGCGGGGAATCTGGCCTCGGGCGGCGTGCCGGTCCCGGGCACCTTGCTGCGGTCCACTCCGGAAGTCGCCACCTGGTGCTCGCCGAAGGGGTGCACCACGAGCGTGTAGTCCCCGTCGGAGAGCCAGCGGTTCGCCGTCGCGCGGACCTGCGACGCGGTGGCGCCCGCGATGCGCTGGAGCCGGGTCTTGTAATAGTCGGGGCGGCCGGCATAGACCTCACCCTGGGCCAGCACGTCCGACTTGCCGCCCCCGCCACCGATCCGCTCCACCCCGCGCACGAAGTTGGCCCGGATCCCGACCTTGGCGCGCTGAAGCTCGGCGGGCGTGGGTCCGGCGGCCAGGAGCCTGGCCAGCTCCTCGTTCACTACGCGCTCGACTCGCGCCAGGTCGCCGCCCGGCTTGACCGTCACCTCGATCCCGAAGAGTCCGCCGATCTCACGCGCGTCCACGTAGGCTTCGACCGCGGTCGCGATCTGCTCGTCGTACACCAGCCGCTTGTACAGGCGGGAAGACTTGCCGGTGGAGAGCAGGTCGCCGACCAGCTCGAGCTGCTCGGCCTCCGCGGTGCCCCAGCCCGGCACGTTCCACAGCTTGTAGATCCGCGACTGCGGCACCCGATCGTACATGATGCCGCGCTGGCTGCCGGCCCGCTTGGCGACCCACTGCTCCTGACGCGCGGTCGGCGGGCCCGCGGGGATGTCGCCGAAATACTTCTCGATCCTGGCCTTCACATCATTCGGCTCCACGTCGCCCGCGACGACGATCACCGCGTTCGCGGCGCCGTAGTACGACTGGAACCACTCCTTGACGTCCTCCACCTTCGCCGCGCCGAGGTCTTCCATCGACCCGATGGTGCTCCAGGAATAGGGGTGGTTCGTCGGGTAGACCCTGGGATAGAGGAACTCCCAGACCCGGCCGTAGGGCTCGTTCTCCCGCTGCCGCTTCTCGTTCTGCACCACGCCGCGCTGCTCGTCGAGCCGGGCCTGGTCCACGGCGCCGAGGAGGTGCCCCATCCGGTCCGACTCGAGCCAGAGCACCAGGTCCAGCGCGTTGGTGGGCACGTTCTGGTAGTAGTTGGTTCGGTCGGCGTTGGTCGTGCCGTTGTAGTCGGTGGCACCGACCCGCTGCAGCGGCCCGAAAAAATCGTCGTTGTAGTTCTCGCTGCCGTTGAACATCAGGTGCTCGAACAGATGGGCGAAGCCGGTGCGGCCCGGCCGCTCGTTCTTCGACCCGACGTGGTACCACACGTTCACCGCCACGATCGGGGCCTTGTGGTCCTCGTGGACGATCAACGTCAGTCCGTTGGGGAGCACGTGGCGGACGAAGGGGATGTCGATGGCCGCGCCCTGTGCGGAGAGCGGGGCGGTGGTCGTCAGGAGGAGAAGCGGGACGATGCGAGGAAATCGGCGTGGCACGGATCGGTTCCTGTCGGAGTCGGGCTTGGGCAATGGCAGCGTCGGATTGGAAAGGTAGGACGGCAGGCAGGGAGGGAAAGTGTCATCCCGCCGGCTGCTGCCCCGCCCCGCCGCCCCGCTGCCCCGCTGCCATGCCCTGTGCCGCCCCCCGCCGCCCCTCGGGCGGCGGGGGCGCCAGGTTTCGCTCCAGCCAGTACCGGCCGACCAGCTGGATCGTCCGGTAGAACTCCTCGAACTCGACCGGCTTCCGGACGCAGCTGTTGGCCCCGACCTGATAGCATTGGGCCAGCTCGCGCGGCTCGCTGGCGGGCACCATCATCACCACCGGCGCGGCGCCGGCCCGGGGGCTCGCACGCAGGGCTCGCAGCACCTCGATGCCGTCCACCCGCGGGAGACGGAGATCGAGGAGCACGAGGCGTGGCTGGGGCGCCGTATGCCTTTGGCGGAAGGCGCCGCGTGCCAGCAGGTAGTCGAGCGCCTCCTCCCCGTCGCGCGCGACGCCGATCCGCCACTCCGGATCCAGGTCGCGCAGCGGCCGAAGCGTCAGCTCCACTTCGAGCGGATTGTCCTGCACCAGGAGCACGTCGATCTCGTCAGCGATCACGCAGGTCTGCGCCCCCGAAGGTGAGGTAGAAGGTGGCGCCCTGGTCCACCTCCGACTCGGCCCACACCCGGCCGCCGTGGCGCTGGGCGATACGCTGCACGAAGGCCAGGCCCGCGCCTTCCCCTTCGAACTCGTCGGAGCGGTGCAGCCGCTGGAAGAGGCCGAACAGCTTGCCGGCGTAGGCCATCTTGAAGCCGACACCGTTGTCCTGAACCGCGATGCCGTCCTGGCCGTCGGCCCGCACCGGCCGGATCCGGATGCTGGCGCGGCCGCGCGTGCGGGTGAATTTCAAGGCGTTGGACACCAGATGCGTCACCGCCAGCTTCGCGAGCGTGGAATCGCAGTCGAGCACCGGAAGGGGTTCCACCTCCCAGTCGACGATCCGGCCCTCGGCCTCCGCCTGGAGCTGGCTCACCACGTCCTCGACCAGCAGCGTGAAGTCCACCGGGCGGCGCAGCATGTCCTGCCGGCCCAGACGGCTGAGCTGGACCAGATCGTCCAGCATGCCGCCCATGCGGGAGGCGCCCTCACGGATCCGGGACGCGTAGTGACGCGCACCCTGGTCGAGGCCGGGCCCGCCATCCTGCAACAGCAGCTCGGCGAAGCCGCCGATGTGGCGAACCGGCGCGCGCAAGTCGTGGGAGACCGAGTAGAGCAGGGTCTCCAGGTCCGCCGTCGTCGCCCGCAGCTCGGCCCCACGCTCCGCGATCCGGCGCTCCAGCTCGGTGCTCTTCTGGGTCAGCTCTTCACGCAGCCGGGCGTGCTGGATCGCGATCGCGATCGGCGCCGCGACCTCGAGCGCGATGTCCCGGTGCTCCGACTCGAACGCGCCTGCGGCGGTAGAGGCCAGATTCACTTCGCCGATGGCCTCGCCGTCCACCAGCAAGGGGACCGAGAGCACGCTCCGGAGGCCCTCCTCCATGAGCTGCCGGAAAATCGGCGGCGGGGATTCGACGGTCGAGAGGTCCTCGATGTAGCGCACCGTGCCCCGACGCAGCACCTCGGCCGGCGAGAGGGAGTCGAGCGCGATCGGAGCGGTGGGGAGCGGGTTGGCGCCGGCGTACCCCGCCACCAGCATCGCCTGGCCTCTGGGAAAATCGAACAGCACGATGGAGCAGCGCTGGCACGGCACCATCCGCCGGATCCGCCCCAGCGCGGCCCGTCCGATCTCCGCCGGCGAGCGCGCCGCGAGCACCGCCTGCCCCATGTCGTGCAGTATTGCCAGCCGCTCCGCGGAGCGGCGGAGACGCTCTTCCGCCTGCTTCCGCTCGGTGATGTCGGTGACCATGCCGACGGTGCCGGCCAGGCTCCCGTCGCGGCTCACGATCGGGCTGGCCGAGACCAGCCCCCACAGCTCGCCCCCGTCGCGACGGAGGAATCGAAGATCCCGGCTTTCCCCGCCGGTGGCCGACGGCCGGGCCAGTGTCCGCTGAGCGCCGGCCCGGGAGGCCGCGTCGATGAAATCGTAGACCCGGCGCCCGAGCATGGCACCGTTCTGGTAGCCGAGCAGGTCGGCCATGCGCTGGTTGACGTAAGTGATCACGCCGCGGTCGTCCGCCAGCCAGATGCCTTCCTGGGCGACGTCCACCAACTGCTTGAAGCGCTGCTCGCTTTCCTGCAGCGTGCGAGTCCGCTCCTCCAGCCGCTGCTGGCGTCCCTCGTACGCCGCGGCGTGGCCCAGCGCGGCGCCCATGAGCCCGCCGAGCAGCCGCATGGCCTTGGCGTCGCGATCGGTGAAGGCGTTGGGGCGAGCGGCCACCACCTTGAGCACACCCAGCACCCGCTGCTCGTCGGTGAGCGGCACCGCCAGCAGCGAGCGGAGGCCCGCCGTACGATACGCGTCGTGACCGACTCGCGGATCGCTGGACGCGTCGTCGGTACGCTGGAGCTCCCCGGTCCGGACACAGAGGCCGGAGAGGCTGTCGGCCAGCCGGAGCCTGGGGGCGTCCACGCCGAGATGGACCTGGGGGACCAGCTCGTCGCCCTCGATCGACTCGATCACGGCACCGTCGGCGCCGGTGAGCCGAAGGCCGCGGTCGGCGATCACCCGCATCACCGTCCGGGAGTCGAGGCCCGCCGCCGCCACCGCCTGCTGCACTTCGATCATCGCCTGGAACAGCTCGGTGTCGAGCCGCATGGCCTCCTCGGCCAGCTTGCGCTCGGTGATGTCGAACTCGGTGCCGAGGTAGCCGATCTGCCTTCCGGACTCGTCGCGCAGCGGCTCCCACGAGCTGGACGACCAACGCTCCTGGCCGCCGCGCGCCACCACCCGGTACTCCTGGTCGTGGAGCACGCCACCCTGGGTGAGACGCTCCCACTCGGCGGTGAGCGCCGGGCGGTCGTCGGGGTGGATGTACTGGAGGAATTCCTGGTCCCGGAGATCCTCCTCTGGATAGCCGGTGAGCCGCTCGAAGGCCGGGTTCACGAAGGCGAGCTGCAGCTTCATGTCGTACGCGACGACGCCCTCGCGCATCGTCGCGGTCACCGCCCGGAGATGGCCCCGGGCCTCCGCCGCCGCCCGCTGCGCTCGCCGCCGCCGGGCGAACTGCATGCCGAGTAGGACGAGCAGCACCAGGACGAGGAGCGCAGCCACCGCCGCGGCGATGGCCAGCTGCACCGGTGGAATGTCCTGGATCAGGCCAGCGAGCGTTGTGCCCACGGCGTGGCATCCTCGGCCGGGAGGTCGGCACCCAGCGCCTGCCGAACCTTCCGCAGGAGGTGGTCGAGCGAGAAGGGCTTCTCCAGGAATTCGATGCCCGGCTCGAGCATCCGGTGGCGGGCGACCGCGGTGTCGCTGGTTCCGGAGGCGTAAAGCACCTTGATCGCCGGGCGGTGAATCGCGAGCCGCGCCGCCAGCTCGCGGCCGCTCATCCGCGGCAGGATCAAATCCGTGACAAGAAGGTGGATGTGCCCGGGATGCCGGTCGGTCACCGCGATGGCCGCCTCCGCGTCGCCCACGGCAAGGACGGTGTAGCCGGCGCGCTCCAGCGCCCGGCACATCACGTCGCGTACTTCGGCGTCGTCCTCGACCACCAGCACGGTCTCGTCCGCCTCGCGCTCCGGCATATCCGTTTCCCAGGTGCTCGTCGCGGTCGACGCGAGCCGGGGGAGGTAGAGCGTGAATGTCGTGCCGGCACCGGGAATGCTGTCGACCGCGACGTGACCTCCGCTCTGTCGCGCGATGCCGGCGACCGCAGAGAGATCCACGCCGCCGTGCGCGAGGGCCGGCCGGTCGAACATCCGGGCGAGTGTCGCCGAGTCCAGGTCCGGACCGGTGTGATGGATCTCGAGGGTGATGTACGAGGCGGGCCGGAGGCCCGGACGTCCCGCGGCGAGCGCCTCGTCCACCTCGACCCGCCCGGTGCGGAGGCGGAGCCGGCCGCCTCCCGTCATCGAGGCCCGGGCATGTGCGCCGAGGCGGAGGAGGATCTGCTCCAGCTGGGTCGGATCGGCCAGCACCGGCTCCAAGCCGTCCTCCAGCTCGTAGGTCACCTCGATCGCCTGGCCGGCGACCCGGCGGAGCGTGCTGAAGGTGCCGGAGACGAGCTGGTTCAGGTCGAGGGCGCGGGGCGCGAGGCGAGGCCGGCGGCTGAACGCCAGGAGCTGGCGCGACAGCGTGGCCGCGCGGTCCGCCGCCTGACGGATTCGCGACAGGTCTTCCCGCACCTCGGGCGCGAGCGTGCTCTCGTCTAGCAGCAGAGTGACGTGACCCAGGATCCCGGTGAGCAGATTGTTGAAGTCGTGCGCGATGCCGCCGGCAAGCTGCGCGATCTCCGCGGTCCGGCCGAGCTTGGCGAGCCGCTGCTCCAGCGCCCGCCGGTCGGTCACGTCGGTGTTGCACCCGCTGTACCCGATGAACTCGCCGCCGGCGGTCCAGCACGGTTCGCCGGTGGCGAGGAACCAGCGGTAGTCCCCTTCCCGGTCGAGCATGCGGAACTCCATTCGCAGCGGCGACCGGGCCGCGAGCGCCGCGGTGTATTCCTCCCGCGCTCGCTCGCGGTCCTCCGGATGGACCCGGTCCAGCCAGGCCCAACCGAGCAGGTCGGTCACGGGCCGTCCGGTGAGCTCGCTCCAGCGCTCGTTCACATAATCGCAGGCACCGTCCGGCCCGGTGGTCCAGATGAGAACGGGAAGGACGCCGTGAGCGAGGCGGGGGTCCGTCAAGGTCATACGGTCAGGCCTGCCAGACGAGAGGGGAGAGTGCCAATCTCGTCGCCGCATGCGGAGGAGGCAAGAGCGCCTGGGGGGCGTGCTGGCGGCGGAAGCCTTTGCGGCATACTCTTTTCGGATGCCCTTCCTGGACACCGAGCGACAGCGGGCCGCCTGGCTCGTCCTGGTCCTCGGCATCGCCCTGGTATATGCGCTGTGGCCCTTCAGCACCGGGCTCATCGGGGCCCCGGTGCTGTATGTCGTGATGGCGCCGGTCCATCGATGGCTCACCCGGTGGCTGCGCCCCAGGGTCGCGGCGGGAGTCGTCGTCCTTCTGGGTATCCTGCTCGTCCTGGGACCGGGACTCTCCGTGGTGGGCCTGGTGGCCACCGAGGCCCAGGACATGGCCAGCGGGGTCATCGGCAGCCCGCTCCTGGCCAGGATCAGCCGCATCCGGGTGGGTCCCTATCAGGTGGGCGCCCAGCTGGAGCAGATCGGGTCGCAGATCGTTTCGTTCATCGGGGCCAGCGCCCTCGGGTTGATCGGGACTGCAACCCGCGCCGGGATCCAGCTCACCATCGCGTTCTTCGGCTTGTACTACCTGCTGGTCTCCCCCGAGTCCACCTGGCGATCGGTCCGGCCTTTCATCCCATTCTCTGCGGCCAGCGCCGAGATCCTTCGCCGCCGGTTCGGCGACGTGACGATCTCCACCCTGGTGGGTACCGGCGTCACCGCCAGCGTGCAGGGTCTGGCGGTGGGCGGTGCGTTCTGGGTGATCGGGCTGTCCAATCCGCTGTTCTGGGGAGTCGTAACGGTGATCTTCGCCATTCTCCCGGTGGTCGGGAGCGGGCTGGTCTGGGGGCCCGGCGCTGCGGCGCTCGCGATGGATGGTCGCTACGGCGCGGCGATCGCCTTGGTGGTCTGGGGGATCGTCGTCGTCGGCAACGTGGACAACGTGATCCGCCCGATCGTCTTCCGCCGTTGGGCCCAGATCCACCCGTTCGTGACCGTCATCGGCGCCTTCATGGGCCTCCGGTACTTCGGCCTGCTGGGCCTGTTGATCGGCCCGCTTGCCATCTCGTACTTCTTCGAGCTCATCCGGATGTATCGGGTGGAGTATCTGGACGAGGAGGACGTCGAGGTCTCCGCGGAGCAACTGGCGGCGGTACAGCAGCGGCTCACGCCGGGGGGAACGCCGAGGGTTTGACCGAAGCGTGGGTAAGAGGAGCAGCATCATCCTGAGCGAAGCGAAGGAGCCATGATCCAGACTATGGCTCCTTCGCTTCGCTCAGGATGACACTTTGTCGCTTGCTACGTCTGTCGGCTGCCTAGTTGAGCCTCATCAGCTCCACGCGCCGGTTCTGCGCGCGCCCTTCGGCGGTCCGGTTCGAAGCGACCGGCTGGTCGGGCCCGAAGCCCCGGGCCGTGAGCCGATCCTCCGCCACGCCACGCGAGATGAGATACGTCCTCACCGCATCGGCTCTGGCACGGGAGAGCCGGCGGTTCAGCGCGAGACTCCCGGTGTTATCGGTGTGTCCGGTCACCTGCACCCGGATCGAGTCGTTCGCCACCAGCGACTCGGCCACACCGTTGAGGATGGTCTCCGAGTCCGGTGTGAGCGTGGACTTGCCGGTCTCGAAGTTCACGCCTTCGAGGATCAGTGTCTTCTTGGTGGGCTGGAACAGCACCTGACAGCCCTCGGCGTCCACTTCCACGCCCGACGGCGTGCTGGGGCAGCGGTCCGCGGAGTCGTTCACCCCGTCGCCGTCGCCATCGCGCTGGGAGGGGCCGCAGCCGCTGGCGTCCACCTGCTCACCGGCCGGGGTGTCGGCGCACTTGTCGACATCGTCGGTGACACCATCGCCATCGGCGTCTTTGGGCAGCGAGCAGCCCTTCTCGTCCACCTTGTCGCCCTTCGGCGTGTCGGCGCACCCGTCCACGTTGTCGAGCACACCATCGCCATCGGCGTCCTTGGGCAGCGAGCAGCCTTTCGCGTCCACCTGGTCGCCCGCCGGCGTGTCGGCGCAGGCATCGGCGTCGTCGAACACACCGTCGCCGTCGGCATCCTGGACCGTGCATCCCTTGGCGTCCACCCGGTCACCGGTTGGAGTGTCCCGGCACTCGTCCACGTCGTCCGGCACACCATCGGCATCCCGGTCGCGAGGCCCGGTGGAGCGCCCGCCGAGGAGAAAGCTGAGTCCGGGCTGGAGGCCCCAGTTCCAGTTGTCCTTGCCACCCTTGTCGGGCGAAGGGATGTAGTCCACATAGGTATCGATCCGGATCGAGGCGACGTCGCCCAGACCCAATCGAATGCCGGCGCCACCGGTCACGCCGTGATCGCTCAACTGGTACTGATCCCGATACCTGGAGTGGGCGTAGCCGGCGCCCAGCAGCAGGCCCACGTGCTCGCCGGCCGGGAAGTTCGCCACCAGCCGCGCGTGCAGCGGCATGTACTTGACGTCCAGGCCGTTGGCCGAGTTGGTCGGCACCCATGACCCGTCGGCCTCGACGGAAAGCCGGTCGGTCAGGAAGAACCCGATCCTCGCGCCCGGGCCGCCGGTGGCCTGGTTCAACCGCAGGGACTTGTCGAAATAGGCGATGGTGGGAAAGAGACCGACTTCGAAGGTGCCGGCTCGCTGAGCCGGCAGGTCGGACGCGGCGGTAAGCGCCGTGACGAGGACAAGACCGAACCTGCGCATCATGCCTCCTTGGGGTGGGGCCTGCGAGCCCCAATATAGGAATGAGCCCGCGAAAATATCCACACTATCTTCTTTCATGATTCCCTTACAGTCGCTGTCGCCCAAAGTGCTTGCCGCGACCACGCTCCTGCTGCTCGCGGACGTGGCGCCCGAGCTCCGGGTGCTGCGCGTCGTGCCGGCGGCAGACGCCGCGCCGACCGCGACCGTCACGATCACGTTCGATCGTCCAGTCGCGGGCTCGCTCGACCGCACCGTGGACGCTCGTGAGATCTTCAGCATCGCGCCCGCCGTCGCCGGCCACGTGGACTGGCGCGACCCGGTGACGCTCCGGTTCAGGCCTTCGGCTCCACTGCCCGCCGACCGCTCGTTCACGGTCACGGTGTCCGATCGGTTCGAGGCCATGGACGGCGGCCGGCTGAACGCCCCGTTCGTCCACTCCTTCCGGGTGCGCGGCTCGCGGGCCCTCGCCGGATATCCGGTTGGCCCGTCCACCAGCGGACGGCATCTCGCGCCGGACAGCCGGTTCGAGCTGGTGATCGATGCGCCGGTGGACTCGACCGTGGTGAATCGCTCGGTGTACCTGGAGTTCGATCGGACGTGCCGGTCACCGGGGGTGGTGCGGCTTCGGCTGGAGGCCGAGCGAGCGCTCGCGGATGACGATCGGTGGGACTTCCGCGAGGCGGGTGGCTGGGACCGCGATCGCGCGTCCGATCCGCTGCGACGGGTGCTGCGGCTGGCGCCGCGAACGCCGCTCCCCCGCGGATGCCGCGGGCATCTGGTCGTCCCGGCCTCGTTCGACGAGCACGGCCGGTCGCAGCCTCAGCGCTGGGCGCTCTCCACCTACGGCGACTTCCGCGTGGTCCGCGCCCGGTGCGGCTGGGGCGGGACCACCTGTCCGACCGGTCCGCTCGTGGTCCACTTCAGTACGCCGGTGCGCGGCGCCGACGTGCTGCGGGGCCTGTCGATCCGCCCCGCCGCCGCGTTCTCACTCACCGACACTGCCGACGTCCGCGACGAGTGGGTGCTGCAGACCGAACTGAAGCCCAGAACCGGATACGCCATCGTGGCCGACCGGTCGCTCACGGACGCCTTCGGCCAGCGGATGTCCGGGAACCCGGTCGTGACGACGAGCACCACGGGCTACGCGCCGGCGATCGACTATCCGTCGGGCCGCACGCTGGTCGAGCGCCGCGGCAGCCACACCTTCGGGGTCACCTACGTGAACGTGGACACGCTCGAGGTCCTCGTCGCCCCGATTCCCGACTCCCTCGAGGCCGCATTCCTCGCCCGCAGCGAATGGAGCTGGCGCGAACGGTGGCCCTCGATCTTCGCCCGCGCCGAGCCCAGGCGGATCGCGGTGCGCGGCGATCGCGATCGGATGCGGGTGTACGGCGTTCCCCTGGATCCACCAGCGGGCAAGGGCGGAACCCGCCCGGCGCTCATGGCCGTGCAGGTGACCAGCGGCCGGCTCGACTCGATGAGCCGGGCGTATCGGCCGATCGCGCTGGTACAGGTCAGCGACCTCGGCGTGCACGCCCGCGTGGGAACGGAGGACGCCGCGGTCTGGGTGACGGGTGCCAACGACGGCCGCCCGCGCGCCGGCGCATCGGTCACCCTGCATGACGCGAGAGGCCGGATCCTGGCCCGCGCTCGCACCGACACGCTCGGGTTGGCCCGGCTGGCGCCATTCGCACCTCAGCCCCCGCCGGCCGACACCGCCGCCGATCAGGAGATCCGGTGGTCGGGCTTCCAGGGCTATCTCTCGGTCGTGCTGGGGGACGACCGCGCCGTGCTCGGCATCAACGACTACGATCCCGACCTGAGCCCATGGCGGTTCAACGTCCAGTCTGCCTGGGGCAGTGACCGGCTTCCTGCCGCCGCGGCGCTGTTCACCGAGCGCGGCATCTACCGTCCCGGCGAGCCGCTCTTCGCCAAGGCGATCGTGCGCACCGGGCCGCTCGGCTCCCTCCGGCGGCCGAGCGCCGGCGACTCGCTGCGCTGGGTGTTCCACGATCGCGCGGACGAGAGCGGTGAGTCCGGCGTCCTGCGCGACACCACGGTCGCACTCTCGGCGTTCGGCACCGCCGAGCAGCGCTTCGAGGTCCCCACCGGTGCGGCGCTCGGCGAGTATCGCATCGTGGCGCACCTCCGCCGGGAGGGGCGCTGGACCGATCTCGGCCTGACTTCGTACCGCGTGGCCGAGTATCGGCCGCCCGAGTTTCTGGTGGATGTATCCGCCGACAGCGTGGCGCGATTCGCCCAGGACTCCATCAGTGCCGCGGTCGAGGCGCGCTATCTCTTCGGCGCCCCGATGGGACGCGCGGCGGTGCGTTGGACCCTGCGTCAGGAGTCGCTGCTCTACGACGGGGTCGAGATTCCCGGCACCGAGGGGTACTCCATCGGCGACGGGGGTTGGTGGTACGAGGAGCTGTCCGAGGCGCGCGCGCCGGTAGCGATCCCGGCCAGCGGCATCGATACCCTCGACGCGGACGGCAGGCTCGGCTTGCGGCTCCGCCTCGGCGACACCGAGCGTGGCCGTCCGTCCCGGGCGACGCTCGAGGCGACGGTGACCGACGTGAACCGGCAGACGGTCTCCGCCGCTTCCTCGTTCATCGTGCACCCCGCCGCCTTCTATCTCGCCGCCAAACCGGAGGGCGAGAGCTGGTTCTGGTCCGCCGGGAAGCCGGCGAGCATCGGGGTCCTCGCAGTGGGTCCGGACGGACGGCGGGTGACCGGGGTGAGGGTCGAGGGCGCCGTCGTCCGCCGGGAATGGCATCAGGTGCGCCGGGAGCGTGCCGGGTATGCCGAGCTGGTGGGCGAGTGGGTATCGGATACGGTGGCGCACTGCGCGATCGACAGCGCGGACGAGCCGCGGCCCTGTCGCTTCACGCCGCCTGCCGGTGGGTCCTATATCGCCGGCTTCCGCGCCCTGGATGCCGCGGGCAGAACCGTGCACACCAGTCTGTACCGTTGGGCGGTCGGCAGCGATTGGGTGCCGTGGAACGACGAAAGCCAGTTCAAGATGGACGTCGTGCCGGATCGCACCCGCTACGCGGTGGGCGACACGGCGACGATTCTCTTCGCGTCCCCCTTCACCGACGCGGAGGCCTGGGTCACGCTGGAGCGCGAGGGTCTGATCGAGCAGCGGCGCATGCGGATCGAGAGCGGTACCACCACGCTCTCGGTTCCCATCACCGAGGCGCTCGCGCCGAACGTATTCGTCTCGATCGTGGTGGCCCGGGGCCGGAGCGCACCGCCCGGCCCGCTGGACGATCCGGGCCGGCCCACCATCCGGGTGGGATACGCCGAGCTGCGGGTGACGCCGGAGCGAAAGCGTCTGGCGGTGCGGGTGGCGCCGCTCGCCGCCGAATATCGCCCGGGCGACACGGCGCAGGTGGCGATCGAAGTGCGCGACGGGGCCGGCGCGGGCCAGCGCAGCGAGGTGACGCTCTGGGCCGTGGATGAAGGCGTGCTCGCGCTCACCGGATACCGTACGCCCGATCCGCTCGATCTGCTGTATGGCCCCCGTGGTCTGGGCATGCGGCTGGCGAGCACCCTCACCACGGTGACCCCGCAGATCCCCGAAGGCGAGAAGGGAAAGCGGGCGCCCGGCGGCGGCGGCGGTGCCGACGGGGCGGACGTCCTGCGCAGCCGTTTCCAGACCACGGCGTTCTTCCTCGGGTCGCTCGTCACCAGCGCCGACGGCCGGGGCGTCGCCTCGGCGCGCCTGCCGGACAATCTCACGACGTTTCGAGTGATGGCGGTCGCGGTGACGGCCGGTGATCGCTACGGCAGCGGGCAGTCATCGCTGCTGGTCACCCGACCCCTGGTGGCGCGGCCCGCGCTGCCCCGGTTCCTCCGCGACGGAGACCGGTTCGCCGCCGGGGTCGTGGTCAATCGGCGCGCGGGGAAGGAAGCAGCGGTCACAGTCGAGGCGCGGGCGACGGGCGTCGAGCTCGAAGGCCGCCGCAAGAAGCAGGCGGCGCTCGAGCCCGGGCGCGGGCGCGAAATACGGTTCGACTTCGTGGCGGGCGAGGGCGATAGCCTGTCCCGGGCGGGCTTCCGCTTCCAGGCAAAATCCGGCGCGGACGCGGACGCCGTCGCGCTCACCGTCCCGGTGCGTCCGGCGCACCACCCGCAGTCATTCACCGTGGCCGGTGTGCTCCGCGATTCGGCCACGGCCGAGCTGGCGCTCCCGGACGACGTGGACCCCGCCCGCTCGACCCTTCGGCTCAGCCTCGGCACCTCGCCGCTTGCGATGATCCGGGGCGTCCGGGAGCGGTTCCGGGTCTATCCCTATTGGTGCAGCGAGCAGATCGCCAGCGCCGCCGAGCCGCTGCTCGCACTCTACCGCGCGGCGCCGGAGCTCGGCGCCGACTCGGCGGTCGCGCGCCACGCGCGGAGCGACCTCGAGCAGGTCGTCGCGACGCTGGTGCGCCGCCAGCGGGCGGATGGCGGCATCGGCCTCTGGAGCGCGGCGGACTGGTCCACGCCGTGGCTGAGCGCGTATGCCGGCGCGGTGTTGCTCGAGGCGAAGGCGGCCGGCTTCTCGGTGAGCGACTCGGTCCTGGCTCGCCTCGGCGGGTATCTCCAGCGTTCACTCAAGGAGAGCGGCCCCATCCTCGCGCCCGTGGCCGCGTGGTACGACAGCAGCGAGGTGCGGCTCGGCGACCGGGTCATGGCCGTGGACTACCTGAGCCGGGCGGGCCTCCGAGATCCCGCGGCGGAGAACGAGCTGCTGCGTCTCGCGCCCCAGCTGGCCTGGGAAGATCGGGTCCGCCTGGCCCACGTGCTTGCGCGGGGCGGGGACCGGGCCGCCGCGCTCCGGCTGCTGGAGCCGGCATGGAATGACGTGAAGATCGAGGGGCGCGCCGCGACGCTGCCGAAGGCGACGCGGCGGGCATTCTACTTCATGTCGCCCATCCGCCCTGTCGCGTGGCTGTTGAGCGCCACGCTCGCGGTGAACCCCGCCCATCCGCTGGTCGGCCCCATGGTCGAGACCCTGATCCAGCAGGGCCGGTCCGGCTGGACCTGGAATACTCAGGATCTGGGAACCGCCGTGGCGGCGCTGGCGGAGTTCCAGCGGCAGCAGAAGGCCGGCGTTGCCCGCGGAGTTCGGGTGAGCTCCGGCAAGAAGACGGTGTTCGAAGCCGCCGCGCTCGGCGCGGCGAGCGAGCGGAGCATCCCGCTCGACCGGCTGCCGGGCGGGGCAATCGCAGACGGAAAGCTGCGACTCTCGCTCGGTGCACGAGATCCGGCAGAGGTGGGCGCGCCGGTGTTCTACTATCTCACGGCGACGATCGTGCCCAGGAAGGCTCCGGTGCGGCCGGGTGATCGCGGCATCCAGGTCGAGCGTTGGTATGAAAGCTTCGAGACGGGCCGGCCCACCATGGAGGTCGCCGAAGGGGAGCTGGTTCGCGTGAGGCTCCGGATCACCGTTCCCTCGGAGCGCCATTTCGTGATCCTGGACGACGCGCTGCCGGCGGGATTCGAGGCGGTGGACTTGAGTCTCCGCACCGTCGGGGGTGTCGCGGGTCCGGGCGCCGCGAACTCGGTGTCGGCCGAGGGGGATGGCGAGGGGCCGATGCCGTGGGTGTACGGCAGCTGGGACGCCGGCTGGTGGTCGCCGTTCGATCATCGCGAGATGCGGGACGACCGCGTCGTGTTCGCCGCGACCCGGCTCTGGCCGGGGAGCTACACCGCGACCTACCTGGCGAGGGCGACGACCCCGGGCACGTTCATACGGCCGCCGGCGCACGCCGAGGAGATGTACAACCCGGCGGTGTTCGGCGAGAGCGACGGGGGTGTGTTCACCGTGCGAGCGGCCGGCCCGTGACGGAACACCGGATGAAGCGGCGCGCGGTCGGCGCGGGCGCTGTCCTGGCGTCGATGATCGGCGGGGCGGCGCTGTGGGTGGCTCAGCCGTTGCCTGAGGACCTGCTCGAGCCCGCAGGCCGGGTGGTGACCCTGGAGGACCGGTTCGGGCGAGAGCTCCGCACGACACGGGGGCCGGACGGCAGCCGGGCCGGGTGGCTCCGGCTGGAGGAGATCGACGCCGATGTCATCGCGGCCTTCGTCGCGGTCGAGGACCACCGCTTCTACCGCCATCGGGGTGTGGATCCGCGATCGGTGGCGCGGGCCGCGTGGGCCAATCTGCGTGCCGGCCGCATCGTGTCGGGCGGCTCGACGATCACGATGCAGCTCGCCCGCATGCTGCGCCCGACCCCGCGAACCTGGGTGGGCAAGGCTGGCCAGGCGCTCTGGGCGATCCGGCTGGAGCGACAACTCGGCAAACAGGCGATTCTCGAGCAGTACCTGAACCGGGTGCCGCTGGGACAGGGTTCGGTCGGCGTGGTGGCGGGGGCGGCACTCTATTTCGGAGCCGGCGCGGGTGATCTGAGCCTGGGGCAGGCCGCGGTGCTTGCGGGCATCGCGCGCGCGCCGTCCAGCGACAACCCGCTGGTCGCGCCGGCCCGCACGCGCCGCCGTCGCGACCAGGCCCTCTCGCGGCTGGCTGAGTTGGGATACGCATCTTCGATCTCCGCGGATCGGGCGGGGGCCGAGCCGCTGCTCCGGCGGCAGCACGCCGCGCCCTTCCTCGCCCCGCACTTCACCACCCGTATTCTCCATTGGGCGGAGCGCGACGGCCGACCCTCACACGGAACCTGGCGCACCTCGCTCGACCTCGAGCTGCAGGTCGAGCTGGAGCGGGAGGTGGGACACGCGGTGGAGACCCTCGCCGATCGGGGCGCGCGTCACGCCGCCGCGGTGGTGCTCGACAACCGGAGCGGCGAGATCCTCGCCTGGGTGGGGTCACCCGACTTCTGGGCCGACACCGCGGGGCAGGTAGACATGGTGGTGAGCCCGCGACAGCCCGGGTCCGCGCTGAAGCCCTTCCTGTACGCGCTCGCGTTCGATCGCGGCTGGACTCCCGCATCCATCCTGCCCGACATCGCCCGGGTGTACCAGACCGGCATCGGTCCGTACAGTCCGCGCAACTACGACCGCCGGTTCCACGGGCCCGTGCGGGCACGCGAGGCGCTCGCCAGCTCCTACAACATTCCCGCCGTGGAGCTGGCGAGCCGCCTGGGGGTCGGGAGCCTGCTTCAGGTGCTGCGCGCGGCAGGGTTCACCTCGCTTGCCCGGAGTGCGGATCACTACGGTCTCGGTCTCTCCCTCGGGAACGGCGACGTCAGCCTGCTCGAGCTGGCCAACGGCTTTCGGGGTCTGGTCAACCGTGGCGTGTGGCGCCCCTATACCTGGCGCGCCGGCATGCCTGAGCGCCTTCTGCCATCGGGCCATCGCTTCGCGAGCGAGCGCTCGGCGGCGCTGGTGCTGGACATCCTGGCCGACCCGGTCGCGCGCATCCCCGGCTTCGGGATCGAGAGCCCGCTCGATTTCCCCTTTCCGGTTGCGGCCAAGACCGGCACCAGCCGGCACTTCACCGACAACTGGGCGGTGGGTGCGGCGGGCGGATTCACCGTCGCGGTCTGGGTGGGAAACTTCAGCGGCCGGCCGATGGACGGTGTGAGCGGTGTCAGCGGTGCGGGCCCGCTGCTCCATCGCGCCGTGCTGGCGACGGCACGGCGCTACCCCGCGGGCTCGCTGCCCGATCCGCGCGACCACGATGCCGTGGGTGCGAGAATCTGTCGCCTGTCCGGTCTTCGCCCGGGCGCCGAGTGCCCGGCGGGGACGGAGTGGTTCGCGCCTGGAGACGTCCCCGCGGACACCTGTGACTGGCACGGCGTGGAGGGCGGAGTCACCCTGCCGGTCGAGTATGCCGAGTGGGCCGAGCGCGCGCAGTTGCCTCGGAGCCGGGGCGGTGTCAGTGTCGGTGTCAGTGTCATCCTGAGCGGAGCGAAGGAGCCGAAGCCCGAGCATGGCCTCCTTCGCTCCGCTCAGGATGACAACAATGACACCACTCCACCGCGACTGGCCGCCGGTTTCCACATCGTATCGCCGCGCGACGGCGACGTATATCGACTGATGCCCGGCGTGGACGTACGCTATGCCACCGTGGCACTCCGCGCTGCTGGAGGCCGCGGCGATGGCCGGACCCGCTGGAGCGTGGACGACGTTCCCCACGGCGGAACCCGGTGGACCCTCGAGCCGGGTCGGCATCGGGTCCGCGCCGTCTCCGCGTCGGGTGACTCCGCCGAGGTCACCGTGCGCGTGGAATGAGCGCGGCTACATTGGGTGGGTGAGCGGCCGGACCCCATCCCTGATTGAGGAGCAGCTCGATGCGAACGACACTGGCGACCCGGCGGCTCGGCGCCACCGACATGGAGCTGACCACCGTGGGATTCGGTGCGTGGGCGATCGGCGGCGGCGACTGGAAGTTCGGCTGGGGACCCCAGGACGACGAGGACTCGATCGCAACGATCCGGCATGCGGTCGAGCGCGGCATCAACTGGATCGACACCGCGGCCGTCTACGGACTCGGCCACTCGGAAGAGATCGTGCGGCAGGCGTTGGACGAGGTGCCCGCGAAGGAGCGGCCGTACATCTTCACCAAGTGCGGGATGGTGTGGGACGAGGCCGACCGGATGGCGCCGCCCAGACAGGTGCTGCGGCCGGAGTCCATTCGCCGCGAATGCGAAGCGTCGCTCCGCCGGCTCGGGGTCGAGCGCATCGATCTCTATCAGTTTCACTGGCCCGATGAGACCGGTGTCGCCGTGGAAGACTCCTGGGCCGAAATGGCTCGCCTGGTTGACCAGGGGAAGGTCCGCGCGGCCGGAGTGTCCAACTTCGATGTGACGCTGCTCGAGCGCTGCGAGGCGATCCGCCACGTGGACTCGCTGCAACCGCCGTTCTCCCTCATCCGGCGGAGGGCCGCGGCGCAGGAGATTCCGTGGTGTGTGGAGCACGGCACCGGGGTCATCGTCTACAGTCCCATGCAATCGGGCATTCTCACCGATCGCTTCAGCGCCGACCGGATGAAGACGATGGCGGCGGACGACTGGCGCCGCCGGAGCCCGGACTTCAACCCGCCGAGGCTGGGACGCAACCTCGCCTTGCGCGACGCGCTGCGACCGGTCGCCGAGCGTCACGAGGCCACCGTCGCGGAGATCGCCATCGCGTGGACCCTCGCCTGGCGCGGGGTCACCGGCGCGATCGTCGGCGCGCGCACGCCGGAACAGGTGGATGGATGGATCGACGCCGGGTCCATCGAGCTCAGCGGCGAGGACCTGGCCGAGATCGCGGCGATACTCGAACGCACGGGTGCCGGGTCCGGTCCGGCGCTTCCGAGGTGAGCATGGCCATTCATCACGTCACCGCGATCGCTCGCGAGCCGCAGCGCAACCTCGACTTCTACGCCGGGACCCTCGGGATGCGGCTGGTGAAGCTGACCGTCAACTATGACGACCCCGGTACGTATCACTTCTACTACGGCGATGCCCTGGGACGACCGGGGTCCCTGCTCACCTTCTTCCCCTGGACCGGCGGCCGCCCCGGCCGCCAGGGCACGGGTCAGATCAACGGCGTCGGCCTCGCGGTGCCGTCGTCCTCCCTCGGCTACTGGATCGAGCGCCTCATCTCCCAGGGGGTGAAATACGATGGCCCCACGCGACGGTTCGACGAGCCGGTCCTGGCGTTCGCCGATCCTGACGGGCTCATGATCGAGCTGATCGCCACGGCCAGGGTCGACCGTATCGAAGGCTGGCCCGATGGTCCGGTTCCGGCTCAGCACGCCGTGCGCGGAGTGCACGCGGTCACGATCTGGGAGGATGGCGATGCCGGGTCGGCGGCGTTCCTGACGGGCACCATGGGTTTCCGGTCCACGGCGGAGGAGGAGAACCGGCTCCGCTTCGAGTCGGGGCAGGACGGATTGGGAACCGTGGTGGAGCTGCGAAGAGCGCCCGGGTTCTGGCGTGGCACCGACGGGGTCGGAACAGTGCACCATGTGGCCTTCCGCGCCACCGATGACGCGGAGCAGCGTCGCCGGCAGGACGAGATCCGCGGACTCGACGTCGGCGTCACCGATGTGCGCGACCGGACCTACTTCCGGTCCATCTACTTTCGGGAGCCGGGTGGGGTGTTGTTCGAGATCGCGACCGACGGGCCGGGTTTCATGCTGGACGAGACCGCGGCCGAGCTGGGGACGACGCTCAAGCTCCCGCCGCAATACGAGTCCATGCGCGGGCGGCTGGAGAAGGCCCTGCCGCCGGTTCGGCTCCCGCACGCCGAAGCAATGGAGAGCTAGGTGGAAGCCCCCGATCTCGGATTCGTTCATCGTTTCCTGCCCGGCTCGCCGAGCAGTCCGGTGCTGCTGCTGTTGCACGGCACCGGCGGTGACGAGAGTGATCTGCTCCAGCTCGGCGAGGCCCTCTTGCCGGGCGCGGCCCGGCTCAGCCCTCGCGGAAAGGTGCTGGAGAACGGCATGCCGCGGTTTTTCCGGCGGCTCGCCGAAGGCGTCTTCGATCTCGACGACCTGCGGAAGCGGACTCACGAACTCGCCGACTTCGTGGCGGCGGCGGACCAGGCCTACGGTCTGGCCGGTCGGAAGCCGATCGCGGTGGGGTTCTCCAATGGCGCCAACATCGCGGCCTCAGTGCTGCTCCTGAGGCCCGGCACGCTGGGCGGGGCATTGCTCATCCGGCCCATGGTCCCCTTCGTGCCCGACCCCCTGCCGGTTCTCGGAGGTGTTCCGGTGCAGATCCACGCCGGACAGGTGGACCCGCTGGTTCCACCGCCGCAGAGCGAGGCGTTGGCCAAGCTGCTGACCGACGCGGGAGCCGATGTAAAGCTGCGGTGGATCGCGGGAGGGCACACACTCACTCGCGAAGATCTTGATGCCGGCAAGGAGTGGTTCGGTTTTTCTTCTCTTTCGCGGGGTGGCGGCCGGGACCAATGGTAGAAAACCAAGCCGCGCTTGCGCGGTCCACGGGCGCTGACGCCGCCCAAGCCAATCACATGCCGGCCGCGCCAGACAGGGCCGGTACGCGCAGACGAGGGGATATGTGATGCTTTCTGCCGCCCTTGAGCACGAGCGCCTGCTGCTCGCAGAGCGCCTCCTCACCGAGATCGAGCGTCGCCACGGCCTTCCCCATCCCAGTAATCGAGAGATTCACCCCGTCATCACCGATCGCTTTCTTGCCGCTTACCTCCCTGAGGCCCGGGAGGGCGAACCGGCGCCGCTCGCGCTCGAGTACGCCTTCGCCCCCAGTCTCACGGAATCGCTCAAGCTGTTGCAGGAGGTAGTCAGCGAGTCAGCCGACGGCCGCGGCGCCGCGCTCTACGTCCACGACCTCGATACCTGAGGTACTTCCTTCTCTCCACCATGATCTCATGCGCCGCCGCGACCGCGGCGGCGCAGAGCGTGTCCCGGCCGGCCGGCGACCTCGCCCAGCGCCTCGCCGGCCTGAGCGCCGTCACCGGGCTCGAGCAACATCTGGTGGACACGCTCCTTTCCCTGGTTCCGGGATCCCGCAGGGACCGCGCAGGTAATGCCGTGCTCACCCTCGGCTCCGGCCCATCCCGGCGGCTGGCCGTCTGCCCGCTGGACGAGCCGGGATACGTCGTCGGCGGGGTACGCGGCGACGGGTACCTGACGCTGCGGCGCTCACCCGGGGTCATCTCCCGGATCCGTGATGCTCAGCTCGAAGGGCAGCGGGTCACTATTAGAACTCGGGAAGGTATCGTCCCGGGCGTCGTGGCCGTGCGCTCGGTCCACCTGACGCGCGGCCGCGACCTGGCACCATCGCGATTCACCGTAGACAGCGCACTGGTGGATGTGGGGGCCGCGACGGAAGCTGAAGTGGCGTCGCTGGGGATCGGTCCGCTCGCGCCGGTCACCCTGCACAAGCGCCCGCAGCGCTACGGCAGGGATCTTCTCGCGGGGCCGATGACCGGCCGCAGGGCCGCCTGCGCGGCGCTGGCGGTCGCGGCAGGCAGGGCTTTGGCGAAGAAGGTGGTGGTCCCGCGGCGGGAGTCGGTCGTGATCGCGTTCGTGGTGGAGCAGGAGCTCTCGGGTCGGGGGATCGCCACGATCGCCAATGCGATGGGACCGTTCTCGGAGACGATCCTGGTGGACGACGCCGATGCCGAGGCGGGGACGGTGGCGGAGCGCTGGCCCGCGCTCGGCCGCGTGGAGGTGAGACCGCTGCCGGTTCGGTACGCCGGCACACCGGTGGAGACGGTCTCGCTGTCCGAGGCCGATCGGCTCGCGGACGAGCTCGTGGCGTGGATCGAAGGGTCGCGATGAGACCGTCGCTCGCCCTGCTGATCTCGGCCCTGGCGTCGCTCTCCGCCAATGCCGCGGTGGCGCAGGACGCCGAGCGGCTGCGGGAGACGGAGGCGGTGCTCAAGACCCTGGTGGAGAGCTACGGCGTGTCCGGGTCGGAGGCGCCGGTCCGCGACGCGGTCCGCCGGCTGCTGCCCACGTGGGCAAGGCCGGAGGTGGATTCGGCGGGCAACCTGTGGGTGACGGTGGGCCGCGGGGAGCCGACCGTGGTTCTGGTCGCCCACCTGGACGAAGTGGGCTTCGAGGTGACCGCGGTCGGCGAGGACGGCCTGCTCGAGGTCAGATCGCGGGGCGGAATCTTTCCGTCCCTCTGGGCCGGACGCCCGGCACTCGTGCATGGCGGCCGCGCACCCGTCCCCGGGGTCTTCCAGCCGCTGGATTCCGCGGCCGCGGCGTCTGGTGAGGCCGAGCCTCTGCATGTGGACGTCGGCATGAGCAGCCGGCGGCAGGTCGAGGCGCTGGGGATCAGGACCGGACACACCGTCACCAGTCCGAAGGAGTACGTGCGTCTCGCCGGGCACCGGGCCACGGCCCGCTCGTTCGACGACCGGGTGGGGTCCGCCGCGCAGGTGATGGCGCTCCGGCGGCTCGATCGCGGGAAGCTGCGCCACACGGTGATCTTCCTCTGGAGCGTGCGGGAGGAGATCGGCCTGGAGGGTGCGCGAGCGGCGGCGCGGGCACTGGGTCTGCGGGCGGCCCGGGTGCACGCCGTCGATACCTTCGTCTCCGCCGACTCACCGCTGGAGCTCCGGAATTTCGCGGTCGCGCCGTTGGGAAAGGGACCGGTGGCCCGGGCGCTGGACAACAGCGCCGTCACGCCGCCGCCGCTGCTCGATTCGCTGGTCGCGCTCGCGAGCGCGCGGGGGATCCCGCTCCAGGTGGGTGCCACCAACGGCGGCAACGACGGGTCCGCCTTCGCCGAGTTCGGGGTGCCCGACGTGCCGCTCGCCTGGCCGCTGCGCTATTCCCATTCGCCGGTGGAGGTGGCGGACCTGCGGGACGTGGCGCACCTCGCGGAGCTGGTGCAGGCGGTGGCGGAGGATTGGTAGTCGGCCGGTCCCGTGGGTCCCCTTGTGCTGTCCCTCCATTATCGCATATTCATGCATTATGCAGACTGGCACTATCGCCCTCGCCTTCTCCGGCGGGCTCGACACCTCGTATTGCGTCCCCCGGCTCGCCGAAGACGGCTGGACCGTGCACACGGTCTACGTGGACACCGGCGGCTCCAGCGCCGCCGACCGGGCCGCCATCCGGCGCCAGGCCGACGCGGTCGGCGCCGTGGCGCACCACGAGGTGGACGCCCGGGAGCGGGTCTACGACCGGTTCGTGCGCTACCTCATCCAGGGCAATGTCCTGCGGGGTGAGGTCTATCCGCTGAGCGTGGCCGCGGAGCGGACCCAGCAGGCCCTGTCGGTCGTGGACGTGGCCCGCAGCATCGGGGCGGCGGCCGTGGCCCACGGCTCCACCGGCGCGGGCAACGACCAGGTGCGCTTCGACGTCGCGCTCCGGGTGCTGGCCCCCGAGCTGGCGATCGTGACGCCGATTCGCGACGCGGGCATCAGAAGGGAGCAGGCCATCGCCTATCTCGAGGCGCGCGCCCTGCCGGTACCGTCGCGCGCCGGCAGCTACAGCATCAACCGGGGGCTGTGGGGGACGACGTGGGGCGGGGGATGGACCCACGACACCTGGGCCGGTCCGCCGGCGGAGCTGGTCGATCCGCCGGCCGGCGCCCCCGCGCCGGGGGAGATCGTCCTCGGCTGGGAGCGCGGTCTCCCGGTGTCGCTCGACGGGGTGCCCCTGGGCGGGCCCGCCCTGGTGGCGCGCCTGGGCGAGACGGCGGAAGCGTACGGGATCGGGCGCGGCATCCATCTCGGTGAGACCGCGCTGGGCATCAAGGGGCGGATCGGATTCGAGGCCGGCGCCGCCCTGATTCTCATCGCTGCCCACCGCGAGCTGGAGAAGCTGGTGCTCACCAAATGGCAGACTTTCTGGAAGGACCAGCTCGGCCGATTCTACGGCGATCGGCTCCACGAGGGTCACTACTTCGACCCCGCCCTCCGCGATATCGAGGCGCTGATCACCAGCTCGCAGGCGCGCGTCACCGGCGACACCCGCATCCAGCTCGGCCCCGGCCGGTTCCAGGTGGTGGGGACCCGCAGTCCCCACTCCATGATGGATACGTCCATCGCGACCTATGGGGAGGAGAATCGGCTCTGGACCGGCGACGAAGCGCGGGCCTTCGCCCGCGTGTCGGCCGTGCCGTCCCTGCTGGCGGCGCGGGCCTCGGCGGAGTGACCCCACCCATGCAACCCCGAGGAACACCACCATGGTCGTGACCACCCGAGTCCGGCTCGATCGGATCGCCAGCGCCACCCGCAACGCCGCGCTCTCCCCCGAGGTGATCGTGGGCGACGAGATCGTGGCGGCGGAGGGTTACGTCCTGGCGGTGCGGATCCTGGAGGACAAGTCCACCTACAACACGGTGGAGGACGTCACCGGCCGGATGCTGTCCCTCCGCGGAGGCGACGTCCTGGCCGGTGTGCTCGGCACCCGCCGGGCGCTCCGCGGCTACGCCGGAGTGGTGCCCTCCCACCTGGCCGTGGGCGACACGATCGAGGTCCTCAACCTGGGCGGCATTCTCGGTCGCTGCACCTCGGTCAACCCCGACATCGGCCCGCCGTTCAAGGCGGAAGTACTCGGGGCCATCCTCGCCTTTCCCGAGCTGGGCGACAGGGTCGGCCGGCCGGCTCACATCCGCGACCGTGCGGTGCCGCCCTCCGACGTGCTGGAGAGCCGGGTGCCGGTGGTGTACATCGCCGGCACCTGCATGAACGCCGGTAAGACGGTTGCCGCCACCGAGCTGGTGCGCGGCCTCGCGCGCGGCGGCCTCCGGGTGGCCGCGGCGAAGCTCACCGGCGTGTCGCTCATGCGGGACGCGCTCTCGATGCTCGACGCGGGCGCCGTCGCGGCACTCACCTTCAACGACGTCGGCATCGCCAGCACCCATCCGGGCGTCACGGTTTCCACAGCCAAGGGCATCTTCAACCGTCTCGCCGCCTCCAAGCCCGACGTGATCGTGGCCGAGCTGGGCGACGGCATCCTCGGCGAGTACGGGGTGCAGGACATCCTGCGCGATGCCGAGCTGACCTCGGTCGGTGCCGCGTACGTGATGGCCGCGCCCGATCCCGTGGCCTGCTGGGGCGCGGTCGAGCTGATGCAGCGGGAGTTCGCGCTGCCCGTCACCGCGATCACCGGGCCGGCCACCGACAACGAGGTGGGGCAGGTCTACATCACCGGCGGCCTCGGTCTCCCGGCGCACAACGCCCGGCGCGATGCGGCCGGCCTGGTGGGCGCCGTCCGTGCCTCGATGACCGAGTGGGCGGAAAAGGCCGAGGGCCTCGCCGCCGTCGCGGTCTCGTGAACGTCGCCGTGGTGGGGGCCGCCGGATATGCCGGCGGGGAGCTGCTTCGTCTCCTGTATCAGCATCCCGAAGTGAGGGAGTGCGTCGCCACGAGCCGGAGTCGCGGCGGCGCGGCGGTGGCCGACGCCCACCCGGCGCTGGCCGCCCTCTCCGACGCGCGATTTTCCAGCGCCACGCCCGGCGAGATCGCTCGCGGCCGCGACGTCGTCTTCCTCTGCCTGGAGCACGGCGAATCGTCGCGCGTCGCGGCCGAGGTGTTCGCCGCGAAGCCGGGACTGGTGGTGGACCTCGCCGCCGACTTCCGGGTACGCGACCGCACCCTCTACGAGCGGTACTACGGTCCCCACCCGTCGCCCGAGCTGCTGCCCCGCTTCTGCTACGCCCTGGCCGACGTGCTCGGCGCGGGCCTCCGCGGAGCCGGGGCGCTGGCCGCGCCGGGCTGCTTCGCCACCGCGGCGCAGCTCGCGCTCTATCCCCTGGCGCGGGCCGGGCTCGACCTGTCGCCCTCGATCTTCGCGGTGACCGGGTCCAGCGGCGCCGGCGTGCAGCCGAAGCCCACCACCCATCATCCCATGCGGGCGCACAACCTCTTCGCCTACTCGGTGCTGGGGCACCGGCACGAGGCGGAGGTGCTCCAGTCCTGGCGCCAGTGGGTGGGCCGTCCCGGCGCGACCGCCCGGCTGCTGACTCACTCGGGCCCGTTCGTTCGCGGCATCTATCTCACCCTCCACGCCTATCTGCCTCGCGACTCCGCGATCGGCACCGGCGACCTCGGCACCGTCGCGGCCGGCTGGTTCCGGGAGGCCTACGCGGGGAGGCCGTTCGTCAGGGTGCTGGATGCGCCGCCCGAGCTCACCCACGCGGTGGGAACCAACTATGCCCTCATCCACGCGGCGGAGAGCGCAGACGGCAGGGAGGTGCAGGTGACCGTGGCGATCGACAATCTGGTGAAGGGCGCCGGCGGGCAGGCGATCCAGGCGATGAACCTGGCGCTGGGCATCGAGGAGACGGCGGGGCTGAGAGCGGGGGGGATTTTTCCATGTTGAGAGCGGGAGCGAAAGGGGCGGACGGGCGGAAGGGCGGAAAGGCGGAAGGCTCCGCTGAGGTTTCGATTGCCGGCGCATCGGCGAAGCCTTCCGCCTTTCCGCCCTTCCGCCCGTCCGCCCTTCTTCCGGTGTACTCCCAGTTTCCCATCCGCCCGGTCCGCGGGCATGGTTCCTGGCTGGTGGACGAACAGGGCAACGAGTGGCTCGACGCGTACGGCGGTCACGCGGTGGCGGCGACGGGCCATTCCCATCCCGACGTCGTCGGCGCCATCGCGGCGCAGGCCGGCGCGCTGCTCTTCTACTCGACCGCGGTGCCGCATCCGCTTCGGGAGCGGCTCGCCGAGCGGCTGGCCGCGCTCTGCCCCGAGCCCTTGGCCCGGGTCTTCTTCTGCAACTCCGGCGCGGAGGCGAACGAGAACGCGCTGCACCTGGCCCGCAGGGCGACCGGCCGCACCACGGTCGTATCGCTGCGCGGCGGATGGCACGGCCGGACGGTCGGCACGCTCGCGTGCACCGACGGTCCGCGCTACGAGGAGGCGGCTGCGCGGAGCGGCATTCCTCTCTCCCGCAAGGTGCCGGTGGACGATGTGGCCGCCCTCGAGGCCGCGGTGGACGAGAGCGTCGCCGCGGTCATCCTGGAGCCGGTGCAGGGTCTGTCCGGCGCGCGGGACTCTCAGCGCCGACTTCCTGCGCGCCGCCCGCCGGGTCTGCCACCGGCACGGCGCCACCCTGATCTTCGACGAGGTGCAGTGCGGGGTGGGGCGCTGCGGTGCCTTCAGCGCGGCGGAGGCCGTTGGCGTCGTGCCCGACGTGCTGACGCTGGCCAAGGGGCTCGCGTCGGGCCTGCCCATCGGGGCCGTGATCGCGACGCCGGCGGTGACCGCCTCCATCGGCACCGGCGACCTCGGCAGCACCTTCGGGGGCGGCCCGGTGCCCTGTGCGGCCGCGCTCGCCACGCTCGACGTGATCGAGCGCGACGGCTTGATCGAGAACGCCGTTCGGGTCGGCGACCGGTTGAGCCGCGGAGCTCGCGCCCTCGGCGTCCGGCACGTCAGCGGGCGCGGGCTCCTGCTCGGTCTCCACCTCGACCGGCCGGCGGTCGAGGTGCAGCGCGCCCTCTTCGGGCGCCGGATCATCACCGGCACCGCGTCGGACCCGGGGGTGCTGCGGCTGATGCCGCCACTGTCCTTCTCCGCCAACGAGGCCGACCTGGTGCTGGCGGGACTCAAGGAGGTGCTCGCGTGACCAAGCGCGACTTCCTCGCGCTCGAGGACTGGTCCACCGAAGAGGTGGATGCCCTGCTGGCCCTGGCGAATCGGGTCAAGCGCGGCGAGATCAGCGGCGGACTGGAGCGGAAGGTGCTGGCCATGGTCTTCATGGATCCGAGCCTGCGCACCCGCACCAGCTTCGAGACGGCCATGTTCCTCCACGGCGGCCACGCGGTGGTGCTGGAGCCGGGCCGGGGAAGCTGGGCGCTGGAGACCGAGACCGGTGCCGTGATGGACCGCGACAGCGTCGAGCACGTCGTGGACGCGGCGCGGGTGCTCGGTCGCTACGCGGACGCGCTCGGCGTGCGGTCCTTCCCCCGGGGGTCCGACTGGTCCGTCGCCCGCCAGGATCCGGTCCTTCGGAGCTTCGCCCGCCACTGTGAGAAGCCGGTGATCAACCTGGAGTCGGCGCGTCGCCACCCCTGCCAGGCGCTCGCCGACGCCATGACCCTCCGCGAACGTCTGGGGGAGACCTCGGGCAAGCGCTTCGTCCTCACCTGGGCGTGGCATCCCAAGGCGCTCCCGACCGCGGTGCCGGCCAGCGCGGCGCTCGCGGCGGCCCGGCTCGGCATGGAGATCGTGATCGCGCGGCCGCCCGGATACGAGCTCGACCCGGAGGACACGGCGCTGATCCGCCGGATCGCGCAGCAGTCGGGAGGGGAGTTCGTCCACATCATCGAAGACCCCGACGAGGCGACGGTCGGTGCCGACGCGGTGTACGTGAAGTCGTGGGGCTCGGTGAAGCTCTACGGCGATCCGAAGGAGGAGGCCGCCCAGCGCGCGGCGCTGCGCGATTGGCGGCTCACGCCCGGGCGGCTGAAGTCCACCCGGGGCGGCAAGGGAATCGTGATGCACTGCCTCCCGGTGCGCCGCAACGTGGAGATCGACGACGCCGTGCTGGACGGGCCCAACTCGGTCGTGGTGGACCAGGCGGAGAACCGGCTGCACGCGCAGCGGGCGCTGCTGCTGGAGCTGCTTGGCACGGGCGGCAGATGAGCATCGACACCACCCGCGGCATTGCCGGCCTCAAGGGCGCGCTGCGCTACGTGCGCGCATACCGCGACCAGGTCTTCGTGGTCAAGTTGGGCGGCGAGGTACTGGCCCAGCCGGAGGTGCTGGAGCAGGTGACCCAGCAGCTCGCGCTCCTGTCGTCGCTCAGCATCCGCCTGGTGGTGGTCCACGGCGGAGGTCCCCAGGCCACCGCCCTGAGTCGCAGGCTCGGCGCGGAGCCCCGCATGGTCGCGGGCCGCCGTGTCACCGACGACGCCGCGCTCGAGGTGGCGAAGATGGTGTACGCCGGGCAGCTCAACGTCGATTTGCTCGCGGCGCTCAGGGCACACCGGGTGCAGGCGGTGGGGCTGAGCGGGGTGGACGCCGATCTCATCACGGCGCATCGCCGGCCACCGGTGCAGGTGGTGGACGACGCGGGCGGGACGGTCAAGGTGGACTACGGCCACGTGGGCGACGTGGATCGGGTGGACCCCCGGATCCTCGGCACGCTGGTGGAGGCGCGGTTCGTGCCGGTGGTGGCGAGCCTCGCGGGCGGAGAGGACGGCGAGGTCTTCAACGTCAACGCCGACACCGTCGCCGAGTCGATCGCCGTCGCCATGCGGGCGCAGAAGCTGATCTTCCTCACCGGCGCGCCGGGCGTGCTCCGCGACCGGAACGACCCCTCCACCCTCGTCACCTTCGCGGACCCCGACGACCTCGCGGGCCTCATGGCCAGCGGTGTGCTGAGCGGTGGGATGCGGCCCAAGGTCGAAGCGTGCATCCGCGCGGCCACCGGGGGTGTCGAGCGCACCCATATCATCGACGGTCGCGCGCCCGATGCGCTCCTCCTCGAGGTCTTCACCGGCGCCGGCTGCGGGACGATGATCGTCGGGCGCAAGGAGAAGGCGACGTACCTCGGGGTGGATCTTGCAGGATGAGTTGACGCTGCTGGAGGAGCTGGTCGCCATCCCGTCGGTGAGCGGAGAGGAGGCGGCCGTGGCCGCCTTCGTGGAGGGACGGGCCCGCGGATGGGGCCTCGACACCGTGCGGGACGACACCTCGGTGCGGATCGAGGTGCCTGCCGGCCGCCCGGGACCGACACTCGCCCTCGTCTCCCACCTCGACGTCGTCCCGCCCGGTGCCGGCTGGACCCGCGATCCCTTCACCCCCACCATCGAGGGCGACCGGCTCTACGGCCGGGGCTCGGGAGACGCCAAGGCCTCGGTGGCCGCGATGGTGACCGCCGCGAAGGACCTCGCCGAGCGGGCGGCGCTCGAATGCGGCCGGCTGCTCGTCATCCTCGGCTACGGGGAGGAAACCAAGCACACGACGATGGAGCGCGCCGTGGATCGGGCCGGTCCGATCGATGCGGCGGTCGTCGGTGAGCCCACCAACCTCCAGATCGCCACGGCGCAGCGCGGGCTCATGATGGTGGACCTCGTCGCCCGGGGCGATCAGCGCCATGCCGGGTACGCCGCCGCCGACGGCGAGTTCGTCAACGCCGTGCTGGTGCTCGCGCGGGATCTCCTCCGGCTGGAGGAGCTGTTCCAGAGCCGCGCGCACCCGGTGCTCGGCCGCACCACGGCGACAGCCACGATGCTCGATGCCGGGGTGAGCCGGAACGTCACCCCACCCGTCGCCACCGCGATCCTCGACGTCCGCAGCACGCCGGATTGGACCCACGAGGAGATCGCGGACCTGCTCCGCCAGCAACTCGATTCCGAAGTGGTGGTCACCTCTCGCCGCCTGGTGCCGTGCGAGACGCCGGCCGGCTCCCGCCTGCTGGCCGCGGCCCGCCGAGCTCGCCCGGACGCGGCGCAGTTCGGGAGCCCGACCTGCTCCGACTGGGTATTCCTCCGCCACGCGGACGCGATCAAGGCCGGGCCCGGTACCAGCCGTCGCTCGCACACCCCGGACGAGTACGTGGACCTTCCCGAGGTCACCGCGGCGCGAGGATTCTATGCCGGTGTCGCCCGCGAATACCTGACTCGGCCCGAGACATGAAGCCCAGGACGCTGTGGGGCTCGGGAGCCGGACTCGACCGGCGGCTGCTGGAGCACACTGCGGCCGACGACCGTGCCTGGGATGCTCGCCTCCTGCGCTGGGACGTGCTGGGCAGCCTGGGGCACATCGAAGGTCTGCGCGCCTCCGGCCTGCTCGGAGTCCGCGATCACGCGCGCCTCCGCCAGGGTCTGCGTCAGGCGTTGGCCGCGGTGGATCGCGGGCGGCTGGAGCTGCGCCCCGACCAGGAGGACGTGCACACCGCGATCGAGGAGTGGCTGACCCGACGGCTGCCGGGACTGGGCGAGCGGCTGCACACCGGCCGGTCGCGCAACGATCAGGTAGCCTGTGATCTCCGGCTCTATCTCAAGGACCGGCTGCTGGCGCTCCACGCCGACGCGCTCGAGCTGACCGGGGGGCTGCTCGCCTTCGCCGGTCGGCACCGGCAGGTACTCTGGCCGGGCTACACCCATCAGCGGCGGGCGATGCCCTCGTCGGTCGGGCTGTGGGCGGGTGCGCTCGCGGAAGGACTCCTCGATACCATCGAGGCGCTGGATCAGCTCTGGACTCGGGTGGACCGCTCGCCGCTCGGCAGCGCGGCGGGGTACGGCGTGCCGCTGCCGCTCAGACGGGAAGCGGCGGCCAAGGCGCTCGGATTCGCGGGACTCGACCGCAATGTGGCGACGGTGCAGGGCGGGCGAGGGAAGCTCGAGGCGGCCGCGCTCTTCTGGTGCACCCAACTGGGTCATGAGCTGGCCCGGCTGGCACAGGACGTGGTTCTCTACAGTGCCGAGGAGTTCGGATACCTGACGCTGCCCGCCGAGCTGGCGACTGGGTCGAGCATCATGCCCCACAAGCGGAATCCGGACCTCTTCGAGCTCACCCGCGCCCGCGCAGCCGCCCTCGAAGGCGACCTCTGCTCCATACTGCAGGTGAAGTCCAAGCTCTCGAGCGGCTATCACCGCGACTTTCAGCTGCTGAAGGAGCCCCTGATGCGGGGGCTGGAGCGCACCGAGGTGATGCTGGCTGCCATGACGGAGGCGGTGCCGCGACTCGGCGTGGACCGCGGGCGATGCGCTGCCGCGCTCTCCGGTGGCGCGCTGGCGACCGACGAGGTGATGCGGCGGGTGGAGGAGGGAAGCGCCTTCCGGCTGGCCTATCGGGAGGTCGCGGCCGCGCTCGGTCGAGGCGAGGTCTTCGAGCGGCCGCCGGCACGGCGCATCCTGGCGCGGCGGAGCGGGACCGGCGGCCTCGGTGATCTCGGCATCCGGGAGGCCGCCGGGCGGGCGCGCATCGCCCGGCGCTGGGCCGAGAAGGAGCGCCGCCGGTTCCAGGGGGCGATTGCTCGGCTGGCGGGTGAGGCCAGGCGCCCGCGCTCGCGGAGGAAACCGTTGCGATGACGGCCGATCGCCGGAAGCGGCACCTGAAGATCCTCGAGCTGGTCAGCACCCGAGCCATACACACTCAGGAGGAGCTGGCGGACGCGCTGGCCACCGAGGGATGGGAGGTGACCCAGTCTTCGGTCAGCCGCGATATCGCGTCGCTCCGGCTGGTGAAGGTGGACGGTGCGTACCGGCGGCCTCCCCGGACGGACGTAGTGCAGGATCCCGACGAGCGCCGCATCGCGGATGGCGTGCTGACCTGCGAGTCCGCGGGCGACGCGCTCATCGTGCTGCACACGCCGCCGGGCGAGGCGAACCGGGTGGCAGTAGCACTCGACCGCCTGGCCTGGCCGGACATCGTGGGGACCATCGCGGGGGACGACACCATTTTTCTCGCGGCACGGGACTCCGCCGCCCAGCGTCGGGTGCTCCGGGCTGTGCGAAGGCTTGCGTCCGGCTAGGGGGTAAAGCGAAAGGCGGCCCGCTAGGGGGCCGCCTTTGATGCTCGTTCCGACGCAACGCGATCAGGGCTTGACGTTCGTCCTCACCGAATCGCTCAGGAACGTCTGGCCGTCCCGGCCCAGCAAGCCGATGGGGCTGCCCTGGTCGTCGGTCGCCGTCGCCGTGATCGTGAGCCCGCCGGTCTTGGTCGCCCTCAGCACGAACACCGCGTAGCCGGCGGCCTTCTCGCCATCGATCTCCGTAGTCTCGGTCTTATCGAATGCGGCCTTGGCGAGGCTCTGGCAGGAGGGATCTCTCGTTCCCCCGAGCTCAGTGAATTGTCCGTTGTTGGTGGAGCCTACCAGGTACACGCAGCCTCCGTCCACCCCTTCGACATTGCCTTTCACGACCGTGGTGGCTCGAACGATCACCTCATACTCCACGTTGAGCCTCATGGTCCGTGGAGGCTCCTTCACGAAGTCGAGCCTCACGGTGCTCACCGGCTCGGTGCTGAACTTGCTCTTGACCGTCCGGATGGTCCCACCGGATCCGGACCTGGTCTCGACCGCGGCGTACAGGGTGGAAGGTGCCAACACCCGCGCGAGGCGAGCCGCGAGCGCACGGGGACCCCATCCGCTCTCACGCAGTACCAGCGATATGGGCGCCGCGCAAATGGCATTGCCGCTGGAATACTGGAGCACTCCGATGTTGGTCTCGAACACCATCAGGTTGGTCGCGGTGTTGTCATCGCACACCGCGACGATGGCGCCGGGATTGAAATCCGCCGCCGGCGGGATCGTGGCCCATTCGTACACCAGCGGACTGAGCGTCACCGGATACCCGTACAGCAGCACTCGCCCGTCGCTGCCGATGTTCCCGTCGAGGATACTGACCCAGCTCGGATCCTCGGGAACCGGCGCGACGCCGGACAGGACGGTGGTGTCCGGGCCGGGCTCGATCAACGCACCGACCACCGTGGCGGTACCCGTCGCGTTGCCCCCACGCACGTAGAAGGCTCCACCGGTGGCCTGGGTGAGCGCCTTGGTGAAGTCGTAGATCGGGTCCGCGGGGAAGGCGGGATCGAACTCCGCCACCTCGAGATCCATGCACTTGATGATTCCCTGGGCCAGCAGCGATCCCGCGGCCGGATTCGTCGTCACGTTAGGGTTGCGTGACAGCGAGCCGATCGAGTCCAGGATTGCGAACCCCGCGTCACGGTTGGCCGTGCCGGTCGCGGCGACCATCGCATCCTTGAGCGTCTTGATGGGAGTGCTGCTGCTCCCCGGGAAGTAGCCGGAGATGAGGCTGTTCAGCGAGTTCGCATCGCAGGTCGCCGTGGGTGGCGGCTGGGGCTTCGCGAATTGCAGGCCGGTGACGCTGTCGGCCTGCTCCTGCTCGCCGCACGCTGTGACGACGACCAGCGCGAGGAGCAGTGGCGCGTAACGACGGATGCCCATGGGGGGAGGGCTCCTTGGGGTGAAGTTGGCTTGGCGCGGGTCAATGTGGAAGCTCAAACAATACCGTGAGCTGACCGAATCTTCAACAGTGTCAGCAAATCTTACGCCCGGCCGGCTGGGGGAGTGCCAGTCTTGTAAGCTGTTGGGGGGTGGTGTTATGCAATAACTTGCACCGCGGGCGTGGGCTCCCTCGCCACGCCAGGCGTTGCTCGCCTGCCTCACTCCTCAGTTCGGAGTGCCCACCACGGTGGCGAACCTCGGATCGCTGCGCAGTTCGCGCATGGTCCAGGTTTCGTCGCGCGCGACGCCGTCGCGCCGCTGCGGATTGGCCGCCAGGTAGGTGCCCAGCAGCCTGAACGCCTCGTCCCGGTCTCCCAGCTGCCCTCGCAACATGGCTTCGTAATAGGCGAGATCCCGGGTCGGGTCGATGGTGATGTTCCCGCGCGAGCGCGCCGCCAGGGCCCGGGCGCTGTCCGGCAGCCCCGCTCGGACCAGGACCATGCCGAGCAGCATCTGTCCGTACAGTGTCTGGAAGGCGCGCTGATTGGCCGGCGTGATCCGCACCAGCTGCTCCACCAGCTCCCATGCCTTGGGAATGTCGGGCTTCTCACCCCCGGGCATCCCCAGGATGTAGAGCTGGCACTCGGTGAAGCGGAAATAGTCCGGGAAGCGGCGATAGCCCTCGTCACACCAGTGACCGGCTTCCACCCGATCCTCGGTGTCGTACGAGGTCGAGAACAGTCGGTACAGGGTCTGCTTCGCGCTCGACAGGTAGGGGTCCGCTTCGTAGGACCGGAGTGCCGCGAGCTTCGCCTCCGCCGTCTGGCCCTGGCCGATGAGCAGGTGGCTCAGCAGCGACCAGCCCCGGGCCGCCGTCGGCTTCGCGGTCACCGCCGCCCGCAGGTCCGCCTCGACTCCGGTGATCAGCTCCTTGGCCCGGGCCGCGTCGGGCTCGAGATTGAGGAGCCAGCGGAAATAGTTCAGCGTCCCCCTGAGCTCGAGGGCATCGGGATCCTTGGGGACGAGCGTCAGGGCCCGGGTGGCGTGGAGCAGGCCGTGGGCGGTCCACTTGTCGTACAGGTCCTTGTCGAAGTCCGGAATCAGGTCGGTTTGATGGTACGACAGCCAGCCGCGCTCGACCGGCAGTGCTACCCAGTTCGGATCCAGCTTCTCCGCGGCGGCGAGCAGGGAATCGGCCTCCGCCAGCCGGCGCCCCGCCGCGGCGGTGTCGCTGGCCGCCAGGAGCGGCTCCAGGTCCTTGCTCAGCTTCCCCGCCTGTTGCAGCAGCTCCCACGCCTTGGTGTTGTCGGTCCCGACCCGGGTGCGCTCCAGCGCGATTTCCTGTCCCAGCCGCTGCCGGAGGAAGATCGAGACCTCCTTGGCCAGGTCGTCCTGCAGCGCGAAGATCTCGTTGCGCGGCCGCTCCAGCGTCCTGCTCCCGATCACGTCGCCGCTGGTGGCGTTGAGCAGCGAGACACTCACCCGAAGCCGCTCGCCCGACTGGGCGATGGTCCCTTCCACCAGCGTCCCGACCTTGAGCGCCCGGCCGATGCTGTCGGGAGGCGCGCTGGTGTTGCGGAACGCGCTGACGCCGTTGCGCGAGATCACCTGCAGCGGCTTCACCTCGCTCAGCTCCTGGATCAGCGCCTCGGTGAGGCCGTCGGCCAGATAGCTCAACGAGTCCGCCCCGCTGCGGTTCTCGAAGTAGAGGACCGCGATCCGGTTCTTGTCGATGGAGGGGTCCTCGGCGGCGCTCGCTCCCGGATCGAAGGCGAGCCGCCACACGGCGACGCCGCCGACGGCCAGTGCCGCAAGCAGCCCCGCCGAGATCGACCACAGCCGCACGCCGGTGCCCCACTTCTCGCCCAGAATCGCCACCGGCGTGGTTCGGCGGACCGCCACCGCCTTCACTCCGCCCGAGGTGCTCCGGCGAACGGCCGGTACTCCCCGCGACGTGGTCCGCCGGGTGGCGAGGGTGGGCTCCAGATCGGCGAGCAGCTCGGCCAGGTCGCTCATCTTCTGGAATCGGTCGGCCGGAGTCTTCTCCAGCGCCTGGAGCACGATGTCCTCCAGCTCCTCCGGCACCGACTGTCGCACGATCCGGATGCTCGGCACCTGCTCCATGGCGTGCCGCGCGAGGATCGCCCGCGAATTGGGGCCGTCGAACGGCGGCTGCCCGGCGAGCAGCTCGTAGAGCACGCAGCCCAGGCTGTAGACGTCGCTCCGGCCGTCGGCGTGGTCGGCGCCCAGCGCCTGCTCCGGACTCATGTAGTGCGGCGTGCCCACGGCCATTCCGGTCTGGGTGAGCTTCTCCCCGGCCGCGTCCACCGCCCGGGCGATGCCGAAGTCCGCCACCAGAGCGTGGCCGTTCTGGAGCAGGATGTTCTCCGGCTTGATGTCGCGGTGGACGACGCCGTGCTCGTGGGCGTAGGCCAGCGCCTCCGCGGCTTCGCGGGTGATCCGCACGGCATCGTGGAGGGGAAGCTGCTGCTCGCGGTCGAGCCGGTTCCGCAGCGACTCGCCTTCGATGAACGGCATCACGTAGTACAGGATGCCGTCCGCCTCGCCCGAGTCGTACAGGCCGAGGACATTGGGGTGCTGGAGGTTGGCGGCGAGCCGGATCTCCCGGAGGAACCGCTCGGCGCCGATGGAGACGGCGAGCTCGGCCCTCAGGGTCTTGATGGCGACCTTGCGGCCGTGGCGCAGGTCTTTCGCCAGGAAGACCGTGGCCATGCCGCCTTCGCCCACCAGTCGGTCGACCTCGTATCGGTCGCCGAGCGCGGCGCGAAGCTGCTCCAGTACGTCTGCCACTCAATTGCCTCGAAAGGAGGTGTCCGGAACCTGCAAGATAAGCGGGTGGAAGTCTTCGCTAGACCCTCACGCCGGCCAGCGACTCGCGCATGGCCGCGGCGGTCTGCCACCGGGCCTCGGGGGCCTTCGCCAGCGCCCGCCCGATCCCTTCGGCCAGCTCCCGTGGCGTGTCGGGCCGCACCGTACGAAGATCGGGCGCCGGCTGGGTGAGGTGAAGCTGCAGGACCACCGCTTCGTTCCGGTGGGTGAACGGCGGGTTCCCCGCCAGGCACTCGAAGAGCACGCAGCCGAGCGAGTAGATGTCGCTCCGGCGGTCGATCTCCTTGAGCGCGGTGATCTGCTCCGGGCTCATGTAGGTCGAGGTACCGACCGCGATCCCCGAGCGGGTCAGCCGGTCGCTGCCCGAGGCCGCCACGGCGCGGGCGATGCCGAAATCGAGCAGCACCGCTCCCTCGGGGGCCATCACCACGTTCTCCGGCTTGACGTCGCGATGAACGATGCCGTGCGCGTGGGCGTGGTCCAGCGCGTCGAGCAGGTCGTCCGCCAGGCGCATGGTCTCTCCCGGAGGCAGCCGAGCCACGCGGGCGAGGTGCTCGCGCAGCGTGGGACCCTCGACGTACGTCATGACGTAGTAGACGATCCAGTCCCGCTCGCCGGAGTCGAGCAGACGGGCGATGTGCGGATGCTGGAGCTGGGAGCACAGCCGGATCTCCCGGAGGAACCGGTCGGCGGCGACGCTGACCAGCAGCTCGGGGTGCAGGACCTTCAGGGCGACGCGATGACCGTCCCCGTCGCGCGCGAGATAGATCCGGGCGTTACCGCCCTTCCCGATCTCGCGCTCGACCTGGTATTTCCCGTCGAAGGCGCGTTGCACCAGCGGAAGCAGGTCCCGCGGAATGGCTGGTTCCCGGTGGAGGATACTCTCATTCTCGCGCCCGGCGGTCCGGTGCGCAAGGCACAATGCCGCAACGGCCTCAGAGCAGGACGTCGGTCCGGATCCGGCTCCGGATCGCCCACCAGAGCGCGCCCCAGATATTGCTCTCCCGAAGGGTGATCCGGGCCTCCCCGGTCATGCCCGGCCGGAGCGCGTCGGCCGCGGCCAATCGGACCCGGGATTCCACCAGGCCGTCGGGCGAGGCCGACGCTGCGACGCCGGTCAGGGAGGCCTCTACCCGATACGCCGGGTCGGCATGGGAGATCAGTCGGACCCGCTGCCCCTCACGTGCCAGCGAGGCCCCGGCCCCGGCCAGGGCAATGCGGGCCTCGACCCCGTCCCCCGCCATGCGGAGCAGCGTGTCGCCGAGGGACACCGTCCGGCCGACCAGGGTGTCCGGCCGCGGCGACGCCACCACCCCTCCCTCGGAAGTCCGGATCACCAGCGAGCGAACCCGATCCTCCATCCCGCCGAGCCGGGCGGCCTCGGCCCGAGCCTCGGCCGCGATGCGTGCCACCTCGCCCTCACGGCCCGCCGCGCGCGCCTGGGCCACCCGCAGCCCCAGCGAGTCCACCGCAAGCGCGGTCGCCGCCACGTCCCGCTCGAGCTCGAGGTTCCTGATCACGGCGAGCCGGGCTCCCGGCCCGATCCGGCTTCCCTCCCGGACCAGCACCTCGGCCACCACGCCGCTATCCGGCGCCACCAGGACCCCGGTGGTTGCGGGGGAAACGACGAAGGGTCCGGTGACGGTGATCGGCCAGGGGGCGAAGCCACCCAGCGCGAGCAGGACCGCGAGGGCTCCCAGCACGGTTCCGGCCCGCCGCGTCCCCCCGCTCGCGGACCACTTCGCCCACAGCTCCCGCCAGGCGTGGGCCACGACCTGGCGCAGGTTCCGCCGGAGCGGCCGGGTGGCGAACCAGACACTGACCAGGAGCGCGACGACACCGATGGTTCCGAATATCCGGGACAGCCAGCTGTAGGCGATCGTGCTGGCGACGACGAAGATCATCCCGGTGTATGCAGTGGCGAGTGTGCCGAACAGGAGAAAGATCCGTTGCTCCCGCTCGTCGGCCGGGGGCATCGGCAGGTCCTGGCCGAGCCAGCGAGTCCTGAGGGTCCAGGCCAGATGGGCGAACGCGCGCTGGCGCAGATTCGGCACCTCCAGCCAGTCGCTCAGGGCATAGTATCCGTCGAGCGGGATCAGCGGGTTCAGATTCACCAGCACGGCGGCGAGGCCTCCGACGATGAAGAACGCCAGCGCCACATCGGAGATGGCCGTGCCGGGGGCCGCGATCCACCACACGATGGCGGCGATGCCCGCCAGGACCATCTCGATCCAGGAGCCCGCGGCGGTGACCCAGAGACGGGCCTTGCGCTCGGGGAAGGTCCACGCGTCGTTGACGTTGCAGAAGAAGGCGAGCTCGAAATAGAACAGCATCGCGCCGATCTCGTGGACCTTCCCGCCGAAGAACTTGCAGGTGTAGCCGTGGGCCATCTCGTGCACCACGACGATGACCATGGTCACTACCCAGAGAAGCACATAGCTCCCGAGCGAAGCGCGCAGGAGATACACGTCGGCCATCTCCTGGACGAACTCGGACCACTTGGCGGCCAGGATGACGAAGTACACCGCGAACAGGGCGACGGACGCGATCAGGAATTCGCGGGTGAAGAAGAAGCGCAGGTAGGGCAGGGTGCGGTCCATGAACTCGTCGGGATCGCCGACGGACCACCGCAGGCGCAGGATATCGCCCTTGAAGCGGCCGGTTCGCAGCCGGGCGCGCCGCTGGGCCCGAAGCCGCTCCATCAGCAGGACCGAGCTCTCGCGCAGGGTGCGCTCGCACAGGCCCATGGCCTTGAGCTTCTCGGCGAATTTGCCGATCGCCGCGGCGCTCACCTTCAAGCCCTGGTCCAGCAGGGCGGCCGCGGCCTCCGCCACGGTGCGCTCGCCGTCCAGCGATCGCATCACCGTGACCTCGACCGGGCGGAAGCGGAAATACTTCCGGGTCGTGGGATCCTTGACGATGAAGCTCTGTTCCCCGCGGTAGGTTTGCTCGACCAGGATCAGATCGGTCCGCAGTCGGGGGCGCTCGGTCATGGCCCGGTCCGGACCACCTTCTCCCCCGCGGCCAGCCCGCTCACCACCTCGATCCGCTCGCCGGGCAGCTCGCCGCCTACGGTCACCTGCCGCAGCGAGGTCCGATCCGCGTCCCACACCAGCGCATACCCCTGCCCGATCGCCTCGCGGGGGACCGCGACCACCCGGCGGGTCTCCGAACCGATGCGCAGGACGACACTACTGCCCGGCGGCAGCCGGTCCCCACCGACGAGCTGGAGGACGACCTCGCGGGTGCCACTCGCGGGGTCGATGACCGGACTCGCCCTGATCACTCGGGCGCGCGATCGCTCGCCGCGGGGGCCCGACACCTCGGCCTCGGTTCCCACCTTCACTCCGAAGGCGGACGCCTCGGGAAGCCGGACCGATGCCAGCACCGGACTCAAGGCGGTCAGGTGAAAGAGCGAGTCTCCGTCGGCCACCAGGCGCCCGATCCGGGCGCTGCGTCCGGTAACGACGCCGCCGAACGGAGCCACGATCCGGGTGAGGTCGTAGTCGCGCTGCGCCTTCTGGAGGACCAGCGCCGCGGAGCGAAGCTCCAGCTCCACCCGCTCCGAGTCGGCGAGAGTCACGACCCCCGCGGTCTTGAGCGCCCGCGCCCGCTCGGCCTGCACGTTTGCGTCGGCGTGCCGGTCGCGCGCCTGGGCCAGGGCGATGGACTGGTCGGTGCTCTCCAGACGGGCGAGCAGCTGGCCGGCCGCGACCCTGCTCCCCAGGTCCACCAGGATGGACTCGACGATTCCGTTGGACCGGGCGTAGATCGCCGCGTCGTGCTCCACGTAGAGCTGGGCGGGCAGCGAGAGCGGCAGTTCGACGGTGACGGTATCGGCGGTGACCAGGACAGTGGCGTCGCCCGCCGGGGCGCTCCTCGCGATTCCGCCCGTCTCCACCCTCCCGGCGCTCCCCTCCGCTGCGGGCCTCCCGCACGCCATCCCGGCCAGTGCGATGCCCAGCGCCATTCGCCTCATGACCAGATCCTCCACCACATCAGTCGGGCCCAGCGGATCGGCGCCCGCAGCGCCCGGGTTACCGTGGACGCGGGATCGGTGAGCACCCGCGCATGTGCGGCCATTTCCGGCTTGAGCAGGCCGTCGGGGTTGGCCACGGCCGCCCGGACCGGATACCGGATCTCGCCATCCTGCTCCCGGGGCAGCTCCGCGATCGAAGTCACTCGGCCCTCGAAGGTCCGGGAGGGCAGTGCGTCCACCCGAAGACGGACATCCTGCCCCCGGCGGACCCGCAGAATGTCCTGCTGAGCCACTCCGAACTCGAGCTCGAGGGTGTCGGTGCGGCCGAGCACGAGCAGCGGGTCGCCTTCGGCGAGCGAGGTGCCCGTTCGCTCCTCCATCCGGGGCGTCAGGACCAGTCCCGCCGCCGGCGCGCGAACCGTGGTCAGGCCGAGCTCTTCGTCGAGCAGAGCGAGCTCGCGGCGCAACGCCTCGGCCCGGATGCGGTGGAGCCGCTCCTCCGCGGCGTCGCCCCGGCTGGCCGCCAGGGATGCGAGTCGATCGGCCGTGGCGGCATCGGCCGCGGTGCCCTCCCGCTCGGCCGCGAGCGGCGTGGCTCGGAGAACCGCGAGCACGTCGCCGCGCTGGACCCGGCTTCCCTCCCTGACCCCGACCCGTTCGATGGTGCCGTCCACCAGGACCCGAACCGGGGTGTAGCCGCTGGGACGCAGCACCGGGTCGACTCCCGAGACTCGAAGGGGCCAGCGGATCAGGGTCACGGCCAGCAGGAGCAGCAGGGCTGCTCCCCCATACACCCGGATCCGCTGCCGAGGCATCGCGAGCAGCGCCTGCTTGCGGGCCGCCAGGGCTCCCAGCGCGTCCACCATCGGGACCTGGTGGTAGAGCTGCGCGTTCCGGAGGGCGACTCCGGTCTGGTTCGCGAGGATGGCGGCGACTTCCCGCTGAGTCTCGCCGGCGAATTCGGGGGAGCCCGACTCGAAGAGCAGGACGCCGAGCACGCCCTCCTCATCCTTCAGCGGCAGGTACAGGCCACTCCTCACCTGATCCTTCGCCAGGTCCTGGCCGAAGATGGTGACGAAGAGGCGCTCCGCATCGGACGCCGGGTCGTCCCGGTCGGTCAGATAGAGCGTCTCACCGCGTCCCGCCGCCCACTCCGCGCGCGCGATGAGGTCGCGCAGCGCCGGGTCGTCCGGGTCCACCGTCTCCTGCCCCGCGACGGCGCGGATGTCGCACTTGCCCTTCTCGTACAGGCCCACAGCGCCGCGATCGAAGTCGAGCGCCTTGGAGGCGAGGTTGACCACCGACTGGAGCACCCGGTCGATGTCGAGAGTGGCCGTAATCTCCCGGCTGATCTCCAGGAGCACCGCGAGGTCCCGCGCCCGGCGCTCCGCGCCGTGCAGCTGGGCATTCCGCAGGGAGGAGGCCGCGGCCGCGGCCAGGCCCTCCAGCAGCTCCCGGTCGTGGGCGTCGAAGGCGCCGGTGCCGGTGCGCTTGTCCACCACCTGGACGGCGCCCACGGTCACCCCGCCGGCCACCATGGCCGTGGCCATCACGGTGTTGGAGACGGTGTCTTCGGTCGTGTCCGTGGCCGCCTGGAACCGCGGGTCGCGGACGGCCTCCATGACCATGGTGGTCCGCTGCTTCTGGGCCACGTCGCCGATGAAGCCGGTTCCAACCGGCATCTGGGCGCCCACCAGCTTGGCGGCCGAACCCCCCACCGCCAGGCGGCAATGCAGCATGTCGCCCTCGGCGATCCAGAGCGACCCGCCGCCGGCGCCTACGGCCGTGAGGACACGGTCGAAGACCCGCGGAAGCAGTTGGTCGAAATCGAGAGTTGCGTTGAACTCGATGGTGATCGAGTGGAGGAGCCGAAGCCGCTCGACTTCCCTGCGCAGTTCCTCTACCGAAGCTGCGGGGACGCCCAGGAGATCGGTCATGCCAGAGTATGCGGCGCGTGCCGCGGTTGCGAAAGGGGACGCCCGGGCGCGCGAAGCGCCGGCCCCGGGGTACCCGGGAGCCGGCGCTAGGGCCGCAGGAGAGTCTACTTGGGAATCGTCCCCTTACGCCGCGGGGCGATCCTCTCCTCCAGCTCTTCGACCGAAAGCTCGACCGCCTCGGCGTCCTTCCCGGTCGCGTTGCGGACTTTGTCCTTCTGCTCGGGAGTCAACTCGATGCGGAACTGGCCCTTGGAGCTGTCCATGATACCCTCCGAAAGTGTATGGCGGCCACGGGACAAGCACAATCAACTCGGAAACCAATGTGAACCAAGTGCGTGAATCTGGCGTGAATCGCCATCGGCCTTCCGTGAATGCCAGGGCCCCCGGAAGATGGTGCCCCGAACACGCGAAGCGCCGGCCCCCGGGCAGCGGGAGCCGGCGCTCGCGAGCCGCTGGGAGACTACAGCTTCGCCCGGGGGGCGATCCTCTCTTCGAGCTCTTCGACGGAAAGCTCGACCGCCTGAGGGTCCTTCTCGGTCGCGCTGCGGACCTTGGCCTTCTGCTCCGGAGTTGACTCGTTGCGGGCCTGGCCCTTGGAGCTGTCCATGGTACCCTCCGAAAGTAGTTACGCCCAGCGGTGGTCAGGAAAAAGAACTGGCGCCAATGTCGGGCAGCGCCGTGAATCTCCCGTGAATTGCTATTGCCCTTCCGTGAATCGGGCGTAGGTTGCAGCCTGAATCCCCCCTGAGGCATTCCGTGCCGGGTGCCGTGTTGACCTTGATCGGTTCTCCCTCCGTCGGCCGCCCCGACGGTGAGCGAATCATGCCCCAGCCCGGCGCCAAGGCGCTCGCCCTCCTCGCCTACCTTACGCTCGAGCCTCGGCCTCATACCCGCGAGGCGCTCGCTGACCTCTTCTGGGGAGAATCACCGGAGGCGGAGGCCCGCGCGTCCCTGCGCCAGGCCTTGAAGCAGCTCCGTGACTCGCTTGGCGAGGTGGTCCACTGCGACCGGAGGCTGGTCAGCCTCGCCGAGCCGGTTCGATGCGAAGTGATGGAGTTTCTCCGACTCGCGGAGCCTGACCCCGAGGCCGCTGTGGGGGTCGACATCCCCCGGTTCCTTTCCGGATTCTCCATCCGCCACGCGCCTCAGTTCGACGAGTGGGTTGCGGAGACCCGGTCCGCCCTGCTTCACCGCTATGTCGGCGCGCTGGGCACCCTGGCCCGGGATGCGATGGACCGGCGGCGCTGGCGCGAGGCCGCGGAGCGGGCGGACCGGTGGCTGGCGTGCGACCGGCTGTCCGAGGAGGCGGCCCGCGTGGCCATCGAGGCCCGATATCTCGCGGGCGACCGGGGCACCGCCTTGGCCAGGCTGGCGGAGTATCGGACCGTACTGCTTCGCGAGACGGGCTGCGAGCCGTCCCAAGCGCTGCTCGCCCTGGGCCGTCGGATCGACACCGACTCCACGCCGGCCCGTCCCGCCCCGGACAGCGACGAGTGGTATGCCCGCGCTCCCTCGTTCGAGGCCAGTCTCATCGGCCGAGAGGACGAGTGGAACACCCTGGTTACCGCCTGGAAGGCCGCCGCGAAGGGTGCCCGGCGTATCGTGCTGATCGAGGGAGAGGCGGGCATCGGCAAGTCCCGTCTGGTGGATGACTTTCTCCGCACGGTCGTGGCCGGGGGCGCGACCGTGCTGCGAGGGCGCGGGTACGACGCGACGGCGGGAATGCCGTTTGCGCCGATCGTCGACGCTCTGCGGGGCGCGCTGGAGGCGCCGGGTCTGGCGGGGACCGATTCCGAGTGGTTGACGGAGGCCTCGAGACTCCTGCCCGAGCTGCGGCAGCGGTTCCCCGCGCTCGCCGAGCCGGAGCCGGCCCCCGACCCGACCGATGCCTGGCGGCTGTACGAGGGCATCGCGCAGGTCATCGCCACCCTCGCCGCGGAGCGTCCGGTGGTGATCTCGGTGGACGATCTCCAGTGGTGCGACGAAGACAGCTGCAAGTTGATCCAGTTCCTCGCCCGGCGGCTGGACCGCGCGCCGGTACTCTGGCTGGGGGCTACCACGCTCGGTGAGCTGGAGCGCGACGCACCGGCCGCCCGGCTCTGCCGGACCCTCCGGGCCAAGGCCGGCGCGGAGACCGTATCGCTCTCGGGCCTGGATGAGGACGACGTCTGGCGGCTGGTTCGGGAGCTGGGCCATGTGAGCACCCCGACCGGCGCGCGCCGGTTCGCACGCCGGATCTATCGCATCACGGGCGGAAATCCTTTCTACATCTTCGAGCTGATCAAGACGATGTTCGCCCAGGGACTGCTGGCGGCGGACGAAAACAGCGGCGAATGGACGGCGGCCCCGGCGGCGCTGGAGGCAGGGAAGGAGTTTCCACTCTCCCGCACGGTGCACGACGTCATCGCGGAGCGGGTAGATCGCCTCCCCGAGGAGCTGGGCGAGATTCTCATCACCGTCGCCGTGGCCGGCGGACCCGGCTGCCGGCCGGATGTGCTCGCCCACGTGCACGGGATCTCCCGGCTCCACGCCGCCGCCGTGTGCGACGCGCTGGCTGATCGCCGCCTCGTGATGGAAGGCGCGGGTGCGTATCGCTGCCTCCATCCGGTGATCGCACATGTGGTACGCGACCGGCTCACGCCTACCCGTCGGCGGGAGGTCCACCGAGCGCTGGCGGAGTCACTCGAAGCGGCGACACCGGTGCCGGACGCGCGGGGCGTGGCCGGAGACGTGGCCCGCCACGCGGAGCAGGGCGGCAACCGCCCTCTGGCCTATCGCTCGGCGCTGCTGGCGAGCGATAGCGCGCTCCAGCGCTACGCCTTCGCCGAGGCGCTCTCCTGGCTCGACCTGGCCTCGGAGGTCGCCGAGGACCGATCGGAGACCGAGGAAGTGGACCGCCGTACGGCGGTCCTGCTGGAGACGGCGGGATGGACCGAGGCGCCGGCGGCACACGCCATCCGGGCCCCGGTAACCCGGGAGATCGTCGGCGAGGACCTGGATCTGCCGCTGCGGGGCTGACCTCTTCGCCGTGGGGCTCAGCCGGCGCTGGCGCGCCGGGCGAAGTCGCTCCAGAAGTCCTCGGTGAGCCGGCGTGCGGTGCCCTCGAGCATCCGGACTCCCAGGCCGGCCAGCACACCGCCCACGCTGCACGTAGCCGCCCAGTCGAGACGGGTGCGCCCGGCCCCGGCGTCCTCCAGCCGAACGCGCGACACCACATCGACCTCCGAGCCGGGTCCGCGACCCAGCGCCACCATCCGCAGCCGCTCCTCCTCGACGATGTCGGAGAGCTCGACATCGAGCCGGAACTGCAGCCGCATGGGCCCGATGCCGAGTCCGCTGATGACGTTGAAGTGGGTCGGATCCACCGCCTCTACGGTCTCGACGCCCGGCGCCGAGGCCGCGATGAAATTTGGGTCCATGAGCCGCTGCCACACTGCCTTCCGAGGAGCGTCGATCACCGGTGCACCCGAAAACTCCAGCTTCATGCCGATGGTCCTTGCGGAGGTGTCTGGCTTGACCGCTTGCCTCGGGGGCGTGTAAAGTGCCTGTCCCGCGTATCGCAGGATATTTGGGGTGTAGCTCAATCGGCAGAGCGCCCGGCTGTTAACCGGGAGGTTGCTGGTTCGACCCCAGCCGCCCCAGTTTCCCCCAGACGCAACCGATGTGTCATCCTGAGATATGTCATCCTGAGCAGGGCGAAGGAGCCATGACACGGTTATGGCTCCTTCGCTCCGCTCAGGATGACATGCGACCCACGCGCTCAGAGCTTCTCGTACGCCCCTAGCGTCAGGAACTCAGGGAACTCCCGGGCCGACACCAGGCCCTCCAGAAGCTCCGCCGCTTCCGCGAGCCGGTTCTCGTCCGGCGCGGCACTCTCCAGTCGCCCGACCTCATCCTTCAGCATGGCCCGCACCCGGTCGAGTGTCACCGGCTCGCCCTGCTCGGTACTGACGCCGTGCCGGATCCACTGCCACAGCTGTGCCCGGGCGATCTCCGCGGTGGCGGTGTCCTCCATCATGTTGTTGATCGCCACGGCTCCCGACCCCCGGAGCCATGCCTCGAGGTACTGGAGCGCCACCGAGACGTCGCTACGGAGTCCCGCCTCGGTGATCCTGCCGCCCCGCACTCGAACGTCGAGCAGCTCGGTCGCAGTGACCCGCACGTCGTCACGCTGCCGGCCCTTTTGATGGGGGCGTCCCGCCAGCACCTCGTCGAACACCTCCTGTACCACCGGCACCAGATCGGGGTGCGCCACCCAGGCACCGTCGTACCCGTCGCCGGCCTCCCGGCCCTTGTCCTCTCGCACCCGGGCAAAGGCGTTGGCGTTCACCTCCGCGTCCCGGCGGCTGGGGATGAACGCCGCCATGCCGCCGATCGCGTGGGCGCCCCGCCGGTGGCAGGTGCGGACCAGCAGCTCGGTGTACGCTCGCATGAACGGAACCGACATGGTGAGCTGGCCGCGGTCGGGCAGGACGAACTCGGGCCGGTCGCGGAAGTTCTTGATCACGCTGAAGAGATAGTCCCAGCGGCCGGCGTTGAGCCCGGCCGCGTGGTCCCGGAGCTCGTAGAGGATCTCGTCCATCTCGAACGCCGCCAGAATCGTCTCCACCAGCACCGTGGCGCGGATGGTTCCCCGAGGAATGGCGAGAGAGTCCTGCGCGGCGTTGAAGACGTCGTTCCAGAGCCGGGCCTCGAGATGGCTCTCCAGCTTGGGCAGGTAGAAGTATGGCCCGCTTCCTCGGCGAAGCAGCTCTCGGGCGTTGTGGAACAGGAACAGGCCGAAGTCCACCAGACTGGCGGATATCGGCCGGCCGTCGAGGAGGATGTGCTTTTCCTGGAGGTGCCAGCCCCGGGGGCGCACCACGAGGGTCGCAAGCTCCTCGCCGAGGGTGTAGCGCTTTCCTTCCGGGCTCACGTACTCCAGCGCGCGCCGGACCGCGTCCATGCAGTTGGCCTGGCCGCTGATGACGTTGGTCCACGGCGGGGACAGCGCGTCCTCGAAGTCCGCCATGAAGACCCGCGCGCCGGAGTTGAGCGCGTTGATCATCATCTTCCGCTCCACCGGACCGGTGATCTCCACTCGGCGGTCGGTGAGATCCGGCGCGGAGGGCGCGACGCTCCAGTCGGCGGCCCTCACGTCCGCGGTCTCCCCCAGGAAATCGGGGAGCTCGCCGGCGCGGAGCCGTCGCTGGACCTCTCGGCGGCGCTGCAGCAGCTGTTCCCGCCGGGGCCCGAACCGGCGTACCAGATGTTCCACGAATGCGACGGCGTCGGGTGTGAGGATGCGGTCCTGGCCCGGCACATCGGGCCCACGGATTTCGAGCGATGTCGTCACCGGTGTCTCAGCCTGAAGCGATGTGCAGGGCGATGAAGGCGAAGTGGCAGGCGCTGCCGGCGAGCACCAGAAGGTGCCAGAGCCCGTGGTGCCCGAAGCGTCCGGGAAAGAAGTCGGGCCGCTCGCGGGCGTAGATGACGGCCCCGATGGTGTAGGCGATGCCGCCTGCCACCAGCCACGCGAGTCCACCGGCGCCGACCGCCCGTCCCAGCGGCACGACGGCCACCAGCGCCAGGTAGCCCATGCCGAGATAGGTGCCGGTCGAAATCCACACCGGCGCGTCGAGCCAGCGGATCTTGAAGGGGATCCCGACCGCCGCGATGGCCCAACTCGCCGCCAGCAGGGCCGGACCGCCGGCGTCGTGCAGGGTGATCATGGCGACCGGCGTGTAGGTACCCGCGATCAGGAAGTAGATGGCGATGTGGTCGAGGGTCCGGAGCCTGCGGAGACCGACCTTGCCGAGCGGAAGCCCGTGATACACGGTGCTGGCGGCGTAGAGCAGCATGAGCGTCGCCCCGTAGACGGCGAACGCCAGAAGCTGAGTGCGCGTGTCCGCGGACCGGAGCAGAAACCAGGTCCCCAGGGCGGCGAGAAGCAGCCCGATGAGGTGGGAGCCGGCGTTGAACGGTTCGCGAATGCGCATGAGGGGAAATCTAGCGCGGGCGGTGACGGCGGGCGGCTGGCAGGGGTCATCTCGAGCGGAGCGAGGGATCGGCCGGCTTGCGCATGTGAGCCCGGGAGGCCCCTTGCCACACTCTCATGCCCGGGCCGATCCCTCGCTCCGCTCGGGATGACGCCGCCCCCCGCTCGGGATGACGCCGCCTCCGCTCGGGATGACGCGGCCCCCGCGGGGATGCCCGACCTTGTCGCCCGAACGGGTCGGGAATAGGGTACATGGGCCGCCGGCCCCTAGCCGGCGCGTGGCGGTCGAGACCCAGTGAGGTGACCTAAGCCCGTGCGTATCGCGCTCTTCTCCGAAGTCTACTGGCCGATGGTGAGCGGCGTCGGTGTGACCCTGGTGCGCCTGGTCGACGCGCTTAAGGCGCGGGGACACGAGCTGCGGATCTATTCGGCTACCTATCCGCTGCCGCCCGGCGCCCCCGACCGGCCCGAGGTCCATCGCTCCCCCAGCGTGCCGCTCTTCCTCTATCCCGATGTCCAGTGGGCGTTTCCGCGCATGCGGGACGTGGTGGACGACCTGGCCCTGTTCCGCCCGGACGTGGTTCACGTCGCCACGGAGTTCTCCCTGGGCATCGCCGGTGTCAAGGCAGCGAAACAGCTGGGGCTCCCCCTCGTCGCCTCGGCCCACACCGACTACGACCGTTATGCCGCGCGATACGGCGTGACCTGGGCGCTCCGGGCCGGCTGGCACTACCTCCGCTGGTTCTACGGTCAGGCGCACAAGGTCCTCTGTCCCTCGCGAATCTACGAGCAGCACCTGCACAGCCGCGGCGTGTTCCACACCGGGGTGTGGAGCCGGGGCGTGGATCCCGAGTGGTTCCATCCGAGGTTCCGAAGTGCGGAGTATCGCGCCAGGTTCGGTGTCGGTCCGGGTGACCTTCTGATCACCTACATCGGCCGGATCGCGCGGGAGAAGAACCTGGAGCTGACGCTGGAGGCGTGGGAGGCGCTGGCGCCGGTCCGGGGGAGTTCCCAGCTCGTGCTGGTCGGCAGGGGTCCGCTGGAGGACGAGATCCGCCGCCGGGAGATTCCCGGCGTCCATGTTACCGGGCTACTCCAGGGGCATGAGCTGTCCGCCGCCTACGCCTCGGCGGACGTGTTCACCTTTCCGTCACCCACCGAGACCTTCGGCAACTCGCTGCTCGAGGCGATGGGGTCGGGCTTGCCTGCGCTGGTCGCGGCGTCGGGTGGCGTCCTGGAGTTTTCCGAACACGGCCGCAATGCGTGGCTGGTCGAGCCGGACAGCGCGGAGGCGATCGAGGAGGGGCTGAAGCGCCTGCTCACCGATCCCGGACTGCGGCGGCGGCTCGCGGACGGCGGTCTGGAGACCGCCCGCCAGCGGGACTGGGGCCGGGTGTACGACCGCCTGCTGGCGGACTATCGCGAGGCGGTGGACCGGAAGAGACTGACTCGGGCGGCGTAAGCGACGGGCGGCGACGCCCCGGTCGCCTGCTCAGAAATGCCGGAGCACCAGGTAGGCCAGCGCGGCGATCGCGGCGCTCATCGGGATCGTCAGCACCCACGCCCACACGATCCGCCCTGCCACCCCCCACCGCACCGCCGAGACCCGCTGGGCCGCGCCGACCCCGACGATCGCCCCGGTGATCGTGTGGGTGGTGCTCACCGGCACGCCCAGGCTCGTCGCCAGGAGCACCGAGATTCCACCCGCGGTCTCCGCACAGAACCCTCCAAAGGGTCGCAGCTTGGTGATGCGCGATCCCATCGTCTTCACGATGCGCCACCCGCCCAGCGCGGTGCCGAGCGCGATCGCGATGTGGGCCGCGAGCACCACCCAGAGCGGAATGTGATCGGCCGAGGTCAGGTGGAAGTTGGCGAGCAGTCCGGTGGCCCCCGCGAAGTCGGCTTGGGATGCCACCAGCAGGCTGACGATGATCCCCATCGTCTTCTGGGCGTCGTTGGCGCCGTGCGAGAGCGAGTACAGGCCGGCCGACACCAGCTGGAGTCTTCGGAACACACGGTCGAGCGGCCCGGGTGACGCGCCCCGCAGCAGCCAGGAGAGGCCCACCGTCAACGTCAGCGCGATCATCATTCCGAGCAGCGGCGAGACGATGATGAAGAGGAGAGGAAGGGTCCAGCCACCGGGAATCAATGCGCCGAATCCGGCCTTGGCGATCGCCGAGCCTGCGTAACCGCCGAGCAGCGCGTGCGATGATGAGCTGGGCAGGCCCGCGTACCAGGTGATCAGGTCCCACACGATCGCGCCGAGCAGCCCGCCGAGAATCACGCTGGGATCCACGACGGCGATGTCGATCAGATCCTTGCCGATGGCCTTCGCCACCGCGGTGCCGACCAGGAAGGCGGCGATGAAATTGAAGAAGGCGGCCCAGAAGACGGCGACGCCGGGGGTGAGCACCCGGGTCGAGACGACGGTGGCGATCGAGTTGGCGCTGTCGTGGAAGCCGTTGATGAAGTCGAAGACCAGCGCGATCAGCACGATCACCAGGACGTAGGCGACGGCTCCGTCCATCGATCAGGCGTGCTTGATGGAGATGGACTCCAGCACGTTCGCCGCATCCTCGATGTCGTCGAGGGTCTTCTCCAGGTTGTCGTAGATCTCTTTCCACTTGATCACGTTGAGCGGGTCCGGCTCACCCTCGAAGAGCCGGCCCAGCCACTCGTGGTAGAGCGAGTCGCCCTCCTCCTCCAGCCGCTTCACCTGCACGCAGGCCTCGAGCACCGTCCCGCCCCGGTTCTTCTCGAGTGAGCGCACCGCCACCTGAAGCTGGGCCACAGCCCTGCCGATGACGTCCGCAATGAGCACGGCCCCCTCGGGCGCTCTCCCGGCGCGGAACATCTGGAGCCGGCGCGCGGTGCCGTCGATGAGATCGATGACGTCGTCGAGCCGGGAGGCGAGCAGGTGGATGTCTTCCCGGTCGAGCGGGGTGATGAATACCCGGTCCAGCCGGGTGACGACCTCGTGGGTCACCTGGTCGGCCTGGTGCTCCAACCGCTTGATCTGATCCACGATAGCCGTTCGCCGGGGGGCGTCGGCCCGGAGCAGCTCCTGCAGGAGGGTCGCCGCTTCGACGGTGAACGCGGCGACCGCGCTGAACAACTCGAAGAACTTTTCGTCGCGGGGAAGCAGCCGCATGTGTCACGTCCAGGTAACGGAATTGGCGGTCGGGAAGATAGCACCGGCGGTGCCGGTGAGCTATCAGCGTTTCGATTTTCGCTGTAGTTTGACGGGCCTCTATGTCCGTCCCGATCGACACCCGCGAGCGGCTCGCCGCCGTGACCCGAACCGCGCTGCTCGACACGCCTCCGGAAGAGGCGTTCGATCGCCTCACCCGCATGGCGGCCCGCCTGCTCGGGGCCCCGGTTTCCCTCATCACGCTGGTCACCGACGACCGGCAGTTCTTCAAGAGCGCCACCGGGTTGCCGGAGCCCTGGGCCAGCCGGCGCGGCTCTCCCCTCAGTCATTCCTTCTGCCGGCACGTGGCCGTCTCGGGTGAGCCGCTGGTGGTGGAGGACACCCGCCGCCATCCGCTGCTCCGGAGCAACCCCGCCGTTCGGGAGCTGGGGTGGACCGCCTACGCGGGTGTGCCTCTCGTGACCCGCCAGGGGTATGTGGTGGGCGCTTTCAGCGTGGTGGACGGCATGCCGCGGCTCTGGTCGGATCGCGACGTGGCGCTGCTGCGGGACCTGGCGGCATGTGCCGCCTCGGAGATCGAGCTCCGCGCCCTCGAGGCCGGAGAATCCCCGCCAAAGTCCACTCTCGGCAACGGCGGCCCCCGGCCGCCGGACGTCTTCGAGGACGCCGGGATTCCCATGGGCGTAGCCTCCTCGGAGGGACGCTGGACCTGGGTGAACCGCGCGCTCTGCGAGCTGCTCGGCTACCGCGAGGACGAGCTGCTCGGCGCGCTGGCCGAGGGGATCATCCACCCGGACGATCGGCCGGTGCAGCGGGAGGCCGTGCGGCTGCTCATGGCTGGCGAGTGTCCCAGCTACACCTCCGAGTACCGGTGCCAGCGGCGGAGCGGGGAGCCGACCTGGGGCCTGGTCACCGTGACCCTGGTGGCCGACGAGGAGCGGCGGCCCCGCCACTTCGTCTTCGCGATCCAGGACATCAGCGACCGCAAGCGTGCCGAATCGGAGCTTCGCGAAAGCGAGGAGCGCTACCGCCTCGTGGTGCAGGCCACCAAGAACGCCGCCTGGGACTGGGACCTCGTCACCAACCGCGTGGTCTGGGGCGATGGCCTCGAGACCCTGCTGGGCCACTCGCCGCCCGGCCTGGCCACCAGCGCGTCCTGGTGGTACGAGCGCATCCACGCGGAGGATCGTGAGCGCGTCGTCTCGGGCATCCAGGGAGCGCTCGGCCGGGGCGAGCGGGCCTGGGAGCAGGAGTATCGCTTCCGCCGGGGCGACGGAACCTACGCTCGCGTCGTGGTTCGCAGCTACGTCGTCACCGACCGGACCGGGGAGCCGGTGCGCGTGGTCGGGGCGATGGCGGACGTGACCCGGGCCCGCGAGGTCGAGGCCGAGCTGCGCTCGGACATCGCCGACCGGATGCGTGCGGAGTCGCTCGCGGCCGGACAGAGCCGCCTGCTGGAGCGGATCGCCGCCGGGGAAGATCTGGGCGAGGTCCTCGAGGGCATCGTCCGGTTCGCGGAGCAGCACGGCAGCGGACTCGTCGTGTCGCTCATGACGCTCGAGAAGGGCGGCGACCAGCTCCGGCTCGCCAGCGCGCCATCGCTGCCCGCGGACTACCGGGAGAGGGTGCGGCTGGTGCCGGTCGGTCCCCGCCACGGCAGCTGCGGCACGGCGGCGCACCGCGGCCAGCCGGTCACCGTCCGCGACATCGCGACGGATCCGCTGTGGGAGTTTCCCGATCGCGACGTCGCGTTGGCGGCGGGGTTGCGCGCCTGCTGGTCGGTGCCGATCGTCTCGACCGCCGGTGATGTGCTCGGGACCTTCGCCAACTACTATCGCGAGCGCCGGGAGCCTTCTCCCGACGAGACCCGGATCGTGGAGATCGCGAGCCATCTCGCGGGGATCGCCATCGAGCGGTCACGCAACCTGGAGGCGCTGGCGCAGTCCACCCGGCTGTTCCAGCAGGTGCTGGAGACGCTCCCCGTCGGCGTCTGGGTGGTGGGACCCAGCGGACGGATCGTGTACGGCAACGCCGCGGGCCAGCAGATCTGGGGTGGCGCACGCTTCGTCGGCATCGATGGGTTCGATCAGTTCAAGGGCTGGTGGATGGAAAGCGGGCGCGAGATCGCCCCCGACGAGTGGGCCGCCGCGCGCGCGGTGCGGAGCGGCGAGATCTCGCTCAACGAGCTGATCCGGATCCAGGGCTTCGACGGCTCCCAGCGGGTGATCCTCAATTCCGCGGTGCCGATCACCGGCGCCAACGGCGTCATCGAAGGCGCGATCGTTCTCAACCAGGACGTCAGCGATCAGCGTGCAGCGGAGGAGGCCCTGCACCGGAGCGAGGAGCAGCTCCGCCAGGCGCAGAAGATGGAGGCCGTGGGCCAGCTCGCCGGCGGCATCGCCCACGACTTCAACAACCTGCTCACCGCCATTCTCAGCTACTGCGACCTGCTGCTCGACGCGGCGCGGCAGGGTGATCCGATCCGGGCCGACATCGAGCAGATCCGCCAGGCCGGCCTGCGCGCCGCGGGGCTGACCCGGCAGCTCCTCGCCTTCAGCCGGCGCCAGGTTCTCCAGCCCAAGGTACTGTCGCTCAACACGGTGGTGACGGAAACCGACGGCATGCTCCGCCGGCTCGTCGGCGCCGACATCGTGGTCGATCTCAGGTGCGAGCCCGGACTCTGGTACGTGCTGGCCGATCCGGGCCAGATGGAGCAGGTGCTGGTGAACCTGGTGGTGAATGCGCGTGACGCGATGCCCAAGGGAGGCCGCATCACCATCACCACCTCGAACCGCGAGCTGGCGGGCGACGCCGCCGGCCGGCCGAACGGCGTGCGGGTAGGCTCCTACGTCGTCCTCGAGGTGACCGACACCGGCGCAGGGATCGACCTCGCCGATCACGCGCGGATCTTCGAGCCGTTCTTCACCACCAAGGACCCGGGGAAGGGGACCGGACTGGGGCTGTCCAGCGTCTACGGCATCGTGCAGCAGAGCGGCGGTCACATCACCGTGGACAGTGCGCTGGGTCGGGGCGCCACGTTCAGCATGTTCCTGCCGCGCTACATCGGGAGCGAGCCGGCCACGGCGACCAAGCTCGACCGGCGCCGCCTGCCGGGGGGAAGTGAGACCCTCCTGCTGGTGGAGGACGAGGCCGCGGTGCGAAGCTCGGCTCGGCGCCTGCTGGAGCGCCAGGGCTACCACGTGCTCGAAGCGCGGCACGGTGCCGACGCGCTGCGCATCGTGGAGGAGAGCGGCCGTCCGATCGATCTCGTGGTGACGGACCTGGTCATGCCGGAGATGGGCGGGAAGGAGCTGGCCGAGCGGCTGCGCGCGCATCGCCCGGGGCTCAAGGTGCTCTTCATGTCGGGCTACACCGAGAAGTCCATCGCCGCGGGGGGCATCATGCCGCCCCACACGGGTTTCGTGGAGAAGCCATTCACGGTGGAACAGCTGATGCGGCGGCTGCGGGAGATTCTGGACGAGTAGGGATTCAGACGGCGCGGGTCATCGTGACATCGTGGCATCGTGGCATCGTGGCATCCTGAGTGAAGCGAAGGAGCCATGACCCAGGGCATGCCTCCTTCGCCTCGCTCAGGATGACAACGGGCGCGCTCGGCCGTGTTTCACCACCTCCAGCAGATCGGCCGGCCGCTCCAGCCAATAGTCTGGCTCCGTCCCCTCCAGCTGATCCCGGCCGAACGGCCCCCAGAGCACCGCCGCGGTGCGCACCCCCGCCGCTCGGCCCGACCGCATATCGTGGATGCTATCCCCGACGTAGACCGTGCCGCCCGGGTCGGCGCCGAGCAGGCGCACCGCCTTCTCGACCGGCTCGGGATGCGGCTTCGGATTCTGCACCTCGTCGGCGCAGACCAGCACGTCCATGAGCGGTTCGAGCCGGGCCAGCGCCAACCCCCGGATCGCGCCCGTGCGGTTCTTGCTCGTCACCAGTCCGGTGGCGAGCCCGTCGGCCTTGAGCCGCTGCACCACGTCGACCACGCCCGGATAGACGGTCACCATCCGGTCGTGGTGCTTCAGGTTGTACTCCCGGTAAGTGGCGATGAGGGCGTCGAGCATTCCAGCGGTGCCGTCGCAGGCGGCGAATTGCGCGGTGAGTGGCGTGCCCACGCCCTCGAGCCATTCCGCGTCGCTGCGTGCAGGGAGGCCATGGGCCTCCAGGGTGTGGTGATAGCTGTCCAGGATCAGGCGGACCGAATCGATGAGGGTCCCATCCAGGTCGAAGAGCACGGTGTCGATCTTTGCCATGTCGGGAAATGTATTGAGACTGGCCGCCGCTTGCGGAGCGTTGCCGCGATCGGCCGCCGGCGGACGACTGATCACTCCGGTGCGAACAGCAGCACTCCACCCAGGCACACCTCGATCGCATCCCACCGACCCCGTGTTGCGGGAAGGCGAAACAACCCTCTCGTGAACTCCCCATCCGGCTTGTCGGCCAGCCGCTCCAGCTCCAGCGCCTCCCCGGCGGTGTGACCCCGCCCGACGAACGCCAGCGCGCGCTCGAGTCCGGCGAGCGCATCGAGATCGCGCCGGCGCGCCGCCTCCCGAATGCATTGATGCAGCCGGTGAGACACCCGTTGGGCCACGGCGTCCGCAGCCGGCGCCGCCCATCTGCTGCCTCGGGCGAGCGTGAGCCGGGATCGGATCGGGCCGGCGATCAACGACAAGGCCTCGCGGAGTCTGGCTGGGTCAGGGTCCGTGGAGCGCGCCGCGATCGCATCGGCCAGTCTGGCAGCGATGATCGCCTCATCCTCGGTCCACTCCCCGCCGGGCTCGATCCAGACCAATGTCGACGCTAGCCTTAGTCGCTCGGGATTTCCTTCCGCGTAGAGCTCGAATCCTGCAAGTATGCCTGCGGGGCCTTGCCGTATCATCGCCGTACCCAACGACGCTTCGCCGGCGGCGTACGTGTCCGCCAAATCCGAGCGCCAACGCCACAGCCCGCGGCCCGCCGCACCGAGACCGGCGGCGGCGGGCAGCCTGGCCTTTGTCACCAGGGTGTGCGAGATCCGCAGTGCTCGCTCGATGGTTGCCGGAGGCTTGAACGCGACCACCTCGACGTCGCGATGGATGGAGCCGAGTCGCACCGCCCTCCCTTCGCGCTGTTCCATGCGCATCGGCGTCCACGGCAGGTCGTAGTGAACGACTCGAGCTGCGCGCTGGAGGTCGAGCCCTTCGGCCGCGACGTCGGTAACCAGCAGATGGCGGACTCGTGGTGGGCTGGCGCGGTTCCCCTGGCGGAACCAGCCGAGCACGATCGCTCGTGGTGCTGGTGAATGACCGAGCCCGGCGCGGACGCCGGTGCACCAGGCGAGTGGAGGGGGGCCGAGCCGGTCGCGCAGGTATCGCACGGTTTCCCGGTGGGACGTGAACACCAGCGACGGTCGTTCATCGGCGAGGAGCGAGCGCAGGCGCTCCACCTTCCCGTCGGGCATCTCCTCGGCGGTGACGGCCAGGCGCAGAACTTCATCGATGCGATGGAGATCGTCCAGCTGGAGCTCGCTCCGATCGGGACTGTCGGGCATCAGCTCCCACCAGACGAGCTGGCCCTCCAGCTCCCCGGTGAACCGGCGGATCGCCGACCGCTCGAGCGGTCGGCCGGCAGCCGCCGCGTCGCGCGCGTGGAGCAGGAGGTTCCGGTAGCGGCGAAGGGTGGCGGTCAACGCGGCGGGGCTGGAGGCCGCGGCGCGGCGGAGCACCGCTCGTACCAGGGCTTCGGTGCCCGGCAGACGCGAGAGCCGCAGCCGGTCCAGGGAGGCGAGTGCCGATTCCGCCGCCGCGATCTCGGCCCTGCTCGGCTCGGTCGAGACGCTCCTGCGCCCGGGCCGGAGACCGTCGGGGCACGCCGACTCCACGACCAGCCTGCCGAGGGCGGGTGACCCGCGGCCAAGGGCGAGGAGGGCCCGGAGCGAGATCTCGCCGTCGGCGGCGAGCGCGTCGTCCCGGACTCCGAGCAGCAGTTGGTGGAGCAGATCGTCGAGGCGGTTGACCACTGGTGTGGCGGTGACCAGCAGGACCGGGCGGCCCATGAGCCAGGGCGCGACGTGGTGGTATCGCCGGGTCGATGGGTTTCGGAAGTGGTGCGCCTCGTCGACGATCACCAATCCCCGGTTGACGGCCGGCAGCCGTCCTCGGCTGACCGCCTGGTGCGACATGGTGATGATGTCCACGCCGAGAGTGGAGGCCGCCGCTTTCCACTGCGGGATCAATGTCGCGGGCACCAGGCACGCCGTGGGACGGGCTCGGGAAAGAATCGCGGCCAGCGCGAGCGCTACCCAGGTCTTGCCGCTTCCGACCGGGTCCGCGAGTACCACCCCGCCATATCGCCGCAGCGTGTACAGCGCCCGGCGGAAGCTTCGGACCTGCTCCGGTCGCAGCCAGCCGGGCACCGGATCGGCGTCCTCGTCCGGCGCGAGGCGTCGCGCCATGGCACGTGCGACCTGCCCGGCCGGCGCCCAGCCTCCAGGCCGCAGGGCCGTCACCACCGGATCGGGGACGGGCGCGAGAGCTTCAGCGACGATCGTCGGCACGCCCGACCAGCGACCCGAGGAGCGCGGCGCGGTGGGCGGCGCCGAGACCGAGGTGTCCGGCGACGATGTCATCGAGCTCGGATTGCACTCGGCCGCCTTCGCGGGCCAAGCGGTTGAGGGCGGAGAGATCACCGTCGGCGAGAGCGGATGCCGGCAGCGGCAGCGCCCCCACAGTGGCCGCGGTGTATCGTGCGCATCCGCCGGCTGCGGGCACGGCACGTGTGCGAGCCGCCGCGCGCAGCCAGCTGCTGTTGAGCCAGGCGGCGAGCCGGTCGGCCTCCGCGTCGCTGCCGGTCAGGGCGACGTAGCAGCTGTTGAGTGGGATGGTGTCGGGTAAGCCCGCGAGCGAAGCCGCTCGGAGCCCGTTGGCGAGATCGGCCCAGACCACGCGGTGTGCCGCGCCGGCTGCGCGCGCCCGAAACAGCGTCCACGGTGGCCCCTTCACGTAGTCGGTTCGCGAGCGAAGCATCGGCAGATAGTCGGCGAGATAAGCCGCGGCTCGCGGCGGCAGGCGGGGCAGGGGCGAGCCATCCGCGCCGTGCGTCCACAGAAGGCGCGTGCGGTGCCGGGGCGTGAACGGCGCGAGGTCTCGTCCTCTCAGGGCCCAGCGCAGCAGCTCGCTCTCGACCTCGGGGGGGTCGAGGAAAACGCGGTTCGCACCGGTCTTGAGGCCGAGATGACAGGACACGGCCGAATCGAGCCTGGGATGATCGAGCCGCAGCGCGGCGAGCGCATCGCGCAGGGGCTGACGGCCCAGAAGCCAGGGGCCGCCGCCACGAAGGCTGGACTGCGGCACCGTGGGGCCAGAGGCCAGCGACGTCCTGACGCGGTGACGAGGAGGCGCCACCAGCTTCCGAGCTACCACAGCCAGCGGATAGACTGTAGCCTCGAAGGAGGCGTGGGGGCTGCCGGTGAGATCGGCGACGGCTACGAGCGTCGTTCCAGCGGCGAGGCCGTGCCGGGCGGCGGCGCCGTAGCCGGCGGCCGCGATCTTGGCCGGAACCAGCATCGCGATCACGCCTCCCGGGGCAACGAGCTCCAGCGACCGCTCCAGAAAGGCCACGGCCAGATCGGGACGATTGGCATACCTGCCGCCTCCGGAGCGCCACCATCGGTACCGTCCCGCAAGCCGGCGGCGGAGGTCCACCGGCAACTCCTCGGCGCGAAGCCACGGTGGATTTCCCACCACGAGATCGAAGCCACCAGCCGTGACCACGTCGGCGAACTGAATCCGGTAGTCGAACCAGGGCACCTCACCCTCTCGAGCCAGCGCCCGCCGCAGCGACTTGGTCTGGTGGAGGTCACGTCTCAGCGACGCTAGCCGCTCCGCCCCGTCGGCATCGAGACCGCGGCGCGCGCCAAAAAGGTCGGCGCTGCGGGCCGCCCGGAGGCACTCCGCGATCGCGTCCCGCAACGAACTCTCGGTTGCGACCAGGGCGTGCTCAGCGATGCCCATTTCGGCTTTCGAGAGACGGCGGAGGATCCGGTGCTTGTCGGGGCCCGTCGCCGTCACGACCGCGCGCCGCAAGGCGGTCAGCTCGGACGTTCGCGCGCGGTCGGTGTGCGCGCGCAGGCCGGAGCTGGCGGGATCGAACAGGCTGTCTCCCTGGCGGATGAGGCAATCGAGGTTGGGGAGGGGAGACACCGCTTCGGGCCGCTCGGTGTGGTCGTCGGCGATGACGGCGAGCCAGAGTCGCAGCTCGGTAAGCCGCACGGCAGCGCCGTTCCGGTCCACGCCGAACAGATTGCGCTGCAGGATCCTCCTTCGGGCTGCGGCGACGGAGCCGTTCGTGGTGAAGAGGGACGAGAGCCGGTCGAGTGCGCCGAGGAGGAAGGCCCCGGAGCCCACCGCGGGATCCAGGATCCTGATGCCGCGGACTGCCCGTCGCACACCATCATCTCGGTCCGCGAGACGGCGATCCGCCTCGGCCTGGGAACATCCGAGTCGATCGGCGATCAGCGCGCTGAGCCCCGTGCCGAGCAGCTCTTCGACCAGGGCCGCCGGGGTGTAGTAGGTACCGGATGCGTGGCGCTCGTCCGGCGCCATCACCCCCTCGAAGACCCGGCCGAGCATGTCCGGAGCGATGCCACCGCGCTCCCCCTCAGCCACGGTAAAATGAAAACGCTCGAACAGCCGGTCGAATGCGTCTCGCCACGAGGCATTGGTGATGTCTCCGCGCAGCTTTCGCTCCAGAGGGTGCGGCTCGAACAGTCCTCCGTTGAGGAAGGGGATCGGGCCGAACCCGCGTGCGGCGCGGCCCCGCTCGGCGATGGGCCGGTTGAGCGTACCGAAGAAGAGCGGTCGCAGCAGGTCTCTATGGACGCGACGCTTTCGCGCAAGGCAGTGGTCCACGGCGTCCGCGAGGAACCGGACGTTGCCTCCCAGCCATCCCTTGGCCTGGACGAAGTAGAGGAAGAGGATGCGGGTCAGCTGCAGCAGCGCGAGGGCATGGCGGTCGGCCTGGGGAAGGGGACCGGGAAGGCCGGCGGCCATGCCCTCGAGCGTGGCGCGGAACTCCCGAAAGAACCGTTGGCCGAGCGCTTCGCCGCCGAGCGCATCGGCGACCTGCGCCGCGTACCCCGCTACCCCCGAAGAACATGGATCCGAGAGACGACGGAGACTTGCGAGCGCAGGTGGGCTGGGCCGGTCGAGATCCAGCGTCAGCCGCGCCGCGCCATCGAGCGAGGCAGTGAGCGTCAAGCGCCTGGCCGCGGGATCGAGACCGAGCACGCCGCAGAGCCGTCCCCGCCCCGCCATCCTGCGGGCGAGCGTTCGCGCCCCCTGCTCGGCGCGGGGTCCGGACACCGCATACCAGGGAAATTTTCCCGCCCGGCCGACCACCACCGTCCGCTCCCTGCCGCCCGGCACTGGGTCCCACAAGGGCTCGTGGCCCAGCGCAGCGGTGAGAGCGGGCAGGTCTTCCAGTGAGCGGATCCCCTTCAACAGGTCCGCCAGCTCCACTCGGGCTCCAGGTAGGTGGGGCCCCACCCTAGTCCCCGGGCTCGTCCCTTGCTGAACCGGCAGCCCGCCGAGAGTACCGAATTGCGCTGAACGCCGCGGCGGGATACCATCCCCCCGGGCTTCCTGCGCCGCCTTCAAACTCCCAATCAACCGTGTGGCAATGACATACGTCCTACGATCCGTCTGCTCCCTTGCGCTCCTCCTCCTCCTCGCGCGCCCAGTGGCCGGCCAGGCGGTGGCGGACAGCGGCGTCTTCGTCGTGCGTCATTCCGGGGACACGGTGGCCACGGAGACGTTCTCCCGGAAGAAGACCTCGATCCAGGGAACCCTGGCGCTCAACAACTCGAAGCACACCTTTCATCGCTACACGGCGGTCCTGGCACCAGACGCCTCGGTGCCGATGATCGATGTCGCCGTGCGGGAGGATGCCGACAGCGGCCGGGTGAAGGCGAGACTGGTGCAGCGGGCGAGAGTGATCTTCAAGGAAGACAGCGCGGCGGTGGACGCCGTGATCGGCCAGTCGATCGAGACCCGGGTGTTCGGCACCCAGGTGGGCGCGATTCCCTATCTCAACATGTCGTTCGCGCTGCTGGAGCAGGCCGTCCGCCGCAGCCGCGCCGCCGGCGCGACGGCCGGTCAGGTGCCGTTCTTCAATCTCGGGGGCGGGCAGACGGTGAGCGGCACGCTGAAATCCGTCGGATCCGATTCGCTCACCCTGGCAATCGGCGAGATCGAGTTCAGACTGAGAGTGGATCCCGAGGGTCGAGTGCTCGGGGGCACGATACCCGCGCAGGATGTGACCGTGGACCGGAAGTAGACCAGACACTCATCGCCATCGTTGCGTCACCCATCCATCGGAGGGCGTATGTCCGTTGAGCGCACCCGGGAGGTCATGACGAGGTACCTGGATTCCCAGCACAGCGACCTCAGCATGATGGCGGAGGATGTGGTGTTCACCAACATGGCGACCGGAGAGGAGCATCGCGGAGTCGAGGGCGTGCGGAGGATGCTCGATCACGTCTACCACGAGGCCTTCGACGCGAAGGCCGAGACCCGCAACCGGATCTACGCCGAGAACCGGGCCGTCCTCGAGGGCGAGTTCGTCGGCACCCACATCGGCACCTTTGCGGGCATCCCGGCGACCCGGCGCGAGGTGCGTGTGCCGCTCTGTGTGGTCTACGATCTCGAGAACGGAAAGATTTCGCGCGGCCGGGTGTACATGCAGGTGCCGGTGCTCCTGCGTCAACTGGCACCTTCGTAGACTCTTCCCCTCCACTCGACCCGTCGCGCGCCTCGCCAGGTCGATCGCAGGCCGATGTACAGCCCGACCAGGGCGCCGAGCGGGTACAGCAGGCCGTACCAGGCAGGGATCCTCATGCTGTAGCTGATCGTCATCCAGAAGATCGCGGAGAGCGCCGCCGCCGCCGCCGCCGGGACCAGGCCGCCGCCGGCCACCGCGAGCGCGACCGGCGGCACCAGCCAGAACGCGAACGACGCCGCCAGTATGACCGGCACCAGCGCCCGAAGCACCCTGTTCTCCGGAAACGACCGCCGGCCGCCCAGGTACATGTTCTTCGACCAGCCCTCGACGAGGTGCGGCAGGCTGTGGTACATCCGGGTCTCCATCAGCCGTTCCGCGAACGCGAAGTGGATCCGACGTCCGGCCCGATGAAACACCTGGGCCAGTACCAGGTCCTCCGCCACCTCGCCGCGGACGACCTGGTGCGTGCCCACCGCCTCGTAGCTCTCCCGTGGCACCAGGATGAACTGGCCGTTGGCGATCACGTCGCGCGTCCGCGTGGCACGATTCACTCGTGACGGGTGATAGCGCAGGGCCAGCAGCAGCCAGACCTGCGGCATGACCAGGCGTTCCCAGAAGGTCACGCAAATCTGCCGGGGCGCGACGGTCACCAGGTCCGCTCGCTGCTGCCTCAGGGCGCCGACCGCTCGTTCCAGCAGCTCCGGCTCGTGGCGGGTGTCCGCGTCGGTGAACAGGAGGATGTCGCCTCGTGCCGCGCGATAGCCCTGAAGGCACGCCCAGGGCTTGCCGTACCATCCTTCGGGCATCGGCTCTCCCCGGACGAGTCGTACCCGGGGATCCTCCGTTGCGAGGCGCTGGACGATGCTCGCGGTGTCGTCGGTGCTGCGGTCGTCCACCACCAGGAGCTCCAGCGGCCGATAGGTGGAGGCGAGCACCGAGCGCACCACGGTCTCGATGACCGCGGCTTCGTTGCGGGCGGGAATGATGACCGACACCGGCGTGCCGTTCGCGGGAGGGACGTCGGAGAGATTGGGGCGGTTGTCTGCCAGACGAAACAGGCTCGCGAAGGGCGCGAGCCATGGCAGGGCAGGCAGCAGCTCGAGGAACGACGTCATGGGCCCGCCGCTGCCGGCTAACGCTGCGGCTGCTTGACGACCGAGTTGAGCTCCTGCTCCAGTGCGTCGAGCTGCCGTTCCACCTCCGCGCGATCGTACTCGGCGCCCGAGGTCGGGACCCCGTTCTGGGCAAAGAGCGTCGCGACCAGGGCGTCGGTGTAGCCCACGACGGCCACCGCGATACCTTTGTCGAGCACCCGATTCAGCCGCAGCATGATCGCCATGCCCTGCCGGGCGCGCATCGCCGCGAGGACCGGCGCGAGGTTCCGGGTGAGCAGCTCACGAAGAAACTGGAGCTCCTCTACCACTTCGCCCGCCGCGAGACCCCGGGCGGAGGCCACGCGGCCGTAGTGTTCGCAGACCCGGAACCAGACGGTGTTGACCTCGCGCCGGAGCGGGCCGACCATTTCGGCGACGACGTCGAGCAGGAGCCGGAACTCCCGCTCCACGGTGGCGCGGGGTATCGTGGGGGCTGCCGTGATGCGATCGCCCAGCCAGTCAGCCCATTGGGTGACCATGGCGTCTCGCATCTCGGCGATGACGCGGCCGGCGGCGAGCAACGCGGGTTGCGAAGCGCGCAAACCAGTCCCCCTGGTGAAGGTGTCGGCAATCTAAGGCGGAGCGACTATGGGGTCAAAAACGTGATTCGACCGCCGAAACTGAATCGCGGCAGCCGCGTCGCGCTGGTTGCCCCCGCGGGGCCACTGCTCGAGCGTGATGATTTAACTCGGGCCGAGACGCTGTGCCGTGCGCTGGGTTACGAACCATCGTTGGGGCGCAACACGGCGGCCCGCCACGGGTATTTCGCGGGGACCGACGACCAGCGCCTCGCCGACCTCAACGACGCGCTGCGGGACCCCGCGGTCGCTGCAGTCTGGTGCATCCGCGGCGGCTACGGCACCACCCGCATCCTGGATCGGATGGACTTCGACGCCCTCGCGGCCCACCCGAAGCCGCTGATCGGGTACTCCGACATCACCGCCATCCTCAACGCGGTCACCAGGCGAACCGGCATGGTGACGTTCCATGCGCCGATGGCGCGAGCCGCCATGCCGGCCTTCGCCCGCTGGCACTTCGAGCGGGTGCTCGCGTCGGCCGAGCCGGCCGGCCGGCTCGGCCGACTGCCCGAGCCGCCGGGTGTGCTCCTGCCGCACGAGAACCGGATCGCGCGGCTGCATGGCGGGGTCGCGGAAGGGCCCCTGGCAGGCGGTAACCTGACCCTGCTCCAGTGCCTGGTGGGAACGTCTCACTTTCCCGACCTCGATGGCGCCATCCTGTTCCTCGAGGACGTGGGCGAGGACCTCTACCGGGTGGATCGCATGCTGGCACACCTGCGCATGGCCGGGGCGCTCGAGCGGCTCGCCGGGGTGGCGGTGGGTCGCTTCACCGAGCTCAAGCGCGCCATGACCGACGGCGCGCTCGGCTTCGACGAGGTACTGGCGACCTACTTCCTGCCGCTCGGCATCCCGGTGGCGTACGGCTTCCCGATCGGCCACATAGACGACCAATGGACCTTGCCGTTAGGCGTGCGCGCGCGGCTCGACGCCGATGCCGGCGAGCTGGAGCTGCTGGAGGCCGCGGTAGGCTGAGCGCACCGTTCCAGCGTTATACTAGGCGATGGCCACACCCACGCTGACCACGCACACCCTTCCCGGATCGCTCGGCGACATTCTGATAGATGTCCGGGCCGGCGGTCGCACTTCGCCCCGGCCGGCCATCGTCGTGGTCCACGGATTCAAGGGGTTCAAGGACTGGGGGATGTTTCCTCCTCTGGCGGAGCGGCTCGCACGCGCGGGATTCGCGACCGTCACCTTCAACCTCAGCGGAAGCGGCGTGGACGCCGCCGGGGAATTCGCGTGGGCCGAGCGCTTCGGCCACAATACGTTTTCCGCCGAGCTGAGTGATCTCGGGCGGGTGATGGACTCGCTCGTCGCCGGGGAGCTCGGCGTCGCGCCGCCCAGCACCATCGGGCTGGTGGGACACTCCCGGGGAGGCGGCATCGCCGTGCTTCACGCGGCGGGAGATGCGCGGGTGAAGGCCCTCGTCACCTGGGCCGCGATCTCCAGCGTGGAGCGCTGGTCGCCCCACGAGGTGACCGAGTGGCGGCAGCGAGGAGTGAAAGAGGTGGTGAACACCCGTACCGGCCAGCGGCTCCCCCAGTACCCCGACATCCTGGACGACGTCGAGCGCCATGCGGCCGGTACGCTCGACATCCTGGGCGCCGCCGCCAGGCTTCGGCTTCCGTGGCTCATCATCCACGGCCGCGAAGACGAGTCGGTGTCCCATGTCGAGGGCGATGCCCTCCGCGCCGCCAGCCCCCTGCCGACCACGCGGCTCCTGACGGTGGAAGGCGCGGGTCACACGTTCGGTGCGGGGCATCCGTGGGACCCCCAGAAGCACGAAACGCCCGAGCTGCGCCGGGTGTTCGACATGACCCTGGCGTGGTTCGCCGCGAACCTGGGCTGAGGTCAGCAGTCATCCCCGGCATCTTGACCGACACCACCCGATCCGCGAATCTCCCCAGCATGCCCATCTACACCTACCGCTGTACCGCCTGTGACACCCGGTTCGACCGCCTCGTGCGGTCGGAAACGACGGTCGCTTGCCCCGAGTGCGAGGGCCGCCAGCTCGAGCGCCTGATGTCGCTCACCGCCCCTCCCGCGACCGGCGGCAAGCCGGCCGATCTGAGCCGGCTGGGCCCGCCGCCCGGCGGGGGGTGCTGCGGCGGCGGTTGCCACACGCACAGCCACTGACCACCCGCCTCACCGGCCTCCGCAGCCGTCTCGCCGCCCAGCAGCCGCTCACGGATGAGGGGGACGATCCGCTCATCTGGGCGGCGGTGGCGGTGGTTCTCACTCCCGACCCCGACTCCGTTCTTCTCATCCGGCGCGCCGAGCGCGCCGGGGATCCATGGTCCGGACACATGGCGCTGCCTGGCGGCCGCCAGGATCCGGCCGATCACGATCTCGTCGCCACCGCCGTCCGCGAGACCCTGGAAGAGGTGGGCCTCGCCCTGCGGCAGGATCAGCTGGCGGGCAGCCTGGACGATGTGGTGCCGAGAACGCCGGTGCTGCCGCCGATCGCCGTCCGGCCGTACGTGTTCGTCCTGGACCGCAAGCCCGAGCTGGTGCTGAACCCGGAGGTCGCGGCCGCCGACTGGGTTCCCCTGGACCTCCTGCTTCACCCGGAGACCTATCACACGGTCCGGTTCGAGATTCGGGGCGAGAGTCGCGAATTCCCGGCCTACCGGGTGCAGGAGGCGGTGGTCTGGGGGATGACGGAGCGGATCCTGTCGGGGCTGCTCGCGCGCCTGCGGGAGTAACCTCCCACCCCTTCTTGACATTAGACCCACCTCACCTCAGATTTAGGCACACCTAATTCTGAGTTTCGGATGAACGCAGCCCTACAACACGAGAGCCTGACTCGGTCCGTCGAGGACTATCTCAAGGCCATCTACCGGCTTTCGCCGCAGGGCCGGGCCGCGTCCACCAGCGAGATCGCGCAGCGGCTCGAGCTGTCGCCGGCCTCGGTCAGCGGAATGGTCAAGCGGCTCTCGGAGCAAGGTTTGCTGGAGCACGTGCCCTACAAGGGCGTCCAGCTCACCGCGGACGGCCGGCGCGCGGCGCTCCGCATGCTCCGGCGGCACCGGCTGATCGAGGCCTATCTCGTGGCGTTCCTGGGCTACACCTGGGACACGGTCCACGACGAGGCGGAGCGGCTGGAGCACGCGGTGTCCGACACGATGGTCGAGCGGATGGCCGCCGTGCTCGGCAACCCGACCGTGGATCCCCACGGCGATCCGATCCCGACCTCCGACGGCGACATCAACGAGCCGGCCAGCATCCCGCTCTCGGAGGTGCCTGCCGGAGTGTCGGTGGAGATCCGGCGGGTCGAAGAGAGCCAGCCCGAGCGTCTTCGGTACATCGCCTCGGTGGGCCTTCGCCCCGGCGTTCACGTCACGGTGCTCGACCGGCAGCCCTTCCACGGCCCCATCACGATCGATGTGGCCGGTCGCCAACACGTCATCGGCAACGAGCTGGGTCAGGTCGTGCGCTGCGCCAGCGACGAGGATGCATGAGCGCCTCGACGCCTCCTCTCGACGTCCTGACCGGCTGGCGGTACCCCCGCAGCCAGCCCAGTCTGCCGGAGTCGCACGCCTCGGTACGGGTGCCTCGACGCGGCTCGTTCTGGCGCAAGGCGCTGGCCTTCGCCGGACCGGGCTACATGGTGGCCGTGGGCTACATGGATCCGGGCAACTGGGCCACGGACATCGCCGGGGGCGCGCGCTTCGGTTACACGCTGCTCAGCGTCATTCTGCTCTCCAACCTGATGGCGATGCTGCTCCAGTCGCTCGCGCTGAAGCTCGGCATCGTCACCGGCCGGGACCTGGCCCAGGCCTGCCGCGACCACTACTCGCGCCCGGTCAGCTTCGTGCTCTGGGTGCTGTGTGAGATCGCCATCGCCGCCTGCGACCTGGCGGAAGTCATCGGCGCGGCCATCGCCCTCAACCTGCTGTTCGGCATCCCGCTGATCTGGGGCGTGGTGCTGACGGCGTTCGACGTGCTGCTGATCCTCCTGCTCCAGAACAAGGGCTTCCGCTGGCTGGAGGCGTTCATCATCGCGTTGATCGCCTCGATCGGCATCTGCTTCGCGGTCGAGCTGGCCATGGCGCGGCCCGATCTTGCCGCGGTGGCCCGCGGTCTGGTGCCGACGGGCGAGATCGTCACCAACCCGATGATGCTCTACATCGCGATCGGCATCCTCGGCGCCACGGTGATGCCGCACAACCTCTACCTGCACTCCTCGATCGTGCAGACCCGGCGGGTGGCGCCCGATCCGGCGTCGAAGCGCGAGGCGATCCGCTTCGCCACCCTCGACTCCACCGTCGCGCTGCTGTTCGCGTTCTTCATCAACGCGGCGATTCTGATTCTCGCCGCGGCGACGTTCCACCAGAGCGGGCACCAGGACGTGGCCGACATCGGCGACGCCTATCATCTCCTGGCGCCGCTGCTGGGTACCACGGCGGCCGGCACGCTCTTCGCCGTGGCGCTGCTGGCCGCGGGCCAGAACTCCACCATCACCGGCACGCTCGCCGGCCAGATCGTGATGGAGGGATTCCTCGACATCCGGCTGCCCGCGTGGCTCCGCCGGCTGATCACCCGGCTCATCGCGATCGTGCCGGCCGTGATCGTCACCGCGCTCTACGGCGAGCGCGGCGCGGCGGGGCTCCTCATCCTGAGCCAGGTGATCCTGAGTCTTCAGTTGTCCTTCGCGGTGGTGCCGCTGGTCCGGTTCACCGGCGAGCGGCGGAAGATGGGCGAGTTCGCGAACGGCCGGGTGCTCTCCGCCGGCGCGTGGGCCGTGGCGGCGGTGATCGTCGGGCTCAACGGGTGGCTGCTCGTCGGGACGTTCAGGGAGTGGATGGCGTAGTCCGTAGGTGAACCGTTCGGAGGAACCGATCATGTCCAATCGAAAAGTCTCCCGCCGCGACGCCCTGAGGGCCGGCGCGCTCGGCACCGTCGGCCTCGCCGCCGGCGCCGGCGGGCTCTCGCTCCAGGCGCTCGGGCAGAGCACCGCGGCGCAGAGCCCGACCCAGGGCTCGCATCACGACATGATCACGGTGGGCCAGATCGCCCCCGGGTCTTTCGACCCGACCGCCTTCCTCACTCGGTTCGACGGCGGCAACGTCTCCCGCCTTCCGTCGGGACAGGTGCTGCGGGAATTCCAGCTGGTGGCGGAGGACCGGGAGATCGAGGTGGCCCCCGGGGTGTTCTACCCGGCCTGGACCTACAACGGGCAGGTGCCCGGCCCCACGATCCGCTGCACCGAAGGCGACCGCCTGCGGATTCACTTCACCAACAAGGGCAGCCACTCACACAGCATTCACTTCCACGGGATCCACCCATCCGGCATGGATGGCGCGTTCGAGCCGGTGCATCCCGGCCGCAGCTTCGTCTACGAGTTCGACGCCGAGCCGTTCGGGCTCCACTTGTATCACTGCCACACGGTGCCGATCAAGCGGCACATCCATAAGGGACTCTACGGAGCCTTCATCATCGATCCGAAGGAGGGGCGTCCGCCGGCCAATGAGATGGTCATGGTGATGAACGCGTTCGACACCAACTTCGACAACGAGAACGAGGTCTACGCGGTCAACACGGTCGCGTTCCACTATCAGAAGCATCCGATCCCGGTGCGGCAGCACGAGCTCAATCGGGTGTACGTGGTCAACGTGACCGAGTTCGACCTGCTCAACTCGTTCCACATCCACGGCAACCTCTACCGGCTCTACCGGACCGGCACCGACCTCCAGCGCTACGAGTACACCGACATGGTGTCCCTGGCCCAGGGCGAGCGGGCGATTCTGGAGTTCACCTACAAGCATCCCGGCCCGTTCATGTTCCACGCCCACCAGAGCGAGTTCGCCGAGCTGGGATGGAGCGGAATCTTCCTGGTGCAGGAGGTGCCCCATGCCTGAGGTCCAGGCACCGGCGCCCGCCGAACGCGCGCCGGTCTCGCCGCTCTCGCCGGAGCCTCCCCGGCGCGGAGGGATGCCGCTCTGGTTCAAGGGCCTGGCGCCCCTGGTGCTGCTCGCCGGACTGGTCTTCCTCTTCCTGCGCCTGGGTCCGGTGGGCGTGTTTCGCGCGACGTTCCCGCCCATCGAGGAACTGACGCTGGAGCGGGTGCGACTCCCCGCGCCGGGCGTCATGGAAGTGACCGTGGTCAACGGCGGGCCCGAGCCGGTCACCGTGGCCCAGGTCATGGTGGACGACGCCAACTGGGTCCATACCGTCGACGGGCGCCGCAGGATGGAGCGGCTCGAGCGGCGCACGGTCCGGATCCCGTATCCCTGGGTCGAGGGCGAGCCGCACACGGTGACCCTGGTAACCAGCACCGGACTCACGTTTTCGACCGACGTCGCCGTGGCGACCCGGTCGCCGGCGGTGGATTCGCGCTACCTCGGCACCTTCGCGCTTCTCGGGGTGTACGCCGGGGTGATCCCGGTCTTCATCGGGCTGCTCTGGCTGCCCTTCGTGCGGTCGGTAGACCGGAAATGGATCGACTTCTTCCTCAGTCTCACGATCGGACTGTTGGTGTTCCTCGGCGTAGACGCGCTGGAGGAGGCGCTCGCCACCTCGGCCTTCGTTCCCAGCGCCTTCCAGGGTCTCGCGCTGGTCGTGTTTGGCTTGCTCGGCACGCCCCTGGTGATCGGCGCGCTGGGTGAATGGCGGTCCCGGGCGCGGGGCGGCCGGTCGCCGATCTGGGTCGCCGCGCTCATCGCCTTCGGTATCGGCCTCCACAACCTCGGCGAAGGCCTCGCCATCGGGACCTCTTACGCGACCGGGGAGATCGCGCTCGGCACCTTCCTGGTGATCGGCTTCCTGCTGCACAACACCACCGAGGGGCTCGGGATCGTCACGCCCCTCGCCGGGGAGCGGCCGAAGATCTCGACCCTCCTCGCGCTCGGCGCCCTGGCCGGCGTCCCGACCATCATCGGCGCGTGGATCGGCGGGTTCACCTATTCGCCGGTGTGGACCACGCTCTTCTTCGCCGTCGGCGCGGGCGCGATCGTGCTGGTGGTGTACGAGCTGTGGCGACTGTTCGCCCGGCGGTCTCCCGCCGGCCTCCTGGCACCGCTCAATGCGGCGGGGGTACTGATCGGGATGCTGATCATGTACGCCACCGGCCTGCTGGTGACCGCGTGAGGGCCGACCCGTGTCACCGTCTGGCCTCCCTCACGGTGCTCGCTGTCCTGCTTGCCGGCTCCCCCCTCGCCGGCCAGGACGGTCACATAGCCGACAACAGTTTCCTGGTAGAGGAGGCGTACAACCAGGAAGCCGGGGTGGTGCAGCACGTCACCACGTTCTCCCGTGCCGAGGCGGGCCACGTGTGGGACCTGGGATTCACCCAGGAATGGCCGCTCCGCGGAATCCGCAATCAACTCAGCTACACCATCCCCGTCCTCGACCCTGGTACCACCGGCACCGGTCTCGGTGACCTCTCCATCCATTACCGCCATCAAGCGCTCGGCAACGGAGGAAGCGAGCTGCACGTGGCACCTCGATTCTCTCTGGTCCTGCCTACCGGCAGTGAGGAGAAGGGACGGGGCAGCGGCGGGCTCGGGCTCCAGGGCAGCGTGCCGGTGAGCGTGGTGGTGAGCCAGGCCATCGCCACCCACTACAATGCCGGCCTGAGCCTCGAGACCGAATCGGGGACGGTGGATGCCCACCTCGGGGCCAGCGGCATCCTGAGGGTCCAACCGTGGATCAACTTCATGCTGGAGACGGTGTGGAGCAGCGCAGACGAGGATGTGGTTCTGCTCAACCCTGGCGTTCGCTGGGCCTTCGACTTCGAGGGTGGGCTCCAGATCGTCCCGGGACTGGCCTATACGCTCGCGCTGGGCGGCGGGGAGCCGGACGCGCTATTCATTTACTTGAGCTTCGAGCACCCATTTCGCGGCCAATAGGCTCCGACTTTCGCCGCGCCTTCCGTGCCTCCCTGGTGGACCGTTGATTCTCGCTCTTCATCTGACATTGCTCTTGTCTCAGGGAGCTCCACCCGCGACCGAGGTCGCCATCGAGCGCCCCGTCGCCGAGCGCCTGCATCTGGCCGTGGGCGACACCGTGCGCCTCGGCGCCGCCCCGGACTCCCTGCGGCACCTCGGCGTGATCGTCGCCATCTACGAGCCCCGGCCCGACCCGGCCGAGATCTCCAGACGGGAGCTCAGGGTCCGGCTGCACCTGCCGGATCTGGCCGAACTGCTCGGCGCCCCCGACAGGGTTGACCGCTTCGGCGTGGGGCTCGTCGCAGGCGTCCCGTCCGATTCCGCCGTCGCGGTGCTGAACCGGTCGGCGTACGGGTTCCGGGCTCATCGCTCCGACGTGATCGCCTCGGAATCGTCCCAGACCTTCAAGGTGGTGAGCCGGTTTCACCGTGCGATCGCGGTCATCACGATCGTCGCGAGCGCGGTGTTCCTGCTCTGCATCATGCTGCTCAAGGTGGACGAGCGCAGGATGGACGCCGCCGTGATGCGGTTCGTCGGTGTCCGGCGGCGGACGATCTTCGCGGCGCTGGTGCTGGAGGCCGCGCTCATCGCCGTCGTCGGCTCGGTGCTGGGCGCCGGCCTGGCCTATCTCGCCGGCGCAGCGACCAACGCCTACTATCGTAGGTTCTTCGACACCGAGCTGATCTTCTCGCTGATCACGCCGCGGATCGTGCTCTTCAGCGGCTGCCTGTCGCTGCTGCTCGGCCTCGCGGCCGGTGCGGTCGCCGCGTGGCGGCTGGTCCGCACCAGGCCGATGGTGCTCTGGGGCCGGGCGTGACCGGGCTGATCTGGGGCCTCAAGAGCCTGGGTCGCCACCCGCTCCGCACGGCGCTCTCGCTCGCGGGCATCGCCGTCGCCTCCGCCATGCTGCTCGACATGGTGATGCTGAGCGGCGGAATCGAGAAGTCGTTCAGCGAGATGCTGCTCGCCCGCGGCTATCAGATCCGGCTGACTCCGAAGGGAACGTTGCCGTTCGACACCGAGGCCTCGATTCCTGGTGCGTCCGCGGTAGTGAGGACGATTCGTGCGGAGCCCGGGGTCGCGGCCGCCGGCGCGCTGCTCGGCACCTCGATCTACGGCCGCAGGTCCGACTCGCTCGTCACGCTCGTCGGGTACGGCATCGACCCCGAGGCGCAGGGCACCTACCAGCTGCTTTCGGGCGCCGATCTCTCCCCCGGCGATAGCGTCGGCGTTCTGCTGAGCGAGCCCGCGGCCGAGCTCCTGAGCGCGGGGCCCGGCGACACCGTTGCACTGATCGGACGGCTCGATCCCCAGATCGCCCATGCCGCGGTGGATCGCCGGTTGGTCGCGCGTGGCGTCGTGCGCTGGCTCTACGACTACCGCGGCCAGCCATCGGTCGGCACCGCGCTGCCGGTGATGCAGCGGTTCGATGGCAATGCCTCCGCCGACCCGGCCTCGCTGCTTCTGGTGAAGGTCGCGGACGACCGCTCGGTCGAAGAGGTCGCCTCGCGCCTCCGCGAGCGGCTCCCCGGCCTGGAGGTGAACAGCGTCGAGGACCTGGTGGGGCAGGCCAAGCGGCGGCTGGCCTACTTCACTCAGCTCTCCTTCGTGCTCGGCGGAATGAGCCTGATCGTGGCGGTGCTTCTGGTGGGAACGCTCCTCACCATCACCGTGAACGAGCGTCTCGGCGAGATCGCGACGCTGCGGGCCATCGGCGTGCGCCGCAGCACGATCGTGCGACAGGTCCTCGCGGAGGGGGTGGCGTTGACGGTGCTGGGCTCGGGCGCCGGCATCCTTCTGGGGCTGGTGACCGCGGAGTACCTCGACGCGATTCTCACCAGCTTCCCGGGGCTGCCCGCGTCCTTCTCCTTCTTCGTGCCCCGGACCGGTACCCTGAGCCTCGCCGCCATGGTCCTGCTGGTGACCGGATCGCTGGCGGGGCTCTACCCCGCCTGGCTCGCATCCCGCGCCCCCATCGCCGCCACGCTCCGCGCGGAGGCGACCTGACCGTGGCCCCGCCGATGCTCGTCGCCCGCGACCTCCGGAAGGACTACCCCATGAACGGGGAAACGGTCCATGCGCTCCGCGGCGTCTCGCTTTCCGTGGGGCCCGGGGAGTATGTGGCGATCGTCGGCCCGTCGGGCAGCGGCAAGTCCACGCTGCTGCAGATCGTGGGAGGCATCGACCCGCCGAGCGGCGGGACGGTGGAGATCCTGGGCACCAGGCTGGACGCGCTGAACGATCGCGAGCTGACTCGTCTGCGTCTCACCCGGCTGGGGTTCGTGTTCCAGCGCTTCCATTTGCTCCCCGTTCTCACGGCACGCGAAAACGTGGAGCTGCCGATGGCGGAGGCCGGTCTGAAGGGTCCCCAGCGCCGGGCCCGGGCGCGCGAGCTGCTCGACTACGTCGGCCTCGGCCATCGGGAAGGGCACCGCGCGACCCAGCTCTCCGGCGGCGAGATGCAGCGGGTGGCCATTGCGCGCGCGCTGGCGAACCGGCCCGCGATCCTCCTCGCCGACGAGCCGACCGGCGAGCTGGACGCCGCGACCGGCCAGGAGATCCTCGACCTGTTCCGCCGCCTGAACCGCGACGGTACCACGCTGCTGGTCGTCACCCACGACGACCGTCTCGCCGCCCACGCGGGCCGGGTAGTTCACATGCTCGACGGCCGGATCGTCTCCGATCTCGCCTCCCCGGCCGGCGGCTCGACCGACCCCGCCCCGCCGCCGCGCCGCCCCGCTGCCACGCCGTGATCACCACCCTCGCCTTCCGTCACCTCCTGGTGAAGAAGTTCCGCTCGCTGTTCCTGCTGCTCGGCTTCTCCATCGGCGTGGGCGTCATGGTGGTGCTGCTCTCGGTGGGCGAGGCGATGCTGGACCAGTCGCGCGACGTCGCACTGGTGGGCGGCGGCGAGGTCACCGTGCTTCCCCAAGGGATCGATGTCGAAGCACTCAGGACCGGCGGGCTCGGCGCGATGTTCTTCGGCATCGAGCGGGCCCGGTTCCTGACCCGGCAGGCGCTCGGCGGCGAGCGGCACGCCGCCGTCGTCCGCACCGTTGCGCCCGCCATCGAGGGGAAGCTGCTCTACCTCTGTCCGGCCGCCGGCGAGTGCCGGCCGACGGCAGTGCGGGCGAGCGGCGAGATCCCGAGCCGCGCGTCCGCGCTGGGCGCGGGTGTCAGGCTGCTCGAGGGACGCTGGATCGACTCCCCCGCCGACTCCGCCTACGTCTCTCCCACGGCGCAACAGCTCTACGACGAGATGGACCGCTTCCATCTGCCTGTCACGCGCGACTCGACCTGGGGAGAGTGGCACTATTTCAACCTGGTGACGGGACCGGACGAATGGTGGTACGTGACCTTTCTGATCGGCGGGGAGGTGACGCTGACCGGGCCCGGCGACCGCTGGGGTGGCCGGATGCTGCTCACCCATCGGCGTCCGGACGGCCGCCACGACCGCTACACCTTCGACGCCCCCTCGGCGCGAGTGGCGTTCGACACCGCGCGGGCGGACGTGGCGATCGGGGAGAGCTTCGTCCGGCAGCGCGACGGCGTCTACCGGCTTCGCGCCGAGGGTCGCTCCGGCGGGAAGCGGGCGCGGCTCGATCTGGCCGTGCGTCCGGAGCCCAATCGCTACTTCCCTCCGGTCGAGCTTCGGGACGATGAGTTTCGCTCCGGCTACGTGGTGCCCGCCCTCGCGGCCTCGGCGACGGGCCGGATCTGCGTCGCGGGCCGTTGCGCCGAGGTGGCCGGGGTCCCCGCCTACCACGATCACAACTGGGGCGTGTGGCGCGACGTGACCTGGGAATGGGGGGCCGCCCGGGGGACGCGGCTCGGCCTGCTTTACGGGGGCGTGTACGGTCCCGATCGCGCGACGACATCACCCTTCTTCCTCACCGTCGTGGACTCGCTCGGCGTCCGCCGGGTCCTCCGCTTCGGGACGATCGGCTACGAGGGGAGCCGGCCGGCGGACGGTGTCCCGGGCGGCCGCGCGCCCGAGCGATTCTCGCTCACCGGCACCTGGGAGGCCGACACGGTGAAGCTCTCGGTCGAGGTGGACCATGCCCTCGCGACCGAGATGGACGTCGGCACGTTCCGGAGACACTTCATGCAGATGCGGGGTCGGTTCCGGCTGAGCGGCCGGATCATGGATGAGCCGGTCAGTGATTGGGGCGAGGGGTTCTTCGAGACCTATCTGGCGCAGTAGATTCAGGTTTCCAATGACCGACACCTTGCAGCGCCTGATCGTCGCACTTGGCGAACGTTACGTCCTTGAGCGCGAGATCGGCGCGGGCGGGATGGCGACGGTCTACCTGGCCAGGGATCTGCGACACGGCCGCAACGTCGCCATCAAGGTCATCCGGCCCGAGCTGAGCGGGCCCGGCGGAATCGCGCGCTTCCTCCGCGAGATCGAGCTCGCCGCAGGCCTGCAGCATCCCCACATTCTCCCGGTTTTCGATTCCGGCACGGTCGACGACGGCGTCGGCGGCCGGATGCCGTACTTCGTCATGCCGTTCGTCGAAGGGGAGACGCTGCGCGCGCGGCTGGGCCGGGAAAAGCAGCTGCCGGTGGACGATGCCATCTCACTCGCTGCGGAGGTGGCCGACGCGCTGGCCTACGCCCACGCCCACGGCGTGGTGCACCGTGACATCAAGCCGGAAAACATCCTGATGAGCGGTGGGCATGGCGTGGTCGCCGACTTCGGCGTCGCCAAGGCGATCGAGAGCGGCGCCGCACCCGGCGGGGAGGCTGCGGCGAGTTTGACCCAGGTCGGCCTCGCGATCGGGACCCCGCACTACATGGCGCCGGAGCAGGCGACGGGGCGCGACGTGGTGGACGCTCGGGCCGATCAGTACAGCCTTGGCTGCGTCCTCTATGAGATGCTCGCCGGCACGCCGCCTTTCGCGGGCGGCGGGGCCCAAGCGGTGGTTGCCAGGAACATGACCGCGCCGCGCCCGCACGTCGGAAAGGTGCGGCAGGACGTCTCGAACGCGCTGGAGGACGTGATCATCCGCGCGATGGCGATCGTCCCCGCCGACCGGTTTTCCGACATAAGTGCCCTCGCCACCGCCCTCCGGCAGGCGCGTACGACGGCCAGGCCCCGACGGAGGACCGCGGTGGTCCTCGCCGCGGCGGCGATCGCGGCGAGCGCGGCGGGCGCGGTCGCATGGCTCGCCACCCGGCCCAGCGCGATCGCCGTCACCGAAGAGGCGGAGACCATCGCGGTGCTCCCCTTCAACGCCTCGGGTCCGGGGGTGGAGGTGCTGGGCGAGGGGATGGTGGACCTGCTGGCCACCAATCTTCAGGGCGTAGGCGGCATCAAGACGGTGGACCCGCGACTGGTGCTGAAGCGCTCGGCCGGTGGTGACGGAGGCAGCCAACGCAGTGTGGAGCAGGGACTGCATCTCGGTCGCGAGCTCGACGCCGGGTCGGTGGTGATGGGAAGCGCCGTCTCCACCGGGGGGCGGGTTCGCATCGCCGCCGACCTCTATTCCGTGGTGGGCGGCGAACGGCTGGGCCGAGCGCAGGTGGACGGACCCGCCGACAGCATCCTGCCGCTGGTGGACCGGCTCAGCATCGCCCTCCTGCGGGATGTCTGGCGCTCGCGCGAGCCGCTGCCGAGTCTCGACATCGCTTCCCTCACGACCGATTCGATCGCAGCGCTGCGGGCCTACCTCCAGGGCGAGCGCTACTACCGCCGGTTCGCCCTCGACTCGGCCCAGGTGGCGTACACGCGCGCGGTGGAAGTGGATTCCACCTTCGCGCTGGCGCATCTGAGGCGCGCGCTGGTCTACGGGTGGACCGGAGGGTACGGGAGCCCGGCCTCGCACCAGGCGGCGGAGGCGGGGTTCCGGTTCGCCGGGCGGCTGCCGCCCCGCAGCAGAAGGCTGTTGGAGGGATACCGGGCCTTCGAGCAGGGGTCGCCGCTGGCCATTGACTCCATGCGGGCGTACGTGACCGAGTATCCCGACGACCCGGAGGGCTGGTACACCTACGGCGAGGCGCTCTACCACCTCCGGGAGACCGTCCCCAAGCCACCCGACACCATCATCGCGGCATTCGACAAGGTGATCGCGGGCGACTCGAGCCTCACGCCGGCCATCATACACCCGCTCGAGCTCATGCTGATGTACCGGGACAGCGCGAGGTACGGCCGCTACCTGCGGCTCCTCGAGCGGACTGCCCCGGCTCAGCAGGCCGCCGGCGGCCGGGTGGCCGCCGGGATCGCCTGGGGGCCGCGGCCGAATGACAGCGCTCTCCGATCGGCGATGGCGACCTCGCCCCACGCCGTGTTCCTCGCGGCGGGATCGCTCTATCGTGACGAGACCGCGACCTCGGACACCATCCTCGAGCGGATGGAGTGGGTGCGGGGAGCCCTCCCGGTCAACTCGCCGGCCCGACGGTTCTCGCCGATCAGCCGCGGCTTCGCGCTGGTAGGCTTCGGCCGGCTGCGCGAGGCCAGGGCCGTGGTGGATACGGTTGCGGCGATTGCCCCTGGAGCCGCCATCGGCATACTGGGCTGGCCCATCGTGCTCGGTCTCGTCCCGAGGTCATTCGGCGGGAGGCAGCTCGATTCTCTCCTGGCGTTGGACCGGAACGGACCGGAGAGTCCCCGCCTGGAGGCCTACCGCGACGCCATGCGGGCCATCGTCCAGGGCCGCCCCGACAGCGCGCTCCGCATCGCCACGGAAGGTATGGAACTGCCGGCCGAGAACCCTGATTCGGCGAAAGAGCGTGGGCTGCTCGAGGCTACCGGCGGCTGGGCGCGCATGGTGAAGGGAGACACGGCCGCCGGGATCGCCGCCCTTCGCTCCGGGCTTGCCAAGGCCAGCGGTCCGAACACCGCGGAGACGACTGCGTTCCTCCGATTCCAGCTGGCGCTGGCGCTCGCCGCGGATGCCGATACCCGGGATGAGGGGATCAATCGCCTCCGGTACGGCTTCGACCACTCGGCGCTGTATCTGGTCCCGCTGTCATCGCTCGCGCTGGGGCGAACCTACGAGGCCGCCGGCAAGCGCGACTCCGCGGCAATCGCGTACGGCCGGTTCCTCCGGCTCTGGGACAAGGCCGATCCGGAAGTCCAGGGCCGGGTCGCCGAGGCTCGGGACGCGCTCCAGCGACTCACCGCCGAGCCCCGCTGAGCTCTGTGGACACCCGCGAGCTGGGACGGTCGCTGATCGACACCTTCGGAGCGGGCTGGTCCAGGGGCAACGTCGACCGGATCATGTCGGTGTTCCGCGACGACGCAGTTTTCATCGAGACCCCTTTCTCGGACCCTCTGCGCGGCGCGGAAGCAGTTCGCCGCTACTGGCTCGAGGTGCCGCTGCACCAGTCGGAGATCACCTTTACCTCGGGGGAGATCTTCGCCGCGGGACCCTGGTTCAGCACCGAGTTCAAGTGCGTGTTCCAACGGAAGCGAACCGGCGAGTGGGTCGACGCCCGTGGCGCGATCTTTTGCGAGACCGATGGGGAGAAGGTCACGGAAATGCGGATGTACTGGCACCGCAGTTAACCGTCCCCAACTGTCCACGTCCCATCAGATTGGAGCCCACGCCGGAGGACGCTCCGGGAACGAACCCGCCGGCTAAGTGGTTATGGTACAAAGGGCTCGACGCTGGCACGCGGTTCGCAGAGGGTGGAAGAGCTACTCTAACGCAGTGCCCCGTCTCAATTTCCAGCAGGGCAACGGCAGTTCCGGGAGGGCGCCATGTACCTCAGTCTGCTCCTTCCACTCCTCCTCGCGAGTGGGCCGGGCCAGCCGGCCGCGGCGACCGCGGACGATCCCCCGATCCAGATCTGGATCAACAACGACGGACGCTTCCTCCGTGGCGACCGTGCCAGGGTGCATGTGCGCACTGAGGACGATGGCTACCTGGTCGTGCTTCACGCCGATGCCGAAGGGCACCTCCGCGTACTCTTTCCGCTCGACCCGACCGACGACAATTTCGTCCGCGGCGGCAAGAAATACGAAGTCGAGGGCCGCGGCGGTCGCGACGCATTCGACGTAGGCGACCGGTCGGGGCGCGGCACGGTCTACGCGTCCGTCTCCGGCACGCCGTTCCGGTTCGACGAGTTCACCGTCAGCGGCCATTGGGACTACCGGGCGCTCGAGCCTCAGCGGCTGGCCGAGGATCCCGAGCCGGAGCTGACCGAACTGACGCGGCGGATGGCGCAGGGCAGCTTCGACTACGACGTCATGAGCTATTACGTCGTGGACCGCGTGGTGTATTCCAACGACTACTCGTACAGCCGCCCCTACTACAGCGGGCTGTACTACGACGACTTCGGCTGTGGCTACTACGACAGCTGCGGCAGCGGGCTGTCGGTGAACCTGTTCTTCGGGCGGCCGTTCTACCGGCGGCACTACTACTCGCCGTTCCACTACGCGTACAACCCGTACTACGACCCGTTCTTCTACGACCCGTATTATTACCGGCCGTACTACTATCGCCCGGTGTACTACTATCCGCGGCACTATTGGGGCTCGCCGTACTACTATCGGAACGTGGCGCGGCCCTACACTCCGTACCGTTTCCGCGATCGCACCGTGACGAACGCGGACTATCGCGACCGCCGCTACACCTTCGGGCGCGCGGTGAACACGGTGCATACCCGGCCGATCTCGCGGCTCTCGGAGCCGGAAGTCGCCTCGCCGGCCCGGCGTGTCGTGGAGCGGAACGAGATGGAGCGTCCGGAGGCGACGGTCGCGCGGCGGACGAACGATCCACGGTCGAGTGGTGCAGTCGCGGACCGGTCCGATCCGAGGCGCGCGGTAGAGCGGTCCAACGAGCCGCGCACCATCGAGGCTCGTCGGGCGCGCCCGCGTGAGGCATCCCCGTCGGCTCCTCAGCCGCGCGACGTGAGTCCGCGACGCTCGGCGGAATCGGGTTCGACGGAATCGCGTTCGCGGAGCGAAGCCGCTCCGGCGCGCGATGAGCGGAGACAGCCCGAAGCACGGCGGTCGGAGCCGAGGGCCGAGCCAAGAGCCGAGCCGAGGGCGGCGCCCAGGTCCGAGCCTCGGTCCGAGCCCAGGTCCGAGCCGCGGTCCAACGACGGTGGCGGGCGGCGGGTGGAGCGGTCGTCCGGCTCGTCGTCGGGCTCCAGTTGGAGCGGTGGCGGAAGGATGAGTGGTGGCGGCGGTAGTGGTGGGGGAGGGAGCGTGTCGTCTGGCGGTGGTCGCAGGCGTTAACGCTCAGGGCAGTAAACGAACGGGCCCCCGGGGGAACTGACCCGGGGGCCCGTTCGCTTGTTTCCGACTAGATGGACTTTCTACGGGCGTAATCGAGACCCCAGTCGAGCAGCTCGGCGCTCCTGAGCCCGACCCGCATCGCCTGTGCGATCGCTTCTTCTTCGTCCAGGCCCTGGCTCAGCATGAGATAGGGAAGCAACGCCCCGCCCACTCTGCTTCCGCTGCCGCAGTGGACGAACACAGGCCTGTCCCCCGCGTCCCGCAACACCCCGTGGATTCGCTCCAGCGTGGCGTCCGTCATCGTGCCGGTCGAAACCGGAACGACCACGTACTCCAGGCCCAGCCGCTCGGCAGTCGCGGGCTCGTCGAGAGGGCGGGGCTCCATCGGGTCGCGCAGATCGAGCACGATCCGGCCGCCCGACTCCTTGAAGGCCTCGAGGTCCGCGGTGGAGGGTTGGCCCCCGGTCACCACGTTGGGGAGGAGCTGGCAGGCGTTGGGGACGCGTTCGAGCGCCTGGTAGGCCGTTGACATGAGGGGCAAGATATTCGCCGTGCCGGCGGATGTCAGGGGTCCAGGGAGGCTGGCAAAGCCTCGCCAACCCCAGCCTCCCTGGGCCCCTCGGTTCGCTCACCGGGCATTGTCGCTTGAGCCCGTTTTTCGCGGCCGCGCGCTCTGCCCCGATATACATTTCCGGCGTGCTCCGCCTGGCGATCGCCCAGCTTCGGCCCCACAAGGGCGCCTATGACGAGAACCTCTGCCGGCTGGGGGCCTTCTTCCGGGAGGCCGCCGGCTGGGCCGAGCCGCCTGACCTGGTGGTGGCACCGGAAGCGGCACTCACCGGCTACTTCCTCGAGGGCGGAGTCCGCGACTTGGCCGTCTCCGCCGATCAGCTGCTCGACGACCTCTCCGCTCAGCACCGGGATGCCCAGGCACCGCCGCTCGACGTCGCCCTGGGCTTCTACGAGGTCCATCAGAACCGGCTCTACAATTCTGCCCTCTATGCCCGTCTCGGCGGCCCCGAGGCGGGCATCCGCCACGTGCACCGGAAGGTGTTTCTCCCGACCTACGGGGTGTTCGACGAGGAGCGCTTCGTGGAGGCAGGCCGGAGCGTGCAGGCGTTCGACACCGCCTGGGGCCGGGCGGCGATTCTGATCTGCGAGGATGCCTGGCATTCCTTCACGCCGATGCTCGCGGCCCTCGACGGCGCCCAGCTCATCATCGTGCCGAGCGCGAGCCCGGCGCGCGGCCCCGTTCCGGGCGACGATTCCGGCGCGGGCCGGCCGGCGAGCCTCGGCCGCTGGAGCCGGATCATCCAGGACATCGCGGGCGAGCACGGCGTCTACGTCGCGCTGGCGCAGTTGGTGGGTTTCGAGGGGGGCAAGGCGTTCCCGGGGGGCTCGATCGTGGCGACGCCGCGGGGCGAGCTGATGGCGCAGGGCCCCATCTTTCAGGAAGCCCTGATCCCGGCGACGCTCGACTTCGAGGAGATCACCCGGGCGCGGACCGACTTGCCGCTGCTGGCGGACCTGGAGATGCGGCTGCCGCATCTGCTGGGCTCGCTGCATGCGGCGAGGCGGTCGGGGTCGGGGAAGGGATATGGTGGCAGCGGGGCAGCGGAGGGCGGAACCGGGGTTGTTGCGCCGGGTGTGGGTAATGCTGGTGGCAGGGCCGGTAGGAAGGTGAAGAAGCGTGTCACCCTGAGCTCAGCGAAGGGGCCGACGTCCGACCCGCTCGCCATCGACCCGGAGCTGACTTCCCACTGGCTGGTGGAATTCCTCCGCGACGAGGTTCAGCGCCGCCGGGGTTTCGAGAAGGTCGTCATCGGGCTCTCCGGCGGCGTGGACAGCTCGCTGGTTGCGTACCTCGCAGCGGGGGCCCTCGGCGCGGAGAACGTCATCGGCGTCAGGATGCCGTATCGGACCTCGAGCCCGGAGAGTCTGGAACACGCCCAGCTGGTGATCGACGCGCTCGGCATCCAGGCCAGGACGGTGGACATCAGCGCGGCGGTTGACGGGCTGGCCGCCGCGATCGGCGGCGTGAGCGAGCCGGGACGCCTGGGCAACATCATGGCCCGGGCACGCATGATCACGCTGTTCGACATCTCGGCCGCCGAGCGGGCGCTGCCGGTCGGCACCGGCAACAAGACCGAGCGGCTGCTCGGCTACTTCACCTGGCACGCGGACGACTCGCCGCCGGTGAACCCGATCGGCGACCTCTTCAAGACCCAGGTCTGGACCCTCGCCCGGCACGTGAAGGTGCCCGACGTGATCGTCTCCAAGCCGGCCAGCGCGGATCTCATCGAGGGACAGACCGACGAGGGCGACTTCGGCATCTCCTACCCCCGGGCCGACGCGATCCTGCACTGGATCCTGCTCGGCTATCGCAACGAGGAGATCGTCCCGCTCGGCTTCACGGAGAATGAGCTGGCGCTGGTCCGCCGCCGGCTGGATTCCACCCACTGGAAACGCCGGCTTCCCACCGTCGCCATGCTCAGCGCGACGGCGATCGGGGAGTACTACCTGAGACCGGTCGATTATTGACCGAGCCTGCGGGCGCGCACCGTCAGGACGAGAATCCCGCCTTCGAGAGCCTTCGATCGAGGTCGTACGCCGCACTGATCAGCGCCAGGTGGGTGAATGCCTGCGGGAAGTTGCCCAGGTGCGCCCCGGCCGGCCCGATTTCCTCCGCGTAGAGTCCGACGTGGTTGGCGTATCCCAGCATTTTCTCGAAGAGGAAGCGGGCCTTCTGGAGGTCTCCGGACCGGGACAGGCACTCGATATACCAGAACGAACAGATCGAGAAGGTGCCTTCCGTGCCTTCCAGCCCGTCGGTCTCACTCCCTTCGATCTCGTAGCGGTACACCAGCGAGTCCTCCACCAGCCGCTCCTCCACCGCGCGCATCGTGGAAAGCCATCGTGGGTCCCTGGCGGAGATGAAGCGCACCAACGGCATGATGAGGCAGGCGGCATCCAGCCGGGTCGTGCCCTTGACCCCGACGAAGGCTTCCAGTCTCGGGTCCCAGAAGTGGTCGTGCACCTCGCGATAGATCTCGTCCCGTGCTCCGCGCCAACGAGTGAGCGGCGCCGGGAACGATCGCTTGACGGCCATGCGGATGCCGCGGTCGATGGCCACCCAGCACAGGACCCGGGAGTAGAGAAATTCCCGCTGGCCGCTGCGGACCTCCCAGACGCCGTCGTCGGGACGCTGCCAGTTGTCGGCCACCCAGCTCACCAGTCCCGCAATGCGTCCCCAGAGACTGTAGCTGGTGGACTCCTCGTACTTGTCGTAGAGATAGATCGCGTCGAGCAGCTCGCCGTAGATGTCGAGCTGGAGCTGGTCCGCGGCGGCGTTGCCGATCCGGACCGGCCGCGATCCGCGGTAGCCCTCCAGGTGGTCCAGCGTCAGCTCCGTCAGGTCGCTTCCGCCCGCGATCGTGTAGAGCGTCTTGAGGGTCTCCGGCCGGCTGGACTCGAAGCGTTGGGCCAGCCACGCGATGAACGCGGCCGTCTCGCTCATCATGCCGAGCCGGCTCAGGGCGTACAGGGTGAAGGACGAGTCACGGATCCAGGAGTAGCGGTAGTCCCAGTTGCGCTCCCCGCCGATCGTCTCCGGCAGTCCGAAGGTCGCCGCGGCCACGATCGAGCCGCTCCAGCGGGCGGTGAGCAGCTTGAGCGCGAGCGCGGAGCGATTCACCTCGTCGCGCCACCTGCCGGTGTAGGTCGAGCTCCCCATCCACTCCCGCCAGAAGTTCATCGTCCCCTTGAAGGATCCCTTCACGTATTCGTCGAGGTCGGTCGGGTAGTCCTCGTCGCCGGCGATCTGCTCCAGGATGAAGGTCGCGGTCTCACCCGCCGCCAGGGTGAACTCGCCGACCGCGTCGCCGCCCTCCTCCCGGAGCGGCACCGACGAGGACAAGCGCAGCACGGTGCCGTCGTCGCCGGTGAAGACGGCGGCGCCCGATTCCAGCGCGACGGTGTGGGCCGAGCGGGCGTAGTCGAAGCGCGGGGCGCATCGCGCCTGGTACCGGATCTCACCCCTCACCGTCTTGGCCCGGCGGACCAGGCGGCTGGTATGCTCCCGGGGGTGGACCGGCATGAAGTCCGAGATCTCCACCACCCCTTCGGCGGCGAGAAACCGGGTGAGCAGCACGTTGGTGTCGGGGAGATAGAGCTGCTTGTGGCTCGGCTGGTCGAGGATCGGCGTGATGCTGAACGATCCGCCCTGGTCCGCGTCGAGCAGGCTGGCGAAGACCGAGGGAGAGTCGAAGTGCGGGAGACAGAGAAAATCCACCGTCCCGTCCAGCGCGACCAGCGCGGCCGTCTGGAGATCCCCGATGATGGCGTGCGCCTCGATCGGAGGATAGCGCCCGTCCTTGCCCCGCTTCATGGAGGCGTCACCGCGACTACGTCCTTGATCCCGCCCCCGTCGGCGGCGAGCTGGCAGAACCGGTCCATCGGGTGCCGGCCGGTGATGAGGGCCTGCGAGCGCGCCGGGCCACGCCTTCCGGATCCTCCCCAGGTCTCTGGCGGCCGATTCGAAATCAGTCCGGCCGGCATTGACGGTGCCGAGCACGGTCTGGTTGCTCAACACCAGCCGGCGCATGATGGCGTCGCCCGCCACCTGAATGCGGTGCTTGCGTCCCGGCACGCCGGTGAAGATGAAAACGCCGTTGGGCCCGAGCTGCTCCAGCGCATCGAAGGCGAGCTGTGAGGCGCCGGCCGCCTCGTAGACCAGATCGATCCGGCCCACCCGCTCCGCCAGCTTCGAGGTCGGCACATCGGCCGAGGACAGGTACGTCCCGCCGAGGCTCTGGACCAGCCGGGCCCTCCGCTCGCCCGCCGGTCCCCGGGAATACACCGTGACATTCAGGCCGCGGAGACGCAGCAGCATGCATCCGAGCAGTCCGACGGGTCCGGCGCCGAGCACCAGCGCTTTGCGGCCGGCGAACAGATCGGCGTCGGCGGCTTGCTGAAGCCACGGCAGGCGGCGCCGGACTTCCAGGAACTGCCGCAGGGCCTTCTCGGCGATGGTGAGGGGCTCCGTCAGGACGCCGACCTCGCGCAGCTCGGGCGCCAGCGGAACGAGGTAGCGCTCCTCCTCGACGACCTCCTCGGCGAGGAAGCCGTGCGCGCCCACGATGCCGCGCTCGGAGTAGGCGCCGGTCTCGCAGAAATCGGGGTGCCCGGTGCGGCAGGCGGAACACTCGCGGCGGCCGCAGGGACGCCGTACCATCGGGACTACCAGGTCCCCCGGTGAGAGGCTCGAGACCGCCGGCCCCACTTCAATAACCTCTCCCAGGGCCTCGTGCCCCACCACGAGATGATCCTCGCCGGGCGGCGGCGTGCCACCGTAGTCGAAGCGGCAGATCTCCGCATCGGTACCGCAGATGCCGACATCGATCACCCGGAATCGAACGGAAGTCGGCGAGCCGATGGCCGGCGGTGCGCGATCCTCCACGCTCACCCGCCTGCTCTCCAACCACACGGCAACGGCCTTCATGCGCGGGCCCGGTTCCGAGAGGTCGCCATGTCAGAGATATGCACGACCCCGAAGCTCTTGCCAACCCATCCTGACAGGCCAATCTTCGGCTGTTGATGCATCCGTCTCCGCTTTCACCCGGGCGCGACGTCGGCTTCCATTCACCGGTCAATCGTCCATGCCCTCCGACTCCCGCCCCATGTCGCACTCCACCGGCACCATCACCACGTTCGTCATGCCCCACATGCAGAACGTGCGTGGCGACCTGTTCGGCGGTGAGCTGATGGCGCTGGTGGACCAGGCGGCGGCGGTGGCGGCGATCAGGCACGCGGGGGGGCCGGCGGTGACCGCGAGGATCGACCGGGTGGACTTCAAGGAGCGGATCCCGGTGGGCGCGCTGGTCACCTGCATCGCCACCGTGGACTTCGTGGGTAACTCCTCCATGGACATCACGGTCGACGTCTACGCCGAGAAGGTGAGCACGGGCGACCGGAGCCACACCCATACCGCGCACGTGGTGTTCGTCGCCGTGGATGAATCGGGCAAGCCGACGCGGGTGCCCCGCCTGATACCGGAGACCGACGAGGAGCGGGAGCGCTACGCCCGGGCGGAGGAGCATCGGCGGGGACAGAAACGGAAGTGAGCGCGGCCGGGTCGACCGGAGTCACCGTGGTCCTGAGCGGCGGCGGGGCCAAGACCGCCGCGCACATCGGAGCCGCGCGGGCCGTCGAGGAGGCGGGAATGACTCCGGTGCGCTACGTCGCCACCTCGATGGGCGCGGTCGTCGCGGCGGCGCTCGCGGCGGGTGCGGACCGGGCGGCGCTTCCCGCGCGGCTCGGCGCCGTGGGGAGGGCGGGGGTGGTGCGCGAGCCTTTCGCCGTCGTCCGGGGCCTCTTCTCCCGGGGGCTCCTCCGCGCGGCGCCCTTTCGCCGGGCGGTCGAGCAGCTCGTCCCCGTGCGGCGGTTCGCCGAGCTCTCCGTCCCGATCACGGTCAGCGTGGTGGATCTCGACACCGGCGAGCTGCTGCTCTTCGGCGAGGGGGGTGAGGACGCGCCGCTGGTGGACGTGCTCTGCGCCAGCTGCGCGCTGCCGGTGTACTACCCTCCAGTCGTGCTGGCGGGCCGGCGCTGCGGTGACGGAGGCCTGCGGGGGCCGTTGCCGCTCGATGTCGCGGCGCGGCTCGCGCGCGAGACGGTGGTGGCGGTGGATGTCGGTCCCGGACTCGATGCCATGGCCGCGCGGGCGGCCGGCGACGCTCCACCGGTGGTGCGGGCCCACGACGATGCGGTCGGCGCCCTCATGGCCACCGCGACCGCCTCCCAGCTCGCCCTCTGGCGGGCCGATTCCGGACGGCCGCCGATGGTGTACGTGCGGCCGCGGGTCGAGCGGGACGTCACCTTCCGGGTGGATCGCATCGGCGAATACGTGGAGCACGGCTACCGCGCGACGCGCGACGCGCTCGGCGCGGCGGCACGGCCTTGACCCGCATCTCCACGGGGGCAAATTGAGCCAGATGAAAGCTTCGGAAGCGATGGTACCCGATCCGCACGTCGCGGTGGCGGGCGCGATGGCCAGCGAGGTGGCGATCATGCTCAAGACCCGCAACATCTCGGTGGTGCCGGTGGTCGACGATCACCGGACCCGCCGGTTCCTCGGCACGTTGAGCGACCGCGATCTGGTCACGCGCTGCCTGGCGGAGGGGAAGCACCCCTGGCACACCAGGGTCGATACGCTGATGCGGACCAACTCCCCGGTGGTCCAGCCGGACCAGGAGCTCGACGGATACCGGATCCGCATGGACCTCGACCCCAACGAGTCCCACCTTCGGCCGACGATCACCGTGGTGGACGGGGACCGGCGCGTGGTAGGCTTCATCAGCCACCCGGAGCTGGTAGCCGGGATCGAGATCGTCTGGGGGGACCATGCCTGACTTGAAGCTCTTCACGCTCGAGGAGGCGGAGCGCACGCTGCCGCTGGTGCGGCGGGTGGTGCAGGATCTCACCGCCGAGTATCCGGTGTGGCGGGCCGCGGTCGCGCGCTTCGAGCTTCTGACCGGGGGCGCGCGCGCCGACTGGGGCGAGACCGGTGAGCTGCTCGCCGCGCGGGAAGACGTCACCCTCCACGCCGACCGGATCAACCGCTACCTCCAGGAGCTCGAGGGCGTGGGCTGCGTGTTCAAGGGGTTCGACGCCGGCCTGGTGGATTTCTATTCACTGCGGGAGGATCGGCCGATCTTCCTCTGCTGGAAGCTGGGTGAGGAGCGCATCAGCCACTGGCACGAGATCGACGCGGGATTCTCCGGACGGCAGCCGATCGACGGCGCGATCCTCTCCGCGATGTCGTCGTGACCCGCCTCTGGGTCCTGCTGCACATCGTCGGCTTCACGCTATGGATCGGCGGCGGGCTCGCCTCGATGGTGGCGGGCATCGTGTCCAGGCGCGAGGAGCGGGGCGGGCTCGGAGCGGTGGTGCGGTCGCAGGCGGCTGTGCAGCGGCTGCTGGTGGCCCCCGGGGCGCTGCTCGCGGTGCTGTCGGGCCTGATGCTGACCTTCGCGCGGACGGGTGGCTCGGGCGGTCAGATCGGGTTCAGCTTCTGGCTGGTTCTGATGCAGGGCGCGGGGCTTCTCGGGGCCCTGGTCGTGCTGCTCGTCGGGCTGCCGACGGCGTCCAAGCTCGCGCGGATCGATCCGGCCGGGCAGCACGCGGCGTACTTCGACGAGCTTCGGCAGCGACAGCGGGTCACGTCGTCCATCGCGGGGGTGCTGGCGCTCGCGGCGCTGGTCGGGGGGGCGATGCTGGCGTAGGGGGTGGGGTGGTGGGGGGCATTGGCCCCTTCGCTTCGCTCAGGGTGACACGGGATGCCAGGGGAGTCGTGACAGCATGGACGTGTCACCCTGAGCGAAGCGAAGGGGCCAATGCCAGGTCCAGCCACCTCGGATTCTGACTCTCGATCAGCTCGATCTTCCGCATCCGTCTCCAGCCTTTGAGCTGTTTCTCCCGCCGGATCGCGTCCAGGACGTCCCCCGTCCGCTCAACGAACACCAGGCGGAAGATCTCGTGCCGGTACGCATGGTCATCCGGGGCGATGCCGGCACGATGCTCGGCGACCCGCCTGGCGAGGTCGTTGGTGACACCGACGTAGAGCTCGCGGGACCGACTGGCCAGGATGTAGACGAAGTAGTCCCGGGGCATTCGGGACCATTGCGGGGATCCGTCAAAGGAGACTCAAGCGGGGTTATGGCCCCTTCGCTGCGCTCAGGGTGACAATGTCCCGGCCATGCCGCGGGTCCGGCGCCCCATCCGGCACGCCGCCCGGACCGGGCACTCCCCGCACCGCGCTACTCTCGCCGTGCACACCAGCGCGCCGAGTTCCATGATGGCCTGATTGAACTCCCAGGCGCGCTTCCCCTGTCGCGGCACGATCAGCCCCGCGGTTTCCCAGATCCGCCGCGGCGCGACGGGCCGGGACGGGTGGTGGAACGCCCGGCGAATCACCCGAGCGACGTTGGTGTCCACCGCCGGCGTGGCCCGCTCGAAGGCGAAGCACGCCACCGCGCCCGCGGTATACCGGCCGATTCCCGGCAGCCGCGCCAGCACCGCGGGGTCGTCCGGCACGGTGCCGCCGTGTTCCCCCACGACGGTCTGCGCCAGCCGGTGCAGGTTCGCCGCCCGGCGATAATACCCGAGCCCCTCCCAGCTCTCCCTCACCATCGCCGGGGGCGCCGCCGCCAGCGCCTCGATGGACGGATAGCGCTCGAGAAACCGGTGATAATAGGCCTCGACCCGGGACACCTGGGTCTGCTGAAGCATGAATTCCGAGACCACGATGTGGTACGGATCGCGGGTCCGGCGCCAGGGAAGGTCACGGCCGTGGCGGCGGAACCAGCGCAGCAGGCGCCGACGGAACGCCGACGTCTGGAGTGTGCGGCATGCCCTAGACTTACGCGGCATGGGGGGCGAAGATACGTCCGGTCGACCCCAGGCGCTATCGGACAACTGACACAAACATGGACGCCCAGACACTCGATCTCCGCCGCTTCGTCGGCCGCTGGACGCTCAACGCCATGTCGCACGTCGGCCGGGTGTCCCTCATGGTGTGGGACGCCATCCGGAGCTTGAGCGAGTGGCGGGTGTGGTTCCCCCGGACCATGACCGAGGCGTGGAACATCGGGGTCGGCAGCCTCTTCATCGTCCTGCTCATCTCCGGCTTCGCCGGCGCCGTCACGGCGCTCCAGGCTCGCTACCAGTTCACCGGCACCATCCCCATCTACTATCTGGCCGGCGTGGTGGTCGAATCCATCGTGCTCGAGCTCGGCCCCGTGCTCACCGGGCTGGTGCTGGCGGGCCGCATCGGCGCGCGCTACGCGGCGGAGCTGGGCACGATGCGGGTCACCGAGCAGATCGACGCCCTGGAGAGCCTGGGGCGCTCGCCGGGATCGCATCTCATCGTGCCCCGGGTGCTGGCCGGATTCATCATGATCCCGGTCCTCGTCATCCTGGCCGACGTGATGGGGATCTTCGCGGGCTGGTTCTCGATGACGATGGTGCTCCCGATCACCAACGAGGATTTCACCTACGGCGCCCGCTCCTTCTGGCGCCCCTTCGACGCCACCTACTCGGTCATCAAGGCCTTCTTCTTCGCCGGCTCGATCACCATCATCGCCTGCTACATGGGCTTCAACACCCAGCAGGGCGCCGAAGGTGTCGGCCGGGCGACCACGGGGGCGGTGGTGAGCAGCTCGGTGCTGATCCTGCTGCTCGACGTGCTCCTCGCCAACCTGCTGCTTGCCTGATGATCGTTCTCCGCGACGTCCGCAAGCGATTCGGCAGCCAGGTGGTGCTCGATGGCGTCGATCTCGACGTGCAGGAGGGCGAGACCCTGGCGCTGCTCGGTCCCTCCGGTACGGGGAAGAGCGTCCTGCTCAAGCACATCATCGGGCTGATCAGGCCGGACACCGGCACCGTCGTGGTGGACGATCTGGACGTCGGCAAGCTCAAGCGGAAGGAGCTCGCGGAGCTGCGCTCGCGGATCGGCTACGTGTTCCAGAACGGCGCGCTCTTCGACTCCATGAACGTGTTCGAGAACGTCCGGCTGGGTATCACCGACGGGGAGAAGTACCGGGATGAGGATTACGCCCGGGAGCGGGTCGCCGGGTGCCTGAAGCTGGTGAACCTCGCGCCCGACGTGATGGCGAAGTTCCCGGCGGAGCTGTCTGGCGGGATGCGGAAGCGGGTGGGGATCGCGCGGGCGATCGCCGGGAGCCCCAAGTATCTCCTCTACGACGAGCCCACCTCGGGCCTCGATCCGGTCAACGCCGACGTGATCGACAGCCTGGTCAAGCGGCTCGACAACGAGCTGGGCGTCACCAGCGTGATGGTGACCCACGACGTACGGGGCGCCTTCCGCACCGCCGACCGGCTGGCCCTGCTCACCGGCGGGAAGATCGTGCAGCAGGGCACCCAGGAGGAGTTCCTGAAGTCGCGCAATCCCAAGGTCCAGGAGTTTCTGGAGCGCGATTTCCCGGACGCCACTTTCGCCGCATGAGAGCGACATGGATCTGAGTTACAAGAGGGAAGTCACCGTCGGCACGCTCGTGATCCTCGCGGTGGTGCTGTTCATCGTGGGGTCCAGCTGGCTGAGTGGCCGCTCGGTCGGGGCCGACGAGGACGACTTCTGGAAGATTCAGTTCAAGAGCGCCGGCAACCTCAAGGCGAGCTCGGTGGTGAAGATCTCCGGCGTCGCGGTGGGAAAGGTGGAGCGGATCCGCCTGGAGGACGTGGGAAGAGTGATCGTGTCGGTGACGCTGCCGGAGAAGATCGTGCCCAAGGTGGACGCCACGGCCAAGATCGTGGCGGTCGGGTTCGTGGGCGACGCGGCCATCGAGCTCGATCCCGGCAAGGCGTCCCAGAACCTGTCGCGCCAGCGCGTGATCATCGGCGCGGAGGAGGGCGGCCTGTCGGACCTGGCCCAGTCGCTCGGCGACCGGGCGGACAGCGTTCTTCTCGGCGCGCAGCAGATCGTGAACAAGCGTACCGCGGACGAGCTGTACGCCACGCTCACGGCGCTCCAGGGCACGCTGAAGGCGGCGGAGCGGACGATGGGGGTCTACGGCGATCCCAACAAGGGGCCGACCGCCCAGCTCACCCGGACGATGGCGTCGCTGGAGCAGCTCACCACCCGGCTCGACAGCACCCTCGCGAATCCGGCGCTCTCCCGCACGCTCAACCGCGCGGACACGCTCACCGCGAACCTGGCGAGCATGACCGCGCAGCTCACCTCGACCGGCGCGCGGCTCGACACCCTGCTGCTGGGGATGAACCAGGGCCGCGGTACTCTCGGCAAGTTCGCGACGGATACCGGGTTCTACGGTGACATCCGGAAGCTGTCGCAGTCCATGCAGGAGCTGCTCGACGAGCTGAAGAAGCATCCGGGGAAGATCCCGGTGACGGTGAAGCTGTTCTAGCACGGTGTCACCCTGCTGACCGCCACGTTTCTCGGGACCGGCGCCGCCACGCCGACGATCGACCGCAACGTCGCGGGGCTCGCCGTCCAGCGCGAAGGAGAGACCATTCTCTTCGACTGCGGCGAGGGCAACCAGCGGCAGATGATGCGGTACGGGGTCGGCTTTTCGTTCACCGAGATCTTCTTCAGCCACTACCACGCCGACCATATCCTGGGCGTGACCGGGCTGCTGCGGACCATGGGACTTCAGGACCGCTCCGCCGCCGTCACCCTCTACGGCCCGCGTGGCGCCTCGCGCATCCTCGGCGCGGCCATCTCCCTGGGCATCGAGCGCAACAAGTTTCCGGTCGAGATCCGTGAGATCCGCCCGGGCGACCGGCTGGCCCGCGAGGAGTACGACATCGTGGTGTTCGAGACCGAGCACCGGCCCGACACGGTGGGGTACGCCCTGGTGGAGCATACCCGGCTCGGCAGGTTCCATCCCGAGCGGGCGCGGGAGCTGGGCGTGCCGGAGGGACCGCTCTGGGGCCGGCTGCACAAGGGTGAGACCATCGTGCTCGACGACGGCCGCCGCATCGCGCCGGCCGACCTGGTGGGCTCCCCCCGCCGCGGGCGCACGCTGGTGTACACCGGCGACACCCGCCCCAGCCTCGCGGTCGTCGAGGCGGCGCGGGGCGCGGATCTCCTGATCCACGAGGCCACCTTCGGCAGCGACGAGCTGGAGCGGGCCAAGGAGACCGGACACTCCACGGCGGCGGAGGCCGCACGGGTCGCCGTCGAAGCCGGGGTCGGCCGGCTGGTGCTCACCCACATCAGCCCTCGCTATACCCGGGATGCGCCCGAGCTGCTGGCGGAGGCGCGGGCCGTGTTTCCCGAGACGATCGTCGCTCGGGACGGGCTGGTGGTGGACGTGCCGTTCGCGTAGTAGGGGGCATTCGGTCGTGTGTCATCGGCTCGTGTGTCATCCTGAGCGCAGCGAAGGAGGCCATGCAGGGCTTCGGCTCCTTCGCTTCGCTCAGGATGACATCACATTACCGGGAGGCTCCGATGCCGATGCGTTCGGCCGGCTACGAGATCGCGCTTCTGGTGTCGCTCGCCGCCGTGCTGGCCTGGTCGGGCATCGCGCCCCACGATCGCTTCACCTGGATGCTCGAAGTGGCCCCGGTGCTGATCGGCGTGCCCATCCTGATCTACGTCTGGCCCGCCTTTCGCTTGACCCGCCTGGTGTACACCCTGCTCTGGATTCACGCGATCATCCTGATGGTCGGCGGCAAGTACACCTACGCCGAGGTGCCGCTCGGCTTCTGGCTCCAGGACATGTTCGGCTTCGCGCGCAATCACTACGACCGGATCGGCCACTTCGCCCAGGGTTTCATCCCGGCGATGCTCGCCCGCGAGATCCTGATTCGCCGGTCACCGCTGCGGGGGAGCCGCTGGCTGCCGTTCGTGGTGGTGTGCTTCTGCCTGGCATTCAGTGCACTGTACGAGCTGATCGAGTTCTGGACGGCGCTGGCCACGGGCGAGGCGGCGGAGGCGTTTCTGGGGACTCAGGGCGACGTGTGGGACACCCAATGGGATATGCAGATGGCGTTGGTGGGAGCGGTGGTCGCCCTGGCGACCCTGTCCCGCATTCATGACGGCGAGCTGACTCGCGACGGTCCGCCCTCGGCGGCGTGAACGATGCGGCGCAGCATTCCCGCGAAGATCAGTCGGTGGACCCCCCAGAGCCCATACCAGTAGAGCAGCCCTCCCACCCCCACCGGATCGAAGAGTGCCGTCTGGCGAATCAGGCTCCCGGCTCCTTCGGGGGTGACCTCGAACTGCAGCCAGGCACGACCGGGAAGACGCATCTCCGCCGCCAGTCTCAGGAGTCTGTCGGGCTCGACTCCTTCTACGCGCCAGAAATCCAGTGTATCGCCCACCTCCACTGCTTCCGGGTCACGACGGCCGCGCCGCAATCCGGGCCCGCCCACGGCGATGTCGAGCAGTCCGCGCAAGCGCCAGAGAGGGTTCCCGAAGTACCAGCCGGCGTCGCCACCGATCCGCGCGATGGGGCGGAAGGCCTGGTGAGGAGGCCGATCCACCCATGCCGTCCGCGAGTCGACCCGGCGTGATCCGAACCGGACGCCCCCCCACCCCCTGGGCGCGCGCTGAGACGAGAGTGCGTCGGACCAACGGGTGGCGGCGAATCCCAGGTCCTCATTGACCAGCGCCCGGGCCAGCGCTTCGCGGATCCCCCTGGGCCGAACGCTGAAATCGCGCGTGGCACGGTCGTCCCGAACCACGGTCTCGTTGCGCACGCCGTCGATCAGCTCTCGGCCTACCCGCGCGTACACCGGCGACACCAGTGCCAGCCACAGGCTGGAGAGCCGGGGGGTGAGGAGCGGGACCGGGAGCATCACACGTCGCAGCCCCCTGAGCCTAGCGTACTCCCGCATGAGGTCGCCGTAGGAGACCCGGTCGGGGCCACCGATCTCGTAGACGGCACTCTCGCCGGCGGGCAGGTCGAGCGCGGCGAGCAGGTAGGCCACGAGGTCCTCGATACCGATGGGTTGGGTGGGCGTGTCCACCCAGCTCGGGGTCACCATCGCCGGAAGCTTCTCAACCAGTGCGCGAACCAGCTCGAAGGAAAGGCTTCCCGATCCGATCACGATCGAGGCCCGGAACTCGACGGTGGGAACACCGGACTGGCGGAGGATCCTGCCCACCTCCTGCCGGCTGGCGAGGTGCCGGGACAGTCGCTCCCCCTGGCCCAGGCCGCCGAGGTAGACGATGCGGCTCACTTGGGCATCTCGTGCCGCGCGAGCGAACGACTCGGCGCCCTTCCGGTCGTTCTCCGCATAGTCGCGGGAAGAAGCCATGGAGTGGATCAGATAGTACGCGGTATGCACGCCGCGAAGCGCCGCTGCCAGCGAGTCGGGGTCGTGCACGTCTCCCGCGACCACCTCTGTGGATGGTGCGCCCCGCGAGCGCAGGTAGTCCGGCCGGCGGGCCATGCAGCGGAGCGGACGCCGGTCGGCCTCGAGTGCTCGGCGGAGCCGCCCACCGACGTAGCCGCTGGCACCCGTGAGCAGGGTAAGGCCGGCAGCGGCCCTCATGCGGCCGCCTCGGTGGCCAGCCGGCGGAGCAGGGCTCGGAGCTCGGCCAACGACTCCATCACCAGCGCACCTTCCGCCGCCGCCTCCGTGCGGATCTCGGACGCGGCGGCGCCTCCCACGAGCAGCGGGACTTCCTCCGGAAGAGCCGTGCGGATCTCCCGCAGGGCTGCCAGCAGATCAGGCGCTTCAGTCACATAGACGGCGCTGATCGCGACGGCTCGTGCGGCTGTCACCCGGGCCGCGGTCACCAGGTCCGCCACCGGCAGGTCAGCCCCGAGATACGTCACACCCCACCCCTCGGCGGCGGCGCTCGCCGCCACCATCAGTGCTCCCAGCTCGTGCACCTGGGTCGGTGGCGTGGCCACCACGAGTCGCGGAGCGCCGTCTTTCACCTCGTACACCCGGAAGAGCCAGCCCAGCACCCGACGAAAGACGGCCGTCGCCATGTGCTCCTGCCCAACCGAGACCGTCCGCTCGGCCCAGCCGTGCCCGATCCGCGCGAGTGTGGGTGCTACGACCTCGTCGATGAAGACCGGCACGCCGAGAGTGACCGCGGCGCGCTCGAGCACCGCCTGGAGCTCGACTGCGTCGAGCCGAGCCGTCGCCTGCATGGCCGCGGCAATCGAGTCCTGGACTTTCCCTGCGCGCACCTGGCCGGCCTCATCCATCCCAGCCACGTGGCCTTCCATCAAAGCAGCGCGGTCCAGCTCGGCGGCGGTCTCTTCGTCGAGCCGGGCGAGCTGGGCGAGCGGGAGTGAGGCGATCCGGCGGATGGCGTGACCCCGGTCGGTGAGCCGCCGGAGCCGGACGAGGCGCTCGATGTCCAGATCGGAGTAGAGGCGTTGCCCTCCCTCGGTCCGGGTCGGGCTCACCACGCCATACCGCCGCTCCCAGGCTCGGAGCACGTGTGGCGACAGCCCTGTTCGCACCGAAACGAGGCGGACGGGGTAGCGAGGTGTCTGGGCATCCACAGGGTTCGTCACGGCATCACAGTATAAGATTGTCTAGGTATTGTCAAGTTAACTACTTAGACGAAACCTTGACAATCGGCAATTTTGGTTTAGTTTGTTGGACAGGCATTAGACAACGCACACACCCACCTGTGAGGATGATATGAAAAAGCTGGACGTAGCCGCCGCCGTGCTTCTGGTCGTAGGCGGCCTGAACTGGGGCGTGGTAGGGGTGACCGGCTCGGATCTCGTGGGGACGATCTTCGGCAACCTGAGTCCGGTGAGCCGTGCGATCTACCTCCTCGTCGGCGTTGCCGCGCTGTATCAGGCGGTCCAGTGGAAGGCCATCCAGCATCGCTGGCAGCCCGCCTTCGCCAAATAGGTCACCGGGAAGTTCCATAACCTCGACATCGAAGGTGCACTCATGAAGCTGAATTTCCTGACACTGTTGCTCGCCGCGACCGCGATGACGGCCGCATGCGACGACGACGACAACACCGGACCGGAGGGCGAGGCGAGAGTACGCGTGGTGCACGCCTCCCCCGACGCCCCCGACGTGGACGTCCTGGTAGACGGTTCGCCGGTGCTGACCGACGTACCGTACCTCGCGACCTCGGACTATCTCGAGGTGGCGCCCGGCCCGCGGAACCTCAAGGTCAACGCGGCGGGGACTGCCACCTCGGTGATCGACGCGGACGTAAATCTGGTGGACGGGACCGACTACACCGTCATCGCCAGCGGACTGGCCGCCGAGATAGAGCCCCTCGTGCTGGAGGATGACAGCAGCGAGCCCGCCGAGGGCCTCGCCCGGGTTCGGGCGATCCATGGGGCAGCCAGCGCGCCGGCGGTGGACATCTACGTGACCGCACCAGACGCGGATCTCACCGCCGAGAATCCGGCCCTCACCAACATCGTGCTGGGCGACGTAGCCGACTACATCGAGGCGCCGGCGGGCGATTACCAGGTGCGGGTCACCACAACCGGTACGAAGACCGTGGTGATCGACAGCGGCACGCTGACCCTGGAGAGCGGGCAGGTCCGAACGGCGATCGCGGTCGACGCACCGGGAGGCGGAGCGCCGTTCGACCTGCTGATCCTCGAGGATCTGAACTAATGATCACATACGGGAGCACGACAATGAGAAGGATCCGTACCGGGGCTGCCGCTTTCTCCGGACTATTCCTCTTCGGCATCGCTTCCACCGCCCAGGCGCAGTGGTCCGAGCGGGGGGCCACGATCGAGGCGCGAGGCGGGCTCAACGTTCCGACGTTCGATATCTCCGATGCCGTGGATGCGGGGCCGAGCTTCGGAGTGGGCGCCGCGGTGCGGTTCGCGCCGAAGGTGTGGCTGATGGGTGACGTGGACCTCGGCTTCCACTCGGGGGCCGAAGTCGGTGGCCTGGCAGAGGGTCCGGACGTGAAGGTCTATCACTACGTCGCCAAGCTGGGCTACGAGCTGCTCTCCGAAGGGCAGTCGCCATGGTCCGTCATCGTGAACGCCGGAGCCGGCGCCCTGACGTTCGATGTGGACAACGCCGGATCGAACACCTATCCGGCGATCAACGTCGGGGCCAAGATCGCCTATCGGCTGAGCCCGAGGGTACACCTGCTGCTCAGCCCCCAGGGCGACATCGCCTTCACCAAGGACGACGAAGTGGGGACGACCAACGCCTGGGTCTGGCCCTTCACGGCGGGTATTCGGGTCGGACTGTAGTTACCCGGCATCCGCAGCAGGCTTGGCACCGAATGCGACGGCGACTACCATGCAGCCGAATGCTTCGCTTCGCGCTCGGTGCCCTATCGCTCATCGTGTACTCGGCCACCGGGTGCGGAGACTCTCCGCGCACGGTGGCCGCGGTGCGTGACTCCACTCCCACCGCGCCCGAGCCTCCAAAACCCAAGGTCTGGGAGCCACGACCGGTGGTAGCGCCTCGTGCCACCTCCGCGGACAGTCTCACCGCCGACACGACCGCGGCGGATTCCCTCGCCGACACGACTGCACTCGCGCGCGACACCGTCCCGGCCCGCCCCCGCGCGCGGGGCCCCCGACCGTTCGTGCTGAGCCCGGCCGACAGTGCCAAGTGGCCGGTGAAGGCGGCCGAGCCGTTGCCGGGATCGCTGCTCCCGGATCACCGCATCATCGCGTACTACGGAAACCCGCGCTCCACCCGGATGGGCATCCTGGGGCAGGTCCCGCCGGACTCGATGCTGCCGCGGCTGGAGAAGGTCGCGATGCACTGGGCGCTGGCCGACCCGGAGCGGAAGGTGATGCCGGCGCTCCACCTGATCGTGACCGTGGCGCAGGGCAAGCCCGGGGCAGGGAACAAGTACCGGCTTCGCATGGGCGACAGCCTCATCAACCTGGTCTCGTCGTGGGCGGAGGAGCGGGGCTGGATCGTGTTCCTGGACATCCAGACGGGACACAGCACGGTGGAGGCGGAAATCGAGCCGCTGATTCCGTTTCTGAAGCGCCCCTACGTCCACCTGGCGCTGGATCCCGAGTTCGCCATGAAAGCCGGGGGAGTGCCCGGCAGGCGGATCGGCACGCTCGACGCGTCGGATGTGAACCACGCCATCGACGTGCTCGGGAAAGTCGTGACCGAGCACAAGCTGCCGCCCAAGGTACTGGTCGTGCACCGCTTCACCCGGAGGATGCTGACCAACACCGACAGCATCCGCCTGGACCCGCGGGTGCAGGTGGTGATCCAGATGGACGGATTCGGGGCGCCCTATCTGAAGCAGGATGCCTACCGCTTCTGGATCTCGCCGCATCCGGTGCAGTACACCGGGTTCAAGCTGTTCTATAAGAACGACCGCGACCAGCGGACCAAGGTGCCGGGTTTCGAGCCGAGCTGCGACCGGGTGACGTACGAGCTGGTGGGGTGCGGGGACGACGGGCTGATGACGCCGGAGCAGGTGATCGGCGGGCTGTATCCGGTGCCGCTGTACATACAGTACCAGTGAAGCTCGTTGTCGTGTATCACCCTGAACGAAGTGAAGGGGGCCATCTCCGAGATGGCCCCCTTCGCTTCGCTCAGGGTGATACACGACAACGAGCTTCGCTTCTCCTACATGCCCACGGCCAGCGGCTTCACGTCCGCCTTGTTCCAGATCTTCTTGTACTGCGCATCCACCTTCGCTGCTTCGGCGGACTTCTGCTGGGCCTCGAGGCTGCGGGCCAGTCCGTAGAGTGACCACCCGTTGTTCGGGTAGTGCACCAGGTCTTCACGGTACAGCTTCTCTGCCACCGGCGCGTGGCCCATCGCGAGGTGCACCGCGGCGAGCTCCTGCCGGATCGGGTGGTACCAGGCCGGCGGCTCATCGTAAAGTAATTCATCCTCGTGCGTGATGGCCTTCTCGAAGGCGGTGATCGCGGCGGCCGTATCGCCCCTGGCGAGCGCCAGCCGGCCGGCGAGGTGCTGCTCCGCGAGGGAGAGCAGCCGCTTCTGGGAGTTGATCCCCGCGCTCGCCTCCTTGGGCGTCGCCGCGGCGGTGGCCGTCACGCTGTCGAGCTCCGCTCTGGCCTCGTCGGTCCTGCCCTTCGCCGCGAGCGCGATGCCCCGGCTGTAGCGCCACATCGCCGTGGTGTACTTCAGCGACGTCGCCGGCGCCGGCTCGGCCAGCATCTCGTCGTACTTCCCGAACCGCACCAGGGTCCAGTAGGGCGGGGGGAAGTAGAGCTCGAGCGGCGGCACCGTCCCCACCACGTCCACCGGAATCACCTTCACCAGCTCCCGCGACGCATTGATGGCCTCCGCGCCCCGGCCGAGCTGGATCAGACCCATCCAGAGCATGTGCCAGTTGTGCGGGTAGTAGGTGTACTTGTAGAACCCGGTCGGCTTCCGGTCCTGGATGTAGGTCTGGTCCTCCGCCACCGCCTCGTGGTTGTGGTCGGCGACGAGGTCGTACCGCCCGACGCGCATGTAGATGTGCGAGGGCATGTGGACCAGGTGGCCCGCGCCGGGGATCTCCTCCGCCATCATGTCGGCGCAGGGGAGCGCGCGCTCCGGTGTGGTCGATGCCTCCACGATGTGGATGTAGAAGTGGCAGGCGCCGATGTGGGTCGGGTACTTCTTGATGCTGCGCTCCAGGGTGGCCACGGTCTCCAGCGTCCCCGCGCGGGGCCTGGTCCCCCGGGCATCCCAGTAGTTCCACGGGGTGAGGTCCATCAGCGCTTCGGCGTAGAGCGTCTGGGCCTCGGGGTCGTCGGGGTACGTCTTGGCCACCGCCTTCATCGCCTTCGCGTATGCCGAATCGAGCGAGGCGCGGTTGGCCACCGGCCCGGGGCCGTAGCGCTTGGCCATCGCCTCGATCATGTCACGCTCGTAGCGGGTGGCCTTGGGCGCCAGCCTCAGCGCCTTCTGGATCGCCTCGTAGGCCGGCCGGTAGGCGGCGGTGTCCATCGGGGCGTTGATGTTGGGCCCCATGGCGTAGGCGATGCCCCACCAGCACATCGCGCAGGTGGAGTCGCGCTTGGTGGCCGCGGTGTATGAGGCGATCGCCTCGTCGTGATTGAACGCGTAGGTGAGCCGGAGGCCCTGGTCGAAGTACTTCTGGGCTTGGGCCGAGGCGGTGATCTTGTGGCTCAGGTCACCCAGGTTGTCGTACAGGGGCACGGCGCTGTCGCCGCCCGTGGTGGTGGGCATGCCCGGCGCGTGGTGGTGGGGCTCCTGTGCGACGGCCGGGCGCCCGGCGAAGGCCACCGCGGTGAAGGCGGCGGCCCAGCCCAGGCCGAGCGACCGGCGGAACATCGTTTCCCGCATACCGTCTCCTTGGGGAAAGTTGCGCGTCCACAACGGCTTCCCGGGCGGCGGCCGAGCTGCCGCGGCTCGACGCCCCTGGACGCACCGGGTATTGCGCATGGGGACGAGGGAACCGGACACCCGGTGCACCGGGGGTTCGGGTCGGCGGGCACCCGCCGGTGGGACCAATCTAAGGAACGGGGCGGCCGGGCGCCGTAGGTCGGTTGATGGGAGGGGGTTGGCGTGCTACTTTTCCGGTCCTTCGGGGCTGTAGCTCAGCTGGGAGAGCGCTGCAATCGCACTGCAGAGGTCAGGGGTTCGATCCCCCTCAGCTCCATGGCGTCGTCCAGAGGCGTCACGATTGTTCGGTTTTTCTGCCCCTTGGTGTAACTGGCAACACGCCTGACTCTGGATCAGGAGAGTCCTGGTTCGAGCCCAGGAGGGGCAACTCGAAGGTCCGATTCCACTTCGTGGGTCGGGCCTTTTCGTTTCTGCGCCCGCTGCTACCGCTTCTGCTACAGTCTCTGCCCTGGCTTGTCTCGGAGCCCGCTATGTCATCGGCTCAATGCAGGATTGCGATCAGGCTTCACTGGCTTGACAGCCCTGTTCCAGGAGCTTCGACTCGCGCCCACCATACCGCGGCCTCACTCCACACGGAGCCGCGCGAGCCCTTCCCGCGCTTCCGCCAAGTAGGGCAGCAGCTCCCGATCTGGTCGGTGCCAAGCTGCCACCACGAAGCCATAGCACTCGGCCGCCTTCCGCGTGTCCCCGAGCCGTTCGGCGATGCGGCCGAGCTCGAGCGTGGCGAGAACGAAGACCGGCGAGCCGCGATCCTGCCATCGCCAGCGTTCCAGCAATTCGCCGGCGCGTCGATCGTCCCCGCGGGCCGCGAGGAGTCGCGCCAGGGTCAGGTTCAGGTGGAAGCAATTCGCGGCGAAGTCGTCGGCCAGGCAGAGCGTGTCCGGGATCGCGCTCAGCTTGCGGATCGCCGCCGCGGAATCGCCCCGCGCCAGATCGAGGAAGGCGACACTCGTCTCGCCGAGCAGCCGGGCCCGGAGAGCCGCGCGCGGCCCTCCGGGCGCCCGCGCCGTCCGAGCCGCCTGGGTGCCGAAGCGTGCCAGGGCCGCCGTGTCTCCGCGCGACAGCCACCAGGGTAACCCCCTCAAGTGACGGGGCGTGAAGAAGCCCCCCCAGGCAGCCTCTGCCTCGAGAGCACGATCGAAGGTCGCGCGGGCCAGCGAGTCCGGTACGATCCCGAGCAGACCGAGATCCACCAGGGGGTCTAGGAACCAGCTAAACGCCGAGGCGGAAGGCTGACGCAGCAGGCGCTCATTGACCGCGAGGGCCTCGCGCAGGTGGCCGCGGAACGCGAGCGCGTGCCCCAGGTACCGCGGCCACATGACCGAGTCGAGGACCCAGGCAGGGCCACCACCGTCGCCTCGGCCCGGCTCCCCGAGGCGACGCAGCATCCGGATCGCGGTCTCGGCCGTGTCGGGCCAGGATGCAAGCTGCTGGTTGATCGCGGCGCTATAGATGGTGTTGACCGATGCCGTGTCGAGCATCCGCTCCGCCTCGGCTCTGCCGCCTGGACTTGGATCCAGCAACAGCGCCGCCAGGCGGATTTCGGATCGGTCCGGCGAGGTCGAGTCGAGCGCCAGGTAGGTAGCTGCGGAACGCCGGGCCTCGTCCGGACGTCCCAGAGCCAGGAACAGTGCCGGCAGATGCTCGTAGGCCGGCCCGAAGCCCGGATCCAGCGCGATTGCGCGGGCGAACGCGTCCATTGCCGTGGACGGGGGCGTCTGAATGGGCCACGGCGCGTCATGGCGCTCCTCGCCGAGCCCGTACCACAGCAGGGGGTCATCGGGATACCGGCGCACGGCCTCCTCCACCGCGGCCTGCGCTCCGAATATCAGGCGCACAAACGAGTCGGGGTCCGCCGACTTCAGCCCCGCAAGTCTGAGCGAGTCCGAGGCGATCACCAGGCTCTCGCGCGCCGGGAGACCGTGATTGTGGAGGGCCGCACGCCAATAGTATTCCTCGCGGGGCCGGTACGCGCCCGCGGTCGGCGGTCTCCAGCCGAGCACAGTGCCCATCTGTGAGAGCGCGAGCGCGAAGGTGCTGTCGGCGGCTATGGCCTGATCGTACCGCGTAAGCGCGGAATCCCACTGCCCGCGTCGATAGAACTGTTCACCCTGGAGGAATGCCTTGAGTGCCGGAAGCGACCTCGCACCGATCGATGTGGAGCGGACAGACCCGATCGGCCGGCTCCGCGAGAGCACCCGCAGGACCTTGATTCCGAGGGAGTCGGCAAGCTCGCCTATCCGAGTGGCCTCACCCACCACCTCCACATCGCTCTTGGCCGTCCTGCCACCTCGTTCGAGGAGGGCGGCGCGGAGCGTCACCGAGTCCCGGCCCTGCGGCACCACCGCTCCGTAGACCACCAGTCCCGCGCCGGTCCGACGGCTCAGCTCGTGGGCGGAGGCCTCATCGGCTCGTCCGCTCCAGCGTCGGAGCACGACCGTCGGTGAGACCGTGCGGATCGGACCCGCGCCGTCGAGCGTGCGTGAGAGAATGTCCCCGAGCCCCTCCCCCCAGAGCTGCAGCGACGGATCGAGCACGTCGAACGGCGCAACCGCGAGGAGGTTCGGATCGCGCACGCGCTCGGGCTCGGGGCGGAGGCCTGAATAGAGACCAACGAGGGCCGCCGCGATCAGGAGGCCACCCAGGGCTGCAAGAAGGCCCCGCTGCACGAAGGGCCGCGCGCTCGTCCGAGTGTCGCTCGCCGCGGCCTCCAGCGCCCGCGCGAAAGCCGGCGCGTCCGCGAACCGGTCCGCCGGTGCGCGCGCCAGTGCCTGCCGGATGACGCGCTCGACCGGTCGCGGGACGTCACGCACCGTGCAGAGGTCGGGCACGGGACCCGCCAGCCGGCGGGCGACGATGGCCTGGGCCGTCCGCCCCGTGAACGGCGGCTCGCCCGCGAGCATCTCGTACACCACGCACCCGAGCGAGTAGATGTCGCTGCGAGGGTCGAGGTGGCGGTCGGCCACGGCCTGCTCGGGACTCATGTAGGCGGGCGTGCCCAGCGCGAGGCCGGTCTCCGTCAGGCGCTCGCCGGCGGCGTCCACGGCGCGGGCGACGCCGAAGTCGGCGAGCACACAGCGCTCACCCTGGAGCAGGATGTTCTCCGGCTTGACGTCGCGATGGATGATGCCCTGCTGTTGGGCATATCCCAGGGCGTCGGCCACCGCCCGGGTGATCCGCAGCGCGTCCGCCAGCGGGAGCTGGGGCTCGCGCGCCAGGCGGCTCCGGAGCGACTCGCCCTCCACGTAAGGCATGGTGAACCAGAGCCGGCCGGCCGTCTCACCGGAGTCGTGAACCGGGAGGATGTGCGGGTGGTCGAGCCGGGCGGCGAGCCGGATCTCCCGGATGAACCGCTCGGGGCCCAGCGCATGGGCCAGCTCGGGATGGAGGACCTTGAGGGCGACGGGGCGGTCATGACGGAGATCGCGGGCGAGATAGACCGTGGCCATGCCGCCACGGCCGAGCTCGCGCTCGAGCAGGTAGCGGTCGGCCAGGGCGGCCTTGAGCCCTTCGAGGGTCTGGGTCACGGAGAGATACCAGATCGGGATATCCCAAGCCTACAGCCACAGCCCACCAACGGGGGCTAGAAGTTCAGCTCGAAGCCGAGCCGCATGCGCCGCGGCTCACCGGTGAAGTTGTGCTCACCGCGAATCGTGTCATAGACCGCGTCCGACGCGGCCCGCTGCTCGTCAAGCGTGTAGAGTCCGTCGCCGTTGCCCCAGCGCTGCTCGGCCCGGATCAGGTAGACACAATTCGGCGCGGCCGGCAGGCCGTCCTGCGTGACCCAGCCTGCGCACCCCGCCCGCGAGTCGTCGATGCCGCCGAAGGTGAGATCGATGGTGCCGTCCTCGGACACGTCGACCCCCGAGCGAACGGCCTCATCGCGATTATCCTCCGCGTTGACGGCAAAGTGGTCCTCGCGCTCGGCCGCGTTGACGATGTCGTCGGTCTGGGTGAAGACCTGGAGGATGTTGCGGAAGTTCAGCGCGTTCCGCGCGTCCAGGTAAGCGGTGACGTCGAGGCCGCCGAGGCCGAAGCCTTTGGTGAGCCTGAGGTCGAGCTGCCGGAAGGCGGGCAGCCGCGCGCCGTTGAGGCTCTCGGGGAACACGCGGTTGCAGCTGTCGCCCGACACGACGCTCTGGTCACTCACGCCCGGGCTGCAGCGGGTGTACGGTGTGCCGCTGGCGTACCGGAAGGTGGCGAACACACCCACCTTCCGGAAGATCGAGCCCACCGCGGTTCCCTCATTCCAGTCGTCGGGGAAGTTGAGCGCCGCGGCGGCGGCCAGCGTGTGCGGACGGCTGAAGTCGGTCGGCAGGATCGCCTGTGGAGGCGGCTGGTTGCCGCCCGACAGCGCGTTCAGGACCCGCGAGCCGAAGTCGATGTAGGTCTCCGGATCGGAGCCGGTGTTCTTGGCGTCCTGGAAGGTGTAGGCCAGGGTGCCGTTGAACAGGTTGCCGAAACGGCGGTCGAGGCGGACGTCGATGCCCCGGGTGTTGCCGAAGTCCGCGTTGGTGATCATGCGGATGTTCACGTTCGAGCCGGAGGTCGGGTCGGGCATGGGGATCAGGCGCCCCGCCGCGTTGGACAGGTTGTTCTTGTTGTACGCGGCCAGGTCTAGCACCATGTCGTCGCTGAACGCGTGCCGGATGCCGAACTCGAAGGTGATGGTCTTGCCGAAATCGAGGTCGGAGCCGAACACGGTGTTGGTGTTGCCACTCAGGTTCACGTCGGTGTTGATGCTATTGTAGACCACCGCGAAGTCGGGCACCTGCACCTGGTGGGCGTAGCTCAGCCGGAAGTTGGTCCGGTCGGTTACCGGGAACGACACCTGCACGTGCGGGCTGAGGTAGCCGTGGCTCTCGTCCTCCACCCACAAGGTCGGGTCGTTGAAGAACGAGTCGGCCCCTAAGTTTACGTAGACCGGGTGCGTGTTGATCACCGGGAAGGTGGCGGGCCGGAAAGCGCGGCTGTGATACCAGTCGTACCGGAGGCCGCCGACCAGCACTAAGTCACCGAGGTCCAGCCGGTCCTCGACGAAGGCGTTCCAGCGGATCGGCCGCTCGATGTACGCCTCGGAGAAGATCTGGTCGTCCAGGAAATGGGAGTATGCCTTGATGGTGTACCGGGTGAACTCGCCGCCCAGCTTGACCCGGTTGAAGCGGTCCACCTGCCAGTCGAGGTTGGCCTTCCCGAGGTACCGGCGCTCATGGTACATGTTGAGCCGGGTGGTGGTCCCACCGCCGATGCCGCTCTCGAAGAACTGGAGGTCGGCGCCGTCGGAGCCGCGGTTGTAGAGGCCGTACGCGTTGTTCCGGAAGGCGTCCACCGCGGCATACTGGGCACGGTTCTCCAGATCGAGCGGCGAGCGCCGGCTGCCGGGGACACTGTTCCGGAAGTTGTTGATCAGCTCCTCGTTGATAGGGAAATTGTCGAAGTCGAAGAGGTGATCGATCGGCGAGATGAGGAAGCCGCCGAAGGCGTCACGGGAATCGAGCTCGCCCTCCCGCGTCATCGGCCCCGAGAGCGTATTGTCCGCCTGGTAGGAGAGGAAGGTCTCCAGCGCCAGGGCCCGCTCAGCCGACTTGCTCACGTTCTGGGTCCAGTTGAGCGTCAGATTCCGGCTGTAGTTCCGGAACGCGAGCAGCCCGTCCGGATTGTACAGGTTGCCGTAGGTGAGGGTCCGGCCGATCAGGTCCCGATTCTGCACGAAGGTGCGGCCCTGGAACTGGCTGGCGAGCCCGGTGAGCGAGACCCGGCTCCCGGTGCCGTAGCTGTAGTTGAGCCGCCCCTGGATGTTGTACGTGGTCCGGGGCGAGTACGGCGTCCGGATGCCCTGGCAGTCCACGCCGTAGTTATTGGCGATCTCGGGGTCGGCGCTGCCGGCGAAGGCGTCGCAGTCACCCCGGAACGCCGCGAGGTTGTACACCGGGACCATCGTGGTGTCCGCGGTCGGATCGCCCAACGCCGAGGGGACGGCGACGACGGTGTCAACGCCCGCCTGCACAAAGATCGGCACCTGGTCGGCGTCGAACCCGGTGACCACCGAGCGCTGCCCCTCCAGCGCGCCGGACACGAAGAACGAGAGATTCTGATAGACCGGCCCCCCGAAGCTGCCCTGGAACCGGTTGAAGCCGTAGCCGTTCTTGACCCCGAACGGCTCGTCGGTCTCATAGCCGAAGTTGCCGCTGTAGCGGGTGCCGCCCGCGCGGGTCTGCACCGCCACGATGCCGGACTGCGCGTTGCCGAACTCGGCCGACGACGACCCGGTGGTGACCGACGCCTCTTCCAGCGCGTTGGTGCCGACCGCGATCTCGGTGCCCGCGGAGGTGGCGAATCCGAAGCCCCGGAAGCCCGGCGACACCGGCACGCCGTCCACGTAGGTCGCCGCCTCGTCGGTGCGGCCGCCCCGGATCGACAGGGTGTTGGTGGTCGGGCTCGCCACCACGCCCGGCTGCAGCGCCAGGACGTTGTTGAGCCGGTCGACCGGGAGATTGTCGGTGAAGGCGCCGTCGATGCGCTGCTTGGAGGTGACCTCGTCGCGCGGCACCAGCGGCTGCGTCTGGGTGACCACGGTGATTTCCTGCAGCTCGACCGCGGTCTGCTCCAGCTGGATGTCCACCGTGCCGGTCTGGCCGCTCAACACCCGGACGCCGTCCACCTGGGTCGACTTGTACCCGATAAACGCCGCGCGGACCGAGATGTCGCCCGGCGGCACGTTGTTGATGAAGTAATAGCCCTGCGGGTTGGTCAGGGCGTTGAACGCCGTGCCCGCGATGAACACCTGGGCGTTGGCGATGGGGGCGCCCGCCTGATCGCGCACCCGGCCCTCGATCTTACCAGTCGTCTGCGCCGCGAGCGTTCCCCCTCCGAGCGCAAGCCCGATTGCGGCGAGCACTGCCCGTCCGAAGGAGCTAACACGGTCTGGTCTCATCGGTACGTCCTCCGCTAGGGCGGCCTCAGATGATTCACTCCCCGCCGAGCCGCGCCAGCCCTTCCCGCGCTTCCGCCACGTAGGGCAGCAGCTCCTGATCTGCTCGGTGCCAAGCTGCCGCCACGAAGCCATAGCACTCGGCCGCTTTCCGCCTGTCCCCGAGCCGTTCGGCGATTCGGCCCAGCTCGAGAGTGGCGAGGACGAACGACGGCGTGCCGTCCCCGCTCCACCGCCAGCGGTCCAGCAACGCGCCGGCCTGCCGATCCTCACCGCGAGTCGCCAGGAGCCGCGCCAGCGTCAGGTTCAGGTGGAAGCAGGTGCCGGCGCCGTCCGCCAGGCAGAGCGTGTCGGGAATCGCGCTCAGTTTCCGAATCGCCGCTGTGGAATCGCCCCGCGCCAGATCGATGAAGGCGACGCTCGTCTCTCCGAGCAGCCGAGCACGCAGGGCCGCGCGCGGGGTGGGAGGTGCCCGCCCCGCGCGAGCCGCGCGGGCGGCGAAGCGTGCCAGGGCCGCCGTGTCGCCCCGCGACAGCCACCACGGCAGTCCCCGCAAGTGACGTGGCGGATACTCGTCGGCCCAGCCGGCGGCCGACTCCAGGGAGCGTCCGTAGGTGGCGCGGGCCAGCGAATCCGGTACGATCCCGAGCAGGCTGAGGTCGTGAAACGTGTCGAACCAAAGGCTCCACGGCGAGGCGGACGGCTGGCGCAGCAGGCGCTCATTGGCCGCGAAGGCCTCGCGCAGGTGGCCGCGAAACGCGAGCGCGTGAGCCAGGTACTTCGGCCACGAGACCGAGTCGAGGACCCACGGAACGCTTCCACCGGCGCCTCGGCCCGGCTCGCCGAGGCGCCGCAGCAGCCGGATCGCGGTCTCGGCCGTGTCGGTCCAAGAGGAGAGCTGGTTGAACGCAGCGCCCCAGACGGTGTAGACCGATGCCGTGTCGAGCATCCGCTCCGCCTCGGCCCTGGCGGTCGCACTCGAGTCAAGCAACAGCGCCGCCAGGCGGATTTCGGATCTGTACTGAGCGGTCGAGTCGAGGGCCAGGTAGGTAGCCGCGGAACGCCGGGCCTCGTCAGGCCGACCCAGGGCCAGGTACAGTGCCGGCATATGCTCGTAGGCCGGGCCGAACCCCGGATCCAGCGTGATCGCCCGGGCGAAGGCCTCGAGCGACACGGCCGGCGGCACCGCGATAGGCCACGCGTTGTGCGCCACCAAGCGCCATTCCCCGAGCAAATACCAGCCCTTGGGATCCTCCGGGTAGCGGCGGACCACCTCCTCCACTGCCGCTACCGCACGGAATTTCATGCGGGCATACTCCTCCGGCTCCGTCATGTCTTCCGCCGCGAGTTCGAAGGAGTCGGCGGCGATCAGGAGACTATCCCGCGGGGGAAGCCCGTGGTTGTGGAGGATCGCGCGCCTCCGGTACTCCTCTTGTGGCCGATATGCGCCTGAGGTCGGCGGGTACCAGCCGAGCACCGCGTCCATCTGGGTCAGCGCCAGCGCAAACGTGCTGTCGGCGGCGATCGCCTGGTCGTACCGGGTGAGCGCCGAGTCCCACTGCCCCCGCCGGTAGAACTGTTCGCCCTGGAGGAATGCTTTCAGCGCGGGCAGCGACGTCGAGCCGATCGACGTCCGGCGGACCGAGCCGATCGCCCGGCTGGACGAGAGCACTCGCAGCGCCCGGATGCCCAGCGAGTCGGCGAGCTCGTCGATTCGGGCCGCCTCGCCCGAGACCTCGATGTCCGTCTTTGCCATTCCGCCGCTGCGATCGAGCAGGGCGGCGCGGAGCGTCACCGAGTCCCGCCCCCGCGGCGCCACGGCCCCGTAGACGACCAGCCCCGCCCCGGTGCGGCGGCCCAGCTCCTCGGCGGAGGCCGGATCGGCGCGGCCGCTCCAGCGCCGGAGCACCACGCTCGGCGACACCGTGCGGATCGGGCCCGCCCCGTCGAGCGTGCGGGAAAGCACATCGCCCATGCCCTCCCGCCAAACCTCGAGTGACGGCTCCAGCACCTCGAATGGGGCGACCGCGAGCAGGTTGGCGTCGCGGGCGACTTCGGCGGGAGGCCGGCCGCGCAGCCAGATAGCGGCGCCGGCGAGCGCGACCAGGAGCACCGCCGCCGCGGCGAGCAGACCTCGTCGAACGGTGGGGCCCACAGCCGCGCGGGGCGCGCTCGCCGCGGCCTCCAGCGCCCGCGCGAAAGCCGGCGCGTCCGCGAACCGGTCCGCCGGTGCGCGCGCCAGTGCCTGCCGGATGACGCGCTCGACCGGTCGCGGGACGTCACGCACCGTGCAGAGGTCGGGCACGGGACCCGCCAGCCGGCGGGCGACGATGGCCTGGGCCGTCCGCCCCGTGAACGGCGGCTCGCCCGCGAGCATCTCGTACACCACGCACCCGAGCGAGTAGATGTCGCTGCGAGGGTCGAGGTGGCGGTCGGCCACGGCCTGCTCGGGACTCATGTAGGCGGGCGTGCCCAGCGCGAGGCCGGTCTCCGTCAGGCGCTCGCCGGCGGCGTCCACGGCGCGGGCGACGCCGAAGTCGGCGAGCACACAGCGCTCGCCCTGGAGCAGGATGTTCTCCGGCTTGACGTCGCGATGGATGATGCCCTGCCGTTGGGCATATCCCAGGGCGTCGGCCACCGCCCGGGTGATCCGCAGCGCGTCCGCCAGCGGGAGCTGGGGCTCGCGCGCCAGGCGGCTCCGGAGCGACTCGCCCTCCACGTAAGGCATGGTGAACCAGAGCCGGCCGGCCGTCTCACCGGAGTCGTGAACCGGGAGGATGTGCGGGTGGTCGAGCCGGGCGGCGAGCCGGATCTCCCGGATGAACCGCTCGGGGCCCAGCGCATGGGCCAGCTCGGGATGGAGGACCTTGAGGGCGACGGGGCGGTCATGACGGAGATCGCGGGCGAGATAGACCGTGGCCATGCCGCCACGGCCGAGCTCGCGCTCGAGCAGGTAGCGGTCGGCCAGGGTGGCCTTGAGACTTTCTGGGGTCTCGCTCAGAGAGACCTAGCGGTATCGGGTTGCTTCTAGGCTATACCCGGAGTCGTTCTTGAGCCAGAGTCCGCCGTCAACTGCTCCGTTTCTGCTACAGTTTCTCCAGGCAGTATCGGGCGTTTTTTGGTGGGAGCCCGACGCTTGACAGCCGAAAGTCATGTCCTGGTATGTTCTCCTTGTAGACTCATCATCACTTACCACGCCACGCGCCTCGCCATGGACACGGCCACAATCCTTCATGCGGACCTGGACGCGTTTTACGCTTCGGTCGAACAGATGCTCGAGCCGTCCCTCAGGGGGAAGCCGATCGCGGTAGGGGGCGGTGTGGTGCTCGCGGCGTCGTATGAAGCGAGAGCCTTCGGCGTCCACGGCGGCATGCCGGGTCGGTGGGCGCGGGCGCTTTGCCCCGACCTGATCTTCGTCGGCGGTCACTTCAAGGAATACCAACGGCTCGGCGACGCCGCGATCAGGGTACTGGGCGACTTCACGCCGCTGGTCGAGCGGATCTCGATCGACGAGGCTTTCGCCGACGTCGCGGGCTGCACGCACCTCTTCGGCACGCCGGCCGAGATCGCCGCGGCGATCCGCCGACGCGTGCGCGATGAACTGGCCCTTCCCATCTCCGTCGGCGTCGCCAGCACGAAACACCTCGCCAAGATCGCCTCCCAAGTCGCCAAGCCCGACGGGCTGGTCGTCGTCGACCCCGGGGCCGAGCTCGCCTTCCTTCATGATTTGCCGGTGGAGATGATGTGGGGCGTCGGCCCGGCGACCAGAGCGCGACTCGCCGAAAGGGGAATCGCTACCATCGGCGACCTGGCGAAGAGTACCCCAGGCGCGCTTGCTCGGCTTCTCGGCGGTGCTGCGGGTGAAAGGCTGGCCGCCCTCGCCTGGAACCGAGACCCTCGCGCCATCCGGATCCATGTCCACGCCCACTCGGCCGGAGCGCAATCGGCGCTCGGCCGAAGGCCCGTCGGGGACCCGATCATCCGCCCGGCGCTCCGCCACCTTGCCGACCGGGTCGGCTCGCGCCTGCGGGCGAAGGGCAAGTCCGGGCGGACCGTGACGGTGCGGGTGCGCTTCGGCGATCTCCGCTCGGTTACCCACGCCGTGACGCTGCCGCAACCCGTCGCCGCGACTGCAATTCTCGCTGAGATCGCCGAGGACCTGGTGCGAGCCGTCCTCAGGAGCTATCCCGAAGAGCGCGCGATCTCTCTACTTGCGATCTCGGTATCGCATATCGAGGAGCAGGCGGCGGTGCAACTCGATCTGCCGCTCGGCGTGGCCGACGAGGCGCGGCGCCCCGGTGCCAGGAGAGGGATGGCGCGCCTCCTCACCGACCGCGCTATCGACGCGATCCGTGACCGTTTCGGCTGGGAATCTGTCGGCTACGCCTCGGTCGCGCTCGACGCCCGCCGATCCGTTCCCGACGCCTTCCGCGAGCTGGCTGAGCGGCAGTTGTAGGGACCAGGCCGGCGTGTGGAACTGTTCCATGACGCGCCAATCTGTGGCGTCATTCCCCCTACTCCCTCTTCCGCCGGAACGGGGCTCGGTGGGTTGGCTCCCCTCTCCTCTCGTCCCACTTCGCGCCACCCGCGTAGTCCCCGTGGTAGCCGTCAGCCGCAGCTAGTTACCGCCGGAATCTCGGACCTATAAACCGGGCTCCCAAACGCCGAGCGCCCGCCCCTGAGAGTGCCCTCGGCATTGATGGGGTGGGGCATCGCCCTCCGCACCGGGCATGCTTCTCACGCGATACTGCCGCACGAGGGCGCAAACGCATGGTCAATCAGCGCTGCCGGACTGAGGTGGACGACACGTTATCGTAACCCTAGCGCCTGCAGCAGCGCCGCATATCGTGGGTGCGAGCGCAAAGGGTCGAATGTTGGATAAAAGATGGATTCAGCGATCCATCCATCGTGTTCGGCGACGGCCCGATCCAGGTGATCGAACGCGCGTTCGTCCTGGCCCAATCCCATATGGACCATGGCGAGCACCGTCGGCGGTACGTGCTCGCGACGTGAGCGCCCTTCGAGCTCGACCAACAACCGCTGGGCCTCGCTCTCCTGGCCCGCCACGGCATAGGCGTACGCGAGATACGCCACGTCCAACGCGTTGCGACCCCTGAGTTCCACTGCCTGTTGGAACTCGCCGACGGCTTCCGCCAGCCGACCCTGCTCGACGTATACCCGCCCCAGCGTGACGCGAGCGCCGGCAAACGCCGGGTCCGCCCGAAGCACCTGCTGGAGCTGCGTGACGGCCTCGTCATTCCGGCGGAGTGCGTAGAGCGCCCGTCCGACCTCGGTGCCGATCTGCCGCGAGAGTGGGTCGAGCGCCTGGGCGCGCCGAAGCTCCTGTAAGTACCCTTCCAGGTCTCCCCGTCCGCCGAGGAAGTCGCCGTACCAGTGATGCGCGGTCGGGTAACGCGGGTTCAGTGCGATCGCCCGCCGGAACCCCTCCTCGGCCCCCCGCCAATCCGAATCGAACAGGAATTTGCCGTAGGAGAGCGTGGTATGGGCCTCCGCCAGGGTGCTGTCGAGCGCCAGCGCCCGCTCCGCGGCCGCCCGGCCCTTCGGCCATGCTTCCGACGACTTGGTCACGCTGTAACCCGGCAGCAGCACATAAGCGTCGGCCAGCCCGGCATAGGCCCGCGCAAAGCGCGGATCGCGCGCGATGGCCTGCTCGAAGTAGGCCACCGCCTGCACCAGGGATCCACTGCTACGTTGGTTTACGGCGTGCAGTCCCTTGAGGTAGTGATCATACGCCGCGAGGTCGGCGGTCGGACGGACCACCATCGCGGTCTCCTCACCGCGGAGCTTCACCCTGAGTGCGCCTACGATCGCCTGGGCGATCTCCTCCTGTACGGCGAAGACGTCCCGCAGGTCGCGGTCATAGGCCTCTGCCCACAGGTGATATCCGTCTTTGACGTTGATGAGCTGAGCGGTAACCCGAAGCCGGTCACCCGCCAGACGCACGCTCCCCTCCAGGACAGTCCCCACCCTGAGTTGGCGCCCGATCTGGCTCACGCTCTCACTCTTGCCCTTGAAGGCGAACGCGGACGTGCGGGCGGCTACCTGGAGTCCCTCGACCTTGCTCAGGGCGGTAATGATCTCCTCGGTCATCCCATCGGAGAAGTACTCGTTCGCCCCGTCCGGGCTCATGTTCGCGAAGGGGAGAACGGCGATCGCAGTTGGTTGGGCCGGCAGGTCTGGGGCTGTGGGCCCTCTGACGACCACACCCAAAAGGGCGATCGCGCCGAGAACCAGGACTCCGATGATGCCGAAAACAACCCACCGGCGACGCGGGCTTGCGAGTAGGCGTGACGATCCAGAAGTGGCGAAAAGCGGTACCGGTTCCGGCGGTGGAGCGGGTACGTGGGGCGGTGGCACCGTGACTGTCGGCCCCGGCTCGACCGGTCCGGCTTTGCCGGCGGGCTGATCGGGGAGGGTAGCCTGGGAGGGCGTAGTCGCCAGCTGCCTCGTCCTGACGGCCTCGATCGCGGCCAGGGTTTCTGGCGCGGGATCGACCTCATATTCAACGCGCAACCGGCGAGCAAACGCCTCGTAGGCCTGGACGGCGCCCGCCCGGTCACCCAACCGACCCAGCAGTTCGATGAGGTTCCGGGCCTCGCGCTCGTCATCCGGGGCGAGCGTGAAGGCGCGCCGGGCCCAGTGGCCCGCGGCCAGCGGGTCGCCTCGAGCCTCCTCGCGCTGGGCCAGCGTGGCGGCCGCCCGCGCCGCCCGACGGCGCAGCCATACTCGTTCCTCCTCCAGCCAGCGCTCGAACTCCCCGCCGCCCGAGACGTGGAAGCCCTCCAGCAGATCGCCCCGATACAGCCCCAGCGCCCGGCCGAGGTCGTCCGCCACGACCGCCGCCTCGAACTCCACCGCGTCGCACGAGATTGCTCGGAAGTCGATGCCGATCTCCCCATCACCCCGGCTTGGCAGGGCCTCCTTGCCCAACGCGCTTCTCAGATGATGGAGCGCCTGGTTGAGGGCGGAGCGGGCGTGCTGGTCGTCCAGCTCGGGCCAGAGGAGAGCGAGAAGCGTGTCGCGGCGGTGAAAGCCGCGGGGCCGGGCGATGGCGAGGTAGGCGAGGAGGGCGACTCGCTTCGGCTGGGCGAGAATCGCGCGGAGGTCCTCGCCCTTGGGGTCCCGCAGGACGAGTCTTCCGAGCGCGCGGAGCTCAATCATGTGAGGAGAGTCACCTGATGTCGCAGTTACCGGACGGATAACTCAGAGATGAGTCCGGGATCACTGCACCGCCTCAACATAGCCTTTCGAACGTGGGGTCTCAAATGCCGGCGGGCTCCCTTGCACGAGTTCAGGTTCGGCGCTCGTGGTGCTGAGCCTGCTCGGGTGTGCCGCCGGGCGTGCGGCGGTGGCCGCCGACCCGGATGCCGACCTGCTCACCGCGGCGGAGCTGGCAGTGCCTCGGAGGTCTCGGTCTACGAGGCGGTGCGGCGGCCGCGCCCCCGTTTCCTCCGGAGCGGCCCGAGCATGCAAACTCGGACCCCGAACAGCCGCTGGCTGCGACCGGCTCCAGCTTCCCGTGACAACCCAAAAGCACGGCAACCCGCCCTTGTTCACCCCGGAAGCCCTTCGTTCACATGTCCTTACTACTCGGAGGCCCTATGCGTCGTTTACTCCTTTTCAGCACCGGCGCGCTAGTTAGCGCACTCGGGCTCGGCTGCTCTGACGGTCGCGCCCCCACGGATCCCAGCGCTCCGGCCGCGATTGACCCCGCCTCGCTGAAGAAGGCCGCGGCGCCGACGCCGCAGCTGCTGGTGTCGGGACTCCAGGAACTGCAGGGAAGCACGGTCGGTCCCGGAGGGGCGCTCTTCGTCACCGCTCCCCTGACCGGCCGCATCTGGCGCGTCGACCCGGAGACCGGCGCCGTCACCCTCTTCGCCGAGGGGCTGCCGGCCCGCAACCCCGACCCCTTCTTCCTCGGCGCCGGGGTGATCGACGTCGCTTTCCTCCGCGGCACCGCGTACGCGCTGGTCACCGGTGTCGCCTCGGACCTCGAGCCGGGGCGCGACGACGTCGTCGGCATCTACCGCATGGACGGCCCGAGCAGCTTCACTGTCGTCGCGGATCTCGGCGCGTTCTCCCTCGCCAACCCACCGGCACCGGACTTCTTCGTCCCCACCGGCTTCCAGTTCGCGATCGAGCCCTTCCGCGGCGGGTTCCTCGTCACGGACGGGCACCACAACCGGGTGCTGCAGGTCACCCCCGACGGCCAGATCACTGAGGTAATCGCCTTCGGAAACGTCGTTCCGACGGGGCTGGAAGTCTGGGGCAACACGGTTTACCTAGCCCAAGCCGGGCCCATCCCGCATGTGCCCGAGACCGGCAAGGTGGTGGCATTGAAGCCGCAGGCGGCGACCGCTACGGAGGTGGCATCGGGCGCCCGGCTGCTCGTGGATGTGGAGCGCGGCCGCGGGGGCACCCTGTTCGCGCTCGCGCAGGGTTTCTGGGACGGCCCCTTCGAGGGTGCCCCGGCGCAGCCGGAGACTGGTGCGCTCGTGCGGGTGAACGGGGACGGGACCTTCACGGAAGTCATCGGCGGGCTGGACCGGCCCACCTCGCTCGAGATCATCAAGAACACCGCCTACGTCGTCACGATCGACGGTGAGATCTGGACGATCGACAACATCGCTGGGCCGCCGTTCGGCGGGACTGCGTCGAGCAACCCGGCAGCGAACGGGAACCGCCACGGAAGCCGATAGATAGCGTGCAGCCTGCGCCTCGACGCGGGCAGCGCAGTCGATTGAGCAGAAGAGGGCAGATCCCATCATTCAGGCGAGCAAACTCCAGCATCGGGTGACACGATTGCGCGCAAATGTACGCAACTTGCTGGAATTCGGCTGGTTACAGTGGCCCCTCTGGATCAGGAGAGTCCCTGGTTCGAGCACGGAGGGGCCGGGCTTCGCTTAGCTGCGGGTGTGCGTCAGCAGGTGAGTTGCCCTGTGCGATTCCAAGGACTCACTCCTTGGCTTGGAGCCCGCCACCGATGGTGCCCTCGAACGAGCCGGATCCAGACGACGTGCCCGTCTCGAAATCGATGATGCTGGTCTGCTGAATGGTGAACGTTCCAGCGACCGAGGCGAACCGACCGGTCCCACCCACGATTGTGGCAGCCAGCGTGACATGCGAGACATTCGGTGGCGTGAACTCATCCTCTCCACCGGCAGTCCTGGTGAACAGCTGGTCGCCATTCGCTCCGGTGAAGACGAAGGTGCCCGCGCTCGTAGCGGTGGCCAGGTCTACGACGTCCACCGACGTCGCGGTGAAACGACCGAGCTGGGTCGCCGTACCCACGGCGGTCCCGGTGATCGTGAGAATCGGCGGAGCAATCTCGCCGCTGGTGAGTGTGGTGAATGCGCCGCGGAACGGCAGCTCCACAGCCGCGGCGGCATTGCCGCCTGCGGAGAGATCCGGCACCGATGGCGCGACGGGGTCGGTAGCCGCGTCGGGGCTGCAGGCGGCGAGCGCGAGTGTGGCGATGGCGAGAGCGAGCTGGCGGGCGAACATTGGGGCCTCCGTTGTTGGGACGGGAGTGAGAGTGCGCCCCATGTTACGCGCAGGGCTCAGATGGGGATCAGACCGCTCCATCCGGCGCAGGGCCAGAGTCCATCAACGCGCGCAGCGCGACTACTGGAGTGATCAGCGTGGCCAGCGCCCCGCCAAACGCGGCTTTGAAGCTCACGAACTGCCAGAATCCCATCTCGCGCACCCCCAGAGCTTGTAGTACCCCGATCGTCAGCGGGGCAATGGTGACGGCGGCCAACAGTCCGAGAAAGATCCCGCGCAAGACGAGACCGCTCGGTAGAGAGCGTGAGAGAAACCCTTGAGACCGTTCAGCGGGTACCACCTTCCCCTTGCGGGCCTCCAAGCGGACCAAGGGCGTTACGATCAGGCAGACGAGCAACGGCAGCAGGAATGCCGTGGCGGCCAGGTCGCCTGAAATGCTCGGCGACCCTGAGAATGGAATGCGGTCAAGCGAGCGGAAAACGGCCCACCCGATTGCGCCGTTGAGGGGGACATTCACGGCCGCGCCGATGAGGGTCTGGCTCCTGAGATACTTTCGGTGATCCTGTGTCATGGGCCAGCTCCCGGCTGAGCCTCTTACCAACCAGTCTCCTGCTCCCTACAATAGGACTTGGGGTCAGTTCCAGATCAGAAGCGCGCGAGGGCACCGGTCCGGCATTCACCGGCCCGGCCTGAGCCCGTTAGTAAGCAGTTGTCTCATCGGGACTTCTGGCTATCCCCCTGGCTTCTCCGGCGGTCGGACGATGCTGCGTGTGAGGCTCCTGGGCGGCGCGGTCGTCGAAGGGGAGAACGGTCCCCTCGGCGGAGCTGCGGGCCAGCGGAAATCGCTCGCGGTGCTCGGCCTACTGGGGGCAGCCGGCGATCGCGGCATGAGCCGGGACCGAATCCTCGCCTACATCTGGCCCGAAGTCGAACTGGAAAAGGGCTCCCACCGATTGACCCAGGTCCTCTACGCGTTGCGCCGCGAGCTCAACGCCGACGATCTGTGTCTGGGATCGTGCGAGGTCCGCCTCAATCCCGACCGGGTGTCGTGCGACGTGTGGGAATTCGAGACCGCCCGCCAGGCGGGGGATCTGGAGCGCGCAGTCCAGTTATACGGGGGTCCCTTCCTCGCGGGCTTCTTCCTGACCGATGCGCCCGAGTTCGAGCGCTGGGTGGAGAACGAGCGGGCCGGCTTTGCGCAGCAGGTCGTCGAGGCGCTGGAGACCCTGGCCGCCAAGTCCGCCGCGGACGGCGACCACCACCGCGCGGTCTGGTGGTGGCAGTGCCTCGCCGAGCATGACCCGCTGAGCTCTCGGGTCACCATCCACCTCATGTCCGCGCTGGCTGCCGCGGGCGACCGCGCCGAGGCGCTCGAGCGGGCCCGGAATTATCAGGGAATGCTAGAGCGGGAGCTGGAGGCGGCTCCCAATCCTGCGGTCATGGCACTCGCCGAACAGTTGCGACGTGCGCCTTCGGCCGGCCTGCTCGGCCCGGGCGCGACCGCACCGGGGGCCTCGTTGATCGGTGTGCTCCCCTTCTCGAACCTGAGCCCGGTTTCGGTCAACGACTGGTTCGCCGAGGGGCTGACCGAGGAGCTCAGGAGCAGCCTGGCCGGGATCGAAGGCGTGAAGGTGGCCGCTCGCATATCGGTGCACGTCCTCCGCCAAGCCGGGCTCGACGCTTGCGCGATCGGGCGGCGATTGAAGCTCCATGCGCTGGTCGAGGGCAGCGTCCGCCAGGCCGGCGCCCGGATGCGGCTGAGCGTGCGGCTCATCGATCCCGTCGACGGGTGCTATCTCTGGTCGGCGACATACGATCGGACAGTGACCGATGCCTTCGCCGTGCAGGACGAGCTGACCGGTCTGATCGTCGCCGACCTGCGAGAGAAACTCCGTGCCTAGTCTCCTCGACGTGGTGTCCGAGGCCCTGGCACCCCGATACCCCATCGAGCGTGAGCTCGGTCGGGGCGGCATGGCGACGGTCTATCTCGCCCGGGACCAGAAGCACGGCCGCCTGGTCGCGCTCAAGGTGCTGCGCCCGGAGCTGGCCGCGACCCTCGGCTCCGACCGCTTCCTCCGGGAGATCCAGGTCGCCGCCTTGCTGACCCACCCGCACATCCTGCCGCTGCACGACTCCGGCGAAGCGGGGGGGCTACTCTACTACGTGATGCCCTACATCGATGGGGAATCGGTGCGGGACCGGCTCAGCCGGGAGACTCGCCTGCCGGCTGCCGAGGCGGTGAAGATCGGGCGTGAGGTGGCCGACGCGTTGGACTATGCGCACAGCCGCGGCGTGATCCACCGCGACATCAAGCCGGAGAACATCCTGCTCGGCGCCGGCCATGCCATCGTGGCGGATTTCGGCATCGCCCGGGCCCTGAGCGTCGCCGGCACGGCGACCGTGACCGCGGAAGGGAGTCTCATCGGCACCGCGGCCTACATGAGCCCGGAGCAGGCCAACGTGGAATCGGAGGTCGACGGCCGCAGCGACATCTATAGTCTGGGCAGTGTGGTGTTTGAGCTGCTCGCGGGCACGGTGCCGTTCGTCGCTCGCACTCCGCTGGCGACCCTGGTCCGCCGAATGACCGAAGCCGCGCCGCGGCTCCGAACGCTCGACCCCGGTATCTCGCCCGCCCTCGAGGCCGTCGTGGCGAAGGCGCTGTCGGCCAGTCCGGCGGACCGGTTCGCCACGGCGGGCGAGATGTCCGGTGCCCTGGAGCGGGCGGAGCGCCTGGGCCAGGGCGCCGGCCAGTTCATCGAGCCCTCGGACGCCCATCGCCTGGCCGACGCGTCGATCGCCGTTCTGCCGTTCATCAACCTGAGCCCGGATCCGGAAGCCGAGTTCTTCAGCGACGGGATGACCGAGGAGATCATCATCGCGCTGAGCCGGGTGCGGGGGCTTCGCGTGGCGGCGCGCAGCTCGTCCTTCAGCTTCAAGGGCAGGGACGTCGATGCCCGCGCGATCGGAGAGCAGCTCAGGGTACGGACGTTGCTGGAGGGAAGCGTCCGCAGGGCGGGCAACCGGATCCGCCTCACCGCACAACTCATCAGCGCGGCCGATGGCTATTCGCTGTGGTCCCAGGCCTACGAGCGTACCCTGGCCGACGTATTCGCGGTGCAGGATGAGCTGGCCCGTGCCATCGCCGCCACCCTGACCCGGAAGGTTGCGGGCACATCGGGCGGCTCGCTGGTGCGGCCGCCCACAGAAAACCTGGACGCCTACACCCTCTATCTGCGTGGACGCCACGCCATGTCGCTCGCATCGGTCGAGGGATTTCTAGCCGCGGTCGACTGGTTCGCCCAGGCTACCGCCGTCGATTCGGACTATGCGCAGGGTCATGCGTGGCTGGCGTACGCGTATATGGTGGTAGGATTCGACGAGTTCGGGGCGCTGCCGCCGGTGAAGGTCATGCCGAAGGCCAGGGCCGCTGCGGCCCGGGCGGTCGAGCTGGACGCCTCGATGGGCGACGCACACCTGGCGCGAGCCTTGAGTGCGTTCCTCTACGAGTGGGATTGGGCGCTCGCGCGCGACGAGTTCGAGCGGGTAATCAGTGCCGGGCCGATGCCGGCACATGCGCAGCACTGGTACGCCATCTTCCTGTGCGCGTGCGGGCATCCCGAGGAGGGTCTGCAGGTGGCCCGGAGGGCTCAGACGCTCGACCCGCTCTCGCTCACCGTCGAGGTGACCGTGGCACGCTGTCTTTATTATGCGCGGCGCTTCGACGACGCGATCGACGGCTTGCGGCCTCATCTGGAGCGCAATCCCGCGTCCATTCAAGCGTACGTGACCCTGTACCGCGCCCTCCGGATGCGGGAAATGCTTCCCGATGCGCTGCTCGAGCTCGAGCGCGGCATCAGCATCATCGGACGGGCCCCGATCCTGCTCGCCTGCGCCGGCAGCATTCACGCCAGATTGGGACAGTGCGAGGAGGCTCGAGCTCTGCTGGAGGAGCTTTACCAGTTGGGAACGCGGCGGCACGTTCCGCCGGCGTACCAGGGCGAGATCCTGTTCGCCCTGGGGGACCTGGACGAGGGGTTCGCGCTGTGGAACCTCGCGGCCGAGCAGCGTTCGGGATGGATGCCGTTTCTGCGGTGCGACCCCGCCTGGGATCCGCTGCGCTCGGATCCACGTCATGTCGCTCTGGTCCGAAGGCTGGGGGCGGAGCCATGAGCGCCTCTACCGCGGAGCGCCTCTCTCACCAGCCAGAAACCCCTCGGTATCTTCCCGACAGGCCACGCAGTTCTGGGGACGCCTTGGCATCGACCGCCCCGGCACACCTCTCTCCCGTCCCACCCTGCAACAGGCAAGATTGTCGATTCCGTGCACCCCCCTTCGATGTCTTGGTGAAGGGAGCGGCGAATGACCCTCCCCCACCCAGCGATAGATGGAGGCATCAATGCGCGTCATGGTGATCGTGAAGGCGACGAAGGAGTCCGAGGCGGAGAATTCCCCCCTCGAGATGGAAGGCGCCGCCGAGATGTTCGAGGCGATGGGGAAGTTCAACGAGGAACTAGTGAAGGCCGGGATCATGCTCGCCGGCGACGGGCTCAAGCCGAGCAAGTTCGGCAAGCGGATCCACTTCAGCGGCGCCAAGCGGTCGGTGACCGACGGCCCCTTCGCCGAGGCCAAGGAGCTGGTGGCGGGTTACTGGATCTGGCAGGTGCGGTCGATGGAAGAGGCGGTCGAGTGGGCCAAGCGGTGCCCGAACCCGATGCCGGGGCCCAGCGACCTCGAGATCCGTCCCCTCTGGGAGCCGGAGGACTTCGACCCCGAGACCGCTGCGAAGGTGAACGCCCTCCGCGAGAAGGCCGGCAAAGGGGGGAAGTGAGCCTCCCCGGCTGGAGCCGGCCGCCGCCCCGGCTCATCGGCTCTCGGGAAGTCCCATCGCCTGCAGGATTGCCATGCCACGCGGGTCGCGACGGAACGGCTCCAGCATCGGCTCGTTCACAAAATTATAGACCAGCAGTGGATCGTGGATCTCGACCGCGCGTCTCAGCCAGGCGAAGGTTTCGCTCGTGTCGCCCAGCCCTGCGGTCAGCAGGGCGATGCTGGACGGACTTATGTAGCTCTCCGATTGGCGCTCCAACAGCTCCCGCAGCAGAGCCTCGGCCTTCGGGCGCGATCCGGCCTTCGCGTAAGCATAGCCCAGGAGCGCCACGTTGATCGAGTGCCTGGCTTGATCGATCGAGCGCTCCAACAGCGGCACCGCTTCAGCCGCCCGGCCTTGAAAGAGGTAGATCGTGCCCAGAAACTCGTTGGCAACGATGAAGCTACTGTCCAGGGCCATCACATCACGGAGATGTGCCACCGCCTCCGCCAAGCGCCCCACATGATAGAGCCTCTGTCCGTAATTGACATTGATTAGGACGCTGAGCGGGTCCAGCTCGCGAGCGCGCTCGGCCTCGCTCAGGGCCTCGCGCAGGCGGCCAACCGTCACCAGGTAATCCTCGTTGTACCAATGGTGGGTGTTGGCGTTGTTGGGGTCGAGGGCCAGCGACCGGCGGAAGTTGCTATCGGCAGCGCTCCAGTCCCACTCGTACAATGCGTTGATGTCGCCGAGAACCGCGTACGGCGCCGCGAGCGTGCTGTCCAACTTCAGCGCGGCGAGCGCGGCAGCCTTGGCGCGGGGGTAGGTCTGGTCAGGCGGCAGATTACGCCAAAGCGGCATCACGGTGAAGACGTCAGCCAGGGCGGCATAGGCGGGTGCAAAGGCAGGGTCCTGCTCGATCGCCCGCTCTAGGAGCCCACGGGCCTGATCGAGGCCGACGGCCGTGCGCTGATGCCAGGCGTAGCGGCCCCTGAGATACAGGTCGTAGGCCCCGAGATCGCCCGTCGGGCGCTCCTCCATGTGGCGCCGGTCTCCGGCAGCAAGCGCCACACCGAGCTCGCGGGTCACCCGCTCGGCGATGTCCGCCTGAACGTGGAAGATGTCGGTGAGCGGAGCCGCGAACGATTGCTGCCAGCGGGCGGAGGCGCTCGCCGCCTGGATCAATTCAGGAGTCACCCGTACCTGGCTCCGACTTCCCTCGCGGTCCCATCGCACGGTGCCGGTAAGCAGGAACTCCACCCCGAGCTCGCGTCCGATCTCACTGGGTGACTTTGTCGTCCGACGGTACTGGGCGGAGCTGGTGCGTGCAGTGACCTGGAGTCCCCTTAGGGTCGATAGCCTGCCGCGGATCTCGTCAGTAATGCCGTCGACGAAGTAGGCCTGGTCGGGCTCGCCAAGGTTTTCAAAGGGAAGCACCGCGACTCGCCTGAGGAGGGACGCGCCCGCCGTTTCCCCACGATGGGCCCTGGTCCACGCGAAGAGGGCGCCGAGGACGATCAGGATTCCGAGAGTCATGAGGAGCAGACCCGCAGGCACGGACCGGGCGTGCGCCCGGAGCGGAGCGGGGGCCGCGAAGGTGCCGAGCGAAAGGTCCTCGTCGGGCGCGGATTCGAGTGCAACGGCGGAGGCAAGCCGACCCGTAGTCACCCGATCGGGCGCCGAAGTGCCTGTGGGTGGGGGCTCCACCTCTGACCCCGTGTCTGGTGGCCAGGCGCCTACCTTGCGCTCGGCACCGTTCGCCGGCGTTGTGCGCAGCAGCTCGGCCAGCGCAACGACGTCCGGGTCGGGCCCCGCCTCGAACTCCTGTTGCAGCAGCAAGGTGTGCACTCGCGCCTGCTGGAGGGCTCCTGCGCGGTCCCCCGCCGCGTCCAGTGCTCTCATCAGCCGCAGCGTCACGCGTGCATTGTACGGCTCCTCAGTGGCCAAACTCCGCCACCGCTCTACGGCGCTGCCCCACTCCTCACGCGCCTCGGCTGCTTCTGCCAGGCTTTCCAGACTGCGCGCGTACGAACGGCGCAAGCGGTCCCGCTCCCCGTCCGCCCAGTGCTCGAACTCCGATGCGCCGGGCAGATGAAAGCCATCCAGGAACGGACCCGCATAGAGCCCGATCGCGCGGTCAAGCTCGCCCGACGCAATCGCGTCCTCGAAGGCGACCACGTCACAGGCCACCTCCGCCGGATCCAGTCGTAACTCGTCGTGTGTGGAGACTATAGCGTCTTCGCCCATGGCCTTTCGGAGGGCGTGGACTCCCTGGTTCAGCAGATTGCGGGCGTGCTCCACGTCCCGCTCCGGCCACAGCCAGGCGACCAGCTTGTCCCGGCTCTGCGGTCGGGATCCGGAGCTGGCCAGCAGGGCGAGGAGTGCCAGCCGGTGCCTTTGCGTGGCTGGCCCGGTCAGCGTCGTCCGGTTGCCGCACCGGAGAGATACGCCGCCCAGCAGCCGAAGATCGAGCATCGTGCGGCGCATTCCGAAGATTGGATGGGAGTAAAGCGGCGGCAAAGAACCAGTAAACCGGCCCTTCTGATCTTACTCTCGCGTTCATGGCACTGCAACGCGAGCCGCTAGGCCAGGTCAGCGGCACAGGGTCCTGCCCATGACGGCTGCATGTGCGGTGTCGCTCGCGGCCGGTACCTCATGCCGCTCACCGTCAAGACCGGAGATGTTATGCCGCCCTCACTTCCGACACTGACCGATTCAAGACGTGCCGTGCGACTCTTGGCACTGGTGTTGATTGCCGGGGCAATCCCGGCAGCCTGCGCCGACCAGACTCCAACTGGCTCCGACGCACCCGGCTCCACCCACATCCACGACGGCGGGCTTGCCTCCGTTGAACCCCCGCCCCCGATCGCCATCGAAACCCTGACGGGCCGCCACGAATTCACCGACGATATCGCGGCGCAGTTCCGATTGAGGCCCGAGGGCCGACCACTGAAGGTCGTCAACCTCGAGGACCCAACGCGGATGGCGGTACTCAGGATCACCATCCAGCCGGGCGCGAGGTTTCCCTGGCACACCCATCCTGGTCCGGTCATGGTGGCGGTGACGCAAGGTGACCTTGTCTACGTCTATGGGGACGATTGCGTCGAACGTACTTATCCGACCGGCACGGCGGTGCTAGATCCAGGCACCAGCGTGCACTTCGCCTTCAACGCGACCGGAGGCGAGACGGTTCTGATCGCGACCTTCCTTGCTGTGCCCGCAACGGGACCTTTGACGATCCCAGTCGACGCCGGAACGTCGGCGGCACTCGACGCGGAGTGCGGCGTCGCTCCAGCCGCATTGCACACCCACTGACCCGGGTGACCGCGAAGCCGACCGGCTCGAGAGCTGTTCGAGCCTAGAGGGAACAAATGAAGCCCGGCGACGTGTCAACGTTGCCGGGAATCTCCTATTTGCAGGGTGTGTGAGTCGGGGTGGGTCGGCCTGTCGGATTTCGTGGAGCGCCCCTCTCACCGAGGAGAATCGCTCGACGCGACGTCATTCCTCCAGCTCCTCCAGGGCAGCCAGCAACCCCTCGGTATCTTCCCGACAGGCAGCGCAGTTCCGGATGTGGCGGACCAGATCGGGGAACTGGCGCTCCACCTCCTCGCCGCGCCGTACGGCTTCGCAGTAGCGCTCGAGCTGCGCGAAACCCGCATCGCAGCCCGGATCGGGGCCTGGAAGGCCAAGCAGGTGCTCGAGCGAGTCATGCTTCATGGGCGCTCCTCCTGCTGTTCACCACGTCCCAGCGCTCTCCGAAGCTTGGTCCTGGCATCGTGCAGGATCTTGTAGACCGCACCGCGGGTGCTGTTCATTCGCTCCGCGAGCACGTCGATCGGGACCTCCTCGAGCACTGCGGCCTGGAAGACCTGGCGCTGGCGGTCGCTCAGCTCCTCCCGCACGGCCCGCTGGAGGCGAGCCAGCGTCTCTCTCCCTTGGAGGACCGCGAGCGCGGGAGGCGCCGAATCGGGGAGGGTCTCCCAGATCCTTTCGTCCGTGGTAATCCGGCGCTGGCGCCACGCGTGCCGGCGAAGACGGGTGGAGATCTCGAAGATCGCGAACTTGTACGCCCAGGTCGTGAACCGCGCATCGCCCCGGAATTCCGGGAGCTTGCGCAGAATGCCGAGCAGCGCGTCGTTCGCCGCCTGGACGCAGAGGTCGTCGAGCTCGTCATGGCCGCGAGCCGGAACTGTTGCCTTCCGGCGGGCGGATTCGGCCCTGGTCACGCGGAGGAGCAGCGCATGCAGCCGGGCGGCGGCAGCGTCCCGGGCAGGCGAGTCCGCGGCCAGGTCGCCGACCCATGCGGCGGATTCCTGATCCAGTGCGGCTCGAGGCATGCCCCATTCTGGTGGCCGATCGGGCCGGCCACCAGTCCCGGGGCGAGTACGGATCATCAGGCGCCGGATACCCGCTCGTCGTAGAAGCTGCGCATCCGATCCGCGATGTATTCCAGGTGATCCTCCACCGCGAAGTGGCCGGCATCGAGCCGGTGCATCTCACTATCGGGCAAGTCGGCCAGGTACGCCTCGCCCCCGGCAGCGGTGAAGAAGAGGTCCTGCTGGCCCCAGAATATGATGGTCTTGGGCTGGCGCTCGCGAAGGAACCGCTGCCACGCCGGATAGAGCGGCACGTTGGTGCGGTAGTCATAGAACAGGTCGAGATTGATCCGCACCGCGTGGGGACGCTGCATGAACGCGGTGTCCAGTTCCCAGGTGTCGGGAGAGATCAGCTCGGGTCGGCTGGCACCGTGGAGATAGATGGTGCGGATGGTCTCCGGGCTGAGAAAGGCGTGGAGCGGCGCCTCGGTTTCGGGAGAGCGATCCAGCCAGAGCGCGCCGCGGAGGCCATCCCAGGCGGCGGTGAAGCCCACTTCGTAGGCATTGGAATTCTGGATGATGAGCCACTCGAGTGCTTCGGGACGGCGCCCGACGATGCGGAAACCGACGGGCCCGCCATAGTCCTGAACGAAAAGGCCGTAGCGGTCAAAGCCCTTGAGGGCGAGGAAGCGCTCGGTAACCTCGGCCAAACGATCGAAGGTATAAGGCCAGGTGGCTGGGTCGGGTCGGTCGCTCAGCCCAAAGCCCGGGTAGTCAGGGGCCAGGACGTGAAACCGGCCGGCGAGGGCCTGTACCAGGTTTCTGTATTGGTGGGACGAAGCGGGAAAGCCGTGAAGCAGAACGAGCTTGGGGGCGCCGAGCCGACCCGATTCACGGTAGGCGATGGACAGGCCATCTACGACGAGCGAGCCGTAGCGGACAGCACTCTCGGGTGGTATGGCCTGCCGAATCCCGGGCTCATCCGTGATGGAGACAGGTGTTGCGGTAGTGGTGGACGAGCTGAGCATGAACACCTCCATTGGGAACGCCGCGCCAGTCTCCGCGGCCGGTGCAGGGGCAGCCGCGGCAGCGGGTCCCGGGGTTTCGGTACATTGGTTAGTGGCAAGAGGGGGGCAGGTCTTACCTGGAGCACTTGATAGCCGGCGGCGCGGTACTCAGTGATCCGGCTGCTCAGATGGTAGGGATGAGCGAGCGAAGCAAGGCAACTTCAGCATCGAAATCGGCTTAACAAAGCTCCGGCCAAGCGTCACCGCCAAGACCCTCCCGAAGCGTTACTCTGGTAGGCTTCGCAGGAAACTCCAGTCCAACGGGGTCCTTGCCTACGGTCACACTCTCTCATCGTGAGAAGGCTCTATATGCGTTTGAATCTCCTCCGGCCGGCATTGCTCGGCTCGCTCTTCCTCGTCTCCGTCGCAGGCGTTGGCTCCCCGGCACAGGCTGCGGCCCAGGATGTCGGCAGTGCGCCAACTGACACGCACGACGATGACAGGGGTTTTGACCTGGGCTTGCTTGGCCTCGTCGGCCTCGCCGGGCTTCTCGGGCTCCGGCGCCGCGATCACCTGGACGTGAGCCGTACCGCCGCCAATAGAAGCGCCACCAGCCGAGTCTAGGCTGGACCGTTTTCGTAGCCTGAACATTCCGGGCCGCGACCCGATATGTCCCATCTTCATACTGTGGGGTTCAATGCAAGTCCCATTCTTCAAGCGTACTATCGTGTTGGCCTTGCTCACGGCCGGTCTGGCCTGCGCGGGTAACAACGAGTCCAACGACGCCGGGCCGGCAGCATTTGATACGACCGGCGCTGCCGTCTCGGATTCGGCTGCTGCGAATCAGACGGAGTCCGGGGTTACGGATTCGAGCGGGCAGTCGACGCTGGGTTCCGGAGTGGAGCAGACGCGTCCGGACCAGGGTCAGCCCGTCACCGCCAAGGGTGATACCGTGAGCCCAGGCGTGGATAGCTCGACCACCCCTCAGTAACACAGTAAGCCACAGAGCGGGGCGGAGCGATCCGCCTCCTCGGCTAACAAAATCACGCGCCTTCCTGGAGGTCCAATGAGTTTCGATTCCTTGCAGTCTTTGTTCCTGGATGAACTGAAAGACGTGTACCACGCCGAGAAACAGCTCGTGGAGGCGTTACCGCGCATGGCGAAGGCCGCCGACTCCGCCGAACTGCAACGGGCGTTCAAAGACCACTTCGTAGAGACCGAGGCTCAAGTCGAGCGTCTCGAGCGCATCCTTCAGGAGTTGGGGCAACCCGTGCGCGGCAAGCGGTGCAAGGGCATGGAAGGGCTGCTCGCGGAAGGCAAGGAGATCATGCAGGAGGAAGGCGAGCCGGCAGTGATCGACGCGGCCTTGATCGCGGCGGCGCAGCGGGTGGAGCACTATGAGATCGCTGCCTATGGGTGCCTGCGCACCTATGCCCAGCTTCTCGGCTATGAGAATGCCGCCAAGTTGCTGAGTCAGACATTGGCCGAAGAGGAAGCGGCAGACAAGAAGCTGACGACCATCGGAGAACGGAGCGTAAACGCCGAAGCGCTCGAAGCGGGAAACCAGGCCCCGGCGGAATAATTACCCGCGGCTGATGGGCACGTGGTCAGGCGGACGCCGCACTTCCGCCATCGGGTGACATGAACGCCGTCGTGGCTTAGGCTACGGCGGCGTTTGCGCTAGCATTGAGCTTGCCGACTCTGCACATTGCGGGATAGCCCCCTAGGCTCCCGGCCATGTCCCAAGCAGCTACAGCGCTGGCTGACGCTCTTCGCGACCGCTACGTCCTCGGTCGGGAGCTCGGCCGCGGGGGCATGGCCACCGTCTACCTGGCCCGCGATCTCAAGCACGACCGCCTCGTCGCGCTCAAGGTCCTCCACGCCGAGCTCGCGGCGACGCTTGGCCCGGAGCGCTTCCAGCACGAGATCAAGCTGGCAGCTCGCCTCCAGCACCCCCACATCCTGTCGGTTCACGACTCCGGCGAAGCCGCCGGCCGGCTGTGGTTCACCATGCCATATGTCGAGGGCGAGTCGTTACGCGACCGCTTGCGGCGCGAGCGCCAGCTTCCGGTGGAGGACGCGCTCCGGATCACCCGTGAGGCGGCTCTAGCCCTCGACTACGCCCACCGGCACGCGGTCATTCACCGCGACGTGAAGCCCGAGAACATCCTCCTGCTCTCCGACGGCAGCACCGTCGTGAGCGATTTCGGGATCGCCCGCGCGCTCGGCGGCGCCTCCGAACACCTCACCCAGACCGGGATGGTCATGGGCACGCCGGCCTACATGAGCCCGGAGCAGGCCGTCGGCGATGACGCGCTCGATGCCCGCACCGACGTCTATAGCCTCGCCTGCGTGCTGTACGAGATGCTCGCGGGTGAGCCGCCGTTCACCGGGCCCACGGTCCAGGCGATCATCGCCAAACGGCTCCAGGGACCGCCGCCCGCGATCGGCCGGGTGCGCCCCTCGGTGCCGCGCGAGGTGGACCAGGCACTGAGCCGGGCTCTCGCCTTGCTGCCGGCCGACCGGTTCTCCGGCATGGCCGAGTTCGGCCGGTCACTGTCGGTCCAGGCACCGACCGTCCCGATCGCCGCGGCCGTGTCCGCCGGCTCCGGCGGCAGATGGCGCCGCGTCATCCTGCGCTCGGCCGGCGCCGCGGCGATCCTGGTCCTCGCGTTCCTGGGCTTGCGCCTGTCGGGCCTGCCGGGCGGCTCGTCCCTGGTAGCGGAGGGAGCGCTCGCGGCCCAGGACCAGCTGGTGCTGGCCGAGTTCGCAGATCGGGCCAACGACAGCACGCTGGCCGCGGCGGTGACCGAGGCCTTCCGGGTGGATTTCTCTCAGTCCCGGCTGGTGGGGCTGGCGAGCGCCGACCGGATCCGGGCCGCGCTTCGGCGGATGCAGCGGCCGGACACCACTCGTCTCACGGCCACGACCGCCAGGGAGGTAGCGCTTCGCGAAGGCTTCAAGGCCGTGCTGGCCGGAGAGGTCAGCCGCCTCGGCGACGGATACGTGATCTCGGCCCGGCTTTTCGGGGCCGACAGCGGGCAGGTGCTCGCCGGACACCGCGAGACGGCCGGGAGCGCAAGCGAGATCATTCCCGCGGTGGACCGCTTGTCTCGCACGCTGCGTCGCCGCATCGGAGAGTCCCTCCGAAGGATTCGAGCCAATCCGCCCCTGGCCGCGGTGACGACCGGCTCCCTCGATGCGCTCCGGCAGTATTCGCTCGGCCTGCGGGCCCACCGCGCCGGCCGGTTTGATGATGCGCTGACCCTGTACCAGAGTGCGACCCGCCTCGACAGCACCTTCGGCATGGCCTGGCAGGGCGTCGCGATCATACTCTGGAACCTGAACCGTGATCCGGGCCGGCAGCAGGGTGCACTGACTCGCGCCTATGCCCTGCGCGACAGACTGCCCGAGCGTGAGCGTTACAGCACCGAGGCGCGGTATTTCGAGGAGGTGTTGGGCGACACGCCCAAGGCGCGTGAAGCCTATCGGGCCCTTCTCGCCCTGGACCCGGAGAACTCGGCAGCGCTTACGAACCTGGGCCTGATGGCGTGGTTCGAGGGAGACCTCGGCGAGGCGGCGGAGATGGCCGGGCGCGCGATACGGGCGGACTCCGGATCCTTCCCCGCCTACACCAACCTGGTCGATGCCCAGGTATCGGCGGGAGACTTCGCGCCAGCGGAGACCACTCTGGCGCGCTGGCGGGCGCGGTTCGGATCGCACGCTCCCTATGACATCCAGGTCGGGCTCATGGCGAGCGCGAGAGGACAGTACGACTCGGCGGCCCGGGCCTTTCGGCGGGCAATGAGGCCCGGCGAGCCGGCCTCGGACCGGGCGACGGCGGCGGGGTGGCTTGCCGAGACCGAGCGGACGCGCGGCCGCCTGGCCGAGGCGCGACGCCTGGACCTTCTCGCGGCACAGCTCGACGGCACCGGTGCCGCGGCGCTGCGGCCGGTCTTACACGATGTGAGAGCCGCTGTCTACCTGGGCGTTCGGCGGGAGCGCGCCGTTCGGCGGCTGGACAGCGTGATGGCGGGGCCGGGCTATGCCGCACTGGAGGTGACCAACCGGCCCTTCGATGAGATCGCGTACCTGTACGCAATGGGAGGGCGCCCCGATCGAGCGGCCGAAGTGTTCGCCGCCGGCAAGGGTGCGCTCGAGCAGGCCGGGCCGGCCGGTGCCAGCCTGCTTCGCCGGCGCTTCAACCGGATGCTGGGCGATGCTTTTCAGGCCGCGACCCTGCTTCAGCAAGGCCGCCCAGCGGAGGCGGCAGCCGCTTTCCGGCAGGGTCGCACCGCCTTCGGCTACACCAATCTGCTGCCCGAGCTCGGTACGGCACTGGATCGTGCCGGCGCGACCGATTCGACGCTCGCGGTCTACCAGGAGTACCTCGGCTCCACGTTCAATTTCCGGATCTGGACCGATGCGACCAATCTCGCCCCGGTGCTCCGCCGGACCGGAGAGCTCTACGAGGCCCGCGGTGACCGGAGGCGGGCGGCCGCAACCTACCAGCGCTTCGTGGACCTCTGGCGGAACGCGGATCCCGAGCTCCAGCCGCAGGTCCTCGAGATGAAGCGCAGGCTCGCCGGGCTGACGGCGGAGCCGCGCTAGTCCAGCGGGAACGGCTCGTCGCCGCCTACATCGTGCGCCATCGCCCACTCGGCCACATTGCGTCCGAGCTCCTGGCCCGCGGTGATGTCGAACCGGTAGTGAATCCCGAGGTAGATCCGTGAGAGGCCCGCCTCGGTGGTGTAGCTCTCGAGCAATGCCGACTCGCTGGGGAAGGCGTGGGCGAGCACCGTGGCGTAGGCCGTAGTGTTGCAGGAGTGCCCGCTGAGATACGACGGGTGATTGGGGAGCGCGATGGGAACGGTGATCGCCGGGTCGGCCTGCCACGGCCGGATGAGCCAGTAGGTAAACTTCGCGTCCCAGCAGCCGATCTGCGCGTCGAACGCCGCCATGTTCGCCAGGGCCAGGATGTGTGCCGCCTCGCGCTCACTCTTCCTGTGGTTCACGATCAGTTTCGCACCCTCCTCGTTCATGAAGTTGGCGATCCTCGGCGCCCAGAGCAGTCCGATGGCCAGCTGTTCCGGCGTGCGGGTGTCGGAGAACGTGCGTACTTCGGCGAGGTCCGCCAGGAACGCGGGCGATCCGAATGCCGGCGGTGGCGCGGATCGGAACTGGTCGGCCGAGGTCAGGAAGAACGGGCGCGAGCCCCACAGTGCCCGGACAATCGGGCCACCGGTGCTGAACCAGAAGCCGGGACCGACCGGCACCGGCGGCACGGGCAGCACGTTGAAATTCTCGGCGGCGGCGTACGCCACAACCGCGGTGCCGACGGCACGACCTACCGCTTCGCCGGCGGCTGCGTCCTGGTGCCTCTCACCGGGCCACGGGGTCGCCGCCAGCTGCTCCGCCAGCCGTTCGTCGATCAGCCCGCCGTCGAGCGGGAAGAAACTCTTGAGGACGACGACCGACGCGCCGCCGACAGCGGCCGCCGGCGACGCATGCGTGCCGCTGTTCTTCGTGTCCTCGGCCGTGACGACGGCGTTGTACTGCGCCAGGCTGAGATAGGCGAAGATCCGGAGCTGCGCCGCTGGGCTCGCAACGGCGCGGGTCGCGACGAGCTCGCGGGCGTTCCGGTTCCAGGCCACGGTGGCGCCGGCCTCCCAGAACTTCACCGCGGCGTGGGCGATCTCGGAACGCCCGGTATCCGTGCCGCTCGGCGCGGTGTTCGTTTCGGCGCAGGCGGATGCCAGCGCCGCGATGCCGGCGATAAGGCTGAATCGTGTGATGTGGTGTCTCATGATGCCTCCTGGGTACGGGCCGGTCACGCCGCCAGCCATGGGTTGCGGAGCTCAAGCCTTAGCGGGACCGGTCCAGCCCGCCCTGCTGTCAGGACTGCGACTTCCGAGTGGGGACAACACAAACGCCGACCTACCTTTCGGCAGCTCGGCGATCTTTGGGTCCTTCGTGGCGTCTATCGCTACCAGCCGGCGTCGCGGAGGAGGCGAGGACCCGTGGCTTTGCGGCCCCGGCTTTCGCCGGGTGTGCCTTTGTCGTGGAGTGGCGCGACTGATTTACAATGCGGTACTCGGACTGTCAAGCAGAGCGCCTAATGCAGGATCGGCTGGACGGTGGGAGGGCTACCTGCGTGCCAAGGTTGCCCAGGAGAAGCTGATCCGGAACTCGCGGGCCCCGGGAACCAGATCCAGGCAAGGTTAACTTCGGATGGGTCCGACGGAGCGATCACCAGCGGTTGATGGGCATGTCGCCAGGCAGACGCCACATTGACGGCCAAACAGTTCGTACCGCCTCGTCCGAGATGGGAGGCTTCGACAATGGAATGCCCCAAGTGCCAAGCCCAAATGGAAGCGGTTCAGTTCGAAAGCACTGAGGTCGATCGCTGTGTTCGGTGCGGCGGCCTCTGGTTTGACGCCCTGGAAGAGGAAGAGATCAGGCGGCGTACCGGATCCGAGGCGATCGACACGGGGCCCAAGTGGCAGGCCCCGATGCATAATGTTCAGCCGAAGGTGTTCTGCCCGGTTGATGGGACCCTCATGCTTCGAATGGTCGACTCGGCTCAACCGGACATCTGGGTGGAATCCTGCCCCGTATGCCACGGCACCTTCTTCGACGCAGGCGAGTTCACGGAATCGAAGGACCATGCAGTCCCGGAGCTGCTTAGGCGTCGGTGGCGTGAACGTGCCCCGTAGGGATCGACTCGCGGGTCGATCCTGAGATATCCTATCCAGGGGGATTGCCCTGGCCGTCGTCCTCGCCTGCGGTGCGGAGTTCGTGCGGGTGGAGGGCTTCGTCTTCGCGCACGTGGCGGACGAGGGCGTCATCGAACCCTGCGCCGGCGAGCTGCTGCGCTACCGTCGCGCGATCGGCGCCGATCGCGTGCTGCTGTTCGCCGACATCAAGAAAAAGCACGGCGCGCACGCCATCACGGGCGATGTGTCACTGGCCGCGACCGCCAGGGCGGCCGAGCAACCGCGCACGATCGGGGTGAAAAGCCACATCAGCTTGCCACCCCCCAGACCACGCCGCATCTTTAACGTAGTGAATGGATGCGCGGTCGAGTGCCGCAACCTGCCCAAACCAAGTGACTTATGGATCCGCTTGCGCCGACCGCCACCGGTGACGGCCGGCAGATCACCGACCTCCTCCTCCAAATGCGCGACGGTAGCTCTGAAGCCATGGACCGGCTGTTCTCCGTGGTCTACGAGGAGCTCCGCGGGATAGCTCATCGCCAGCTCAGGTTGGAGCGGCCCGGGCACACACTGGGCACTACTGGCCTGGTCCACGAGACCTATGTGCGCTTGGTGGACCAGACGAGAGTGGAGTGGCGCGACCGGGCTCAATTCTTTGGGGCCGCGGCGTGGGCCATGCGGCGCATACTGGTGGACTACGCGCGCCGGAACCGGGCCGCGCGTCGCGGCGGGGGGACCATACGATTCACGCTGGACGAGGACGTGCCGGCCGCGGAGCGCGGCGAGATGCTGCTCGCGCTCGATGAGGCGCTGGAGCGGCTCACCGCGCTCGACCGACGGCTCAGCCAAGTGGTGGAGTGCCGCTACTTCGGCGGGCTTACCGAGCAGGAGACCGCGGAGGTGCTGGGAGTGACACGGCGGACCGTGCAGCGGGACTGGGTCAAGGCGCGAGGTTGGCTTTTCCTGGAGATGAACCGTTGAGTCTTGGCTCACCGATCGGCAATCACCGATGAACGCTGCCATGCAGGCACGGTGGGAAGACGTGGTGCGCGTCGTGGACCAGGCGCTCGACCTCGAGCCCAGTGCCCGGCTGGAGCTCGTGGAGCGGACATGCACCGGCGATGCCGTGTTGCGCGGCGAAGTGGACCGCCTGCTCGATGCCGCTGCGCGCGCCGCAGACTTTCTTGACCAGCCCGCCGCCGTTGATATTGCGCCGCTGGTGACCTGGGTAGCGCGCCAGGAGTCTCAGACATTGGCAGTGGGGACGCGCTTCGGTGTGTACGAGGTGACCGGCGTCCTCGGCCGGGGCGGGATGGCAACCGTATATCTGGCCGAAGACCATAAGCACCATCGATCGGTGGCAGTCAAGGTCTTCGACTCCGAGGTTGGGGTGGCAATCGGCCGGGAATGGTTCCTCCGTGAGATCGACACCGCCGCGGGGCTGCACCACCCGCACATTCTGCCACTGCACGACTCGGGAGAAGCGGCCGGCCGGCTCTACTATGTGATGCCGCACGTCGAGGGCGAGTCGCTTCGCGAGCGGCTGTCCCGCGAACGGCGGATCCCGCTCGCCAGCGCGCGGCGCATCGTCCAGGAAGTGGCCGGAGCACTGGACTACGCCCATCGCCAGGGCGTGGTGCATCGCGACATCAAACCGGAAAACATCCTGCTCCAGGATGGGCAGGCCATCGTAGCCGATTTCGGCATCGCCCGGGCGATTGAGGCAGGCGTCGTGGATACCGGGGCGGCGGAGAGCATCCCGGCGCTCGGTACGCCGGCCTACATGAGCCCCGAGCAGGCGACTCGGACCGCCGGCATCGACGGCCGCACGGACGTCTACGCGCTCGGCTGCGTGCTCTACGAGATGCTGGCGGGTGCGCCACCGTTCAGCGGTCCCACGGTCCAGGCCATCCTGGATCACCATGCGACGGACCCCGTGCCGTCGCTCCGCACAGTGCGACCCGATATTCCGGGCCCGCTGGCGCAGGCGATCACACGCGCACTTCAGAAATCTCCTACCGATCGGTTCTCTACCGCCGGCGAATTTGTCGAAGCGATCGAGGGAGCGATGAGCGCGACAACACCCCGGCGATGGGGTGAGCGCCTACACCGGCGGGGACTCGCCGGAGGCGTGGTCGCTGCCGCCATGCTGACAGCAGGTACCGGATACATCCTGTGGCAGCCAACCGGCTACTCCGGCTCGAACCCGGATATCGTGGCAATTCTGCCCTTCCGCATCGCGGGGGCGAGCCGCGAGCTGGCCTGGCTGCAGGAGGGGCTCGTGGACCTCCTCACCATCAAACTCGGAAGCGAAGGGGGTCTGCGCACCACTGAACCGACGTCGGTCCTGAGCGCATGGCACCGAGTGGCGGGATCGGAGAGCACAGAAATAGCCGCGGATGAGCTGCTCGGGATCGCGCGCGGCCTCGGTGCCGGCCGCCTGGTCGAGGGCAGCGTGGTGGGGACATCCGACCACCTGACGATCACGGCCTCGCTTCTCACCACGCCCGGCGGGACGCCCACGGCGCGCGCGAGTGCGGCTGGACCGCTGGATAGTCTCTCGGTGTTGGTGAATCGCCTCGCTGCGCGCCTGCTCACCCTCGATGCGGGCGTGGATGGCTCTCGACTCTCCAGTACCAGTTCATCGCTCCCGGCTATCCGCGCCTTCCTCGCAGGCCGCGCGGCCTTTCGCAAGGGGCAACTGGATGAGGCCTTTCGCAGCTTCCGCGAAGCGACAGACCTCGATTCGACCTTCGCCCTGGCGGCGCTGGAGCTGGTGCATGCCTCGGTGTGGATCGGCGGTGCGTGGAGCGAGGATGCCGAGCGCGGTAAGCGACTGGCGCAGGCCGGGCGGAATCAGCTCAGCCCGGCTGACCGGACGTTGCTCGACGCGTGGGACGTTGTAGACGTCAGCGGCGCCGAATGGATCAGGCGATGGCAGGCGGCCTCGACGGCGTATCCTGACCGCGCCGAGACCTGGTACGAGCTCGGTGACGCGTACTATCACAATGGATTGCTGGTCGGCCTCAACGACCCATTGCGGCTCGCGAACGATGCCTTCCAGCGGGGATGGGCGATAGACTCGGCGAACGGCGCCGATTCCCTTCGTGCCGAGCGCTTTTCGATCGTCGCGGAGCCACTGACTCACATGGTGGAGATCGCGCAGACGAAGGGCGACACTGCGTCGGTGCACCGTCTCGTGGCGCGGCGGCTGCGCGCGGATTCGACCAGCGCGGACGGATGGTACCTGCGCTGGCATCGGGCATTCGCGCTAGGGGATTCGGCACAGCGCACCTTCTGGGCCGATTCGCAGAGCGTCGATCCATCCGCATGGGCCCGTATCAGTGGGTTCATGACCTGGACCGGCATGGGAACCCGGAATTTGATTCGCGCGACTGACCTGGATACCCGATACGCTGAGGCCGGTCACCTGGGCGAGATTTCGGAGGCTCATACCTTGGCCCTTCTCAATGGTGGACGCCCTCGGGAGACGCTTCGATTTCTGCACCTAGACGATGCATCTCCGGGAGACCTCGCCGGCAGGATATTCGATGCGCTCTACTGGGGAGGGGACACGACCGCCGCGGCTGACGCCGCCAGGCGAGTGATGCCGTTCGCTGCCGCCGCTCCCGATAGCCAAACAGGGCTACCACAAGTCCGGGCCATCTGCGCACTTGGCGCCTGGCATGCCGCACACGCACACTACGACTACGTCGAGGCGGCGATCCGAAGCCTCCGCACGGTGATCGACACGAGCTCCTCCCCGAACGGCGCCTTGGCTCCCAGTCAGTCGGCGGCACTCTGTTCGGCGCTGCTCGAGGCAACTCGTGCCAGCGCGCTCCGATTGCCCGACGCCCGGACCAAGCTCGCGAAGGCCGATGCCGCTGCCCGAACCTCCTACGTGCTCACGGCCCCACTGGGTGCGAACCTGGTCATCGCTCGGCTCGCGGCGGACCAGGGGGATTTGGCTCTGGCCCTGCGAGCGGTACGCCGGCGGGGAAGCGGTCTTGGCCAATTCCCATGGTACCTCTCGACATACCTGCGCGAGGAGGGTCGGCTGGCCGCCCGCACCGGCGACACGGCCGGCGCGGTTCGAGCGTACCGGCACTACCTCGCGCTCCGGCCGAAACCGGAGCCGGAGGTTAAGCCGGAAGTCGAGCTGGTGCGCGCGGAGCTCACGCAACTCTCGCAGGCGCTGCAGCAGTGACATCGTGAGGACCCCTGCTCCTTCCGAAATCGTCCTAGCTCAGCGTGCGCCTCTGTATGCATCGGCACTGTCCAGCTGCGGCGCATCGGGAAGGAGCAAGGCCCCAGGCTGAGCTCTCAGCGGGAGCTGCTCGGCCCAGAGGCGTATTCTGGAAGCGAATCGGCCCGAGTTTTCGATCAGCATCACTCCGTTCCAAATACCTGTCCCATATCGCTTGGTCGCCACCCAAGAGTCGACGTATTCGATCCCGCGAGTGCCCTTCGCGTTGCTCACCCGCGAACCAAGCGTCCGGGAGCGATCCCGGACGCTTCGCCCCTACCCGCTGGTCAGCCACGGCATTCGGTGATTCCGCTGTCCTTGGTAACTTTGAAATCGCCGCTGGGGACCCGCACCAAATGGAAAGTATTCCGCACCGTGAAGGACAATCCCGGCGTCGGGCTCGTCACTCTGAAGGCGTCTCGGAATCCGAAGGCGGCGTTGACCGCCGTGGGGGTCGGCGAGTTGTCGACCTCGTGGTACGTTGCGCGATGACTGTAGGACGCACCGGTGGTCAGGCCGGTGCCGGTCTGCGAGATCCGATAGTGTATCTCCGTGTGCAAGGAGAGGCCGTTGTCGAGGGCTTCCCGGGAGGCCACCCGGGTATACTGTCCGACTGCGGTACCGGAGAGTTGGATCAGTTCTCCGTTGCACGGGTTCACCAGGATCTCCTCCACGGCAACGGTCTCCGAGAAATGGTCCGCCGTGTTGTGGCTAGTCGCGTCGGCCGTGAGGCCGGGAGTATTCTCGGCAGTCGGGCCGGACTCGGCTCCGCAGCCGGTCAGCAGGGCGGCCATCAGCATCGCCGCTCCCGTCAGGGTCAGGGATCGCATCGTCAGGTTCTCCAGATTAAGGGATGTCGCGCAGCTGCTCGTACCAGTCAACGCGCGATCCTCCGTCGAAAAGCGACATCCGGGCTCCTCAGCCCGCTCTGCGATGGCCGTAGCCGAGGCCGGCGGGATGCGTGCCCTTTTGCGTCCCGCGCTACCGCCTCGTGAAGTACACCACGACGGTCTGTGGGCTGTTCGTGGCTTCCGTGGCCCAGACTCTGATTCGGCCAGAATAGGAACCGCGCGGCAGGCCGGCGGCGTCTACCGAAACGTCCATGGTGGACGGCGCAGTCCCTGATCTCGGCGAGATCTTGAGCCAGCGCGGGGACCTGGTGGCGGTCCATCTGAGTGTCCCGCCCCCAGTGTTGCCGATGGACAGAGATCCGCCGGGGTGGCATACACGGGTGCTCCCACCACCAGGGTAGCACAGGCGAAGGATCGTCGGCGTAAGGCCGATCGCAGGGGATGCCGCTGTCAGACTCTGCGAAGCTGCCGGGGGGCTGGTGGGCGTATCTGGGGAACAGCCTGCGAGCGCTACCGTGCTGGCGACGGCGAGCCCGACCCGAGCGAAGCACCGAGGTTTCGGCATATCTGTCTCCGAGGAACCGGGAATGGTGGAGCGAACGCCTTGCCGGTATACGCGTGGCACGAACCCGAAAGGCGACATTCCGAGGTTGACCGGCTCAACCTTCGATTCCAAACACGCGTTCCACCGGGTCAACAATGAGTTCCCGTGCCTCGGCAATCTCCATCGCCACCTCGGATCCTCTTCGAGCTGAGCGCGACGAATGGGTTCACATAGACGACCGGAACGCCGTCGCCAGTGTCCTTGGCCATCTGGGTGAGCACGAGGGTGGCGAGATCCGCGTCGTTCTGCGCAGTCTCGATGGCTCCGGGGGCGCACTCGGCGACCTTGACGTCGTACATTACGACCGCGATGCCGGCGTCGGTGGCCTGGTTGATCAGCGCACACATGGCGGGGGAGCGCCCATAGTCCACTGCTCGAAGTAGTCACCGGCGCCGCTGTACTGGACCAGGGCGATCTTCACGGACCCTTTGTCGAGATGAAGAGCAGGGCGGTGCACGCGGCGAAGCGGGAAATCTTGTAGACGATCGACGCAGCACCCAGGTCCACCGCTTCCACGTGCCTCCGCGGTCCGTCGAGTTCTCGATCACCCGGTGCACCGTCCTCCCATCCACAGGCTCCCACGACTGGCGCTGCAGGGTCACTCGGCCCTCGATGGTGAATTCGTTGAAGAAGTACCAGCGGTGTCCGTCCAGCTGCCCGGGCCAGTACTGCGCCGACTGCGGGCTGACGTAATAGAAGGTCCACATCCGCCGGGTGTTGTCGAAGGCGGAGTAATAGCGCGCATCGACGAAGTCCGGCTGGGCCGCCGTGCCCCGGTTGAAGTGCCAATGTCCGACGAGCAGGACGCCGCTGAGCTGTTTCTCGAACCGGTAGATCTCGCCCTGACCAGGCGTGGTTTTTCCACCCGAGTCCATCATCGACTCGACCGTCCAAGTGCCGATCAAGAAGTCAAAAGCCTTGCGGGCCGAGGCCGCCGACGTGTCGGGAGACGCCTGCAGGCCATGGGCGGCGCCCGGACTCAGAAGCAAGGCGGCAATAAGGGGGAACGGAGCAAGGTCGCTCAGGCGCAACATCGAGGTCTCGAGATCGGGGAGTCGACTCTCTACGAGGTCAAGGACGGTGACGTTACGGCGTGCGCCACGAAGGCGCACCCGAGACTTGGGAAGAAATGTGGGGCGAAGTCGGCGGATGGGTTGTTGGGGCGCTCCACGCGCCTGCGGGCACCGCTCGCGAACCATGAGCCATATGCATGTCAAGCAACAGCTTACGTGCGGTGTGTTGAACGGTATGTGACTTGCAACTCACTGCGCGATCCGCTCTTCTCCCGCTGGCGCTCGGTCCACGAGGCCCCGTGTCACACCCTCGCCAAACGCGGTCGTCCGTCGCCCTCGTCGCCCAACTCCTGCTGCTCGTTGCGTGTGGCCAGGAACCCACCGAACCACCCGGGTTCAGGCCCGACGAGACGTACCGACTCACGATCGGAACCGGGAGCAGCTCGGCAAGCGGTGTAGTCACATCGAGCCGGGGTGGCATCGAATGCTCCATCACCGGTGGCACGGGCGCGGCCGCTGTCGGCGGCAGCTGCTCGGGTACGTTCCCGGCCGGGACGGTCGTGAGCGTCACCGCCACCCCTCTGGGCGCCGCGGTGCTGAAGCTCGACGCGGAATGGGGAGCGACCTGCACCCCGTTGGTGGAAGATCCGCGAGTCTGCCAGATCACCATGGATAGAGACCGTTGGATCGCGCCCACCTTCGTCCCGGCCCCGACCAGCTTCACCCTTTCCGTCGCGGGCGGCGCCAGCGGGACCGGCTCCGTGTACTCCATTCCGGCCGGCATCAGCTGCACCATCGTGGAAGGCGAAGCGGTCTCGGGTAATTGCAGTGCCGGATTTCCTCGCGGCCTCACGGTGCGGCTGACGGCCACGGCGGCAGGCGGTCGTGGAATCAAGGCGATGGCCGGCGGTCAGTGCGAGATGTCGGCCGAGGGCGGCTGGAAGAGCGTCGGGTCGTGCGTGACGACCATGTCGAGGAACGTCAGCGTCGTGGTGAGCTTCGAGACATCCGATGCCGCGGTCGAGGCCGGCACGATGGGGCAGTGGACCGCGCCGTTTCCGTGGCCCGCGGTCGCCATCCACGCCGCGCTGCTGCCGAACCGTCAGGTACTCACCTATGGCCGGCATCATCGCCAGCCGGTGCTCTGGAATCCGGCCACCCCGGCGACCTTCACCAGCCTGCCTCTGCCGGCGGACTTCTTCTGCAGCGGCCTCACGTTCTTGCGGAGCGGCAAGCTGTTCGTAGCCGGCGGGCACGCCGGCGTGGACAACTTCGGTCTCAAGAGCTCGTACCAGTTCGATCAGGGCACCAAGCAGTGGATCAAGTCCGCCAACATGCGGAACGGGCGCTGGTACCCGACCCTCACGACCCTGCACAACGGGCAGGTCCTCGCCATCTCCGGCGGCGACACGGTCGCGGCACTCAACCGGATTCCCGAGGTGTTCATCCCCGCCAAGAACACCTGGCGAGCGCTGACCGGGGCGACGAGGAGTGTGCCCTACTATCCGATGATGTTCGCCGCGCCCGACGGCAAGGTGTTCTACGCGGGTCCGGAACAGGCGACCGCGTTCCTCAGCGTGGCCGGCTCCGGATCGTGGACCAGCGGCCCGGCGCGCCTCCATGGCTGGCGCGATTACGGGTCGGGCGTCATGTACGACGCCGGAAAGATCCTCGTGGTGGGCGGCGGCTCACCGACCGCGACCGCCGAGGTCATCGACCTCCTGGGAGCGCGCACGTGGAGCTTCGTCGGATCGATGTCGGTGCCGCGCCGTCAAATCAACGCGACGCTGCTGGCCGATGGCACGGTCCTGGTGACGGGCGGTACCAACGCGGGCGGCTTCAACAGCGCGCCGACCACGAGCGCCGTTCTGGCGGCCGAGCTCTGGGATCCGGCCAATCCAATGGCGTGGAAGAAGCTCGCGAGCATGAGCCACTACCGCCTCTACCACACGACCGCCCTGCTTCTGCCGGACGCGCGTGTCCTCGTGGTGGGGAGCGGAGAGCCTGCCGCCACCGGTCTTTCCGACGACCTGACCGGGGAGATCTTCTCACCGCCCTACCTGTTCAAGGCCGATGGCACGCCGGCGACCCGCCCGGTGATCTCCAGCGCTCCGGCCAAAGTCCCCTACGGGTCCGCCTTCATCGTGAACACCTCCAGCGCGGCCACCATCGCCAAGGTCATGCTGGTACGCCTCTCCAGCGTCACCCACGCCTTCGACATGAACCAGCGGGGCAACCGGCTCAACTTCTCCGCCGGCACCGGCTCGCTCACGGTCACCGCGCCGCTGAACAGCAAATTGGCTCCTCCGGGGCACTACATGCTGTTCATCGTAGATACAAAGGGGGTGCCCTCCCAGGCGAAGGTCGTGCGCTTCAATTAGCGGAGGGCTCCCCGGATGCACCGTGCTTTCAGCGGGGACTGCTCGATCCAGCCGCGAATTCGGGTGCCGGATCGGCCCGAGTTTCGACCAGCATCAGTCCATTGGTGAATCCCGTTCCATATCTCTTGGCCGCCATCCAGGAGTTGACGTATTCGATCCGGGCCACCTTGCCCGTGGGAAGGCCTCGCAGCACCTCGACGCCTCCGACGAGGGTGTTGTCCACGGCGACAAGGGGGTGGCGGGCCTTGAAGTACGCAACGGTGCCGAGGTCCCGGTTCCGGAGCATTTCAGGGCGAATCTGACGGATCGCGTCGTAGGCGTTCCGGGCCTTGCTAGCGCTGAGCTCGGGAGCGGTGATCACGTTGGCATCGCGGGTGCCGGCTGCGGCGCAGGCGATGAGGATCGGGACTGGGGAGAGGACTCCCATGAGACGAGGAAGGCTGAGCCACATTGTAACCTCCGAACAGGCGAGAGGGTTGAGGACTGCGACCTGCCTTGCAGGCCGACGAGTTTGGCCCCTACGCTAAGCGGCGGTGCTCATTTTCCTCTCACAGCATCCTCATCCGGCGCTCATCTTGCCCTGGTACTACAGTTCTGCTACCGTCAGCCACCCATGGATCCTCTCTCAACGTTTCGTGAGCGCTTCGGCGCGCCTCGGGCCCTCGTCGGGATGCTGCACGTCGGCGCGCTTCCAGGAACGCCGGCGTCACGTCATTCGATCGACAGGCTGATCGAACAGACCGTCGCCGAGGCCAGGATCTATCGCGACGCGGGCTTCACCGCGCTCGCGCTCGAGAACATGCACGACCGTCCCTATCTCAAGGGCGGCGTCGGCCCCGAGATCACCGCCGCCATGACCGCCCTGGCCCGCGAGGTCAAGCGCGACACCGGTCTGGTGCTCGGCGTGCAGGTGCTGGCCGCCGCGAATCGCGAGGCCCTCGCCGTCGCCCTCGCCTGCGGTGCGGAGTTCGTGCGGGTGGAGGGTTTCGTCTTCGCGCACGTGGCGGACGAGGGCGTCATCGAATCGTGCGCCGGCGAGCTGCTGCGCTACCGTCGCGCGATCGGCGCCGATCGCGTGCTGGTGTTCGCCGACATCAAGAAGAAGCACGGCGCGCACGCGATCACGGGCGATGTGTCACTGGCCGCGACCGCCAGGGCGGCGGAGCTCTTTCTCGCCGATGGCGTGATCGTGACCGGTGCGGCCAGCGGCGAGGAGGCGTCGCCCGACGAGGTGCGCGACACCGCGCGCGCCGTGGGTCTGCCGGTGCTCGTCGGCTCGGGTGTCACGGTCCGGAACCTGGCCCGCTTCGCCGACGCGCACGGCTTCATCGTGGGGTCGTCGCTGAAGCAGGGAGGGTTGTGGAGCAACCCGCTCGATCGTACGGCGGTGGAGTCGGTCGCGCGAGCGTTCGCCAAGTTGACGTAGGGGCCGCGAGGTGACGGTGACGCCCTCCCTGGTGCTGCTCGGGAATCTCCTGGTCGACGACATCGTGTTTCCGGACGGCGGCACCGGCATGGCCCAGCCGGGCGGCGCCGTCCTGTACGGATCCCTGGGCGCGGCGCTCTGGGGGACGCGCGTAGGCTGCGTGAGCCTGGCCGGCACGGACTACCCCGGCGCGTCACTGGATGCGCTGAAGCGGCGCGGCGTCGAGCTGACCGGCGTCCAGCGGCTCCGCGGTGCCGGCGTGCGCACCTGGATCCTCTACGAGGGGCAGGTGCGACGCCTGATCCACCGCCTCGGGTGCCCGACGCACGAGGAAGTATCGCCGGGACCCGAGCACATCCCGCCCGCCTGGCGGCCGGCGCCCGCATTCCACCTCGCTCCCATGCCGTTCGCGGTGCATCGCCGGGTGCTGGCGTCTCTGGCGCTCGATCGGAATCACTTCGTATCGGTCGATCCACACCTGCCCGTCACCGATGAGACGCTCGACGACTGGCGGCAAGCCCTGGCCGACGCCGACGCGTTCTTTCCCGGCGAGGACGAGCTGCTGCTCCAGGAGGCCGACGGCGACCCGCAGCGCGCCCTCCGCCGGCTCGCCGGCGGCCGGCTCCGGTTCATCGCGTTCAAGCAAGGCGCGAGAGGCGGCATCCTGTACGACGCCCGCGACGACCGCTTCCATCGATGGCGGGGCCGGGCGACGACGGTCGTCGATCCCACCGGCGCCGGCGATGCCTTCGCGGCAGGCTTCATCTCCGCACACCTCGAGGGACTGCCCGTCGCGGCCTGCCTGGACCGGGGCGCCGTCACCGCGAGCTTCGCCATCGAAGCCCTGGGAGCGACGTCGCTGCTCGAGGCGACGCGCACCGATGCCGACGCCCGGATCCGCCAGTGGTCGGCTGCCGGAGTGTCATCGTGACGGCCGCTTACGTCTGCGCCGACGAGGTCGCCGACGCCCTCGCCGGAGGCCGGCCCGTCGTCGCGCTCGAGACCACGGTGGTCACGCACGGGCTGCCGCATCCCGACGGGGTGGCCGCCGCACTGGCGATCGAAAGCGAGATCCGGCAGGCGGGTGCCGTCCCCGCCACGATCGGGGTACTGAGGGGAGCCGTCCGCGTCGGGCTCACCCCTGCCGAGCTGCACGAGCTGGCGACGACTCCCGACGTCGTCAAGGTGAATCTCAGCAATCTGGCGGCGACCGTCGCCGCCGGCCGCTCCGGCGCGACGACGGTCGCGGCCACGATGTTCGCCGCGCACGCCACGGGGATCCGAGTCTTCGCGACGGGCGGTATCGGCGGCGTGCATCGGGATGCGGGCATCAGCGGTGACGTGTCGGCGGACCTGACCGCCTTGTCGCGGGTCCCCGTTGCCGTCGTGTGTGCAGGCGCCAAGGCGATTCTGGATCTGCCACGCACCGTAGAGATGCTGGAGACCCTCGGCGTGCCCGTGTTCGGGCTGGGGACGAGCGAGTTTCCCGCGTTTTACAGCCGGTCCAGCGGGCTACCCGTGGACAGCCGGATCGACGCGATCGAGGAGCTCGCGTCGGCGGTGCGCACGCACTACGCGCTGGGACTGGGAACCGGCGTGCTGATCGCCAATCCCATTCCGGTCGCCGATGAGCTGCCGGCGGAAACGTACGGGCGGGCGCTGGAGACGGCCCTGGTCGATGCGGAACGGGAAGGCGTGCGGGGCCGTCGCGTCACGCCATTCCTGCTGGAGCGTCTCCGGTCCCTGAGCGGAGGCGAGAGCGTCCGAGCCAATCTCGCCCTGCTGACCAACAACGCACGGATCGCCGCGCGGCTCGCGAAGGCCCTCGCGCCGTCGCCCTGAGCCCATCGTCAGGGCCGCCGAATGCCTCTGGACATACATTGTAGCTCTATGTATAGTACTCCTATGTATAACCGCTCGCGCCCCGAAAGCATCAACAAGGACCTCGTCGCGGCGACCTCGACACCCCTCGTGCTCGCGATCCTGGCCGAAGGCGACACCTACGGCTACGCCATCCTGAAGCGGGTGCGCGAGCTGTCCGGGGGCGGGCTGGAATGGACCGACGGCATGCTCTATCCGGTGCTCCATCGGTTGGAGCGCTCCGGCCTCGTCGAATCCCGGTGGGAGCGGACGGAGTCGGGAAGGCGGCGCAAGTACTACCGGGTGACGAAGGCCGGGCGGGAGCAGCTGGCCGAGGAGCGCCGCCAGTGGCGGACCGTGGACGAGACGCTCCGCAAGGTCTGGTCGGTGCTTGCCGACTCCGCGCTGCGGCGACGGAAGTCCCGTTCCTGTTCCCCAGCGGAGCTGAGTCCATGGACCGGAAGCGCCGAGACGACTCCGCGGCGGACTCGCTCGAGGACCAGATCGACGCGTGGCGGGCCCATCTGCGCGGGCAGCCGCGCGATCACGGTCGCGGACGCGGAGGAGCTGGAGGATCACCTCCGGGAGCAGATCGCTTCCCTCGGCGGCGGGGGCCTCTCCGACGACGAAGCCTTCCTGGTGGCGGTCAAGCGGATGGGGGCCATCGACGCGCTGACGCGGGAGTTCGCCCGGGAGCATTCGGACCGGCTCTGGAAGCAGCTCGTCCTCTCCGGGCGACGGGAAGGAGCGCCGAGTCGCCGGCGACCGTACGGGTCTCGAAGGATGTGGGTCGCTCTCGCCCTCGCGGTGGCGGCGGGCGTGGCGATCAAGCTCCCGGCTCTCTTCGGCATCGACTTCGCCGACGGCGGCGACGTTCTACCCGCGCAACATCGCGTTCTTCACTCTCCCGTTCATCGCCGCCTACTTCGCGTGGGATCGGCCGCTCCCGCGCACGAGCCGGCTGTGGCTGGCCGCGGTCTTCGCCCTGGCCGCCATCGTCATGAATGCCTACCCGTTCTCCCCGTCGCCCGGCGCCGACACCGAGGTCCTGAGCATCATCCACCTGCCCATCGCCCTGTGGCTGGCCGTCGGCGTGGCCTACGTGGGCGGACGGTGGCGGGGGAGCGACGGCGGATGGATTTCGTCCGCTTCACCGGCGAGCTCTTCATCTACTACGTCCTGATCGCCCTGGGCGGGGGCGTGCTCATCGGTCTGACCTTAGGCCTCTTCCAGGCCATCGGCATCGACGTCGAGCCTCAGGTGGAAAGCTGGATCGTGCCCTGCGGCGTCGCGGGCGCCTCCGTCATCGCCACGTGGCTCGTGGAGGCGAAGCAGAGCGTCATCGAGAACATGGCGCCGGTCCTGACCCGGATCTTCGCCCCGTTCTTCTCCCTGATGCTGCTCGCCTTCATCGTGACGATGGTCTGGACCGGACGCGGCATCGACGTGGAGCGGGAGATCCTCATCGCCTTCGACCTCCTGCTGGTGGTGGTCTTCGGCCTGCTCCTCTACTCGATCTCGGCCCGGGACGCCCTGGCGCCTCCCGGCCTCCTCGACTGGATCCATCTCACGCTGGTCGGGACCGCTCTGGTGGTGGATGTTCTGGCGCTCTGGGCCATCGGGAGCCGGATCTCGGAGTTCGGATTCACGCCCAACCGGGTCGCGGCCCTGGGTGAGAACGTGGTGCTCCTGGTCAATCTGGGTGGGTCGGCGTTCCTCTACGCCCGCTTCCTCCGGGGCCGCGCCGCCTTCTCACGCCTGTCCGACTGGCAGACGTCCTATCTGTATGTCCTTGCCGCCTGGGCGGCGGTGGTCGCCGTTCTTTTCCCTCCGCTGTTCGGGTTCGCCTGAGCGCCTGAGCTGGTAGTGCTTCACATCGGACGCCTCGCCGTATCGGAGCGCGCCTTGGCCCGATCGACGCAGCCCGGCACGGTGGTCGCTTCACTCGCCGGAGCCGGCGACCGCGCGCCGCGGGCCACGGCAGGATCTCGGACTCCCACCAGATCGAAGCAGAACGTGACTTTGTCGGCCACCTTCACCGTTCCCGCGGGGCCTCCGCTGAAGGGCTTGATCCCGAAATCGGTCTGCGTCGCCGTGAAGGTCCCAGCAGCTCTGATGGTGTCCGGGCCGATGGTCACGTCCGCCTTCACCGGCACCTGCCGAGTGGTGCCCTCCATGGTGATGGCGAGCTGCAGGTCGACCTTCCCGCTCTCCGCTCGGACCGAGTCGGCTGCGAAGATCATCTCCGGATGCCGGTCCACGTGCAGCACCTCCGTGCGCATGGCTTCCGTCACCTTCCGGATCTCCGCGGTATCGGGCGGGGTCAATACTTCCAGGCTGTCGGTCGGAACCCTGAGACGCAGGTACGAGGTCGCGGTGCCGGGACGGTACACCAGTCGCCCGGACATGGTCCGCGCACGAATGACGTGAGTATGGCCGGCAAAGCCGAAGAGGCCGGCCTTTCCGGTCTTCACCACCAGGCGGCTGCCGGGATGGATGTGATAGACGACCGAGTCGGACGCGCCGTAGGTTGGTATCTCGGGCACGAAGCGCCACGGGAGCGGCAGCAGCCACAGGGTACACGCGACCATCAGGTGTGCGATCGATCGGATCATGGTGTGCCTACTGGTTCATGAATGCTGCCGGCCCCGGGCATCCGCCTCCGCCACCCGCTGCGCCGCCAGGGCCCAATCGACCTCGGGAGCGACATCGCGATCGGACAAGGCCAGCGACGCCCGTGCGCGCTCGACCACCACGCCCCCGTCAGGGAGAGCGAGCCCGAACTCGAGCTCGGCCATCCGGCACAGTCTCTCCTCGCGGGCGCGCCGTCCCGACAGCGGCGCGCCGCACCTGCGCGCCACTCGCGCATGCGTGGCCTCGTGCACGATCGACGCGGCGATCTCCGCGAGGGAGTGACGCGGATTGACCGTGAAGGTGAGCTCGACCAAGCACTCACCGGAATCGGGGAAGAACGCTCCGCGGCAGGGAAACCGCTCCACCACGAATCCCGCCACGTCCTCGCGGAGGCGCCGGTAGTTCCGGGGCGCATACCGGGCGACGAGGTCCAGCGCGGCGCCAAGCCGCCGCACCACCTGCTCCGTGTCGATGTCGGAGCGACTGTTGGCGATCCGGGTGGGAAGCCCGTGAATCACGCCGTGCATGATCATCATGGTTGAAATCTACCCATCACGGCGGCACCAGCCTCTCGTTGGCCGCACCGAATGCGAGCCCCGGCCTCGGCCCACCACCGAGCACGTAGATCGCGCCACCGGACGACGCGGCCCCGAGGCCATGCCTCGCCGTGGGCATGGGTGAGAGCGTCTCCCAGCGGGCGCTCCCCGGGTCGAACCGTTCGGCGTCGTCGAAGGTGCTGGACGAGAATCGTCGAACCGTCTCGCCGCCGAAGACGTAGAGTTGTCCGCGATGGCCGACGACCGCGATGCCGCTCCGCCCGGTCGGCATCGGAGGGCCCGCGGTCCAGGAATCGGTCTTCGCATCGTAGATCTCGTGGGTCGGGAGCTCCATGTCACCGGGCACCCGGCCGCCCACGACGTGTATCCTCCCCCCGATCACGGCCGCGCCCAGGTGGTTCCGCGGCGTCGGCAGCGGCGCCAGACGGATCCAGGTACCGGCGACGGGATCGTACGCCTCATGGGTCCCGACCGAGTTGTCGCGCTCCGGCGCACCATGTTCGTGCGACGGGAGCCCGGCCCCGCTCGCCGCATTGCCGCCAATCGCATGGATCCTTCCGTCGAGCACCGCGACCGCCAGAGCCCCACGAGGCGTGAGCATGGGGGTCCCGTCCTGCCAGCCGCGGTTGGCCGGGTCGTAGACTCGGACGGCCCCGGTGGGAGAGAAGGTGGTGCCCCGAAAACCGCCGACGATGTACAGCCTGCCGCCGACCGCGGCGAACCCCGCATGATTGACGCCTTCCGGGATCTCGCCGGGGGCGCTCCAGCGGTCAGTCGACGGATCGTAGACGAGCATCTCCCTGGGAGCCGATGGCCTTCGTCCCGCCCCGGGGCCGAATCCGCCGATCAGGTAGATACGGGATCCGTCGGTCGCCACGCTCACCTCGGTGCGACCCTCGGGCACAGGCGCAGCGTGTTCCCACCGGGCCTCGACCGTGCCGTCGGCGTCCGGCGATGCACCACAGGCCGCGGCGACGAGTGCGAGTGCCGGCCCCGGCTTCATCACCCCACCAGCTCGAAACAGCAGCGCAGACGCTCCTCTCGGTCGCAGCACTTCATCACCCGCAGCCCCGTGAACTCACTCAGCAGGCTCTCCATGGCATTGCAGGCCTCCGGGTGCCGCTGAGTCGCTGCGGCCAGCGGACAGCCGTCGCTCCGAATGAGGAGCGTGCCGTTGTGCTGCTCGACCCGGGCGAGGCCACCCAGGGAATTGAGGAGCTCGCTCGCCGCGTCGGCGCACTGCCTCGCGTCTCCAGTGGGCCGAGCCCGGCCGGCTATCAGCCGACCGCCGACTTCTCGCAGCAGCGCGTCGAACTCGTCGGCCCCGAGGCGGGAAGACAGGACATGGAGCAGCTCGGTGAGCACCGGGACGTAGGCGTGAGAGTACAGCAGATCGGCGTCGCGGCTCAGGGCGTAGATCCGGGCCGGCTTGCTTGCGCCTCGCCGCGCTCCGACCCTCTCGACCAGGCCGTCCCGCTCCAGGAGCGCCAGCTGGGGCCGGATCGCATTTCCGCTCAGGTCCAGCGCGGCGGCCAGCTCGTCCACGGTCATGTCTCGGCTGCGGAGCAGACCCATGATCCTGCCTGCCGTGGTCTCACGAATCCGCCGAATCTGCAGGGATCTGGACACTGAGCCTCAGCGTAAATTGTTTAAGGGCAAATTGCTAGAGAGATATTGCAGATTATTCGGCGAAATCATATATTGGCCTCGGCCTGCCACCCGATACTAGCCACCGATCCACCGAACCTAAGTCAGCGGGCGGAGCGGCGGAAAGGAGCCGAGATGCGAGGAATGTTCATGGTCGCCGGAGTCGGCCTCGCAGCACTGATGTCCGCCTGCCGCGACGAGACCGCCACCGAGCCCCGCCGCCTCCAGACCGAGGCCGAAGCCGGGGCCGCGCTCGATCCCGCCCTCGTCGCGCAGGGCAGGAGAATCTTCAGGTTCGACACCTTCGGGGATGAGACGTTCTGGACCGACACCCTGAAGCTCCACCGGGTGATCCGCGGATCGGTGTCGCCGGCGGCCGCGCTCGGGCTCGGACTCAAGGTGGACGTTCAGGCCTTGCCACCCGCGGTCAAGGCCGCCCTCCGGGCCGGCGAGATCGACCTCGACGACCCGGCCACGACGGTGACCTTGCTTCAGCTGGATGCCGTGATCGGCCTGGTCGGAGAGGTCAACGCCAACGGCCACCTCACCCGGGTCGGCACCACCTGCGCCCTCTGCCACTCGACGGTGGACAACTCCTTCGCCCCCGGGATCGGCCGGCGGCTCGACGGCTGGCCCAACCGTGATCTGGACGTCGGCGCCATCGTGGCACTCTCGCCCGCGGTGACGCCGGCTCAACGGCAGGTGTTCCGCTCGTGGGGCCCGGGGAAGTACGATCCCCGGCTCAACATCGACGGCAAGAACATCCCGGTGGTCCTTCCGCCCGCGTTCGGACTGCGCGGCGTGGATCGCGAGGTCTACACCGGCGACGGCCCGGTCTCCTACTGGAACGAGTACGTCGCGGTGACCCAGATGCACGGGCACGGTCGCTTCGAGGATGCGCGCATCGGGGTCAAGGTGAACAATCCGCCCGACCTGGTCTCGTCCAAGCTGAGGCCGCTCCGAGTGTACCAGTTCAGCCTCGAGCGGCCGGAGGCCCCGGTCCACGGGTACGACCGTCAGGCAGCCGAGCGGGGGCGCCGCGTCTTCAAGGGCTCCGCAGGTTGCGATGACTGCCACACGGGCCCCCGCTATACCGATGTGAACACCGGGCGGTTGCACCGGCCAGGGGAAGTGGGGCAGGATCCCGCCTACGCGAGACGCAGTGCCACCAAGCGGTATCGCACCACGCCCCTCCGCGGGCTCTGGAACCCGCCTCAGCTCGCCGGTCCCTACTTCCACGACGGTTCGGCCCGGACCCTCCAGGATGTGGTCGAGCACTATGTCCGGCGCTTCCGGCTGGACCTCACCCGGAGGCAGAAGGCCGACCTGGTGGAGTTCTTGAAGACCCTGTGAGTGCGGGTCGTCGATGGGACCGCGCTTTCTGCCGATCTCCCTGCTAGTTTCTCTTCCGACGTAGCGGAGCGCCCAAACCACCGGGCGCTCCGCTAGCGCCACCGACTTCCGAGGTGCCGGGCAACTACTCCACGAGTATCACCCCCTGTGATTTCATCGGCGCGACCGGCCGCACGTTCCGGCCGCCAGAGGATTACCTCCCATTCCTGAGCTTCTCAGACAAGCCCCCGGCCGGCGATCGGGGCCTCGCGGTGGGCTGCGGCATCGCCTCGCCCTCGACGGCGAGTGGCAATTCACCCCGGACCCCGAACGCTCGCTCGACCCGACCAGCCTGGCGGGGGCGGATATGCGCGCGATCCAGGTTCCGGGCCCCTGGCAGGCGCAGTTCCCCGACCTGCGTGACTACACCGGCGTGGCCTGGTACCGGCGCACCTTCCGGTGGTCGGAGCCGGAGCAGGCCTCCGGCGACGGCATTCACCTACTGTGCTTTGGCGCGGTGGACTATTTCGCCCGGGTATGGCTCAATGGTGTGCAGGTGGGGGAGCACGAGGGCGGGTACCTGCCATTCGAGCTGTCGGTGACCTCCACGCTGCGGCTCGACGGCGACAACGAGCTGATCGTGCAGGTGATCGATCCGGGCTCCGACGCGGACGAGGATCTCGGGTACCCCTTCGCCGAGGTCCCCCACGGCAAGCAGAGCTGGTACGGGCCGGTCGGCGGCATCTGGCAAAGCGTGCATCTCGAGCGCCGGTCGGCGGATCATCTCCTTACAGTGCGCATCACCCCCGACGTGCCCGGGGAGCGCGCCCTGGTCCACCTCGAGAGCAGCCGCCCGGCGCCTCGCGCGCTGCAGCTCGATCTCACGCTCACCACACCCGCCGGCGACACGCTGCGGTTCGGTCACCGACTCGAGCCGGGTGAACAGACGGCGGTTCGGGAGCTCTCGATCCCCGAGCCGGAGCTCTGGGACACCGAGAATCCCAGGCTGTACACCCTCGAGACTTCCCTGAACGAGGAGTCCGGGCCGCCGCTCGACCGGCGGAGCGACCGTTTCGGCATGCGGTCCATCGGCTCGTCGCCCGATGGCTTCCTCATGCTCAATGGGCGCCCGGTCTATCTCCGCGGAGCGCTGGACCAGGACTACTACCCGCACGGCATCTACACGGCGTTCAGCGACGCCGAGCTCGACCAGCAGTTCGCCCGGGCCAGGCACATGGGTCTCAACTGCCTGCGGACCCACATCAAGGTCGCCGACCCGCGGTACTACGACGCGGCCGACCGGGCCGGCCTCCTGATCTGGACCGAGCTTCCCAACTGGCAGGACCTGACCGATCACGCGAAGCGGCGCGCGCGGGAGACCATGGTGGGGATGGTGGAGCGCGACTGGAACCATCCTTCCATCGTCATCTGGACCATCGTCAACGAGAATTGGGGCACGGATCTGGCCGTGAACCCGGAGCACCGGGCCTGGCTGGTGGAGATGTACACCGACCTCAAGCAGCTCGATCCCACCCGGCTGGTCGTAGGGAACTCCCCCTGCTTCACCAACTTTCACGTCGTCACCGACATCGAGGACTTCCACAACTACTACGGGATGCCGGACCATCACCGGCAGTGGAAGGACTGGGTGCAGGCCTTCGCGGCGCGGCCGGCCTGGACCTTCGCCCGGGAGTATGCCGGCATCGAGCGCTGGCGGGAGTACCTCCGCGATCCATGGAACGTGCCTCCCACACCGGCCGCTCCCGAAGTGCGGCGCCGGGGGAACGAGCCGATCGTCGTCTCCGAGTTCGGCAACTGGGGACTACCCGACATCGGCAAGCTGCAGGAGTGCTACGGGGGAGAGCCCTGGTGGTTCGAGACCGGGATCGAATGGGGTGACGGCGTGATGTACCCGCACGCAATGGAGCGGCGTTACCGGGGGTATCACCTGGACAAAGTGTTCCCCACGCTGTCGGACCTCACGGCTGCCAGCCAGCGGATGCAGTACACCGCGCTCAAGTACCAGATCGAGCAGATGCGGCGCCACCCGAGCATCGTCGGGTACATCATCACCGAGTTCACCGACGTGCACTGGGAGGCCAACGGACTGCTCGACATCTGCCGCAACCCCAAGGCCTACTACGACGTCATCGGCCAGGTGAACAGTCCCGATGCGATCGTTCCCATGGACTGGGACCGCATCGCCTACTGGGAGGGCGAGCGCTGCGAGGTGCGGCTCGGTCTTTCCCACTTCTCGACGATCGACCTGCGCGACTGCCGGATCGAGTGGTTCCTGGACCTGGCGCCGGATATCCGGGGCAGCTTCGATCGGCTGGGGCCCGAATCGCGCGCATCTGACGACGGTCGGTACCGTCGCATTCACGGTGCCGGCGCTACCGGAGGCCGCGAGAGTTCGACTCGAGCTCCGGCTGCTGGGTGCCGACGGGCGCGAGGTCTGCCGGAACCACCACGAGCTCTACTTCTTCCCTCGCCGCGCCGGTCCGTCCCGGTTGCGGATCCACGCTCCGGACGCGCCCCGGCTCTCCGCACGCCTGGGGGATCTGGGCTACGAGATGACCGATGACGAGGGCCAGGCCGACCTCCTCGTGGTCGAGACCCTGAACGATCGCTGGCGAAGCCATGCGCAAGACGGGGGTCGGGTGCTCTGGCTGGCCGAAGAGCCCGACTCGTTCCAGACCCACCTCGGGTCCTGGGGCCTGGCCGGGCGGCACGGACGGTCCTGGCAGGGCGACTGGGCGAGCAGCATGAGCTGGATTCGCCAGGACCGGATGTTCCAGGACCTGCCGACGGGCGGCACGGTGGACTTCGCGTTCGCCGATCTCACGCCGGAGACGGTCATCGTGGGGCTGTCGCCGCGGGATTACGCGGCCAACGTGCACTCGGGACTCTTCGTCGGCTGGGTGCACCACATCGTGGCGCTGGTGGCGGAGCGCCGGATCGACAAGGGCCGGCTGATGAGCTGCACCTACCGGCTGCGCGATCACCTGGGCGACGCACCCGGTGGCGACGATCATGATGCAGGACATGATTGGGCGGCTCGGAGGAGTTCCGCTGGGAAGCCAAGAGGCGGTACTGTCGTCCTGACGGCCGGGTCATACACTCTGCCCGCGCTCACGGTGACCAGGCGCGCTCCCGGCCCTTGAGCTGTATCTCCCGCAGCTCCGCCAGGTATTCCCGGCAGGGCACCCGCTCCAGCCTGCCGTCGTCGCCCCGGCGGAGGTCCCACAACCCGCTGTTGTGCCAATGCTCCGGGTCGTCCCAATCGGGTCGGTCGATCACCGGGTAGACGCACAGACCCTCGAGGGGTGCTCCCGCCGACCGGGCGAGGTCCGCTTCCTCGGCCACTTCCCGTAGCCAGCGACCGCGCCCCACGCCGAAATGGCTGGTCTCCGAGATCAGCATCGGCCGGCCGTACCTCGTGTGGACCTCGACCAGGAGGCGGTGAAGGGGAACCCATCGCGGGTCCCGCGGAGTGTCCTCCCAGCGCAGGCGCTGGTCCGGATACTCCCACTCGTTGGCGTGATAGAAGTTCACGCCGATGACGTCGAGATAGCGGGGGTGCCCACCGAGCTCCGGGTGCAGACCGCCCACAAGCATGTCCCAGGCATCGAACTGCGAGGCGCGCTGGTCCGCGGCGGCCCGCGCCAGCTCCGGACGACCCCGCGGCGTCACCACGTGAATGAGCGGATCCACGTGGATGAACCGCGCTCGCGGCTCCACCGCCAAGATCGCCTCCATCCCCGCGATCGCGGCGCGTACCAGCTGCCGCTTCAGCTCGCCGCCCGTCCCTCGATTGAACGGATACATGTACCCCACCTCGCCCGCGGCCCAGGCGAAGAAGGAGATTTCGTTGATCGGAGTGTAGAACGGCACCGCGTCGCCCAGCTCGGCGACGACGCGCGCCATGGCCGCAGCAGTACGCGGCGAAGCGCTCGACGAACGCGGCCGAGTGGAGCCCGACGTCCTCCGGCCAGCCGTAGTGGCACAGGGTCCAGAGGATCTGCAGGTCCTGCCGCCTCGCGGCCTCGAGCATGGAGCGCACCGTCGAGAAGTCGAACCCCGAGCCATGGTCCACCACGTGCCAGCGCACGCTCTCCCGGACCGCACCGAATCCGAGCTCGCGGACTCTGGCGTAGTCCGCTTCCAGCTCGAGGTCGTGCTGGGTGGCGCAGACCAAGTCCAGCCGCTCGCCCTGGCGATTGATGTGGCAGGCCGACTCGAAGCCGGCCAGCCAGAACGATCGGAACAGTCGGGAATCGCTCATGCGGGCGGCGCTCACGTCTTGGCCGGCATGCCCAGGTTGCCGATGGCGGCTTCCGGGTCGCTCACGTAGCTGCGGAACTGCTCGACCAGTGGTGTGGCCTGCCAGCGATGGCCGTCGCCTCCGCCATTCATGGTGTAGAGCCCCAAGTCTAGCCGGTACTCCTCCAGCGGTCCGCGGCCGAAGCGGTAGCGCCAGTCGATCATCGTGAAGAGCGGAAACCAGGTGTACCCCAGCACCGGCACTCCCCGGGTCCGAAGCGTCCGGATGGCGGCGACGGAGGCCTCGAGCCAACGCGCCCGGATTGCCTCGTCTCCCCGGGCACTCGTCTCGGTGACCATGATGGGGACCTGGAAGCGGTCCCAGTACTCCTGAATCAACCCGCGTGAATCCGGCGCCGTCCTGCTCCACCGGCTGGTAGGCCAGCCGTCCGCGCCGGTCGATGTAGAGCTGCGTGGTGGACCACTGAGGATAAAAGTTGAGGCCCATGAGATCGAACGGCACGGGCCGCTCGGCGATGGCGGCCAGGCGATCGGGCGACGCTCCGTAGCGGACCAGCCAGGGAAAGAGCGGATGGTCGGGGGTCACCCGGCCGGTCAGCAGGTCGTAGGTGAGCCAGGTTCGGGACTGCTCCTCGCGGGCGACCGCATGGAGATCCTCGCGCGCCGTGCGGCTCAGGCCGGTGGCCTCCACGTGCACCAGCACCGCATCCGGGTCCGCCGCCTTGAGCGCGGCACTGGTGGCGATGATCCCATCGATGACCTGGAGCAGAATCCCGACATAGCCCGACTCGCCGCGGAGGTAGGGAGGCCAGAGCCCGCGCTGGCCGCAATAGAGCGCGGTGACGATCGGCTCGTTGAGTGGGGTGTACCAGTGCACCAGCTTCGCGTACCGCTCGGCGAAGGCGGCAGCGTAAGCCGCGACGGCCGCGGGGTAGTCGGTACTCGCGAACTCGCGCCTCAGCCAGAACGGACAGCCGTAGTGCATCAGGTCTACGACCGGTGTGACGCCCAGCTCCTCGACCAGATAGGCGAGCACCTGGTCGGTCCAGCGCCAGTCGAACTCGCCCGGCTGGAAGGGCTCCACCCGATACCACGGAACACCCCACCGCACCGCCTTCAAGCCCAGCTCCCGCACCAGCGAGAGGTCCTCGCGCCAGTGCCGGTAGTGACCCATGAGCTGGTACTCGTCCAGCGCACGATGCCCGGGCCGGGTCTGAGGAACGAACGTGTCCTCGATGCCGGTGGCCCAGAGAAAGTCCTCGGCGCGACGGCCGGGCACGAGTCGCGCGCTCACCCGACCGTCAGCATGGAATCCGCGGGCCGCCGGAGGGAACCCGTGGGCCTACCCCACGCGGGCCCGGGTCGGTACATCCTTCCCCTGTACCGTCCGCGCGGCCTTCATCCCCGCGATGAACGCGTGGTCGGAGTTGTAGTACTCCCATTCGCTGTAGCGCCCCGCGAGTAGAATGTCGTGTTGCTCCAGCCACGCCCGAATCCGCTCCACGTTCTCGGCGCGGCCGTGGTCGTACACTACATAGGCGACCGGCAAGTCAACCTGGTTGGCGGCCCAGACCGGGTCGTCGGCCCGGATGAAGCCGACCGCGATCGCGTCGTCGATGCAGCGGCGGATCAGGTCGTCCCCATCGCAGGGCAGGGGCTTCGATGGCGAGTAGGTGATCTCGCAGGTGAACCCGAACCCGCCCGGCCGATTGCAGTACGGGCTGGCATTGCCCTGGACGAAGATCCGGTGGAATACGGTGTCCTCTGGATAATAGATCCAGTGCTTCTCGGTGATGTCCGGGCGCCCCACCGCGAGGTTGACGCACCGCACCGAGACGTGGCGCAGCTCGCGCGCCGCCGCCCGGATGTCCGCCGGGGCCTCGTCTGCCGCCAGCGCGATCAGCCGTGGCAGCGGCATGGTGCTGATCAGGTGGTCGTACCGCACCTTGGTGCCGTCGCCGAAGGTGGCGGTCCGGCGGAGCGGTGACAAGCCGGTGACGCGGGTGTTGAGGCGCAGCTCGCCACGCAGGTGAGGCAGGAAGCCGTCCATGAGCGCCTGGAACCCACCCCGGAGCGGATAGCCGAATCGGGCGTTCGGCCCCATGGGTTTGGGTACCGGCGACAGCGCGCCCTCGATCATCTCCTCGAGGTCGGGCAGGGGAACCCGGCCGCCGAGCCACGAGGTCTCCATCTCCTCCAGCGGCACCGCCCACAGCTTCTCGTTGTAGGGGATCGCAAAGTGTTTCGCGATGCCGGCGCCCCATACCTTGTAGATGAATTCCTTGAAGTTGCGCGGCGGGCCTTTGCCGAGCGAGCGACGCCGGTCGGGTCCTCCGTAGGTCAGGACCTTCCCCGGGCCGGCGCTGGTGCCGCCGTTCAGCAGCGGCTCGAACATCCCCCGGCGCTCGGGGCCGCTGTAGTCGCTCGTGCTCTCGGGCCGGGCGGCGGCCTTGCCGACCGGCTTCCCAAACCGCGCCTCGATCGCGCCTACCACACATTCCTTGATGACGGCGGGCGGCAGACCGTACAGCGCCCCCTGGAACGGGTATCGGGTGTACACGCCTTTGCTGAAGATCCACGCCTCCCGGTCCTGCCAGTGCACGTTGTCGCCCAGGAGCAGGCGGTACAGCTCGTGCACGTAGGGATCGTTGGAGAACATGATGTGGCCGGCGTAGTCGAATGTGAATCCGTCGTCCACGAACGAGCGGCACCAGCCGCCGACCGTCGGCGCCTGCTCCACCAGCATGCTGTCGCGACCCAGATGGTACGCTGCGCTCAGCCCGGTGGGGCCGGCGCCAACGACGAGCGCCGGGACCTGAACCCCGTGAGAGAGGGCGCGGGTGCCCCGATTCTTCGGAGCGTCCCGCCGCGCACCGAGTGACTCTTCAACCAGTTCCTCCATGCGCCTCGCAGTGGAGTCCCAACTGGTCCTCGCCAGGACGGCGCAAGCCGCCTCGGCCCGTGCGACGCGCTCCTCCTCAGACGCTGCGAGCGCTCGCTCGCAGGCCGTCACGAACTCCGCCGGCGAGTCCGCCAGGTACACGATGTCGGCGTAGGATCGCGCGACGTCGGCGATCGGCGTGCTCACGATCGGCCGTTCGGCCGCCATGTACTCCAGGGTCTTCGTGGGACTGATGAAGCGCGTCGCGTCGTTCCGGGCGAACGGCAGCAGGCAGACGTCCCAGCCGGCCAGGTACGCCGGCAGTTGCTCGTACGCCTGTTGTCCGGTGTAGTGGATGTTCGGCTGCCGCGGCAGTGTGGCGGGATCGATCTTCACCACCGGCCCCACCATCACGAGCTGCCACTCCGGGTGGGCCGTGGCGAGCGCGTCCAGGACCGCGAGGTCGAGACGCTCGTCGATCACGCCGAAGAATCCCAGCCTGGGGCGGGGGAGACCGGCCTGATCCTCCGGCTCGGTCACCCGTGGCGCCGAGGGCCTGGCGCGAGCGAAGTGGCTCGCATCCACACTGCTCGGGAAGCAGTGCACGCTCGGGTGGCGGCTGCGCTTTGCCTCGTAAAGACTCACCCCCCCGGTAAAGAGGAGGTCGGCGCGGCTCAGGAGTGTCGTCTCCATTCCGACCAGTTCCGGCGGTGCGCTGAGGAACAGGCTCAACTCGTCCATGCAGTCGTAGACCACCAGGCTCGGTGCCACCGCATCCAGCAGCGGCTCTGCCATGGGGGTGTAAACCCAAGCGACCGGGCTCGCGATCTCCTCGGCCTGAACCAGGTCGCGCAGCAGCGCTGTCATGGAGGCGTGGACCTCATTGGGTACACGGCCCCCGAGCCCGCCGAGCCGAGGGCGGGCCACCAGCACGTTCCCGACGGGTCGGCTCAGCTGCCAGCCGTCCGGTTCAGGACCTCCGTCCACGGGTTCTTCGACGAAGAGAACCCGTCGTTTGGCTGCGAGTCGGGAGAGTAGTTGTTGGGGGCGCTGGTAGACGAAGTCCCACCGCAGGTGGGAGAAAGCGACAATCGGGCTATATGCGGTCACATGACACCTGACTCAAGACTGAGGTTTCACTGGGACTGAACCATAGCGCCCATCGGCTCGATGCGACCGCGAGTGGTGGCACGGTAGGTGAGTGACTGGAATCACAGCTTCTGATCGGTGCCGTGCCGATCTCTCGCAGGAGTTCGCGCGCCGCCTGTGCCACCAGACAGGTTTGATTTTCGGGCGGATCGCACCTAGAGTGTCGGGGCGCGGTCCATTCCGCTCGGGTGTACCTTGGGGCACTGTCCCGGTAGCCTCTGAACGCCGGACCCCGCACAGAAGAGCCCTCCAGTATTGACCTGCGCATCCGGGGCGGCCGCTCCGGTATGCCAGGCAACCTTGTTCCCTCCGTTGTGGAGACATCATATGATCCGCCGCTTCACCGTCCTCTCCATCGCCGGCTTGCTCGCGCTCGGCGCGTGCGCCGAGGATGCCACCGAGCCCGATACCCGCGAGTCCACTTCTCCTTCCGTCGCAGACGCCAAATCGTCAGGACCAGTCGGCATCAATGTCGTGCTGAAGGCGCGGGCCACCCAAAAGCAGATCGCCAGCCTGAACGCCATCGGCCGGATCAAGAGCACCCTGCCCGAGATCAACGGCCTCACCATGGAAGCGAGGGCCGACCGGCTGCGCGAGGTGCGGGCGCTGCCGTTCGTCAAGGGGGCCGCGATCGACCAGGAAGTGCTCATTCCGCCTCCCACGGACCTGGTGCCGGTGGAGGACTTCACCGGAGGCTTCAGTACCTGGAACCAGGACGCCGTCAACGCGACCCTGCGGCCGCTGTCGAGCGCTCGGGATGTCACCCAGACCGGCGAGGGTGTCTACGTCGGCGTCCTCGATAGCGGCCTGCTCTCGACCTGGCCCCAGTACTTTCCGCAGGAGCGGATCGCCGAGGAGTACGCCGCGACCGTCGTGGGCGGTGGGGCCGCGGACCGCGGCAGGGTTGTCGTCCTCCGCGGCGAACAATGGGCGAACGACGTGTGCGCCCACGGCACCCACGTGACCAGCACGATCCTCGGGTACAACTTCCCCGGCGCCACCTTCCAGGGCACCGCCCCGAAGGCGACGGTCATCCCGGTCCGCTTCAAGGCCCAGCATAGCTCCAGCACGCGCCCCTTCGGGTGCAGCTGGTTCAGCTCGATGTCCGCCGCTGGACTCATCTATTACGGCGTGCTGAAGCGGGACGAGCTGGGGAGCGCCCCGCTGGTGGTGAACAACAGCTGGGGTGGTGGTGCCGACCCGCTAGTGGAGGCGGCGGTCAACTTCGCGCTGGCGCAGGGCGTGCTGCTCGTCGCCTCGGCGGGGAACGCCGGTGAAGCCGGCATGGGATACCCCGGCGCCTACGCCCAGGTGATCTCGTCGGCCGCGAGCGGATGGATCAGGCAATGGACCACGCCGACCTGGTGGTTCGGGCTCGACGTTCCGGAGCCCACGGTCGCCGGCGACTTCTACATCACCGACTTCTCCAGCCGGGAGCTGACCGGCCAGGACCTGGACGTCGCCGCGCCCGGCTCCTGGGTCGTAGGACCGTACCAGCTCCAGCGGGGACGGGCGGACTGGTTTTTCCTCAGCGGGACCTCGATGGCGGCCCCCCACGTGACCGGGACGGTCGCGCTCATGCTGCAAGAAAACCCGTCGCTGACTCAGGCTCAGGCCGAGGCGATTCTCGAGAGCTCGGCCGTTCCGCTCGGAGCGGGATGCCGGTCGGTGATCGCGGTTCCGGGCGGCACCACCCCGGAGGAGATCTGCTGGGGCGCCGATGCCACCGGTTCCGGTCTCCTGGATGCCAAAGCCGCGGTGGCCGCGACGCCCTGAGCTGCCCTACCTGCTTCGTAGAAATGAATCACCCCAGGCGCCTTGCGGACCTGGGGTGATTTGCTTCGGCTAGCCCCGCGTCAACGCCTCGTCGAGCAAGCGCACGATGTCGGTCCAGCCCGCCCGATGCCCCTCGATCGCCTTCGGCGGCAGGCGTCGGTGGGTGAGGACCAGGTCGGTCCCCGTGCCCAGCTCGTGAAGCTCGATGGTGACCACCGTGGGCTGGTAGTCCGTACCCCGGGAGATCCAGGTGAACGACAACAATGACGGTGGGTCGATTGCCAGGTACTCGCCGCGGTGCTCGTAGTCCCTGCCGTCCACCGGCCCCTCCATCACGATCCTGAATCCACCGCCGACCCGGGGGTCGACGGTGACGGTGGCGTGAGTGCGGTCCAGGGGACACATCCAGCGCGCCAGGCTCTCCGAATCGAGCCACGCCTCGAACACCCGTTCCCGCGGCACCGTCATGCGCCGCCGCACCACCAGCACCGGCTCCGTCTCATCGGCCATGTCCGCCTACCCATCCTTCCGAGACTGTAGGAACGCTTCCAGCGCCGCCAGTCGGTCTTCCCAGAACGTGCGGTAGTGCTCCAGCCACATGGACGCCTCCCGCAGCGGCTCGGCGTTGAGGCGGAGCCGATGCTCTCGGCCCTGGATGGTGCGCTCGACCAGGCCGGCGCGCTCCAGGACTTTGACGTGCTTGGAGACTCCGTTGAGCGAGATCGGGAACCGTTCCGCCAGGTTCCCAACGTTCGTTTCCCCCCTCGCCAGGATCTCGAGGATTGCGCGACGGGTCGGATCTGCAATCGCATCATAGACTTGGTCCAGCATAGTGCCCGCCGGGGTGCCGAGGGGGTTGCATTCAACCCGTTGGTTGAATAATATAGTCAACCAACAGGTAGAACATTAAGGGACGTGGCGCGGTTGCGCCACCCCACCAACTCCAGGAGGACGATATGGCGGCCCAGGACACCCTCATCCAGAACCCTCGCGTGGTCTCGCACGCTCAATGGATCTCCGAGCGGGTGGCGTTCATGGCCAAGGAAAAGGAGCTCACCCGGCTGCGGGACGAGCTGAGCCGGCAGCGCCGCGAACTGCCGTGGGAGAAGGTCACCAAGTCGTACGTCTTCGACGGGCCGCGCGGCAAGGAAAGCCTGGCGGAGCTGTTCGACGGTCGGAGCCAGCTGGTCGTCTACCACTTCATGTTCAGCCCCTCGTGGAGCGAGGGGTGCAAGAGCTGCTCCTTCTGGGCCGACAACTTCAATGGGATCGACATCCACCTGGCGCACCGCGACATCACGTTCCTCGCGGTCTCGCGCGCGCCGCTGTCCAAGCTCGAGGCCTATAGGAAGCGGATGGGCTGGAGCTTCAAGTGGGTCTCGGACGGCGAGAGCGGCTTCAGCCAGGACCTCAACGTGTCGTTCGATCCCGAGGAGGTGAAGGCCGGCACCGCGCACTACAACTACGGCACGGGCGCTCCGGTCCAGGAGGAGATGCCGGGCATCAGCGTGTTCTACAAGGAGCCGAACGGCGACATCTACCACACCTACTCGACCTACTCGCGCGGCATCGATCTGATGAACGGCGCGTACAATTACATCGATCTCACCCCGAGAGGGCGTGACGAGGGTGACGCGATCATGTCGTGGCTCCGGCGCCGCGACCAGTACCGGGACTGACCGATGACCGGGATGACCATGCATCCGCAGACCTGGTACGGCGCCGCGGCCGGGTACCTGGGGATGTGGATGGGGATGATGGTGCCGATGATGCTGCCGTCCCTGGTCCCGATGCTGTCGCGGTATCGTCGGTCCGTGCACGGGGTGTACCGGATCCGCTTGCACGGACTGACGGCCCTGGTCGGCGCGGGCTACTTCGTGGTCTGGGCCGTCCTCGGGACGGCCGCCTATGCCGCCGGCGCCGGCGTCATGACGGTCGAGATGCGCTGGGGGGAAGTGGCTCGATGGCTGCCGGCCGCATCCGGTGTGGTGCTTCTCGTGGCAGGCGGGGTGCAGTTCACCTCGTGGAAGGCGCGGCAGCTTGCGCTCTGCCGCGGGGAGTCGCAGGACGGCTGCCCGTCTGGGCCCGCGGCATTCGGCGCGTGGCGCCACGGCCTCAGGTTGGGTGTGCGGTGCAGCCTCAGCTGCGGCAGCCTGATGCTTGCGCTGCTCGCGATCGGAATGATGGACTTGGTAGCGATGGCCGCGGTGACGCTGGCGATCACCGCCGAGCGGTTGGCGCCGGCACCGCTGCGAGTGGCGCGGGTGGCGGGCGTGGTGATCGTGGTGGCTGGCGTGCTGACGATCGCGCGGGTCTAGCGACTTCTCGTCCTCAGTCGTCGATCAGCTGGTACACCGATGTCCAATAGTCGAGAACGCAGAAGGGAAGGCCAAGCCGGTCCGGGCGGCGCTGGGTCATGAAGACGCCAACCAGCTCCTCGTTGGGGTCGATGTACCAGGAGGTACCGAACGCGCCGTCCCAGCCAAAGCGTCCGGGCGCGTCCGCGAGGTCGCGGCGGGCGGTGATGACCCCCAGGCCGAGACCCCATCCCCGCGTCTGCCAGAAATTCTCGAAGAACGGCGAGGCCGCCTTCTGTTCGGGGGTGAGGTGATCCATGGTCATCAACTCGATCGATGACCGCGACAGAACGCGCTCGCCGCAATGGGCGCCGTTCATCAGCATCATCCGACCGAAGGCGAGCAGATCGTCCACCGTCGAAACGAGCCCGCCCGCACCGGATTCGAAGGTGGGCGGCCGGGCGGCGTAGCCGGCCCTGGCCTCATCCAGGACGATGAGCTTGCCAGTGACCATGTCCGTACCGTAACAGGCCGGTAGCCGGTCCAGCTTCCCCTCCGGAACCCGAAAGCCGGTGTCCCTCATTCCCAGCGGCTCGAAGATGCGCTCGCTGAGGAAGGTGTCCAGCGACTTGCCGACAACCCGGGCGATCAACACGCCGAGAATCTCGGCGCCCATGTGGTACAGCCATCGCTCGCCTGGCTGGCAGGCGAGGGGGAGGCTGCCCAGGCGCTGCATGAACTCGTCCGATGTGCCGGCAAACGGCCATTGGCTGAGAGGCAGTCGCGCCCTCACCATCGCCTGCTGCAGCGGACTGGTGGGCGCAAGGAAGGCCACCTCGCCGTACCCCGAGCGGAACGTGAGCAGGTCGCGGAGGGTGATCGGGCGATTCGCGGGCACGGTGTCATCCAGCGGGCTCTCGATGGTCCGGAGGACCCGGCGGTTGGCCAGCTCCGGCAGCCACTCGTCGACCGGGTCGTCCAGCCTGATCCTGCATTCCTCCACCAGGATCATGGCCCCGACCGCGGTGATCGGCTTGGTCGTGGAGGCGAGCCGGAAGATCGTGTCCCGACGGACCGGCGCATCGCTGTCGAAGGCCATGGTGCCGATCGCCTCCACGTGCTCTCGCCCGCACTGGTGGACCAGCGCGACCAGCCCGGGGACCCCGCCGTTGTCCACGTGGTGTCGGAGAGCGGCGTGCATGCGCGCCAGCCGTACGGCGGAGAAACCGTTGCGAGAGGGGTGGAGCATATGACTGCGAGGATACGGCGAGAGACGGGAAAACGATGTGAATCGACTGTTAACGAATCTTCAGCGCCCCCGCTCCGCGCAGCTCGCCCGGAACCGCTCGCCGTACGTCTCCAGGCCGGCGAGGGGAAACTCCGCGGTCGTCCTGGATGACCCCGCACCGTCCGCGTACTCGATGATTGCGCGCTGGTGGCGGCCGAGCGCCGCGAGCAGCGAATCCTGGGGGATGGTCATCACCACCTGCCCCCCTGAGGGCGTCGTTCCGGCGAAGCCGGGAACGCGGAGCGGCGGATCACCATCCAGAGTGAGCCGGCTCTCTACGCTGCCCTGCCGGAGCGACTGCTCGGTCATGATCCTGATGCTCGCGTCGTCCGGCAGGCAGTCGAAGCTTAGGATGACAGGCCGCGTGCGCGGCTCCGCCTTGGCCCCTTCCTGGCCGACCACTCGGAGCCATGAAGTCCGGTGGACGCTCCCGCCGCCGGCCGAGGAGACCGTGTCGACCTTGAACTCCCAGGCGCCCGCCTCCTGCTCTGCATCGCCACACCCGGAGCACATCGCCAGAAGGGCGGTGGCCACCGTCGCTCCCCGTGCGCGAATCACGCTGGGCTCCTTCGCCCGACGGGGCCCTCGAGAACGAGCCAGGCAGCGATTGCGCTGCCGCAGAGGACGAGTACGTTGCCGACCTGACTGAGAACGACCTGGGCGGTGAGGATCTCGGCGAGAATCAGCAGCACGCCGATCAGGATGCTCGAAGCCGCCCAGGCCGCGCGGCCGCCGGCCCGGATCAGCGGAAGTGCGAAGACAACCGTTCCGGCGACGAAGGCGAGCATGGCCGGCCCGATTGCGGCGATCATCGGTCCCGAGAACATGCTCTCGAGCAGATCGATGGCCGCCGCCGGGTCCGCGCCGTCCGACACGAACCGGCCCACCAGCATCTCGCCCACGAAGATCGAGGCGAAGGCAGCCGCCCCCACCAGAACGAGGATACGCGCCGCATACCCGGCGGCCGGCTTCCGCTCACCCGTGAGGGCGCTGAGCGCGAGAAGACCGGGAATGAAGAGGATGATCCCAATGAACAGGAGCAGGTGTGCGGTGTACCAGCGTGGAGCGTGGTCCACGAGGATGGCGATCTGTTCATGGGCGGCCATCCTCTCCTCCGGGTGCAGAAGATCTCCGATGGCCATCAGCAGCGGACCCGCAATGAGGCTGGTCGCGGCAACGAGAGTTCGATGATCGCGAGGGGCGGAAGAGCTCGGCACGGCGGCCTCCGGGTGGTAGGCGCCATGAAACATACAGCCGTGGTGGGCGCTACAGCTTCGCTCCACAGCGCCGGCAGTAGGCGGCGTCGAACTCGTGGGCACCGAGACCGCACCCGGGGCACGCCTGGCCGGACACCGGCTGGGCGTGCGCTCGGGTGAGCTCCACCGTCACGATTCCGGTCGGCACGGCGATGATGCCGTAGCCGGTCAGCATCAGGACCACCGCGAGCATGCGGCCCAGCGTGGTGGCCGGCGCCAGGTCGCCATAGCCCACCGTGGTCAAGGTGACGACCGCCCAGTAGATGCTTATCGGGATGCTGGTAAAACCGTGCTCCTCCCCCTCGATCACGTACATCAGCGAGCCGACGATCACGACGATCGTGACCACCACGAGAAGAAAGACGGCGATCTTCCGCCCGCTTGCCCGCATCGCCTGCGCGAGCACCCTCGACTCGCGCAGGTATTCCGCCAGCTTGAGCACCCGGAAGATCCGCAGCAGCCGCAACAGGCGAACCGCGAGCAGGCTCTGGGCGCCGGGCACGATCACGCTGAGGTAGGTCGGCAGGATGGCGACGAGATCGATGATGCCGAAGAGGCTTCGCGCGTAGCGCAGCGGCTCCCGCACGGTGGCCAGACGGAGGATGTACTCGACGGTGAAGAGGGCGGTGTAGGCCCATTCCAGGGCACGCAGCGTCGGCCCGACCCGCGCGCGCACGGCCGCGACGCTCTCCAGCCCCACGACGAGCACGCTGGTGACGATCGCGACGAGCAGCAGCAGATCGAACAGCCGGCCTTCGCGGGTGTCGGCCTCGAAGATGATCTCGTGCAACCGGGCACGGAGGCCGCCGGAGGGACGGGGCACCGGGCTCACGATGGGCGCTATGGTGATCCGTACAACTTCACCGGCAACGTGGCCATCTCTCCGTTGCCGTCGGGCGAGCCCAGTGAGGTGCCGATGGCGCTCCCCCAGCAGTAGTTCGCCCCATCGAGCGTGATCCCGCAGGCGGTCCCGAAGAGGCTGAAGCCGACCTCCGAGAAGCGGAGGCCGTCGCCTCCCGGCACGGCGGTCTCCCTCCTCACGTTGTACGTTCCATCGCCAAACCAGCCTGACCAGTTGTCCCCCCAGCACAGCATCTCGCCGTCGGGACGCAACCCGCAGGGACCCGTGATCGTGACGAGGCCGGTGGCCCCGCCGACCTGGTTCGTGCCCGGTACGGAAAAGGATTCGGGCCAGCACCAGGCGGATCCTGCGGCGTCGAGGCCGCAGCCGCCATTGATGCCGGCCGTGAGCCAGGTCAGGTCGGGCACGCCGTCCACATCCACCGGCGCCGCGCTCCCGTCCCGCTTGTCGTCACCCATGGCTCCCGAGCTGCCATAACCCCAGCAGTGGATCGCGCCGGCCGCCGTGAGGCCGCAGGTGTGACCGTAGCCGGCGGTGATCTGCGTGAAGACGTGGCCTCCCGAGACCGCCACCGCCGTGGAACGGTCGATCAGCGTGCCGTCGCCAAGCTGTCCGTGGTCGTTCGTGCCCCAGCACCAGGCGGCGCCGGACGCGGTGAGCCCACACGTATGATTGTCGCCGACGGCGAGCGACACCAGGTCCACGCCGCCCGTCGGCTCCGTCGTCTCGACGTCCTCGTCGAAGCTGCTCCGGCACGACACCGTGGTGCTCTGCGTCGTGACGCAGATGCGTCTGCCGCTGTTGCCGTAGACGCCGGTCACGGCATGCGCCTCGAACCGCTGGTGCGGCACGAGGCTTTCCCAGGTGGACCAGCAGTGCACCGCGGCGACTTCGTCCAGCGCGCATGCCTCGTTATCGGACGCGGTGAGCTGCACGGCAGGCGCCGGGAGCGGCACGCGAGTCAGCGTGCCGCGTTGCGTGTTCGACACCTCGCACTCGACCGCGCCGTCGGTCTGGAGGACGCATGCTTCGCTCCCGGCCACCACGGCCGAGACGGCGGGTCCGGAGGCCGCGAGCTCCACCTTGGGGAAGGTCCGGCCATCGCACCACACCACCTGCTGATCGCTCACCGCGCACTGCAGGAACCAACCTCCCGCGATGTCGGTGGCCGCGATGTCCGGAAGACGTCGCGCCGGCGACCACACCAGCGTGTCGTTGTCATTCCTGCCCTCGATCACACCCCAGCAGAACATGGCCCCGGTCGTGTCCCGGCCGCAGGTATGCCCGTTGCTGGCTTCGACCTCGCTCCAGGTTCGGCTCGCACCGTCGCCGGTCGCCGCCGGAGCCGGGCTCAGCCGGTCGTAGGTCGTATCATTGCCCAGTTCGCGGGCGGCATCGGTGCCCCAGCAGAAGCCCGTGCCAACGGTCAGCGCACAGGTATGGGCGTAGCCCGCCATGATCCGGGAGGCGGGACCGCCGAGGGTGACCGACGCCGGCCGAGTCAGGATGCCGCGAGCGGGCTGACCGCCCTGCAGCCACTCATTGCTCCCCCAGCAGCTCACGGCGCCGGTGCTGCTCCGCGCGCAGAAGTGAGACGCCCCCGCAGCCAGCTCGACTATGCCGGTAAGCCCGCCGACCGGAGCCGGAGTACCGCGCGCCGTCGTGGTGCCGTCGCCCAGCTGTCCGCTGTCGTTCTGCCCCCAGCACACGACGCCCCCCGACGTCTCGACTCCGCACGCGCTACCGTTGCCGAGGGCGAGGGTGGAGAAGGAGTGCCCGCTGGCGGCCCGGATCGGCACGTCCATGCGGGTGGTATCGAGTGGCCCGTTGCCATACCCCGCGGTTCCCACGCGACCCCAGCACCACGCGTCGCCCGAGGCTTCAAGGCCGCACGACGCGGACGAGCCGGCATACATCTGCTCGAACGAGAGGGCACGCACCGTGACGGTCACCGTGTCCACCGCGTCCTCGGCCAACGCCGTGATTTCCACGGTGCCCGGCGCGACCGCCGTGAGCACGCCACCGGCGGTCACCGAGACGAGCGCCGGATCGGCCGACTCCCACACCACCGGACGGTCGGACAGCAGCGAGCCCTGGCGGTCGAACGCCTCGACCGCCAGCCGCAGGCGTTGCCGTGTGAGGAGAGTATCCGGAATGGGAGCGATGGCGAGCGACGCGACCGGGGCGAGATCGTCCGGACCGGTCGACTCGTCACCGCATGACGCGAGCGTCGCGACCGCGGCGGCACCCAGCACGATCCGATGCATCATCGGCGCTGGCTCCTCGGGCTAGTACAACACGGCGGTGGGAACCGACCCGAACCCCAATCCCCAGCAGAACAATTCACTCCCGTCGGCGATACCACAGACTCGCCGGGCGCCATCATCCCGTCCCGCCGAGAGGCGGGTGAAGTGCAGGCTCCCCGCCACCCGCACCGGGTCCGCTGAGTTCAGCGTCCCGCCGTTGCCGAGCTGACCCTGGTCATTCGTGCCCCAGCACCAGGCCTGCCCGTTCGCATCGAGGCCGCAGAAGAAGTCACTGCCGCTGACGAGCCGGTCCAGGGGGGGCGCGTCGCCGGTCGGCGGCTGCTCGAAGCTGCGGTCTTCGGGGTAAGCGTACTCGAGGAAGTAGTCCCAACAGAGTTGGACCTCATCCGCCGTCCATCCGCACGCGTCGTACTGCTGGACCTCGAGCGCCACCAGGGGAATCCCCTCGGTGTCGACCTGCTTCACACCGTCCCTCGGCACGCCCCAGCAGTAGGCTGCCTGCCCCACGAGTCCACACCCCAACCACCCCTGAACGCTGAGCGTATCGAACGTCAACTCGGGGGCGATCGGCATCGGTACGCCCGCGCTCAGGCTATTCCCGAGCGGACTATAGCCCCAGCACAGCACCTGCCCGTCGACGGCGAGACCGCAGGCAAAGAACTGGTTGGAGCCGACCTCCACATACTGCTGCGCCCCGCTCGCGGGAACCAGGAACGTTCTGATGTCGGTGGTATCGGTATCGGGGTAGGCGGGCCCGGACCCCCAGCCCTTCTCGCACCAGATGTGCCCGTCCAGGCTCACCGCACAGACACCGGCGGAGCCGGTCGAGACGCTTCTGGCCTCGAATCGGCGCTCGACCCGCACCTCCGTCGTACCTCGGAAGTCACCGACCAGCGCGACGATGGTGACCAGTCCCGACCTGATCCCGGTCACGAGCCCGTCGTCCGATACGGAGGCGACGTCCGGATCCCGGCTGCTCCAGACCACTCCCGGGATCTCGACGGTATCGCCACCGCCACCGATCTCCACGACCCGAAACCTGACCGAGGAATCGGCCGGGATGGTATCTACGACCGGAAGGACCAGCAGGGAGGGCTCCTGCCCCGGCTCCGTGCCGGAGCACGCAGCCAACAGGAGGCAACCGGCGAGTCGGTGACGCAGCCTGGGCGCTCTGCTCATTGGGTTTACGAGGGTTGGGCTACGGGAAAGCTACGGTACGGGAGCCCACTTGGTTAGGACGTACATGGTGGTGCAGGATGCACCGTGGCAGGCGAGTGTGGGGGCTCACATCGGCACGGCAGGAAACGCGGCCACCGCCTGCCGGTAGCCTTCCGGGATTCCCACGTCATAGAACTCCGCGTCGCAGCGCACCCCGACCAGTTCTCCCCGCCGGGCCAGTCGCTGGAGCACCGGGACGTCGTCGAGCTCCGCGCCCGGCGGAAGCGAGCGCGCGAGGTCGTCGAACTCCGCGAAGACGCCACCCGGCAGCACGAACCTCCCGATCGGCGTTGCGGCGCGACCGCCGCCTCCGGTGTCGAACCGGCCGACTCCCTTTTCCGCTATGTCCGTGACCCGAAGCGACCCATCGGGCTCATCCCGCACCCGGGCTCGGCCGGTGGCCCCCTTGGTGCTCGCGTCTTCCGCCGTCACCTCCGCGATCAGGACCGAGGCGGTGGCGTGTCGGCGCCAGGCCGCGAGGACCGCCGCCGTCTGGTTCCGGCCTCGGAAAAGATTGTCGGGGAGCACCACGGCGAACGGGTCGTCGCCCAGGAGGGAGCGGGCCCGCATCAGCGCGTCTCCCAGGCCGGCTGGTCGGTCCTGCGAGACGAGTACGACCCGGAGCTCGGAAGACGCCTGGAAATCGAGGGCGACGTCGCCCAGGATGGGCTTTGCCGGATTGGTCACCACGATAGCCCGGGTGAGGCCTGCCTCGGCGGCCTCGGCCAGGGTCCAGTGGATCAGCGGGGTCAGACCAACCGGCAACAGTTCCTTGGGAAGCCACCGGGTAATCGGCCGCATCCGGGTCCCCAGGCCCCCGCAGGGGATGATGGCCGTGTCCGGACTCTTCATCGAGATCCTCTCGTCGGTGTTCAGCCGGCGAGCGTACCGAGCGCGGCAGTGACGAGGGCCAGCAACACCAGTCCGAGGCAACCCGAGCGCGCGGTCTTCGGCCGGCTAGTCTCCCGCTGCGGCTCGAGCGCAGAGCCCGGCGCCGGTGTCGGCGCGGGCTCCTGTCCCGCCAATGCTGCGGAGAATGCCGCGGCAGTCTGATGGCGATCGTTGGGATCGCGCGACAGCGCCTTCAGCACTGCCGCCTCCAGTGACTCGGGCACGTCGAACAGCGGGCGCAGCGCCCGGGGCGGTCCGGTGAACCGCCGCATCAGCGTGGCCTGAGGTGTCGGTCCATGGAACGGCGCCTCGCCCGCGAGCAGCTCGTAGAGCACGCAGGCGAGTGCGAAGATGTCGCTCCGCCCATCGATCTCGCGCTCGCCGCTCGCCTGTTCCGGGCTCATGTAGGTGGGGGTTCCCACTACCATCCCGGTCGCGGTGAGCTTCTCGTGGATCTCGCTCACCGCGCGGGCGACACCAAAGTCCGCCACCAGGACCCGCTCGCCTTCCAGCAGGATGTTGTCGGGCTTGATGTCGCGGTGCACCACGCCCTTGTCGTGCGCGTACGCCAGCGCGTCCGCGACGGCGCGGCCGATGCGCACCACCTCGGTCGGGGTAAACGCCCCGCTCTGCTCGAAGCGCTCCCAGACGTTGACCCCCTGAACGTACGGCATCGTGAACCACAGGAAGTCGATGCCGTTCGCGACCGTGGCGACCCCCGAGTCGAGCACGCTCAGGATGTTCGGATGCTGAAGCTGGCCGGCGACCCGGATCTCGCGACGAAAGCGATCCGCGCCGAGGGTGGAGCCGAGGTCCGGATTGAGCAGCTTGAGGGCGACCGCGGTATCCGCGCGGTCGTGGGCGAGGAAGACCGTGGCCATGCCGCCGCGGCCCAGCTCGCGCTCGATGGTATAGCGACCGCCCAGCGCCGACTGGAACTGCGGGATGAGATTCGGCTTCACGACGCCCCCGCCACAATCAGCAACGCCCCGCCGACCGCCACGACATCCTCCAGCAGCGCGACCACGTAGTCCGGCACGCCGAGCGTGCGGACCAGGCCCGTGCGCGCGCGGTAGCCGCCGAGCGTCCCGGCCACGGCGCCCAGCGCGCCGGCCACGGCGCCCAGCCCGAGGGACCCGCCGAACCCAGCCATCAGTGCCGCGCCCGAGAGCGCGCCGCTGACGATCCGGCCTCCGAACGGTCCGGGGCGGATCCGGCTGGGAGTGAAGGGGAGCTTGTCGAGCACCAGCTCGCCGAGCATCAGCGCGAGGAGGATGAATCGCGCCGCGGGGGAGCCGAGGAAGGCGAGTGGAGTCCCTTCCAGGCTGAGCCATCCGAAGGAGGTGGCCCACGCAACGATGGCCGGCGCGGTCATCGAGCGCAGCCCGGCAATGAAACCGATCGCGACAGCCAGCAGGAGGGTCATCGGTGGCTGGTAAGGTCCGTTCCCGGCCGTGGGTACGCAAGTCGCATCGGGAAACCTCGCTCCGCCACTCCGCGTACATTTCGGGGATCGCATCATCGTGCACCCCTAAGCCAGCGACCGTGCTCACACTCCTGCTTCTGCTCCAGTCGTCCGCCGCCGGCGTGGTCGAGGGGAAAGGCTCGCCCACCGCGGAGATCCCGAGGCTCGAGGCGTCGATATCGGTGGATGGGATCCTGGACGAGCCGGTCTGGTCCCAGGCCACCCGGCTGGACGGGTTCTGGCAATACCAGCCGGTGGACGGGCGGCCGGCGGAGGAGCGGACCGAGGTGCTGGTCTGGTATGCACCGGATGCGATCCATTTCGGGATCATCGCCCACGACCGGAACCCCGCCGCCATTCGCGCCACGGTCGCCGACCGGGACAACATCGACAACGAGGACCAGGTCGTCCTCGACATCGACACCTTTCACGACCGGCGGCGCGCCTTCTTCTTCGGCGTCAATCCGCTCGGCGTGCAGACCGACGGCGTCCGGAGCGAAGGGGCGGGGCAGGTGAGCAGTCTGGTGCCGGGCAGCGTGGACAAGAACCCCGACTTTCTCTGGGACTCCAAGGGCCGGATCACCGAGCGGGGCTACGAGATCGAGGTCCGGGTGCCGTTCAAGAGCCTGCGCTATCCGGGCGGGGAGCAACAGACGTGGGGCTTCAATGTCACCCGCATCGTCCAGCGCACCGGCTACACCGATACCTGGACCGACGTGCGCCGCGCCAATGCCAGCTTCATCGGCCAGGAGGGCGCGCTCGGCGGGCTCCACGACCTTCGGCACGGGGTGACGGTCGAGGCCCAACCGTTCGTCACCGCGACCGCCAACGGCAGCCGCGACCCGTCGAGCGGCGAGTTCGGCCGAGAGGACGTCGATCCCGACGCCGGGCTCAATCTTCGTCTGGGCTTCACCAGCTACGCGCTGGACGCGACGCTCAACCCCGACTTCAGCCAGGTGGAGAGCGACGAGGGCCAGGTGACGGTCAACGAGCGCTTCGCTCTCTTCTTCCCCGAGAAGCGCCCGTTCTTCCTCGAGGGCATCGAGCTGTTCGGCACACCGCAGACGCTGGTCTATACCCGCCGCATCGTGGACCCCAAGGCCGGTGCCAAGTTCACCGGCAAGTTCGGCCAGTTGGGCGTGGCGCACCTGACGGCCGTGGACGACGGAGGCGACGGCGACGATGCGCTGTTCAACATCACCCGTCTCCGTCGCGACTTCGGCCGGAACTCGATCGCGGGCGTCACCTTCACCAGCCGGGATCAGGGCGGACGCCACAACCGGGTGCTCGCGGGCGACTTCCGCTACGTCTGGGGACTCTACTTCACCCAGTTCCAGTACGGCGCCTCGTGGACCGACGACGGCGCGACGACCCGCCGCGCGCCCCTCTGGCAGGCGGAGTACGATCGTACCGGCCGGTCGTGGGGCTTCAACTACCTGCTGAAGGGGCTCGGAGAGGCGTTCGACGCGCAGGCCGGATTCGTGAACCGGCTCCGAAGCAACGTGATCAACGGCCACGCCTTCAATCGCCTGACGCTGTACGGCGAGCGCGGGGCGCTGCTGGAAAACCTCACCGTGTTCTTCGGCCCCGACCGCACCTGGCTGTACGACGATTTCGGTTTCAAGGAGGGGATCGAGGGGTTCGAGCAGGTCGACGCCACGTTTCAGCTCCGGAGCGGCTGGGAGCTGAACGGCCATCTGCAGCGCGACTTCGTGAAGTTCCAAGACACCAGTTTTGCCGGCTATACGGCGGGTGCGGGTGGTCCGGCCTACCTGCCCCCGGACGATTTCTCAGGCGTCAACTGGACGGCCGAGGTGACGACGCCCACCTGGCGACAGCTCGGCGCCACTCTCTCGTATACCCGTGGAAGGACGGCACTGTTCGAGGAGGGGGCGACCGGCACCGTTCGCCGGCTCGCGGGGCGGGTGGAGTTGCGACCCGCGTCGACCGTGCGAATCGCGGCGAGTGCCACGCTGCTCGAGCTTCTGCGCCTCGACGGCAGCGAGTTCGCCCGCTCGCTGATTCCGCGGCTTCAGGCGGAGTACCAGCCCAACCGCGCGCTCTTCTTCCGCGCAATCGGCGAATACCTCTCCGAGCGCCGCTCCGCGCTTCGCGCTGCCGGGTCAGGCGACCCTCTCTATATCGGCGGCGTGGCGCAGCCGAAGGTGCGCCACAACGGCCTCCGTGTCGATCTGCTGGCGTCGTTCGAGCCCACGCCGGGCACGGTGGCCTTTCTGGGCTACGGCAGCTCGCTCGAGACGGACGGGGACTTCAACTGGTCCCGGCTCGAGCGAGTGAACGACGGCTTCTTCCTGAAGCTGGCGTACCGGGTCATTCGCTGAGGCTCAGGTTCCCCCCGATTCGGCGACGGCAATGGGCTTCCTGCTGCAGGGCCAAACGTCACAGGTCTCCGGCCCGGATCCACTCCCGATGCCCAATTGACCCTGGAAGTCGTGCCCCAGCAGTAAGCCCGGTTGTCCGTAGCGATGCCGCACGTGGTTCGGATCCCAAGAGCTCTGCCCCCGGTCGCGGCAAGATCGCGCCCAGATAGTGCGTCCGCCCAATCAAGCCGGTGTCAAGAGAGCAGGAGATGTCCGCGATGGTCCGGGGTCGGGTTGACACCCTCCGGACCGGGGTGAATGTTCGCTCTCGCGTTCGGCCGTCCGGCCACGCACTCTCTCACCAAGATGGAACCCAACGGCAGGTTTCCTACCGCTGCGCTCCGAGGAGGACTCCATGGCGCGAGCAACGACGCTCTCTCCCCAGGCTCTCACCACCACCGCACGGGCGATGATCGAGGTCTACAACGAGAGAGACTGGGACCGGGCGAAGGCGATCATGACTCCCGACTTCGTGTACGACGAGGTGGCCACGAACCGGAAAGCGACCGGTGCCGACGCGACGATCGAAGCTTGGAAAGCGTGGGCGCAGGCCTTTCCCGATGCGAAGGGGACCATCCACGGCGCGAACGTCTCGGAGACCGGTACCGCGGTGGTCGAGGTGACCTGGAAAGGCACGCACCAGGGGACGCTGCAGACGCCGAATGGGCCCATCGCCCCGACCGGGAAGCCGATCGAGGTGCGTGCCTGCGCGGTCATGGAGCTGCAGGGGGAGAAGGTCCGGGTGCAGCGGCACTACTTCGACATGGTGACCCTGCTCCAACAGATCGGGGCCGCGGCAAGTAGCGCCTAGCGCCGCATCGGTGCTCTGTCGAGCCTGCAGGCCGGGAAACGCGACACTCCGCGTGGGCGTGTATTGCGGGGTCCTGACCGTCGTCATATATGTGGATCGCGGCGTGTACCCCTCGCCCGGCGGCCCCCAGTATGCGGCCAACCCTCATGGAATCCGGCTGGAGCTTCCTCCAATCTGCGGAGTGTGCCTTCGCGAGCCTCGTGGCACACGCGGGGCTGGTGTGGCTTGCCGCCGCCATGACCGTCGGCGGCAGTCGGATGCCTGCCGACGAGCGCGAGGCCCGGGTCTTCTTCCTTCTTCCACCCGACCGGATGGACGTGCGACAGCGCCAGACGGAGAGCATCCAATGGGGCAGGCTGGGCAGCGACCTGGACAACGGAAAGGATCTCGCCCGCGTGAGTGAGGGCCTGGTGCTTCGGGAGCGGACCTATGGCGTGCGGAAGGGAGGAAAGTGGAGCGGCGCGAGGGGCGAGCTGCCCTTCGGACCGGAAACGCCTTTCGTCCCCGATACGGTCTTCAGCGTGCTCCAGGTGGACGAGATGGTGGAGCGCTACCCCGGCAGCGCCGCACCGGTTTACCCGCGGGATCTGCTGGCCATCGGCGCCGAAGGCGTGGTGCAGGCTACCTACGTGGTGGACACCAGCGGCCGGGTTGACACCACGACCATCGAAGTGCTCCACAGCGACGATCCCCGGTTCACCGCCTCGGTCCGCACCGCGCTCGGCGGCATGCGTTTCCGGCCCGCCAGGCGCGCCGGCAGGCCGGTGCGCCAGCTCGTCGGGCAGCGGTTCCGATTCCAGGTCGCACCTACCCCGCAGCTCGCCGACCAGGTGAGCTGAGAGCCGTTCGTCACCGCGCCACCGGCCACGGGGGAGGCTAACAAGACGTGGCGCCTCCCATGGGCTGCCGGCAGTCACCCGATCGCTGTCGCCGCAGCAGCATCCGGGCGTAGCAGGACGGTTGTCCGTAGCGCACCTCGATCGGGCGGCGCACCTGGCGGGCCAGTGATATCAGGTCGGGCCGGTCCCGCGGCACACCCTCATGCCCTCGGCCACCGGGCTCGATCGTCGCGGTCCCGGTCTTGGAGATTCCCAGCATCACGTTCACCCGCCCACGAACCACCTGCCAGTAGTCGTCGGAGGTGGCCAGGCGGGTCTCCTTCAGGTCGGGTTTCCCCACCACGGTGAACAGCGCCGACAGAAAGCCGATCGGCCGCACGGAGATGCCGCTGACCCGGTCGAAGACGAGCATGTCGTCGTATTCGAGCACCTTGGTGCGGACCACGCGCTGGTTGAACACGTCCACCTTGGGCACGGTCAGTGTGTCCTTGTAGCCGAACTCGGCCGCGCCGGTGGAGTCGGCCAGGAACATCGTGATGTCCAGCGAAGTTCGCGGGGTGGGTCCTTCCTCGACCTGCTCGACCACTTGGGGTCCGTAGTCCACCAGCAGGTCCTGCCGGTGCTCGAAGCCGGCGCGCGCGGACTCCGACATCCGCGCATACGGCACCCCCGCGGTCTCGAGATGCGCGGCAAACCAGTCGTCGTGATGGATGAGGAATTGGGTAGCGCCGGGCGCCTCACGCTGCCGCTGGCGCACGATGGTGAGCAGGGCCCGGGCCCCGAACAGCAATGCGGTGGTGGTGCTGGTGAGGCTGTAGGGACCATGGTCGCGCATCGCCTGGAGGATGGTCGCGCGTGGCACCTGGTACGGCCTCTCGCAGGTCTGCGCCTGCGCCGCCGGACCGAGGGATACTCCGAGCGCGAGCGCGACAAGCCAGGATCTCACGGACAACTGGCGCATGATACTGTTGTCCCTCGTCTCACCGGTGGCGATCGCGGGTATCGTCAGAAACAAGAATACGGTGATTGCAGGGCGGGCGCCCATGGACGCTCCGGTGTGTGAGGGCCTTCATAGTGGCGAGCGCCCGTTACCCTGCCGTGACTCGTCGCGGCGCTGCCTAGGCTTTCGCCGCCCGCTCAAGCTCGGGGATGTCGATCTTCTTCATTTTGAGCATCGCGTCCATCGCCCGCTTGCCCTTCGCCGGATCGGGATCGTGCAGCAGCTCGGCCAGCCGATCGGGCACGACTTGCCAGGAGAGGCCGAAGCGGTCCTTCAACCAGCCGCACTGTTGAGCCCGCTCGTCGCCCCCCTCGGTCAGGCGGTTCCAGTAGTGATCGACCTCCTCCTGGGACTTGCAGTGCACCACCAGGGAGATGGCCTCGTTGAACTTGAAGTGCGGCCCCCCGTTCAGGGCGGTAAACCGCTGCCCGTCGAGCTCGAAATCCATCACCATGATCGACCCTGCCGGCCGTCCCGCGGCCTTGGAAGCCTCCTCGCTGTAGCGGTCGGTCTCGAGGATCCTGGAGTTCTTGAACACGGACGTGTAGAACTTGACGGCCTCCTCGGTCTGGGTGTCGAACCAGAGGAAGGGCGTGATGCGCTGGTTGGTGACCGACATGGCTCTGTTCTCCGTTGGAAGTTGATGTAAGTCGTTGGTGGACAATGGCTCGGCGACGAGAGCCGGAGGCCCTCTCCACCCTTCAGTCGGAGCCCGGCGGAGATTCTCGACATGAGCCACCGGCGGGATGTGTGTATCCTTCAGGCATGTTGCTACCAGGACTTCATCGACTCGCCGCGGCACTCCTTTTCCTGCCCATCATCACCGGCTGCGCCGCCACCCGGCAACCCCCGACGCAGCCCCCGACGCAGACCTCCACCCGGCCGGTGAGCCGGTATCCGCACACCGAGGCGGATGTGCGCTTCATGTCCGCGATGATCGGGCACCACGCGCAGGCGCTCATCATGGCGGGCTGGGCGACCACTCACGACGCCGGGCCGGCGGTCCGGCGGCTGGCGGAGCGGATCCTGGCCGGGCAGAAGGACGAGATCGCCACCATGCAGCGGTGGCTGCGGGACAGGGACGAGCCCGCACCGGACCCCCACCACGCCGCGCACGGGCACCTCATGCCCGGGATGCTGACCGAAGCCCAGCTGAAGGAGCTCGATGCGGTCCGGGGGACGGAGTTCGACCGTCTCTTTCTCACCTACATGATCCAACACCATCGCGGCGCCGTGGCGATGGTCAAGGAGTTGTTCGGCACGCCCGGCGCCGCCCAGGACGAAACCGTGTTCAAGTTCGCCGACGACGTCGGGGTGGATCAGACCACCGAGATCGCCCGTATGGAACGCATGCTTGCCGACATCGAGGCCGGCGAGCACTCCTCCTGACACCTCCAAGGACACCCGTATGACACTCGCCAGATCCCTGTCGCTCCTTCCCGCTGCCGCCCTTGCCCTGCTGCTGGGCTGCGCCGGCTCGACCTCGTCCACTGCGTCGGGCGGTCCGACGCCCGCTGGTGGCGCGTCCGCCCGGGCGCCGAGCCCGGATCCGAGAGTCGGCCTCCGCGCGGGGCTGACCGACGCAGGGGAGGCGGTGTGGAACCTGCGCGTGATCTCCAAGACTCCGCCGCCCGATCAGTTCGCCGGCGTCACCAATTCCGATCTGGCCTTTACCGGCAAGTACGCCATTCAGGGCAACTACAACGGGTTCCAGGTGTGGGACATCGAGGATCCGCGGAAGCCCGAGCTCACGGCCGCCCACGTCTGTCCCGCGTCGCAGAGCGACGTCTCGGTCTACGGGAACCTGCTGTTCGTCTCCGGTGAGGATCTTGCGGCGAGGCTCGACTGCGGCACTCAGGGCGTCCAGGATACCGTGAGCGCCGAGCGGCTGCGCGGACTCCGCATCTTCGACATCAGCGACATTCGGAATCCCCGCAACGTCGGCAACGTGCAGACCTGCCGGGGATCGCACACCCATTCGGTGCTGGTGGATCCCAAGGATCCGGCGAACGTCTACGTCTACATCTCGGGCTCGTCCGCGGTGCGCTCGCCGAAGGAGCTCGCGGGCTGCGTGGCCGCGATGCCGAATGAGGATCCCAACACGGCGTGGTTCCGCATCGAAGTGATCAAGGTGCCTCTGGCCCATCCGGAGCAGGCGGCGATCGTGAGCTCGCCGCGAATCTTCGACAACCTGAAGGCGCCCCCGGCTCACGGCGAGACGGCTGCGGACAGCGCCCGGGAGGCGAAGGAGCTGGCGGAGGCGAAGGCTGCCGGCAAGTACGTCGTGACGATCCACGGCAACGAGATGATTCTCGACGACGAGCAGGCCGACACGATCCTCAAGGAGATCGTCAGCGCGCGGGGCGGCAGCGGCGCGCCGACCGCGGCGGACAGCGCGATGCTGCGCCAGGCGCTGCCCCACCTGGTCGCTATGCAAATCGGCACCCAACCCGACAGCATGGCCGGCCCCACCCAGTGCCACGACATCACCCTGTACCCCGGGATCGGGCTCGGCGGCGGCGCCTGCGAGGGCTACGGGCTGCTGCTCGACATCAAGGATCCGGTGCGTCCGGTGCGCATCGCGGAGGTGGCCGACTCCAACTTTTCCTACTGGCATTCGGCGACGTTCAACAACGACGGCACCAAGGTCCTCTTCTCCGACGAATGGGGCGGCGGCTCGCAGCCGAAGTGCCGGAGCACCGACAAGCCCGAGTGGGGCGCCGACGCGATCTTCACGGTCAAGGACCGGAAGATGGAGTTCAAGGGCTACTACAAGCTGCCGGCCCCCCAGACCGAGCAGGAGAACTGCGTGGCCCACAACGGGTCGCTGATCCCGATCCCCGGCCGCGACGTGATGGTCCAGGCGTGGTACCAGGGCGGGATCTCGGTGTTCGACTGGACCGACCCGGCCAAGCCGGTCGAGATCGCGTACTTCGATCGGGGGCCGGTGGACTCCACCCGTCTGGAGAGCGGCGGCTACTGGTCGGCGTACTGGTACAACGGCGTGATCGTCGGGTCGGAGATGGCGCGCGGGCTCGATATCTTCGAGCTGACGCCGAGCGCGTTCATCACCCAGAACGAGATCGATGCGGCGAAGTCGGTCCACTTCGATTACTACAACGTGCAGGGGCAGGCCAAGTTCAGCTGGCCCGCGACCTACGGGCTGGCGCGCGCCTATCTCGATCAGCTGGAACGTTCGGAGGGGCTGGCCACGGCGGCGATCGCGGCGGCTCGGGACACGCTGGCGGCGGCGGAGGGAGCGTCGGAGCCTGAGAAGAGCGACTTGCTCGCCCGTCTGGCGACCCGGCTCGAGGACGCGGAAGCCCAGGACTCGGCCAAGGTGGCGATGCTGGTCGAGGCCGTGAAGCGGCTGGCCTCGGCGCCCAGTCTCGCCCGGGCCGAATAAGCGTCCCTCGAGCGCGGTACGACAAAAGGGCCGGGACCGAAAGCATCGGTCCCGGCCCTTTCGTCGCCAGCACCGCTACCGCTGCAACGCTACCCGGCGCTCCGGGCCCTTGTAGCTCGACTGCCGCGCGCGGCGCCGCTCGCCGCCCGCGGACGAGCCAATGCCGACGTCTCCCTCCGACTCGATTCGCGCCTCTTCCCGCCGGACGGTCTCGGAGACCTGCTTCGTGTCCTGGACCGGCCGCTTGCCGACGGAGATCTCCTCCCGCACGACCGCCCGCTTCTGGACGTCCACTTCCTCCTCCATCAGCGGGATGCGGATCTCTTCCTCATCGTTCAGGTTTCGATCCGTGGCCTCACGTCCCGAGACCGGACGCCGGTCGATGACGACCTCCTCCCGAGTCACCGGGACTTCGATGTTCCGCTGCTCGGTGTGGACCTCCTTGCGGACCCGCACCTCGCCGGCCTTGACCTGGCGGGTGTCCACGTCCAGCTCCTCTTCCCGGAGCTCGATGCGCTCCTCGTCCTCCAACCCGGCCGTCCTGGCCGTGGGCGTGAATTCCCGGCCACTGGGGCCGAGATCGGCGCCGCCTTCCGAGAGCGCTTGCCGCGCCAGACCGGCCCGGGCTCCCGCCTGCACCGTCACCAGGATGCCACCTTCCTTGAACCCCCGCTCGAAGTGCCGCGCATCCTCCTCGGGCACCCCCATGCCGACCAGGGCACCGAGCAACCCACCGGCCGCGGCCCCGATGCCGGCCCCCGCGAGGGTCGACGCGAGCGCTCCGCCCGCGATGATGGGACCGATCCCCGGAATCGCCAGGGCACCGACGCCCGCCAGGAGGCCGATCACTCCACCCACGACGCCCCCGCCGACCGCACCCTTGGTCACCTCTTCCGCGGTCTGCGTTCCGGTGTCCTCGGTCAGCGACCGCTGCTGGTCACGGTCGCGCACCGCGACGCCGATCTCCTGCTCCGAAAAGCCTGCGGCCTTCAGGCGACGGATCGCCGCCTCCGCGGCGGGCTGATCCTGGAACAGCCCCACCACCGTCTCGCCATCGTTCTTCACGTGAACTTTGTCCTTGTTGCGTGCCATCATGCCACTCCTCACTGTAGTTGGAATCGATCCGGGGATGCACGTATCGGACAGGACCTTGCGAAACTCAGGAAGAGCTGCGGCATCCGCGGACCGATCTCGTGATCGGGTCAGCAAGCTACGGCTGTGACCATGTCCATGAGGTGACTCGGGTCACCGGAAATCGACACCAGTTTCTCGCCCGCCGGCCGGGGTGATAGAGTTCAAGCATGACACGCCGAACCCGAATTTTCGCCCTGGCCGGTACGGCCATCGTTCTCCTGCTCGCCCTGCTCGTCGTTCTTCCACTCCTCTTCCGCGATCGGATCGCCGCGCGGGTCAAGGTGGAGGCCAATCGGTCCCTGGAGGCCCGGGTGGACTGGCGGCACGCTGGCCTGACGTTCTTCCGGGATTTCCCCGATCTCACCCTGACACTGGACGACCTCACCGTCGTCGGGGTGAACCGGTTCGAGGGAGACACACTGGCCTCGATACGCCACTTCGGGGTGGCGCTGGATGTCCTGAGCGCGATGCGCAACCTGCTGGGAGGCAGCGGGCCGATCGTGGTGCGCTCCATTCAGCTGGACCAGCCACGCCTGAACCTCGTCAAGCTGAAGGACGGCGCCGCCAACTGGGACATCACCAGGGACACGGCGGAGACCGCGCCGCAGCCCGAGGCGGCGAAGCCCATGGCGATCAGCCTGCGGCGCTTCGAGATCAGTGACGCGGCCGTCGCCTTCGACAACCGCCAGGCGGGATTGAAGGCGTCGCTGGTCGGGTTTTCCCAGTCCCTCGCCGGCGATTTCAGTCAGGACCAGGTGGTCATCCAGACCAAGGCGCACGCGGACACGGTGGACGTTACCTTCGCGGGCGTCCCTTACCTCAATCGGGTGACCCTGGACCTCGCGACCGACGTCCAGGCGGACCTGGCCAGGAAGTCCTTCACCCTCCGGGACACCGAGCTGCGACTCAATGATCTCCGGCTGGCCGTCTCCGGCAGCGCCGATGCGGGCGGCGAGAACATCGGCCTCGACCTGGCCTTCGACACCCCCAGCACGAACTTCCGCCACATCCTTTCGCTGGTGCCGGCGATTTACGCCCGCGATTTCGAGTCGGTGAAGACCGCCGGCGCGATCGCCGTGTCGGGTCGGGTGAGGGGCGAGTATGGGGACAAGGCGTTCCCCTCGTTCGCGCTGAACGCGAAGGTGGACAGCGGCGCGTTCCAGTATCCCGACCTTCCGCTCCCTGCCCGGGACATCTTCGTGGACCTGGCGATTTCCAACCCCGGGGGCGACGCCGACAGCACGGTCGTGAAGCTGGAGCGGTTCCATATGCGACTGGGACGCGACCCGGTGCAGGCGACCATGGTGCTGCGGACGCCGGTCTCCGATCCCGATCTCGATCTGCGGGTGAAGGGCAGGGTGGACCTCGCCGACGTGCGACGGACGGTGAAGCTCGAGGGCATCGACGAGCTCGCCGGCACCGTCGCGGCGGATGCGACGGTGCGCACCCGGATGTCGTACATCGACTCCGCGCAGTACGACAAAGTGGACGCGCGCGGCAGCGTGGACATCGGCAACCTCACGGTCAAGGGCGAGAACCTGCCGCAGCCCCTCGCGATCCAGCAAGCGTCGCTCCAGCTGGCACCCCGGAAGGCCGAGCTCCGGTCCTTCCGGGGCACGGTCGGCAGCAGCGACCTCCAGGCCTCGGGCTCGCTCGAGAACCTGCTCGGCTTCGCGCTCCGCGACGGCGTCCTGCGTGGCGACGCAACGCTGCGGAGCAACCGATTCAACCTGGACGAGTGGCAATCGGGCGAGGGCGACCTCCAGGTCATCCCGGTGCCGCCCAGGATCGATTTCGGGCTGGACGCGACGGTGGCCCAGCTGACCTACGACAAACTGAAGATGTCGAACGCGCGCGGGCGGTTGCGGATCAAGGACCAGCGCATCACGCTGGAGAACTTCCGGCTCAATACCCTCGGCGGTGAGATCGGCGTCACCGGCTTCTACGAGACGACCAGCCCGGCCAAGCCGACGTTCGACGTCGGTCTCAAGATGACCAAGGTGGACATCCCGGCGGCGTTCGAGGCACTCACCACCGTGCAGATGCTCGCGCCGGTGGCGAAGTATGCCCAGGGCAACTTCTCCACCGATCTGAAGGTGCACGGCGCGCTGGGTAAGGACATGATGCCCCTGTTCGACGGACTCGACGGCCGCGGCTCGCTCCAGACCTCGCAGCTCGTGCTGGAGGACTTCCCGGCGCTGGAGAAGATCGTGGACGTGACGAAGCTCGATTTCCTGAACAACCCGACGATGCGGGCGCTCCGGACGGCGTTCCAGATCCGGGACGGCCGGCTGCACGTGGAGCCGTTCGCGGTGAAAATCGGTGAGACCACGATGAACGTCAGCGGCTCCAACGGGCTCGACCAGTCGCTCCAGTACACCCTCAGTCTCGAGGTGCCGCGCTCGATGCTGGGGACGGCGGCGAACCAGGCGGTCGCGGGGCTCGTATCGCGCGCGGGGGGAGCGGGGATCGACCTCCAGGCGGCGCAGGAGATCGGGCTGGGGATCCAGCTGGGTGGGACGGTGACGAACCCCTCGGTGAAGGCCGACGTGGGCAGCGTGGTGGCGTCGGCGAAGGAGGAGACCGAGCGCGCCGTGCGCGATGCAGCCACCCAGAAGCTCTCGGCCGAGAAGGCCAAGCTGGTGCAGGACGCGGAGCAGCGGGCGGCGGCGATCCGCAAGGAGGCGCAGGCGCTGGCGGAGAACGTGAAGAAGGAGGGGTACGCGCAGGCGGACGCGCTGACGGCCAAGGCCACCAACCCGCTCCTCCAGGCCGCGGCCAAGCCCGCGGCGGACCGGCTGCGCAAGGAGGCGGATCAGAAAGCGGCAGGGATCGTGAGCGAGGCGGATAAGCGGGCCAATGATCTCGTTGCTGAGGCGCGTGGGCAGTAGCGTGTCATCCGGGGCCGAGCGAGGGATCGGCTCGCCCACCAGAGTGAGTCGAGATGCCTCCGATGCTCACTCTCATGGGCCGGCCGATCCCTCGCTCCGCTCGGGATGACTCTGTGTATACTGCCGCATGATCGTCCACGTCGTCGATGGTACCTACGAGCTGTTCCGCCACTTCTACGGGCAGCGGCGTTTCAACAAAGGCAAGGACAAGCCTTACGGCGCAGTGGCCGGCGCGCTACACACCGTGCTCGAGATGCTCGAGACCGGGGCCACCCACATCGGCGTCGCGACCGACCACGTCATCGAATCCTTCCGCAACGAGCTGTGGCCCGGCTACAAGACGGGTGAGGGCATCGAACGGGCGCTCGTGGCGCAGTTCCATCCCCTCGAGGAGGCCCTCGCGGCCATGGGCGTCGCGGTGTGGGCCATGGTCGAGCTGGAGGCCGACGACGCCCTGGCGTCGGCCGCGCGGCTCGCGGCGGAGGACGAGCGGGTGGAGCGGGTGTGCATCTGGGCCAACGACAAGGATCTCGCGCAGTGCGTGCGGGGTGAGCGGGTGGTCCAGGTGGATCGCCGGTCGAAGGAGATCCGCGACGCGGAGGGCGTGCGCAGGAAATTCGGAGTGGAGCCGGCGCTGATTCCCGACCTGCTCGCCCTGGTGGGTGATCCCCAGGACGGGTATCCCGGCATCCGGGGCATCGGGAAGTCCGGGGCCGCGCGACTGCTGAACCAGCACGGACCCATCGAGTCCTTTCCCGAGGGGGTGCTGGGGGCGCAGCGGGAGCAGGCGCTGCTCTTCAAGCATCTCGCCAGGCTGAGGGACGACGCCCCGTTGTTCCGGGACGTGGACGAGCTGCGGTGGGTGGGACCGACCGGCGGATTCGCAGCCTGGGCCGAGCGCATCGGCGACGAACGGCTTTTCGATCGCCAGGCCAGGGTCCACCGCGGCCTGGAAGTGTAGCGATCCTCGGATGCGAGAGCGCTACGTCGGTCGAGGGGACGTCAGTGTCTAGGCCCGGGCGACCTTGGCGATGGTGTCCCAGGTGCGGGTCGTCGCCTCCTTGCCGAACGTCTTCTCGATCAGCGTCATGAAGGCCGCACCCTTGGGGTTGGGAACGTAGGCGCTGTACAGCTCCATGCCGCGCAACGAGAGCAGCCGGGCGCCGTCCAGCTCCACCGGCAGCTGGATCTTCGCCCTGGGCCTGTCGCGCAGGAAAGTGACGATGCGCTTCTCGGACCTATCGAGGCGGTAGGCACGGAACGGATCGGTCGCCAGCATCTCGCTCAGCATGTCCACCGGCCGGACGATGGTGAGGAACGCCTGGCCCAGATGCTTCAGCATCGCGGCTTCGGCGGCGAGCTGGATGGAAGACACCGACGCACGCCGGGCATCGAACACCACGTTCCCGCTCGACCTGACGGTTTTCACCTCGGCGAATCCGGCCGCCTCGAAGGCCTGCCGCAGGTCGGCCATCTTCGCGTTCATCGGGCTCACGCCCCGGAGAAACGCTGCGTAACGCGGCATGATTCGGGGGCCGCCTATCGCGGCCGGGGCTTGTACCGATTCAGCGTCTCGTACATCGGCGGCCAGGGCAGCGGGTAGCCCAGGTCCGCGGCGGCATGGCGAGTCCAGTACGGATCCCACAGATGCGCCCGAGCCAGCACCACCAGATCGGCCCGGCCCGCCGCGAGAATGGTGTTGACGTCTTCCGCAGTCGAGATGTTCCCCACGGTCATCGTGGGCACCCGCGCCTCGTGCCGGATCCGATCGCTGAACGGGGTCTGGAACTGGCGGCCATAGACCGGCTTTCCCTCAGGCACGGTCTGCCCCGCCGACACATCCACGATATCGGCGCCGGCGGCGACCACCATCCGGGCCACCTCGACCGAGTCGTGCGCCTCCACGCCGCCGGGCGCCCAGTCGGTGGCCGAGATTCTGACCGACAGCGGCTTGGCCTCGGGCCATTCGGCGCGAACCTTGGTCACGATCTCCAGCGGGTAGCGCATCCGGTTGGCGAGCGATCCGCCGTACTCGTCCGCGCGGCGGTTGGTGAGCGGCGAGACGAACGAGGCCAGCAGATACCCGTGGGCCAGATGCAGCTCCAGCAGGTCGAACCCCGCGGCGTCGGCCATGCTGGTGGCGCGGACGAAGTCGGCGGCCACCTGGTCCATGTCGCCTCGGGTCATCTCACGGGGCGTCTGGTTGTGCGGCCGGTAGGGGATGGGTGACGGTGCGATCAGCGGCCAGTTCCCGTCGGGCAGGGGCTCGTCCTCCCCCTCCCACAGCACCCGGGTCGAGCCCTTGCGGCCGGCGTGCGAGAGCTGCATGCCGATCTTGCCTTGGCTCTCCCGGTGCACGAAGTCGACGATCCGCTGCCACCCGGCGACGTGCTCCGGGAGGTACATGCCGGCGCAGCCGGGCGAGATGCGGCCTTCGCGGCTCACGTCGGTCATCTCCGCCATGACCAGCCCGGCGCCGCCGATCGCGCGACTGCCGAGGTGCACCAGGTGCCAGTCGTTGGGAAGTCCGTCCACCGCCCGGTACTGGCACATGGCCGACACCACGATCCGGTTCGGCAGCACCAGATCGCGGAGCCGATATGGCGTGAAGAGCGGGGGAGGGCAGGGATCGAGTGCCACCGCACGGCCGCTCTGCTCGCCGGCCTGCTCGGCGAACCACCGGTCCACCTGGGCCACCAGCGCCGGATCGCGCAGCCGCAGGTTCTCGTGGGTGATGCGCAGGCTGCGGGTGAGCAGGTTGAACGCGAACTGGAGCGGCTCGGTGTCGTGGTAGCGCTCCGCCGACTCGAACCACTCGAGGCTGGCCTGCGCCGCGCGCTGGAGACTCTCGACCTGCGGCCGCCGCGCGGCCTCGTAGCTCGCGAGAGCGGCGGAAACCGACGGTTCCGCGCCGAGCGCCCCGGCCAGGGCGATGGCATCCTCCATCGCCAGCTTGGTGCCGGAGCCCACCGAGAAATGCGCGGTGTGGGCCGCGTCGCCCAAGAGCACCACGTTGCCGGCATGCCAGCGCGCGTTCCGGACGGTGGGGAACCGGCGCCAGATGGAGCGGTTGGCCACCAGCCGGTGTCCCTGGAGCTCCTCCTCGAAGAGCCGCTCCAGGTAGGCGACGGTGGCCTGCTCGTCGTTCTCGTCCAGGCCGCTCGCCTTCCAGGTTTCCTCGCGGGCCTCGACGATGAAGGTCGAGCGGCCATGGGCGTATTGGTAGGCGTGGGTCCGCCACAGCCCCGCCGGAGAGGACTTGAAATAGAAGGTGAAAGCGGGGAAAGGCCGGGTGGTGCCGAGCCACACGAAGCGGTTCCGGCGCCAGTCGAGCTGAGGCTGGAATTGGTCGGACAGTCGATCGCGGATCGCGCTCGCGGCCCCGTCGGCGGCGACGATCAGGTCGGCGGCTGGAAGGCCGCAGTCGGCCAGGTCCCGGATCTCCTGCTGCCAGTGGATCAGCACGCCGAGCGATTGGGCCCGGCTCGCGAGTATCTCCAGCAGGGTCCGGCGCTCGACCCCGGAAAAGCGGTGCCCCGTGGACCGCATGACGGTGCCGCGATAGTGGATCTCGATGTCCTCCCACCACGCCGCGGCCGCCGCCATCGCCCGGTTCGTCTCGGCATCCGCCTCGCCCACGTTCTCCAGTGTCTCGTCGGAGAACACCACGCCGAAACCGAAGGTGTCGTGGAGCCGGTTCCGCTCGTAAACCGTCACCTGATGGCCGGGATCGGCACGCTTGAGCAGGATGGCGAGATAGAGTCCGGCCGGCCCCGCTCCAACGATGGCGACTCTCACCTGTGTTGGGCTCGGGGATCGGTCAACGGATGCTCGTAGAGGAAGGTCGATCTAGAGTAAGGCTGGGAAGGGGGCTCGGGGAAGGGGCGCGGCACGGCCAGGGGAGCCGCGCTAGTGTATTGCGAGGGCCCTGCGTCGTCGTATATCTGTATGGACCCTCCTCTCCGGGGGTGACTCGAACATGCACCTCATTCTCACCGAATCCGACCGGCCCCTGCTCCACGCCTCCGAGTACGCCACGCTGAGCATCGTGGCTCACGCCGTGGTGGTGTGGTTTGCCCTGAGCCCGACGCCCAACCCGTTCCGTCTCCCGACCGAAGAGCGCGATGCCCGGGCGATGTTCCTCCTTCCGCCCGATCCGGTCAATGCCGCCAATCGTGAGGCCGACATACCCTTGCCGGCCAAGCCGGGCTCGGGATTCGACGAGGCGAGCCGGCTGCCGTCGGTGCGAGAGGGCCCCGGCAGGGTGACCACGGTGGACAGCGCACGAAACCAGGGCGACCGGAGCGGCCTGCTGGGCGACAGTCCGCTCGCTCCGCCGCCGTTTCTGGTGCAGAAGGTCTACAGCGCGGTCCAGGTGGACGAGGAGGTCGAGCGGTACCCGTACAGCGCCGTTCCGGAGTACCCGCCCGAGTTGAGCGCGCGGGGGGTGGAGGGCAGGGTCGACGCGATCTACGTCGTAGATACTCGGGGGCGGGTGGACACCTCGACCATCAAGGTCATGGAGAGCGACGATCCCCGCTTCACCGAGTCGGTCCGCGAGGCGCTGGGCCAGGCGATGTTCCGGCCCGCCAAACGCGCGGGACAAAGCGTCCCTCAGCTGGTGCAGCAGCGATTCAGCTTCCGGCGCGCGCCGTCGGTCGCGCCTTAGGGAGCCGGCTCCCATGCCGGGGCCACCAGCCGGCGACGGCCGTCCGCGGTGCGCGGGGTCTCGTCCTTCTCCAGATCGAGGTGATCCCAGAGCTTGCAGGTCACCGCCTTGTGGACCTGGTCGAGGCCCTCGCAGTAGTTGGTGAAGACGCAGCGCCGCACCTCGTCGCCCAGTCCGAGTCTGAGCTTCCGGAACCAGTCGGGGTCCGCCAGGCTCTGCCGCGCGGACGCGACCACGTCGGCCACGCCGCTCCGAAGCATATCCTCCGCCTGTTCGAAGGTCGAAACCCCGCCGGACAGCACCACCGGCGTCGAGCACCCGGCGGCGCGCACCGCCTCCCGCACCGCGCGCGTGGCCGCGCGGTTCCGCCCGAACGGCCCCCGCTCATCGGAGCGGACGGTGGGCATACACTCGTAGCCGCTCGGGCCGGTATAGGGGTAGCGAGCCCATCCCACGCGGGGCTGCTTGGCGTCCTCGAACTTGCCGCCGCGGGAGAGTGAGAGGTAATCCATGCCGGCCCGCGCGAGCTCCGCCCCGAACCAGGCCGCGTCGTCCGCGCCGTACCCGCCGGGGACGCACTCCTCGCCCAGGAACCGGCAGCCCACCACGAACCGCTCGCTCACTGCGGCGCGCACCGCCCGGTAGACTTCGAGCGGCAGCCTCAACCGGTTCGCGCGCGCTCCGCCGTAGCCGTCGTTCCGCTGGTTCAGCGGCGAGAGAAACGACGCCATGGTATAGGCATGGGCGTAGTGCAGCTCCACACCGTCGAATCCCGCCTGCTCGGCTCGTGCTGCGGCCCGGGCGAACAGCTCGGGGAGGACCCGCGGCAGCTCACGGATGTGAGGCAGCCCGGTGTCGGTGACTCGCTCGCGCTCGCCGAACCGCAGGCTCTCCAGCTCCCGCTCGGTCAGGTACGCGGGCCACTCCGTCTCGGGCAGTCTTGCCAGCGCCTCGCGGACGTCCTCGTCCCCACCGGGAAGCAGGGCTCGGTGGCGGTCGGTGATCGGGAGAAATTCGCGGAAGTAGCGCTCGGGATCGGGCCGGCGGCGGATCCGGAGGAAGTCGATGATCTGGACGAACAGCCGGGTTCGTCCGCCGCTCGCGCGCCGGACGGTGCGAGCCAGCTCCGCCAGGCCGGGAATGAATCGGTCGTCACCGATCCGGAGCAGCGGTCCGCTGGGGATGTCCCGGATGCCGGTCGCTTCGACCACCAGCGCGCCGGGCTGGCCCCGCGCGAAGCGCTCGTACCACGCGAGCACCTCGGGTGTGACCAGCCCATCGTCGGTGGCCCGCCAGGGCACCATGGCCGGCACCCAGGTGCGCTCGCGCAGGTCCAGCCGGCCCGCGCGGAGGGGACTGAACCAGAGCGAGCGCGCGGCCTCCTCCGTGGTGGGAGGACGGGTCGGGGGAATCGGGTGCTTGGTGAAGGGCTCGGGGTGCCACATGTCTAGGCCTCCATCGACCCTACTTCACCAGCTCCCCCGCGATGATCAGCTGCTGAATCTCCGTCGTTCCCTCGTAGATCCGAAGCGCCCGGACCGCGCGGTACAGCCGGTCCACCGGGTGATCGGCCAGGACGCCGCGCCCGCCGATGAGCTGCACGGCGTCGTCCACCGCCCGCTGCGCCATCTCGGTGGCGAACGCCTTGGCCATCGCCGCCTCGCTGGTGATCCGCTCCTGACCCTGGTCCTTCTCGTACGCCGCCCGATAGGTCAGCAGCCGTGCGGCCGTCAGGTCGATGGCCATCCGGGCGAGCTTTTCCTGCACCAGCTGGAACTGCGCCAGGGGCCGGCCGAACTGCTGCCGCTGCTTCACGTGCGCCAGCGACTCGGCGAGTGCCCGGGCGGCCATGCCGCACGCGGCGGCGGCCACCGTGGGCCGCAGGCGGTCGAGCGCGGCGAGTCCGAGGCCATAGCCGCGTCCCTCGGCACCCAGCATCGCATCCTCCGGCACCCGGCAGTTCTCGAACGCGATCGCTCCCAGCGGATGCGGAGCGCTCATCACCTGGGGCCCGGCGAACCGGAGCCCGGGGGCGTCGGCCGGCACCAGGAAGCAGCTGATACCCTTGGGGCCCTTGGCCCGGTCGGTCGAGGCGAATACGACATACAGGTCGGCGATGCCCGCATTGGAGATGAGGGTCTTGGCTCCGTCGAGCACGTACCCATCGCCGTCGCGCCGCGCGGTGGTGGCGATGGCGCCCACGTCCGATCCCGCGCCGGGCTCGGTCATCGCGAAGGCGGTCATCGCCTTCCCTTCGGCGATCGGGCCGAGCCAGCGGTCCTTCTGCACCGGCGTTCCACCGAGCAGAATCGGCGTGGTGCCGAGCCCCTGGAGCGCGAACACCGCGTCCGCCAGGGGCGACGCCTCGCCCAGCGCCTCCCGCATGAGGCAGCACCCGCGGAGATCGAGGTCGAAGATCGGCTGGAACCAGCCGCCCGCGCCGAGCAGTGCGAGCAGGGCCCGGGCCTCGGCTCGCGCGGCGGCATCGTCGGCCGGCTGCGGGCGCCCGGCGATCCGTTCCATCGCGAGCGCGGTCGCCCGCTCGGCGAGCGTCGCGTGGCGCGGCGCGAGGAAGGTGCGGATCAGCCTGGTGTCCGGCATCGGCTACTCGAACTTCGGGTCGCGCTTGGCGCGAAAGGCCTCGTACGCCTCGCGGAAGTTGGGATTCTGCATGCAATCCGCCTGGGCCCGGGCCTCCCACTCGATCGCGGCGACCAGGCCCATGGCGGCCTCCTCGTTGAGCGCCTGCTTGGTGACCCCGAGCGCCACCGACGGACCCCGCGCCAATCGGCCGGCGACATCCGTCGCCTCCGCCATGAGTCGGTCTCCCGGCACCACCCGGTTGTAGAGGCCGATCTGGGCCGCGCGCTCCGCGGTGATGAAGTCGCCGAGCATCAGCAGCTCGCTCGCGTGCGCCATGCCGACGATTCGCGGAAGCAGCCAGGCGGCGCCCATGTCGGCGCCGGTGAGGCCCACGCGCGAGAAGAGAAAGGCGATCTTGGCGGTCTCCGACGCGATGCGGATGTCGCTGGCGGCGGCGATGACCGCGCCGGCCCCCGCCACCGGACCGTTGAGCGCCGCCACGACCGGGCGGCGGCACTGGCGGATGGAGAGAATGAGATCGCCGGTGAGACGGGTGAACTCGAGGAGACCCGCGGCATCCCGGGAGAACAGCGAGCCGATGATGTCCTCGACGTCGCCGCCGGTGCAGAACGCCCGGCCCGTGCCGGTGATGACGATGGCGCGGACGCCCGGCTCGCTGTCGAGCGCACGGAAGGTGTCTCTGAGCTCGGTGTAGACCTCGAAGGTGAGCGCGTTGAGCCGATCGGGGCGATTGAGCGTGATGGTGGCGACGGCCGTCGCGACGTCCACCGAATAGAGGAACGACCCCGGGGCCATGAGCATTACAGATTCCCCTTGTGCTGTCCGCCATCCACGACGACACACGCGCCGGTCACCCAGCTCGCCCGCTCGGACACCAGGAACGCGACCACGTCCGCCACCTCCTCCGGCGTGCCCAGCCGCCCGCTCGGAATGCCCGCGAGGATCGCCCCGTAGAACTCGGGATTGTCCTGTTTCGCCTGCGCCCACAGGCCGCCGGGAAACTCGATCGAGCCCGGCGCCACCGAGTTCACCCGGATCTTCTGCGTGGCGAGGGTGAATGCGAGCGAGCTCGCGTGGCTGATCAACGCGGCCTTGGCCGCCCCGTAAGCCGGGGGAAAGACCGTCGCCTCGAGGCCGGCGATGGAGGAGATGTGGACGATCGCACCCCCGCCGGCGGCGGCCATCCACGGCGTCACCTTCCAGCAGGCCCGCACCGCGGCCATGAGGTCTACGTTCACGGTGCCCTGCCACGCGGCCTCGTCGTCCGCGAGGGTGATGCCGCTCGGGTTGTTGACGAGAATGTCCACGCCGCCGAGGCCGGCCCGTGCCGCGTCGAGGAATCGGTCGAGCGCGTTGGCGTTCCCCACGTCGCACGCGGCGGCATAGACCGGGACGGACCGCTTGCGCAGCTCGGCTTCCACCTCCCGCAGTGCCGGCTCGCCGCGAGCACAGATGGCCACGCCGGCTCCCTCCTCGGCCAGCCGCAGCGCGATCGCCCGGCCGATGCCTTTGCTGGCACCGGTCACGACCGCCGACTTGCCTCTCAGGCCCAGATCCATGTGGTGGTCCTCCTCTAGTGCGACGCCGTGACCCGCGCCGCCGGTCATCCCACGCGGTCATCCCGAGCGGAGCGAGGGATCGGCCCGGGCATGCGAGTGAGCACCGGAGCATCGCAACTCACTCCCATGAGCAAGCCGATCCCTCGCTCCGCTCGGGATGACCACTCCCCCAACCACTTAGCGCGACCACTCACCCCAGCACCGCGGTCGCCTCGATCTCCACCATCGCCAGCGGGTCGACCAGCGACTTCACCTCCACCAGCGCCATGGCGGGGAAGTGCGTGCCCATGCGGGGCCGGTAGACCTCGCCCAGCTGCTTGAGACTCTCGCGGTACTGTTCCATGTCGGTGACGTAGATCGTGAACCTGCCGATGTCCGTCGGCTCGCCGCCAACCTCCCTCAGCACCGCGAGCACGTTATCCAGCGCGAGGGCGAACTGCGTCACGAAGTCGGGTGTCGCCACTCGACCGGAGTCGTCACGCGCGGTCTGGCCCGCGATGAAGAAGGATCTGCCCCCTGCCCGTGCCAGCATGCCGTTGTTCCAGCCGCGGGGGGAGCCGAGCGATTCCGGGTTGGCGATGGCGAAGCGGCCGCTCATGGAATCGTTTCCGTCGAGCACGAGGGTCTCACCGTTGGGGGAATGCGTCGCGACCGCGAGTGATACCACTGCCGCCGCGACCTCGTCCACCGAGATCAGCCGCGTCTGGCCCGCGGAGGCGAGGGCCGCTCCGAGCGCGGCCTCGCGGCTGCGGCCGGTCTTGTCCACGATGCGGTCCACGGTCTCGGCGGTCATTTCGGTGTCGACGAAGCCGGGACACACCGCGTTCACCGTGACTCCGGTTTCCGCCACTTCCGCCGCCACCGAGCGCGTGAGGCCGACCAGCGCGTGCTTGGCCGCCGAGTAGGCCGCGAGATACTTCCCGCCGCTCAGGCCGGCGGTGGAGGCCACGTTGACGACCCGGCCCCACTTCCGCTCCAGCATGCCGGGCAGCAAGGCCCTGGTACAGAGGAATGCGCCGGTGGCGTTGACCGCCATGAGCCGGTTCCAGTCATCCAGCGAAGTCCGGCCGAGAGGCATGGAGCCGGCTGCGCCGGCGTTGTTCACCAGCACGGAGACCGGGCCCAGCTCGGCTGCCTCGCGCGACATCTCCTGCACACTCGCTTCGCTGGTCACGTCGCAGACGATCGCCTTCGCCGTGCGGCCCAGCGCGACGAGGTCGGCGGCCTGGCGGTCGATCTGTTCTCGGCTGCGGGCGGCCACCACCACGCTCAGGCCGGTCTCGGCGAGCGCTCGGGCGGTGGCGGCGCCGATCCCGCGCCCGGCGCCGGTCACGACCGCAACCCTGCCCGCCAGTTCGGTCATTTCGGCTGTCCGCTTCCCGCGCCGAGCTCCGCCTGAACCGCCTCGTCGAGAATCGCGCCGAGGATTTCCACCGTGGCCCGACCCTCCTCGGCGGTCGCCTCGGCGGGGAACCCGAAGTACGCGAGGGCGCCCCCGGCTTCCTCGAAGGTCTGCTTGCCGTCCCGGATGGCCCGGGAGAGCGACGCCGGATTCGGCGGCAGCCCCGACCGCGAGTCCTCGCGCACCGCCCCCGGGCGCTCGGCCAATACTATTGATGTCTCGAACCGGCCGGCGTGGCAGGCACCGCTCCTGAACTCGTCGCCGAGCCGGAGGGCCCAGGGTTTGGCCGCGAGGTTGGGAAACGCTACCGCGGGCACGCCATCACGGCGGATCCCGTCCACGGCCGCGTCGAGCGAGGCGAGGTGGGCCGGGTCGAGGTGCGCGTTGGCGATGGCCAGGACTCCGAACTGCCGGCGCGCGAGGGCGGCGGCGATGTCGAGCACGGTCGCGGTGATCGTCTCCGGACGGAGCGACAGCGTTCCGCCGAACCCGCCGGCGAAAGGGGCCGCGGTGTAGGTCAGCGGGGGAAGCACCACCGCAACCATGCCTCGAGCCGTCAACCGGGCGGCACCGGAGCGCGCCATTGCCTGGGCGATGATGACGTCGGTCTCCAGCGGCAGGTGCGGGCCGTGGGCCTCGATTGCGCCGACGGGCAGGATGGCCACGGAACGCGGGCCCGCGATGTCCCGTGCCTCTTCCCAGGTCATTGCGGCGAGCGGCTGCAAGGTTATTGTGTCCTCACCATGACTGCAGGACTTCCCGCACAGCTCAACATCGCCGATTTCTTCCTGGATGCCCGAGTGCGCGAAGGCCGGGGAGACCGGACTGCGCTCGTCACCGATGCCGGGCGGTGGACCTACCGTGAGGTTCAGGCTCTGGCCGACCGCTACGCCAACGTGCTCGGGTCCGCGGGAGTGGGGCCGGAGCAACGCGTGATCATCGCCCTGCCGGACGGTCCAGATTACGTGGCGGCCCTGTTTGGCGTCCTGAAGATCGGTGCTGTGGTAGTGATGGTCAACCCGGAGCTCAAGCCCGACGCGATCCGCTATTTCTTCGAGTACAGCCGGGCGGTCGCGGCACTGATCGCCCCGGAACGGCTGGACGCCTTTCGCGCCGCGGCCGCGGAGGCGGCCCACGCGCCGGCGCTGCTGGTCGTCGGCACGGACGAGTGGCGGTCGCGCCTCGCCGCGGCGCCGGGCACCTGGCGCAACTTTCCCACCCACCGCGACGACCCCGCCATCTGGCTCTTCTCCGGCGGTACCACCGGCCGGCCCAAGGCCGCGGTGCAGCCGCACCGCTCCTACGTCAACAGCGCGCAGTGCTACGGGTGCAACGTCCTCTGCTATACCGAGGACGACGTCACGCTCTCGGTGCCGAAGCTCTTCTTCGGCTACGCGATGGGATCCAATCTCCTGTTCCCCTTCGCCGTGGGCGCTACCAGCGTGCTGTTCGAGGAGCGCTGCACCGCCGACGCCATCTTCAGCCGCATCGCGCGCCACCGGCCGACCGCGCTGGTCGCCGTGCCTACCATGATCAATCAGATGGTGAATCACCCCGACGCGGGCCGCCAGGATCTCTCGTCGCTTCGCCTGGCGACATCTGCCGGTGAAGGACTGCCCGAGGAGCTGCACGCGAGATGGGACCAGGCCTTCGGCGTCCCGCTGCTCGATGGCCTTGGCACCGCGGAGCAATGGCACATCTTCCTCTCCAACCGCGTGGGCCGGATTCGCCGGGGCACCCTGGGCGAGGTGGTGCCCGGCTTCGAGGTCAAGGTCATGGACGAGGAGGGCAGGGAGCTGCCCGATGGAACGATGGGGCATCTCTGGTGTCGGGGCGGCTCCCGCGCGCTCGGCTACTGGCAGCAGCTGGACAAGAGCCAAACCTGCTTCCGGGGCGAGTGGGTGGTGACGGGCGATCTCGTCCGCCGCGACGGCGACGGCTACTACACTTACGGGGGCCGCGCCGACGAGCTGCTCAAGGTCTCGGGCAAGTGGCTCTCCGCGACCGAGGTGGAGGGCTGCCTGCTGCAGCATCCGGTGGTGGCGCAGGTGGCCGTGGTGGGTGTGACGGATGCCAATGGGCTGGTGAAGCCGTGCGCCTATGTCGTCTCGCGCGAGATGCGCGACGGGCTCGCGGAGGAGCTCAAGGCATTCGTACGCGAGCGGCTGGAGGCGTACAAGCATCCGCGGGAGGTGTTCTTCGTCGACTCGCTCCCGACCACGCATCTTGGGAAGGTGGACCGGGGACGGCTCCGGGCTCCCTCGCAGGGGGCGCCAGGCTCGGGGTGATGGTCGGCGCGGTGGCCTTGACAATAGATGTTATAACACCTAGGATGAGAGCATGTCGCCGAATCTGCAGTCCGAGCTCAAGCAGCGGAAACCGTTCCGCAGTCTGGAGCAGGAGGCCATGCTGAGCATCGCCCGCACTGCGGCCCTGCTGGCACACGGGACCGCGGAGGCGCTCAAGCCGCACCGGATCACGCCGACCCAGTACAATGCATTGCGCATCCTCCGCGGGGCCGAGCCCGAGGGACTCTTCCGCAACGAGGTACGCGACCGTCTGGTGGCGCAGGTGCCCGACGCGACTCGCCTGCTGGACCGTCTGGAAGAGATGGGCCTGGTCCGGCGCGAGCGGCAGGGTGACGACCGCCGATTCGTCCGCAACCGCATCACCCAGGCCGGACTCGAGCTGCTCCGCTCCCTGGACGGCGTCATGGAGGCGCTGCACGCCCGCCAGCTCGGCCACCTCGGCCGGCAGAAGCTGCGCATGCTGATCGAGTTCCTGTCGGAGGCCCGGGAACCGGGCCGAGCCGATCCATCCCACGGAACACTCTGAGAGGACCATGTCCATATCCCACACCACACCCATCGCGATTCTCGTACTGGCGGTCGCCGCCGCGGGCTGCGGCCCGCGGGCCGATGACTCCGCCGAGGCGGCCGAGTCGCAGGCGTCCGCGGCCGGCGCCGCCGCCTGCACTCCGCTGGAGACTCGCGAGCCGAACGCACCGGACCAGCGTCCGGCCTCCCAGGGCCAGACCCGCGCCTGCGGCATCACCTCGAAGGTCGCATTCGATGTCGTCGTCGTCGCCAAGGGGTTGGAGCACCCCTGGGCGGTCGAGCCCCTTCCGGGCGGCGATCTCCTGGTGACGGAAAAGCCGGGTCGGATCCGGATCGTGTCGGCGGCCGGACAGGTGGGGCAGCCGCTCACCGGCGTGCCGGCAGTCGACGCCGACGGTCAGGGCGGGCTGCTCGATGCCGTGCTGAGCCCGACGTTCGACACCGATCGCACCATCTACTGGAGCTACTCCGAGCCACGGCGTGGCGGCAACGCCACCAGCGTCGCTCGCGGGGTGCTGTCCGCCAACCGCAAGGCGCTCGAACAGGTGAAAGTGATCTTCCGCGCGCTGCCGGTGTATGACGGCGACAAGCATTTCGGTTCCAGGCTCCTGTTCGGTCCCGACGGGATGCTGTACGTCACCCTGGGCGAGCGCTCGGACGAGCCGATGCGGGTGCAGGCTCAGCAGCTCGGCAGCCACATGGGCAAGATCCTGCGCATCCGACCCGACGGCTCCGCGCCCGATGACAACCCTTTCGTCGGCCAGGACGGTGCCAAGCCGGAGATCTGGACGCTCGGTCACCGGAGCGTCCAGGCGGCCGCATTCGCTCCCGACGGCCGGCTCTGGGAGATCGAGCATGGTGCCAACGGCGGCGACGAGCTCAACCTGGTCGAGAAGGGCAAGAATTACGGCTGGCCGCTGCAGGCGTATGGCGAGGAGTATTCCGGCGAGCCGATCGCGAGCGCGGCAACCGTGCGCGAGGGCATGGAACAGCCGATCTACTACTGGGATCCGGTGATCGCGCCGTCGGGTGCGCAGTTCTATACCGGTGACGCCTTCCCGGCTTGGCGCAACAGTCTTTTCGTCGGCGGCATGAAGGACATGATGCTGGTGCGCCTCACGCTCGAGAACGACCGGGTCACCGGGGAGGAGCATCTCCTCACCGACCGGAAGCAGCGGGTGCGCGACGTGCGGCAGGGCCCGGACGGGGCGCTCTATCTGGTGACGGACATGCAGAACGGTGAGCTCTGGAAGATCTCGCCGCGCAGCGAACGTGCAGGCGGTTAGCGACTATCGAGTAGACCGCTCGGTCGCGGTCATCACCTTTGCCAATCCACCGGTCAACGGCCTGGCGCACGCCGTCCGCGCCGGTGTGGCCACCGCCCTCGACCGCGCCCGGACCGACCCCGCGGTTCGTGTCATCGTCCTCACCGGAGCGGGCGGTCTGTTCTCCGGCGGCGCCGACGTCCGGGAGTTCGGTACCCCCGCGAGCACGGCGGAGCCGACGCTGCGGCAGCTCATCGAGCAGGTGGAGACATCCACCAAGCCGGTGATCGCGGCGATCGCCGGAGCCTGCCTCGGCGGCGGCCTCGAGCTGGCGATGGCGGCACACTATCGCGTCGCGAGCGGGAACGCGACGGTGGGGCTGCCCGAGGTGAAGCTCGGACTGCTGCCGGGCGCAGGCGGCACGCAGCGGCTGCCGCGGCTGGTCGGAGCCGAGCGGGCGATCGAGATGATCGTGGGTGGAGAACCTGTCCCGGCGTCCGATTTGGCGGGCACGGCCCTGCTCGACCGCGTGGCCGATGGCGATCCGCTGGCGACAGCGGTGAGCCTCGCGTTCTCCAGCGAAATCGCGATGACACGGCCTCCGCGGGCGCGGGATATCGCGCTCGATCCTTTAGTGCTCGACGCTTCGTGCAAGGCGGCCCGGGCGAAGCTGTCGGCGCGGCGGCCCTCGCTCCCGGCACCGCTGCGCGCGGTGGACGCGATCCAGGCCGCCGGAGGGCCGTTCGACGAGGGCCTCGCGGTCGAGCGGCGCGCGTTCCTCGAGCTGATGGACTCGCCGGAATCCAGGGCGCTGAGGCATGCCTTCTTCGCGGAGCGCGCCGCCGGCAAGGTGGAGGGCGTGACGGCCTCCACGCCTGTCCGCCCGCTGGACCAAGCCACCGTGATCGGCGCGGGCACGATGGGGGCGGGGATCGCCGTCGCGCTGCTCGATGCCGGCATGCCCGTCTGGCTGGTCGAGGCCGAGCCGGCCGCACTGGACCGCGGCCTGGCGAGGATCGCCGGCATCTACGAGGCACAGGTAAACAAAGGCAGGCTCGCATCGGCGGAGCGGGACCGCCGAATCGCGTTGCTTCGGCCGACACTCTCCTATGACGACATCGGGCAGGCCGACTTGGTGATCGAGGCGGTGTTCGAGTCACTCGACGTCAAGCGCCAGGTCTTCATCGCGCTCGACCGGGTCATGAAGCCGGGCGCCATTCTCGCCACCAACACTTCGACGCTCGATGTGGATGCCATTGCCGGCTTCACCCGCCGGGCCGCCGACGTGCTCGGCCTTCACTTCTTCAGCCCGGCCAACGTCATGCGTCTGCTCGAGGTGGTGCGCGGCCGGGCCACGGCGCCCGACGTCCTGGCGACGGCGCTTCGGCTGGGCAGGAAGCTTCGCAAGGTGGCCGTGGTCTCGGGAGTCTGCGACGGGTTCATCGGCAACCGGATGCTCGAGGCGTATACCAAGCAGGCCTGGTACCTGGTCGAGGAAGGCGCGACGCCCCAGCAGGTGGACCAGGCGATGGAGTCATTCGGAATGGCGATGGGGCCGTTCAGGGTCGGTGACCTCGTGGGTCATGATGTCAGCCTGGCGATCCGGCAACGTCGTCGAGCGGAGCGGCCCGGCTACCTCGTCTCCACTCTGCCCGACGAGCTGTGCCGGCTCGGGCGACTGGGCCAGAAGTCGGGAGGCGGCTGGTACGACTATCCCGGTGGGCCGCGCGACCCGGTCGCCTCTCCCGAAGTGGAGCGGCTCGTCGCGTCGCACCGGGCGAGCCTCGGCCTCACTCCGCGACGGATCGGCGACGCCGAGATCGTGGACCGCCTGGTGTACGCCCTGGTGAACGAGGGGGCGAGGATTCTGGAGGACGGGATCGCGGCGCGGGCCGGCGACATCGACGTGGTGTACCTCACCGGCTACGGCTTTCCGCGGGCGCGCGGCGGACCGATGTACCATGCCGACCAGGTGGGATTGAGCCATGTGGTGGGGCGTATCCGGGAGTTCGGCCGCAATCCGCATGGCGATCCCGGGTTCTGGAGGCCGGCCCCGCTGCTCGATACCCTGGCGGAGGCCAATGCAACGTTCGCGTTTCGATCCTGAACTGCACTGGACGGCTCCTGGGCACCGCGTAGCTTGTCCATTCCACGTGCTTTCAGGAGAGGCGTATGGACCACACGATCGTGCATTTCGAGATTCCGGCGGACCAGCCGGAGCGGGCGGCCAAGTTCTACCGCGAGCTGTTCGGCTGGAACATCAACCGCTGGGAGAATCCCGGTGGGATCGAGTACTGGATGGTTGAAACCGTCGCCACCGACGCCGAGGGACGTCCGGTCCGGCAGGGGGTCAACGGTGGGCTGATGCCGCGAATGTACCCCAACCAGCCGCCGGTCAACTACATCGCGGTCGAGGATGTGGACGAGGCCGTCGCGAAGGCGGAGCGACTCGGCGCCAAGGTGCTGAGGGAGAAGACTCCGGTGCCGGGGATGGGCTGGTTCGCGCAGCTGTCGGACACCGAAGGGAACGTGATCGCGGTCTGGGAGACGGACATGGCGGCGGCACCGGCCGCGGCGGCCCAGGCGGACGGGGCGAGCAAGTAAGGCTTCGGTGCTCGATGCTCGGGGCGAGCGGGGGAGGCGGCACGCTCTCCGGGCGCCACCGGGCCCGCCACGCATGTCCGGGCTTGCCACTACGGGTATGGACCGTGGCGTGCCCTAACGCGCCCTGCGAGCGTGCCGCCTCCCCCGCTCGCCCCGAGCATCGCCAATAGACGCGCAGCGCGCTAGGGCTCGGGGCACCTCGCGGAGGGAGCCTCGGTGCCCGCCACCATCTCACCCACGCGTAGCAACCCAACGCATGAGTGGCGGGCACTGTAGTGACCGGAGCGAGGTGCCCCGAGCCGGCCGCGATGCTCGCAGGACGATGTCCCTTACCGACGAGCTGCCGTCTACCCATCTCCGGCTCCTCGGTCGCGCTCTGCACGTGGCCGGGAAGATGAACCTCTTGGTAGCCTCGAAGACTCCTCCTTTCAGGCATCCTCCTCCTGTTCCAGCGGGACCGACTGTTGCCTATGGCCGCTATATCGCCGGCATCGCTTCGTGTCGGGGCTGCCATGGCTCGGGGCTCTCGGGAGGTCCCATGGGCGCGCCCGGCGTTCCGCCGGCGTCCAACCTCACGCCCGCCGGGATGCCGGGCTGGAGCCAGGTGGATTTCTTCACGGCCATGCGCCACGGTCGGCGCCCCGACGGATCGATGCTGCACGAGACCATGCCATGGACGGGGTACCGGCACATGACGGACGAGGAGCTGCAAGCGCTTTGGCTGTACCTGCGTTCCGTGCCCCCAAGGGCCTTCGGACGGAAGTAGGATCACGTCGCGGCTGTGACCCAGGTCGCGCTTCGCCCTCCCGTGAGCCTTGTCACGACGGCTGGCACTTCCCGGCATTATGATCGCTACCTCAGGATGCAGCATCCACAGCTGGACAACGGGAGGAGTGACACCTATGAGGGCGATCACCTGTGCAGCGGCTGTGCTCATGGTCGCGTTCTCGACGGGCTGCAACGACCGCGATCGGACGGACACGGCCAGCCGGATCGACAATGCCGCCGAGGAGACGGGTGACGATGTTCGGGAGGGAACGGAGAACGCTGGCGACGCGGTCGCCGACGCGGCCGACGATGTCGGGGACGCGGCTCGGGAGGGGGCCGAGGACGTGGGCAACGCCGCGAAGGATGTGGCCGACGACCCCACCGACGATTCATTCGCGGATCGCGACGAGTTCAAGCGCGACGTGCGCGAGCGGCTGGACCGGATGGATCAGGAACTGACCGAGCTGGGACGTGACATCAACGAGGACGCCGGAGACGCGCGCGTGAAGGCCATCGCCGCGGCGCGCGACGCCCGGCAGGCGGTGGAGCGCAGCTACGAGAAGCTGGCCGGCGCCACCGAGAGCAACTGGGCGGAGCTGCGCCGCGAGGTGAGTGATGCGCTCTACTCGGCGGAGCGCGAGGTGCAGGCGCTGCGGCCGGATGCGAAGCCGATGGGTGGGACCGGCGGGCCCAACTGATGGCGTGAATCGCGCTGGCGAAACTTGGAGCCACGGCCTAGGTCGTGGCTCCTTTGCTTTGCGAGATCTCTCCGGCCGAGCGGGGCTTCGGTGCTTGGGCGAGCGGGGGAGGCGACACGCTCTCCGGGCGCCACCGGGCCCGCCACGCATGTGCGGGCCTGCCACTACGGGTGGGGACCGCGGCGTGCCCTAACGCGCCCTGCGAGCGTGCCGCCTCCCCCGCTCGCCCCGAGCATCGCTGAGGGCGGGCATGCCCCACGGACCGGCTTTCGTCACACTCGCCGCGCCAGCGGCGCTGGGGCTCGGGCCACCTCGCGGAGGGAGCCTCGGTGCCCGCCACTATCTCACCTGTCGTAGCAGCCCACCGCATGAGTGGCGGGCACTGTAGTGACCGGAGCGAGGTGCCCCGAGCCGGCCGCGATGCCCGCAGCGCATCACTTCGGCCCACCAACCCCCCACCGGCGCTCCTGATCCGGTAACTCCGCATGGCGCAGTGGCGGGATCCGCGTGCTGAACTGCACTCCGGTAACCCGATCCGTGTTGTCATCGCGCACCCGGTAGCTCGCCGGAAAGTCCCCCGATTGCTCGATCCACTCCTGCAGCACCGCGGCGAGCTCGCGCACCACCTTCGCATGCCTCGGGTCGTCGGCGACGTTGCGCAGCTCCCAGGGGTCGGTTTCGAGGTCGTACAGCTCGAGTCGCGGGCGCGGCGCCTGGAACAGCGGCCGCTGCGCCGCGGAGAGGCCGCCGGCACCGGCGAGGGCGCGGAGCGCGAGGAACGACGGGCTCGCGCCGATGTCGGCCGCGGTGCAGAGCGGGAGCCCGGTGTACGCGTCGGTGCGGATCAGCTTGAAACGTGCGGTGCGGACAGACCGCTGGTGCTCGTCGCAGTCGTGCCAGTTGCGCTCGCTGAAGACGTGAGTGCGGCCGGCGTACGCCGATGGCTCCGTGAGCAATCTTCGGAAGCTTCTGCCCTGCATTTCCTTCGGCACGGCGACGCCGGCGAGCTCGAGGACCGTCGGGGTCAGGTCCACCGTGCCGACCAGACCCTGGTCCCAGACGGAGCCTGCCCGTATCACCTTTGGCCACGAGAGGATGAGCGGCGTCCGGATGCCCGAGTCGTACAGGGTCCCCTTCTCGCGGGGGAACGGGGCGCCGTTGTCGCTGAGGAACACGATCAGCGTGTTGTCGCGCAGCTTCCGCCCCTCCAGCTCGGCCAGCATGGTGCCGATCGCCTCGTCGCTGCGGGCAATCGCGTCGTAGTAGAGCGCCAGGTCCGCCCGGGTCTCCGGCGTATCGGCGAGGTGCGGCGGCACCTTCACGCCTGCCGGCTCATGGGGCGCGGCGATCGCGTCCGGCCGGAAGGGCCGATGCGGCTCGTGGAATCCGACCCACAGAAAGAAGGACTTCGCGCCCGCCGCATCCAGAAAGGCAGGAAATGCCGGTGCCGTCTCCGGCGAATACCACTCGAACTGCCGCTCCGCGGCCGGACCATAGTGGGTCTTGGCCATGTGGCCCGTGAACCACCCTCGCTCCCGCAGATACGACGGCAGGATGCGCTCCGTCTCCGGCAGCGGCATGTGCAGGTCCTCGGTTCCGGTCGCGTGAGGGTACCGGCCGGTGAGCATGCTGATACGCGAGGGACTGCACTGCGGGCTGGTGCCGAACGCACGCTTCACCAGGAGGCCCGAGCGCGCGAGCCGGTCGATGTTCGGCGTGCGGACCGCGCTGTTGCCGTATGGTCTCGTGTCGCGCCAGCCGAGGTCGTCGCCGACGAACACCAGGACGTTGGGTGGTGGGCCGGGCGCTTGGGCGAAGGAGAAAACCGGCGTCGTCGCGAGCGCCAGCGTCTGTAGCGTAGCGAGGGCAGTGAAGAGTGATGGCAACTTCATGCGACCGAGTCCCAGCGACCGGCGGTCACCAACGAATCGACAGACAGCTCAGGCCCCCGTCCATCTTCCGGTACTCCGACATGTCGAGCGGCACGATCTCGAAGCCGAGCCCGCCGAGCAGCGCTCGCGTCTCCGGAAAGCCTGCTGCGACCAGCAGCGTGCCGTTCACCGCGATGCAGTTGGCCGCGTATTCCTCGCCATCCGGCGACCGCACCACTTCCCAGCCGCTCAGCGCCTCGTGCTCCGCGATCTCCGCGGTGGCCAGAATCCGCCGCTCCCCCAGCCAGGCGAGGCCGGACTTCAAATGCAACAGGCCCGGCTTCTCGCGGATATCGAACAGACTGGAGCCGAAGCCGAGGCGCGCGAGCCACTCGACCAGCTGCGCGGCGCCTGCCTCATTGGTGCGCTGCGAGAGTCCTATGAAGAAGTGATCCCCGGCCTCACAGACATCACCACCGTCGACCGTCCCCGGCGCGGCGATCTCCGGCGGCTCGGGGAACCATCGGCTGAGTGCCGCGCCGACCGCCTCCACTTCCCCGGCGCGGCTCGCGGCCCCCGGCCGGGTGATGATCGCACCCCCGGCCGTGACGATGGCGGCATCCTCCACGAAAGTGGAGTCGGGAAAGGCCGGATCGGGGCTGAGCTGGACGACGGCAACGCCCAGCCGCTCGAGCTGTCGGCAGTACGCCCCGTGCTGCTCGAGCGCTAGCGGCAGGTCCGGCGGCCCGAGGCCGGACGAGGTGATGCCCTGGGCGAACGTGGCCGCCGGAGGACGAACGATGGCCCGCGTGAATCGCATCGTCAGCTCGTTCCCGAGCTGCTTCTCGCGGCCAGGATCAGCCGGTAGGCGGGATAGCTGAGTGCCAGGAGCACGAGCGACTTCCAGCTGTTGCCCCAGTCGCTGACCACCGAGCCGACGAGAAAGGCCAGTGAGGTCACCAGCACGAGGCCGGTGGTGAAGGGGAAGCCGGGCACCCGATATGGTCTCGGTGTGTCCGGTTCCTTGCGGCGCAGGGCAAAGACGCTCATGAAGGACATCGAGTACGAAGCGACGAAGAAGAACGCGCAGAGCGCCAGCACCGTGTTGAACGTACCGGAGACGATAAACCCCACGGCGACCCCGACGCTGGTCCAATGCCCCACCGTCGGAGTTCCGCCGCCGTTCACGCGCTCGAAGCCGGCCGGGAGCAGCCGGTCACGACTCATCGCCAGGACTACCCTGGGAGCCATGAGCAGGCACGCGTTCATCCCGCTGAGGATCGACAGCAGCACCAGGCACCGTATGACCAGGTCGCCCTTGTCGCCGAACAAGGCCCTGCCCGCGGTCGCGGCCACGAACGGATCGCCGGCCATCCGCTCGATGCCGAGCACCCGCACGAACGCGACATTGACGAGCACGTAGATCAGCATGACGAGGAGGACGCCGAGCACCATGGCGCGGGGAATCCCGCGGCCGCCGTTCTTCACTTCTTCGCCGAAGTACAGCGGCCCGGTCCACCCGTCGTAGGTGTAGATCACCGCCTGAAGCGCCATGACGGCGGCCGTCACCAGAGCCATCCCCGTGGGCAGCGCCGCCGGCGCGACCGTCTCCCGCGCCGCCACCGGCCAGAGCAGACAGACGCCGATCAGGGTCCCGAACGCCAGCGCCTTGAGGGCGCTGAGGATCTGCTGCGACAGGTCGCCGACTTTGATCCCGCGCCACAGCAGCAGCCCGAAGAGGAGCACCAGGGCGACGCCCGCCGGCACCCGCCGGCCCGCCATCGCGGGGACCAGCGGCTCGAGGTACTCGGTGAAGACGATCGCGCCGAGCGCGGTCGTGGCGCAGGTGGAGAGCCAGTCGCTCCAGCCGACCACGAACCCCGGATACTGCCCGAGTCCGCGGCGCACGATGACGTACTGCCCGCCCGACTGGGCCATCATCGCGCCCGGCTCCGCCAGAGAGATGGTCCCGAGCAGGGCGTAGAGGCCGCCGAGGATCCAGACGCCGATGAAGAGCGCGGGGCTCGGCAGGCGGGTCGCGACGTCGCCGGGGGTGCGGAGGATGCCGACAAGGATGGTGTTGCCGATGATGACCGCGATGCCGAAGGAGACGCCCAGGACCTGGAGCAGCTTGCCGTGGCTCCGGCCTGGGATCACTGCGGGGCCTTCAAGTGGTGGGGCCGCTGCGTCTGGCACTCTTGGGCTCCGGTTCGGGATCGTGGGGTGCGCCGGGCGAGCGGGAGAGGCGACACGCTCTCCGGGCGAGCGGGAGAGGCGACACGCTCTCCGGGCGCCACCGGGCCCGCCACGCATGTGCGGGCCTGCCACTACGGGTGGGGACCGCGGCGTGCCCTAACGCGCCCTGCCAGCGTGCCGCCTCCCCCGCTCGCCCCGAGCATCGCTGAGGGCGGGCACGCCCCACGGACCGGCTTTCGTCACACTCGCCGCGCAGCGGCGCTAGGGCTCGGGGCACCTCGCGCAGGGAGCCTCGGTGCCCGCCACTATCTCACCTGTCGTAGCAGCCCACCGCATGAGTGGCGGGCACTATAGTGACCGGAGCGAGGTGCCCCGAGCCGGCCGCGAGGCTCGCAGGCAACCTCAGAATTCGGCGAGGCGTGCTCTCTACCGTACCGCCCCGCTGCGCAAAAGGCCAGGAGCGGCTTACGACGAGTCCGGCATAGCCACCTGCCCGTCCCCCACCCCCCGTTCGAGCAGCCGCCGAAACCGCGGATGGTCCCGCATTCCGGCCCAGGTCGGATCCGCCCGCAGTAGCGGCACCGAGACCAGCGACGGAATCGACATTAGGTACTCCAGCCGCTCGATCGCGGCCTCCGCGTCGCCCACCATAGCGTAGGTCCGCGCCAGCCCGAAGGTCACGAACGCCCGCGCCATCGGATCGGCGGAGCTCGGCACCATCTTCTCGGCCTCCACGCCCTCGCGCACCGCTTCCTCCCGGCGGCCGAGGCCGGCATAGGCGTAGCCGAGAAAGCCGCGCCGCCACGGCAGACTTCGGGTCTCGCGCAGCTCTCCCTCGAGGGCGAGCCGGGCGGTGTCGCTGTAGGCCCGAACCAGCTTCGGTGCGCCGCGCAGCCGGTACCACTCGGCCTTGCACAACGCGTATAGCGCGGTGTCGTCCTCGAAGTCTCTCGGCGCGAGCTCCTCGAACGCCGCCGCGTGAGCCCCGTCCTGCGGCAGGAAGAACATCGCGTCGGGGTTCAGGTAGCCGGCGAGGTTGCCCAGACCGAGCGTGGGGATCGCCTCGCTCAGGACCCGTCGCGCTTCGTCTACGTCACCTCGCCAGGAGACGTAGAGCCACGCCTTCTGGCCGTAGGGCACCACCCAGTCGGGCGCCAGCGTGATGGCCCGGTCCAGGTGCTGCTCGGCCTCGGGATAGGCTCGCAGGAACCAGTTGATCCGGCCGATGTCGGCCGCGATGTCGGCGGACCGGGGGTCGAGCACGGCCGCGCGCTTCAGGTGGCCGACGGCCTCACGCAGTCTTCCACGCCGTCGCTCCACCAGGCCGATCGCTTCGACCACCTCACCGCTGTTCGGCTGGAGCTGGTCGGCGATCGAGAGCTCGCGGAGGGCCTCGTCGTACTTCTTCATCCCGCGAGACAGATAGTAGGCCATCGCGACGTGCGCCTCCGCCAGGTCGGGCTGGAGTCGGAGCGCCGTCTCCGCAGCGGTCCTGGCCGTGTCGAGATCCTCCGGTCGCCCGGCCACGGTAGAGGCGTAGAAGTTCGAGTGCGCCTGGGAGAGTCGGGCGTGGGCCAGGGCGAAGCCGGGATCGAGCTCGACCGCCTTCGCGTACATCTCCATGGCGATGCCGAGTCGCTTGTCCTCGCCCCAGCTGCCGATCAGGTAGTCATTGCCGCGGAGGTAGTAGGCGTACGCCTCGAGGTTCTCGGTCGGACGTGCCGCCAGCGCCTGCCGCTCGGGTCCGGTGATGGCGAGGTCGAGCGAGCGCGCGACCTGCTCCGCGATCGTGGCCTGCACCTCGAAGACTTTGGCGAGCCTGGCGTCGTAGCGTTCCGACCAGAGCTGTCGATCGTCGCTCACCCGGACGAGCTGGGGCGTGACCCGGATCCCCCCGCCGCTGCCCTCCCAGCGGACGCTCCCTTCCAACACGTAGTCCACGCCGAGCTCCCGGCCGATCTGACGCACGGTCTTGTCGGTCTCGCCGTACTGGCTCGCGCTGGTCCGCGAGATGATGCCCAGGCCCTGCACTTTCGCCAGTCGGCTGGTGATCTCCTCCGCGAGCCCGCGGGCGAAGTATTCGTCCTCCGGCCGGCCGAGGTTCTCGAACGGGAGAACGGCGAGCATCGTGCGGCCATCGCCGGACGCGTCGCCCGGGGTGCGCAGCCCGCGCGCGACGACCACTCCGGCCGCAACCACGAGCAGTCCCGCCGCAGCCAGCGCCGCGGGCCGGCGGCGGGATCGTGCGGGGCGTGCACCCGCCGCCGGCGTCTTGCGCCGCGCCGGCGTCCTGGCCGGCGAGACCGCCTCCTGGGCACCGGAGACGTCCACCGTGTCGAGCACCCCGAGCACCACTTCGGCCGACTCCGGCCGGTCGTCCGCGCGCTTGGCCAGCAGGGCCATTACCAGGTCTGCCAGGGCGTCCGGTGTTCCCGGTCGGTAATCGGTCACCGGATCGGGATCGTCCGCGAGATGGGCCGCCATCAGCTCCCGGGCCGACGCGCCGCGGAACGGCGGGCGCCCGGTCAGCAGCTCGTAACCCACGCACCCCAGCGCGTAGAGGTCGACCCGGTGATCCACCGGGTCTCCCGCCGCCTGCTCGGGCGCCATGTACGTCGGCGTGCCGAGCACCAGTCCCGTGGTGGTGGTGCCAGAGGCGTGCGGCCCTTCCGCGGCAACCGAGAGCGCCTTGGCGATCCCGAAGTCGATGATGAGTGCGTGGCCTTGCTCGAGCAGGATATTGGCGGGCTTGAGATCGCGGTGAACGATGCGCCGCCGGTGAGCATAGAGCAGTCCGTCCGCGATCTCGCGGAGGAGGCGTACCACCTCGGCGAGGGGCAGCCCTCCGGTCCGGTCTATGCGCTGCCGGAGGGACTCTCCCTCCACGAAGGGCATCGTGTAGTAGAGGAGGCCGTCGCCCTCGCCCGCGGAGTGGACCGGCACGATGTGCGGATGCTGGAGACTGGCCGCGATGCGGATCTCGCGCTCGAACCGGCCCGTGTCCAGCTCCGCGGCGACCGACGGCGCGAGCACCTTCACGACCACCCGACGGCCGAGGGTGGTCTCCTCCGCCACGAAGACGCGGCTCATGCCGCCCCCGCCCAGCTCGCGATCGAGGGTGTAGCGTGCGCCGAGGACGGCCTGGAGGCGGGGGAGGAGGTCGGGTGATGGGTGAGACGTGCGACGCCGCGCGTGCTCCAGGAAGCCGGTCGCGCCCGAGTCGGCTTCGAGCAGCGACTCGATCTCCCGGCGAAGCCACGTGTCGCCGCCGCAGGCCTGGACGAGGAAGGCCGTGCGGTCCTCCGGCCGGCGCTCCAACGCCGCCTCGAACAGCTCCTCGATCTGGCGCCACCGCTCTCGCTGCATCCGACCTCAGCCGGCGCCGCTCGGGGCGAGCTCGCGTCGGAGCCAGGCGCGCGCCGTCCTCCACTCACGCTTCGCCGTCGCCGGCGACACGTCCAGCACCTCCGCCGCCTCCTCGATGCTCAGCCCCCCGAACCAGCGCAGCTCCACCAGGTTCGCCTTCCGGGGGTCCAGATCGGCGAGCCGCTGAAGCGTCTCGTCCAGCTCCAGAACCTCCACCTGCTGCGCGCCGGCCTCGTCGGCGGCGGCGAGCGTCACCGGCTCGGCGCCGCCGCCGCGCTTCGATGCGCGCCGGGCCCGGGCGTGATCCACCAGAATGGAGCGCATCGCCTTCGCCGCGACGCCGAAGAAGTGCGCCCGGCTCTTCCAGTCGACGGGATCGGTTCCAGCGAGACGGAGGTAGGCCTCGTTGACCAGTGCGGTGGCCTGAAGGGTGTGACCCGGCGACTGGCCGCGCATGTAGCGCTGCGCTTGCCGGTGCAGCTCGCGGTACACGACGGGGAGCAGTTCGTCGAGCGCCGCGGCGTCGCCGTCGCTCCAGGCCTGGAGCAGCCGAGTGACGTCGGCGGGTGAGGAAGGACTCATACGACAGGTGCGCCTTGCGGGCGGGAGGAGGGAGGCCGGGGGCGCTCTCCCAGAGCGACGATACGAAGGCCGTATCGGCCCGTCAAGCAGGGCGGAGCTTGGCGCCCCCGGCCACGGGTCCCAGCGAATGATCCAGTTCCGGCGCCTTTGCCGTGTACCCGAATGAGGCCGCACTTCGCGGCCTCACGAAGCCCGCCGCCTGACGGCGCTGGACCACATCGTCTCTCCCGACCGGAGGAAGTCATGAACCGCTCCCTGCTCCCCCTCGCCGCCCTGGCGCTGCTCGCCGCCTGCCAGGACTCGACCGGCCCCCGCACCGACGCCCCGGACCTGGGCGACCTCGCCCCTGAGGCCGCGCCTACGCTCGAGCCCACCGCGGGCCCCGTCGCCTCGTCCCTCGTCCGGCATCTCTGGGCCGTGGTCAACCTGAACGGTACCCTGGCCAGCGGCAGCCGGGTCACCGGTACCACCAGGCTTGGCGTCGGCCGGTACGAAGTCACCTTCGACCGCAACGTGGCCGGCTGCGCCTACATCGCCACCACCAAGAACGCCTACAGCCAGGCCCTCGGCGTCTTTACCGCCGGCGGTCACTCCAGCGCCAACGGCGTCTACGTGGAAACCAAGAACCAGGGCGGCGGCCTGACCGACGGGCCGTTCAACCTGTTGGTCGCCTGCGGGCCGCTCAGCACCCGCTACGCCGTGGTCGGGTACTCGGCCAACCTGATCCGCGCGACGAGCGGAACCACCCTCACCCCGCTTGGCTTCGGCCGGTACAACGTGCGCTTCACCAGCGGCGTAGGCGGTTGCGCCTTCCTGGCGACCGTCGCCGATCCCGCGAACGGCCTGGTGTTCAGCCCGTCCGGCGTCTACACCGGCAAGGGCCCGGACTCGAAGACGGTCTACATCGAGACCAAGAACCCCGGCGGCGGCCTCCAGGACGGCGTGCCGTTCCACCTGGCGGTCATCTGCCCGGGAACCGGGAGCTCGCGGTTCGCAGTCGTGAAGGCGAACGGGGTCAAGCACCGGGGGTCGACCGGGACGACGTCGAGCAAGCCTTCGACCGGGAACTACCAGATCGCGAACAACCTGAACATCAGCGCCTGCGCCGCGATCGCGACGCGCGGGTCGGTCAACGCAGGGGTGCCGTTCTCCCCCGCGACGGTCGAGATCACCCCGGGCGCGACCACGAAGAGCTTCGGGGTGCAGGTGCGGCAGCTGCTGTTTTTCGGCGGGGCACTCGCGGATCAGGCGTTCCATGCTGCGGTGATCTGCTGATCGGACCGGCGGTGATCGTACTGGCTTCACGTTGATGGACGGGGACACGCTGGTTCGGGTGTCCCTGTCGCCTTTTGCGGGGTGGTCACCAACGGGGCGAGCGGGGGAGGCGGCACGCTCTCCGGGCGCCACCGGGCCCGCCACGCATGCGCGGGTCTGCCACTACGGGTGGGGACCGTGGCGTGCCCTAACGCGCCCTGCGAGCGTGCCACCTCCCCCGCTCGCCCCCCAGCACCGCGAACAGACGGGCAGCGGCATGCACGGGCTTCCGTCCCCGCCGCGCAGCGGCGCCAGGGCTCGGGGCACCTCGCGCAGGGAGCCTCGGTGCCCGCCACTATCTCACCCATCGTAGCAAACCGACGCATGAGTGGCGGGCACTGTAGTGACCGGAGCGAGGTGCCCCGAGCCTGCACCGATGCCGGCACTCAAAGCCCCCAAGCGAGCATGACCCGGACCTCCGCGGCTCGACCGGATGCAGGTGAATATCCTCCACGCCCTCCGCCGGCTCCCCCGGCAGTCGCGACGCGTAGTAGTACTCGATGTCGTTCGATCGAGCGTTCAGCAGGTTGAGCACGCTGGCCTCGAGCCGAATCCCCGACGCCAGCTGATACCCCGCCTCCGCGCCGAGCAGCGTCGTCCCTCCCGCCCGCACGCTGTTGTCCTCGATCAGCGGATAGGTCCCGAAGTGCCGCAGGCGGACGGCCCCGAACGGACCGCTGTCGCCGGCCGGAGTCCAGGCCACGCCCGCCGCGACCACGTTCTCGATCGCTCCAGGGATGCGGTCCTCGCCCGCCGGCACGTCGTCGAACCGCGCCCGGGCCAGGGAGATGTCGAGATCCAGCGCCAGCTCGGGCACCGGCCGGTAGAAGTTCGCCAGGGTCAGGCCGACGCGATGACTGGGAAAGGAGGGCTCGGTGATCCCGGCATCGCCCACGAAGAGCAGCTCGCCGTCGAGCTCCAGCCCCCAGGCCGACACCGTCGAGCGCCAGCGGGGCAGCGGCGTGAGGCGGACGCCGACTTCCGCGCCGCGCGAGCGGACCAGCGGGTCCACGCGGTCTACCGGGTCGCCGGTCAGCGGGTCCACCCTGATCGTCGTGCCGCGGGCGTCGTTGCTGTGGAAGCTGAGGCCGCCGCTCAAGTACACCTCGGTGCCTGCCGACGGGGCGAGGATCAGGGACGCCTTGGGGCTCACGATCCCCGCCGTGCGGTGACCGGCGTTGGCCGGGATGCTGCTGTTGGAGACGTCGAAGTCGTAATAGTCGCCCCGCAGGCCGAGCACGCTGCGGAGCCACGGCCGCCAGCTCGGACTCCGCCTCGACGAACAGGCCGGTCCCCCATTCCCGCACGTCGTCCTGCCGCACCGTGCCGATGCGGGCCCGGGCGCTCGTGCGGTGGAGCCCGAGATCGTCGATGAAGTCGGCCCGGGTCTGGACCCCGATCTTGAGGCGGTGCTCGACCCCGAAGGCCTCCGCCAGCTGGCGATGACTCGCGCTCCCGCCGAGGATGACGCGGTCCTCCCGCTGGTTGAACTGGTCGCCCCGGTCGGGGTCGGCCAGGAAGTAGGCGAAGTTGGAAAACAGGCTGAGGTCGGAATAGATCCCGTACAGGCCGGCCTCCTGGACCGACCCGGCCCGCGTCACGTCGCCAGGATCCGGAGAGACTGTAGCGCTGGGTGTCGCCGCCGTCGGTCGGGTCGATGTTGCCGAACCGGCTGATCAGCCCGCTCCGATGGCGCGGCGGGGAATCTGGTCGCTGGAGTTCCAGCGTGTTCCGATAGCCAGTGCCGAGGATGGAGAACTCGGACCGGCCGCTGCTCCAGGAGTATCGCGCCACGCCGCTGTACTTCCGGATCTCCTCGTCCAGGGTCCAGGGCCCGTCGTACCGCTTGACCTCGCCGCCCAGCAGCAGGTCGCCCGCGCCGAGCCGGCTGGACGCGCCGGCGACGAACCGTGCCAGCCCGTGCTCCCCGCCACTGATGCCCGCGAACGGCCGCGGGCAGGCTACGCGCCAGGTGGAACTCGGCCCCGCCTGCGCTGCCGAAATCGCCCAGCTCGGTGTGGTACACGCCGAGCTTGTAGTCGAGGTGATCCACCAGCTCGGGGATCAGGAAGTTCAGGTCGGTGTAGCCCTGCCCGTGGGCGTGCGACGCCATGTTGACCGGCATGCCCTCGAACCGGGTCGGCGAAGTCGGTGCCGTGGTCGAGATTGAAGCCGCGGATGAAGTACTGGTTGGCCTTGCCGTCGCCCGAGTGCTGGGTGACGATCACGCCGGGCACGGTCTCCAGCAGCTCGCCCTCCCGGGCGATGGGCCGCGAGCGCAGGTCGCCGGCGCCGACCCGTCCCTGCGAGGCGCTGCTGGCGATGCCGATCAGATCGTCGGCGCGGCCGGTCACGGTGAGCGTGTCCAGCTCCACCACCGTCGGCCGCAGGCGGACCGCGATGGTCTCCTGGCCGCTCGGTACCAGCACGGTGTCGGGGACGAAGCCGATCCGGACGACCAGCAGCCGGAACTGGTCCGCCGGGCCGGTGAGGCTGAAGGCACCGGTCTCGCTCGACGTCGCCAGGGTGGGGGACCCCGGGGCGAGGGAGCGGAGGAGTGCGCCGGCCAGCGGCTCGCCATGCTCGGCACTTTCGACGGTGCCGCGGATGGTGCGCGAGGTCTGCGCCGGCGCCGGGGTGGCGGCCATGGCGGACGCCATGCAAACGGCAACGCACGCTAGGGTTCGGGCGGGCCTCATGTCGCTGACTCCAAGTCCTGGAACGGTATCTCGAGGTACCGGCGCCGCCGAAAGACTGCCGCGCTATCGGGTCTACGACACGACACGTGAGGCGGATTTATGTGGGGATGTAGCGAGGCTGTTCTGTCTGCGATTACCGTAGTGACCGGAGCGAGGTGCCCCGGGCCTGCCGCGATGGCCGCAGTCAGGCCCTCAGTCGCGAACTCCAGGCGCGTACAATGACCGGATCCGCTGCGCACGGAACACGTACCCGGCGTCGCCCTCGATCTGCCACACCACGCGTCCCGCCTCGTCGTACTCCTCCACCCTGCCCCCGTTGCCGTAGGCGATGAGGATGTGGCCATTCGACAGATATTGCGTGGTACCACCCAACGACGCGACCGCGGGAACACTCGGATCATACGATCCGATCATCCGCGCCGTGCGTGACGCGGGATCCACCGCATAGCGCTCCCCCCGACTCCCGATATCCTGACCGAGGTTGTCGAGCAGTACGAGCTCCCCACTGGGCGTCACCCGTACCCCATGCTGCCGGCTGAATGGAGGCAGGGCTTCGTCGAACGTGAATTGGTTGCGAGATCCGCCCATGCGCCAGACCACGGCGCCGGTCCTGGTATCGACCTTGGTGACCTCGCTGAGGCTGCGAAATGAGATCACCAGGTCACCCTCGGCATCGAGAGCGAGCGCGTTCCCGTGGGTCCAGTTGACGGTCGGCACGGTGCGGCTCGCACTGTCGAGGTCGGTGATGGCGAAGTGATCGAAGGGGCTCCACTCGAACAGGAGCGCCCCCGACTCACTTACGTGCTGAACGATGGTGCCCGTCACCTGCGCGCCGGCCGCGCCACCCAGCGCCGACAGATCCATCGTCCGGGTCTCGTCGCACATAAGCCAGTAGGAGCCGTCCTGTAGGGCGATCAGATCATGAAACCGTGGCACCAGACCGCGAACGCAGCCGAGCCTGCGGGTCACGCGTCCGAGCTGGTCGATCTCCAGCCAGGGTGCCGGATTGCCGGGATCCGCCTCGATGGGGCTGGTGTAGTACCGGCCGGTCGGCTGCGGCTGGAAGTTGAGCGTTACCGGCTCGGCGAGTCGCACGTACCAGACGACCCGTCCCGTGTTGTCGATGGCGAGGCCGTAGCCCATGGCGGCGAAGACGACGTACCCGGGGGATGGATTGATGCCCCCCGCCGAGTAACTGGGCAAGTCGGATGGAAGGGCATCGGTCGTCACCTGGAATCGCTCGCTGTTCCCTGTGCCGCCGGGACCGTAGGCCGTCACCTCCAGGGTGTAGGCCGTCTCGGGCAAGAGGCCGAGCACGGGGATGATCGCCGAATCCTCCTCGACCCTGACGGCGGGCGTGGCACTGTCCAGCACCCCCGCCTGAGCGGTCCCGAACTCAACGACCGCGCTGTCGGCGTGCCGGACATACGCTGTGACCACTGCGCCGAGGGCATTGCCGGGCACCGTGGAAACGGCCGTGCTGTCGACGGCCGGCATCGAAAGCTCGACGGGTTCGGTAAGGCACCCGGCGAGGCAGACGACCACAACCATCGGGACGCCGCGTGGCATAGGCGGCCTCAGGTGCCTTCGCAGGTGACGTCGAACCGGACCGTCCCGGTCTCCCCAGGGATGACCGATACCGTCCGCGTGTCGCCATCGACCGCCACGCAATTCGGCGCGATATCGCCGAGCTGGTAGGTGTAGTCGCCGGGAGAGAGGAAAAACGACACGTAGGTGCCGGTCGGCAGCAGCATGAGTGGTGTGTCCGGATCGCAATAGTAGTCGTAAAAGTCGCACGGCTCGATCAGGCGGACACCATTCACCGTCACTGTGTAACCGTTCTGATCTCGTCGGGCTCCACTGGTGGCCGTGATGATCTGGACGTCGCCGGTGATCGCATCGCACGAGCCGGCGAACAGGGTGTGGACGGTGTCACGGGTGAGCCCGCCGGCCGTCACCACTGCCGTCTGCTCCAGTGAGCCGCTCACGCGACAGTTGGCGCTGAAGTCGTCCAGCCGCACGACGTGGCTTCCCGGCGGCACGTTCTCGATGATGGCCGGGAAGCTGGAGAACACCCGCGTCACGAAGACCTCGTCCACGAATACTTGGTAACCGTCTGGATCGGTGTCCCGGCCGATGGTCGGAGCGGTCACCGCAATGGCCCCGGTGAGAGCCCGGCAGGCGACCTCGAAGACGATGCTGGCGACTTCGCCCGACAGGATGGTCACCCGGACCGTGTCCGGACCCTCGACCGCGCAGTTGGGCGCGATCTGGTCGAGCACCACATCGTGCTCACCGAGCGAGAGGAACAGGGACAGGGCGGTCCGAAACCGGTGCGACGAGCCATCACCGGTATGGACAGCGTAGCTGCTGTCCTGGTCCACGCCGATGGTGGATACCCGCACGCGGAGATTGACCGGCGATGGCTCGTGAGGGTCCCCGCAGCCGAATGCCAGCAAGGCAACCAGGCCTGGCAGCAGCGGATTGGCACGCATCGAGTGCCTCCAGTGTGAACCCTGCTTGCGGCGGCGTGGGGCGCGCCCGATCTTCCGGCTGTGGCGTGCCCGACTACGCGGGTTAACGAGAGAATCCTTCCAGGCACGACATGACCGTCGGGACGGCCGTTTGACACCACCCAACGACCTGCTGAGCGACCTGCGGGCCCGCCGGCTCGACGCGATCGAGCGTCTGGTGCCGCTCGTGTACCACGAGCTGCGTGCCATCGCGCATCGCAAGCTCGGCCACCGCGGCCGGGGCGGGACGCTCTCCACCACCGAGCTGGTGCACGAGGCCTACCTCAAGCTGGTGGATCAGTCCCGGGCCGACGGGCAGGATCGCGCCCACTTCCTCGCCCTGGCCTCGGTGGCGATGCGGCACGTGCTGGTGGACCGTGCCAAGGCACGGGCCACCGTCAAGCGCGGCGGCGGACGAATCCGGGTCTCCTTCGATGAAGGCCGCATCGGCCCGGATGACCAGCCCGAGGCGCTGCTTCAGCTCGATGAGGCGCTGGAGCGCCTCGCGGCCACCGAGCCCCGGCTCGCGCGGGTCGTCGAGTGCCGGTTCTTCGGGGGCCTGAGCGAAGCGGAGATCGCCGAGGTGCTCGACATCACCGTGCGGACGGTGCAGCGCGACTGGGCCAAGGCGCGCATGCTGCTCCGGCGCGCCATGGAGCCTTAGTCAACATCCTGGATCCTCGGCCGGAACGGTGATGGCTCCCCCCACCGGAATGTTGAATCGCGTGACCACCACGACCGCGGGCTCGGCGCTCACCACCACCGCGCGGTGCACCTCGTTCGCCGCCTCGGAGTAGGCCTTGCCGGGTCCGGACACCGGGGTCTCCGTGCAGCCGTCCTTCGGGGTGAACCGGTCGAGCTTGATCTCCCCCTCGATGACGTAGACGAAGCTCGGTCCCGGATGGGTGTGCCACATACCGGCGCCGGGGGTGAACACGAGCCTCTGGATCACGATGTCCGTCCGGTCGCTCGAATGCATCATGAAGGCCGGTAACTGGTGGAGGCGGTACGGATCCAGTGGCGCGCGATAGGTGAAAGGATCGAGAGTGATCGCGGCATCATTCCCCGTCATGTCGTGCACCATGCCCGGCGCGACGGGTGCGTCTTCCGAGCACGCCGCCGATACGGCCGCCGCGCAGATTGCCATGAGTCGAGTGACCAGGATGCGGTGAACCATGGGTGACTCCCCCTTTACGGGCAGGAAACAGCGTAGACCACGTCGACCGTGTCTCGCAGCGCGATGGTGAACAGGGACGGTCCTCGGATGCCACAGGTCGAGGGGACGTCTTCCAGCCAGATCTCGTAGCTGCCCGGCTCCACCGGCACCATCAGGGTGCCGTTCGGATCCAGCGCACCCAGGAGGTAGGGATAGAACCGGCAGTAGAACCCCTCCTCGCAAATCCAGACGCTGTAGTCGGTCGCCAACGGGGTGCCGGTGGTGATTGCGGTGACCCGCAAGGTCCCTGGCCGGGTCTCACAGGTGACCGAGAAACTCACGTCCGCGGTATCACGGATCGTGGTGCCGGCAGTCACGGTGATGGACTGCGGGTCGGTCTCACCCAAGCAGTTGGAAGGCACACCCAGCGTGACGACGTGGTCGCCCGGCGCGATGCCCGTCAGATACGTCGTCCGATCCGGCCAGGCGACGTAGCCGACTCCGTTCACCAGGGCCAGGTACTCGCCCTCGGGATCCACGCCCGAGGTCTCGATCGCCACGCCGATCACTCCGCTCCTAGCCGTGCATGTCACCGCGAAGTCCATCGGCACGATCACCCGGTCCACGATGGTGGCAGACCTGGAAGCGGGTCCCTCCATCTCGCAATTGGCCGCCAGGCCAGTCACCTCGATCGTTACCTCCCCGGGCTGGAGGAGGATCAGGGCCACCCCGTTGGCGAGAACCGTTTCTCGATCGACGGTATTGGCGGTGACGCGGTAGCCATCCTCGTCGAAATCCAGACCCGTCGTCGTCATCGCGACGCTGATGCCGGTGCCGGGGCAGTCGAAGGCGAACTCGGCCGGCGTCCTGCCTCCCGCGGTCACATCCACCTCCAACGCTGTTTCAGGCGCCACCGAGCAGTGCTCCGCCACGCCCAGCGCTTGCAAGGTGTGCGGGCCGGCGGCCACCTCCAGCTCGGCAGTGTCGCTGACCTCGAGCTCGAGGGTGTCCAGGTCGTCCAGCACCAGCAGATAGCCATCCGGGTCGGGGTGGTTCCCGGCAGTCGAGGTGGAGATCACGAGCGTCCCGTCGGTCGACGGACCGGGGCCATCGTCGCAGGCTGGGGCGAGCCATGCGACCAGGAGCAGCAGCGAGTGGTGACGCATCCACCACCTCCGGAGCGCCGTCAAGTCGAGCATCTGACCTGGAACTCGACGTCGAGGGTATCGCCGGGGATGAGCGTGAGCGGCGTAGGTGGATAACTGACGTCACAGCGCGCCGGCACGTCGTAGAGCAGGAGGCTGTGACTGCCCGCGCTTACCCTGGCCTGCAAGGTGTCGTTCGGAGCCAGATGGCCCAGCAACTCCGCGTAATAGCAGTAGAAGTCGTAGCAGTCCCACACGCTGTACCGGCCCGCCGGTATGCTGCCAGTGGTCGGGGCCGTAATTCGCAGCGTGGCCGAGTTCAGTTCGCAGGTCACCGAGAAGGTGATCTCGACGGTATCGCGGGTCAGCTCGCCTGCGGTCACCGATGCGGGTTGCTGGTCGTCCTCGATCGAGCAGTTGCTCGGGGGAGCGAGTGTGACGACGTGATCCCCTGGCGGCACCGGTGCGAAGTAGGCCGGGTTGCCCGGCTGGACGAACAAGGACATCACCGTATCGACCGTCGCAATCGAGGCACGCTCCATGTCGATCCCGGTGGCCTCGACCACGACTTTGATCACCCCGGTCCTCGCCGTGCACACGACCTCGAAGTCGATGCTGGCGACCTGGCGATCGAGAACGGCCACGGTCCGGGAGGATGGGCCTTCAAGCCTGCAGTTCGACGCCAGCGCCGTCAGTGAGATCGTCCGGCTGCCTGGATTCATGCGGGTCAATACGGCGTCGTTCGAGCCGACCGGTCCCCGGTCGGTGCCGTCCACCGCGATGCGGAAGCCGTCGGTGTCGATGTCCAGGCCGGTCGTGGTGGTCGTGATCCGAACCCCGGTCACCAGACAGCTGATCTCGAAGGCAACCGACGTCGCGCCCCTGGGCGGGACGTTCACCTCGAGCGAGGTGGCGGAGGCCACCGAGCAATGCTCGGCCACGCCGAGCAGCCGCAAGGTGTGCCGGCCCGGCGAGACCTCCGCCTCGGTGGTTCCGGTGGGATCGAGAGCCAGGGATTCGGCTCCGTCGATCGTGAGCAGGTAACCGTCGGTATCGGGGTCGTCGCCATCGGTGGTGGTGGAGACGACCAGCGTCCCGGGGGCCGATGGGTCGATGGCGTCGTCACAGGACGCGACGGTTATCCCCACGATCAGTGCAAGGACTGGGTGGATTCGCATCTTTCCGATCCCGGTGGCGTTCCGTATACTGGATTTGCCGCACCCTTCCAGCGGCTTCATAGCGGATAACGACGAACAGTCTCGAAACCCGACATCGCGCTTCACGCCAGGCTCCGGAGTCAAGGTGGCTTCTTCGATCACGCCTCAGGACTGGCAACTGCTCGCCCCGATGATCGACGCATTGCTCGATGCGCCGGCCGACCGGCGCGCGCCGCTGCTCGATGAGCTGAGTGCCGGCGATGCGGCGCGCCGCGTGGAGCTCGAGCGCCTGCTCGCCGAGTGCGAGCGTCCCGATCCGCTGCTCGACCGTCCGGCCGCGGAGGCGTTCGCGGAGATTCTCGGCGACGACGGCATCCCCGTGCCCGAGACGTTGGCGCTGCGCTATCGAATCGTGCGGGAGCTGGGACGGGGTGGGATGGCCGTGGTGTACCTGGCGCGGGACCTCAAGCACGAGCGGGATGTGGCCGTGAAGGTCGTGCGCCCCGAGGTGGCGGCGCTGCTGGGACGGCAGCGGTTCCTGCGGGAGATCGCGATCGCCGCCGGGCTCAACCACCCGAACATCGTCGCCCTCTACGACTCGGGCGAGGCCGACGGGTTTCTATACTACGTCATGCCCTTCGAGTCGGGCCTCTCGTTGCGGGAGCGGCTGGCGCGGGAGGGCCCGCTGCCGGTGCACGAGACGGTGCGCATTCTGCACGACGTGTGCGAGGCGCTGTCGCACGCCCACCAGCACGGCATAGTCCACCGCGACATCAAACCCGACAACGTGCTCCTCTCCGGCCGGCGTGCGCTGGTGACGGACTTCGGCGTGGCGAAAGCGGTGACCGAGGCGACCGGCGGAGCATGGGCCGATACCGCCGTCGGCCTCACGCTGGGCACCCCCACGTACATGGCACCGGAACAGATCGGCGATAACCCGCGGGTAGACCATCGGGCCGACATCTACGCCGTGGGACTGCTGGCCTACGAGCTCCTGGCCGGACGGCCGCCGTTTCGTGGCGAGACCTCCCACGAAGTCCTGACTGCGCACCTCACGGAGCCGCCCCCGCCACTCGCCCTCGAACGACCCGAGCTGCCGGCGGTGCTCGCCGAGCTGGTGATGCAGTGCCTGGAGAAGCGTCCGGAGAGCCGATGGCAGCAGGTTGACCAGCTCGTGTCCCGGCTCGAAGCGCTCGGTGGGACGGGCGCTTCGGCGGCGACGCGGTCCCGACCGTGGATCCCCAGGGTCGGCGCGGTGATCGGTGTGGTCGGCCTGGCATTGTTCGGCTTCTGGGCGTGGTCTCAGGGCCGGAGCGGAGCGAGCGCTGCTGTTCGAGAGTTGTTCGTCGTCGCCGACTTCGCGAACCGGACCGACGACTCCACGCTGGGGCCGATGGTCGCCGAGTTCATTCGCGACGAGCTCGCGGCCTCACCGCGCCTCGCCTCTCTCAGCAGCGAGCGCATCGCCGAGACCAGGCGTCGCATGCGTCTCGCACCGGGAGCGCCGCTCACTGCGGAGGCCGCCCGCGAGCTGGCGACACGAGAAGAAATCAAGCTGGTGGTGGACGGCGCGGTGTCGAAGGCCGGACGCGGCTTCGCCCTCAGCGCGAGGATCGTCGAGGCGGCAAGCGGCAACGTGGTCCACGCCGCCACGGCGATGGCGCGGGATTCGGCCGACATCCCGGCCGCGATTCAAAGGCTGTCCGGTGGTCTTCAGCAGGGACTGGGCGAGCCACTCGCGCCGATCCAGGTGCCGACGGGTGCGCTCTGGAGCTACACCACCCGATCGCTGCCCGCACTGGAGAAGCTCCAGCTCGCCATCGCGTCGCGGGCGGCCGGCGACTACCTGAGGACGCTCGAGGTGATGCGGGAGGCGGTGGCCCTCGATCCCGACTTCGCGCTCGCCCATGTGGCCATCGCCTCCAACACGGCGCTCGCGGGGCTCCCCACCGCCCCGGCGATCCCGGCGGTGCTCCGCGCTTTCCGGCTCGCCGACTCGCTCCCCGAGCGCGAACGCAGCGCGATCGAAGGCTTCTATCACTGGCACGTGACCGGGGACCTGCCCAGAAGCCTCGCTGCTTTCCAGGCGCACCTCGAAGCTGTCAAGGCGACCCCCGGCGAGGCGGGATTCGTTCTCGAGGCGTCGGCCGCGCTTCAGCTGAACCGCGAGACGGCGGCGGCCGAGCGGGCGATTGAACAGACGAAGCAGGCCATGGAGCAGGGCGGAAGAGCTTGGCCCGCGGGGCGCTCGTCGGGCGGTGTCCAGCTGGCACACGTGCAGGTGCTGCACGCCCTGGGCAATGACGCCGAGGCTGCGCGGATCCTGGCCGAATACAGCCGGCGCCGGCCCGACAACACTTTGGCCCTTCAATTCCGTGTCGGGTTCCTGGCCGATTCGGGCGGCTACGAGGCCGCCCACGAGCTGGCCGCGCGTATCCGCCGGCAGTCGAGTCTGCGGAACGATCTGCGGGTGCAGGCGGAGACCGATGCCGTCCGCGGCCGGTTGGACGAAGCCGTCGGGCACCTCCGCGACTTGAGGGACCAGGCGTTGGCGCTCGGCTTTCCTGGGGCGGCGATCGAGATCGCGGCCGCGGCCGCGAGGCTGCGGCTCTTGGGCGGCGACTCGACCGGCCGCTCCGAGGTCCAAGACGTGCTGGACCGCCATCCGGTGGACTCGATGGACGTGCTCGCCCGTCCCTATCTCCCGCTCGCGCTGTATTACGCCCGGGCCGGTGAACCGCGCAATGCCAGGATGTGGCTGCGCCGGTACGAGCAGGAGTTCGCCGCCGAGTTCCAGCGCCCGGATCGGTGGATGCTCCACCGGGTCAGGGCGGCGGCGTCCGCGGCGGAGGGCAACCCGGCGCAGGCGCTGGCCGAGCTTCGCGAGGCATCGCGCGCTCCGGCGCTGCGGGTGGGCCTCTTCGACGAGCCGTACATTCGCCTGAGCGATCATCCCGAGCTGGCCCGACTGTACCGGCAGGCCGGCGCGCCCGACTCCGCCCTCGCGGTGTACCGCCGATACCTGGCTGCCCGGTCGCTGACCCGAATCACAGAGGACGCGTTCGAGCGGGGGCCGGCCCTGGAATCTCTCGCCGCGCTGTACGAACAACGTGGGGACCGCGGACTCGCGGCGACGGCGTACCGGAGCTTCGCGGAATTGTGGCGAGAGGCGGATGCCCGGCTGCAGCCGAGGGTCGAAGCGGCGCGGCGGCGCGCGGCGGCGCTGAGCCCGTGATGTGGTGGGCCGGTCTGTTGCCGCTGCTCGCGGTGCCCGAACTTCTCCTCGCCCAGGGCATCACGACCGCGGCGCTGACCGGAACCGTCACCCACCAGGACGGATCGCCGATCGCCGGATCCGCGGTGACCGTCCGCCACGAAGGCGACGGCCGCCGATGGGAGATCGTAACCGGGTCGAGTGGCCGATTTCTCCTCGAGGGTGTGAAGGTGGGCGGGCCCTACCGGGTCGAGGCGCGTGCGGTCGGGTTCGCACCCGCGGCCAGGGCCGGAATCGTCCTGGCGCTCGGGCAGCGCATGGCGGTGGACCTGGCGCTCGACCCCGCGCCGTTCGAGCTGCCCGAGCTCAGGGTGACCGCGACCTCTGACCCGGCGCTGGATCGGGGCCGTACCGGCCCCGCGGAGGTCATCGACGCCGGCACGATCGCCCGGCTGCCCAATCCCCGCCGCGATTTTCTCCACCTGACTCTGCTGAGCCCCCAGGCCGCACTGTCTCCGTCATCAGTCTTCTCCCGGACCGGGGGGATTGTGATCGGAGGACAGAGCCGCATGACGAACAGCTTCCGGATCGACGGCGGCCTGAATCACGACCTGTATCGGGGCGGCCTCCCTGGCCGGGAGACGTTGCCCCGGCCGATCTCGCTGGAGGCCCTCGAGGAGATCCAGGTACACGCGGCGCCGTTCGATGTGCGTCACGGCGGGTTCACCGGCGGCCTGGTGAACGCGGTCACCAGGTCGGGCTCCAACACGGTTCACGGCTCTCTGTTCGCGTTCCTTGCCGACCGCGCCCTGGTCGGCAGGAACGCCGTGGGAGACGAGGCCGGTGATTTCACCAACTGGCAGCTCGGCGGATCGGTCGGCGGGCCGCTGCTACGGGACAGGGCGCACTACTATCTGAGTCTGGACGTCCAGCGACGGACGCTCGCCGATCCCGGTCCGCTCATCACGGATACGCTCGGCGGAGCTGATAGCCTGCAGATCGGGATACGCCACGCCAGCGCAACCCGGTTTCAGGGTATCCTACGCGACACCTACGGTCTCGAGCCGGGAACGCTGGGACCGGTCGGCAGTCCGCAGCCGGCCGAGGATCTCTTCGCCAAGGTGTCGGTCCAGCTCGGGATCAACGATCATCTCGAAGCATCGCATCACTACCGGCACGGCGATGCGCTTCGCTCTCCGGACCGGCGCTTCGGTCTCTACGCGCTCAGCTCGGTAGCCCAGCGGAATCTCTCGGGTACCCATTCGTCTCGTCTGATCTGGACCAGCCTGCTGGGTGGCCGGTGGTCGAGCGAGCTGATCCTGAGCCATGTGCGGGTGCGGGATCGGTGCGAGCCGGGCGGGACCCTTCCCCGCATCTCCGCCTCGGCCGACAGCGGCATGCTCAGCGCCGGCCCCGGCGCCCGCTGCCCCACCGAGTCCTTCGGTCAGGACATCCTGGAGGCGAGCGAGAATCTCACCGTCGGACTGGGCGACCACGTGGTGACAATCGGCGCCCGGGGCGAGCTGATGCATTTCAGGGACGGAGTGCTGGTCGGCTCACCGGGGGTGTGGGGATTCCGCAACCTGGACGGGCTCGAGGCCGGACAGGCGACCAATTATTCGAGGACCCTGTACGGCTCGGCCGACAGCGGGGAGGTGTCGTTCCGGGTGCGCCAGTTCGGCGTCTATGCCCAGGATCGGTGGTCTCCGGCGCCCGAACTCACCCTGACCGCGGGCGTCCGGCTGGACATCCCGTACTTGCCGGATCCCATCGCCACGAACCTCGCGCTCCTGGACGAGCTCGGGGTGGACACCGGCGAGCTGCCGGGCGGCGACCCGCTGTGGTCGCCGCGTCTGGGCATCAACTATGACCTGCGGGCCGAGGGGCGCACGTTCTTTCGGGGCGGCGTCGGCTGGTTCAGCGGGCATCTGCCCTACACCTGGGTCGGCAGCGCGTATCACGACAGCGGCCGGGAGCTCATGGTGACCTGCCTCGGTGCCCAGGCGGTGCCCGCGTTCGATCCGGTGAATCAGCCGGCCGGTTGCGCCGATGGCAGTGGGCCGTTCCCGTTACTCAGCTTCTTCGAGCCGGGCGCTCGCTTCCCCCGCGCCTTCAAGGCGTCGCTCGGCATAGATCAGCGTCTGCCTGGAGGGGCGGTCGGCACGCTCGACGTGCTCTACACCCGCGCGGTGGATCAGTTGTATCTCAGCGATGCCAATCTCGGCCCACCGATAGGAGCTGCGGCCGGCGAAGGCGGGCGGCCGCTCTACGGCAGCCTCAATCCCACGGGCCCGCCCACCATCGCACGCCTCCGCCCGGCTTTTCGGACCGTGGTCCGGGTATCGAACCGCCATGGGGATGCGGCACTGTCGCTCTCGGCGCAGATCCGCAAGCGGTTCGGCCACGGCTTGGAGGGCGGTGCGCTCTATACCCATACTCGTGCGCGGGACCGGATGTCGTTCATCGTGTTCGAGACCCGCGGAAACCTCGACTTCAACCCGCTGGACGGCACGCTGGAAGGGCGCCGGCTCCGGCCCTCGGTCTTCGAGATCCCCCACAGGGTACATGTGTATGCGCTGATCCCGCTGCCGCTGCAAGCGCTGCTCTCGGTGTCCTATAGTGGCGCGTCCGGCACGGCCTTCACCTACGTCGTGGACGGCGACGCGAACGCGGACGGGCTCGGCGGCCTGCAGCCGAACGATGTGGTCTACGTGCCGGAGAGCGTCGGGCCCGGGGGTGATATCATGCTGGTGCAGCCGGACCAGCAGGGAAGGCTGGTGGCGGCGTCGGCCTCCGAGTACGCCCGGCTCGCCGATTTCATCCAGGCGGAACCGTGCCTTCGGGGGAGTCGGGGCCGCCTGCTGAGCCGTAATGCCTGCCGCAATCCGTGGTTCGGGACTATTAACGCGCGGCTGTCGAAGTCGGTGCCCACGAGAGCCGGTCAATCACTGGAGCTGAGCCTCGATCTCTACAACCTGGCAAACTTGTTCAGCAGCAAGTGGGGGCAGTACCGCGCCACCTTCAGCAACAACCCTACGGTCCCGATGCTTCGCCTGTCGGGCTACGACACCAGTCGCGGCCGGGGGATCTATCAGCTGAGGCTCCCCGCACGCAATGAGGTCCAGGACCTCCAGTCGCGGTGGCAGGCGGAGATCAGCGCGCGGTACGTGTTCTGAGAAAGGCTGGTGGGGCAGCCTGGGCCTACATCCACCAACCACGCGATGCTGCCAAGTACACGTTGCCGGAAGCTCGCGCCATCAAGGCTCGTATCCGTCGAAAAGGGGGAAATAGCAGCAGGCAGCCTCGGTGCCCGCCACCCGGTGATCTGCGGGTCGCGACCCGCACACGAGCGGCGGGCACCGTCGTGCGAGGCGCCCACTACTCCTCGGGGCCGACCGGATGCGTGGTCGGCAGGGCATCGGCGATCGCCACGTGATCGCCCTGGTCGGGCGTGTCGAAGCACGACGGATGCTCGAAGCCGTCTAGCGTACCGTCGGTGAAGATGATGTTGTCGGTGTTGCTGTCGGCGTCCGGCCCCGCGGGGACGTTGTCGAGGTTCAACGCGTGGCGGAGCTTCCAGGCGATGATGTGGTCGCTGCAGGAGGTGTCGCCGCTCACGCCCACGCCGCCGAGCAGCGTGCCGCTGGGCGAGTAGAGTGCCAGACCGCCGCCGAAGACGTTGATGCCGCCGATGCGCTTCTTGATCATCGGGTCGTTGTGTTTGCCGTAGGCCGACGCGGGGCCGGCGTAGGCGACGTCGGTGTCCACCGGGTTGCTTTCCTGCAGGCCGAAGAGGCTTCCACCGGGCTGCGTCGCGGCGAAGAGATTGGCGGTGCTCAGGGCGAAGCCCTCGAGGCTGAAGGCGTTCGCGGTGTTGGCCTTCTGGGCCGAGATCACGCGGCTGCCGGGCCACTGGTCGCCTCGATGCTCGCCGCTGAAGACGACGTCGACGACCCTGCCGTCGCGATCGAGGATCGTAGCCCACATCTCGAAGCCAAGGCCACCGTTCTGCTCCTCGAGGATCTCTTGAAGCTTGGCACGAAGCGTGTTGTGATTGGGCAGGAAGTGGGCGACGCTGATGGCGTCGACCGGCGGGGACGTGGGATCGGTCGGGCTGTCGCTGCAGCCGGTCGCGAGCAAGACGCACCCGGCCACGATGGGCAGAGCAATAAGCGGACGCATGGGAATGTTCCCTTCAGGTCCATCGGGTGAAGAGGATGAATCTCCGGTCAGGTCGGGCGTGGGGCGGCGGGCGGGCTTCGAGCGCGGCTCTGGAGACCGGCGGTTACGCCGTGCTCGCGATCGCGCGTTTCAGTCGTCGCACGGGTGGTGGGGATGGCGGCCATGGTGTCGTGTCCGGGGGAGACAGATCACCGCGGCTAAGGTACGTGAGTACCCGCCCGCCACAAGGGGTGGTGGGTTCATCGTCGGGGTGAGTGTGGGAGTTGGTCTGTCGCCGGGCGAGCTGCCGCCTCCCCCGCTCGCCCCGAGCCCCGCGAATAAACGGGCAGCCGCATGCACGGGGTTCCGGTCCGCCGCGCAGCGGCGTTGGGGCTCGGGGCACCTCGCGCAGGGAGCCTCGGCGCCCGCCACCGTCTCACCCCTGCGTACCAGCCCAACGCATGAGTGGCGGGCACTGTAGTGCCCGGAGCGAGGTGCCCCGAGCCGGCAGCGCGATGCCCGCGCGCCTCAGAGCAAGACGTCGTCCACCGGCCGCCGCGGCGTGTGGTGCTCCTCCTCCCTGGACGAATATCCCAACCGGAACAGATGCTGAGGCGTCCATCCCGGCGACGGGAGCAGCTCTCCCACCGCGGCTCGCAGCTGCGGATGGCGCATGGTCTGGCTCATCGGATGAACGCTCACCCCCATCGCCGTCGCGGTGAGCCAGAGCCGCTCGAATAGCTGCCCGGTCCGGACATGGAGCAGGTGGCTGTCCCCGGTAGCGCTGATCAGACCCAGCAGCGCGGCGCTCTCCACGATCGCGTGATCCTGTCGGGCTACCGGCCCGGCGAGATTGACATGGGCCACGGCCTCCCGCTCCAGCCGCGCCACCAGAGGCGGTTCCCCGAAGACGCCCTGCCCGATCCAGTAGCTCAGCTCCTTCCGGAACGCCGGGTCGGCGAACTCGGCCTGATCCGCCTCGATCGTGAGCGCGTCGATCCAGCGGCGAAAGTGGCGGTCGTCGGTCAGGTGGACCTGAAGATCCGGCTCCACGCAGCAGGCCGTCAGCCGCAACCGGAATTGCTCCGGCACCGGCGCGGGGCGGAACACGCGGTTGTCGTTGTGGCGCCGGATGATCGCGGCCAACGGCGCGCCGGCTCGAGCCTGGGACGGCGCGCCGCTCGGCTCGAAGGTGACCGTCGCTACCAGATCGGTAACTCCCCGACCGGGGAAATAGGTGACTGCGTGCCCGAAACCGAAATGCTCGGCCGCCACCAGCAGGTTCTCGAGCGCGCAGCCGATGCTGATGTACAGTTCGCGCCGATCCGGATCCGCGACCGACTGGCTCTTCCGGAAGTCGGCGATGAGATGAATTCGCTTCCCCTGGACCGAAAAGGCCCAGGGCTGGGTGTTCCGGGTGGACGGAGCCAGGATCGCGTAGCGGAGCAGAAAACCGAGCTGGGCCTCGATGGGCGAGGCTCTGGGGAAGTCGTCCTCGGACACCTCCCACACGTCTTTCCTAAGCGTGGACATACTGACCTCCCCGTGACTTGTTCGAATCTTGGGGTGGCAGTGTGAAGCGGCGATGAAGGACGGGTGAAGCTCGGTTCCCGCGTCGTCGCGGGCGAGCGGGGGAGGCGACACGCCCCGGGCGACGTATCAGGGGGTCACTGGAACTCCGGCGCCTTCGACCCACTGCCGCCAGCTGGAGAACCCGAAATTCCGTCCGAGAAAATCGCGAACCAGCTGGGCCGAGGTCTTGCCGCCGCCCGGCCGCAGGATCATGTCGCGGTAGCGGTAGGCAGGCCCCGGGTCGAAGGGGCGCCGGGGATCGAACGCGCTCCAGAGATCCTTCGAGATCACCTGGGACCAGAGATAGGTGTAATACGTCGCCCCGTAGCTGTTGGAGCCCAGGTGGTCGAACGCGGTGGCGAAATGAACCGGCTGGGGAACGGTCAGCCCGGTGTAGTCGGTCAGCTTCCGGTAGCTGATGGAGTCCACGTTCATCGTCGCAGCCGGCCCGCGGTGGATAGCGAGGGAGATGGCCGATAAGGCCGCCTGAAACGCGGCGTCACGCGGACGACTCAGCGCGTCGGCCGCCTCGAGCTTCGCGACGAGCGAGTCGGGAATCGGTCGGCGGGTCTCCACGTGACGGGAGAGCCGGGTGAGCACCGGAGGCAGTTGCACGAACTCCTCCAGCATCTGCGACGGCGCCTCGACGAAATCGCCCTCGCCGGGCCACTGGATCGTCCCGTAGGGCTGCCGGGCGAACATGTGGTGCACCAAGTGCCCGAACTCGTGGAAGAAGGTGACCACCTCACCCAGGTCCATGAGACCGGGGTCGTCCTTCCCTCCGCCGGCAAAGTTGGTGACCAGAATCCCTTCCGGCAGTTGGCGGCCCGCGATGCCGCTTCGGACCGGAAAGACCGCGGCGTGCTGGTACTTGCCTGGGCGGGGATGGAGATCGAGATAGAAGCGGCCGAGAGTGCGGCCCCGCTCCACCATTTCGTACGACTCGACCGACGGATGCCAGACCGGAAGCTCGACCGGCCTGATGGTGACTCCGAACAGCTCGGCGGCAATCGACAGCACACCGGTCTTCACCGCGTCGAAGGGGAAGTAGTTGCGGACTTCCCGGTTATCGATGTGGTAAACGGTCCGCCGCAGCAGCTCGATCCCGTGGAGGGCGTCCGAGATCGCCAGGCTCTGAGCGGAGGCATCCTCCAGACGGATTTGCTCCAGCAACCGGGGCGCCAGCCGCGCGGAGGCCGGCGCGGCGGCCTCGCGCACTCGCTCGATGAAGGCGGCGATCGAGTCATCGGAGGCGGCCATCTGCGGCTCTGCCTGATAGGCGGCCCACGTCGGATAGCCGAGGAGCCGCGCCGCCGCTTCCCGCACTCGAAGCAGCGAGTCCAGCACCACCACGTTGCGCGCCCGGCCCCGATTCTCGAATCCTTCCCACATCCGCGCCCGCAGCGCCCGGTTCGAGGCATAGTCGAGGATCGGGAAGATGTCGGGATATTGGAGGGTGACGATGAGCCGGCCGGCAGAATCCCGCCGATGCCGGGCGATCCAGTCCGCCGGCATCCCGACGGCCTCGCCCTCGATCACGGCGAAGGTGGTGGTATCCTCCGCGATGTTCCGGGCGAAGGCGTTGCTCAGCCGGTCGAGGGTCTCGAGGTAGGATCGCATGCGGGCCCGGTCGGCCTCCGCCAGGCGCACGCCCGCACGGCGGAAGTCGCGGATTGCGCGCGACACCAGAAGACGCTCGACCGGGGTCAGCCCGGTCGTGTCCAGGGCCTCGAAGGCCCGGGCCGCGCGGGGATCGGTAGTGAGCCCGTTCCGGAACTTGCTCACCCGCTCCAGCCCGCGTGCTCCTTCCTGCCGGACGCCGCTGTCGGGGTGGAGATGCATGGCGAGCTCGGCGAGTCCCTGAGCCTGGCCGGCCCGGTCGAGGGCCTCATCCCACCGACGGATAGTGTTACCCGCCGAGCGGCGGCCTTGAACGGCGAGCATGCCTTCGTAGGCTTTCCGGGCCGCGGCCAGGTTCCCATCGACCAGGCGGGCCAGGCGCGCGGAGTCGATCGAGCCGGGGTAAAGGGGAGGCTGCTGGGAGGGTTGCTGAGCTGGGACAGTCGATGGCGAGGCCAGCAGGGTCAGGCCGAGCACGGCGGCCAGGTGGAAGAAACGAGGGGTGCCCCTCGCGATGCCGGCGCGCCTCATTCCACGGCCACTGCCACGCCGCGGGCCGTCCGCTCCGGTCTCCCATGCACCGGCCGGTGCACCGGATCCGCCCCGATGGTCCCCACGAGCGCCTTCACGTACTCCGGCAACCGCACCCGATCGAGCTCCGCCCGCGCATGCTCCAACCTTCGCGGGATGCCGAGGCGTACCGCCTCGTCGCGATGTCCCGGACTCGCCAGGAACTCCGTCAGGCTCCGCACGTGCCGCTCCCAGAGCGCGATGTCCCGCCGCTGCTTGACCGCCAGCCGCTCCTGGTACCAGTCGCTCGCCAGCAGCGCCTCCCGGGTGAACATCCCGCGCACCGCGGGATCGGCGGCGGTGCGCCCTTCGAATTCCCCGTGCGCCATGATGTGCAGCAGCGCCCGCAGCGGCGGACACGCGTCCTCGATCGTCCCGTCCTCGAAGTAGCTCGACGCCACCCGCCGCTGCGCCTCCACGATGTTCGCGACCCCGTCGGCGAACACGCCCGCGTCCTGCAGCTCCGGCTTCAGGATGTCGTCGGTGAACACCGCGGTCGGATTGTCGAATACCCGCCCGAAGTACGTGTGGACGAACTTCGCCGTGATCCGCCAGCCGAGCCGGCTCGCGAGCACCGTGGTCCCGTCGAAGTCGTAGTCCTCCAGCCGCTCCAGGTGCCCCGCCTCGATCAGATGCTTCGGATCGCGCTCGTGGGGATAGAGCCGGCACCAGATCTCGGGGATCAGCAGGCTGATGTCGTGGTCCATCCGGTAATGCGGCCCGACGAAGCCCGCCGCGGAGCTGAATCCGGCGTACCCGGTGAGGAGGAACGACACCAGCGCGTTGTTGAGGTCGGCGGTGGCGGCGAGCGCGTTGAACGGCCCTTTGGTGAGCGCGCCCTCCGACCCCGCGCCGGTGGTGCTGGGCGAAGTGCCGGTGAGCGAGCACACGTAGTCCATGAACAGCTCGGGCAGCTCCTGGTAGTGGATCGGGCCGTAGACGCAGAGCGGCCGGATGCCAGCCTCGGGCGGATTGTTCCGCCGGCCGGACATCACGGCGATCACCGGGAAGTGCACCGGCGCGTGGAGCGGCAGCCGCCGGCTGAGCCGGGCGCCGATCTCGGCGACGTATCGGTCGCGCGGGCGCGCCATGTCGGGGCGGAGCTGAAGGTAGCGCGGGTTCTTGGTCGGCTTGCCGCCGACGATCCGCGGCCTGGCGGAACAGATGGACCAGCCTTCGCCCTCGCGCGCGGCGTTCCTGTTCACGTGCTCCCGCATCGGCGCGGTGAACGCATCGTGTGCGGCGACGTCCTCACGGATCCGCTGCATGTCGTCGCGGGCGAGCGGCTGGAAGTTGGAGCAGAAGAGCCCCGGCCCGGACATGTCCTTCTCTGCCTGCTGGTCCTGTCCCGGGTGGATCGCGTCGTCGGGCCGCTGGAACAGCCGGTACTCGCAGTTCTGCGCCAGCTTGAGGCTCGGGTGGCCGTCGTACTCGCCGGGCAGTCCGATCAGCCGCCGCGCGGGCACCACGACCGAGGCGGTGATGTCGTCCTCCATCTGCACTTTATCGGCCGCGACGAAGTCCTGCCGCAGCTTGTAGGTGCGCCAGGCGCCGTGGCTGTCGCGCCCGATGCGGAGGTAGTTGGCGACCAGCTTGCGACCCTCGTACTTGAGCTCGTGCCCCGGCGCGCCGTTGATGATGTCCACGCCGAAGTGCGACAGCCAATCGTCACCCCATTCCGGCCGGTGGAATCGCTTGATCACGAACACCAGCGCGCGCACGTGGTTGGGGATGCTCTCCAGCCAGGCGTTGTACTCCGGCGTGAAGTCGTCCGGGTTGGGCGTGAGCAGCTTGACGACGGAGCCGAGCGAGCGCTCGGGCGACAGCAGCGGCCGCGCGGGACCCCGCTCCGCGCGCACGTTGTCGTAGCTGCGGGTCAGGATCCGCTGCACCTGCGCCATGTCCTCGTCGAACCGTTGCACGTAAAACGACCCGGGCAGCACCGCGTCCACCAGGCTCTTGCTGATCTCCGACTTCCCGCCGCCGGAGACGGTGCAGGGCTTGTGGCAGAAGGCGCCCTCGGGCACGGTCCCCACCAGCCGCCAGCTCGGCGCCGCGTGGTGTTTCTCCATCCGGATCTTGTAGCCGCTCGGGTGGATGTAGATCCGCCCGGGCAGCAGCTTCAGATGCTGCCGCTCCCCGTCCTTCGTCCACGTGATATCCTGCCGGTGGATGTCGATCTCCATGTCCTCCGGCATGTAATGGATCTGGGGCCAGAGCACGTCCGTCGCGTACCCGCTCGGATCGCGCCGCGCGCGGTCACCGAGCAGGTGGAGTACCTCGGTGAGCCGGTGGCCGGCGGTCACCACCCGCACCTGATCCGATGTGAAGCGGTCGCCCAGGTTGAAGGTCGGGAACGCCAGCGCGCCGCCGCCGTGCTCCTCCTCCGCCAGGCCGAAGAGGTTGGCGCTGTAGCTGATCTGGGTCTTCACTTCCTTCTTGCAGTACCCGAAGTAGTTGTCGGCGATCAGCGTGACCATCACGCCCTGGGGCCCGCGCGAGGTGAGCTTGAACGGGCGGCCGTCGTTGTACAGCTCGTCCTCGCGCTCGTACGGCAGACCGAGATCCTTCTTCGGGATCTTCGTGAGGTGCGGCGCCAGGATCACGCAGCCGCTGTGGCCGGTCCAGCCGTCCACGTCGAGCGCGGCGTCGTTGGCGGGCAGGTGGGGGTCGCCGGCGTTGCCGAAGATGCTCTCGACGAAGTCGAGGTTGCTCACCAGGCCACCGGGCGCGAAGAAGCGGATCTCGAGGCGCTTCTCCGGCGTCACCTTCGGCACCGCGGGGCAGACCAGCGGCCGAAGCAGCAGGCTCACCATCGTCTCTACCGGCCGCTTCCAGCCCGCCGTGAACGGCAGCCGCAGCAGCTCCGCTGGCGGGCGGAGCGCTTCCTCCAGCAGGGGGAGGAACACCGCGAGCGGCACCCGCGTCTTGTCCGCCGGGATCGGCAGCCCACCCTCCGCGACATGGAACACGCCCTGGGTGGTGCGGCGGTCGTTGACGGGGTTGTGGAGCACGCCGTTGTCGAGCCGGTAGCTGGAGACCAGCTCGTTCTCGTAGCGGTCCCCCTCGACCGGGAGGCTGAGCTCGCGGGCGAGGCCGTACTGGTCGAGAATGAGGGTCTCGGCCGGAAGGCGCACGGTGCCGGCCGCGCCCTGGAGCTCGTCGAGGTAGAGCTGGATCCGGCGGTCGGCGGGGCAGAGGTGGTCGGCCAGGAGCCGGGCCTGCTCGCGGTAGCGGGCGAAGAGGTTGCCGGCCAGCTGGAACACCTCCTCGTCACCGGAGGCCTCGGCCGGGATCTCGACGCCCATCGCCGCCAGCTTGAGGAGGATCGAGCCGACCGCGGCGCGTCGGTCGGGAAGCCAGACGGTGCCGTCGGGGCGGAGGCCTACGGTGCGTTCCAGGTCCATGGCCCAACGTCTCACCCGGACGGATTCCCGTCAACCGCGGCGTGTGTGGCGGCACGCTCTCCGGGCGCCACCGGGCCCGCCACGCATGTGCGGGCTTGCCACTACGGGTGGGGACCGTGGCGTGCCCTAACACGCCCTGCGAGCGTGCCGCCTCCCCCGCTCGCCCCGAGCATCGCCAATAGACGCGCAGGGCGCTAGGGCTCGGGGCACCTCGCGGAGCGAGCCTCGGTGCCCGCCATCATCTCACCCACTAGTAGCAACCCGAGCATGAGTGGCGGGCACTGTAGTGACCGGAGCGAGGTGCCCCGAGCCGGCAGCGATGCTCGCTTCCCGGATCTCTTCACCGGCCGATCGTTACCAGTGCCAGGGCCCGCAGCAAGGTGCTCGACATGGTGCGTCTCCTTCCAGTGAGGGCTTTCGCCGTTCACCCTGCGGTCTACCCGCGCATCGCCGCCGCGACCACCCCGGGCACGCGCGTCCAGGTCGCCCGCTCGTCCAGGCGGGTGAGCCGACGCAGAACCACGTGCGCGGTCCGGTGACTCGGGAAGATGGTCGGCTTCGGGACCGCGGTGAGCGGATGCCGCAACACGGTTTTCTCGATCCCCTCCAGCATCGTCGTGTTGTGCACCCAGCCGGTCCCACCCTGGATGTCGGAGGAGGTCGAGCCCGGATACGCTCCCCACGGGGGGCTGCCGAAGACGAAGGCGAAGCCGCTCCAGGTGTTCACCGACACGACGCCGTAGCGCAGCAGCGCGATCGCCCGCTCCACCGCCTGGCCGATACGGGAATCCTTGAGCGTAGCCGGATGAACGACCAGGTCGGCGGTGAGCGTGCCCCAGAGCCGGTTGTTCGCGAACTCTACCGCGCGCTCCAGGAACTCCAGGGGATCGTCGCTGCCGAGCTCGGTCTCCGCGAGCGCCGGACAGAACGACTCGTTGGCGAACGCCGGCTCACTCGGGTCGGTGGCATCCAGGCTCGGCAGCAGCGTCCATGGAAGCTCGCCTCTCCCGGCCTGGCCGACCTGCCTGACCTCCCCCCGACCCGCGGTGATGCGCTGCCAGCGCTCCTCGGCGCCGGGATAGTACGCGCGGCGCATCGGTGCCGCGCTCAGGGCGCGCTCCATCGCCGAGAGGAGGCCCGCCCTGGTCGACCAGCCCTTTGGGGTGACCAGCACCCGCGGCGTGTTGCAGTTGAACCCCGCGTTGTTGACCAGCGCGCCCGCGATGCTCTCGGCCTGGAAGGCCAGCTCCCGGTCCTGATATGGACCCGGCACCACGATCACCGGCGACACGTTCCCGAGCTCCGCCGTCACCGGCTTGGTCAGGAGCGGTGTCCCGCGCGCCCTGCGCGAGTCTCGCTCGGAACCGGGCGGGCCCCAGACCAGACTCTCGTACGTCTCTTTGGAGCCCGTGACGTGGACTTCGTCGACGCCGGGGTGGTGTGCCAGGTAGGCACCTTCGTCCGCACCTCCGTACGCGACGACCAGGAAGCCCCGTCGGATCGCCTCGGCGAAGGCCGTCTCGATGAGGGGCCCGGCATAGGCGTTGACCGGGCTCATCTTCAGCAGGCAGACCTTCGTCTCGTTGAACAGCTTCGTCACCACGTCCATGGCCGGGATACTGGTGAGGTTTCCGGCCCCCAGGATCAGCACCGTGCGCCCATCGTGCCGCTGGCCCCGATAGCAGGAGGCTCGGGAAGCGTGCAGCTCGGCCTCGGTCATTCCGGCCCGCATCCGGACGTCCACCGTAACTCCCGCGAACAGCACGCCATCGATCCGGTTGGCTGGAAAGACTCGAACGGCGAGCCGGTCGTCCGCTGTTCGGTTGAGCCGGCCGATCGGCGTGTTGCCCGTGCGGTGAAGTGAGGTGAGGGACTCCGCCACCAGGCGGAGCTGGCGGATCACGGGCCAGGGACCCGTCGCCCATTCCTCGGCTTCGGCGGGAGTGTCGAGCGGCACGCTCTTGGCGGCGCAGGCGGCGCGCACCAGTTGGTCCGCCACTCGGACGTACCCTGCCTGCATGTCGCGGGCGAGTGCGATTCGGTCCGGGACCGGAAGCCGCGCGAGCTCCCGCGCGGCTTCCCGCAGCCTGGCCACCGCCTCGTCGAGGCGGCGTTGCCCCGTGGGATGCATGACAGTGGCGGGGGTCAGTGTAGTCATCTCCGTTACCGGGAAGCGGTTCGCGGGGTGCTGATCTCGCCGCGCCACTCGATCGTGTACTCGGTGGAAGAGGTCATCCTCCCCTGGTAGCTGCCCGCGCCGGTGATGCCCTCGTACCGGCCGGTCCCCTTGAGCTTGGACCAGGATCCCTCGAAGCGCGTGACCGGCTTCTGATCCGGCCCCAGCGTGGTGACCACCTTGCCCTGCCATCGGGCCACCGAGGTGTCCGGTCCCTGGATTTCCGTGAGGTATCCCTGGTGCGGGCCGTTGCCCTGGGTGAGGTCGGCGATCTCCCGGTTGATCACCTGGGCGCCGTCCATGTACGCCACCTTTCCGGTGCTGCGGTTGGTGCCGGACGACTCCGTGAGAAGCAGGACAGGATCGGCCGGGCTCGCGACCGGCAAGGCCTGTTGCTGGCCTACCTTCATGGAGAAGACGCCCGAGATGTGGGTCCGCTCCCTCAGCGGGGCGGTGTCGAGGGTGGTGGCCGTGATGGCGGGTACTCCCAGTGCGACGAGCGCGTAGGCGACGCTGGACCTGGACATGGCGGTGTCTCCGTGGTGAAGGGTCGGTGGCGGCGGGGGTCGAGTGTGCTTGCTCCCGGTCCGCACGAGGCCTACAATAGGTCCTGAGCATCAGCCGAAAATCAGATGGATCTCAGCCGGCGCTCTCCCTTCCGCGGCGTCTCACAATGCTGCAGCTCCAGGTCCTCGGCAGTCCAGCGGTGACCGCCAACGGCGGCCCGTGCGGCGGCGCGGCCGGCCAGCGCAAGGCGATTGCCCTGCTTGCGCTGCTCGCCGCCGGCGGTCGGCGAGGGCTGAGCCGGGACCGCATCCTCGCCATGCTCTGGTCCGAGGCCCCCGCCGAGCCCGCCAACCATCGGCTCACTCAACTGCTCTACAGTCTGCGCCGCGACCTCGGCTGCGCGGAGCTGTTCCTGGGGTCGGCGGACCTCCGGCTCAATCCCGGCGTTCTCGCCACCGACCTCGAGGCCTTCACCGCGGCGCTCGAGTCGGGGACCTTCGACGCGGCGGTCGCGGCGTACGGCGGACCCTTCCTCGATGGCTTTTACCTCAGCGGCGAGCCTCAATTCGAGCACTGGGTGGAGGAGGAGCGTGCCCGCCTGGCGCAGCGGAACGCCTCCGCCCTGGAGGCCCTGGCCCGTAACGCCGCCGGCGCGGGAGATCTCATGGCGGCCGCCGGCTGGTGGCGCCAGCTCGCCCAGGTCGAGCCGACGAACGCGCGCATCGTGGTCTGCTATATGGAAGCGCTCGGCGCCGCCGGCGACCGGCCCGCCGCGCTCCGCGTCGCCCGCGCGCACGAGACCTTGCTGCGACAGGAATTCGACGCGGATCCCGATCCCGGCGTGCTGGCCGCGGCCGAGCGTCTCCGCCGGCTGCCCGCCGGGCCGGCGCTCGCGGTACTGCCGTTCGCCAACCTCACACCGGATGGAGAAGGAACGTACTTCAGCGAGGGACTGACCGAGGAGCTCACCAACGCCCTGGGCCGGGTACGGGGACTGCGGGTGGCTTCGCGCACGTCAGTCTACGCGCTCCGCGGCAAGGGCCTCGACGCGCGGGAAATCGGCGATCGGCTCGGTGTCGGCGCGCTGCTGGAAGGGACGGTGCGCAAGGTGGGCGGCCGCGTGCGTCTCAGCGTCCGGATGGTGGACGCCGCCGACGGATGCCAGCTCTGGTCTCAAACCTACGACCGGACCATGGAGGACATTTTTGCGCTGCAGGAGGAGCTGGCCGCGGCGCTCATGGCGGCGCTGCCGCTGAGGGGCGACCACGCGACCGTGCGTCCCGTCCCCCGGCCGACCGACGTGGCGGACGCATACACCCTGTACCTGCGCGGACGCTACGCGGCCCACAAGCGGACCCAGGAGAGCCTCTCGCTCGCCATCGAGTACTTCGAGCAGGCGGTCGAGCGGGATGCCGGGTACGCGCTGGCGCACGCGGGGCTGGCCGAGTGCTGGGCGATGCTGGGGTTTCCGGAGTTCGCGGACCTCCAGTGGTCCACCGCCGGGCCCCGCGCGCGCGCCGCGGCGCTCGAAGCACTCCGGCTGGACCCGCGGCTGGCCCAGGCCCACCTCTGGCTCGGCGTGGTTCACTTTCTCTACGACTGGGACTGGGCGGCCGCGGAAGCGGCCTTCCGCCGCGCGCTCCAGATGGACCCCCGCGACGCGATCGTCGAGACCTGGTACGCGCTGTTTCTCAGCGCGCTCGGCCGCCACGACGAGGCGCTCCGCCGCATCCTCCACGCGGAGGCGCTGGAGCCGTTGTCGCTTCAGGTTCGGCTCTCGGTGGGCCGGTGCTACTTCTACGCCCGACGCTACGAGCAGTCGCGCGAGGCGCTGGCAGGGCTTCTCAGAAGCGAGCCCGGCCACCGGCTCACGACCCTGTGGCTGGCCCGGGTCCAGAGCGCGATGGGCAGTCCCGACGAGGCCCTGGAGACGTTGCACCGGCTGACGGAAGGGGAGCAGACGGGCTACGTGCGGGGGATTCTGGCACACGCCCTGGCCCTCGCGGGGCGGCAGGAAGAGGCGGAGACGCTGTGCGCGGGGCTGGAGCGGGAGTTTGCCGAGGGCCGAGGCGAAGCCATCTATCCCGTGCCGGCGATGGCGCGGCTCGGCCGGAAGGAAGACGCGCTGGCACTCCTGCGGGATAGCGTCCGCCGGCGCGAGCCGTTCGTCGTCTGGCTGGGGAGCGAGACGCGCTACGACTCGCTGCGCGACCTGCCCGGCTTTCGTGAGCTGCTGCGGGAGCTGCGGCTCGAGCGGGACGGCCACGAGGTAGAGGGCGAGGAGGCGTAGCATCGACGCTCGCCCCGAGCACCGCTGAGGGTGGCACGAATGAGTGGCGGGCCCGGTAGTGACCGGGGCGAGGTGCCCCGAGCCTGCCGCGATGCTCGCAATCACTCCACCCCCACTGCCACCCGGTGCACCAGTTCCGCCCCGATCGCGCCCATGACCTGTGGCGCCGCCACACCGTGTGCAAGAGATTTCGCTCGCGCGCCGGGGCCGCATCCGCTTCTCTCCCCGGCACATCCGGGTCCGCGAGCGGCCTAGCCCAGGACCTGCCCCTTCATCGGTCCGGCGGCGGCGTGCCAGGCGAGTTCGAGTGCAACTCCTGACGGCCGCCAGACTCTGCATCCATCGCACGGGAGGGATCATGCGCATCGCGACCGGCTGGAGCACGGTGAGGCGCGGCGAGCACACGGTGGCGGGACTGCTCGGCATACTCCTGATAACCGGGGCCGGCGCGCCCGCTTCGGTCGAAGTCTCCCGGAAAGCGGCGACCGCCGACAGCGTGACCGTGGACTCGATCGACACGCCGCCCGCGGCGCCGCGCCTGCACACCCTCCTCGACAGCGTGCGCGCGGAGACCGCGCTTCCGGCGGAGACAGTGCGGCGGCCCATCGAGCAGTATCTCGGCCGGTTCAGCGACGACCGGTTGCTGGTACGGCGAATCAGCGGCGCGGTTCTCCGGGAGTCGCGCCGCCAGCAGGTGCCGCCGTCGCTCATCGTCGCGGTGCTCCTGACGGAGAACACGACGCTCCGCCCCGAAGCCGAGAGCTCCGTCGGGGCCCGGGGTCTGATGCAGGTGATGCCGTTCCACGCCGGGGCGCGCCTCTGCAACTCCGACGACCTGGTGGACGTGGACAGCAACATCTGCCACGGGACGCTCATCCTCGCCCGGAATCTGCGCGCGACCAGCACCTCGACCGCGGCACTGCTGCGGTACAACGGCTGCGTGCGGGGGACGAACACGCCCGACTGCCATCGCTATCCGGGACGCGTCCTCGCGCGGGCGAGTCGGGTTCGCCGCGAGATCCTCGCCGGGGCCCCGGTACAGATCGCCTTGCGCTGACCCCCTCCGCTACGGCGCTTCGTCCCGGTTGCTCCGCCCGAACGTCCGCCCGAAGAAGTCGCCCGCCTTCCACGCGGGCCGCTCGTCCGCGTTGGCGATCTCCAGCCCCACCAGGAACTCCAGTTGCGCCTGCCGGGCCCCGGCCTCGAGATCCATCGGCTGGCCGACGTCGTCCTGCGGCAGGTGGTAGCGGGTTGCGAGCCAGTTCTTGAAGCGGGCGGCCGCGTCGACGCCCGAATCGCTTTTCATGCCCATGAACGGGAAGACCGACGGCACGCCGCGGCGCACGAAGGAGTACTGGTCGCTCCGGATGAAGAAGACCTCCTGCGGAAATGGATCGGGTGCGAGTGTGACCTCCTGCCGGGCGGCGACCCGCGCGACGGTGGAATCCAGGGTCGAATGCTCGGCCCCGAGCGCCACCATCTCCCGGAAAGGGTACAGAAGGGCGAGTCCATCGAGGTTCACGTTCGCCACGATCCGCTCGATCGGCACCGTCGGATGCTCGGCGAAGTAATCGCTGCCCAGCAACCCCTTCTCCTCGGCGGTGACGGCGAGAAACAGCATCGAGCGGCGGGGCGGCCCGGCCAGCGAGGTGAAAGCCCGGGCCACCTCGAGCATCGCGGCGACGCCCGAGGCGTTGTCGAGGGCGCCGTTGTAGATCGAATCGCCCTGGACCGGCTCGCCGATCCCGAGATGGTCCAGGTGCGCGGTATAGACCACGACCTCATCACGCAGACGCGGGTCGGCGCCGTGGAGCAGCCCGGCCACGTTGGCGCTCTCCAGCTGATCATGCACGCTCACCGTGCGCACGGTGGCCCGCACCGGCAGGTCGAAGGCGGGAGGCTTCCCCTTTTCCGCGGCGGTCAAGACCTCGCTCAGCGAGCTCGGTGCGCCCTGGAACAGATACGCCGCCGCACTGTCCGAGAGCGTCGCCACGCCTCGTAGAGCCGGCGAGACATCGGCGGGGGCGCCGGTCGAATCCAGCCAGCGCATGTCGCCGCCGCGGGACTGCCTCACCAGCCTGTCCCATGGGAAGCTCTGGTCCCGGGTTCGAACCACCAGCAAGCCGACCGCGCCCCGGCGGACCGCGTTCTCCCGCTTCGATCGGCCGGTGGCGTAATGCGCCCGCTCGGCGGGAGGAAAGGATGGCGGGCCGCCGGTGAGGAGGACGACGATCTTCCCCTTGGCATCCACCCCGCGGTAGTCGTCGTATTCCCGCTCCGGTGCCGTCACGCCGAAGCCGGCGAAGACGAGGGGCGCCGTCACCTCGGCCTGGCGGACGAAGAAATTGGGGGAGGGCACGTAGTCCCGGTACGGGGCGAGTGCGCGGCGTCCCGACTTTCCGACGAGGATGACGCCGCTCCCTTCGACCACACGGGCGCGGCGGAAGGAGATCGGCTGGAGGTATCCCTCGGTGCCGGCGGAGTCCAGGCCCAGCTTGGCGTAGTGCTCCACGAGGTACCGGGCGGCCGAGTCGTAGCCCGGCGTGCCGGTACCGCGGCCGGCGAGCCGGTCGCTGGAGAGATAGCGGATGTGCTCCTCCAGGCGCGCCGGGCTCACCTCGGGGACCTCGCGGCTGGAGCGCTCGTCGGTGCCGCCGCAGCCGAGGGCGATTAGCGGCACGACCAGCACGCCGAGCAGGGCACCACGGCGGCAATCCCGAAAGCATTTCACGGCTCGCCTCGCTCCGTTCAGGGTGACAAGTGGATCTGCGCGATATTCCGCCAACCTCAGAATCGCGGCACCGCCTTCGCTGCCACCTCGACCGCCTGCTTCCTGTCGGCCGCGAGAATACTGAGTACCCTCCCCTTCTTGAGGACGATGAGCGTGGGATCCACGTAGTACGCCGACTCTCCGACGTCCGGCACCGGCTCCACCTTGGTCGGCTTCACCGCGTCGCCCAGCGATTTCTTCAACCGCTCGTTCGTCTGCTCCGTATCCTCAACCAGGAAGGCGTGGAACTCCTCCTTCGACCCGAAGGTCAGCGGCAGCAGGTGCAGCATGATCTCGCCGCGCCCGGACTGCGCCGCATATGTGCAGGTGCTCTCCGATCCCTTCTGCGGAGCCCCGGCCGGCGTGCCGAGGATGGCCGCCGCCTCCGCCTGGGTGAGCAGCGCGCATGGATCCGCGCGGTCCGCGCCCGCATTGGCCCCAGCGAGCGCGAGAGCCAGCCCGCCAGCCGCGGCGTAGAGCTGCATCGTGGTCATCGAGCTCTCCTTTCGGTTGTGGCCTCGGAGGCATTCATCTCCTCTCGGCCTCGTCGCCGCTCGCGGCTACCGGATGGTGATGTTGGAGGTGTGGGCGTTCTTCGCGATCCTGGCCCCGGTCAAGGTGTTCCTGAGCACGCCACCGATCCTGAAGGAGCTGATCGATACATCGCTCACCAGGTGCGCGCCGTCGAACCCGTAGATGGTGGACGTGCCGACCGTAGCCGGAAGATTGAAGTTGCTCAGAACCACGTGACTGACCCGGCCGACCGCGCTGGAGGGCTTCCGCTTGCCGATTTCTATCGCGAACCCCTGCTGTCGCACGACGTCGGCGTAGACCCCGTCCACCCTGATGCCGATGGTCGGCCCTACGGCATTGCCGTCGTCGAGGTAGACGCCGAACGGGCGGGCCGCGTTGGTGACGTAAAGGTTCTGGACCGTGATGTCGTCCATGTTCCCGCCGACGTAGGTCTCGGTGCCTAGCTTCGCCGCATTGTTGCCGTAGCCGACGGTGTTGTCGATGAACCTGATGTTCTTCGACGCCTTGATCAGGCCGAGCTCCCTGGTCGCCTTCACGCAGAAACCGTCGTCCCTCCCGTGGTAGAAGGAGTTTCGCACCGTCACGTTGGTGGAGGCATCCACGTCCATCGCGTCGGTGTTGAACTTGGTCCTGTCATCGAGGACCTTCACGTTGGTGTAGGTCACCCGATCGGAGTAGTGGACGTGATTGGTCCAGGCCGCCGGGTCGAGCATCATGACGTCCCGGACCGTCACGTGGTGGCTCCGGCGGATGAGCACCAGCCGGGGGGAGTCCCAGCACATCGCATTGGTGGAAGTCCTGCAGTTCCAGTAGGGATAGGGGCTGCTCGCGTTGTTCCGCTTCCGGTAGGCCAGTCCGTCGCCGTCGATGGCGCCCGGGCCGTTGATGCCGGTGTACGAGACGTTGTCCGCCGTGATGAAGGCGGTCCGGTGGGTACCGGGGTCCAGCTTGTAGTCCGCGGGGATCGTGGAGGCCTGAAGCTTGGCCCCGCTCTCCAGGTGGAGCTGGACCTTGCTCCTGAGGAACAGCTGGCGGGCGAGGTAGGTGCCTTTCCTGAAGTACAGGGTGCAGATGCTGGTGCTCGTGCATGCGCTCTTGCCCGCAACGTTGTCGATGGCTGCCTGAATCCCGGTCGATTTCGTGTTGCCGGTTCGATCCACTCCGGGGTACGTAGTCACGTCGAAGACCGTCTTGCCGTCGCAGCAGACCGGCGCCGCCTCCTGCGGAGCGTCCACGAAGAGAATGAGCTTCTCGAGCGAGTTGATGCCTACCTCGAGGCTCATGGGTGCCGACACCTCGAAGCTGCAGGCCCTGCCGTCACTGCTGGTAAGGATGGCGTGGATCTTCGGGCGCACTTCGCAGGTCGTCACGGGCTCGCTCGCGGTCACGACGACGATGGTCGGTGAGTGCGCCGCGAAGCGGGCGTAACTGGCTTCCTTGTACTTCCAGATCCCGAGCGAGGTGCCGTCTGCCGACAGGCCGGTGAAAGCCGTGCTGGCGCTATGCCCGGGAACGCCGGAGTAGACGGTGATCCGGGTCCGATGGTCGGGCCCCGCGCTCAGCACCGCGGCGGCGCCCAGCGCCGACAGTACCGACACGAGTGGGTGCGTCACGGCTCCCTCTCCCAGCGCAGCACCCACCGCGCCCCCTCCGGCGCGAGACAGAGGATCCTGGCGGGGCCATCGTGAATGAGGCGCGAGGCGAGTCGAGCGTGAATGAGGGTCGAGCCGGTGGCCCGATCGGCGGGGAGCTCCGGCTGGGAGTCTGCCGCGGTCGGTGAAGCGAGGCATTGACCGGTGATGCTCGCCGCCACCGAAGGACTTTCCTTTGCCGGCCCGGTGCCGGCTTCGAATCGGCAGCCGACGGCGAGCGAGCCCGCGCAGAGCAGTACCGCGGCGGCTCGATCCGCCGAGGTGGAGCAGCCTGGCATACAGACTCCGATCTCCAGCTTCGCTCAAGGGCTGGTGGCGGCAGCTCCGATCCGGCTCGTGATCGCCAGCGCCGCGCGCTCCTCCATCTCGGCCCCGTCCCGGTCTCCCAATGCCGTGTGCGCCCGCGCCATCAACGTCCGCGTCCGCGCCAGCTCGAACGGCAGGTCGATCTCGGTCCAGATCCGCCGCGCGCGGCCCAGGTGCCCCAGCGCCGCCTCGGCGTTCCCTCGCGCCAGCTCGACCGCCCCGCGCGCGAGCGTGGCCGAGGCCACCAGCGCCGGCGAGCTGTAGGTCTCGGTGATCGTCTCCAGCTCCTTCGCCGCGGAGGCCGCCCGGTCCACCGCGTCCCCGGCGATGGCGATCTCCACCAGCGCCGGCAGCAGCTTCGCGCGGCCGAGCACGGTGACGGCCGGGTCGGCGAGCGACCGCTCGATCATCGAGCGCGCGGCCTCCACATTCCCCTGCGCCAGGCGCAGCAGCGCGAGCCCGGGCTGCGGATTGCGCCCCCGGTTGTGCGCCTCACCGTACATGGCCTCGGCGCCCGCGTGGTCGCCCATGCGCATCCGGATCTCGCCCAGCTCGTAGAACGCCTCCCCCGCCACGTCCTTGAGAAAGTGTCCCAGCTCCTCCGCTGCCCGGCGTGCCTCCTGCTCGGCCTCGGTCAGCGCGCCCCGGAGACGAAGGATTCCGGCGTGGTGGACCCGGCAGAGTCCGGGGAACACCGACTCGGCGTGCGGCTCGGACCAGCTGTGGGCGGCGTCGTGCCATTCGGCCGCGCGGCCGTAGTCGCCCAGACGGTCGCAGGTGGTCATCATGTTGCAGTAGGTGCGGCCCGCCGTCATCGGTGAGAGCTGCCCCGCGCTGGCGAAGGTCATGGCGTCGTCGATCAGGGCCAGCCCGTCGGCGACTCGGCCGATGGCGACCAGGATCCGTCCGCGGTCCTGAATCGCGAGCGCCTCGAGATCGGTGTCGCCGGTGCGGCGGGCGATCTCGAGCGACCGGTCCGCGTGCCGCATCGCCTCCTGCGGATCGCCCTGCACGTCGAGGGTGAGGACGGTGTGGAGGCGGGCCAGCCAGCCGTGCGTGCGCGTCTCCCCGAGCCCTTCCAGGTGCTGCTCGGCGCGGCGGAGCCAGCTCTGGCCCACCGAGCGGGCGAGGCGATGCCAATGATCTTCCGCGAGGGCGAGCGCGACCCGGGCCGCTGCCTGGAGCTCGACGCGCTCGATGTACCGGCGGTAGGCCGCCTCGCGCGCACGGATGCAGGCCGTGCCCTCGCCGACCCACCACGCGGCTTCGGCCTGTCGCTCGAGATCCTCCGCTTCCAGCTGCCCCGCACCGCTCGCGGCGGTGAACCGCATGTAGGCCTCGCGCCAGCGGCCCCGGCCGATCGCCGCGCGCGCGGCTTCGAGGTCCTCGAGCGCTCCACCGTCACCGTCCACGGGCACCGATGCCGCCACCGGCCCACCACCGGATCCGGTGTCTCGGAGGGCATGGTACAGCGCGTCCGCCGAGCTCCAGCGCTCGCCCGGCTCCTTCCGGAGACAGCGCGCGACGATCTCGGCGAGCGCCGCCGCTACATCGGGCCGCCGGGCGGTCAGCGGCACGGGGTCGCGTGTCGCGTGGGCCACCAGCAGCGGTCCCAGCTCCAGGCCGGTGAACGGCGGCTCGCCCACGAGCAGCTCGTAGGCCACCACGCCGAGCGCGTAGAGGTCGGCGCGGTGGTCCAGCGTGGGCTCGGCGCCGACCTGCTCCGGCGCCATGTAGGCCGGCGTCCCCACGATCCCACCGGCCATGGTGAGCCCCGCATCGCCGGCGGGCTCGATCGCCTTCGCCACGCCGAAGTCGGCCAAGAGGACGTAGTCCCCGCCGAGCATGACGTTCTCCGGCTTCACGTCGCGGTGGACCACGCCGCGCCGGTGGGCGTAGGCCAGCGCGCGCGCGAGGTCCTGGAGCACGGGCACGGCCTCGGCGACGGAGAACCGCCCCCGGTGGCGGAGCCGGCCGCGGAGCGTGTCGCCCTCGACGTAGGGCATGGTGTACCACAGGACCCCGCCGACGGCCCCGGAGTCGTAGACGGGGAGGATGTTCGGGTGCTGCAGCTGCGCCGCGAGCCGGATCTCGCGCTGGAACCGCTCGGGGCCGAAGAGGGAGCCGAGCCCGGTGCGCAGGACCTTGATGGCGACGGGCCGGTCGTGCTTCAGGTCCTGGGCGAGGTACACGGTCGCCATGCCGCCGCGGCCCAGCTCGCGGCCGAGCAGGTAGCGGTCGGTGATCGCGGCCTGGAGGCGGGCCAGGGCCTCTGGGGGGGTGGCGGTTTGAGTGGCGGGAGGCATGAGAGAATCCTACGGGGCGGGGCGGGGAAGGGCCAGCGGGTGGTGCTCGTGAGCGCGGGGCCAGGACCGGTCCTCCGGCCCTGGCCCCGCTCCCTGTCACTCCGTTACCGCTGCGAGGCTAGCCTGCGCTCCGCCGGGCCGAGGTCGGCTCCGCTGTCCGCCAGAACCTCATGCGCCTCGGAGAATCGATCGCCGGCATCCACCGTCAGCAGAATGCCTCCCTGCTGGAAGCCTTTCTCGAAGTGCCGGGCGTTCTCTTCGGGAATCCCCATACCGACCAGCGCACCGACGAGTCCGCCGGCCGCTGCGCCGATGCCGGCACCCGCTAGCGTCGACGCAAGCGCGCCGCCGGCGATGATGGGACCGATGCCCGGGATCACCAGGGCGCCGACGCCCGCCAGCAGGCCGACCACCCCGCCGACCACGCCGCCGCTGACCGCGCCGGTCTTGGCACCCTCGGCCGCCTGCGTGCCGGTGCCTTCGGTGATCTCGTTCTGTCGCTCTCGATCGCGCACGGCGACGCCGATCTGCTGTTCCTGGAAGCCCACTGCCGTCAGGCGTTGAATTGCCGCCTCGGCGCTGGGCTGGTCCTGAAACAGGCCGACGACGGTGCTGCCGGTGTTCTTCAGTGGTGTGTTGCTTTCGCTTCGTGCCATGTACCGCTCCTTGCTGTCGTGGAACCGATTCGGGGGCGACATGTGCGTGAGCCCCAGGCGTTGTCGCGAGGGGTGCCATGGTCCGCGAATCGGTTGTCCCGTGGGAACTCGACCAAGGTAGCGGTCCGGCGTCGTCCAGGTGGTGACCGCAGTCACCCGCTCGTTGCCGTTTCCTGTCGGAAAGGCTATATTGATGAGGTATTCGGAATGCGCTCGCGCGCCCGAATCCAACGTGATCAGTTAGGGGCTGGCGTTGATGCCGGCCCCTTTTGCTTTCCGGGCAGTCGTTCCTGGCGCCAGTCGGCGCCGCGCCGCTCGAGCCCCGCGTGGAGGCGTGATCCACGTACCAGGTAGTCGGCCGTGCGGCATGTCCTCACTCCGATTACACATCTTCAAGGAGTAGGAACAATGCGCACCACTGGCACGGTCAAGTGGTTCAATGACGCCAAGGGCTTCGGCTTCATCACGCCCGAGGACGGTCAGAAGGACTGCTTCGTCCATCATTCGGCGATCCAGGCCCAGGGCTTCAAGAGCCTGGCCGAGGGTGACCGGGTAGAGTTCGACATCGTGCAGGGTCAGAAGGGCCCGGCGGCGGAGAACGTATCGAAGCTCGGGCAGTAACGACGAGAGCGCGGCGTGAGCCGCGCTGATTCACAGCGGCGGCCGGTTCCTCTCGGAGGAGCCGGCCGTTGCGGCTTCATACTGGGCTCAATCTGAATCGCTTTTCGTCGCCAGGTTCGGGGGAAGCTCTCGCCGGACCTCCCTGCGGCTGCCCCGTACGCTGAACCCCCCATGAAAATCGAAATGCTCGTCCGACAGCACCCGGCCCTGGGTCTGCCACTGGGGTCCGCCCCGGCGCAGCTGGGAGAGCGCCATCTCCCGCGTCCACAGCGCGTGGTGCCACTTGTCGGGAGTGATGTTCGGGTAGCAGCTGCTGAAAGTTTCTCTGAGGCGTGCTTGCCGGGGGAACATGAAACCTCGCTGGGACTGTGCGGGGGTGCCAGGGAACCAACGGCACGAAATTGACATTTTCAGGAGCGAGGCGCGGCGTTCCAGGTCACCAGGCCGCAAGCGAGACCGGGCGCATGACGGTGTTCCATCAGGCGCCCGGCCCCCCTCACGCATTCGATACCTAGTACATCCCGCCCATGCCGCCGCCCGGCGCTCCCGCGAGCGCCGGCTTGGCCTCCGGCATTCTCGGCCACTACACACTCGGTGGTGAGCAGCAGCCCCGCGATGGAGGCGGCGTTCTGCAGTGCCGTGCGCGTCACCTTGGTCGGGTCGATGACGCCCGCCTTCACCAGATCCTCGTAGGTGTCGGTCGGCCGCATTGTAGCCGAAGTTCTTGTCCTTCGACTCCTTGACCTTGGCCACCACGATCGAGCCTTCCGCGCCCGCGTTCTGCGCGATCAGCCGGATCGGTTCCTCCAGCGCGCGCCGCACGATGTCCACGCCGGTCTTCTCGTCCTCGGTGCCCCTGATCCTGTCGAGCGCGGACTGCGCCCGGATCAGTGCAACGCCGCCGCCGGCCACGATGCCTTCCTCGACTGCGGCGCGGGTGGCGTGGAGCGCGTCCTCGACGCGGGCCTTCTTCTCCTTCAGCTCGGTCTCGGTCGCCGCCCCGACGTTGATGATCGCCACCCCGCCGGCGAGCTTGGCCAACCGCTCCTGGAGCTTCTCCCGGTCGTAGTCGCTGGTGGTCTTCTCGATGGCCGCCTTGATCTCGTTGATCCGGCCCTGGATGTCGTCAGGCTTGCCCCTGCCGTCCACGATGGTGGTGTTGTCCTTGTCCACCACGATCCGCTTGGCGCGGCCGAGATCGGTGAGGGCGACGTTCTCCAGCTTGAAGCCGACCTCTTCCGAAATCACCTGGCCGCCGGTGAGCACGGCGATGTCGCGCAGCATCTCCTTGCGGCGGTCGCCGAAGCCCGGCGCCTTGACGGCGGCGACCTTCAGGGTGCCCCGCAGCTTGTTCACCACCAGCGTGGCCAGCGCCTCGCCGTCCACATCCTCGGCGATGATGAGCATGGGCTTCCCGCCCTGGGCCACCTTCTCGAGGATGGGCAGGAGCTCCTTCATCGAGGAGATCTTCTTGTCGTGAATCAACAGATACGCATCCTCGAGGGCGGTCTCCATCTTCTCCGGATCGGTCACGAAGTAGGGCGAGAGGTAGCCGCGGTCGAACTGGGTGCCGTCCACGGTCTCCAGGGTGGTCTCGAGGCCCTTGGCCTCCTCGACGGTGATGACGCCGTCCTTGCCCACCTTCTCCATCGCCTCGGCGATCAGGTTGCCGATCTCCTTGTCGTTGTTCGCGGAGATGGTGCCGACCTGGGCGATCTCCTTCCTCCCGGCCGAGGGAACGCTCAGCTTCCTGAGGTCCTCGACGACCGCCTCCACCGCCTTCTCGATGCCCCGCTTCAGCTCCATCGGGTTGGCGCCGGCGGTGACGTTCTTGAGGCCCTCGCGGAAGATCGCCTGGGCCAGCACGGTGGCGGTGGTGGTGCCGTCGCCGGCGAGGTCGGAGGTCTTGGTGGCGACCTCCTTCACCATCTGCGCGCCCATGTTCTCGACCGGATCCGACAGCTCGATCTCCTTGGCCACCGTCACGCCGTCCTTGGTGATGGTGGGCGAGCCGAACTTCTTGTCGATGACGACGTTCCTGCCCTTGGGGCCGAGGGTGATCTTCACCGCGTCGGCCAGGGCATCCACACCCCGCTTGAGTCTAGCGCGGGCGTCGATGCTGAACTGCAGTTCTTTCGCTGACATATGAGCTCACTCCTCCTGGGTAGGCCGCCTCAACCGATCTTGGCCAGAATGTCGGACGCCTTGATGATGATCCATTCGTCATCGCCTGCCTGATACGGCGTCCCGCTGTACTTGCCGTAAATGACCTGATCGCCGGGCTTGACCTCCATCGGGATCCGCGCGCCCTTCTCCATTCGGCCGGGTCCGACGGCGATCACCTCACCCTGGGTGGGCTTCTCCTTGGCGGTATCCGGGATGTAGAGAGGGCCGCGCATGGATTCCGCCTCCTCGGCCGGCAGGATCACCGCCCGGTCCTCGAGGGGATGGATCTTGATCTTGGGTCTGGCCTTGATAGTGGTGGACATCGTACCTCCGGGTGGGTCAGGGGCTTGCTTGCTCGAACCGGCTGCGGCAGCTCCGGCCTAGACCTGCGAGGCGATCTTGTGGAAGGTCGAGTTGCCGACCTCGTACGCCTGCACCTCGGGCGTGCCTTCGACCAGGCTATTCAAGCCCTTGAGCACCTTGGGATAGGTATCGCGGGCGTACTGCTCCGCGCTCTCCTTGCTGTCCCACAAGCTGATCGCCACCGCATCCCGTCCGTCCTCGGCGAGGAAGGTGATCTCGTCCGTGAAGCCGTCCTGTTTCCGCAGCAGGGGCAGGATGTCCTTCTCGAACATATCGGTGAACTCACTGACGCTGTTGGGCTTGAGATGGATCGTGACATTGCGTGAAAACATCGGAACTCCTTGATTTATTGCGACTTGAGCAGACTTGACCGGTGTGGTTTGAGATGTTCAGGATACCCTGATGTACTACACTTGTCAAGTTAACAAACGTGCTTGCCGGTTTGTGATCGGATGATTAACTTTTCTGAGTTAATGCACGCGACTCGCCTGGGGACATTCCATGGATGTTTCGTTCGTGATTCGGCAGCGGCTGGCGGAATTCGGCCTGGAACAGCGGGAGCTCGCGCGCGCCGCCCAGGTGACGGAGTCCTACATCTCGCAGCTCCTGACCCGGAAAAAGGCGCCTCCCGCTCCGAGCCGCACCGACATCTACGACAAGATGGACCGGTTCCTGAAATTGCCGCGCGGCGAGCTGGCTCGGGTTGCAGCGGTCCAGCGGAGGGCGGAATTGAAGCGGGAGCTGGGAGAAGAGCCCGCGCCCCTGTTCCAGGAGGTGCGCGAGTTGATCCTCCGGAAATGTCACCCCGAGAGGCAGCGGCACGTCCGTGCGATCTTCGAGGCGCAGCCCTTCGGGGAGCTGGAGCGGCTCGTCACCCAGCGGCTGCTGGACGTGCTCGCCGGCGTGGCCCACGAAGAGCTTGGCAACGAGTACTGGCTTCGCATGGTCGCGGACCTCAGCGGGCGAAGCTTCGAGGAGATGCGAGTCATCGTCCTCGAGTTCCTGGACACGGACATCTTCCATCTGTCGCGGGAGCACTGCGTGGCGTTCCTGGATCCGATGATCGAATCCTGGGACATCGACCTCGCGACGTTCGCGCTGGACGTCGCGCTCAACCCCAGGGTCGTCTCCGGGCCAGTGAAGCGATTCGAGTTCATCGAGCGGGAAGCCGGCGGGGTGGGCGGGGAGGAACCCGGGCTCACCGAGTTTCTTCGGGATCCGGCCCTCAGCGGCACCGTGGCCCAGGACGAGATCGCGTTTCTCAGGCGGCTGAGATTCAACGGCAAGCGGCCGACGCCGCTCTATTACTACCGGGAGCTGCAGAGTCTCAGGGACCCCCTGCATTTTCGCAGGCCGTAGCCGCCGTCGCCTCCCGCCCTGTCCAGAGGAACCCGTGCTCCGACGCCGCCTCATGCTGATTCTGCTGTCCGCCGCCTTCGCGGCGCTATTCCTCTTCCCGGCCTTCAGCGGTCTCCTCACCGACTGGTGGTGGTTCGGTGAGATCGGCTACCGGATCGTCTTCACCCGAGAGCTGACCACCCGGGTGCTGCTCTTCCTGGCCGCGGGCGGGCTGACCTTCGGCGTGCTCTACCTGAACCTGCGGGCCGCGCAGCGCGGCCTCGTACCCAACCCGGTCGTGCTCCAGTTCGCCCCCGGGGCACAGCGCGTGGATGTCTCGGCGGCGCTGCGACGCCTGAGCCTGCCGGTGTCCCTGGGCTTCGGCCTGCTGGCGGGCTTCGCGGCGACCCCGGCCTGGGACCTCGTGCTCCGGGTGATCCATCGGACGCCGTTCGGCATCGCGGACCCAGTCTTTTCCCGCGATATCGGATTCTACGTCTTCACGCTGCCCGGGCTCGCGGCCGCGCTCGGCTTCCTGACGACCCTCGCCGTCATCACCCTCTTCCTGCTCATCCCGCTCTACTGGATGCGCGGGGATCTCGTGCTGGGCCCCCGCCGGCTCGTGGTCGAGCCGAGCGCCGGGCTGCACCTGGCCATCCTGCTGGCAGCGACGTTCCTTCTCACCGCACTGCGGCTGTGGCTGGTGGAGATTCCCGGACTCCTCTATTCCACCACGGGTCCGCTGACCGGTGCCAGCTACACCGACCTGCACGCCCGGCTGCCGGCCCTGCGCGTCTCGGCGGTGGCGGCGGTCCTTGCCGCGGTCGCGGTCCTGATCGGGGGGATACGGCGGCGGCTGCCACGCTACGGCCTTCTGGCCGTCGCCGGCTACCTGGCCGTGGCCGTCCTGGGGCGCGGTCTGTTGCCCACCGCCATCCAGAAGTTCGTGGTGGCACCGACCGAGTTGACCCGCGAGACGCCATATCTCCGGCATCACATTGCCGCCACCCGTCAGGCATGGGGGCTCGACAGCGTGGAAGTCCGGGAGCTGGCTGGAGAGGCGGGGCTCACGCTGGCCGACATCCGGGCCAATGGCCCTACCATCGAGAACGTGCGGCTATGGGACCGGGAGCCGCTGCTGCAGACGTTCGGGCAGCTCCAGGAGATCCGCACCTACTACGATTTCGTCTCGGTGGACGACGACCGCTACTCGATCGATGGAGTCTACCGTCAGGTCCTGCTCTCGCCGCGCGAGCTCAACCCGGCCTCACTGCCGACCCGCACCTTCATCAACGAGCACCTGACGTTCACCCACGGGATGGGACTGACACTGAGTCCCGTCAACCAGGTGACCGTCGAAGGTCTGCCGGTCCTGTTCATCAAGGACCTGCCGCCGGTCTCCAGCGTGTCGCTGCGCGTCACCCGGCCGCAGATCTACTACGGCGAGATCGCCAGCGAGTACGTCTTCGTCGGCACCCGACAGCGCGAATTCGACCATCCTTCCGGCGAGGCGAACGTCTACGCCGCGTACACCGGCACCGGCGGCATCGAGGTCGGCAACCTGTGGCGCCGGCTGCTGCTGTCCATCCGGTTCGGATCCTCCAAGGTTCTCCTCTCGCAGGACATCACCAACGACAGCCGAGTGCTCTATCATCGGAACATCCTTGCCCGGGCGAGGAAGGCGCTGCCGTTTCTGCGGTTCGATCGCGACCCCTACATGGTGATCGCGGGCGACGGGACGCTGAAGTGGATCCTGGATGCCTATACCACCTCGAGCGCCTATCCCTACGCGCAGCCGCTCATCGACGGCACCAGCTACATGCGGAACAGCGTCAAGCTGGTCATCGATGCCTACGACGGCTCGCTGACCGCCTACGTCAGCGCGCCGACCGATCCGCTGATCCGGACCTGGGCCCGCATCTTCCCCGGCATCTTCGTCCCGCTGGACAGCATGCCGGCCCATCTGCGCGCGCACCTGCGGTACCCCGACGACATCTACCGGGTCCAGGCGGGCCTCTACACGACCTACCACATGGGCGCGCCGGAAGACTTCTACCACCGGGAAGACCAGTGGCAGATCCCTCAGGTCACCAAGGCCGACGAGTCGGTGCCGTTCATGCGGCACATCATCATGCGCCTGCCGGAGGAGTCGAAGGCCGAGTTCATCTACATGGTGCCCTTCACCCCGCGGGGCAAGGAGAATCTGGCCGCGTGGATGGTGGCGCGGAACGACGGCGACGTCTATGGGAAGCTGCTGGTGTACCGGCTCTCGCGTCAGAGTCTCGTGTTCGGTCCCCGGCAGATCGAGAACCGGATCAACCAGAACACCGAGATCGCCCGTCAGGTCTCCCTGTGGGACCAGCGCGGCAGCCGGGTGATCCGGGGCGACCTGCTGGTGATCCCGATCGAGGAGTCACTGGTCTACGTGCAGCCGCTCTATCTCCAGGCGGAAGGCGGCCGGATTCCCGAGCTCAAGCGGGTGATCGTCGCGTATCAGAACCGGGTGGTGATGCAGGAGACGCTGGAAGCCGGCCTGACCGAGCTCTTCGGCGGCTCCACCGAAGAGCGGCGCGAGCCGGCGAGAGTCGCGGCAGGTGGGGCGGGGGCCGCGGGGACGGCGACATCCGACTCGGCGATCCGGGCGCTGGTGGCCGAGGCCTGGCGCCGGTACCAGGGGGCGCTGGAGGCGAATCGCGAGGTGGACTGGGCCCGCTACGGCGAGGAGTTCCGGCGGTTGGGCGAGGCGCTGGAGCGTCTCCGCACGCCCGAGTGACGTCAGCGAGCGCCGGGCACGGCGGCCTCCTGGACCACGGCGGGCCATGCCAGCGTCGTGCCGCCGAGCGGCAGCAGTGACCGGACGGCGGCGCGGAGCCCCTCGGCGGTCAGCGGCTCGCGGAGTATCGTGACGTCGGGCGGCAGCATTCCCTCCAGCCGCCGGGTCCACCGCAGGGCAGCGGCGACGCAGAGGATGGGGAGGTCGGGCGCGTTGTCACGGAGGTCCGCGATGAGATGGACCGCGCGCATGCCGCCGATACCGGAGCCACAGATGAAGAGATGGCAGTCGTCGAGCGCGAGATCGAAGGCCACGGCCCGCGCCTCGCTCAGATGCGTGACGCGGTGTCCATCGGACCGCAGCGTGTCGACGAGAAAGGCGCCCGCCGGGGACGCGTCGTCTGCTACGACGACGCACTGGCGGTGAAAGTCGAGCTCTGACTGGGATACCACGGGGACCTTGAGCCCGGAACCACATCCGGGAGTGGCGAGAGATTCGAGAAGCCGGCTGGAAGATAGCCCGTTGCAAGGGCGTTCGCTAATTGGCGTCCCGGACGGTAGCTTTCAATTACCCACCTCTACCCACCTCGCACTTCGGCTCCAGAGGCGGTTCCCCTCACCGAAGGTCGCGACCGATGACTCCGACGATCCTCCTGCAGGTCCTGACCCTGGCTCGGCTCGCGGGCCCGCTCGACAGCGCCGTCGTGCGCGACGTCGAGGTGGCTCCCGGCGAAACGCTCCGTACCACCAGCGTCGGCCAGGGGGAGGCGGTCGTGCTCATCCCCGGCATGTTCGGGGCGGCGTTCGGCTATCGGTCGATCGTGGGTCCTCTGGTCGAGCAGGGATACCGTTGCATCATCGTCGAGCCGCTCGGCTATGGCTGGTCCTCGCACCCCAAGCGGGCGGACTATTCGTTCTCGGCCCAGACCGGGCGGGTGGGACAGGCGCTGGACACCCTCGGCGTCACCCGGGCGCTCTTCGTGGCGCAGTCCACCGGGGCCTCGATCGCGTTCCGGCTCGCCGTCGTCCGGCCGGCCCTGGTGCGCGGCCTCCTCTCGATCGATGGCGGCCCGGCGGAAAGCGCCGCCACACCGGGCATGAAGAAGGCGTTCAAGCTCGGCGGCTTCGCGGTGAAGCTCGCGATGGACGAGTCCAAGCTCCGCCACGACGTCCGCCGCGAGATCGTGCGCAACTCGGGGGATACCACGTGGATCACCGACGCCGTGATCCGCGAATACACCGCCGGGCAGACCGGCGACCTTTCCGGCTCGATCGACGCGTTCCATCAGATGTCGAAGGCAAAGGAGCGGGGCTCCCTGGAGGAACGGCTGCATCACATCAAGGGCCCGGTTCGGCTCCTCGTGGGGAGCGTCGAGCATCCCGCAGAGGTGCCGGACGACCAGCGCGAGCTGCTGCACGAGCGGCTGGCCGACTTCGCCGCGGACAGCGTGCCCGGCGCGGGGCAGTACATTCACGAAGAGCAGCCGCACACGGTCGTCGCGGCGCTGGAGCGCCTGGATCTCGAGGCGGGGGAGTGATCATGCCGGTTTGCACGGAGGACGGGTATCCGATGGTGCCGGTGCGCGATGGCGTCGGCGGCATCGAGTGGGGATGCACCAACCTGTGGCACCCTCGCGCGCCGGGGTCGTGTCCGGCCTGCGGGAACGCCGGCCAGGTTCGGACATCCACCGCCGGCCCCAGCGCGGAGGCGATCTGTGCAATCTGCCGCCACCGCTGGGTGCCGTTCGGTGCGGGGTACTGAGCCTGGGGACTGGACCGGCGCCGCGGGAGAACCTCCTCCAGCAGGCGCCGGCGCGGTTCAGTGGAGCCTTACTGCAACTTCGTCGCCTTCGCGCGCACCAGCGCTGACCTGATGGTAGGGAAGGTGTAGGTGTGGTCGGCGAGCCTGGTGAGCTCCTCCGCTTTGCCCGCGTCGCCCTTGCCCTGGTACGCCTTCGCTGTCGTATGAAGGACGTAGGCGTCCTGCTGGTCCGCCTGTGCCAGCTCCGCACTCGCCTTGTCGTAGTCCTTCTCTTCCAGCGCGACCGTCCCCGCCAGCTCGTGTCCCAGTCGGATGCGCGCCGCGTCGTGCGTCGCCTCGACACCGCTCACGTACTTCTCCGCCGCGGCCCTGGCGGTGGGAAGGTCTCGCTTCGCCAGCGCCACGCGGGCAATGTCGTAATGATTGACCAGGGTCGCGTTTTCCTTGGCCTCGGCCGAGAGGCGGGAGTCCCGCACCAGCGCGAGCGACTGCGTGTAACGCTTGCCGGCGGCGTCCGCCTGGCCGCTGCCCAGCAGGACGTCGCCCGCCTGGCGGGCATCGACGCTCATTGCGGCGGTGTCGCCGATCTTCGCGTCGAGCGCGTAGAGCTTCTCCGTCTCCTGCAGGGCCTGCGTGGTTCGGCCCTGGTCCACGAACGTCACCGCGCGGCTCTGCAGCGCGGTACGCCGGTCGCCATCGTTGCGGGCCAGGTCGTACAGCTTCTGCGCCTGTGCCGCCGCCGCCTCGTGCTTGCCCTGGAACATCAGGTTGCTGGCTATCCCGATGAACGAGTTGCTGAAGTGCGGATCGAGCGTCAGCGCCTTCCGGTACTGGGCAATGGACTCATCGAACCGCCCCGTCTGCATCAGCATCTCGGCGTAGGAGTCGTACGGATTGGGGTCGTTGGGGACCAGCTCGATGTACTTCTTGAATGCCTCTTCCGCCTCAGCGTACTTCCGCTGCGGCAGGTAGGCGTACCCGAGCAGGTTATAGGCGGGCGCGTAGTCCGGCCTGGCTTCGAGCGCCTGGGTGAGCTGAATGACCGCCTGGTCGTAGTTCCGCTGGCCCACGTATTCGGTGGCCAGGAGCGCGTGCGCCCGCGCGTCGCGAGGATACCGGGCGACCAGCTCCTCGGTGAAGGCCAGCGACTGCTTCGAGTCGCCGTTGGACCTTGCTCGGAGCGCCTGGATCATCAGCCGCTCGCCTTCCGAGGCCTGGCTCGAAAGCGCGACGGCCTGGTCGAGATGGCGTTGGAATGCCACCGTGGTCGGCGAGTTCAGGGCGAGTTCGTATTGAGCCAGCGCGAAGTTCGAATCCTTCGCGGCAGCCTGCTCGAAGAGCTCGTGCGCGTCGTGCGCCCGGAGCTGGTCGGCCCGCTCGCGTCCCTGGGCGTAGAGCGCTCTTGCCTCGTCGGAGGCGGTCGTCACGGCGACGGGGCCGCTGCTGGGGTCGGTCGCGCTGGCCTTCGCGGAGTCGGAGATGTTCCGGGCACCGGTCTCGGTCCCGGGTTCTTTGGAGGAGCAGGCAGTCAGCAGGGCGATCAAGCCACAGCCGGTGAGCAGGTGGTACGGGGACATTCTTCGCATGGGAGTTCCTGACAGGCGCACACGGGAAGGGCGGCCGGGGGGATCCCGAAGAGCTACCGGGAAGAGGAGTGGTTCGCGCGTGCAGGCTGGCCGCCGGGGGAGCGGTCCCGCAAGTTGGCTGGAATGGGGCTGGGGTAGGCTACCCAGCCGCGTGAAGAAAGTCAAGCGAGGCCGCTCTGAACATTGGCGACGGAGAGCGGCAACGGCGCATCGAGGCCGCGTCGCTCGGCCGGTGCGCTGACTCTACCAGCCCCACCGAGCGCGGTGTCCCCGCACGTCCACGTGTAGAAACGGGCCATGAGCGCGATTCGCCCGGTAGAGTCCCAGCCCGCCCATGAACGGCGCATACGAGCTGCTGGTTGACAGCCGATCCACCACTTCAGCGAGCAGCTTCGCGTCCTCCAGATCGGCGCGCCCGTTGCCGTCGAGGTCGTCCATGCGTCCGTCTCCATCCTCGTCCACATAGATGTCGGCCGCGTCGCCGTAGAGGTGGCGGCTGTAGCGGGTCTCGTTGCCGATCGACCGGTTGTAGTACGGCGTGCGATAGCCGCTCATGATCCGGAAGGTGGTGACCGGCAGCCCTTGCCGGCTCGCCTCCTCCAGCAGCATCTCCAGCTTGAGCAGCAGTCGCTCCCGCAGCACCAGATACTTGGGGTAACCCCCAGGCTGCTTCGACACGAACTGACCCAGGGTGAAGTGCGGTGCCACCAGGGTCCCGCGGTTCTCCTCCGTGACCTCGACCAGGCCACGGGGACGCGCGTAGGCCGGGTCCCCACGGAGCGCGCGGGGCTCGTAGCGCCCGATGCGGAAGCCGTCGATTCTGGTAGCGGTAGGGCGGGGAACCAGGACGAACGCATTGAGCACGATCGCGTCACCCGACGCCGAGTCCCGTACCACGATTGCGGAGACCCCCTTTTCACGCGGGGCGATCCACCGCCAGCGCGTCGGGCCGGCCCGCTTCAGCCGGCCGGCGCCGGCGTGGGCCGTATATCGGGCGAGCGTATCGGAGAGCACCACCTCGATGAGAACCGTATCCACCGGCATCGCGAAGAGCGCCATGACGGGATAGGGGGTCACCTCATTCTTGAACTTGATCGCAAAGGAAGCCGAGTCGGTTCGGGGGGCCGGCAGCCGCGCGGTGGGGCCGGCGGTATCGGGCGGCGCCCGTACCGTGTCATGAGGGTCGCCGACCGCGGCCGTCTCGTACTCCGGCGTGTCCTCGCTGCCGGCACACGCCAGGACAGTCAGGAGTACCGTGGAGGCCGCGAGCCTGCGCCACACCTGCAACACACTACCCTCCGAGCAGCCGGCCGAGCTCCTCGCAGATCGGCGGCTCCTCCAGCAGGGGCTTGCCCAGCCTGGCGAATGCCCGGCGATCCTTGCCGTAAGGATCGTTCCGGAAGTGCAGCTCGTCATCCCGCATGAAGGCGGTGAGGTAGAGGAGGTAGACCGGGACCGGACGCTCCAGCGGCACGGTGCGACCCCTGGATCCACTCGAGTCCTCCATCGCGGCGCGGATCTTCCCCTCGTCCCACCCGTCCTGTCCGTCGAGCACGAAGTCGGCGAGCTGGACCGGGTTCTCCACCCGGACGCACCCGTGACTCAGCGTTCGCACCGGCCGATCGAACAGCTTCCGCGCCGGCGTATCGTGGAGATAGATGTTGAAGCGGTTCGGGAACATGAACTTGACCAGCCCCAGTGAGTTGTTCTCCCCCGACCGCTGGCGCACCCGGTACCGGAGGTCCACGGTGTCCTCGTCGTCCCAATCGATGGACGACGGGTCGCGCACCAGCGTGTCGGCCTCGGTATCCACCACTTCGAAGCCGTGTCCGGCGAGATCGTAGATGTCATCCTGGAGCTTCGGCAGCATCTCGTTCACCAGGATGCTGGAGGGGACGTTCCACTCCGGACGGAAGACCAGGTACGTCATCGAGTCGGCGAACACCGGCGTAGCGTTCTGGTACTCGTCGCCCACGATCACCCGCTGCTCGAAGCTCTCTCGGCTCCCATCGTAGGCCCGGAGCCTGAAGTCCGGAATGTTGACCAGGATGTACCGGTCCGCGAACTCGTCCGGCAGCCAGCGATACCGGTCGAGGTTGAGCTCGATCTGCCGGATCCGTCGTTCGACCGGCACGTTGAGCGCGGACAGGGTCGCGCCGCCGACACTGCTGTCGGGCTCGAGGCCGTGCCGCGCCTGGAACCTGGCAACCGCTCCGGCGACCTCGTCATCGAACACCGGCTCCGCGTTCTTCGGCGCGTCCAGCTCGCCGCTGGCCCGGAGTCGCTCCCGCAGCGCCGCCACCCGCGGGCCTCGGTCGCCCCGCTCGAGCGCCTTGCCTGGTGGCACCGATTTCCATCCTCCGTCCCGAAGCAGCTCCCGGTATTCCGCGAGCGCCTCGACGAGGTCCTGATACTCCTTCTGCCGGGGACCAAGCGACTCCAGCATGTCCGGGAAGTCATCGTCCTGAAGTGCCGCTCGCAGCGTGCTGTCTATGCTCGAGCGCCGCGAGCGCAGGTACCACCCGTCGTCCACCGCCCTGGGATCCAGCCGGCCCGCGAGCAGGTCTTTCGCGAACGCGAGCATCATCCCGGTGAGCCTGATGTCGAGCGCGGCGATATCGTCGGGGCCTGGCTCCTGCTTGGACTCGAGTGCCAGCGCCGCTTGCCGAAGTCCTTCGACATCGTAGTCCGCAGGCCGGAATCCTTCCTTTCCAGCCCGGCAGATCGAGGTAACCAGCTCCTTCGCCCGGGCGAGAGGCCGTCCTCGCCGGCTCCAGAGCGGGCGCTCCTCCCGGTCGCGATAGACCTGCCTGATCAGGTCCCAGGAGGCGCCACTCTCGGATGAGGGTGGCTTCTCGGCGGACACCCGTTTCCGGATCTCCCGGCCGACCGCGTCATCGAGGTCGCCCGCGCAGCCTCCGATCCCCGCGGACCCGACCAGACAGACCAAGGCCACCTCGATGACTCGACGCATGTTGCTCCCCGTGTGTAGGTGGAGCACTATGCGGGGATTAGGGTGGCGACACGGTGGCGCCCCTCACACGATCGCTGGCCTGGTGATCGCAATCACCAGCCCGAGGGTCCCTCCCCGAACAGATTGACCCGTCATGCGTAGCCTCGTGATGGCGCGGCCTTGCTCGTTCCGGTGTCCTGCGTGGCTCGGCCGTGGTGTTCCCGCTCTCGCGGTGGGACTGGTGCTGGGCTCGTGCGCGCCGGCCACCAACCTGCTGAGTCTCACCGGCCCCCGGTTCGAGGGCCGCCATGCGCCCCGTCCCGTCCCGGGCGCGTCCGCCGATTCCCTCATCCGGATCGTCACCTTCAACATCAAGTTCGCCCGCGAGATCGATCGCGCCATCGAAGTGCTCCAGGGCGACAGCCTTCGCGAGGCGGACATCCTGGCGCTCCAGGAGATGGACGAGAGCGGGGCGGGGCGGGTTGCCCGGGCGCTGGGCTACGACTACGCGTTCTACCCCGCAGTGATCCATCCGGCCAGCGGCCGCTATTTCGGGCCCGCCCTGCTCTCCCGCTGGCCGATCGAGCGGAGCTGGAAGGTGATCCTCCCTCACGCCGGCTGGACCCGGGGCCAGCGGCGCACCGCGACTGCCGCCGTCCTCCGGGGTTCGCGACACCGGCGTCCTGGCCTACGCGGTGCACCTGGAGACCCCGGCCCAGATCAGCGACGCGGAGCGGAGGGATCAGGCGCTGGCCCTGCTCGACGATGCGGCGGTGTGGCGCGGCCCGGTCGTAATCGCCGGCGACTTCAACAGCGAAGGCATCGGCCTGCTGCTGGC
>CAWGVP010000007.1:0-93472 GCA_963826065.1 uncultured Gemmatimonadales bacterium
ACGCCCCAGGCCTCGCATGCCACGCGATTGGGTCCAGAGGAAGGCTCGGACAGCGCCAGTGCGAATCTCGCTGAGCCCGACGACCTCGCTCCGATCATTGATGCCGCGGGCCAGGCTTACCGCTCCGCCCAGCGTGCCGAGGCTCCGCATGCCCTGTCCTGGGCGCCAGAGAAATGCTCGGGAGTTCCCCGAAGGGAGGTCGGCGGAGCCGACCGCCTCGCCAGCCTCATTGATGCCGACGGCGAAGCTTTCGGTGCCACCGAGCGTGCCGAGGTTGCGGACCGTGAACTGCTGCTCCACGGCAGCGACCGCGGGGACTGGAGACGCAGCAAGTGGATCGGGGGGCCGGGTGGGATCGTTGCAGGCGGCCAGGCCAGTGAGGGCACCGGCGGCGAGCGCAACTGCCATTCGATTCGTCATTGGGTTGCCCCTGTGGTCAGAGGGTTCATCAGCTACCGTGCCAGGCCGATCTCCGGGTGGTACAGCGAGCGGATCCGCTGGGCCCGGAAGACGTAGCCCGGATCGCCTTCGATCTCCCAGCCAACCGTCCCATCGTCGTCGTATTCCTCCACGGCCGCGCCGGAGCCGAACGCCACCAGGGTATGGCGTCCCGGCAGGACCTGCGTGGTCCCACCGAGCAACGCCGACGTAGCAGAGGTCGGGACATACGTGGCAGTCAACCGCGCGATGCGGCCGGCTTCGTCCAGCGCATAGCGCTCGGCGCGGCTTCCCTCGGCCTCTCCCAGATTGTCCAAGAGCACCAGTCCTCTATCCGCCGCCCGCACGCCGTGCTGGCCCAGAAAGGGTGCTCCCGAATCGGGAAAGGCGAACTGGTTGCGTAGTCCGCCCATCCGCCACAGCACTGCTCCGGTTCGGGTGTCGATCTTGGTGATCTCGCTAAGGCTTCGGAAGGAGACTAGCAGATTGCCATCGGCGTCCAGGTCCAGCGCGTTCCCGTGGGTCCAGTTCACGGCCGCCCCGGACCGGCTCTCTTGGTCCACATCGGTGATCTCGAAGTGGTTGAACGGGCTCCATTCGAAGACCGGACTGCCCGAGGGGTCGAGATGCTGGACGACCGTCCCCGTGACCATCGCCGCTGCCACGCCGCCGACGCCGGAGAGGTCCATCACGCGGGTCTCGTCGCACATCAGCCAGTAGGAGCCGTCCGGTTGAACCAGCACGTCGTGGAAGCGCGGGCGGAGGCCGCGAGCACAGCCGAGCGTGCGAGTCACGTTTCCGAGCGGATCGAGCTCGACCAGCGGCTCCGCGTCGGTGCTGTCCGGCGTGCTGGGGCGTGCGATGTAGCGGCCGTTGGGCTGGACCTGGAAGTTGAGGCTGGGCCCCTCGTCAAAGCGGACGTACCAGACCACCCGGCCGGTGTTGTCGATCGCGATGCCGTAGATGCCGGTGGAGAAGACCACGTACCCCGGCAATGGCGCCGGTCCCCCGGCACGAAATCGGGGCAGGTCTTCGGGGAGCGATCCTGTGGTGGCGTAGAGGGGCGCGCTAGAGACCGTGCCGCCTTCGCCGTGAGCGAGCAGCCGCAGCTCGTAGGTTGTGTCCGGCCACAGGCCGAGCACCGGGAGCGCGATCTCGCCGTCGGTAGGCACCACGGCGGGCGTGAAACTATCGAGCGCGGCGCCCGGGATTCCGTATCGCACGGCGACGCTGTCGGCGAACCGGACACGGCCGGTTACCAGGATGCTGAGCACGTTGCCCGCCCGGGTGGACGCAGCCGGGGTTTCGAGCACGGGTGCCACGGGCGAGCGCGGGTCAGTCACATCACCGTCGCAGGCAGCCAGCATGAGGGCAGTAGCCAGCCGTACGCCAGTGCACCACATTGGCGCCGTGTATCTCAGGGCTAACATCTGACCGGGAACACGACGGAGACAGTGCGACCATTGGTTACGTTCACTCTGCGCCTCGGGTTGGGAGCATTGACCTGGCAGTTCGCGGGGACGTCCCTCAATTCGATGTTGTAGGTGGAAGGCGATACCTCAGTGACCAGAGTACCGTTGGGTTCCAAGGCACCTAAGAGCTGCTCCAGATCGCCGTAGTCGCAGTAGTACTGCCACTGCGAGGGACAGGCCCAAGCGTGAAATGCACCGGCCGGTGCGGACCCAGTGGTGGGAGCAGTGATTCGTAAAGTCCCGACTCCGGGCCCGCAGGTCACCGAGAAAGTCACCTCCATGGTATCGCGGATCAGGGTTCCCCCCGTCAGGGTTACTGACTGTGGGTCGGTCTCCACCGAACAGTTAGGGGGCGGAACGAGTGAAACGACATGGTCACCGGTGGGCACCGGCGGTAAATAGACCAACTCTCTCAGTACGAAGGCGAACGGCGCTCCGTCCACCAGCGCCGTGTAGTCACCGTCCACATGAATTCCCGAGGTTTCGACCACGACCCCGATCACACCCCGCGTCGCGGTGCATACGACCGTGAACTCGACCGGCGCGAGCTCGCCGTCCACGATCGTCACCGTGGCAGAGCCGGAGCCCTGGATCGTGCAGTTCGGCGAGAGGCCGGTCGGGGTAATCGTTCGGATTCCCGGATCGAGCCGGACCACAACCGAGGCATTCGAGGGAAGAAAACCCTGGTCGGTACCGTCGATTTCGACGCGGTATCCATCGGTGTCGAAATCCAGGCCGGTCGTCGTGGTCGTGATGTGGGCACCGGTGGCCGAACAGGTGACCTCGAAAGCCACGGCTGTCGTGTCCCGCGAAGGGACCGCCACGTCGAGCGGGGTTTCAGGGGAGACCGAGCAATGCTCCGCCATACCGATCAACCGCAACGTGTGTTGCCCAGCAGGAAGTTCGATATGGGAAGTGCCGGCGGGAACGAGGGGAAGGGAATCGCCGCCATCGACTACGAGCAGATAGCCATCCTGGTCGGGGTCGGTTCCGCCCGTGGACGTCGAAACGAGCAGTGTCCCATCGGTCGAAGGGCCACCCGGCGAAGGGCTATCGTCACAAGCCGCCAGCGTCAGCCCGACAGCCACGAGAAGAATCGGCTGGGTCCGCATCTGTAGCCTCCATCTGATCAGGCGCTGAAGGCCTAGCCCTTGGTTCGTCATTGGCTGGCCGGCTCAGGGATACGGAGCGGTTACCGAACTAGTTACCGGCGGGTATACTAGAACCGGTGGGTCATGGCAGTGTCATACCTGCGTCATGCCCCGTAGGCCCTTGCGATGTTCACACTTCGACTGCTTGGCAGCGCCTCACTCGACGGTCCGGACGGCCCCGTCGCCGGTCGGGCCGGCCTGCGGCAGCGCGTCGCGCTGCTGGCCGTCCTGGCGGTCGAACATCCCCGCCCCCTCAGTCGGGACAAACTGGTCGCCTATCTCTGGCCCGAGAGCGGGAGCGACGACGCCCGGCACCTGCTTCGCGAATCGCTCTACATCCTCCGCTCGGCTCTGGGCGATGATGCGGTGCTCAGCACCGGCGGCGACCTTCGACTGAATCCCGCCCGGCTGACCTGCGATCTCTGGGAATTCGAGGCGGCGCTCGCCGTGGATGGCCTCGAAGCCGCGGTCGGCCTGTACCACGGCCCCTTTCTCAGCGGCTTCCATCTCAGTGGCGCGGAAGAGTTCGAACCTTGGGCGGAGGGCGAGCGGGCGCGCCTTGCCCGCCGCTACGGCCAGGCGCTCGAGCGATTGGCGGAGCGGGAGATGCAGGGCGGCGACCGCTTACGGGCGGTCGAGTGGTGGTCGCGCCTGGCCGGCGAGAATCCCTACAACTCCCGGATTGCGCTGGGGTACATGCATGCCCTCGAAGCCGCTGGCGACCGGGCGGGAGCGCTGCGACACGCCGGCGTTCACTCCGAGTTGCTGCGCACCGACCTCGACGCAGTCCCGGAGCGGGAGGTGGTCGCCCTAGCGGAAAGGCTCCGGCTGGAGTCGCGCGCCGCTTCGGGCGGCGCGCCGGTGCCGGCCCGAGAAACCCGTGCCGTGTCCGTCCCGCTTGAGCCCGATGGGGGACAGAGACTTGCCATACCTTCGGCCATCAAGCCCGGACGGCCGATACCAATCCGGTGGGTTGCCCCAGCAATACTGGTTCTTGCTGTCGTGGCGGGGCTCGGCGTGCTGGGGGGAGCGCTCTCGCGGGCGAAGCCTCCCGAGCTCGCGCCCCAACGGGTGGCCGCTGCCGCCTTCGAGAATCGCACCGGGCGCCCCGATCTCGATGATCTTGGGGCCATGGCGACCGACTGGATCATCCGTGGTCTGATGGAAACGCCGGTGGTCCGCCCCATCGAGGTTGAGGCAGTATACGCGCGAGGAAAGGACGATTCCGGGCGCCCCACGGACCCGCTGGCCCTGGCCCGACAAAACGGTGCTGGAATGCTGATCCTGGGCAGCTACTATCGCTCCGGCGACAGCGTGCTGTTCCAGGCAGCCATCATGGACGTCGCCAGCGGGCGGATCCTAAGGTCCTTCGACCCGCTTGGCGCACCGCTCGGGAGGGCAACCACCGCTCTCGAGGCGCTGCGCGAGCGGATCGCGGGGGGGCTCAGTCCGCTAGTCAACTCGTTGAACCGGGGTAGTCCGATCGATCCCGACCTGGTGCCGCCAAACCTCCCTGCCTACCGCGAGTTCATTGCGGGGCTCGAGCAGGGGAGGCTCGATGACTGGGACGCCGAAGCCGAGCACTACCGGCGAGCGGCCAGACTGGACTCCACCTTCGTCGCACCGCTGATCCAGCTCGCACACCGCGGGTTCTTGCGCGAGGAATGTCACTTGCCCGATTCAATCGGCACGGTGCTCGATTCCCGCCGAGACACGCTGACCGCCTGGAACCGTTTGACCATCGACGCGCTGCGCGCCGTCTGCCAAGGCGATGTGCCGGAGGGGCTGCGTCTTTACGGGCAGCGGTACAGCGCTTACCCCCTATCGTCGTCCGCCCAGGCCCACTATGCATGGCTGCTTCAGAACGCCAATCAACCCAAGGCCGCGCTGGAGATGATGCGCCGATTGGATCCCGAGCGTGACATGGGGTGGCAGGACTCCCCGGAGGAGGTTTGGCCTCGGTACTGGTGGCGCACCACCGCTTCACTGCACATCCTGGGTGAATATCGTGCCGAGCTCGACATCACCGACCGCTGGCGCGACTCCGCAGCCTCCGAGTGGCAGTTGGTGCGCGGGCGCGCGCTCGGCGCTCTCGGCCGAGTGCGCGAGGCGACGAACCTGATCGAGAGCATTGCCGGAGCTTCGGTCGACTTGGCGGCGGAGCTCCAGCTGCCCATAGCAACCGAGTTTGCGGTTCACGGGCAGCCACGGATGGTCATCGCGATTGCGGAAAGCCTCCTGGCGCGGCTGGAGCTCGGGAAGGAGACAGACTGGAGCAACGCATCGAACATCGCATGGGCGAATCGGCTGCTCGGCCGAATGGAACGCGAGCGGGTTGCGCTCGAACGGGTTGCACAGAGCGATGCCGACACCCTGACCAAGCTGGAAGCCGAAGCCCGGATCGCGGTGCTGCTGTCCGACAGCGCCAAGGCCGAGAGTATCGACAGCCGTCTGGCCGAGCTGAGCGACCGCCCCCTGAGGAGCCCGTGGGCCCGAGGTCTGGAGATTCTCGCCCGGGCTCACATAGCAGCTGGCTTCGGCCGGCGAGGACAGGCTGTCGCCCTGCTTCAGGACCTGAATGCTCGAGGCATGGTCCACCTCGGCTCCGCGCACGCCTTACACGCCGATCTGTTGCTCGCGCCGCTTCGGGGCTATCCGCCGTTCGAGGCGTTGCTCAAACCGGAGAATTGACCGCTAGAAGTGCAGGGTGGCGCTGAGCTGGAGGCGCCAACGTGATGCTTCGGCGTCGGTCTGGCGCACGGAAACCGGTTCCAACCGGTACACTCCACGACTGTTGAGAGTGTCGTAACCGACCAGTGCCATCAGGGGAACGGGGTCCCCGGTTGCGCGCACCAGGCCCCAATCGTGGTCGAGGATGCTCAGCACGTTGAAAAGGTCTGCGGTGACTTCGAGTGCCCGCCGGTCGGCGAGGAGAAACCGCTTCGACAGCCTTGCCGCGGTCTCGTGTACCCAAGGGTCGCGGCAACTGTTCCGCTTCAGGAGTCGGCCGCGCTGGTTCCGGAGGCATGGCTCGCCCTGAATGTAGCGGTCGAGCGCTGCGAACTTCGTCGGGTCTTCCAGGGTGATGTCGCCGGCGTTTCTCGGCACGTACACGACGTCGTTCCATATGTCGATGCCGAGCCGAGGGTACCCATCCGCGTTGGAATCACCCAGCAAAACATAGGTAAACGGCGCGCCGGACATCCCGATATAGGTCAGGCCCAAACGGAGGCCCAGCGGCAGATCGCGAGTGATCACCAAAGCGACCTCGTGGGCCCTTCCCCACGCGGATGTACGCAGTTCCCGGTGCTCCAGCGTGCCGTTCACCGGCGTCGTGCCGACGTTGTCCACTGCGACGTTGCGGGGTGCGGTGAGCCGGTCCTTCGAGTTCGTGTAGCTGTAGGCCGCGCTTAGCTCGGTGCCGTTGGAAAAGCGTTTCTCGAGCTGAGCAGCAATCGAGTACGAGCGTGCGCCGCCTCCGTTCTGGATCTCGCCGACGCCGCGGATGGCACTGGTTCGGCGACGCGGTGTGGCGACGCCGGTGGCCGCATCGATGTCGCCGTAGATGACCCGGCCGCCTTCACCCGCGGAGGTCGCGATCGGTCCACGGAGGTTTACGTCCACAACCTGATAGGCGTTGACGATACGGGCGTAAAGAAAATCCACCGTGCCGACGACGCCGCCGGGCAGAAGGCGGTCGGCACCTAGGGACAGCTTCAGAGCCCGTGGAAATCGGAAATCAGGGTCGAAGTAGGCGAGCGGGAAGCTTTGGGGAAACGGCTCGGCGCACGCTGTGGGCTGGTTGCTCGGGTCGAGCGTAAACTCCGGCACCACATCGCCGGCGCACTCAAGGCGGAGTGCCCGAACCCCGGTGGTCGCGTAGACGTTCCTGAACCACACGTAGGCAGGGCGACCGGCGAAGTATCCCACCCCTCCTCGCAATACGGTCGTGCCCTTGCCCGAGGGATCGTAGTTCACGCCGAATCGGGGAGACCACAGAGCGTTCCCGCTTGGAGTCAGTGCCGTATTGATGCCCAGCTCGCTCAAAGCCGTCTGGTTCTGGGTGGGTTTGGTGGGGACAAACGGAACGTCGAGGCGGAGACCGGCGGTCAATGTCAACCGGGGCGTCGGCTGCCACTGGTCCTGGATGTAGGCGCCGATCTGGTTCACGCGAAACGCGACTTGTGAGTCGGCCGCGGTGGCAAAGTCTCGGACGTAGCCCGATGCGGTGCGTGCTTCCAGCGAGTCCAGGTTGTCGAAGAACCAGACCCCGCCCGGAATACCCAGTACGTCATCCACCAGGTCGATCAGCTCACTGTGAGTCCCGAAGGTGAGCCGGTGGTTTCCCGCCGCCATGCCAAGGTTGTCGGTGATCTCCCAGCTGGTGTGTCCGGTTTCGAGGCCGAGGCAGGAGCCGGCGAGGCCAGCGAGGAGCACACCGTCGTCAGCCACCAGTTCCACCATCGGGAAGCTCGATTTGGGACGGCAGGTTCGCCGGTCATCCACCCGCGCCAGAATGAGCTGGTTGGAAATGCGAGTACTGATGGCGGTGGTCCAGGCGAGCCTGGTCGCGTTGATAGTCTCGAGGTTCTCAGTCCCGTTCGAGGAAAGGGAATAGAGTCCATAGGGTTCCCGCGCGCCGATGTCGACCTGGTTGTTGCCGTGGCCGTAGTCATGGGACACCTCCAGCCGGCTGTTTACTCCCAACTGCGCCGTGACTTTGGCGAAGAAGTTCCTGGTGGGTGCCCTGACCACGCCAGCCGAGAAAGTTCCCGGCTCGACGCCGAAGTCTCGCAAGAGTTTCTGGAAACGCACCAGGCTTTCATATCGGATTCCCACTCCGGCCGAATCCGCTCCGCCCGTCGTGTCGCTGGTCGGGGCGGGCACCAGCTGGGGAGTTACTTGCCGGGTCAGAGCCGCGTTGAGGAAGAAGGCGACGCGATCGCGCACGATGGGAGCACCGAAGGTCAGCCCGAGTTCCTTGCGGTTGAACTCGGCTCCCCGACTGCCGCTCGCGTCCTTGCCGTAGAGACCACTGCTCTCGAGATGGCCGAGAATCGAGCCTTCGACCTGATTCGAGCCCGAGCGCGTTACGGCGTTGATCAGGCCGCCAGCGAAGTTGCCGTAGCGCACGTCGAACGGCGCGGTGACGACCTGGAGCTCCCTCACCGCCTCGGGAGTGAACGCGGTCAGCCCGACGGCCCATCCGGGCGTCCCGGGCCCGGAACGAAAGCTGCCGAACGGATCGCTGTTGCTGGTCCCGTCGACCTGGATGCTGTTGTATCGGTCGTGCTGGCCTGAGAAGGAGAGTCCACCATTGGGACTGACAGTCACCTGTGGGGACAGCCGGGCGAGTTCGGTGTAGTCACGACCGTCCAACGGAAGTCGGGAGATTGTGGTTGCCGAGATGACCTGGGCAGGGCCGGTGCGGGCGGCGTCGAAGCGGGGGTCGGCCGTGCCGGAGACGGTGATCTCCGGAAGCTGCAGCACGGCCGGCGTCAAGGCGAAATCGGCAGTAAGGCGCTGCCCGAGCGTGAGGACGATAGAATCCCGCTGCTCTGGCTGATATCCGACTGCCCGAACCTGGATCCGGTACGGCCCACCGACCGACAGATACTCGATGAAGTAGCGGCCGCGGGCAGAGGTCGTTGTATGCCAGCGCCCGCCGTTGGACGTGTTGACGATCTGTACGAGTGCTTGCCCCACAGGCGTACTGTCCGGGCTGATTACTCGGCCATCGATGGCCGCCCCGGTGACGCCCTGCGCCGCAAGCGGGGCCGCGACCGGCAAGGTTGTCCCACCGAGCGTGAGAACGAAGCTCGAAGCGAGACATCGGCGACCGCAAGCCGTCTGGATCTGGAACAACGTGGGCTCGGTCAGGTGGACCTCGGGCCGAACGAGCGCACCTAATCTGGGCACAAAGGCGGGGCACTGCCAGCAGGGGGGCTCAGGCCGCGAGCGTCACGAGCCGCGATCCGGGCGCAGTCGGGGCGGCTCCCGACTAGCCCGCCCCCTGAATTCGGTGCATCTTTAGGCCCTCCCCTCACAGAAAAACCACATGCCCGAGCTCCTCAGCCGCCTCCAAGGGGCGCTGTCGGACCGGTACCGGATCGAGCGCGAGATCGGGGCCGGCGGAATGGCGACGGTGTACCTGGCGCAGGACCTCCGCCACGACCGCAAGGTCGCGCTGAAGCTCATGCGTCCCGAGTTGAGCGCGGTGATCGGGGCCGAGCGGTTCCTGGCCGAGATCAAGCTCACCGCCAATCTCCAGCATCCGCACATCCTGCCCCTGTTCGATTCGGGGGAGGCGGACGGCTGCCTCTTCTACGTGATGCCGTTCGTCGAGGGGGAATCGCTGCGCGACCGGCTGAGCCGGGAGAAGCAGCTCCCGGTGGCCGACGCCGTGCGCATCGCCAGCGAGGTGGCCTCCGCACTCGACTACGCGCACCGCCACCAGGTGGTCCATCGCGACATCAAGCCCGAGAACATCCTGTTGCACGACGGGCGCGCGCTGGTGGCGGACTTCGGCATCGCGCTCGCCGCCAGCAAGGCGAGCGGCAGCCGGATGACCGAGACCGGCATGTCCCTCGGCACGCCGCACTACATGTCGCCCGAGCAGGCGATGGGCGAGCGGGAGATCACCGCCCGCTCCGACGTCTACGCCCTCGGCGCGATGCTGTACGAGATGCTGACCGGCGACCCGCCGTTCACCGGCTCGACGGCGCAGGCGGTCGTGGCCCGGGTGCTCACCGAGTCACCGCGCGCCATGCTCCCCCAGCGCCACACCATCCCGCCGCACGTGGAGGCGGCGGTGCTCACCGCGCTGGAGAAGCTGCCGGCCGACCGCTTCGCCACCGCGGCGGAGTTCGCCGAGGCGCTCGGCGGGCGAAACTACGTGCCGACCGTGCCGTCGGCGGCGGCGCCGGCCCGACCGACGACCGTGGCCGCGAGGCGGCGCGATCCCGTCACGCTCGCGTTGGTCGGCGTCGCCGCCGCCGCTGTCGCCGCCGCGCTCTGGGGTTGGCTCCGCCCGACGCCCGAGCCCACCGTCAACCGCTTCAGCCTCTTCCTTCCGCCGGAACAGGCGCTCCAGCCGGTGACGCAGTCGGGCAACCGCGTCGCGATCTCGCCTGACGGGAAGCGGCTGGTATACGTCGGACCGGCGGAGCGAGGCGGCAAGCTCTGGCTCCGTGAGCACGACGAGCTCACCTCGACGCCGATCGTCGGGACCGAAGGCGCGGGGAGCCCGTTCTTTTCGCCCGACGGTCGCCACGTGGCGTTCCTCGTCCAGGGTACGACCCTCCGGTCGGTGTCGCTGGATGGCGGCCCCGTGCTCACGCTCAGCGACAGTGTGAACTCCACGGGCGGCGAGTGGGGCGCGGACGGGTACATCTATGTCGAGGGGGAAGCGGGAATCCTCCGCCTGCCGGCGTCGGGCGGCGCCCTCGAAGTGGTCTACGACATGGTGAAGCGGAACGAGGTCGGCGCGGAATGGCCGGTGCTGCTGCCGGGAGCCGGGGGCCTGGTCTTCCGGACCCGTCGGGCCGGCCAGCCGGCCGCGGACTACCAGATCGTCGCCATGAAGCTCCCAGCGGGCGAGCCGAAGGTGATCATGCGGGGCGTGTACGCCCGGTACTCGCCGAGCGGACACCTGCTGGTCGCGACCGCGGAAGGGAAGCTCCTGGGGGTGCCGTTCGACCCCGAGAAACTGGAAGCGACCGGCTCACCCATCGGGCTGCTCGAGGGCATTGGAGTCGAAGGCGCCGGCTTCTCCATCAATCTCGCCCTGTCGGAGAACGGCACGCTGGTCTACACCACCGGAGGCGCGACCGGGGCGCGCCGGCCGGTGTGGGTGAGTCGCGAAGGGGTCGAGACCCCCGTGGATCCCGCCTGGCAGCCCCAGGGGGTCGTCGCCAACTTCGCGCTCTCCCCCGACGGCAAGGCGCTGGCGGTGGACGTGATCGTCAACGGCACCAACACCGTATGGGTCAAGCAGCTCCCGGTGGGGCCCTACTCCCGGCTCACCTTCGGCGACAGCGGCAACATGCGCCCCACGTGGTCGGCCGACGGGCGCTCGATCCTGTACCTGGGGCGGCTGACGGAGGCCGGCGGGAGGCCCATGATCCGTAAGGCCGATGGCACGGGGAGTGTCCAGGACCTGTTGTCCACCGGCATGGCATGGGGCCAGGCCCTCCAGACGCGCGACGGCCGGTGGCTGGTGCTTCGGAGGTCGACCTTCGAGCAGGGCAAGGGCGACGTTTTCGGTCTGCGCATGGGGGACACCACGCTGGTGCCGTTGGCCACCGGTCCCGCAACGGAGGGCGACGCGGCAGTGTCGCCCGACGGACGCTGGCTGGCGTACGCGTCGGAGGAGTCGGGGTCGTACGAGGTCTACGTGCGCCCCTTTCCCGACGCGGAGTCCGCGCGATGGCAGGTGTCGGCGGCGGGAGGCGCCGATCCGGTGTGGTCGCGGAACGGGCGGGAATTGTTCTTCCTCAGCGCGCAGGGCGAGATGATGAGCGTGGCGGTCGCACCCGGGGCGGCGTTCACGATCAGCCCGCCCAAGCGACTGTTCCCGACCGGGCCGTATTCGGTCCTCGCCGGGGTGCCTTCATTCGACGTGAGCCCCGACGGCAAGCAGTTCCTGATGCTCCGGGAGACGACGCCGACCGACCGGAACGAGTTGATCGTAGTGCAGAACTGGGTGGAGGAGATGAAGGCGCGGGCCCGGCGATGAAGCGGAGCTCAGGCTGACGCCATAGCCGTGGCCTTGCGGTAGACCATCTCCGCAGCTACGACGTCCTCCACGGCAACCCCCACCGACTTGAAGAGCGTGATCTCCCGCTCCGTCCGCCGGCCCGGGCGCGTGCCCGCGATGACCTCGCCGATCTCCCCGGCGATCTCCCCCGCCGCGATGACGTCCCCCGACTCCCGGCTCGCCGCCTCGCGCGACTCGACGTAGACCCGCGCCCCGCCTGACCAGCTCGTCGTCCAGCTCGCGCCACTCGGGCCGGCAGGCCCCGACGGCATTCACGTGCGTGCCCGGCGACAGCCACGTCCCCTGAAGCACCGGTGTCCGCGCGCTGGTGGCCACGACGATGGTGTCGGCGCCGCGCACAGCTTCCTCGGCGGAGGCGGCCGCGCGGACGCCGAATCGCGCCGCGAACTCCCCCGCGTGCCGCGGGCTCCAGACCCGCACGTCGCGGTACCCCCGCACCAGCCGGAGTGCCTCGAGATGGCTGCCGGCCTGCACCCCCGAGCCGAGGATCGCCAGGACCGACGCGTCCCGGCGGGCGAGACACTGCGTCGCGACCGCCGAGACGGCGGCGGTGCGCATCTCGGTGATGAGCCGGCCGTCCATGGTGGCGAGTGGCTCGCCGGTCTCGGGCCGAAAGAGCAGGATCAGCGCGTGATGGGTCGGGATGCCCCGGTTGCCGGGATAGAAAGTGACGAGCTTGGCGCCGAGGGCGGTCGGGGTGGAGGCGGGCATGGCGGCGAAGAATCCCTCGTTGCTCCGTGACCGGCAGCATGAGCCGGACCGGCTGCACCACCTTCCCCGCCGACAGATCGGCGAGGGCCCGCCCCATCGCGGGGATGAGGTCCTCCATGCGGAGGAGTCGGCGAACGGCGTCCTCGTCCAGCAGCATGGGAGCACGAATCTAGCCGACCCGGGACCGGTGCCCTATCTTCGCCCAACCAGCGGATAGTCCTTCCTTTCCCCGGCGCGCCACCAGTACAGTTGCCATGTCCGTCCGTCGTGTCCCCCTGCGCATTTCCCCAACGAAGACGCGCGAGCGTCTCTTGCCACCGCCGCGACCCGGGCGTCCGCGCGTCTGCCCCTGCGGCGGAGTAGTACTGCGTACAACCTGGAGGGTAGCACACATGACCATGACCCATCCCCGGAAGTCGTCGGCCATAGCACGACCAGCCACCCCGACCGCGAAGCATTGCTGGCGACCGCCCGACGCCTGGGCCCCCTGATCCGGGATCACGCCGGCGAGGCGGAACGCGAGCGCCGGCCGTCGCCGGAAGTGATGTCGGCACTCGCCAGGTCGGACCTGTTCCGACTGCTCCTGCCTCGCTCGCTCGGCGGCCTGGAGGTGGACCCCGTCACCTTTTCCCTGGTGCTCGAGGAGGTGTCGAGCTTCGACAGCGCGGCGGGCTGGGCGCTCCAGGCGGGGAACTCCGGCGCGTACTGGGCGGCGCGCCTGCCGACCGAGGGCGTCGAAGAGATCTATATCGGCACCCCCAACGCCCCGATGGCGGCCGCGTTCCACCCCCCGCAGCAGGCAGTCGAAACCAAGGGCGGCTACCGGATCACCGGCCGGGGACCGCTGGCCAGCAACATTCACGACTCCAAATGGCTGTTCCTCACCGCGCTGGTGATGGACGGCGACGCACCGAAGATGGTGGACGGGATGCCCCGGGTGCTCGGCCTGGTGCTCCGCACCGGCGAGGTCGAGATCGTGGACACCTGGGACTCGCTCGGCATGCGCGGCACCGACAGCAACGACGTGGTGATGAAGGACGTCTTCGTTCCCACGTCGCGAACCTTCCCGATGGTGCCGGAGTTTCGACCCAGCGCGCATCACGGGGGTCCGCTGTACCGCTTCCCCGGGGTGGGCGCGGGAGTGTTCTGCATCGGCGCGGTGCCCTTGGCGATCGCGCGCGGCGCGATCGGTGAGCTGCGCCAGCTGGCGGGGCGGAAGACGGCACTCGGCTACACCAGAACGTTGAGCGAGCGGGCGACCGTGCAGGCCACGGTGGCGAAGGCCGAGGCGATGCTGCGGGCCGCGCGGCTCTTCTACTATGACACGCTGTCCACCGCATGGGAGCGGACGGTCGCCGGACAACCGCACGACCTGGAGCACAAGGCGGACCTCCTGCTCGCCGGAGCGCACGCCGCGTCCACGGCGGCGACCGTCACGGACATGATGCATCGGGTCGCGGGGACCACAGGGATTTACGCTCGAAACCCGCTCGAGCGGCATTTCCGCGATGCCCACACGGTGCGACACCACGGGTTTCTGTCGGAGAACCGATTCGAGACGGCGGGACAGGTGTACTTCGGGGTACAGCCGGAGTTCGTGCTGGTGGCGTTCTAGCGACCGGCGTCAGGCATGCGGCTCGAAGACCTCCCGACCCCGTCACTGGTGCTCGACCGCGAACGTCTCGAGCGAAACTGCGAGCGGATGGCCGCCCGCGCCGCCGCGCTCGGTGTTCGGCTCCGGCCCCACATGAAGACCGCCAAGTCGGCGGATGTGGGCCGGCTGGCCACGCGCGAGCATTCGGCCGGCATCACGGTTTCGACGCTCGCCGAGCTGGAGTACTTCGCGCGAGCCGGGTTCGGGGACATCACCTACGCGGTCGGCATCGCCGGCCACAAAATTCCAGCCATCACCGCGCTGCAGCGGCGCCACGGCGCGCGCATCTCGATCCTGGCCGACAGCCTCGCCGCGGTGGCGGAAGTCGCCCGGCAGGCGGAGATGATGGGAGAGACGCTCGCGGTATTTCTCGAGGTCGACTGCGGGGGCCGGCGCGGAGGTGTGACTCCGGAAGGGCCGGAGCTGATGGCGCTCGGGCAGGCCGTGCGGGCGTCGCCCAGGCTTTCACTCGCGGGCGTGCTCACCCACGCGGGCCAGAGCTACGACGCCACCACGGCCGAGGCCATCCGGGACATCGCGGAGGACGAGCGTGCGGCCGTCACCCTGGCGGCGAGTCGGCTGCGCGCGGCCGGCATCGACGTGCCTGTCGTCAGCGCCGGCTCGACGCCGACGGCCATTCACGCGACCTCGATGACCGGCGTGACCGAGATGCGGCCGGGCGTGTACACCCTCTTCGATCTGGCGCAGGTGGAGCTGGGAAGCTGTACCGTCGAGGACGTCGCGGTGTCCGTTCTGGCGACCGTTATCGGCCACAACCCGCGTGCACAGCGCGTGCTGATCGATGCCGGGGCGCTCGCGCTATCGAAAGACCTGAGCGGCAACAGGCGCGGCGCAGCGGTCGGCTACGGCCTGGTGTGCGCCGCCGACGGTGGCCGGCCCCTCGATCGACTCCACGTGGCCGAGGTCCATCAGGAGCATGGCCTCATCGCGGGCCCGCGAACGTACGACGAATTGGTCGAGGCCCACCCGATCGGGACTCGCGTCAGGATTCTTCCGAATCATGCTTGCCTGACGGCGGCGCCCTATGATCGCTATTACCTGGTGCGGGGCCGGGACACCAGTATCCTCGACGTCTGGCCGAAGGCCACCGGCTGGTCCGGCGATCCGGTGGTGTGAGTCAGTTCGACAGCATCACCGTCTTCGCCACCGACGGCACACCCGCCTCGTTCACCAGGAACAGCATGTACGGCCCCGGCGGCGCGAACCGCCCGGCCGCGGGCGGGGTGACCGTCAATCCGCCTCCCGTGACCTCGAACTCCAGCGTGTTCAGGCGCTGACTCATGTTGAAGGCGTGCGTGGTGGAAGGCAATCGGATGATGGTCACCTTGCGGATCGACGCCGCATCGGCGGTGCTGACGGCGAACGGCTGCCCGTAGCGCATGCTCGGACTCGCCAGCTCGTACGACGGCCGATCGCCCTTGAACAGGTACGGCGGCGAGAAGATCTCGTAGGAGCGCTGCGGCGTCACGCCGCCGCCGTCCCCGCCGCCGGCGGACAGCACTCGCCCGTCGGGCATCAGCATCGCGGTCGAGTGGTAGACGCGGACCACACTCGCGCTCGCGAGTGTCCTCCACTGCCCCGTACCTGGATCCCACAGCTCGGCTGAGAAGACCGCGCCCGCCTCGTCGCTCGCTCCGCAGGTGCTGGTCCCGCCGGTGGCCAGCACCGTGCCGTCGGGCAGGATGGTGAGGTTGACCTGCCGGCGCGCGACGGCCATGGACCCGGTGAGGGCCCACGACGGCGAGGCGTCGGCCAGGTCGATGATCTCGGCACTTCGCTCCGGTGATCCGGGGCACGCCTTTCCGCCGCCGCCGGCGTACAGCACCTTGCTGTCCAGCATGACCGCCCCACCGTAATTGCGATCCGCGACCTGCCGCGTGGGGCCGAGAGACCACGAGCCGTTCCCGGTGGGATCCAGGAACCGCGGCTCGAGGTGCCCGGCGACGAAGATGCGCCCGTTCTTCGGCTCGATGAAGGTCCTGGGGTAGTTCGGGATCTTCAGATTCGCGCCAGTGAGCGCCGTCCAGCCGCTCCCGTCCCAGAGCTCCGGAATGGACGCGTTCTGGCCCGGCACCTGGCTTCCCGAGATCGCCACAACCTGTCCGTTCTCCAGCGAGACCAGGGTAGGATACCAGCGGGCGTAGTTCATCCGACCGGAGGGCTGCCAGCCGAGGATGCTGTCGAAGGTGCTCGACTGGGTGAGGCCGTAGCTGTTCCCCCGGACCTCGTCGTGCCCGCCGGCGACGAGGAGCCGCCCGTCGGCCAGGACCGTGTGCCCGGTACAGAACAACTCGCATCCCAGTGGATCAGTGCAGTTGGTGTTGGCCACCTGGGCGAAGTCGCCGGCCTGGGCGTTGAACACCTGCGGCTCACCGCCGTGGCCCCACAGCAGCACTTTGCCGCCCGGCAGGAGGCTCGAGTGGAGCGCGACCACGGGCGTAGTCTGGGGTGAGGACCAGAGGCCCACTATGGCCTCCGATCCGGGCGGTGCGTCGAAGCCGGCAGTCACCGAGCGGGCCACGGTCATCGCTACCGTGCAGGTCCCGCTGCCGCTGCAGGCACCGGTCCACCCCGTGAACGTGTGGCCGGCGGCGGGCACGACGGTCAGGGTCACGCTGGTTCCGCTGGGGTAGCCGGCGCTGCAGGCGCCGCTGGAAGCCGCGCCGCCGACGACCCCGCAGGCGATCGCCGGAGCGAGCCCGGCCTGGCTCGCAACGGTCCCGTTGCCGTTGCCGTTCCCGGTGACGGTGAGCTGGAACGCCGCCGACGTGGTGCGCCGAAAGACCGCTCGGACGCCCCGGTTCTGGTTCATCAGGACGGTGCAGGACGGGTTGGTGCCCGTGCACGCGTTCCGCCACTCCTTGAACGCGCTCCCCGGGCTGGGCGTCGCGGTGAGGGGAACCGAGGTGTTGTTCGCGTACCGGAGGGTGCAGTCGTCGGGATCGTAGGTGCCTCCCGAAATCTGGCAGTTCAGGGCCGGCGCACCGCCCACGGCCGGAGCCGTGATGTGGCCGCTTCCGGTGCCGCCGCCGCTGGCTTTCAGGGTTCGCCGCACGGCGGAAGCCAGGTCGGGGCCGAAGGCCTCCATGGCGGTCTGGTCCTGGCAGCCCTGGATGGCGAGGGTCGCGCTCAACAGGGCGAGGACCGTGAGGCCGATGGCGGTACGCAGATGACGGCGCATGGGCGTCTAGGTGGGAGTCGAGACACTAGCAGCGAGAGACGTGCCAGATCATGCATACCGGTGACCGGAATCGCAAAGCCTGATGGGGGCGGAACGTGCGCGTGAAGTCCCGCCGCGCGTCCGAGAGCGTCGCGACGGGTCGACACGACAAGCAGGGCGTTTTCGCCACAGCGAACCGGGCTCGTCGATCTTGCCGGCTCTCATTCGACGTCAGGGTGGAAGCCAGGCTCCTCCGGCCCCCTTGGGACGGCGGCAAGAATCTGAACGACAAACGGATACACGAAGGGGACAGGTCCCATGCGAAAGCTTACCGTTTCCGAGTTCGTCACGCTGGATGGAGTGATGCAGGCGCCCGGTGGCAAGGACGAGGACACCGATGGAGGTTTCCAGCACGGGGGCTGGACGATCCCCTACTGGCACGATGACATCGGCAGGAGCTTCGGCGCCCTGATGCAGGACGTCGATGCCATTCTGCTCGGCCGGCGCACGTACGTGACGCACGCGGAGGCGTTCGAGCCGATGGCTCCGGGCGACCCGTTCGGGGACATGATGAACAGGCCGAAGAAGTACGTGGTCTCCAGGACGCTCGAGCGGCCGATCTGGCGCGACACCACGATCATCCGGGACAACCCGATGGAGGCCGTGCGCGCCCTGAAGGCGCAGCCCGGCAAGAACATCGTGACCGACGGCAGCAGCCAGCTGGTCCACGCCCTGATCGCCCACGATCTGGTGGACGAGCTGCACCTGCTGGTCTATCCGCTGATGCTGGGGACCGGCAAGCGGGCGCTGCCCACCGGCGTGCTCGCGAAGTTCGACCTCAAGTCCGCCACGCCCTATCCGACCGGTGTCGTGGGTCTCCACTACGCCCGGCAGAGGACGGGGTAGCGTCATCCCGAGCGGAGCATGTCATCCCGAGCGGAGTCCCGAGCGGAGCGAGGGATCGGCCCGGGCATGCGAGTGACCCCGGATAGCTCCCTGCCTCACTCTCATGAGCCGGCCGATCCCTCGCTCCGCTCGGGATGACCCTGCCGGCCCGGGCATCGTGCGGATAGCCAACCACGCGCACGGGTGGTACAATATCGGTCCGGGCACGGTTCCCGGGTCCTCCCCACAGATACCCGCGAGCGCACGATGGCCAGGAACGACAGCGACAAACGGAAGTCGGGGGGCGTCCAGATCGCCGACCCCCCGGCGGCCGAGGCCCAGCCCGAGAGCCTCGACAAGGTTCGCGACATCCTGTTCGGCGGCCAGATGCGGGCGGTCGAGTCCCGCCTCCAGGGCCTCGAAGAGCGCCTGCGCGCCGAGCACGAGGCCCTCCGGGCCGACTTCGCCAAGCAGGTGGAATCCCTCGACGCCTTCATCAGAAGTGAGGCCCAGTTGCTGGGCGAGCGGCTGGCGACGGAGCGCGGCAAGCGCACCGAGGAGCTCAAGTCGCTGGCCACCGAGATCAAGGAGGCCCTCCGCGCGCTGGAGAAGCGGCACGTCAAGCTGGAGGAGGCCACCAACATGGCCGACGCCGGCCTGCGCGACCAGTTGCTGCTCCAGTCCCAGGCGGCCTCGTCCGAGCTCGCCAAGCTGGCCGATCGCCTGACCGCCGAGCTGACCCGGTCGCACCACGAGCTCAAGTCCACCAAGACCGACAGCGCCGCACTCGCGGGCTTTCTCTCGGAGCTGGCGGCCCGCGTGGGCGGGGCCCCGCCGGGGAAGAACGGCCCGCGGGGGTGATGGGTGAGCGACGACCGGGCGCCGTGGGAGCCGGCCGCCGTCGAGGATCTGGCCGAGCTTCGTGAGCTCATCCTCGGCGCGGAGCGGCGCCGTCTCCGCGAGCTGGAGCGGCGCCTCGACGCGGCCGGGGTCACCCGCGAAGAGCTGGCCGAGCTGCTTCCCGAGGCGATCGTCCTTCGCGCGGGGCAGGACCGACAATTGGCCCGCGCGCTCGCCCCCACGGTCGAGAACGCCATCGGAGAGTCGGTCCGCCGGAACCCCCGGCCGATCGCGACCGCCATCTTCCCCGTGCTCGGCCCCGCCATCCGCAAGGCGATCGCCGAGGCGCTCGCGGGGCTGGTGTCGTCCATCAACAGCGCACTGGAGCACAACCTCTCCCCCCGCGGTCTCAAGTGGCGCTTCGAGGCCTGGCGCACCGGAGTGCCCTACGCCCAGATCGTCCTCAAGCACGCGCTGGTCTACCGGGTCGAGCAGGTCTTCCTGATCCATGCGGAAAGCGGACTCCTGCTGGCCCACGCCTGGACGCCCGATCTCCCGCCCAGCGACGCCGATCTCATCTCCGGCATGCTCACCGCCATTCGCGACTTCGTGGCCGACTCCTTCGCGCGGGAGCGGGATACCGGTGGTCTTCGGCGATTCAGCGTCGGCGAGCTGACGGTGATGGTGGAGCAGGGCCCGCAGGCGGTGATCGCGGCGGTGGTCCGGGGCCAGGCTCCGGACACACTGCTCGCCAGGCTCCAGGACACGCTCGAGCGTATCCACCTCGAGTACTCTTCGGCGCTCACCACCTACGATGGCGACACCACCGCATTCGAGTCCGCCCGGCCGCTGCTGGAGGAGTGTCTCGCCACCGTCGTCGCCACCGAGCGGCCGCGAGACGGCCGCCGCTCCGTCGCGTGGCTTCCTTGGGTGGTGGGCGCCGTGATCGTCCTGGCAGCGCTGCTCTGGCTCCGGGTGCGCTCCGAGCAGCGGTGGGACCGCGCGGTGGCCCGGCTGGAGTCGGAGCCGGGTATCGTCCTCACCCGCGCGGTGCGGGAGGACGGCCGCTGGAGCTTCGCCGGGCTCCGGGACCCGCTGGCTCCCGCGCCGTCGGCCCTCCTCGCCGGCGTGGCCGTGGATACGGCGCGAGTGGAGCAGCGCTGGGAGCCCTATCTCTCGCTGCGTCCGGAGCTGGTGCTTGCCCGCGCCCGGAAGAGCCTCGCGCCGCCGTCCTCGGTGGCGCTCGCGCTGGTGGGTGACACGCTCCGGCTCCGGGGGCCTGCACCACTGCCCTGGGTGGCGGCCACCGCCCGGCTGGCGAGTTTCCCGCCGGGTGTGGCCGCCCTGGACCTGAGCGGCGTGGTGCCCGAGACGCCGGCCGCGCTGGCCGGGCTGGAGCGGGAGATCGAGGGGCAGCGCCTCCTGTTCGACGTCGGATCGGCCGCACTCGGGCGTCAGGCGCGGAGTACGGCCGCCCGAGTGGCCGCTTCGTTCGGCCGGCTCGAGACCGAAGCCGCGGCGATCGGCGTTCGCGCCACGCTCGAGCTGATCGGCCGGACCGACCCCACCGGGTCCGACTCCGCCAACCAGGCACTGAGCCGGGACCGGGCCGAGGCTGCCCTCGGCGCACTCGCGGTGCGGGGTGTTCCAACCGACGCCGCACGAGTGAGCGCGGCCGGTACCACCCGTCCACTGCCGGCCGACGATCCGGCCGAGCGGGCGCGCGTCAATCGCAGCGTCTCTTTCCTGGTGAGCCTGGGATGGGGAGCGTCCCGGCAGGAGTCCGCGAGATGATCCAGAAGAAGGTCTGCATGGTCGGTCTGTTCGGCACCGGCAAGACCAGCCTGGTCCAGCGATTCGTCCACTCGCTGTTTTCCGAGCGATATCTCTCCACCGTCGGCGTGAAGATCGATCGAAAGACCATGGAGCTGGACGGTGCGAGCCTGACCCTGGTGCTCTGGGATCTGGCCGGCCGCGACGGCCAGGAGGACATCACCACGAGCTACCTGCGTGGCGCGCACGCCATCCTCTACGTCGCCGACGGCACCCGGCGGGAGAGCTGCGACCAGCTGGCCGAGCTCAGGGCGCTGGCGCGCGACGCCGCCGGCGATGTCCCCGGCGTCCTGGCCCTCAACAAGTCGGACCTGGTGGACCGCTGGGCGCTTCGGCCGAAGGACGAGGAGACCATGGCGGGCGAGTGGGACCTGGTGCGCACCAGCGCCAAGTCGGGCGCCGGCGTCGAGGAGGTTTTCCGCCGGCTCGCGAGGGGAACCCTCGCAACGAGGGAGACGTCGCCATGACGGCCCCGGCGGGAACGGAAGTGCGGGTGGACGCGTCCGGCCTCACCGACGTGGGCCGCAAGCGAAAGGCCAACGAAGATCACTTCGTCATCGTCTCCCTTCAGAAGTCGGCCCAGGTTCGGCAGACCAGTCTCGAGGACCCGCGGGTGTTCGACCGGCTCCGCGGCCCCGAGGCGCTGCTCTTCGTCGTGGCCGACGGCGTCGGCGGCCGTCCGGGCGGCGAGATCGCGAGTCAGACCGCGGTCACCTCGCTGGTCGAATACATCGGCCAGGCGGCGGGTTGCTTCAATAACCTCGACGTGGACCGGGAGAACGAGTTTCTGGAGCAGCTCGAGGCCGGGGTGCGGGTGGCGCACCAGCGCATCGTCGCCGAGCACGGTGGCCGCGAAGGTCCGGCGACCACGCTCACCATGGCGACACTGGTGTGGCCCCGGGCGTACATCGTGCACGCCGGGGACAGCCGTGCCTTCTATCTCCGCAAGGGCGTGCTGCGGCAGCTCACCCGTGATCAGACCACCGGCGAGTACATGGTCGATGCCGGGGCGTGGACGGAGGCGCAGGCCCGGGCGGCGCCGATGGCCGGCGCGCTGGTGAGCGCCCTGGGCGCCGACGAGCTCACGCCGGTGGTGGGCCTGGTGGACCTCCGGCCGGGTGACATCCTGCTGCTCTGCACCGACGGGCTCACCCGGCACCTGTCCGACCAGCGGATCGCCGCGATCCTCGAGAGCGCGAGCGATGCGCAGTCGGCGTGCCGGGCACTGGTGGACGCGGCGCTGGCCGAGGGCGGTAGCGACAACGTCACGGTGGTAGTCGCCCGGACGAAGTAGTCATCCCGAGCGGAGCAAGGGATCGGCCGCTCATGCGCTCGGGATGACCCCGCGGTTTATCCTTCCCCATGCCCCGAGCGCGAGCCTCCTCCCCAGAAAAACCCGGCGCCGCCGCCGAGCGCCTGACCGTCGCCGGCCGTGAGATCGCCGTCTCCAATCCCGGGAAAGTGCTCTTCCCCTCCCCCGGACATACCAAGCTCGACCTGGTGCGCTACTACCTGGCCGTGGCCGACGGCGCGCTGCGCGGCGCGGGCGGGCGGCCCAACGTGATGGTGCGCTATCCCAACGGCATCGGCGGCGAGCACTTCTTCCAGAAGCGCGCGCCGGCCTCGCGACCGCCATGGGTCGAGGTGGTCGAGATCAAGTTTCCCTCGGGACGGAGCGCGGAGGAGGTCGTGCCGCGCGACGCCGCCGCGCTCGCCTGGCTCGCCAACCTCGCGTGCCTCGAGCTGCACCCGCATCCGGTGCGGGCGGAAGACCTCGACCATCCCGACGAGCTGCGGGTGGATCTCGATCCGGTGCCCGGAGTCGAGTGGGACCAGGTGCGGCGGGTGGCGCGCGTGGTGGAGGAGACGCTCGCGGAGTTCGGCCTCACCGGGTGGCCCAAGACGTCGGGCTCCCGCGGCCTCCACGTCCTGGTGCGGATCGAGCGGCGGTGGGACTTCAGGCAGGTCCGGCGCGCGGCGCTGGCGCTGGCGCGCGAGGTCGAGCGGCGCGCGCCCGCGCTCGCCACCAGCAAGTGGTGGAAGGAGGAGCGCCACGGGGTGTTCGTGGACTACAATCAGAACGCGAAGGACAGGACCGTCGCCTCGGCCTACTCCGTCCGCCCCACCCCCGACGCACGGGTCTCCGCGCCGTTCCGCTGGGCCGAGCTGGAGGATCTCGACCCGCGCGAATTCACCCTGGCGAGCATGCCGGCCCGCTTCGCCGCGGCCGGCGATCCGCACGCCGGGATCGACGACCGTGCCGACTCGCTGGAAGCGCTGCTCGAACGATCGGCACGACATGAAGAAGAGGGAGAGGGCGATGCGCCGTGGCCGCCGCAATACAAGAAGCAGGAGGGCGAGCCGACCCGGGTGCAGCCCTCGAGGGCCCGCAAGCGGAAGCCGGCTCAGGAGCCGTCGGATCCGGACGAGAAGACCCGCGACAATTCGTAGGGCGCGGTGACCTCGAGCTGGTCGTAACGGCAGTCCTCGGGCCGCTTGTCCGGCCGCCAACGAAGGAACACGGCGGCGTGGCGGAATCGGTCGCCCTGCAGGTGGTCGTATTTCACCTCGCACACCCGCTCCACGCGGAGCGGCTCCCAGGAGAGATCCTTTCCCGCGCTCCAGCGGCTCTGGGCCCCCGGCTTCCGGCTCGTCGCGTGCGCCGCCCCGTCCGCCCAGTCGCGCCAGGGATGTCCCTCGAGGGCGTTCTTCCGGAGTGGCGCCAGCTCTTTGGTCAATTCCCTGCGCCTCGCCATCGTGAACGACGAAGTCACCCCGACGTGTTGGAGCACTCCGCGATCGTCGTAGAGTCCCAGGAGCAGCGAGCCCACGGCGTCCTTCCCGCTCTTGTGCCAGCGGAACCCCGCGACGGCGCACTCGGCGGTGCGGGCGTGCTTCACTTTGATCATCGTGCGCTTGCCGGGCTGGTAGGGACTCGCGGCCGGCTTGGCGACCACCCCGTCGAGGCCGGCACCCTCGAACTGGTCGAGCCAGCGGGTGGCGACCTCCCGGTCCAGCGTCATCGGCGTGAGGTGGACCGGCGGCGTGAGGCCTTTCATGAGCCGCTCGAGCGCCGCCCGCCGCTGCTCCTGTGGCGCCGCCATGAGGTCGCGGCCGCCCGCCGCGAGCAGGTCGAAGGCGACGAACGACGCCGGGGTCTCCTTCGACAGCTTGGTCACCCGGGATTCCGCCGGATGCAGCCGCTGCTGGAGGGCGTCGAAGTCGAGACCGTGCGGCGTGGCGATGACGATCTCGCCGTCGAGCACGCAGTGCTCGGGCAGCCGGTCGAGCAGTGCCTGACGCAGCTCGGGGAAGTAGCGGTCCAGTGGCCGGCCATCGCGGCTCTGGATGTAGAGGTCCTCGCCCCCGCCGCGGAAGACGAGCGCGCGGAAACCGTCCCACTTGGGCTCGAAGAGAAAGTCGCCCTCGTCGGGGAGCGACTCGGCCAGCAGGGCGAGCATGGGCTCGACGGGGGGCTGGATGGGAAAGCCGGTCGGGGTAGCGGACATGCCTTATTGTGCCGTCGGATCGTCCGCAGGGCAAACGGTGCACCGGCTCGCTCCGGTGCACACGCCGGCGGGGACCCCCTTAGCTTTCCGGCATGTCGCACCCCGGTGACCAGGCCGTTCTAGAGCCGCTCGCGCTGGGCGACCGCTACACCATCGAGCGCGTGCTGGGCCGGGGCGGAATGGCCGTCGTGTACCTCGCACGCGACCGGAAGCACGACCGCCCCGTCGCGGTCAAGGTTCTCCGCCCGGAGATCATCATCGGGCGGGGCGCAGAGCGCCTCCTGCTCGAGATCCAGATCCTCGCGCGGCTCCAGCACCCCAACATCCTGGCCCTGCTCGACTCCGGCACCACCGAGGAGACGTCGGCCCGCCCGTTCTACGTCATGCCGTACGTGGAGGGTGAGTCGCTGCGCCAGCGGCTCACTCGCGAGGGGCCGCTCCCGGCGGCGGAGGCGCTGCGGCTGGTGCGGGAGATCGGTGACGCGCTCCACTACGCCCACGGGCAAGGCCTGATCCATCGCGACGTGAAGCCCGAGAACGTCCTGCTCTCGCAGGGCCATGCCCTGGTCGCGGACTTCGGCATCGCCCGCGCCGTGGGTGCCGCCGCCGGCGATCAGCTGACCCAGGCGGGCGTCGGGCTGGGAACACCCTGCTACATGAGCCCCGAGCAGGTCGAAGGCACCCGCGAGGTCGACGGCCGGGCGGACCAGTACGGCCTCGCCTGCGTGCTCTACGAGCTGCTCGCGGGGCAGCCTCCCTTCACCGGGCCGACGGCCGGCGCCGTGCTGGCGCGCCAGGTGCTCGATCCCGTGCCGCCGCTCACCACGCTTCGACCGGGCGTGCCGGGCGCGGTGCGTGGCGCCATCGAGCGGGCGTTGTCGAAGGTTCCGGGCGACCGGTTCGGCTCGGTGCTCGAGTTCCTCGCGGCGCTCGATGCGCCCGATGCGCCGGAGGTTGCGCCGAAGAAGGCCATCGTGGTGCTGCCGTTCGCCAACCTGAGCCCCGATCCCGACGACGCTTACTTCGCCGACGGCCTGATGGAGGAGGTGATCGCCGACCTCTCCCGGGTCCGCGCGCTCACCGTGATCTCCCGGACCTCGTCGGCCAAGCTCAAGCGCACCGACTGGGACCTCGCGCGCATCGGGCGCGAGCTCAACGTCCGCTATGCGCTCGAAGGCAGCGTTCGCCGGGCCGGCTCGACCCTCAGGATCACGGCCCAGCTGATCGACATCGGGAGCGACGCCCATCTCTGGGCCGACAAGTACTCCGGCACGGTGGACGACGTGTTCGACCTCCAGGAGCGGCTGTCGCGCGAGATCGTCGAGGCGCTGCGCATCACGCTGACGCCGCCGGAGGAGCGCGAGCTCGCGGAGCGGCCGATCGCCGACATCCGCGCGTTCGAGTACTACCAGCGCGCGAGGCAGGAGTACTACCGGCAGAGCGCCGAGGGGATGATGGCGGCGCGGGCGCTGGCGGAGCACGGCCTCGGGGTGGTGGGGCCCAACGAGGCGCTCTACGGCATCCTGGGGACGGTGTACGCCTGGTCGCCGGTCTTTCTGGGCTCCGACGAGGAGGTCACGCTGCGGGAGGCGGAGGCCTGTGCGCGCCTGGCCTTCGAGCTGAATCCACGCTCGGCCCAGGGTCTCTCGATCATGGGCCAGGTCGCCTACCGCCGGGGGCACGCGGGCGAGGCGGTGCGGCTGCTGACCCAGGCCTGCGCCGCCGATCCCAACAACCCCGACGCCATGCACCAGCTGGCCGGCGCGTATCTGCTGGGCGGAAGGATCGGACCGATGCGGGAAGTGTTGAGCCGGCTGGTCGAGATGGATCCGCTGACGGCCAGCAATCATTGCCTGCTGGGCCTGAGTTACTCGTTCGGCGGCGATCCCGCCGGCGCGCTGCCATCGCACCGGCGGGCCGTCGAGCTGGATCCGCGGAGCACCATCTGCCGGGTGTGCGACGCGGTGGCGCTGGTGGCGTCGGGGCGGGAGACGGAGGCGACGGAGCAGTTCGAGTGGCTGGAGCGCCAGCCTGCGGACGACTACCTGGCGGCGATCGCGGTGCGTTTCCGGCGGGGGCTCACCGGCATCCGGGCGGCGGTGGCGACCCCGCCGAGCGCGGCCGAGCGCGCCATGGCGGAGTCGGACGAATACTGGTCGTACCTCATGGCGGCGGCGTACGCGCTGGTCGGGGAGACGGATCAGGCCCTGAGCTGGTTGGAGCACGCGGTGAGCGTGCGCGGCTGGGTGGATCACGTGTACTTCACCCGGCACGACCGTTTTCTGGAGAGCCTTCGGTCGACGCGGCGGTTTCAGGCGCTGATGGCATCGGCTCGGGACCGCTATCTGCGGTTTACCGAGGACGGCCAGACTCGCCTGTCGTCACCCTGAGCGCAGCGAAGGGCCCGCGCTCAGGTCCGCGGCCGGCCACAGCTCCCCCCGCCGGCCAGCTCCGGCTCACGCTCGCGCATGAGCGCTTCGATCTCCGCGATCTCCCGCGGCGAGCCCTTCGACAGCCACTCGAGGCCGCGGTCGGTCAGCGCGTACACGTCCTCGATCCGGACACCCAGATGCCGGTACTTCTCGACCGCCGGCCGGATACGGGCGAGCAGCGCACGGTTCTTCGGCGTGTCGGGGAGGCTGGCCAGCAGCTCGGGGCTCACGTAGATCCCCGGCTCCACGGTGAACACGTCGCCCACGCCGAAGAGGGCGTCGATCTCCTGGTAGTACCGGGCCGGGTCGTGGACCTCGACGCCGATCCCATGGCCGCCGAACCCGTGCAGGGCGAAGAGCTGGAGCTGGAGGCAGCCGCCGTCCGGGCACCACATGCCCTCGGGCGGATCGATCGTCCCGTCGGCCGACGCGATGAGCCCCAGCCGGAGCAGCCCGCGTGCCACCACCGCCTTCCCCGAGTCACTCGCGACATCGTAGCTCACATCCGCCCGGATCTGGCGCACGAACGCCTCCTGCGCGTTGCGTACGATCTGGTAAAGCTCCCGCTGCGCGGGCGTGAACCGCCCGCTCACCGGCATGGTGCGGGTGATGTCGGACGAGTAGTGGTCGAAGGAGGTCGCCGCGTCGATGAGCAGCAGCTCGCCTTCCCGCATCACCCGCCCGTTCTCCACGTAGTGCAGGATCGTGGCGTTGGGGCCCGACCCGACGATGCTCCCGTAGCCGGGACGGTCGCCGCCGAAGCGGCGGAAGGTGCCTTCGAGCAGCGCCTGGATCTCGTACTCGCCGCAGCCCGGTGCCGCCGCCTTCATGGCCTCGCGGTGGGCGCGGCCGCTGATCTCCGTGGCCCGGCGCAGGAGGGCGATCTCCGCCGGGCTCTTCCTCGCCCGGAGCCGGTTCACCAGGGTGTCGAGCGAATGCATGACGAGGAACGGGTGCGCCAGGCGTAACTGCGAGAGGAAGCGCCCGCCGCGGGTCAGGGTATCTCTCGCGACATAGTCCCCGCTCTGGGCGTCGGAGACGATGTAGAACGGAAGCCCGGCACCGGCGAGCGAGTCCACCACCGGCCCCAGGCGGCCGATGTCCGTGCCCGGGATGCCGACCTTCTTCTCCAGCTCGGCGGCGCGCATCCGCGCACCGTCGTAGCGCTCCCGCATCGGCGAGCTCGTCGGGACGTAGAGCGTGGCCGAGGTGGAGTCGCCCCGCTTCACCATCACCAGCGCGGCGTCGCTCTCGGCGAACCCGGTGAGGTAATGGAAGTGCGGGGTCTGGAAGAAAGTGGGCCAATGGTTGACCGGATCGGGGGCGCCGAAGGCGACGACGACCCCGGAATCCAGACCGGAAACCAGTGCCGCGCGGCGAGCTGCATACTCGGCGGGGGCGATCTGCGCGGTCACGGTCTGCGGCAGCGTGACCGTCGCGCCCGCACCGGTGAGGACCAGCAGCGCGGCGGATGCCGCGCGACGACGGGCGCTACGGTCGGTGCGCATGTGGTGTCCAGTGCTTCAGGTGGCCATCCGGGATCCGTGCGCCAGCGTACGCCCCCGCCGGACCGGTGTCAAGCCGCCGTGACAGCTCTCACGGACACTACCGCCCGGACACCCTAACCTGGCGCATGGCCAAATCCTCATCGAAGTCCGCCAAGCGCAAAGCTCCCTGGAACAAGACGGCGCCGAAGGGCAGCCGGCAGACTAGCCTGTCGCCGTCGCAGAAGGCCAAGGCGAAGCGTGCGGCTAAACGCGCGGGCCGACGTTACCCGAACCTGGTGGACACCATGCAGGCGGCGAAAAAACGCAAAAAGGCGATCAAGAATCCCAAGGGCGGCCTCACCGCTGCCGGCCGGGAGCGGCTTCGCCGGTCCGAAGGCGCACACCTCCGTCCCGGCGTGAAGAAGAGCCAGCGCGAAATGACTCTGGCTGAGATGCGCCGGAAGGGGAGCTGGGCGGTGCGGTTCTACGGCCGGAAAAAGCTGCCGTCCCTGCTGACGAGCGATGGCAAGCCGACCCGGTTCGCGCTCACCGCGGCTGCGTGGGGTGAGCCCGTGCCCAGGACCGTGGCCGCCGCGCGGCGCATCGCCGCGAAGGGCAAGCGGCTGCTGGCGACGTACAAGCGCAAGCGCGAGCAGGCCAGGAAAAGCACGTCGGGCGGGCGTGCTGGTTGACGAAACTCGCCCCGTTCCTTCTCGGTCTCGCCCTACCCGCGACTCTCCTCGCCCAGGGCCGCCCGCGGGCCCGCGATCTCGGCATCCCGCTCGAGGGCACGCCAGGCCGCCACGATGCCATCACCGACGTCGCCGGTGTCGAGGTCGGCGCCACCACCCTGATCCGAGGCTCCGGTCGGCTCGTCGTCGGGCGGGGGCCGGTCCGCACGGGGGTGACCGCGATCCTGCCCCGTGGACGGACCGGCTCCGACAGCGTCTTCGCCGGCTGGTTCACCCTCAACGGCAACGGCGAGATGACCGGTACGACTTGGGTGACGGAGTCCGGCCGGCTGGACACGCCGGTCCTCATCACCAACACCCACAGTGTCGGCGTCGTGCGCGACGCCACCATCGCCTGGATGACCCGGCATCGGCCCGGCTTCCTCTGGGCATTGCCGGTGGTGGCAGAGACCTATGACGGCGTGCTCAACGACGCCGAGGGATTCCACGTGCAGCCGCAGCACGTGGAGGCCGCGCTCGATGGTGCGCGATCCGGGCCGGTGGCCGAGGGGAATGTCGGCGGTGGGACGGGGATGAATTGCCACGGCTTCAAGGGCGGGATCGGCACGGCGTCGCGGGTGCTCGACCGAGCCGCGGGCGGCTACACCGTCGGCGTCCTGGTGCAGTGCAACTATGGCCAGCGGCGGCGGCTCTCGATCGCCGGCGTGCCGGTGGGGCACGAGATCTCCGACCTGGTCCGCTGCTACGCCGGGCGCGAGCCCCCCTCCCGGCCCTGGCTGCGGGGTCTTCCGCCGTGTGCCGAGCCGGCCGGTGCGCCGTCGGACGAGGGGGCCGGCTCGATCATCATCGTGATCGCGACCGACGCCCCGCTGCTCCCGCACCAGCTCCAGCGGGTGGCGAAGCGCGCCGCCCTCGGCGTCGGCCGCGTCGGCGGCCTGGGTGAGAACGGCTCGGGCGACATCTTCCTCGCGTTCTCGACGGCCAATCCGCGCGCGGCCGCGGACACGGGTCTGGCGAGTATCACCATGCTGCCCAATGACCGCATCAATCCGGTCTTCGAGGCCACGGTGCAGGCCACCGAGGAGGCGATCATCAACGCGATGCTGGCGGCGGAGACGATGACCGGCGCCGACAGCGTCCGGGCATTCGCGCTGCCGCACGACCGGCTGCGGGCGGCGCTGCGGAAGTACAACCGGCTGGAGCGGCCATGACCGTGGGATCCACCAGAGAGCGGCACTACCGCCTCCTGATCGGCACCGCCGCGTTCGTCATCATCGCGGCCGGCATCCGCGAGGCGGCGGAGGTGCTCAACAGCATCCTCCTCGCCATGCTGCTCACCGTCACGGTGGTGCCGGCGTTCGATGCCCTGCGCCGCCGGGGCGTGGCGAAGGGCCTGGCCGTAGTCCTCACCAGCCTGCTCCTCGCGGGCGTGCTGGTCGTGCTGCTCGGCATCCTCGGCCTCTCCGGCACCCGGCTGATCCAGGTGCTCCCCGACTATCAGGAACGGGCGCAGGCGTTGCAGCGCGGGCTCGCCGACCTGCTGGTGAGCCGGGGCATCCACCCCGAACGGGTGTTCTCGCTCGACCTGGTGGACCCGAACCGCCTGCTGGGATTGGCGGCGGGATTTCTGTCGGGGCTGGGACAGGTGCTGAGCCAGGCCCTGCTGCTGATCCTGATCGTGGCCTTCTTCCTGGCCGAGCGGGGGATCCGCGATCACACCTTCCAACCAGGTGGCACCGTGGCGCGGGTGGCGCGGGACGTCCGACAGTACCTCGTCATCACCGCGCTCACCGGACTCGGCTTCGCGATCGTGGTGTACTTCCTCATGCTGGCGGTGGGGACCGACCTCCCCCTGGTCTGGGCGGTGCTGGCCTTCATCATGAACTACGTGCCCAATGTCGGGATCATCCTGGCGGTGATCCCGCCCGTCATCCTCACCCTCCTGGAGCTGGGCTGGCAACGGGCGCTGATCGTGCTGGCGGGGTTCCTGGTGCTCAACTTCGTGGTGGACAACCTGATCAAGCCGCGCTTCATGCAGAGCGGGCTGGACGTGCCTCCGCTGGTGGGGTTGCTCTCGCTGGTGATCTGGGCGTACCTGCTCGGCCCGATCGGTGCCATCCTCGCCTTGCCGCTGACGATTGCGGTCCGCCGCGTGCTCCAGGACGCCGACGTCGCGGTTCCGGGTCTCGGCACGGAGCCGCCGGCGCCCCCCGGATGAGCTTTCTCGGCTGGATGGCGCTCGGCGGCGTCGTGCTTCTGCTGATGGCGCTCTCCTCCGCCTACCTTCGCAACCTCCCGATCTCGACCTCGGCCCTGTACCTCGCGCTGGGCGCCGCCATCGGACCGCTCGGCGCCGGCTGGCTCGAGATCGATCTCCAAGCCGAGGTGCCGTGGTTCGAGCGGGTGGCCGAGGTGGCGGTGGTCGTGGCGCTGTTCGTCGGGGGTCTCAAGCTCCGCCTGCCCTTGCGGGACCCCGCCTGGATTGCCGCCTTCCGGCTCGCCGGTCCGGTCATGCTCGCCAGCATCCTCGGCGTGGCACTCGCGGCCCACCTGCTGCTCGGTCTCGATCCAGGGATGGCGATCCTCACCGGCGCGGTGCTGGCGCCGACCGATCCGGTGCTCGCCAACACCGTGAAGGTGGACAGCGCGGCCGACCAGGACCGGATGCGCTACGGTCTGTCGGGGGAAGCGGGGCTCAACGACGGCGCCGCGTTCCCCTTCGTGATCTTCGGCCTCCTGTGGATCGAGCACGGCGGAGCGGGCGACTGGATCGGCGGGTGGGCGCTCCATCGAGTCATGTGGGCGGTGCCGGTCGGCCTGCTGCTCGGCTTCGCCCTGGGGCGAGTCGTGGGGCGGTTCGCCATCAAGCTCAGGAGCCGGCAGCGGGACACCGGGGCGCCGAGCGACTTCCTGGCGCTCGCGCTGATCGCGCTTTCCTACGTCGGCGCGGAAGCCGTGGGGGCTTGGGGGTTCCTGGCGACCTTCGCGGCCGGCGTCGGCCTGCGCCACGCGGAGATGCACGTGACCCGCGAGAGCCCTCACCCCGACCATCTTCCGCCGGAACATATGGTCGGCGCCAAGGTGAAGGCCAGTGAGCTGCGGGAGCCCGCAGTCGCCGCCGGCGTGCTCGTCGCCGAGACGATCTCCTTCGGCGATACCGCCGAGCGGATGCTGGAGGTGCTCCTGGTCGTGCTGGTAGGCGTCTGTCTTTCTTCGCACTGGGACCTGCGCGCGATCCCGATCGCGCTGCTGCTCATGTTCGTCATTCGCCCGGTGGCCACCCACATTCTGCTCGCCGGGTCTCCTACCAGCCGGGCGCAGCGTCACCTCATGGGCTGGTTCGGGATCCGTGGGATCGGCAGCCTCTACTACCTGAGCTACGCCTTGAGCCACGGGATCGCGGGCCCCCGCGCGGCGGAGCTCGCCGGCGTGACGATCACCACGATGGCGCTGAGCATCCTGCTCCACGGGATCAGCGCCCGGCCCATCCTGGCCCGCTACGAGGGCACACTGGCGGTGCCCAGCCTCACATCCCCCCAGCGCGCAACACCGTAACATCCGATTGGTCCGGGACCAAAAAGGGCACGGATGCTGCATTAGCGAGGGTCCTGATATTGATCTTTGGACCCTGTTCAGGGTCGCAGGCCTTTGCTCAAGGGAGAAACCACATGTTGAAAGTGATGCCCGTCACCGGCGCATTGACGGCCGTGATACTTGCTGTCGCTCCGGGTGTACATGCCCAGGTGACCTCCAGTCAGGACTCGGCCAAGTCGCCGTGGCCCACAGCCACCCGCGATCCCGGCTTCGGAAACACTGCGGAAGCGGACAGCACCTTCATCCGCCAAGCCCTCCGCGGCAACTTTACCGAGGTGGGCCTTGGTCGGCTGGCGGAGTCACGCGCCGAGGATGACGATGTCGAGGACTTCGCCGAGCGCATGGTCTCGGAGCACGGCTCGATGTACGAGGATTGGGAAACGGTCGCGAAGAAGATCGACATGAAGACGGACGTAGATCTCGCGCAGGCCCGGGAGCCGTCGGTCGAGCGACTCCGAAACCTCTCGGGCAGGGAGTTCGACCAGGCCTACGTGGCGGAGATGATCCGCCTCCATGAGCAGGACCTCGCCGCCTTCCAGCGGATGGGAACGTCGGCCCGCTCGTCCGAGGTACGGCAGCTGGCGACCAGCGGTGCGTCGACTATTCAGGAACACCTAACGCTCGCGCGGCAGCTGGGCAGCCGCGTAGGCGTGGCGACGACGGCGGGGCGCGCCGGGGGTGTGACCAGCCCGACGCCGACGCCGTCCGACAGCGCGCGCCGGCGCACCACGGCCGACCGCACCACCCGCACCGAGTCCGACGACCGGGACGACCGGAAGGATCGTCCGCCGCTTCCGGCCGAAGACCGTCCGTTCGTTCAGGAGGCCCTGGGCGACCACCTCATGCACATCCGGCTGGCCAAGCGGGCCCAACGCGAGGGGAAGATGGAGGAGACCCGCGAGCTCGGGGAGCGGATCGAGAAGACGTTCACGCAGTGGAGGGGGCGCTGGGAGAACGTCGCGGATCGTCGCGACGTGGAGGTCCCGTCCAACCTGGAGCGCCCGGACAGGCGGCGGATCGAGCGGCTCGACGGAGCATCGGAGCGGGGCTTCGACCGCACGTACGCCACAGTGGTGGCCAACCACCTGGAGCGCGTGGTGCAGAACTTCCGGAAGAAAGGCCCGACGGCAGAGTCCGCCGCCGTGCGCGGACTGACGGAGAGCGAGCTTCCAGTGCTGCGCGAGATCCTGTCGCAGGCGCGGCGGCTCGAGAAACAGGCGAGCGAGCGGGGGAAGGATTCTGAGCGGAAGTGAACGGGCGTCATTCCGAGCGGAGCGAGGATCGGCTGATCCCTCGCTCCGCTCGGGATGACACGCCACCGCCGAGGCTGACGCGCTAACGTCCCACGCCCGTCAGCTCGCGGGCGATGTTGAACACCGCGGTAATACCGAACGACAGTGTGGTACCCACCAGCACGTCCTGCGCGCCGGAGCCGTCGCGCTCCCAGGCCAGCCGGGCGAACCTCCCGGCGTACGCGCCCGCGATATGCGGGACCGCGGGGACGCGCGAGCCGTCGGGCCGGCGATCGGTGAAGGTCTCGAGCAAGGCGTGCTGGACCTTGTTGCCGAATCCGCGGCAATTGCAGGGCTGGTAGTCGGTGCTCTGCTGCATGACGGCGGCGAGGCCGTGGCGCACGCTCACCTCGACTGCCATCTGGGTGGCTCGCGCGGCGAGTTCCTGTCCCAAGTAGACATCGTCGTCGTTCCGGAGATCACTCACCACGCTGCCCCCGATCACGCGGAGGAAGGTGGTGGGCCCGGCCAGATCGCGTAAGTAGTTGCTGATACGAGCGTTCTGTGGCGTGACCCCGATGGTCGAGGGCCGCGGTGCCGGGGCCTGCGCCATGGCGGGGCTCGACAGGGAGCCCACCAAAGCGCTTGCCACCAAACAACATCGCGTCGAGCAGCGACGTGCCGCCCCGGCCAAGTCCATACCGAACCCCCCGTTAAGCGAGCTGGACCCACGACAGCCCCGATCCGGCATCTAATATTGTGCCTGACCCTGTCTCCCACCAGCGACAGCGGTCACACACCTGGAGGCCGCCATGTCAAACCGCACCCACGCTCTCGTTCTCGTGCTCGCCTCAGGCGGGCTCGCCGCGCAAGCCTGCAAGGACACTGCCACCGCGCCGGCCGATACCCCCTCAAGAATGCGCGCCATCCCCACGGCGAGGGCCATCGCTGCCACCCCGGCTGCTGCCGGGGACAACACCTTCACCAAGGACTTCCGCCTGGAGGACTGCGATTTCCAGACGACCGGCGAGAACCCCTTCTTCCCGCTCCAGCCCGGTCTCACGACGTTTCTCGCGGGAGATGACGAGGGCGAGCGACTACGACTCCGAATCAAGGTGCTCCACCAGACCACCGTGGTCGGGGGGGTGCGGACCCGCATCGTCGAGGAGCGGGAGCACGTGGACGGGGAGCTGGTGGAGATATCACGCAATTACTTCGCGCACTGCCGGCAGAACGGATCCGTGTTCTACTTCGGCGAGGCGGTGGACATCTACGAGGACGGCGAGATCGTGTCGCACGAGGGGGCGTGGAGACACGGAGAGAACGGCGCGCGGGCGGGGCTCATCATGCCCGGCCTTCCCCTGATCGGCGCGCGCTACTTCCAGGAGATCGCGCCCGGGGTCGCGCTCGACCGCGCGGAGGTCCTCGATGTCAGCGGGACGGTGCGGACCCCGTACCGTCGGTTCGACCGCGCCCTGCTCACGCGGGAGACCACGCCGCTCGAGCCGGACGACGTCGCCGAGAAGGCGTACGCCCCGGGGATCGGGCTGGTGGTGGACGCGGAGGCACGGCTGGTTCGTGTGGAGCGTCCCTGATCGTAGCGATGATCCACTGCGAGCAAAACGGATGACGTTTGCCGGCGCTCTACACGTCATTGTAGGGACAGTGACGGGGTCATGTAGCGCCGGGGCGGGCTCGCCGTGAGAGGCAGCCCGCCATCATGCGGTGATGTGCATCATAGCTGCCGCACGCTGGCCGAAGGTAACTAGAACACCCGGCTGGCTCGGAGTCGCTCCGCCAGGCACGACGCCCCGCCCGCACCTTCTTTCGGTACTCGCGGAGCGCGTATGCCCCCCTCTTCAGCCCCCGTCGCCTGCCCTGCACTCACCTCGGTTGTCACGCTCTTCCTCCTCGCCTGCGACCCGCAAGGCCCGCACGACCCGGATCCCCTCGACGACTCGAGCCGCACCGCCGCAGCACTCTCCACCTACTTCCCGCCCCCGGAAACCAACGGTGGCTGGCGCGCCACGACCGACGCCGCCCGCATCCGCGACCTCGGCATCGATCGCGACGAGCTCGGGGGACTGGGCAAGTATCTGATGTCGCTGCCCTATCAGAACTACTCTACCGGCGTGAGCGGCTTCAAGGCGTCCTACAAGGCGGCGATCGTGGTGAAGGACGGCTGGATCGTCGGCGAGTACTACAACCAGGCAGGCGCGAACAAGGGACTCTACTACACCGCCTCGAACGGCAAGACGTTCGCCATGCTGCTCGCCGGACACATGGCCCAGACCTACGGGGCGCTCGACCTCGGGCCCTCCAGCAAGCTCTACGACCGCCGCTGGCTGCCGGATGGCTTTCCGCTCAGCGACAGCCGGAAGGCAGGCATCACATTCGATCACGTGTTCCGCCACGCGTCGGGCATCATCCCGGAGGAGGAGCACCAGATCGCCGACGGCGCGGTGCAGACCGAGTCGAGCTGGGACTTCGAGCCGTTCACGGTCGGGAAGGATTCCCAGTGGCCCCAGAGCGCGAAGCTGGCCTACGCGCCCGGAAAGCCCTCGGCGTATGACGGGAGCGCCTATTCCAGCGTGGCCTTCAACCACCTGAGCCTGGTCTTCCGGAACGTGACCGGCAAGGAGCCGGGCGTGTACCTGGAGCAGGCCATTTTCGACCGGATCGGCGTCGGACGCACGGAGTACAAGGTCACCGGCGGAATGGGGGACACGAAGTACGCCGCCGCCGGCAACGTGCTGATGGGTGCGCGCGATTTCATGCGGATCGGATACCTGATGCTCCACGAGGGCGACTGGAACGGCCGCCGGATCTTTCCCGCCTCCTGGCTTCGACAGTTCACCGGATCCACCGCCTACCGCAACATCCGCAGCAACCGGGACTGCGCCTGGGGCGCCAAGTACCCGGCTGACCTCTACCGCACCACCGGCTCGGGCTCGAACTGGGTGCTGGTCGTGCCCTCTCTGGATCTGCTGCTCACCTTCAACGGACGCACACCCTCCTCCAAGCGCGCGGAGGTCGATCGGGTCTCGCTGGAGCGGCTCTTCGCGGCCGTGACCGAGCGGTATGTGGCCTGCGACGGCACCGTAGTGAACGGAGACTGAACGATGCCAACCATTCGAGACGTGAGAACCCTCGGGCTCGCCTTGCTCGCCTCATGCTCCGAGCCGACCGAGCCCGACAGGGATGTCGCGGCCGAACGGATTGCGGTGCCGCCGGCCGGCGCCGATGGAGGGACCCGGATCACCATCGATGGCGACCGGTTCAGGATCAATGGAAGCTTCACCCATCGCGGCAGCCCTGCCGAGGGCGCGCTGATGAACGTGCGCATGGCCAACTCGGTCTTCGAGGACACCGGCCGGCCACAGTTCGATCCGGAAGGCAACACCGGCGAGTTCGTCAACCGGATGCGCGAGTACGTCTCCCACGGCGTGCGCGCGTTCACCGTCTCGCTTCAGGGCGGCTACCCCGGCTACGAGGGGGCCCGAAACTCGGCTTTCCTGAAGGATGGCAGTCTCAAGTCGGGGTACCTCGCCCGGGTCGAGCGAGTCATCGAGCGGGCGGACGAGCTCCAGGCCGTCATTATTCTCAGCCTCTTCTACCAGCGCCAGGATCAGGAGCTGAAGGACGAGGCCGCGGTCCGGGCCGGCGTCGCCAACGCCGTGGACTGGATCCGGAAGCAGGGTTACCGCAATGTCATCCTCGAGATCGCCAACGAGTACGGGCATCAGGGCTACAATCACGCGATCCTCCGCTCGGACGCCGGCATGAGCGGCCTCATCCGCCTGGCGAAGACCCGGCATCCATCACTCCCGGTCTCGGCCAGCTACCTCCGCAACGGCAAGACCACGCCGCGGGTCGCCGCTGCGTCCGATCTCATTCTGGTCCACTTCAATAGCCTGAGCCTGTCGGAGATCCCGGCGCGAATCCAGGCGCTTCGCAAGGAGTATCCCGGCAAGCCCATCGTCTGCAACGAGGACGCGCGAACCGGCTCGGCCGCGGCCGCCGCCGCGCGCGCGAGCGTCAAGGCGGGGGGCTCGTACGGCCTCATGGTGGAGCGGCGGAACCAGCACTACGACTTCGAGTTCCGCGGCCGGAGCGATGATCCCGCGGCATACGACGGGTACCTGGAGCTGACGCGGTAGTGGCCGGAGGCGCTTTGAGCGAATCGATTACGTGATGGCGAGAGGCCTGACCGGGCCTGGAGGGAACCTGGTGGGCCAAGTGGTCGTGATCGGTGACGAGCCGTCTTCCCTGGTGCCGGGGCCGCTGCACCACCTCTGGCCCTCGGATCACACCGGCGTACCGGCCGAGATCTTGTCGCCGCCGGCGGGGGCTTCCAGCCTGGCGAGCGCTCGCTGAAGGAAGAAGACGCGTGAGGGCAGCTGTCTGAGGATTACCAATCCGTCGGCCGGTAGTCCTTCAGGAACTGCCCCCACACGTGCTCACCGGTGTTCAGCCCAGCGATGATCGGATCCACGATCCGCGCCGCCCCGTCCACGATGTCCAGCGGCGGATGGAACCGATGCTCCGCCACCTTCCGCGCCGCGATCTCCGCTGGATCCTCGTCAGTGACCCACCCCGTGTCCACGCTGTTCATGTGGATCCCGTCCGCCTGGTAGTCCGCCGCCGACGTCCGCGTCATCATGTTGAGCGCGGCCTTGGCCATGTTGGTGTGGGGATGCCGCGTCGTCTTGAAGTTGCGATAGAACTGCCCTTCCACCGCCGAGACGTTGACGATGTGCTTCTCCCGCCCCGGCGTCCGGAGCATGAGCGGCTTGAGCCGCGCGTTGAGGATGAACGGCGCCACCGCGTTGACCAGCTGCACCTCCAGCAGCTCCACCGACGACACGTCGGCCATGAGCATCCGCCAGGAGTTGCGCTCGCGGAGATCCACCTGCTGGAGGTCCGGGTCGAGCCGGCCCTGGGGAAAGAGATGCCGCCGCGACTCCCGCTCCTCCTCCAGTAACGGCACCTGCGACAGCTCGGCCGGATGGACCAGCCCGGCGACGCTCGGCAGCCGGCGCTCGAACGCCGCGGGCGTGACGGCCGTGCCCGGCCCGGCGGTGCCGTCGAGATGCAGATGCGCGCCGCGCCACCCCTGCCAGCTGCCGAGCAGCCTGCGCGCGGGCTCGGACATGCCGTGCACGGCCGTCCGCTCACCCTCCATCATGTGCTCGTAGAACTCGGGCGGCCGGCGGACGGTCTGGCAGGCGTTGTTGACGATGAAGTCGAGTCGGTCGCGGGTCGCCAGCAGCTCGTCGCAGAACGCTTCGACACTCGGCGTGTGACGGAGATCGAGCCCGAAGATCTCGAGCCGGTCGCTCCAGTCGCCGAAGTCCGGCTCCCGGGCGTAGCGGGCCGCAGAGTCGCGGGGGAAACGGGTGGTGACGATCAACCGCGCGCCGGCGCGAAGCAGCTTGATCCCCGCTTGGTAGCCGATCTTGACCCGGCCGCCGGTCAGCAGCGCCACGCGTCCGCGGAGGTCGGCCGTCTCGGTCCGCTTGGCGAAGTTGAGCTCGGCGCACGGCGGGCAGAGCTGGTCGTAGAAGTGGTGGATCTCGGTGTACTTCTGCTTGCAGACGTAGCAGTGCTGGGGCTCGAGCGGCTCCCGGAAGTCGGAATCGCCGGCCGCCTCGCGCTGCTCGAAGCCGACGGGCGGAAAGATGTTGGGGCTGATGTAGACCGGCTGGCGGCGGAGGGTCCGGATCCCGGTGGCGTCGAGCGCCTGCTCCTCCCGCCGGACCTTGGCGGCCTTGCGCTCCCGCATCGTGGCCCGAACCAGCCGGCGTCGGGCGATGGCGTCAGGCGAGTAGACGTGGCCGGCAGCCTGGATCAGGCGGTGCCGGTCGTCGGCGGGCACGCCGAGGAGGAGGGCGCGGTCGGCCACGATCTGTTCGAGCAGCGCGGTGGCGGCGCGCAGGCGCTCGAGAAACGCGGGGTCGCTGGACGGGCCCGGGGGGCTGATTGGGGATGTGGTCATGGCGCCGGAAGTCTAACCGGCGGGCCTGCCACGTGAACTGTTCCCTAGGCGGCTACTCCCGCGGCTCGACCCCTTGCGGCTCGCCCGACACCCGGACCAGCCCCTCCCGCGCTTCCTCCACGTACGGCTGCAACTGCGCATCGGCCTTGCGCCAGACGTCCGCGACGTACTGGTAGTCGCGCGCGGCCGTCTCCCGCTCGCCCAACCGCTCGGCCACCCGGGCGCGCTCCAGCGTCCAGAGGACCTCGCTCGGCGCGAGCAGCTCCAGCAGCTGGCTGTCCATCAACCGGAACGCCTTCCGGTCTTCCCCCTTGGCCGACAGGAGCTGAGCCAGCGTCAGCCGCGCGAAGTAGCAGAAGGGGCAGAGCGAATCCGGCAGCGCCTCGAACTGCCGGATCGCGGCCGCGGTATCGCCTCGCAGCAGGGTCAGGTACGCGAGCGCTGCCTGCGAGGTGTAGGCTGCGCGCGCCCGAACCGCACTGGCGGGGCTCTCGCCGGCCAACGAATCCCCCTTTCGCTGCAGCTTGCGCAGGGCGGCGCTGTCCCCCTGGGCGATCCACCACGGCAACGTGACCACCGAGGGGTTCGATTCCTGGTCGAGCATCCGGCGAAACACCGGCGCGGCACTGTCCGGCGGGACGGGGCTCAGCAGGGCCGCCTCCACCAGTTGAGGCGGCGGGCTGTTGGGGGTGTCGAAGAGCATGGCCGCGGCCTCGCGCACATGTCCCCGGTAGAGCAGGCTCCCCGCGTGCTGCCGCTTCCGGGATCCTGACTCGCTCCACGGCGCGTCGCCCGCCGGGGCCTCGACCAGCGCACGACCGACGGCGAGCGCCGCTTCGCTCGAGTCCGCCGAGCGCCGCAGGGCGCTCCAGGCATCCTCCAGTGTCGCGGGCGAAACACCACGGACGAGCCCGGGAATATCCGACGGCCGAGCGCGGGATGCCTGGATCAGCCGATGAGCGAGACCGATCCCGGACGCGGACACGTCGGTGGGATTCAGGCGCAGATAACCTTCGGCGTAGCGCTCCGCGGCCTGCGGTCCGCCGAGCCACAGCGCCAGCTCGACCTGGTGGATGTAGGCCGGAGCGAACGAGGAATCGATCGCGATGGCCCGGTCGAAGGCCTCCAGGGCCGGGCGGGGCCCGCTCCGCAACGCACCGCCTATGTGGTAACGGGCCTCACCGAGGATGAACCACGACTCGAAGTCGTCGGGGTATCGCTGGGTCAGCTCCTCGGCGACGGCGTGAAGCCGGCGGAGCACCGGCCAGTCCACCAGGGGAATGGTGGAGTACAGCGCGGCGAACAGCGAGTCGGCGGTGACCAGGAGGCTGTCCCGCGGCGCGAGCCCCCGGTTCAAAGCGCCGGCCCGGAGCGCCAGCGCATAGGCGACCGAGTCGAACGCCGAGCGCTGCCAGCCGAGGACCTGCCCGGCACGCCGCAGGGCGAGCGGGAAGGTGCCGTCGAGCGCGATGGCGTGCTCGTAGGACGCGAGCGCCGAGTCCCAGGCAGCCCGGCGGAACCACTGCTCGCCCTGGAGAAACGCCTTCAGCGCCGGCAGCGAGGTGGACCCAAGTGAGCCGGTCCGGAACACCTCGATCCCCCGGCTCCGGCCCAGCTCCCGCATCAGTCCCACCGTCAGCGAATCGGCCAGCCGGTCGATCCGGTCGGTGGCCTCCCGCAGCTCCAGCTCGGCGAGGGGGCGCTCCGACTGCGCGTCGAGCGCAGTCGCGGTGAGCCGCACCGAGTCGGGCCCCGCGCCGATCAGGTTGCCGAAGACGACGAGCCGCGCGCCGGTCCGCCGGCCCAGCTCGGCCGCGGAGAGCCGGTCGGCCCGGCCGCTCCACCTCCGGATCACGGTCGTGGGCGGCACGCTGCGGAGCGGGCCGGCGCCGTCCAGGTTGCGGGACAGCACGTCGACCAGCCCTTCCCGCCAGAGCGACAGCCGGGGATCGGCCACGTCGAACGGCGCCACCGCGAGGAGGTCGGCGTCGAGCGGCACCGCATCGCGCGACCGCCGCACGAGGAGCCATGCGGCCCCGAGGGTCACCAGCGCCAGGAGCGCGACCAGCGCGATTCTCCGGCGCCGCTTCCCCGGGACCGCCACCGGCAGCGTGACGGTCGCCGGCGGTGGCGCTCCCTCGGCGGGCGAGCCGATCGCCTCGATCGCGTCGAGCAGCTCGTCCGCGGTCTGCCAGCGGTCGGCGGGGCGCTTCTCCAGGCAGCGCATGACCAGCGCCGCGAGCGCCGGCGGCACGCTCGGGCGCATCTGGGCCAGCGGCGGCGCCGGCTGGGTGAGCTGGGCCGCGACGATCACCTGGGGCGAGGGACCGGTGAACGGCGGCCGGCCCGCAAGGATCTCGTACCCCAGCACGCCGAAGGCGTAAATGTCGGCTCGGTGATCGGTGTGGGGATCCGCGGCGGCCTGCTCGGGGGCCATGTAGGTCGGCGTGCCGAGCGCGAGGCCGGTAGCGGTGAGGGAGGTATCTCGCGCCGCCTCGTCCAGCGCCTTGGCGACCCCGAAGTCGGTGACCAACGCGTGATACGCACCGACCGCGCTTCGATGGCGCGGCGGATCCCCGGAGAGGAGTACGTTGTCGGGCTTGATGTCGCGGTGGACCACGCCGTGGTGGTGGGCGTAGCTCAAGGCGTCGGCCACATCCCGCAGTACCCGGACCGCCTCGGCGACCGGCAGCTCGCCCTCGCGCGCGAGCCTCGCCCGCAGCGACTCGCCCTCGACCAGCGGCATGGTGTAGTAGAGCAGCTCACCGGGAACACCGGGATCGGCTTCGCCGGCCGCCAGCAGCGGGACGATGTGGGGATGCTGGAGCGAGGCGGCGAGCTGGATCTCGCGACGAAACCGGTCGGCGCTCAGCGCGGCCGCCAGCTCGGGCGGCAGGACCTTGATCACGACCTGCCGGCCCAGGGCGATCTCGCGGGCCACGAACACCCGGCTCATCCCGCCGCCGCCCAACTCGCGCTGGAGCAGATAGCGGCCGGCCAGGGCGGCACGGAGTCGATCGGCGAGGTCGGTCAGCGGGGTCTCGTGGCGGGCAGTATCACTAGGGTACTGCCGCGGTGTCCGGGCAGCCAGTGTCCCCTCGCTGGCCTGGACGCTTCGCGATGCTACGATCCTTGTCACCCTGAGCGCAGCGAAGGGGACCAAGCCCGGGCATGGTCCCCTTCTCTTCGAGCGTACTAAGTTGGGAGCGGGAGGAGCCCGGTACCCCTTCGGGACGAAGCCCGGCAGCGAGCGTGGGCCCTCCCCCTCGAGGTCCGCCGAGCCCGCACAGTTGCCCGGAGTTCACTCCGCACCGACAAGGCTGGGCCGTCGCGACCGCTACCTCGGAGGCGGCATGGCCCCGCTCTATCTCGGTCTCGATGTCGCCAAGGCGACCGTCGACCTCGCCAGTGAGCCCGCGGGTCTCGCGGGCCAGTTTCCTACCGATCCGGCGGGCCTCGCCGCGTTAGTCGCCCAGTGCCAGACCCAGCCCGTCGCGCTCGTGGTGCTCGAAGCCACCGGCGGCTTCGAAGCCCCGGTGGCCGCGGCCCTGGCGGCGGCCGGCTCCCCGTCGCCGTGGTCACGGCAGGTGCGCGACTTCGCCCGCGCGCTCGGTCGCCTGGCGAAGACCGACCGGATCGATGCCCAGGTGCTCGCCCTCTTCGGCGCCCGCGTGCAGCCCGTGCCGCGGCCCCTGCCGGACGAGGCCGCGCAAGATTTGGAGGCCGCCCTCCTGCGCCGCCGCCAGTTGTTGGAGATGCTGCACGCCGAGCGCCAGCGCTTACCCCGGGCCGGGGCCGCGAGGTGCGACGCATCTCCGGGTCCACATCCGCTGGCTGGAGCGCAGCGTGATCGATACCGACGCCTCGCTCGAGACCCTCATCCAGGCCAGTCCCTCTGGCGGGTGCAGGACCACTGCTCCAGAGCGTGCCGGCGTCGGCCTCAGCTGGCCGCACGCTGCTCGGGCTGCTGCCGAACTCGGCCACCTCGACCGGCGGCAGATCGCGGCCTGGTGGGGGTCGCGCCCCTGGCCCGGGACAGCGGGACCTACGCGGTCGGCGGCGCTGCTGGGGTGGACGCGGCATCCGACCGTGCTCTAATGGCGGCCTGGTGGCCGCGCTGGAACCGTCTCGCGTGCTCGCTGCGCTCAGGGTGACAAGGTCAGCACCGGCTCCCGCGCTTCGAGCAGCTTCTCCACCTTCTCCCGGGTACCGGTCCCCGGCGCCGGCACGTAGGCCACCAGCCGCAGGGACGACATCCGCTCGTCCAGCACCTCCAGCACGCTGAAATCGAACACCAGCCGGCCCGCCTCCGGGTGCTCGTAGTGCTTGACCCCCTCCTGCGCGGTCGCGATGTCGTTCTGGTTCCACCAGCGCTCGAACTCCGCGCTCCGGGTGCGCAGCAGCGTCACCAGCTCGTTGAACCAGGGGTCGTCCACCCGGCTCGCGTAGGTGGCCCGCAGCTTGGCCACGCACAGCCGGCCGTGGGTCTCCCAGTCCAGCAGCATCGCGCGCATCCGGTCGCCCAGGAAGAGCTGGTACAGCGCGTTGCGCTCGATGCCCTGGAGGGCGGCGAGGTCGCCGTGGATCACCGACGCGGCGCGGTTCCAGGCGACGATGTCCCACCGCTCGCCGAACACCCAGGCCGGGCCGTATTCCATCTGATCGATCAGCCGCTGGAGCCGGAGACTCACCGACACCGACTGGGGCAGGTCGGAGCCGTTCGCCGGGACCGCGTAGCCGCCGAGGGTCAGCAGGTGGCGGGTCTCGCGGGGCTCGAGCCGGAGCGCTTCGCCGATCCGCGTCAGGACCTGCGCCGACGGGCGGACTTCGCGGGCCTGCTCCAGCCAGGTATACCACTCGGCACTGACGCCGGCGGCGGCGGCGACCTCCTCCCGCCTGAGGCCCGGAGTCCGCCGGCGGCGGCCCCTCGGCAGCCCCAGCTCCTCCGGCTGGCGCCGCATCCGCCGGGTCTTCAGGAAATCGGCGATCTCCCGCCTGCGTTCGTCGCTCAACATGGTATCACCTCGTTACTTGCCAGCTGCATCCGCGTGCCGCTCCAGTCTCGAACTCTCGCCACAATAAGGGCTCGACACCGGGCCAGACAGGAAGTCCCAATACCAGGATAACTACTTCCTTATCCCCGGATATCGGGGCGCTAGTGTATGTCCTTCGGAAGAGTAAACCGGGGCGGCGCCGGCCCGGTGCCGCCGAGGACCTGAACCACGAGGATGGAATGAAGACCCGGAAACTAGGCAACACGGGAATCGATATCCCGGCCATCGGGCTGGGCTGCATGGGAATGAGCTCGGTCTACGGCGCGGCGGACGACGCCACGTCGATCGCGGTGATCGACCGCGCCCTCGAGCTGGGGATCAACTTCCTCGATACCGCAGACATCTACGGCGCGGGACACAACGAAGAGCTGGTCGGCCGCGCGATCAAAGCGAAGCGCGACCGGGTCGTCCTGGCCACCAAGTTCGGCAACAAGATCAGGGGAAGCTGGGCCGACGGAAAAGGTTACGACATCGACGGCAGCCCCGCCTACGTGAAGCAGGCGGCAGAGGCGAGTCTCCGCCGGCTGGGGGTGGAGACCATCGACCTCTACTACCAGCACCGGGTCGATCCCGGGACACCGATCGAAGAGACGGTGGGTGCGATGGCCGACCTGGTGAAGGAAGGCAAGGTCCGCTGGCTCGGCCTGTCGGAGGCGGCGCCGGAGACGATCCGGCGGGCGCACGCGGTGCACCCGATCGCCGCGCTGCAGACCGAGTACTCCCTCTGGACCCGGGACCCGGAGGACGTGCTCCTGGCGCTGACCGAGGAGCTGGGCATCACCTTCGTGGCCTACAGTCCGCTGGGGCGCGGGTTCCTGAGCGGGGAGCTCAAGAGCCCCGACGATCTGGCCCCGGACGACTGGCGCCGGAACAACCCGCGATTCCAGGGCGACAACTTCCGGAAGAACCTGGAGCTGGTGGAGGAGCTCGAGTCCCTGGCGCGGGAGAAGGGCACGACGGCGGCGCAGCTCGCGCTGGCATGGCTGCTGACCCGCGGCGAGCACGTGGTGCCGATCCCCGGCATGCGCCGGATCGCCCGGCTGGAGGAGAACGCCGCCGCGGTGGACATCGCGCTCAACGATGAGGAGCTCCGCCGGCTGGACCTCATCGCGCCGGTGGGTGCGGCGGCAGGCCTGCGCTACCCCGAGCCGATGATGGCGGCGTTGAACGTGTAGCGGCGGGCATACCCTGAATACTGAAACGGAGCTCCCGATGGACGACATGACCGCGGTGAGGCGAGCCGTGGACCGGCTCCTCGGAGGGGATCTCGGGCCCATGCTCGACCTCCTCGCGGAGGACGTGGAATTCGAGGTGGAGGAAGGAGGAGATTCCCCAGCGCGCAGGATGGGCTGGGGCAGGCAGGCGGTAGCGGACCACTTCGCCGCGCTGGGCGAGCTGGTGGCGTTCTGGCAGATCGACTACGGCGCGGCGGACGGGCAGGTGATCGCGTGGGGGAAGGAGAGCTTCACGGTGGAGGGCTGCGGGCTCGAGGGAGAATGCGAGTTCGCGTTCGTGTTCGATCTGGATGGAGGCAGGATCACGCGGTTTCTGGTGGTCGAGGACCTGGCGCGGCAAGTCATGCGTCGCGTCTCGCCTCCGTCAGTTGATCGGGCACGCGTTTCCGCACTGCCGCGATCTCAATGGCGCGTGCCATCATTGCTCAGAGCCGGGCGACGCGCGCATCGACGCTGAGCGCCGGACGTCTCCTCCTCCGGCGCGATCGTGGACCCTATCAGGGGTCCGTAAGCGTCGCATCGAAAGCACGCGCCGGGTACGATCAGCGGCTCTCCGAAATGCCCAGGGCATGATTCAGATTGACGATCACCACATGGAGCCCCCGCGCTCCGGGGGAGTTCGCCGTTCCCCCGTAGGGCGCCAGCAGACAGCGATGAAGAGTCAGGAGGTGACCGGTCTGCTGCAGATGATCGGACAGGCGCAGGTTGTAGATCACCCGCAGGGTGCCGCGAAGCATCCCCATCGGCAGCAGACACGCTACCTGGAGATCGGTGGTGTAGGCCGACGCCTCGGCGGCCTCCGTTTCCTCGGCGAGGCTGGGAGCGACGAGCACCAGCGCGTCCCGGCGGAGTGCCACGAAGGCCAGTCGGTCCGCCTCATTGGGCACCTGGGCCTCGGTGAGCTTGAGGGGTTGGGAGCCGAGTGCCAGGAAATCCGGGAGGGCCAGGTGCCCGGGCACGTGGAGCGTGCCTGTGAGCCAGCCGAGTTCCGTCAGCGCCTCGATGGGAACCTTACGAACCCGGGAGCGAGGCGCCACCGTCTTCTTCGTCACTTGATGCATGTCAGAGATCCGGCACTCGGGTCACCGTGACCGACGGCTTCTGCAGCCGCACCGTGGAGCGGTGAAAGGTTGGAGGCCGAGCCCCGTCCAGCGACGCCTCACGAACCCGGATGACGTATTCGGTTGGAGTTTCCTTGAAAGACTCGACGGCGCAGCGGTAGCGTCCAGGCTCCGGCCGCAACGACAAGACAACCTTGCACGCCGCACCGCTGGCCCAACTGCTGTCGAAGGTGAACGCCATGGCGGTCTGGCGTGAATCCTGAGCCGGAAGGGGCATCGGCAAACAGAGCAGCACCGCAATGCAGAGCACATGGCGGCGGCGAAACGCCGGTACCGGAGCGTCGGCCGGAGAAGGCATCGGCTTACGCTAGCCATCCGACTCCCCGGGCAGTAGGCCGGTTTTGCGACACCGGGGCGTCAATTTGCGACAGCGGCCAGGCCGACAGCCTCACGAAACCCCGGCGCGGCTTCCCTCGAAGAAACGCCGGGAGACGAGGGCCAGAGCATCCTCGAAACTCAAGGAGGCCCGCAGCTCTCCCGCGCTCAAGTTGAACACGGCGCGCAGGTGCCGCTGGAGAGTCCGGACCTTCCCGTATCCCAGCTTGATCGCCACATCCTCGACGGTGTGACCCGGATCCAGCAGCAGGCGGTGGGCGTAGAGCAGCCGCATGAGCAGCATCACCGATTTTGGTGATGGGAGGCCGAGCCTGGTGAAGAACCGCTCGCAGGTGCGCCGGGAGAGAAGCGCGCGCCCGGCGAGCTCGGAGACGGTGAGGCCCGCCCCCGGATCGTACAGCATCATCTCCAACGCGTTCCGTATGTTCTCGGGCAACTCCCGCAATCTCTCCTGAAGGGCCGTCACCACCTGCCGCGAGATGCTGTGCTCCAGCTCCGCCTCGAGCACCGTGCGCAGCGCGTTGGGCCCATCCTCAAACCGCTGGAACACCGCCCGCTGGATGCCGGCACGTCCCAGCTTGAGGAGCGCCGACGCGGTGGCCGGGGACAGCTCGGTATAGACCAGCAGGGGAAGCGATGGGAAGAGCAGGCGCAACCGCTCGATCGCGTGCGGGCGCGGCTCGTCGCCGAGCAGCGGATCGACGGCCGCCAACTCGACCGGCCGGGTGCGGATCACGTTTAGCGCCTGGGCCCAGCTCTCGGCGGGGATCCAGGCATAGCGGGTGGGGTCAAGGGCGCGGAGCCGGGCCTGTCGAGGCTCGCACACCGCGGCAAGAAGCAGATGACGCAATTGGGGCCTTTCGTGACGCAAACCGGTTCTGAAAGGCGGGCACAGCGGACCCTCAGATTGGCGCCGTTCGTCAACGCGCCACTCTCAACGGGGGTCTCCCATGATACGCACGAAGACGTCAACCGCTCTCCTGCTGGTCGCTTCCATCGCGTTCGCCGCCGCCGGTTGCACGCGCAACGATCCCATGGCCCCGTCCGAATCGCATCAGCTCGCCCACGATGAGCACCAGGGTGCCGACAACTGACGTCTAGCGGGTCGCGGCCGCGTACTCCTCGAGTCCGGCCGCCACTTCCTGCACGGCCGGCGAGTCGTGCCGGGGAGTGGCGGGCGGCTCGGGGGCGCCGCCGGAGCCGGCGGCGTCGAGATCCCGGAGGATCCGCTCGGTCCGGAAGGACCAAGCGTGCAGGCCGTGCGCCGTGGCGATCGCCTGCGCTTCGGCCAATGCGGCCCTTGCGGCGGCCGGTTCGCCGAACCGCCGCCGCCCGGATGCGGTCTTGAAGAGGTAATCCACCTGCATGCTGGGTGGCATCTGGTCGCGAGAGGTTTCCGCTACGCCACGGTGCCGCTCGAACGCAATGAAGTCCCCGATCGCGGCTTCGAGCGCCATCAACTCGAGCCGTGCGTTGAGCCGCACGGTGACCGCGGTATCCGAACGAAGCACGATGGTGAACGCGGTGCGGGCCGCGTCGTACCAGCCGAGCTGAAGCAGGTCGAGGCCCACACTGCCGAGGGTCCGCATCCGCTGTTGGGGATCGGGCTGAAGGTGAAACGCCTCGTAGTCGGCCTGGAGCGCTTCGACCGGCAATCCGAGCTCGGAGCAGGCCGCCGCGAGGTCGGCGCAGGCGAGCGCCTGCACCTGGGGCAGGTCGAGGGCGCGCGCTTCCGCCCTGACGGCTTCGGCGATCTCACGTGCCGCGGGCAAGTTGCCCCGGCCGCGCGCCACCGCTCCGCAACCGAGCCGGCCCCGGAGCGCGGCGACGAGATCGCCCCGCTCGCGGCCGGTACGCTCGGCGGCCTCGTAGCAGGTGACGGCCGCCGGCCAGCGAGCGAGGAGTCGGTTCAGTCGTCCCGCCGTGAGCGCACACTCGGTGAACTCGCGGGCCGCGATCTCCGGACCGAACGCGCGGCCCGCGAGCGCGGTGGCCTCGAGCGCCTCCTCGAAACGTCCCTGCTGCTTCAGGACGTCGGCATACGCCAGGAGCTCCTTGCCCAGGGCGGGTGCTGCCGTCGCCTCCAGATCGATCGCCCCGAGTACGCGCGACAAGCAGGCGGTCTCCGGATCCTGCTTTGGCAGCTCCTGTAAATGAGCCTGGAGGTTCTCCAGCTCCCGAGCCGGCTCGTCGCTCGCGAGCGCACTCGACCGGTCAAGCCAGCGATCGAGGAGCCGGCCGGCAGCATACGCGGCAAGCGCCAGAGCGGCGCGGCTCTCATCAGGTTCCAGGGCGGCGCGCTCGAGAAACGGCGAGTGTTCGGCCAGGTTGTACGGCGGAAGCTGGGGGCCAAACAGGCGGTCGGCGGACAAAGCCGTGCGGCTCATGAAGCCTTGTCGTTGCGGGTTCTGCAGTATGTCCCGCAATACCCCCTGCGGCAAGGTTGGGCGGGCAGCAGCAGCGCGGCTACGTCACCCTGAGCGAGGTAGACCGGTCCCCGAGAACCCCTGCCGCGGTGAGCTGTGCCAGACCTGGGGCCTCCCCCGCCAGGTGATCAGCGCGACCAGCCGCCACCAGCTATGCAGCTGGCGGAGCCCGACGCTCTCCACCAGGGCCGCCGCAGCGAGGCGCAGCAGGTGCCGCGGCTCGCGGTACCGCCGGAAGGAGAGCTCCTCGAGCAGGAGCGTCGCGAGCGAGAGGCAGAGCCCGTAGGCCAGGCCCGCCGCGAGGAAGAGCAGAAACAGCGAGTGGTGCAGCAGGCCCAGCGCCCAGCCCACCGGCAGGATCGCGAACCCCGCCACCTCGAGTAGCGGCCCCAGGTATTCGACCCCCATGAGATACGGCATAGCACCGAGGCCGATCCGTCCGAACCTGGGGCTGGCCAGCATCTCGTGACTATGGTCCAGGGTTTCCCCCAGCCCGCGCTGCCACCGCTCGCGCTGGTGGCGAAGCGCCCCGAGCGTCTCGGGGCACTCGGTCCAGCACACCGGGTCCGGCACGAAGGCGACCCGGTAGGGCCGGCCGGCGGCACGCAGGTGCCGGTGCATCCGGACCACGAGGTCCATGTCCTCACCCACGGTGTCGTGCCGGAAGCCGCCGATCTCCACCACCACATCCTTCCGGAACACGCCGAACGCGCCGGAGACGATCATCAGCGAGCCGAGCTCGCTCCAGGCCGCCCGCCCGAAGAGGAACGCCCGGAGATACTCGATCACCTGTCCCGTCCCGAGCCAGGTACGCGGCAATCCCACGCGGGTGACGCCGGCGACACCGCCGATCTCGCAGCCGTTCGCGATCCGAACGGTCCCGCCCGCCGCGACGGTCTCCGCCGAGCGCGGCAGCACCGCGTGCATGATCGCGGCCATCGCGTCGCGCTCGAGCACGCTGTCGCCGTCCACCACGCAGACGTAGGGCGCGGAGGCCAGGTTGATCCCGGCGTTCACCGCGTCGGCCTTGCGGCCGTTCACCTTGTCCAGCACCCAGAGGCCGGGGTACGCGGGGCTCCAGTAGATCCCTCGGACCGGCTTGCTCTCGATGCGCTGCCAGTAGACCCGGGGCGTGCGGCGCAGCCCGAACTCGGCGATCAGCAGCTCGAGCGTATCGTCCGCCGAGCCGTCGTTCACGACGACTACCTCGAGCCGGGGATAGCGCAGCGCGAACAGGGATCGCACCGACTCGAGGATCGTCTTGCCCTCGTTGTAGGCCGGCACCACGATGGAGACCGGGGGCGCGAGGCCGGACTCGCAGATGTCGCGGAAGTCCTCCAGCGCGATGGATCGCAGGCGGCGGCGCACCGCGCGCCAGCCGATCACGAGCTGGAACAGATAGACCGTGTTCACCGCCACGAAGTAGCCGGTGACGAGGAGGGCGAAGAGTGCCAGCTCGCTCATGCCGCCTCGCCTTCCGTGAGCGCGTGCATGAACAGCGCCTGGGCCGCCATGTCGCGCACGAACGGGTTGGCGTCGTGCAGCGCGCTTCGCAGGGCCGCGGCTCCGGGCTCGCCCATGGACGCCATGGCTTCAGCGACGTGGTGGCGGACCCAATAGGCGGAGTCGCCCATGGCGTGCGCCAGCCGCGGAATGGCGCGCTCGTCGCGCAGCCGGCCGAGCGAAGCGGCGGCGATGGCGCGCACCGGCCACTCGGCGTCATCCATCGCCGCGAGGCAGATGTCACCGCTCCGGGGATCGGGCTCGATCGCGCCCAGGACCCGTACGGCCTCCACGCGAATCTCCATGTCCTCATGCGACGCGAGCGAGCGGATCGCCCCGGGATCGGCCGCCACGCCGATCCGGCTGGTGACCTGGAGCAAGCCCTTGACCGTGGCCGGTGAGCGCGCGCCGGGCGCGCCGAGCACGGTGCCGATGGCGGGCGCGCACGCGGGGCCCATCCGGACCAGCGCCATGAGCAGGAGGAGGTTGTCCCATTCGCCCATCGCCTCGATCGCGTCGGCGATCTCGGGCACGGCTTCCACCGCGCCCAGCTCGCCCAGCGCGCGAATCGCCTCCCGGCGCACGGCGGGATCTCTATCTCGCAGCAACTGGACCAGACGAGGGACCGCGCCGATATCACCCAGTCTGCCGGCGAAGCGGCAGGCCTCGATGCGCCGCGCCGCGGAGCGGTGGCCCAGCCGGTCGAGCTCGCGCCGAGCGGCGCGCGAGCGGCGGAGCACGGCGCGTATCCTGTGGGCCGCGTCGGCGTCGAGTCCCGGCAGCGCTTCGAGGCAGGCGACGAGCGCCAGACGCCCGTCGGCATTGGAGAGATCGTCCAGCCACAGTGGCGCGGACGGCCTCGGGTCCGGCTCGACATCGCGGGCCGCGAGCATGGGCTGCAACGCGAGCCGCACGCGCGCGCTCCGTGCGTCCCGGCGCCGGTGCCGCCAGCTGACGACGAGCAGCGCTGTCAGGAGCAACGCAGCGAGGGCAAGCAGGCCCGCGAGCACCAGGACCTCGGGGCGGATCACCACCGGCGGAGCACTCGCAGGCTCCAGGCATCGCTCCCGCCGCCCCCTGAGCGGTCCTGATGGGCGTAGAGCGCCTCGAGGCCGAGCTCCGGGGTGAGGAAGTGGCGCCAGGAGACTCCGATCGTGCGGGCGTCGAAGCGGCCGATCCGCTCGCGCGAGGGCCCCGTGAACGACTCGCTCCCCGTGCCCGCGAAGACACGCACCAGGTTGCTCGGCCCGTAGAGCCGGCCGACCGAGAGCGCGCCCGCGCCGTCGTGCACCGTTCCTTCCGACCCGGCGAAGCTGGTCGCGGCCCAGCGCACGCGCCCGGTGACGAGCCACCGTCCGGCATACAGCTCGACCGCGGGGCCGGCCTGGTGCACGTCGGCGTCGTGGTAGTCGAGGAAGGCGTAGTCGGCGTAGAGCACCACGCCGCGAGCGACGCGACCGCTCGCGCCGAGGCCATAACTGCCGCGCGGCAGCACCTCGGCGCCCGGAGCGAAGGACGCCGAGCCCACGAGCTCGACCGGCGGGGAGAGCCGGACGCCGACCTCGCCGCCCGCGCGGGACTCGGTGCGGTCGAACTTCTCCTGGAGTGCCGCGACGGCGCGCCACCGGAAGCGGTCGCCCGGCCGAGCCGCCAGTGACAGTGCGCCGCCGTTGGCGGCCGCGCCATCCGGCAGCTGCTCGCCGAAGTACTCGAGACCGGTCTCCCAGCGAGCGGCCGGGCGCACCTGGCGCGCCAGCGCGTCGAGGCGCCGGCGAACCTCGGGGTCGGCCGGGTAGTCGAGGAGAAGGCCGTCGAGCAGCTCGCGGGTCGCCGCGGTGTCGCCCCGCCAGAGGCGCACGTCGGCGAGGGCGATCCGGCTGTCGTAATCCCGCGGGCGCTCTTCGAGCAACCGCACGAAGCCGCTGTCCGCGGTGGGGAGCTCACCGGTCCAGCTTTCCAGCTTGGCGAGCCAGAAGCGGTCCTCGAAGCTGGCGGGATCCTCGGCGATCACCGCGCGGTAGGCGGCAAGTGCCTCGGGGAAGCGCCGCGCCAGGCGGAGCTGCTCCGCCTGGTGTCGGAGACGGGATAGATCAGATGCCGGACTCTGGGCAGCCGCCTCCATCCGCGCGCCCGCGGTGACGAGCACGAGCGCGACGAGCATGCGGGGGGTGCCGAAGAACCGTCGGCGGCCTTCGAGAGTGGGCGTAGACGCTCCTGCTCGCTGGGATTCGGGGGGAAGGCGCTAGCGGAGGAGCAAGGCCGGTGCCCGACGGAGCGACCCGGAACGTGAAGCGCGGCAACTACTTGGCAGAGAGGCCAAGGGGGGCGGGTTTGGCGGCGGCGCGTGATCCGCGGCCGGAGCGGGCGATTTGCGGCCGGACCTGAGACCACCACCAAGATCAGGGGTGAGCTGGGGCCTGATCGTCCGGGGTCATGGTGCGGAGCTCAGGATAGCGACCAGCAGTCCACCGATGCTGAGGAGGGTCGTGACCCAGAAGCCGAACATCCAGCGCAGCAGCTCGGTGCGGACGTGTTGAAGCTCCGTCCGAAACTCGACCCGCAGCTCCGCCAGACGCTGCTCCAGCTTGGCGTCGAAGCGCGCGAAGTTCAGCTCGTTCAGCTCGCGGAGATCGGTCCGGTATGTCAGGTCCACGGCGTTGAACCAGTCCACCAGCTCGTTGGCAACGTCCTCGCCCAGGACATCGTAGAATCGTTTGGACAGCTTGGCCGTCACCGGCACGCGTGGCTCCGCGGGATGAGTCGGTGACATGATAAGGATACGCTCGGCGGCGAGTGTCATCAATTCTACGCAGCGCTTCCGCCTGGGGAAGCTAGGCCACGCGCCAAGCCATGGCCTCTTCGCTTCGCTCAGAGTGCCCGAATGGAGCGTGTCCGGGTCCACAGGCGAAACCGAGTCCTTCGCCGCCGCAGCGCGCACGATCGCTTTCGGTCTCGTCATCCCGAGCGGAGCGAGGGATGACCCTCAAAGGTACGACAACCACCACGCCCGGCTCCGCGCCTTGAGCTCCGCGTACCGCCGGCACACCGGGTACAGCGTCGCCACCACATAGAGCCAGATGAAATAGACCACGGGCAGCCCGAAGCCGTACCCCTCCGGCAGGAACCGGCCGAGCGTGCGGATGTCCGAGCCCGAGAAGCCCTGCGCGACGCCCGCGGTGACCGCGAGTGCGTGCACCAGGTAGAGGTGCGCCACGTAGAAGAGAAACGGCACCCGGCCGAAGGTGACGAAGAAGTCCGCCACCGCCCCCCGGGCTCGCTGCAGGAAAGAGAGGGCGACGAGCGCCGGTCCCAGCGTCATCAGCACGTAGAGCAGCGACGGCGGGTACTTGGTCGCGTTCAGGAACGACATGGCCAGGATCGCCGGACTCCCGTCGTCGAACCGGGCACTCGGGTCGCCATAGCCGTTGAGCGTCCGGAGCACGACGAACCCGAGCACCATGAGCGCACCGGCCCACGCCATCCGGCGCCTGGTGCCGGCATCCTGCGAGAACACCGCGGGTCCGGCGACGTAGCCAAGCGCCATCACCCCCACCCAGGGGACGAGCGGGTAGGTCACGAACGCAGGCACGATGCCGAGCGGCCCCTGCACGTGGAGGACGTGCCAGAGCGGTGCGAAGACGCCGAACGCGGCGGGCGCGATGCCGTCAAGCAGGTTGTGCCCCACTACCAGCGCCAGGCCGAAGGCAGCGACCGCCGCGCGAGGCAGGTAAATCAGCCCGGCCAGCACCACCATCGAGGCGCCGATCGCCCAGATCACCTGGAGCCGAGCACCCACGGCCCATTGCGTATTGAAGTACCACCCGAGGCTGATCACCGTCACCTCCAGCAGGATCAGCCACAGGCCGCGGCTGAGGAGGAAGCGGGCGAGCCCGCCGCGAGTGCGGCGGGTGCCCGCGATCCATGCGCTGGCGCCGGCGAGGAAGATGAAGGTCGGCGCGCAGTAGTGGGTGATCCAGCGGGTGGCGAAGAGCGCGAGGTCGGTACGGGTCAAGTCCGTGGGATCGAATCGGGCATCGGTGAAGTACACCCGGACGTGATCCAGCACCATGAGGACCATGACTATCCCCCGGAGCAGGTCCACGTGATCGAGACGTCGGTGCGAGGCGGGGCTCTGGAATTCAGTCGTTGCAGGGCGGCGTGCCCGCGGGATGCGGAACTCTCCCGACGAGGGCTCGGGTCGTAGCACAGGGTTCATGTGGGATCCTCTCGGCCTGGCGGCTCTTGGAGGGCAGGATCATCGAACGGCCATACGCTCTTATGCGCGACGAGAGGTCCCAAACCGGACAGCTCGCCGCACCGCTCGCTCGAGGTTCCTCATTGAGACGAGCGTGAAATGTCCGACCGAGGCATCGAAGCCCGCAGTACTTCATGCCACGTGTTTGCGACACATCACCTGAGAGGGAGGGACATCATGGCAGGAAAGTTCAGCGGCCTGCTCGGCGGGGGCATCGTCGCTCTGACGCTGGCGGGAGCCGCGTGCGGATATGAAAACAGCTCCAACCCGAGCGGCCCCGGCTACGAGGACTCCGCCGCGGCCGCCCTGACGGAGCCCGCGACGCCGGCGGTCATCGGCCGGTCGCGCTTCCGGGTCTTCACCGCGGCCGGCGACATCGCGCCGCAGCTCGCCGCATTCCGGGCGGTGCTCGGCGATCCGGCGAACGGCGGCACACCGGGGCCACTGGCCGGCGGGCGGCGGGAGATCCTATGGGATGCCGTCCCGCTGGCGCAGACCAACGTCGACACGTTTCCGGGCGACTTCTTCAACGCCAGGGTGAGGGCGGGTGCGATCTTCACCACCGATGGCAGCGGATTCCGTAACAGCGACAACGATTTCGTGGACATCAACCCGGCCTACGCCGACGACTTCAACGCCTTCAGCCGGCCCAAGACCTTCATGCCGGTCGGCAGCGCGGCGATGACCGTCACCTTCCGCATACCCGGCGCCGCCACCCTGGCGGCGACGCGGGGGTTCGGGGTCGTGTTCTCCGACGTGGAGCGGCACGGGGCCGCGTCCATCAAGCTCTTCGACGCCCAGGGCCGGAGCCTCGGGCAATACCACGCCCCGGTCCGGACCGATGCGGCCGGGTTCTCCTTCGTCGGCGTCGTGTTCGAGTCGCCGATCGTGGCGGAAGTCCAGATCACGTCGGGCCAGCGGGCACTTGGCGCCGCGGTGCAGGACCTGAGCGACGGCGGCAATCTCGATCTCGCCGTGATGGACGACTACCTCTACGCGGAGCCGCAGGCGCTCCCGTAGCCCCTCCAATTCGGCCCGATCGAGACGATCGGGCCAGTCGCTTGACGATCCACGTACCGCGCCCTAGCGTGGTGTCCCCGGACATCGGAATCCATCCTCAAGGAGGAGGATCCTCTCATGCAAGTCCACGAGCATTTCGAGAACTGGGACAACTACGCCAACAAGTGCTCCGTCTGCCTCCACGCGGTGGACGGCAAGGGCATCATCCTCTGGGCCAACGACACCGAGTTCCAGGCGATGGGATACAAGCCCGAGGAGTACATCGGGAAGTTCATCGGCGACTTTCACCTGGACGAGCCGGTCGTCAACGACATCCTCGGACGGCTGACCCGGGACGAGACCGTCAACGCCTATCCGGCGCGGCTCAGGGCCAAGGACGGCTCGACCAAGTACGTGATGATCAACTCGAACGTGTACCACGAGAAGGACGGCACGTTCGGGCACACGCGCTGCTTTACGACCGATATCGGAGAGGCGGCCTGGAAGGCGCTCAAACAGACGGCGGCAATGTCGGCCTGACGTCAGGTGCTCACGAGCGCGTGGCGGTAGGCGTAGGCGGTCGCCGCCGAGCGGCTGGAGAGCCCGAGCTTGAGGAAGATGTTGCTGACGTGGCGGGCGACCGTCTTCTCGCTGATCCGGAGACGCCCCGCGATCGCGCGATTGGTCAGGCCGGTGGCGACGAGCCGCAGCACCTCCAGCTCGCGGGCCGTGAGCTTCCCGGCTCCCCGGCCCGCCACCTCCCGCCGCATCTGCTCCACCCGGGCCAACTCGGGCGCGGCGCCGATCGCGCGTAGCGCGCCGCCCGCCGCGTCCAGCTCCATCGTGGCGCCGATCTCGTCCCCCAGGTCCCGGCAGGCGAGCGCCGCGAGCACACGGGTCCGGGCGGCATCGAAGGGAACCTCGAGCTGGCGCCAGAGATCCTCCGCCTCGCGCAAGGCGCCGAGCGCGGCCCGGGGCTCGTCCCGGGCGAGGAGGACCGCGCCGGCCGACTGGCGCGCCAGCGCTCGCAGGTACGGCGCCCCCAGCTCGAGCGCGGTCGCCTCCAGCTCCTCCGCCGCGGACTGAGCCGCCTCCAGATCCCCGGCGGCCAGCGCGATCTCGACCAGGGCGGCGAGCAGGCGCGGGCGCCCGCGCCGCTCGCGGGTCTCGGCCACGGCGTTCCGGATCGAGGCGAGCGCGGCGTCCACCTCGCCCAGGGCCAGCCGGAGCAGCGCGAGCCCGGGCTGGGGTCGGCGGCCGAGCTGTGCGGCCTGCCGATAGGCCTCCTCCGCCTCCGCCGACTCGCCCCGCAGCCGGTGCAGCTCACCGAGCTGATAGAAGGCCGCGCCGAGCCCCGCCTGGCCGGCGGGCTCGGAGAGCCGCTCGCAGGCGCGCCGCGCCTCCGCCACGGCCTCCGTCCACTCGCCATGGAGCTGCATCAGCTCGGCGCGGCGCAGCAGACACTGCCCGCGGTAGGGCACCAGGTCGGGCTGGGCGGCGCACCAGCGACTCAGTGCGGCGGTCCACTCCTGTGCCCGCGGCCAGTCGAAGATCTCCTGGCAGCCGGAGATCACCCCGCAGTACAGGTCGCCCGCGACCAGCGGTGAGACCTCGCCGGCGGTCACCGCCACCATCGCCTCGTCCAGCAGCGACACACCCTCGACGGCCTTCCCCAGCCTGATCAGGGCGCGGCCCTGCCCGTGGCGGCCCAGTGCCGCGAGATCGGGATCCGCGAAGCGCAGGCCGATCGCCAATGCCCGCGCGAAGACCTCCCCGGCCGCGGCGTAGTCGCCCTCGGCGAAGACCCGCGTCCCCTCGGGGACCAACAGGTAGCCTCGCTCGACCGAGTCGCCGCCGTGCTCATCGAGAACGCGCCGCGCCCGCGCGATCCACCCCCCGCACTGCGCCGGCTCGCCCCGCTCGAGCAGGCCGACCGCGAGCCAGCACGCGCACCGGGCCGCCGCCTCGGGCTGCCCGGCGGCGAGGTGCTCGCGGTGCGCGCGGGTCCAGAGCTCCGCGGCCTCGGACTCCCGGCCGACCAGGCAGGCGGCGACGGCAAAGCGGTCGAGATCCTCGGGCCCGAGCGGTGTCACGCGGTCGGCAGCGCCGAGGAGTGCGTGAGCCTCGGCCCAGGCCCTGCCCCGGTAGGCGTCACGGGCACGGGTGAGCTGCAGCGGAAGGAGTGGGTCGGCGGTCACCTTTACCTCTACTTCAAGATAGGGCCCGCGGGCGGTGCGCAGAATTACCCACGTCCCGGAGCCGAGGCTGGGTGGTTCGTCCGATGCGCCGACGTCCCCGTGATCCCTACCGTTGTCTCCCGAGTCCAGGGACCGACAAACGGAGACACAAATGGATATGGGACAGGATCGGCATGAGGTCCACACGCTGGTGATCGGGGGCGGTCAGGCGGGGCTCGCCACGAGCTACTGGCTCACGCAGGCGGGAATCCAGCACCTGGTGCTGGAGCGACAGGAGCGGACCAGGAGGGAGCTGGCACGACCGCTGGGACAGCTTCTGCCTGGTCGCGCCCAACTACACGCTGCTGCTGCCCGGGATGCCCTACGCGGGAGGCCGATCCCGACGGCTTCATGCCGCGCGACGAGGTCGTGCGGTACGTCCAGGAGTACGCCGGAAAGGTCGGCGCGCCACTGCGCCTGGGCACGCCGGTGCAGCGCCTGAATGCCGCGAACGGCCGGTTCGAGGCCCACACCGGGGGCACCACGTTCGTGGCCCGGAACGTCGTGCTCGCCACGGGGCCGTACCAGCGGCCGAGGATGCCGGCGCTCTCCCGCCGGCTGGCGAACCGCGTCCAGCAGATCCACTCCCACCACTACCGGCGGCCGTCACAGCTCGCCGATGGCGGCGTGCTCGTGGTCGGCACCGGACAGTCGGGCACCCAGATCGCGGAGGAGCTGCACCAGGCGGGACGGCAGGTGCACCTGGCGGTGTCCAGCTGCCCCAGCGCGCCTCGCCGCTATCGCGGACGCGACGTCATCTGGTGGCTGTTGGAGTGGTTCCTCCACGGCCGCGAGGTCGGCGTGCCCTTCCCCACCGTGGACGACCTCCCCTCGCCGGCGGCGCGGTTCGGCTGCTTCCCCCATCTCTCCGGCAAGGACGGCGGGCACGATATCAGCCTGCGGCGAATGGCGCGGGAGGGAATCCGTCTCTACGGCCGGCTGGAGTCGGCCAGCGGTGCCTGCGTGCGGTTCAGCGACGACTTGGCGGAGCGGCTCGCGGCGGTCGACCGGGCGTTCAACGAGGAGTTCCGGCCGGGCTTCGAGGCCTACATCGCCGCGGCCGGCATCGACGCACCTCCCGACGACCGCCCGCCGCCCGACGACTTCGTCCCGCCCACGAAGACCGAGCTCGACCTCGACGCCGCCGGTATCGGCGCCGTGGTCTGGGCCACGGGGTACGAGCTGGACTTCGGCTGGGTGGACCTGCCGGTCATGGACGAGTGGGGCTACCCGCGGCACACCCGGGGGGTGACCGAGTATCCGGGACTCTACGCGGTCGGACTCCCGTGGCTGTACTCGGAGCCATCGTCGGTCTTCGCGGGCGTGGGCGCGGATGCGGCGCACGTGGTCGAACACATCGCACGGCAGCGACTCACCGAGGCCGGGGGCTGAGCGGTTCGACGAGCCCCCGGGCCAAACGCGTCCACGTGTGGTGCGGGCCATAGCCGTTCGCCAGGGCGGTGGCCGCGCGGCCCGCGGCCGCACGCGCATCGGACGCACGACCCGACGCGAGCAGCGCGCGAGCGCGGAGGAGCTCGGCTCGACCCGCGAGCGCGCTCCGGACGAGGGCGACCGAGTCGATCGCGGACTGGCGCAGCGCGAGCTGCGCGAGCGAATCGGCGCCACGGGCATCGCCGCGCGCGAGGCGCCACTCGCCCGCGGTGACCAGCGGCAGCGCGAACAGCGTCAGGTTCGGCTGGCCGTCGCCCAGGAGCGCGGCCATCTCTCGCTCGAGCAGCGACGACGCGCCCGCGGCATCGCCCTCGGCGTGGCGGAGGCGGGCGCGGAGCATCGCGGCCGTCGCCCGCTGGCCGCGGCGGTCGGCAGGGAGCACCCGGACCGCGGCGCGGGCCTCCTCCAGCCGCGACTGCGCCAGCCGCAGCTCGGCCCGCGTGGCGGCGGAGTATGACGGCGAAGACCACCTCGGCCTGCGTCGTGTCGCGCAGCGCCCGGGCGATCCACACGTCCGCCGAGTCGATCTCCCCGAGCGCGAGCTTCGTGCGGCCGTACTGGAAGGCGAGCAGCGTGGGGACCCGGCCCGAGCCGTGCACCGCCTCGCGCTCGCCGATGATCCTCCGCAGCGTGGAGTCGAGCGACGCCAGCTCGCCCAGATCGACCAGAGACGTCGAGAGAAACCACGCGACGTTGGGGAAGGCCTCGGTCTCACCGTACCCGTTGGCTTCGAGCTCGGCGAGGATCTGCCGGAAGTACGGCACCGCCTCGCGGGTGCGCCCGGCGAGCCGGAGCACTTCGGCCATCGAGTTGAGCATGCCGAGCCGCTGCTGGTTTCCCGGCGTGGCGGTGAGGGCCACGGCCCGCTTCAGCAGCGCGATGCCGGAATCCGGGTTTCCCGTCGCCTGCAGCAGCTTGCCTTCGGCCTCGAGACAGATCGCCTCCACCTCCGGGTCCTGCCCCGTCCGCGCCGCGAGCGCCCCCTTCGCCTCCAGGATGTCGGCGCGCGCCGAGTCGAGCTTGTCCTCGAGCCAGTAGCTGATCGCGCGGCGGCAATCGGCGAGCGCCAGCTCGTCGGCCGCGCCGGCGTTCAGCGCGATCGAGCGGGCGCGGCCGAGCATGGCCCGTTCCGCGGGCAGGTCGCCGCCCTCGAAGTGGCGCAGCGACAGGTCGGTCAGGACGCCGGCGACGAGCCAGGGCTCATCCCGGAACCGTGACATCACGACCCGTTCGGCGATCGCGATCCGCCCCGCGGGCGCCAGCGGACGTCCATCCGGGTCGCGGCTGTCTCCGGCGAACACGCCCTGGATCTCGGTCAGGGCCGTCGCGCGGCGCGCCTCGCGCACGGCCTCCTGCCGCTGGGTCCTGGCCTCCCGCATCTGCGCGACCGAGAAGGCGGTCGCACCGACCAGCGCCGCGACCGCCACCGCGGCCGTGGCGACGGTGGTGCGGTTCCGCTTCAGGAACTTGCCGAGCCGGTAACGGGCGCTGTCGGGCCGCGCCAGAATCGGTCGGCCCTGCCGGAAGCGCCGCAGGTCCTCGGCGAGCGCGGCCGGCGACTGGTAGCGCCGGCCCTCCTCCTTCTGCAGCGCCGTCATCACGATCAGGTCCAGGTCGCCGCGGAGCCTTCGGCCGACCACCGGCAGCGCCTTGCTGGAGGGCCTGGTCGGCGGATCCACGCACACGATCCGCTCGACCTCCGCGGGGGAGCGGCCGCGAAGGTCGTAGGGCCGCCCGCCGGTCAGCAGCAGGTAGAGGAGCACGCCCAGCGAGTAGACGTCGGTCGCGGTGCTGACCGGCGCGCCGCGGATCTGTTCGGGCGCCGCGAACTCGGGCGTCATGATCAGGAATCCCGTCCGCGTCATGTCGTCGCGGTCCGACGGGCCGAGCAGCTTGGCGATGCCGAAGTCGAGCAGCTTCACCTGGCCGTCCGCCGTCACCAGGATGTTGGTCGGCTTGAGGTCGCGGTGGATGACGAGGCGCTGGTGGGCGTAACCCACCGCGTCGCAGACGCCGGCGAAGAGCTCCAGGCGCTGGTCGACCGTCAGGTCGCGGGCCTCGCAGTAGCGGTCGATCGGCTCGCCGTCGACCAGCTCCATCGCGAAGTAGGGCAGTCCGGCGGCGGTGAGACCGCCGTCCACCAGCCGCGCGATGCCCGGGTGCTCGAGGAGCGCGAGGATGCGCCGCTCCTCCACGAACCGCCGGAGGACGCCGGGGGTGGCGTGCTGGATCAGCTTGATCGCGACCCGCTGCTCGAACTGTCCGTCCGCGCGCTCGCCGAGGTAGACCCGGCCCATCCCGCCGCGCCCGATCTCGCGCACCACGCGGAAGGGGCCGATGCGCTCGGGGACGGCGGCGCCGGGGCCCTTGGCTGCCTCCAGCAGCGGCGCGGCGATCCGCGCGGCGGGCGACTCGAGGAAGCTCTCGTGCTGATAGGCGCGGATCAGCTCCAGGACCTCGGCGCACAGGGCGTCGTCATCGCCGCACTCGCGGGCGACGAACGCCGCCTGCTCGCCGGCCGGGAGGTCGAGCGCGGCGTCGAACAGGGCGTCCACCCGCCGGAACCGCTCGGTCGGCGAGACGCTCAGGGGCCCTCCTCCGCGGCCATCTCCCGGTGCAGCCAGCTCTTCGCCCTGGCCCAATCCCGCTTGGCCGTGCGGAGCCCGATCCCCAGCGCCTCGGCGGTCTCCTCCTCGGTCATCCCGCCGAAGAAGCGGCATTCCACCACCTGGGCCTGACGCGGCTCGACCGCCTTGAGCCGGTCGAGGGCCTCGTCCACGGCCACCAGGAGCTCGGCGCGGTCCTCGTTGCCGAGCTCGATGTCGTCGAGGGAGACGGGGCGGAGCCCGCCGCCCCGCTTGAGGCTCCGGTGCCCGCGGGCGTGGTCCACCAGGATCCGCCGCATCGCCGTCGAGGCGACCGCCATGAAGTGGGCGCGGTTCGCCCACTCCACGCGGGTGTAGTCGATGAGGCGCATGTACGCCTCGTGCACCAGGGCGGTGGGGCTGAGGGTGTGCCCGTCGGGCTCGCGCCGGAGCTGCTGCTCGGCGAGCCGGCGGAGCTCCTCGTAGATCAGCGGGAACACGTCGGCGAGGGCGGCCGAGTCGCCCGACCGCGCTCTGGCGAGGAGCGCAGTGACAGAGGTGGGGATGGGATCGGACATGGCCGGGCGGACCAAGATACGGTCCACTCGGGCCTGCAGCAACGATCGGGGATCACGGGGCGCCGCCGGGGTGGAGTGTGGTCTAACTGGTAAGGCGGGGCCGGAGGCGGATTCGAGCCAGATCTCAGGAGGGATGGCCCGGTTCGGGTCGAGCTTGCGCCAATACTCATAAAGGCAGGACGCACCGTCACCACACACCTTCGCGAGAGTTGATCATGATTCCGACTACGCAATCACAGACCGGGCGCCCTCACGCGCCCGATGCGGACCTGGAGACCGACCCCGTTACCGAGCGGGTCCGGGCGACGTGGACCTCGGGCGACTTCGGCCGGATCGCCACGGGCTACCAGCAGGGGGCCGCCGAGTTCATCGAGCGGCTCCGGCTCCTGCCGGGCGAGCCCGTCCTGGACGTGGCGTGCGGCACCGGCAACCTCTCCCTGCCGGCCGCCCGCACCGGCGCCATGGTGGCCGGGGTCGACATCGCGCCGAACCTGATCGCCCAGGCGCAGGCGAACGCGGCGAAGGAAGGGCTGCCGGTGGTCTTCGAGGTCGGGGACGCCGAGCGGCTCAGGTACGCGGATGCCACGTTCCGCACCGTCGTCACCATGTTCGGGGCCATGTTCGCGCCCCGGCCGGAGCGGGCGGCGGCCGAGCTGTTGCGGGTCACGCGGCCGCGGGGCCGGATCGCCATGGCCAACTGGACGCCGACCGGCTTCGTCGGGGAGATGCTGAAGGCGACGGTTCGGTTCGTACCTCCTCCCGCCGGCGTGCCCTCGCCCCTCCTCTGGGGTACCGAGGAGGCGGTGCGCGAGCGGCTCGGGCCCGGCTGCACCTCGCTCGCCTTCGAGCGGCGCCTCATCACGTTCGAGTACCCGCTCGGGCCGGCGGAGGTGGTGGAGTACTTCCGCCTGTGGTACGGGCCGACGCTGCGGGCCTTCGCGGCGCTCGACGAGGCTGGGCGCGAGGGGCTGCGGCGGGACCTGGAGCGGCTCTGGACCGATCACAACGAGGCGACCGACGGGACGACGCGGGTGCGGTCGGAGTATCTGGAGGTGATTGGGGTGGTGCGGTGAGTCTGTCACCCTGAGCGCAGCGAAGGGGGCCATGCTCGATATGGTCCCCTTCACTTCGTTCAGGGTGACAATGGTGACACATGAAAAAGACGTGGCTCGAATCGGGCGTGTCCTCCGCCTAGAGCGGTGTGAGCAGATCCACACCGCCACCGAGGAGACCACCGCCATGCGCCACCTGAGCCCGACTCGCCTGCTGCTCGCCTTCGCCGCCTCCGTACTGGTGGCCGGATGCGACGACTCCCCCCTGCTCCAGGAGCCCGAGGTCCCGGAACCGGTCGCCACGGCGGCCGGCGACGGGCCGTCGCTCGCCAACCCCCGGTGGGCCAGCGGCTACGCGCTCGCCAGCAGTCCGCTCACGCCCTCCTACGACCTGAGCGGCACGAGCTTCTCGTACAACCAGAGCGGTGGCGCCATCCTCATCACCAAGCCCGAGGGGACCACCGGCCGCTGGATCGCCAAGTTCGCGGGCCTCTCGGCCCTGCTGGGCGGCAAGAGCACCGTTCTGGTGAACGCGTACTCCAACGGCGCGTCCTACTGCAAGCCGGTCCAGGGCTTCCTCGCGGACGACAAGGTCGAGGTGCGCTGCTTCGACGCCGCCACGAAGGCCCCGGTCAACGTGGGGTTCAACGTGATCGTCTTCGGCGGGGCGACCGATCCCGCCTTCGCGTTCGCCCACCAGCCTACCGCCACCGACTACCGCCCCAACGCGGCGGGCTCGTTCAACCCCTCCGGCTCCATGCGGGTGTTCCGCGACGGCGTGGGACAGTACCGGGTGGTCTTCAACGGGCTGGGCACGCGGCGCTCCCCCACCCTCGGTGGTCACGTGCAAGCGAGCGCCGTCGGCACGGGCAAGCACCACTGCAAGACGACCGAGCTCGGCGGGTCACCGAACCTGACCGTGCGGGTGCGGTGCTACGGCGCGGGTGGCTCGCCCGCGGACACGAAGTTCAGCGTGTTCTTCACCACGCCGTCCGCGCACCTGGCATACGCCTGGGGCGACCGGCCGACGACCCTGAACTACACGCCCTTCCCGGCGTACACCTCGAGCCCCACGGGCGGGACCGTGTACATCTCGCGCATCGCCACGGGCAGCTACAAGGTCGAGTGGCAGGGGATCGTGGACGAGATCATCGAGAGCGGCACCGTGCGGGCGAACGCGTACGGGCAGGGGAATGCGCAGTGCAAGGGCGTGGACATCGGGGAGGAGTTCGCGGTGGTGCAGTGCTTCAAGCCGGACGGGAGTCCGGTGGATAGTCACTTCATGGTGTTCTTCGGGTCCTGAACTACCCTGGTTGTCACCCTGAGCGCAGCGAAGGGGGCCATGCTCGAAATGGTCCCCTTCGCTGCGCTCAGGGTGACAACGCACACACACGATGGCTCGCCCGAGTGATGAATCCCGCCTAGGGAGATGAACCCGAAGCCCCAAGCCATCACTCAGGAGACGACAGCCATGCGCGCGATATCTTTCCGACTGCTCCTCCCCGCCCTCAGCCTGCTGGCCGGGGCCTGCGACGATTCCGATGCGCCGTTCGAGCCGCCTCTGGCGGACCAGCCGAGCCTGGCCGCCGGGCGCTGGGCCGACGGGTACCTGACGTTGCTCGATCCCACAGGCTCCGCCAAGCCGCCGGCGACGATGGTCTACAACCGGAGCGGGGGCAAGATCACCATCACCAGGCCGACCGGGACGATCGGCCGCTACGTCGCCACGTTCACCGGCCTCTCCGCGCTGCTCGGCGCCAGGAGCACGGTCCAGGTCACGGCATACACCACCGACAATTCCCATTGCAAGCCGGTGAACGGTGCCCTGGTGAACGACAAGGTCGAGGTGCGCTGCTTCAACTCGGCGACCGGCGCGCCGGCGGAAGCCACGTTCAGCCTGGTGGTCCTTCGCAAGTCGGCCGGCCGCGCCTTCGCGTACGCGAATCAGCCGACGGCCGCGAGCTACAGCCCCCAGACGAGCGGCTCCTGGAACCCGAGCGGGACCAGCAAGGTCACCCGGCTCGGCAAAGGCTTCTACCAGGTGCACTTCAACAATCTCGGCGCGCAGCTCACGAGTCACGGCGGGCACGTGCAGGTGAGCGCCGTCGGCGCGGGGAGCGCGTACTGCAAGCTGGTGGAGGAGTGGGGCGGGAACCCGAACCTGTCGGTGACGGTCCAGTGCTACGGGCTCGTGGGCCAGCCGGCCGACGCCAAGTTCACCGTGCTGTGGCAGGGCCCGTCCGCGCACCTGGCGTATGCTTACGCGAATCAGCCGACGGCGGCGAGCTACGCGCCTTCGGCGTTCTGGAGCTCCAATCCGACCGGTGGGCCCATCTCCGTCCAGCGGGCCTCGACCGGCGTGTACTTCGTGGATTGGCGCGGCGTGGATCCCTCGATCATCGATCTGGGGAACATTCAGGTGACGGCGCTGGGCTTTTATGAGTACGCGCAGTGCAAGATCCACGGGTTCGGGTCCACGATCGCCGGCGTGCGGTGCTTCGCGCCGAACGGTGCGCTGGTGGACGTCGCGTTCACCGTGCTGCTGGGGTCGTGAACCGCACACGGAAAAGAGGGGACAGCCTTGTCACCCTGAACGAAGTGAAGGGGGCCATGCGCGGGCATGGTCCCCTTCGCTGCGCTCAGGGTGACAAGGGGACTCAGCGCAGGTCCAGCTCCTCCGTGCCGATGCGGTAGAAGTCTCCGGGCACGAACAGGAAGGGATCCGGCCGGAAGATGCGGCGCACGAAGAACAGCTCGCGCCGATCGCGTGAGAGGGTCGGGTGGTACTCGTCGTACTCGCTGTTCACGGCCGGCCCGAGGTTGCGGGCCGGCGTCCATTCGCCGCCCTGCGACCGGCTGACGTAGAGATCGCCCAGCCCGAACCCGCCCGGCCGGAGCGAGGTGAAGATCAGGGTGTGCCCATCGACCGAGATCTCCGGGTTGAACTCCCAGGCGTCCTGCAAACCTTCGCCCGGCGCGCCGGTCGGCTCGGTATTGACCGCGGGGCCGAGCGGCTCGCGCGGCGCGAAGCCGTCGCCCTCACGTGCCGCGCTGTAGATGTCGAAGTGCTTGCCCGGCTGTGGAAACAGGGGCCCGCTGGCGAAGTAGATCGTCCCCCGCGCGCTGGCCGAGACATAGAGCTCGTCTTCGGGGCTGTTGACCTCCGGGCCCAGCCGGACGGGGTCGCTCCAGCCGCTCGCCGTACGCTCCACCACCCATATATCCAGGTCGCCCAGCGTCACGCCGTCGACGGGCCTGATCGAGGAGAAATAGAGCCGCCGGCCGTCGGGCGAGAGGAACGGGTCGATGTCACTGTACTGACCGGAGAAGGGCGCGACTTCGGGCTCGGTCCAGGTTCCGTGGACCAGGTGGGAGACGTAGATGGTGGCCTGACGGGTGAACGGGAAGAACTCGTCGCTGCTCGCGAAGTACGCGGTCTTACCGTCGGGAGTGAAGGTGATGCGCCACTGCTCCCGCGCGTCGGAGATGACGCCGGGGGCAAAGATGCGGGCCTCCGTGTCGAGGCCCGCCCGCGCCTCGAGCGCTGCCGAACTCTCGAGCGGCGAGCCCGGTGCGGGCGAGGTGGGTTCCTGGGCACCGCACGCGGCGGTCAGAGCGACGAGAACATGACGCAGACGAAGCACGAGAGGCGTTCCTTGCTGGGGTTCGCCGGCAAAGGTGGGGATTCCGCGGGAGGGCGGCGAGCGGCGTGGGACGAACCGCGCCGATTCGCGAGCGAACGGGAGAGGGAGGCCGGCGGCTGCGCGCCGGTCAGTCGAGCCGCAGTGCCTGGTGCAGCCGAGCGCGGTAGGTGCGGCCCGAGGTGAGGCGTGCTCCCGAGCGCAGCCTCACCAGGTAGTCGCCGTGGAAGAGGGGCTCGAGCGACTCCACCCGGGCCACCTGCACGATGAGCGACCGGTGGATGCGGAGGAAGCGGGCGGGGTCCAGCTTGGCCTCCATCCCCGCCAGTGTCTCGCGAACCAGGTACGACTGCCCGCCGGTGTAGACCCGCACGTAGTTCGCTTCCGCTTCGCAGTAGTCGATCTCGTCGACCGGGACGAGACGGATCTTCGCCCCGATCCGGACCGGCAGCCGGTCGAGCCAGGTGCCGGGCGCCGGCGCCGCCGGTGCGGGCGGATCTCCCCCTCGCCGGATAGCTCCGAGCCGCTCGCGGGCCCGGGCCACCGCGGCGCGGAAGCGGTCGGGGTCGAACGGCTTGAGCAGGTAGTCGACGGCATCGACGTCGAAGGCGGAGACGGCGAACTGGCTGTGCGCCGTGGTGACCACGACGAGCGGCGGCTCCCCGCCGGCCTTCCGGCCGATGCCGCGCGCGACCGCGAGCCCGTCCACCTCCGGCATCTGCATGTCGAGGAAGACGAGATCGGGCCGGGCCTCCGCGATCACGGTCAGCGCCTCGCGCCCGTCGCGGCACTCGGCGACGACCTCGACGTCCGGCTCCCCGGCGAGGAGCGCACGGACGCGGCGCCTCGCGGGCGGCTCGTCGTCGACGATCACCGCGCGGATCATGTCGCCCACGTTCTTGCCGCGATGGCGCCGGAGTCATACTCCCGGTAGGGGAGGACCAGCGTCGCGGTCACACCGCCGCCGGGCGTGGGAGCCAGCGCGAGCTCGCCGTCGGGTCCGTAGAGGGCGTCGAGTCTTGCGCGCACGTTGGCCAGGCCCACGCCGGCAGCGGCAGTCCCGTTGCCGCCGGCCAGCCCCACGCCGTCGTCCTCCACATCCAGGCGCACCACTCCGTTCTCCCGCCGCGCGGCGACCCGGAGCCTGCCCGCCGCCGAGCGGGGGGCGATCCCGTGGCGGACGGCGTTCTCGACCAGCGGCTGGAGGATCAGGTGCGGCACCCGGGCTCCCAGCGCGGCCGGATCGATCTCCCACTCGACCCGGAGCCGGTCCTCGAGGCGCGCGGCCTCGATCTCCAGGTAGGCGCCCGCGAAGCGCAGCTCGTCCGACAGCGGCACCTCGTGGACGGTGGCCCCGTCCAGGGCATGGCGGAAGAGCTCGCTCAACCGCGTGATCAGGCGCTCGGCGTCGGCCGGGCTCTCCCGCACCATGAGGGCGATCGTGTTCAGGGTGTTGAACAGGAAGTGCGGCTGGATCTGCGCCTTCAGAGTGAGCAGGCGGGCCTCGGCGAGCTGCTCGTCGCGCCGGCGGCTCTCGGTCGCGTAGTGCGCGGCGTGGGCCACCCCGATCAGCAAGGAATAGAGGAAGACGTTGTTCTGGGCGCTGGTGACCAGGAGCTCGGGCAGCGGTGGCGGGGTCGTCGCGTACCAGCCGACCCACGGGTCCAGGAGGAGCACGGCCACCGCGCGGACTACGACCACGACGGCCACGGAGAGCAGATGGAGGCCGAGCCTGGGCAACAGGCGGCCCCGGCCCAGCGGGTAGCGGTGCGCCAGCCAGAGCGCGAGCATCGTGAGCGGCACCCACAGCCAGGCGCTCGCGAGCGACGTCACCAGCGCGTGGCCCCAGGTGACCCGCTCGCCGCCCGGGCCGACCATCTGGACGACCTGGCCGGCGCTCGCGACGCCGTTGAGCGTCCACCAGACGAAGGCGAAGAGCCACCAGCGGCGCGGCGGGGAGGGGGGAGGGGTCATGGGCGAGGGCATGTCGCTGACAGCATAACGATAGCTCGGCACCGTCGCCAGCAACCGTTCTGGGGGGGTGTTGAGTCGGCACCACGAGCATCGGCGACGCCGAGCGACGAAGGAGCGCCCTATTGACGAATCATGTACCGCGTATCAGAGTGGTGTCGCACTATCCACCACAACAGGTGAACAGTCGCCGACCTTCACCACGGAGGTGTCTATGGACACCGACCCGGGTTGGCGGACGCTCCTTCCGGCACTGGCCGTATTCGCAGCAGCCTGCGGGACGCAGGACCGCCATCCCACCGAGCCTTCCTCGCGTAGTACCCTTGCGAACACACAGACGTCCGAGCTCACCGGCCGGGTCCTGGGACCGGACGGCAGGAACGTCTGCCGAACAGTCACGGGACAGTCACTGATCGTCCACGCGATTCCTCAGAGCTTCGAGCTGCCTTTCCCGGAGCCGATCGTTCTGACTTGCCCGGAGAACCGGTTTGCCTTCCAGGTCGAGCCGGGGGAGTACCGGCTGCGTGCGGAGTTCTTCGAGTATGTGAACCTCGGCGATCTCCCGGTCTCCTGGATTCTTCCGCCTGTCGCGGTCGGGGAAGGACAGCGGACCCGGAACATACGATTCGACGAGGGCACCCCGCTTGGCGGTCGCGCGACCATCGATGGGGAGCCGTTCGCCGGTCTTCCGATATTCCCCATCCACGAGTTCCTGTTCGGCTTCGCCCCCGGCGGCGTGAGCGACCGGAACGGCCGGTGGGACGACGCGTTTCCGGCGCCCTTTCCAGAGATCACCCGCAGTCCGTTCATCCTGCAGAACGACGTCGAATACTTCGTCGTAGGACCTTGCGACTTCATACTCGGCACGAGGATCGTCGAGACCTCGTTCTTCCAGCCGTTCGTCTTCCCGAGCCAGCGCCGGAGAGTGGACTGCGAGCTCTCGAGCGACGTTGCGAGAAGGCTCACGCACACCCGCAATCGAGTCGGGGTGACCGCATTCCCCGCGGACATCGGAGGTCTCAGCTTCTTCAGTCGCGTACCCGAGCTCGGCACCGGCTTCGGGGTACAGTTTCCCATCACTCCCGGACGACTGCCGGGGCACAGCATCGACGCCACCATCTCGCAGCTCTTCATGGGCGGGCTCATGATCGGGGTCGGACCCGAGACCGTGTTGACCGGTATCGACGGCGGGTATGTGGAGTGCCGGTTCGATCTGGAGAACGGGTGCGACGATCTGGGCCTCGAGGGGCGAACCGAGGTGCAGCGGATGGCGAACGGCGGCCGGGTCGTCACCTGGCGCTACTCGGATGCGCCCTCGGGGGAAGGTGTCGGACTCCACATCACCCAGCGCTCCTTCGACGCACCGCTGGGCGAGAAGTACGTCCTCTTCCGATTCACCATCCGGAACCGGTCGGGCGGAAGACTCAACGTCAACCCGGGGCTTCTGACCGACTTCGACATCGACAGCCTGTTCTTCGACGACCTGGGCCACAGGCAGCGCGGCGGACGGCTGCTGTCCCAGACCAGCACCGAGGATCCCGGCGGCACCCGCGCCGGGACGTTGATGATCGGCGACGTCCGATCCCGCACCGGGCTTCTTCTTCCACGGCGGCGATGTCGACGCCGAGTTTCCGCTCATTCCCCAGCAGATCGCCGCCTTGCGCGGCAACAGGTCCGCCGCGGGTGACTTTCCGCATGATTGGCGGTACATCCAAAGTGTTCGGACCATCGGCTTGAAGCCCGGCGCGGAGACCGATCTCTGGGTGGCGGTGATCGCCGCCGAGAACGACGCAGCATTCGAGAATGCGGCCGACGCGGCGGCCCAGGACATCAGGCAGCGGCGGCAGAGCCTGCTGGCCGGCGAGGCCGAGCCGTCGGGCGAGGTCGAGTGGGCGTTCACCGCCCCTGCCACGGCCAGGGCGGCCGCGGCCGGAGAGCCGAGGTGCGGCAAGGACTGCATGCTCCGGCTCACGGAGGGACGCTTCGCTACGGGCTCACGGCTGATGGCCCGGCTTCAGCACCAGCGCTGGTCGCGGCGGTAGCGGCGGGTCCTTCGCCGGGACTGACCACGAGGTCTGCGACAGAAGTGAAGGGGGCCATGTATGGTATGGCCCCCTTCGCTGCGCTCAGGGTGACATATCCAGACGGCAGGGCCCTCGGTCGATGGACACCAGCCAGACAGATCGCTGCCGGCGTGGCGCCCTTCGGACCGAGGGCGAGGTGCCAGCGCTCAAGGAAACGGCGGGGGTGGAGGGGCCCCGCCCTTGCCGGGACCGCCGCTGGGACCGCCGCAATTCTTGTCGAGGATATATGGCTGGGTGATTGAGGCGTCTTTGCAGAAAACCACCCTTTCCAGACGGGCCACTGCGGTGTAGAGCTCGGCGTAGCATTCCCACATGTCCTTCAACCATGGACTCCTGCCGCCCTGCCGCTTTGGCATGGGCCCCTCTGGCGCCTGCGGGTAATTGGGCTGCATGTCGTTCTTTCCCGGTGCCACTGCGGTCAGCCACCTGCATACGGCGTCGATATCACATGTTTGCGCGCTCGTGGCAGGCAGAGGGTACTCCTCGTGCTTTGGCGTCTCCTGCTTCTTCCCGGTCGGCATGCGCACCTCCTTATGTTTTAGGAACCCGGAGCAGCTTCAGCTCGCAGCGTGTCGATCGCGGCCCCGATCTCACGTAACCGCCTGGCAAGACGCGCATCACCTGTGGACTCCGCGGCCGTGATTCGCAGCCCCAACACCGCCCGGCGGTACAGCAGAAAAGCAACAGGTTGCGGCGAATCGAAGGCTGAGCCCTCCCGAAGCACGCCTGCGAAGTCCCCCCGCGCCGCCAGAAGCCGCATGAGCGTGAGCCGTTCGTGTGCAAGGGCGGACCAGGGATACCAGGCGATCTCGTTCATACCTCCACGAGAACCGAGAGCCGATAGCCGGTTGACCGCCGCAGTCGAGTCACCGCCCGCCAGGGGGGTATGGGCATCGACGATCTGAAGGAACAGGCTGTCCCTGGCCATGCCCGTGGAGTCGATCTTGGACTGCAACGCCTGCCGGATTCCGAGCAGCTCCACGGGCCTGCCCTGGTGAGCGGCCCAGACTCCAGCGAGCCACAGCTGCCGGCTGTTGAGCCGGCCATAGTCTCTCCCCCACTGCTCGACTGTTCGGTCGGCCTCCACCTCGAAGGCGGGATCGGCCAACGCATCCACCACGAGGATGAAGCTGCCCCCATACCGCGTCCCCGCGTCGGAGCTCAACAGATCCCGTACGGCGTCGTACCTGCCCTGCTCGACCAACTGGGTCTGCAGTCCATACAGCGCCGCAGCTGTGGCAGCCGGCGGCGCACTGTCGATGGCGAGGATCGTCCGATATGCCTCCTCGGCGCATCCGGCGGAGGACGGAATGGCGGAAAGGACTCTGCCTGCCGTGAGGACGTCCTCCAGCGATCGCGCGGCGGCCGCGGCCCAATCCGGGTCTCGCTTCTCCGACGCACAACGAAGGATCAGGTCGAGTGGCGACAAGAGTGTGCTGTCCGCCTGCGCGCGACCAAGCTCGACGCCGAGCCGCTGCGCTTCAGCCGGGCGGTTCTGCCGGACGGCGATTTCGGCGAGGTGGTACAACGGCGGGGAGAATCCGGAGTCGAGCGCGAAGGAAGCATGAAATTCCCGCTCGGCCAGGGAATCCAGGTCGGTGGCTCGCGGAAGCAGGTGATAGTAGACCTCTCCCAGCGCCATGTGCCCCTCCGCCCAATCGGGGGCGACCCGCAACGCCCGCTGAAACTGGACCACCGCGGAGTCGGCCGATCCGGTCTGGTAACTTCTCAGACCCTGGGCGAACGGCGCATAGCGCCCAGGCAGCAGTCGCTCCCGCGCGAGGGCCAGTGCGGTCAGATCCTGTTCCTCGGTCCCGCGATCCAGCCAGTTCGCCGCCAGTGCCCCTTTCATCGCGGCGAGCGCGAACAGCGAGTCGCCGGCGACCGCCGCCTGATAGTGGCCCAGCGCCTCGGCGAAGCGGGAGCGTCGATAGGCGCGTTCACCCTGAAGAAAGTTGGCGATTGCGGCGGGGGCCCGTTCGCTGAGTGCGCCGACATCCACGGTCCGACCGGCACCCAGCAACGCGGGAAGGAGCAACGCTACCGTCCTGGCCGCGAGCCGGGGCTCGGAGGTGCCGGCCGGGCCGGAGAGCCCGGCGCGACGGACCATGGAATCGGCGGCGACATCATAGAGCCGCAGGATCACGGTCACCGAATCCGCAGCCCGAAGAATCGATCCGTCGATGAAGAACCGGGCGCCATCCGCTCGGCTCAAGCGCCGCTCCGCCTCGAGGGTGGCGCCGGCCTGGCCGGGTGCAACCACCTCTCTTCCTTCCTCCCACTTGAGCGGCTCACTCCCGTCGAGCACGTGCCCGATGTACGTGGCGACGTCGGCTCCGGCGCCTCCGGGGTCATGAAGGGGGAACACCACCACCCGGTTGACATCCAGCCGGCGAACGGGGACGAGCTGCCAGACCGTCGCGAGGACGACCGCGGCTCCAATACCGCCCACCACCCAGCGCTTCCACCGCGCCGGCGCCGCGAGCGGCGTCTCGAGCGCGGTGACGAACTCCGAGGCCCGGGCGTATCGGTCGGCCGGGACCTTGGCCAGGGCGGTGTTCACCGCGCGCACCATGCCCGAGGTCACCGTGGGCCGCACGACCTGAAGGGCGGGCGGCTCGTCCCGCATGTGCCGGGCGATCACCGCCTGGGCGGTCGCCCCGGTGAAGGGGGGCTGGCCGGCGAGCATCTCGAAGACGACACAGCCCAGCGAATAGACATCGCTCCGGGCGTCCAATGAGCCCGAGCCGCCCTGCTCGGGGCTCATGTATTGTGGCGTACCGACGACGATGCCGGTCTCGGTAATCCTCTCCGCGTCGGCCGCGGCGGTGACGGCGCGAGCGATCCCGAAATCCGCCACCAGGGCGCGCTCACCGTCTAGCAGAATGTTCTCCGGCTTGATGTCCCGGTGCAGCACTCCCTTCCGGTGGGCGTAATCGAGAGCGCTCGCCACATCCCGAGCGATCCGCAGCGTGTCCGCCACGGTGAGCTGGCGCTCGCGCTGCAGGCGGGCCCGGAGGGTCTCCCCCTCGACGTACGGCATGATGAAGTACCACAGGCCGGCGAGGTGGCCCGAGTCGAACAGGGTAACGATGTTGGGGTGTTGGAGTCCTCCGACGATCCGGACCTCTCGGTGGAAACGGTCGGCACCGAGCGCCTGGCCCAGCTCCGGCCGGAGCACTTTGAGGGCGACGGGGCGATGATTCCGCAGGTCGTCGGCGAGGTACACGATCGCCATGCCGCCCCGCCCAAGCTCCCGGCGGATGACCAGGTAGCCGTCGAACTCGCGTCGGAGTCGGTCGAGCAGCGACTCCTCGCCAGGGGAGGCCGGCCAGATCGTCGCGGCTGGATCGGCTTCGCTCATGGCGGCATGCTGTCGAGTGACGCTCTCACTTCCTGCAAGACGTCGTCTCGCAGATTCAGGCGGCTCGCGGAGTCCAGCGCGGCCCGGGCCGTACCCCCGCCGATCTCCCGCAGCGCGCGAGCCGACCGGACCCGGTAGACGGCATCGAGGTTACCGAGAAAGGTCTGCACCAGCAGGCCCTTGCTCATCTGCAGCCGCTCCCCCGGCGAGCGGGCGGACGTGCTGTCGTACGAGCGCTCGAGGTGCTCCCGGACACGATCCACCCGCTCCGGCTCGGGACCGTTCAACAGGTAGTCCCGGAGCCGAGGCACGGCCGCCTGGCCCAACGCCGCCACCGAATCCAGCACGCTTCTATCACATTCCTGACACTGCATCCACCGCTCGATCACGACCTGCTGCTGCGCCACGAGCCCGGGCCCCGGGGCACCGCAGGCGACCATCGCCACCGAGTAGATCACCGCCTGCCGTACTGCGCCGCTCATCACCAGGCTCTCGTGATCCGGGGACAGACGCCATCGCTGCTCGCTTCCGCCTTGTAGTTGCATCCCGGCGTGGTGGGTCGACATTCGCACGGACGCCGGGGACCGGTAGTGCGAACACCGTTGAGGTTGAGTTGCGACAGGGTCTCGATGTTCATCCGGAACGCCTGACCGAGTGTGAGCGCGAAGGACTCCTCGCTGGCGATCCACATCAGATTGTAAAGGTCGAAGAGGTCCACTCCGTTGGCGTCCTGGTAGAACGAACCCCCGGCGTCGCCGGTGTGGCCCAGCGAGAGCGCGTGCCCCAGCTCGTGGCCGAGTGTCGCCAGGCTCATCTGCGTGGAGGAGAGGAGGATGGCGTTCCCGGCCTGGGGATCGTTGGACGTGGACGACGGATCGCGACAATTGACCCCCATGACATTGCTGCCCTGATAGAGCACCTGGTCCACGAAGTAGACGTTCAAGCGACCGGGGACGAAGTAGGGCGAAGCGTAAAGCGTCGTGGTGCATTGACAGGGCACATTGTTCCCGCTCGTAGTGCAGCCGAGCTGCGCCTTGGCGGCGGCGTCATTCCAGACCCTGTGGGCCGTGGTCGGCTCGAAGCGGATACCGGCCCTGGAGGTGTTGTACCAATCATTGGTGTGCTGGAAGGCGGCAAGGCCGGCGGCTTCGACCGATAGATCCTGCCAGGCCCCGTTCACCCACAACCGGTAGAACTGATCCACGACCCAGAACTCCACCGGCATCGAGAGCCGCGGGGCCTGCAGGTTCACGGCTCGAGTCTCTCCCGCAGCGTTGCTCCAGATCAGCCCGTTCCCTCCGGTTCCGTCGAGGATCTGTGCGGCGGCGCCGCGGGCAAAAGCCGCGATCTCGTCGGGAGGGCAAGCGCCGCGGGCGAGCCAATTGGGAAACACGACGCTCCCGGTGTGGTGGTCGTCGTTCACACAGGGCGATCCGCCACCGACGTTCGCGTCGAGCAGAACCACGGGGAGCGCCGGGGGAGGCTGGGCCGGCAGGGCGAGCGTCACCTCGTCGGGCGGCTGCGGGGCTCGTCCGATCGTGATCGACGTGGCGTCGGCCAACCATCCCCCGGGGCCCTTGGCCATCACCATGAAGGTGCCCGCGGTGGCTCCGGCTCGGTACAGCCCGTAGGACGTGATGGTGCCGCCGGTGGCGGAATAGGTGGGTATCAGTGGAACCGGGTTCCCCAGCGCATCCCGGATCGTGGTGGTGAATTGCTGAGTCTGGCCGGGGTTGAGCTGGACCTGGCTGGGAGTGATCTGGAAGACGTAGACCGCGCGGCGGGCCGGGACATGCGTCGGCGGAACTGCCTGTTCCTCCTGTCGGCCGGCGCTGCAGGCGGCGAGGAGCACCAGGGCGATGTGTGCGGGGGCACGCCACCCCCCTGCGAGGGGCGGCGGGGGGCCGGCCCTTGAATTTCTCGGGAGGACGATCAGGCCACCCAGAGAGGCCGTGCGCCAATCGGTGGGGCAGACCAGCGTGCCGGTCCTGAAGCGGGTTCTGCCTACTATACAGCACGCTACGGGAAACGCCAGACCAGCCTGGTTCGGGCCCCTTCGCTTCGCTCAGGGTGACATGGAGGAGTCAGGGTTCACCCTTGCGACCTGCTCCAGCGCTTCCGATACTGAGTCCCTGCCCTATCGGATCCGTTCCCCCTGGATGGAGCTACGCATGCCCCGCTTCCCTGACCGCCTTGCCGCAGCCGCCCTGCTCGCCGCGACGGCCCTGAGCTGCTCGGACTCTTCCGCCCCCTCTGACGCCGACCGCGCCAATCGCGCCACCGCAACCCCGGCGCATTCGGCCACCAAGCAGGGCCCCACCCTGACCCCGCAGGCCAGCGGCACCACCGCCCGCCTGATCGGCGTGCACGCCGTCAATCAGAACGTCGCCTGGGTAAGCGGCGCCGGCGGTACGTTTGCGGTCACCACCGATGGCGGCGCCACCTGGCATCCGGGTGTCGTGCCGGGCGCGGAAGCGCTCGAGTTCCGCGACGTCCAGGGAGTGAGTGCCACGGAGGCCTACCTGCTCTCGATCGGCACCGGCTCGGACTCGCGCATTTATCACACGACGGACGGCGGCGCGAGCTGGGACCTCCAGTTCCAGAATGCGAACCCGGACGCCTTCTACGACTGCTTCGCCTTCTGGACTCCGAACCGCGGCTTCGCGTATAGCGACGGCGTGGACGGCCGCTTCCCCGTGATCCGCACCACCGATGGCGAGACCTGGCAGGATATCGGTGACAACCTCCCGGCGGCGCAGGAGGGTGAGTTCGGATTCGCTTCGAGCGGGACCTGCACCGCGGCGCAGGGCGGCAAGCGCGGCTGGATCGGCACCGGCGGCCTGGGCGACGCGCGCATCTTCGCCACCACCGACGGCGGCGATACCTGGACCGCGTACTCGACGCCGATCGTGCAGGGCGACCCCGGAGGGGGGTCGGGAATCTTTACCATCGACTTCCGCGACCCCCACCGCGGCATCCTGGCCGGCGGCGATCTGGGGCGCGAGGCCGAGGTGCTGCCCAACGTCGCGCGCACCGGCGATGGCGGGGCGACGTGGGAGCTTGCCACGCCCTTCCCGTTCGGCACCGTCTTCGGGCTGAGCTACGTGAACAAGTCGGGCCTCCCGGCGGTGTTCGGTGTGGCGCGGGGAGGTGTCGCCTGGTCACCCGACGAGGGCGACACCTGGAACGAGCTGCCCGGCTTCCTCGACTTCTGGGCGGTGTCGTTCGCCAACCAGCACGCCGGGTGGATGGTCGGGGGCGGGGGCCGGATCGTGAAGATCAGCTTCTGAAAGCGTGACCCCGCTCGAAGCGGTGTTTCCAGCGCTCAACGAGCGGGGACTCGCGGTATGAGTCGGCTGCAGTGCCGCACTCAATGCAGGGTGACACTCACGCCGAGCTGCCCAACGTTGGCGTCGGCATTGGAGGTTCTTGCGGCGAAGCCGTTCCAGAACGGGGTCAGGCTGACGCTGGAGCCCACCCGGATGTCATAGCCGAGGCCGATCAGGGCCCCGCCTCCGGTCTCGGAATCGCTGCCGAATGCACCGAAGTCGGCGTGGATCGTCCCTACCCCGAGCCCGCCGAGCAGGAAGAATCCGCCGGTCGCCGACGGGTAGAAGCGGATGAGGGCTACAGCCGTGCCCACGGTCAGCGTCACTCCGCCTTCGCTCTTGGTCCAGCCGGTAGTCCCCCCGCCCAATAGGACTTTCTGGCTCACGCTCCCACCGAGCTGAATGCCGCCGCTCAGGCCGCCCTCGCGGCTGCCGCAGTCCTCGCAGCCGAGGCTGCCGTAGCCGAGGCCGCCGCTGAACCAGAAGCCCCGCCGCGCGTGCTGGTTCTCGCGGGCGCTGGTGGCAGGCACGGGGGCGTAGGTCGGCGTCGGCCTGGAGGCAGGTGCCTGCGCGTCCTGGAGTCGAGGTCCGGCGTCCGCGAGTCGAGGAGACTCGACGGTCGGGCACTTAGGGCTCGGGATGTAACCGTGCGCTCGCACGGCTGCCTCGCTGGCGTAGTAGAGCCGGTCGGGCCTCGGGATGCCGCTCACGGCCTCGCAGTCCACCGGGAAGTAGTGCTTGAGCTCCCGGTCGGCGATCCAGTTCGTGCCGGTGGGGGCCTCCGGCGCGCGGACGGGGTCCTGCGCTGGGGCCGCCGAGGGGGCGAGGGCGAGAAGGTGGAGCACGAGCAGCGGACGGAGCGAGCGCATGGCGATCCCTTGGGTGGAGCGGTGAATGGTGATTGGACCGCAGTAACCTGGGTCGCGGGTGTGACAGTCGTGCGGGCACCCGGAAGAAATTTCCGCTGGGGGGAGGTGGGCATGCGTTGGGGTATGGCCCCTTCGCTACGCTCAGGGTGACACGGGGACGGTGACACGGTGACGCGGGGGACGAAAAGTGACGTTGAGCGACCGAAGAGTGTCCTTGCGTGGGGACATACGTCGGGGAAAAACGAAGTGAGCAGTGCCGCTAAGGATCATGGAGACGTGCTCATGCTGGGTTGGCCAGCGCGGGGCGTAGCGCGGCGCACGCGGCGGTGCGACGCTGTCGTGCAGAGGGGTGACATCGTTATTGCTGCGGCGGCGTGCGGAGGCGCTCGACGGCGAGGCGCGGCTACAAGACGGACGATTCGTAACCAATCGGTGCGAACGACGAGCGCGCGTGGTCGTCGGACGTCGGCAAATGCTTGCGGCACACGCGCGTAAGCATGACGGAGCAGCGCGTGGGGCATCGCCCTTAACCCATGCCGGCGACTGTGCTCCGCGACTTCGCGTCGGGCCGCTGCGACGCAACGCTCGGACATGCCGCGATCGCTACGGTGCTTCCAATCGAACGCGACACCCCTCACGGGTGACAGCAACGGTCTCACACAGACGGTATCACCGTGGTCGCAGCGCGATCGTGCTCGATCACAAACAGCCGACGCTCCCTCGCTCTGCAGGATCTGGCACACCCGATGCGCATGGGGTCACCGTCCGGTCGCCGGTCGGGAGACGCACCGGGCTTCCTCGTTCAAGGCCGCCGAGCGGCTCCCGATGGCCGCCCGGCCGAAGGGTGAAGGGAGAGTCGTATGGAACGGATCGTACGTCGGAGAATCGAGATGGCCGTGCATGCGCGCGACTTCAACCGCACGCACCCATCGGCCGATGCGAACCACGCATCGGTGCTCGCCAGGCTGGAGGAGACGATCAAGCAGATGGAGGCACTGGCCGCCCAGCAGGTGACCGGGGTCGTCTCGAAGGGCTCGTCCACGGTGCGCCGCAAGGAGATCCGCCGCCGGCTGAACGACGGCCTGCTGCGGCACCTGGTGACGGTGGCCAACGCCGCCGCGGACGAGCAGCCGGAGCTCACCCGCGAGTTCCGGATGCCGTCCACCAACGCCAGCCACATGGTGTACCGCACGATTGCGCGGACGCTGCTCGACAAGGGCGTGGCCCAGCGGGAGCTGCTGGTCAAGCACGGGCTGGGGGAGACGCTGCTGGACGACCTGCGCCAGGCGGTGGACGAGCTGGACGCCTCCGTGGCGGAGACCGTGGAGGGCAAGCAGCGCCACATCCTGGCGCGGTCCGAGCTCCGGACGCTGAGCGACGAGGTGATGCAGCTCGTCGGGATCCTGGACGGGATCAACCGCTACCGGTTCGCGCGGGAGCCGCAGCTGCTGGCGGCGTGGGACCGGGCGAAGCACGTGGTGGGGGGATCGCAGGTGGAGGGGCCGGTGAGTACGCCGGAGGTGCCGGGCGGGACCGCGGCGCCGACGGGGCCGGAGAGCGGTGAAGTGAAGCCGGCGGCGTGAGTGTGTCACCCTGTCGTAAGCGTGTCATCCTGAGCGCAGCGAAGGGGGCCATGCTCGAGATGGTCCCCTTCACTTCGTTCAGGGTGACACTTGACACCTCAGCGATTGCCCAACGCGATCAGCAGGCCGGCGACCCCGATGAAGGTGGTGACCCAGAAGCCGAACATCCAGCGCAGCAGCTCGGCGCGAACCCGCTCGAGCGCCGTGTGCCCCTGATGGGCTTCGGTGCGTACTTCCTGCAATCCGGTGCGGATCTCCGCACGCGAACCCGCGATCTGTTCCCGCAGCTCAGCTCGCAGATTCGCCATCTCCTGGCGCAGCTCGGCCCGCAGCTCCGCCATCTCCTGGCGCAGCTCGGCCCGCAGCTCCGCCATCTCCTGGCCCAGTTCGGCCCGCAGTTCCGCGAGACGCTGCTCCAGCTTCGCGTCGAAACGGGCGTAGTTGAGCTCGTTGAGCTCGCGGAGCTCCGCGCGGTAGGTCAAGTCCACGGCGTTGAACCAGTCCACCAATTCGTTGGCGACGTCCTCGCCAAGGACATCGTAGAAGCGCTTGGACAGCCTGGCGGTCACCGGCACGCAATGCTCCAGGGCATAAGTGGGTGACAGCCTAAGGATACGCTCGGCGGGACGCGGCATCAATTCGAGGCGACGGCGTGCGTGCTATTGCAATCCAGAGAGCCGCCGCGCAGAGGCCCACGGCATCACCGCCGATAGATGATCCGTCCCTGCCGCACCGTATATCTCACCCGCGCCAGCGCCTCGATGTCCCTCGCGGGATCCCCCTCGAGCACGACCAGATCCGCGTCCATCCCGCGCGCGATCCGGCCGGCCGTGCGCTCGAGGCCGAACCGGCGCGCGGGATTGGTGGTGAGCGAGGCCAGGATGTCCGGGAAGCCGAGCCCCGCCCGCGCCATCAGGGCGAACTCTTCCGCGGTCTCGTAGTCCAGCACGTAGCCGACATCGGTGCCGAACAGCACGGTCCCGCCGGCGCGCCAGAACGCGCGGAGCTGATCCACGCCCGCCTGGAGAAACGGGCGGGAGAAGGCCAGCCGCGCGCTCCTGCCCTCGTAGCGCCACAGCTCGAGGGTGGGGACGAGGGCGACGCCCGCTCGCACCATCCGCCGCACCAGCGAGTCGCTCCAGGTCTCCATCGCCGGCGCGGTGTGCGCACAGGTCGTCCGCCGGCGAGCGCCGCCTCCAGCGGCCGGGGGGGACCCGTCCGCGCCGACTCGCGCGCGCGAGCCCCCGCCTCGGCCGGGGTGGCGACCTCGTCCTGCGGCTCGGTGATGAAGCCGAGCGCGGCCATGACCGCGATGTTCGGCACGCCGCCCTTCGGCCAGATGATGTCGCCGGTGGTGAGGATGGCGGGACCCTCGACCTCGCCGGCGGCGATGCGGCGCCGAAGCGCCAGCGTGTTCTCCAGGGGCGAGCCGGTGTCGAACACGTGGGTGAATCCGTGGCTCGTGAGCATCTGCCGGAGCTGCTCCGACGCCTCCGCCGCCGGCAGCTCGGCCGCGCCCGCCCACTTGCGCTCGCCGAAGTGCACGTGGCTGTTCCAGAAGCCGGCGGTGACGGTGAGGCCGGTGCAGTCCAGCGTGTCGGTTCCGGCGGGCACCTTCACCGAGCCGCGCGGGCCGACGGCGGCGATGCGGCCGTCACGGAGCAGGATCACGCGCGTCCCGGATGGCGGGGCGGTCGGGGGCCGGGTAGATCGTCCCGCCGGTGAGGGCGAGAGGGGCGGCCGTCGTCTGCGCGACGGCATCGGCCGCGAGCGCGGGGGCCGCGAGGATCAGGGCGGCGAGAGCGAGGGTGTGCGTGGGGGATGGCATGTCGGGCTAAGCATAGGCTCAGCGCCGAGGAGTATCAATTTGGAGCGCAGCGATACCCGCCGCCGCGATCTCCGCGTCCTGCGCTCCCGTCATCCCGCTGATGCCCACCGCGCCCACGACGACGCCGTCCACTGTCACCGGCAGCGCCCCTTCCATCATCAGCATCCCGTCCGTGCCCACCAGGCCCACGACACCGCGTCCCACCGCCTCCGCCATCGCCTTGCTCGGCCGGCGGAAGCGGGCCGAGGTTCGCGCCTTCTCGATCGCGATGTCGAGACTGGCGTGCTGCACGCCGTCCATCCGGTGGAAGACGATCAGGCCGCCGCCCGGGTCCACCACCGCGATCGCGACGTCCCACGATCGCCGGCGGGCCTCGGATTCGGCGGCGGCCGCCACCTGGCGCGCGCCGTCGAGGGTGAGGGTTTTTACGTCGCGGGTCTGGGCCAGGGTTGCGGAGGCGGGGATGCAGGATAGCAGGAGCGCGAGCAATGCGGGACGCATGATGTGTCTCCGGGCTGGGGGTGGGCGCCTCGGGGGTCGCGGGGAGCCGCGTCGGGTGCGCGGGCCGGCCCGGTGACGGGGTTGCTGTGGTGAGGTACAGGTGCCCGTCGGGTCCCTTGAACACCCCCCGGATGCGGCCGTGAGCGCTGCCCACCACGATGCGCTCTTGCTCGACGGTCCGCTAGCGAGGCGTTAGCATGTTCCCCTTGCGTGGCAAGGGGAACACGCTAGACTCCGGGACATGGACGACCTCGACGCCAATCTCCTCCGCGGCACCCTCGATCTCCTGATCCTCAAGGCCCTGAGCTGGGGCCCGCGGCACGGCTACGCCGTGGCCGAGTGGATCGAGCAGGCCACCGACAGCGCCTTCCTCATCGGCGAAGGCACCCTCTACCCCGCCCTCCACCGGCTCGAGCGCCGCGGGTGGATCACCGCGGAGTGGGGCGTCTCCGACAACAACCGCCAGGCCAAGTACTACCGCCTCGCGCGGGCCGGCCGGGCGCGGCTCCAGGCGGGGAGCTCTTCCTGGCACCGGTTCGTCGAGGTCGCCGGCCGGGCGCTCCGCGCCACCGCTCCGGCGCCGAGCTGATGGGCGGGTTCCGCCTCGGCCTCGGCCCCCGCCGCGTCGAGCGCGACGTGGACGCCGAGCTCGCCTTCCATATCGACATGCGGGTGCGGCGGCTGGTCGAGCGCGGCATGGAGCCCGCCGCCGCCCGCGCCGAGGCGCTGCGGCAGTTCGGCGACTGGAACGGCGTGCGGGCCGAGCTGGTGGCCATGGACACCCAACGGGAGAAGACCGTGCGCCGCGCCAACTTCTTCGCCGAGCTGTGGCAGGACACCGTGTACGCCGGGCGCGCGCTCCGCCACAACCTGGGCTTCGCCTTCGTCGTCGTGCTGTCGCTGGCCGTCGGGATCGGCGCCAACACGGCCATCTTCACGCTGATCGACGCGCTGCTGCTGCGTCCGCTGCCGGTGCCGGCGGCCGACGAGCTGGTCGTCATCGGGCGATGCCGGCCGCCCCAGCAGCGTCTCCGAGGGCTCGCTCCGCGCCGACCTCTATCTCCTATCCGATCTACGCCGAGCGTGAGCCGCAATCCCGCCGCTGCTGCAGCGGTCTTGCCGCGACCGGCCGGGCCGGGCGCTCGACCTCACGCCGGCGTGGGCGGCGAGCGGGCGAGGGGGAGCGCCCGCGCGGCCGCCTCGTCAGCGGCAACTACTTCGCGGTGCTCGGCGTGCCGGCGCTGATCGGCCGGCCGCTCACGGTGGACGACGACCGGGCCGCCGGCGGGTCGCCGGTGGCGGTCATCAGCTACCTGTACTGGCAGCGCCGCTTCGGCGGGGACCGCGGGGTGCTGGGGCGCACGGTGACGATCAACCGGGTGCCGTTCACGATCGTCGGGGTGGCGCCGCCGGGCTTCTCCGGCGAGGTCGTGGGCCGGATGACCGACTCTGGATGCCGCTCACGATGGCGCCGGCGCTCTTCAAGCGCGACTGGCTCACCCGGCCGGAGGTGAGCTGGCTGCTGTTCATCGGCCGCCGCGCGCCCGGCGCCACGCTCGAGCAGGTCCAGGCGGCGTATCCGACGCTGCTCCGCCGCGCGGTGCTGGCGTCGTATCCCGCCGACGACTCCGCCGCCGAGCGGCTCGAGACGGAGGAGATCCCGGTGACGTCCGGCGCGCACGGGGTGTCGTCCATCCGGGCGCTGTACGCGGAGCCGCTGGCGACGCTCATGATCGCCGTGGGCATGGTGCTGCTGGTGGTCTGCGCCAACGTCGCCAACCTGCTGCTCGCCCGCGGCGCGGCGCGGGCCCGCGAGGTCGGCGTGCGGATGGCCCTCGGCGCCGGGCGCGTCCGCCTCGTGCGGCAGCTGCTGACCGAGAGCCTGATGCTCGGCGTCCTGGGCGGCGCGGCCGGCCTGCTGCTGGCGCTCTGGGGCAGCCGGGCGCTGCTCACCCTGGCCGGCAGCGGCGACGCGCTTCCGCTGGACGCGCGGCTCGACTGGCGCGTGCTCGGCTTCACGGTCGCGATCACCGGGGTGACGGCCGGGCTGTTCGGGCTGCTGCCGGCCATCCGGACGACCCGGGTGGACCCGGGCACCAGCCTGCGCGCCGGCGGCCGCGGCGCCGCGGGCTCGGTCCTGGGCGGACCGGGCCGGTTCGGCCTCGGCAAGGTGCTCGTGATGCTCCAGGTGGCGCTGTCGCTCACCCTCCTGGTCGGCACCGGCATGCTGATGCGCAGCACGCGCGCGCTGGTCAACGTGGATCCGGGGCTGGCGCGCGACCGGCTGCTGATCGTGACGGTGGACGCGGCGCCGACGGGCTTCGAGGGCGAGCGGCTGGCGCAGCTCGCGCGGACCCAGCTCGAGCGCCTGCGCGCGCTGCCCGGCGTCGCCGCGGCCAGCTTCTCGGAGAACGGGATCTTCAGCGGGACCGAGTCGGCCACGGGGGTGCGAGGTGGAAGGGTTCACCGCCCGCACGGCGGACGACTCCACCGTCAACTACGACCGGGTGGGCCCGGGCTATGTGGAAGCGATCGGCGCCCGGCTGGTGGCCGGCCGCGACATCACCGAGCGGGACGACGAGCGCGCCGCCGCGGGTCGCCCTGGTCAACACCACGATGGCCGCCCACTACTTCCCGCGCGGCGACGCGGTCGGACACCGGCTCACGGCGGACAGCGCGACCTACGAGATCGTCGGCGTGGTGGCGGACACCCGGGACCACGAGCTGCGCGAGGCGCCGGGGCGGCGGATGTATCTGCCGGCCTTCCAGTCGGGGCCGCTGCCGCTCCAGTACACCTTCGAGCTGCAGGCCACGGGCGACCCGGTCGGGCTGGTCGCCGCGGCCGCGCGCGAGCTGGCGGCGGTGAACGCCTCGGCGGTGGTGCTCGACAACGATCCGCTGGCGGCGCTGATGCGGCAGTCGATCAGCCAGGACCTGCTGGTCGCCCGGGTGGCGAGCGTGTTCGGGCTGCTGGCGCTGGGACTCGCGGCGCTGGGGCTGTACGGCGTGATGACCTACACCACCCTCCGGCGGACGAGCGAGTTCGGCGTCCGCATGGCGCTCGGCGCCGAGGGGGCGCAGGTGCGGGGGATGGTGCTGCGCGAGGCGATGACGCTGGTGGCGGGTGGGACGCTCGTGGGGGTGCCGCTCGCGCTGGCGGCGACGCGGCTGCTCCGGAGTCAGCTGTATCGGGGTGGAGACCGTGGATCCGCCGTCGATCGCGGCGGCGCTCGCGGTGCTGGCGGTCAGCGCGGCGATCGCGGGGTATCTGCCGGCCGCGCGGGCGGCGCGGGTCGGGCCGATCGAGGCACTGCGGGCAGAGTAGCGCGCTCCGCCTTCGCTCACGGTGCGCCCGCCCGAGGGCAAGGGAGGGCCGGCGGGGGCGCTAACGGACACTCTGGGTCGGAGCCCGGGAAAGCTGCGCCCGGTCTCCTCGCCTGCGCACCGCGGCGCAGGGCGGCAAGCGCGGCTGGATCGGCACCGGCGGCCTGGGCGACGCGCGCATCTTCGCCACCACCGACGGCGGCGAGATCTGGACGGCGTACCCGACGCCGATGGTGCAGGGCGTCCGGACGGGGCGTCGGGGATCTTTACGATGGACTTCCGCGATCCCCACCGCGGCATCCTTGCCGGCGGCGACTTGGTGCGCGAGAGCGAGGTGCCGCCCAACGTCGCGCGCACCGACGATGGCGGGGCGACGTGGAGCTTGCTGCGCCCTATCCCTTCGGCACCGTCTTCGGGCTGAGCTACGTGAACAAGTCGGGCCTGCCTGCGGTGTTTGGTGTGGCCCGGGGCGGCGTCGCCTGGTCACCCGACGAGGGCGGCACCTGGAACGAGGTGTCCGGCTCCTAGACTTCTGGGCCGTGTCGTTCGCAAACCGGCACGCCGGGTGGATGGTCGGTGGCGGGGGCCGGATCGTGAAGATCAGCTTCTGAAAGCGTGACCCGCTCGTCGGAAGGAGGTGAAAGGCCAGCACAGGCGTTCAAAACAGAATGAACAATCCTGGGAGAGCCGCCATGAGCTCACCGGCACACCCCAGCCCTGGAGGATGAGGATCCGTGTACAAGACCAAACCCTGCTTCCGATGCGGCATGCCGTCCGACGCGCCGCTCAACGTCCTCGCCCTGAATGCTTCGCTCAAGCACGAGCCAGACCTCTCCAACACCGGGGAGCTGGCCGAGCTGGTGCTCGAGGAGATTCGCGCGCTCGCTTCCGTGAATGCCGCCGTGGTTCGGCTCTCGGACGCGACGCTCCCGGTCGGCCTGCGGTTCCAGGAGGCCCCCGACGATGACTGGCCGGGGCTGGTCGCCCGGATCAAGGCCGCCGACATCGTGCTCTTCTGTACCCCGATCTGGTGGGGCGGCCGTTCCAGTCTGTGCAACGCGTGATCGAGCGGCGCGACGCCCTCGACGAGGAGTACAGCGCGCGCGCCGCAGCGCGATCAAGGGCAAGGTAGCGGGCATCGTGATCACCGGGAGCGAGGACGGCGCGCTCAGCGTCATGGGCGGTATCATGATGGTGCTGAGCTGGATGGGCTTCACGTTGCCGCCGGAGTGCACCGCGTACTGGGTGGGCGAGGTCGGGCAGCCGACCTCCCAGGAAGAACATGGCCACGATGCACATGGCCAAGAACCTGGCCCAGAACCTCGTCTATACGCGCGGCTGCTGAAGGCGCATCCGAAGACTTCACTGCCGGTGAAGGCCGTCTGCTGCGAAGCGCACGCCGGCCTCGAGGCGCCCGTCCGCGGCTGAGGCGACGGTTGAGCCGGCACCGACGGGCTGACTCGCAATGGATCGGCTGGCAGCGGTCTTGGACTCAGCTTCGTGGCCTCGATCGAGGCCCGAGAGCGCAGGCCCAGAGGATCGGGAAACCGCACTGCCCCCGCTCGCCGAGTACCGCGACTATGGCTACCGGCGCGCCATTCCCCCGGCGGCCCGCCGTTCAAACAGATGCTGCGCCGCCCACGCCTTCCCGTTCATCGGGTCGTCCCTTTTCGATCCCGCGTGACCTTCCGCTTCTGGGCCACGACCGCACCCGCCATGAGCCCGGCCGTACTGAAGGCGCTCTTCGCAGCAATAGGCTTCAGAGGGTGTGCTCCGTTAGGCGTTGATTTGCACCACGACTTCGTAGAACAGCTCACGCAAGCACACGGCCCTTCTCCCCGAATCCTGGACCGGCGACACTCACGAAATGCGGGTTAGGTTGAGGTCTGCCTGATGCCCTGGGAAGGGCGGAGGACAGACCGATGCGGAAATCCCGCCGACGAACAGATCGTCATCGCTCTGCGCCAGGCCGAGGCGGGCACACCGGTACGGACATCTGCCGCAAGCTGGAGATCACCGAGACCACGTTCTACCGCTGGAAGAAGAAGCATGGCGGAGTCGGGGTCAGGGAATGCGTGCAGCGGCGGCAGTTGCGCGACGAGAATCGGCAGGCTCAAGCAGGTCGTGGCTGATCTGACCCTGGACAAGCAGATCCTGCGGGAGTCGCTCCGAAAAAAATGGTGACCCCAGTGCAGCGGCGCGCGTGGGTGCGCTGGGTGGTGGAGCATTCGGGTGTCCACGCGGGCCGCGTGTCGCGCCACCGGCGTGGCCCGCTCCACGATCGCCTACCGCTCGCGACGGCCGTCCCAGGCCCCCTGCGGCAGCGGCTGCGGGAACTGGCCCAGGCGCGGGTGAGCTACGGCTACCTCCGCCTGCACGTGCTACTGCGGCGCGAAGGCTGGGGCGTGAACCATAAGCGGGTCTATCGCCTGTACCGCGAGGAGGGTTTGGCGCTGCGGGTCAAGCGTCCCCGCCGGCGTAAGAGCGCCCAATGCGGGACTCCGTCCGCCGGTGAGCCAGCCAGGCGAACGCTGGGCCATGGACTTCATCCACGACACCCTGCTGGATGGGGCCACGGTGCGCATCCTGAGCGTGGTCGACCACTACACCCGGGAGTGCCTTGCCCTCGTGCCCAGTCTCGCTTCCGAGGCGAGGATGTGGTCGCGGTGCTCCAAGCCGCGGTGGCGACATCCGGTCGCCCGGCGGTGATCACGGTCGACAACGGGACCGAGTTCACCTCGAAGGCGCTGGATGCCTGGGCCTATCGGAACGGGAGAACGGCCTTCAGCCGCCGAGGAAAGCCGGTTGATAACACGCTGGTCGAAGCCTTCCACGGATCCCTGCGGCGTGAGTGCCTGTCACAACACTGGTTTATTTCGATCGCGGAAGCGGAACGGATCCTCACGGCCTGGAGGCAGGACTACAACAACACGCGGCCGCATAGCAGCTTGCAGAACGAGCCTCCCGCCCACTTCCGGGCGCGAGCTCTTCAACCCGCGGACCTCAACCACTGCTCTATGTGTGAGTCGTAGTGGTCCAGCTTGGAGAAGGGCCACACTAAGCCTGCTGAACCCACCAGGTGGCCTACAACCAGGGACGCTACTGCCCCACCAACGAGGCCGGCGGTCCAGGCCCATTTGTCCTCCTTCATGGCTCGGAAGGCTAACACTGCTAGAAGCAGGCTCATGTCCACAGCGACCACACTCAAATTCTGCGACACATCACGACCAATCCACCATATGGCAACGGCAAGGACCAATGAAGCGATTGTTAAGCGTCCACGGGTCCAGTACATGTTTCCACGACTGTCCGTCGGTCCCTTCATCAGAAGCTTCGTGACAATATCCCACACGCAGTACCCAACGAAGATACACACCACCCAGAAAGCCTCATGATATGCGGATGCTTGCGTGACCGTGCCATCTCCGTTGTGAGAGACCTCCACACCACGTACCAAGATGAAGTAAAACACGACCAGTAATACGTCTAAGAGCAGCACCACGAATGACCAGTTCGAACACGGAGTCGAGCTTAACTTGATTCGCCGCCGACGGGGAGAGAGTCCATCCTATCCAGCTCGTGGCGACAACAATCGAGGCCAATAGTAGGTGCGACATGGCAGGCAGCAGATCTGATGTCCACCCACCCTTCACGACTTCCGCACCCTGGACAGCGATCTCTCGCCACCGTTAGGGCGAATAGCATCTCAACTGAAATGTGATGCGTAGCTCTGGCCCTCTTTCGCTAGCCGCTGTCATAGCCCTCCCACTCGTTGTGGGTTAGCACCTACGTGCATGGCGAACCGTGCCGCCTTGTCGTGAGGCTGGCAAACGCCCATCCTTAGCAGGATTCCGTTGGGCGGACGCTGTGATGCACCTACCCGAGGCGTCCAAGTACGCTATTGGCGTACCTTAGCAAATTTGGATGCAAGGCCAAGAAGCGGTAGCAAATCGCTGTAGGCGCCAATTGCATGGCTTGGCCTCCTGCTTCCGAAGCTCACGCTTATGCTGCTCCTCCGCCTCTATCTCACGCTCTGTCCAGTAGGTGATGCGGAGGAGATCCCGATAGAAATCAGCATTCGTCATTTGACCATAGGCGGCCCTAAACGTCAAGTACGCCGCACCGCTTCGCCAAAAGAACATCACGAGAGAGGCTGTCCCCTACATATAGAGCCTCTGACGGTCGAATGCCAAAACGCTCAAGAATAGGCCGGAGCGCTTCCGGATCGGGTTTTCGCACTTGAGGGGGCAAGGTAATGAAGCTCAGTACGCGGTACCCCCTAGGGATTCGTGCAGCGCAGATCGCTCGTCGTCAACAGTAACGTGCGCGGGAAGATCGTGAGAACGTGGGGCCGCAAGGGCGGCGAAAAGAGTGTCTATGCCAAGTTGGCGCAACCTGGTGCCAGTGTATAGCAGCATCGAGTCGCTGAGCGCAACAACCCGAATGCCCCGCTGCCCTAGGGCCAGCAGTGTGTCGACTACTCCCGGGTAGGGACGCAACCTCCGCGCGGATTCATGCCGAAAGGCGGCTAGCGCCGAACGATACTTTACAGTCCGTTGAAGCATGGAAAGCCTTCTGTCCTGCGCTTCCAGAACATCCAACTCCTCAACGGCGAAAGCGTACTCCGTCGTGCCGTGTCGTTGATTCACGCGGCGAAAGGAATCAAGGAGATCATCGCGAGATACACCGGTGATGCGTCGCAGTCCCTCCTCCAGCATCGCTCGAAAGCTAGGAATGAAGAAGCTCAGCCAGTCATAAACGGTGTTATCTAGGTCTGTAACAACCAGCTTGATGTCAGGCATAGGCAATTGACTCGTTCTATTGTCCCACCGACCCCGACGGTTCGAGCGCATCTAAAGGCGGCGATCGCGCTGCGGTCTCAAAATGCCACACCCAGGCGCCCTTACAGGAACTCTTGGGGTTCGGCGCAGGGTTCAAAGATTTCAAGGCTGTCCTAGTCTCCTCATAGTGCACCAAGCCATGAGCTTTTAGAGACTCTGCGGTCAGCTACGCAGATCGTCCTCGACCCGCGACCCGCGGCAGAGCGGCACCTATGCTGGGACCGAGACTTATTTCGACTGACTTGTGGGCACGATCATTCCCCCTTCGGTGCTAGGTCGCTCCTGATCCAGTATCCGCACCTGAACTAAGACCTGCCCCGAGCTACTCTGCTCTGGAGCCTGGGCTAATAGGGAAAGTGGTGTAGGGTCTAATTCACCCCGAGGGTATTGCTCCGTCCTGTAAATGGCACGCGGGGCCCAAAGGATCCAGTCCCCGATATAGAGCCAACTCGTCGGCGAACACCTTGAGCCGCCGCGTCGATAGCTCACCGTGGCCGCTAGCAGCCTCATCAGCACAAAACTGCTTAACCTTGGCGACATTGCGCCGCCAGACTGACTGTAGTGCGTCGACCAGTATTGGAGAGGCACGCTTGTACAGGCGTATTGCAGATCGCTCTCGAAGATCAATCTCCGCTGCACAAATGCGACTGCTGCCAGATAGAATAGAGTATGCCGCACCACCGGTCGTCCGAGCAGGGCCTGGCTGTCCTCGTCTGCGTGGATTGCTTTCGTGAGGTAAAGGCTCAGGCTTCGCTTGAGCGCCTTCATCGCATTGTGCATAAAGATGATATCGAGCACACGTGTCTGTACATCGTCTGCGAAAATGGCATCGTGGCGCTCTTTAGAGGCAAAAATCTCCGATGGCTTTCGTTGGCGACCCCAGGTCGCCCCGGCACAAGGCAATCCCCTGCCCAAGGCCTACGAGATCGACGTAGGTCCCATTGGTGTTTGGGTATGTAGCCTGCATTTGGAGTGAGTAGAGCGAACCAAATTTTCCCTTCTGCCTTTCGTAGAACACTCCTCTGGCCCGCAGTGCCGTTTCAATCTCTACGTGTACAGGGTCATTTGAGAAGAGTTGCCAAGCCTCGATCGGATTCTGCCTATTATTGCATGCGGCGATCTCGCGAAGTTCCTCCTCCGGTGCCCGCGTAATCACTTTTGCGACAACCTGAATTTGACGAAAGCGCTCTATTTGTTTCGTTTCTTTCCCCTTTAAAGCCTCGTAAGAAATCGCTGAGCAACACTGACAGTTTGACACCCATTTATTATGTAGGGTGACTCGAGCGATACTCTGCCGTCGCCAGTTTGCACTGCATTCGTCGCCGTTATTGCGACACCCACATGGTATGCGGAAAAGAGGTTTGGGCTCTTCTTACCTTCAACTATGGCTGCTAGAGTGGCCTCAAGGGGCGACTC
>CAWGVP010000008.1:0-41534 GCA_963826065.1 uncultured Gemmatimonadales bacterium
GGGGCGGACTCACCCGCGGCGCCGTGGTGACGATGGCCGATCTCACGACGCTCGAGGTCGAGGTGGACGTCAACGAGGCCTATATCTCCCGGATCCGGAGCGAGGCGCCCGCCCGAATCACCCTCGACGCCTACCCCGACACTTCCTTCCGCGGCGAGGTGAGGCAGGTGGTGCCCACCGCCGACCGCCAGCGCGCCACCGTGCAGGTCAAGGTGAGCATCCTCGACCGCGACCCGCGGATCCTCCCCGAGATGGGGTCGCGGGTGGATTTCCTGGAGGACACGGCACGGGTAGCGGCTGGCGCAGCCCCGACGCCCGGGCCGCCCCGGTTTCGGCTCCCCGCCGCCGCCGTGCGAGAGCTGGCCGGCGAGAGCGTCGTATGGCTGGTCCGGGAGGGGCGACTGGAGTCGCGGCCGGTACAGGCGGGGCCGGTGAGCGCCGGATTCCGCGAGATCCGCGGCGGGCTCGCGGGCGGGGAGCGGGTCGTGGTCGGCGGGGTGGAGGAGCCGAAGGCTGGAATGCGGGTGGAGGTGAGGGAATGAGGGGTCGCCCCCGCACGTCAACATTCACATCGAGAGACGCGTATGGCCCTGGTCGAGATTCGTGACGTCCACAAAGTCTTCCAGCGCGACTCCGAGCGGATCGAGATCTTCACCGGTCTCACGCTCGACATAGCGGAGGGCACCTTCACCGCCTTGATGGGCCCGTCGGGCTCGGGCAAGTCCACCCTGCTGAACCTTCTCGCCGGGCTCGACAAACCGACCAGCGGCACCATCCGGGTGGCGGGTGCGGAGGTGAGCGCCATGACGCCGGGCCAGCTCGCGTCCTGGCGCGCGCAGCACATCGGCTTCGTCTTCCAGAATCTGAACCTCCTCCCGGTCCTCACCGCCTACCAGAACGTGGAGCTGCCGCTCCTGCTCACGACTCTCTCGAAGAAGGAACGGGACGAGCGGGTCAAGCTCGCGCTGGGCGTCGTGGGACTGGCCGACCGTCTGCGGCACTACCCCCGCCAGCTGTCCGGCGGTCAGGAGCAGCGCGTGGCGGTCGCGCGGGCCATCGTCGCGGACCCCACGCTGGTGCTGCTCGACGAGCCCACCGGGCAGCTCGACGCGAAGAGCTCGCAGGAGGTGCTGGGCCTGCTGCAGCGGCTCAACGACGAGTTCAAGAAGACCATCATCATCGTGACCCACGACGCGCGCGCGGCGGAGCGCGCCAAGACCGTGCTCCACCTGGAGAAGGGCCTGCTGGTCGAGCGGCAGGTGGTGGCGACCGCATGAAATACCTGCCCCTGGTGCTGGCCAACCTGGGACGGCACAAACGGCGCACCTTCCTCACCATCGCCAGCGTCGCGCTGGCGCTCTTTCTCTTCGCCTCGCTCCGGACCGTGGTCACCACGCTCGACCGGGCGGCGCAGTTCGGCAGCGCGCGGCGGCTGGTGATGACCAACGCCACCGGGTTCATCCTGCCTCTGCCGTTGAGCTACGGCAACCGGCTGAGCGCCGCCAAGGGCGTCTCCAACGTCACCTGGGCCAACTGGTTCGGGGGCAAGTACGGGGACAACAAGCGGTTTTTCGCCCAGTTCGCGGTGGACCCCGAATCGTACCTCGAGATGTATCCCGAGATCGTGATGCCGGAGGACCAGAAACAGGCCTTCTTCCGGGAGCGGTCCTCCGCGATCGTGGGACGCCGTCTGCTCGACCTGTTCGGCTGGAAGGTGGGGCAGGACGTCACCCTCCAAGGCACGATCTTTCCGGGTGACTGGACCTTCACCATTCGCGGTGTCTACACCCCCAGCGATCCGGTCATCAACGACGACATGATGCTGTTCCACCACGAGTACCTGGAGGAGCGCAACGGCCGGCCGGGGATCGCCGGCTGGTACATCCTGGAGATCGACGACGCCGACAACGCGGCGCCGATCGCCAAGACCCTGGACGACCAGTTCCGGAACTCCAGCGCGCCCACCAAGACGGGCACCGAGCAGGCGTTCAATGCCAGCTTCGCCACCATGTGGGGAAACGTGAGCCTGCTGATGGGAACCATCGGCATGGCGGTGGTCTTCGCGATCCTGCTGGTGACCGCGAACGCGATGATGATGAGCGCCCGGGAGCGGACCGGCGAGGTGGCGGTGCTCAAGACCATCGGGTTCGGCGACCGCACGCTGTTCGGGCTGGTGATGCTCGAGGCCGGGGTCATCGCGCTCACGGGCGCGCTGCTCGGACTCGGCGGCGCCAAGCTGCTGTACAAGGCCTCCAACTTCAACGCGGGCGGGTTCCTGCCCGGCTTCGACGTGACCGGGACGACGCTGCTGCTGGGCGGCGCCGTGGCCCTGATTCTCATGCTGGCCAGCGGCCTGGTGCCGGCGGTGCGCGCGGCCCGGCTGCCGGTGGTCCAGGCGCTCCGGAGGGTCGAGTGAAGATCCCGCTCAGCTACAACGCCCGGAGCCTCCTCCAGCGCCCGGTCTCCACCGCCTTCACCGCGCTGGGGATCGCGCTGGTGGTCGCGGTGTTCATCGGCATGCTCGCGCTGGCCAACGGGTTCCGCTCCGCCCTCGTCCGCACCGGCTCCGACCAGAATGTCATGGTGCTGCGGCGGGGCGCCGACTCCGAGATGTCGAGCAGCATGGACCGGCAGGCGGTCAGCATCCTCTCCGCCTCGCCCCACGTGGCCACCGGCGGCGACGGGCGCCCGCTGGTGAGCCCCGAGCTGTACGTCGTGATCCCGCTGCCGCGGAAGGGGTTCGACACCACCGGCCTCGCCAACGTGGTGGTGCGCGGGGTCAGCCCCGCGGTCTGGTCGGTCCGCTCCAACATCCGGATCGTGGACGGGCGCCGGCCGGCGTCGGGGAAGTCCGAGATCTGCGTCGGCGAGAAGATGGCCGGCCGGTTCGGCCATACCGGCGTCGGCGAGAGTCTCCGCTTCGCCGGACGCGACTGGTCGGTGGTCTGCCGCTTCACCACCGGCGGCTCGGCGTTCGAGTCGGAGATCTGGGGCGAGAACGAGCAGCTTCTGCCGGTGTTCCGGCGCGACGGGTTCCAGTCGGTCACCTTCCGCCTGAAGGACCCGGGGGCGTTCGAGGAGGCGAAGCGGACGCTGGAAGCGGACAAGCGGGTCACGGTGGACGTGTACCGCGAGGCCGACTTCTACGCCCGGCAGTCGGAGCTCCTGGGACGCATTCTCCAGATCCTGGCCATCCTCATCACCGGCATCATGGCGCTGGGCGCGGTGTTCGGGGCCATCAACACGATGTATGCCGCCGTGGCCGCGCGAAGTTCGGAGATCGCGGTGCTGCTCACGCTCGGATTCCATCCGCGGAGCGTGCTGGCCAGCTTCCTCGCGGAGTCGGCGCTGATCGCGCTGGTGGGCGGCGTGGTCGGCGCGCTGCTGGCGCTTCCGGTCAACGGCATGGTCACCAGCACCACCAACTGGGCCAGCTTCAGCGAAATCGCCTTCAGCTTCCGGATCACGCCGGGCCTGTTGCTCGCGGGGCTGGTGTTCGCGCTGGTGATGGGCATCGTGGGTGGGTTCTTCCCGGCGCGCCGCGCGGCGAAGCAACCCGTGGTGCAGGCACTGCGATGACGCCCGCCCGACGCAAGGTCCTGACTTCGGTGGTCATCCTCCTGGCCATCGGGCTCCATGCCGTGCCGCTGCTCTACCGCAGCGAGCGGGGCACGCTCTGGCCGTTCATGCAGTGGTCCATGTACAAGAACTCGCGCAAGGCGGGGCCCATCGACACCCGCCAGCGACGCATCCTCGCCATCACCTCGAGAGGCGTCACCGACACGGTGACGCCGCACCTCCTGGGCCTGAGCATCACGGTGCTCAAGCAGCGCTACCTCGTGCCGATGGCCACCGGCGATCTCTCCCCCGCCCCGGAGCTCATCCGGCGGCTCAACCGCGACCGGGCCGATCCCGTGGTGGAGCTCCGGCTGGAGGGCGAGACCTACACCATCACCGACAGCGGCATCGTCCGGACCGACGATCCGGTCGTGGTCTACCGGCCGGGCATGGCGGGATCGCCATGAGCGCCGGCACCGGGCGCCGGTGGATCGAGCGATGGAACGCGTACTGGTTTCCGGCGACGCCGCTGCTGCATCTCGCCATTTGCCGGATCGTGGCGGTCGCGACGCAGCTCTTCTGGTTCCGGCCCGACCTGGCCGAGCACGTCAACCTGCTGGAGAAGAACTCGGAGTTCATCGAGCCGCAGCTCATCGTCCGGATCATCTCGGCGATCGTGCCGCCGGGCAGCTTCTTCACGCCATCGGTCATCACCACACTCTACTGGATCACCTTCGCGGCGGGGATTCTCGCGCTGGTGGGCCTGCTCACCCGCGTCTCGCTCTTCGTCTTCGCCATGGGGACCTGGATCTTCGTGGCCCACCTCTTCTCCTACGGGGACCGGCACCACACCGAAGCGCTGTTCTGCATCTTCCTGCTCCTCCTGGCATTCGCGCCATCGGGAGCGCGGCTGTCGATCGATGCCCTGCTCCGCCGGCGGCGGGGCGAGGTGCCGGACCCGGACGGCCTCTCGGAGATGGCCATCTGGCCGTTGAAGGTGATGCACGTGCTGTTCGCGCTGACGTACTTCTCCGCCGGCATGAGCAAGCTGATGCACAGCGGCACCCGGTGGCTCAACGGCTACACCCTGCGGGGCCACACCTTCGGTGACGCGCTCGAGCGGGGACATCCCATCGGCATCTGGCTCGCACAGCAGCACGAGCTGGCGGTGGCGCTCTCGTTCTTCACGATCTTCATCGAGGTGTTCTTCTTCGTCTCCCTGTTCGTCCCCCGGTTCGCGCCGCTCTTCATCCTCGCCGCGCTCGGGTTCCAGATCGGGCTCTATGTGACCGCGGGATACGACTTCTTCCAGCATATGGTCCTGTTGGTGCTGTTGCTCCTCTTTCTGCGCCCGGAGTGGTGGCAGCGGCGGCTGCGCCCATGACCCCGGACGGCGAGACACCTCTCCCCAGGAGAGACCTGCTCCGCGGCGCCGCCCTGGCGGCGGCGGCGCTGGTGCTCCACGTGCCGGTCGCGTGCGGGAGCGGGGAAGCCTCACGAGCACCCGGCCCCGACGGTGCAGCGGCGCTTCCGCGGGCGGACCCCGACCGCGAGCGCCTGGCGTCCTGGACCGCCGCGCTCCGAGCCGAGGCCCTGACGGGGCTCCAGCGGCCGATGGGCCGCGCCGCCACCCGCGTAGGCGAGCTGGCGGCCGGGACACCCTACGTGCCACACACGCTGGAGGCCTACATCGGTGCCGGCGGCAACCCGGCAGACGCCGAGCCGCTGACGCTCTCGCTCACCCGTTTCGATTGCGTGACGCTGGTGGAGGCATGCCTCGCCCTGGCACGCCTCGCGGGCGGAGAGAAGGCGCCGACCTGGGATGGATTCGGGCGGGAGGTCGAGCGGATGCGCTACCGCGGCGGGGAGCGCCGCGGCTATGCCTCGCGGCTGCACTACTTCAGCGAGTGGCTCGACGACGGCGAGGCACGCGGGCTGGTCCGGGATCTGGGCACGGATCTGGGAGGGACCGAGGATCGGCGGCCGCTACGCTTCATGACCGGACATCGCGACAGCTATGCCGCGTTGTCCGACGAGGGGGTCTACAGGGAGATCGCGGCCATGGAGCGGCGGCTGGACGGCAACTCTCGCCGGGTGATCCCCACCGAACGTATCGCGGGCGTCGCGGACCGGATCGAGTCCGGCGATATACTGGCCTTCGCCACCGCGATCCCGGGACTCGACGTGACCCACGCGGCGTTTGCGTATCGCGACACGAAAGGGACCCTGCGGGTGCTGCACGCGCCGCTCTCCGGGGGCGTGGTGGAGATCACTCGGTCGACGCTACCGGAGTACGTAGGAGCGATCCGCCGGGCGACCGGCATCCTGGTCGCCCGGCCGCTGTGGGGCTAGCGTCGGTCCAGAGCGTCGTCACCGCTTGCCGTGGCCCGGCTCCTCGTCGTGCCGCTCGGGCGTCGGCTCGTATTCCAGCCCTCCGCTCGCCGCGGAACCGAACTTGGGCGCCGTGATTCCGCCCTTCACCGTGAATGGCGGCTCGTGGCGCTCCGGCACGAAGCGCTCCGGTTCGGCCTCGAAGGCGCGCCGGGGACGTCGATCGTCATGCCGCATACGGGATCCTTGACCTGTCGCATCGTTGACCTCCTGATAGGTAGAGGTCAATGTCGGGCTGGGGTCCGGTGGTTATCGGTGAGTCGGCTCACCCGCGTGAGGCGGTCTGCCATGCCCTTCTCGCTCTACGTCGCTCTGGGCGACTCCATGAGCATCGATCATTATCCCACCTGCGACGTCCGCCGGCTCGATGTGCCGCCGGCCCGGCTGGATCCGCTCGGGGCGGCCGCGCTCCTGTTTCGGAACGACGACGTCCGTTGGCCGGAGTTCCGCGGCCTCGACCTGCAGAACCTGGAGCCCGAGGCCGAGATCCTCAACCTGGCCGAGGACGGCGCCATGATCGACGACGTGGCGACGGAGGAGCTGGCGCGTCTCGGCCGGGACCGCGAGGATCCGGGCATCCTGCTCACCCTCACCGCCGGGGGCAACGACCTGCTGGACGCCCTCTCGGCTGGACGGAAGCTGGAGAGCGCGGTGGGGCTGGTCATCAAGCGCTACATCGACCTGGTGGAGACCGTTCGCGAGGAGCTGCCGCGGGCCACGCTGATCCTCACCACCGTCTACGACCCCACCGACGGTACCGGGCGCCTGCCCGGCCTCGACGCGTACGGCCGCCTGCCCCTGGAGCAGCTCGACCGATTCAACCGGCAGGTTCGTGAGACGGCCGACGCAATGCCGGACACGGTCGTGGCCGACGTGCACCGGCACTTCCGGCACCACGGGCTCACGGCGCCCGAGAACGAGCGCTGGTACTGGGACCGCAACCCGATCGAGCCGAACGCCCGGGGCGCGAGCGAGATCCGGCGGGTGTGGTGGGAAATCGTGGAAGGGACCGTCTAACTCGCCGCGATCATCCGCGCCAGCGCCTCCTCGTCGGTCAGATCGAGCCGCAGCGGCGTCATCGACACCAGTCCCTGCTCCACCGCCCACCGGTCCGTCCCCTCTTCCACCCCCTCCACCGGCGCCACGGTGAGCCAGTAGTGCCGCCGCCCCATCGGGTCCTCTCCCGGAACTACCCGGCCGTCGTAGTGCCGTACCGACTGCCGTGCCCAGCAGATTCCGGCCGGCGCCGGCGGCAGGTTGACGTTCACCAGGCTGAGCGAGGGCTCAGCGACGAGAAGCTCGAGCACTCGCACGACGTAGGGCCGGAGGCGGGCGAAGTCCGGCTCGCTGCCGGTGGTCGGGGTGCTCAGCGCGATGCCCCGCAGGCCGAGCAGTGCCGCCTGCTTGGCGGCGGCGAGAGTGCCGGAGTGCCACATGGCGTTGCCGAGATTGGGGCCGAGGTTGATGCCCGAGAGCACCAGGTCGACTTTCTCCCACATGTGGACCCCGAGCGCCACGCAATCGGCGGGTGTACCGTTCACCCGGTATGCTTCGAAGTCCCGGATCGGCGTACGCCGCAGCGACAGGGGACGCGAGTGCGTGATCGCGTGGCCCATGGAGGACTGCTCGACGTCCGGCGCATAGATGCGAACCTCGGCGAACTCGCGTGCCACATCGGCGAGCGCGAGCAGCCCGGGGCTGTAGATGCCGTCGTCGTTGGCGACGAGAATGCGCATGTCTCAAGATCGTTCGCTCGAGGTGAATGTGCGAGTCACCCTGGTCCACAACCCCGCGGCAGGCGACGAACGCCACTCCGCCAAGCGGATTCTGAAGGAGCTCGCCGATGCGGGCTACGAGGCACGGCTCCAGTCCACCAAGAAGAAGGGCGTGGAAAAGGTGCTGGAGGATCCGGGCGATCTCGTGGTCGTCGCGGGCGGCGACGGCAGCATCAAGAGGGTCGCGCTGGCGCTCGCGGGGACCGGCGTACCGATGGCGATCCTGCCCATCGGAACCGCGAACAACATCGCCAAGTCGCTCGGTGACCTCGGCTCGATGCGGAACCTCATCGCCGGGTGGCGGCGCGCCGAGCGGCGACGGCTGACGGTCGGGTCCATCAGCAGCCGGTGGGGCGCGATGCGGTTCGTGGAGTCGGTCGGTGTGGGTGTCTTCACCGAGCTCGTCACCCGTGGTGACACGGAAGTGGACGACAACATGGCCGGCCTCACGGGCCACGAGATCGACCGGGCGCTGCTGCTGCTCCAGGAGGTGGTCACGGAGCGTGCGCCACGCCTCCGGACGCTGGCGCTCGACGGCGTGGATGTCACCGATGAATATCTGCTGGTCGAAGCGATGAACATCCCACTGGTGGGCCCCAATGTGCCGCTGGCTCCTGACGCCGATTTCAGCGACACCCGGCTCGACGTCGTGACCGTGACCGAGCGGGAGCGGAGCCTGTTGGCCGAATACGTCCAGGCGCGGCTCGCCGGCGGCGCGGCGCCGCCGAAGCTCACCGTGCGGCGGGCCGCCCAGGTCACCATGCGGGCTTCCCCCAACGAGCTGCACGTGGACGACGCCCCGTGGAGCCCGGAGCAGCCCGCCGGCAAGGCGGTGCCGAGACCGAGCCTGGACGAGGGCGAGGTGAAGATCGCACTGGAGGATACGGCGGTCGAGGTGCTGATCGGGGGCCCGCCTGCCCTGGATCGCGAGCGCGCGTGAGCGACGACATCCGGTCGAGCCGCCGGGCGCTGATCGGCGCCATGGCCGCGGGAGCGGCCGCCTCTCTGCTCCGCCCCCTGTGGGCGCTCGAACGAGCCGCGCCGATCATGCGCCCGATCCCCTCGAGCGGCGAGCGGATCCCCGTGATCGGCCTCGGCACCTGGATCACGTTCAACGTCGGCGACGACGCCGATTTGCGCGACGAATGCGCCGCGGTCATGGGGGCATTCTTCCGTGCCGGCGGCCGCGTGATCGACTCCTCGCCGATGTACGGCTCCTCGCAGCGGGTCATCGGCTACGGTCTCGGCCGTCTAGGCCACCCCGCGGGTCTGTTCTCCGCGGACAAGGTGTGGACCTCGTCGGGCCCCGCGGGCCCGGGTCAGATCGAGCAGTCGAGGTTTCACTGGGGTGTTCGGCGCTTCGACCTGTTGCAAGTGCACAATCTCCGGGCGTGGGAGCATCACCTTCCCACGCTGTTCGCGATGAAGGCGGAGGGCCGGGTCCGCTACGTCGGCATCACGACATCCGAGGGGCGGCGACACGACGAGGTGGAGCGGATCATGGCACGGCAACCGCTCGATTTCGTGCAGATCACCTACAATGTGCTCGACCGCGAGGTAGAGGATCGCATCCTGCCGCTCGCGCGGGACCGTGGCATAGCCGTGCTCGTCAACCGACCGTTCCGCCAGGGGTCGCTGATCCGCGAGGTCGCGCGTCATCCCGTCCCATCCTGGGCCGCGGAGATCGGCGCCGCGAATTGGGCCCAGGCCCTGCTCAAGTTCATCGTCTCCCACCCTGCCGTCACCTGCGCGATCCCGGCAACGAGCCAGGTGGCGCACGTGGTGGAGAACATGGACGCCGCGACCGGAGCGCTCCCCGACCCGGCGCTGCGCCGGCGGATGGTCTCGGACATCGAGCGACTCTGATGCCGGAGTGGTGGACCTACTCGCTCGCTGACTTCCTCCTCTTCTCGCCCCGGACATACTACCGGCTCATCGAAGGCCACAACGCCGCCGTCTGGCCGGCCCAGCTGGTCACCCTCGGCCTCGGCGTCCTGATCGCCGGCCTGCTGCGGGGGCGGGCCCGGTGGCAGGGGCGCGTGATCGCCGGGATCATGGCCGTGCTCTGGGCCTCGGTCGCGTGGGCATTCGTCTGGAGCCGCTACGCGACCATCAACTGGGCGGCGGCCTATCTGGTCGGACTGTTCGCCGTCGAGGTGGCGTTGCTCGTCTGGGCAGGCGTCGTCCGCGGGAGGCTGCGCTTCCTGTGGCGGGCCGATGCGACCGGGATCGTCGGCGGCGCGCTGTTTCTCCTGTGCCTGGCCGGGTACCCGCTGTTCGGCCCGCTCGGGGGACGCGGATGGGCCCAGGCGGAGGTCTTCGGCATCGCACCCGACCCGACGGTCGCGGCGACGCTGGGGCTCCTGCTGTTGGACCAGGGTGGCCCACGCTGGGGCCTCCTGGTCGCGCCGGCTCTGTGGTGCCTGGTCGCCGGCGCGACTCTGGTGGCCATGGGCTCACCCGAGGCGTGGTTCGTGTTGTCCGCCACGCTCCTGGCGGTCGCCACGGCGCTCGCTAGAGGTCTACGATCACCCTGAACCCTCCGTACGCCATCCGCCTCACGTCGAACGGCATCGCCTTGGGATCGTTCATCATCTTCGCGAGCCGCGGGTCCTTCATCACCTTGGCGTTGACCCGGTCGCGGTGGGCCCGCGACTTGTAGACGATCCACGAGAATACCACGGTCTCACCACGCTTGATCCTGACCCTGCGGGGGAACGATACCATGCCCTTCACATTGAGGTCGTCGCCCGAGCATTCCCGGTACTCGAGCGCGCCGTGCTCCCGCCAAACCTTTCCGGCCTTCGAGGCGAGGCGCCGGTAGGCGTCCAGGCTCTTCTTGGGGACCGGGAGGAGAAATCCGTCGACGTACGCCATGCGTGCCTCCTGGGTGTTGGTCGCTCGCAGGTCATCCCGAGGTGCCTGTCACCGCGGATACGCCCGATACTCCGGCCGGTACATGCATGCGGCCAGATGGCTCTCGAGATCCTCTGGCACCGCCCGCTCGGCCACCCCCTCGGCGATCGCCACACGGCTCACCGCCGCCGCGATGTGCACCGACACCTGGCGTATCCTCCCGAGCGGTGGCAGCAGGGCTCCCGTGGGCAGCGGCCCGGCCCTGGCCACTTGCGCCAGCGCTCCCGCGGCCGCGAGCAGCATGCCGTCGGTGACACGCTGGGCACGGGTTTCCGTCACCGCCAGGCCCAGCCCCGGAAAAATGTAAGCGTTGTTGGTCTGCGACGGCTCGACCATAGTGCCGCTGATCGTCACCGGCGGAAACGGGCTCCCGCTCGAGAACACCGCCCGTCCTCCTGTCCATCGATAGGCCTCCTCGGCGGTGCATTCGGCGCACGATGTGGGATTCGAGAGGGCGAACACCAGCGGGCGCTCGTTCACTTCCGCCATCGCCTCCAGCACGCCGCGGCTGAACAGACCCGGCCGTCCCGTCACCCCGATCAACGCAGTCGGCCGGAGCACTCGCACCGCTTCCGACAATCCCGCGATCGGCGGGTGCGCGTGCGCGAAGCGCCGCTTCCAGACGGGCATCTCCGTCCTGCCTTCGACCAGCAACCCGCTGGCGTCGAACAGCCACACCCTGCGCGCCGCCTCCACTGCGTCCAGCCCTTCCCGTCGCAGCGCGGCGATGACCAGATCGGCGATCCCGGTGGCGGCTGCCCCCGCGCCGAGAAGGAGCAGCCGCTCGTCGCTGAGCTGCCTCCCGGTGATACCTCCCGACGCCAGCAGCGCCGCGAGCGTCACCGCCGCGGTTCCCTGGATATCGTCGTTGAAGGCGCACGTCCGCTCGCGGTAGCGCGCCAGAAGCCCGATCGCCTGCTCGGTGGCGAAATCCTCGAACTGCACGAGGGCGCCGGGAAACACCTCCTGCGCCGCGTCCATGAACTCGTCCACCAGCTCCATGTACTCATGGCCACGAAGCCTGGGCTGGAGCAGTCCGGTGTACAGCGGATCCGCCAGCAGGGCGGGATTTTCGGTGCCGACGTCGAGCATGACCGGCAGGCAGAGAGACGGCCGGATTCCACCGCACGCGGTGTACAGCGCCAGTTTGCCGACCGGAATGCCCATGCCGTAGCTGCCGAGATCGCCGAGGCCGAGGATGCGCTCGCCGTCGGTCACGACGATGACACCCACCTTGGGCTCCGGCCAGTTCCGGAGCACCTCCGCCACGCGTCCCCGGTCGCGCACCGAGACGTAGAGTCCGCGCGGCCGCCGGAACACGTATCCGAACCTGGCACACGCCTCACCCACCGTCGGCGTGTAGATGATCGGCATCATGTCGGCGAGGTGATCGATGACGGCCCGGTAGAAGAGAGTCTCGTTCCGGTCCTGAAGCGACACCATGTAGATGTAGCGCTCGAGATCGGACGGCTTGCCCCGGAAGTTCGCCATGATCCGCTCGAGCTGCTGCTCGATGGTGAACACCCGAGGAGGCAGCAGGCCGTGGAGGCCGAGTACGTCGCGCTCCGATCCGGGAAAGGCGGTGCCCTTGTTCAGCCGGGGATCGTGCAACAAATCCATGCCGCGTTTCGGTGGGAGGGCCATCGGGCGAAGGTGGGCTCCGCCGGTCGGGAAGGCAAGATGGGCCAACGGGTCAGGGCAGCCGCGCTTCCAGCTGCACCATCGCCGTGGGAGCGAACGTCGCTCCGGCCGGGTGGTACCGGAGCTCGGGGCAAGGGTCAACGCCAGCGGGGCGAGGAGCCACACCCGCGAGCGGGATGGTGACATCACCCCCCGCCGCCGACGAGCCCCCTGAATCCCGGATCCCGGCGGATCGGGTCCCACGTCGGATCTGACTTGAGTGCCGGTCGCGAGATCCACGAGGGCACGGCGAGCAGGTACCTGAGCTGGGCCACCGCGGAGTCCGCCTGGCCGAGGGTCGCGTAGACCACGGCCAGGTTGCGAACCATGTCCACGCCCAGCCAGGTGTCCTTCGACGGGGGCCGGAGCGCGACCGCCTGCCGGCCCTCGCGGATCGCGTCGTCCCGTCGTGCCAGCCCGGCGTACGCCGTGGCGAGATCGGCGTGAAGCGAGGGGTCCTCCGGTCGCGCGCGCGTAGCCGACTCCAGGACCCCAGCCGCCGAGTCGAAGTACGCGCGCGCGGCCTGGCTGTCGGCGCGTGACCGCCAGAGCCTGGCTTTCGACAGGTAGTAAGCGGCCGAATCGGCACCGAAGGGCGGCAGCGACAGGCGGTCGGCCGCGGCCTGCGCCGAGCTGTCCAGCGAGCGCCATAGCGCCGGACCGATGTCGAACTGGAAAGCCCAGAACGCCATGTCCTCCGCGCCGGCCCTGGGAATCCCGTTCCGCATCGCCTGGGACGCGGCGCGCAGATCGCCATCCCGCGCGACGAGCAGGAGCGCGCGATAGATGTAGGCCGGCGAATCCGGCTCCAGCTCCAGCGCCCGCGCGAGGTACCGCTCCGCCGCGGCATAGTCGCGCCGCCTGGCGTATACCTCGAACAGATCGAGCGTCTTGACCACCGACCGCGGGTCCAGGTCCACGGCGCGCCGCAGATCGCCCAGCGCGTCGTCCCACCGGCCCAGCCGCCGCTCGACGAGTCCGCGCGCCCACGCGATGTCGCCGTTCCCGGGATCACCCGCGTGCGCGGTGCGAAATTCCTCAAGCGCCCGTTCGTAGTCGAGCTCGCCCCAGTAGTGGATCTGACCCTGCGCCAGGTGGGCCTCCGGCAGATCCGGCTGGAGCCGCAGGGCCGAGTCTGCGGCGGCCCGCGCCTTCGCCAGCCGTGCCTCGGTCCGCTCCGAGAAGTGGAACTGCCAGATGTGCGTCCGGGCGAGCCGCGCGAAGGCGAGCGCGAAGGTCGGATCGAGCTCGGTGGCCCGGGAGTACATCTCCTCCGCGGCGCGAAGTCCGTCCGGATCTCCCGGGCGGTCGAGGAAGTCGTTGCCCCGCAGATAGAAGTCGTAGGCCCGGAGATCGTCCGTAGGCTTCGCGGCAAGCGCCTCATGCTGGGGGCGCTGGAGCGCGAGGTCGAGGGCGGAGGCGACCTGCTCGGCGATCCGCGACTGGACCTGGAATACTTCCGCGATCGTCTCGTCGTACCGCCCGGCCCACAGGTGGCGATCGTCGGAGACGCGGATCAGCTGCGGAGTGACGCGAACCCGGCTGGACCCGCCCGACTTCTCCCACCGCACACTCCCCTCGAGGACGTAGTCCACGTCGAGCTCTCGCCCGATCTCCTTGACGGATTTGCCGGTCTCGCGATACTGCTCGGCGCTGGTGCGGGAGATGACGCCGAGCCGGGGGATCATCGCCAGACGGCTGGTGATCTCCTCGGTGATGCCCTCGCTGAAGTAGTCGTCCGCCGCCGAGCCCAGGTTCTGGAACGGCAGCACGGCGATTCTCGGCGTTTCGGGTGGCCGCCGGTCCCGGTCGCCGAGGCCGACCGCGAAGAGGATCGCGGTGGCCGCGATCGCACCGACACCCACCAGCACCGCTGCCCGCGGCGGGCCGCGGCCGCCGCTCCGAGCCCCCGGTGCCGCGGTGCCCGCCCCCTCGAGCGCGGCGGTAAACTCCGCCGCCGTCGCGAAGCGGGCGGCCGGCTCCTTCTCCAGCGCCTTGGCGAGCACCCGCTCGACCGGCTCCGGCACCTCCGGCCGCTTGGAGCGCAGCGACGGAAGCGGCGCCACCACCTGCTTCGCCATGACCGACTGCGGCGTGGGCCCGGCGAACGGCGGGTCGCCCCCCAGCATCTCGTAGAGCACGCATCCCAGGCTGTAAATGTCGCTCCTGCCGTCGATCTCCGCCGCGCCGCCCGCCTGCTCCGGGCTCATGTACGCCGGTGTCCCGATCGCCAGACCGACCTCGGTCAGCCGCTCCGAATCCGCCGACTCCATCGCGGTGGCGATGCCGAAGTCGGCCACGACCGCCTGGTCGTCCTCGAGCAGGATATTCTCCGGCTTGATGTCGCGGTGGATCACGCCGTTCCGGTGGGCGTAGTCGAGCGCCCGGGCGACGTCGCGGCCGATACGGACCGCCGTGGCCACCGGCAACCGGCCCTCCCGCTCGAGCCGCTGCCGCAGGGTCTCGCCCACCAGGTAGGGCATGACGTAGTACAGCAGGCCGTCCGCGTCGCCGGAGTCGAACAGCGGCAGGATGTGAGGATGGGAGAGCCGGGCCACGAAGCGGATCTCGCGGAGAAAGCGCTCGGAGCCTACCGAGGCGGCGAGGTTCGGGTGAACCACCTTGAGGGCGACGGGGCGGTCGTGGCGGATGTCGTGGGCGAGGTACACCGTCGCCGTGCCGCCCCGGCCGAGAAGCGCCAGGCTCCCGTCCGGCCTTCGCTCGATCCGGTAACGATCCGCCAGGGACGCCGCGAGACGCTCGTTCATGCTCAGAACCCGCCTCCGCCACCGCCGCCCGACCCGCCGCCGGACGACCCCCCGCTGAACCCGGATCCTCCCGAGCTCCTCGGCGACGAGCTCATCGCGCTCGAGGTCCGGCTCGATAGATCACCGAGCCGGCTGGAAAAGCCGCTCAGGTCGAACGGGCCCGATGTGGAGCCGACATACCAGGTGGGCGGAGTGCGGTAGATGCCTTCGAAGGCCTTGGCCCACTTTCGCTCGACGCCGAAGGCCATGGCGAACGGCAGAAACCGCTCGAACATCTCCGGCGTCCTGACCACACGCTCGAAACTGTCTCCCTCCACGCGGCGGAGAAACTCCTCGAAGCCGAGCACTCTCTCCCGCGCACGGGCGCCCTGGACGGTCCGCGCCGGCATGTGCCAGCCGAACCACGCCACGATCAGCCCGCTCACGATCCCCGCGATCACGAAGGGCAGCGGCGTCATGTCGAACCACGCGCGGCCGGCCGCGGAGCCGAGCCCGATGATCAGAGCGGTCACGACAGCCGCACCGATCATCCAGCGGCCCTTCACCTTGTCGGGTCGGGCACGGTAGTAGCCCCGGCCCACCAGACGGTCGTATATGCCGTCCTTGATGCCGGGCAGATTGGTGTAGAACTCATTGTCGAGGTCCGACAGCTTCACCGGGCTTCCGTCCTCGAAGAGTCCGGACAGGACTCGGGTCTCGTGCCGTTCCAGCGCGTTTGCGCCGGCGGCGGGCGTGAGCCGGTGGAAGAGGTAGTCCCGCTTGGTGATCATGCCGAGAAGCGCTTTCTCTTCCGTCTCCTCGATCCTGAGGAAGCCGCGCACGGCGAGGTCCACGACGGTCGCCGTAATGTCGCGCATGTCGGCGGACTCGTCGATCAACGTGCCCGCCTCCGCTGGGGAGAGCGAGTCGGCCGGCTCGTAGCGTACCACCACCGGCAGCGCGCTGGGGTCGCGCCCCACGCGCCGCCACACGCCGACCATGCCGGTCAGGACGACGAGCGGAATCCCGAGCGGCCAGTTGCTCGCCAGAAAGCCGAGGGCACGGTCCCGCCCGGTGGGCTCGGCGACGAAGCCCTTGTCCCAACCCACGACGGCGGTGAGCCCTTCGTGGAACCCGAGCGGCTTCGGCATGGTCACCCGGACCGCCGTCCCCTCGATCGCGACCTCGGCGTCCTGCGCGGTGGAGCCATAGGCGCCGTTGAAGGCGATCGCGCGGACGCCGGTGGCGCCGGGCGGCAGCTCGATTCGCGCGGAGGCCACCCCGACCGGAACGTCCCACTCGTCCCCCGTGACGTTCCAGTAGAGCTCGTCGTGGTCCTCGAAGAAGCGGAGCCCGTTCCTCGCGCGGTACCTCAGCGCCAGCGTGCGGGTCGCGTCTTCGGCCCCGGGCACCCAGACCTTGTACTTGATGTAGTGCCGGTCCCGTTCGCTCTCGACCTTGAGCGGCTGTCCGTCGGGGCCCTTTGCGTCGATCAGCTCCAGCCGAAGCGTCCAGTTGAATCCCTGCGGGGTGTGGTATTCGACCGGCACGATTCGGTAGATGCCGTTCCACGAGCCGGTGAACTTCGCCGTGATGGTCTCGGTGACGTCCACGGCGCCGTCCTGACGGACCGCGATCGCGGCGTGGAACCGCTCGATTGCGAGCGAGCGCTGCGCCACGGCGGAGGATGGCGGGAGGAGGAGGAGGACGGCCAGCGACAACAACCGAGCCGGCATAGCTAGGCACCGCCTCCGAGGTCCACCGCGGGTGGCGCGGCTTCTTGCGAGTCCGCCAACTCGAAGAACTCCCGTGGCCGGAACCCCAGCGCACCCGCGACCAGGTTCGCGGGGAACTGCGCGACTTTCGTATTGAAGTCGCGGACCACCGCGTTGTAGTACCGCCGCGCGTTCTGGATGTGGTCCTCGATCTCGGTGAGGCTCCGCTGGAGCGAGAGAAAGCTCTCCGCCGCCTTGAGATCGGGATACGCCTCCGCCAGCGCGAAGATTCGCCGCACCGACGCGGCGAGCGCGCCTTCGGCCTCACCGGCGGCCGCCGGACCTCCGGCGCTCGCCGCGCGATTCCGAGCCTGCACCACCGACTCGAGGGTGCCCCGCTCGTACCCCGCGTGACCCTTCACCGCGGCTACGAGGGTGGGAATCAGGTCGTGCCGGCGCTTGAGCTGCACGTCGATGTCGGCCCAGGCGTTGGATGCGAGCAGGCGGAGGCGGGCGAGGCTGTTGTAGAGCAGCGCGACGAGAGCGGCGAGGACGAGCAGGACCACCAGGGCAAGCCCCATGACTGCCTCCGAGAACCGGAACGGCGACCGACCTCTTCTTCGGGCTGGATCAGTAGCGGAGCGCCGCGAAGACCCCGATGACCACCATCACCACGCCGACCGCCATCTTCACGGCCGCGGCGACCGCCCGGCCGAGCATCGCGCCCCATCCCGCCTTCACGGCGCCTTCCGAGTGCCGGGCCCGAGAGTACTCGAAGAGCGCCGCCCCGGCAAACGCACCGACGAAGCCGCCGATCACCGACCCGATCAGCGGCACCGGCACCCCGACGATGGCCCCGACCAGCCCGCCGACCAGCGCCCCCCATCCCGCGCGGCTGGATCCCCCGTACCGCTTCGCGAAGCGGTATCCGACCCAGGCCTCCACCGCCTCGCCGATCACGGCGAGGAGCAGGATGATCGTGAGGAGGCCCACGCCGATGGTGCGAAAGTCGGTGAGCCATCCGTAGCCCAGGATGCCCAGCAGAATCACCCAGAGGCCCGGCAGGCCGAGCGGGATGAGCACCAGCCCCACGAGGCCGATGGCGAGAACGAGGAGAGCACCCACCACTGCCTCCCGGGCTAGTGAGGTGTCGCGCAGGACAAAGATAAATCGTGTATCCCTTCGGCTGCCGAAAGCGAGGAGAGGATCGGGATGAGCCAACAGGCGAAGCGGGTGCAGCGGACCTATCTGCTCCTGACCCTGCTGTCGACCCTGGCGGCGTCGTTCATCTGGGGCATCAATACTCTCTTTCTGCTCGACGCGGGCCTCAACAACGCGGAGGCGTTCGCCGCCAACGCGTTCTTTACGGCGGGCATGGTCGTCTTCGAAGTGCCCACCGGCGTGCTCGCCGACACCTGGGGGCGGCGCGCGTCCTACCTCCTCGGTGCGGCCACCCTGCTGCTGTCGACCCTGCTGTACCTGGCCATGTGGCAAGCCAAGGCGCCGCTCTGGGGCTGGGCCATCGCCTCCGCGCTCATCGGATTGGGATTCACCTTCTTCTCCGGCGCCACTGAAGCCTGGCTGGTGGACGCACTGAACCACAGCGGGTACAAGGAAGGCGTCGACACGGTGCTCGCGCGGGGTCAGATCGTGGGCGGCGCGGCGATGCTGGCCGGGTCGGTGACGGGCGGCCTCGTTGCCCAGGTAACCAATCTGGGTGTCCCCTACATCTTGCGGTCGGCTCTGCTCGGGCTCACGCTGATCGCGGCGTTCTTCCTGATGAAGGACCTCGGCTTCAAGCCCGACCCGAGACATGGTCATCTGGAGGAGATCCGGAAGGTCCTGGGTGCGTCGCTCGACTACGGCTGGCGGAATCCGCCGGTCCGGTGGCTCATGCTCGCCGCCCTCTGCGCCGGCGGAGTGGACATCTTCGCGTTCTACGCGCTCCAGCCATACCTGCTCGAGCTGTACGGGGACCCGGGAGCGTTCGGCATCGCGGGCCTCGCGGCGGCAATCGTCGCGGGAACCGAGATGGCCGCGGGCCTGCTCGTGCCGCTGCTGCGCCGGGTGTTCGCCCGGCGGACGCATGCGCTCCTCGCCGCCTCCCTGACCGGGATAGGCTCTTTGGCGCTGCTCGGGCTGACCTCGAACTTCTGGGTGGCGTTGGCGCTGCTGGGGGTGTGGGGCATGAGCTTCGCGGTCGCCGTACCGATCCGGCTGGCCTACATCAACGGCCTGATCCCATCCCGGCAGCGGGCGACGGTGCTCTCGTTCGACAACCTGATGGCGTCGGCCGGAGGGGTCGCGGCCCAACCGGCGCTGGGGCGGGTGGCGGACGCATGGGGATACTCGTCGGCGTACGTCGTGAGCGCGGCTGTCCAGCTCTTGGCGGTGCCGTTCCTGCTGCTGGCGCGGCGGGAAAGGGCGTCGTCGGACCGCATCGATGACGACTGAGCGCGGGGGATGACCGGACTATTCGACTTCGAACACGCCGCTGAAGAGGTGAGGCTCCGGCCCTCCCGGCCCGAACCCCGGCAGGTCGTCGGTCAACGCCCGCAGCCGGTAGCGCCCCTCCCGCAGCACGGCCAGATCGAAGTCCGCGACACCGTTCTCGGTGGCCTGGAAGCGATCGCCCCGCAGGAGCCCGTTGGACGGCGTGTCCTGGCCTTCCCGGATCAGCGCGACATAGATGACGACCCCCGAAAGCGGCACCAGGTCGCCGGCCGCGTCCACCAGGGCCGCCTCGACATGGAACGTTTCGCTCACGGACACGTCGCCCGGCGACACCAGGAACACCAGCCGATCCACGCCCGTCCCGGTCCCGGTCCCTTCGGCTGTGAAGACCACCGGGCTGCCCACCAGCCCGCCGGCCCTCGCTTCGAGGCTGTTGGTCCCAGGAGTGGCGCCGAGGGTCCAGGCTCCGACCCGAGCGATGCCGTCGCCATTGGTGGTCTGCTCGGCGTCGCTCACGCTGCCATCGCCGGCGGTGACGGCAAAGGTGACATCGAAGCCCTGCACCGGCTCTCCTTCCTCGTCGAGCACCCGGACCGCAGGACGGGTCGGGACCTCGGTTCCCGCCGGTGCGGTTTGGCCGTTTCCCTCGATCGGCTCGACCCGCGCGGCAGGGGGATTCTCGCCATCGTCGCCCGTGTTCGTCGCGGTGAAGGTTACGGATCCCAATCCCGGGGCCTCGGCGTCCACCCGCTGGAGACCCGCGGCAGGACCCAGGGTCCATTCGGCGGTGGCGAAGCCTTCGGAGTCGGTCGTCCCCGTGGCCGGATCGGTGGTTCCACTCCCGGAACGGGGCACCCACCGCACCTCTTGCTCAGATATCCCTTCCCCTGCCTCGTTCACCAGGCGCACGACCAGCGGATCGGCGAGGACGTCCCCGGATCTGCCCTCCTGCCCGTTGCCATCTACGATCTGAACCGTGCCCGGTGCGCCGGGCAGAAGGAGGTCGTCGCCGCTGCACCCCACGGCGGCGACCACCAGGGGCAGGGCGAGGTGCGGGAGAGGGCGGAGCAATCGCATGACATCGTACTCTACTCCACCCGGCGTGGCCGAGACAGGACGCCGGTCACATTCGGCTCAGCGCGCCCGCCGCGCCTTCCCGTCGGCCGCGCGGCTCCGGGCCACGGCGAAGTTGACGTACGCCGCCTCCTTGAGCGCCGATGCCGGGAGCACCGTCTCCGAGTAGTGCTCGCTCTCCCGCTCGAGCTCGCGGGACAGGTCGAGCAGCTCACGATCCCGGCCCGCGTAGCCCCTGATTCGCTCCGCCGTTGCGAGCAGCACCTTGCGGGCGCCTTCCAGGTCGCCGTCCCGGTTGCGGTTCACCGCCTCGGTGCGGGCCTGCGCGGCATAGAACCTGGCCACCACCCGGTCCACCGCGACCACGCGCCGCTGGTGGTCGTTCTCGCGGTGCGAGGCGTAGGTCCACGACAGCGCCGCCTCGGCGGGGCCCAGCGTGCCGTCCCGGTCCTCGACCGAGAAGACCGCACCCGCGAGGCCGCCGTCCTGCCCGGCCGGGAATCGAACGGCGACGACCAGCTCGACCTCCTGCCTCGACACCAGATCGTCCAGCTCGATCCGGAGCGTGCGTCCCGATTGCCGGGCGCGCTGGCGGCCCAGCGGCCGGGCGGAGGCCCCGTCGGGGAGATGCACCGTGAGGGTGGCGCCGCGGGCCACGACCTCGAGAGCCTCGCCGATCTCGCTCTCCAGGAACTCGGCGATCCGCTCCGCGTCGCGCAGATAGTACGCGTTGCCTCCACCGGCCTCCGCCATCGCCTGAAGCAGCCGCTCGTCGAAGTCCTCGCCGACGCCGAAAGTGGACGTCGCCACGCCGCGCGAGCGCAGTTCGCCGGCGTGCCGGCTCAGCTCCGCGTGGCTGGTGACGCCGTGGTTGGCGAGGCCGTCGGTGAGCAGCAGGCAGCGGACGACCGAGTCGTGATCGATCTCCCGTCCGACCTGCTCGCAGCCGGTGAGCCAGCCGGCACACAGATCGGTCGAGCCGCGCGGCTCGATGCCCCGAAGGCGATCAGCCGCCCGGGACCTGGCCTTGGCCGTGGCCGGCTCGCTCGCCGTCACCACGTCCACCCGGTCGTCGTACACCACGACCGCGAACCGGTCGTCGGAGTTGAGCAGCGCCAATGCCGCCGTCGCCGCCTCCCGCGCCAGGTCCAGCTTGCCGCCCCCCATGGAACCGGAGCGATCGAGTACCAGCGCGACGTTGACCGGCAATCTGGTCTGGCGACGCTGGGCCTCGGGCGCGGTGAAGGCCACCCGCACGTAGCGCGTACTCGAGGCGGCGGAACGGATCAGGGTGCGATCGGACTCGGCGTACAGTTTCATGGTGCGTCCTCCTCCAGAAGTCGTCTGGCGTAGGCCAGCAGTCGCTCGACCAGCTTGTTGTGCTCCCGCGAGAGCGGCCGTCGCACATGGAGCTCGAGATCCGGGGTCAACGAGATCCGCTCCCACTGGGAACGGTCCGCGGCGGGCGGTGTCGGGGCCTGAACTGAAGACCCAAGCCGAGCGGAGCCCGGGGCGACCATGGCGCTCAAGAGCCCGCGGGCATAATCAGCAGCGGACTCGGCCGACCTGGTTCTGGCCCCGCTCACCTTCAGGTCTTCCGCCAACAGGTCCCGCACTTCCGGGTCGCTCAGCATTTCCAGCCGGCGGCGAATCTCGGCCAGGGGCAGGTGGATCTGCTGAAGCCGGCGGATCAGCCGGAGCCGGTTCAGGTGATCCTCTCCGTACTTGGCGCCCGGTCCGGTGGTGCCGGGGGCGCGCAACAGCCCCTGCTGGATGTAATACCGCACCGTGCGCGGAGTTACCCGTGCGCGGTCACTCAGCTCGGTGAGGTCGTAGACCCGGCGGTCGTCAGGCACAGAGCCATTTTAACAGTGCAACGTTGCACTGTCAAGATCGTTTTCTTGTCGTGGACCGCGCCGCATTGGCGCCTTCACGGCGAAACAGTCTTATGTTGCGAGAGAGCGTCCCTTCCTTCCGTCTCTGCAAGGCAGGTCCGTTGTACCGGTTGTCCGGCAGCCCCTCCCGCTTCCCCACCGATCGCGCCCTCCGGACGCAACCGTCGCTACCGCTCCAGCTTCGTAATCCTACGGTTGGCCTGTGACGGCCGAAGTCCTCGTCGTCGACCCGGCGGCATTCGCCAGCCAGGCTGCTCGACGGCTGGCGGGAGAGATCCGACGCGTCCTCCAGTCCGCGGAGCGCTGTTCCCTGGCGCTCTCGGGCGGCACCACGCCCCGGCCGGTGTACCAACGCCTCGGCGCCACCTTGGCCGATCGGGAGACGTGGGCTCGGACGGACCTGTACTTCGCCGACGAGCGCTGTGTCCCGACCGACCACGCAGCGAGCAACTACGGCATGATCAGGGAATCATTGCTGGACCGTGTGCCGATACCCTCGGACCAGGTTCATAGGATGGAGGGGGAGCGACTCGACCGCGACGGGGCCGCCCGGGACTACGAAGCGCTCCTGCCCCGACGGCTCGACCTGGTGGTACTCGGTCTGGGCGAGGACGGGCACGTCGCCTCGCTGTTCCCCGGTGCCCCGTCGCTCGGCGAGAGCCGCCGCCGCGTCATCGCCGTGGTAGGGCCCAAGCCGCCGCGAGAGCGTCTGACCATCACCCCGCCGGTGATCCGCGACGCCGGGCTCACCATCGGGCTGGTGTCCGGGTCGGCGAAAGCCGAGGCGCTGGCCCGCGTCGTGGACGGACCCGCCGATCCCGAGAGCACGCCGGGGCAGCTGGCGCGGTCGGGTCTCTGGATCGCGGACACCGCCGCCGCTGCGCGGCTGGAGGCTCGGCGATGACGCTTCGGGCCCTGGTGGGCGACATCGGCGGTACCAACGCCAGGTTCGCCATGGTGGACATCCACGGTCCGGCGGACATGCGGATCGTCCATGAGGCGCGCTACCCCAGCGCAGAGTCGTCCGGCCTGGCACCGCTGGTCCTGCGCTACATCGCCGAGGCCGGCGCTCGGCCCGAGCACGCCTGTGTCGGCATCGCCTGCCCCATCGTCAACGGCGACTGCGCCCCGCGCAACCTTCCCTGGAAGTTGAGCGCGCGCCAGCTGGCGCATGACATCGGCATTCCCCGGACCACGATCATCAACGACTTTCGCGCGATCGGGTACGGCCTCCACAGCCTGTCGGAGGACGAGATCGCCGTGCTCCAGGAAGGGGTCGAGGTCGCCCATGGGCCCATCGCCCTGATCGGCGCCGGCACCGGGCTCGGCCACGGCTATCTGCTCTGGAGCGGGGACCGCTACGAGGTCTATCCCTCCGAGGGCGGCCACGTGGACTTCGCCCCGACCGACGCGATCCAGCGCGATCTCCTCGCGCATCTCAGCGGCGAGCTGGGCCGGGTGTCGTTCGAGCGGATCGTGTCGGGCCCGGGTATCGCGCGCATCTACCGCTTCCTCCGGTCCACCGGCGCGGCCGAGGAACAGGCGGCGGTCCGCGAGGAAATGGCCGACGGCGACCCGGCTCCGGCCATCGTCCGGCACGGACTCGCCGGCACCGACCCGCTCTCGGTCCGCACGCTGGAGATCTTCACCCGGGTCTACGGCGCCGCGGCAGGCAATCTGGCGCTCACGATTCTCGCTACCGGTGGGGTCTACGTCGCGGGAGGCATCGCCCCGCGGATGGTGGAGCGGCTCGCGTCGGGGTCGTTCATGCAGGCCTTCCATGATAAGGGCCGGCTCTCGAGCCTGGTGGCCCGAATCCCCGTCCGGGTCATCCTCACCGACGATGTCGCGCTCTACGGCGCCGCGGCGGTCGCGGCGCGCATCTCGATGGATCAGTCGAAAGGTTCGACATGGCACCCAGCATCGCTTCCACAACCCAGTCCCTCGACCAGCTCTGCATAGACACCATCCGCACCCTCTCGATGGATGCGGTGCAGAAGGCGGAGTCGGGGCATCCCGGCACTCCGATGGCGCTGGCCCCTCTGGCCTACCTGCTCTACACCCGGCACCTGCGTCACAATCCGGCCAACCCCCGCTGGATGGATCGCGACCGGTTCGTACTCTCCGCGGGCCACGCCTCGATGCTGCTGTACAGCACGCTGTACCTCTCGGGTTACGACCTCGGGCTGGAGGACATCGAGCAGTTCCGCCAGTGGGATAGCCGGACGCCCGGGCATCCCGAGTACGGCGTCACCCCCGGGGTCGAGGTCACCACCGGCCCCCTGGGCCAGGGGGTTGGCAACGCCGTCGGGCTGGCGATGGCGGAGGCCCATCTGGCGGCGGTGTTCAACGCGGCCGGCCACCGGCCGGTGAACCACCGCACGTTCTTCATCGCCAGCGACGGCGACATGATGGAAGGCGCGTCTCACGAGGCGGCTTCCCTCGCCGGTCATCTGCGGCTGGGGAAGCTCATCGGTTTCTACGACGACAACCGGATCACCATCGAGGGCGAGACTTCGCTGGCCTTCAGTGAGGACGTCGGCGCCCGCTTCGAGGCATACGGCTGGCACGTGCAGCACGTGGCGGACGGCAACGATCTCGACGCCCTCGACGCCGCCACCCGGGCGGCGATCGCGGACACCGGGCGGCCCTCCCTGATCGTGGTGCGGACCCACATCGCCTACGGCAGCCCCAACAAGGTGGACACCGCGGAGGCGCACGGCTCGCCGTTGGGCGACGAGGAGGTCCGGCTCACCAAGCAGGCGCTGGGCTGGCCCTCGACCGAGCCCTTCTACGTCCCGGAGGAGGCGCTGGCCGAGTGGCGGAAGTGCGTCGAGCGGGGAGCCTCGCTGGAGTCGGAATGGCGTCGCCGGTACGACGCGTTCCAGGCCGCCCGCCCGGACCGCGCGACCGAGCTCGACCGCCGGGTCCGGGGTGAGCTGCCTCGCGGGTGGGATGCGCACCTGCCGACGTTCCCGCCGGGCAAGCCCATCGCCACCCGGAATGCGTCGGAGAAGGTGCTCAACGCCATCGCGCCCCGGCTGCCCGAGCTGATGGGCGGGGCTGCCGATCTGGCCCCATCCACCAAGACGTTGATCAAGGACGCAGGTGACTTCGAGGCCGGCTCCTACGCCGGCCGCAACCTGCATTTCGGCGTCCGGGAGCACGCCATGGGCACGGTGCTCAACGGCATGAGTCTGCACGGCGGCATTCTTCCCTACGGCGCCACCTTCCTCATCTTCTCCGACTACATGCGCCCGCCCATCCGGCTCGCCGCCCTGATGGAGCGCCAGGTGATTTACGTCTTCACCCATGACTCGATCGGACTGGGCGAGGATGGACCGACGCACCAGCCGGTGGAGATGCTGGCGCTCCTCCGCGCCATTCCGCACCTGACGCTGCTCCGCCCGGCGGACGCGAACGAGACCACCGAGGCCTGGCGGGTGGCGATCGGGCACCGCGGCGGCCCGGTGGCAATCGCGCTGAGCCGGCAGAATCTCGCGGTCTTCGACCGATCGAAAGTCAACGCCGCGGCCGGGGTCGCCCGCGGCGCCTACGTGCTGTCCGAGGCCGCGGGCAATCGGCCCGAGGTCATCCTGCTCGCCAGCGGATCCGAGGTGGAGATCGTGCTCGCGGCCCAGGAGAAGCTCGCCGCGCGCCAGGTGGCGGCGCGCGTGGTGAGCGTCCCCAGTCTGGAGCTGTTCGCGGCCCAGCCGGAGAGCTACCGCGACGAGGTGCTGCCGCCCGGCGTCCGCCGGCGGCTCGCGGTCGAGGCGGCGCATCCGATGCCGTGGTACCGCTGGGTCGGCGACCAGGGCGAGGTCATCGGCCTGACCCGCTTCGGCGCGTCCGCGCCGCAGGAACGCATCTATCGGGAGCTGGGCTTCACGCCCGACGCCGTGGTGGCGCGGGTGGAGCGACTCCTGGGGAAATGAACCGACGAGGCACAGATGACCACATCAACGATGACCGGGCTCCGCATGCGGGAGCTGCTGGAGCAGGGGCAGAGCGTCTGGCTGGACTATCTCAGCCGCGGCATGACGCGCTCCGGCGAGCTGGCCGGGCTGATTGCGGCCGGCCTCCGGGGCATGACGTCCAACCCCACCATCTTCGAGCAGTCCATCGGCCACGGCGCCGACTATGACGAGGGCATCGCCCGGCTGGCCGACACGGGGAAATCCGACGCGGAGATCTTCGACGCGCTGGCGATCGAGGACGTACGCGAGGCGGCCGATCGCTTCCGGCCGGTCTACGACGACACCGACGGGGCGGACGGCTTCGTCTCCCTGGAGGTCTCCCCGGCGCTCGCGCGCGACACGGCGAAGTCCGTCGCCGAAGCGGAGCGACTCTGGCGCGCGCTGGATCGGCCCAACGTCATGATCAAGATTCCAGGCACCCGGGAGGGGTGGCCCGCGGTGGAACGTTGCCTCGCGGAGGGCATCAACATCAACATCACCCTTCTCTTCTCGGTCGAGCACTACCTGAAGGTGGCCGAGGCCTACCTGGCGGCGCTGGAGACCCGGCTTTCCAAGGGCCTGTCGGTCGGCCGCCTCGCTTCGGTCGCCTCGTTCTTCGTGAGCCGGGTGGACACCGAAGTGGGCGCCCGTCTCGACCGGATCGGCCGGCCCGAGGCGGGCGAGCTCGCCGGCACCATCGGCATCGCCAACGCCCGCCTCGCCTATGCGGAGTTCCAGCGGATCACAGCGAGTGAGCGGTGGCGGCGGCTCGCCGCCCGGGGCGCCAGGGTGCAACGGCCGCTCTGGGCCAGCACCAGCACCAAGAATCCGGCCTACTCCGACGTGTTGTATTTGGACCAGCTCATCGGCCGGGACACGATCAACACGGTCCCGCCCGATACGCTGGCGAAGTTCGAGGACCACGGCACCGTGGCCCCGACGCTGGCCGGGCACGAGGACGACGCCCGCGCGCGCATGGAGCGGCTGGCTCGCATCGGGGTGGATTTCGCCGAAGTCGCCCGGGTGCTGGAGGACCAGGGGATCGAGAAGTTCTCCCGCTCCTACGCCTCGCTGGTCGGCACGATCGGCCGCAAGCGTGCGGCGCTCCGCAACGGCGGCAGCGCGGACACTCGTCATCCCGAGCGGAGCGAGGGATCGGACCGCTCATGAGAGTGAGGCAAGGAGCCGTCTCTGCTCACTCGCATGCCCGGGCCGGTCCCTCGCTCCGCTCGGGATGACACGATGACATCCCGGACGAGGGGACAACGATGAAACTGGCGATGGTGGGTCTGGGCCGAATGGGCGGCAACATGGTCCGCCGCCTGCTCGGCGGTGGACACGACGTGGTGGCGTGGGACCGGAGTAGTGACGCCGTCGCCGAGCTCGCCGCGGAGGGGGCGGAGGGCGCGAAGGATCTCGCCGACCTGGCCCGGCGCCTGAAGGCGCCACGCATCGTCTGGCTCATGGTGCCGGCCGGCGCACCGGTGGATCAGACCATCGAGCAGCTCCTGCCCGGACTGGACCGGGGCGATATCGTCATCGACGGCGGGAACTCCAACTTCCACGACACCATCCGGCGCGGCGCCGCCTTGCGCGCCCGCGGCGTCGAGCTGGTGGATGCGGGCACCAGCGGAGGGATCTGGGGTCTGGAGAACGGATACTGTCTGATGGTCGGCGGCAGCCCCGCGGCCGTCGGGCGAGCCGAGCCCATCTTCCGGACCCTCGCGCCGGAGAGCGGGTTCGCGCACGTCGGTCCCACCGGCGCCGGCCATTACGTCAAGATGGTGCACAACGGGATCGAGTACGGCCTCCTTCAGGCGTACGCCGAAGGCTACGAGATCCTGCACCACTCGAAGGAGTTCGAGCTCGACCTGCACCAGATCGCCGCAGTGTGGAATCACGGCAGCGTGGTGCGCTCCTGGCTCAACGAGCTCGCCGAGCGAGCCTTCGCCGACAGCGCCGACCTGGCCGACATCCGGGGCTATGTGGACGATTCGGGCGAGGGACGCTGGACCGTGCAGGAGGCCATCGATCAGAGCGTCCCGGCACCGGTCATCACCCTCTCTCTTCTGATGCGTTTCGCGTCCCGGCAGGACGAGTCGTTCTCGGCCAAGGTCATCGCGGCGCTGCGGCACCAGTTCGGCGGCCACGCGGTGAAACAGGCATGAGCGCGTCCGCCACGGTCCCGGTCCCCGTTCCCGTCCGCTGCGAGACCCCGGTCCTGCCACAGCCGCTCAAGCGGGGCGACGCCTGCAGCGTAGTCATCTTCGGCGCCGGCGGCGACCTGGCCCGGCGCAAGCTCTTCCCCGCGCTTTTCCACCTGGAGTGCGACGGGCTGTTGCACCCGGATTTCGCGTTGGTCGGGGTGGCACGCGCCGCCATGACCGACGATGCCTTCCGGCAGCTGGTCTACGACTCGGCGCGCCATGCGGACGATCCCAGCCCCGCCGGGGAGATCGACGAAGAGAAATGGGCCCGGTTCGCCCCGCGGCTGAGCTACGTGCGCGGCGACTTCACCGTGGGCGGCACCTACGCCGCGCTGGGCGAGCGGCTGGCCGCGCTCGAGTCGGCTCGGCCCCGGAGCGACGGGCGGCTGTTCTATCTGGCGGTGCCGCCCGACATCTACCGCGAGACCATCGACCACTTGTCGGGCAGCGGCATCGCCCCGCGGGTCGCCCAGCGGTCGGCGCGACCCTGGACCCGGCTGGTGATCGAGAAGCCGTTCGGTCACGACCTGGAGAGCGCCAGGGCCCTCAACCGCGCCGTCGGCGGGGCCTTCGCCGAGCATCAGGTGTACCGCATCGACCACTATCTCGGCAAGGAGACGGTGCAGAACCTGATGGTCTTCCGGTTCGCGAACTCGATCTTCGAGCCGATCTGGAATAGGCATCACATCCACCATGTCCAGATCACCGCCGCGGAAACGGTCGGCGTGGAGCACCGGGCAGGCTACTACGAGCAAGCGGGTGTGGTGCGTGACATGTTCCAGAACCATCTGCTCCAGCTCCTGTCGCTCACCGCAATGGAGCCCCCCGTCGCGTTCCAGGCCGACGCGGTCCGGGACGAGAAGACCAAGGTGATGCGCGCGATTCGCCCGGTCTCCGCCGCGAAGGTGAATGACCACTCCGTCCGGGGGCAGTATGGCCCGGGCCGCGTCGGAGCCCAGACGGTGCCGGGCTACCGCCAGGAGCCGGGGGTCGACCCCGGCTCGAACACGGCGACCTGGGCGGTCCTCCGGCTGCTGGTGGACAACTGGCGCTGGCAAGGGGTGCCGTTTTTCCTCCGATCCGGAAAGCGGATGCCGCGGCGGGTGACCGAAATCGCGATTCAGTTCCGGGAGCCGCCCCAGTTGATGTTTCCGCAGGAACAGGTCAAGACGCTCCGACCCAACGTCATCGCCATCCGGGTGCAGCCGGAGGAGGGCATCTCGCTCTCCTTCGACATCAAAGTGCCCGGGATCGGCGTGCGGACGACGGCGGCGCAGATGGACTTCAGATACGCCGAAGCGTTCGGCCGGGCGACGCACTCGGCCTACGAGACCTTGCTGCTCGACTGCATGGCGGGGGACGCCACGCTCTTCACCCGGGGAGACGCGGTCGAGGCCGCATGGGAGGTGGTGGATCCGGTGACCGCGGCCTGGCAGGAGCAGGAACCTCTGCACTTCCCCAATTACTCGGCAGGGAGTTGGGGGCCGGAGATCGCGGACGAGTTCATCGCCCGTGACGGTGGCCGCTGGCGCCAACCTTGACCCGCTCGGCCGGAGCCCGGGGCCCAGGACCCGCGGCAGGCTTGTTGCCAGTACCATCCCCGTTTCCAGATCCGAGGTGGTCCGGCAACTTCCTCCGGAGGGTCGATGTCCGCTTCCCGCCTGATGTTGGCGTTCCTGCTGCTGCTCGCCCCCGTGGCCACGGGACTGGCGCAAGAGTCGGCAGAGGATGCGTTCAGCAAGATTCCTTGGCAGCCTGGACCCATGCTCGGCGATCTCGGCGCCGAGGCCCAGGTGGCCACCCCGGACGGCTGCACCTTCACCGGCGCCGACGGCACGCGCCAGTTCATGGAGCTCAGCCAGAACCCGGTGAATGGCCGCGAGCGCGGCACCGTGCTCTGCCGGATCGCCGACGCCAACGGTGAGACGGAGACCACCTGGTTCGCCGTCTTCGAGTTCGACGACGGTGGATATGTGAAGGACGATGAAAAGGAGTCACTCGACGCCGACGCCATTCTGGCGAGCCTGAAGGAAGGGAACGAGCACGGCAACCGGGAGCGCAGGGAGCGGGGCTGGGAGGCCATCTATCTCGACGGCTGGCAGCTGGCGCCGCATTACGACGAGCAGACCAGGAACCTCACCTGGGCCACCCGACTGCACAGCGAGGACAATAGCCAGGTCCTCAACCACTCCGTCCGTCTGCTCGGCCGGGGCGGCGTGATGTCGGTCGACCTGGTCGTCTCCCCGGACTACTACGAGCAGGCGCTGCCGGTCTTCAACGCCGTGGTCGGCGATTTCAAGTACAAGACTGGCCACACCTACGCCGAGTGGCGCGACGGCGACAAGATCGCGGCCTACGGTCTGACCGCACTGGTGGCGGGCGGTGCCGGCGCCGTGCTGGCCAAGACCGGACTGCTCCAGAAGTTCGGCAAAGCGATCCTGTTGGGCCTGGCCGCCGGCGTGGCCGCCATCCGGAAGCTCCTCTTCGGCAAGCGCAAGGATTCGACGGCCAACGCGTGACGGTAGCCCTGCTGGACGGAGTCGACTGGCAGATCATCGGCGTCTTCGGGGGGCTCGTGCTTCTGGAAGGGCTCCGGCGGGTTCCCGCCGGAGCCCTCGTCGTTCGCGGCACCGGGTGGAGCGGCTGGAGGCCGGCCTGCGAGGCGGCGCCACGCGAGCGGTGGCGGCTGGTCTCCTGGTGGTCACCGCTCGCTCCGGGCCTGGTGCTGCCGCCGCTCGACGGCCCCGCCACCCGTTCGAACGACGAGCTCGCGGAACGGCTACGCCGGGCGAATCGCGCCGCGCCCTGGCTTGCCGGCGCCGCGGCGCTCACTCTGACGGCGCTGGTGTTCGGCTTGCCTATCGCGACCGCACGCCTCGGGGCGGTGGGCTTCCTTGCTGCCGCGTGCGTGGTGGTTGCGCTTGCGGTCGGGACCGCCGTCGCCGGCGCGGTGGCGCTTCGGCGTCTGGATCCAGGGGTGACCCTGCGTCGCGGGCAGGTGCTGGGCTGGTGCTCGCCGTTCGCCAGCGGGCGGGTGGTCGAAGGTCTCTACCAGGCCGCGGTGGCCGGTGCCTCGCCGGCCCAGGCGTGCCGCGCGCTCGCGGGGGAGCTGGTATTCGTCCGCTGGGCGCGGTCGCGGGCATATGACGTGCTCCGTGGCGGCGCCGCGGATCCCGATCTGACCGCGGCAGCGAACGCCGCCGAGCTCGAGTCCATCGTGGCCTCCGTCCCCCGAAGGGAGGACGGCGGCCGGTCGTATTGCCCGCGTTGCGGCGCCACCCTGCTGATGGAGGGGGGCTCCTGCCCCGACTGCGCCGTCCCCGTCGTGGCGGGCCGGCCGTGGAGCCGGTGAGCGCGGCGCTGTCGGCGGCCCATCACGCGCCCGCGATCCGCCGGAGCCGTTCGACTACCGCTTCCCGCACCGATGCCGGCTGGAGCACCTCGACGTCGGGGCCGTACTGGAGCACATGGCGCACCGCCCAATCGATGTCCGCCAGCGGGTGGTCCATCGTGAGCGAGCCGTCGGCCGCCGGGGTCTTCCCTTCCCGCTCCGCGATCCACCGGGCCACCTTCGGCGAATAGCGGACCGTCAGCCGCTCCGCCGACTCGCTCCGGAACGCGCGTCCGTGCCGCACCACCTCGTCCACCGCATCGCGTGCCACGGGCTCGAAACGGGCATCGAGCGGCTCGACTTCCTCCACCCGGTCCAGCCGGAAGAACCGCACCCCGTCGCTGCTCTCGCAGTGGGCAACCGTGTACCACATGCCGCCGGCGAAGACGATCGCGTAGGGGCAGATGATCCGTCGCGATGACGCCCGGTCGCCGCCCTTCCGGTAGCTGAGCCGGACCTTGCGATGCTCCCGCTGCGCATCGCGGATGGCGCGCAGGTGCTCGAGCCGCCCGGGGGGAACCGGCGCCGTGGCGGTTACCGCGTCTCCCGCGTCGTCGGGCGGGAGCCGGACGATCGCGCCGCGCAAGCGCTCCAGCGCTCCGTCGATCGCACGGTGCTCCTCCGGCGTCCGCTCCCTGCGCAGCATGGTGAGACCCAGCTCGAGCGCGCAGAGCTCTCCTCGCGTCAGGCGCATCGGACGCAACAGGTGGTTCGAGTGCAGGGACACGCCTTCCGGCTCGATGTAGATCTGGAGGCCTTCGACGAACCCGCCCGGCACCTCGAACCGCTCCGAAATGGACTGGAGGTCGCGGAGCACCGTCTCCTCCGCCACGTTTGCCTTCCTCGCCACCTCACGGAGGGGGTGCGGCTCGCCGTCGGCGAGATGGGGAATCAGGTGGAGGACGCGGCGAAGCTGGGCCGCGGCGCTCTCAGCCATGATGGGCCAGCGTCTCGCGGACCAGGCCGGCATACTCGTCCACCACCTGCGCGGGCGAGACCGGCTCCAGGTCGCCGGCGAAGGAGAGGAGCCACCGGGTGAAGCCGTCCACCCGGCGCACCCGAAACCGTCGGAGGTGGTCGGCGCCTTCCACTTCATCACCCAGTCGGTGCGCCGCGACCGCGGCGCCGGATGCGCTCCGAAGTGCCACGACCGCGGTGATCGCGTCGCCGGTGCCGAGCTCCCATGCCTGGCGGGAGCGGGCATGCTCCTGAAGGTCGAAGGCCTCCGGAATCTCGTAGTCCGGCGTGCCCGGCTGCCTGGGGTTCGCCTTGGCGCCGGCGATCCGGTTGAGCCGGTAGTTCTTGACCGTCGCATCGTCCGGCGTGCGGGCGGCCAGATACCAGTGCTGGTTCAGGAAGAAGAGACCGAACGGCTGCACCGTGCGGGGGGCCTTGGCGTCGGTGCCCATCGTGTGATATGTGAAGCTCACCTGCTTGCGCCTCCGAAGGGCCTCGCCCAGGATTTCGAACGACTCCGGCGCCGGTCGAGCTGACGGAGGTGCAACCCGCGAATCCGGCCGCGGCGCCGCATCCACCGGCAGGTCGCACGCCAGCTTCCGGATCGCGGACTCCGCGTGCTCCGCCAGTAGCGGATCTCCCAGCTCCCGGAGTCGCCCGGCGGCCTCCGCGATCGCCGCCAGCTCCTCGGCCTCGAAGGTGAGCACCGGAAGCGACGAATATCCGTACTTGTCGGTCTTCCGCGGTGCCTTCGTTCCGCCGTCGGCCCGCAGGGCGAGGTAGGGGAGATAGAAATCCCGGATGCGGAGCTGATAGCCCGCGGCACCGCCCTCGTCGGGGGCCGGCACGGTGTCGATGGGAATCCCGAAATCGCGCAGCTCGTCCTTGTCGCGCTCGAACATCCGGCGTCGGGTCTCGTGGGTCTGCTCGCCGCCGGCGTAGGCGGGGACATCGCGGATCAGCTCATCGAAGGTCGCGGGCCAGCGGCGGGCGAGGAGGGCGGCGAGGAGATCGATCCAGCGCTGGATCTTGGGCGGCTTCATCCGCTCGTGCCGACAGTCGATCGTTGCTCGGAGTACTGCGCCAGACGGCACAGCAGGTTCACCAGCTTCATCTCCTCCACCGAGCGGCAGCGGACTTCGAGCAGTTCCGGAGATCCCACGACGATCGCCAACGCCTCGGCCCGCGAGACCGCTACGTTCAGCCGGTTGGGGCTCAGGAGAAAACGCGCCCCTCGGGGGGCTTCATCGAGCGTCGAGGCGCAGAGCGAGACGATGACCACCGGGGCCTCCTGCCCCTGGAACTTGTCCACCGATCCGATCTGAATCCCGGCGCCGAGCTTCTCGCGCAGGCACCGCACCTGGGCATTGAACGGGGCCACGATCAGAATGTCGCCGAGCGTCATGGGGCGCTCGGTCCCATCCCCGCCGACCACCGTCCGCTGGAGGAGCTCCGACACGATCACGCCGATGGTCTCGCATTCCTCCTCGCTCGACTGGCCGCATCCGTCATGCTCGACCGGTACCCAGACGATTCCGGTCTCCGCCGGCACCAGCCCCGGCTGGGCGCTTCGGATCACCCGATGTCTCTCGGTTGCCGGTATGCTGCCGAGCCGACCCTCGTAGACCGCCTCCGAGACGAAGCGGCATACGTCGGGGTGCATCCGGCGGGATTTGCCGAGGAACACGCCGACGTCGTCGGGCACGGTGGCGTGGCCGTGCAGGAGATACTCGAGACAGGAGAGCCCTGTGTCACCGGGGTGAATGCCTTTCACCGGCTGGGCCAGCTGCATCTGGTCACCGATGAGGATCAGGTTGCGTGCCGAGAGCCCCATGGCCACCGCGTTCGCGAGCGAGACCTGCCCGGCCTCGTCCACGAAGAGGTAGTCGAAGCCTCCGGCGACGTCCTCCCGGCTGAAGACCCACGCAGTACCGCCGACCAGCACCGGGCCCGCGCCGAGCACGCTGGCGGTGTCGCCGGAGTCCAGCGCCTGCACGATGCCCTGATCCACCATCGGCTCGGCCTCGTCGCCACCCACCTTGTAAAGCGGCACGGAGACACCGGAGGGTCCCATGGCCTTCACCACGGCGCGCATGAGATTGAGGATCACCTTGTGGCTGTTCGCGGTCACTCCGACTCTCATGCCGCGGCAGAGCAGGTCCGCGATCATCGCGGCCGCGGTGTAAGTCTTCCCCGTGCCGGGGGGACCCTGGATGCAGAGTGTGCTCCGGTCCAGCCGGGACACGAGATCGCGGACGCGCGGCACGATGTCCTCGCCTTCCCTGATCAACCGTCCGCCATCGTGTCCCACGATTCGCGGCCGGCATCGCCGGAGCAGGTCGTCCACCGCTTGTGAGGCGACTTCCCCCTGCTCCCAGGCCTCGGCATACCGCTTGATCGCCGCCTTGATGGGCTTGGCGCTCAAGTGCTCATCGGGGATGAGACAGATATGGTCGGGCAGGGACTTGCCGGGTCCGACCTTGATCACCACCAATCCGCCGTCCAGGTCCAGGCTGTCGATCTGGTAGGTACTCTCGATCGAGCCCGCGACGTAGCAACGGTCACCCGCGCGGAGCCTGGTCTCCTGATCGCGATCGAAGCTGTACTCGAGGCCCGACGAGTTCTTGATCTTGCTCGGTGGCGTCTCGGTCCGCGACAGGCCCGCGAGACAGTCGACGTCGTCGTGCCGCTGCTCCATGGTCATCGCGTGGCGCTCGAACATCCGCCACCACATGGGCTTTTCCTCGCGGCGATGGAACTCGACCAGCCAGCCGATCAGCTCGTCCAGCCGACCCCGCGCGGCATCCGATCCTTTCGATCGAAGCAGCAGCCGGTCCGCCACACCGGTTTCGGCGTCGGGCCCACCGTGGGATGTGTCATCTTTGTCCCGGAGCTGGGCCATGGGATTCGGCACGTACGCTATCCCGCTCTGCTCGCGCCGGTCCAGCAGCCAGCTCCGAAGCCCCCACAGCGACTCGCAGTCCACCTGGTTGTAGTCCCGAATGGCCCGAAGGATCGGGGATCGCTCCCACGCTCTCGGCTCTCCGCTGTCGAGCCATCGCTGGTACTCGATCACCGACCCGCCGCCCGACTTCACCTCCCCCTCGCGCGGTGGCCGATACAGTCGCTCGATCTCCTTCAGCGAGTAGCTCGGCGTCCCCACGATGAACCCCTGCTTCACCACGGCATAAAGGTCCACGAACACACCATGCCGGAGCAGATCATCCACTTCCGCCTCGCGGGTGGCGTACTTCCCCATCAGCCGCTTGACCGCGGAGGTTTCGTACGGGGCGTAGTGGTAGACGTGCAGCGACGGATCCCCCCGCCATCGGGCCACCACCCAATCGATGAAACGCTCGAATGCGGCGCGCTCTTCGGTCTCGTCGTGCGCCCACCAGTCGTGGAAGCGGGGCGTGATGTCGTCCACGGTCACCGCGCCGAACAGGTACTCCAACCCGCGCTCGGCGTAGGGGAAGCCTTCCATGTCGAAGAACACGTCGCCATCCGACTTCGGCGGCAGCATCGCCAGGCCGCGTCGGGGCTCCTCGGCGACCGGCGGACGCAGCTGCCAGAGCGGCTGCTGACGACCGTTCGACCGCCGCTGGAAATCCGCCTGAATCCGAAGGCGCTCGAAGACGGCCGACGATACGCGCTGGACCCGCCGACCGGGATCACAGGCGGCCAGCGCGGTGAGCGATTGGATTCCGTCCTCTTCCAACCGTCGCACCTGTCCACGAGAAATGCCCGCGACCGTGCTCAGGTGGTCCGACTCCGCAAGCAGCTTCTCCGCGGCGCCTTCCCACCGCCCCCAGCTCCGGTCGAGGCCGGGGTCCGGCACGACGGCGGCGCGCCAGGCCGACTGGAACGTCAGGAAGGAACGCTTGAGCTGGCGATAGTAGTAGAAGAAATCGTGGGTCGCGAAGGCTCGCTCGTCACCCTGGCCCAGCACGAACACCAGCTCGTCGGGCAGAAATCCCCCGATGTGCTCGAGCATTTCGGCGTACGCGCAGAGCTGGATGAGGAAGTGCGGCTTTGCGGAGCGGGCGAGCTTCGTGTCCCAGGGGGTGTAGTGGTAGCCGCCGCACCGACACCCCGAACCGGGACAGCGGAACAGAAAATCGGGATAGCCTTGCCAGCCGTCCACGACCAGGTGGGCCTGATAGATCACCCGCGCGCCGGCCTGCATGGCGGCGAGGGTTCGCTCCTGGCCCTTCGGATCCTGCCTGGCGATCTCGATCAGGCCCGGCTCCCGCTCCCGGAGCCGCAGCAGATAGGCGTGCTCGTGCTCGTCGCCCTTCCGCGCTGCGAGCGCGCTATCCTCGTCCTCGTCGGGCGTGGCCCATTCGAGCTCGGCGGGCCCGGCGCGACCGGCACGGCCGCGTTCGGCGAGCATTCGCTCGCACCAGGCGGCGAAGTCTCCCTCGAGGTATGCGATCAGATCGCGTGGCGAATACCGGAGTGTGCCGTCGGGAGAATGAAACATTGTTTCTCGTTGGGGAATTCCCAAGGTAACCGGCCGGACGCCGGTCGTCATGGGCGGCCTGCCCGAGAGAGCTTAACTCGAGTCTGTGACATCTCACCCGGGGCCTGTCGCTTGATTGTTCCCGTCCCGGCCACGAGAATTGCCTTACACCGAAAGGAGATCTACCATGTCTCCTCCCACCGCAGCCTCCAACGCCTTCACCCTCGTTCTGCTCCTCGGCCTGGTCCATTGCAGTTCCGCACGGGAAGAGCCCGCCCCCCAGACCGAGGCGGGTCCGGCGGCGCTCTCGGACCTTGGCGGCACCACCTGGCAATTGGTCAAGTTCGAGGGCGGCGACGAAACCGTCCTGACACCGGATGACCGCGCCAGGTACACCATCGCGTTCCAGTCCGACGGCCGGCTGAGCGCGCGCATCGACTGCAACCGCGGCATGGGCACCTGGAAATCCTCGGGGCCGCCGCAGCTCGAGTTCGGACCGCTCGCCCTCACCCGGGCCATGTGTCCTTCCGGCTCGCTGCACGATCAGATCGTCAAGCAGTGGCCCTACGTTCGCTCCTACGTGATGCGGGACGGCCACCTCTTCATGTCACTGATGGCCGACGGCGGCATCTACGAGTTCGAGCCGGTCGGCTCGGAGGGAACCATGCAGGGCGCCATCAAGGGAACGGCGACGTACCGCGAGCGCATGGCCCTCCCGCCGGGCGCGGTGCTCGAGGCCACGCTGGAGGACGTCTCGAAGGCCGATGCTCCGGCCGAGGTGATCGGGCGGACCCGGATCGAGAACCCCGGCAATCCTCCGATCCGGTTCGAGATCCCTTACGCCACCTCGCGCATCGATCCCCGGCGGAGCTACACGGTGCGGGCGCGGATCACGGTGGATGGGAAGCCGTTCTTCCTCACCGACCAGCACTATCCGGTCCTCAGTCAGGGTAAGGGCAACGAGGTGGAGTTGCGGATGCGCCGCGCGCCGGCCGGCGGCGAGACCACCGTGTCGCTGGAGAACACCTACTGGAAGCTGACTCACCTGGGTGATGCGCCGGTCGTGGCGGACTCGCAGCAGAAGGAGCCCCACCTGATCCTCAACACGGGCACCCACCGCGCCGCCGGCTCGGGCGGCTGCAACCAGTTCAGCGGAGGCTACGAGCTGAAGGGCGACCGGCTGAAGCTCGACAAGATGGTCTCGACCATGATGGCCTGCATGGAGGGAATGGAGACCGAGCGGGCGTTTCTGAACGCGCTCGGCCAGGTCAGTGGATGGAAGCTCACGGGCAAGCAGCTCGAATTGACCGACGCCGGGGGCAAGACATTGGCGCGATTCGATGGGCTGCACATGGAGTGACCGCGCCCTGACCCTCCCACTGCCGCGCGACCTCGTCCGCCTCCGCGTCGCGCCGCTGGGACCGAAGCAGATCCGTCAGGGCACGCGCCGGTCCTGACCGGGCGGAGATCGAGGATGGCGGGTATCGGTTGGAGACGACGGAATCCAGTTGCAGTGTGTCGTCCTGAGCCGCGCGAAGGGTGACAAACGTTCGCACCGAAGCAATATTGCCTCCGTCTCCCCATCATACCGAGCCACCGTGACCAGCCCTGCGGCCCGCCTCGCCTCGTCCGTCGCCGACCGGTATCGCGTCCTGCGCGAGCTGGGCCAGGGCGGGATGGCTACCGTCTACCTCGCGGAGGACCTCAAGCACGGCCGCAAGGTCGCGATCAAGGTCCTCCACCCCGAGCTCTCCGCCGTGCTCGGCAGCGAGCGATTCCTCGGTGAGATCAGGGTCACGGCCAATCTCCAGCACCCGCACATCCTCGGGCTGATCGACTCGGGCGAGGCCGACGGCCTGCTCTACTACGTCATGCCGTACGTCGCCGGCGAATCGCTGCGCGCGCGCCTCCAGCGCGAGAAGCAGCTCCCGGTGGAGGACGCTCTGCGGCTCGCGCGGGAAGTCGCCTCCGCGCTCGACTACGCGCATCGCCAGGGCGTCGTCCATCGCGACATCAAGCCGGAGAACACACTGCTGCAGGACGGGGCGGCGCTGGTCGCCGACTTCGGCATCGCACTGGCCGTGGAGCAGGCCGGCGGCCATCGCATGACCCAGACCGGGATGTCGCTCGGCACGCCGGCTTACATGTCGCCCGAGCAGGCGATGGGCGAGCGGGTGATCGGCCCCCGGAGCGACGTCTACGCGCTCGGCGCCATGACCTACGAGATGCTCGCCGGCGAGCCGCCCTTCAACGGGCCCAACTCTCAGGCCATCGTCGCCAAGGTGCTGACCGAGCAGCCGCCGCCGCTCCGTGCCAAGCGGCCGACCGTGCCCCCGCCGGCGGAATCCGCGATTCTCACCGCGCTGCAGAAGCTCCCGGCCGATCGCTGGGGCTCGGCGAAGGAATTCAGTGACGCATTGGCCGGAGCGGGACCGCAGCACTCGACCAGCGCACCGACCATCCCGCTTCCCGCCTCCCGGGCACCGGCCGCCGGGGCCTCCCGCTCGGCGCTCCTTTGGCTGGGCTGGGTGGCCGCCGGTCTGGCGTCGGCGCTGGCAACGTGGGCGCTGCTGCGCCCCCGTCCGGAAGTTTCGCCCTCGCGGCTCGCGATCCTCGCACCCGGGCTGGGCGGGAGCGGCGCCAGCTCGACACAGCGGCAGCTGACCTTCGAACCCGACGGCCAGGCCCTGGTCTACTCGCTGATGGGCGGTGACGGCGACATGCGTCTGGTGCGCCAGGCACTCGACGCCGAGGGGCCGACCCCGATTCCGGGCGCCGTCCGACTGGGCAGCCCGCTGGTGTCGCCCGACGGCAGATATCTGGTCGCGACGCAGGCGGTGTTGAACCAGGCACAGCGACTACCCCTGGAGGGCGGCACTCCCGAGCTGCTCGTCCGTCGGTTGCTCCGGACTGACGATGCCGCGTGGGCACCGGATGGAAGCCTGTGGCACGCGGGCGGCAGTATCGCACAGGTGGTCGGGGATTCGCTGGTCGTACGGGTGCCGGGAGACCAGTACGTGATGCAGCAGATCCTGGGGGACGGCCGGACTGCACTGGTCCTCCGGAGTCGGGTCGGCACCACCGGCGGACCCGTGCTTCTGGTGGATCTCGAGAGCCGCACCGAGACCCCGCTCCTGCGCACGCCGGTGGTCGAGGCACGGGTCACCCGAGGCTTTCTCGTGTTCGTACTGCAGGGCGGGATCTTGCAGGCCGCGCCTCTGGACGAGGACGGACGCCGGTTGACGGGGGTACCCGTTACGGTCGGCACCAATGTGGCCGTCACCGGGACATCGATCGCCCAGTTCGCCGTGGCGGCCAACGGCAACGTGGCGTATGTCCCCGAGGAGCCCGCGTCGCTCGTGTTCGTGGACCGGAACGGCGCCAGCAGGTCGGTCGTCAGCGAGCGACGCAACTACCACCATCCTTTGTTTTCGCCCGATGGCCGCCGGCTGCTCGTCGACTTCACGTCCATCGAGGGGCGCAACGTCTGGGTCATGGCGCTGGAGGAGGGCACCCTCTCCCGGGCCAGCTTCGATCGCGACGGGCACGATGCCACCTGGACCCCCGACGGCCGCTTCATTACCTACATCGTTCCGATCAACCGGGCCGACGGGGTGACTCTGCTTCTCCTGCGCAAGCCGCCGGTCAGCGCCGAGCCGCCGGACACGTTGCTGATGTCGCGCTCGCTGTCCTATACCGGCGTCTGGCTGCGAGACGGCAGCGCCCTGGTCACCACCGCCACCGATCTGCGCCGGTCGGATTCCGCCTCGCAACTCCGAACCGACGCCGCGATCGTCCGCAACGCCGGCAAGGGCCCCATCGAGCCCCTCGTCGCCAGCCCGTTCACGGAACAGTACGTGGCCGCATCGCCCGACGGCCGCTGGATCTCGTTCGTCTCCGACCAGTCGGGCCGGGACGAGGTCTACGTGCGCGATCTCGCAGGTGAGCACGACCAGGTGCTGGTCTCGCTCGAGGGGGGCAACGAGCCGGTGTGGGGCCCCGATGGGCGGGAACTGTTCTATCGCGAGCTCAAGGAGAACGATCCCTATCTCGTTGCCGCGGCAGTGGCCACGATGCCGACCCTGCGCGTGACCGGCCGCAAGCGGCTCTTTCCCATCGGGGACATCGTCGGCACCGCGCCACACGCCAACTACGACATCTCGCCGGACGGGAAGACCTTCGTCATGGTCCGCCGCAGCCCCGCGGCCCGGATCGTGGTCATCCAGAATCTGCCCGCGCTGGTGCGGCGGCTGCAGGGAGAGCGGGCATCGGCGCCATGAGACGCAGGCCTGTCATCCTGAGCGCAGCGAAGGAGGCATGAGCCGACTCATGCCTCCTTCGCTGCGCTCAGAACGA